>NZ_JAKJRU010000010.1 GCF_021726475.1 Pseudomonas oligotrophica
TGATTTATCAGGCTTTTCCATCGAAGTGCGCTGCGAAAGTGGTGCGCATTATAGGCGGGTTTCGGAGGGCGTCAACAATTGAGAGCAAAATAAATAATGGTCGGGTTCGGGTGACCAGCGCTACTTCCATTTCCTTCAAAGGTCAGATGACAGCCGATAAACTGATAACCCACTTCCGCGATGCCTCCCTATATGTATAAAGCCGACGCCGCGCCGCTGGATCTCGTTCTGTTTCCAACCTGGCTCGTGCCGGTGGAGCCAGCCGGGGTCGTTCTGACGAATCATGCCCTGGGCGTGCGCGATGGGCGCATTGCGCTGATTGCCGCTCGCGCCGAAGCAGAGGCATATCCCGCTCGGCAGAGGCTCGAGTTGCCGGGGATGCTGCTCGCGCCCGGACTGGTGAACGCTCACGGCCATGCGGCGATGACCTTGTTCCGCGGCCTCGCTGATGACCTATCGCTGCGGACCTGGCTTTCGGATCATATCTGGCCCGCAGAGCGACGCTGGGTCGATGAGGCCTTCATCCGGGTCGGCACCGAACTGGCGATCGCCGAGCAGCTCCAGGGCGGTATCACCTGCTTCTCCGACATGTATTTCCACCCGGAAGCCGTCAGCGAGGTCGTCCATCGCACAGGCGTCAGGGCTCAGATCACCATACCGATCATGGACTTCCCCGTCCCTGGCGCACGGGATTCGGCCGAGTCGCTGCGCAAGGGCCTGGCGCTGTTCGACGACCTGAAGCACCACCCGAGGATAACTGTCGCATTCGGGCCCCATGCGCCGTACTCGGTGAGCGATGACAAGCTCAGTGCACTCCAGGTGCTGATAGGGGAGATGGATGCAGGCATCCACATGCATGTTCACGAAACGGCGCACGAGATCGACGAGGGCATGCGCCTGTATGGCGAACGACCGCTGGCCCGACTGGCGCGCCGGCAGTTGCTTGGCCCGCGTTTCCAGGCCGTGCACATGACCCAGGTGAACGAAGCGGACCTGGCGCTGCTCGTCGAGCACAACTGCAGTGTGATCCACTGTCCTGAATCCAATCTCAAGCTGGCCAGCGGCTTCTGTCCGGTGGAGCGACTGTGGGAAGCAGGCGTCAACGTCGCCATCGGTACTGATGGCGCGGCGAGCAACAATGATCTCGACCTGCTTGGCGAAACCCGCACCGCGGCACTGCTGGCCAAGGCGGTGGCTGGCTCTGCTACCGCACTCGACGCCCATCGCGCCCTGCGTATGGCGACGCTGAACGGAGCACGCGCGCTGGGTCTCGAAGACAGCATCGGTTCGCTGGAAGTCGGCAAGGCCGCAGACCTGGTCGCATTCGACCTGTCCGGCCTGGCCCAGCAGCCAATCTACGATCCCGTCTCGCAGCTCATCTATTCCTGCAGCCGCGACCAGGTGCGCCACGTCTGGGTCGCGGGAAAGCAGCTGCTGGACAACCGCCGACTGAGCCGAATCGATGAGCAATCCCTCGCCGGACAGGTACGCGACTGGGGCGAGCGCATCGCCAGCGGAGACAAATCTTGACCCACGAGGGCGGCCACTGCCGGAATGTCGTGTACAGTGCCGTTTTCAGAACGAAGCCGGGCACCAAGCGACTGCGCTGCCCCATCTACAGCTTGCAACGGACCTGATCATGAGCAACGTCGACCACGCCGAAATCGCGAAATTCGAAGCCCTGGCCCATCGCTGGTGGGACCGCGAGAGCGAGTTCAAGCCCCTGCACGAAATCAATCCGCTACGGGTCAACTGGATCGACGACCACATCAGGCTCGCCGGCAAGAAGGTACTGGATGTCGGGTGTGGCGGCGGCATCCTCAGCGAGGCCATGGCCCGTCGCGGCGCTACAGTCACCGGCATCGACATGGGCGAGGCGCCCCTGGCGGTGGCTCGCCTGCACCAGCTCGAATCCGAACTGGAAATCGACTATCGGCAGACCACCGCCGAAGCGATGGCAGCCGAATGTCCCGGACAGTTCGACGTGGTGACCTGCCTGGAGATGCTCGAGCACGTCCCCGACCCGGCATCGGTCATTCGCGCCTGCCATGCGCTGGTCAAGCCCGGCGGCCAGGTGTTCTTTTCGACCATCAATCGCAATCCGAAGGCCTACGCCCTGGCAATCGTCGGCGCCGAGTACGTACTGCAACTGCTGCCCAGGGGTACCCACGACTACCGCAAGTTCATCCGCCCTTCCGAACTGGGCGCCTGGAGCCGGGCGACCGGCCTTGCCGTCCACGAGATGATCGGCCTCACCTACAACCCGCTGACCAAGCAGTACAAGCTCACCGACGACGTCGATGTGAACTACATGGTCCGCACCGTCAAGGAGGCCTGATGCGCCTGCGCGCCGTACTGTTCGACATGGATGGCACCCTGCTGGACACCGCGCCGGACTTCGTCGCCGTGATCCAGGCCATGCGCCAGGCTCGCGGCCTGCCACCGGTCGAAGAAGACTGCGTACGCGACGTGGTGTCCGGTGGCGCCCGCGCGATGGTCCTCGGCGCCTTCGAAGTGGACCCGCAGTCGGCCGAGTTCGAACAGCTTCGGCTGGAATTCCTCGATCGCTACCAGGATCACTGCGCCATTTACAGCCGGCTCTACGACGGCATGGAGCAGCTGCTGGCCGATATCGAACGCGCCGGGCTGCTCTGGGGCGTCGTGACCAACAAGCCGGTGCGCTTCGCCGAACCGATCATGCATCGGCTCGGCCTGGCCGAGCGTTCTGCCGTACTGGTCTGCCCCGATCACGTATCGCGCAGCAAGCCGGACCCGGAGCCCATGCTGCTCGCCTGCAGCAAGCTGAATCTGGACCCTGCCAGCGTGCTCTTCGTCGGCGACGACCTGCGCGACATCGAGTCCGGGCGAGCCGCCGGCAGCCGGACCGCCGCGGTGCGCTACGGCTACATCCACCCGGCCGACAATCCGGGCAACTGGGGCGCCGACGTGGTGGTGTCCCACCCGCTGGAGCTTCGCACCGTTCTCGACCACGCGCTTTGCCGCTGCTGACCACCACCGCCTCAACCTTCATCGCTGTGAGACATTCCATGTTCGACTACACCGCCCGCCCCGAGCTGCTCGCCGGCCGCATCATCCTCGTGACCGGCGCTGGCCGCGGTATCGGCGAAGCCGCCGCCAAGGCCTATGCAGCCCACGGCGCCACGGTGCTGCTGCTGGGCAAGACCGAAGAGAACCTCAATCGGGTGTACGACGAGATCGAGGCGGCCGGCCATCCGCAGCCGGCGGTCATTCCGTTCAACCTGGAAACGGCGCTGCCACACCAGTACGACGAACTGGCAGCGATGATCGAGCGGGAGTTCGGCCGCCTCGACGGCCTGCTGCACAACGCCTCGATCGTCGGCCCGCGCACACCGGTCGAGCAGCTGTCCGGCGAGAACTTCATGCGTGTCATGCAGGTGAACGTCAATGCGACCTTCATGCTCACCAGCACCCTGTTGCCGCTGTTGAAGCTGTCGCCGGATGCCTCGATCGTCTTCACCTCGAGCAGCGTGGGCCGCAAGGGCCGCGCCTACTGGGGCGCCTATGCGGTGTCGAAATTCGCCACCGAAGGCCTGGTGCAGGTCGTTGCCGACGAACTGGACGGCACCGCCTCCGTGCGTGCCAACAGTGTCAACCCGGGGGCGACGCGCACGGACATGCGGGCCAAGGCCTACCCGGGCGAGAACCCGATGGTCAACCCGTTGCCCGCCGAGATCATGCCGGTCTACCTCTACCTGATGGGGCCGGACAGCGCTGGCATCAACGGCCAGGCCTTCGACGCCCAGGGCTGAGCAGGTACGCCGGCCGAAGCCCCATGAAAAAGCGCCCCGAGGGGCGCTTTTTTTTCAGCTGTCGCGTCGACGACCGCCACGACCGCCGGGCTTGTCGGACGAACCGCCACGACTCGGCGCCGGCTTGCGCCGGTTGTCGCTCGGACGCTCGGCCAGTGGCGTACCCCGTCCTTCGGCCGGACGCGGCTTGCGCGCGGCCGGCTCACGCGGCGCGCGGCTGCCTTCGGGGCGCACATCGGCATCCTCGGCGGGCCGCAATACACGCGCGCGGCGGTCAGTACGGGCGACGGGCTTGGCGATCTTGCGCTGCATGCGCTCGATCTTCTCCTTGGTGCGCGTCTTCATTTCCGGCAGCGCCACCGGCTTGAGGCCGACTTCCTCGCTGAGGATGTCCACCTCGGCCTGGGCCATTTCCCGCCAGCGTCCCATGGGCAGGTCGGAGGTCATGAACACCGGGCCGAAGCGCACGCGCTTGAGCCGGCTCACCACCACGCCCTGGGATTCCCACAAGCGGCGTACTTCGCGGTTGCGGCCTTCCATCACCACGCAGTGGTACCAGTGGTTGAGCCCCTCGCCGCCGGGCGCCTGCTTGATGTCGGTGAAGCGCGCCGGGCCGTCTTCGAGCATGACGCCGGTCTTCAACTGCTCGAGCATCTCCTCGGTCACCTCGCCACGCACGCGCACGGCGTACTCGCGATCCATCTCGTAGGACGGATGCATCAGCCGGTTGGCCAGTTCGCCATCGGTGGTGAACAGCAGCAAGCCGGTGGTGTTGATGTCGAGACGACCGACATTGATCCAGCGCCCGTCCTTCAGGCGCGGCAGGCGATCGAAAATGGTCGGCCGGCCTTCCGGGTCGCTGCGCGTGCAGATCTCGCCTTCGGGCTTGTTGTAGATCAGTACGCGGCGAACGACCTGGCCCGCGTCCTCGCGCTTGATCAGGCGGCCATCGACAGCGATGGCATCCTGCGGCTCCACGCGCTGGCCGAGGCTGGCCACCACGCCGTTGACCTTCACCCGGCCTTCGCTGATCCAGGCCTCGGCGTCGCGTCGCGAGGCCAGGCCCATACGCGCCAGCACCTTCTGCAGCTTCTCGCCGCTGGTGGTATGGGGAACGGAATCTTCGTGTTCGGTCATCCTGGCACCTCCCGGTGTGTCATATCCGATGGAAAAGGGCGCGCATCATACTCGCATCCCCGACGAATCACGAGCGCCGCCCGTTCAGCCCAGTGCGGCCAGCGCCGCTGCACTGGCCTGCTCGATCGCCGCCCACTGGCCGCCCTTGAGCGCGGCCGGTTCGATCATCCAGGTCCCGCCGACGCACATGACGCTGCCCAGCGCCAGATAGTTCGACGCGTTGCCGGCATTCACCCCACCCGTGGGGCAGAAGCGCACGTCCGGGAAGGGCCCGGCGAACGCCTTCAGCGCGCCGATGCCGCCGCAGACCTCGGCCGGGAACAGCTTGAAGCGTCGATAGCCCAGCGCGTAGCCCTCCATCAGCTCGCTGGCGGTGGCCACGCCGGGCAGCAGCGGGACGGAGCAGACCACGCCGGCCTCGAGCAGCTCGCGGCTGGCGCCCGGCGAGACGATGAACTGCGCGCCGGCAGCTTCGACCTCGTCCATCATCCGTCGGTCGAGCACCGTGCCGGCGCCGACCACCAGTTCCGGCCGCTGCTCGCGCAGCAGGCGGATGGCGGTCAACCCATGGGCCGAGCGCAGGGTGATCTCCAGGGTTTTCAGGCCACCGGCGGCCAGCGCATCGGCCAGCGGGAGGATCTGCTCCTCGCTGGCGATGGTGATGACCGGCAGGATGCGCGCTCGATTGCAGATCGCTTCGATCAGGGCAGCCTTCTGCTCCATCGACATATCAGGACTCCTCGGCCTCAGGGGCACCAGTAGATTTCCAGGGGGGAATGCAGGAACGCACGGATCGGCATGCGCAGCGGATCGGCGGTGAGCGCCAGGCGCAGGGTCTCCAGCTTGGCCATTCCCTGAATGGCCAGGTACTGGGTGCGCGCGGCAGACAACAGCGGGTAGCTCATGCTCAGCCGCTCGCGCGGCTCGCTCGGCGCCTGGGTCGGCACGCACAGCTGCGGGCAGTCGTCGCCCAGCGCATGCGCCAGGTTGTCGTTACCGGGGAACAGCGACGCGGTGTGCCCGTCCTCGCCCATGCCCAGCACCAGCACGTCGATCGGCTGGGCCAGCGCCTCGAGACGCGCATCCGCCAGGCGTGCGGCCGCGGCCAGGCTGGCCGCCGGCTGGTACAGGCCGATAAACTGGGCCTGCGCCGCACGGCCCTGCAGCAGATGGCGACGCACCAGGCCTTCGTTGCTGGCTGCATCGGTCGGCGGCACCCAGCGTTCGTCGGCGAGGCTGACCTGGACTTTGCTCCAGTCCAGCTCGCGCCGGCACAACGCCTCGAAGAACGGCACCGGGCTGCGCCCACCGGAGACCACCAGGCTCGCCACGCCATGGGTGTGCACCGCGTAGTCGAGCACTTGGGCCGCGCCATCGGCCATGACCTCGGCCATGCGCTCGGCGTCAGCCAGGCTGTGGGCCACGACGCCAGTGGGTAGATCGAGTTCAGAGATCGCCATACCAGGACCTCCCGTCACGTGTGATCAGTGCGATGGATGCGACCGGCCCCCAGGAGCCGGCCGGGTAGTGCTTGAGGCTGTCGCCCATGCGCGTCCAGCCGTCGATCAGCTGGTCGCACCATTGCCAGGCGTACTCCACCTCGTCGCGCCGGACGAACAGGTTCTGGTTGCCCTGCATGACTTCCAGCAGCAGCCGCTCGTAGGCGTCGGGAATCCGCGAGCTCTTGTAGGTTTCGGAGAAATTCAGCTGCAAAGGGCCGCTGCGCAGGTGCATGCCCTTGTCCAGGCCCTGCTCCTTGGTCATCACCTGCAGCGAGATGCCCTCGTCCGGCTGCAGGCGGATGATCAGCCGGTTGCTGATCAGCGAGCGCTGTTCGGGGGCGAAAATGTAGAACGGCGGTTCCTTGAAGTGGATGACGATCTGCGACAGCTTCTGCGCCATGCGCTTGCCGGTGCGCAGGTAGAACGGCACCCCGGACCAGCGCCAGTTGCAGATGTCCGCCCGCAGCGCGACGAAGGTTTCCGTGCTGCTTTCGGCGTTGGCGTTGTCTTCCTCCAGGTAGCCGGGTACCGGCTTGCCGCCGGCGATCCCGGTGGCGTACTGGCCGCGCACCACGCGCTGGCCGATCAGCTCGGGGGTGATCGGCGCCAGCGCCTTGAGCACCTTGACCTTCTCGTCGCGGATGCTGTCGGCGGTGAGGTTGCTCGGCGGGTCCATGGCGATCAGGCAGAGCAGCTGCAGCAGGTGGTTCTGCACCATGTCGCGCAGCTGGCCGGCCTGGTCGAAGTAGCCCCAGCGCCCCTCGATCCCCACGGTCTCGGCGACGGTGATCTCGACGTGGGAAATGTGGTGCTGGTTCCACTGGGTCTCGAACAGGCTGTTGGCGAAGCGCAGGGCGATCAGGTTCTGCACCGTCTCCTTGCCCAGGTAGTGGTCGATCCGATAGATGCGGTTTTCCGGGAAGAACCGCGCGACCGCCTCGTTGACCACACGCGACGACGCCAGGTCGTGGCCGATGGGTTTCTCCAGCACCACCCGCGTGCGTTCGGCGAGGCCGGCCGCCGAGAGGTTCTCGCAGATCGCCCCGTAGACGGACGCCGGCGTGGCGAAATAGGCGATCAGCGTCTCGGCATCGGCGACCCGCTCGGCTAGCGCGGCATAGGCCTGGGCATCGCGGAAATCCATGGTCAGGTAGCTCAGGCGCGCCTGGAAGCGCTGCATGCTCGCCTCGTCGACCTCCCTGGCCGGTACGTGGCGGCGCAGGTGCTCGTCGATGCTGGCCAGGTACTGCCGCTCGTCGCCGGCGTCGCGGGCCAGCGCCAGGATGCGTGTGTCGGCGTGCAGCAGGCCGGCACGATCCAGTTGGTAGAGCGCCGGGAACAGCTTGCGCAACGCCAGGTCGCCAAGCGCGCCGAACAGGGCAAAGGTAGAGGGATCAACCGTAATCGCTGGCATAATTTGATTCTACTAACAAGGTAACGGAAGTACACGCCAAAGCCCGGATTGAATCAAGCCTCAAACGTAGTAATAAATACAACATTTCCAGAAAACGATATCCCGTTGGTGGGAAACCGGGCGCACCAGTAGGATAGGCCACCGAATCCGTAGCCCCAGACAAAGGAACAGACATGGAGCGCGCGAGAAATCTCCTGGAGCAGATCCAGAATCGTCTCGACGACCTGAACAAGGCCGAACGCAAGGTCGCCGAGGCGATCCTGCAGGATCCCCAGCAGGCGACCCGCTACAGCATCGCCGCGCTCGCCCAGGCGGCGAAGGTCAGCGAGCCGACGGTCAACCGCTTCTGCCGCTCGTTCAACGTCGGCGGCTACCCCGAGCTGAAGATGCAGCTGGCGCAGAGCCTGGCCAGCGGCGCCGCCTATGTCAGCCGCGCGGTGGAAGCCGACGACGGCCCCGAGGCCTATACCCGCAAGATCTTCGGCAGCACCATCGCCTCGCTCGACGCCGCCTGCCAGAGCCTCGACCCGCAGCTGATCAGCCGCGCCGTGGACCTGTTGATCCAGGCGCGGCAGATCCACTTCTTCGGCCTCGGCGCCTCGGCCCCGGTGGCGCTGGATGCGCAGCACAAGTTCTTCCGCTTCAACCTCGCGGTGTCGGCGCATTCCGACGTACTGATGCAGCGCATGCTCGCCTCGGTGGCGCATACCGGCGACCTGTTCGTGATCATTTCCTACACCGGGCGCACCCGCGAACTGGTGGACGTCGCCCGGCTGGCGCGGGAGAACGGCGCCTCGGTGCTCGGCCTGACCGCCGCCGGCTCGCCGCTGGCCCGGGTCTGCACCCTGAGCCTGGACATCCCGTTGCCGGAGGACACCGACATCTACATGCCGATGACCTCGCGGATCGTCCAGCTGACCGTGCTCGACGTGCTGGCCACCGGGGTGACCCTGCGCCGCGGCGTGGACTTCCAACCGCACCTGCGCAAGGTCAAGGAGAGCCTGGTGCCGACCCGCTACCCGGGCGAGGAAGGCCACTGAGGCCGCGCCCGCCCGCCTAGCGGCGGCGGGCCCGGCACCCATCACTTCCACCAGTACTCGACCTGCACGCCGAAGTTGGAGCCATGCCGCGCACTGCCGAAGGCACCGGTGTCGGACAGCGCCGCCCCCGGATCGAGCTGGCTCGCCGCGACCTGCGCCGCCTTGTTCCAACTCGCATAGGTGTAGTACAGGCGGACCTCGGGACGCGCCCAGAAGCCCGGACCCGAAGGCGACCAGGTTGGCGCGACGGTGAACTTGGTCAGCTTGCGGGTGCCATCGCTGGCGTCCACCTGGTCGTGGCCAAGCTCGGTGACCAGCTTGAACTGCTCGCTGAGCGCATAGGCCGGCCGCACACCGATGGACAGCCAGTCCTGGTCGGCGCCATCGGCGCGGGTGTCCTTCTGGTAGACCACCTGGAACTGCCCGCCGAAGCGCGGCGTGACCTGCCAATCGAAGAACTCCACCACCCGCCAGCTTTTGGCGCTGTCATCCAGGGTCACGTCGCCGGTATAGCCCAGCCCGGTACCCGGCCCACGCCCGTACTGCACGGCGAAGGTGTTGCCGCCGCCGAGGAAACCGGCCTGCTTGTGCTGCGCGGTCACCGCCCAGCCGCTGTGGGCACCGGTGCGGTCGGGCTTGTCGATGTAGCTGACGCCGAACTCCAGCTCACCGCCGGGGTTGGTGTCGAAGCCGCCGACGTTGAAGTCATGCCGGTTGACGTAGTCCTCCTGGAACAGGTTGTCCTTGCGCGAGAAGGCGTAGCTGTACTTCAACCCGCCCAGCTCGTAGTCCTCGATGCCGGCACCGGTAGCGCTCTGGTTCCAGTAGTAGAAGTCGGAGATATGGATGTCGTTGCGCTTGTAGAAACGCCGCCCGGCCCACAGGGAGCCGCCATTGAGCGCCGGCACCTTGCTCCACTCGGCATACATCTGGTTCATCCGCGCGAAGCCATGGTCGCCGGTGAACTTGGGCGTATGGCCGTACTGGTTGTACAGCTGGGCCATGCCCTCGACGCTGAGGACCGAGCCGTCGTCCAGGGTGAACAGGTCCTGGCGCAGGTCCAGCTCGATGTACTGCTCGCACTCGTTGCCGAGGCGGTACTTGCTCTGCGCGCCGGGCAACTGGAAGCAGGACTGCGTCCCGCCTTCGCTCGAGCCGCCGACGCCGCTGCGCAGATAGCCGCTGAACTCCAGGGCCTGCGCCTGCGGCGCGGCGAGCGCCATCACCAGCAGGCTGGGTGCGCCGCACGCGGCGAGGAAACCACGGGACAGCACTGGGTTGGTACTGATCTTCATGCTTGCTCCTGATTATTCTTATTTGCGGATGCCGCGGATTACCGCCGCGGCGACGGGTTCCTTGCGTTGCCCTTGTGCGTATGCGCACCTCACCGAACAGTGGGTACGCATGGCGCGGCCAGGCCGAGCACGCGGGGCACTCGGCAGGCGGTGTGGCGATTGGTTGCGCGGCGCAGCCTACGGTCGGCTGGCCCTGTGCGCGGGGCGCGCCATGCGCACGGCGCTGTTCGCGGAGGCCGCGGCGGCGCTCAGCCGCGCTTCAGCTGGGCCACCTTGCGCTCAGTGGCCTGGCGCTTTCCCGGCCGCAGGCGCTCGCCGCTGGCGGCGTCGAACAGCAGCACCCGAGCGGGATCGAACTGGAGCTGGAGGCGCGCCCCGGCCTGCGGCGCGGCGTCCGGTGCGACGCGGCAGCAGACCTTGGTGTCGTTGAGCGAGACGAACACCAGGGTGTCCGGGCCGGTCGGCTCGACCACCTCGACCTCGGCAGTCAGGCTCGGCAGCGTCGAGTCGGCGCCGGCCAGCTGGATCTGCTCGGGACGCACGCCAAGCAGCAGCTCGCGCCCTTCCAGCTCGGCGGCCTCGCCCAGCGCCAGTTCGCAGCGCGCCTGCCCCGCCACCCCGGTCGCCGACTCGAGCAGGCCGAAGCACTGGCCGTCGTGCAGCCGGGTGCGCAGCGGGACGAAGTTCATCGGCGGCGAGCCGATGAAGCTCGCCACGAACTGGTTGGCCGGGTCGTTGTAGATCTCGTGCGGCGTGCCGAACTGCTGGACGATGCCATCCTTCATCACCGCGACTTTGTCGCCGAGCGTCATCGCCTCGATCTGATCGTGGGTGACATACACGGTGGTGGTCTTCAGCCGCTGGTGCATCAGCTTGATTTCGGTGCGCATCTCCACGCGCAGCTTGGCATCGAGGTTCGACAGCGGCTCGTCGAACAGGTAGATCTTCGGTCGCCGCGCCAGCGCCCGGCCCATGGCCACGCGCTGCTGCTGGCCGCCGGACAGCTGCGACGGCTTGCGCATCAGCAGGTGTTCGATCTGCAAGAGCTTGGCGACCCGCGCCACCTCCTCGTCGATCTTCTCCTGCGCCACCTTGCGCATCTTCAGGCCGAAGGCGATGTTGTCGCGCACGTTCATGGTCGGGTACAGCGCGTAGGACTGGAACACCATGGCGATGTCGCGATCCTTCGGGCTCATGCCGCTGACGTCCTGGCCGTCAACCAGGATCTGCCCGCCGGTGATGTCCTCCAAGCCGGCGATGGAGTTCATCAGCGTGGATTTGCCGCAGCCGGACGGGCCGACCAGGATCAGGAACTCGCCGGAGTCGATCTTCAGCTCGATGTTCTTCAGGGTGTCGGGTTGGCCGGCGCCGTAACGCTTGTGGACGTTGCACAGTTGCAGGGATGCCATCGTGAATCACCTCAGCCTTTGACGGCGCCGGCCGTCAGGCCGCGCAGGAAGTACTTGCCGGCCAGCACATAGACGACCAGCGTGGGGAGGCCGGCGATCATCGCGGCGGCCATGTCGACGTTGTATTGCTTGGCCCCGGTGCTGGTGTTCACCAGGTTGTTCAGCGCCACGGTGATCGGCTGCGAGTCGCCGCTGGCGAACACCACGCCGAACAGAAAGTCGTTCCAGATCTGGGTGAACTGCCAGATCAGGCAGACCATGATGGTCGGCACCGACATCGGCAGCAGGATGCGCCCGAAGATGGTGAAGAAGCCGGCGCCATCGAGCCGCGCGGCACGCACCAGGGCATCCGGGATGCTCACGTAGAAGTTGCGGAAGAACAGCGTGGTGAAGGCCAGGCCGTAGACCACGTGGACCAGCACCAGCCCCGCCGTGGTGTCGGCCAGGCCGAGCTTGCCGAGGGTGAACGAGGCCGGCAGCAGGATCACCTGGAACGGCAGGAAGCAGCCGAACAGCAAGAGGCCGAAGAACAGCTGCGAGCCGCGGAAGCGCCACATCGACAGCACGTAGCCGTTCAGCGCGCCGAGCAGCGTGGAGATCAGCACCGCCGGCACGGTGATCTTCACCGAGTTCCAGAAGTAGCCGCCGACGCTGTCCCAGGCCTTGATCCAGCCGATCAGGCTGAACACCTCCGGCAGCGACAGCAGGTTGCCGGCGCGGATGTCGTCCGGCGTCTTGAAGCTGGTCAGCAGCATCACCAGCAGGGGGACGAGATAGACCGCGCAGGCCAGCAGCAGGGTGGCGTGGATCGCCACGCGGCCGAGGCTCAGGGGCTTGTGCCCGACGACACTAGTCATGGCGCTTGTTCCTCAGTTCCGAATACAGGTAGGGCACGATGATGGCCAGCACGGCGCCAAGCATGAGCATCGCGCTCGCCGCCCCCAAGCCCATCTGGCCGCGGGTAAAGGTGTGGGCGTACATGAACATCGCCGGCAGGTCGGAGGCGTAGCCGGGGCCGCCGGCGGTCATCGCCGCGACCAGGTCGAAGCTCTTGATGGCGATGTGGGCGAGGATCATCAGCGCGCTGAAGAACACCGGGCGCAGGCTCGGCAGGACGATGCGCAGGTAGATGCTCGGCAGGCTGGCGCCGTCGACCTGGGCGGAACGGATGATCGACGGGTCGACGCCACGCAGGCCGGCAAGGAACAGCGCCATGACGAAGCCCGAGGACTGCCACACCGCAGCGATCACCAGGCAGTAGACGACCCGCTCCGGGTCCACCAGCCAGTCGAAGCGGAAACCCTCCCAGCCCCAGTCACGCAGCAGCTTGTCCAGGCCCAGGCCGGGGTTGAGCAGCCACTTCCAGGCGGTGCCGGTGACGATCATCGACAGCGCCATGGGGTACAGGTAGACGGTGCGGATGAAGCCCTCGCGGCGCACGCGCTGGTCGAGCAGCACGGCCAGCAGCACGCCGATCACCAGGCTGATGCCGATGAACAGGCCGCCGAACAGCAGCAGGTTCTTGCTCGCCACCCACCAGCGGTCGTTGTCCCACAGGCGCAGGTACTGCTGCAGGCCCACCCACTTGTAGCTGGGCATGAAGCGCGAGTTGGTGAACGACAGCAGGAAGGTCCAGAAGATGTAGCCGTAGAAGCCGACCAGCACGATCAGCATGCTCGGTGCCAGCACCAGCCGGGGCAGCCAGTTTTGCAACGCATCCAGCGGCGAGGCCTTGGCGAAGACAGCGGTTGAGCTCATGGGAAACAGCTCCGTAGTCGGTGGAAGTCGTCCCGCACGGGTTTCTTGCGGGTGCAGGCAGCCGTGGCGCCTGGCCGGCACCTTGAAAAACCAGGGGGAGAGTTGCGGGGCCGCCTAGGCAGCCCGCTGCGTCACTGCACGGCCTGGATCGCCGCGGCCAGCTGCTGCACGGCCTTGTTCGGATCGGCCGCCGGGTCGTTGAAGAAGTTGGTCACGACATCGAACACTGCGCCCTGCACGTAGCTGGAGGCAGCCATGCCGTGGGCCAGGCTGGGCTGCAGGCCCGGCCCCTTGGCAGCCGCCTTGAAGTCGGCCATGGACTGCTGGGCGCAGCTGTCGAAGCTGCTCATGTCCTCGTCCAGGCGCACCGGGATCGAGCCCTTGTTCTGGTTGAAGAACTGCTGGAACTTCGAGCCGAGCACGGTGCGGGCGAGGTCGTCCTGGGCCTTGCGGTCGTCGTCGTCGGTCAGCTTGAACATGGCCAGGGAATCGACGTTGAAGGCGAAGCTGCCCTGGGTGCCGGGGAACGGCAGGCACTGGTAGTCCTTGCCGGCGACCTTGTTGGCGGCCGACCACTCGCTCTTGGCCCAGTCGCCCATGATCTGCATGCCGGCCTTGCCGTTGATCAGCATCACCGTGGCGGTGTTCCAGTCGCGACCGGCGGCATCGGCGTCGATGTAGTCGCGCAGCTTCTTCAGGGTGGCGAAGGCCTGGACCATCTTGTCGCCGGTGAGGACGTCGCGGTCGAGGTCGACGAAGGCCTTGCGATAGTCCTGCGGGCCGAGGACGCTGATGACGATGTCCTCGAACACGGTGCCGTCCTGCCAGGGCTGGCCGCCGTGGGCGATGGGCACGAAGCCGGCGGCCTTGAGCTTGTCGGCAGCGGCGAAGAACTCGTCGAGGGTGGCCGGCGGCGTGGCATCGGCCTTGGCGAACACCTCGGGGTTGATCCACAGCCAGTTGACCCGGTGCACGTTGACCGGCACGGCGACGTAGGCATCGTCATATTTCATGATGCGGGCGACCTGCTCGGGCAGGATCTGGTCCCAGTTGCCTTCGGCGGCCACCTCGTCGAGCTCGGTGAGCAGGCCCAGCTCGCCCCACTCCTGGATGTCCGGGCCCTTGATCTGCGCGGCAGCGGGCGGGTTGCCGGATACCGCGCGGGTCTTCAGTACGGTCATGGCCGCCTCGCCACCGCCGCCGGCGACGGCGAAGTCCTTCCAGGTGTGCCCCTGTTCCTCGACCAGTTGCTTGAGGGTATCGGCCGCGCGCTTCTCGCCACCGGAGGTCCACCAGTGGAGCACTTCGACTTCGCCGGCCTGGGCGGCGAACGGGAGCAGGGAAGCAAGGGAAACAGCCGCGGCAAGATGCGTGAACGCTTTCATGGGTGTGTTCCTTTCTTGTTTTTATCGAGGCAAGTCGGGGCTTGCGTTGCCTGGATTCTATGCACGGCCGCTGCGCGCCCGGGTAACGAAGGGAGGGGAGTTGGTCACAGGCTCGTTACATTCGCGTGCCTTGAGGGTTCAACGCGGCAACGCCAGGGTGACCCGCAGCCCACCCTCACGCAGGTTCTGCAGGGTGACCTCGCCACCGTGGGCGTGGGCGATGTTGCGCGCGATGCCCAGGCCCAGGCCGTAGCCCTGCTGGTTGCCGGCCAGGCGGAAGTGCGGCTCGAAGATCTTCTCCAGACGCTGCTCGGGCACGCCCGGCCCTTCGTCGTCGACGTGCAGGACGAACGCACGGTCATCGTCCTCGATGTGCAGGTGGGCCTTTTCGCCGTACTTCAGCGCGTTGTCCAGCAGGTTGCCGATGCAGCGCTTGAGCGCCAGCGGCTTGCCCGGATAGGGCGCCAGCGCCCTGCCCTGCAGCGTCACCCGGCCGTTGCCGGCCGGCGCCAGATAGGGCTCGGTGACGGTATCGAGCAGCAGGTTGAGGTCGACCGGCTCGATGTTCTCGTGGATGTCGGTGTCCTTGACGCACTGCAGCGCGCCCTTGACCAGCAGCTCCAGCTCGTCGAGGTCGCGGCCGAACTTGGCCTGCAGGGCTTCGTCCTCGAGCAGCTCCACGCGCAGGCGCAGGCGCGTGATCGGCGTGCGCAGGTCGTGGGAAATCGCGCTGAACAGCTGGCTGCGCTCGTTCAGGTAGCGGCCGATGCGCTCGCGCATGCTGTTGAACGCCCGGCTCACTTCCACCACCTCGCTGCCGCCATGCGCGGGCAGCGGTTCCACCTCGCTGCCCAGCGACATTTCCCGTGCTGCCCGCGCCAGGCGCTTGAGCGGCCGGCTCTGCCAGTGCACCAGGAGGCCGATGAACAGCAGCAGGAAGGCGCTGGTCAGCACGATGAAGCCGATCTGCTGCGCCGGCAGCCCTTCCTGCTCGAGGCTGACGTAGGGCGCCGGCATCAGCGAGGCCAGGTACAGCCATTCGTTCGGTGCGATCTGGATCTGCGTGACCAGCACCGGCGGGTTCAGCGGCTCCAGGCTCAGCGCGTAATGGGCCCAGGAGCGCGGCAGCTCGTCCAGGCTGATGCCACTGTTGAAGATGCGCAGGTCATCGGGGCTGACGAATTGCACCGAGAGATCCGCCTGCTTGCCCAGCCGCTGGCGCAAGGCGCCTTCCACCGTTTCCAGCACCGCGCGCTTGCGCGGCGTTTCCGGCAGGACCTGCATGCCCAGCGGGCGGTCGTTGAGCGAGACGAAGAAGCGCGTGCCGCCCATGCTGCGCAACTGGTCGAGCACCAGCGGCCGGTAGCCGACCGGCAGCGACTGGAAGTAGCTGACGCTGGCGCCCATCGACTGCGCCAGGCTGCGGGCGCTGGTCAGCAAGCCCTCCATCTGGCTGGCACGCAGCTGCGAGACCCAGATCAGGCTGGACAGCGTCTGCGCCAGCAGCACCGCCAGCAGGGTCAGCAGCAGCATGCGCCCGAGCAGCGAGCGCGGCACCGGCAGGCGCCAGCGCCTGGCCTCGCGCGCGGCTGGCTCCTCGTCCTCGATCATGGGCGGCCGGCCTCGGCGCAGGGCACCACCTGGGCGGCCAGCAGGTAACCGGCGCCGCGCACGGTACGGATCAGCCGCGGCGCCTTGCCGGTGTCGCGCAGGCGCTGGCGCAGGCGGCTGACCGCCATGTCGACGATGCGCTCGAGCGGCATCACCTCGCGGCCGCGGGTGGCGTTGCCGATGGTGTCGCGGTCGAGGATCTGCATGGGGTGGTCGAGGAACAGCTTGAGCAGGGCGAAGTCGGCACCGGAGAGGAATACCTCCTCGCCATCGGCATGGAACAGCCGGTGGCTGACCAGGTCCAGCCGCCACTCGTCGAACGCCAGCACGTCGCCGGAGGGGCGCTCCTGGGCGAACTGGGCGCGACGCAGCAGCGCCTTGATCCGCGCCAGCAGTTCGCGCGGGCTGAACGGCTTGCCCAGGTAGTCGTCGGCGCCCAGCTCCAGGCCGATCACCCGGTCGGCCTCGTCGGAACTGGCGGTGAGCATGATCACCGGCATCTGCGCCAGGCGCTGGTGCTCGCGCACCCAGCGGCAGAGGCTGAAGCCGTCCTCGTCGGGCAGCATGACATCGAGGATCACCAAGTCAGCGGCTTCGTCCTGCAGGGCCTGGCGAAAGCCGGCGCCATCGCCGACCGTGCGCACCTGGAAGCCGGCACGGCTCAGGTAGGCCTGCAGCAGCTCGCGGATCTCCTGGTCGTCGTCGACCAAGAGGATGGTTCTAGCGGATGGGCTCACGACGGCCTTCCTTGTTGTTCTGACTCATACGACGGACCGGGCACACACCGCGCATCCCTTCCTTGCACCTCAACCGCCCCGGCCCCTAGAGCGACTGCTGCAGTGCCACGCCGGCGCCCTCCAGCCCGGGGTACTCGGCGGTCACCAGCCACACCGGGATGCCGTCGAAGTAGCCGCTCATGCAGCCCTTGTCGGCCAGGGCGCGGGCGAAGCCGCTGGCCTTGAACAGCTCGGCGAAGCGCGGCACCACGCCACCCACTATATACACGCCGCCCCGCGCGCCAAGGGTCAGCACGTCATCGCCGGCGACCCGACCGAGCCACACGCAGAACTGCTCGAGCACCGCGGCGGCCCGGGCGTCGCCGGCCAGCGCGGCGGCGGTGATCTGCGCCGGCGAGGCCAGCACCGGCTCCTCGCCGGCGACGCTGCAGCTGGCGCGATACAACTGCAGCAGGCCGTTGCCGCTGAGCACATCCTCGGCGCGCACGTGGCCGAGGCGCTGGTACAGCACCTGCCACAAGGCCATCTCGCGCAGGTTGCCGATCGGCAGGTCGACATGCCCGCCTTCGCCCGGCAAGGCTCGCCAGCGGCCATCGCCGAGCGGCAGCAGGGTACCGACGCCGAGCCCGGTGCCCGGCCCGATCACCAGGCGCGGGCGCTCGGGGTCGGCGCTGCCCGGGCAGATCTCCATCAGCTCGTCCGGCCGGAGCCGGGTCATGCCCAGCGCCATGGCCGAGAAATCGTTGATCAGCAGCAGCTCGCAGAGCCCCAGTCGACGGCAGAATTCGGCACGCGACAGCCGCCAGTGATTGTTGGTAAAGCGGAACTCGTCGCCCTGCACCGGCCCGGCGCAGGCCAGGCAGACCGCCTCGACCTCCGCCACATCCTGCCCGATCGTCTCCAGGTAGCTGCGGATCGCCTGCTCGGGGGTGGGAAAGTCCGCCACCGCCAGCACCCGCACCGCCTCCAGCCGCTCGTTGCGCCACAGCGCGAAGCGCGCGTTGGTACCGCCGATATCGCCAACCAGCCCGAGCTTCACTTGAGACCCTCCAGGCTGGAGGTGAAGGCGCTGGCGCCCTGCTCCGCCGAACTGAACGCGGCGCGCATGAAGGCAAACAGCTCGCGGCCGCAACCGACGCCCTTGTCTTCCGGCGCCGCCACGGCTTCGCGCGCCGCCCAGTCGGTCGGATCGACCAGCACCTCCAGCCGCCCCTCGATGCCATCGACGCGGATCAGGTCGCCATCGCGCACCCTGGCCAGCGGGCCGCCATCGATCGCCTCCGGGCACACGTGGATCGCCGCCGGTACCTTGCCGGAGGCGCCGGACATGCGCCCGTCGGTGACCAGCGCGACCTTGAAGCCGCGGTCCTGCAGCACGCCGAGGAAGGGCGTGAGCTTGTGCAGTTCCGGCATGCCGTTGGCCTTCGGCCCCTGGAAGCGCACCACGGCAATGAAGTCGCGCTCCAGCTCGCCGGCCTTGAAGGCCGCGGCCAGCTCGGCCTGGTCATGGAAGACCCGCGCCGGCGCCTCGACCACCTGGTGCTCGGGCGCCACCGCCGAGACCTTGGTCACCCCGCGGCCGAGGTTGCCTTGCATCACCCGCAGGCCGCCTTCGGCCGAGAACGGCCTGGAGACCGGCCGCAGGATGCTTTCGTCCAGGCTCTGCGCGCTGCCGTCGCGCCAGGCCAGCCGGCCATCCTCGAGGAATGGCTCGCGGGTGTAGCGCTGCAGGCCGTGCCCGGCCACGGTGTTGACGTCCTCGTGCAGCAGCCCGGCCTCGAGCAGCGTGCGCACCAGGAAGCCGACGCCGCCGGCGGCATGGAAGTGGTTCACGTCGTCCTTGCCGTTGGGATAGACCCTGGCCAGCAGCGGCACCACTTCGGACAGCTCGGCCATGTCCTGCCAGGTCAGCTGGATGCCGGCCGCCTGGGCGATCGCCGGAATGTGCAGCGTGTGATTGGTCGAGCCGCCGGTGGCGTTCAGCGCGACCACCGAGTTGATGATCGCCTTCTCGTCGATGATCCGCCCCAGCGGCATGAACTCGCCGCCCTGCCGGCTCATGCGCGCGGCCCGGCGGGCGGCTTCGCGGGTCAGCTCGTCGCGCAGCGGGGTGTAGGGATTGACGAAGGAGGAGCCGGGCAGCTGCAGGCCCATGATCTCCACCATCATCTGGTTGGTGTTGGCGGTGCCGTAGAAGGTGCAGGTGCCGGGGCTGTGGTAGGACTTCATCTCCGATTCGAGCAGTTGCTCGCGGGTCGCCTTGCCCTCGGCGAACAGCTGGCGCACCTCGGCCTTTTCCTTGTTGGAGATGCCCGAGGGCATCGGCCCGCCCGGCACGAACACGCCCGGCAGGTGGCCGAAGCGCAGCGCGCCGAGCAGCAGGCCGGGGACGATCTTGTCGCAGATGCCGAGGTACAGCGCGGCGTCGAACATGTTGTGCGACAGCGCGATCGCGGTGGACAGGGCGATCACCTCGCGGCTGGCCAGGCTCAGCTCCATCCCCGCCTCGCCCTGGGTAACGCCGTCGCACATGGCCGGCACGCCGCCGGCGAACTGGCCCACCGAGCCGATCTCGCGCAGCGCCTGCTTGATGAGCTCGGGGAAGTGCTCGTAGGGCTGGTGCGCCGAGAGCATGTCGTTATAGGCCGAGACGATGGCCACGTTGGCTTCGTCCATCAGCCGCAGGCGCTGCTTGTCGGTGGTCGAGGTACAGCCGGCCACGCCGTGGGCGAAGTTGGCGCACTGCAGCCGACCGCGCTGCGGGCCCTCGCTGGCCGCGGCGTCGATCAACGCCAGATAGCGCTCGCGGGTGGGTCGGCTGCGCTCGATCAGCCGCTGGGTTACCTCAAGCACACGGGGATGCATGTCACGACTCCTGGCTTCGATGTATTTATGTTTTTACGACAAAAATTCTGCCATCCAAAAGGCTTGATTTCTAGGCTCACGGGAATAATCTTGTAATTCCAACAACAAATAACTCGGGACCGTGACCCATGACCCTACGCATTGCCATCAACGGCTTCGGCCGTATCGGCCGTAACGTTCTGCGCGCCCTCTACAGCGGCGCATACCGACAGCAACTGCAGGTGGTGGCCATCAACGACCTGGGCGATACCGCCCTCAACGCCCACCTCCTGCGCTATGACAGTGTGCACGGCGCCTTCGACGGTGTCGTCGAAACCGACGAGGAACACCTGATCGTCAACGGCGACCGCATCGCCGTCAGCGCCATCCGCAACCCGGCCGAACTGCCCTGGCGCCGCCTCGGCGTGGACGTGGTGTTCGAATGCACCGGCCTGTTCACCGAACGCGACAAGGCGAGCGCCCATCTGACCGCCGGCGCCGGCAAAGTGATCATCTCCGCGCCGGCCAAGGGTGCCGACTACACGGTGGTCTACGGGGTCAACCACGACGGGCTGCGCCAGCACCACCAGATCGTCTCCAACGCCTCCTGTACCACCAACTGCCTGGCGCCGGTGGCCCAGGTGCTGCACCGCGAGCTGGGCATCGAGCATGGCCTGATGACCACCATCCATGCCTACACCAACGACCAGAACCTGTCCGACGTCTATCACAGCGACCCGTACCGCGCGCGCTCGGCTACCCAGTCGATGATCCCGACCAAGACCGGCGCCGCCGAAGCCGTCGGCCTGGTGCTGCCGGAGCTGGCCGGCAAGCTGACCGGCATGGCCGTGCGGGTGCCGGTGATCAACGTCTCGCTGGTCGACCTGACGGTGGAGCTGCGCCGCGAAACCAGCGCCGCGGAAGTCAACGCGCTGCTCAAGGCCGCCAGCGAACACTCCACGGTGCTCGGCTACAACAGCCTGCCGCTGGTGTCCTGCGACTTCAACCACAACCCGCTGTCGTCGATCTTCGACGCCAGCCACACCAAGGTCAGCGGCAAGCTGCTCAAGGTGATGGCCTGGTACGACAACGAGTGGGGCTTCTCCAATCGCATGCTCGACAGTTGCCTGGCGCTCTGCCAGGCGCCAGGGTAAGCGCCATCACCGGGACCTGCACATGAGCCGCATCGCCTTCACCAGCGCCAGCCTGCCGGCGCGCAAGCGCATCGCCCTGGTCGCCCACGACCATTGCAAGGGTTTCCTGCTGGACTGGGCCGGGCGCCAGCGCGAGCGCCTGGCGCGCCACGAACTGGTCGCCACCGGTACCACCGGCATGCTCCTGCGCGAGCGACTCGGCCTGCCGGTGGAGAGCCTGATCAGCGGCCCGCTCGGCGGCGACCAGCAGATCGGCGCGCGCATCGCCGAGCGGCGGGTGGACCTCCTGGTGTTTTTCTGGGACCCGTTCGAGCCGCAGCCCCACGACCCGGACGTCAAGGCCCTGCTGCGGGTCGCCGCGGTATGGAACATTCCGGTGGCCAGCAACGAGAGCACGGCCGACTACCTGCTCAGCAGCGCGTTGCTGAAGCAGGCGCATGAGTACCGGATTCCCGACTATGCCAGCTACCTGCGGGGACGCCAGGCCGCGGACTGAGCCGCCGGCGAGGCGCCAGGCCCCGGGCAACGCGCCTAGCGCTTCTTCTTGCGCCGACCGGTGGCCTGCAGGGCGAGCAGGCGCAGCTCGGCCTCGGCCAGGACGACGCGCCGCCCGGGTTTGTCGAGCTTCTTCCAGGCACGGATTTCCTGGCGCGTGCGCCCGCAGCCGCGGCAGACCTCGTCGTCGAAGGCGCAGACGCCGATGCAGGGGTCCTTCACCGGCGTGCGTCCGGCGCCCCGGACGCCTCCTCGGCGATGTCCTCGTCGTCGGCCTGCGGCTCGGCGGTCGGCAGGTCGTCGAAGTCGGTCTTCAAGCCCTGTTCCATGGAATCGAGGTCGGCCAGCAGGCTGCGGAAGCTGGTCTCCTCGCGCGGCCCGGCCGGCGCCGCGTCGCCCTCCTCCAAGGCCAGGTCGGCCCGCGCCTGCAACCCGGCCGGCACCGGCGCCTCGTCATCGAGTGCCGACTGCGGCTCGGGCTCCATCTCGCGCAGCACGGCGAGCGGCGGCAGCTCGTCGAGACTGGCCAGGTTGAAGTGGTCGAGGAACAGCCGGGTGGTGGCGAACATCGCCGGGCGGCCGGGCACGTCGCGGTGGCCGACCACGCGGATCCACTCGCGCTCGAGCAAGGTCTTGACGATCTGGCTGTTGACCGCCACGCCACGGATGTCCTCGATCTCGCCGCGGGTGATCGGCTGGCGATAGGCGATCAGCGCCAGGGTCTCGAGCAGCGCGCGCGAATAGCGCTGCGGACGCTCCTCCCAGAGACGGCCGACCCAGGGCGCGAAATGCTCGCGCACCTGCAGGCGATAGCCGCTGGCCACCGCCTTGAGCTCGAAGGCGCGCCCCCGGCAGGACTTGTCCAGCACCTCCAGCGCCTTCTTCAGTTGCGCCGTCGACGGCCGTTCGGCCTCCTCGAAGAGCTCGCCCAGGCGCTCCAGCGACAGGGGCTTGCCGGCGGCCAGCAGGAAGGCCTCGAGCAGGGAAGCGAGTGCCTTGGGGTCGGAAAGATCGAGCACGGGGTTACCTCGGGAAATCAATCGCTGCGGCTGCGCACATGGATCGGCGCGAAGGGCTCATTCTGCACCAGCTCGACCAGCGATTCCTTGATGAGCTCGAGCACCGCCATGAAGGTGACGACCACGCCGAGGCGGCCTTCCTCCACGGCGAACAGCTCGACGAAGGGCACGAAGCCGCCACCCTTGAGGCGCTCGAGCACCTGGCTCATGCGCTCGCGGGTCGACAGCGCCTCGCGTGTGACCTGGTGGCTTTCGAACATGTCGGCGCGGCGCAGCACCTCGGCCATCGACAGCAGCAGCTCTTCCAGGCTGACCTGCGGCAACAGCTTGCGCGCCCGCGCCTCGGGCGCATCCAGGCGCGGCACATGCAGTTCGCGGCCGACGCGCGGCAGCTCGTCCAGCCCCTCGGCCGCGGCCTTGAAGCGCTCGTATTCCTGCAACCGGCGGATCAGCTCGGCACGCGGGTCGTCCTCTTCCTCCAGCGCCTCGCTGGAACGCGGCAGCAGCATGCGCGACTTGATTTCGGCGAGCATGGCCGCCATCACCAGGTACTCGGCGGCCAGTTCCAGGCGCACCGACTTCATCAGCTCGACGTAGCCCATGTACTGGCGGGTGATCTCGGCCACCGGGATGTCGAGGATGTCGATGTTCTGCTTGCGGATCAGGTAGAGCAGCAGGTCCAGCGGCCCCTCGAACGCCTCGAGGAACACCTCCAGCGCATCCGGCGGGATGTACAGGTCCTGCGGCAGCTCGGTGACCGCCTCGCCGTAGACCAGCGCCAGGCGCAGCTGCTCCGGGCCGGACGGCGCGGATGCGGGGAGTTCGGCGTCGGCCGGTGTGTGCTGCATCGAAGGCTCCGCAAAAGAGCCGAGCCGGCGGCTCAGCGGTGATTCATGCCCATCGCCTGGCGCACTTCGGCCAGGGTGTCGCGCGCCTCGTCGCGGGCGCGCTCGGCGCCTTCGGCAAGGATGCTGCGCACCACATCGGGGCTCTGCTCGTAGTCCAGCGCGCGTTCGCGCAGCGGCGCGAGGTCGGTGGTGATCGCCTCGATCAGCGGCGCCTTGCACTCCAGGCAGCCGATGGACGCGCTGCGACAGCCCTGCTCGGCCCACTGGCAGACCTCGGCGCTGGAGTGGGTCAGGTGCATCGGCCACACCGGGCAGCGCGTCGGCTCGCCCGCATCCTCGCGGTGCACGCGCGCCGGGTCGGTGGGCATGCGGCGGATTTTCTCGTCGATCTGCGCCGGCGTGTCGCGCAGGAAGATCGCATTGCTGGTCGAGTTGGACATCTTGGCCCCATCCAGGCCGGCGAACTTCGGCATGTCGCCAAGCATGGCGGCCGGCTCGGGCAGCACCAGCTTGCCGC
This sequence comes from Pseudomonas oligotrophica, assembly GCF_021726475.1. Lineage (GTDB taxonomy): Bacteria > Pseudomonadota > Gammaproteobacteria > Pseudomonadales > Pseudomonadaceae > Stutzerimonas > Stutzerimonas oligotrophica. The sequence continues at coordinate 23,957 of NZ_JAKJRU010000010.1, forward strand.
CGCCTTCGAGGTAGCCGTACAGCCGCTCGCGGTCGCCGATGGTTATGGTCTGCTGTTCCTTGAGGATCGCCCGCGCGGTGTTCAGCGCCTCGACGTCGCCCTGCTCCTGGTAGCTCTTGCGCAGGCTGGCGTAGAGCTTGGAGGTCTTGCGCCCCAGCCGGCGGATCGCCGCCTCGGCCTTGAGCTCGAAGTCCTCCTCCTTGCCGTACAGGTGGTTGAAGCGCCGCGCGATGTCGCGGGCGAACTCGACGTGGGGCAACTGGTCGGCGCCGACCGGCACCTGCCCGGCGCGGTAGAGCAGGATGTCGGCCGCCTGCAGCAGCGGGTAACCGAGGAAGCCGTAGGTATCCAGCTCGCGCCCGGCCAGGCGCTGCTGCAGCTCGCGGTAGGACGGCACGCGCTCCAGCCAGCCGAGCGGGCAGATCATTGACAGCAGCAGATGCAACTCGGCGTGCTCGGGCACGTGCGACTGCACGAACAGGGTCGCCGAGCTCGGGCTGACGCCGGCGGCCAGCCAGTCGATGGCCATCTCCTGCGCGTGGCGGCCGATCTCGCCGCTGTGTTCGTAGTGGGTGGTCAGCGCATGCCAGTCGACGATGCAGAAATAGCAGTCGTACTCGTGCTGCAGCCTGATCCAGTCCTTCAGCACGCCATGGTAGTGGCCCAGGTGCAGCGGGCCGGTCGGCCGCATGCCGGACACCACGCGGCGCTGGAAATCGATCGAACTCAAAAGGCTGTCCTTGTCGGGGGTCGCATGGCCTGCCGGTCACTCAGAGCATGAAGGGGGCCGGATCGCCGGCGCCGGCGCGCAGGACTTCCGGCTGATCATCGACCAGGCTGATGACGGTCGATGCCTCGACGCCGCCGTAGCCGCCATCGATGATCAGGTCCACCTGGTGCTCCAGCACGTCGCGCATCTCGTAGGGATCGCTCATCGGCAGCTCTTCGCCGGGCAGGATCAGGCTGACGCTCATCAGCGGCTCGCCCAGCTCGGCCAGCAGCGCCTGGGCGATGGGCTTGCTCGGCACGCGCAGGCCGATGGTGCGGCGCTTGGGATGCAGCAGCATGCGCGGCACCTCGCGGGTGGCCGGCAGGATGATGGTGTAGAGCCCTGGCAGGTTGGCCTTGAGCAGGCGGAACGCGGCGGTGTCGACCTTGGCGAACACGCCGAGCTGCGACAGGTCGCGGCAGGCCAGGGTGAAGTTGTGCTTGTCGTCGAGCTGGCGGATCCGGCGGATGCGCTCGATGCCCGCCTTGTTGCCGATCGCGCAACCCAGGGCGTAGCTGGCATCGGTGGGATAGACCACCACACCGCCGCCGCGGATGATTTCCACCGCCTGCTTGATCAGCCGCGGCTGCGGGTTGTCCGGATGGATCTGGAAGAACTGGCTCATCTGCTGCTCCCTGTTCAGCCGGCGGCCGGTAGCCGGCCGTCATCTCCGAAATGCCGCCACAGCGGCGCGAGGTCCTCGGGCAACGGCCGGTACAGGCCCAGCTCGGACCACTGCCCCGGCCCGTGGAAGTCGCTGCCGGCGCTGGCCATCAGGCCGAACTCGCGGGCCAGGATCGACAGCCCGCCGACCTGCTCGGCCGGCTGCATGCCGTTGGAAACTTCCAGCGCATGACCGCCCGCCTCGGCGAACGCGGCGACCAGCCGGCGGCGCTTGCTGCGGGTGAACTCGTACTGCCAGGGATGCGCCAGGCTGATCCAGGCGCCCGAATCCTGCAGCGTCGACATCGTCTGCTCCAGCGAGGGCCAGTGTTGCTTGACGTCGCCCAGCTTGCCGGCACCCAGCCATTTGCGGAACGCCTCGGCGCGGTCGCGCACGTGGCCGGCGCGCACCAGCGCCTCGGCGAAATGCGGCCGGGCCGGGGCGTTGTCGCTCTCGCCGAGTTCCTGCTGCACCGCGCGGGCACCCTCGAGCATGCCGGCCATGCCCTTGGCCTCCAGGCGCTGGGCAATCAGTCGTGCGCGCTGCCAGCGCCCGTCATGGAGGGCCGCGATGGCGTGCTGCAGCGCCGGCGCCTGGGGCTCGAAGGCGTATCCCAGTACATGAATGGTAGCCCCGTTCCACTGGCAGGACAGCTCGATGCCGCTGACCAGCGAGACCCCCAGGCGCGCCGCGGCCTGGCCTGCCTGCTCCAGGCCGTCGAGCGTGTCATGGTCGGTCAGCGCCAGCAGGCGCACGCCCTGGGCGTGGGCGCGGGCCACCACCTCGGCCGGCGCCAGCGTGCCATCGGAAGCGGTGCTGTGGCAGTGCAGATCCACGCTCATCAAAATCGAAACTCTCCTGGTGACCTCGCCGCAGCGCCTGCGACGAGTGCGAAGGCGCCGAAGTGTAACGCCGGGCGCCACGGCTGTCCGGGCTTTCGCTGCTGAGCCTTTGACCCACGGCCCCGGCAGAGGTGCGACGGCAGCCGCCAGCCCTTGCCGGGCCCGCTTTTCTGCAACAGCCGGTTTGCTATTATCGCCGGCTTCATCCCCGCGGCCGGCACGCCCGCCGGCCGCCGCTGCCCAGGAGTCCTCCATGCTCTACGCCATCATCGCCACCGACGCCCCCGGCTCGCTGAACGAGCGCCTGGCTACCCGTCCGGCCCACCTCGCCCGCCTCGAGCAGCTCAAGCAGGAAGGCCGCCTGGTGCTGGCCGGCCCGCATCCGGCAGTCGACAGCAACGACCCGGGCGAAGCAGGCTTCAGCGGCAGCCTGGTGGTCGCCGAATTCGACTCCCTGGAGGCCGCCCGCCAGTGGGCCGACGCCGATCCGTACAAGGCCGCCGGCGTCTACAGCGACGTGCTGGTCAAACCCTTCAAGAAAGTGCTGCCCTGAGCCGATAGCGGACCAAGCGGTGCCTCCTGTCGAGGCGCCGAGACCGGAAAGGAGTCCCGATGCGTCCTGCCCCGCTGATCACCTCGCTCGCCCTGCTGCTGGCGCCTTCGCTGACCCATGCCCAGGCGCTCGAGCCGGCGCCTGATACCGCCGAAGCCAGCACCAGCGCCGCGCTCGTCCAGCCGGCGGCGCCGCTGGAGCAAGCCCACGCCAGCGACTTCGATATCGAGGCCACGCGCACGCTGCTGACACGGCTGCGCCAGGAAAACCAGCGGCTGAAACTGCAGCTGGAGGAAGCCCGCCAGGAGGTCGGCGAGCTGGCACCGCTGCTCGACGAGCGCCAGCAGTGGTTCGTGACCGGCGCGGGCGTCGGCGTGGTCAGCTTCATTCTCGGCCTGCTGGTCACGCGCAACCGCCGCCGGCGGGAATGGATCAACTGATCGGAACACCATGACCGAACTATTGCTGATCGACGACGACCAGGAGCTGTGCGAGCTGCTTGGCAGCTGGCTCGCCCAGGAAGGCTTCGTCACCCACGCCTGCCATGACGGCCAGAGCGCCCGCCAGGCGCTGGCCGAGCTGCAACCGGCGGCGGTGGTGCTCGACGTGATGCTGCCCGACGGCAGCGGCCTCGAGCTGCTCAAGCAGTTGCGCAGCGACCATCCCGGCCTGCCGGTGCTGATGCTGTCCGGGCGCGGCGAGCCGCTGGACCGGATCCTCGGCCTCGAACTCGGCGCCGACGACTACCTCGCCAAGCCCTGCGACCCGCGCGAGCTGACCGCCCGCCTGCGCGCCGTGCTGCGCCGCAGCCAGCCACCGGCGACCCCCTCGCAACTGGAGCTGGACGATCTCTGCTACAGCCCGGCACGCGGCGTGGCGAGCATCGACGGCCACGAGGTCAGCCTGACGCTGTCCGAGGGCCGGATCCTCGAAGCGCTGCTCGCCCAGCCCGGCGAGCCGCTGGACAAGCAGGCGCTGGCGCAGCATGCGCTGGGGCGCAAGCTCACCCTCTACGACCGCAGCCTGGACATGCACGTCAGCAACCTGCGGCGCAAGCTCGGCCCGCACGCCGACGGCCGCCCGCGCATCGTCGCGCTGCGCAGCCGCGGCTATCTGTATGCCCCCTGAGGCTTTACCCAGGCTTTACCGAGCACTGACGGCAGCTGACCTTGCGCTACCTAGACTGGGCTCCATCCGGTGCAAGCGGGCCTGAACCCGCACCACCAGGCACCGGTCACGGAACCAGGAGAACCCAGACCATGCGCAAGACCCTCACCGCCGTACTGTTCGCCGCTGCCCTGCCCACCCTCGCCTTCGCCATGCCCGATGCCGGCCCCGGCGAGCACCACGGCAAGCGCGGCCAGCACATGTTCCAGGCGCTCGACCTCAGCCGCGACCAGCAGAGCGAGATCCGCAAGCTGATGGGCGAGCAGATGAAGAGCCGCCACGACATCACCCAGCGCTACCTCGACAAGCTGCCCGATGCCGAGCGCAAGGCCATGCAGGACGAACTGGCGAGCAGCCAGGAGAAGACCCGCCAGCAGATCAACGCCTTGCTCAAGCCCGAGCAGCAGAAGCAGTTCGAGGAACTGCAGAAGAAGATGGAAGACAAGCGCGCCGAGCGCGAGGAATTCCTCAAGTGGAAAGCCGAGCAGAACAAGCAGAGCTGACCGCCGCAACCCTGACCGCCCGCTGCCGACCGGTCGCCCGTGCGACCGGCCCGGCCGCGGGCTTTGCCGTGGAGGACCACCGTGCGCTCACTGTTCTGGCGAATCTTCGCGACCTTCTGGCTGGCCATCGCGCTGGTCGCCGGCCTGGCCCTGCTGCTCGGCCACGCGCTCAACCAGGACGCCTGGATCCTCAGCCGCCATCCGGGCGTCAACCGCCTCGCGCCGACCTGGACCGCGGTCTACGAGATGCACGGCCCGACCGCCGCCCAGCTCTACCTGGAGGAGCACCGGCGGCGTTTTCGCATCGACGTGCAGGTGCTGGCCGAGAATGGCCAGCCGGTGATCCGCGGCACCTTCCCGGCGCGCGCGGCGATCTTCGAAGCCCGCCAGAACCAGCATGACCAGCGCCTGCCCTGGCGCCGCCTGACCGACGACTACACCAGCCCGGCCACCGGCGCCACCTACCTGTTCATCTACCGTATCCCGCTGCCTGAATTGCAGGCGTGGCACCGCGGCAGCCTGCTCTGGCCGATCAGCGCGCTGGGCATCGCGCTGGTGGTGCTGGCCGGCTTCAGCCTGCTGCTGACCCTGTCGATCACCCGCCCGCTGGGCCGGTTGCGCAGCGCGGTGCACGACCTCGGCCAGACCACCTACCAGCAGAACTCGCTGGCGCGGCTGTCGCGCCGCCGCGACGAACTGGGCACCCTGGCGCGCGACTTCAACCGCATGGGTGCGCGCCTGCAGAGCTTGATCAACAGCCAGCGCCAGCTGTTGCGCGACGTCTCCCACGAGCTGCGCTCGCCGCTGGCACGCCTGCGCATCGCCCTGGCGCTGGCCGAACGGGCGACGCCCAGCGAGCGCGAGGCGATCTGGCCGCGCCTGCGCCTGGAGTGCGACCGCCTGGAGGCGCTGATCCAGGAGATTCTCGAACTGGCGCGCCTGGACGCCGACCCGGGCGATGCCGTGCCCGTCGAGCTGGAGCGGATCTTCGAACAACTGAAGGAAAATGCGCGACTGGTCGCGCCGGACCAGCGCATCAATAGCCACCTGCAGGCCGACATCGCCCTGCGCGGCTGGCCGGACATGCTGGAGCGGGCGCTGGACAATCTGTTGCGCAACGCCCTGCGCTTCAATCCCGAAGGCCAACCCATCGAGCTCAGCGCCACGACGGTCGACGGTCAGCTGGAACTCGCCGTACGCGACCATGGCCCGGGCGTCGAGGCCGACCACCTGCCGCAGCTCAGCGAACCCTTCTTCCGCGCCCCGGGCCAAACCGCTGCCGGCCACGGCCTGGGCCTGGCCATCGCCCGCCGCGCCGCGGAACGCCACGGCGGCAGGCTGCTCCTGGGCAACCACCCGCAGGGCGGCTTCGTCGCGACGCTGCAGCTGCCGCTGCAAGGCACCGCGAAAGGCGCCTGAGCCCTACTGCTGGCGCGGCGGCCAGGACGAGACGAAGTCCAGCGGGTCGAGCTGCGGCGCACTGCGCAGGCGGCCCTCGGGCGTGCCGAGATAAATGAAGCCGAGCAGGCGCTCGTCGGCGGCGAGGCCGAGCCCGGTGGCCACGTGCGGATCGAAGGCCAGCTCACCGCTGCGCCAGATGCCGCCGAAGCCGAGCGCCTGGGCCGCCAGCAGCAGCCCGTGGGCCGCGCAACCCGCCGCCAGCAGCTGCTCGCTCTCCGGCACCTTCGGGTGCGCCTGCAGACGCGCGATGATGGCCACCAGCAGGGGCGCGCGCAGCGGCATGTTGCGCGCCTTGGCCTGGGCCTCGGCCGCCGCCGGGTCGCGCTGGCGCACGGCATCGGCGAACAGCTCGCCGAGCGCCTGGCGCGCCTCGCCCGCGATGGTCAGGAAGCGCCAGGGGCGCAACTGGCCATGGTCCGGCGCACGCAGCGCCGCACGAAACATCAGGTCAAGCTGGTCGGCAGCCGGTGCCGGGTCGCCGAGGCGGGGCACCGATACACGGTTGAGCAGCAGGTCGAGCGCATCCATCCATCAACTCCTCGAGAGGTTGGCCGCCCATTAGAGGCGCATCTGCCGCGCCGTACAACCGCCGGCCCGGCTCAGGCCACCCGGTCCGGCGACAGCTGCGGCTGCAACGGCGGCACCAGCGGTGGCAGCCCGTGGGCGGCGCGCGCGGCATCGCAACGCTCGTTCGGCTCGCCGTTGCTCCAGGCCGCCTCGAACTCACGGCAGGCCGAGGAGCGCTGTTCGTAGACCGTGCAGCGTACGCCGCAGCCGACCTCGCCGAGCAGGCCGACACAGCGCGCCGGCTTGCTTTCGGTGCCGCGCATGGCGACGTGGAAGGGGCTGACCTGCACCGTCAGGTCGTCGGGCACGCTGCCGCCGGAAGAGGCGCATTCGCCCCAGAAGAAGGACACACGAAAGTGCGCGCAGCAGGCGCCGCACGTGAGGCAGGGATTGTTCGCGGACATGTGGGGTTACTACGGAAGAACCGGAAAGGGCCGGCGCCCGAGCGCGCTATTCTATTCATCGCCAGGCGCTTGGGAAGATGCCCGCGGCGTCGGCGCAAAAGCCGCCGGCAAAGCATTCGATGGACGGTTTACTGGCCCGAAGGCGCAGGTACAATGTGCGGCCTCGTTCACCTGAGCCGAGCCCCCGAATGGCCCTGCCGACCCTGCGCATCATCGGTTTCATCCTCGGCATCTTCCTCATCACCCTGGCCGCCAGCATGGGCGTCCCGATGGGCACCCTGCTGGTCTTCGACCGCACCGAGGAACTCAACGCCTTCCTCTGGGCCAGCCTGATCACCTTCGGCTGCGGCATGGCGCTGGTGATTCCCGGCCGCCCGGCGATGACCCAGTTGCGCCCGCGCGACATGTACTTCCTCACCACGGTCAGCTGGCTGGTGGTGTGCTGCTTCGCGGCGCTGCCGATGATGCTGCTGCAGCACATCAGCTACACGGACGCCTTCTTCGAGACCATGTCGGGCATCACCACCACTGGCTCGACGGTGCTCACCGGGCTGGATCACGCCTCGCCGGGAGTGTTGATGTGGCGCTCCATGCTGCAGTGGCTGGGCGGCATCGGCTTCATCGGCATGGCGGTGGCGATCCTGCCGCTGCTGCGCGTCGGTGGCATGCGGCTGTTCCAGACCGAGTCGTCGGACTGGTCGCAGAAGGCCCTGCCCCGCTCGCACGTGATGGCCAAGGCGATCCTCATCGTCTACCTGGGGCTGACGCTGGCCTGCGGCATCGCCTACTGGCTCAGCGGGATGACGCCCTTCGAGGCGATCAACCACGCGATGACCACCATCGCCACCGGCGGCTACTCGACCTCCGACAACTCGATGGCCAACTTCAGCCCCTCGGCGCACTGGGTCGCGGTGGTGTTCATGGCGCTCGGCGGCATGCCGTTCATCCTCATGGTCTCGACGTTGCGCGGCAACCGCTATGCGCTGCTCAAGGACCAGCAGGTCCAAGGCTTCGTGGTCATGCTGGTGCTGATCTGCCTGGGCTTCTCGCTGTGGCTGTGGGCCAAATCGGAGCACGCCTACCTCGATGCCCTGCGCATCGTTTCGCTGAACGTGGTCTCCGTCGTCACCACCACCGGCTACGCCCTGGGCGACTACACCCTGTGGGGCGAGTTCGCCGTGCTGGTGTTCTTCTACCTGACCTTCATCGGCGGCTGCTCGGGCTCGACCTCCGGCGGCCTGAAGATCTTCCGCTTCCAGGTCGCCTATTCGCTGCTAAGGGCCAACCTGCAGCAGCTGGTGCATCCGCGCGCGGTGATCAAGCAGCAGTACAACCGCCACCCGCTGGACGAGGAAATCGTCCGCTCGATCCTGACCTTCTCGTTCTTCTTCACCATTTCCATCGGCGCGCTGGCCCTGGCCCTGGCCCTGCTCGGCCTGGACATGCTCACCGCGCTGACCGGCGCCGCCACCGCGGTGTGCAATGTCGGCCCGGGCCTGGGCAGCATCATCGGCCCGGCCGGCAACTTCTCCACCCTGCCGGACGCCGCCAAGTGGCTGCTGTCGGCCGGCATGCTGCTCGGCCGCCTGGAAATCATCACCGTGCTGGTGCTGCTCACCCCGGCCTTCTGGCGTCACTGAGCAGGCGTCTCGCGCCTGCTGCCGAACAGGCGCTTGCCAAGACCGACCAGTGCCAACACCAAGCCGCCGGCGAGCACGCCGAACAGCGCGTTGAGCAGCGTCGGCAGCAGGCCGCCGAGCACGCTGCCGACGTAGGGGATGGCCAGGCTCTGCTCGGCGCTGTTCTCGATCAGGTGATGCACGGCGCCGATGCCGTGGGCGAGGATGCCGCCGCCGACCATGAACATCGCCGCGGTACCGACCACCGACAGCCCCTTCATCAGCCAGGGCGCCACCGCCAGGATGCCGTGGCCGATGCCCTGCAGCGCCGCGCTGCCGGCCCTGCTCAGCGCCAGGCCGAGGTCGTCGAGCTTGACGATGCCGGCCACCAGCCCGTAGACGCCGACGGTCATGATCAGCGCGATGCCGACCAGCACCGCCACCTGCGTGGCGAAGGTCGCTTCGGCCACCGTGCCCAGGGTGATGGCGATGATCTCGGCCGAGAGAATGAAGTCGGTACGCACCGCACCGCTGATCTTGCGCTTCTCGAAGGCGACCATGTCCACCGTCGGGTCCAGCAGCGCTTCGCGGCTGCCGGCGTGCTCGTCCTGGCCGCGGTGCAGGAAGCGGTGCGCGAGCTTCTCGAAGCCCTCGTAGCAGAGGAAGGCACCACCGAGCATCAACAGCGGCGTGATCAGCCAGGGCGCCAGCGCGCTGATCAGCAGCGCCGCCGGCACCAGGATCGCCTTGTTGCGCAGCGAGCCCTTGCACACCGCCCAGACCACCGGCAACTCGCGGTCGGCGCGCACACCGGCGACCTGCTGGGCGTTGAGCGCCAGGTCGTCGCCCAGCACGCCGGAAGTCTTCTTGGCGGCCACCTTGGTCATGACCGATACGTCGTCGAGGATGGATGCGATGTCGTCGAGCAGTGCCAGCAGACTGGAAGCCAATTGATCACCTGTCTTGCAAGTCGGAGGGGCGCGGCCTCGGCAGCCGCTCTGTGTTTAGGGCCGCGTGCTCGGACGTGGGTTCCTCGCCGGCACAGCGGGCGGCACGGAATTCGCTCGGCGTCAGCCGGTACCAGCGCTTGAACGCGCGGTAGAAGTTGCTCGGATCGGCAAAGCCCAGCAGGTAGGCGACTTCGAGCAGCGCCATGTCCGCCTGCGCCAGGTACTGGCCGGCCAGGTCGCGGCGGGTATCGTCCAGCAGGCGCTGGAAGCTGCTGCCTTCGGCGTGCAGGCGGCGCTGCAGCGTGCGTTCGGACAGGTGCAGCGCCTGGGCCACCGCGTCGCGGCGCGGCTCGCCATGCGGCAGCAACCTGCAGAGCACCTGGCGCACGCGATGGCTGATGCGACTGCCGGCGAAGCGCGCCAGGTAGTCACCGGCGAAACGGTCGTGCAGCTGCGCCAGCGCCTCGTTGGCGGTAGGCAGTGGCCGCTCGAGATCGGCAGCGGCGAACAGCAGCCGGTAGTCCGCACAGTCGAAGCGCAGCGGGGCCTGGAACAGTGCCTGGTAGGGCTTTGCATCCGCCGGAGGCGGGCTGGCGAAGCAGACCTCGAGGGGCTGCAGCGCGCGGCCGGCCAGCCAGCGGCAGAAGGCCAGGCAGGCAGCCAGCGAGGCCTCTGCCGCCTGCGGCGCTGCCGGCAGGTCGTCGCCGTGTACGCTGAGCACCAGCGCATAGCCCTCGGCCACCGGCTGCAGCCGCAGGTCGGCCGCCTCGGCGATGATCCGCTGGTAGCGCACCAGCCGGGCCAGGCCGTCCCTGAGGTTCTGACTGGCCATCAAGGCATAGCCGACGACGTGCAGGCTGCCCGGGTGGGTGACCTCGGCCAGGCTCAGGCCGATGGCCGGGTTGCCGGAGCGCTGCACCGCGCGCTGCCACAGCCGGGTCATGTCATCCTGGGCGAAACGGGCATCGGGGTCGGCCAGCGCGCCATGGTCCAGCCCCAGTTCGGCGAACAGGCTGCGCCCATCCAGGCCGCTTCGCTCCAGCGCCTGGACAATCGCACCGGCCCAACTGGAGGAGGTCGTGCGTGGAGTGCTCGTCATGGTCGTTGCGGTCTTCATCCGGCGGCAGGGCTGCGCTGCAAGGCTACTAAACTGGCACCGGCGGACACTGGCCTGCAAGCCCGGCGTTGCTAGGGTGCGCAGGCCCCGGGCGCAACGCCGGCCCGGACAATTACAACAACAACAGGAGGTTCGCCATGCGCAGCCAGACCACCGAGCGCTTCACCAGCTTCGCCGAGTTCTACCCCTTCTACCTCGCCGAGCATCGCAACCGTACCTGCCGCCGCCTGCACTTCGCCGGCAGCCTGCTGGTGCTGGCCATCCTGGCCTATGCCCTGGCCAGTGGCCAGTGGCTCTGGCTGCTGGCGATGCCGGTCGCCGGCTACGGCTTCGCCTGGGTCGGCCACTTCGTCTTCGAGAAGAACCGCCCGGCCACCTTCCAATACCCGCTGTACAGCTTCATGGGCGACTGGGTAATGCTGCGCGACATGCTGACCGGTCGCCTGCCCCTCTGATTCCAGGCGTCTAGACCGGGCCGTTGCGCGCGTTTGGCGTGGACGCGGGGCTTGGTTATCATCGCTGCCTCGGTCTGGCCGGGAAGGGCTGGTGCGATGCTTGCATCCAGCCGCCGGACCACCCAGATGTGCCTGGTTCGCCAAATAACCGTCGCGACCGGCCGCCAACAGCGCCTGGAACAGGGCGTCGTACAAATTCAGGGAAGCACGCCAGATGAGCACCATCACGGTCGAACGCCGCAACGGCCTCGCCACTCGCACGTTGCGCGAGTACTACTCGCGCGTCCTGGCCTACCTGGCCTGCGCCGCCACCCTGGCCGCCGGCACCTATACCCAGTTCTTTTCCGCCGACCTGCTGTGGATGGTGCCCTACGCCCTGCTCTACCCGCACTTCGCCTATCACCTGTCCTACCGTTTCAAACGCGACCACGCCGAGCGCACCTCGCAGGTACTGATCTGCCTGGACGCCTTCAACGCCGGCACCGGGGTCGTGCTGCTGGGCTTTGCCGTGGTGCCGAGCCTGATGTTCCTGCTCGCGCTGTGCTTCAGCGCGCTGGTTGGCGGCAGCCTGCATCGCATGCTGCTGGCGATGTTCTGCGCCGGCCTGGCGATCGGCGCCGGCTACCTGCTGCTGCCGTTCGAGTACCTGGGCACCACGCCGGCGCTCGTCTCGCTGGTGAGCATCCTGGTCACCTCGCTGTACATCTGTGCCACCGCCTACTACGTGCACCAGCAGGGCCTGCGCCTGGCGCAGGCGCGCAGCGAGATCGAGGCCGAGCAGGCCAAGGCCGCACGCCTGGCGCGCAGCCTCGCCAAATACCTGTCGCCGCAGGTGTGGGAATCGATCTTCAGCGGCAAGCGGCACGTGCGCCTGGAGACCCAGCGCAAGAAGCTCTCGGTGTTCTTTTCCGACATCAAGGGCTTCACCGAACTGTCCGAGGAGCTGGAAGCCGAGGCGCTGACCGACCTGCTCAACAACTACCTCAACGAGATGTCGAAGATCGCCCTCAAGTACGGCGGCACCATCGACAAGTTCGTCGGCGACTGCGTGATGGTGTTCTTCGGCGACCCCACCAGCCAGGGCGCCAAGAAGGACGCCGTCGCCGCGGTGTCCATGGCCATCGCCATGCGCAAGCACATGAAGGTGCTGCGCCAGCAGTGGCGCGCCCAGGGCATCACCAAGCCCATGGAGATTCGCATGGGCATCAACACCGGCTACTGCACGGTCGGCAACTTCGGCGCCGACACGCGCATGGACTACACCATCATCGGCCGCGAAGTGAACCTCGCCAGCCGCCTGGAAAGCGCCGCCGAAGCCAGCGAGATCCTCATCTCCCACGAGACCTACTCGCTGGTCAAGGACGTGATCATGTGCCGCGACAAGGGCCAGATCGGCGTCAAGGGCTTCTCGCGGCCGGTGCAGATCTACCAGGTGGTCGATTTCCGCCGTGACCTGGGCGCGACCTCCAGCTTCGTCGAGCACGAGATGCCGGGCTTCTCCATGTACCTGGACACCAACGGCGTGGAGAACTTCGACAAGGAACGCGTCATCCAGGCGCTGAACCTAGCCGCACAGAAGCTGCGCGACAAGGTCATACTCTGACCCGCATCGGCGTACGGCCAGCCTCGACCCGCACGCCATCGCCACCGGAACCACGATGACCCCACGCAACGCCCTGCTGGCGATCCACCTCGGCGCGCTGATGTTCGGCCTGTCCGGCGTGCTCGGCAAGCTGGCCGCCAGCACCCCGCTGACCATCACTTTCGGCCGCGCCCTGTTCGCCGTGCTGGCGTTGCTGCTGGTCGCCGCGCTGCTGCCGCGCAGCGGTGCCCTGCCCGACTGGCGCCAGCGCGGCCGGCTGCTGTTCGGCGGCCTGCTGCTCGGCGGGCACTGGCTGACCTTCTTCATCGCGGTCAAGACGGCCGGGGTCGGCATCGCCACCCTCGGCTTCGCCAGCTTCCCTGCCTTCACCATCCTGCTCGAGGGCCTGCTCTTCGGTGAACGCACGCGGCCGGCCGAACATGCCCTGGTCGCCCTGGTGAGCCTCGGCCTGCTGCTGGTCGCGCCCAACTTCGATCTCGCCAGCCAGGCCACCGGCGGGCTGCTCTACGGCGTCGCCTCGGGCCTGCTGTTCGCCCTGCTTTCGCTGCTCAACCGCGCGGTGACCCGCGGCCTCGACCCGGTGCAGTGCGCGCTCTGGCAGAACCTGGCCATCGTCGCCGTGCTGGCGTTGCCGAGCGCGCCCGCCTGGCGCCAGGTCCCGGCGCTGGACTGGCTGTGGATCGCCCTGCTCGGCGTGCTCTGCACCGGCCTGGCCCACAGCCTGTTCGTCGCCAGCCTGCGGGTGCTCAAGGCGCGCACCACCTCGGTGATCTTCGCCCTGGAGCCGGTCTATGGCATCGCCATCGCCTGGTGGCTGTTCGACGAACAGCCCGGCCCGCGCATGCTGGCCGGCGGTGCGCTGATCATCCTTGCCAGCATCATTGCCAGTCGCCTGAAGGCCTCCGCGCCAAGCGCCGGGGCCTGAGCCGTTCAGGGCCGGTCGTTGTGGCCGAGCGAGCGCTCCGGGTCGATGCGATCGCGCACCCGCTGCTTGAGCACCTTGGCCTCCGGGAAGCCGCCGTCGAGCTTGCGTTCCCAGAGCTGCTCGCCGTCGCAGGTAATCCGGAAGACACCGCCGCTGCCGGGCTCCAGGGCAACCCGGCCGAGGTCGTCGGCGAAGGTCGACAGCAGTTCCTGCGCCAGCCAGGCCGCGCGAAGCAACCACTGGCACTGCGTGCAATAGGTGATGACGATTTCCGGCTTGGCACGGTTCATGGCGGGGCTCCTGGCGATGGTGGCGGACCTATAATGCCCGAGCTCCGTCCCCCTTCGCTCGCCGGGTTCCGCCATGTACCGCCTGTTCTCGCTCCTGCTGCTCAGTTGCCTGCCGCTGTTGGCCAGCGCTGCCGACCTGCCTCGCACCGGCCTGGTGCTGTCCGGCGGTGCCGCTCGCGGGCTGGCGCACATCGGCGTGCTCAAGGCCCTGGAGGAACAGGACGTGCGCATCGACGCCATCGCCGGCACCAGCATGGGCGCGGTGATCGGCGGGCTCTACGCCTCGGGCTATACCGTCGCGGAACTGGAGCAGCTGGCCCGCACGCTCGACTGGCAGCAGGTGCTCTCCGACGACCCGCCGCGCGCCGACGTGCCCTTCCGCCGCAAGCAGGACGACCGCGACTTCCTGGTCAAGCGCAAGCTCAGCTTCCGTGACGACGGCAGCCTCGGCCTGCCGCTGGGGGTGATCCAGGGCCAGAACCTGGCCCTGCTGCTCGAACGCCTGCTGGTTCATGTCAGCGACACCCGCGACTTCGATCGCCTGCCGATCCCCTTCCGCGCGGTGGCCACCGACATCGCCAACGACGCCAAGGTGGTGTTTCGCAGTGGCCACCTGCCCCAGGCCATCCGCGCCAGCATGTCGATCCCGGCGGTGTTCGCGCCGGTGGAGGTCGACGGTCGCCTGCTGGTCGACGGCGGCATGGTCGACAACATCCCCATGGACGTGGCCCGCCAGATGGGCGTCGACCGCCTCATCGTGGTCGACATCGGCACGCCGCTGATGGCGCGCGACCAGTTGCTCACCGTGGTCGATGTGCTGAACCAGACGACCACCATGATGACCCGGCGCAACTCCGAGGCCCAGCTGGCCACCCAGCGCCCGGAAGACGTCCTCATCCAGCCGCCGCTGGCGGCCTACGGCTCCACCGACTTCGGCAGCACCGAGCAGCTGATGGATGCCGGCTACCGCGCCGCACAGGCGCTGCAAGGCCGCCTCGCCGAACTGCGCAGCCCCGCCGGTGGCAACCCGGCGCTGACCCTGGCGCGCAGCGCCGAGCCGCGGGCGCCGGTGATTTCGGCCATCCGCATCGAGAACGACTCCGAGGTGGCCGATGCGGTGATCCGCCGGCACATCCGCCAGCGCCTCGGCGAGCCGCTCGACCTCGGCGACCTGCAGAAGGACATGGGCACGCTCTATGGCCTGGACTACTTCGAGCAGGTCGAATACCGCGTGGTACACGGCCAGGTCGGCAACACCCTGGTGGTCAGCGCCAAGCAGAAGCGCGCCGGCACCGACTACCTGCGCCTGGGGCTGAACCTGTCCGACGATTTTCGCGGCGACAGCGCGTACAACATCGGCGCGAGCTTTCGCAAGAACGGCATCAACCCGCTAGGCGCCGAATGGCTCACGCGCCTGCAACTGGGCGACCGCCAGGAACTGTTCAGCGAGTTCTACCAGCCGCTGGACGCCGGCTCGCGCTGGTTCGCCGCGCCCAACCTGTATCTCGAGGCGCAGAACGTCGAAGCCATTCTCGATAACGACCCGATCGCCGAATACCGCCTGCAGCGCTATGGCTACGGGCTGAACCTCGGTCGCCAGATCGCCAACAACGGCGAGCTCCGCTTCGGCATCGGCCAGGCCTGGGGCGATGCCGACGTGCGGGTCGGCGAGCGCGACCTGCCGGACTTCAGCTTCAGCGAGGGCTACTACGAGCTGCGCTACTCCTTCGACACCCTCGATGACGTCGACTTCCCCCACGAGGGCGAGGACATCGGCCTGACGCTGCGGCAGTACACCCCCGGGCTCGGTTCCGACGAACGCTACCGGCAGTGGCAGCTGCGCCTGGACAAGGCGCTCGGGCTGGGGCCGAACACCTGGGTGATCGGCGGCCGCTACGGCCGCACGCTGGACGACACCGAAGTGGTCACCTCCAGCTTCCTGCTGGGCGGTGCTCGCCAGTTGTCGGGCTTTCGCCAGGACGCCGTGGCCGGGCAGAACATCAGCCTCGGCCGCGTCGTCTACTACCGCCGCATGACCCCGCGCGCCTTCCTGCCGCTGGATTTCCCCGTCTACCTAGGCGCCTCGCTCGAGCGCGGCCGCGCCTGGAACAACGACAACGACTTCGACAGCGGCTACATCAACGCGGCCAGCATCTTCCTCGGCTACGACACCCCGCTCGGCCCGCTGAACATCGGCTACGGCGCCAACGACCAGGAGGAGCAGGCGCTCTACCTGGACCTCGGGCGCAGCTTCTGAGGGCCGACTCAGCGCTTGTTGAGGTTGGCGAGGATCCGCGCGTGGACCTGCTGGCATTTGCGCAGGTCTTCCTCGGAGATGCCGGCGAAGAGTTCTTCGCGCACCTGGGTGGAGATCGCCTCGATGCGGCGGATCAGCGGCATCGCCGGTTCGCCGAGGACGATGCGCTTGGCGCGCCGGTCCTCGGGCGAGGCCTGGCGGTGCACCAGGCCCTGCGCTTCCAGGCTGTCGAGCAGCCGGGCCAGGGTCGGGCCTTCCACGGCGACGCTCTGCGCCAGTTCGCGCTGGGTCGGCAGGTGATCGAAACGGGCGAGATGCAGGAGAACCAGCCAGCGGGCCTGGGAAAGGCCAAGATCGGCCAGGCGGCGATCCAGTTCGGCGCGCCAGCCACGCGACAGTTGCGCCAGTTGCATGGCGAAGCGGTGTTGCTCGGTATACATGGGACCTGGAGTTCCAGAATTACTAATTATTAGCGAGCTAACCACAGCCCCGGAACACAAGGCAAGACTACCAATGGCGCGATGCAATCAACGAAACGGGCCGTCGCCCAGGCAGGCCGCGCGAAACCGGGCGCCGCGCCCGCCGGAGCGACGTCCGTCTGACGCAGCCGGTTACAGTTCGAACTCGGCCTGCAGCGCGGCACGCACGCAGAACAGCACCGCCTCGGGAACGCGGCCGGCGAACCGCGGCGCCAGCTCGGCGACCGCCGGCAGCTCGCCTTCGCCATCGAGGAACGCCGCCTGGATCTCCTCGAGCAGCGCCTCGGGCAGGTCCAGCGCCTGCTCCAGGCTCAGCTGCTGCTCGGCGATGGCCTCGGCGAGCATGGCGTAGACGTTCTTCTCGGTGCAGTCGAGCTGCCGGGCGATCTGCGCCGGGGTCATGCCGGCGCGCGCCAGGGACACCAGTTCGTGGCGCAGGTCGCCAGCCGACCGCACCGGCGCGGTGGCACCCTGCAGCGCATCGAGGAAGGCCTGGCCGTAGCGCTCGAGCTTGCGCGCGCCGACGCCGCTGACCCGCGCCATGTCGGCGAGCGAGCGCGGGTTGCTGCGCAGCATCTCCAGCAGCGTCGCATCGGGGAAGATCACGTAGGGCGGTACGCCATGCTCCTCGGCCAGCTTGCGGCGCAGCGCACGCAGCGTTTCCCAGGTTTCGCGTTCCTCGCCGCGCACCAGGCTGCTCGCCGGGCTGGCGCCGGGCTTGGCGGCCTTGCTCGGGATTTCCCGGCGCAGCTCCAGACGCACATCGCCGCGCAGCAGCGGCCGGCAGCTTTCGCTCAGGCGTAGCCCGCCGAAGCCTTCCAGATCGACGTCGGCCAGGCCGCGCGCCACCAGCTGGCGGAACAGCGTGCGCCACTCGCCTTCGGAGAGCGCCTTGCCGACGCCGAATACCGACAGCTGCTGGTGGCCGAAACTCCTGATCTTCTCGTTGTCCTTGCCCAGCAGGATGTCGACCAGATGGCCGACGCCGTAGCGCTGGCCGCTGCGGTAGATCGCCGACAGCGCCTGGCGCGCCGGCTCGGTGGCGTCCCAGGTCTGCACGCCGTCGATGCAGTTGTCACAGTGGCCGCAGGGCTGGTCGAGCACTTCGTCGAAGTAGGCCAGCAGTGCCTGGCGCCGGCAGCGGGTTTCCTCGCAGAGCGCCAGCATAGCGTCGAGCTTGTGCAGCTCGACGCGCTTGTGCTGCTCGTCGCCCTCGGAGTTGGCCAGCATCTGCTTGAGAAACACCACATCCTGCAGGCCGTAGGCCATCCAGGCGTCGGCCGGCAGGCCATCGCGGCCGGCACGCCCGGTCTCCTGGTAGTAGGCCTCCAGCGACTTGGGCAGGTCCAGGTGGGCGACGAAGCGCACGTTGGGCTTGTCGATGCCCATGCCGAAGGCGATGGTGGCGACCATGATCAGGCCTTCCTCGTTGAGGAAGCGCTTCTGGTGATAGCCGCGCAGCTCGTTGGACAGGCCCGCATGGTAGGGCAGCGCGGGAAAGCCCTGGGCGCAGAGGAACTCGGCGACCTCCTCGACCTTCTTGCGCGACAGGCAGTAGACGATCCCCGCGTCGCCACGGCGCTCGGCAAGGAAGCCCAGCAGCTGCTTGCGCGGCTGGTCCTTGGGCAGGATGCGGTAGAAGATGTTCGGCCGGTCGAAGCTGGACAGGAAGCGCTCGGCGTCCTGCAGGTGCAGGCGGCGGACGATTTCCTCGCGGGTACGCTTGTCGGCGGTCGCCGTCAGGGCGATGCGCGGCACCTGCGGGAACAGCTCGGCGAGCTGGCCGAGCTGCAGGTACTCGGGGCGGAAATCGTGACCCCACTGCGACACGCAGTGCGCCTCGTCGATGGCGAACAGGGCGATCTCGAGCCGCTGCAGGAACGCCAGCATGCGTGGCTGCACCAGGCGCTCCGGGGCGAGATAGAGCAGCTTGATCTCCTTGCGGCGGATCCGCTCGGCGATCTCGCGCTGCGCGTCGGCCTCGAGCATCGAGTTGAGCGCGACGGCCGGCACGCCGAGTTCGTCCAGCGTGGCGACCTGGTCCTCCATCAGCGCGATCAGCGGCGAGACCACCACCGTCAGCCCCTCGCGCAGCAGCGCCGGAACCTGGTAGCAGAGCGACTTGCCGCCGCCGGTGGGCATCAGCACCAGGGCGTCGCCGCCACTGGCGACCCGCTCGATGATCGCCGCCTGGTTGCCGCGGAAGGCGTCGTAGCCGAAAACGTCTTTGAGGATGCGTTGTGCCTGGTCGAGCATGCCGGTCTCCGAAACAAGGCGCGCAGTATACGCCAGGCGCCGCCCGCAGGCCGTCGCTCGACCGCCGGCCGGTCGCGCGGCGGCAAGCCCCGCGCCCGGCGAGTGGCCTCTAGGCCGCGGCTCGTCTAGAATCCGCCTGAATTCTTCCTCAAGGTAGTTCCCGATGTCCTTCGCCGAGCAACTCGCCCGTCTGCAAGTCTTCCTCGATGCCGATGACCTGCATGAGGAAGCGCTTGATTACATCGCTGCGCATGGCTACCTGACCGCGCTGTCCATCTGCTCCGAGCAGGTGCCCGAGCGCGAGTGGATCGACGCCCTGTTCGCCGAGCCGCCGAAATACCAGGACGACACCGAACGCGACGCCATCGAGGCGACGCTGGTCCAGCTCAAGGCCCACATCGCCCGCCAACTGGCCAGCGACGAGGACATGGAGCTGCCCTGCGAGCTCGACCTGGGCGACGATCCGGACGACTCCGAGCTGCGCGGCTGGTGCATCGGCTTCATGGAAGGGGTGTTCCTGCGCGAGGAAGCCTGGTTCGAGGACGCCGAGGAGGAAGTCAGCGAGCTGCTGCTGCCGATCATGGTCGGCTCGGGCCTGTTCGACGAGCAGCCCGAGTTCGCCGAGATCGCCGCCAGCCCCGAACTGGTCGCCGAGATGGTCGCGCAGATTCCGGAAATCCTCACCGCGCTCTATCTGATCTGCCATGCGCCCGAGGAAAAGCCCGCCCTGCTCAAGCCGCGGCGTCACTGACCACGGGCCGACCGCCATGAGCCGGCGCGAGGTGCGGCGCTATCGCAACCCGCTGTTGCGCTACGCGCTGCTCTCGTTCGGCTGGCTGGCGGTCGCGCTCGGCGTGATCGGCATCTTCCTGCCGGTCCTGCCTACCACGCCCTTTCTACTACTCGCCGCGGCGTGCTTCATGCGCAGCTCCGAGCGCTTCTACCTGTGGCTGGTCGAGCATCCCCGGCTCGGCCCCTGGTTCCGCGACTACCTGGAAGGCAACGGCATCCCGCTCAAGGGCAAGGCCTACACCATCGCCACCATGTGGCTGAGCATCGGTATTTCCTGCTGGCTGGTGCCCGTCGTCTGGGGGCGGATCGCGATGCTGCTCAGCGCCAGCCTGGTCACGCTGTATATCGTCAAACAGAAAACCCTGCGCACGGTCCAAGCCAAACCCCGCCAGTGAGCGCCCATCCCGCCGCTGGCGCCGGAATCGCTATGGAGAGCCGCCCATGCAGTTGTTGCACCCTGGTCGTGCAAGCCGCCACCGCCGCGGGTCGATGTGCCTGCTGCTCATCCTGCTGAGCACGTCGGCCTGGGACCTGGCACGCTCCACCGGCTGGCAGCGCTGGGACTTCGCCCGCATCTACCCCACCCTGGAAAAGCGCTACGGCCCGCTCGACGGCGCCCTGCCGCGCATCGAGGCCTGGCAGGCCTTGCTGCAGCAGGGCGGCGGGCTGTCCGAGCTCGAGCAGTTGGCCGAGGTCAACCGCTTCTTCAACCGCCACGTCCGCTTCAGCGATGACGTCCGCGTCTGGGCGCAGGAGGACTACTGGGCCACCCCCGCCGAGTCGCTGATCCGCGGCGCCGGCGACTGCGAGGACTATGCGCTGGCCAAGTACTTCACCCTGCGCCGGTTGGGCGTGCCCAGCGATCGGCTGCGCATTACCTATGTCAAGGCGCTGCGGCTGAATCAGGCGCATATGGTGCTGACCTACTACGCGACGCCCGGCGCCGACCCGCTGGTACTGGACAATATCGACGGCATCATCCGCCCTGCCTCGCAGCGCCGCGACCTGCTGCCGGTCTACGCCTTCAATGCCGAAGGCCTGTACATCCCGGGCGCCGGTGGCGGCAAACGTAGCGGAGATAGCAAAAGGCTGTCACGCTGGCAGGACGTCTTGCAAAGGATGCGGGCAGAGGGATTCGTCGTCGGTGAGGGCTAGGGGGACCTATGTCGTTACTCAAGCAGCTATTTCTCGCCATCTGCCTGTTTCTGGTGGTGGCCTTTGCGGGAAGCTTCTTCGCCAGCGTCGAGCATTCACGCGAACAATCGATCAGCCAGCTTCGCTCCCACGCCCAGGACGCGGCCACCGCGCTGGCCCTGTCGATGACGCCGCACGTGGACGACCCGGTGATGCTCGAACTGCTGGTCAACTCGATCTTCGACAGCGGCTACTTCAGCAGCATTCGCGTGGTGTCGATCAGCGACGAGCAGCCGATCGTCGAACGCACCAGCAACATCGCCAGCGAACAGGTGCCGGGCTGGTTCGCCGCGCTGGTGGACCTGCCGGCGCAGGGCGGCGACGCGCTGATCATGCGCGGCTGGGAACAGGCGGCGCGGGTCGAGGTGGTCAGCCACCCCGAATTCGCGCTGGCCAAGGTCTGGGACAGCACCATGGCCATCCTCTTCTGGCTGCTGGGCTGCGGCCTGCTGAGTGCCCTGCTCGGCGGTTGGCTGCTGCGACGCCAGCTCAAGCCGCTCGATCGCATGGTCGAGCAGGCGCATGCCATCAGCCGGCGCGAATTCGTCATCCTGCCCGAGCTGCCGCGCACCCCGGAACTGCGCCGCGTGGTCCTGGCGATGAACCAGATGGTCGCCAAGTTGCAGGGGCTGTTCGCCGAGGAAGCGGCACGCAGCGAGAAGCTGCACCAGCAGGCCTACCAGGACGACCTCACCGGCCTGGCCAACCGCCGTCTGCTGGGCCAGCGCCTGGCCACCCTGCTGAGCCCGGCGGAGCACCACGGCAGCGGCTACCTGGTCCTGATCCGCATCAACGACCTGCATGGCCTCAACCAGCGCCTCGGCAGCCAGTACAGCGACCGGCTGATCGGGGCGATCGGCGACCTGCTGCGACGTCTTCAGCGTGAGCGCGGGCAGCCCGACTGGCTGGCCGGTCGCAGCCGCGGCAGCGATTTCCTGCTGCTCGCCCCGGGGCTGCACGAAGCACAGGCTGGCGAGCTGGCCGAGGAGCTGAGCGCCGAGCTGGAAACCCTGCGCCCCACCGGCGCGAGCGACAGCGAGCCGGTCGCCTATATCGGCCTCACCGAATTCGGTGTCGGCGAAACCTCGGGCGAGGTGCTGGAGCGGGCCGACCAGGCCCTGGCGCTGGCGCAGAACGGCAGCGCGCCGAACTGGCAGGAATTCAGCCACCAGCATCCCGTCGCACACAGCGAACACGACTGGTACCAGATGCTTGACGAGGCTTTCCAGCGCCGGACCCTGGCGGTCTTCGTCCAGCCGGTGGTGCGGGCCTCCGACCCCGGCCAGGTCCTCCATCACAAGCTGCTCGCGCGCCTGCCGGCCGCGGGTGGCGAGCTGCTGACCGCCGGGCGCTTCCTGCCCTGGGTTGAACGGCTGGGTTGGGCGGCCCGCTTCGACCTGCTGATGCTCGAGCGTGCCATCGAGCATCTGCGAAGCCACCCGGCCGCGGTGGCCGTCAGCCTTTCCAGCACGACGCTACGCGACACCGGCACGCTCGACCGCATCGTCCAGTTGCTGCGCGACAACAGCCAGCAGGCCGGCTACCTCTACCTCGAGCTGGATGCGCGCCACCTGCCGACCAGCACCGTCCTGCAGCAGAGCAGCCAGGCCCTGCGAGCTACCGGAGCGCACGTCGGCCTGCAGCACTTCGGCGGCGACTTCAGCAGGCTCACCCACCTGGCCCACCTCGGATTCGTCCACCTGAAGATCGACGGCACCTACGTCCGCGGCATCGACCAGGACGAGGACAAGCGCCTGTTCATCGAGGCGCTCTACCGAACCACCCACAGCATCGAAGTACCGCTGATCGCCGAGATGGTGGAAACCGAGGCCGAGCGCACGACGCTGGCCGCGCTGGGGGTGGTTGGCGTGATGGGGCATGCGGTAGGTGCGCCGCAGCCGGCGCCTGATTACTGAGCGGCGTCATCGACCGCCGGCACGGCGCCGCGCGGCCCCGGCCGGGTGCGTGGCAACTTCGCAGGGTCGCGGCCAGCGGCGCCAAAGGTAACTAGAGCAAGCGCGGCTCGTCGTCGTCGCCAAGCAAGCCCATCAGACCGCCGAGGCGTGCGCGTTTCTGCTCGCGCGCGCGCAGCTTGCGTTGCGCCGCTGCCGGCAGATCGGTGAAGCGGATGACGCCACGCTCGATCAGCACGCCGATGAGGTCCTCCAGTACCCGCACCATCTCCAGGTCGGAAGCCTGCAAGCCGACCCGCTGCGCATGCTCGTCGTTGCTGGCCGCGAGCCAGTCCTGGGCTTCCTCGCTGTCGGCCAGCATGGTGCCGGTCATGCCTTCGAAGGGCTCCGCCTCGACCCGCAGGAGCCGCCCGTCCCGATTGCGCTCGATATAGAGCATGCAGTTTCCCCCGGATGAACGAACCCGCCGCCGTTGCGGGCGGCGGGTCCAGGCTACCCCGATCAGGTGTTGTCGACCTTCAGGGCGTTGTCGGCGATCAGGCTGTCGATTACCGCCGCCTCGTTGGTGGTGCCGTACAGCTGCGCCAGGTCCACGCCGGCCAGGGTAATGTCCTGCACCGGCGCTCCGCCGGGCGTGACGCTGACCGAGATGGTGGTGCTATCGCCGAAGGCGAAGGTCAGGTAGCTGTCCAATGTGGCGCCGTCGGAATCCACGCCTACCAGCAGCTCCGACAGGTCGAGCACGTCCGACGTCGCGCCATCGGGATCGATGTGGAAGTCGGTGATGGTGTCGCTGCCATTGTCGCCCATGCGCCAGACGAAGGTGTCCCGGCCGGCGCCGCCGGTCATGCTGTCGTCGCCCAGGCCGCCAATCAGGATATCGTCGCCGCCGCCGCCGAGCAGCGTGTCGTCACCGGCTCCGCCATCCAGGTAGTTGGCCTGCGCATCACCGGTCAGCAGGTCGTCGCCGCTGCCGCCGGTGACTCCTTCGATGTCGACATAGCTGTCGCCGTCGGCCAGACCGCCGATCCCTACTCCGGTCGCCAGGTTCACCGTGACACCGACCTCGTCGGCACTGTAGTCGGCGATATCCATGCCGGTGCCGCCGTCGAGCGAGTCGGCACCGGCCCCGCCGATCAGTACATCATCGCCTGCGCCACCGACCAGCACATCGTCGCCCAGCCCGCCGACCAGCAGGTCATTGCCGTCGCCGCCGACCAGGGTGTCGTCGCCAGCACCGCCGGCCAGGTAGTTGTCGGACTCATCGCCGACCAGGCTGTCGTTGCCGGAACCGCCGATGAACCCTTCGATGCCTGTGTAGCTGTCGCCCGCGGCCGTGCCAAGGGTGCCGATACCCACGCCCACCCCGCCGGCCGCCAGGCTGGCAGCGATGCCGGTGGTGTCGTCGCTGTAGTCGACGATATCGAAGCCCATGCCGCCGTTGATGGTGTCGACCAGGCTGCTGCCGGCAATCACGTCATCGGCCGTTGTGCCATCGAGCACGAAGGTGGTCGTGGTGTCCTCCGCCACGACATGCACGTTCAGCGTGGAGGTCGCGCTGAGGTCGCCATCGCCGTCCACCGCCACCACGTCGAATGCCAGTTGCTGGTCGCTGGGCAGCAGCGTCGTGTCGATGGTCGTGTTGGAGAAGCGAACTCGGCCATCGCCCGACGTGCCGGTGAAGGTCAGCTGGTTGAAGCTGATGGTCGGATCGATCTCGATCATCGTGCTGGTCGAGCCGATGCTCACCGTGCCGCTCTGCGTCTGGTTGGTGATGGTGTTGGTGGCCACCCAGGTGACCAACAGGGAGCCGCTGACCTGGTTGATGCCGAGCGTCACCTTGTCCACCAGCCGGTAATCGGTGCCAGCCGGCGCATCACCGACCGAGCCGATCTCGTGGAACTCCATGGTGAAATTCTCGCCGAGGCTGAAGAACTGGTTGTCGATACCGAACCCCTGAACCGACGAGTTGATCGCACCCGAGGTGCTGCTGAACTCGATCTTGCCATCCGGTGTTTCGGCAAAGTACGGGGAGTGCCCGGCTGCCAGGTTGGTCAACGAGTAGGTCAGCTGCGTCGACGCCTCCGGCTGGACGAGGTTGAAGCTATAGGTGCCGTTGGCATACACCGTCAGCGTGAACACGGTTTCGCTGGCATCCGACAGCGCCGTCAGGGTGGTGCTGACCAGGTTGCCATCGCCATCGAAGCTCGAGACCGTCTGGTAGGTAATGCCGCTGAGCACCGGACCGGTGATCTGGAACGGAGCCAGGCCATCGGCACCCGGCACGACGCTGAACGTCCCGTTCACCGAGCCGACCTCGTTGGGGATGACCGCGTTGACGAAGCTGCCCAGCGTCGGCAGGTCGTCCAGCACGCCGATGACCAGGTCGCTCGAGGCACTGGCCAGGCCATCCGAGACGCTGACCGAGAAGGTGTCGCTCTCCGTCCCTGCCAGGTCCTCGGTGGCATCGGTCAGTTGGTACTGGTAGCTGACCACGCCGGTCGTGCTGTCGTAGCCGAGGATGGTCAGCATGCCGTAGGCACCGGCAAAGGTACTGCCGATCAGGTTGGCGATATCGACCACCGTGGAGTTGATCGTGACGGTCTTGATGTCGTCCAGCCCATCCACGTCGCCCAGCGTGAAGGTGCCATAGCCGAATTCGCTGTAGCTGGTGGGATCGGAGCCAAACGGCAGCCCCGTTTCGGAAACCGTCGCGCCGACCACGCTCAGCGTCGGGCCGTCGTTGTTGCCGGTGATGGTGATGGTCAGGGTCGCGCTGGACGGTCGGGCACGTCGGTGGTCGGGCTGGTCAGCTGGTACTGGTAGCTGACCACGCCGGTCGTGCTGTCGTAGCCGGTGATGGTCAGGGTGCCGTGGTCACCGGCGAAAGTCTCGCCCTGCAGGCTGGCGATGGCCACGGTCTTGCCGTTGATGGTCACGCTCTGCAGGTCGTCCAGGCCGTCGCTGTCGCCCAGGGTGAAGCTGCCGGAGGCGAACTCGCCGTTGCCGGCCGCCGCCGAGCCGCCGCTCAGCCCGGCTTCGTCGGCGAAGCTATCGGTAGGTCCGAGACTCAGTGTGGGAGCGTCGTTGCTGCCGGTGATGGTGATGGTCAGCGTCGCCGTCGAAGGATCGCCGTCGGCGTCCTGGATGGTGTAGCTGAAGGTCTCGGTCAGCGTTTCGCCGTCGTCCAGCGCCTGGACCGCGGGCAGGCCATTATTGAGCACATAGGTGAAGCTGCCATCGGCATTCAGGGTCAGCTGGCCATAGGCGCCGGCGCTGGCGCCTACGGTCACCACGCGGATGCCGCCGTCGCTACCAGGCTGGTCGTTGCTCAGCACGTTACCGACCACGCTCGGGGTGTCTTCACCGATACCCAGCAGGTCATCGATGGCCAGCGGGACTCCGTCGACCGGTTCCGGCGTTTCCTCGGCCCGCACCACATCCGGCTCCGGGAATTCCGGAACGTTGCCCAGCCCCGCGGTGGGAAAGCCGATGCTCGGGTCGATGGCCCCGCCCACCTCGTTCAGCATCACGAAGGAGATCCCGCCGCCAGCGGCGCCGCCCGTGCCGCCCCCCGGCCCCGCAGCGGTGGCCGGTGCGATCTGGGTGGGGTCTTCGCCTGCGGCGATGGCGCGTTGCAGGGCCTCGGCGTCGGCCAGTTCGGCGGCAGTTGCCGCGGTGGGCTCGGGCGCGGGCCCGCCGCCGCTTCCTGCCGCCAGCAGTTGCTCGTCGAGCAACAGGTCGGAGTCACGACCGAGCATCAGCTCACCGCTACCGACCAGGTCGATATCCACCGCGCCGCCCGCGCTGGTGATTACCCGTTCACCGGCATACAAGCGATCCCCTTCGATAAGCAGCCGCCGCACGCCGTCCTCGCCGACAACGAACGCATCGCCTACTACCTGCCTGACGGTACCGATCAACTTGGCCATGTTTCCTCCGAATCGCCTTCGCGGCTAAAGCACCAGCCGCCGCAACCGGCAACTAGTGGCAATCTGCTTTCAGAACGGTGTTTTTTATAGTTTTGATCTATCAAACAACTAAACAGACACGGCCTCGATGCAACTATCAGAGGTCGCCTTAATTAATACCGTAGCAGCGGTTTTCAGGCTTTCACGCTACCCCACAAAAAAGCGCCAGACACTGACAATAATCAATTAAAACCCCACGCCACGGGGCCTACACTGAATATCAAGTGGCTATCAAATCGTGGTTTCAAGGGCAAAATTTTTATATCGGTTGCCTGGATAGCTCTGCTTATACTCAAAAAAGAATAGAAAGAATTAATGCCAACGGCAGTCGGTCGTTATTTGTTTTCGCTATGAATGCCAACCGTTAACCAACCAACAAGGTAGGGCCCGGAAATGCACAAGATGACCCCTCTCTGGAGCGCGATGCTGATTGCCATGGTCGGCACTCAGGCACAGGCGATGAACCTTACCGAGGCCATTCAGAGCACCCTCACCAACCACCCGGAACTGCGCGCGGACATCAACAGCCGGCTGACGGCCGATGAGCAGGCCAAGATGGCCAAGGGCGGCTACCTGCCCACCGTCGACCTGTTGCTGGCCTACGGCCGCGAGAACACCGACAGCCCGACCACACGCGTAGGCGGCGATCACTCCGAGACACTGAATGCGCGCAACGCGGAGCTGCGCCTGCGGCAGATGCTGTTCGACGGCTTCAACACGCCGAACGAGGTCGACCGCACCGAGGCAGTCGTCAATGCCCGTGCCTACCAGGTGCTGGGCACCACCGAAAGCCTGGCGCTGCGCACCGCGCAGGTGTACCTGGAAGTGCTCAAGCGCCGCGAGATGGTCGCCCTGGCGGAAAACAACCTGAAGGCGCACCTGCGCATCAACGACCAGATCGGCCTGCGCCGCCAGCGCGGCGTCGGCAGCACCGCCGATGCGGATCAGTCCGAAGCCCGTCGGGCCTTGGCCGAGAACAACCTGTACACCGAACAGGTAAACCTGGCCGATGCCGAGGCCAACTTCGTCAGTGTCGTCGGGCGCCTGCCTGACGAGCTGGAAACCCCCGCCTCGCTGAAGGGCGAGATGCCGGCCAACCTGCTGGATGCACGGCAGCGCGTGGTCGAGAACAACCCCTACCTGAAATCCGCGCAAGCCGACGTGAATGCCGCGGAGAAGCAGTACGAGATCGCCAAGTCACCGTTCTACCCGCGCTTCGACGTCGAGCTGGCGACCATGGCAAACGACAACATCAGCGGCGAGGAAGGTCACTACAACAAGTGGCGGGCGGCCGTGGTGATGAACTACAACCTGTTCAACGGCAACCGTGACAAGGCCCGGCTGCGCGCGACCTCGCACCAGATCAACCAGGCCATGGACATCCGCAACAACGCCCTGCGCCAGCTGAACGAGAACCTCTCGCTGGCCTGGAACGCCATGGAGAACGCCCGCCTGCAGACGCCCAAGGCGCGCGAGTACGCCGATTACACCAGCAACGTCCGCGAGGCCTACCAGCAACAGTTCGGCCTGGGCCAGCGCACCCTGCTCGACCTGCTGGACAGCGAGAACGAACTGTTCACTGCCAACCGCCGCTACACCGAGGTGCGCTACACCGAGGAATACTCGATGTACCGCGTGATGGCCTCGATGGGCGATCTGCTGCGCATGAAGAACGTCGTGGTTCCAGCCGAAGCCACCGCTCTCACGGAAGTGAGAAGCGAGGCGCAACTGCCGGATCTTCGCTGATCGCCTGGAGCGTGCAATTTGACGACGATGGAGCGGGTCGCCCCGACGAGCGACCCGAGGCTCAGCCATGACGATCCGCTGCTGGACGGCCTGCTGATCCTCTGCAAGCAGCACGGTTGCATCGCCAGTCGGGCCAGCCTGAGCGCTGGCCTGCCCATGCCCGAGCAACGCCTGTCACCGGCCCTGCTGGCTCGCGCCGCGGCGCGAGCGGGGTTGCAGGGGCGCGTGCTCAAGCGCGAGCTGGGTTCGATCTCCGCGCTCAATCTGCCGGTGCTGCTGTTGCTACGCGACGGCCGCAGCGCGGTGCTCAGCAAGTGGGGCGACGACAACCAGGCGCTGATCCTGCCTTGCGAGACCGATGGCGGCGAGCAATGGGTCGATGTCGCCGCATTGCAGGCCGAGTACAGCGGCCAGGCCTTCTTCGCCCGGCCGCGGCATACGCTGGAGGAAACCCGCAACCCGCTGCTGCCGCGGGTGCACGCGTGGTTCCGCGACACCCTGAAGCTGTCGCGCTGGCTCTATGCCGACGCGATGCTGGCCTCGCTGCTGGTCAACATCCTCGGCCTGATGGTCCCGCTGTTCGTCATGCAGACCTACGACCGCGTGGTGCCCAACCAGGCCACCGCCACGCTCTGGGTGCTGGCCATCGGCCTGTTCATCGGTACCTCGTTCGAACTGCTGTTGCGCGTGCTGCGCTCGCATCTGCTCGACAGCGCCGGCAAGAAGACCGACATGGTGCTTTCGGCCACCCTGTTCGAACGCATCACCGGAATGAACATGAGCGCACGGCCAGCCACCGTCGGTGGCTTCGCGCAAAGCATCCACGACTTCCAGGGCCTGCGCGACTTCCTTACCGCGGTGACGCTCACCAGCCTGATCGACCTGCCGTTCGCCCTGTTGATCATCCTCGTGATCGGCCTGATCGGCAGCTGGCTGGTGGTGATTCCGCTGCTGGCGTTCCCGATCACCGCCCTGTTCGCCTTCATCATCCAGACCCGCCTGCGCGACACCGTGCAGAAGAGCCTGGCCCTGGCCGCCGAACGCCAGGCGCTGCTGGTGGAAACCCTCGGCGGCCTGGAAACCCTCAAGGTCTGCGGCGCCGAAAGCGAGCGCCAGCATCGCTGGGAAAGCACCCATGGCGCCCTCACCCGGCTCGACAGCCATGCGCGCCTGCTCTCGGCGGTCGCCATCAACGGCACGCTGTTCCTGCAGCAGTTCGCCGGCATGGCGACCATCGTCGGCGGCGTCTACCTGATCATCGCCGGCGAACTCAGCGTCGGCGCCCTGGTGGCCTGCTACATGCTCGGCAGCCGCGTGCTCTCGCCGCTGGGACAGATCGCCAGCCTGATCACCCGCCTGCAGCAGGCGCGGCTGACGATGAAGAGCACCGACGCGCTGATGGCCCTGCCGCAGGAGCGCCGGGAGCACCAGCGTCCGCTGGAGCGCACCCGGTTGAAAGGCGCGCTGGACATCAGCCAGCTCACCTTCACCTACCCCGGGCTCGGCACGCCGTCGCTGCGCGGCATCAACCTGCATATCGCGCCTGGCGAGCGGGTCGCGATCATCGGGCGCAGTGGCTCGGGCAAGAGCACCCTGGCGCGGCTGATCATGGGCCTGCACACGCCCGACGAGGGCCAGATCCTGCTGGACGGGCTGGACCTGCGGCAGATCGACGTCGCCGACCTGCGCAGCCAGATCGGCTATGTCTCCCATGACATGCCACTGCTGGCCGGCAGCCTGCGCGACAACCTGACCCTCGGTGCGCGCTACGTCTCGGACGAGCGCATGCTGGAAATGGCCAAGCTGACCGGTGCGCACCAGTTGGCGCGCCAGCATCCGCTGGGCTTCGACCGCCCGGTTGGCGAGCGCGGCCAACTGCTTTCCGGCGGCCAGCGCCAACTGGTGCTGATGGCCCGCGCGTTGCTGCTCGACCCGCCGATCCTCTTGCTCGACGAGCCGACCAGCGCGATGGACAACAGCACCGAGGATGCCCTGCGCCTGCACCTGCAGAACTGGAGCAAAGGCAAGACGGTGCTGCTGATCACCCATCGCATGTCCATGCTCAGCCTGGTGGAGCGCCTGGTGGTGCTGGACAACGGCCGCGTGGTCGCCGACGGGCCGAAGGACGCGGTGGTCGAGGCGCTGCGCAAGGGCCACATCGGCCAGGCCTCGGTATGAGCGACGCAGGCGCCAGGCGCAGTCATTCGTTGGTTTGCGGAGTCCCGACATGACGCTTTTCCCGTGGATCTACTTCGCCCGCACCGCCCGCACCCGGGAGGACACCGAGTACATGCCCGCCCTGCAGGGCGCGATCCTCGAGGATTCGCCGTGGATGACGCGGCTGACGGTGTGGCTGGTGGCACTGCTGCTCGCCGCGACCCTGACCTGGGCGCATTTCGCCGTGCTCGAGGAAGTCACCACCGGCGAGGGCAAGGCCATCCCCTCGAGCAAGGTCCAGACGATCCAGAACCTGGAGGGCGGCATCGTCGCCGAGATCTTCGTGCGCGAAGGCCAGGTGGTGAACAAGGGCGACATCCTGCTGCGCCTGGACGACACGCGCTTCGTCTCCAACCAGGAGGAGTCGGAGGTCGAGCGCCTGGCCCTGCTCGCGCATGTCGAGCGGCTCGCCGCCGAAGCCGAAGGCAGGCCGCTGGTGCTCTCCGAAACGATCACGCGCAACGAACCGCAGCTGGCCGAGGACCAGATGGCGCTGTACCAGTCGCGCCAGCAACAACTGCAGAGCGAGCAGCGGATCCTGCGCGAGCAGCTGGCGCAGAAGCAGCAGGAAGTCGCCGAGTTCCGCTCCAAGCAGCAGCAGTACCGCTCCAGCCTCGGGCTGATCCAGCAGGAGCTGAACATGTCGAGCCCGCTGGTGGCCGCCGGCGCGGTGTCGGAGGTGGAGATCCTCAGGCTGCGCCGCAGCATGGTGGAGGTGCGCGGCGCGCTGGATGCGACCACCCTGGCGCTGCCGCGGGCCGAGGCGGCGGCCAAGGAGATCCAGAGCCGGATCGAGCAATCTGAACTGGCCTTCCGCGCCCAGGCGGTCAAGGAGCTGAACGAGGCGCGCACCCACCTGCAGAAGGTCACCGCCACCAGCGTGGCGATCCAGGACCGCGTCAGCCGCACCACGGTGATGTCCCCGGTACATGGCGTGGTCAAGCAGCTGAACGTCAACACCATCGGCGGCGTGGTGCAGCCGGGCAGCAACCTGCTGGAGATCGTGCCGCTGGAGGACAACCTGCTGGTCGAGGCCAGGGTCCGCCCGCAGGACATCGCCTTCCTGCACCCCGGCCAGCGCGCCATGGTGAAGTTCACCGCCTACGACTACACCATCTATGGCGGCCTCACCGCGAAACTCGAGCTGATCAGCGCCGATACCATCACCGACAAGGATGGCCGCAGCTTCTATCTGATCCAGGTGCGCACCGACAGGAACTACCTCGGCACCAAGGACCACCCGCTGGTGATCATCCCCGGCATGGTCGCCACCGTGGACATCATCACCGGCCACAAGAGCGTGCTCGACTACATGCTCAAGCCGGTCCTCAAGGCCCGCTACGAGGCGCTGCGCGAACGCTGAGCCAGCGCCTCGCCTGTGGCATGGTTGCGCCGGTAGGTCTGCTCGCCCATCGCCGCGATCTGCCCGTCGATCAGGGCTTCGAACGGGCGCAGCAACGCATCGAAGCGCCGGGTGTCCTCCAGCGCGTTCAGCGCAGTGACCAGCGCTTCGATCGTCGAAAGCGCGCCCTCGGCCGGAGCCTTGCGCAAGCGGTAGCGTGAAGTCAGCCCCGGCGGCAGGGCCACCCGTGGCAGGGCCGCCAGCCAGGGGTTCACATGCAGCAGCTTGCGCGCCTTGCGCCAGGTGCCATCGGGCACGATCAGCCGCAGCGGCCGCTCGCTGGCCGCCAGCTCGGTCAGGCTCAAGGCATCGTCACCAGGGAACAGCAGATAGTCGCCCACCAGGCCATCGACGGGCTCGGCGAAGCGCTCGCCGATGCAAAGCTGCGCGTTGCGCAGGCCCAGCGCCGCCAGCCGCGCGGTGTTCAGCGCATGCCCGGCCTCGCTCGGGTGCTGCAGGATGAGCACCTGTGCGCGGCTGTCCAGCGAAGGAATCAGCGGGCAGAGGCACTGCGCCAGGGGGCGCTGGCAGCGGGAACAGGATGGTCGTGGCATGGCTTCACCTCGGGCGGCGCAGTCTGCCACAAGCGGGCAGCCTGCGGCAGAGCGACTAAGCTTGCTGCCGCCGACCGCAGAAGGACACTCCCATGATCACCGTGCATCACCTGGAGCACTCGCGCTCCCACCGCGTGCTCTGGCTGCTCGAAGAGCTTGGCGCGCCCTACACGCTCAAGCGCTACCCGCGCGACCCGCAGACCCTGCTCGCGCCCGACGAACTCAAGGCCGTGCATCCGCTGGGCAAGTCGCCGGTCATCGAGGATGGCGAGCAAGTCGTCGCCGAATCCGCCGCGATACTCGAGTACCTGCTCGACACCCACGGCGACGGGCGGCTGCGCCCGGCGCCGGGGACGCCCGAGTACCTGCGCTACCGCTACTGGCTGCACTATGCCGAAGGCTCGGCGATGCCGCCGCTGCTGCTCAAGCTGGTGTTCGATCGCGTGGCCAGCGCGCCCATGCCGTTCTTCGTGCGGCCGATCGCCCGCGCCATCGCAGCCAAGGCCAACCAGGCGTTCATCGGCCCGCAGCTGCGCTTGCACCTGGACTATCTGGAAGCGGAGTTGGACAAGACACAGTGGTTCGTCGGCGACAGTTTCAGCGCCGCCGACATCCAGCTGAGCTATCCCATCGAGGCAGCTGCGACCCGCGCCGGCCTGGACGAAAGCCGGCCCCGGCTGATGAGCTACCTGCAGCGCATCCGCGCGCGCCCGGCCTACCAGCGGGCGGTCGAGCGCGGCGGTTCGCCGGTTCCCTGAAGTGCGCCGAACTCAGCGCCGGCGCGGTCGCCCGGCGTCGGCGCGCTCGGCACGCACGCGGATCGGCTGTATCCGCGGCGGCTCGGCCAGCCCGAGGGCAACCGCCAAGCGCCACATCAAGTAGTTGAGCCTTGCTTTCATGGTGGAACCCTCCTGCTGAAACGGGTCACAGCACAGCCGAGCTGGCTTCATACCGAGCATAATCCAAGTTCCGCCGGATCGCCTGCCTCCCTTCCCGCCGCTCGGCGGTTGCGTCGCCGTGGCTTGGCCGGCCCTATCAAGTGCGACCGGCACGCGGCTGCGGCGTTCACCCAGCCCTACTGGCGGTCGTTGCGCCGCCGATAGGGGAACACGTCGATCACCTTGCCCGCGCGAATCGCCTCCTGCAGGCCCTTCCAGTAGTCGGCGTCGTAGAGTTCGCCATGCAATTGCGCGAACAGCCGGCGCAGCTTGGCGTCAGCGAACAGGAAGCGCGGGAACTCCTCGGGGAAGACATCGTTGGGCCCGACCGAATACCAGGGCTCCGAGGCCAGCTCGTCCTCCGGGTAGCGTGGCTCGGGGATATGGCGGAAATTCACCTCGGTGAGAAAGCAGATCTCGTCGTAGTCGTAGAACACCACCCGTCCGTGGCGGGTCACGCCGAAGTTCTTCAGCAGCATGTCGCCGGGGAAGATGTTCGCCGCGGCCAGCTGCTTGATCGCCAGGCCATAGTCGTCGAGCACCTCGCGCCGCTGCTCCTCGCTGGCGTGCTCCAGGTAGATGTTCAGCGGCGTCATGCGCCGCTCCGTCCAGCAGTGGCGCACCAGCACGCTGTCGCCCTGGACCTCGACGGTCGAAGGCGCGACCTCGAGCAGCTCGGCCAGGCACTCCGGCTCGAACCGTGCCTTGGGGAAGCGGAAGTCGGCAAACTCCAGGGTATCGGCCATGCGCCCGACCCGGTCCACGCTCTTGACCAGCCGGTACTTCTCGATGACGGTCGCATGGTCGACGGTCTTGGTCGGCGAGAAGCGATCCTTGATGACCTTGAACACCGTGCTGAAACCCGGCAGCGTGAACACGCTCATCACCATCCCGCGCACCCCGGGGGCCATGACGAAGCGATCGTCGCTGCTGGCCAGGTGGCCGATCAGCGCGCGATAGAACTCGGACTTGCCGTGCCGGTAGAAGCCGATCGAGGTGTACAGTTCGGCGATGTGCTTGCCCGGCAGGATGCGCCGCAGCAGGCCGATGAACTCCGCCGGCACCGGCACCTCGACCATGAAGTAGGAACGGGTGAAGGAGAAGATGATCGAGACTTCCGCCTCGTCGGTGATTGCGCCGTCGGCGATGATGCCCTCGCCCTCGCGGTGGATCAGCGGGATCGCCAGCGGCCACTGCTCGTCCAGGGTGAAGATCCGCCCGATCAGGTAGGCGCCCTTGTTGCGATAGAGCACCGAGGCGAAGAGTTCGACGGTCAGTTCCGGGTCCTTGCAGACCCAGTCGGGCAGCGACTCGCACAACTGCGCCTGCAGGTGGCGCACGTCCGCCGCGCGGTCGAGGTAGGGCACGCCGAAGGCATAGTCGTCGAGGATGTGTTCGAGGGTGCCGGCCAGGTCGCCCTGCGGCCGGTAGCTGCGCGTCTGCGCGACACGCTCACGCCCGGCGACCGAGGGCCGGGTGGTATGGATGAACATGGTGCCGTCGCTGATGCAGTCGTGGCTGAAAAGGCTGCAGAAGATCGAGTTGTACCAGGTCTCCGACAGCTCGTCGTCGAAGCGCGGGTCGATCAGCTCGATATAGGCGCTCTTGACCTGCGGCCAGCGCTCGACCTGAAGCAGCGTTTCGCCGACGAAGGCGGCCAGCAGGCGCTGGCGCGTCTCGGCGACCTTCTTCTCGTACAGGTGGATACGCTCGGCCGAGGCACGCTGGGCCTCCTGCCACTGCGCCCGCTCGAAACGCTCACGCGCGCCCTCGGTGATCAGCCGGAACTGTTCGCGGTAGTCGTCGAAGCCAAGCAGGATCTGCCGCGCGATCTCGGCAGCGGGCCATTGCCTCGCCATGGGTAACTCCAGCGGATCGGGGACCATGCGCCGCGGGCAACGCCCGCGGCGCCCCTACTGCACCAGTTCCTGGTCGCTGAACAAGTCGGCGAAGAGCATGGTCGACAGGTAGCGCTCGCCCGAGTCGGGCAGGATCACCACGATGTTCTTGCCCTGCATTTCCGGCCGCTCGGCCAGGCGAACCGCCGCCGCCATCGCCGCACCGCCGGAGATGCCGCAGAGGATGCCCTCCTCGCGCATCAGGCGTAGCGCCATCTGCTTGGCCTGCTCGTCCTCGATCAGCTCGACGCGATCGACCAGCGACAGGTCGAGGTTCTTCGGCACGAAGCCGGCGCCGATGCCCTGGATCTTGTGCGGGCTGGGCTTGAGCGCCTCGCCGGCCAGCGTCTGGCTGATCACTGGCGAGCCGCTCGGCTCGACCGCGACGCTGAGGATCTGCTTGCCACGGGTGTGCTTGATGTAGCGCGAGACGCCGGTCAGCGTGCCGCCGGTGCCCACGCCGGCGACCAGCACGTCGATGCCGCCGTCGGTGTCGTTCCAGATCTCCGGACCGGTGGTCTTCTCGTGGATGGCCGGGTTGGACGGGTTGTCGAACTGCTGCGGCAGGAAATAGCGCGCCGGGTCCGACTCGGCGATCTCGGTGGCCTTCTCGATGGCGCCCTTCATGCCCTTGGCCGGTTCGGTGAGCACCAGCTCGGCACCGAGCGCCTTGAGTACCTTGCGTCGCTCCAGGCTCATCGAGGCCGGCATGGTCAGCATCAGCTTGTAGCCGCGCGCCGCGGCGACGAACGCCAGGCCGATGCCGGTATTGCCGGAGGTCGGCTCGACGATGGTCATGCCCGGCTTGAGCCGGCCGCTCTCCTCGGCGTCCCAGATCATCCCGGCACCGACGCGGCACTTGACCGAATAGGCGGGGTTGCGACCCTCGGTCTTGGCCATGATGCTCACGCCCTTGGGTCCGAGGCGGTTGATCATGACCAGCGGCGTATTGCCGATCGAACGTGCGTTGTCTGCGTAGATGCGGCTCATCGGGGTATCCCTGCGTGACGTGAAACCAGGCCGAAAGCCTATGCCCAGTCCGCACGGGCGTCCAGCCGAACTCGATGCCGCCGGGCGCGGTCCATCGAGGGAACCTTGTGCTGCGGATCGCTCCGATGAAACGCCGCTACCTGCCCTTCTGGCTGCTTGCCGCCGTCGCCCTGCTGCTCCTGGCCGTGCACCTGGCCCTACCGCCCTACGTGCGCAACTACCTCAACCAGCGCATGGCCGACATGGGCGACTACCGCGGCCAGGTGGAAGATGTCGACCTGGCCTGGTGGCGCGGCGCCT
Organism: Pseudomonas oligotrophica; assembly: GCF_021726475.1. GTDB lineage: Bacteria > Pseudomonadota > Gammaproteobacteria > Pseudomonadales > Pseudomonadaceae > Stutzerimonas > Stutzerimonas oligotrophica. Next base: position 60,753 of record NZ_JAKJRU010000010.1, read on the forward strand.
ACCGGGTCGAAGGCCTGCTGATCGAGAAGAAGGGCAAGCGCGTGCAGGCGCCGCTGTTCAAGGCCCCCGGCATCGACATCGCGGTCAGCTGGCGCGCGCTCTGGCAGGATCGGGCGATCGTCGGCGAGGTGGAGTTCGAGCAGCCGCAGCTCAACTTCGTCGACGGCGGCAAGGGCGGCGAATCGCAGCGCGGCGAAGGCGTGGACTGGCGCGACATGCTCGACGAACTGCTGCCCTTCACCCTAAACGAGATCCGCGTGATCGACGGTCAGCTGTCGTTTCGCAACTTCAATGCCGACCCGCAGGTGCACGTCTATGCCAGCGACATCGACGCCTCGCTGTACAACCTGACCAACACCCGCGACGAGGACGGCAAGCGCGTGGCCACCTTCGAGGGCACCGGCAAGCTGTTCAACCGCGACCCCATCGAGGCCAGCGCCCGCTTCGATCCCTTCACCGACTGGCAGGACTTCGAGCTGAGCCTGCGCACCACCGGCGTCGCCCTTACCCAGCTCAACGACTTCAGCCAGGCCTACGGCAAGTTCGACTTCGCCGGCGGCAGCGCCGACCTGGTGATGGAGGTCGAGGCCAATGACGGCAAGCTCGATGGGTATATCAAGCCGCTCCTGCACGATGTCGACGTGTTCGACCTGGAGCAGGACGTGGAGAACGACGACCGCGGCTTCTTCCAGGCCTTGTGGGAGGCGGTGGTCGGCGGCGGGCAGGAAGTCCTGCAGAACCAGCGCAAGGACCAGTTCGCCACCCGCATCGAGCTCTCCGGCAGCACCCAGTCGGCCGACATGAGCCCCTTCCAGGCCTTTATCGCCGTGCTGCGCAATGCCTTCGTCGAAGCCTTCACCCCACGTTTCGAGCGCTCGCTGGACGAGGGGGACTGAGCGAACGCGGCCCGAATCGCTCGACTCGATCATTCAGTGACTGAATGACGGTCTCGCGTTCACAGCCAGCCGCCCTTCCCTTATAGTCGAGCCCCTGTTGCAAACCCACGCCTGCGTGCCAGGCCGGCCCAAGGAATCCGCGATGAAATTCGAAGGTACCCAGTCCTACGTCGCCACCGACGACCTCAAGCTCGCCGTCAACGCCGCCATCACCCTGCAGCGCCCGCTGCTGGTCAAGGGCGAGCCGGGCACCGGCAAGACCATGCTCGCCGAGCAGCTGGCCGAGTCCTTCGGCGCCAAGCTCATCACCTGGCACATCAAGTCCACCACCAAGGCCCACCAGGGCCTCTACGAATACGACGCGGTCAGTCGCCTGCGCGATTCGCAGCTGGGCGTGGACAAGGTCCACGACGTGAAGAACTACATCAAGAAGGGCAAGCTGTGGGAGGCCTTCGAGGCCGAGCAGCGGGTGATCCTGCTGATCGACGAGATCGACAAGGCCGACATCGAGTTTCCCAACGACCTGCTGCAGGAACTCGACAAGATGGAGTTCTACGTCTACGAGACCAACGAGACGATCAAGGCCAGGCAGCGGCCGATCATCATCATCACCTCGAACAACGAGAAGGAGCTGCCCGACGCGTTCCTGCGCCGCTGCTTCTTCCACTACATCGCCTTCCCGGATCGCGAGACGCTGCAGAGGATCGTCGACGTGCACTACCCCGGCATCAAGCAGTCGCTGGTGTCCGAGGCGCTGGACATCTTCTTCGACGTGCGCAAGGTGCCCGGCCTGAAGAAGAAGCCTTCCACCAGCGAACTGGTCGACTGGCTGAAGCTGCTGATGGCCGACGAGATCGGCGAGGCGGTGCTGCGCGAGCGCGACCCGACCCGGGCGATCCCGCCCTTGGCCGGCGCCCTGGTGAAGAACGAGCAGGACGTGATGCTGCTCGAGCGCCTGGCCTTCATGAGCCGGCGCGCCAGCCGCTGAGCGCCTGTCGTCGGCGCGGCCGGCACGGGGTTCGCCGGCTGGCGGCGCCTCGGCTAACGTCACAGAAGATGCGGCTTTGCCGTCGCCCTGCCGTGATCACCGCCGAACTGGAGAGAAGCCATGCAAACGCATACCGGAAGCTGCCTGTGCGGCGTCGTGCGCTATCGCATCGACGCGCCGATCGACGCACTGACCCACTGTCACTGCAAGATGTGCCGCAAGGCGCATGGCACCGCCTTCGCCAGCTACGCGAGCGTTCCGCTGGAGGCCTTCCACTTTCTCTCCGGCAAGGACCAGCTGGGCGTGTATCACTCCTCCGACCATGTCACCCGTACCTTCTGCATCCGCTGCGGCTCGAACCTGCAGTTCGTCGACAACCGCGAGCACCAGTTGGGCGTCGCCGCCGGCACCCTCGACTCGGCGCTGCCACCGCCGCCGCAGGAGCACATCTTCGTCGACTCCAAGGCGAGCTGGTACGAGATCGATGACGCCCTGCCGCAACACAATGCCGATCGCTAACTTGAATGCCCGTGCCACCGCCGGCACGCCCGAGGTGTAGTCCATGCTGCTTGGCCTGTTCAACGAAATGCGCGCCGCCAAGGTTCCGGTCTCGCTGCGCGAACTGCTCGACCTGATCGAGGCGCTCAAGCACCGCGTGGTGTTCGCCGACATGGACGAGTTCTACTTCCTGGCGCGCACGGTGATGGTCAAGGACGAGCGCCACTTCGACAAGTTCGACCGGGCGTTCGGTGCCTACTTCAAGGGCCTGGAGAATCTCGACCGGCATCTCGAGGCGCTGATTCCCGAGGACTGGCTGCGCAAGGAATTCGAGCGCCACCTCAGCGACGAGGAACGCGCGCAGATCCAGTCGCTCGGCGGCCTGGACAAGCTGATCGAGGAATTCAAGAAGCGCCTCGAGGAGCAGAAGGAGCGCCACGCCGGCGGCAACAAGTGGATCGGCACCGGCGGTACCAGCCCGTTCGGCTCCGGCGGCTACAACCCCGAGGGCATCCGCGTCGGCGATGCCGGCAAGCGCCAGGGCAAGGCGGTCAAGGTCTGGGACCAGCGCGAGTACAAGAACCTCGACGACCAGGTCGAGCTGGGCACGCGCAACATCAAGATCGCCCTGCGCCGCCTGCGCAAATTCGCCCGTGAAGGCGCGCACGACGAGCTGGACATCGACGGCACCATCGACCACACCGCGCGTGACGCCGGCCTGCTGAACATCCAGATGCGCCCGGAGCGGCGCAACGCGGTCAAGCTGCTGCTGCTGATGGACATCGGCGGCTCGATGGATGCCCACGTCAAGGTCTGCGAGGAGCTGTTCTCGGCCTGTCGCACGGAGTTCAAGAACCTCGAGTTCTTCTACTTCCACAACTTCATCTATGAATCGGTGTGGAAGAACAACTTCCGCCGCATGTCCGAGCGCACCGCGACGCTGGACCTGCTGCACAAGTACGGCCCGGACTACAAGGTGGTGTTCGTCGGCGACGCGGCGATGGCGCCCTACGAGATCACCCAGGCCGGCGGCAGCGTCGAGCACTGGAACGAGGAAGCCGGCTACGTCTGGATGCAGCGCTTCATGGAGAAGTACAAGAAGCTGGTCTGGATCAACCCCTACCCGAAGGACGCCTGGGGCTACACCGCCTCGACCGGCATCGTGCGCGAACTGGTCGAGGACCGCATGTACCCGCTGACCCTCGGCGGGCTCGAGGACGGCATGCGCTTCCTCGCCAAGTGACGGCCGCTCAGCGATAGCCCCGCTGGCGCCTGGACCGCGGGCGCAACGGATAGCTCAGCGCCAGCAGCAGGCTCTCGACCAGCCAGGCCAGCAGCAGCGCCGAACCGATGCCCCAGGCCACCGCATCCGGCGCAAGCAGCACGCGGAATTCGTAGCTGCGCCAGACTTCCGCACGCAACGAGCGCTCGGCGCCCAGCAGCACATGCCAGGCACGGGCGTACCAGGGCCGCTGCATCGCCTGCCATTCGCGCTCCAGCAGGCTGGCCCGCTGCACCAGCCGGTCGACGCTCGCCGCATCGCTCTGGATCACCGGGTCCTGGCTCTCGCGGTAGTGCGCGACCAGAGCGGCCAGGTCGCCGTCGAAGAAGCGCCGCGCGGTGTCATGGAAACCGCCCAAGGCCTGCTCGGCCTCCAGCCGGCGCGCCTCGACATGGCGGCTGTAGGCCTCGAGGAACCCGGGCACCTGCACGCCGACCAGCAGGCCGAGGGCGAACAGCGCCAGGCGCAGGTAGCTTCTCAGCATGCTTCCACCTGGCCGCTGGCCACGCACTGCCCCAGTCGCCAGAGGCTCCACTGCCCCGGGGCGTGCAAGTCCCAGCGCTCGTTATCGGTGAGCGGCTCGGTAGCCAGCACGGTCACCACGTCGTCCGGTGTGGTCTCGGCGCGAAAGTCGACCTTGAGTTCGGTATCGCGCAGTTGCGCCGGGCCGAACGGCGCCTGGCGGGTGATCTGCGCCAGCTTGGTGCTGCAGAAGCTGAACAGCCATTCGCCGTTGCTCAGCAGGCAGTTGAACACGCCGCGGGTGCGGTATTCGGCGCAGGCCTCGATGAACAGCGGCAACAGCGACTCGGCGGCGACCGGCTCGGGAAAGCCCGCGCGGACCCGGTTGAGCAGATCGCAGAAGGCCGCCTCGCTGTCGGTCTCGCCGACCGGGCGATAGAAGCCGGCGGCCGGATAGAAGTCGGCCAGCTGGCCGTTATGGGCGAAGCACCAGTACTGGCCCCACAGCTCGCGGCTGAACGGGTGGGTGTTGGCCAGCGAGACGGTGCCGACGTTGGCGTGGCGAATATGGCCGATGACCACCTCGCTCTTGATCTGGTAGCGCTGCAGCATCTTCGCCACCTCGGAGTCGCAGCTGGCCACCGGATCCTGGAACAGCCGCAGGCCGCGCCCTTCATAGAAGGCCACGCCCCAGCCATCACGGTGCGGGCCGGTACGCCCGCCCCGCTGCATCAGGCCGGTCAGGCTGAAGACGACGTCGGTGGGAACGTTGGCGCTCATGCCAAGCAACTCGCACATGCCTCTACTCCGCTGGGGGCTTCGCTGACTGGGACGGCTTTCTACAGCCTGGGTTCGGTTCGCAGGTAGCGGCCGCGCGGCGCCTCTCGCTCGGTCTCGTCCGCTTCGAGCCGCTCGCGCAGGGTGCGCGGGTCGTCCTCCTGCCGCTCGCCCTCGCGCGCCGCCCGGCGCTGGCGGGCCTTGCGCTCGAGCGGCCAGCGCACCAGCACCAGCAGCAGGTAGAGCGCCAGGGCGATCAGCCCGTAGACGGCGAGGTCCGCCACCGCGCGCCAGGCGTTGTTGCCGACGTCCAGCAGCATGTCCATCGCGGTGATCGCCACCGCCGGGGCAAACAGCTCCTTCTCCGGCTCGACGATGGTTGGCGTGAACAGCAGCACGGCCACAATCAACCGCAGCGGCTCGCGCAGCCCGCGCCACATCCAGCGCGTGGCGCGGAACCAGACCAGCAGGCAACCGAGCGCGGCGACCAGGTACAGCGACCAGGCCAGCAGGTAGTCGTTGTGAAATATCTCCATTCAATCTCTCGCAGCGGCGGACACGCCCGGGCAAACAGGTGCGGCATGATAGCAGCCCGGCGGCATGCCGGTTGCGCCACGCGACCATGGGGCACTGGCGCAACGGGGATCAACTTCGTATAACCGCACCACTCATCGAAAGCCTGCCCGCATCGATCCGGGCGACCATAATTGCCAATACGCAAGCCAAGGAGAATCACCATGCCCTACCAGAACATACTGGTTGCCACCGACCTCCACGAGGAGTGCCATCCGGTCGTCGCGCGGGCGCAGGACCTGGCCACCAGCAGCGGTGCCAAGCTGATGCTGGTGCACGTCATCGAGCCCATGGCCATGGCCTTCGGCGGTGACGTGCCGATGGACCTGTCGATGCTCCAGCAACAGCAGTTCGAGCAGGCCCGCGACCGGCTGAATGTCTTTGCCGAGAACTACCCGGGATTGCTGCCCGAGCACCGCCACGTCGCCTACGGCCAACCGCGCCAGGAAGTGCATCGCCTGGCCAAGGAACAGCACTGCGACCTGATCGTGGTCGGCAGCCACGGCCGCCACGGCCTGGCGCTGCTGCTCGGCTCGACAGCCAACGACATCCTCCACGGTGCGCCCTGCGACGTGCTGGCGGTACGCCTGAACAAACCGGAATGAACCCCTGCCCCGCGCCGCGAGGGCGCGGGGTTCAGGTCATTTCCAGCTCCTCGCCTGCGGACATCACCAGCGGGCGGATCTTCTGCAGCTGGGTTTCCAGCGAGACGGTCAGGCTCGATGCCATGGAAAAGAAGGTCAGGAAGGCCTTGAGGTTCGAGTCGCCCTGGCAGGTATCGTGGATGCGCTGCCAGAACGCCTGGTTGACCAGTTGCAGCTGCTGGAACGAGCGCACCAGCCCGCGCAGCTCCCAGTCGGCGTGACGCCCCTCGCGCAGGTTGAAGTATTGCCGCGCCAGGTACAGCGACACCGCGCGCAGGACGAACTCGCGGTTGTTGGCGAACGGCAGGTGCTGCTGGGCCATCGGCTTGAGACGGGCCAGCACCGGGCAGGCGCTGGTCGCCATGATCACCCCGAGCAGCGCACGCAGCCCTTCCTCGAGGCCGACCATCTTGGTGTATTCGCGCTCGGGCGTGCGCACCCAGACCAGCGCCTTCTGGATGGCCGGCAGGCCCTGGAAGTCCTCGATCACGCGGTGCAGGTCCACCGCCGCCGGGCAGTGGCTGTACTGCTCGCGGCTCAGCGGGCAGTTGGCACAGCGCTGGTGCTCCAGGCGCGTCCACTGCGGCGCCTGCGCCGCGGCCTGCGGGTCGTAGCCACGATCCAGTTCGATCCGGTAGCTGAAATCGTGCTGGTCATCCAGGGTGATACGGTATTCGATAGCCATCTATGCTCCATCATCGTGACTGCGACCGACGCAAGCTAAGGGTCGCCGGCCGCGCCGACATTGACCCAACTCACGCTGCCATCAGTTCGCCATCCACCCTCTGTGGCGTTTGGCGACCCCGCCTCATTCTTCCAGTTCGGCCCAGCGCTCGACGAGGCCATCGAGTTCCTGCTGCAGCGCCTCGAGCCGCGCCAACACCTGGCCGGTGACCTCGGCAGGCTGCTGGTAGAACGCCGGCGCCGAAATCTGCGCCTGCAGCGCGGCGATGCCTTGCTCCACCTCGTCGATCTTGCCGGGCAGTGCTTCCAGCTCGCGCTGCAGCTTGTAGCTGAGCTTCTTCTTCGCCGGCGCCTCGACCGCCACGGCGGCCGGCTTGGCGGCTTCGGCGGCCGGGCTGTCGCCGCCCCTGGCAGGCTTGTCGGCGCCGTCGGCCACGCCCAGCAGCTTCGGCGAACCGCCCTGGCGCAGCCAGTCCTGGTAGCCGCCGACATACTCGCGCACCTCGCCGTCGCCCTGGAACACCAGCGTGCTGGTGACCACGTTGTCGAGGAAGGCGCGGTCGTGGCTGACCATCAGCACGGTGCCCTGGAAGCCGAGCAGCACCTCCTCGAGCAGCTCGAGGGTTTCCACATCGAGATCGTTGGTCGGCTCGTCGAGCACCAGCAGGTTGGCCGGCTTGCTGAACAGGCGAGCCAGCAAGAGCCGTGCCCGCTCGCCGCCGGACAGCGCCTTGACCGGCGTGCGTGCGCGCTGCGGGCTGAACAGGAAGTCGCCCAGGTAGCTCAGCACGTGGCGGTTCTGGCCATCGATGGTGATGAACTCGCGGCCCTCGGCGAGGTTGTCGATGACGGTCTTTTCCAGGTCCAGCTGGTGACGCAATTGGTCGAAATACGCCACTTCCAGCTTCGTTCCCACATGGATGCTGCCGCTGCTGGGCTGCAGCTCGCCGAGCAGCAGCTTGAGCAGCGTGGTCTTGCCCGAGCCGTTGGCGCCGAGCAGGCCGATGCGGTCGCCGCGCTGCAGCACCATGGAGAAGTCGCGGATCAGCGGCTCGCCGCCGGGATGGGCGAAGCCGACGTGCTCGGCGACGATCACCTGCTTGCCGGACTTCTCCGCCGCCTCGAGCTGGAAGCTGGCCTTGCCCTGGCGCTCGCGGCGCTCGCTGCGTTCGGCACGCATCGCCTTGAGCGCGCGGACGCGGCCCTCGTTGCGGGTGCGGCGCGCCTTGATGCCCTGGCGGATCCACACTTCCTCCTGGGCCAGCTTCTTGTCGAACAGCGCGTTGGCGGTCTCTTCGGCGGCCAGCTGCTGCTCCTTGTGCACCAGGAAGCTGGCGTAGTCGCCGTTCCAGTCGATCAGGTGGCCGCGGTCGAGCTCGAGGATGCGCGTGGCCAGGTTCTGCAGGAAGGCACGGTCGTGGGTGATGAACAGCACCGCGCCGTTGAAGCCGGCGAGCGCATCTTCCAGCCAGGCGATGGCACCGATGTCCAGGTGGTTGGTGGGCTCGTCGAGCAACAGCAGGTCCGGCTCGGAGACCAGCGCCTGGGCCAGCAGCACGCGTCGGCGCCAGCCGCCGGAGAGTTCGGCCAGGGTGCGGTCGGCAGGCAGTTGCAGGCGGCTCAGGGTGCTGTCGACCAGTTGCTGCAGGCGCCAGCCGTCCTTCGCCTCCAGGGCCTGCTGCACGTGCATGAGCTTTTCCAGGTCGGCCTCGCCCTGGATGTTCAGGCTCAGGTGGTGGTACTCGGCGAGCAGCTCGCCGACGCCGGCCAGCCCCTCGGCGACCACGTCGAACACGGTGCGCTCGTCGGCGCGCGGCAGCTCCTGCGGCAGCTCGCCGATCTTCAGCCCCGGCGCCCGCCAGATCTCGCCGTCGTCGGGCTGCCGGGCGCCCTTGACCAGGCTCATCATGCTGGACTTGCCGGTGCCGTTGCGGCCGATGATGCAGACCCGCTCGCCGCGCGCGATCTGCCAGGACACCTGGTCCAGCAGCGGGGTGGTGCCGTAGGCGAGGGACACATCGGCGAACTTGAGCAGGGTCATGGCTACCTCCGGAAAACAGGGCGCGCAGTCTAGCAGATGGCGGCTGCCAGCCGGCCGGCGCGAAGCTCAACCGGCGCGGGGACGGCGGCGTCTGGCGCGGGGCCTGGCTGACGTTCGTCGGCTGGATTCTTTTCTCACCGCAGCCAGCCGATAGCACGTTTAACTGCTCCGGGCGGCAGGCTAAGCTAGCGCCTGTAGCGCCCTGCTCGAACCCCTTGCCCGGAAGTCTCATGCGCAGTCGACTCCCCCGCCTCCTATTGTTGCTCCTGCTCGCGGCCATGGCCCTGCAGGCCACCGCCGCGAGCCTGTCCCAGCAACGCCAGTACTACGACGAAGCCAAGCGGGCGCTGGCCAAGGGTGACAGCGGCCCCTACCGGCGCTACGCCGCGGCGCTGCGCGACTATCCGCTGGAGCCCTATCTCGCCTATGACGAGCTGACCGCGCGGCTGAAGACGGCCAGCAACGCGGAGGTGGAGAAATTCCTCGCCGAACACGGCGACCTGCCCCAGGTCGGCTGGATGAAGCTGCGCTGGCTGCGCCTGCTGGCGGCGCGCGGCGACTGGCAGCCGTTCCTCGATCACTACGACCCCAAGCTCAACTTCACCGAACTCGACTGCCTGTTCGGCCAGTACCAGGTCGGCCGCGGCATCGCCGAAGGCGACCAGACCGCCGAGAAGCTGTGGCTGGTCGGCAAGTCCCAGCCCGAAGCCTGCGACCGCCTGTTCGAGATGTGGCAGGCGCGCGGCGGGCTGACCGAGGAACGGCTCTGGAAGCGCACCAAGCTGGCGGTGGAGAACGGCAACTACGGGCTGGCCAGCTACCTGACCAAGCAGCTCGGCAGCCACCGGGCCTACGGCCAGCTGCTGGTGGAAGTCGCGCAGAAGCCGCAGCTGCTGGCGCAGACCGAGCGCTTCGGCGCCGCCAACCCGGCCATGGCCGACGTGGTCTCCATCGGCCTGCGCCGCCTCGCCCGCCAGGATCCGGAAAAGGCCCTCGGCCTGCTGGACGGCTATGCCCGGCGCATGGCCTTCTCCGCCGAGGAAAAGGTCGCCATCGCCCGGCAGATCGGCCTGACCCTGGCCAAGCGCTTCGACAGCCGCGCCCTGCAGGTGATGGCCGAGTACGATCCCGAACTGCGCGACAACACCGTCAGCGAATGGCGCGCACGCCTGCTGCTGCGCCTGGGTCGCTGGGACGATGCCTACCGGCTGACCAGTCGCTTCCCCGACGAGCTGGCCAAGACCAACCGCTGGCGCTACTGGCGGGCGCGCAGCCTGGAACTGACCGCTCCGGAAAAGCCCCAGGCCATCCCGCTCTACGCGCCGGTGGCCGAGGAGCGCGACTTCTACGGCTTCCTCTCGGCCGACCGCATCCAGGCGCCCTACAAGCTCAACCACCAGCCGCTCAAGCTGCCACTCAGGGTGGTGCAGAAGGTGCGCAACACGGCCGGCATCCGCCGCGCGCTGGAATTCCACGACCGCGGGCAGATCGTCGACGGCCGCCGCGAGTGGTACCACGTCGGCCGCCTGTTCGACCGCGACGAGCTGGTCGCCCAGGCCCAGCTGGCCTACGACAAGGGCTGGTACTTCCCGGCGATCCGCAGCATCAGCCAGGCACAGTACTGGGACGACCTGGACATCCGCTTCCCCATGGCGCACCGCAGCACCCTGGTCAGCGCCGCCCGCGCCCGGGAGATCCACCCCAGCTGGGCCTTCGCCATCACCCGCCAGGAAAGCGCCTTCATGGCCGATGCGCGCTCGCACGTCGGCGCCAGCGGGCTGATGCAGCTGATGCCGGCCACCGCCAAGGAAACCGCCAGGCGTTTCGGCATTCCGCTGTCCTCGCCGCAGCAGGTGCTCAATCCGAACGTCAACATCCAGCTCGGCACCGCCTACCTCAGCCAGATCTACAACCAGTTCAACGGCAACCGCGTGCTCGCCTCGGCGGCCTACAACGCCGGCCCGGGCCGCGTGCGCCAGTGGCTGCGCGACGCCTCGCACCTGTCGTTCGACGTCTGGGTGGAGAGCATCCCCTTCGACGAGACGCGTCAGTACGTGCAGAACGTGCTGACCTATTCGGTGATCTACGGGCAGAAGCTCAACACCCCGCAACCGCTGGTGGAGTGGCACGAGCGCTTCTTCGACGGCCAGTGAGGCGCGGCGGCGCTACTCGAGCACCTCTACCGGCATGCCCAGCTCTAGCTCGCCGCAGCCCTCGGCGATCAGGTTCTGGCCGAAGAACACCCCGCCATCGCCCTTGCGGTAGCTCATCAGCGTGGCCAGCGGCTCGCGGTCGGCGGCGCGCTCGGCGGTGCGCGGGTCGATGGTCGGGATCACGCAGCGCGAGCAGGGCTTGACCACGCGCAGCTCCAGCGCGCCGATGCGGATGCGCTTCCAGCCATCCTCGGCATAGGGCGCGGCGCCGGCGACCACCAGGTTGGGGCGAAAACGCAGCATCTCCAGCGGCCGGCCGACGCGCTCGACCAGGTCGTCCAGCGACGCCTGGCCGATCAGCAGGAAGGGAAAGCCATCGCTGAACGCAGCGCGCTCGCCCGGCCCGGCATAGGCCGGGTCGATCGGGATGCCCTGCCCGGCCGGCATGTACACCAGCCGGCAGGGCCGGCCGAGCCAGCGGCTCAGCCACTCGGCCGCGGCCTCGCCGGCATCCGGCACCTGCACCTGGTTGTTCCAGATCTGCACGCCGCGCGCGGCCTCGCCTGCCGGCACGCCGACCCTGAGCGGCGGCATGCCGGGCGCCGCCAGGCCGAGCGCCGCGGCGTCGTGCCAGCGCGCCTCGAGCAGGGCCAGTTGCGGCAGCACGCGCTGGGTCAGGAAGCGGCCGCTGTCGGCGTCGACCAGCATCCAGCGACGGTCACCGACCAGGCCGAGGGCATCGCTGCGAGCGCGGACGAGCGCCTCGCCGCTGGCGGACTTGAGGGGGAATCGGTAGATCGAGGAGAGATGCATGCGGCGCCTCCGTTCGCGAAGCGCCGCAGCATAGCGCAGCCGGGCTCAGTGCGGCGTGTCGCGCAGCAGGCGGTCGCGCACCACGTCGACCAGCTTTTCCGGCTGGAACTTGGAGAGGAAGTTGTCGCAGCCGACCTTCTGCACCATCGCCTGGTTGAACGAGCCGGACAACGAGGTGTGCAGCACCACATAGAGGTCGCGCATGCGCGGGTCGTGGCGGATCTCGGTGGTCAGGCGGTAGCCGTCCATCTCCGGCATCTCGGCATCGGTGAAGACCATCAGCAGCTTGTCGGTCAGCACCTCGCCGGCATCGGCCCAGGCACGCAGCAGGTTCAGCCCCTTGAGCCCGTCGGTCGCGGTGTGGATCGTCACGCCGAGCTGCACCAGGGTGTCGCGCAGCTGCGCCAGGGCGACGCTGGAATCGTCGACGCAGAGCACCTCGCGCCCGCGCGCGCGCTCGAGCAGCGGGTCGGCCAGGCGCTCCGGCGGGATGTTGGTGTCGTAGGGGACGATCTCGGCGAGCACCTTCTCCACGTCGATCACCTCGACCAGTTCGTTCTCCACCTTGGTGATCGCCGTCAGGTAGTGCTGGCGCCCGGCGGTGCTTGGCGGCGGCATCACCTCGTCCCAGTTCAGGTTGAGGATGCGGTCGACGCTGCCGACCAGGAACGCCTGCACGGTACGGTTGTACTCGGTGACGATGATGGTGCTGCGCTCGTCCGGCACCAGCGGACGCAGGCCGATCGCCAGCGACAGGTCGATCACCGGCAGGGTCTGCCCGCGCAGGTTGATGACGCCGCACACCGAGCTGTGGCGGTGCGGCATCAGGGTCATCTTCGGCAGCTGGACGACTTCCTGCACCTTGAACACGTTGATCGCGAACTTCTGCCGCCCGGACAGCCGGAACATGAGGATTTCCAGGCGATTCTGTCCCACCAGGCGGGTACGTTGATCGACTGAATCGAGAATTCCGGCCATGGCCGACTCCTTGTGAACGCGGGATACCGGGGTATCGGCCGCCGCGCGCCGCGCTTTACCTCCCCCGCGCAGATTTCGGATCGGCGTCCGTGCCGGGCGCCGTCGCGCCGCCGCGCAGCGGCGAGTCGCCCGGCAGGTGCATGCGCAGGGCCTTGCCCAGGACATCGAAATGCAGCTGCTCGCCCAGCGCCGGCTCGCCGTCGAGGTTGACGTCGATCGGCTGCGGCGCCTCGATGTCGAGCCAGGCCACGCGGGCGCTCACCGACACCGTCTCGACGCCGAGCAGGCCACCGCTGAGCAGCGTGCCCAGGGTGCCAACGGTGTCCTCCGGTGCCGGCACGATGCAGACATCCAGCAAGCCGTCGTCGACCAGTGCCTGCGGGCAGAGCAGCTGGCCGCCGCCGGCCTGGCGGCCGTTGCCGACGCCGAAGGCGAGGAAGTCACCTTCCCAATCGAAGCCCGGCCCCTGGAAGCGGCCATGGGCCGAGCCGATCTCGGCGAAACGGGTCAGCCCGGTGAGCAGGTAGGCGCCGCCGCCGAGCACGCGCTTGAGCTCCTCCGAGGTGCTGGCGGTGACGCGGCTGCCGAAGCCGCCGGTGGCCATGTTGACGAAGGGCTCGCCGTTCATCTGGCCGACATCGATGGCCACCGGCGGCTCGTCGAGCAGCGCCAGCGCCTCGCCGGATACCAGCGGGATGCCCGCCGCGCGGGCGAAATCGTTCGCCGTGCCCAGCGGCAGCAACGCCAGGCTGGCATCGCTGCCGGCGGCCAGCAGCGCCTGCACCACCTCGCGCAGGGTGCCGTCGCCACCGCCGGCGATCAGGGTGCGGTAGCCGGCCGCCAGCGCCTCATCCACCAGCCGCGCGGTGTCGCCCGGCTCCCAGGTCACACGCACGGCCAGGTCCCAGCCGAGCTCGCGCTGGAGCTCGACCGCTTCGCGGACATCGGCATTGGTCGCCTGCTTGCCATGCAGGATCAGCAGAGCCTTGGGAGCTGTCATCGAACGCGTCCTTTGCAGCGGTACTGCCCATGAGACTGGAGCCGACAGCGAAAGTTGTAGCCCAGCGAAGCGGCCCCGGATTAATCCAAAACTTCGATATGAGGCTCCGCCCGTCGTCAACCCCGGCTGCCGTCCAGACTCGGTGGCAGCCGCTCATTCCGCGCAATTTCGCTGCCTAATCAGGTAGTTGCGCGCGTTTTGCGCGACTCGCTGATTTTCCGTCGCATCCGCCGACCGGACTGAACTCCTGAAATACCCCAAGGTCGGAGCAGGAGTCCTGATGCGGATGCGATAGCGGCCTGCCATCAATCGCCCCGTCCGGCACACCAAATTCGAGCATTGAGTCAGCGGCTTTAGCTGAGGAAGGAGCCTTGTGATGCGTTTACAGTCTGTTGGAACCCTTGAGTATGCTCACCCAAGCTTCGTCGACTACTTTCTTGCCAGCGTCCGGCTGATCCATGGCCTGACCGCGATCCTGCCGGGGCTCCTGCTGTTGCTGATGCTGCCCGACCTGCCTTCGGCGGGCGGACCGTTCAGTGCCTTCCTGATGTTCTTCGGGGTGATCTCGGTGATCATCTTCCAGTCGCTGGGCATCTACAGCGAGGAAGTGTTCAGCACCCTGCTGCGTTTCCGCATCATGCTGCTGGCCTGGGCCGCCGCCTTCAGCCTGCTGATCTTCATGCACCAGGGCATGGGCATGTTCGGCTACCTGCAGACCGAGCACCTGGCCTTCTGGTTCTTCGCCAGCCTGGCGCTGTTCGGCGCCGAGCGCCTGGCGATGCTCTCGCTGTTCCGCCGGCGCATGGCCCGCGGCATGTACCTGCAGAACGCGGTGATCCTCGGCGGCACCGACAACGGCATCCGCGTTGCCGAATACCTGCAGCACAACCGTGACATCCGCACCGGCGTGCTCGGCTTCATCGACGACCGCCTCGGTCGCCTGCCGGCCGAGCTGGCCAGCCTGCCGCTGCTGGGCAACACCGCCGACCTCGAGCGGCTGATCCGCGAGGAGAAGGTCACCCAGGTGCTGGTCGCCCTGCCCTGGTTCGCCGACAGCCGCATCGGCCAGGTCATCGACCGCCTGCGCCAGCTGCCGGTCAACGTATTGCTGGTACCGGACATGGTCGCCTTCCGCCGGGCCAACAAGCGCATCACCGAAGTGGCCGGCCTGCCGACGCTGATCGCCTCCGACGTGCCGCTGCGTGGCTGGTCGCCGTTCTTCAAGCGCCTGGAGGATATCGTGCTGTCGAGCATCGCCCTGCTCTGCGCCGCGCCGGTGATGCTGGCCATCGCCCTGGCAATCAAGCTCGACTCGCGCGGCCCGGTGTTCTTCAAGCAGAAGCGCTACGGCTACAACAACCGCCTGATCGAGGTGTTCAAGTTCCGCTCGATGTACCACGAGAAGAGCGACGCCAACGCCGACCGCCAGACCACCCGCGGCGACGACCGTATCACCCGCGTCGGCCACTTCATCCGCAAGACCAGCCTCGATGAGCTGCCGCAGCTGATCAACGTGTTCCTCGGCAGCATGTCGATGGTCGGCCCGCGCCCGCACGCCACCGCGACCAAGGCCGCCGGGGTGTTGTTCGAGGACGCCGTGTCCGAATACTCGGCGCGCCACCGGGTCAAGCCGGGCATCACCGGCTGGGCGCAGATCAACGGCTACCGCGGCGAGACCGACACCCTGGAGAAGATCGAGAAGCGCGTCGAGTACGACCTCGACTACATCGAGCGCTGGTCGGTCTGGTTCGACCTCTACATCCTCTTCCGCACCGTACCCGCGCTGATTTCGAACAAGGACGTGTACTGACGCCACGGGCGCCGGCAAGCCGCCTGGGGCTTGTCGAACGGGGCGCGCCGGCGCCCTTCGATCAGGGAGGAACTAATGATCACAGACACCATCTCATTTGCGTTCCAAACCGGCCGGCCCGATCCGGCCAGCCGGTGAGGCAGAGATTTTTATGTTCAAGAACATTCTCATCGTCTGTGTCGGGAACATCTGCCGAAGCCCCATGGCCGAGGCGATGCTCCAGGCCAGACTCGGCGGAACCGGCCTGACGATCGCTTCGGCAGGCATCGGCGCACTAGTAGGTAACCCGATGGACAAGACCGCACACGAGGTTTTGCAGGAACACGGATTGGAGCACACGGCTCACCGTGCACGGCAGGTGGATGCCCACATGCTGCACGAGGCCGACCTGATCCTGGCCATGGAGCACAGCCACATCCAGCACATCCGCCAGATGGCGCCGGAAGTCCATGGCAAGACGTTCCTGATCGGCAAATGGCGCGACGAGCTGGAGATCCCCGATCCCTACCGCCAGTCCCGCCCCGCCTTCGAGCACGTACACGGCCTTCTGACGCAGTCCGTCGAAAGCTGGCTTCCTTACCTGAAGTAAAAGAAAAGGAACTTCAATGACCACCATGCCTCGCCCCATCTACGAGACCAAAGAGGAAAAGGACATCGACCTTGCCCACCTCTTTGACACCTTCATCAACAACCGTGGGCTGATCATCGGCATCACCGGCTTCTTCGCCGCGCTGGGCATCGCCTATGCGCTGCTGGCGACGCCGGTGTACCTGGCCAGCGCGATGATCCAGATCGAACCCAAGACCGGCCTGCCCAGCCTGACCGACGTGGTCAACACCAACCCGCCGGTGTCCCCGGCGCAGACCGAGATCGCCCTGCTCAAGTCGCGCTCGGTGGTCGGTGGCGCGGTCGAGAACCTGAACCTGGACATCATCATCAAGCCGCACCACTTCCCGGTGATCGGCGGCTTCATGGCGCGCCGCTTCGAACCGAGCGAGGAAGGCGAGCTGGGCTGGTACCCGACCGGCCTGGACGCCTACGCCTGGGGCGGCGAGAAGCTGCGGATCACCCGCCTCGACGTGCCGGACAAGATGCACGGCGAGGAGCTGACCCTCGAGGCCGCGGAGAATGGCGGCTTCATCCTGCGCGACACCGACGATGAAGTGGTCGCCCAGGGCGTGGTCGGCGAGCCGGTCGAGGCCGACGGCTACACCGTCAACGTCGCCGAGCTGCTGGCCCGCCCCGGCACCACCTTCACGGTGATCAAGAACCGCACCTACAACACCACCGAGGCGTACCAGAACCGCCTGTCCGCCGGCGAGCACGGCAAGCAGTCGGGCATCGTCAACGTCACCCTCGAGGACACCGACCCCGAGCAGGCCGTGCGCGTGCTCGAAGAGGTGGCCACCCGCTACGTCCAGCAGAACGTCGCGCGCAACGCCGCCGAGGCGACCCAGAGCCTGCAGTTCCTCGACGAGCAGGTGCCGGCCGTGCGCCGCAAGCTGGAGGAAGCGCAGACCGCGCTGAACAAGTACCAGACCGGCTCGCGCACGGTGGACATCACCGCCGAGACCCAGTCGGTGCTCGACCGCATCGTCGACCTGGAAAAGCAGATCTCCGAGCAGAACCTCAAGCGTACGGAGATGGAGCGCCGCTTCACCCGCCAGCACCCGAACTTCCAGGCGCTGATGAACCAGATCAACCAGCTGCAGAACCAGAAGACCGAGCTGGAGAAGCAGATCGGCACCCTGCCCTCGACCCAGCAGGAACTGCTGCGCCTGAACCGTGACGTGGAAGTTTCCTCGGAAACCTACTCGATGCTGCTGAACAAGACCCAGGAGCTGGACATCATCCGCGCCGGAACCGTGGGCAACGTGCGCATCATCGACCATGCCGCCGCCGACCTGGAAAGCCCGGTCAAGCCGAACAAGCCGCTGGTGATCATCGTCGCCACCCTGCTCGGCCTGATCATCGCCACTGCCTTCGTCTATGTGCGCGAAGCGCTCAAGCGCGGCGTCGAGAACCCCGAGGACATCGAGCGCTCCGGCACCCCGGTCTACGCCGCGATCCCGTTCAGCGAAAAGCAGTCTTCGCTGGAGAAGCGCCTGGCCAACTTCAAGCGCGACAAGAGTGCCGCGTCCTACCTGCTGTCGGTCAACGACCCGGCGGACCTGGCCACCGAGGCGATGCGCAGCCTGCGTACCAGCCTGCACTTCGCGATGATCGAGGCGAAGAACAACGTGCTGATGATCACCGGCCCGAGCCCGGCGGTCGGCAAGTCGTTCGTCACCACCAACCTGGCCGCGGTCATCGCCCAGTCCGGCAAGCGCGTGCTGCTGGTCGACTCCGACATGCGCAAGGGCTACCTGCACAAGGTCATGCGTTGCAATGGCGACAAGGGCCTGTCGGACATCCTCTCCGGCCGCATCACCCTGTTCGATGCGATCCAGAAGACCCAGCTGAACAACCTGCACGTGATCAGCCACGGCCAGCTGCCGCCGAACCCCTCGGAACTGCTGATGCACGAGAACTTCGCGCGGTTCGTCAAGGAAGTCAGCACCATGTACGACCTGGTGATCTTCGACACCCCGCCGATCCTCGCCGTGACCGACGCCGCGCTGGTCGGCAGCCAGGCCGGCACCACCCTGATGGTCACCCGCTACGGCATGAACGGCATCAAGGAAATCGAAGCCGCCAAGCGCCGCCTCGAGCAGAACGGCCTGCTGGTCAAGGGCGTGATCTTCAACGCCGTGGTCCGCAAGGCCTCCACCTACGGCGAGTACGGCTACTACCAGTACGAGTACGTGAGCAAGTGATGCACGGGCGATGGGGCGGCTAGCCGTCGCATCGCCGCTGCACCAGGCGGGCCGTGGCTCGCGCGAATCCCATCCCCTCCCCTGGGGCCCGTGCGGCCCCGGCGGGTGGCTATTGTCCGAAGGCAGGCAGTTCGATGAGCCCTTGCACAACCATTCGACGCATGACGCGCCTGGCCCTGCTGGTGGCGCTCGCCACGAGCGCGCCGCTGGCCGCTGCGCAGAACGAGGCAGGCAGGACCGGCATCGACCTGATCGGCGTGAACCTCGCCGGCGCCGAGTTCGCCCCCCAGGTGACCCCGGGCAAGCACGGCAAGCACTACTACTATCCGGCCAAGCAGCACCTCAAGTACTACGCCGACAAGGGCATCCGCCTGATCCGCTTCCCGTTCCTCTGGGAGCGGGTGCAGCACAACCTCGGCGAGGGCCTGGACGGCGAGCAGCTCAGCCTGCTCAAGCGCACCCTGGACTTCGCCATGCAGCATGACCAGCAGGTCATCCTCGACATGCACAACTACGGACGCTACCAGGGCCAGCTGATCGGCTCGAGCGAAGTGCCCTACGCCGCCTACGCCGATGTCTGGCGCAAGCTCGCCGAGCGCTTCAAGGGCCACCCGGCGCTGCTCGGCTACGACATCATGAACGAGCCGCACAGCACCGTCGGCCTCTGGCCCGGCGCGGCGCAGGCGGCGGTCGACGCCATCCGCGAGGTGGACGACCAGACGCTGATCTTCGTCGAGGGCGAGCGCTGGGCCAGCGCCTACCACTGGCCGCTGGTCAACGGCAACTTCCTGCTGCGCGACCCGGCCGAGCGCATCGTCTACGAGGCGCACCTGTATTTCGACGAGGACTTCTCCGGCAAGTACCTGCCCGGCAAGAGCCGCAACATCGACCCGATGCTCGGCGTCGAGCGCGCGCGGCCCTTCGTCGAGTGGCTGAAGAAGCACGGCCAGAAGGGCTTCCTCGGCGAGTACGGCGTCCCCGACGACCTGCCCGCCGCCAGCGTGGCCATGGACAACCTGCTCGGCTACCTCAACGACAACTGCATACCCAGCGCCTACTGGGCGGCCGGGCCCGGCTGGGGCAAGTACAAGCTGGCCATCGAGCCGCGCGACCGCCAGGACCGCCCGCAGATGGCCATCCTGCAGAAGCACCTGGCCAACGATTGCACCTCCTTCGGCCCTTCTCCGGCGCCAAGCGCTGACTGATTCTGGAGTAACCACACGATGAAATTCGGACTGCTTTGGCACTCGTTCTCTTCCGGCAACCTCGGCGTCGGAGCCCTGAGCATCTCCAACATGCTGCTGATCGACGAAGCGGCGCGCAAATGCGGCATCACCCCGGAGTTCCTCATCATCGGCTCCTCCGGCCCGTGCGACTACCCGCTGCCGGCCGAGCGCTTCAACTACGAGTTCATCGAGTTCAACGAGAAGGCCCTGCTGAAGAACCCCCACGGCCTGTACCAGGCCATCGCCTCGTGCGACGCGGTGTTCGACATCGGCGAGGGCGACAGCTTCTCCGACATCTATGGCGCCAAGCGCCTGATCAAGCTCCTGGTCAGCAAGGGCATGGCCCTGGGCGCGCGGGTGCCACTGATCCTCTCGCCGCAGACCATCGGCCCGTTCAAGTCCGACTGGGGCACCCGCGCCTCGGCCTGGGTGATGAAGAAGAGCAGCATGGTGTTCGCCCGTGACCACCAGTCCTACGCGGTGCTCGAGCAGCTGGACGTGCCCAACCGCGACGAGGTGATCGACGTCGCCTTCCACCTGCCCTTCGAGCGCCAGGTGCGCGAGCCCGACCCGGCGCGGCTGGCGGTGGGCATCAGCGTCTCGGCGCTGCTGCACCACGGCGGCTACGAGGGCAGCGCCAACCAGTTCGGCCTGCGCGCCGACTACAAGGCGCTGACCGACCAGCTGATCCAGGCGCTGTTCGAGCGCGGCCACGAGGTGCACCTGGTGCCCCACGTGATCCCGCTCGGCTTCCCTGCCGAGGATGACTTCAGCGTCTCGCAGGCGCTGCAGAAGCGCTACCCCGAGCTCAAGCTGGCGCCGCGCTTCCGCGGGCCGATCGAGGCCAAGAGCTACATCAGCGGCCTGGACTTCTTCGTCGGCGCGCGCATGCACGCCACCATCGGCGCCTTCTCCGCCGGCGTGCCGGTGGTGCCGCTGGCCTACAGCCGCAAGTTCGCCGGGCTCTACCAGTCGCTGGACTATCACCGCGTCGTCGATCTCAAGACCGAGACCACCGAAAGCGCCCTGTCCAGCGTCCTGGCCTACCTGGACCAGCGCGAGCAGCTCAAGGCCGAGGTCGCCGCCAGCGGCGCGATCATCCGCCGCAAGCTGGATGCCTACGGCGACGCCCTGGAGCGCATCCTGCTGTCGCTGCACCAGGGCCAGGCGGTCTACCAGAGATAAGCCATGCGCGATCATGCCCTGATGGGAATCACCACGGCGGCGCGGACCGCCGTGCAGCTGGGCACGCTACTGATCCTGGCAAGGACGCTCGGGCCCACCGACTTCGGCTTCATCTCGATCGTCATCACCTGGTCGACCATCGTCGCCCTGGTGACCGACTACGGCTTCGGCATGCGCGCGCTGCGCGACATCGGTGCCGAGCGCGAGCGCGCCGGGGAGATCATGTCGGCCAGCCTGGCGGCGAAGACGGTGCTGGTGCTGCCGGCCTGCCTGATCCTGCTGCCGCTGATCCTCTTCGTCCTCGACCTGAGCACGGCCGAGCGCATCGCCTCGGTGCTGTTCCTGCTCGGCACCCTGGCCTCGTCCTACGGCGACCTCGGCCTGACGGTGTTCCGCAGCATCGGCCAGTTCCAGCGCGAGACCCGCCTGGTGGTGATCACCGCGCTGCTGCACTTCGCCCTGGTCGGCCTGGCGATCCTGCTCAGCAACGAGGTGGTCGCCATCGGCCTGGCGTTCCTCGCCTCGCGGCTGATCTACGCGGCCAGCGCCCTGCGCGCGCTGTCGAAGATCCTCGACCTGGGTGGCATCCTGCGTACCTCGCGGCAGACCCTGGGCGAGCGCTTCCGCAGCTCGACCAGCTTCGCGGTGGACAGCGGCGCGACCAACATCTTCGCCCAGCTCGACGTCATCCTGGTCAACCACCTGGCCGGGCGCGAGGCGGCGGGCATCTACTTCGCCGGCTCGCGCCTGGTGCAGGGCGCGGTGCCGTTCAGCGTGCTGCTGGCCAGCGTGCACATCCCGCGCTTCGCCCACCGCCTGCACCACAAGACACCGGGGCTGGGCCGCTACGGCGCACGCATCCTCGGCGAATACATCGCCCTGGGCCTGGTGCTGGCGCTGGGCTTCTACCTGGTCGGCCCGCTGTTCACCGACTACTTCCTCGGTGCCGGCTACGCCGAACTCAACACCCTGTGGCTGGCGTTCGCCTGCTTCACCGCCGCGCGCTTCGTCGCCGCCGGGCTGGGCGTGCAGCTGATGGCCATGGGCACCGGTTTTTTGCGCACCTTCGGAATCATTTTCTCCGGCGTTGTCACAGTGACCTGTTACTGGTTGTTCATCCCCAGCAACGGCATACAGGCAGCGCCCTGGGTATCGGCGCTCGGCATGGCCGTGCTGACGCTCATCTACGGCTATGCGGTGCAGAACATCTACCGCAAGCAGCGGGCCGGCGCATGACCGGCAACGTCAAACACCGGGCCGCCACTGGCGGTCCGCAGCTCAAGGGAAAGGCTGCTATGAAAGCGCTACTCGATCGTGTCCTGAAAAACGACCTGTGCAGCGGTTGCGGCATGTGCAGTTCGGTCGCCTCCGAAGATGCCCTGCGCATGCGCCTGAGCGCGGACGGCTACAACCGGCCGACGCTCAACCCGGATTTTCGCAACCGCGAGATCGCCGACGCGCAGACCACCGCCGCCTTCGCCAAGTCGTGCCCGGCGCTGAACCTCGACATCCGCCCGTACAAGTCGAAGAACTACCACCCCATCTGGGGCGAGATCCTGCACACGCTCAAGGGCTATGCCGCCGACGACGAGATCCGCCAGGCCGGTTCCTCCGGCGGGGTGATCTCGGCGCTGGCGCAGTACTGCCTGGAGCGCAAGCTGGTCGACGGGGTGATCCAGATCCAGGCCTCGGCGCAGGATCCGCTGGAGAACGTGGCGATCATCAGCCGCTCGCGGCAGAACGTCATCGCCTCCTCCGGCTCGCGCTATGCGCCGGCCTCGCCGGCCGAGGCGCTGCGCTGGGTGGCGATGTCCACCGAGAAGTACCTGTTCGTCGGCAAGCCGTGCGACGTCGCCGCGGTGCGCCAGATGCAGGCGCACAACCCGCGGCTGAAGGAGAACATCCCCTACGTGGTGTCCTTCATGTGCGCCGGCACGCCGAGCCTGCACGGCACCGAGCAGGTGCTGGAGAAGCTCGAGGCCAAGCGCGAGGACGTCACCGCCTTCCGCTACCGCGGCGACGGCTGGCCGGGGCTGACCAAGGCCACGCTGAAGAACGGCGAGGCGCGCACCATGACCTACAACGACTCCTGGGGAAAGGTGCTCAACCGCCACCTGCAGACGCGCTGCAAGATCTGCCCGGACGGCATCGGCGAGTTCGCCGACATCGTCTGCGCCGATGGCTGGGAAGGCGACGAGAAGGGCTACCCGTCGTTCGAGGAACGCGAGGGCAACTCGCTGATCCTGATCCGTACGCCGAACGGCCGTGAACTTTTTCGCAACGCCGAGGCCGATGGTGTTGTCAAAGCCGAGGCCTTCGACACCGGCAGCATCTTCGCCATCCAGCCGTTCCAGTACTACCGGCGCACGACGATCCTGCCGCGGCTCTGGGCGATGAAGCTGCTGATGCTGAAAACCCCGAGCTACAAGGGCTTCGAGCTTGGCAAGGGAATGCGGGAGATCGGCCTGTACCAGAGCTTCAAGGCCTTCACCGGCCTGTTGGTACGGCGCAAGAAGATCAAGCGGCGCGCGCTCGAGACGGCGTGAGTCGCCCCGCGAACAAGGAACCCAAACCTAAGGACCCAGGTTGATGACGACTTTCAGTTCACGCTTCTTTTTCTTCCCGCTGATGTTTCTGGCGATCGTGCTGCACTTCTCGGTGTTCGGCGAGAGTCCGCACAACCCCTACGGCATCAAGGGCGTGAACGAGCTCTTCATCGCCATCTGCCTGGTGTTCGCCTTCCTGCTGGCCCTGGCGCAGGCCGAGGACGCCTCGCGCGAGCTGCGCATCCTCATGTACTACTGCCTGTACACGGTGGTGGTGTTTCAGCTGCTGCCGGCGGTGTTCGCCTACTTCACCTATGGCCAGCCGATCGTCTTCGGGCTGATCGAGGAACGCCGGGTGCTGTTCTGCCTGGGCTTCGCGCCGCTGCTGTTCCTTTCCAAGCGGGTCAGCACGCTGCAGTTCGAGCGCGCGCTGATCTACGCGGCGCTGTTCGCCGCGTTCCTCTCCTGGTGCTTCAAGTTCGGCGTGATTCCGGACATGCGCGCCGAAGTGCGCTCCGACGACCGCCCGGACCGCTCGTCCATCGGCCCGTTCCTGATCTGCTTCGGCTACTTCTACTGCATCCAGCTGTGGCACAAGGCGGCCTCGCCGATCAACGACGCCGCACGCAACCGCACGCTCTACCTGGTACTGGCGGCGCTCTTGCTGCTGACCCTGGTGTTCGCCACCCAGACCCGCCAGCTGATCGTCCTCAGCCTGGCCTTCACCCTGTTCTGCCTGCGGGCCAAGGCCGTCATCTGGGCCGCCTCGCTGTGCGTGCTGCTGTCGCCGTTCTACTTCTACCCCAGCCTGCTCGAGGTGCTGGGCCTGAACGTCGACTTCTACAGCCAGTCGGTCACCACCGTCGAGGATGGCGCCCGCCCGATCACCATCGCCGCGATCATGCGCCACCTGGACCTGGTCAACTGGCTGCCCAGCGGCTCGCTGTCGCTGATGTGGCGCGAAGGCTTCGTCCCCTACTTCGGCGAACACTTCTTCCTCTCCGAC
Source organism: Pseudomonas oligotrophica (assembly GCF_021726475.1). Taxonomy (GTDB): domain Bacteria; phylum Pseudomonadota; class Gammaproteobacteria; order Pseudomonadales; family Pseudomonadaceae; genus Stutzerimonas; species Stutzerimonas oligotrophica. The sequence goes on from NZ_JAKJRU010000010.1 coordinate 85,131, forward strand.
GTGGGCATCGTCGGCACGCTGTTCCGCTTCGGTTTCCTCACCTTCCTGATCATCCCGCTGACGCTGCTGATCTATCAGCGCATCGCCAAGAACATCAACCGCGACCTGTCGTTCATCTATGCGGTGATGCTCGCCTACTTCGTCATCTGGCCGCTCAACGGCCTGATGGAGTACGGCCAGCCGGTGATCGCCATGCTGTTCGTCATCCACTCCCTGAAAGCCCGCCACCTTCGCAGCCAGGAAAGACTCCATGAACGTCGCACTTATCCTCAACTACAAAGCTGCTACTGAAACCATCAGCTGCGTCGAGAGCCTGCGCAGCCACTGCCGGGCGATCGACCACATCATCGTCATCGACAACGATTCGCAGGACGGCTCGCTGGTCGCCTTCCAGCAATGGCAGCAGGAAGCCGGGGCGCACAACGTCACCCTGCTCGCCAACCCGCAGAACAACGGCTATGCCGGCGGCAACAACTACGGCATCCGCTGGGCGCAGGCCAACCTGCCGGTGGAGCACTACTGGATCGTCAACAACGACACCTACGTCGAGGAAGACGCCTTCTCGCCGCTGCTCGAGGAGCTCAAGCGCAACGACCGCCAGTTCGTCGGCTCGGTGATCCTCAGCGCCGCCGACGGCCACCTCGAGTGCTACGGCGGCGGCAAGCTCTACCCGCTGCTGGGCAAGGCCAAGCTGCTCGGCAAGGGCCAGACGCTCGAGTCCATGGCCCAGCAACAGGAGCAGCCCGACTACCTGATGGGCTGCAGCCTGGCGTTCTCGGCACGCCTGCTCGAGCGCATCGGCCTGATGGACGAGGACTACTTCATGTACTCCGAGGAAGTCGACTGGCAGTTCCAGGCGCGCAAGCTCGGCGTCGGCATCAAGGTGGTCCCGGCGAGCCGGCTATTCCACTACGGCTCGCTCAGCTCCGGCGGCCGCTCGGCCTTCTATCACTACTACCGCAACCGCGCCGCCACGCGATTCAACAAGCGCTTCTACGGCGCGCCGTTCGCGCTGGCCTCGGCGTGTTTCCTGTCGGCGATCACGCTGATCAAGGAATACAACCACCCGGCCCTGGCCTGGTCCGGCATCAAGGGCGCCTTCAAGGGAGTAACGATGAGTGTCGAGTAAAACGAACCATGCATTCGGTGTGGACTTCTATACCGGCAGCAAGGCCGCCTTGCTCGCGACCATCCGCGAGGGCGTCCGCCAGCCCTATTCGTTCGTCGTCACGCCGAACGTCGACCACCTGGCCCAGCTGCAGGACAGCGCACCACTGCGCAACGCCTACGCCAAGGCCCGCCTGCGCATCTGCGACAGCCGCATCCTGATGCCGCTGCTGCACCGCCTGGGCGTGCCGGTCGAGGAAGTCATCCCCGGCAGCGACCTGACCATGGACCTGCTGCGCTGGGCCGACCGCGACGGCCTGCGCATCGTATTGATCGGCGGCACCGACGAGGAAGTCGGCAAGCTGCGCCAGCTGTATCCGCGCATCGAGCTGCACCACCACAACCCGCCGATGGGCTTCATCAAATCGCCCGAGGAGGTCGAGCGCTGCCTGCGCTTCGTCCGCGAGCACCCCTCGGAGCTGGTCTTCTATGCCGTCGGCGCGCCGCGCCAGGAGATCCTCGCCAGTTCCATCGAACAACACGAACGGACCGGCATGGGCTTCTGCATCGGCGCCTCGATTTCCTTCGCCACCGGCACCGTCAAGCGGGCGCCGCGCTGGATGCAGAACTGCCGGTTGGAATGGCTGCACCGCATGGCATCGGAACCGCGCCGGCTGGTACGGCGCTACCTGCACGACGCGCTGTTCATCATCCCGGCCTACCGCCGCGAGCGCGCCGCGCGCCTGCACACGGGCCGCACGGCCAATCAGGACGTGTAGCGAAATAACGAAAATTTCGATGTTGATGCCGGCATTGGCGTTGAACCTGAGGCAAACGAGACGGTCTATCCCTACTGCAACCCAACGCTGGCAAAACAATATTGCCAGGCCACCGGTGCGGAGCAGCCAGGCACGGCGCTCCCACGGTGGGTAGAACAATAACGGTGCCGGTACCCAGCCGTCCCGGCCGCGTCATTGAAGGAGAGACCACTTTGACTACCCAACCATGGTCGTCGAGGAGTGTGGGCCGATGAACCCCAGCCTCGACCGGCACGGGATCCTCGATCCGCTGTACGCCTTGCAGAACGTCATCAACGCCGTCTCACACCGTGAGCTCCACCAACTCCGTCAAGGATGAATCCCATGAAGCCATTCTTCGCTATCGCCCTCACCTCGGCCCTGGTACTCCAGGGTTGTGCCTTCGCCCCCGGCCAGTACCTGGACCCGGACGAGTTCAACAACGGCGGCACCGCCGAAGACGGCACCGTCGAACTGCTGCGCATCACCCCGGACATGCTCAAGGGTGACCTGGTCTCCGACCGCGGCACCTCCAGCAAGCAGGAACTGCTGGGCTACAAGCCCAGCGACTATCGCATCGGCGCCAACGACCTGCTCTACATCACCGTCTGGGACCACCCGGAGCTGACCGCGCCGTCCGGCCCGCAGCAGCAGATCGACGCCAACGGTCGCCTGGTGCGCCCTGACGGCACCCTGTTCTACCCCTACATCGGCAACGTGCAGGCCGCCGGCAAGACCATCGAGGAGCTGCGCCGCACCATTGCCCAGCGCCTGACCAACTACATCGACAGCCCGCAGGTGGACGTCAGCATCCTGCGCTTCGGCAGCCAGCGCGTGGTGGTCTCCGGTGCGTTCAACACCGCCGGCGAAGTACCGATCACCACCGCGCCGATGACCATCGTCCAGGCCATCGGCCAGGCCGGGGTCAACGTCGATACCGCCGACCTCACCGGCCTGGTGCTCAAGCGTGACGGCCGCGAGTACGTGCTCAACGTCGACTCGCTGAACCGCTCCGACTCCTGGCTGAACCAGGTCTACCTGAAGGACGGCGACCAGTTGCACCTGCCGTACAACGACCAGAAGAAGATCTACGTGCTCGGCGAAGTGATGCTGCCGCAGGCGATGACCTTCAAGGCCACCAGCGTCAACCTGATGGATGCCATCGGCTCGGCCGGCGGCGTGCGCCAGGACACCGCCGATGGCGAGGCCATCTACGTGATCCGCGGCGCCGAGAACATCGCCACCGAGAAGGCCAAGGTGTTCCAGCTCAACGCGGCATCGCCGACCGCCTTCGCCCTGGCCAAGCACTTCCCGCTGCAGCCGCAGGACGTGGTGTTCGTCGGCCCGGCCAACATCACCCGCTGGAACCGCTTCATCAGCCAGTTGCTGCCGTCGGCCAGCATCGTCGGCACCGGCGCCGCCGCGGAATACAACCTGTCCCGCTAAGCGCAACGCCCGCGACACCACGAAAAACCCCGCCAGCTGGCGGGGTTTTTTCGTCTGGCGACAGACGCGAGTCAGAACAGCTTCCAGGTGTAGGTCAGGATCAGGCGGTTCTCGTCGATGTCGGTGCGGTAGTTCGAGCGCGCGGTGACGTTGCGCACGCGCACGCCCAGGCCCTTGAGCGCGCCGCTCTGCAGCACGTAGCCGATGTCCAGGTCGCGCTCGAAGTCCTTGCCCTCGAAGCCGCGCCCGGTATCGACGTTGTCGCCCTTGAGATAGCGCACGCCGGCGACCAGCCCGGGCACGCCCATGGCCGCGAAGTCGTAGTCGTAGCGCAGCTGCCAGGAGCGCTCGTCGGGCGAAGCGAACTCGTAGGTCGGCACCTCGTTGCCCAGCGGGCTGACGGTGACGAACAGCCGCGGGAAGCCGTCGTCGCCGTACATCGCCTGGTAGCCGAGGTAGAAGGTGTGGCCGCCGTGCTTGGCCGAGAGCAGCGAGTAGAACGCCTGGTTGTCGAGCTTGCCGATCAGCTGGTCGCCATCCTCGGCCGAATCGTAGAAGCCAAGGTTGGCACCCAGGGTCCAGGCGCCCATTGGCTGGCTGTGCTTGAGGCTGGCGTGGCGCTGGTTGTAGATGTCCTCGAGCTGCGCGTACCAGAGGCCGACACTGGTGCGGTTGCCGTTGAAGGCGTAGTCGGCGCCGGCGTAGTTGAAGCGGTCGCTGGTGGCGCTGAAGTTCGGCCGGTAGCCGATGATGGTGGCCATCTCGCCGTCGCCCGCCTCGTTGCGCAGGCTGGTGGAGCGCAGCTGCCCGCCCTGCAGGGTCAGGCCGTCGATCTCGTTGGAAACCAGCGAGGCGCCCTGGTAGGTGTTGGGCAGCAGGCGGTTATCGGTCGCCGTCAGCACCGGCAGGTTCGGTTGCAGCTCGCCGACCCGCAGCACCGTTTTGGAAATCCGCATCTTCGCCGCCACGCCCAGGCGGCTGTAGTCATCCGGCGCCTGCTCGCCGTAGGCGCCCGGCAACAGGCCGGTGCCGGCGCGGTCGGGGCTGGAATCGAGCTTCAGGCCCAAGAGGCCGATGGCATCGAGACCGAAGCCGACCGGGCCGTCGGTGAAGCCGGACTGGGCATTGAGCACGAAGCCCTGGGCCCACTCCTCGGCCTTGGACTGGGTCGACGGCCCGACGATGTCGGAGAAGTCGCGGCTGAAGTAGTAGTTGCGTGCATGCAGGGTGGCGCTGGCGCCCCCGAGGAAACCCTCCTCGGCGGCGAATGCGGCGGGCACGCCGGCGCAGGCCAGGCTGATGGTCAGGGCAAGGCGGGACAACTTCGCTTGATGGATCATCGATTGCTCTCTTTTTTGTTGTTTTGCGGGTACAGCCTGCCGAGCCCCCTGGAACCAGGGAGCGCATCGGCAGATGGGTGACGCGGGAAGTTCGGTCTTAGCGCGAGGCGGCGCGGCCCGCCTCCGGGCAGTCCGGCTGTGAGGTTCGGCGCGGGTGCCAGCGCAGCAGCAGGTGCGTGGCGATGCCGAAGATCAGGCCCCAGAACGCCGCGGACAGGCCGAGGAAGCTCATGCCCGAGGCCGTGACCAGGAAGGTCACCAGCGCCGCCTCGCGATCGTCCGGCGCGGCCATCGCACCGTTGAGCGCCGCGCCGATGGCGCCGAGCAGCGCCAGCCCGGCCAGCGCGGCGATCAGTGCCTGGGGAAAGGCGCTGAACAGCGAGACCACGGTGGCGCCGAACACGCCGAACACCAGGTAGACCACGCCGCCCGAGACGCCGGCGACATAGCGCCGCGCAGGGTCCTCGTGGGCGTCGCGGCCGGTGCAGATCGCCGCGGTGATCGCCGCCAGGGTCAGGCCGTGGCAGCCAAACGGCGCCAGCAGCAGCGAACCCAGCGAACTGGAGGTGATCAGCGGGCTGGCCGGGGTCTGGTAGCCGGCACTGCGCAGCACTGCCATGCCGGGGACGAACTGCCCGGTCAGCGCCACCATGATCAGCGGCAGGGCCACGTTGAGGATCACCTGCCAGTCGAACTCGGGGGTGATCCACTGCGGCGTGGCCAGGCCCAGCACGATGGCATCGGTGCGCAGCTCGCCGCTGCCCACGGCCACCGTCAGGCCCACCGCCAGCACGGCGAACACCGCATAGCGCGGCATCAGCCGGCGGCCGAGCAGGTAGGCGAGGAACATCGCCAGCACCAGCAGCGGCGCCGACTTCACCGAGACGAACAGGCCGGTGCCGAAGCGGAACAGGATGCCGGCCATCATCGCCGCGGCAATCGCCGCCGGCAGGCGGCGGATGATGCGGTCGAAGGTGCCGGACAGGCCGACCAGCAGGATCACCGCGCCGGTGACCAGGTAGGCGCCGACCGCCTGGCCGAGGCTGATCTCCGGCAAGAGGCTGATCAACAACGCCGATCCGGGCGCCGACCAGGCGATGACGATGGGTACGCGGTAGCGCAGGCTGAGCAGGATGCCGAGCACACCGCTGCCGATGGAAATGGTCCAGATCCAGGAAGACAGCACCGCCTCGGGCAGGCCCGCGGCATGGGCGACCTGGAAGATGATGACCAGGGGCCCGGCGTAGGAAATCACGGTCGCGATGAAACCGGCGACCGCCGCCGAGACTGAGAAATCTCTGAGCAACGCTTTCATACCGCCTCGCAAGGAATTCTGGCGTGCCTCTTGGGGCCGCTCTTGTTCTGGGGTCCGTTGACGTTAGCAGACCCGAAGGACGCGCCGCTGAGCCACCTCGTGTGCGTCGCCGACCGGCGAACGCTGTGCGGGTGGATCATCTCGGCGAGCCTCTGTTGACGCAGGGGCCGCCGGCAGCTGCCGGCGGCCCCTTTGGGCTCAGGCCTCCTGCAGGGCGCGCGGGCGCTTGCTCCGCTGCTCGGCGCTCGGGCTCGGCGCCGCCTGCAGCTGGAAGTCGAAGTCCAGCTCGGCGAAGCGCCCTTCGACGCCACGCGCCTTCGCCTGCTCGGCGTCGTCGATGAAGCGGATGTCGCCGACCAGGCCGTCGCGGGTGGCGTAGGCGAAGTCGTCCCACAGGTACTTCTCGCCGGCCAGGTTGATCTGCGTGGTCAGCAGGCGATGGCCGGGGGCGGAGATGAAGAAGTGGATGTGCGCCGGACGCTGGCCATGGCGGCCCAGCAGGTCGAGGCATTCCTGGGTCGGGCCCTGCGGGTCGCAACCGTAGCCGCACGGCACGATGCTGCGCGCACGGTAGCGGCCGTCGGCGTCGGTGACAATGCGGCGGCGCAGGTTGTACTCCGACTGGCTCTTGTCGAAGAACGAGTAGTTGCCCTTGGTGTTGGCGTGCCACAGGTCGACGGTGGCGCCGGCGACCGGGTTGCCCTCGGCATCCACCACGCGGCCCTGGAGGAACATCACGGTGGCTTCGTCCAGCTCGGTGCCGTCGTCCATCCGCGCCTCGCCCTGGCAGATCGGCGCGCCGGCCACGTACAGCGGGCCTTCGATGGTGCGCGGGGTGCCGCCGGTCAGGCCGACCTGCTCGTCCTTGGCGTCCTGCAGCAGGTCGAGGAAGTGTTCCAGGCCCAGGCCCGCCACCAGCAGGCCGGCTTCGTGGCGGCCGCCGAGGCGGTTGAGGTAGTCCACCGCCAGCCAGAACTCGTCCTGGGTCACTTCCAGGTCTTCGACGATCCTGGCCACGTCGTTGACGATGCGCAGCATCAGCTGCTTGACCCGGGAGCTGCCCTGGTCGTTGTTGAAGCCGCTGACTTCCTTGAAGAAGTCCTGAACTTGGGCGGTCTGGGAAATTTTCACGGTCATTGTCGTTTCCTCGAATTGTTGTTGTGAGGCGCTATGCGGGCGATCAGCGATCATCGGCATGGATGGACGAAGGATGGCGGCACAGGCCGGTCACCTCGATGTCCATGTAGGGGAACAGCGGCAGTTGCATGAGGGTGTCATGCAGGGCCTCGACGCTTTCCACGTCGAACACGCTGTAGTTGGCGTAGTGGCCGGCGATGCGCCACAGGTGGCGCCAGGTGCCCTCGCGCATCAGGCGCTGGGCCAGCTCCTTCTCGTCGGCCTTGATCTGCGCGGCACGCTCGGCAGGCATGTCGTGGGGCAGCTTCACGGTCATCTTTACGTGGAACAGCATCGGGAAGTCCTCCTCGGGATCACGAGCGGGCGAAGCGCTTGAGGCGCTCTTCGTCCAGGGTCAGGCCCAGGCCCGGCGTGCGCGGGACCTGCAGCTGGAAATCGCGGTAGACCGGCGGCTCGGTGACGATCTCCTCGGTCAGCAGCAGCGGACCGAACAGTTCGGTGCCCCAGGTCAGCTGGCGCAGGGTGACGAAGGCGTGCGCCGAGGCCAGGGTGCCGATGGCGCCCTCGAGCATGGTCCCGCCGTAGAGCGCGATGCCGGCCGCCTCGGCGATCTGCGCGGTGCGCAGCACGGCACGCGGGCCGCCGTTCTTGGCGATCTTCAGGGCGAACACGCTGGCCGCGCCGTCGGCCGCCAGGCTGAAGGCATCCTCGACGCTCTCGATGGACTCGTCGGCCATGATCGGCGCCGGGCTGCGCTGGTTCAGGCGTACCTGGCCGGCGCGGTTGATGCGCGAGATCGGCTGCTCGATCAGGTCGATGCCGTTGTCGCCCAGCACCTGGCAGGCGCGGATCGCCTGGGACTCGTCCCAGCCCTGGTTGACGTCGACGCGCACGCTGGCGCGTTCGCCGAGCGCCCGCTTGATGGCGACCACGTGCTGGAGGTCGCGGGCGACCTCGTTGGCACCGATCTTCAGCTTGAACAGCCGGTGACGGCGCAGATCGAGCATCTGCTCGGCTTCGGCGATGTCGCGAGCGGTATCGCCGGAGGCCAGCGTCCAGGCCACCTCCAGCCCGTCGCGCACGCGGCCGCCGAGCAGCTCGCTGACCGGCAGCCCGAGGCGCTTGCCCTGGGCATCGAGCAGCGCGCTTTCCAGGCCGGACTTGGCGAAGGTGTTGCCCTTGGCCGCCTTGTCCAGGCGCAGCATCGCGGCGTTGATGTTGCTCGCATCCTGGCCGACCAGCAGCGGCGCCAGGTGGCTGTCGATGTTCTGCTTGATGCTCTCCGGGCTTTCGTTGCCGTAGGCGAGCCCACCGATGGTGGTGGACTCACCGAGGCCTTCGATCCCGTCGGAGCAGCGCAGGCGGATCACCACCAGCGTCTGGTTCTGCATGGTGTGCATGGCCAGCTTGTGCGGGCGGATGGTCGGCAGATCGACGATGACCGCCTGGATGCTTTCGATCAGGATGGAGCTCATATCGTTTTCCCGGTTGCAGGTTCGTTGATCAGGCTTTGGCGACCACCATCGCCACCGGCTCGGCAGCGGAGCTGCGCTTGCTGGAGATGGCGAAGACGGTCATGGCCAGGGCGGCGATGACGCCCGGCACGGCGAAAGCCAGGAAGTTCAGTTGCAGCGGCAGGTTGATGCCCAGCAGCGCACCGCCGAGCAGCGGGCCGACGATGGCGCCGTTGCGGCCGATGCCCGAGGCCCAGCCGAGGCCGGTGGAGCGGATCGACAGGCCGTAGAACTGCGCGGCGGTGGCGTACAGCAGGATCTGCGTGCCGATCACGGTGGCGCCGGCGATGAAGATCAGCGTGTAGAGCACCGGCATCGGCGACTTGAAGCCCAGCAGGCTGATCGACACCACCGCCAGGGCGAAGAACACCACCACCACCTTGGACAGGTTGAAGCGGTCGCCCAGCCAGCCGCCGAGAATCGCCCCGGCCATGCCGCCGAAGTTCAGCGCCAGCAGGAACGACAGGCTCGAGCCCAGGCTGTAGCCGGCGTTGGCCATCAGCTTCGGCAGCCAGGAACCCAGCGCATAGACCATCAGCAGGCAGCAGAAGAACGCCACCCAGATCGAGACGGTGCGCACGCCACGACCTTCGCGGAACAGCTCCAGCACCGAGGCACTCTTGCCCTTGATGTCGGCCATCACCAGGTCATCGCCGGCACCGAGCTGGCGCGTCGGATCGACCTTGTTCAGCAGCGTGCGGGCCTGTTCGGTGCGGCCCTGGCGCACCAGGAAGCCGACGGATTCGGGCAGGTACCAGAGGATCACCGGCAGCAGCAGCAGCGGCACCGCGGCGGCGAAGAACATGGCTTCCCAGCCGAAGCGCGGCAGCATGTAGATGCCCAGGCCGGCGGAGAGCATGCCACCCAGCGAATAGCCGCTGAACATCACCGCAACCAGCGTGCTGCGGCGCTTCTTCGGCGCGTACTCGTTCATCAGCGCCACTACGTTGGGCATCAGGCCGCCGCAGCCAAGGCCGGCGATGAAGCGGAAGATGCCGAACTCGGTCGGGCTGCTGGCGAAGCCGTTGAGTACCGTCGCGCCGCTGAACAGCACGAAGCAGATGGCCACGCCCATCTTGCGGCCGATGCGATCGGCCAGGGTGCCGAACACCAGGGCGCCGAACATCATGCCGAACAGCGCGTAGCTGCCCAGGGCGCCGGCTTGCAGCGGCGTCAGGCCCCACTCCTTCATGATCACCGGCAGCACCACGCCGTAGATGAACAGGTCGTAACCGTCGAAGATCAGCAGCAGTGCGCACAGGCACACCACCAGCCAGTGGAACCCGGTGAAACGGGCGTTATCGATGACCTCGTGCACGTCTATCTTTCGCATGGCATGACTCTCTATTGTTTTTGTATGTCTTTTTTGATTCACCCGCCGTGCCGGCTGGGCTTCTCGCCGTACCGCCGCGCCGTGGCGCGGCGTTTGTTCTGCGTTGCGCCAGGGTCCGGGCGAGCGACCCTGGCGCCGGTAGCTCTGCTCAGCCCTGGTCGCCGCCGCCGACCGGCAGGGTCACGCCGGTGATGTAGGAGGCCTCGTCGGAAGCCAGGAAGAGGATCGCGCCGACCTGCTCGTCGAGCGTGCCGTAGCGCTTCATCAGGCTGCTGTCGATGGTCTGGTCGACGATCTGCTGGTACCAGGCCTTCTCCTGCTCGCTCTGCTCGGCGGCATTGCGCGGGATGCGCCGCGGCGGTGCCTCGGTGCCACCCGGTGCGGTGGCGTTGACGCGGATGCCGCGCTGGGCGGTCTCGAACGCCAGGCAGGCGGTGAGCGCGTTGACGCCGCCCTTGGCCGCGCCGTAGGGCACGCGGTTGACGCTGCGCGTGGCGATGGAGGAAACGTTGACGATGGCACCGCTGCCCTGCTCGAGCATCTGCGGCAGCGCGGCGTTGCAGCACCACAGGGTGGGGAACAGCGAGCGGCGCACCTCGGCCTCGATCTCCTGCTCGCGGTAGTGCTCGAACGGCTTGGCCCAGATGGTGCCGCCGACGTTGTTGATCAGGATGTCGAGGCGGCCGAAGCGCTCGACCGCCGCGCGCATGACCTGCTGGCAGTCGCCGTACTGCTCCAGGTCGGCGGTCAGGCAGAGCACCGCGTCCTGTCCGGCCAGCTCGTGGACCAGTTCGGAGCGGTCCACCGCGACGACCTTCGCACCCTCGGCCAGCATCCGCTCGGCGACCCGCCGGCCGATGCCCTGGGCAGCGCCGGTGACCACGGCAACCTTGTTGTGGAAACGTGTGTTCATCTACCTTCCCTCGATGGTCGAAGCGATGCACAAGCCCCTGTGGAAGCGAGCTTGCTCGCGAAGTTTTTCGGTGCGGTGATCCAAGCACCTGTGCCGATCCCTTTTTCGCGGGCAAGCCCGCTCCTACCAGTCCGTGCGGTTCATGCCCTTATGCGCTGGCGGCGAACTTCTCGTAGTAGAAATTGGCCGGCTCGATGCCCTGCTCGCGGATGAACTGGCTGACCGCCTCCACCATCGGCGGCGGGCCGCACAGGTAGATGTCCACTTCGCCGTCGTTGAGGTGGGTCGGCTCGATGTGCTGGGTCACGTAGCCCTTCTGCGGGTAGGCGCTGTCCGGGCTGGCCACGCAGGCGCTGAAGGTGAAGTTGGGGATGCGCGCGGCGAAGTCGGCCAGGCGCTCCATCTCCACCAGGTCGTGGTCGTGGGTCACGCCGTAGACCAGGTGCACCGGGTGCTCGCTGCCTTCGTCGGCGATCTTCTCCAGCATCGCGGTGAACGGTGCCAGGCCGGTGCCGCCGGCCAGCAGCAGCAGCGGGCGCTTGATCTCGCGCAGGTAGAAGCTGCCCAGCGGGCCGGTCAGCTCGAGGCTGTCGCCGGCCTTGGCCAGGTTGCTGAGGAAGGAACTCATCAGCCCGCCCGGCACGTTGCGGATCAGGAAGCTCACCTCGCCGCCCTTCTGCAGCGAGCTGAAGGAGTAGGCGCGGGTCTGCTCGGTGCCGGGCACCTTGAGGTTGACGTACTGGCCCGGCAGGAACGCCAGCCTGCTCAGCGACTCGCCGCGGATCGACAGCGCAATGGTGCTTGCCGAGAGCTGGCGGACCTGGCTGATCGCCGCCTCGTAGCTGCCCTGCGGCGCCTTGCACACGGCCGAGGAAGCCGGTACGCGGACCACGCAGTCGCTTTCGACGCGCATCTGGCAGGTCAGCACGTAGCCCTGGGCGGCCTCGTCCTCGCTCAGCGCGTCCTCGATGTACTCCTCGCCGAGGTCGTAGACGCCGGACTCGGCCTGGCACTTGCACGCACCGCAGGCGCCGTCACGGCAGTCCAGCGGGATGTTGATCCCCTGGCGGTAGGAGGCGTCGGCGACGGTCTCGCCGGGATTGATGTCGATGAAGCGGGTTACGCCGTCTTCGAAATTCAACGCGATGGTATGCGTCATGCTGCACCTCGCTTGCACGGGGTCGGCGGCCCTGGCGCATGGCGCCAGGGCCTGGGTTCAGATGTGGTAGACGTCGATGACCTGGCGCACGTAGTCGTTCTTCAGCACGACCTTCTTGGCCTTGATCAGCAGGTTCTCGCCACGGGTGTCCAGCGTGTAGAAGCTGGTGCCGTAGAACTGGTCGACCGTCTTGTAGCGGAAGCTCAGGGTGTGCCAGTTGAAGCGCACCTTGCACAAGCCCTCGCCCTGCTCGACCAGCTCGATGTTGCTGATGTTGTGCGAGGTACGGGTGTCCGGGATGGTCGCGCTGGAGCGCTCGGTACGGATGCGGAACACCCGGTCCTCGAGGCCGCCACGGTTGCCGTACCAGATCAGCGAGATCTCGGTCTGCGGGTCTTCTGTCAGCTGGTCGCGGTCATCCCAGGCCGGCATCCAGAAGGTCGCATCCGGCGCGTACTGCTCCAGCCAGGCGTCCCAGTCCTTGTCGTCCAGGTAGCGCGCCTCGCGGTAGAGGAAGTCGCGCACGGTTTCATAGGAGACGGTCATTTACGCGCCCTCCACGTGGATCAGCTGGTCGCGCTCGCTCTCCAGCGCCTTGACCATCTGCTGCTGCCAGTACTCGTGCTGGCGCACGAACAGGCCTTCGTCTTCGGTGCGCACGCCGCTGAGCGCGGGGTTGAGGTCGATCTGCCGGGCAGCCTCGTCCGGCCCTTCGATCCAGTGCTCGGCACCGCGCGACATGTCGTTCCACTCCATCGCACGGCCCTGGTAGCCGGCCTGGCAGGCGCGGAACTCTTCCAGGTCGTCCGGGGTGGCCATGCCACTGACATTGAAGAAGTCCTCGTACTGGCGGATGCGCCGGGCACGCGCCTCGGCACTCTCGCCCTTCGGCGCGACGCAGTAGATGGTGACTTCGGTCTTGTCGACGGAGATCGGCCGGGCGATGCGCAGCTGCGAGCCGAACTGGTCCATCAGGTACAGGTTCGGGTACAGGCAGAGGTTGCGCGAGTGACCGATCATCCAGTCGGCACGCGCCTCGCCGTACTCGGCAACCAGGCGCTCGCGCTGGCTGAACAGCGGGCGATCCTCGGGGTTGTCCCAGCGGGTCCAGAGCAGCAGGTGGCCGTTCTCGAAGGAGTAGAAACCGCCGCCCTTCTTGCCCCAGCCGCCGGCGCTCATGGCGCGGATGTCGTCGCCGGCTTCCTTGAGCTTGCGTTGCTGCTGGGTGGCCGCGTAGTTCCAGTGCACGGCGGTGACGTGGTAGCCGTCGGCGCCGTTCTCGGCGGTCAGCTTCCAGTTGCCTTCGTAGACATAGCTGGACGAGCCGCGCAGCACTTCCAGGCCTGCTGGCGACTGGTCGACCACCATGTCGATGATCTTCCTGGCCTCGCCGAGGAATTCTTCGAGCGGCAGTACGTCGGGATTCAGGCTGCCAAACAGGAAGCCACGGTAGGACTCGAAGCGCGCGACCTTCTTCAGGTCGTGGGAGCCGTCGCAGTTGAAGCTCGACGGATAGCCGGCCTCCTTCGGATCCTTGACCTTGAGCAGCTTACCGGAGTTGTTGAAGGTCCAGCCGTGGAACGGGCAGGTGTAGCTGGACTTGTTGCCGCTCTTGAAGCGGCACAGCACCGCGCCCTTGTGGCTGCAGGCGTTGATGAACGCGTTGAGCTCACCATCCTTGTTGCGCGCGATGATGATGGGCTGGCGACCCATGTTGGTGGTGAAGTAGTCGTTCTTCTCCGGGATCTGGCTCTCGTGGGCGAGGAACACCCAGTTGCCTTCGAAGATGTACTTCATTTCCAGCTCGAACAGCTGGGGATTGGTGAACATCTCACGCTTGTTGCGGTAGATGCCCTTTTCCTTGTCTTCTTCGAGCAAGGACTGGATGTAATCGAATCCGAGGGTCATGGCCGGCTCCGTTGTTATTGTTGCCTACGGGGCCAAGGTTAAGGTGGCTGGAAAATGACCAATATCCGCTTTCTGCACGAGCCTCATCCGTTTTTTGCAGCTTGATGACACAGCCTGCAGCCCTCGGATCACCTTTCGCGGGGCGAAAAAAAACCGGCGCGCCTCGCGGCGGCCGGCTTGGGAAAAACGGCGTCGTGGCCTCAGTGGGCGCGGCGCAGGGTATCGGAGGGCAGTTCGCCGAAGGCGTTGCGGTAGCTTTCCGAGAAACGCCCCAGGTGCAGGAAGCCATAGTCCATGGCGATCTCGGTGACGTTGCGCACCCGGCCTTCCGGGTCGCTCAGCGAGCAGCGCACGCGCTCGAGCTTGCGCTGGCGGATGAACGACTTCGGCGTGGTGCCGGCCTTGCGCTCGAACAGCACGTACAGCGAGCGCGGGCTCATGCGTGCCAGCTCGGCCAGCTGCTCGACGGTGATGTCCTGCTTGATGTGTTCTTCGATGTAGTCGACCAGCCGGCCGAACGTGGGGCAGCCTTCGACGCCCTCGCGGCTGACATTGTTGGTCAGCAGGCAGAGCAGCTTGCTGGCGATGATGCGGCTGTACTGCTCCTGCACCAGGCCGACGCTCGACGCGCTCTCGGCCTCGTGGCAGACCAGCCCGAGCAGGCTGTCGAAGCCTTCCATCTGGTCCAGGCGATAGCGGTTGTCGCTGAAGCGGATGCCTTCGCGCGGCGCCTTCCAGCGGTTTTCCAGGCAGGCCTGCTCGAGGAAGGCCGCCGGCAGCTTGACGATCAGCTTCTCGCAATCGTCGGAATAGGTCAGGTCGACGGGATCGTCGGGATTGATCAGCAACAGCTCGCCGGGCGTGAAGACATGTTCCTGGCCCCGGCCGCGCCACAGGCAGTGACCGCGCTGCAACACCTGCAAATGGTAGAGGCTGCCCAGCGCCGGCGAGGTGACCTGCACCTGGCCGCCGTAGCGGATCTGGCAGAGATCCAGCCGGCCGAACTTGCGGTGGCTCAGGCTGGCCTCGGGGCGGGTCTTGGCGCTGAGGCGGATGCAATGCGGACCCACGTGTTCGTTGACGTAATCGGATACGTCGTGGGGGTCGGCATGATCGAAGATCCGGCTCGTCAACTTCAGCTGGCTGTCCATCGGTGATACCTGATTGTTTTTGTATTCTTGGGAACGCATCTCTGGCGCTCCTCGCACGCATGCCTAGTAAACACCGGCCAACGCACCCTGGCGACTGCAAAAGTTCGATGATGTCCGATAGCCGAACAACTTCGCTTTCAAAACGTTACAAAAGTTGCACAGGCGCCAGGAGCCGCGTCCGCCGGAGGTTCCGGCAAAGCGAATCGCTTGCGGGCGGGCGGCCATCCGGCTGTCGGTGGCGATCAGGCTTCGCGGCTGAGGGCCTCGACGATCCGGCACTTGCGTACCGACGACTCATGGCAGCCGACCAGTTGCTCGAGCTCGGCCTCGAGCCGCTGCAGGTCGGCGATGCGCTGGCGAACCTCCTGCAGGTGGTGGCTGGCCAGGCGATCGACGTCGGCGCAGGGCTGGAGGGGATTGTCGGCAAGATCGGCCAGGGTACGAATCTCGTCCAGCGAGAAGCCGAGCTCACGGCCGCGCTTGATGAAGCGCAGGCGCCCGGCGGCTTCCTCACCGTAGCTGCGGTAGCCGGCCTCGGTGCGCGCGGCCGGGCCAAGCAGGCCGATGCGCTCGTAGTAGCGAATGGTTTCCACCTTGACCCCGGCCATCCGGCCGAGCTTTCCGATCGTCACTGGCATGGCTTGACCCTGTAGCAGCTACAGGGTTTAGCGTAGCCGCTACCTTGTATCGGGAGCCACCATCATGGCCGGATGTTCTTGCAGCCAGGGCTGCGCAAGCCCAGCAACCAGCGCGCGCTACCGGCGCATCCTGTGGATCGCCCTGGCGGTCAACCTGAGCATGTTCCTCGTCGAGATCGGCGCCGGCCTGCATGCCGGCTCGGTTTCGCTGCTGTCCGACTCGCTGGATTTCTTCGGCGATGCGGCCAACTACGGCGTGAGCCTCTGGGTGCTCGGCCTCGGCGTGGCGATGCGGGCGCGCGCCTCGCTGGCCAAGGCGCTGACCATGGGCAGCTTCGGCGTGTTCATCCTCAGCGTGACTGTGATCAATTTTCTCGATGGGAAGGTCCCGGACGCCCCAACCATGGGCCTGGTCGGCCTGCTCGCACTGCTCGCCAACGTCGCCGTCGCCGCGCTGCTCTATGCCTACCGCGAAGGCGACAGCAACATGCGCAGCGTCTGGCTGTGCAGCCGCAACGATGCGCTGGGCAACCTGGCGGTGATGCTCGCCGCGCTCGGGGTGTTCGGTACGGGCGCCGGCTGGCCCGACCTGATCGTCGCGAGCAGCATGGCGCTGCTGTCGATCAGCGCGGCGGTGCAGATCATCCGGCATGCCAGCGCCGAGCTGCGCGAGCAGCGCCTGGCGGTAGAGCAAGGCTGAGCCGGTCGCCTCGCCCGGTGAGTGGCTAGACGCCGGGCTGACGCAGCGCCAGCAGGGCGAAGCCACAGAGGATCCCGGCCAGGGCGATCAGCCAGCCGATCCGATGGGCGTGGTTCTTCTGGGCCTGGCGAACCGGGTCCAGCGCTTTCTTCTTTCTCATGTCATCTGCCTTGCAACCGGCGCAGCGCGCGCGAGGCGTGCAAGGATGCCTGCGCCCGGCGACGGAGAAAAGCCCGGCTTGCCGCCACGCAGGCAACGGCGGCCTCGGCCGCGCAGGCGCCCCCCGCTCAGGGCGTGCCGAACAGGCCGGTCCAGTAGATGTGCGCATCGCTCTGCGGATCCACCGCGTAGGCGGCACCGAAGTCGCGGAACTGCGCGTTCATCAGGTTGGCGCAGTGCCCGGGGCTCGCCAGCCAGCCGTCGACCACCTTTTGCGCGGCGCCCTGTCCGGCGGCGATGTTCTCGCCCACCTGGCGTCCTGCGTAGCCGGCCAGCTCGGCACGGTCGCCAGGCGTGCGGCCATCGCGATCCAGGTGACTGAAGAAGTTGCCATTGGCCATGGCGCGGCTGTGGGCTTCGGCGACGCTCGCCAGCTCGGCGCTCCAGGCCAGCGCCGGCGCCGCGGCGAACGCCTGGCCGCCGCACTGGCGGGCGCTGGAACGGGCCTGGTTGAGCCGCTCGAGCAACTTGTGCCCCTCGACCTGCCAATCGCCGAGGCGCCCGTCCAGCAACGGCCGGGCCAGGACGATGCGCCAGTCACGCTCGAGGCGGCTGACGCCGATATCGACGAACTGCGGATCGAGCAGCACCTTGCAGAAGCTCTCGCGCAACGCGCGCATGGCCGCCGCCGCATCGCGCGGTCCGGACAGGGTGATCGCCTGCACGTTGACCATCGGGTAGCCCGCCTGGCCCAGCAACTGCTGCAGATCACCCGGTGCCTCGACCGGCAGCGCCAGCCGGCGGTCTTCGCTCAGCGGCGACAGCTCTTCGCTGGCCCGCTCGCCGCAGCGCTGCACCTCGCTGCGGTAGCTGTTGATCGACTGGATCAGCTGGGTTTCTTCGTTCGCGCTGGCCTGCCCGGCCCAGGCCAGGGCAAGCAGCAGGACGGAACAGGGGATGCGCATGGTGGCTCTCCGGCAGGTGGGCGACCGGGCGCCGCCGCAACGAGAGCGCCATCGTGCTGCAGGCGGCCGGCCATTGTCACCCCCCCGGGGGCCGCTGCAGCCAGGCGCGGCCGCGGCCGCGGTGGCGATCAGGCGTGGTGCAAGCGTGCCTGGCGCACGCGGAACAGTGCCCAGAGCAGCAGCACCCAGAACGGGATGGCGTAGACCGACATGCGGATGCCCGGAATCCACAGCATGATCACCAGGATGCCGACGACGAAGGCCAGGCACAGGTAGTTGCTCAGCGGGAACCAGAACGCCTTGAAGCTCGGCTCGACACCCTGGCGCTGCATGGCCCGGCGGAACTTCAGGTGCGCCAGGCTGATCATCGCCCAGTTGATCACCAGCGCGGCAACCACCAGCGACATCAGCAGCTCCAGGGCATTCTGCGGCACCAGGTAGTTGACCAGCACGCAGGCCAGGGTCACCGCCGCCGATACGCCGATCGCCAGCACCGGAACGCCGCGGCGGTTGACCTTGAGCAGCGCGCGCGGGGCATCGCCCTGCTCGGCCAGGCCGTAGAGCATGCGGCTGTTGCAGTAGACGCCGCTGTTGTAGACCGACAGTGCGGCGGTCAGCACCACGAAGTTCAGCAGGTGCGCCGCCGTGTCGCTGCCGATCAGCGAGAAGATCTGCACGAAGGGGCTGCCGCTGTAGGGATCGGCGGCCGAGCCGAGGGTTTCCAGCAGGCTGTCCCAGGGATACAGCGCCAGCAGCACGGTCAGCGCGCCGATGTAGAAGATCAGGATGCGGTAGACCACCTGGTTGATCGCCTTGGGGATCACCGTCTTCGGCTCGGCCGCCTCGGCCGCTGTGATGCCCACCAGCTCCAGCCCGCCGAAGGAGAACATGATGATCGCCAGCGCCATCACCAGGCCCTCGACCCCGTTGGGGAAGAAGCCGCCGTGGCTCCAGAGGTTGCTGATGCTCGCCTGCTCGCCGCCCTGCCCGCTGACCAGCAGGAACAGCCCGAGCAGGATCATGCCGATGATCGCCACCACCTTGATGATGGCGAACCAGAACTCGGCCTCGCCGAACGACTTCACGTTGGTCAGGTTGATCAGGTTGATCAGCACGAAGAACGCCGCGGCCGTCGCCCAGGTCGGGATCTCCGGCCACCAGAACTGTACGTACTTGCCGACCGCGGTCAGCTCGGCCATGCCGACCAGCACGTAGAGCACCCAGTAGTTCCAGCCGGAAAGGAAGCCGGCGAAGGGTCCCCAGTACTGGTGGGCGAAATGGCTGAAGGAGCCGGCGACCGGCTCCTCGACGATCATCTCGCCCAACTGGCGCATGATCAGGAAGGCGATCAGGCCGCCGATGGCATAGCCGAGGATCATCGACGGCCCGGCGCTGCGCAGCACGCCGGCCGAGCCGAGGAACAGCCCGGTACCGATGGCGCCACCAAGGGCGATGAGCTGGATATGACGGTTCTTCAGGCCGCGCTGAAGCGGGCCGGCATGGAGGGTCTCGCGGGTCATGACGTCACCCTGGATTCCTGTGACGGGAGGGAAAAGCCGCGCACTGCGCGGAGGTCGTGCGGCAACAGCTGCTGCCGTGCGGGCCCGGGCGGGGCCGGGCGAAGCGGCGCGGATTGTACACCGCCCTCGGCCCGCCGCTCATGTGCAATGACAGCGCAGAGCTAGCTGTGTAAACCCACTACGTTGTTCAGTGGAAGCGGAGCGCGGCTGATGGGAGGCCGGTAGCCGAGGCTGGCAT
>NZ_JAKJRU010000011.1 GCF_021726475.1 Pseudomonas oligotrophica
GCTCCTGGAAGGCATGGTTGGTCGCACTTCCAGAATTCCGGGTATGCCCCGGATGAACAACCTACTGAGAGATCACATCTAGCGCCGGATCTCGCCGCTTGCGTCAGGCCGGTTGCCGCGCGGCCCCATGATCCCCCAGAGGATCAGGCCGAGCACCGGAAGGATGAGGATGAGCAGCACCCAGAGCACTTTCTTGCCGCCCGTGGCGTCGCTGCGAACGATGCTGACGATGGCCCAGATATCCAGCAGCAGGATGATCAGGCCGAGGATTCCGCCGAAGGCATCCATAAGGGTCACTCCCCTTCAGAAGGTTCGTAATTAGGATGCCAGGGCGGCTGCAGGGTTCAGTCGCAGGGCCACTGCCGCCCGCTGGCCCCGGCGCAACCGTCCATGCGCCGATGAGCGGGCAACTGGGCACGGCCCTGCCCGAGTATCAGTCCTCCAGGCGCGGGAAGCGCCCGGCGATGTCCTCGCCGGTGTACTGCGCGGCCCAGCCCTCGGGATTGTTGAACAGGCGGATCGCGACGAAATGCGGTTCCTCGCCCATGTCGAACCAGTGGCGGGTGCCCGCCGGTACCGAGATCAGGTCGTTCTTCTCGCACAGCACGGCGTAGACCATGGCGCCGATGTGCAGGGTGAACAGCCCGCGCCCGGCGACGAAGAAGCGCACCTCGTCCTCGGCATGGCGGTGCTCGTCGAGGAACTTCGCGCGCAGCTCGGCCCTCTGCGGGTGGTCGCGGGTAATACTGAGGACATCGACCGCGACGTAGCCGCATTCGCCCATCAGCTTGTCGATCTGCGGACGATAGGCGGCGATCACCTCGTCCTGGCTGGCGCCGGCGGCGATCGGGGCGCTGGCTGCCCAGCGCTCCAGCTGCACGCCGACATCGGCCAGGGTGCTGGCGATGTCCTCGAGGTGGGTCAGGACCTTGAGCGGCTGCTCCGGGTGGTCTTCGTGGTAGACGCTGAGGACGCTCATGCTAGTGCTCCGATGGTGTCAGGTGCCCGATGGGTGGTTGCAGTTCGGCCTCGAGAGGCGCCAGGCTCGGCAGCGTGGCGTTCATGCCGGCTGCTCCTGCAAACGAACCGCGATGATGAGGGCCGCGGCCAGCGCGGCCAGGCTGGCGAGCGCAAAGGTCCAGGCCGCGCCCAGGCTGTTCCAGCTGTAGCCGGCGTACAACGCGCCCAACGCACCGCCGATGCCGGCGAGCGAGGCATACAGCGCCTGGCCCTGGCCCTGCTGGCGCGGGCCGAAGCTGCGCTGGACGAAATGGATGGCCGCGGCATGGAAGCTGCCGAAGGTCGCCGCGTGCATCAGCTGGGCGACCAGCAGCACCGCGAGGTGCTCGGCGAGCGTGCCGAGCAGCAGCCAGCGCAGCGCCGCCAGCAGGAAGCTCGCCAGCAGGATGCGGCGCAGGCTGAAGCGCTCCAGAAGCCGCGCCATGCCGAGGAACAACAGGATCTCGGCGACCACGCCCAGCGCCCACAGCATGCCGATGGTGCCGCGTGCATAGCCCAGCGACTCCAGGTGGATGCTGAGGAAGGTGTAGTACGGGCCATGCGACAGCTGCATCAGCCCCACCGCCAGGTAGAAGGCCAGCACCGGCGGGCGCAGCAGCTGGCGCAGGAAGCCCCCCTCACCCACCGTGCCGTCCTGGCCATGCGGGCGGGCATTGGGTACCCAGGCGCTGCTCAGGACGATACCGAGCATCACCAGCATCACCAGGTGCGGGTAGTAGTCCAGGCTCAGCCGCTCGAAGCCCTGCCCCAGCCCGACCACCGCGACGATGAAGCCGATGCTGCCCCACAGGCGGACCTGGCTGTAGCGCGCGGCCTGGCGATGCAGGTGCGCCAGGGTGATGACCTCGAACTGCGGCAGCACCGCGTGCCAGAAGAAGGCATGCAAAGCCATCACCAGGGCCAGCCAGGCGAAGCTCTTGTCGAGGAAGATCAGGCCGAAGGAAGCCAGGGTGCACAGGGCGCCGAGGCGCACGATCTCCAGCCGCCTGCCGGTGGCATCGCCCAGCCAGCCCCAGAGGTTCGGCGCGACGCAGCGCATCAGCATCGGGATGGCGATCAGCTCGCCGATGCGCTCGGCACCGAAGCCCAGATGGTCGAAATACAGCGCCAGGAACGGGGCCGTCGCGCCAAGCAGCGCGAAATAGAAGAAGTAGAACCCCGAAAGGCGCCAGTACGGCAGGGCTGTCATGAACGGCAAGCTTCAGGCGGCAAATGGAGTCGTTGCTGCCACGCGCTTGCCGCGTTCGGCTTGCGACTGGTCGCTCACAGCTGCCCCAGGACCGGCGTGGCGACGCGCACCTCGGCATTCTGCGCGCGATGACGCAGCAGGTGGTCCATCAGCACGATGGCCATCATCGCCTCGGCGATCGGCGTGGCACGGATGCCGACGCAAGGGTCGTGGCGGCCCTTGGTGATCACCTCCACCGGGTTGCCGTCGACATCGATCGAGCGCCCCGGCGTGGTGATGCTGGAGGTGGGCTTGAGCGCCAGGTGGGCAATGATCGGCTGACCGGAGGAAATGCCGCCGAGGATGCCGCCGGCGTTGTTGGACAGGAACCCCTCGGGGGTCAGCTCGTCGCGATGCTCGGTGCCACGCTGGGCAACGCTGGCGAAGCCGGCGCCGATCTCCACGCCCTTGACCGCGTTGATGCTCATCAGCGCATGGGCCAGTTCGGCATCGAGGCGGTCGAAGATCGGCTCGCCGAGGCCGGGCATCACGCCTTCGGCGACCACGGTGATCTTCGCGCCAACCGAATCCTGGTCGCGGCGCAGCTGGTCCATGTAGGCCTCGAGTTCCGGCACCTTGTCCGGGTCGGGACTGAAGAAGGCGTTCTCTTCCACCGAATCCCAGGTCTTGAACGGGATCTCGATCGGGCCGAGCTGGCTCATGTAGCCGCGCACGACGATGCCCTGGGTCGCCAGGTACTTCTTGGCGATGGCGCCGGCGGCCACGCGCATGGCGGTCTCGCGCGCCGAGCTGCGGCCGCCGCCGCGGTAGTCGCGGATGCCGTACTTGTGGTGGTAGCTGTAGTCGGCGTGGGCCGGGCGGAACAGGTCCTTGATCGCCGAATAGTCCTTGGACTTCTGGTCGGTATTGCGGATCAGCAGGCCGATCGGGCAGCCGGTGGTCTTGCCTTCGAACACGCCGGAGAGGATTTCCACCTCGTCGGCTTCCTGGCGCTGGGTGGTGTGGCGGCTGGTGCCGGGCTTGCGACGGTCGAGGTCGCGCTGCAGGTCTTCGGCCGACACGTCCAGCCCCGGCGGGCAGCCGTCGACGATGGCGACCAGCGCCGGACCATGGCTCTCGCCAGCGGTGGTGACGGTGAACAGCTTGCCGTATGTGTTGCCGGACATGCAGGGGCTCCGCGATCGACCAAGACAAAGGGCCGAGAGTATACCTGAGCGGCGGCCGCTTTCGCCGCTTCGCTTCCTGGCGGCGAGCGGCGAAGATGTCCGCTGCCACGCCCGAAAATCACTTTCCGGATCTGTCCATGCGCCTGTTGCTCCTGCTTGCCCTGCTGCTGTCCCCGGCCTTCGCCCAGGCCCGCCTGCTGCTCAGCGAACCGGTCAGCCTGGCTACGCCGAGCGGGCAGCTGTCGGGCACCCTGCTGGTGCCGCACAGCAAGGCGCCCGTGCCCGTGGCCCTGCTGGTCGCCGGGTCCGGCCCCACCGACCGCGACGGCAACAACCCGCTGGCGCACACCGACAACCTCCGCAAGCTGGCCGTCGCCCTGGCCGAGATGGGCGTGGCCAGCCTGCGCTACGACAAGCGTGGCGTCGGCCGCAGCCTGGACGCCGGCCGCGACGAGCGCAGCCTCAGCCTCGAGCGCTATGTCGAGGACCTGCGGGCCTGGAGCGAGCAGCTGCGTCGCGACCCGCGCCTTGGCCGGCAGATCCTCATCGGCCACAGCGAAGGCGCACTGGTCGCCAGCCTGGCGGCGCCGCGCACCGAAGCCGCGGCGCTGATCAGCATCGCCGGCAGCGGACGGCCGATCGCCCGGCTGCTGCGCCAGCAGTTGCAGGGCAAGCTGCCGCCGGCGCTGCTCGCCCATGCCGGCTACCTGATCGATGAGCTCGAAGCAGGCCGTATCCATCCGGTAGTACCCGACGAGCTGATGGTATTGCTGCGGCCGAGCGTGCAGCCCTATCTCGTCTCGCTGTTCCGCCAGGATCCCGCCGAGGCCTTTGCCCAGGTGCAGGTGCCGGCGCTCATCGTCCAGGGCAGCCGCGACGTGCAGGTCGGCCTGGATGACGCCCGCGCCCTGCACCGCGCCCGCCCGCAAGCCGAACTGGCGATGATCGACGGCATGAACCACGTCCTGCGCATCGTCGGGCCAGCCAGCGACGATCCGCTGATCTCGTACAACCAACCGGAACTGCCGCTGGCGCCCGAGTTGCTCGGGCATATCGAGGCATTCCTGCAGCGTAATGGCCTGTTGCCAGCCTCGAGTTAGCCCGTCGCCTGCCGATATGTGCCCAGCAGCCTTTTTTGCACAAAGGCCTGGGGATCAGGATGAGCGAGCCAACCACCACCACCGTCGACAGCGCCAGTCCACCCAAGCACCCCTGGGCCGAACTGGGGGCCGAGCGTTTCGAGCTGCTGCGCCTGGCGCCGCTGCCGACCGAGCGCGAGCTGGGGCCACGACCGCTGCGCTTCGTCGAGCTTGGCCAGGTCGAGCGCCACAGCCAGCAGCAGAGCCTGCTGCGACTCTACGTGCAGGTGCCCGGCCAGCCGCGTAGCCGCCGGCAGAACCTGCTCGAGGTGTGGGCCGACCATCGCAGCAAGGAGATTCGCTTCGGCCCTGACAGCGGCCTGCAGCTGGACCCGGCCAATCGCGGGCTTGGCCGCTTCCTGCTGGCGCGAGCCATCGGCTGGGCGCAGAAGCGCTGGTCGCACTATCTGGTCGAGGGCGCCGCACTGCCGGGCGAAGCGTTGAGCGACGAGCAGCGCCTGCGCCGCGACCACTGCCTGCTCACCCAGGGGTTCGATGTGCATTACCCGCAGGAACGCGGGGCGCGGCCAAGCTACAGCGCGCCGCGGGTGAGCGCGCTGCGCGCCGACTGGAACCAGGAGAAGGTCCAGCTCATCAGCCTGGACGATGCCGCCGCGATGCTCGAGCAGGCCGACCGCAACCTGCTGGCGCAGCAGGGCCAGATCGCCCAGTTGCAGCAGCGCATCGGCCGGCTGCGCCGCGAAGACGGCGCCCTGCGCTTCACCATCGTCTGTCTGATCGCCTTCGCGCTGTTCCAGGCCGGCCTGCTGATCTGGATGGCGACGCGCTGACCCGGCTCAGCGCGCCTTGATCCGCTGGCGGAACAGCGCCTGGTAGTCCCGGCACTGCTGCGCCGCGAGGAGGAACACGCCATGCCCGCCGTGCTGGAACTCCAGCCAGGTGAAGTCCACCTCCGGGTACAGCGCCTGTACATGCACCTGGCTGTTGCCCACCTCGACCACCAGCACACCGTCTTCGCTCAGGTGATCGGCCGCCTCGGCGAGGATGCGCCGCACCAGATCCAGCCCATCGGCACCACAGGCCAGGCCCAGTTCCGGCTCGTGCTGGTATTCCTCCGGCATGCCGGCGAAATCCTCGGCATCGACGTAGGGCGGGTTGGACACGATCAGATCGAAGCGCTGGCCCGGCAGCCCGTCGAAGCCGTCGCTCTGCACCGTGTAGACCCGCCCTTCCAGTTCGTGCTGCTCGATGTTGCGGTTGGCGACTTCCAGGGCGTCGAAGGACAGGTCCGCCAGCACCACTTCGGCATCCGGGAATTCGTAGGCACAGGCGATGCCGATGCAGCCCGAGCCGGTGCACAGGTCGAGGATGCGTGCCGGCGTCTTCGGCAGCCAGGGCGCGAAGTGCCGCTCGATGTACTCGGCGATCGGCGAGCGCGGGATCAGCACGCGCTCGTCGACGATGAACGGCAGCCCGCAGAACCAGGCCTCGCCGAGCAGGTAGGCGGTCGGCACCCGTTCCTCGATGCGCCGGCGCAGCAGCGCGTTCAGCTGCTGGCATTCGTCCTCCTCGAGGCGGCAGTCGAGGTAGGCATCGGCCATCTCCCAGGGCAGGTGCAGGGCACCGAGCACCAAAAGGCGCGCATCGTCCCAGGCATTGTCGGTGCCATGGCCGAAGAACAGCTGCTGCTCGTGGAAGCGGCTGACGGCCCAGCGGATGTAGTCACGCAACGTGGTCAGGCGCGAAGGCGAAGCGGTCACGGCGGCATCTCCCGGAAAAAGTCCGGCAGTTTAACAGCGACCCCGGGCACCCGCGAGGACGCCACCGGGCAGGCCCGAGCCTTTGGAACACCAGCTGCCGCTCCTGTAAATGCCCCTATAGACACCTGCGCGCGCGCCGTGGGGCCTGTACGCTTCGCTCCCCTCGCGGCGGCATGCGCACCGACGGTTCACAACGCCGGCCCGGCGCGCCACAATCAGCCCCCTCATTGAACAAGGAGTCGGCAATGACCAAGCCACAGACCATGCTTCAGCTCAGTGGCCGCAGCTACGCACCCGCAACCCTGGCCAATGCCACCCTGCTGGTCATCGACGTACAAGAGGAATACCGCAGCGGCGTCCTGGCACTGCCCGCGCTGGATCGCGCCCTGCCCGAGATCACCCGCCTGCTGGAAGCAGCCCGCGCAGCCGGCACCCCGATCGTGCACGTGCACCACCTCGGCATTTCCGGCGGCCTGTTCGATCCGCAGGGCTTTCGCGGGCAGATCATGCCCGAGGCCGCGCCGCTGGCCGGCGAGCATGTCGTCGCCAAGCGCCTGCCCAACGCCTTCGCCGGCACCGACCTGCACGACCTGCTGCAGAACCACGGTCGCCTCGACCTGATCGTCTGCGGTTTCATGACCCACTCGAGCATCAGCACTACGGTGCGCGCAGCGAAGGACTACGGTTACCGCTGCACCCTGGTCGACAGTGCCTGCGCCACGCGCGACCTGCCGATGGGTGACGGCAGCATCGATGCCGAGCAGGTGCACCGCATGGAGATGACCATCCTGGCCGACAATTTCGCCGTCTGCGTACCGGATACCACCGCGCTCGTGCGCTGACATCGAATCGCCGACGCGACCGTCGGCGCTCGGGCCACAGCCCCACTCTGGAGGCCATGTGCATTGAAGCTGTCCGACAATTTCGACGCCCGCCGCCTGCGCCCGCGCCGCCCACGCCAACCCTGGCGGCGCCTGGCCCAGCTCATCGCCGCCCTGCTCGGCCTGGCCGGGCTCCTGCTGCTTGGCAGCGGCCTGGCACAACTGGCCGGCCTGGCGCCGGCCGGGCTGTCCGGTGAACTCGACGACGCCAGCACCTGGTTCCTGGCCTTCGGCCTGGCATTGCTGCTGGCCGGCCTGCTGCTCGGACGCCGCTGCCGCCGGCGCAGCCGAGGGCCGGGCGAGCTCAGCATGGCTCCCGGCCTGCTGAAGAAGCGCCCGTGAACGCCAGCCCTGCGCCGGCGCATCCGCCGCGGCAATTGCGCTAAACTCGGCGGCCGTTGCGGAGAGCCTTATGCAAGACGATCAAGACGACGACTTCTCCCTGTTCAAGGCCGCGGTGCGCGGCGTCAAGCCGATCAGCCATGACCGGGCCGACACCGGCAAGCCCCGCGGCAACCGCCAGCAGATCGCCGAGCGCCGTGCCAATGCCAGCGTGGCGAGCGAACAGACGCGCATCGACGGGCTGTCCGACCAGTTCGTCATCGACGTCGGTGCCGAGGACGAGCTGTACTGGGCGCGCGACGGCGTGCAGGAAGGCCAGATGCGCAAGCTCAAGGCCGGCCAGATCCCCTTCGAGGGCAGCCTCGACCTGCATGGCCTGAGCGTGGAAAAGGCCCGACAGCAACTCTGGGACTTCATCGCCGAGGCCAATCGCTTCGAGATCCGCTGCGTGCGCGTGACCCACGGAAAGGCCGCGCGCCTGGATGGCAAGCGGCCGCTGATCAAGAGCCACGTCAACACCTGGCTGCGCCAGCATCCTCAGGTGCTCGGCTTCGCCTCTTGCCTGCCGCGCCACGGCGGCACCGGCGCCCTCTACGTCATGCTCAAGCGCACCATGCTCGACGGGCGCGACGAGTGAAGCGCCAGGCAGCCGGCATCGACACGGCGCTTGCCAGCAGAACGGTCGCCGCCTACCCTTCGCGTTTGCTCTGCCATGAGACCCACAGGTAGCTCGATGTCACTGGAACACAACTACACGCAGATCCTCACCCAGCTCGGCGAGGACGTCACCCGCGAAGGGCTGGTCGACACGCCCAAGCGCGCCGCCAAGGCCATGCAGTACCTGTGCAAGGGCTACCAGCAGACGCTCGAGGAAGTCACCAACGGCGCCCTGTTCAGCTCCGACAACAGCGAGATGGTGCTGGTCCGGAACATCGAGCTGTATTCGCTGTGCGAGCATCACATGCTGCCGTTCATCGGCAAGGCGCACGTCGCCTACCTGCCTGCCGGCAAAGTGCTCGGCCTGTCGAAGGTGGCGCGGATCGTCGACATGTACGCCCGCCGCCTGCAGATTCAGGAGAACCTCACGCGCGAGATCGCCGAGGCGGTCCAGCAGGTCACCGGTGCCGCCGGCGTGGCCGTGGTTATCGAAGCGCAGCACATGTGCATGATGATGCGCGGCGTCGAGAAGCAGAACTCCTCGATGGTCACCTCGGTGATGCTCGGCCAGTTCCGCGACAACGCCGCCACCCGCAGCGAGTTCCTCGGCCTGGTCAAGTAACCGACCGCCTCACCGCTCATGCGCAGCGCACGAGCCCCTCAGTCGAACATCCCCACGTGCCGCGGATGGCTGGCCACCCGGTCCA
Organism: Pseudomonas oligotrophica; assembly: GCF_021726475.1. Lineage (GTDB taxonomy): Bacteria > Pseudomonadota > Gammaproteobacteria > Pseudomonadales > Pseudomonadaceae > Stutzerimonas > Stutzerimonas oligotrophica. The sequence goes on from NZ_JAKJRU010000011.1 coordinate 8,823, forward strand.
GCCAGCCGCGGATGGCCGGATAGCCGTCGAGATCGAAGCCTCCTTCCGGCGCCACATGGGTGTAGGCGTACAGCGCCACGTCGGCGATCGAATAGGTGTCCCCCACCAGGTAGGGCGTACGCAGCAGCTGCTGCTCCATCACGTCCAGGGCGTGGTAGCCGTCGAACAGCCGGGCCTCGTACTCGGCCCGGCGCTCGTCGGTCAGCCCCAGGTAGACCTTGATGTAGCGCGCCAGGGCGATGTACGGCTCGTGGCTGTACTGCTCGAAGAACTGCCACTGCAGCACCTGGGTACGCAGGCGCGGGTCGCCGGGCAGGAACTCGCTGCCCTCGGCGAGGAAGTTGAGAATCGCATTGGACTCCCACAGGCAGCTGCCATCCTCCAGTTCCAGCACGGGGATCTTGCCGTTGGGATTCTTCTTCAGAAACGCCTCGGAGCGCGTCTCCCCGCGCAGGATGTTGACCGGAACCCACTCGTAGGGTTGCTGCAAGAGGTGCAGCATCAGCTTGACCTTGTAGCAATTGCCCGACCGGTAATCGCCATACACCTTGTACATGACACCCTCCAGCCCCGTGGCCTGAACCGCCGCTATGCCGCCTCTGCCGCCTGCGCCTGGCGCACCACCGCCGCCAGGCGGCGCAATCCCTCGCCCAGCCGTTCGGGGGCGACATGGCTGAAATTCAGCCGCAGATAGCCAAGATTGCGCTCCGGCTCGACGAAGAACGGCTCGCCCGGCATGAACACCACATCCTCGGCCAACGCCGGACGCAGCAAGGTGCGCGTATCCAGTGGCTGCTTCAGCGCCAGCCAGAAGAACAAACCACCCTGCGGGATCTCCCAGGTCGCCAGGTCGGCGAAATGCTCGACCAGCGCCGCCTGCATGGCATCGCGTCGGCTGCGATAGAAATCGCGCAGCGCCTGCAGATGGTCCTGATAGGCCTGCGTACCGAGCCACTGCAGGGCCTGCCACTGGCCGATCCGGTTGGTATGCAGGTCGGCGCACTGCTTGAGCCTGAGCAGGTAGGGAAACAGATCCGGCGAGGCAATCAGGTAGCCGACGCGCAACCCCGGAAGCAACGTCTTGGACACGGTTCCGGTGTAGATCCAGCTGGCCTTGCACAGGCGGCTGACGATCGGCCGGGCGCTACCCTCGTCGAACACCAGCTCGCGGTAGGGCTCGTCCTCGAGCAGCGTGACACCGAACTCGTCGAGCAGCGCCGCCACCGCATCGCGCTTGGCCTCGCTGTAGCGCACGCCGGACGGATTCTGGAACGTCGGAATCAGGTAGGCGAATGCCGGCCGGTGCCGCTCCAGCCGGGCACGCAGGTCATCGAGGCAAGGGCCGTCGGCCTGCTGCGCCACTGCCAGGCAGTCCGCGCCGAACAGCTGGAACGACTGCAGCGCGGCCAGATAGGTCGGCGCCTCCACCAGCACCTCGGTGCCCGGATCGATGAACAGCTTGGAGGCCAGGTCGAGCGCCTGCTGCGAGCCGCTGACGATCAATACCTGACTGGCCTCGCAGGCGACGCCGAGCGCCCGCGCCTGGGCGGCAATCGTTTCGCGCAGCTCCGGCTCGCCCTCGCTCATGCCGTACTGCCCCATGCTGGCCGGCAGCGCAGCCCAATCGACACTGGGCAGCATCGGCTCGGCCGGCAAGCCACCGGCGAAAGACATGACTTCCGGGCGCTGGGCCGCGGCGAGGATTTCACGGATCAGCGAGCTTTTCAGGCGATCGATGCGTTCGGAGAAAGCCATTTCGGTACCGGTGCAGAGGAATGGAAAATAAGTCAAACTTGTTGACCGAAATTACGCCTCAGTGGATTAATACGTCAATATGCCTGACCTAAAAAAAAGCACTACGCAACGGCAGATCATGGAGACCTTCTTCCTCGGCTACCAGGCATTCACCGCCAAGCCCGACGAGATCCTGGCCCGCCGCGGCCTGTCCCGCGTGCATCACCGGATCCTCTTTTTCATCGGCAGCTATCCCAACCTGAACGTGAAGGAGCTGCTCGGTTATCTGGGCGTGAGCAAGCAGGCACTGAACATTCCGCTGCGCCAGCTGATCGAGATGCATCTGGTGGAGAGCCAGCCGGCCGAGGACGACAAGCGCAAGCGCATCCTGCGCTTCACCGCCGAGGGCGCCAAGCTGGAGCAGCAGCTGCGCCGCGAACAGGTACGGCTGCTGGAAAAGGTCTTCGCCGAGATCGGCGAACAGGCCGTGGCAGACTGGCTGACGGTCAACCAAGCCCTGGCCGAACGAGGCCACAAGCATCGCTGAAGGGCCAGGCAACGCGGACGACAAACGCAAGGCACAAAAAAGGGCGAACCGAAGTTCGCCCTTTTTCGTTCAGGAGGAAAGCAGAAACTTAGTTCTGGTTTTCCATCTGGGCACGGATCAGGTCACCAATGGTGGTCGGACCGGTGCTTTCGACTTCCTGCTTGCTGCGCAGCTGGTTCATCGCGTCCTTCTCGTCCTCGACATCCTTGGACTTGATGGACAGGTTGATGACGCGGGACTTGCGATCGATGTTGATGATCTTGGCCTCGACCTCGTCACCTTCCTTCAGCACGTTGCGCGCGTCTTCGACGCGGTCGCGGCTGATTTCGGAAGCCTTGAGGGTGGCTTCGATATCGTTGCCCAGGTCGATGACCGCGCCCTTGGCGTCAACTTCCTTCACGGTGCCACGGACGATGCTGCCCTTGTCGTTCAGGCTGACATAGCTGGAGAACGGATCGTCTTCCAGTTGCTTGATGCCCAGGGAGATGCGCTCGCGCTCCGGATCGACGGAGAGGATGACGGTTTCCAGCTCGTCGCCCTTCTTGAAGCGGCGGACGGCTTCTTCACCCGGCTCGTTCCAGGAGATGTCCGACAGGTGAACCAGACCGTCGATACCACCGTCCAGGCCGATGAAGATACCGAAATCGGTGATCGACTTGATGGTGCCGGAGATGCGGTCGCCCTTGTTGAACTGAGCGGAGAAGTCTTCCCACGGGTTGGACTTGCACTGCTTGATGCCCAGGGAGATGCGACGACGCTCTTCGTCGATGTCCAGAACCATGACTTCCACTTCGTCGCCGACCTGAACGACCTTCGACGGGTGGATGTTCTTGTTGGTCCAGTCCATTTCGGAAACGTGCACCAGGCCTTCGACACCCTCTTCCAGCTCGGCGAAGCAGCCGTAGTCGGTGAGGTTGGTGACGCGCGCCTGAACGCGGGTACCTTCCGGGTAACGGGCCTTGATGGCAACCCACGGATCTTCGCCCAGCTGCTTGAGACCCAGCGATACGCGGTTGCGCTCGCGGTCGAACTTCAGCACCTTGACGTCGATCTCGTCGCCAACGTTGACGATCTCGGACGGGTGCTTGATGCGCTTCCAGGCCATGTCGGTGATGTGCAGCAGACCATCGACGCCGCCCAGGTCAACGAACGCACCGTAGTCGGTGAGGTTCTTGACGATACCCTTGACCTGCTGGCCTTCCTGCAGGGATTCCAGCAGGGCTTCGCGCTCGGCGCTGTTCTCGGCTTCCAGCACGCTGCGGCGGGAAACGACAACGTTGTTGCGCTTCTGGTCCAGCTTGATGACCTTGAACTCGAGTTCTTTGCCTTCCAGGTGAGTGGTGTCGCGCACCGGACGGACATCGACCAGCGAACCCGGCAGGAACGCGCGAATGCCGTTGATATCGACGGTAAAGCCACCCTTGACCTTGCCGTTGATGATGCCCTTGACCACTTCTTCGGCAGCGAAAGCCGCTTCCAGAACAATCCAGGATTCCGCGCGCTTGGCTTTTTCACGGGACAGCTTGGTTTCGCCGAAGCCATCTTCCACCGCGTCCAGAGCAACGTGGACCTCGTCACCCACCTTGATGGTCAGCTCGCCCTGCTCGTTGTAGAACTGCTCGACCGGGATGACGCCCTCGGACTTGAGGCCGGCATGAACGGTGACCCAGTCACCATCGATGTCGACCACGATGCCGGTGATGATGGCACCGGGCTGCATGTCGAGGGATTTCAGGCTTTCTTCAAAAAGTTCTGCGAAGCTTTCGCTCATGTTGATTCCTGCTGTTTTTGGGACGGCCGAGCCGCCCAATCTCCACACCCCAGATAGCGTGGGTTCATTCATATAAAAAAAGGCCTGCGGGACAGGATCTGGTCTCCCGCATGCCTCCTTGTCAACAGGCTGCGCGGTGATGCGCAACCTGTTCGATCGCCTTTCGGCGTTCCGTTCAGGACAGATGCCGCCGGGCGGCCTCGTCCAGTATGCATTCGAGCACCTGCTCGATGGAGAGCGAGGTGGAGTCGAGTTCGACGGCATCATCTGCCGGCTTCAACGGCGCCACCGCACGCTGGGTATCGCGCTCATCGCGCGCCCGTATCTCCTCAAGAAGACTCGCGAGATTAACATCATCGCCGCGGGCCTTCAACTGCAGGAAGCGCCTGCGGGCACGCTCCTCCGCGCTGGCGGTGAGGAAGATCTTGAGCGGCGCGTCGGGGAACACCACGGTGCCCATGTCGCGACCGTCCGCCACCAGACCGGGCGCCTGGCGAAAGGCCTGCTGGCGCTGCAGCAAGGCCTGGCGTACGGCGCCGAGTGCCGCCACGCGCGAGGCGCCGGCACCGACGGCCTCGTTGCGAATCGCCTCGCTCACATCCTCGCCTTCGAGCGTGATGGCGCCCTGCCCGGCCGCCGCGCCGCCGAAGCGCACGTCGAGCGCGCCCGCCAACGTCGCCAGCGCGCCTTCGTCATCGAGCGACACGCCGTGCTTGCCGGCCGCGAGGGCCAGCAGCCGGTAGAGTGCACCGGAATCGAGGAACTGCCAGCCGAGCCGCTCGGCAAGCAATGCCGCCACGGTCCCCTTGCCGGAACCGCTCGGCCCGTCGATGGTGATGACCGGCGCCAGGGCAGTCATGCGTCGCCCTCCGTCTGTACGCGCATGCCGGCACGCTGGGCCAGCGCCAGGAAGTTGGGAAACGAGGTCGCGACGTTCGCGCAATCGTGGATGCGGATCGCACCGCGGGCGCGCAATGCGGCCACGCTGAAGGACATCGCGATGCGGTGATCCCCGTGGGCCCACACCTCGCCACTGCCGAGCGCCCCGCCCTCGATGACGATGCCGTCGGGCGTCGGCTGCGCCTGGATACCCAGCGTGGCCAGGCCGTCGGCCATCACCTGGATACGATCCGATTCCTTCACCCGCAGCTCCTCGGCGCCACGCAGCGTGGTACGCCCTTCGGCGCAAGCGGCGGCGATGAAGAGTACCGGGAACTCGTCGATGGCCAGCGGCACCAGCGCCTCGGGAATATCGATGCCCCTGAGTTTCGCCGCGCGGACGCGGATGTCGGCAACCGGCTCGCCGCCCACTTCACGCTGGTTGGCGAGGCTGATATCGGCCCCCATCAACCTGAGAATCTCGATGACGCCGATCCGCGTCGGGTTGATCCCCACGTGCTCGAGGGTGATATCGGAACCCTCGGCAATGCTCGCCGCGACCATGAAGAAGGCCGCCGAGGAGATGTCCGCCGGCACTTCGATGCGAGTGGCGTGCAGCTTGTGACCAGGCTCGACGGTCACGGTGCTGCCATCCACCTTCACCGGATAGCCGAAGCCACGCAGCATGCGCTCGGTATGGTCGCGCGTCGGGGCAGGCTCGGTGACCGAGGTCGCGCCTTGCGCATAGAGCCCTGCCAGGAGCAGGCAGGACTTGACCTGCGCACTGGCCATCGGCATCTCGTAGTGCATGCCCTTGAGCGGCTGGCCGCCATGGATGGTGAGCGGCGGACGCCCTTCGGGAGCGGTATCGATGCTGGCGCCCATCTCGCGCAGCGGCTTGGCCACCCGGTTCATCGGTCGCTTGGACAGCGAGGCGTCGCCGGTGAGCACCGTATCGAACGGCTGCGCCGCAAGCAGGCCGGACAGCAGGCGCATGGACGTGCCGGAATTACCCATGTACAGCGGGCCGGCCGGCGCCTTCAGCCCGTGCAGCCCGACGCCATGCACGGTGACGCGGCCCTGCTGCGGGCCTTCGATGACCACCCCCATGTCGCGAAACGCCTGGAGCGTGGCCAGCGCATCCTCGCCCTCGAGGAAGCCCTCGACCTCGGTGGTGCCTTCGGCCAGCGAGCCGAGCATGATCGAACGATGGGAGATGGACTTGTCGCCCGGTACGCGCAGATGGCCGCTCAGGCTGCCACCCGGCTGGGCCGTGAAGATCAGATCTTTGGAATGCATAACGTCCACATAGGCCCTGCGAGCCAGTATTTTGCTGAAATGTTCCCGGGCAGCCCTGGCGCGCGTGAACACACCCAGCAGCCGATGCCCGTCCCGCTGATCCACCGCCTCGCGCAGTGCATCGAGGTCGGCGCGGAAATCATCGAGTGTATGCAGCACCGCTTCCCGGTTGGCAAGGAAGATGTCGTGCCACATGACCGGATCGCTGCCGGCGATGCGGGTGAAGTCGCGAAAGCCGCCGGCAGCGTAGCGAAAGATCTCGAGATTCTCGTGGCGCCGGGCGAGCGAGTCCACCAGCCCGAAGGCCAGCAGGTGCGGCAGGTGGCTGGTCGCCGCGAGCACCTCGTCGTGATGCGCGACCTCCATGTGCTCGACATGCGCGCCGAGCGTGACCCAGAGTTGATGGACCAGCTCGAGTGCCTGCGGCTCGGTATGCGCAAGCGGCGTGAGGATCACCTTGTGGCGGCGGAACAGCTTGCCGTCGGCCGCCGTGACGCCGCTCTGCTCGGAGCCGGCGATCGGGTGGCCGGGCACGAAGCGTCCCGGCATGCGACCGAACACCTGCTCAGCGCGACGCACGACGTTGCCCTTGGCGCTGCCGACATCGGTCAGCACGGCCTGGCCGAGATCGAGCCGCGCCAGTTGCTCGAGCAGGCGCTCCATGGCCAGGATCGGCACGGCCAGCTGGATTACATCCGCGCCCTGGCAGGCGGCTTCCAGCGAATCGGCACAACGGTCGACCACGCCAAGCTCTACCGCCAGTTCCCGCGAGCGGACATCGAGATCGAAGCCCACCACCTCGCGGCAGGCCCCGCTCTCGCGCAGCCCCTTGGCGAACGAGCCACCGATCAGGCCCAGGCCGATGACGACGAGACGTTCGACGATCGGCGCGACCGCCAACGGATCGCGGACGTCGCTCACCGGGCCAGTACCTTGCGCAAGGCTTCGAGCAGGCGCGCGTTTTCCGCTTGCGTGCCGATCGAGATACGCAGGAAGGTGGGCATGCCGTAACCGGCGACCGGGCGCACGATCACGCCTTCGCGTAGCAGTGCCTGATCGATTGGCGCAGCGTCACGCGCGAAATCCACCGCAATGAAGTTGCCTCGCGAGGGAATCCATTCGAGCCCGAGCGCGGCGAAGCCCTCTTCCAGCTGGCGCATGCCGCGGCTGTTGGCCTCTCGGCTCGCCGCGAGGTACTCGGTGTCGTCCAGCGCCGCGCAGGCCGCGGCCAGTGCCAGGCTGTTGACGTTGAACGGCTGGCGGACCCGGTTGAGCACATCGGCTATCTGCGCCGAGGAGATCGCATAGCCCACGCGCAACGCGGCAAGACCGTAGGCCTTGGAAAAGGTGCGTGAGACCAGCAGGTTCGGGTGGGCCTGCAGGAAGGTCATGCCATCGGGCAGCTCGCCACCTTCGGCGTACTCGATGTAGGCCTCGTCGAGCACCACCAGGACATCCTGCGGAACCTGCGCAAGGAAGCGGGCGAGCGCTTCGCTGTCGAACCAGGTGCCGGTTGGGTTGTTCGGGTTGGCGATGAACACCACGCGCGTCTGCTGGTCGATGGCCGCCAGCATCGCGTCCAGATCGTGCCCCCAGTCGCGTGCGGGGACGACCTTGCCGAGGGCACCGACGGCCTGGGTAACGATGGGGTAGACCGCGAAGGCATGGGCACTGAAGACGGCATTCAGCCCCGGCGCCAGGTAGGCCCGCGCCACCAGTTCGAGGACATCGTTGGACCCGTTGCCCAGGGTGACCTGAGCGGCCGCGACCGCATAACGGGCAGCCAGGCGCTGCTTGAGCTCGAAGCCATTGCCGTCCGGGTAGCGGGTCAGCTCGGGCAGCTCGGCACGGATCGCCTCGAGCACGCGCGGGCTGGGCCCGAGCGGGTTCTCGTTGCTGGCCAGCTTGACGATGCCGGCCGGGTCGAGATCCAGCTCGCGTGCCAGTTCATCGACCGGCTTGCCCGGCACGTAGGGAGAAAGCTGTTGCACACCTGGCTGCGCCAGGGCGAGAAAATCACACGACATAGCAAAAAGCCTCGAGCGGTAGGCCGCAAGCCAGAAACCACAACCAGCTGCATGCAGCTTGAGGCTTGCGGCAGGCGGTTCAGAGAACCGCTTTCGGATAGGACCCCAGCACCTTCAACGCCACCGCCTCCTGGGCGATCTTCTCCAGCACGTCCTTGATCAGCGGATCCTGGTGATGCCCCAGGAAATCGATGAAGAAAACGTAGGTCCACTTGCCGCTACGCGAGGGACGCGTCTCGATCCGGGTAAGATCGATGCCGTTGGAATTGAAGTGCACGAGCAACTCGTGCAGCGCGCCTGGTTTGTTGCGCATCGACACGATGATCGAGGTCTTGTCATCGCCGGTTGGCGGTACTTCCTGGTTGCCGATGATGAGAAAGCGTGTCGAGTTGTCCGGACGGTCCTCGATCTTCTCGGCCAGCTTGGTCAGCTCGTACAGCTTGGCGGCCATATCACCGGCGATGGCCGCCGAATTCCACTCGCTCTTGACCCGCCTTGCGGCATCGGCGTTGCTCGAGACCGCCACGCGCTCGACGTTCGGGTAGTGCGAGTCGAGCCACTTGCGGCACTGCGCAAGCGACTGCGCATGGGAGTAGATCCGGGTGATGCGGTCGGTCTTGGTCGTCTCGCCCACCAGCAGGTGGTGGTGGATGCGCAGCTCGACCTCCCCGCAGATGACGATGTCGTGTTCGAGGAAGCTGTCGAGGGTATGGCTGACAGCGCCCTCGGTGGAGTTCTCCACCGGGACCACGCCGAAATTCACCGCGCCGGCGACCACCTCGCGGAACACCTCGTCGATTGCCGCCATCGGCTGGCTGATCACCGAGTGGCCGAAATGCTTGAGCGCCGCGGCCTGGGAGAAGGTGCCCTCCGGCCCCAGGTAGGCCACCCGCAAAGGCTGCTCGAGCGCCAGGCAGGAAGACATGATCTCGCGGAACAGCCGGGCAATCTCCTCGTTGTCCAGCGGTCCCTTGTTCAGCTCCATGATGTGCTTGAGCACCCAGGCTTCGCGCTCGGGGCGATAGAACACCGGCTTTTCGCCTTCGGCGAGCGACGCGGTCTTGACCCGGGCCACTTCCTGGGCGCACCGGGCACGTTCGCTGATCAGTTCGAGAATCTTCTCGTCCAGGTTGTCGATGCGCACCCGCAAGGCCTTCAACTGATCCGCGTCGCTCATCAGCCGTGCTCCTTCTCGAATTCGCCCATGTAGGCGACCAGCGCTTCGACGGCATCCAGGCCGACCGCGTTGTAGATCGAAGCACGCATGCCACCCACCGACCGGTGCCCCTTCAGATTGAGCAGGCCGCGGGCATCGGCGCCGGCAAGAAACGCCTTGTCCAGTCGTTCATCGGCCAGGCGAAAGGGTACGTTCATCCAGGAGCGCGCATTCGGCGCGATCGGATTGCTGTAGAAGCCACTGGCGTCGATGAAGCGGTACAGCAGGTCTTTCTTGGCCCGGTTGCGCGCTTCCATCGCTTCGACCCCGCCCTGCTCCTTGAGCCACTCGAAGACCAGGCCGGCGAGGTACCAGGAGAAGGTCGCGGGCGTGTTGTACATCGAGCCGTTGTCGGCGGCGATCTTGTAGTCGAGCATGGTCGGGCAGCTGCTGCGCGCGCGCCCGAGCAAGTCTTCGCGGACAATGACCACCACCAGCCCGGACGGGCCGATGTTCTTCTGCGCGCCAGCATAGATGAGGCCGAAACGCGACACGTCGATGCGCCGCGAGAGGATGTCGGAAGACATGTCGACCACCAGCGGCGTCTCGCCGACATCGGGGATCCAGTCGAACTGCAGGCCACCGATGGTTTCGTTGCTGGCGTAGTGCAGGTAGGCGGCATTATCGCTCAGGCGCCACTCGTTCTGCCCCGGGATCGAGAAATAGTCGTAGCCCTTGGCACTGGCGGCGAGGTTCACGCTGCCGAAGCGGCGCGCCTCCTCCAGGCTCTTGCGCGACCAGATACCGGTGTCGACGTAGTCGGCCACACCGTCTTCGGGCAGCAGGTTCAGCGGGATCTCGGCAAACTGCTGGCTGGCACCGCCCTGCAGGAAGAGCACGCGATAGTTGTCCGGAATCTCCAGCAGGTCACGCAGGTCCTGCTCGGCCTTGCTGGCGATGGCCACGTAGTCGTCGCTGCGATGGCTCATTTCCATGACCGAAAGGCCCTTTCCCTGCCAGTCCAGCAGTTCTGCCTGGGCTCGCTCCAGGACGTCCGTGGGAAGCGCAGCCGGACCTGCGCAGAAATTGAAAGCGCGTTTGCTCACGTCGTTCACTCTCGAAATGGGAACCAGCTTTGGAATATCCAGCCACCCGCAAGGCCCCGGGACAGGGCCTTGCGGTTCACCTCAGTCTTCGTCGTCGGTCGGCACCACGTCCGGCGGCACATCGCCGCCACCGCCCAGCAGTTCGTCCTCGTCAGGCTCGGTGCTGATGACTGGCAGTTCCTTCTCCAGCGCATCCCCGTCGATAAGGGCCTCGATGTCTTCGAGTACCTCTTCCTCCGAAGGCTCCTGCACACGCTCGAGCCCGACCAGATGCTCGCCCTTGCCCAGCTTGATCAAGGTCACGCCCTGGGTATTGCGCCCCAGCGAGGACACCTCGGCGACACGGGTGCGCACCAGCGTACCCTGGTCGGAGATGAGCATGATCTCCTCGCCGTCCTGCACCTGGATCGCGCCTACCAGCCTGCCGTTGCGCTCGCTGGTGACCATGGCGATCACGCCCTGGCCACCCCGGCCACGCTGAGGATACTCGCTGATCGGCGTGCGCTTGCCGTAGCCATGCAGGGACGCGGTGAGGATCTGCGCCTCGGGCTCTGGGATGATCATGGAAATCAGCTGCTGACCATCCTGCAGCCGCATGCCCCGCACGCCACGCGCCGTACGGCCCATGGTGCGCACGTGGCCCTCCTTGAAGCGGATCACCTTGCCAGCATCGGAGAACAGCATGACCTCGCGGCTGCCATCGGTGATCGCTGCGGCGATCAGCGTATCGCCCTCCTCCAAGCGCAGGGCGATCAGGCCGCTACTGCGCGGCCGGGCGAACTGCACGAGTGGTGTCTTCTTCACGGTGCCGTTAGCCGTGGCCATGAAGATGAATGCGCCGCTGGCAATTTCCTCGGCAGATTCCTCGCCTTCGTCGAGGTCCTCGATTTCGTCCTGCTCGATGACATCTTCCAGCTCGTCGCCTTCGGCGGCCTGCTGACGCAACGCCTCCAGATCGACCTGCAGCATGGCGGTGATGCGCTCGCCTTCATCCAGCGGCAGCAGGTTGACCAGCGGTCGGCCGCGGGAAGTCCGCGATGCCTCGGGAATCTCGTAGGTCTTGAGCCAGTAGACCTTGCCCTTGCTGGAGAACAGCAGCAGCGTCGTGTGGCTGTTGGCGACCAGCAGGTGTTCGACGTAGTCCTCTTCCTTCACCCCGGTTGCCGCCTTGCCGCGCCCGCCACGACGCTGAGCCTGATAGGCCGCCAGCGGCTGGGACTTGGCGTAACCACCATGGGAGATGGTGACGACCCGCTCCTCTTCGGTGATCAGGTCCGCCAGGGTGAGGTCCAGGCGCGACTCCAGGATCTCGGTACGCCGCGCATCGCCAAAGTCACGCTTGACGCCTTCGAGCTCCTCGCGGATCACCTCCATCAGGCGCACCGGATCGGTAAGGATGCGAATCAGCTCGCCGATCTGACCGAGGATCTCCTGGTACTCGGCCAGCAGCTTCTCGTGCTCGAGTCCGGTCAGGCGATGCAGGCGCAGGTCGAGAATGGCCTGGGCCTGTTCGGGCGACAGGAAATAGCGTCCGTCACGCAGGCCGTACTGCGCATCCAGGCCCTCCGGCCGGCAGTTTTCCGCACCGGCGCGCTCGACCATCGCTTCCACCGCGGAAGATTCCCACGGTGTGGCGACCAGCGCCTCCTTGGCTTCGGCCGGCGTCGGCGAGGCCTTGATCAGGGCGATGACCGGATCGATGTTGGACAGCGCGACAGCCTGGCCTTCGAGGATATGCCCGCGCTCGCGGGCCTTGCGCAGCTCGAAGACTGTCCGCCGGGTCACCACCTCACGCCGGTGGCGAACGAAGGCCTCGAGCAGCTCCTTCAGATTCAGCGTACGCGGCTGGCCATCGACCAGGGCCACCACGTTGATACCGAACACGCTTTGCAGTTGGGTCTGGGCGTAGAGATTGTTCAACACAACCTCGGGAACCTCACCGCGGCGCAGTTCGATCACCACGCGCATGCCGTCCTTGTCGGACTCGTCGCGCAGCTCGGTGATGCCCTCGATCTTCTTTTCCTTGACCAGCTCGGCGATCTTCTCGATCAGCCGTGCCTTGTTCAGCTGGTACGGCAGTTCGGTGATGACGATCTGCTGGCGACCGCCAACCTTGTCGATATCCTCGATCTCGGCACGTGCGCGAATGTAGATTCGCCCGCGTCCGGTTCGATAAGCCTCGATGATCCCGGCGCGGCCATTGATGATCCCGGCAGTCGGGAAATCCGGCCCGGGGATGAAGCGCATCAGCTCGTCGATGCTGATCTCGGGGTTCTCGATCAGGGCAAGGCAGCCATCAATCACTTCGCCCAGATTGTGCGGCGGGATGTTGGTCGCCATCCCCACGGCAATGCCGCTGGAACCGTTGACCAGCAGGTTCGGAACCTTGGTGGGCATGACGGCGGGAATCTGTTCGGTACCGTCGTAGTTGGGCACCCAGTCAACCGTTTCCTTGTCGAGATCGGCCAGCAGCTCGTGCGCGAGCTTGGCCATGCGAACCTCGGTGTAACGCATCGCTGCCGCGCTGTCGCCATCGACCGAACCGAAGTTGCCCTGGCCGTCGACCAGCATGTAGCGCAGCGAGAAGGGCTGCGCCATCCGGACTATGGTGTCGTATACGGCCGAATCACCGTGCGGGTGATACTTACCGATGACATCGCCAACGACACGCGCGGACTTCTTGTACGGCTTGTTCCAGTCGTTGCCCAGTTCGCTCATGGCATACAGCACACGACGGTGAACGGGCTTCAGACCGTCGCGCGCATCCGGCAGCGCACGGCCAATGATTACGCTCATCGCGTAATCGAGGTAAGACTGTTTGAGCTCGTCTTCGATATTGACCGGGAGGATTTCTTTGGCCAGTTCGCCCATGGAAAGCTGGTTCCTTTTAGTCAGCGAGGTCCTGCGATAAGCGCGGAATGGTACCACAGCTCACTGCCACAAGCGCTAAACGAGCGCCTGGACGGCCCCTTTGAGCAAGCGTCTCAGTGCAGCCGACTACGGCTCATCAGCCGGGCCAATTTGTCGGCCGTGGGCCTTTCGACCACACCTTTCTCGGTGACGATCGCATCGATCAGGTCGGCTGGAGTGACATCGAATACAGGATTGAACACCGGCACATCGGCAGCCACTCTCTGACCGGCGAGTTCGAGGAGTTCGATAGCCGGGCGCTCCTCGAGTGGAATGTCGTCACCGGTTTCCATCGCCATATCGAAGGAAGAACTCGGCGCGACGACCATGAAGCGCACACCGTGGTGCATGGCCAACACGGCCAGTTGGTAGGTACCGATCTTGTTCGCCACATCGCCATTGGCAGTGATGCGGTCAGCCCCGACAACCACCCAGCTGATCGAACGCGTCTTCATCAAATGCGCGGCGGCGGCGTCAGCATTCAGCACGACCGGGACGCTTTCGTTGGCCAGTTCCCAGGCGGTGAGCCGTGCGCCCTGCAGCCATGGCCGGGTCTCGTCGGCATAGACCCTTTCCACCAACCCATCGAGGTGCGCGGCCCGAATGACACCCAGGGCAGTACCGAACCCACCGGTTGCCAGAGCCCCGGTATTGCAGTGCGTCAGGAAACTCTGTTCCGCCGAATTGAACTTGCGGATGAGCTCCACACCGAACTGCGCCATGGCCAGGTTGGCTTCGCGGTCACTTTGATGGATCGCTACGGCCTGAGCCTCGAGTGCCGCGAGGGCATCCTCTCCCGGCTTGAGCCGAGCCAGGCGCTCACGCATCTGCCCCAAAGCCCAGGCCAGGTTCACCGCCGTGGGGCGCGAGCCAGCCAGAATCGCAAAATCCTCATCCAGGGCCGCACGCCAGTCGCCGCCTCGATTCAAGCGCTCGCGCAGCCCCAGTACCACCCCATAGGCCGCACTGATGCCAATCGCAGGCGCGCCTCGAACCACCATGGCCCGAATCGCCTGCGCAACGCTTGCCGCACTATCAAAACGCTGCCATACGACCTGCAAAGGCAATTGCCGCTGATCCAGCAAACACAGATGGTCGCCACGCCACTCGATGGACGTGGTCTTTTCCGCGGCCAGCAGGCGCTCGCGCATTACGCAACCTCTCGACTCAAAAGTGCTCGATTATATGCTCCGCGCCTGCACAACGGCGTGCTATTCGCATGCGCGGTAGCCGACGTTGCTTGAGGTACTCGGCCTGTCGCCTGGACGACACTAGTTTTTCGCGCCCAAAGACAAACC
>NZ_JAKJRU010000012.1:2500-5496 GCF_021726475.1 Pseudomonas oligotrophica
TAGGTGCAAGAGGCGAACCAGGGGAACTGAAACATCTAAGTACCCTGAGGAAAAGAAATCAACCGAGATTCCCTTAGTAGTGGCGAGCGAACGGGGATTAGCCCTTAAGCTTCTTTGATCTTAGTAGAAGGCTCTGGAAAGTGCCGCCATAGTGGGTGATAGCCCCGTATACGAAAAGATCCTTGAAGTGAAATCGAGTAGGACGGCGCACGTGAAACGTTGTCTGAACATGGGGGGACCATCCTCCAAGGCTAAATACTACTGACTGACCGATAGTGAACCAGTACCGTGAGGGAAAGGCGAAAAGAACCCCGGAGAGGGGAGTGAAATAGAACCTGAAACCGTATGCGTACAAGCAGTGGGAGCCTACTTTGTTAGGTGACTGCGTACCTTTTGTATAATGGGTCAGCGACTTATTTTCAGTGGCGAGCTTAACCGAATAGGGGAGGCGTAGCGAAAGCGAGTCTTAATAGGGCGTTTAGTCGCTGGGAATAGACCCGAAACCGGGCGATCTATCCATGGGCAGGTTGAAGGTTAGGTAACACTGACTGGAGGACCGAACCGACTACCGTTGAAAAGTTAGCGGATGACCTGTGGATCGGAGTGAAAGGCTAATCAAGCTCGGAGATAGCTGGTTCTCCTCGAAAGCTATTTAGGTAGCGCCTCGTGTATCACTGCTGGGGGTAGAGCACTGTTTCGGCTAGGGGGTCATCCCGACTTACCAAACCGATGCAAACTCCGAATACCGGCAAGTGTCAGCACGGGAGACACACGGCGGGTGCTAACGTCCGTCGTGAAAAGGGAAACAACCCAGACCGTCAGCTAAGGTCCCAAAGTCATGGTTAAGTGGGAAACGATGTGGGAAGGCTTAGACAGCTAGGAGGTTGGCTTAGAAGCAGCCACCCTTTAAAGAAAGCGTAATAGCTCACTAGTCGAGTCGGCCTGCGCGGAAGATGTAACGGGGCTCAAACCATGCACCGAAGCTACGGGTTCAACGCAAGTTGAGCGGTAGAGGAGCGTTCTGTAAGCCTGTGAAGGTGAGTTGAGAAGCTTGCTGGAGGTATCAGAAGTGCGAATGCTGACATGAGTAACGACAATGCGAGTGAAAAACTCGCACGCCGAAAGACCAAGGGTTCCTGCGCAACGTTAATCGACGCAGGGTGAGTCGGTCCCTAAGGCGAGGCTGAAAAGCGTAGTCGATGGGAAACGGGTTAATATTCCCGTACTTCTGGTTACTGCGATGGGGGGACGGAGAAGGCTAGGCCAGCTTGGCGTTGGTTGTCCAAGTTTAAGGTGGTAGGCAGAGATTCCAGGTAAATCCGGAGTCTTAATGCCGAGAGCTGATGACGAGCTTTCTTTTAGAAAGCGAAGTGGTTGATGCCATGCTTCCAGGAAAAGCCTCTAAGCTTCAGGTAACCAGGAACCGTACCCCAAACCGACACAGGTGGTCGGGTAGAGAATACCAAGGCGCTTGAGAGAACTCGGGTGAAGGAACTAGGCAAAATGGCACCGTAACTTCGGGAGAAGGTGCGCCGGTGAGGGTGAATGATTTACTCAGTAAGCCCATGCCGGTCGAAGATACCAGGCCGCTGCGACTGTTTATTAAAAACACAGCACTCTGCAAACACGAAAGTGGACGTATAGGGTGTGACGCCTGCCCGGTGCCGGAAGGTTAATTGATGGGGTTAGCGCAAGCGAAGCTCTTGATCGAAGCCCCGGTAAACGGCGGCCGTAACTATAACGGTCCTAAGGTAGCGAAATTCCTTGTCGGGTAAGTTCCGACCTGCACGAATGGCGTAACGATGGCGGCGCTGTCTCCACCCGAGACTCAGTGAAATTGAAATCGCTGTGAAGATGCAGTGTATCCGCGGCTAGACGGAAAGACCCCGTGAACCTTTACTGTAGCTTTGCACTGGACTTTGAGCCTGCTTGTGTAGGATAGGTGGGAGGCTTTGAAGCGTGGACGCCAGTTCGCGTGGAGCCATCCTTGAAATACCACCCTGGCATGCTTGAGGTTCTAACTCTGGTCCGTCATCCGGATCGAGGACAGTGTATGGTGGGCAGTTTGACTGGGGCGGTCTCCTCCCAAAGAGTAACGGAGGAGTACGAAGGTGCGCTCAGACCGGTCGGAAATCGGTCGCAGAGTATAAAGGCAAAAGCGCGCTTGACTGCGAGACAGACACGTCGAGCAGGTACGAAAGTAGGTCTTAGTGATCCGGTGGTTCTGTATGGAAGGGCCATCGCTCAACGGATAAAAGGTACTCCGGGGATAACAGGCTGATACCGCCCAAGAGTTCATATCGACGGCGGTGTTTGGCACCTCGATGTCGGCTCATCACATCCTGGGGCTGAAGCCGGTCCCAAGGGTATGGCTGTTCGCCATTTAAAGTGGTACGCGAGCTGGGTTTAGAACGTCGTGAGACAGTTCGGTCCCTATCTGCCGTGGACGTTTGAGATTTGAGAGGGGCTGCTCCTAGTACGAGAGGACCGGAGTGGACGAACCTCTGGTGTTCCGGTTGTCACGCCCGTGGCACTGCCGGGTAGCTATGTTCGGAAGAGATAACCGCTGAAAGCATCTAAGCGGGAAACTTGCCTCAAGATGAGATCTCACTGGAGCCTCGAGCTCCCTGAAGGGCCGTCGAAGACTACGACGTTGATAGGCAGGGTGTGTAAGCGTTGTGAGGCGTTGAGCTAACCTGTACTAATTGCCCGTGAGGCTTGACCATATAACACCCAAACAATCTGACGATTGTGGGTCGGTCGAAGCCGACAACAGCCGAAAATTCGAATTGAACTGCAAAGCCAGCAATCACATACCCAATTCGCTGTAGCGACTCAACACCGATACAGCAACCAAATTGCTTGACGACCATAGAGCGTTGGAACCACCTGATCCCATCCCGAACTCAGCAGTGAAACGACGCATCGCCGATGGTAGTGTGGGGCTTCCCCATGTGAGAGTAGGTCATCGTCAAGCACCTATACCAAACCCCCGA
>NZ_JAKJRU010000013.1 GCF_021726475.1 Pseudomonas oligotrophica
CGGCGGCGAAGGCAAGGCCCTGTTCATCTACAACTCGCTGTTCAACAGCATCGAGAACAACCACTTCGGCAACAGCGCGCTGGGCATCCACCTGACCGCGGGTTCGGAAGACAACCGCATCGCCGGCAACGCCTTCGTCGGCAACCAGCAGCAGGTCAAGTACGTCGCCACGCGCACCCAGGAATGGTCGCAGGACGGGCGTGGCAACTACTGGAGCGACTACCTGGGCTGGGACCGCAACGACGACGGCCTGGGCGACGTGCCCTACGAGCCGAACGACAACGTCGACCGCCTGCTGTGGCTGTACCCGCAGGTGCGCCTGCTGATGAACAGCCCGAGCATCGAACTGCTGCGCTGGGTGCAGCGCGCCTTCCCGGTGATCAAGTCGCCCGGCGTGCAGGACAGCCACCCGCTGATGACGCTGCCAACCAAACACCTCTTGAACCAGGAACCCCTGTCATGAACGCCGTCGAAATCCAGGGCGTCAGCCAGCGCTACGGCAGCATGACCGTACTGCACGATTTGAACCTCAGCCTCGCTGAAGGCGAGGTGCTCGGCCTGTTCGGCCACAACGGCGCCGGCAAGACCACCAGCATGAAGCTGATCCTCGGCCTGCTCGCGCCCAGCCAAGGGCAGGTGAAGGTACTCGGTCGCGCGCCGGCCGACCCGCAGGTGCGCCGCCAGCTCGGCTACCTGCCGGAGAACGTCACCTTCTACCCGCAGCTGACTGGCCGCGAGACGCTGCGCCACTTCGCCCGCCTCAAGGGCGCGGCGCTCGGCCAGGTGGGCGAGCTGCTCGAGCAGGTCGGCCTGGCGCATGCCGCCGACCGCCGGGTGAAGACCTATTCCAAGGGCATGCGCCAGCGCCTCGGCCTGGCCCAGGCGCTGCTCGGCGAGCCGCGCCTGCTGCTGCTCGACGAGCCCACCGTGGGCCTGGACCCGATCGCCACCAGCGACCTGTACCGGCTGATCGACACGCTGCGCCAGCGCGGCGCCAGCATCATCCTCTGCTCCCACGTGCTGCCCGGCGTCGAGGCGCACATCAACCGCGCGGCGATCCTCGCCAAGGGCCGCCTGCAGGCGGTCGGCAGCCTGGCGCAGCTGCGCGCCGAGGCCGGCCTGCCGGTGCGCATCCGCGCCAGCGGCATCGACGAGCGCGAGCGCTGGCTCAGCCGCTGGCAGGACGAAGGCCACGCCGCCCGCCCGCTCAATGAGGGCAGCCTGGAAGTGGTCGCCTACAACGGCCACAAGCTGGTGCTGCTGCGCCAGCTGCTCGGCGAGGGCGAACCCGACGACATCGAGATCCACCAGCCGTCGCTGGAGGACCTCTACCGCTTCTACATGGAACGCGCCGGCGACGTGCGGGCCGAGGAGGGCAGAGCATGAACCAGGTCTGGAACATCGCCCGCAAGGAACTCAGCGACGGCCTGCGCAACCGCTGGCTGCTGGCGATCAGCCTGCTGTTCGCCGCGCTCGCGGTCGGCATCGCCTGGCTCGGCGCTGCCGCGTCCGGCCAGCTGGGCTTCACCTCGATCCCGGCGACCATCGCCAGCCTCGCCAGCCTGGCCACCTTCCTCATGCCGCTGATCGCGCTGCTGCTGGCCTACGACGCCATCGTCGGCGAGGACGAGGGCGGCACCCTGATGCTGCTGCTGACCTACCCGCTGGGACGCGGGCAGATCCTGCTCGGCAAGTTCGTCGGCCACGGGCTGATCCTCGCCCTGGCGGTGCTGCTCGGCTTTGGCTGCGCGGCGCTGGCCATCGCACTCTTGGTCGAGGACGTCGAGCTGGGCATGCTGGCCTGGGCCTTCGGCCGCTTCATGCTGTCCTCGACGCTGCTCGGCTGGGTGTTCCTGGCGCTGGCCTACGTGCTCAGCAGCAAGGTCAGCGAGAAATCCAGCGCCGCGGGCCTGGCGCTCGGCGTGTGGTTCCTCTTCGTGCTGGTGTTCGACCTGGTGCTGCTGGCGCTGCTGGTGCTCAGCGAGGGCCAGTTCAACCCCGAGCTGCTGCCCTGGCTGCTCCTGCTCAACCCGGCGGACATCTACCGGCTGATCAACCTCGCCGGTTTCGAAGGCAGCGGCAGCGCCATGGGCGTGCTCTCGCTCGGTGCCGACCTGCCGTTGCCCGGCATCATGCTCTGGCTCTGCCTGCTGCTGTGGGTGGCCGTTTCACTGTTCGTCGCCTACGCCGTGTTCCGTCGGCGCCCGGCCTGATTTGTGGGGAAAACCAATATGAAGACGCTTCACCAACTTGGCCTGGTCCTGCTGCTGGCCCTCGGCCTGGCCGCCTGCGGCGACTCGCAGAAGCCGGCCGCCAGCCTCGACCCGGTGGCCTTCCACGACAGCGACGAATGCCACGTCTGCGGCATGGTCATCAGCGACTTCCCCGGGCCCAAGGGCGAGGCGGTGTCGGCTGCCGGGGCGAAGAAGTTCTGCTCGGCCGCCGAGATGATCGGCTGGTGGCTGCAGCCGGAAAACCGCGGCCGCGAGATGAAACTCTACGTGCACGACATGGGCCGCAGCGTCTGGGAGACGCCCAACGACGAACATCTGATTGACGCAACCAATGCCTACTATGTGATCGGCACGCCGCTCAAGGGTGCCATGGGCGCGGTGCTCGCCAGCTTCGCCGACGAGCAGGCCGCGCAGCAGCTGGCCGCCAAGCACGGTGGGCGGGTGCTGCGCTTCGAGGAGATCGACCAGGCCTTGCTGCAGGAAGCGGCGGGCATGCAG
>NZ_JAKJRU010000014.1 GCF_021726475.1 Pseudomonas oligotrophica
TGTGTAAACCCACTACGTTGTTCAGTGGAAGCGGAGCGCGGCTGATGGGAGGCCGGTAGCCGAGGCTGGCATGAGGCCTGTGCCAGTTATATCGGTGCAGCCACGGCAGCAGATGGGCGGCGCGTTGCTCGGAGTTTTCGTAGCTGCGTGCATATGCCCACTCACGCAGGCTGGTCTGGATGAAGCGTTCAGCCTTGCCATTGGTGCGCGGTGTGTAGGGCTTGGTCCAGAGATGGCGCAAGCCAAGTCTGTGCACCAGGCGGCGGAAGCGCTTGGATCGGTAGCAGACGCCGTTGTCGGTCATGATGCGACTAACCCGTATACCGAGGCTTCGGTAGTAGCGCAGCGCCTGCAGAAGCGCGCGGCTGGCGCTGGTGCCGCGCTCATCAGGATGCAAGGAGCTAAACGCTATTCGACTGGCATCATCGATGGCCACATGGACGAACTCCCAGCCCGCACCGTCCGAGTTCTGCTGACGGTTGCCCGTCACGCGGTGGCCGGGTTGGCGGAAGCGCCCCAACTTCTTGATGTCCAGATGCAGCAGATCACCGGGCTTCGCGTACTCGTAGCGCAGCACCGGTGGGGCAGGCTCCAGTTCTGCCAGGCGATGCAAACCGAGCTGTCTGAGGCGACGCGCCACCGTGCTGACGGCCAAACCCAGGTCGTCGGCTATCTGTCGATAGGTTCTGCGTGCCCGACGCTGCTCGACAAGGCTATCAAGCAGAGCGTCCGGGGTGGCATGCGGGCAGAACCGCGGTCGCGACGAACGATCTTGCAGGCCGGCCTCACCTTCCTCTCGAAAACGCTTGAGCCACTTGTAGGCCGTCCGAACGCTTACGCCTGCAGCTTGTGCGGCATCTTCGACACGTAAACCTTGCTCGATACGTTGAACAAGAAGGGCTCGACCGCGAGGTGTAAGGCGGGCATGTTTATGCAGGTTCATCCGGGGCTCCTGGAAGGCATGGTTGGTCGCACTTCCAGAATTCCGGGTATGCCCCGGATGAACAACCTACTGAGAGATCACA
>NZ_JAKJRU010000015.1 GCF_021726475.1 Pseudomonas oligotrophica
GTCGATTAATTCCCAAGACAGGAATAACTGGTTCTACAATATCTGTTGTTGGTAATAGATTTTTATCTATTACTGATGACAGATTTTTTGTTTATCATTAGAATAAAAAAGCGGACATCTCCCGTCCGTTAACTTGCTCCCACCACAGAATTAAGTCAAGAAAGGAAATGCCCTATGTCAAATGATACTACGAAAATGTTGTTAGGAATAGATGATGAACACTTAATAATTGAGGAAGGACAAGTGGGTGATGATGGAGTGATTCGATTGGTGGGGTCCCTAAACTACACCCCCAAGGCATGCCGCAATTGTGGGATTATCAATGATCACCAAATTATTGGCTATGGTTGGCGGAAGACCACCATTAGATTCGCAAAAACATTGGGCAGCACCGTTATCCTGTGTCTCAATCGGCGAAACTTTCACTGTAAGGCTTGTCATACCAATTTCCTGGCGCAGACGAATGCGGTGCCGAAACACTGCACGATTTCAAATACGACCCGCAAACAATGCTTAGAAAAACTGACCGAACCGGTTTCGCTCAAACACATTGCCGATGAGTTATCCACTTCGGATACATTCGTTGGTCGACAGCTCTTGCGCGCTGAACGGGACTTTGAAACCAACTGGCACTATTTACCCAAAGTTCTTCTCATGGACGAAGTTAAAAGCACTAAGAGCGCCACCGACGCGATGAGCTTTGAATTTTTGGACGCGGAAACCCACGAATTGATCGACCTGTTACCCTTTAGGACC
>NZ_JAKJRU010000016.1 GCF_021726475.1 Pseudomonas oligotrophica
GCGGCTCAACAAGGTTGACGGGGTGAACATCCTCGATTAAACCTGAGTCGAAGGCGCTGAGGTTTCACAGACCAACAAGGCCCTCCCGGCCCAAAGAACTACCCGGCCCCACCAGCAAGCCGGAACTAGGAGGACCACACATGTCACGTGCTGTCGGAATCGACCTCGGAACCACCAACTCCGTGGTGTCGGTTCTCTAAGGCGGCGAGCCCGCAGTCATCGCCAACGCTGAGGGGTCGCGGACCACTCCGTCGATCGTCGCGTTCGCGCGCAACGGCGAAGTCCTCGTCGGACAGCCGGCCAAGAACCAGGCCGTCACCAACGTCGACCGCACCATCCGCTCGGTGAAGCGCCACATGGGCGACACCGATTGGACCGTCGAGATCGACGGCAAGAAGTACACCCCGCAGGAGATCAGCGCCCGCACGCTGATGAAGCTGAAGCGCGACGCCGAGGCCTACCTGGGTGAGGACGTCACCGACGCGGTCATCACCGTGCCGGCGTACTTCAACGACTCGCAGCGTCAGGCCACCAAGGAGGCCGGCCAGATCGCGGGCCTCAACGTTCTGCGCATCGTCAACGAGCCCACCGCGGCCGCTCTGGCCTACGGTCTCGACAAGGGCGAGAAGGAACAGACC
>NZ_JAKJRU010000001.1 GCF_021726475.1 Pseudomonas oligotrophica
GCTCCTGGAAGGCATGGTTGGTCGCACTTCCAGAATTCCGGGTATGCCCCGGATGAACAACCTACTGAGAGATCACAGCTAGCGCCTGGCCGAGCGGCGGATCAGCAGGATCACCGGCAGCAGGCCGACCAGCACCAGCGACAGCGCCGGCAGCGCGGCGCGCGCCCACTCGCCCTCGCTGGTCATCTCGAAGATGCGCACCGCCAGGGTGTCCCAGCCGAAGGGCCGCATGATCAGCGTGGCAGGCATTTCCTTGAGCACGTCGACGAACACCAGCAGCGCCGCGCTCAGCGTGCCGGGCAGCAGCAGCGGCAGGTAGACGCGCAGGAACAGCGCCGCCCCGCCGACGCCGAGGCTGCGCGCGGCCTGCGGCAGCGACGGCCGGATCCGCGCCAGGCTGCTTTCCAGCGGGCCGAAGGCCACCGCCATGAAGCGGATCAGGTAGGCCACCAGCAGCGCGGCGAGGCTGCCCAGCAGGAGCGGCTTGCCGGCCCCGCCGAATGCCTGCGACACCGGCACCACCAGGTGCCGGTCCAGGTAGCTGAAGGCCAGCATGATCGCCACCGCCAGCACCGAGCCGGGCAGCGCATAGCCGAGGTTCGCCAGACTCACCGCCGCACCGACCGAGCGCACCGGTGCCTGGCGCCTGGCGAAGGCCAGCAGCAGGGCGACGCCGACGGTGATCGCCGCGGCCAGCGCGCCGAGGTAGAGCGTATGCATGATCAGCGCCGCGTAGCGCTCGTCGAGGTCGAAGCGCCCGCGCTGCCAGAACCAAACCAAAAGCTGCAGCACCGGCACGACGAAGGCACAGAGGAATACCAGGCCGCACCAGGCGCTGGCGGCAAAGGCCTTCCAGCCCGCCAGCGGGTACAGCGGCGCGCTGCGTGCCCGCTCGCTGGCCGGCCGTGCGGCGCCGCGGGCGCGCCGCTCGCCGTAGAGCACCAGCATCACCGCCAGCAGCAGCAGGCTGGCCAGCTGGGTGGCGCTGGTCAGGCTGAAGAAGCCGTACCAGGTCTTGTAGATCGCGGTGGTGAAGGTATCGAAGTTGAATACCGAGACCGCGCCGAAGTCGGCCAGGGTCTCCATCAGCGCCAGCGCCAGCCCGGCGCCGATCGCCGGCCGCGCCATCGGCAGGGCGACGCGCCAGAACGCCTGCAGCGGTGTCTGGCCGAGCACCCGCGCCGCCTCCATCAGCCCCTTGCCCTGGGCCATGAACGCCGAGCGCGCCAGCAGGTAGACATAGGGGTAGAACACCAGCACCAGCACCACGATCACGCCGCCGGTCGAGCGCACCCGCGGGAAGCGGAAGCCGCTGCCGAACCATTCGCGGGCCAGGCTCTGCACCGGCCCGGCGAAGTCCAGCAGGCCGATGAAGACGAACGCCAGCACATAGGCCGGAATGGCGAACGGCAGCATCAGCGCCCAGTCCAGCCAGCGCCGGCCGGGAAACTCGCACAACGCCGTCAGCCAGGCGAGGCTGACGCCCAGCAGGGTCACGCCGACCGAGACGCCGAGCACCAGCGTCAGGGTATTGCCCAGCAGCCGGGGCATCTGCGTTTTCCACAGGTGCGACCAGATCTCGCCGTCGATCTCGTGCCAGCTCAGCAGCAGCACGCTCAGCGGCAGCAGCACCAGGGCCGCGACGGAGAAGGCGATGGGATACCAGCGGTGCTCGACGGGATGGGACACTCGGGCCTCGACAGCGCAACAAATGACGACGCCCCCACGAGGGGGGCGTCGAGTATAACGGCTTGCGGCGCGATTCCTGCGAACGCGGCCGCTCAAGCCCTGCGGCGGCTGCCGATCAGTTCCAGCCGGCGCGATCCATCAGCTTGATCGCCTCGGCCTGGCGCTTGCCAGCCACTTCCACCGGGATGGTGTCGGCCTTGAACTCGCCCCAGCCGGCGACCTCGGCGGACGGCTTCACCGTCGGGTTGGCCGGGTATTCCATGTTGATGTCGGCGAAGATGCTCTGCGCCTGCGGGCCGGTCATCCACTCGACCAGCTTGCGCGCGGCCTCGGGGTTGGGCGCATGCTTGGTCAGGCCGATGCCGGAGAGGTTGACGTGGACGCCGCGGTCCTTCTGGTTCGGCCAGAACAGCTTGGCCTTGAGCTGCGGGTTGCTCTGGTGCAGACGGCCGTAGTAGTAGGTGTTGACGATGCCGACGTCGCACTGCCCGGCGTCGACCGCCTGGACCAGCGCGGTGTCGTCGGCGAACACGTCGGTCGCCAGGTTGTCGACCCAGCCACGAATGATCGCTTCGGTCTTCTCGGCACCGTGGGTCTCGATCATGGTCGCGGTCAGCGACTGGTTGTAGACCTTCTTGCTGGTGCGCAGGCACAGGCGGCCTTCCCAGTTCTTGTCGGCCAGCGCCTCGTAGGTGCTCAGCTCGCCGTCCTTGACCCGCTCGGGCGAGTAGACGATGGTCCGCGCGCGCAGCGACAGGCCGGTCCAGGCATCGCTGGAGGAGCGGTACTGGGCCGGAATGTTCTGCTTGACGACCTCGGAGTTCATCGGCTGCAGGATGCCCATCTGCTCGGCCTGCCAGAGGTTGCCACCGTCGACGGTGAGCAGCAGGTCGGCCGGCGTGTTCTCGCCTTCGGCCTTGATCCGCGCCATCAGCGGCGCTTCCTTGTCGGTGATGAACTTGACCGCGACGCCGGTCTCCTTGGTGTAGGCGTCGAACACCGGCTTGATCAGCTCGTCGATGCGCGACGAGTACACGACCACTTCGTTGGCAGCCTGGACGGCACCGGACAGAGCGGTGAGCGCCAGTGCGGCGAGAAAACCTTTGCTTGCCTGCATGAAAAGTGCCTCTTGCGGAACGTCATGTGAGAGCCAAATAGTAGTGAATGCTATTTAGCTTCTCAATGCGACCAAGGGCAGCAGCCTGTCGCAGCGTGTTTCAGGCCCTGGCCAGTTCCGGCAGGTCGCCGCTCAGGCCGAGCGCCTGGCGAACGAACAGCGCCTTGAGCTCCGGCAGCGCCTCGACGCCCTTGAGCCCGCTGTTGCGCAGCCAGCGCAGCGCCGGCGGGTCGGCCTGGAACAGGCGCTCGAAGCCCTCCATCGCCGCCATCATCGCCAGGTTGTGCGGCATGCGCCGGCGCTCGAAGCGCGACAGCAGCCGCAGATCGCCGACCCGCTCGCCGCGCGCCAGCCCCGCGAGCAGCACCTCGGCCAGGGTCGCGGCATCGAGCAGGCCGAGGTTGACGCCCTGCCCGGCCAGCGGATGGATGGTGTGCGCAGCATCGCCCACCAGCGCCAGGCCCGGCTGCACGTAGCGCTTGGCATGGCGCTGGCGCAACGGGATGCAAAGCCGCGGGTCGACCTCGAGGATCTCGCCCAGGCGGTATTCGAAGGCCCGCCCCAGAGCGGCGCGAAAGGTCGCATCGTCGAGTGTCATGAGGCGCTTGGCCTCGGCCTCGGTGCAGGACCAGACGATGGAGCACCAGTGCAGGTCCTCGCCGCGCTGCAGCGGCAGGAAGGCCAGCGGGCCGTCGTCGGTGAAGCGCTGCCAGGCCGTGCGCGCGTGGGGCTCGGCGCAGCGCACGCTGGTGACGATGGCCTGGTGCAGATAATCCCATTCGCGGGTCTGGCAGCCGGCCAGCCGGCGCACTGCCGAATGGGCGCCGTCGGCCGCCACCACCAGCTCGCTGCGGATCGCCCGGCCATCGGCCAGCTCGAGCTGCCAGCCGTCGCCGTCGCGAGTCAGGGCCTGCAGCGGCGCACCGCCGAGCAGCTCGACGGCGTCGCCGGCACGCAGGGCATCGACCAGCGCGTCCTGCACCACGCGGTTCTCGACGATGTGGCCGAGCGCCTCGGCATGGACCGCCGCCGCGGAGAAATGGATCTGCCCGGTGCCCGAGCCATCCCAGACGTGCATGTCGGTGTAGCGGCAGGCGCGCCGACCGAGGATGCCCGGCCAGGCGCCGACTCGCCCGAGGATGCGCTGGCTGGCTGCCGACAGCGCGCTGACCCGCGGCTCGAAGGGCGCATCGGGATTCAATGGGGCAACCGCGAGCGTGCCGGCATCCACCACGCAGATGTCCAGCCCACTGCGCTCCAGCGCGAGCGCCAGGGTGCTGCCCACCATGCCGGCACCGACGATGACCAGATCCGCTTGCATCTGCTTCTCCATGCCGGCGCCCCGGGAGGCCCGGCTCAAGGTTGTGATTTCAGCGCTGCGACGGGCGCGACCGCACGCCCAGCCCCATCGCCTGGCGGGCGAACCAGTGCTTGGCCGGCGGCAGCAGGTCCAGGCCGAGCAGGCCCAGCCCACGCCCGAGCGCCATGAACGATCCGGCATCGCCGAACAGCCGGGTCACCTGGTCGGAAAAGCCCACGGTGAGCGCCTGGTCGCGCTGCTGACCGCTGGCGTAGCGGCGCAGCACCGCCGGATCGCCGAGCGGTGCTGCGCTGCCCAGCAGCGCCGCGGCCAACGCATCGACATCGCGCAGCGACAGGTTGTAGCCCTGCCCGGCGATCGGATGCAGGCTGTGCGCGGCATTGCCGAGCACCACCAGCCCGGCACGCACCTGCTCCTCGGCCTCGACCAGCGCCAGCGGGTATAGATGCCGGGCGCCGACCTGGCGGAAGCCGCCGAGGCGGTGGCCGAAGGCCTGCTGCAACTCGTCGAGGAACTGCGCCTCGTCCATCGCCACCAGCCGCTCGGCATCGGCGTGGTCGCGGGTCCAGACCAGCGCGCAGCGATTCTCGGCCAGCGGCAGCAGCGCCATCGGCCCGTCCGCGGTGAAGCGTTCGAAGGCCTGGCCATCATGCGCGCGCCCGGGGGTGACGTTGGCGATCAGGGCGGTCTGCCCGTAGGGCCGCCGGCGCACGTGGATGCCCAGTTGCTCGCGCAAGGCCGAGCGGCCGCCATCGGCGAGCACGCTGAGCGCACAGTCCAGCGCCGAGCCGTCGGTCAGGCTGAGCCGGTAGCCGGCTTCGCCGCAATGCATCGCCTGCACCTCGGCCGGGCAGCGGCGCACCACCACCCGCTCATCCAGCGCCTGCCACAGGCAGCGGCCGATCCAGGCGTTCTCCACCACGTAGCCGAGCGCCGGCACGCCCTCGTCGCACGCCGCCAGCCGCGTCGCCGCCAGCCGGCCGCGTTCGGAGACATGGATGCGCAGGATCGGCTCGGCACGCTCGGCAATCGCCTCCCAGATGCCAAGCCGTTCGTAGATCAGCCGGGTGCCGTAGGACAACGCCGTGGAGCGGGCATCGTAGCTGGGCTGGTATTCGTCGCCCGGGGCGAAGGGCTCGATCAGCTGGATCGTCCAGCCGCGCTCGCGGGCACCGTCCTGCAGGGCCAGCGCCAGGCTGGCGCCGACCAGGCCGCCGCCGATGATCGCCAGTTCGCCCAACTCAGGCGCTCCCCTGCCGCGCTTCGGCCATCAGCGCCTCGATCTCCTCGACGCGCTTGGGCACGCCACCGGTCAGGATCTGGCAGCCGCTGCGGGTCACCACCACGTCGTCCTCGATGCGCACGCCGATGCCGCGCCATTTCTTCGCCACCTGCTGGTTGTCGGCAGCGATATAGATGCCCGGCTCGACGGTCATGCACATGCCCGGCTCGAGCACGCGCCACTGGCCGCCGACCTTGTAGTCGCCGACGTCATGCACATCCAGCCCCAGCCAGTGGCCGGCGCGGTGCATGTAGAACGGCTTGTAGGCCTCGCTGGCGATCAGCTCGTCGAGCTCGCCTTCGAGCAGGCCGAGCTCGACCAGCCCGGCAGTGATCACCCGCACCGTGGCCTCGTGCGCCTCGTTCCAGTGCCGGCCCGGCGCGATGTGCCTGAAGGCTTCCTCGTTGGCCGCCAGGACCAGCTCGTAGATGGCCTTCTGCTCGGCCGAGAAGCGGCCGCTGACCGGGAAGGTGCGGGTGATGTCGCTGGCGTAGCAGTCGATCTCGCAACCGGCGTCGATCAGCACCAGGTCGCCGTCCTTGAGCGGCTGGTCGTTCTCGCGATAGTGCAGGATGCAGGCGTTGCGACCGCTGGCGACGATCGAGCCGTAGGCCGGCATCTTCGCCCCGCCCTTGCGGAACTCGTAGTCCAGCTCGGCTTCGAGGTGGTATTCGAACAGGCCCGGCCGGGCGGCCTGCATCGCCCGCACGTGCGCCCGCGCGGAAATCTCGGCGGCGGCCTGCATCACCTTCACCTCGGCCGCCGACTTGTACAGCCGCAGGTCATGCAGCAGGTGGTCGAGGGCGACGAACTCGCTGGGCGGCTGTGCACCCTGGCGCGCCTTGGAGCGGATGCTCTTGATCCACTCCATCAGCCGGTGGTCGAAGGCTTCGTTGCTGCCGATGGCGTAGTAGACGCGCTCGCGCCCCTCGATCAGGCCGGGCAGGATGTCGTCGATGTCACCGATGGGAAAGGCATCGTCCGCACCGTAGTCGCGCACGGCCCCTTCCTGGCCGGCGCGCAGGCCGTCCCACAGCTCGCGCTCGGGATCGCGCTCGCGGCAGAACAGCACGTACTCGCCATGCTCGCGGCCGGGAATCAGCGCGATCACCGCCTCCGGTTCGGGAAAGCCCGAGAGATACTGGAAGTCGCTGTCCTGGCGGT
Source organism: Pseudomonas oligotrophica (assembly GCF_021726475.1). GTDB lineage: Bacteria > Pseudomonadota > Gammaproteobacteria > Pseudomonadales > Pseudomonadaceae > Stutzerimonas > Stutzerimonas oligotrophica. Next base: position 6,574 of record NZ_JAKJRU010000001.1, read on the forward strand.
AGACGTGCTCGACGTCCCGGTTGCGGATGTACATCGGCGCGGCCGGCAGGATGGCGATGCTGTCGGGGCCCATCTGCTCCATCAGCGCCTTGCGCCGGCGGGCGAATTCCGACTTCGGGATGCGGGTCATCGGCAGCTCTCAGTGCAGGGAAGGTTTGGCCGCAGGCGGCAGCGGCTTGGCGCATTCGGTGAACAGCAGCAGCGGCGCGACGCGCAGGTACTCCATCACCTCCATGTAGTCGCTCTCGCCATCCTCGGATTCTTCCAGCGAATCCTGGATCTGCGCGATCGCGGCAAGATCCTGCAGCACCTCGCGCGCCTCCTCGCTCAGGGCCCGGTCGCCGGCGGTCAGGCCGAAGCCGGTGAGAAAGCCCTGGCACCACTGGCCGAGGGCGACGGCGCGCTCGCTGAGGCTGGCTTCGTCGTTGGGCAGCAGCAGGACGAGGGTGATGTCCTCGCCGGCGAGTTCGCCCTTGACCATCTCCTGCAGGCCGATCAGCGCCTGGCGCACCGCGCCCTCGGGCATCTCGCCGAGCAGGTCGGCGGCATCGGTGAGCCAGGCATCGGCATCGAAGCTGGCGCCGGCGCAGCTGCGGCCGAGCAGCAGGCCATGCAGCTCGGCGGGGGAAACGGACTGCGGAGCGCTCTGCAGCAGGGTGGCGAAGGCGGCGTATGGGGAAGCTTGAGTGGACATGGCAGCTAGGCGCACCAGGGCGCAAATGACTAGAATGAAGGCTTCGTATCCTAGCATCGGCGATTGCGGCAAGACCATCGAAGCCCGGCAGCCCTGCCCTCCGCCCCCAGTAGGAATCCCATGGAAGACGCCGATCTGCGACTGCTGACCGCCAAGCTGGAACAGCTGATCCAGCGCATCGAGCAACTCAAGGCCCAGAATCGCCTGCTGCTGGCGAACGAGCGGGCCTGGCGCGAGGAGCGCGCTCATCTGATCGAAAAGAACGAAATGGCCCGGTTGAAGGTCGAATCGATGATTTCGCGCCTGAAAGCCCTGGAGCAGGACTCATGACCCAGCCGAACACCGTTACCGTGCACATCATGGACAAGGAATACTGCATCGCCTGTCCGCCCGAGGAGCGCAGCAATCTGGAAGGCGCGGCGCGCTATCTGGACCGCAAGATGCGCGACATCCGCAGCAGCGGCAAGGTGATCGGCGCCGACCGGGTGGCAGTGATGGCCGCGCTGAACATCACCCACGAACTGCTGCACCGCAACGATCAGCTCGACGCCGAGGCCAGCAGTGCGCGCGAGCATGTGCGCATGCTGCTCGAGCGCGTCGACAGCGCACTGGCCACCGAGCCCAACCCGTCCGGCAACTGATCGACGCGCGATGCCCGCCGCCCTTTCCTGCATGGCCGTGACGGCGGCCCGGCGCCCGCCTGCCCGGCCTGGCGAGCATCGGCCCGGCAACGCGACTCCCGATGAAACGGGAACAGTCGCCGATGCATTGAGGTATAATCCGCGCAACTCCCTGGCATGTGCGCCAGTCGGCGATGACCCTCTCCCGATAAGCAAAACCATGGAGGCTACAAGTGGAACCGGTGTGCATGTCCGCCTGACGGAAAGCCTGAAGGTTCTCTGTAGTCGCCACCTTGAACTCTCGGGTTCAAGGGCCTACGCCGGCAGCGGCATGCTGGGGAGCCACTCCTGATGATTCGTGCCGAAGGCCTGTCCCGTGCGGCCCTGCGTCGCGAACTGCGCCAGGCCAGGCGCAACCTCTCTGCCACCGAGCAACGCCTTGCCGCACGACGGCTCTACCGCCAGCTCGCCCAGCACCCGCTGTTCCGCCGCGCCCGGCATATCGCGCTGTACCTGCCCAACGACGGCGAGATCGACCCCCGCCACCTGCTGCAGGCCGCCCAGCGACGCGGCAAGGCCACCTACCTGCCGGTGCTCGATGCCTGGCCGAGCACGCGCATGGTGTTCCAGCGCGTGTACCCGGGCGAGACGCTCAGGCCGAACCGCTTCGGCATTCCCGAGCCGGCCCGCAGCCGTACACGGTTGCGCCGGCCCTGGGCGCTGGACCTGCTGCTGATGCCACTGGTGGGATTCGACGAGACGGGCGGTCGCCTGGGGATGGGCGGCGGCTTCTATGACCGCAGCCTGGCGTATCGGAGCAGGCGCAAAAATTGTCGCAAACCGACCCTTCTGGGCCTGGCACATGAATGCCAGAAGGTCGATCGCTTACCGTTGGAAAGCTGGGATGTGGCCCTGGACGGGACGGTGACGGATCGCGGCTGGTACCGCCAGCGTGGTGCGGGACACCGGCCGCTGGCGGGGCCGGCTTAGCGCGAGGCGCCCGGTGCCTGCAGGATCGGCGCGGCGGTCGGCTCGCCCTGGCGCTCCCAGAGGCTTTGCGTATAGCCCGTGGTAACCACCCCGAGGCCGAAAATAAGTACGAGAACCCAGAGAATGTCCGGCTTGCGCTTCATGATGGATCGCCTCCCCCTGCCAGGCGAATCGAAAAGGTCGAAACGGTTTTTCTGATTTTTGGTTTCGACGTGGCCTACCCAACGGCGCGGCATTTTCCGCCAAGCTTCGGCGCTGCGCAAATGGCAGTTGAAGCCGATTGTCGGAGCCGCGACCGAGCTAACAAAAACTGCACGGAGCAAAGTCCATGCCTTTCTGGCTGATGAAATCCGAACCCGACGAATTCTCCATCGCCGACCTGCAGCAACGCGGCAGCGGGCGCTGGGATGGCGTGCGCAACTACCAGGCGCGCAACTACCTGCGCCAGATGGCCGAGGGCGACCTGTTCCTCTTCTATCACTCGAGCTGCGCCACCCCGGGTGTCGCCGGCATCGGCCGCATCAGCCGCAGCGCCTACCCCGACCCCAGCGCCCTGCAGCCGGACAGCGCCTATTTCGATGGCAAAGCCAGCGCAACAGGCAATCCCTGGAGCGCGGTGGACGTGGAATTCGTCGAACGCTTCGAGCACGTGCTGGCACTGCCGGCGCTCAAAGCCGACCCGCGCCTGGCCGACCTCGCGCTGGTGAAGAAGGGCAGCCGCCTTTCGGTGATGCCGGTCGAGCCGGAGCAGTGGCAGGCGATCCTCAGCCTGCGCTGAGCCGGCCCCTCACTGGATGATCAGGTTGTTGAACAGCAGGTCATCGACCAGCGGCTTGCCTTCTTCCTGCATCAGCACGTCCTGCACCTGCTTGAGTGCCTCCTGGCGCAGCTTCTCCTTGGCCTCGACGCTGCCCAGGCTGGCATCGGTCTGCTGGGAGAACAGCATCACCAACTGGTTGCGGATCAGCGGCTCGTGGTGCTTGACCCGCTCCTCGGCCTCCTTGCCGGTGATGCGCAGGGCCACATCGGCCTTGTAGTACTTCAGGCGTTCGCCGCTGCCGTAGTTGCCGACCATCGCCGGCACCAGCGCGTAGTAGACAACCTGGGATGCAGCCTCCCCGGCTGCCGGCTCCTCGGCGACGGCCGGCAATGCCAGCCCGAGGGCGATGACGAGGGCGATGATGGACTTCACGACGCAGCTCCCGAACAAGAGGCCGCCAGCATAACCACTCGAGCGCCGCGGCCCAAGCCTGCCCACGGCTTATGCCGCGCCATTACGGGCAGCCATGCTCGTTGCCGCTGCCGGCCCGCCCTCTAGACTCAAGCGTCACGCCATCGGCACGAACCCAAGGAACACAGCATGAAAGCCGTCCTCTGCAAGGCCTTCGGCCCGCCGGAAAACCTGGTGATCGAGGAGATCGCGAGCCCGACCATCAAGCCCAACGAGATCCTCCTCGAGGTCCATGCGGCGAGCGTCAACTTCCCCGATACCCTGATCATAGAGGGCAAGTACCAGTTCAAGCCGCCCCTGCCCTTCGCCCCGGGCGGCGAGGCCGCCGGGGTGGTCGCCTCGGTTGGCGAGAAGGTGACGCACCTCAAGCCAGGCGACCGGGTCATGGGCCTGACCGGCTGGGGCAGCTTCGCCGAGCAGGTGGCAGTGCCGGCCTACAATGCCCTGCCGATCCCCGACAGCATGGACTTCGACAGCGCCGCCGCCTTCAGCATGACCTACGGCACCTCGATGCACGCGCTCAGGCAGCGCGCCAACCTGCAGCCGGGCGAGACGCTGCTGGTGCTCGGGGCCTCCGGGGGCGTGGGCCTGGCGACCGTGGAGATCGGCAAGGCGATGGGTGCCCGGGTGATCGCCGCGGCGTCCACCGCGGAAAAGCTCGAGGTCGCCCGCCAGGCCGGCGCCGACGAGCTGATCAACTACAGCGAGGGCAGCCTGCGCGAGCGCATCAAGGAACTGACCGGCGGCCAGGGCGTCGACGTGATCTACGACCCGGTTGGCGGCGCGCTGTTCGAGGAGGCCTTTCGCAGCATCGCCTGGAACGGCCGGATGCTGGTGATCGGTTTCGCCGCCGGCGAGATCCCCTCGCTGCCGGCCAACCTGCCGCTGCTCAAGGGCGCCGCGCTGGTCGGCGTGTTCTGGGGTGCCTTCGCCCAGCGCCAACCGCACGACAACGCGGCGAACTTCCGCCAGCTGTTCGAATGGTTCGCCGAAGGCCGGCTCAAGCCGGTGATCTCGCAGCGCTATCCGCTCGAGCAGACGGCTCAGGCCATCGCCGCGCTGGGCCAGCGCAAGGCGATCGGCAAGCTGGTGGTGAAGGTACGCTAAGGAAACGACAAGGCCCTGCAAGGTAGATGTCACCTTGCAGGGCCTGTCGGGCCGAGGCAGCGCAGGCCGAGCCGCCTGCCTCTGGCGCGTTGCGGCTGCGCGCTTAGTGCTGGGCCTGGCCGGCCTGCTGCATGCGTGCCATTTCCTGGGCGTAGAGCGCGTCGAAGTTCACCGGCGCCAGCATCAGCGCGGGAAAGGAACCGCGGGTCACCAGGTTGTCCAGCGCCTCGCGGGCGTAGGGGAACAGGATGTTCGGGCAGAAGGCGCCGAGCGTGTGGCTCATGGCGTCGGCGTCCAGGCCCTTGATCAGGAAGATGCCGGCCTGCTGCACCTCGGCGATGAAGGCGACTTCCTCGCCGGTCTTCACGGTGACCGACAGGGTCAGCACCACCTCGTAGAAATCGCTTTCCAGCGGCTTCTGCTTGGTGTTGAGATCCAGCGAGACAGCGGGATTCCATTCCTGGCGGAAGATTTCCGGGCTCTTCGGCGCTTCGAAGGACAGGTCGCGCACGTAGATGCGCTGCAGGGAGAACTGCGCACCCTGCTGCTCGTTCGCGGCGGCGCCGCTGTTGGCTTGTTCGGTCATTTCATGAGCCTTCTGTTGTGCGTGTCGTTATGGAGGGGGTCAGGCCTGCAGCAGGGGATCCAGTCGCCCGGCGCGTTCCAGCGCGTAGAGGTCGTCGCAGCCGCCGACATGGCGCTCGCCGATCCAGATCTGCGGCACGGAGGTGCGCCCGGCTTTTTGGGTCATCTCGGCGCGCAATGCGGGCTCGCCGTCGACGGCGATCTCTTCGTAGGCGACGCCCTTGCTGTCCAGCAGCGCCTTGGCGCGCACGCAGTAGGGACACCAGGCGGTGGTATAGATGACGACCTTGGGCATGTTCACTTGACCACTGGCAGATTGTCGCCGCGCCAGGCCGAGATCCCTCCGGACAGTTTGGCGGCGCTGAAGCCTGCCTTCTGCAGATCCCGGCAGGCGGCTCCGGCGTGCTGGCCCATGGCGTCGACCACGATCAGGGTCTTGTCCCGGTGCTTTTCCAGCTCGCCCACTCGGCTGACCAGCTTGTCGTGGGGAATGTTCAATGCGTCGACGATGTGGCCGCCGGCGAACTCCTTCTTCGGACGCACGTCCAACACCACGCCCTGACCACCGTTGACCAGCGCCGTCAGCTCGCGGGTCGTCAGGCTCTTGCCGCCCTTGCGGGCCTCGGTGACGACCAGCAGCGCCAGCAGCACGACGAACAGGCTGCTCAGCACATAGTGGTTAGAGACGAATTCAATCAGGTTAGCGAGCATCAACAGGTACCCAGGCGATAAAATGCGCGCCAGTATACACAGCGCCTCCGGACGGCTGAACCCTGATCAATCGTGACCTGCAATGGCCCAGACAGTAGACTGGCCGCCCTTTTTCGCCCCCGTGCAAGGAGCCCCGACGCAAATGCCTTCCGCACCCAAACCCCTGGTATTGGTCATTCTCGATGGCTTCGGACACAGCGACAGCCCCGAATACAATGCCATCCATGCCGCCAGCACCCCGGTCTACGATCGCCTGCTGGCCACCCGGCCGCACGGCCTGATCTCCGGCAGCGGCATGGATGTGGGCCTGCCGGACGGGCAGATGGGCAACTCCGAGGTGGGCCACATGAACCTCGGCGCCGGCCGGGTGGTGTACCAGGACTTCACCCGCGTCACCAAGGCGATCCGCGACGGCGAGTTCTTCGACAACCCGGCGATCTGCGAGGCCGTGGACCAGGCCGTGGGCGCCGGCAAGGCGGTGCACATCCTCGGCCTGCTGTCCGACGGCGGCGTACACAGCCACCAGGACCACCTGGTGGCGATGGCCGAGCTGGCCGCCAGGCGTGGCGCCGAGAAGATCTACCTGCACGCCTTCCTCGACGGCCGCGACACCCCGCCCAAGAGCGCGCAGAGCTCCATCGAACTGCTCCAGGCCACCTTCACCCGCCTGGGCAAGGGCCGCATCGCCAGCCTGATCGGCCGCTACTACGCGATGGACCGCGACAACCGCTGGGAGCGCGTCGAGCAGGCCTACAACCTGATCGTCGACGCCCAGGCCGATTACCATGCCGACTACGCGGTGGACGGCCTGATCGCCGCCTACGAGCGTGGCGAGAGCGACGAGTTCGTCAAGGCCACCACTGTCGGCGAGCCGGTGCAGGTCGAGGATGGCGACGCCGTGGTGTTCATGAACTTCCGCGCCGACCGCGCCCGAGAGCTGACCCGCAGCTTCGTCGAACCGGGCTTCAGCGAGTTTCAGCGCGCCCGCGCGCCGCAACTGGCAGGCTTCGTCATGCTCACCCAGTACGCGGCGAGCATCCCGGCGCCCGCCGCCTTCGCCCCGCAAGCGCTGACCAACGTGCTCGGCGAGTACCTGGCCAAGCACGGCAAGACCCAGCTGCGCATCGCCGAGACCGAGAAGTACGCGCACGTGACCTTCTTCTTCTCCGGCGGCCGCGAGGAGCCGTTCGCAGGCGAGGAGCGCATCCTGATCCCGTCGCCCAAGGTCGCCACCTACGACCTGCAGCCGGAAATGAGCGCACCGGAGGTAACCGACCGCATCGTCGAGGCCATTCTCGAGCAGCGCTACGACGTCATCGTCGTCAACTACGCCAACGGCGACATGGTCGGCCACACCGGCGTGTTCGAAGCCGCGGTGAAGGCCGTCGAGACCCTCGACGGCTGCATGGGCCGCCTGGTCGAGGCGCTGGACAAGGTTGGCGGCGAGGCCCTGATCACCGCCGACCATGGCAATGTCGAGCAGATGGAAGACGCCATGACCGGCCAGGCGCATACCGCGCACACCTGCGAACCGGTGCCCTTCATCTACGTCGGCAAGCGCCCGGCGAGCATCCGCGAAGGCGGCGTGCTGGCCGACGTGGCACCGACCATGCTGACCCTGCTGGGCATGCCGGTACCGCCAGAAATGACCGGCCGCAGCATCGTCGAACTCAAGGCCTGACAGCGCGGCTCCGGGGCGCCGCCGGCGAGCCTGCTGCCGGCCGGCGGCCTGGAGCTTCCGCCGGTGTTTTTAGGCATACTAGGCCGTCCAGCCCTCCCGGTACGCCCGCATGCTTCGCGCCCTTTTCGCACTGGTACTGATCTGCCTGGCCGGCCCGCTCGCGGCCGACGAGCGCACGGCCACCCAACAGCAGATCGAAGCCGCCCGCAAGGACATCGCCGAACTGCAGAAACTGCTCAAGGCCATCGAGCAGGAGAAATCCGGCCTGCAGAAACAGCTCAAGAGCACCGAGAGCGAGATGGGCGAGCTGGAGCGGCAGGTCGATACGCTGCAGCAGGAGATCGACCGCGGCGAGGCCGAGCTGCAGAAGCTCGACGACGAGAAGACCACCCTCGAAGGCGCGCGCATCGAACAGCAGCGCCTGATCGGCATCCAGGCCCGCGCGGCCTACCAGAACGGTCGCCAGGAATACCTCAAGCTGCTGCTCAACCAGCAGAACCCGGAGAAATTCAGCCGCACCCTCACCTACTACGACTACCTGAGCAAGGCACGCCTGGAGCAGGTCGCCCAGTTCAACGAGACCCTGCGCCAGCTGGCCAATGTCGAGGCCGACATCGCCGCCGAACAGGCCGCCCTCGGCGAGCGCCGCGACGGCCTGGCGCAGCGCCGCGAACAGCTGGCCGAGGTGCGCAAGGAGCGCCAGCAGGCGCTGGCCAGGCTCGACAAGGACATCGCCAGCCGCGAGCAGAAGCTGCAATCGCGACGCGAGGACCAGGCCCAGCTCGAGCGCGTGCTCAAGACCATCGAGCAGACCCTGGCGCGCCAGGCCCGCGAGGCCGAGCAGGCCCGTCAGCGCGCACTGGCGGCAGCCCGCGAGCAGCAACGACGCGGCAACGGCGCCGCCCCCGCCGGCCAACTGGTCTCCGGTGGCGGCGCCAGCTTCGGCGGACCGTTCGCCCAGGCCAAGGGCAAGCTGCCCTGGCCGGTGGATGGCCGTCTCGTCGCCCGCTACGGCACTCCGCGCGGCGGCGACGCTCGAACCAAGTGGGACGGCGTACTGATCGGCGCCCCGGCCGGCAGCCAGGTACGCGCCGTGCACGGCGGCCGCGTGGTGTTCGCCGACTGGCTGCGCGGTGCCGGCCTGCTGGTGATCCTCGACCACGGCAACGGCTACCTGAGCCTGTATGGCCACAACCAGAGCCTGCTGCGGGATGCCGGCGACATCGTCAAGGCCGGCGACCCGATCGCCACGGTCGGCACCAGCGGCGGTCAGGAGACGGCCGCACTTTATTTCGCCATTCGCCAGCAAGGTCGCCCCAGCGACCCGGCGCAATGGTGCCGCGCGCAAGGTTAGCGCCCCTGAAGACTGGAGTTTGACATGCTGCACCTGCGCCGTTTCGCACGTCCTTCCATGCTTGCCCTGGCCGTGATGCTGGGCACGACCGGTCTCGCCTGGGCGCAGCAGCCGCCGGTCGAAACCGCGGCCGAGCAGGCCCCGACCGAGAAGGCGCCGCTGCCGCTCGACGAGCTGCGCACCTTCGCCGAGGTGCTCGATCGCATCAAGGCCTCCTACGTCGAGCCGGTGGACGACAAGACCCTGCTGGAAAACGCCATCAAGGGCATGCTCAGCAACCTCGACCCGCACTCGGCGTACCTCGAGCCAGAGGCCTTCGCCGAACTGCAGGAAAGCACCAGCGGCGAATTCGGCGGCCTGGGCATCGAGGTCGGCGTCGAGGACGGCTTCGTCAAGGTGGTCTCGCCGATCGACGATACCCCGGCCTCGCGCGCCGGCATCGAGGCCGGCGACCTGATCGTGAAGATCGACGGCAAGCCCACCAAGGGCATGTCGATCATGGACGCCGTGGCGCAGATGCGCGGCAAGCCGGGCAGCGACATCACCCTGACCCTGGTCCGCGAGGGCGGCAAGCCGCACGACGTGAAGCTCACCCGCGCGGTGATCAAGGTCAAGAGCGTCAAGAGCCAGCTGCTCGAAGCCGGCTATGGCTACCTGCGCGTGACCCAGTTCCAGGTCAACAGCGGCGAGGAAGTCGGCAAGGCGCTGGCGCGGCTGAAGAAGGAGAACGGCGGCAAGAAGCTCAGCGGCCTGGTGCTCGACCTGCGCAACAACCCCGGCGGCGTGCTGCAGGCGGCGGTGGAGGTCTCCGACCACTTCCTCACCAAGGGCCTGATCGTCTATACCAAGGGCCGCATCGCCAACTCCGAGCTGCGCTTCAACGCTGATCCGGCCGATGCCAGCGAAGGCGTGCCGCTGGTGGTATTGATCAACGGCGGCAGCGCCTCGGCCTCGGAAATCGTCGCCGGCGCCCTGCAGGACCACAAGCGCGCCGTGCTGATGGGCACCGACAGCTTCGGCAAGGGCTCGGTACAGACCGTGCTGCCGCTGAACAACGACCGCGCGCTGAAACTCACCACCGCGCTGTACTACACGCCCAGCGGGCGCTCGATCCAGGCCCAGGGCATCGTCCCGGACATCGAGGTGACGCGCGCCAAGCTGACCCGCGAGCAGGCCGGCGAAAGCCTGCGCGAGGCCGACCTGGCCGGCCACCTGGGCAACGGCAACGGCGGCGCGGATCGCCCCAGCAGCAGCTTCGCCGGCAACGGTACGCCGCGCCCGCAGGACGAGGACTACCAGCTCGGCCAGGCGCTCAACCTGCTCAAGGGGCTGAACCTCACCCGCGGGCAATAGGGTGCGCCGTGGCCGCGCCGCGCTCGGCCTGGCGCTGCTGTTCGCCGCAGCGCAGTGCCTGGCGCAGGGGGCGGCAGAACGGCCGAAACTGGCGCTGGTGATCGACGACCTCGGGCAGAGTCCGGCGCGCGACCGCCGTGTCCTTGCCCTGCCCGGCCCGGTGGCGCTGGCGATCCTGCCCGACGGCCGCCACGCTGCCCGCCTGGCCGAGCAGGCCCATCGCGCCGGCAAGACCGTGCTGCTGCACCTGCCCATGGCCCCGGCCGCCGGTCGCTTCGCCTGGCAGCCGGGGCTGTCCGACAGCGAGCTGCAGCAGCGACTGGATGCCGCGCTGGAAGCGGTGCCGCATGCCAGCGGCGTGAACAACCACATGGGCAGCCGCATGACCGAGCAGCCGCAGGCCATGACCCGGCTGATGCGCGAGCTGCAGGGGCGCCGGCTGTTCTTTCTCGACAGCCGCACCAGCCCGCGCACCGTCGCCGCAGCCAGCGCCCAGCACGAGCAGCTGGCGAGCCTGTCACGCGACATCTTTCTCGATGACGACCCGGCCCCCGCAGCCGTGGCCGAGCGCTTCCGGGCAGCGCTCGAGCTTGCCCGCCGGCAGGGCTCGGCGGTCGTCATCGGCCATCCCTACGACAGCACCCTCGCCCTGCTCGAGCGCGAGCTACCGCGACTGGCCGCGCGCGGTATCGAGTGGATCGACCTCGGGCCGATGATCGCCAGCCGCGGCAACCGCGCGATGGCCGCCCATGGCGCGCATGGCGTCTATCGCTAGGGCTGCGCAAATCCGCGGATTCCAGCGTGCCATCATCCCGCACGCCGTATAACCTAGCCCTGGCATCGGCCGAGACGGCCAAACGCAATTGCGGAGCAGGGAAAGGCATGGATATTCAGTGGTGGTACTGGGTCATCGCGGGCGCCGCGCTGATCCTCATGGAACTGGTGGTGCCCTCGTTCTTCATCTTCTGGTTCGGCATCGGCGCACTGCTGGTCGCGCTCGCGCTGTGGCTGCTGCCCGGGCTGTCGCTGGCCGCACAGGTCATCCTCTGGAGCGGCGCCTCGCTGGTGATGGTCGCGCTCTGGTTCAAGGTGTTCGCCGGATCTCGGCTGAAGACCCAGGCGGGTACCGCGCAGGGCGAGGTCATCGGCGAGGTCGGCCTGCTGGTCAGCGCGGTCGCGCCCTTCCAGCCCGGCAGGGTGCGCTTCCAGAAGCCGATCCTGGGCAGCGACCAGTGGAGCTGCATGGCCGACGAAGCGATTGCCGCCGGCGAACGGGTGCGCATCCTCGCCTTCGAAGGCAACAGCGTCAAAGTCGCCCGCGCCTGAGCCTGACGCGGCATACGGAACACTCAACCCAACAAGGAAGCTGTCTCATGACTCCCGGTCTGGTCATCGCGGTCGTTATCGCGGCCATCATCCTCATCACCATCGCCCAGGGCGTGCGCCTGGTCCCGCAGGGCGACGAATGGATCGTCGAACGCCTCGGCCGCTACCAGCGCACGCTGATCCCCGGCCTCAACATCCTGATCCCCTACATGGACAACGTCGCCTACAAGCTGGTGACCAAGGACCAGATCCTCGACATCGAGCAGCAGGAGGTGATCACCAAGGACAACGCGGTGATCCTGACCAACGCGCTGTGCTTCGTGAAGGTCACCGACCCGGTGAAGGCGGTCTATGGGGTGACCGACTACAAGTCGGCGATCGCCAACCTGACCAAGACCACCCTGCGCCAGATCATCGGCGAGATGGAGCTGGACGAGGCGCTGTCCTCGCGCGACATCATCAAGGCCAAGCTGCGCGACAGCATGGCCGAGCAGGCCGGCGACTGGGGGCTGACGGTCAAGGGCATCGAGATCCAGGACATCTCGCCGTCCGAATCCATGCAGCGCGCGATGGAGATGCAGGCGGCCGCCGAGCGCGAGCGCAAGGCCACCGTGACCCGGGCCGAAGGTGCCAAGCAGGCGGCGATCCTCGAGGCCGAGGCGCGCCTGGAGTCGGCCAAGCGCGATGCCGCGGCGCAGGTCGAGCTGGCCACCGCCTCGGCCACCGCGATCAGGCTGGTCGCCGAGAGCATCGGCAGCGACAACGGGCCGATGATGTACCTGCTCGGCGAGAAGTACGTCGCTTCGCTGGAGAACCTCGCCGGCAGCGGCAATGCCAAGATGGTGGTGCTGCCGGCCGATCTGCAGGCGACGCTGGGCGGGCTGCTCGGCAAGGCCAAGCTGTAGCACCGGGGCGCCTGCACGGCGCCCCTCGGTCGTTATTGCAGGTAACGCGCGTTGATCGCCTCGACCACGCCTTCGGCGCGCATTGCATCCAGCGCGGCCTGCAGCTGCTGCACGGTTTCGTCGGCGACGCTGGGGTTGAGCGCCAGGTAGAGCTCGGCACTGTCGAAGCGCAGCACGCGCTTGAGTCCGGTCACCCCGGCCTGACGGGCGAGGAAGCGCCCGGCCGGGTCGCCGGTGGCCCAGAGGTCGATCTGCCCTTCCATCAGCTTCTTCACGTTCTCCTGGTCACGCAGCGCCAGCTGCGGTTGCAGGCCGCGGCCCTGCAGGTGCTCGGCGATGGCATCGCCCTTGTAGGCGCCGATGCGGTACTGGCGCGCCTGCTCGAGGCTGCCGACGCTGATCGGGCTGTCGCCGCGCGCCAGCAACACCCAGTCGTCCGGCCCGATCGGCCCGACCCACTTGAACAGCGCCTCGCGCTCGGGCAGCCGCGCGGTGACGAAGATACCGTAGCCGGGGTTGTCCAGCGTCATCTTGTAGATGCGCTCCCAGGGAAAGCGCAGGGTCAGGGTGTAGTCGACGCCGGCGCGCTGGAACATCTCGCGCACGATATCGGCGGCGATGCCCTTGATGTGTTCGTCGCGTGCGAAGTTCTTGCCGTCGTCGGCCATGTTGTACGGCGGGAAGTTCTCGGTGAGCAGGTCGATGCGCTCGGCCGGCTCGGCATGCGCCAGGCTGCAGCCGAGCAGGGTCGCGGCAAGTACAGCGGTCAGGGTCTTGAACATCGTGGGTCGTCCTTCTGGTGGCGTCCGCGCTCCAGCGGACGGTTCCTCTCGGTCACTCCTGCTTCCGGCGCGGGCCCGATGCCCGCGCCGGCTCAGCGCATCACGATGCCGCGCGCGGCCAGGTAGGCCTTGGCTTCCGGGATGGTGTACTCGCCGAAGTGGAAGATGCTCGCCGCCAGCACCGCGTCGGCCTTGCCCTCGAGGATGCCGTCGGCCAGGTGCTGCAGGTTGCCGACGCCACCGGAGGCGATCACCGGGATGCACAGCGCCTCGCTGATGGCGCGGGTGACGCCCAGGTCGTAGCCGCTCTTCACACCGTCCTGGTCCATGCTGGTGAGCAGGATCTCGCCGGCGCCGAGGGCTTCCATCTTCTTCGCCCATTCAACCGCGTCCAGCCCGGTGGGCTTGCGCCCGCCGTGGGTGAAGATTTCCCAGCGACCCGGTTCGCCCGGTGCGGAGACCTTCTTGGCGTCGATGGCGACCACGATGCACTGTGAACCAAAACGGTCCGCGGCCTCGCCGACGAAGTCCGGGTTGAACACCGCGGCGGTGTTGATCGAGACCTTGTCGGCTCCCGCATTGAGCAGGTTGCGGATGTCCTGCACGGTCCTCACCCCACCGCCCACGGTCAGCGGGATGAACACCTGGCTGGCCATGCGCTCGACGGTATGCAGGGTGGTATCGCGGTTGTCGACGCTGGCGGTGATGTCGAGGAAGGTGATCTCGTCGGCGCCCTGTTCGTCGTAGCGCCGGGCGATCTCCACCGGGTCACCGGCGTCGCGGATGTTCTCGAACTGGACGCCCTTGACCACGCGGCCGTTGTCCACGTCGAGGCAGGGAATGATGCGTTTGGCCAGGGCCATGGTCGATCTCTCTCGTAGGGTGGACAACCGCGCAGCGTTGTCCACCGGGTCACCGAATGCACGGTGGACAAGCGAAGCGTTGTCCACCCTACGGCTTACTCGTCCTTCTGTGTGCAGGCTGGATCGCGCTTCACCGATCCACCGCAGTTCAGCAAATCACTCGTCCTTGTACTTCAGGTCGCAGAGCGCCTGCGCCTCGGCGACGTCGAGCGTGCCTTCGTAGATCGCCCGGCCGGTGATGGCACCGATGATGCCCGGGGTGTTGGTGTCGAGCAGCTTCTGGATGTCGCCGATGTTGTGGATGCCGCCGGAAGCGATTACCGGGATGCGGCTGGCATTGGCCAGCGCCACGGTCGCCTCGACGTTGCAGCCCTGCATCATGCCGTCCTTGGCGATGTCGGTGTAGACGATCGCCGAGACGCCATCGGCCTCGAAGCGGCGGGCCAGATCGACGGCCTGCACGCTGGAGACTTCGGCCCAGCCATCGGTGGCGACGAAGCCGTCCTTCGCATCCAGGCCGACGATGACCTTGCCCGGGAAGGCGCGGCAGGCCTCGGTGACGAACTCCGGCTCTTTGACCGCCTTGGTGCCGATGATTACGTAGCTGACGCCGGCGCGCACGTAGTGCTCGATGGTTTCCAGGGTGCGGATGCCGCCGCCGATCTGGATCGGCAGATCCGGGTAACGCCTGGCAATGGCGGTGACCACCTCGCCGTTGACCGGCTGGCCTTCGAAGGCGCCGTTGAGGTCGACCAGGTGCAGGCGGCGGCAGCCGGCCTGGACCCACTTGGCAGCCATGGCCACCGGGTCGTCGGAGAACACCGTGGCGTCGTCCATCAGGCCCTGGCGCAGACGCACGCAGGCGCCGTCCTTGAGATCGATTGCGGGGATGATCAGCATGTGTAAGGTCCTCTGACCCAGCTCACTGCAAGGCAGTGCACCCAGGCGAATTCAGCGTAGGGTGGAAAACCGCGCAGCGTTTTCCACCGTGGGAGTTGTTACCAGCGCCCATCCCAGGCGGCGAAGTTCTGCAGCAGCTGCAGGCCGTGGGTATGGCTCTTTTCCGGGTGAAACTGCACGGCGAAGCGCGAGCCTTCGGCCAGCGCGGCGGCGAAGTCCTTGCCGTAGTGGCCGCGACCGACCACCTGGCGCGGGTTGCCGGCCTCGATGTAGTAGCTGTGCACGAAGTAGAAGCGGCCGTTGTCCGGGATCGCGTGCCAGAGCGGGTGGTCGACTGCCTGCTTGACCTCGTTCCAGCCCATGTGCGGCACCTTCAGGTGCTCGCCGTCCTCGTGCAGATCCTTGCCAAAGAAGCGCACCTGGCCGGGGAACAGGCCGATGCAGTCGACGCCGTCGTTCTCCTCGCTGCGCTCCATCAGTGCCTGCATGCCGACGCAGATGCCGAGGAACGGGCGATCCTGGCTGACCTCGCGCACCAGTTCGTCGAAGCCCAGCCGGCGGATCTCGGCCATGCAGTCGCGAATCGCGCCGACGCCGGGAAACACCACGCGGTCGGCCTCACGGATGACCTGCGCATCGCTGGTGATCAGCACGCGGCCGGCGCCGACGTGTTCCAGCGCCTTGGCCACCGAATGCAGGTTGCCCATGCCGTAGTCGATGACGGCGACGGTCTGCATTACAGGCACCCCTTGGTCGACGGCATCTGCCCGGCCATGCGCGGATCGAGCTCGATGGCCATGCGCAGCGCGCGGCCGAAGGCCTTGAACACCGTCTCGATCTGGTGGTGGGTGTTGGTGCCGCGCAGGTTGTCGATGTGCAGGGTCACCAGGGCGTGGTTGACGAAGCCCTGGAAGAATTCCTGGAACAGGTCGACGTCGAACCTGCCGACCACCGCGCGGGTGTAGGGCACGTTCATGGTCAGCCCCGGGCGCCCGGAGAAATCGACCACCACGCGCGACAGCGCCTCGTCCAGCGGCACGTAGGAATGCCCGTAGCGGGTCATGCCCTTCTTGTCGCCGACCGCCTTGGCGAAGGCCTGCCCGAGGGTGATGCCGACGTCCTCGACGGTGTGGTGGTCGTCGATGTGCAGGTCGCCGTTGCATTCGATGTCGAGGTCGATCAGCCCGTGACGGGCGATCTGGTCGAGCATGTGCTCGAGGAAGGGCACACCGATGGCGAAGCGCGCCTTGCCGGTGCCATCCAGATTGATGGTGACCTTGACCTGGGTTTCCAGGGTGTTGCGCTCTACGCAAGCCGTACGTTCGGACATCAACAGCTCCGCTGATCGTGGGGCGAAAAGGGCAGCATTATAGGCGCAAACCCCGCGCGGAGGGTATCGGCGCGCCCCCCTTCGGCCGCCTCCCGCCCGTGCGCGCGGCCCCCGGCGAGCGTTATGCTCTCGGTCTTTTCCGCCAGAGCCAAGGCCATGCCCGTCTACGTCGAATCCATCCGCACGCCAAGCCCGCAGGACAGCCAGGATCTGGCGAAGATCTATGCCGATGCGCCGCAGTGGCTGCTCGAGCCCTATGGCGACGCGCAGCAGCTGATCGCCGCCGGCCTGGCCCAGGGCACGCTGATCGCCGGCCGCTTCAACGACCGCCTGCTGGGCGCCGCGCTGCTGACCCGCGGCGACAGCGCCTGGCACCTCTCGCACCTGTGCGTGCGGCGCATCACCCGCCGCCGCGGCGTCGGCCGGCGCCTGCTCGACGAAGCGCGGCGCCTGGCGGGCGAAGCCGGTGCCGAGCTGCGCCTGCGCGCCCCGCAGGGCCACCTGGAAGCCAACGCGCTGGCGGCGCGCATGCACCTGCCGCTGGATCCGCCGGCGCCGCGCTGAACCCGCCCGGAACCCGGCGCCCCCGCACAACTCCAACCCCAGCCACCGCGGCCGGCCATGGCTCGGAGCTATACTCCGGCCTCGTTTCCATCCAGCTTCCGACACAAGGATTCGTCCATGAAATCGCTCGGCAAGATCCTCGGGCTGCTGGCCCTCGGCCTGCTGCTGATCATCGTTGCGCTGGGCTTCGCCCTGACCCACCTGTTCGACCCCAATGACTACAAGGACGAGATCCGCGACCTGGCGCGCAACAAGGCCGGCCTCGAACTCGACATCAGGGGCGACATCGGCTGGAGCCTGTTCCCCTGGCTGGGGCTGGAGCTGCACGACACCACCCTGGCCAGCGCCCGCAACCCCGGGCAACCCTTCGCCGACCTGCGCATGCTCGGCCTGTCGGTGCGGGTCATGCCGCTGCTGCGCCGCGAGGTGCAGATGAGTGACATCACCGTCAACGGCCTGAACCTGATGCTCGCCCGCGACGAAAAGGGCCGTGGCAACTGGGAAGGCGTCGGCGAGCCGCCGGCCGGCCAGCAGGGCGACACCACACCGGCCGCCGGCAGCGAACCGGCCGAGCCGCAAGAGCCTGCCGACCAGCGACGCGCCAAGCCGATCCAGCTGGACATCGACAGCCTCACCGTCAGCGACGCGCGGGTCAGCTACCAGGACGCCCGCAGCGGCCAGCAGTACAGCGCCGAGGGTATCGAGTTGAGCACCGGCGCGATCCGCGAACGCAGCGCCATTGCGCTCAAGCTCAACGCCTTCTTCGGCAGCAACCAGCCGGTGATGCGCGCGCGCACCGAACTACAGGGCGAGCTGCGCTTCGACAACGAACTGCGCCGCTACCATCTGGACAACCTGCGCCTGAACGGCGAGGCCTCCGGCGAGCCGCTGCAGGGCAAGACCCTGGCCTTCAGCGCCCAGGGCCAGCTGCTGGTCGACCGCGCCGCGCAGATCGCCGAGTGGACCGGGCTCAAGCTCACCGCCAACCAGTTGCGCGGCCTTGGCGAGCTGAAGGTGCGCGACCTGGAAAGCGAGCCCAAGCTCTCCGGCGCGCTGTCGATCGCCGAATTCGACCTCGGCGCCTTCCTCGAAGGGCTCGGCCAGCAGCTGCCGGCGATGGCCGACGCCGACGCGCTGAGCAAGGTCGAACTGGTCACCCGCCTGAACGGCAGCGCCAGCAGCCTGATGCTCGAGGACCTCAAGCTCAAGCTCGACGGCAGCCAGCTGACCGGCCAGCTCGGCCTCAGCGATTTCAAGCGCCAGGCCCTGCGCGCCAACCTCAAGGGCGACCGCCTGGACCTGGACCGCTACCTGCCGCCGGTGGCCGCCGAGCCGGCCGCTGCCCAGGCGCGCAAGAGCGAGGTCGCCAAGACCGAGGCGACCGCCGTGGCCAGCGGCACCACACCGCTGCCGGACAAGCCGACCCAGCAGGCCTGGAGCGACGAGCCGATGCTGCCGGTCGAGCGCCTGCGCGGCCTGGACGCCGCACTCAGCCTGAACCTGGACAGCCTCAAGGTCGAGCGCATGCCGTTCGAGAACTTCAGCCTCAAGGCGCGCAGCCAGGGCGGCGTGCTGACCCTCGAGGAGCTGCGCAGCGGGCTGTTCGGCGGGCGCCTGGAGTCCAACGCGAGCATCGACCTGCGCCCGGCGCAGCCGACCTGGCGCGTGCACAAGAGCCTGAGCCGCATCCCGGCCGAACGGCTGCTGGAGGCCCGCGGCCAGAAGGTCACGGTCAAGGGCCTGCTCAACCTCGACGGCGACTTCACCACCCTCGGCAACAGCCAGAAGGCCTGGATCGACAACCTCGGCGGCAAGATGGGCTTCATTCTCGACAACGGCGTGCTGGTCGAGGCCAACCTCGAGCAGCAGCTGTGCCGGGCCATCGCCACCCTCAACCGCAAGGAGCTGGGCAGCGAACCGCGCGCCAGCGATACGCCGTTCCGCGAACTCAAGGGCAACCTCACGCTGCGCGACGGCGTGGCCCACAACCCGGACCTCAAGGCAAGCATCCCGGGGCTGACGGTCAACGGCAACGGCGACCTCGACCTGCGCGTGCTGGGCATGGACTACCGCCTCGGCATCCTCGTCGAAGGCGACAAGGGCGCCATGCCCGACCCGGCCTGCCAGGTCAACGAACGCTATGCCGGCATCGAGTGGCCACTGCGCTGCCGCGGCCCGCTGGAACTGGGCGCCAAGGCCTGCCGCTTCGACCGCGACGGCCTCGGCAAGATCGCCGCACGGGTCGCTGGCGAGAAGCTTAGCGAGAAGCTCGAGGAGAAGCTCGGCGACAAGGTCAGCCCCGAACTCAAGGATGCGCTGAAGGGGTTGTTCAAGCGATGAGCCCCGAGCAGTTCGGCGACGCGGTCCTGGCCTGGTACGACCGCCACGGCCGCAAGGACCTGCCCTGGCAGCAAGGCATCACGCCCTATCGCGTGTGGGTCTCGGAGATCATGCTGCAGCAGACCCAGGTCAGCACCGTGCTCGGCTACTTCGACCGCTTCATGGCCGCGCTGCCGGACGTGCAGGCGCTGGCGGCGGCCGCCGAGGACGAAGTGCTGCACCTGTGGACTGGCCTGGGCTACTACAGCCGCGCGCGCAACCTGCACAAGACGGCCAAGCTGGTCGTCGAACGCCACGCCGGCGAGTTCCCGCGCGACGTCGAGGCACTCGCCGAATTGCCCGGCATCGGCCGCTCCACCGCCGGCGCCATCGCCAGCCTGTCCATGGGCCTGCGCGCGCCGATCCTCGATGGCAACGTCAAGCGCGTGCTGGCGCGCTACGTTGCCCAGGCCGGCTACCCGGGCGAACCAAAGGTGGCCAGGCAGCTGTGGGCCGTCGCCGAGCGCTTCACCCCGGCGCAGCGCGTCAACCACTATACCCAGGCGATGATGGACCTCGGCGCCACGCTGTGCACCCGCAGCAAGCCGAGCTGCCTGCTCTGCCCGCTGAAGGATGGCTGCCGCGCCCACCTGCTCGGCCGCGAAAGCGAGTTCCCCGAGCCCAAGCCGCGCAAGCAGCTGCCGCACAAGCGCACGCTGATGCCGCTGCTGGCCAACCACGACAACGCCATCCTGCTCTACCGCCGGCCCTCCAGCGGCCTCTGGGGCGGGCTCTGGAGCCTGCCGGAAGTCGACGACCTCGCCGCGCTCGACCCGCTCGCCGCGCGCCACGGCCTGGAGCTGGCCGAGCCGCGCGAGCTGCCCGGCCTGACCCATACCTTCAGTCATTTCCAACTGGCCATCGAGCCCTGGCTGATCAGGGTCAAGTCCGGCGGCCACGCCGTGGCCGAGGCGGACTGGCTCTGGTATAACCTCGCCTCCCCACCCCGCCTCGGGCTCGCCGCCCCGGTGAAAACGCTGCTCAAGCGCGCCGCCGCCGAACTGAACGCAGGAGAGACGCCATGACCCGCACCGTGCATTGCCGCAAGTACAAGGAAGACCTGCCCGGCCTCGACCGCCAGCCCTACCCGGGCCCCAAGGGCGAGGACATCTACAACAACGTCTCGAAGAAGGCCTGGGACGACTGGCAGAAGCACCAGACCATGCTGATCAACGAACGCCGGCTGAACATGATGAACGCCGAGGACCGCAAGTTCCTCCAGGCGGAGATGGACAAGTTCCTTTCCGGCGAGGATTACGCCAAGGCCGAAGGCTACGTGCCGCCGAGCGAATGATCCCGGCGTCGCGCCCGCTTTCCCGGTGCGCGACGCTAAGCACCCGTCCCTGCTGAAAAAATCTTTCCCCCGCGCTTGACAGCCCAAGGCCAAATCCGTCTAATAGCGCCCCGTTGCCCAGGTAGCTCAGTTGGTAGAGCAGGGGATTGAAAATCCCCGTGTCGGCGGTTCGATTCCGTCCCTGGGCACCATCTTTCGTTTTCAGGTGGTGTCAATGCCACCCGAAAGCCCCAAGAAACCGGCCTCCGAGCCGGTTTTTTGTTGCCTGCGTTTTAGCATCGGCATGGCCTGCTTGCTCCCATCGCTCACCATCTCCCTCCAGCCACTCGTGCGGCGACGCACTGCCCGTGGCTCGATCAATCAGATATTTTTACAAATGCGAAATATGCGCATTGCCTGATGACAGTGCTTTACGTTTCGCTTACATTCCGCGCCGACCTAACCACAACAGCCACTCGGGGGAGCGCTCGTGTTTCGTAAATCCTGCCTGTACCTGTCCATCTCGCTTGCGAGCCTGTCCATGGCCTCGGCGGCACTGGCCGCCGAACCGGCCGAGCTGGAGACGCTGACCGTCAGCGCGACCCGCGCCGGCAGCGAGGTCGGCAAGACACCGCAGAAGATCACCGTGATCAGCCGCGAGCAGATCGAGCAGCAACTGGCGATCACCTCCGACCATGGCGCGGTACTGAGCAACCTGATTCCGTCCTACTCGCCGAGCCGGCAGAAGATGACCAGCGCCGGCGAGACCTTCCGCGGCCGCTCGGCGCTGATCCTGATCGACGGCATCCCGCAGTCCACGCCGCTGCGCGACAGCCAGCGCGACGGCTACGTCATCGACCTGTCGATGGTCGAGCGCATCGAGGTGATCCACGGCGCCAGCGCCGAGCACGGCCTGGGCGCCACCGGCGGAATCATCAACTACGTCACCCGTCGCCCGGCCAGCGGCACGCTGCGCCAGCATGCGGGCGTCAGCTTCAGCGCACCCACCGATTACGAATCCGAAGGCCTGGGCTACAAGCTCGACTACCGGGCCGAAGGCACCCAGGGCAACCTCGACTACCTGGCCGCGGCCAGCTGGCAGACCCAGGGAATGTTCTACGACGCCAAGGGCGATTTGATCGGCGTCGACGACACCCAGGGCGACACCATGGACTCCACCAGCCAGGACTTGCTGCTCAAGCTCGGCTACTGGCTGGACGACAACCAGAACCTCGGCCTGATGATCAACCGCTTCGAGGTCGAGGGCGACCACGAGTACGTCAACGTGCCGGGCAACGCCGACGCCGGCATCCGCGCCACCTCGCGCAAGGGCGACCCGCTGGGCAAGGCGCCGCAAAACGAGGTGCTGGCCACCAGCCTGTCGTACAAGCACGCCGACCTCTACGGCAACGAGCTGGGCCTGCAACTGTACTCGCAGCGCTTTCGTGCGCGCTTCGGCGGCGGCCTGAACGGCAGCTTCCAGGACCCGAGCATCGCGCCGGCCGGCACGCTGTTCGACCAGTCGCAGAACGAATCGGACAAGTACGGTGGCAAGCTCACGCTCAGCCGCGACGGCCTGCTGGACAACCACCTCAAGCTGACCGGCGGCCTCGACGTGCTGCAGGACACCACCAGCCAGATGCTCATCGAGACCGACCGCGAGTGGGTGCCCGAGACGGTGTTCCGCAACTACGCGCCCTTCCTCCAGGCCGAGATTCGCGCGCTGGAACAGCTGACCTTCTTCGTTGGCGTGCGCCATGAGTTCGCCGAACTCGAGGTCGACAGCTTCCGCACCATCGCCTCGACCACCAAGCCGGCCGGTGGCGTGAGTGTCGAAGGCGGTCAGCCGAACTTCGAGGAGACCCTCTACAACGCCGGCCTGGTCTGGCAGATGAACGACTGGGCGCAGCTGTTCGCCAACTACTCCGAGGGCTTCGGCATGCCCGACGTCGGCCGCGTGCTGCGCGGCATCGGCACGCCGGGCACGCGGGTCGACGACTTCCTCGACCTGCAGCCGGTGGTCACCGAGAACCGCGAGATCGGCCTGCGCCTGAAGCACGGCCCGTTCGACGCCGAGGTCAGCTACTACGAGTCCGATGCCGACCTCGGCTCGCGCCTGAACAGCGTCGGTGGCGTCTACCAGGTGCGCCGCGAGCGCACCGAGATCGACGGCATCGAGTTCACCGGCGGCTGGCAGGTCAACGCGGCGCATCGCCTGCAACTCAGCTATGCGCAGGTCAACGGCCGCTCCGATACCGACGGCGACGGCAGGGTCGACACCGACCTCGACGGTGCCAACATCTCGCCGGATCGCTACGCCATCAGCTGGCAGGCCAACTGGAGCGATCGCCTGCACAGCCGGCTGCAAGCCAACCACTATGTCAGCCGCGACTTCGACACGCCGGGCCTGGAGTTCGACGGCTACACCCTGGTCGACGCCTCGCTCGGCTACCGCCTGCCGGTCGGCGAGCTCAACCTGGGCGTCGAGAACCTGCTCGACCGCGACTACCTGACCTACTACACCCAGGCCGCCAACACCGGCACCGACGTGACCCGCAACGGTCGCGTGTTCGCCGGCCGCGGGCGCACCCTGACGCTGGGCTACCAGGTCAGTTTCTAAGCACTGCCCAACCTCCTGTCGCCGCGGGCAATCCGCGGCAGCCTGCGGCGTGCCTGCCCGGCCGCCGTGGTCGTCTGCACAACGGTCATGCGCGCCAGCTACGCTCATCACGAGCAGTCCGTTGCATTCGACAGGAGTACAGGGTGCGGCTACTTCCCTCGACATTGCTGATCCTGTTGCTCGCCGGCGCCTGGCCGGCGACGGCGGGCACCTGGCAGTTCGTCACCGAAGACTTTCCACCGTTCAGCTACCCGGCCGCCGACAGCGGGCCCGGCGCAGCGGTGGGCGCCGGGCCGCTGGCCGAGGTGGTGCGCAGCGTCTGCGCGCGCCTGGGCCAGCGCTGCCCGATCACCGTGCGGCCGTGGCGCCGCGCACTGGCCCTGGCCGAGGCCGGGCAGGTCGACGGCATCTTCACGGTGATCCGCTCGCCGCGCCGCGAGCGGGCCTTCCACCTCACGCGCATGCTGGTCAGCTCGCGCTACGGCCTGTACGGCCTCGAGACGAACACCTTCGTCTATCACCAGCCCCGCGACCTGGCTGGCCACCGGCTCGGCGTCTACGGCCCGTCCGGCACCTCCATCGTGCTGGACGAACGCCTGGCCGGCGTGCCGGACGTGCGGGTCGAGCAGGTCGCCGACAATCGCCGCCTGCTGCGGATGCTCGCCGCCGGCCGCTTCGGCCGCGACGGGCTGGCGGTGATCAACCAGGACGTCGCCTGGCAGCTGATCGACGCGCTGCAACTGGACAACCTGCGCGAGGTCGGCGTGCTCGAGCCGGTCGCCTACGGCATCGGCCTGTCGCGGCGCAGCGTCGACAAGGCCGCCTTCGAGCGCTTCGCCGAGGCGCTGGATGCGGCCATCGCCGACGGCACGGTGCCGGCCATCCTGCGTCGCCACCAGCTGGAACCGGCCTACTAGCGCCCCGGCGCGAGGCGTTGCCCAACCACGGCGCACGCCCGTCGCCACGGAACCGCCGCGGTGCATTTCCGGACCGTTCGGCCAGTTCTGCTTGCGACCCGCAGGCCGCGCGTTAGGCGCTTTTCGCCGCGCAACGGCGGTCGGATGCCCGCGCTTCGCGCTTGGCGCGTGCCCGAGCCCATGCTAGCTTTGCGCCTCGCCAGGATGGCGAGCCGTCACGCCGGAGCGCGATCATTTCGAAACACAGGCCACAGGGGCTACAGCCGGCCTGCATAGAGGAACCCGCATGGCCGAGGCCATCCCCGCACTGGAAATCCGCAACCTGCACAAGCGCTACGGCGATCTGGAAGTTCTCAAAGGCATCTCGCTGACCGCTCGCGATGGCGATGTGATTTCCATCCTCGGATCATCAGGCTCCGGCAAGTCCACCTTCCTGCGCTGCATCAACCTCCTGGAAAACCCCAACGAGGGCGAGATCCACGTCGCCGGCGAGCAGCTCAAGCTCAAGCGCGACAAGACCGGCGACCTGGTCGCGGCCGACGGCAAGCAGCTCAACCGCATCCGTAGCGAGCTGGGCTTCGTCTTCCAGAACTTCAACCTCTGGCCGCACATGACCATCCTCGACAACATCATCGAGGCCCCGCGGCGCGTGCTGGGCAAGAGCAAGGCCGAGGCGGTGGAGATCGCCGAGGCGCTGCTGGCCAAGGTCGGCATCGCCGACAAGCGCCACGCCTACCCCAACCAGCTGTCCGGCGGCCAGCAGCAGCGCGCGGCGATCGCCCGCACCCTGGCGATGCAGCCCAAGGTGATCCTGTTCGACGAACCCACCTCGGCGCTGGACCCGGAAATGGTCCAGGAAGTGCTTAGCGTCATCCGCTCGCTGGCCGAGGAAGGCCGCACCATGCTGCTGGTCACCCACGAGATGAACTTCGCCAAGCAGGTCTCCAGCGAAGTGGTATTCCTTCATCAGGGCCTGGTCGAGGAGCACGGGACGCCCGCGCAGGTATTTGACAACCCGCAATCGGCACGCTGTAAACAATTCATGTCCAGCCATCGTTAACGGAGCAACAACTGCATGAAGAGCTATAAGAAGATCCTGCTGACCGCCGCCGTTTCCCTGGTCTTCGGCGCCCAGGCGTTCGCCGCGGACAAACTGCGCATTGGCACCGAAGGCGCCTACCCGCCCTTCAACCTGATCGACGCCAGCGGCCAGGTGGTCGGCTTCGACCTCGACATCGCCCATGCGCTGTGCGCCAAGATGAAGGTCGAGTGCGAAGTGGTCACCTCCGACTGGGACGGCATCATCCCGGCCCTGAACGCTGGCAAGTTCGACTTCCTCGCCGCCTCCATGTCGGTCACCGAGGAGCGCAAGCAGGCGGTGGACTTCACCGACCACTACTACACCAACAAGCTGCAGTTCGTGGCGCCCAAGTCGGTGGAATTCAAGACTGACAAGGACTACCTGGACGGCAAGGTGATCGGTGCCCAGCGCGCCACCATCGCCGGCACCTGGCTGGAAGACAACCTCGACGGCGTGGTCGACATCAAGCTCTACGACACCCAGGAGAACGCCTACCTGGACCTGGCCTCCGGGCGCGTCGACGGCATCCTCGCCGACACCTTCGTGCAGTGGGAATGGCTCAAGAGCGACGCCGGCAAGGACTTCGAGTTCAAGGGCGAGCCGGTCTTCGATGACGACAAGATCGCCATCGCCGTGCGCAAGGGCAACGACGAGCTGCGCGAGAACCTGAACAAGGCCCTGGCCGAAATCATCGCTGACGGCACCTACAAGCAGATCAACGACAAGTACTTCCCGTTCAGCATCTACTGATCCAGCCGAACCGAAGCCCGGTCGCCGCCTAGCTGGCCGACCGGGCTTCGGTGTTTGAGTTCCTATGATTCCTGACCTCCACGGATTCGGTCCGGCCCTCGTCGCCGGCACCTGGATGACCGTTCAACTGGCCCTCGCCTCGCTGGCGCTGGGGCTGGTGCTCGGCCTGCTCGGCGCCCTCGCCAAGACCTCGCCGCTCGGCGCGCTGCGCTGGCTCGGCGGCACCTACTCGACCATCGTGCGCGGCGTGCCCGAGCTGCTCTGGGTGCTGCTGATCTACTTCGGCACCATCGGCCTGGTGCGCGGCATCGGCGAGCTGTTCGGCGTCGACAACCTGGCGCTGAGCCCGTTCGCCGCCGGTACCATCGCCCTCGGCCTGTGCTTCGGCGCCTATGCGACCGAGGTCTTCCGCGGCGCACTGCTGGCCATTCCCAAAGGCCATCGCGAGGCCGGGCTGGCGCTGGGCCTGGGCAAGCGGCGCATCTTCCTGCGGCTGATCCTGCCGCAGATGTGGCGCCTGGCCCTGCCGGGCCTGGGCAACCTGTTCATGATCCTGATGAAGGACACCGCGCTGGTTTCGGTGATCGGGCTGGAGGAAATCATGCGCCGCTCGCAAATCGCGGTGACCGCCAGCAAGGAGCCTTTCACCTTCTTCCTCGTGGCCGCCTTCATCTACCTGTGCCTGACCATCGTCGCCATGATCGGTATGCACTTCCTCGAAAAACGTGCCGGCCGCGGCTTCGTGCGGAGCGCAGCATGACCTGGGAAATCTTCATCAAGTGGCTGCCGAGCTTCATCGAGGGCGCCTGGCTGACCCTGCAGCTGGTCGGCATCTCGGTCATCGCCGGGCTGATCCTCGCCGTGCCGCTGGGCATCGCCCGCTCGTCCCGACTCCTGGCGGTGCGCGGGCTGCCCTACGCCTACATCTTCTTCTTCCGCGGCACGCCGCTGCTGGTCCAGCTGTTCCTCGTCTACTACGGCATGGCGCAGTTCGAAGTGGTGCGCCAGAGCGCGCTCTGGCCGTACCTGCGCGACCCGTACTGGTGCGCGATCATCACCATGACCCTGCACACCGCGGCCTATATCGCCGAGATCATCCGCGGGGCGATCCAGAACGTGCCCCACGGCGAGATCGAGGCCGCGCGGGCGCTGGGCATGTCGCGCGGCCAGGCGCTGCTGCACATCATCCTGCCGCGCGCCACGCGCATCGGCCTGCCGGCCTACAGCAACGAGGTGATTCTGATGCTCAAGGCCAGCGCCCTGGCCAGCACCATCACCCTGCTGGAGCTCACCGGCATGGCCCGCAAGATCGCCGCACGCACCTACATGCACGAGGAAATGTTCCTCACCGCCGGCCTGATCTACCTGCTGATCGCCTTCGTCCTGATGCAGGGCTTCAAGCTGCTCGAGCGCTGGCTGCGCGTCGACGCCTGCCAGGGCCGCTGAGCGCAGGCCGGCTGCGACATGCAGCCGGTCCAGCGGCGCCCGGCGAATCACCGGGCGCTCGTGCGGTCTGACTGACCAGTCCCGAAACTGCCTAGGAGCCACCGCATGCTTGTCGACATCCAGCGAATCGAAATGGGCCAGCTCGCCTGCTGGCGGCTGCGCCGCGGCGAGCAGGAACTGCTGGTGGCCGAACAGGGCGCACAGTTGCTCGCCTATCACCAGGGCGAGGCGCAGCCGGTGATCTGGCTCAGCGAGCAGGCGACCTTCGAGCGCGGCCAGCCGGTGCGCGGCGGCATTCCGGTGTGCTGGCCCTGGTTCGGCGACCTGATGCGCAATCCGCAGGCGATCCGCGAACAGCACGCCGATGCCGGCGAGGCGCCCTTCCACGGCCTGGTGCGCGCGATCGACTGGCAGCTGGCCGCCAGCCACTGCGAGGCGGACGCCGCGGTGATCGAGTTTCGCTGCGCGCAGGCCGCCAGCGGCGAGCTGCCCGGCTGGCCGCACAAGGTCGAGGCCAGCCTGCGCATCCGCCTCGACGAAGCCCTGCAGGTGAGCCTGACCAGCCACAACCTCGACGACCACCCGGTCACCATCAGCCAGGCGCTGCACAGCTACCTGGCCATCGACGACATCCACCAGGCGCGCGTCGCCGGCCTCGAGGAGCGTCCCTACGTCGACACGCTGGACGACTGGCAGAACCACGAACAGCGCGGCGAGCTGCGCTTCACCGGCGAAACCGACCGGATCTACCTGCAGCTCCCCGACACCCTCAGGCTCATCGATGGCGCCGCGCAGCGCAGCATCGAACTCGGCAGCGAAGGCTCCGCCTCGGCGATCCTCTGGAATCCCTGGATCGACAAGGCGCGCCGCCTCTCGCAGTTCGCCGAGGACGCCTGGCAGCGCATGCTGTGCATCGAGACGGCCAACGTGCTGGACGACGCGCGCACCCTCGCTCCCGGCGAGCGCCATACCCTGAGCGTCCGTTTCCTGGCCCGCACCTCGGCCTAGCAGGCCACCCGGGGGCGCGTCGTGAACCAGCGCGCCCTTGCCTGTAAGTCATTGCCGATAGTCGCGTGACACATTTCAACAAGTTGCCAGGCGGTTCTATTTAATTGACCGCCGTCACGCCTCGCAAAAGTTCCGACAATTTAAGCGCAATAGTTAGCGCTGGAACCTGGCTCACACTTTCCCGCTTGAGCGATACAAGCCTGGACGTCTAGGATGCACGCCCCATAAGGCTTGGCAATTTATTGCGCAGACAACTGTCCAACTTCTTGCGCAACTTGCCTTGGACAGGGCCACTTGAGCGGATATCAAGTTGCGGCCACAAAGTTCACGGATGAACTTAGAGTCACGGATGACTTTCTCTTCTGCGCTGAGCAAGCACTATCTCGAGCTGGCCGCCCGCCCGATCGACGAGGCGAACTTCGCCGGCGACGACATTCGTTACGGCAGCGACTTCGAGCGGCTCGAACACGAGCTGGCCAAGGCGACCGCCCTTCACGCGACCGCCGCCATCGACTGGCAGCAGCTGCGCGCTGGCTGCGAGGCCCTGCTCGCAAGCCAGTCGAAGGACCTGCGCATCGCTGCCTGGCTGGCCTGGAGCCTGTACCAGCGCGAATCCTTCGCCGGCCTGCACGCCGGCCTCGAAACCATCCGCCTGCTGTGTGTCGAGCACTGGCAGGCCGTGCATCCGCGCAAGCCGCGCACCCGCGCCGCGGCCATCGGCTGGCTGGTGCCGCGCCTCGAGCAGGTGCTGACCGACGAAGTCCCGGTCGGCGAGCAGCTCGCGCTGTTCCGCGCCCTCGCCGACAGCCTGCACGGACTCGAAGCCTGCCTGTCCGATGCGCTGGGCGAAGACGCCCCGCTGCTGCTGCCGCTGTGCCGCCAGCTCGACGGCATGATCCGCCGCGCCGCGCAGGACAAACCCCAGCCGGGCGCGGTCGGCGCCGCCATCGCCCAGGTCAGGCAGGTCGCCACGCAGGTGCTGAGTGGCAATCCGCCAATCGACAGCGACAAGGACGCGCACAAGACCCTGCGCACGCTGCAGGAACAGGCCCGCCCGCTGAGCACCTGGTGGCTCCGACAGAAGGCCACCGACCCCAAGCCGCTGCGCCTGTCGCGCACCCTGCTGTGGCTCGGCATCGAGACGTTGCCCGAGCGCAACGCCGAGCAGGTCACCGCCCTGCGCGGCCTGCCCGCCGACAAGCTGGCCGGCTTCAGGGAGCGCTTCATCCAGGGCGCCTATGCCGACCTCGCCGTGGACCTGGAAGCCAGCATCGCCCGCGCGCCGTTCTGGCTCGACGGCCAACGTCTGGTCTGGGACTGCCTGCAGGCGCTCGACGCACCGCTGGCCATGCGCGAGGTGGAAATCCAGCTGGCGCTGTTCCTGCAGCGCGTGCCCGGCCTCGACGAGCTGCGTTTCCATGACGGCGCGCCCTTCGCCGACGCCGAGACCCGTGCCTGGATCGCCAGCCAGGTGCTACCGCACCTGCAGGCCGCCGACAGCCGCCGCGAACCGGCACCCGCCGCGGGCGGCCAGCGAGCCGCCTGGGACCTCGCCCTCGAGGAGGCGTTGCCGCTGCTGCGCAAGGACGGCCTGAAGGCCGCCGTGCAGCAGCTCAAGGCCGGCCTGGCCGGCGCGCAGGGCGGGCGCCAGCGCTTCCACTGGCAGCTGGCCCTGGCGCGCCTGTGCATGCAGGCGAAGAAACACGAACTGGCCAAGACCCAACTCGAATCGCTCGACCAGACGCTGAGTGCCGCCGGCCTCGGCGACTGGGAGCCCGATCTCGCCCTCGAAGTGCTGCGCCTGTTGCACCACTGCTGCGAGGTGCTGCCGCAGAACCACGCGGTACGCGAAAGCAGGGACGAGATCTACCGCAGGCTGTGCCACCTCGACCTCGAGGTGGTACTCGACTAGGCCCCCGGGCCGCCCATTCAAGGAGAACACCCATGGCCAAAGAAGGCTCGGTAGCCCCCAAGGAACGCATCAACGTCACCTTCAAGCCTGCCACCGGCGGCGCCCAGGAAGAGATCGAACTTCCCCTGAAACTCATGGTGCTCGGCGACTTCACCCAGCGCGCCGACGACCGCAAGATCGAAGACCGCAAGCCCATCGCCATCGACAAGAACAGCTTCGACGAGGTCCTGGCCAAGCAGGAACTGAACCTGACCTTCGGCGTGCCGAACCGCCTGCAGGACGAGCAGCGCGACGACGAGCTGGCCGTGCAGCTGCGCATCAACTCGATGAAGGACTTCAACCCGGCCAGCCTGGTCGATCAGGTTCCCGAGCTGCGCCGGCTGATGGAGCTGCGCGACGCCCTGGTCGCCCTCAAGGGCCCGCTGGGCAACGCCCCCGCCTTCCGCAAGGCCATCGAGAGCGTGCTGGCCGATGGCGACTCGCGCGAGCGCGTGCTCGGCGAGCTGGGCCTGGCCGCGAAAGAACACCTGGACGCCTGATCACCTGGACAAGGAACGCCAACACCATGAGCACTAGCGCAGCAGCCGTCGACAGCGGCACCCAACTGGCCGACCTCGGCATCCTCGACCGCATCATCGCCGAGACCAGGCTCAGCCCCGACGACGAGGCCTACGACATCGCCAAGCGCGGCGTCTCGGCCTTCATCGAGGAACTGCTCAAGCCGCAGAACGAAAACGAGCCGGTGAAAAAGGCGCTGGTCGACCGCATGATCGCGGAGATCGACGCCAAGCTCAGCCAGCAGATGGACGAGATCCTCCATCATCCGCAATTCCAGGCCCTGGAATCCTCCTGGCGCGGCCTCAAGTTGCTGGTCGACCGCACCAACTTCCGCGAGAACATCAAGCTCGAAATCCTCAACGCCTCCAAGCAGGACCTGCTGGATGACTTCGAGGACAGCCCGGAAGTGGTCCAGTCGGGCCTGTACAAGCACATCTATACCGCCGAGTACGGCCAGTTCGGTGGCCAGCCGGTCGGCGCGCTGATCGCCAACTACTTCTTCGACCCGAGCGCCCCGGACATCAAGATGATGCAGTACGTGGCATCGGTCGCCAGCATGTCCCACGCGCCCTTCATCGCCGCCGCCGGCCCGAAATTCTTCGATCTGGAAAGCTTCACCGGCCTGCCGGACCTGAAGGACCTGAAGGATCACTTCGAAGGCCCGCAGTTCGCCAAGTGGCAAAGCTTCCGCGAGCAGGAAGACGCCCGCTACGTCGGCCTGACCGTACCGCGCTTCCTCCTGCGCAACCCCTACGACCCGGAAGACAACCCGGTCAAATCCTTCGTCTACAAGGAAAACGTCGCCGGCAGCCATGAGCACTACCTGTGGGGCAACACCGCCTACACCTTCGCCAGCCGCCTGACCGACAGCTTCGCCAAGTTCCGCTGGTGCCCGAACATCATCGGCCCGCAGAGCGGCGGCGCGGTGGAAGACCTGCCGCTGCACCACTTCGAAAGCATGGGCGAGATCGAGACCAAGATCCCGACCGAAGTGCTGGTTTCCGACCGCCGCGAGTACGAGCTGGCCGAGGAAGGCTTCATTGCCCTGACCATGCGCAAGGGCAGCGACAACGCCGCGTTCTTCTCGGCCAACTCGGCGCAGAAGCCGAAGTTCTTCGGCAACAGCGAGGAAGGCAAGAACGCCGAGCTGAACTACAAGCTCGGCACCCAGCTGCCCTACCTGTTCATCGTCAACCGCCTGGCGCACTACCTGAAGGTGCTGCAACGCGAGCAGATCGGCGCCTGGAAAGAGCGCACCGACCTCGAACTGGAACTGAACAAGTGGATCCGCCAGTTCGTCGCCGACCAGGAAAACCCCAGCGCCGAAGTCCGCAGCCGCCGGCCGCTGCGCGCAGCCCAGGTCGTCGTCAGTGATGTGGAAGGCGAGCCAGGCTGGTACCGCGTCAGCCTGAACGTGCGCCCGCACTTCAAGTACATGGGCGCCGACTTCACCCTGTCGCTGGTCGGCAAGCTGGACAAGGAATAAGCACTTGAACGGATACGGCAGCCTCTTCGAGCGCCTCGGTGGCGACGCCGATCGGCGTGCCGGCTGGAGCCGCGAGATCGCGGCGATGGCCTCGGTGGCTGCCCATCTGACCAAGATGCTCAGCACCCGGGCGGGCAGCGTGCAGACGCTGCCCGACTACGGGTTGCCCGATTTGAACGACATGCGCCTCTCGCTGCACGACTCGCTGCAGCAGGCGCGTGCCGCCATCGAACGTTTCATCGAAGCGTACGAACCCCGCCTGCGCCAGGTCCGCGTCGTGCCGCTGCCACGCGATCACGATCCGCTCACGCTCGCCTTCGCCATCGAAGGCCTGCTGGAGATCGAAGGCTGCAAGCGGCAGGTCAGTTTCTCCGCGCGCCTGGACGGCAGCGGCCAAGTCAGCGTGGAGTAAGGAAGCGCCATGTCCGGTAAACCCGCCGCCCGCCTGGGCGACCCCACCGCCTGTCCCATCCCGGGTCATGGCAACAACCCGATCGCCGCCGGCTCGCCCGACGTGCTGTTCGACGGCCTACCGGCCGCACGCATGGGCGACGCCTCCGCCTGCGGCGGTGCGATGGCCAGCGCGGTGATCCCCACCGTACTGATCAATGGCAAGCCAGCTGCGGTGATGGGCAGTGTGGGTAACCACGGCAATGTCGTCAGCGCCGGTTCGGGTACGGTGGTCATCGGCAGCAGCCACAACGCGGCGCCCTTCCTCGCGCCTGCCGCCCTTGGAATTGCCAAGGCAGTTACTGCGGCGGCCGCTGCTGCAGAGGCCTTTCGCTCATCTGAGCCGATAGCCCGCGCCTGGCAGGAAGAGCCGGGTGACCTCGCGCCGTTGGGCGTTGAAGAGGAAGACGAAGAAGAGGAGCTGGTCGAGCAGCCGCAGCAACAGGCGCGCCAGGCCATCACCCTGCGAATCGGCGTGTTCTTCGACGGTACCGGCAACAACCTGGCCAATGCGACCGTGACCGAAAAGTGTCGCCAGGACGACCTGACCCTGCTGGACGAGCGCACCCTCGGCGAAGTCGTCGAATATTGCCGGGCTCATGGCTTCAGCGACAGCGAAGGCAAAGGCAAAGGCTTCTTTACCCAGACGCCGGACAATAGCTACGGCAACGCGCCGAGCAACGTGGCGCGGTTGTTCGACCTGTACCAGGACGATGCGACTCGGAGCCTGGCGAAGGAGGAGCGTAGCGCCTGCGTCAAGGTTTATCTGGAGGGTATCGGAACCCGTAGCGGCGAAGCCGACTCGCTTTACGGCCAGATCACCGGCCAAGGCGATACCGGGATACTGGCGCGGGTACAGCAAAGCCCGACGGAGATTTCCGAACAGCTCCGTCAACTGCTACGCAATAACCCTGAACTACAAATCGAGGGTATTGAATTCGATATTTTCGGTTTCAGCCGCGGCGCAGCGGCGGCCCGGCATTTCGCCAATGAGCTGCTCAAACCGCAAGGCGGTGTGTTGGCCCAAGCATTCAATAGTAGCTCGCCTGGCTTGTTCGGCAGTTTCGAGTGGGCCACCCATACGTGCATCAACTTTATCGGCTTGTTCGATACCGTGGCTGCCGTGCTCGATCCACTGAACGGCGACTATAGTCCAGCCGATCATCTCAACCCTGGCATCAATCTCTATCTGCCGCCCGGCTGCGCGCGTAAGGTGCTGCAACTGACTGCCCGCGACGAGAAGCGCTGGAACTTCGCCCTCAACAGGGTCGCCCCGGATCACCAGGAAATCAGCCTGCCCGGAGCGCACTCGGATATTGGCGGCGGCTACCGCCCCCTGATGCTCGAGCGGCTGGTGCTGAGTCGCCCGCTCAGCTCCACAGTGCCGGCCAGCATGCCGCCCGAACAAACCCATGCCTCGCGCGAGACCTGGCGGCAATATTACCAATGGAAGGCCCTCGGCCTGCCTGACGAAGCGCTGAAGGAGCCCAAGGTCTGGCCCAGCCGTAAACCTGTATTTAACGAGCGCGGCTTCAAGCGGCCGCCGGAGGACGTGGTCTACGGCCTACTGTCCATCGAACGCCAGGTTCGTGGCGAGTTGTCGCTTATCTATCTGCGAATAATGCGAGAGCTGGCTGTGCAATACGGCGTTCCGTTCGATTTTATCGACGAACAGGAAAGCACAACCGCAATACCCGCTGAGCTTCAAAAGATTGCCAGTCACCTTTTGGCATACGCCCAAGGGAGCCGGTACGGCCTGGATGAAGAGGACGAGCGCCTGCTTTGGTCACGCTATATCCACCTCTCAGCTCACTGGACGCCCAGCAGTGGTCTGCTGATCAGCAAGCCAGCCCCCAATGTTCGCCTGACCTATAACAACAAGCCGCAACAGGATTATCCCGAATGAGAACCCTCCTGCTTACATGCGCAATATTTCTACTCGGTGGCTGCGCCACTAGTCACGGCCAGCCCGAACTGCCCTATCGCGCTTGGTTCGCCGGGATATTCGCTCCCGACTATATGGAGGTATGGGTCGAAAGCGTGGATGTGATCGATCGCCGCGGGCTGGCCTACGAACGGGTCAGCGGCGGTGTGCCCTCCTATGCCAGCAGCGTGGCCGGCTGGCCGCCCAACCCGTCCGGCGGTGCGGGCAAGAATCTGCCCGGCATCGACTTGCCGGAAATCATCTTCGTGCGCTGGCAGTCGATGGTCGAGCCGCAGACTTACAACGTACGCATCAACATTCCGGAGTGGGTGCGCGAGGAAATGCTCAAACCACATTCAGCCTATTGCCGATGGGACGGCAAGGTGATCGACGGTTTATATCGCAAAGTCATCACCATCGGTCTGGCCCCCGGCGGCATCGCTAAGGCCTGGGTCGGCGGCCCCTGCCTGGACTCCATCGAAATCGGTCGCTTCGAAGCGGCTATCAGCAAGGTCGGACCATACGGCGGCACATCCAACGGAGAACACCGTCCCCTCTCCGAAAAAGCCAAGGCCTACATCGAGCAACACGGGGTGCCCTATGGCTCGTGGTAAACCCTCCTCACGCTGCGCCCGCCTGGCGCTCGCCACCCTCGCGCTGACATTGGCCGCCTGCACCAACACTTCCCCGCCGCCGCGCGAACTGGCCGGGCGCTACGAACTGGTCGGCGTGGTGGAAATGGGCTCGCGGCTGCTGCTCCATGAGCAAGGCACGTTCGAGGCGGTGCTCTACTACGGCAGCCTCGACATCCAGGGTCGAGGGCGCTGGGTAATGGTGGACGGGCAAGTTGAATTGCGCGAACGAGGGCCGAGGGCCTTCTTCGACAAGATGAGGCTGAAGCCACTCGGCAACTGCCTGCTCGTGGACATGGACACCTCCACGGGATGCTACCGCCGCCGCTAGGAGCCCCGCCGCGCAAGCGCGCCGGACACGACAAGGATGAATCGTTAGACATGTCTTTCAACCACCACTACCAAAGCGAACTCACCGCCCTGCGCCAGCTGGGCAAGCGCTTTTCCGAGCGCAGCCCGGCGCTGGCGCCGTTCCTCGGGCAGGCTGGACGCGATCCGGATGTCGAGCGCCTGCTCGAAGGCTTCGCCTTTCTCACCGGACGGTTGCGGCAGAAACTCGACGACGAGCTGCCGGAGCTGACCCACTCGCTGATGCACCTCTTGTGGCCGAATTACATGCGGCCGCTGCCGGCGTTCAGCATGCTGCAGTTCGATCCAGTCAAGCGCAGTGGCAAGGCGCTCAGCGTGCCGCGTCACACGCCAGTCGAGGCCAAGCCGGTACGCGGAGTGACCTGCCGTTTCCGCACGGCCTATGCCACCGAGGTGCTGCCGCTGGAACTGACCGAGCTGAACTACTCGGTCAAGGGCGACGGCGCCTTGCTGAGCCTGCGCCTGGGCATGACTGCCGATGGCCATCTGGGCGAGGTCGACGTGCGCCGGCTGCGGCTGCACCTGGCCGGCGAGCGTTACGTCAGCCAGATGCTTTACCTCAGCCTGCTGCGCCATCTTGACGGTATTCAGCTGATCGCACTGGATGCCCAGGGCAAGCCATTCACCGACGCCCAGGGCCTGCCGTTGCCGCCCCTGGCGCTGGAGGCCGGCAAGGTGGAGCCGGTCGGTTTCCCCGAGGACGAGGCGCTGATCCCCTATCCGCTCAACACCTTTCGCGGCTACCGGCATCTGCAGGAATATTTCGCCTTCCAGGAAAAGTTTCTCTTCGTCGACCTCGGCGGCCTCGACGCGCTGCAACGCCTGCCAAAGGAGCGCCTGGAGCAGGCGCGCGGCTTCGAGCTACGCTTCGACATCCGCAAGGCCGGCGCGCAGCGCATCCGGCCGACGCGCGACAACGTGCGGCTGTACTGCACGCCGGTGGTGAACCTGTTCGAGCACGATGCCATCCCGGTGCGCCTGGACGGCAAGCAGGACCAGTACCTGGTGCGCCCCGCCGAGCTGGACAGCAGCGGCTGCGGCATCTTCTCGGTCAACCGGGTCACCGGCTGGAAGCCGGGCGGCAAGGGCTACGAGGAGTACGTGCCGTTCGAGTCCTTCGAGCACGACCCCAGCTTCGACGTCCCCGTGGCGCGCCCGCACTACAGCGTCCGCCAGCAACCGTCACTGCTCGGCGATGGCCTGGAAACCTACCTGGCGTTCGGCCTGCGTGACCTGGACGGCCACGAAACGCTGTCGATCGAGCTGACCTGCACCAACCAGAACCTGCCGCGCGAGCTGCGCCTGGGCGACATCTGCCTGCCCAGCGAGGACACGCCCGAATTCCTCACCTTTCGCAACATCAGCCCGGTCACGCCGAGCTATGCGCCGCCGCTGCACCGCGACTTCCTGTGGAAGCTGATCAGCAACATGTCGCTCAACTACCTGTCGCTGGCCAACGTCGAGGCGCTCAAGGTGATCCTCGAGACCTACGACCTGCCGCGCTACTACGACCAGCACGCCGAGAAGGTCAGCAAGCGCCTGCTCGGCGGGCTGAAAGCCATCGCCCACCAGCATGTCGACCGACTGCACCGCGGCCTGCCGGTGCGCGGCGTGCGGACCGAACTGACCATGGACCCGGACGGTTACTTGGGCGAAGGCGACCTGTTCCTGTTCGCCTCGGTGCTCAACGAATTCTTCGCACTCTACGCCAGCCTCAACTCGTACCACGAGCTGCGCGTGAGCAGTACACAGGGAGAGGTGTACCAATGGACGCCGCGCATGGGGCAGCAGCCCCTACTTTGAGTGCAACAACCCCTACTTTGAGCGCAACATCCCCTGCCCTGAGCAGAGGGCCGCACGGCGCCGGGCTCGGCCGGCTGAGCCAGGGCATTCGCGAGTACAGCCTGTTCCAGGGCGTGTTGCTGGCGCTGGATCGCCTGCGCGCGGTGTATCCGGAGCTCGACGAGCAGGCCCTGTATGAGCGCCTGGACTTCCAGGCCAACCCGAGCCTTGGTTTTCCCGGTAGCGATATCGACGCCGTCGAGTTCTACGAGGACGACCGCGGCTGGCGCGCCCGGCTGCGGCTGAACCTGGTCAGCCTGTTCGGCGCCGGCTCGCCGCTGCCAGCCTTCTATGCCGACCAGGCGCTGGGCGACAGCATCGACGGCAACCCGACGCGCGAATTTCTCGACCTGTTCAACGACCGCCTGCAGCGCCTGCTGCTGCCGATCTGGCAGAAGTACCGCTACTACGCGCGCTTCACCACGGGCGCGCGCGACCCGCTGTCCGAACAGCTGTTCGCCCTCATCGGGCTCGGCGGCGAGCAGATCCGGGCGGCGAGCGAGCTGAACTGGAAGCGCCTGCTGCCCTACCTCGGCCTGCTCAGCCTACGCGCGCATTCGGCGGCGCTGATCGAGTCGGTGCTGCGCTACTACTTCAAGCACGCCGACCTGCGCATCGAGCAATGCCTGGAGCGCCAGGTCGACATCCTCGGCGAACAACAGAACCGCCTCGGCCGCGCCAACAGCCAGCTCGGCGAAAACCTCGTGCTGGGCGAACGGGTACGCGACCGCGGCGGCAAGTTCCGCATCCACATCCGCCAGCTCAGCTGGGACCGCTTTCACGAATTCCTGCCGGTCGGCACGGGCTACCAGCCGCTCTGCGCGCTGGTGCGCTTCACCCTGCGCGACCCGCTGGACTACGACATCCGCCTGGCCCTGCGCCAGGACGACATCCGCGAGCTGCGCATCGGGGAAGGAAACCCCTGCCGCCTCGGCTGGACCAGCTGGCTCGGCACCGAACGGGCCGACGGCATGGTCACCCTCGGCAGCAAGCTTCATTAAGGAACCGACATGATCAATGTAGACCTGCAACAACTCGTCCAGGCGCTCGACGCGCCGACCAAGCGCGACCTGGAAGGCGCCGCCGAACGCTGCGTGGTACGCGGCGGCAGCAAGATCCTGGTCGAAGACCTGCTGCTCGGTTTGCTCGAGCGCGCCGACGGCCTGCTGTTACGCGCCCTGCAGGATGCCGAAGTGGACGCGGGCGAGCTGGCCAAGGCTCTGCAGGCGCGCGGCGAGCACAGCGAATCGCGCAACCCGGTGTTTTCCACCGAGCTGGTGCAGTGGCTGCAGGACGCCCTGCTGGTCGGCAACCTCGAACTCGGCCAGAGCCAGATCGACCAGGCCGCGCTGTTGCTCGCGCTGCTGCGCAACCCGATGCGCTATGCCGGCAGCCGCTACCAGCCACTGCTGGCGCGGCTGAATATCGAGCGCGTGCATGATTTCGCGCTGGCGCAGCAACCCCAGACGGCGCCGGGCAAACCGGCCGCGAGCGGCGAATCGAACCTGTCGCGCTTCACCCACAACTTCACGCAGCAGGCGCGCGACGGCAAGCTCGACCCGGTGTTGTGCCGCGACGGCGCGATCCGCCAGCTGATCGACATCCTGGCCCGCCGTCGCAAGAGCAACCCGATCGTGGTCGGCGAAGCGGGCGTCGGCAAGACCGCCATCGTCGAGGGCCTGGCCCTGCGCATCGCCGCTGGCGAAGTGCCGGAGACGCTGAAGAACGTCGAGCTGCTCTGCCTGGACCTCGGCCTGCTGCAGGCCGGCGCCAGCGTGAAGGGCGAATTCGAACGGCGATTGCAGGGCGTGATCGACGAGGTCAAGGGCGCGGCCAAGCCGACCATCCTGTTCATCGACGAGGCGCACAGCCTGATCGGCGCCGGCGGCCAGGCCGGCAGCGGCGATGCGGCCAACCTGCTCAAACCGGCGCTGGCACGCGGCGAGCTGCGCACCATCGCGGCGACCACCTGGAGCGAATACAAGAAGTACTTCGAGAAGGACCCGGCGCTGGCGCGGCGCTTCCAGCCCGTGCAGCTGCACGAGCCCACAGTCGACGAGGCGGTCACCATCCTCCGTGGCCTGGCGCCGGTGTACCAGAAGAGCCATGGCATCTACCTGCGCGACGACGCCGTGGTGGCCGCCGCCGAGCTGTCGGCACGCTACCTGGCTGGCCGGCAGCTACCGGACAAGGCCGTGGACGTGCTCGACACCGCCTGCGCCCGCGTGCGCATCAGCCTGGCTGCTGCCCCCGAAGCGCTGGTACGCCTGCGTGGCGAGATCGCCGAAGGTGAACGGCAGGGCGAAGCCATGCGCCGCGACCTCGACGCCGGCCTGATCGTCGACCACGACGCCCTGGATGCTCTGGAGAACCGCCTGGTCGCCGCTCGCGCCGAACTGGAGCAGGTGGAAACCCGCTGGGCAGTGCAGCGTGATCTCGCCGAACGCCTGCTGGAACAGCGCAAGCAATGCGCCGCCGCGCGCCTGGGCAATGACGAGGGCGCCAGCGACGAACCACGCCCGAACCTGGAGGCGCTAGAAGCCGAGCTACGTGCCCTGCAGGCCGAGTTGGCGGCAGCCCAGGCCAGCGAGCGGCTGGTCAGCTTCGAGGTCTGCCCGCGCCTGGTGGCCGAAGTGATCAGCCACTGGACCGGCGTGCCGCTGTCGCAGCTGGCGCGCGAACACAACAGCAAGGTGCTGAGCTTCGCCGACGACCTGCGCCAGCGTGTACGCGGTCAGGAACAGGCGGTCGCCGCGCTGGACCGGGCCATGCGCGCCACCGCGGCCGGCCTGAACCGCCCCGACGCGCCCGTCGGCGTGTTCCTGCTGGTCGGCCCCAGCGGCGTCGGCAAGACCGAAACCGCGCTGGCCCTGGCCGATCTACTGTACGGCGGTGAGCGCTTCCTCACCACCATCAACATGTCCGAGTTCCAGGAAAAGCACACGGTCTCACGGCTGATCGGTGCGCCGCCCGGCTACGTCGGCTACGGCGAAGGCGGCATGCTCACCGAGGCGGTGCGGCAGAAGCCCTATTCCGTCGTGCTGCTCGACGAGGTCGAGAAGGCCGATCCGGACGTGATGAACGTCTTCTATCAGATCTTCGACAAGGGCGTGGCCAACGACGGCGAAGGCCGCGAGATCAACTTCCGCAACACCCTGATCCTGATGACCAGCAACCTCGCCAGCGACGAGATCGCACGCCTGTGTGCCGCCGGCCAGCGCCCCGCGGCCGAGGCCCTGGAGACGGCCATCCGCCCCGCCTTGAGCCGTCACTTCAAGCCGGCGCTGCTCGGGCGCATGAAGGTGGTGCCCTACTACCCGGTCGCCGGCGAGGTACTGGCCGAACTGGTGGGCGTCAAGCTCGCGCGCTTCGGCGAACGGCTGGCCCGCCGCAATCTGCGCTTCAGCCATTGCGAGGCGCTGGTCGATCACCTCGCCGAGCGCTGCACGCACAACGAGAGCGGCGCGCGGCTGATCGACCACCTGATCGACCAGACCCTGCAGCCGCAGGTGGTCGACCGCCTGCTCGCTGCCATGGCCAACGGCGAAGCCCTGCAGCAGGTAAACGCCACCCTCGACGGTGATGGAGCGGTTGTCTGTGAGTTCGCTTAAAGTCTCGACGGTGATCCCCGAAGCGACCGTGCCCGGCGCGGCGAGCCGCCTGCTGGCGCAACTCGCCGAACTCGCCTGGAGTACCGACACCAGCGCCTGGCTGGGCGGGCTGATGGAAGTCGCTGCGCAACTGGCCGGATGCCCGCTGGCGCAGCTCTACCTGCTCGATGCCACCCATACACGGCTGACGCTGTCGGCAGAATGGTTCGACGGCGAACGGCGCCACGACGCCGCCAGCCTGCCGAGCGACTATGACGGCGAGCAACTGCTGCAGTACTGCCTGAGCCAGAACCGGCTGCTGAGCATCGCCTCGCTCGACGCAAGCCTGCACGCGACGGGTTTTCTGCCCGAAGCGGCACGCCCCTGGCGCAGCCTGCTGTGCCTGCCGTTGCCGGATGCCGAGGGCCACGCGGTCGGGCTGCTGGTGGTCGCAAGCCGAGCCAGGCAGGACCTCGCCGAAGCCGCCGAGCCGCTGGCCAGCCTCGGTCGCTTCGCGCTTGGGCAGGTGCAGTTGCTCAACCGCCTGCGCGGCGCGGCACAACCGGCGCCGCCCGAGGAAACCAATACTCCGCGCTGCGCCAGCGGCTATGGCCTGATCGGCGACAGCCCGCGCATGCGCGCCGTGTACGGCCTGATCGGCAAGGTGCTGCACAACCCGGTCAGCGTGCTGCTGACCGGAGAAACCGGCACCGGCAAGGAGCTGGTCGCCCGCGCCATCCACGACTGCGGTTCGCGCCGCAGCCAGGCGTTCGTCGTGCAGAACTGCGCGGCGCTGCCCGAGCACCTGCTGGAAAGCGAGCTGTTCGGCTATCGCAAGGGGGCCTTCACCGGTGCCGAGCGCGACCACGAAGGCCTGTTCGATGCGGCCAATGGCGGCACGCTGTTCCTCGACGAGATCGGCGACATGCCGCTGACCCTGCAGGCCAAGCTGCTGCGCGTGCTGCAGGAAGGCGAAGTGCGACCGCTGGGCAGTACCCGCACCCACCGAGTCGACGTACGCATCGTCACCGCCACCCACCAGGACCTGCAGCAGCGCGTCGAGCAGGGACGCTTTCGCGAAGACCTCTACTACCGGCTGTCCATCTTCCCCATCGAGCTGCCTCCGCTGCGCGAGCGCGGCCAGGACATCCTGCGCCTGGCCCGGCACTTCGCCGACAAGGCTTGCGGCTTCCTGCAACGCGACGCCGTGCGCTGGTCGGACGCCGCGCTGGAACAGCTGGCCGGCTACGCCTTTCCCGGCAACGTGCGCGAACTCAAGGGCCTGGTCGAACGCGCCGTGCTGCTCTGCGACGGCGGTGAGCTGCTGCCCGATCACTTCAGCCTACGTACGGTGGACGATGCGCTGGACAGTACCCTGAACCTGCGCGCACGCCTCGAACGCGTCGAGCGCAACCTGCTGGTCGACTGCCTGCGCAAGAACGGCGGCAACCAGAGCCAGGCCGCTCGCGAGCTCGGCCTGCCACGCCGCACCCTGCTCTATCGCATGGATCGGCTGGGCCTCAGCGCGAGCGACCTATGAGTCCACGGAACCAGCCGCAGCCACCCGTACCACGGCCGGGGGTGCCGACGCCAACCGGACGTCACTCTCGTTTTTGCCCTGTCCGGGCGGCTTTACGTGAACCCCGTCACCCGCCCAGGCGATCAACTGAACTCCAATGACGCGATCCGGTCGCGCCCCCTGGGCGCCCCGCTCGCACACACGACTTCAAGGAGGAAATCGCGTGCCAGCCCGCTATTGCGCCCTCGTTGCGCTCATCGCCACGCTCCTGCTCGCCGGCTGCTCCGGCAACTACCGTTTCAGCGACGCCGACTACCGTCCGCTGGGCGAACCGCACGCCGCCCGGCGCGCGAACTGAAGCCGGGAGCAGCCCATGGAACTGGTTTTCGAGATGCTCGGCGCCCAGCAGTTCGCGCCCGGCCTGCAGGTTCGCAAATCCTTCAAGCAGGCCGGTGGGATGATCGGCCGGGCACAGGACTGCGACTGGGTGATCCCCGACCGCAAGCGCGTGGTGTCCAGCCGCCATGCCGAGGTCAGCTATCGCGGCGGCGCGTTCTTCCTCACCGACACCAGCAGCAACGGCATCCGCCTGAAAGACAGCGGGGCGACCTTGCCCAAGGGTGAGCCACAGCGCATCGAGCACGGCGACGTCTACTGCCTGGGCGACTTCGAGATCAAGGCTCGCCTGATCCGCGACCCGGCGCTGTTCGAAGGCGAGCTGGGCCGCCCACAGCCGGCCGGCAGCATCATCCCCGACGACGCCTTCCTCGACCTCGACCCGATGTGCGCGCTCGAGCAGCAGGAACGCCTCTATGCCGAGACCGACGAGCTGACCGCGGTGCTCGCGCCAGTGAGCACCGCGGCGCTGCAGCCGGACTATGCACAGATCGACGAGGAGAACCTGCAGGTCCCGCGACTGGTCACCGAGCCGGTCGCCGACGCACCGCCCCCGACAGCCGAGCCGGAGCCGCTGGGGGACGATTTCTGGACGGGCTTCGGCCAGGCGCTCGGCCTTTGCCTCGATGGGCTCGACGAACAGGCGCGGCAAGCCCTGGCGCTGCGCACTGCGCGCCTGTTCAGGCAGAGCGTCGGCGGCCTGCAGCAGGCCCTGCGCACGCGCAGCGAGCTGAAGAACGAGCTGCGCCTGCCGCTCACCAGCGTGCAAAGCGCCGGCAACAACCCGCTCAAGCACAGCCCTGACATCGATGCGGCCATGCAGGCGCTGCTGCTGGCACCCAAGCCCGGGCAGCTGCCGGCCGAGCAGGCGGTCAGCCGCGGCTACCGCGACCTGCAGGCCCATCAGGTCGCCCTGCTGGCCGCCAGCCGGGCCGCGGTCAAGGGCCTGTTCGAGCAGCTGTCGCCGCACCAGCTGAGCCTGCGCTTCGAGCAGGAACGCAAGCCGCTGCTGGCCACCGCCGGCGGCCGCTGGCGCGCCTATCGCCGGTTGCACGAACGGCTTCAGCGTGACGACGACTGGAGCGAACGCCTATTCGCCAGGGATTTCGCCCGTACCTACGAGGAACAGGTGCGCCTGATCGCTACCCTCGACACCGACCTTCAAGGATGAACCCTCATGACCCGATTCT
Organism: Pseudomonas oligotrophica; assembly: GCF_021726475.1. Classification (GTDB taxonomy): domain Bacteria; phylum Pseudomonadota; class Gammaproteobacteria; order Pseudomonadales; family Pseudomonadaceae; genus Stutzerimonas; species Stutzerimonas oligotrophica. The sequence continues at coordinate 50,912 of NZ_JAKJRU010000001.1, forward strand.
CCGTCCTGGCGCTCGCCGGCGGGCTGGCGCTGCTTGCCGGCTGCGCGGCCCTGTCGCCCTACTCGGCGCTGACCAAGCTCGATCTCGCGCTGACCGGTAGCGACGAGCTGAACCCCGACCTCAATGGCCGGCCATCGCCCATCGTGGTGCGTCTGATCGAACTCAGGCACCCGGTGGCGTTCCAGAACGCCGACTTCTTCTCGCTGTACCAGCGCCCCCGGGAAGTGCTGTCGCCGGACATGGTCGCCCAGGAAGAGCTGGAACTGCGCCCGGGCGAGCGGCGCGAACTGAAGCTGCACGTCGGCACGGACAGCCGCTACGTCGGCGTGCTCGCCGCCTACCGCGACCTGCCGGAAACGAACTGGCGGCAGGTCATCGCGTTGAGCCCCAGGGCGCGCAACCACAGCCGCTTGCAGCTGGACGAGCACGGCATCCGCGAACTCGACGAGACCGGCCAGGAGTGACGCCATGACCCTGAACAAGGTGGTCTGGCAGGAAGGCATGCTGCTGCGTCCGCAGCACTTCCAGCAGAACGACCGATACCACGACTTCCAGTTGAAGGCGCGCACGCGACAGCTCGGCCTCTACAGCTGGGGTTTCTTCGAGCTGGAGATCGATCGCCAGTTTCTCAACATGGGCAAGCTGGTGCTCAGCCAGGCGCGCGGCATCCTGCCCGACGGCAGCCTGTTCGAAATCGGCGCCGAGCGTGAGCCGCTGGCGCTCGACGTACCGGCCAACACCAGCAACACGCCGGTCTACCTGGCGCTGCCGCTGGTCACCGGCAATCACATCGAAAGCCGGCGGCCGGAGCAGAAGGACGTACTGGCCCGCTACGTCGCGCTCGACGAAGAGGTCGCCGACTCCAATGCCGGCGACGCCACGCTCAGCCAGGTCAGCACGGCGCGCCCCGACTTCCGGCTGCTGCTCGGCGAGCAGGACAGCGACCAGGCCTACGTGCGGCTGAAGCTCTGCGACGTGCTGGACACCACGCCCGACGGAGTGATCAGCCTGGACGCCGACTACATCCCGAGCTACATCGACTTCCAGGCATCCGGCTACCTGCTCTCGTGCCTGAAGGAAGTGCTCAGCATGCTGGCGCATCGCGGCGACATCCTTGCCGAGCGCATCCGCGCCACCGGCAAGGTCGGCGGCGCCGAGGTCGGCGATTTCATGATGCTGCAGCTGATCAACCGCTACGAGCCGGTGCTGCGGCACTACCTGGGCCTGGAGCGCGTGCATCCCGAACAGATCTACCGCGAGCTGCTCGGCCTGCTCGGCGAGCTGGCGACCTTTTCCAGCGAGACCAAGCGGCCCAGGCTCGATGGCCGTTATCTGCACGGCGACCAGGGCCAGAGCTTTCGCAGGCTGATGGATGCGATTCGCCAGGTGCTGTCGATGGTGCTCGAGCAGCACGCCATCGAGATGCTGCTGCAGCAGCGCCAGTACGGCATCCAGGTCTCGCCGCTGCACGACCACAAGCTGCTCGGCAGCGCGTCCTTCGTGCTCGCCGCCAGCGCGCAGTGCGACTCCGAAGAGCTGCGCCAACGTCTGCCGGCGCACCTGAAGGTCGGCCCGGTCGAGCGCATCCGCCAGTTGGTCAATCTGCACCTGCCGGGCATTCGTGTCCGCCCGCTGCCGGTGGCCCCGCGGCAGATTCCCTTCCATTCGGGCAAGACCTACTTCGCGCTGGAGCTGAGCTCCGAGGAGCTGGCGCAGCTCGAGCGCTCGGGCGGCTTCGCCTTCCACGTGTCCGGAGAATTCTCCGGGCTCGAGCTGAAATTCTGGGCTATCAGGAACTAGCTATGACCACCAGGGACATGGACTACGGTCAGGACGACCGCACCGTCATCCTCGACCGCAACGGGGCAGCACCGGCGCAGAGCCCGCTGACCGACTTCAGCGAACCGCCGCGTTACGAGCAGCTGGAAGAGCGGATGATCTATGCCGCGCGCCTGCGCCCGGCGGAGTCCTTCAATGCCAGCCTCAACCCGCTGGTCGCCGCCGCTTCGGCGTTGCTCTCCGAAGTCGTGCGCCTTAAGCACAGTTTCGAGGCCGAGGACCTGCAGGCGCTGCACCGGCGCCTCTCGGCGGACCTCAAGCTGTTCGAACACCGGGCGCTGCATGAGGGTGCCGAGAGCAGCCAGGTCATGGCCGCGCGCTACGTGCTCTGCACCGTGCTCGACGAGGCGGTGGTGACCACGCCCTGGGGTAACGAAAGCCAGTGGTCGCAGATGAGCCTGCTGTCGTCGTTCCACAACGAGACCTTTGGCGGCGAGAAGTTCTTCCAGCTCCTCGAGCGGCTCTCGCGCAACCCGGTCAAGCACCTGCCGATGCTCGAGCTGATGTACCTGTGCCTGTCGCTCGGCTTCGAGGGCAAGTACCGCGTGCTGCCGCGCGGCATGCTCGAACTGGAGGCCGTGCGCGACAGCCTGTACCGGCAGATCCGCCAGTTGCGCGGTGACGTACCGCGCGAGGTTTCGCCGCACTGGCAGGGGCTGCAGGACACCCGCCGCCGGCTGGTGCGCATCGTGCCCTGGTGGCTGGTCGCACTGTTCACGCTGGTCTGCCTCGGCATCATGTATGGCGGCTTTGCCTGGGTGCTCGAACAGCAGCGCACCGCCGTGCTGCAGCCTTACCAGTCGATCGAGCCGGCGCTGCCGCTCGAGTGAACGCCGTATACAAGGACGTAACGCCATGAAGGACTTCTTCGGCAAGCTTGCCGTGTTTTTCCGCAAGACCTGGGTCTGGAGCCTCTGCCTGCTGCTGGCGCTGGCCCTGCTGGTGTGGTTCGGCGGCCCGCTGCTGGCGGTGGCCGAGCAGCGCATCTGGGCCTCGGCGACCAGCCGTCTGCTGACCATCGCCACGCTGTGCCTGGGCTGGGGGCTTTTCCTCGTGTTCAGCAGCTGGCGCGCCAGCCGGCGGGCCGCAGCCGACGCCAGCGACGAGCAGTTGCAGGAGCGCCTGCGCCGCCAAGGCCTGATCGGCGAGGAGCAGGCCGAGCTGCGCCAGCGCTTCAAGGCAGCGCTGCGCACCCTCAGTACGTCGTCGCTGTATCGCGGACGCAGCGAGAAGTGGCGCCACGAACTGCCCTGGTATCTGCTGATCGGCCCGCAGGGCAGCGGCAAGACCAGCCTGCTGGACTTCTCCGGCCTGGAGTTCCCGCTCAACCGCGGCGAGGCCAGCCGCCTGACCCGCGACGTGTCCGGCACTCGCTTTGCCGACTGGTACTTCGCCGAGCATGCCGTACTGATCGACACCGCCGGACGCTACCTGACCCAGCCGGACCCGGCCGTCGATGCCAGCGGCTGGAACGCGCTGCTCGGCCTCTTGCGCCGGCGCCGGGCCCGGCCGCTCAACGGCGTGCTGGTCAACCTGCCGGTCGATCAGCTGCAGCAGCTGAGCGAACTGGAACTGGAAGCGCTGGCGCGGCAGACCCGGCAGCGCCTGCATGAAGCGCGCGAACGCCTGGGCGCCGAGCTGCCGGTCTATCTGGTGCTGAGCAAGGCGGACAAGGTGATCGGCTTCGACGAGTTCTTCGACCAGCTGTCGCGCGAGGAAAGCGACCAGGTGCTCGGTGCGACCTTCCACCGGGAGCAGAACGGCACCGACGCGCAGGTGGTGCGCGAAGCGTTCGAGGCGTTGCTGCATCGCCTGAACAGCCAGGTCATCCTGCGCATGCATCAGGAGCGCGATACGCAGCGCCGCGGTCGCATCCTCGACTTCCCGCATCAGCTGGGGCAGCTCGGCGAGCGCCTGGGCCTGTTCATCGAACTGGCCTTCGCCGGCAATCGCTACCAGCGTGCCAGCCAGCTGCGCGGGTTCTACCTGACCAGCGCACCGCAGCTGCAAGACGCACTCGATCCGCTCACTTCTGGCATCGGCCGCCAGCTGGGCCTGGCCAGTGGCGCCTTGCCGGCGTTCCGCCAGGGCCGCGCCCGCTTCATCCAGCACCTGCTCAGCCGGGTGATCTTCGCCGAGGCGGACCTGGCCACGCTCGACCAGAAGGAAATCCGCCGTATCGACTGGGGCCAGCGCGCCGTCCATGCCGCCGCGCTGGCCTGCCTGGCGCTGTTCGGCATCCTCTGGGCGCAGGGCTTTTCGGCCAACCATGAGCGCCTGGAGCGTCTGCGCGAGATCGCCGAGCATGCCGGGCGACAAAGCCGGGCGCTCGGTCCGAGCGACGATGCACGCCGTACCCTGGCGGCACTCGACGCCAGCTACGCCGCCACCGAGGTGTTCCCCGCACCGAGCGATGCCGCCTGGTCCGAGCGCAGCGGTCTATATCAGGGCGAGGCGGTCGAACCGGCGGTCGTCCAGGCCTATCGCGCGCAGCTGGAGAGACTGTTGCTGCCGCGAGTGACGCGCCAGCTCGAAGGGCAGATCCGCGCCAACCTCGACGATCGTGAGGAGTTGCTCAACAGCCTACGCGCCTACCTGATGCTACGCATCGAGGCACGCCGCGATCCGGCATTCCTCAAGCAGTGGCTGGCGGCCGACTGGTCGCTGCGCTACGCCGGCGATGTGCTGGCGCAAAACGGCCTGAACAACCACTTCGCCCGCCTGCTGGAACAACCGTTCGCCGCGCCGACGCTGGATGACGAGCTGATCGCCAAGGCGCGCCAGACGCTGCGCAGCGAGTCGCTCGCCCAGGTGGTCTACCGCATGCTGCGCGAGCAGGCGCGCGCCTTGCCCGACTATCGCCTCGAGCAGCACCTCGGTCCGCAGGGCGCCCTGCTGAGCGGCGCCGACTACCGCATTCCCGGCTTCTATACGCAGCGGGGCTACCGGCAGTACTACCTCACCCAGGGCGGCGAACTGGTCCGCGAGATCCTGCGTGACAACTGGGTACTCGGCGAGGGCGAGCGCCTGAGCAGCCAGGATCTGGCCCGGCTCATGGTCGAGATGGAACAGCTGTACTTCCGGGATTACGGCAATCTGTGGGGCGAAGCGCTGGCCCGGCTGGCGATGCTGCCGCTGCCTCCGGGCAGCCAGGGCGCCGCGCAGCTGGCGGGCCTGGCCGGCGCCAGCTCGCCGCTGCTGCAACTGCTGGTGCAGCTTCGCGACAACACCCGCTTCGCCGGCATAGCCAACGCCACCGAGCAGGTCGAGGGCGTCGCCGCTGCCGCACCGTCCGACGGCGAGCTCGGCAAGGCCGCGCACCTCGCCACGGCTGCTGCCGAGCGGGCCCAGGCAGTGCTGGCCAAAGAGCTGCCGGATACCGCACGCAAGGCGCTGGAGCGCCGCTTCGCCACCCTGCACCAGTTGCTCGACGATGTCGGCGGCCCTGGCGCCGAGCTGGCTCCGGCCCTGCAGGCGCTCGATGCCCTGCAGCTGCAACTGGCCGGCCTGGCGCATGCCGGCGCGTCCGATCAAGCGGCGTTCGAATGGGCGCGGGCGCGCATGGGTGGACAGCGCGACGCCATAAACGAACTGCGCAGCGCGGCCGCCCGCCTGCCACAGCCGCTCGGCAACTGGTTGACCCTGCTCGCCGAGGACAGTTGGATGCTGGTCCTCGATGAGGCGCACCACTACCTCAACAGCCGCTATCGCAGCGAGCTCTACGCCTTCTACAAGAACTCGCTGCACAAGCGCTACCCGTTCGATGCGCATAGCCAGAGCGACGTGGCGATCGCCGATTTCCGCGAATTCTTCAAGGCCCGGGGCGTCGCCGACAGCTTCTTCGAGCGCTACCTCAAACCTTTCGTCAACGGCGCGGACGGCCACTATCGGCCTCGCCGCCTGGATGGCCGCGGCCTGCCGCTGTCGAGCGCGTTTCTGGGCCAGATGAGCCGCGCGCGCACCATTCAACACAGCTTCTTCGCCGAGAACCCCGGCGAGCCGCTGATCCGCTTCAAGCTCGAACCCTACTCGCTGGATCCGAGCCTGGGCCGTGCCGACTTCCGCTTCGGCGACCAGCGGCTCGAGTACCGCCACGGGCCGATCGTGCAGACCGCCTTCACCTGGCCGGCGCCGGCCGATGACGGCCGCACCAGCCTGGTGGTCGAGGAGCTCGGTGGCCGGCGCGTCGGCATCGAGCGTAACACCGGCCCCTGGTCGCTGTTCCGCCTGGTCGACCTGCTGGAGGTCGACTACCACAGCGGGCGCGATGTGCTGATGCTCAAGGCCAACCTGGCCGGGCTACAGGCTAACTACCTGCTGCACAGCCAGCGCTCGCCGAATCCGTTCGACATCGCCCTGCTGCGCGACTTCAAGCTCCCGGCGATGCTGTGATGACCGCGCTCACCACCGCCTGGCGCAGCGCCGGGCGCTCCGAAACCGGCAAGGTCCGCCCGCGCAACGAGGATGCCTTTCTCGATTGCCCGCAGCAGGGACTCTGGGCGGTCGCCGATGGCATGGGCGGACACCGCAACGGCGCCCTCGCCAGCCGCCTGGCGGTCGAGCGGCTCGCCGAACTGCCCGACGCCGGCGACCTGGCCGCACGCCTGCTCGCGGTGCGCCAATGCCTGCACCGGCTCAACCGCCAGCTCAGCCAGGCACTCACGATCACTGCGAACTGCCCCGAGCCGATCATGGGCACCACGGTGGTCGCCCTGCTGATGGAGGACGACCGGGCCGCCTGCGTCTGGGCCGGCGACAGCCGCTGCTATCTCTGGCGCCGCGGCCGGCTCTACCAGCTGTCGCGCGACCATTCGCTGCTGCAGCAACTGCTCGACGCGGGACAACTGAGCCCGGCCCAGGCGGCGGCCCATCCCGGCGCCCATGCCCTGACCCGCGCCATTGGCGCCAGCGAAGGGTTGCAGCTCGACGTGCTGGAATTCAGCGTGCAGCCGGGCGACGCCCTGCTGCTCGCAAGCGACGGCCTCTACCAGAGCCTTTCGCCGGACGCCCTGGGCGCCGCGCTCAGCCTGCCCTCGGCCGGCCTGGTCCTGAGCCGCCTGTTCGATGCGGCGCTGGACGGTCCTGCGCGCGACAACCTCAGCGCCGTGGTGATACGTCCATGAACAACCCGGCCGTGGCCATGCCGGCCAGCGACCAGACCTACTTCGCCTTTGCCGCCGCGACGGCGCAGCCCGATGCCACCGCGCCCGCGGTCGGCCCGCTGCCCGAGGTGCTGCTCGGGCGCTATCGCATCGAGCGCCTGCTCGGCGTCGGCGGCATGGGCGCGGTGTACCTGGCGCGCGACCTGTTGCGCGAGCAGTTCGGCGACCCGCAACCGTGGATCGCGCTGAAGACGCTGTCCGACGAGTTCTGCGAGTACCCCGACGCCCATGCGCTGCTCTATAGCGAGTTCGCCCTCACCGCACGCCTGCGGCACCGGCATATCGTCCGGCTCTTCGGTTTCGAGGTCGACCCCGGTAGCCGACGCGCCTTCATCACGCTCGAACTGCTCAAGGGCCCGACGCTGGATCAGCTGCTCATCGAGCATCCCGACGGCCTGCCGTGGCCGCTGCTGCGCGAGGTCGCCGTGCCCCTGCTCGAGGCACTGCAGTATGCGCACGCCGCCGGCGCCCTGCATGGCGATATCAAGCCCAGCAACGTCATCCTCGCCGAGGACGGCCTGCGGCTGTTCGACTACGGCCTCGGCCAGCCACTGCACGACCTGTTGCCCGGCCTGCCGCGCCTGGCACGCCACCGCTTCGCCGCCTGGACGCCGCGCTATGCGGCACCGGAGCTGCTCGACGGCCAGGGGCTCAGCGCCGCAGCGGACATCTTCGCCGTCGCCTGTGTGCTGCATGAGCTTGCCGCCGGCCAGCACCCGTTCCGCCGGCTCAGTGCCAAGCAGGCCAGGGCGCTGGCGCTGGATGCCAGGCTCAAATGCCCGCCAGGGCTGCCGGCCGCCTGCTGGCCTGCGCTGCGCCGTGCCCTCGCCTTCGATCCCGGCACGCGCGCCGGCAGCCTCGCCGCACTGCTCGCGGCCTTTCGTCAGCCTCAGTCCGGCCGCTGGATGCGCTGGCTGGGCCGTCACCATGGATGATCACAGGACAAGGAAGCCTATGTTCAACCCGGCCAACCACGCCCATTTCAGCCTGCGGCTGCCGGTCGCGCACGACCTGCAGGTGCTCGAATTCCACGGCCGCGAGGCGCTCTCCACGCCCTTTGCCTTCGAGGTCGAACTGGTCAGCGAACGCCCCGACCTGGCGCTGGAGTCGCTGCTGCACCAGCCGGCCTTTCTCGCCTTCGCCCCGGATGGCGCCGGCATTCACGGGCAGGTGCAGCGCATCGCCCAGGGCGAATCCGGCCGGCGTCTGACCCGCTATCGCCTGACGCTGGTGCCGCAGCTCGCCTACCTCGCCCACCGCAGCAACCAGCGCATCTTCCAGCACCTCAGCGTGCCGCAGATCGTCGCCCGGGTGCTGGAGGAGCACGGCATCCTCGCCGGCGTCGGCCATCGCTTCGAGCTCGGCCCGGTGGTCTATCCCGCACGCGAGTACTGCGTGCAGTACGACGAGAGCGACCTGCACTTCATCCAGCGCCTTTGCGAAGAGGAAGGCATCCACTATCACTTCCAGCACAGCGCCGACGGCCATGTGCTGGTGTTTGGTGACGACCAGACGGTGTTTCCCACGCTGGCGCCGGTGGCCTATCAGCAGGATTCCGGGCTGGTCGCCGATCAGCCGGTGATCAAGCGCTTCGGCCTGCGGCTGGAGACCCGCAGCAGCCGCGTGACGCGCCGCGACTATGATTTCGAGAAGCCGCGACTGACCCTGGAAGCGGCCTTCCAGACCGAGTTCCAGCCGGATCTCGAGGACTACGACTACCCCGGCCGCTTCGTCGACCGCAGCCGCGGCAAGCACCTGGCCCAGCGCGCCCTGGAGCGCCACCGCCACGACTACCAGCGGGCCGAGGGCCAGAGCGACCAGCCGCGACTGGCGAGCGGCCATTTCCTCGAGCTGAGCGAACATCCGCGCGCCGAATGGAACCGGCTCTGGCTGCTCGACGAGGTGATCCACGAGGGCAAGCAGCCGCAGGTCTTGGAGGAATCCATCACCAGCCAGCCCCCGGACGGCTTCGGCCAGGGCTACCGCAACCGCTTCAGCGCCACGCCCTGGGACGCTCCGTTCCGCCCCACGCTCAAGCACCCCAAGCCCAGGGTGCTCGGCAGCCAGACCGCGGTGGTCACCGGCCCGGCGGGCGAAGAGATCCACTGCGACGAATACGGCCAGGTGAAGGTCCAGTTCCACTGGGATCGCGAAGGCCAGGCAGATGACAAGACCAGCTGCTGGCTGCGCGTCAGCTCCAGCTGGGCCGGCGACCGCTATGGCGGCATCGCCATTCCGCGGGTCGGCATGGAAGTACTGGTGACCTTTCTCGAAGGCGACCCCGACCAGCCGCTGGTGACCGGCTGCCTGTACCACGCCGAGCATGTGGTGCCCTACGACCTGCCGGCGCACAAGACCCGCACGCTGTTCAAGACCCTGAGCAGCCCGGGCGGTGGCGGCTACAACGAACTGCGTATCGAGGACCGCCAGGGCGCCGAGCAGATCTACCTCCACGCCCAGCGCGACTGGGACGAGAACATCGAGCACGACCAGAAGATCCGCGTCGGCCATGAACGCCACGATACCGTGGAAGCCAACAGCTACAGCGAATTCAAGGCCGAAGAACACCTGATCGTTACCGGCGACCGCAAGGTGGAAGTCAAACCCGACGACCACCTCACCGTCGGCCAGACCCAGCACATCAAGCTCGGCACCGCCCAGCTGACCAAGGCCGGTCGCGAGATCCACCTCAAGGCCGGGCAGAAGATGGTCATCGAAGCCGGCGTCGAACTGACCCTCAAGGCCGGCGGCAGCTTCATCAAGCTCGACCCGGGCGGCATCACCGTTTCCGGCCCGCTGGCGCGGATCAACGCCGGCGGCGCGCCGGGCAAGGGTTCGGGGATCAAGATCAAAGCACCGGTGCTACCGAGCATGGCCGATAGCGACAAGGCCGGGAGCTTGTTGGAGCAGGCACTGCCGGGTGAGCCAGCCAGCCTGCACAGCAAACGCAAGCGCTCGCTCAATTTCTCGGGCTAAGAACAGCGCCGGCTGGGCAGCCGGCTGGAACGCAAGGAAGCATCGAACATGGCCGAACACAAGCCGATCAATTGGGCTTACCCGTTTCCCAGCAAGGACACCAGCCACAATCCGCTGCAACTGCTTACACATATGGCCCAGGCCAAAGGCGGATTCTACCCCACCGGCGAAAACGGCTTATGGCATGGCGGCGTGCATTTCGACGAAGGCACGGCGGCAGCATTCGACCAGTCGAGCGTGCGCTGTATCGCCGACGGAGAGGTGATTGCCTACCGTATCGATGAACGCTACCCGGTCAGCGAATTCACCGACGACATTCCGTTGGTCAAACGAGCGCCCTTTTCCACGGGGTTCGTTCTGGTCAAGCACAGCCTGCAGCTGCCGCCACTTAAGAACGCTGACGACAGCATCGTCGAAGGGCAAACCCCTCCAAGCCTCACTCTCTACAGCCTGTACATGCACCTGCTGGATTGGGCGGGCTACCAGGCACAAGCGGACCTTCCGCGCCCCGCCTTCTGGGAAACCAAACGCTATACCGTGAATACGCAGCACGATGGCCTGAGCGTTCGCGCAGGCCCGAGCAAGCACACCACCAAGCTGTCGGAGCTGTCCAAGGGTGCCGAGATCACCATCGGCGAGACGGAAGGCGAGTTCAGCAAGCTGGTCAGCCTCATCAGCGGGACGGCACAACCCGTCCTATCAGCTGACGACGAGGGGCAACTGCCCGGCTATGTATCCACCAGCTTGCTCAAGCCGCACAGCGAGCCAGCGGAATACGGCAAGGTCGTCGTTCTCGACAGCGGATTGCCGATCAAGGCGGGTGACCTTATTGGCCATCCCGGCCTGTACCAGAACCACGACAGCGCCGCTCAGCGCATGGTCCATGTCGAACTGTTCAGCTGCGACGATGTGCCCGCCTTTATCGCCCAGAGCCGCGCCTGGGCCAGCCGCTTGCCGGACGACAAGAAAACCCTGCTCAAGGTCTACAAAGGTGCGAGCAAACTGATCACCCATCGGGACGATATCAATGCCGAGAACCCGCCCAAGTTGGACGACGATGGCACGCAGATCGGCGTCGACCTGATCATTCCGCAGTCCTTGCTGGATGGGCTCCCCACTTCGAGAAAAATCCAGGCTAAGGATGGCGCGGACAACACCATGCACTGGTGGCGGCTGGACGGCCTGTTCGCCGACGCTAACGGCAACCCCATCGACGGCTGGCTCGCCGAGCAGGAGCTGATCACTACTCGTCACAGTCCGTGGCAGTGGGAAGGCTTCCAGTGCATCGAGGAAACCGGAACGCCCATCGAAAAGCTCGCCTACGCCTTCAATGCCAGAGGCCTGCTGAGCGCAGACGAACAGCACAACTACCGGGCGCAGATCAGCAAGGCCGATGGCGGTCCCCTGACGGCGCTGGCTCGGCTGTACGCCATCGCCGATCCCGACAAGGATGGCGTATTGACCAGCACTGAAATCCAAGCAGCGCTGGCCAGGCCTTGGCACGCTCAAGTGCTTGGCCAACTGGTCGCCAAATATGAAAGCGAGTGGTTCTGGAACAAGGGCAAGTGGGAGGAGCTCGATCCATTGTTGGAAGAAGAGCCCGGCGAGCCGAATCTGCTCTGGGAAGCGGAAAAGCAGCGAATCAAGGCGTTAAGTTGGCGGGCTGATCTGGCGGGAAGACATGGGATTGAAGGCGGTGGCAGGGCATGGCACTTCAACCCCATATGGCTTACCAGCACTTTCATTGCGGCGGGCGCGTTCAAATTTACCTTGGATATTATGAGGCAACTCTATCCCGATTTGGACGCCAACAGGGAAGACGATCTGACCGACATAGCCAATGAGCTCAACAGTCACATCGCATTGTACAACCTAGACACACCACTCAGGAGAGCTCATTTTTTCGCACAAATACTGCAGGAAACCGGACCACAGCTGGCCATAGAAGAGAACTTCATCTATAGAGCCGACTCATTGATAAACATGTTCAGGTATTTCAGAATTAATCCGGACAAAGCCACACGGCATGGTTATGACAGGCATCCCGCAACGAAGGCTGATGGCAGCAGAATGTCCCAGGAGGACTTCGAGGCAATTGCCAACGGGGCCTATGGCAGCCGGGCCGACCTAGGAAATGGTGACTACGCTACGGGAGATGGATGGAAATTCCGCGGCCGAGGGCTAAAGCAACTGACCGGAAGATACAATTACGAGGCACTAACAGCTTGGCACAGCCGGCATGCCAGCCACTGGCCCTACGATGCGCATGTCGATTTTTCGGAACAGCCTGACCTTCTATTGACCATGAAATATGCGACCCGATCCGCCGCAAGCTTCTGGATCACAAACAAGCTGTACAACCTCGCAGATAAAGGATCCAGTTCAGCAGTTGTGGATTCCCTGACAAGGGTAGTCAATAAAAATACGAACAGCTACACAGCAAGGCGAGCAAACTTTGAAAAAATCTGGAGTACGAAAATCTTGCAATAAGCGCAGCCATTCTGCTCGCACACCCCAGCCAAAGCGGAAAAAAATGAAAACCTTCAACCTATTTATCTTTCTTGCTCTTTCTCTGCCCTCCCTTCTGACGGCACAAACCATCGATAGCGGCGTTCCATTTTTCCGCTGCGCAACCCAATCCAACAAAGTTGTAGAACTGTTAAAAGAAGGCGACACGATAATCTACCGCTTTGGGCAAGCCAATAGTGCACCAGAGCTCGAGCTAGCAAGGCCATCGAGAGAAGTTTCGATATCGATAGGCACAGTCTCTGGGAATGAGCTGAGCAACTCCATAACATTCGCTAACGGAGAATATCGGTACAGAATAATTTCCAGCGTTAATAGAATTGCTGATACTCAGACCCCCAGACACGGTGTCATGGTAATGAGGAATTCGAGCCGTCTAGCCTATATAGCTTGTATTCCGAGCTCCGTTGGGGGGAGCTTGCTTGATGTTGAGCAATAATCTTCGGCCTGCAGGTCATGTCCATCTAGCTCAAAAACAGCTTGGCCGATCGGCCGAGACACTTGCTTCAACTCAGCAAGAGTCAGCATGCCCGAGCCCAAGCTGAACGCTTAAAACAGCCCGGCAGGCTAGCGTGCCACTCGCCCTTTCTCCCCCACCGCTCTGCTAGCATCAACCGAGTGTCCATTGGCGTGAACAAGGCGGCGCCTTGCCGAACATGACCGACTCTCGTTTTTCGCCCGGCACCCTGGCTTTCGACCTCGATGGCCCGTTGCTGCGCATCGATGGCGACTGGACGCTGCAGCACTACGCGGCTTTGCGGCGTCAGGTGCTGGGGGTTCTGGCGAGGATCGATGCGCGCAGCCAGGTCGCGCTGGACGGTCTGGGCGCGCTGGATACTGCCGGCGCCGGCCTGCTGGTGGAGCTGCTCGGCCAGGAGCGCATCGCCGCCATCGAGGCCTGGGCGCCCGGCTTGCCGGCCGAGCGCCTGGCCTTGCTGCAGAGCGTGGCGCGCGCGCTGGCGCAACCCGAGGCCGAGCAGCCTCGGCAGGGTTACGAGTTCGGCGACGTGCTGGCCCATATCGGGCGGACCGTGCAAGGCGTCTGCCGGCAGCAGCGGATGCTGCTCGGCTTCATTGGCCTGACCTTGCAGACGCTGCTGCTGAACCTGCCGCGCCCGCGGCGCTGGCGGCTGACGCCGCTGGTCGCGCATGTCGAGCAGACCGGGCTGGACGCGATTCCCATCGTCGCCTTGCTGACCTTCCTGGTCGGCGCGGTGGTGGCCTTTCTCGGCGCCACGGTGCTCGCCGACTTCGGTGCGACCATTTACACCGTGAGCCTGGTGGGCTTCTCCTTCCTGCGTGAATTCGGCGTGCTGCTGGCGGCGATCCTGCTGGCCGGGCGCAGCGCCAGCGCCTTCGCCGCGCAGATCGGCTCGATGAAGTCCAACGAGGAGATCGACGCGATCCGCACCCTCGGCCTGAGCCCCATCGAGCTGCTGGTGCTGCCGCGGGTGCTGGCGATGCTGATCGCGCTGCCGATCCTGACCTTCGTCGGCATGCTCAGCGGCATCGTTGGCGGCGCGGTGGTCTGCGTGCTGGCGCTGGACATCTCGCCCACGCTGTTCATGACGATCATGCAGCGCGACATCGACCTGGTGCATTTCCTCGTCGGCATGGGCAAGGCGCCGGTGTTCGCCTTCGTCATCGCGGTGATCGGCTGTCTGGAAGGCTTCAAGGTCGGCGGTAGCGCACAGTCGGTGGGCGAGCACACCACCTCCAGCGTGGTGCAGTCGATCTTCATGGTGATCCTGCTGGATGCCATCGCCGCGCTGTTCTTCATGGAGATGGGCTGGTGAGCGGCGAGGCGCTGGTCCAGGTGCGCGGGCTGGTCAACCGCTTCGGCAGCCAGACGGTGCACGACGGCCTGGACCTGGACATCCGTCGCGGCGAGATTCTCGGCGTGGTCGGTGGTTCGGGCACCGGCAAGTCGGTGCTGCTGCGCAGCATCGTCGGCCTGCGCCGGCCCAATGCCGGCAGCGTTCAGGTGTTCGGCGAGAACCTGCTGGCGCTGTCGGCCGCGCGGCGCTCGCAGGTGGAGCGGCGCTTCGGCGTGCTGTTCCAGCGCGGCGCGCTGTTCACCTCGCTGAACCTGCAGGAGAACGTCGCCCTGCCGCTGATCGAGCATGCCGGCCTGGCGCGCCCCGACGCCGAGCACCTGGCGCGGCTGAAGCTGGCGCTGGCCGGGCTGCCGGCCGATGCCGCCTGCAAGTATCCCGACGAGCTGTCCGGCGGCATGGTCAAGCGCGCGGCGCTGGCCCGCGCGCTGGCGCTCGATCCGGAGGTGCTGTTTCTCGACGAGCCCACCGCCGGCCTCGACCCGATCGGCGCGGCGGCCTTCGACCAGCTGATCCTGACCCTGCGTGATGCGCTGGGCCTGAGCGTGTTCCTGGTGACCCATGACCTGGACACCCTCTACACCATCTGCGACCGCGTCGCGGTGCTGTCGCGCAGGCGGGTGCTGGTGGCCGACCGCCTGGCGGAGGTCGAACGCACCGACGACGACTGGATCCGCGACTATTTCCACGGCCCCCGTGGCCGCGCGGCGCAGCAGGCCGCGGTAGTGCAGGAGGAGCGCTGAATGGAAACCCGTGCCCATCATGTCCTGATCGGCCTGTTCACCGTGCTGGCGGTCGGCGGCGCCCTGCTGTTCTCGCTGTGGCTGGGCAAGTCGAGCATCGACCGCGAATACAACTACTACGAGATCAGCTTCAACCGCGCGGTGAGCGGCCTGTCCACCGGCAGCTCGGTGGAGTACAGCGGCATCAAGGTCGGCGATGTCGAACGGCTGTGGCTGGAGCCGGACGACCCGCGCAAGGTGCGCACGCGCATTCGCGTCTATGCCGGCACGCCGATCAAGGTCGATACCCGCGCCCGCCTGGCGCTGGCCAACATCACCGGCGCCATGGTCATCCAGCTGCATGGCGGCAGCCCGGAAAGCGCGCGCCTGGAAGGCAAGCGCGACAACCCGCCGCTGATCATCGCCGACCCGTCGCCGCTGAGCGCGCTGCTGGAGAATGGCGAGGACCTGCTGACCAACGTCAACAACCTGCTGCGCAACGCCAACAGCCTGTTCTCCGAGGAAAACGCCGGGCGCATCGGCCGCACGCTCGACAACCTCGAGCAGGCCACCAGCGTGCTGTCCGAGCAGCGCTCGGACCTCTCCGCGGCACTGGCCCAGCTCAGCCGCATCACCGAGCAGACCAACACGGCGCTCGGCGAGATCACCGAACTGACCCGCAGCGCCAATCGCCTGCTCGACGGCGAAGGCCGCGCCGTGCTGGCCAGCGCCGAGCAATCGATGCAGGCGCTGGAGCGTTCGACCCGCCGCCTGGATGAGCTGCTGTCGAACAACCAGGGCGCGCTGCACAACGGCCTGCAGGGCTTCAACGAGATCGGCCCGGCGCTCAACGAGCTGCGTGGCACGCTCGGCGCGCTGCGCCGTGTCACCCAGCGCCTGGAGGACAACCCGAGCGGCTTTTTGCTCGGCCGCGACCAGCTCGAGGAGTTCGAACCATGACCCGCGCCTCGCTTCGCCACAGCCTGCTGCTCGCCCTGCTCGGCGCGCTCTCGGCCTGCTCGATCCTGCCGGCGGCCGAGCCGCTGCGCGCCTACCTGCTGCCGACCTCGGCCAGCCCGGCGCGTGCCGCGACGCAGCCGCAGGCGATGACCCTGCGCATCCAGACCCCGCACGCCAGCCGCCTGCTGGCCACGCCCCGCATCGCCGTGATTCCGGTCGGCAGCCAGATCAGCAGCTACCGTGGCGCGCGCTGGAGCGACGCGGCGCCGACGCTGCTGCGTGACCGGCTGATCGAGACGTTCCAGGGCAGCGGGCGGGTCGCCTCGGTGGTCAGCGAGGACAGCGGCCTGCAGGCCGAGCGCGAGCTCGCCAGCCAGTTGCTGGCGTTCCAGGCCGAATACGTCGACGGTGCGCCGCTGGTGGTGGTCCGTCTCGACGCGCAGCTGGCCGACGGCCAGACCCAGCGCGTGCTCGCCAGCCGCCGCTTCGAGGTACGCCAGCCCAGCCGCGATGCCTCGCTGGACGAGGTGGTCAGTGCCTTCGGCCAGGCCAGCGACGCGCTCGCCGGGCAGCTGCTGGACTGGATCCTGCAGCAATGACGCAGCGCTTGTGCTCGTCCTGACCCTGGCCACACCGGAAAAAACCGCGCATTAATTGACCTGAGTGAGCGCGCCGGTCACAAGGATCGCCCTAGCATTGCCGCAGGCAACACAGCGAAGAGCCGCCCATGAAACCTGAACTGAAGAAGAAGCTGATGCGCGGCGGCGTGGCCGTTGCCATCCTGGTGGCCGCCGGCCTGATGCTCTGGTCGGAGCTGCGCCCCAACGGGCTCGGCGACGGCTTCGCCAGCGGCAACGGGCGTATCGAAGCCACCGAGATCGACGTGGCCAGCAAGCTTGGCGGGCGCATCCGCGAGATCAGCGTCGACGAGGGTGACTTCGTCCAGCCCGGCCAGGTCATCGCACGGATGGACACCGAGGTGCTGGACGCCCAGCTGAACCAGGCCCGCGCCCAGGTTCGCCAGGCGGAGAATGCCATCCTCACCGCCCAGGCGCTGGTGGCCATGCGCGAGAGCGAGAAGGCCACGGCCGAGGCCGTGGTGCACCAGCGCCAGGCCGAGCTGACCGCCGCGCAGAAGCGCCACAAGCGCACCGAGACGCTGGTCGCACGCAACGCCATGGCGCGCCAGCAGCTGGACGACGACCTCGCCGCCATGCAGAGCGCCCAGGCTGCGCTGGCCGCCTCGCGGGCGCAGGTATTGTCCGCCGAAGCCGGTATCGCGGCGGCACGTTCACAGGTGATCGAGGCGCAATCGGCGCTGGAGGCGGCCCAGGCCAGCGTGCTTCGGCTGCAGGCGGATATCCGCGACAGCGAGCTGAAGACCGACCGCGTGGCCCGTGTGCAGTACCGCGTGGCGCAACCGGGCGAGGTGCTCGGCGCCGGCGGCAAACTGCTCAATCTGGTCGACCTGGCCGACGTCTACATGACCTTCTTCCTGCCCGAGCGCCAGGCCGGCCGTGTCGCCATGGGTTCGGAGGCACGGCTGGTGATCGATGCCGCACCGCAGTACGTGATTCCGGCCAAGATCACCTACGTCGCCAGCGTCGCGCAGTTCACGCCGAAGACCGTGGAAACCGAAAGCGAGCGCGAGAAGCTGATGTTCCGGGTCAAGGCGCGGATCGACCCCGAGCTGCTGAAGAAGCACATGGAACAGGTCAAGACCGGCCTGCCGGGCGTCGCTTACCTGAAGCTGGACGCCGACGCCGAATGGCCGGCGCACCTGCAGATCAATGTCGGCCAATGAACCAGTCCCCTGCCCCGGTCGCCGAGATCAGCGGCGTCAGCCTGCAGTACGGCAAGACCCGCGCGCTGGATGACCTCAGCCTGAGCCTGCCGGCACGCTGCATGGTTGGCCTGATCGGCCCGGACGGGGTCGGCAAGTCCAGCCTGCTGGCGCTGATCGCCGGTGCGCGCAAGCTGCAGCAGGGCCATGTGCAGGTGCTCGACGGCGACATGGGCGATGCCGGCCACCGCCGCGCGGTCTGCCCGCGCATCGCCTACATGCCCCAAGGGCTGGGCAAGAACCTCTACCCGACGCTGACGGTGTTCGAGAACCTCGAGTTCTTCGGCCGACTGTTCGGCCAGGACGCCGCCGAGCGCCGCTGGCGCATCGCCGAGCTGACCCGCAGCACGGGCCTGGCGCCCTTCGTCGAGCGCCCGGCGGGCAAGCTCTCCGGTGGCATGAAGCAGAAGCTCGGCCTGTGCTGCGCGCTGATCCACGACCCCGACCTGCTGATCCTCGACGAGCCCACCACCGGCGTCGACCCGCTGTCGCGTGCGCAGTTCTGGGAGCTGATCGAGCGCATCCGTGGCGAACGCCCGCAGATGAGCGTGCTGGTGGCCACCGCCTACATGGACGAGGCGCAGCGCTTCGACCATCTGGTGGCGATGGACGCCGGCCAGGTGCTGGCCACCGGCACGCCGACCGAACTCCTGGCGCGCACCGGCAGCGACTCACTGGAGCAGGCCTTCATCCGCCTGCTGCCGGAAGCCAAGCGCAGCCAGCACCGCGAGCTGATCATCCCGCCGCAGCCGGCGAGCGACAGCATCGCCATCGAGGCCCACGGGCTGACCATGCGCTTCGGCGATTTCGTCGCGGTGGATCGGGTCAATTTCCGCATCGCCCGCGGCGAGATCTTCGGTTTCCTCGGCTCCAACGGCTGCGGCAAGACCACCACCATGAAGATGCTCACCGGCCTGCTGCCCGCCAGCGAGGGCGAGGCGCTGCTGTTCGGCAAGCCGGTGGACCCGCACGACATGCAGACCCGTCAGCGCGTCGGCTACATGTCCCAGGCCTTCTCGCTGTACAGCGAGCTGAGCGTGCGGCAGAACCTCGACCTGCATGCGCGGCTGTTCCATCTGCCGGCAGAGCGGCGCGACGCGCGCATCCAGGAAATGCTCGAACGCTTCGACCTCACCGGCGATGCCGAGAGCCTGCCCAGCAGCCTGCCGCTGGGCGTGCGCCAGCGTCTGTCGCTCGCGGTGGCGGTGATCCACAACCCGGAGATCCTGATCCTCGATGAGCCCACCTCCGGGGTCGACCCGGTGGCCCGTGATGGCTTCTGGGAACTCCTGGTGCAGCTGTCGCGCGAGGACGGCGTGACCATCTTCATCTCCACCCACTTCATGAACGAAGCGCTGCGCTGCGACCGCATCTCGCTGATGCACGCCGGGCGGGTACTCGACAGCGACACGCCGCAGGCGCTGATGGCCAAGCGCGGGCTGCCGACGCTGGAACAGACCTTTATCGCCTACCTAGAGGAAGCCGCCGCCGCACATACCGGGGAGCAGCCGGCAACGCCGCCCGCCGCACCGAGCAAGCCCTCCCAGGCCACAGGCAACAACGGACGCCAGGCCCGCTTCAGCTTGCGCCGTCTGCTCAGCTACACCCGCCGCGAAGCCATGGAGCTGCGCCGCGACCCGATCCGCGCGACGCTGGCAATGCTCGGCAGCGTGCTGCTGATGTTCATCATGGGTTACGGGGTCAGCTTCGACGTCGAGAACCTGACCTACGCCGTGCTCGACCGCGACCAGACCACCACCAGCCAGCACTACCTGCTGAACATGGCCGGCTCGCGCTACTTCATCGAGAAGGCTCCGCTGGCCAACCATGCCGAGCTGGACCAGCGCATGCGCAGCAACGACATCAGTCTGGCCGTGGAGATTCCGCCGAACTTCGGCCGCGATCTCAAGCGCGGCGCGGTGCCCCAGGTCGCGTTCTGGATCGATGGCGCCATGCCGATGCGCGCCGACACCATCAAGGGCTATGTGCAGGGCATCCACCTCAACTACCTGCAGCAGCTGGCCCGCGAGGCCGGTGTCGAAGGTCAGCTGGCACCGGCCGATGTCGCCATCCGCTACCGCTACAACCCTGACGTGCAGAGCCTGCCGGCCATGGCGCCGGCGATGATCCCGCTGCTGCTGATGATGATCCCGGCGATGCTCACCGCCCTCGGCGTGGTGCGCGAAAAGGAACTGGGCTCGATCACCAACTTCTACGTCACGCCGACCACCCGCCTGGAATTCCTGCTCGGCAAGCAGCTGCCCTACATCGCGCTGGGGATGTTCAACTTCGCCACCCTGGCGCTGCTGGCGGTGTTCGTCTTCGGCATTCCGATCAAGGGCAGCATCCTCACCCTCTGCCTCGGCGCGCTGCTCTACGTCACCTGCGCCACCGGCCTGGGGCTGCTGATGTCATCGATCCTCAACAGCCAGATCGCGGCGATCTTCGGTACCACCATCGTCACCCTGCTGCCGGCGATCCAGTTCTCCGGACTGATCCACCCGGTCTCGGCGATGGAGGGCGCCGGCGCCTTCATCGGCAAGCTCTACCCGACCAGCCACTTCCTGATCATCAGCCGCGGGGTATTCTCCAAGGCGCTCGGGCTGGCCGAGCTGTACCCCTATTTCATTCCCATGCTGCTGGCCATTCCGCTGCTGACCCTGCTCAGCGTCGCCGGCCTGCGCAAGCAGGAGAAATGACATGGGCGGCCTGCGACGCAAGCTAGGCAACATCTTCCAGCTCGGCCTCAAGGAGCTGCGCAGCCTCTACCGCGACCCGGCGATGCTGGTGCTGATCATCTATTCGTTCACCGTGGCGATCTACGAAGGTGCCACGGCGATTCCCGAGGCGCCGCACCGGGCCAGCATCGCGGTGGTCGACGAGGACCGCTCGCAGGCCTCGCTGCGTATCATCAATGCCTTCCAGCTGCCCTATTTCATCGAGCCGAAGGCTATCAGCCTGCAGGAGATGGACAGCGGCATGGACGACGGCCTCTACACCTTCACCCTGAACATCCCGCCGCGCTTCCAGCAGGACCTGCTCGCCGGCCGCCAGCCGACCATCCAGCTCAACGTCGATGCCACCCAGGTCAGCCAGGCGTTCACCGGCGCCGGGCACATCCAGCAGATCATCGCCAGCGAGACCGCCGAGTTCGTTCGTCGCTACCGCAGCGAAGACGCGCTGCCGGTCGAAGCGGTGGTGCGCACCGCGTTCAACCCCAACCTCAGCCGCGCCTGGTTCGGCGCGGTGAACGAGGTGATCAACCAGATCACCATGCTGGCGATCATCCTCACCGGTGCGGCGCTGATCCGTGAGCGCGAGCACGGCACCATCGAGCACCTGCTGGTGATGCCGGTGACGCCGTTCGAGATCATGGTCGGCAAGGTCTGGGCCATGGGCCTGGTGGTGCTGGCGGCAGCGGCGTTCGCCCTGCGCTTCGTCGTCGAGGGCTGGCTGGACATCCCGATCCAGGGCTCGCTGTGGCTGTTCGCCGGCGGTGCGGCGCTGCACCTGTTCGCCGCCACCTCGATGGGCATCTTCTTCGGCACCGTGGCGCGTTCCATGCCGCAGCTGGGCCTCTTGGTGATCCTCACGCTGATCCCGCTGCAGATCCTCTCCGGCGGGGTGACGCCACGCGAAAGCATGCCCGAGCTGGTGCAGAACATCATGCTGGTGGCGCCGACCACGCATTTCGTCGAACTGGCCCAGGCGATCCTGTTCCGCAATGCCGATGCCGCCATCGTCTGGCCGCAGTTGCTGGCGCTGGCGGTGATCGGCGCGGTGTTCTTCGTCGGCGCGCTGTCGCGGCTGCGCGTGTCGTTGCGCTGACAGCGCGAGGGCGTCGGCAAGCGGCTGGCCAGAGCCCGCCGAGGCGCCGGCTCGCCGGCACCGGGCCATCACCTTACAATCACCGCGGTAACCAAACGGTCACCGGCAAGCCTGCACCGAGCGGGAATTTTTGCAGACCCACCCGGTCTATGCAGCCGACATGCCCAGAGCCTGCTGCTCGGCAAAGCGCCAAGGAAGCCCAATCATCATGCGCATTCTCGTAACCGGCGGAGCCGGATTCATCGGTTCCGCACTGATCCGCCATATCATCCAGGACACCGCGCACAGCGTGCTCAACCTGGACAAGCTGACCTACGCCGGCAACCTCGAGTCGCTGGCCGGCGTCGCGGATGATCCGCGCTACCAGTTCGTCCAGGCGGACATCGCCGATCGCGAGCGGGTCAGCGAAGCGCTGCTCGACTTCCAGCCGGACGTGATCATGCACCTGGCCGCCGAATCCCACGTCGACCGCTCGATCGACGGCCCGGCCGAATTCATCCAGACCAACATCGTCGGCACCTACCAGCTGCTGGAAGCCGCCCGCGCCTACTGGCAGAGCCTGCCGGCCGGCCGCCGCGAGGCGTTCCGCTTCCACCACATCTCCACCGACGAGGTGTACGGCGACCTGCACGGCACCGACGACCTGTTCACCGAGACCACGCCCTACGCGCCGAGCTCGCCCTACTCGGCGAGCAAGGCCTCGTCGGACCATCTGGTGCGCGCCTGGCAGCGTACCTACGGCCTGCCGGTGCTGGTGACCAACTGCTCGAACAACTACGGGCCGTTCCACTTCCCCGAGAAGCTGATCCCGCTGGTGATCCTCAACGCCCTGGACGGCAAGCCGCTGCCGGTCTACGGCGACGGCTCGCAGATCCGCGACTGGCTGTTCGTCGAGGACCACGCCCGTGCGCTGCTCAAGGTGGTCAGCGAGGGCGAGGTCGGCCAGACCTACAACATCGGCGGCCACAACGAGCAGAAGAACATCGACGTGGTGCGCGGCATCTGCGCGCTGCTCGAGGAACTGGCGCCGCACAAGCCGGCCGGCCTGGCGCGCTTCGAGGACCTGATCACCTTCGTCACCGACCGCCCCGGCCATGACGTGCGCTACGCCATCGACGCCGGCAAGATCGAGCGCGAGCTCGGCTGGACCCCGCAGGAAACCTTCCAAAGCGGCCTGCGCAAGACCGTGCAGTGGTACCTGAACAACCTCGAATGGTGCCGTCGCGTCCAGGACGGCAGCTATCAACGCGAGCGCCTCGGCGCCCTGGAGAAGATCGCATGAAGGGAATCATCCTCGCCGGCGGGTCCGGCACGCGCCTGCACCCCATCACCCTCGGCGTGTCCAAGCAGCTCTTGCCGATCTACGACAAGCCGATGATCTACTACCCGCTGTCGGTGCTGATGCTCGCCGGCATCCGCGACGTGCTGATCATCTCCACCCCGCAGGACCTGCCGCAGTACCAGAACCTGCTCGGCGACGGCAGCCAGTTCGGCATCCGCCTGCAGTATGCCGAGCAGCCGTCGCCGGACGGCCTGGCCCAGGCCTTCCTGATCGGCGAGGAATTCATCGGCCAGGACCCGGTGTGCCTGATCCTCGGCGACAACATCTTCCACGGCCAGCACTTCACCGAGAAGCTGCAGCGTGCCGCGCGCCAGGAAAAGGGCGCCACGGTGTTCGGCTACTGGGTCAAGGACCCGGAGCGCTTCGGCGTGATCGACTTCGACGAGACCGGCAAGGCGCTGTCCATCGAGGAAAAGCCGAAGAAGCCCAAGTCCAGCTACGCAGTGACCGGCCTGTACTTCTACGACAACGACGTGATCGAGATCGCCAAGTCGATCAAGCCCTCGCCGCGCGGCGAGCTGGAGATCACCGACGTCAACATGGCCTATCTCAAGCGCGGCGACCTCAACGTCGAGCGCTTCGGTCGCGGCTTCGCCTGGCTCGACACCGGCACCCACGACAGCCTGCTGGAGGCCTCGCAGTACGTGCAGACCATCGAGCACCGCCAGGGCCTGAAGGTCGCCTGCCTCGAGGAAATCGCCTACCAGCACAAGTGGATCGACCGCGAGCAGCTGCTGCGCCGCGCCGATGCGCTGGGCAAGACCGGCTACGGCCAGTACCTGTTCAAGCTGGCGGGTGAAGACGCATGAAGGTCGTCGAAACCAGCCTGCCCGAGGTGCTGATCCTCGAGCCCAAGGTGTTCGGCGACGAACGCGGCTTCTTCTACGAGAGCTTCAACGCGGCCGCCTTCGAGGCGGCCACCGGGCTCCAGCGCCAGTTCGTCCAGGACAACCACTCCAAGTCGCGGCGCGGCGTGCTGCGCGGCCTGCACTACCAGATCCAGCAGCCGCAGGGAAAGCTGGTGCGCGTGGTGCAGGGCGAGGTGTTCGACGTGGCAGTGGACCTGCGCCGGAGCTCGCCGAGCTTCGGCCGCTGGACCGGCGTGCTGCTGAATGCCGAGAACAAGCGCCAGCTGTGGATTCCCGAAGGCTTCGCCCACGGCTTCGTGGTGCTCAGCGAGACCGCCGAGTTCCTCTACAAGACCACCGACTACTACGCGCCGGAGCATGAACGCAGCCTGCTGTGGAACGACCCGGAACTGGGCATCGAGTGGCCGCTCGACGAGGCGCCGCAGCTGTCGGCCAAGGACATCGCCGGCAAGCTGCTGCGCGACGCGGAGCTGTTTGCATGAAGATCCTGATCACCGGCAGCAAGGGCCAGCTCGCACGCGAACTGCAGACCGAGCTGGCCGGTGAGGGCAAGGTGCTGGCCCTGGGGCAGAACGCCCTCGACCTGGCCGACGCCGAGCAGATTCGCCAGCAGGTGCGCCTGCTGCGGCCGAACCTGATCCTCAACGCCGCCGCCTACACGGCGGTGGACCGCGCCGAAAGCGAACGCGACAAGGCCTTCGCGGTGAATGCCGTGGCGCCGGGCGTGCTGGCCGAGGAAGCCGCGCGCCTGGGCGTGCCGCTGGTGCACTACTCCACCGACTACGTCTTCGACGGACGCAAGCCGTCGCCCTACCGCGAGGACGACACGCCCAACCCGCTCGGCGTCTACGGCGCCAGCAAGCTGGCCGGCGAGCGCGCGGTGCAGGCGGTCGGCGGCCAGCACCTGATCCTGCGCACCAGCTGGGTCTATGGCCTGTACGGGCGCAACTTCCTGCTCACCATGCTGCGCCTGCTGCAGGAGCGCGACGAGCTGTCGGTGGTCAGCGACGAGATCGGCGCGCCGACCTGGGCCCGCGGCATCGCCATGGCGACCGGCGCGATGGTGCGCCGCTGGCGTGCCGGCGAGGCCGGGATGGACGGGCTCTACCACCTCGCCGCCGGCGGCGAGACCTCCTGGTATGGCTTTGCCTGCGAGATCGCCGAACACCTGCGCCGCCAGGGCCGGCTCAGGGCCCGGGTCCTGCCGATCCTGTCCAGGGACTACCCGACCGCCGCCCAGCGGCCGCTCAACTCGCGGCTCGACTGCAGCCGCCTGCACAGCCACTGGGGCGTGGCCCTGCCGCACTGGCAGGTCGCCCTGGCGCAGTGCCTGGCGCAGCCACAGGGTCATCCGGCCGAACAGCTCGCTGCGCAGCCGCATCCAGCCTGAGCGGCGCCGCGGCGAAACTGAACGCGGCGCCCGCGACGGTGCATAATGCAGCCGATCCCCAGGCTGCCCCTGCATGACTTCGACCTCCACACTCCGTCGCCCGCGCTGGCGCAGCCTCGTGCTGCTGGCACTGCTGCTCACCCCGCTGCTTTGGCCGCTGCAGCAGTTGGCCGAGCGCTATTACCGCAACGAGCTGACCGAGCAGAACCGCCAGACCCTCGACCTCTACGTCGCCAACCTGCTGGGCACGCTGAACCGCTACGAGGTGCTGCCGCGCATCCTCGGCGACCTGCCCGGGCTGCGCGCGGCGCTCGAGCAGAGCGAGGTCCCGCAGCTCCGCGACCGGGCCAATCGCCTGCTGCGGCAGTTGCAGCAGCGCACCGGCGCCGACGTGATCTACCTGATGGACACCCGCGGCACCACGCTGGCGGCCTCCAACTGGGATGCCGAGGACAGCTTCGTCGGCCGCAACTTCGCCTTCCGCCCGTACTTCCGCCAGGCCATGGAAGGCCGGTTGGGGCGTTTCTACGGCCTGGGCAACACTTCCGGCAAGCGCGGCTACTACTTCGGCGCGGCGGTGCGCGACGGCGAGCGGATCCTCGGCGTGCTGGTGGTCAAGGTCGACCTGGACCACACCGAGACGCTCTGGGGCAAGACGCCCGAGCGCCTGCTGGTGACCGACAACTTCGGCGTGGTGATCCTCACCTCGGAGCCGGCCTGGCGCTTTCGCGCCAGCCGCGCGCTGACCCTCGACGAGCGCGAACAGATCGCCTTCGACCGGCCCTACCCCACGCTCGCGCCCGCCGACCTGACGCTGGACATCGACGCCTGGCTGATCCAGAGCCGCGAGCTGAAGGAGACCGGCTGGACGGTGCGCATCCTCGCGCCGATCAGCCTGGTCGAGCGGCCGATGCGCACAGCGGTGGCGATCGGCGCCGCGACCCTGGCCGCCCTGCTGCTGCTGGTCGGTCTGCTGATGCAGCGGCGCCGGCACTTCGTCGACCGCCTGGCGCTCGACGCCCAGGCGCGCCACGAACTGGAACTGCGCGTGCAGGAGCGCACCCGCGACCTGGAAGCGCTGAACAACCGCCTGAAGGTCGAGGTGCTCGAGCGCGAGCAGGCCCAGCAGGAGCTGGTCCGCGCCCAGGACGAGCTGCTGCAGGCCGGCAAGCTGTCGGCCCTCGGCACCATGAGCGCCAGCATCAGCCACGAGCTGAACCAGCCGCTGGCGGCGATCCGCAGCTATGCCGACAACGCCGGCGTGCTGCTCGACCATCAGCGCGTCGGCGAGGCGCGCGACAACCTCAAGCTGATCAGCGAGCTGACCGCGCGCATGGCCTCGATCATCGCCCACCTGCGCGCCTTCGCCCGCCGCGACCAGCATGCGCCCGAGCGCGTCGCCCTGCAGCCGGCGCTGGACGACGCCCTGGCGCTGGTCGCCAAGCGCCGCCAGGCGATGGGCGTGGAGCTGGTGCGCGACCTGCCCGAGGCCACGCTGTGGGTGCAGGCCGGCGAGACGCGGCTGCGGCAGATCCTCGCCAACCTGTTGGCCAACGCCCTCGACGCCCTCGCCGAGCGGCCGCCGACGCGGCGCATCTGGCTGCGCGCCGAGCAGCGCGCCGACGGCGTGTTGCTGAGCCTGCGCGACAACGGCCCGGGCTTCTCCGACGAAGCCCTGCGCCGCGCGCGCGAGCCGTTCTTCACCACCAAGACCAGCACCCAGGGCCTGGGCCTGGGCCTGGCCATCTGCGATACGCTGGTGCGCGCCCTCGGCGGCGAGCTGCGCATGGGCAACAGCGACGAAGGCGGCGCGCTGATCGAACTGCACCTGCGCTCGGCCGAGCCCGGCAGCGCCTTCCCCAGCGAGGACTACCTGCAATGAGCGACAACCGCATCGACGACGGGACCCAGGTGGTGCTGATCGACGACGACCCGCACCTGCGCAAGGCGCTGAGCCAGACCCTCGACCTCGCCGGGCTCAAGGTCGTCTGCCTGGAGGACGCACGCACCCTGGAGGCGCGCCTGCCGGCCGACTGGCACGGCGTGGTGGTCAGCGACATCCGCATGCCGGGCATCGACGGCCTGCAGCTGCTGGCCAACCTGCAGGGCCGCGACGCCGACCTGCCGGTGCTGCTGATCACCGGCCACGGCGACGTGCAGCTCGCCGTGCAGGCGATGCGCGCCGGCGCCTATGACTTCCTCGAGAAGCCCTTCCCCAGCGAGGCGCTGCTCGACTCGGTGCGCCGCGCCCTGGCCCTGCGCCGCCTGGTGCTGGACAACCGCAGCCTGCGCCTGGCCCTGGCCGACCGCCAGCAGCTGGCCGGCCGCCTGCTCGGCCAGTCGCCGGCCACGGCCCGCCTGCGCGAGCAGATCGGCGCGCTGGCCGGCACCTCGGCCGACGTGCTGATCCTCGGCGAGACCGGCGCCGGCAAGGAAGTGGTGGCGCGTGCGCTGCACGACCTCTCGGCGCGGCGCGACGGCCCCTTCGTCGCGATCAACGCCGGCGCGCTGGCCGAATCGGTGGTCGAGAGCGAACTGTTCGGCCACGAGCCGGGCGCCTTCACCGGCGCGCAGAAGCGCCGCATCGGCAAGTTCGAGTTCGCCAATGGCGGCACCCTGTTCCTCGACGAGATCGAGAGCATGAGCCTCGATGTGCAGGTCAAGCTGCTGCGCCTGCTGCAGGAACGGGTGGTCGAGCGCCTGGGCGGCAACCAGCTGATCCGCCTGGACATCCGGGTGATCGCCGCGACCAAGGAAGACCTGCGCCAGGCCGCCGACCAGGGCCGCTTCCGCGCCGACCTCTACTACCGGCTGAACGTCGCGCCGCTGCGCATCCCGGCGCTGCGCGAGCGCAGCGAGGACATCCTGCTGCTATTCCAGCAGTTCGCCGAAACCGCCGGCGAGCGCCACGGCCTGGCGCCGCGCGCGCTCTCGGCCGAGCAACGCGCCCAGCTGCTGCGCCACGCCTGGCCGGGCAACGTGCGCGAGCTGCAGAACACCGCCGAGCGCTTCGCCCTCGGCCTGGGCCTGGGCCTGGACAGCCCGCCGGCCGAGCCACAGGGCGGCGCCAGCCTGCCCGAGCAGGTCGAAGCCTTCGAGCGCGCGCTGATCGCCGCCGAGCTGGCACGTCCGCACAGCTCGCTGCGCAGCGCCGCCGAGGCGCTGGGCATTCCGCGCAAGACCCTGCACGACAAGCTGCGCAAGCACGGCCTGGTTTTCGCAGACGGTGGCGGAACCCCGCCCGAGGAAAACGACTGAAATGGCGGATTTCCGCCACGCCACTGTCACCCCCGGCTGCTAGCCTGAACCGGGCCGATGCCTGTCGCACTGGCAAGCAGCATGGCTGAAAGGTGCGATCCAGACGGCTTTCCTGGCCTTTTGCCATTCAATTTTGCGGTCTCGACTGGTACAACGGGCGGGCTCTTGCCGACCGCGGCCGATCTGGCACAGGCATTGCTCCATCAAACCGCCGAACCCGCGCAGCCCGTCTGCCCGGTTCATCGCCGAGCCGTAAGAAGCGGCTCTTCACAACAAGAGGAAAGAACCCATGCTCAAACTGACTGCCAAGGCGCTGGCCTGCGCCCTGTCGCTCGGCATCGCCGGCCTGGCCCACGCGGCCGACCCGATCGTCATCAAGTTCTCCCATGTGGTCGCCGAGAACACGCCGAAAGGCCAGGGCGCCCTGATGTTCAAGAAAATGGTGGAAGAGCGCCTGCCGGGCAAGGTCGAGGTTCAGGTCTACCCGAACTCCTCGCTGTTCGGTGATGGCAAGGAAATGGAAGCCCTGCTGCTGGGCGACGTGCAGCTGATCGCCCCGTC
The DNA here is from genome assembly GCF_021726475.1 of Pseudomonas oligotrophica. Lineage (GTDB taxonomy): Bacteria > Pseudomonadota > Gammaproteobacteria > Pseudomonadales > Pseudomonadaceae > Stutzerimonas > Stutzerimonas oligotrophica. The sequence goes on from NZ_JAKJRU010000001.1 coordinate 80,023, forward strand.
GCTGGCCAAGTTCGAGCATTACTCCAAGGGTGTCCAGGTCTTCGACCTGCCGTTCCTGTTCGACAACATCGAGGCGGTGGACCGCTTCCAGAAGGGCGAGGCCGGCCAGAAGCTGCTGCGCTCGATGGAAGACAAGAACATCACCGGCCTGGGCTACTGGCACAACGGCATGAAGCAGCTGTCGGCCAACAAGGAACTGCGCGAGCCGAAGGACGCCCGCGGCCTGAAGTTCCGCGTACAGGCTTCGGCGGTACTCGACGAGCAGTTCAAGGCGCTGCGCGCCAACCCGCGCAAGATGAGCTTCGCCGAGGTCTACCAGGGCCTGCAGACCGGCGTGGTCAACGGTGCCGAGAACCCCTACTCGAACATCTACTCGCAGAAGATGCACGAAGTGCAGAAGCACATCACCGAGTCCGACCACGGTCTGCTGGACTACATGGTCATCACCAACACCAAGTTCTGGAACGGCCTGCCGGGTGACGTGCGTGGCGAGCTGGAAAGCATCCTGAACGAAGTGACCGTCGAGGTGAACAAGCAGGCCGACGCGCTGAACCAGAAGGCCAAGCAGGACATCCTCGCCGCCGGCACCACCAAGATCCTCGAGCTGAGCCCGGAAGAGCGCGCCAAGTGGCGTGAGGCGATGCAGCCGGTGTGGAAGAAATTCGAAGGCGAAATCGGCGCCGACCTGATCAAGGCCGCCGAAGCCTCGAACAAGGCCGAGTAAGCCTTGCGAAGGGGCGGGCACAACCTGCCCCTTCTACTCTTGAGCGATACAGACAGATCAGTGAAAAAACAAATCCGCTAGCGAAGACCACGCCACCACCCCAAGGCGTGCGGCAACGAACCCCGGCGATCCCGGGCCACGCCACTTCACTGGCCATAACAAGAGTTTTTTCATTGCTCTGTCATACCAGCCACCTGGCTGGCTTACGGCGCACGTTCCGTGCAGCCCCGTTCATCTAGCAGTCCATTCGGGAGATGCCATCCATGAACGCCCTGCGGCGCGTCTGGGACCATTTCGAGGAAGGCTTCATCGCCTTTCTGCTGGCCGCCATGACACTGGTGACGTTCGTCTACGTCATCCTCAACAACCTGTACACCGTGTTCTACAGCCTGGCCGAGCGCTTCCCGGCCGCCGAGGACTTCTTCTACGCCATCGGCGACTTCGTCATCGGCCTGGCCCAGGCGATGACCTGGAGCACCGCGCTGACCAAGGCGCTGTTCGCCTGGCTGATCTTCTTCGGCCTGGCCTATGGCGTGCGCACCGCCGGCCACATCGGCGTCGATGCGCTGGTCAAGCTCGCCCCAGCCGGTGTGCAGCGTGTCATCGCGATCATCGCCTGCCTGTTCTGCCTGGGCTACGCCGGCCTGCTGACCGTCGCCAGCTTCGAATGGATCCAGACCCTGTTCATCGCCAACATCGGCGCCGAGGACCTCGGCCACGTCGGCGTCAAGCAGTGGCATATCGGCCTGATCGTGCCGCTGGGCTTTGCCATGGTGTTCATCCGCTTCGGCGAGATCTTCGTGCGCCTGCTGCGCGGCCAGCAGATCGGGCTCGGCCTGGCTGACGAGGCCGCCGAGGCGACCAAACTGACCGAGCACGAGGAGCACAAGCCATGACCATCCTGTTTCTCTTCGCGGTGCTCTTCGCGCTGATGCTGATCGGCGTGCCGATCGCCGTGTCGCTCGGCCTGGCCGGCTCGCTGACCATCATGATCTTCAGCCAGGACTCGGTGCGCTCGCTGGCGATCAAGCTGTTCGAGACCAGCGAGCACTACACCCTGCTGGCGATCCCGTTCTTCCTCCTGGCCGGCGCCTTCATGACCACCGGCGGCGTGGCCCGCCGGCTGATCGACTTCGCCAACGCCTGCGTCGGCCACATCCGCGGCGGCCTTGCGATCGGCGCGGTGCTGGCCTGCATGCTGTTCGCCGCGCTGTCCGGCTCCTCGCCGGCCACTGTCGCCGCGGTCGGCTCCATCGCCATCGCCGGCATGGTGCGCTCCGGCTACCCGCAGGCCTTCGGCGCCGGCATCGTCTGCAACGCCGGTACCCTGGGCATCCTGATCCCGCCGTCGGTGGTGATGGTGGTCTACGCCGCCGCCACCGAGACCTCGGTCGGCAAGCTGTTCATGGCCGGCGTGGTACCGGGCATCCTGCTCGGCGGCGCGCTGATGGCGGCGATCTACCTGATCGCGGTGAAGAAGAACCTGCCGGCGCTGCCGCGGGCGAGCTTCCGCGAGTGGCTGTCGGCCGCCCGCAAGGCGGTCTGGGGCCTGCTGCTGATGGTGATCATCCTCGGCGGCATCTACTCGGGCATGTTCACGCCGACCGAGGCCGCCGCCGTGGCGGCGGTGTACTCGGCGTTCGTCGCACTGTTCGTCTACAAGGACCTCAAGCTGCGCGATTGCCCGAAGGTGCTGCTGGAATCGGGCAAGCTGTCGATCATGCTGATGTTCATCATCGCCAACGCCATGCTCTTCGCCCACGTGCTGACCACCGAGCAGATCCCGCAGGCGATCACCGCCTGGGTGATCGAGGCCGGCCTGCAGCCGTGGATGTTCCTCTTGGTGGTGAACATCGTGCTGCTGGTCGCCGGCGCCTTCATGGAGCCCTCGGCGATCATCCTGATCCTCGCGCCGATCCTCTTCCCGATCGCCATCCAGCTGGGCATCGACCCGATCCACCTGGGCATCATCATGGTGGTGAACATGGAGATCGGCCTGATCACCCCGCCGGTGGGGCTGAACCTGTTCGTCGCCTCGGCGGTGACCGGCATGCCGGTGACCCAGGTGATCCGCGCCGTGCTGCCGTGGCTGGCACTGATGCTGAGCTTCCTGATCGTGATCACCTACGTGCCGTCGATCTCCCTGGCACTGCCGGAACTGCTCGGCATGTAGCCCGCGCCGCAACCGCCTTCCCTTTCAGCCCGGCCCAGTGCCGGGCTTCTTTCTATCTGCCAGGCGATTTTCCACGCGCCCCGTGGCTCAGGCCGACAGCGGCAGCACCGCGCGGCGGCGGAACCAGCCGGTGACCGACAGGCGGTCCACCGTGGTGGGCAGCACCTCGTGGGGGAAGTCGCCGGACATGAACACCACCAGGGTGCCGGCCTGCGGGGCGATGTCCTGGCTCCGGCCGTCACCCAGGTACATGCGCAGCGCCCCACCATGGTCCGGCTGCCAGTCGGGGTTGAGGTAGAACACCGCGGTCACGCAGCGGCTGTCGTCGTCGCGGAAGCGATCCAGGTGGGTCTTGTAGAAGGCGCCCGGCGGGTAGACGGCGAAGTGGCACTCGAACTCCTCGAGGCCGAGGTAGAGCTCGCGATTGAGCTGCTGGCGCAGGCCGTCCATCAGCTGCAGGTAGAGGTCGCTGGCCGGCGACTGCCCCGCCTCGAGCCAGAGGATGTGATCGCCACGGATGCCCTCGTGCACCGCCTGGGCATCGCCTCGCCCGACCGCGGCGGGCACCAGCGCGCCGGCCGCCTCGCGGCGACGGCACTCCTGCGCCAGCAGCCGGACGTCATCGCCCGGGAGAAAGGCGGGCTCAAGCGACCAGCCGCGCTCGGCCAGGTCATCGATGATGCTGGAGAAATCCACGTTTCACGGCTCCGGTCAGGCGGCCACGACGGCCTGGTCGGCGCGCGTCTGGAACGATGCGCCCGGCTGACATTCAAGATGGTTGAGGACTGGACGCAAGACCATGCGTCCGACGGCGCATTCTGCGCCGGCCGCCGCGACAAGGGAATGCCCCGATGCCGGACGGCGCTGCGACATGTCGCCCGCCGCCGCCATCGGCCGAGCATGCCTCGACAGCCAGCGCCGCGGCACTGGAAAATAGCCGTTTGCCGACAGGAGTTCCCATGCGCGCCCTACTTGCCTTCGCCCTACTGGCCGTCAGCCTGGCCAGCCGCGCCGACGTCTACCAAGAGCTCTACGAAACCGCCGGCTGGCCCGACCAGCGCGCCAACTTCAGCGACGCGCTGACCGCGGTGCAGCAGCGCTACAAGGACACCCTGCCCACGGCGGTCTTCCAGGCACTGGTCGACAACAGCAACCGCCGCTTCGCCGCCGACGCGGTGGATGCCCGCGCCCAGCAGGCCCTGCGCGCGGGGCTCGCCGAGCCGCGGCCGGCGCTGGCGTTCTTCCAGTCCGAGCTGGGGCGCAAGATCGTCGCCGCCGAGGTGCTGACCGGGCGCCGCGAGCAGCTGGCACGGCATGCCAATGGCCTGCCGCGGATGCAGGCGGGGAGCAACCGCCAGCTGCTGATCCGCCACCTGGCGCAGGCGATCCCGGCGGGCGAAGCCGGTGCCGAGGTCAGCCTGGCGCTGGCCGGCGTGGCGGCCGACAGCCTGAGCCAGATGCTCCCGGGCATCCTCGCCAACGGCCAGGCGCAAAGCCTGCTGAACAGCCAGCGCGAGCGGCTGCGCCAGCAGATCGAGGGCGATCTGGACAATACCCTGCTGTACATCTACCGCGAGCTGTCCGACGCCGAGCTGGAGCAGTACCTGGAGTTCGCCCGCTCGGCGGCCGGCCAGGCCTATTACCAGGCGGCGCTGCAGGCGGTGCGCGAAGGCCTGGCGGTCGGCCGCGAACTCGCCAGGCCGGCCGGTTCGCAAACCGGGATCTAGCGAAGTACTCGCACCTGGCAACAAGCCGTATTCGCGCCGGCCCGAGCGCTTATCGGTGGAAAATCGCTCTGCGAGTTTTCCACCCTACCCAACGTCGGGTGGAAAACGGCGCAGTCTTTTCCACCGCTTGCCCGCGCGTTGCGGCCGGGGCGTGCGGCCCGGGTACAACGCTGCGGGGGCACTCACTGCGCCGGCAGCGACTCCAGGCAGCCGGCCAGGTTGTCGGCCAGGCGCTGCAGCAGCTGCTCGTAGCCCTGCGGGCCGGAGAGTCCGGCGCCCATCACGTCGAGTTCCGCCAGCCGGGCCGGCAAGCCGTCGGTGAGGGTCTCGGCCAGGCGCGGGCGCAGCGGCGGCTCGCTGAACACGCAGCTCGGCCCGGCCCGTTCCAGTCGCTCGCGCATCGCCGCCACGTGCCGCGCGCCGGGCTGGGTCTCGCCGCCGATGGCGAAGACGCCGGCATGGCGCAGGCCATAGGCCGCCTCGAAGTAGTCGTAGGCTTCGTGGAAGACGAAGAACGGCCGGTCGGCGACCTTCGCCATGCGCGCCTGCAGCTGCGCGTCCAGCGCCTGCAGACGCCGCTCGAAGGCCGCCAGGTTGGCGCGGTAGCGCTCGGCGTTGCCGGCATCGCGCGCAACCAGGTCGGCGGCCATCCGCTGGGCGATCACCCGGGCATTGGCCGGCAGCAGCCAGAGGTGGGCATCGAGGCGGCCGGGACGGTGGTCATGATCGTGCTCGTCCAGCGCCACCTCGTCCATATGCTCGTCGTGCTCGTCGTGCTCGTCGTGGTGCTCGTCATGCGCCTCGGTCTCGTGGCCGTGCGCATCGCCGAAGTGGCGCAGGCTCAGCCCCGGCAGCTCCTGCAGCGCCACCACCGGGCCGTCGCGCCCTTCTAGCACGCGCGGCAGGAAGGTTTCCAGGTCCGGGCCGACCCAGTAGAACAGCTCGGCCTTGCGGATGCGTTGCACATCGGAGGGGCGCAGCGCATAGCGGTGCGCCGAGGCTCCGGATGGCAGCAGCACGTCGGGCTCGCCGACGCCGTCCTGCACCGCGGCGGCGATCAGTTGCAGGGGCTGGATGCTGGTGAGCAGCCGGACCTCGGCCTGGGCGGCGGTCGACAGCAGGGCGCCGACCATCAGGGACAGCGAAAAAAGAGCTTTCACGGGCAATACTCGGAGGAATGAATTGGTACATAATAACGTCTCCTTGCCCTCAAGTCGCCGCCATGTCCAAGACCCCACTGGCCTGCACTCCACACGACCATGCCCGCTGTGTCAGCAGCGCCCTGGCCGAGGCCGACCACCTCTGCCAGCGCCAGGGCGTGCGCCTGACCGCCCTGCGCAAGCGCGTGCTGGAGCTGGTCTGGCAGAGCCACCGGCCGCTGGGTGCCTATGACATCCTCGCCGCGCTGAGCGAGCAGGACGGCCGCCGCGCCGCGCCGCCGACGGTGTATCGCGCGCTGGATTTCCTGCTGGAGAACGGCCTGGTCCACCGCATCGCCTCGCTCAACGCCTTCATCGGCTGCAGCCACCCGGAACACCCGCACCAGGGCCAGTTCCTCATCTGCCGCCAGTGCCACACCGCCATCGAGCTGGAGCAGCCCTCCATCGCCCAGGCCATCGAGGCCGCGGCGGCCACCGTGGCGTTCAGCGTCGAAGCGCAGACCGTCGAGGTGGTCGGCCTCTGCGCGCCCTGCCGGAGCGCGGCATGAGCGAGTGCCTGATCCGCCTGCAGGACATCCACCTCGGCTTCGCCGGCAAGCCGGTGCTCGAAGGCGCCGACCTGCAGGTACACCGCGGCGAGATCGTCACCCTGATCGGCCCCAACGGCGCCGGCAAGACCACCCTGGTGCGCATCGTCCTCGGCCTGCTCAAGGCCGGGCGCGGCGAGGTCTGGCGCAAGCCCGGCCTGCGCCTGGGCTACATGCCGCAAAAGCTGCATGTCGATGCCACCCTGCCGCTGTCGGTGCTGCGCTTCCTGCGCCTGGTGCCGGGGGTCGACCGCACCCGTGCGCTGGCCGCCCTCGGCGAGGTCGGCGCGGCCCAGGTGATCGACAGCCCGCTGCAGAAGATTTCCGGCGGCGAGTTACAGCGCGTGCTGCTCGCCCGCGCCCTGCTGCGCGAACCGGAGCTGCTGGTGCTCGACGAGCCGGTGCAGGGCGTCGACGTCGCCGGCCAGGCCGAGCTGTACCGCCTGATCGGTCGCCTGCGCGAGCGCTACGGCTGCGGCGTGCTGATGGTTTCCCACGACCTGCACCTGGTGATGAGCGCCACCGACCAGGTGGTCTGCCTGAACCGCCACGTCTGCTGCTCTGGGCACCCGGAGCAGGTCAGCGCCGACCCGGCCTTCATCGAGCTGTTCGGCCAGGATGCGCGCAGCCTGGCGATCTACCACCACCAGCACGACCACCGCCACGACCTGCACGGCAGCGTGGTCAAGCCCCACGTCCACGGCCCGAACTGCAAGCACTAGTAGGGCCTATTGATGCTTTGTCACGGCCACGCCGGATCCAGTTCTAGCGCGGGGCAAGGCGTGAGGAGAGAAGTTTGGTTATTCCAAATAAACGACGAATAACGCAGCACCGCGCTAAAACTGGCCCGGCCCTTCGGGTTGCGCGTCAAATGGTGTCATGCGGCGTTGCGGGACTTGCCAAGGGAGCGACCATTGCCTGCGTCCCGCGCCTTGCCTGGCACCATTTGACGCGGCAACGCGGCTCGCGCCAAAGCATCATCAATAGGCCCTAGCATGCCCGATTTCCTGCTCAACGCCCTGCTCGCCGGCCTGGCCCTGGCGCTGGTCGCCGGCCCGCTCGGCTCCTTCGTGGTCTGGCGGCGCATGGCCTACTTCGGCGACACCCTGTCCCACGCCGCGCTGTTCGGCGTCGCCCTCGGGCTGATGCTGGACGTCAACCTGACCCTGGCGGTGGCGGTCGGCTGCGTGCTGCTCGCCCTGCTGCTGGTGACCCTGCAGCAGCGCCAGCCGCTGGCCTCCGACACCCTGCTCGGCATCCTCGCGCACAGCACGCTGTCGCTCGGCCTGGTCTCGCTGAGCTTCATGAAGGACGTGCGCGTCGACCTGATGGGCTACCTGTTCGGCGACCTGCTCGCGGTCGGGCCGGTGGACCTGGCCTGGATCATCGGCGGCAGCGCGCTGGTACTGCTGATCCTGGTCCCGCTGTGGCGGCCGCTGCTGGCGATCACCGTGCACGAGGAGCTGGCCCGCGTCGAAGGCCTGCCGGTAGCGGCGATCCGCCTGGCGCTGATGCTGCTGATCGCGGTGGTGATCGCGGTGGCGATGAAGATCGTCGGCGTGCTGCTGATCACCTCGCTGCTGATCATCCCCGCCGCCGCCGCCCAGCGCCATGCGCGCACGCCGGAGCAGATGGCGCTGGGCGCGAGCATCCTGGGTATCGTCGCCGTGTGCCTGGGGCTGACGCTCTCCTGGTACGAGGACACCCCGGCCGGCCCGTCCATCGTGGTCAGCGCCGCCGCGCTGTTCCTGCTCAGCTTCGCCTGGCCGCGCAGGGCCTGAGCCATGACCGATCTCCAATACCTGCGCGGCTACCCCGAGCCGCTGCTGGCGCAGGTGCGCCAGCTGATCGCCGAGCAGCGCCTGGGCGACTACCTCGCGCGGCGTTACCCCGCGCGACATGAGGTGCAGAGCGACAAGGCCCTGTACGGCTACGTGCAGCAGCTCAAGCAGGAGTACCTGAAAAGCGCGCCGCCGATCGACAAGGTGCTCTACGACAATCGACTGGACCTGACCCATCGGGCGCTGGGCCTGCATACCGCGGTGTCGCGGGTGCAGGGCGGCAAGCTCAAGGCAAAGAAGGAGATCCGCGTCGCCGCACTGTTCCGCGAGGCGGCGCCGGAGTTTCTCAAGATGATCGTGGTGCACGAGCTCGCCCACCTGCGCGAGAGCGAGCACAACCGTGCGTTCTACAAGCTCTGCGAACACATGCTGCCCGGCTACGGGCAGATCGAGTTCGACCTGCGGCTGTTCCTGCACTGGCGCGAGCTGCCGGGCAGCTGACGAAGCGCCCGGCGTGGATGGCTTCGGCCATCCACCCTACGGTCCTGTCCGTAGCGGAGCTTGCGTAGGGTGGAAAACTCGCGAAGCGATTTTCCACGCGCCACTGCCTGGTTGCGCATCGCGCCGGGCCAGGCACCTCATCCGCGTGGATGGCTGCGGCCATCCACCCTACGCTCACCCTCTACGCCGGGATCGCCGCCGCCGCGGCCTCACGCGCCCACACCCGATGCTGGCCGAGCGCCTGGGCGAAGTGGCCGAATACCGCATCGACGTCATCACCCTCCAGCAACCCGCTGTCGGCAGTGAGGTTCAGCGATGCCAGCAGCGACCGTGCCGCACCGAGCACCACGATGGGTTTCAGGTGCTTGTAGGCCTCCAGCAGGTAGTGCTTGGCTTCGCCGGACTTGGCCATGGCCGCCGCCGCATCGGCACCGCCGGGGACGAACACGGCGTCGAACATCACCGAGGGCATGCCGTCCATCGCGGCGTCGACCGGTAGCATCTTGCCGTCCGCCGTCTTAACCGGAGCCGGCGACGGGCCGATAAGCTTGGCCAGCGCGCCCTGCTCGGCCAGCCTGGCCTTGAATGCATCGATCGCCGCACCGTCGACGCCGTTGGCCACCAGGATCGCCACCTTGCGCGACTTGATATTGCCCGGTACGTGGTTCATCAAACTCAGGGCCGGCGAACTCTGCGGCGTCGGCACCTTCGCCGCTACGGTCGGCGCAGCGGGTGCCGGCAGGCCGAGGTTCTCGGCCACGCGGCGGGCCAGCTCCAGGTCGATGTTGGCGAGGATCTCGTTGACCTGACGCTCGCGGATGAACACCCGCTCGACCTTGCCCAGCTCGAAGGTATAGGCGCCGATGATGTGCTCCTTCTCCGGCGCGCTCATGCTGTTCCAGAACAGCGTGGCCTGGGAGAAGTGGTCGCCGAAGGATTCGCTGCGGTTGCGGATCTTGTGGCCCTCGACCCGCTCGGGATAGCTCTCGAAGCCGCCGCCCTGGGCTGCCGGCGGGGTTTCCTTGGGCCAGCCGCTGTCGATCGAGTTGGGCTCGTAGTTGGCGCGACCCTTGTGGATCGTCTGGCGATGGAAGGCGTCGCGCTGGTTGTTGTGGAACGGACACAGCGGACGGTTGATCGGGATCTCGTGGAAGTTCGGCCCACCGAGACGCAGCAGCTGGGTATCGGTGTAGGAGAACAGCCGGCCCTGCAGCAGCGGATCATTAGTGAAGTCGATGCCCGGCACGATATGGCCGATGTGGAAGGCGGCCTGCTCGGTCTCGGCGAAGAAGTTGTCCGGGTTGCGATTGAGGGTCATCTTGCCGAGCTTCTGCACCGGCACCAGCTCCTCGGGGATGATCTTGGTCGGGTCGAGCAGGTCGAAGTCGAACTTGTGTTCATCGGCCTCTTCCACCACCTGCACGCCCAGCTCCCATTCGAAGTAGTCGCCCATCTCGATGGACTCCCACATGTCGCGGCGGTTGAAGTCCGGGTCCTTGCCGGCGATCTTCAGCGTCTCGTCCCAGACCAGCGAGAAGGCGCCGGCCACCGGCTTCCAGTGGAATTTGACGAAGCGGCTGACGCCCTCGGCATTGATCAGGCGGAAGGTGTGCACGCCGAAGCCTTCCATCGCCCGGTAGCTGCGCGGCAGGGCGCGGTCGGACATGGTCCAGAGCACCATGTGCGCGGACTCAGGCGTCAGTGAAACGAAATCCCAGAAGCTGTCGTGGGCCGATTGCGCCTGCGGGATCTCGTTGTGCGGCTCGGGTTTGACCGCATGGACGAAGTCCGGAAACTTGATCGCGTCCTGGATGAAGAACACCGGCATGTTGTTGCCGACCAGGTCGAAGTTGCCCTCGTCGGTGTAGAACTTGGTGGCGAAGCCACGCACGTCGCGCACGGTGTCGGCCGAGCCGCGCGAGCCCTGCACGGTGGAGAAGCGCACGAATACCGGAGTCTCCTTGCCCTTCGCCGAGAGGAACGAGGCCTTGGTCAGCTGGCTGTGGTCGGCGTAGCTGACGAACACGCCATGCGCCGCGGCGCCGCGCGCGTGCACGATGCGCTCGGGGATGCGCTCGTGATCGAAGTGGGTGAGCTTCTCGCGCATGATGAAGTCTTCGAGCAGCGAGGGCCCGCGGCCACCGGCCTTGAGGGTGTTCTGGTTGTCGGCGATCTTCACGCCCTGGTTGGTGCGCAACGGCGCACCGGTCGCATCCGAGCGAAAGGCTTCCAGCTGGTCGAGCTTGGCGTTGCGGTTGCCGCGGTCGACGGTATCGGTGCCGGCCAGCTCGCTCTGTTGCGGGGTCTTCTCGGTCATCTTGGGGCCTCGGTCGATGGGGTTTTGCCGAAACCGTGCGAGCCCGCCACGGGGCTCGTTTTCACGGTGCCTGGATAACTGACCCACCGCATGCCCGGAAAGGTCGCGGCTGCGTCAATTTGCTTTGCCGATCGGCCCGATAGGCATTGTCTATGGACGCGCCGCCTCGGCTGAGCCAAACCGCCAGATGCGCTAGAATGCCGGCCTTTCGCCGGCCACCCCGGCCCGGAACGTCCGCACCCACAAGGTTCGCCCGTGATCGAATTCCAGCAAGTCCACAAAACCTATCGGGTAGCCGGCCGCGACGTGCCGGCGCTGCAGCCGACCGACCTGCGCATCGCAGCCGGCGAGGTGTTCGGCCTGATCGGCCATTCCGGCGCCGGCAAGAGCACGCTGCTGCGTCTGATCAATCGCCTCGAGGAACCCTCCGGCGGGCGCATCCTGGTCGACGGCGAGGACGTCACCGCGCTGGATGCCGACGGCCTGCGGCGCTTCCGCCAGCGCGTCGGGATGATCTTCCAGCACTTCAACCTGCTGATGTCCAAGACGGTGGCCGACAACGTCGCCATGCCGCTGCGCCTGGCCGGCCAGCTGTCGCGTGGCGAGATCGACGCCCGTGTTGCCCGCCTGCTCGACCGCGTCGGCCTCAGGGACCACGCGCGCAAGTACCCGGCGCAGCTCTCCGGCGGACAGAAGCAGCGTGTCGGCATCGCCCGCGCACTGGCCACCGAGCCGGGCATCCTGCTCTGCGACGAGGCGACCAGCGCGCTGGACCCGCAGACCACCGCCTCGGTGCTGCAGCTCTTGGCCGAGATCAACCGCGAGCTCAGGCTGACCATCGTGCTGATCACCCACGAGATGGACGTGATCCGCCGCGTCTGCGACCGCGTGGCGGTGATGGACGGCGGCGCCATCGTCGAGCAGGGTCCGGTCACCGAGGTGTTCCTGCACCCCAAGCACCCGACCACCCAGCGCTTCGTGCTGGAGGACGAGGCGCTGGACGAGGGCGAGATGCACGAGGACTTCGCCCATGTGCCGGGGCGCATCCTGCGCCTGACCTTCCAGGGCGAGGGCACCTACCAGCCGCTGCTGGGCACGGTGGCGCGTGAGACCGGGGTGGACTTCTCGATCCTCTCCGGGCGCATCGATCGCATCAAGGACACGCCCTACGGCCAGCTGACCCTGGCCCTGACCGGCGGCGACCTGGAGGCCGCGCTGGCGCGCTTCGACCGCGCCGACGTACACGTGGAGGTACTGCGCTGATGGACGCCCTGTTCGGTTCCCTGTTCGCCAACGTCGACTGGTACGAGATCTGGCTGGCCACCCTCGACACCCTGCTGATGCTCGGCGGCTCGCTGCTGTTCACCATCCTGCTCGGCCTGCCGCTGGGCGTGCTGCTGTTTCTCAGCGGCCCGCGCCAGTTGTTCGAGAACCGCCCGTTGTATGCGGCACTCGCCTTCGTGGTCAACGTGCTGCGCTCGCTGCCGTTCATCATCCTCTTGATCGTGATGATTCCCTTCACCGTGCTGCTGACCGGCACCTCGCTCGGCGTGGCCGGGGCCATCCCCCCGCTGGTGGTGGGCGCCGCGCCGTTCTTCGCGCGGCTGGTGGAGACCGCGCTGCGCGAGGTCGACCGCGGCATCATCGAGGCCACCCAGGCGATGGGCGCCACCACCCGGCAGATCATCTTCAGCGCATTGCTGCCCGAGGCCCGGCCGGGCATCATCGCCGCCATCACCGTCACTGCCATCACCCTGGTGTCCTACACCGCGATGGCCGGCGTGGTGGGGGCCGGCGGCCTCGGCGACCTGGCCATCCGCTTCGGCTACCAGCGCTTCCAGACCGACGTCATGGTGGTCACCGTGGTCCTGCTGCTGGTGCTGGTGCAGCTGCTGCAGAGCGCAGGCGACCGGCTGGTGACCCACTTCTCCCGCAAATGAACCCAGGGCGCGCGAACCCTCGCACGCCGCTCCACCAAGGAACCGAACGATGAAGAAACTGATTGCCGCCCTGGCCACCCTGGCCGCCTTCTCCGCCCAGGCCGCCGACACGCTGAACGTCGCCGCCACCGCCGTGCCACACGCCGAGATCCTCGAGTTCGTCAAGCCGCAGCTGGCCGAGCAGGGCGTCGAACTGAACGTGAAGGTCTTCACCGACTACGTGCAGCCGAACATCCAGGTCGCCGAGAAGCGCCTGGACGCCAACTTCTTCCAGCACCAGCCGTACCTCGACGAGTTCAACAAGGGCAAGGGCACCGAGCTGGTCAGCGTCGCTGGCGTGCACATCGAGCCGTTCGGTGCCTATTCGAGCAAGCTCAAGTCGCTGGAAGAGCTGCCCGACGGCGCCAACGTGGTGATCCCCAACGACGCCACCAATGGCGGCCGCGCCCTGCTGCTGCTGGCCAAGGCCGGCGTGATCACGCTCAAGGATGGCGCCGGCATCACCGCCACGCCGAAGGACATCGCCGAGAACCCCAAGCACATCAAGGTGCGCGAACTGGAAGCCGCGACCCTGCCGCGCGTGCTGACCCAAGTCGATCTGGCGCTGATCAACACCAACTACGCGCTGGAAGCCAAGCTGAACCCGACCCAGGACGCCCTGGTGATCGAGGGTAGCGACTCGCCGTACGTGAACATCCTCGTCGCCCGTCCGGACAACAAGGACAGCGAGGCCATGCAGAAGCTCGCCGCCGCGCTGCACAGCGAAGAGGTGCGCCAGTTCATCGAGGAGAAGTACCAGGGCGCCGTGGTCCCGGCGTTCTGAGCCTGACCGCATTGCGCTGCAGAAACCCCGCTCCGGCGGGGTTTTTCATGCCTGGCGCCCGGCAAGCGCGCGCGGCCTGGTTGTCCAAGGGCGACTAGACTCGAACAGTCCTTGCGCGAACGGAGAACCTGCGATGCCCCTTGCCCCCTTCCACCTGGCCATTCCCGTCCACGACCTGGCCGCCGCGCGGCGCTTCTACGGCGAGGTGTTCGGCTGCGCCGAAGGCCGCAGCAGCGAGCACTGGGTCGACTTCGACTTCTTCGGCCACCAGCTGGTGATCCACGAAGCGCCGAAGATGCCGCACCAGGAAGCGGCCCACAGCAACCCGGTGGACGGCCACGACGTACCGGTGCCGCACTTCGGCGTGGTGCTCGGCTGGAACGACTGGCAGGCCCTGGCCGAGCGCCTGCGCGCGCGGCATACCCGCTTCGTCATCGAGCCCTATGTGCGTTTCGCCGGCCAGGTCGGCGAGCAGGCCACCATGTTCCTCCTCGATCCCTGCGGCAACGCGCTGGAGTTCAAGGCGTTCCGGGACATCGGCCAGCTGTTCGCCAAATAGCCGCCGTTCAGGGCACCAGCACCGCGGCGCCCTGGAAGCGGCCGTGGCGCAGGTCGTCCAGCGCCTGGTTGGCCTGCTCCAGCGGGTAGGCGTGGGTCTCGGTGCGGATGCCGACCTGCGCGGCGACGGCGAAGAAGTCCAGGCCGTCGCGGCGGGTGAGGTTGGCCACCGAGACCAGTTCGCGCTCATGCCAGAGGATGTCGTACGGGAAGCTCGGGATGTCGCTCATGTGGATGCCGGCGCAGACCACCCGGCCGCCCCGGCGCAGCGCGCGCAGCGCGATCGGCACCAGTTCGCCGGCCGGCGCGTAGATGATCGCCGCGTCCAGCAGCACCGGCGGCGGTGTGCCCGAATCGCCGGCCCAGACCGCGCCGAGCGAGCGGGCGAAGGCCTGGGCGGCGAGATCGCCCGGCCGGCTGAAGGCATAGACCTCGCGGCCCTGCCAGCGCGCCACCTGCATGACGATGTGCGCCGCCGCGCCGAAGCCGTAGAGGCCGAGACGCTTGCCGTCGCCGGCCTTGACCAGCGAACGCCAGCCGATCAGCCCGGCGCAGAGCAGCGGCGCAGTGGCCACGTCGTCGCCGTCCTCGCCGAGGGCGAAGGTGAAGCGCGCATCGGCCACCAGGTACTCGGCGTAACCGCCGGGCCGGGTGTAGCCGGTGAACTGCGGCGCCTCGCAGAGGTTCTCCTCGGCATGCTGGCAATGGCTGCAGTGCCCGCAGGTGTGCCCGAGCCAGGGCACGCCGACCCGCTGGCCGAGCGCGAGATCGCTCACCCCCGGCCCCAGCGCATCGACCCGGCCGACCACCTCGTGCCCGGGAATGACCGGCAGCGGCACCGCCGGCAGCTCGCCATCGACCACGTGCAGGTCGGTGCGGCAGACGCCGCAGGCGCTGACCCTGATGCGCACCTCGCCCGGCCCCGGCTCGGGCAGCGGCAGGTCACACAGTTCGAGGGGCTGGCCGATCCGTTGCAGTTGCATCGCACGCATGCTGGCTCTCCGTGGCGGGATGCCTCCAGCTTAGGCCAGGCGCGGCAGGCGCACTCAGCTGTCGCTGCTGCCGGCCGGCAGGTAATCGCCGCGGCTCAGGCCGTGGCGCTGCATCTTCTCGTTGAGCGTGCGGCGCGGCAGCTGCAACAGGCTCATCACTTCGCCGATATTGCCGCGGCACTGCTGCAGGGCGTTGTGCAGGCACTGCGCCTCGAAGGCTTCCATCTGCTCGGCCAGCGACTGGCCGGCCGCCACGGCCGCGCCCGGGCCAGCCGCCGGTACCGGTGCGCCGAGGCCCAGGGCATGGCGCTCGGCGGCGTTGATCAGCTCGCGCACGTTGCCCGGCCAGTCGTGGGCCAGCAGCCGCGCCAGTTCGGCCGGCGCCAGCGCTGGCGCCTGGCGGCCGTTGCGTTCGGCGGCCTGGCGGGCGAAGTGCTCGAACAGCAGCGGGATGTCCTCGCGCCGCTCGCGCAGCGGCGGGATATGCAGCTCGGCGACGTTCAGCCGGTAGAGCAGGTCCTCGCGAAAACGCCCGGCGCGCACTTCCTCGAGCAGGTCGGGCTTGGCCGCGCTGATCACCCGCAGGTCGACCTCGATGCTGCGGTTCGAGCCCAGGCGCTCCAGCGTGCGCTCCTGCAGCACGCGCAACAGCTTGACCTGCTGGGCCAGCGGCATGCTCTCGATCTCGTCGAGGAACAGGGTGCCGCCGTGGGCATGCTCGATCCGCCCGATGCGCCGGCCCTGGGCGCCGGTGAAGGCGCCGCTCTCGTGGCCGAACAGCTCGCTCTCGAAGATGGTTTCCGGGATCGCCGCGCAGTTCAGTGCGACATAGGCACGCTCGGCGCGCCGGCTGAAGTCGTGCAGGCAGCGGGCGACCTGCTCCTTGCCGCTGCCGGTCTCGCCGCGGATCAGCACGTTGACGTCGGTGCCGGCCAGCTCGAGCACCTGGCGGCGCAATGCCTCCATCGCCCGCGACACGCCGAGCAGCTGCGACTCGATGCGCCCCTTGCGCGCATATTGCTCGCGCAGCTGGCGGTTCTCGCAGACCAGCCGGCGCTTGTCCATGGCGCGGCGCACCGAGTCGAGCAGGCGCTCGGGGGTGAAGGGCTTCTCGATGAAGTCGTAGGCGCCCTGGCGCAGCGCCTGCACCGCCATCGGCACGTCGCCGTGGCCGGTGACCATGATCACCGGCAGCTCGGCATCCAGTGCCACGACCTGCTCGAGCAGGCCAAGGCCGTCGAGGTCCGGCATGCGCACGTCGCTGACCAGCACCCCGGCGAAGCCGCGATCGAGCGCCGCCAGCGCCTCGCGCGCCCGGGCGAAGGTGCGCACGCTGAAGCCGGACAGCTCCAGCCACTGCTGCACCGCCTGGCGGATCGCCGCCTCGTCGTCGATGAAATAGACCTGCCCGCTCATTTCTCGCTCTCCTGCGGCTGCGCGGCCGCGGTCGGTTCGACCGCCGGCAGCCTGACCTCGAATACCGCGCCCTGCTCGCCATTGTGCACCTCCAGGCTGCCGCCCAGGTCGCGGACGATGCCGTAGGACACCGCCAGCCCGAGGCCGAGGCCCTGGCCGACCGGCTTGGTGGTGAAGAAGGGCTCGAAGACCTTGTCCAGCTCGGCCTCGGCGATGCCGCCGCCGCTGTCACTGACCGCCAGCCGCCAGCTGTCGCCGTCGCGCCGGCAGTCGATGCCGAGCACGCGGTGCTCGCTGCCGCGCATGGCGTCCAGCGCGTTGTTCAGCAGGTTGATCAGCACCTGCTCCAGGCGGATCGCGTCGCCTCTGATGCAGGCCTCGGCCGGCACCTGGCAATGCACCTCCACCGCCTCGCCGCGCAGGCGCGGGCCGAGCAGCTGCAGCGCCTGCCCGAGCACCTCGCGCAGCACCAGGCGCTGCGCCAGCCCGGCCGGGCTCTTGCGGGCGAAGGTCTTGAGGTGGCCGGTCAGCGCCGCCATGCGCTCGAGCAGGCCCTCGACCTGGCCGAGGCCGTCGCGCACCTCCTGCTCGCGGCCGTTGTCGAGCAGCAGGCGCAGGCTGCCGAGTTGCATGCGCAGGGCGGTCAGCGGCTGGTTGATCTCGTGCGCCAGCGCCGCGGACATCTGCCCCAGCGCCGCCATGCGCGCGGCATGCACCAGTTCGTCCTGGGCAGTGCGCAGTTCACGGGTGCGCGCCTCGACCAGCCGCTCCAGCTCGTTGCGGCTGCGCTGCTCGACGCGCCGGGTCTTGCGCCGCTGCGCCAGGTAGAGCAGCAGGAAGGCCAGGGTCATCCACACTCCGGCGGCGGCCAGGCGATAGCTGCGCACGGTTTCGCTCACCGCCTGCGGTTCGAGCAGCAGGTGCAGGGTCCAGTCCTCCTTCGGCAGGTCGAGGCTCTGCCAGAGGTAGTCGCGGCTGCCGTCCGGACCCTCGACGCGGCGCCGCTCGGCCCCTTCGCCGAGGCGCTTGATGCGCGTGCTGGGCAGGGGCTGCAGGTTCTGCTCGGCATAGCGGCGCGCGGCGACCAGGCGCTGGCGCACGGCGTCCTCGAGCGGGCGCAGGTAGCGGAAGCGCCAGGCCGGGCGGTTGGTGAGGATGACGATGTCCAGCGAATCGGCGATCAGCAGGATGCCCGACTGCCCGGCCCATTCGCGCTGCATGTCCTCGAGTTCGAGCTTGACCACCAGCACGCCGAGCACCTTGCCATCGGCGCCATGCACGGCGTGGGAGAGGAAGTAGCCGGGGATCCCGGTGGTCACGCCGACGGCGAAGTAGCGCCCGCTGTCGTGGGCCACGGCGTCGCTGAAATAGGGGCGGAAGGCATAGTTGTTGCCGACGAAGCTCGACCAGTCGCGCCAGTTGCTCGCCGCCAGGGTCTCGCCGTAGCGGTCCAGCAGGTAGAGCACCGAGGAGCCGGCGGCCTGGTTCTGCTGTTCCAGGCGCTCGTTGAGGGCCAGGCGCAGGCGCTGGTTGGCCGGGTCTTCGAGCAGCCGGCGGATGTCGCTGTCCAGCGCCAGCAGCGCCGGCACCGAGCGGAAGCGCTCGACCTGGGTATGGATCGCCTGGGCATACAGCGCCAGCTGGCCGCGCGCTTCCTGGCTGCGCTCGGCCCAGACGCGCTGCTCGGCGATGCGCCCGGCCCAGAACAGGCTGAGCGCCAGGCCGGCGAGGATCAGCACGACGATGGCGGCGACGCGGTAACGGATCTTGGGCAAGGGCATGGCACGGCTCGCTGGCTGGTCGGTCATTAAGCCACAAGCCCGCCACGCTGCCGAGGCGCCCGGCGTTGGGGAACTCGGCAGCGCCGGCGACCCTCGCACATACAGGCGACCAGCGCCCGTGAAACGCCCGGGCGCGCTGAGTAGGAGAGCGAGAATGACCCAGGTGATGGCTTGCATCGACGGCTCGGCCGTTTCCGCAGCGGTGTGCGATTGCGCGGCGTGGGCCAGCGCGCGCCTTGGCGCGCCGCTGACGCTGCTGCACGTGCTCGACCAGCGCGAATACCCGGCGGCCGCCGCCGATTTCAGCGGCATCCTCGGCTTGGGCAGCCGCGAGCTGCTGCTGCACGAGCTGGCCACCCTGGACGAGCAGCGCAACCGCCTAGCCCTGGAACAGGGCCGGCTGATGCTCGAGGCAGCCAGGGCGCGGGTGCTGGCCGCCGGCTTCGCCCATCCGCAACTGCGCCAGCGCCACGGCGACCTGCCGCAGAGCTTGCACGAGCTGGAAGGCGAGACCCGCCTGCTGGTCATCGGCCGCCAGGGCGAAAGCGCGCCGCAGCAGCAGGTCGGCAGCCAGCTGGAAAGCGTCATCCGCCTGCTGCACCGGCCGATCCTGGTGGTGCCGCCGCATTTCGCCGCGCCACGCTCGGCGCTGTTCGCCTTCGACGGCAGCGCCACCGCACGCAAGGGCCTGGACCTGCTGGCCGCCAGCCCGCTGCTGCGCGGGCTGCCGCTGCACCTGCTGATGGTCGGCGCCGACACCGCCGAGGCCCGCGCGGCGCTGGACAGCGCACACGCCAGCCTGGCGGCCGCCGGCTTCGCGGTGCAGGCCCAGGTTCGCGCCGGCGAGGTGGAACCGACCCTGCATGCCTACCAGGCCGAGCACGGCATCGACCTGCTGGTCATGGGCGCCTATGGCCACTCGCGGATTCGCCAGTTCTTCATCGGCAGCACCACCACCGCGCTGTTGCGCAGCAGCAGCACGCCGCTGCTGTTGCTGCGCTGAGGACGGCGGCCCGTACCGGTTCAGCGATAAAGGTCGGCGCGGCTCCAGGGCAACTCGTGGGAGCCGTCGGCCAGTGGCCGGCTCGCCAGGATCTGGTGCAGATTGATCCAGTTGTGGCGGAAGCCGTAGGCGCAGCCGGCCAGGTACAGCCGCCAGATGCGCAAGGCGCGCTCCGGGACCAGGCGCGACGCCTCCTCGAGGCGGGCCTCCAGACGCTGGCTCCAGAAGTCCAGGGTACGCGCGTAGTGCAGGCGCAGGCTTTCCACGTCGACCACTTCCAGTCCGGCCTCGCTGATCCAGCCGGTCATCCCCGCCAGGTGCGGCAGCTCGCCGTGGGGGAACACGTAGCGGTCGATGAACTCGCCGGCGCCGTGGCCGACCGGCCGGCCATCGGTGTGCCGCGCGGTGATGCCGTGGTTCATCACCAGCCCGCCGGGACGCACCGCGTCATGCAGCTTCTGGCAGTACAGCGCCAGGTTGGCATGGCCGACATGCTCGAACATGCCGACGCTGATCACCTTGTCGAAGCGGCCGTCGCCCGGCAGGTCGCGGTAGTCCATCAGCTCCAGTCGCACCTGCCCGTCCAGGCCCTCGGCCGCGACCCGCTGGCGTGCCAGCTGCAACTGCTCGCGACTCAGGGTGATGCCGAACACCTCGGCGCCGAACTCGCGCGCGGCGAAGCGCGCCAACCCGCCCCAGCCGCAGCCGACATCCAGCAGCCGGTCGCCGGGCGCGAGCCGCAGCTTGCGGCACAGGTGGCGCAGCTTGGCCTGCTGCGCGCTGTCCAGGTCCTCGCTGCCGGTCTCGAAATAGGCACAGGAATAGACCATGTCGCGGTCCAGCCAGAGCTGGTAGAAATCGTTCGACAGGTCGTAGTGGTAGGCGATGGCCTGCGCGTCGGTGTCCTTGTCGTGCGCCTCGCGCATGGGCAGCGGGAAGTTGTCCTCGCCGAGCGCCCGGGTGATCTCGTCACCGATGCGGATGACCTCGCTGATCGGCCCGAGCAGATCGATCTGCCCCTCAACGTAGGCGGTGCCGAGCAGGTCCAGGCTGGGGCTTGCCAGCCGCTTGACCAGGTTTGGGTCCCGCAACTCCAGCGTCACCACCGGTTGCCGGCCGATCTCCATCTCGGTGCCGTCCCACAGGCGCAAGCGCAGCGGCAGGTCGAGCTCGCGCAGGGCAGGAAGCAATGTAGCCAGCATGCTCTCGTCTCCATCCATTGCATCGAAAGAAACCCTAGACCAACTGAGAAAGAATGTAGGCTATTGCGCCGATAGTTGCGTCCTACGGGGACTTGCGCCAGGGACCGGCGGCTAAGAGGGAGAAGACAATGACCGACACCGCACAGCGCGTGCTGATCCTCGTGGCCAGCGGGCCGAGCACGCCGGCGCGCTGCGCCGCGCCCTTCCACATCGCCACGCTGCTCGCCTGCATGGATGCCGAGGTCACCCTGTTCCTCACCGGCGAAGGCACCCAACTGGCCCGCCGCGCGGTCGCCGCCAGCCTGCGCGCGGTGGACGGCGGCGAGCCGCTGCAGCACTTCATCGGCCAGGCGAAGCTCGCCGGCGCACGCCTGCTGATGTGCCGCCAGCCGGGGGTGGTGATCGTCGCCGAGCAACTGATCGACGAACTGGACGAGATCTCCAGTGGCGGCGAGCTGGCGCAGATGATCCTCGAATACGACCGGGTACTGACCCTATGAATCTCCACGGCCTGCCGTTCCCCGACGACCTGCTGTACGCCCCCGAACACGCGCTCTGGCTGCGCGAGGAAGCCGACGGCAGCCTCACCCTCGGCCTCACCGCCTACGGTTGTGCGCTGTACGGCGAAATCTTCGCCTTCACCCCCAAGCGCATCGGCGCGCACATCGAGGAGGGCCGCAGCTTCGGCGTGGTGGAATTCGCCAAGGCCGCCTCCTCCGCCCGCAGCCCGCTGGCCGGCGAGCTGCTCGCGGTGAACGAGGCGCTGGAAAAGCGCCCCAACCTGATCAACCGCGACCCTTACGACAGCGGCTGGATGGTGCGCCTGCAACCGGACCACTGGCCCGAAACCCGGCAGCGCTTCCTCACCGGCGAAGCCGCCCTGGCCGCCATCGCCGAACGCATGTGCCTGGACAACTTCGACCCGGCACGAGGCGAGGTGCAGGCGTTGCAGTGGAAGTAGGGGAAGTGGCGGAAGGCAGTGAGAGTCGAACTCACCCGGGAACGGCTGCCGTCCCCAACCGGGTTTGAAGCCCGGCCGCACCACCGGGTGCGATTGCCTTCCTTCGTTGATTTGCAACGCATTTTCCCAGGCCGGAGGCGGGCTGGGGGCGGGAGCTGTCGACGTGGTGTCGATGTCCCGGACGGGGTCGAAGGCTAGCACGTTGCGCGGCCTGGATGACAGCGCAACGGTGTCTCCGGTGCGGGGCTAGCGTTCGGCGGTCTGCATGGCCAGGGCGCTGTCGCGGCGGACCTTGCGTTCGTTGCCGAAGCGCCGGGTCAGGCCGATGCGGTCGAAGTGCTCGAGCAGCTGGATGCTGCGCTTGCGGCCGAGGCCGATGCGGTCGCGGAAGGCGGCGGCGCGGATCACGCCGTGCTGCGCCTCCAGTTCGAGCACCGTCGCGGCCAGCTGGCGCAGCGTCTGCTCGGGGTAGAACAGGTCCTTGACCACCTGCTGCAGCTGGCCGAGGCGCGCCAGCTTGCGCAGCAGCAGACGCATCTGCGCTTCCTCCACACCGAGCTCGCGGGCCAGGTCGCGCACCCAGGGCGGGTCGAAGCGGCCAGCTTCCAGTTGCGGCCAGAGCCGCGCGCGCAGCGCTTCCTCCGGCTCGCTCAGGCGAACCTGGTGATCGGGCAGGTGCAGCCAGGGGCCGCTGCTGGCGACTTCGCCGGCGGCCAGCGCCTGTTCCAGCAGGGCGATGAAAACCGGCCGCTCGAGCGCAGCGAAGGCATAGCGGCGCAGGCGGTCACGGTCAGGGCCGAGCTCGTCGGGCTGCGCCTCGTGGAAACGCCCGAGCGCGGCCAGCAGCTCCTCGCCGAGCGCCTGCCAGCGGGAGGCGTCGAACAGCCGCGTGCCGACACGGGTGGCGATCGGCAGCGCCGCCAGCGGCAGCTGCCAGCCGGCGCCTGGCCGGTTGAACTGGCGCTCCAGCGCCGCCGGGTCGAGGCCGTTGCGGCTCTGCGCCAGCAGCGCCGGCAGCGCCTGCTCCAGGCGTTCGGCAGCCAGCGCGTCGAGCTGCGCCAGGCGCGCCTCACGGCGGCGATTGCGCGGCGGCGCGTAGGGGTCGAGCACGCGACCGCCGCCAAGGGTGCGCTGGGCCGACTGGTCGCGCAGCACGATGCGGTCGCCGTGCACCGCATGCACCGGCGCGTTGAGCTGCAGCTGCAGGAAGGCCGTGGCGCCCGGTGCCAGCTGCTCGCCGGCCAGCAGGGCGACGCGGCCGGTGACGTCCTGGGCGCCGAGGTGCACATGCACCGGGGTCCAGTGACGCAGTTCGTGCGCTTCACTGGCAAGCAGGCTGAATTCGACTTCGATGCGCTGGGTCGGCGCGTGCAGCAGCGGTTGCAGCAGCCAGTCGCCACGGCGGATCTGCTCGACGTTCAGCCGCTCGCCAGCCAGGTTCAGCGCCACGCGCTGGCCGGCATGGGCCTCGCCGGCCTCGCGGTTCTGCGCGTGCAGGCCGCGTACCCGCACGCTGCGCCCGCCGGGGCTGAGCAGCAGTTCGTCGCCCACTTGCACACGACCGGCGAAGGCAGTCCCGGTGACCACCACGCCGGCCCCGGTGACGCTGAAGGCGCGGTCGATGGCCAGGCGGAAGTGGCCGTCGTCGCGTCGCGCCGCCGCCCTGCCCGCCTCGGCGACCAGCGCCGCACGCAGGGCCTCGACACCTTCGCCGGTCAGGCTGGAGACGGCGAAGACCGGTGCCCCGGCCAAGGGTCCGGCGGCCAGCAGGCCTTCGACCTGTTGCCGGACGTGCGCAATGCGCGACGGCTCGACGCGGTCGATCTTGCTGATCGCCACCAGCGCCCGGCGGATGCCGAGCAGTTCGACGATCGCCAGATGCTCGCGCGTCTGCGGCATCACGCCGTCGTCGGCAGCGACCACCAGCAGCACGCAGTCGATGCCGCTGGCACCGGCCAGCATGTTGTGGATGAAGCGTTCGTGCCCCGGTACGTCGATGAAGCCGGTGAGTGCGCCTTCGCCCAGGTCGGCATAGGCGTAGCCGAGGTCGATGGTGATGCCGCGCTCGCGCTCCTCGCGGCGGCGGTCGCCCTGCTGGCCGGTCAGTGCCTTGAGCAGCGCGGTCTTGCCATGGTCGATATGGCCGGCGGTGCCGACGATCACGCCAGGGCCTCGCGCAGCAGCGGCAGCTGTTCGACGAAGCCCGGCTCGTCGTCGAGCTGGCGCAGGTCGAGCCAGAGGGCGTCGTCGTCGATGCGGCCGAGCACCGGGATCGGCAGGCCGCGCAGGGCTTCCTCGAGCTGGCGCAGCTGGCGCCCGCGCAGGCGCTTGGGCTGCTGCGGGCGGATGCACAGCGCGGCACTGGGCAGGCGTGCCACCGGCTGTGCGCCGCTGCCGATCATGCCCAGGGCATCGGTCACGGTGACTTGCCAACGCTCACCGAGTACGGCAGCCAGCGCCGGGGCGAGGCGTTCGGCCTGGCTGTGGATCTCCGCTTGCGGGCGGCTGAGCAGGCGCAGGCTGGTGAGGCGCTCGGCCAGGCGGTCGGGGTCGCGATAGAGGTTGAGCACCGCCTCCAGCGCGGCGAGGGTCAGCTTGTCGACGCGCAGGGCGCGCTTGAGCGGGTTCTTCTTGATCTTCTGGATCAGCGCCTTGCTGCCGACGATCAGCCCGGCCTGCGGCCCGCCGAGCAGCTTGTCGCCGCTGAAGGTGACGATGTCGGCGCCGTCGCGCAGCGCTTCCTGCACGGTGGGCTCCTTCGGCAGGCCCCAGCGCGAGAGGTCGACCAGGCTGCCGCTGCCCAGGTCTTCCAGCAGCGGCAGACCGTGGGCGCGGGCGATGCCGGCGAGCTCCGCGGTGGCGACGCTGGCGGTGAAGCCCTGCACGCTGTAGTTGCTGGTGTGCACGCGCATCAATAGGCCCGAGCGCGGGCTGATCGCCGCTTCGTAATCCCTGGCGTGGGTGCGGTTGGTAGTGCCGACTTCATGCAGCTTCACCCCGGCGCGGGCCATGATGTCGGGAATGCGAAAGGCGCCGCCGATCTCGATCAACTCGCCGCGGGAGATGATGCCTTCCTTGCGTGCGCCGAGGCTGTTCAAGGCCAGCAGCACGGCGGCGGCGTTGTTGTTGACCACGGTGACCGCCTCGGCGCCGGTCAGCTCGCGGATCAGCCCCTCGATGAGGTCGTCGCGGTCGCCACGCTTGCCGGTGGCCAGGTCGAACTCCAGGTTGAGCGGGTAGCGCGCGGCGAGACTGATCGCCTCGATGGCCTCGTTCGGCAACAGGGCGCGGCCGAGGTTGGTGTGCAGCACCGTGCCGGTGAGGTTGAACACGCGGCGCACGCGGCTCTTGTGCTGGCTGGCCAGGCGTTCGCCGGCGCGCCCGGCGAGTACCGCCTCGGATAGTTCCGGCGGCGCCAGCTGGCCGTTGCGGGCCGGCTCGCGCAGCTCGTCGAGCAGGTCGCGCAGGGTTGCCAGCAGGGCCTGGCGTCCGTAGCGCTGCTGCAGCGGCGCACAGGCCGGCGCGCGCAGCAGCTTGTCCACCGAGGGCAGGCGCCCGCTGTTCACCCCTCGCCTCCCGGGGCCAGCAGCAGGTTGGGCGCCTGGCGCTGGTGGCCTTGTTGGTCGAGCAGCAGGTCGAGGTCGAGCGTCGCCAGGTCCGCCGAGAGCGTCTCGCCGTCCGGTGCCAACTCCAGGTAGAGCAGCTTGAGGTAGCTGTTGCAGCCGGGGCAGACCTCGGCCTTGACCCCCTGTGGCGAGCCTTCGAGGTGCAGGTAGTCGAGCTTCTTGGTGCTCTGGCAGTGGCTGCACTTCAGGCGCACGTAATGCCATTCGCCCGAGCACAGCGAACAGACCAGGTAGCGCAGGCCGTTCATCTGCCCGCGGTGGCGGATCACGCCGGCCATCGCCGGGGCCCCGCAGCAGGGGCAGTGGGTCTGGTCCTCGCGCTCGCGCAGGCTGGCGAAGTCCAGGCCCAGCGCACGATGGGTCCAGGCCACCTGCAGCGCGGCGCCGAGGAAGGGCACCAGTGCCGCCGGCAGGGTGTCGTACTGACCGCTGAGCAGGGCCGTGGCCCAGGCGATGCGCTGGCCGGCATCGGCGTCGCGCAACTGCGCGATGGCGGCCTCGACGGCGGCATTGGCCGGCACCTGATAGGCCTCGAGCCAGGCGTCGAGCACCGCCAGCCAGGCGCCTTCGCGCACCAGGGTGTCGGCGGCCAGCGGCGGCATGCCGTGGGCCAAGCACTCGCGGGTGCGGTGGGCATCGAGCGGCGGCAGCGCCGGCGGATTGTCCAGCACCTGCTGCTGGGCACGGCAGACGCCGGCGAGCAGGCGCAGGTAGTCGCCCATCGGATGGCTCTCGGCCAGGCGCTCGAGACGCTCGGCACGCAGGATGAAGAGTTCACGGGGAGGCAGGTTGAAGAACGGCGGTTTGCTGGCGGCAGCTTCGATCTGCCCCGGCTCGAGAATAGTGCCTGACACGCAGGACTCCTCTGGGTCGGTGTAATGAAACGGCGCCGGGAGACGGCGCCGTCATTGAGCTTCGAGACAATACTGCCGCGAAGATTCCCGCAGGGGCTTCGCGGCAGGCAACGGGCTACTTGCGCTCGACGTCCTTGGCCCAGGCCGGATGGTGCTTGCGCGCCCAGGCACGGCTGACCGTACCGTAGAGCATGGCGCCCATCGAGCCCTTGATCCAGATCGCCGCGTAGATATGCACGATGATCGAGACGATCAGCACGAAGGCAGCCGCCGCATGCAGCACCGCGGCCAGGCGCAGCGTGGTGATGCCGAAGTAGCTGCTGAAGTACTCGCGCCAGATGAGGATGCCGCTGACCAGCAGCACCAGCATGCACAGCACCAGCACCCAGTAGAGCACCTTCTGCCCGGCGTTGTAGCGCCCGACCGGTGGCAGCTTCTCTTCGCGGTTGTGCACCACGTCGTTCATCTGCCGCAGCCACTGGCGGTCATTGGCATCCAGGCGGTTGTGCGCGCGGAAGCGCAGCGCCAGCACCAGGAACAGGATGAACATCGCGGCCCCGATGAAAGGGTGCAGGATGCGCGTCCAGGTGCCGCCGCCGAACAGCCCGGACAGGCCGAACAGCGCCGGATGGAACAGCGCCAGCCCCGACAGTGCGGCGAGCACGAAGAGGATGGCGACCGCCCAGTGATTGGATCGCTGGGACGGGGTGTAGCGTTCGATGTCGTGTTTCATCGTTGCCTCCTTGAGCAGGCGAGATGGCGCAACGGCGGCCCCTCGCGGGGCCACTGTCGTCAGGCTCTCGGCTCCTTCGGATCGACCACGTGCACGGCCGGATCGACCTGGTGCACCCCCGTCGCGCCCGGCGCTTCAGCCTCGTCCTCCTCCACGCGCACCGGACCGACCCGCGTGTAGTGGAAGAAGCCGGCGAGCACCGCGGCGCCCATGCCGAGCAGGGCGAGCGGCTTGGCCACGCCCTTCCACAGACTCACCAGCGGGCTGATGGCCGGCTCGTTCGGCAGCTCGCTATACAGCGACGGCTGGTCGGCGTGGTGCAGCACGTACATTACATGGGTGCCGCCCACGCCGTCAGGGTCGTACAGCCCGGCCTTGTCGAAGCCACGCTCCTTGAGGTCGGCGATGCGCCCGGCGGCGTGCTCCTTCATGTCTTCCTTGCTGCCGAAGACGATGGCGCCGGTCGGGCAGGTCTTCACGCAGGCCGGCTCCAGGCCGACCGAAACGCGATCCGAGCACAGGGTGCACTTGTAGGCCTTCTTGTCCTTCTCCGACAGGCGCGGCACATCGAACGGGCAGCCGGTGATGCAGTAGCCGCAGCCGATGCACTTGTCCTGGTTGAAGTCGACGATGCCGTTGGCGTACTTCACGATCGCCCCCGGGCTCGGGCAGGCCTTCAGGCAGCCCGGCTCGGCGCAGTGCATGCAGCCGTCCTTGCGGATCAGCCACTCGAGGTTGCCGCTCTGCGGGTTCTCGTACTCGGCGAACTTCATCACCGTCCAGGATTCGGCGGTGAGGTCGATCGGGTTGTCGTAGGTGCCGTGGCTGGTGCCGACCTCGTCACGCAGGTCGTTCCATTCCGAGCACGCCACCTGGCAGGCCTTGCAGCCGATGCACTTGGAGGTGTCGATCAGCTTGGCGACCTCGCCGATCTCGCGGATCGACGGCCGCTCCGTGGTCGTGGCGGAGCGGGCAATCACGTCTTGAGTAGCCATCATGCCTTCTCCACGTTGACCAGGAACGACTTGAACTCCGGCGTCTGGGTGTTCGCGTCACCGACGAACGGCGTCAAGGTGTTGGTCAGGTAGCCGTTGCGCGCCACGCCGGAGAAGCCCCAGTGCAGCGGGATACCGACCTGGTGCACGGTCTTGCCGTCGACCGTCAGCGGCTTGATGCGCTTGGTCACCACCGCCACCGCCTTGATGTAGCCGCGGTTGGACGACACCTTGACCCGCTCGCCCGCCGTGATCCCCAGTTCCTTGGCCAGTGCCTCGCCGATCTCGACGAACTGCTCGGGCTGGGTGATCGCGTTCAGGCGGCAATGCTTGGTCCAGAAGTGGAAGTGCTCGGTCAGGCGGTAGGTGGTCGCCGCGTAGGGGAAATCCTCCGCCGTGCCGAACAGCTCCATGTCGTTCTTGAACACGCGCGCCGCCGGGTTGCTGGTCGCCTTGGGGTTGTCCGGGTGCATCGGATTGCGCCCGATCGGCGTCTCGAACGGCTCGTAGTGCTCGGGGAACGGGCCCTCGTTCATCTTGTCGACGGCGAACAGCCGCGCCACCCCTTCGGGGTTCATGATGAACGGGTTCATGCCTTCGTCCGGCGCCGAGTCGACCTTGAAGTCCGGCACGTCGGTGCCGGTCCAGGCCTTGCCATTCCACCACACCAGGCGCTTCTTCTCCGGATCCCACGGCCGGCCGGAGACGTCGGCCGAGGCGCGGTTGTAGAGAATCCGCCGGTTGGCCGGCCACGACCAGGCCCAGCCAAGCGTCTGGCCCATGCCGTAGGGGTCGGCGTTATCGCGCCGCGCCATCTGGTTGCCGGCCTGGGTCCAGGAGCCGGAGAAGATCCAGCAGCCGCTTGCGGTCGAGCCGTCGGCACGCAGCTGGGCGAAGCCGGCCAGCTGTTCGCCGGCTTTGGCCAGCACCGCGCCGGTGGCCGGGTCGGTAACGTCGGCCAGCGCCTTGCCGTTGAACTCGCGGGCGATTTCCTCGGGGCTCGGCTCGTCCTGGCGCAGGTACGGCCAGTCGATGTTCAGCAACGCGTCGGCATTGGCGCCGCCCTGCTCGCGGTACATCCGGCGCAGGCGATGGAACAGCCCGCCCATGATGGCCACGTCGGTGCGCGCCTCGCCCGGCGGCTCGGCCGCCTTCCAGTGCCACTGCAGCCAGCGACCGCTGTTGACCAGCGAGCCGTCTTCCTCGGCGAAGCAGGTGGTCGGCAGGCGGAACACGGTGGTCTGGATGCTGGCGGTGTCGACGTCGTTGTACTCGCCGGCGTTGCGCCAGAATTCGCTGGTCTCGGTGGCCAGCGGGTCCATGACCACGAGGAACTTGAGCTTGGCCAGCGCCGCCGCGACCTTCGCCTTGTTGGGGAAGGAGGCGATCGGGTTGAAGCCTTGGCAGAAGTAACCGTTGACCTGGCCCTGGTACATCATGTCGAAGTACTTGAGCACGTCGTAGCCGGGGATATCCAGCTTCGGCAGCCAGTGGAAGCCCCAGTCGTTCTCGGCCGTGGCGTTCTTGCCGTACCAGGCCTTCATCAGGCTGACGTGGAACTTCTCGTAGTTCTGCCAGTACGACAGCTGCCCCGGCCGGATCGGCTTGGCGGTACGCTTGGCGATATAGGCCGCATAGTCCTGCTCGCCTTCCATCGGCACGGTCAGGTAGCCCGGCAGCAGGTTGGACAGCAGGCCGAGGTCGGTCAGGCCCTGGATGTTGGAGTGACCGCGCAGGGCGTTCATCCCGCCGCCGGGCATGCCGATGTTGCCGAGCAGCAGCTGCACCATGGCGCCGGTGCGGATCATCTGCGAGCCGACCGAGTGCTGGGTCCAGCCGAGGGCGTACATGATGGTCATCGCCTTGCCCGGCGCTGCGGTCTCGGCGATGGTTTCCCAGACCCTGAGCATGGCCGCCTGCGGCGTGCCGCAGATGTTGCTGACCACGTCCGGCGTGTAGCGGCTGTAGTGCTTCTTCAGCAGCTGGAAGACGCAACGCGGGTGCTGCAGCGTCGGGTCGACCTTGGCGTAGCCCTGCTCGTCGAGCTCGTAGCCCCAGGTGCCCTTGTCGGTGTAGGCGCGCTTGTCGGCG
This sequence comes from Pseudomonas oligotrophica, assembly GCF_021726475.1. GTDB lineage: Bacteria > Pseudomonadota > Gammaproteobacteria > Pseudomonadales > Pseudomonadaceae > Stutzerimonas > Stutzerimonas oligotrophica. The sequence goes on from NZ_JAKJRU010000001.1 coordinate 109,968, forward strand.
TCGTAGCCATTGAACAGGCCGTCCTCGAAGCCGAAGCCTTCCTTCACGATAAAGGAGACGTCGGTGTAGTTGCGCACGTACTCATGCTGGATCTTGTCGTTTTCCAGCAGGTAGTTGATCAGGCCGCCGAGGAAGGCGATGTCGGTACCGGTGCGGATCGGCGCATAGAAGTCGGCCACCGAGGCCGAGCGCGTGAAGCGCGGGTCGACCACCACCAGCCGGGCCTTGTTGTGGGCCTTCGCTTCGGTCACCCACTTGAAGCCGCAGGGGTGGGCTTCGGCGGCGTTGCCGCCCATGATCAGTACCAGGTCCGCATTCTTGATGTCGGACCAGTGGTTGGTCATGGCGCCACGGCCAAACGTCGGGGCAAGACTTGCCACCGTCGGGCCGTGTCAAACGCGGGCCTGGTTGTCGAATGCCAGGATGCCGAGCGAGCGCACTACCTTGTGGGTGATGTAGCCGGCCTCGTTGGACGAGGCGGAGGCGGCCAGGAAACCGGTGCTCAGCCAGCGATTGACGATCTGGCCCTGGTCGTTCTTCTCGATGAAGTTGGCGTCGCGGTCGTCCTTGACCAGCTTGGCGATGCGGTCGAGGGCATCGTCCCAGCTGATGCGCTTCCACTCGTTGCTGCCGGCTTCGCGCACTTCCGGGTACTTCAGGCGGTTGGGGCTGTGGACGAAGTCCAGCAGGCCGGCGCCCTTCGGGCACAGGGTGCCGCGGTTGACCGGGTGATCGGCGTCGCCTTCGATGTGGATGATGTCCTGCGCGACGTTCTTGCCGCCGCTGCCCTGGCTGTACAGGATCAGGCCGCAACCGACGGAGCAGTAGGGGCAGGTGTTACGGGTTTCGCGTGTGTTGGTCAGTTTGAAATGCCGGATAGACTCGGCGTACGCCGCAGGCGGCGCCATGCCCAACGCAGCCATGCTCGACGCTCCAAGGCCCACACCGCAGACCTTGAAGAACTGTCGACGATTCATGTCCATCGTGGTTCTCCTCAACAGGCAGAGCGTCAGTACATTGCTGACGCTTCGCTGGCAGCTTAGCCAACCAAGTGCAATGCTGGGAATTAATCACCTTCGACTTTTGGCTAATTGCGAATTACGCATGCCATCTAGCAAGCGGCATTGGCGCGGCATAAGGCGCCCGAAAAACACCGCAGTGCGGTTTTCCCGACGCTGGAAGATAAAAAAAACCCGGGCCAGGCCCGGGTTTTTTGGTTGCGCTCGACTCAGCCGTTCTGGCGGATGCCGGCCACCAGCCAGGGCTGGTTCTCGCCCTGCTCGCGCTCCATGCGCCAGCTCTCGCTGAACGGCTCGCCCTGGTCGAAACGCGAGGTCTTGGCCACGCCGTTGAAGGTCAGCGTGGCGACGGTCTTGTCGGCGTTGTCGTCGACGCCGTCGAGGCTGATCTGCAGGTCGTCGATGTAGGTCGACTGGTAGGCGTCGCCGATCTCTGCGCGCTCCTGCTTGAGGAAGCCGAGCAGCTGCGGGGTGACGAACTCGGCGATCTTGTCCATCTCGTTGGCGTCCCAGTGCTGCTGCAGCGCCATGAAGTGCTCGCGGGCCGCGGCGACGAAGCTCTGCTCGTTGAACCAGGCCGGGGCGTTGATCACCGGCGCGGCGGCCGGGGCGGCGCTGCCACCGAAGATCGACGACTGCTGCGCCATCTCGCGCTGCATCGGCGCATGCCCGGCCATCGCCGGCTGCTGCTGGCGCCGACGTGCGGCGAGGAAGCGGAACAGCAGGAAGGCGATCAGGCCGAAGATCAGGATGTCGAGGAACTGGATGCCCTCGAAGCCGTCGCCCATGAACATCGAGGCGAGCAGGCCGCCGGCGGCGATGCCGGCCAGCGGGCCCAGCCAGCGCGAGGCGCCGCTGGGTGCGGCGGCCGTCTTGCCGGCCTGGGCCGGGGCGGCCTGGGTCTGCTGCGGCGCCTGGCGGGTCGTCTGGTGGCTGGGCGCCGAGCCGAAGCTCTTGCCGCCGCCGAAGCGCTTGGCAGCCGTGGCGTCGAAGGCGAAGGTCAGGCTGATACACAGCGCCATGAAAATGCTGAGCACGCGTTGCATTGGATGTTCCCGCTTGTGAGGTTCGGTGTCGCCGGCCATGTTGCATCGCGCCCGGGGGCACGACCAGCCGGAGAGTGTTTCCGGCTTTTGCCCCGGGCTTGCAACAACTGACGTCAACGCCAGTTGTAGAGTTCCTTCTCGGAGATCTCGTGCATCGGCTCCACCTGCGCCTGGAAGGCCTTCATCGAGGCCCAGATGCGTCCGTTGAGCTCGCTCTGCGCAGCCAGCTCGCCGAGCACCTGCTCGGACTCGGCCTGCATCGCGGCGAGCACTTCGTCGGGGAAGCGCTTGAGCTCGACGCCCTGCTGCTTGAGCTGGTCGAGCGCCAGCGCGTTGTTGTAGACGTAGTCGTCGATCATGTCGCGGCTGGCGGCGCGGGTGGCCTCGGTGAGAATCGCCTGCAGGTCGGCCGGCAGGCTGTCGAAGGCCTTCTGGTTGACCAGCAGCTCGAGCACCGCCTGCGGCTCCTGCCAGCCCGGGTAGTAATAGTACTTGGCGGCCTTGTGCAGGCCGAAGGCCAGGTCGTTGTACGGGCTGACCCAGTCGCTGGCGTCGATGGCGCCGGTCTGCAGTGCGGTGAATACCTCGCCGCCAGGCAGGTTGACGGTGGTTGCGCCGAGACGGTTGAGCACCTCGCCACCGAGGCCCGGCATGCGGATCTTCAGCCCCTTGAGGTCGCCCAGGCCGTTGATCTCCTTGTTGTACCAGCCGCCCATCTGCATGCCGGTGTTGCCCACCACCATGGGCTTCACGCCGAAGGGCGCGTAGGCCTCGTCCCAGAATTTCTGGCCGTCGCCCTTGCTCAGCCAGGCGTTCATCTCGTTGGTCGACAGGCCGAACGGCACCGAAGTGAAGAACTGCGCGGTGGGCACCTTGCCCTTCCAGTAGTAGGCGGCGCCGTGGCCGAGTTCGGCGGTGCCGCGCGAGACGGCGTCGAACACTTCCAGCGCCGGGACCAGCTCGCCGGCGGCATAGACCTTGATGGTCATGCGCCCGCCGCTCATGGTATTGACCCGCTCGGCCAGGCGCTCGGCCGCGGTGCCCAGGCCCGGATAGTTCTTCGGCCAGGCGGTGACCATCTTCCAGCTGTAGCTCTTGGCCGGTTCGCTGGCGGCCTGACCGGCGGTTTCGGCTTTTTTGTCCTCGTTGCAGCCGGCAAGGCCGAGGGTGACGAGCAAGGCAGCGGCAGCACCGAACAGATGGCGGCGTTTCATGGGTCGGTTTCCTTGGTGACTTTCTTGTTGGTATGAGGCCTTGACGTTAGCGTCAACCTCAGAGCGCTTCAAGCTTGGCGTAGCTCAGCATCAGCCACTTGCTGCCCTCGCTCTCGAAGTTCACCTGCACCCGTGCCTGGGCACCGGAACCTTCGAAGTTGAGGATGGTGCCTTCGCCGAACAGTGCATGGCGCACGCGCTGGCCGAGGGCGAAAGGCGTTTCCGGCACGCCGGCGCCGGCAAACAGCGAGGTGCCGCTCATGCTGCGTCCGGAGAAGGAACGGCTGACGGTGTTGCTCAACCGCACTTCCTGGATCAGCCCCGGCGGGATCTCGCGGACGAAGCGCGAGACCTTGTTGTAGGTCTCGCTGCCATGCAGGCGGCGCGTCTCGGCGTAGGTGATCACCAGCTGCTGCATGGCGCGGGTGATGCCGACATAGGCCAGGCGGCGTTCCTCTTCCAGGCGGCCGGATTCCTCCAGGCTCATCTTGTGCGGGAACAGCCCCTCCTCCATGCCGACCAGGAACACCAGCGGGAACTCCAGGCCCTTGGCGCTGTGCAGCGTCATCAGCTGCACGCTGTCCTCGTGCTCGCCGGCCTGCTGCTCGCCGGCCTCCAGCGAGGCGTGGTCGAGGAAGGCAGCCAGCGGCGACTGCACGCTGTCGTCCTCCTCGTTGTAGCTGTCGAAGGCGCGCGCCGCGGAGACCAGTTCCTCGAGGTTCTCCACCCGCGCCTGGGCCTTGTCGCCCTTCTCCTCGCGGTGGTAGGCGAGCAGCCCGGAGTCCTCGATGACCCGTTGGGCCATGCTGTGCAGCGGCAGCTTCTCGACCTTCAGCGCCAGGCTGTCGACCAGCTCGACGAAGGCGTTCAGCGCGCTGGCGGCGCGCCCGGAAACCGCCTTGGTGCCGACCGCCTGGTGCAGCGCAGCCCACATCGACAGGCCCTGCTCGCGCGCCAGCTGACGCAGGCATTCGACGGTCTTCTCGCCGATGCCGCGCGCCGGCAGGTTGATCACCCGCTCCAGCGCCGCGTCGTTGTCCCGGGTCTGGATCAAGCGCAGGTAGGCCATGGCGTTCTTGATCTCGGCGCGCTCGAAGAAGCGCTGGCCGCCGTAGATACGGTACGGCACCTTTTCCCGGAGCAGGGCTTCCTCGAGCACCCGCGACTGCGCGTTGGAGCGGTAGAGGATGGCGATCTCGCTGCGGCTCATGCCGTCGCGGATGGCCTTCTCGATGTTCTCCACCACGTAGCGCGCTTCGTCGTGCTCGTTGAAGGCGGCGTACAGGCTGATCGGCTCGCCCTCGCAACCGGAGGTCCACAGCTCCTTGCCCATGCGCCCCTGGTTGTTGGCGATCAGCGCGTTGGCCGCCTTGAGGATGCAAGCGGTGGAGCGGTAGTTCTGCTCCAGGCGGATGATCTCGGCGTCCTGGAAGTCGTCGCCGAACTGCTGCAGGTTCTCGATCCGCGCACCGCGCCAGCCGTAGATCGACTGGTCGTCGTCGCCGACCACCATCAGGCTCTCGCCGCCCTTGGCCAGCAGGCGCAGCCAGGCGTACTGCACGGCGTTGGTGTCCTGGAACTCGTCGACGAGGATATGGCGGAAGCGCCGCTGGTAGTGCTCGAGCAGGCCGGGATGGTCGCGCCACAGGTCCAGCGCGCGCAGCAAGAGCTCGGAGAAGTCGATCACCCCGGCACGGGCGCAGGCCTCTTCGTAGGCTTCGTAGATCTTCAGCTGGGTGGCGAGGAACAGGTCGCCACCGGCCTGGATGTTCTGCGGGCGCAGGCCCTCGTCCTTCTGCGCGTTGATCCACCACTGCGCCTGGCGCGCCGGCCAGCGCTGCTCGTCGAGACCCAGTTCGCGGATCACCCGCTTGACCAGGCGTTGCTGGTCGTCGGAGTCGAGGATCTGGAAGTTCTGCGCCAGCTTGGCTTCCTGCCAGTGCGCACGCAGCAGGCGGTGGGCCAGGCCGTGGAAGGTGCCGACCCACATGCCCTGCGGGTTGACGTGCAGCAGCTGCTCGATGCGCTGGCGCATCTCGGCGGCGGCCTTGTTGGTGAAGGTCACCGCCAGGATCGAGTACAGCGAGGCGCGCTCGACCTGGTTCAGCCAGGCGATGCGGTGCACCAGTACGCGGGTCTTGCCCGAGCCGGCGCCGGCGAGGACCAGTTGACGGCCCAGCGGCGCGGCCACGGCCTGGCGCTGGGCATCGTTGAGGGAGTTGAGCAGGTGGGAGATATCGTCGTGCATCGCGGCATTCTATTGGAAATGCCTGCGCCGCGCTCGCCTGGCCGGCGCTCCGTCGCCGCGACCGTTGGTCGGTCTGGCTGCAGTGTCACCCCGCCGCGGCCGACCAATAGACCATGACGACAAGATGTCAACATGCCATTATCGGACCCATTGCTCATCCCGCTTCGGACTGCAGTACAAGAAGAACAACGATGACCGATTCCGCACGAGCCGCCTGCGAGACCGCCCCCTTGCACCTGCGCCCGGACCGCCCGCAGGCGTTGCCGGGCAACCCCCAGACCGAACGCACGCGCCTGCTCTACCGCGGCTCGCGCATTCCCAACCTGCTGCTGCTGGCCACCAGCCTGGCCTGCGTCGCCCTGCTCTGGACGCAGGCCGATGGCACGCGCCTGCTGACCTGGGCAGCCTGCATGGCGGCGCTCGCCCTGCTCGGCCTGCAGCAGTCGGTCGCCTTCGAGCGGGCCGGCGCCGAACGCCAGCGCGAGCGCGCCTGGCACCTGCGCTTCCTTGCCGGCAGCGCGGTCTCGGCGCTGGGCCTGGCCTACGCCATCGTCGCCCTGGTGCCGGCCGACGCCTTCCTGCAGCAGGCCACGCTGTACGGCCTGATCGGCTCGGTGGTGCTGTACAGCAGCGTCGCCTACGGGGTCAGCCTGCCGGCGTTCCTCAGCTTCGCCGTGCCCTGCCTGCTGCCGTCCGGGCTGGTGCTGCTGGCCGGCGACACGCCGCAGCAGCGTGGCTGGGGCGTGCTGGCGATGATCGTGCTGGCGACCCTCAGCCTGACCGCCTGGCAGATCAGCCGGTTGATCGGCAAGGGCCTGCAGCAGCGCCAGCACAAGCTCGCACTGATCGAGCGCCTGGGCAGCGCCGCCCAGCGCGCCGAGCAGCTCAACGCCGAGCTGGCGCGCGAGGTCGAGCAGCGCCGCAACGCCGAGCGCCAGCTGCGCCAGGCCTACGACGACCTCGAGCAGCGCGTCGAGGCACGTACCCGCGAGCTGGCCCGGGTCGCCGACGAGCTGCGCCAGAGCGAGGCGCGCCTGAACCTGGCGCTGGAGGCCAGCGAGCTCGGCCTGTGGGACTGGGACCTGGAACAGGGCCAGGTGCTGCATTCGCGCCTGGAGGTACGCTTCGGCCGCACCGACAACCGCGACGAGCCGCTGCCCGACGTGCACCCCGACGACCTGCCGCAGGTCCGCGCCACGCTGGTGGCGCACCTCAAGGGCGAGACTGAGCAGTACGTGGTCGATTACCGCGCGATCACCCACGACGGCCAGTGCCTGTGGATCGAGGACCGCGGCCGGGTCATCCAGCGCGGCGACAACGGCCGCGCCCTGCGCATGATCGGCACCCGCCGCGACATCAGCATCCTGCGCCGGCAGGCCGAGCAGCAGCGGCTGGCGGCGACGGTGTTCGACTCGGCGGCCGAGGGCGTGGTGGTCATGGACCCGGGCTATCGCATCCTCACCGTCAACGACGCCTGCTGCGAACTGTCCGGCTTTACCCGCGACGAGCTGCTCGGGCGCAGCGTCGCCCTGCTCGCCAGCTCGGTGGAGTCGCAACGCCAGTACAGCCTGATGCGCGAAGCCCTCGAGCGCGACGGCCACTGGCAGGGCGAGCTGACCGAGGCGCGCAAGAACGGCGAGACCTACCCGCTGTGGGTCCAGCTGCGCCGGGTAAACGGCGCCGGCGGCGAGGCCAGCCACGTGGTCGGTTTCCTCTCCGACCTGACCGTGCGCCGCCAGGCCGAGGAGCGCCTGCGCTACCTGACGCTCTACGACGACCTCACCGGCCTGGCCAACCGCCGCCTGCTCAAGGAACGGCTGCACGAGGCCTGCCAGCGCGCGCGCCAGACCGGCCGCCACCTGGCGGTGCTGTTCATCGACCTGGACCGCTTCAACATCCTCAACGACAGCCTTGGCCACGAGGCCGCCGACGCCCTGCTGCGCGAGATGTCGCGGCGCCTGGCGGCGAACTTCTCCAACGCCGACACCATCGCCCGGCTGTCCGGCGACGAGTTCGTCGTGCTGATCGAGAACTACGGCAGCCTGGCCAGCCTGGCGCACCTGGGCAGCCGCCTGCTGGCACGCATCCGCAAGCCGACCCAGCTCGGCGGGCAGGAGCTGGTGGTCAGCGCCTCGGTGGGCATCAGCCTGCTGCCGGAGAACGCCCGCGAGCCGGCCAGCCTGCTGCGCCAGGCGAACCTGGCGATGCAACAGGCCAAGCACCTGGGTGGCAACACCCTGCAGTTCTTCACCGAGCGCCAGCCGGACAGCAGCCTGGACCAGCTGCGCCTGGAGAACCAGCTGCGCAAGGCGCTGGTCGACGAGCAGCTGGAAGTCTTCTACCAGCCGCGGCTGAACCTGGGCAGCGACCGCATCGAGGCCGCCGAGGCCCTGGTGCGCTGGCGCCACCCCGAGCAGGGCCTGGTGCCGCCCGGGCAGTTCATCGCCCTGGCCGAGGAAACCGGGCTGATCATTCCGCTCGGCGAGTTCGTCCTGCGCGAGGCCTGCCGCCAGGCCAGCCGCTGGCGCCAGGACGGCGTGGCGGACATCCGCGTGTCGGTGAACCTGTCGGGCAAGCAGCTGCGCCAGGGCAACTTCATCAGCCTGGTACGCCAGGTGCTGGAGGAGACCGGCCTGCCGGCCGAGCGGCTGGAGCTGGAGCTGACCGAGAGCCAGCTGCTCGACGACGTCGACGGCACCATCGGCATCTGCCGCCAGCTGCGCGCGCTCGGCGTGAAGATGGCCATCGACGACTTCGGCACCGGCTATTCGTCGCTGAGCTACCTCAAGCGCTTCCCGGTGGACTACGTGAAGATCGACCGCTCGTTCGTCTCCGAGCTGGAGCACTCGGCCGAGGACGCGGCGATCGTCCGCGCGATCATCGCCATGGTCCACAGCCTGGAGCTCAAGGTGGTCGCCGAGGGCGTCGAGACCGCGGCGCAGCTGGCCTTCATCCGCGCCCAGCGCTGCGACGAACTGCAGGGCTACCTGCTCAGCCGGCCGCTGCCGGCAGCCGCGTTCGTCGACCTGCTCGACTAGCTCAGTGCGGGAACTGCTGCGCCAGCGCGCGCAGCGCGGCCTCGGCATTGAGCACTCGGGTCACCGCTTCCTCGGCCTTGTCGCGGTTCAGCTCCAGGCGATCGAACAGCCCCTGGGGGATCGCCTCCTGCGGGCCTTCGCCGATGCCGCGGTTGCGCAACAGCCGCACGGCCAGGCAGACCAGGTTGGCGTAGGCGTGGTCCTTGCCCTGGTAGTCCGCGTCGGCCTGGAAGCGCAGGCCGTTGGCCAACTCCACCGGCATGCCCCAGTGGCGCATCAGCCAGGCGCCGATCTGCTCGCGGGTGATGCCCAGCAGGTGGTGCTCGACCAGCGAGTGGTGCAGGTGCGGATTGACCTCCAGGTGCCGGCAGATCAGCGAGAAGTGCGGCGGGAAGACGTGCGCCAGCACCAGGTAGCCGAAGTTGTGCAGCAGCCCGGACAGGTAGCTCAAACCGGGCTCGGGGCGCCGCTCGCGGGGGATCAGCCGGGTCAGGCCCTCGATCACCGCGGCGGTGTAGATCGCCTGGTGCCAGTAGGGCGTGGCCTGCTGCGGCTGGTCCTTGGGCAGGCTCAGGGTCTTGCCCAGGGCCAGGCCGAGCGCCAGGTTGATCACCAGGTCGAAGCCGAGCACGCGGACGATGGCATCCTCCACCGAGCGGATCTTGCCGGGCGCCGCGTAGTAGGGCGACGCCGCCCAGCTGATCACCTGCGCCGCCAGCGCCGGGTCGGTCTCCACCACGCCGGTGATGTCGTCCACCGTGGCCTCGGGCATCACCCGCAGCTTGATGATCTTCTGCGCGGTGTGCGGCAGCGGCGGGATCTCGATGGTCTGCTCCAGGCGCTGCTGGATGCGCCGCGCGGTAAAGCTCTGCACCGCCTGGGTGATTTCGGCGCGGTCGTCGGCGGGACGGTCGAGGTTGGGGCGGATCTGCTGCAGCGCGATGCTGAAGCTGCCGGCGCTGCAACGCTCGGCCAGGCGCCTGAAGGCCTCGCCGTCGAGCTCCAGCCAGAGCCCCGGCTGGCCCGACTCGAGCAGCAGCCGCGGTTGCTCCAGCAGGCCGTGCTCGTACAGGCAGGGCGCGCTGACCAGCGGCGGCAGGCCCGGCAAGGTGCCGGCGGTGAGCCGCGCGAGCAGCCGCTCCAGATGTTCCGGACGGACCGCCACCAGATGCCGGCCGGTGAGTTCGGCCAGCCGCGCGAGGTCGAGCAGGTGGTCCTGGGGGAACAGCACCAGCATCAGGCCGACGGCGTCCTCCAGCAGCACCGTCTCGACCTGCTGCGCGGCCGGCACGCCGGCGCGCTCGGTACGCAGGCGGTAGGCCAGGCCCAGGTCATCGAGGAACTTGCGGATCGGCAGGGGGAGCTCGGCGGGGGACTCGTTGGAAACAGCGGTATTCATAAGGGCTTCCGGCGCGAAGATGCTGCGAGTATAGCCAAGCAGCCCCCCTGGAACGGCATCCCGACGGGTGGTTTTGTCATACCTGGCCGTATTCCTGGCCATGCCGCAGCCAGCGCTCGAGCAGCGGGCTGACGTGCTGCGGCCAGCGTGCCAGCAGCGTCTGTGCGGCGTCGCGTACCGCCGGCAGGAGGTCGGCGTCGCGCATCAGGTCGGCGACCTTGAACTGCAGCAGGCCGGTCTGCCGCGTGCCGAGCATCTCGCCGGGGCCGCGCAGCTCCAGGTCCTTTTCGGCAATGATGAAGCCATCGGTGGTCTCGCGCATGATCGCCAGGCGCTCGCGGCCCATCTGCGACAGCGGAGCGTGGTAGAGCAGCACGCAGTGGCTCGCCGCGCTGCCACGCCCGACCCGTCCGCGCAGCTGGTGCAGCTGGGCCAGGCCGAGGCGCTCGGGATTCTCGATGATCATCAGGCTGGCGTTGGGCACGTCGACGCCGACCTCGATCACCGTGGTAGCGACCAGTAGCTGCAGTTCGCCGGCCTTGAACCGCTCCATCACCGCGGCCTTCTCGGCCGGCTTCATGCGGCCGTGGATCAAGCCGACGGCAAGCTCGCCGAGCGCGGCCGAGAGTTCCTCGAAGGTGGTTTGCGCGGCCTGGCAGGTGAGCTCCTCGGACTCCTCGATCAACGTGCAGACCCAGTAGGCCTGACGGCCCTCGCGGCAGGCGGCGCGCACCCGCTCGATGACTTCCAGCCGGCGGCTGTCGGCGATCACCAGGGTATTGACCGGGGTCCGCCCGGGCGGCAGCTCGTCGAGGATCGAGGTGTCCAGATCGGCATAGGCGCTCATCGCCAGGGTGCGCGGAATAGGCGTGGCGGTCATGATCAGCTGATGCGGGCAGAGCCGGCCGTCGATGCCCTTCTGGCGCAGGGCCAGGCGCTGCTGCACGCCGAAGCGGTGCTGCTCGTCGATGATCACCAGGGCCAGGCGCTTGAACACCACCTCGTCCTGGAATAGCGCATGGGTGCCGACCACCATTGGGCAGCCGCCGGCGATCTGCTCGAGCGCCGTGGCGCGGGCCTTGCCCTTGAGCTTGCCGGCCAGCCAGGCGACCTCGATGCCGAGCGGTTCGAGCCAGCGGCTGAAGTTGAGAAAGTGCTGCTCGGCGAGGATTTCGGTCGGCGCCATCAACGCCACCTGATAGCCGGCTTCCAGCGCCTGCAATGCAGCCAGCGCGGCGACCACCGTCTTGCCCGCGCCGACGTCGCCCTGCACCAGGCGCAGCATCGGTTCGTGCTGGGCCAGGTCATAGGCGATCTCGGCGCCGACGCGCTGCTGCGCGCCGGTGGGGGCGAAACCAAGGTTGGCGAGAAAGCGCTGCGGCAAGGCTTTCGCCGGTGGCAGCGCCGGTGCCTGCTGGGCACGCACCCGTTCGCGCAGGCGTTGCAGCGACAGCTGGTGGGTCAGCAGTTCCTCGAAGGCCAGGCGGTGCTGCGCCCAGTGACGGCCCTCGGCGAGTTCCTCGAGGTCGGCATCCGGCGGCGGCCGGTGCAGGTAGCGAATCGCCTCGTCGAGCGCGCCGAGGCGGTATTCATGCGCCAGCTCGGCCGGCAGCCAGTCCGGCAGGCTGTGCGGGCCGAGGCGCGCCAGCGCCTGCCCGGTGAGCTGGCGCAGGCGCTGCTGGGTCAGGCCTTCGGTGGTCGGGTAGATCGGCGTCAGGGTCTGCTCGACCGGCGCCGGATCGCTCGTCAGCGCGCGGTACTCGGGGTGGTAGATCTCCAGCCCCGAGGCGCCGGGACGCGCCTCGCCGTAGCAGCGCAGCGGGGTGCCGCGCTTCATGGCGTCCTTCTGCGCGTTGCTGAAGTGATAGAAGCGCAGGCTCAGCGTGCCGCTGCCATCCTGCAGGCGCACCAGCAGGCTGCGCCGGCGGCCCATGACGATATCGGCGCCGGACACCACGCCTTCGATCACCGCGTCCTGCCCCGGGCGCAGCGCGCCGATCGGCACCACGCGGGTGCGGTCCTGGTAGCGCAGCGGCAGGTGGAACAGCAGGTCCTGCAGGGTTTCCAGGCCGACCCGCGCGAGTTTCTCGGCCAGCGCCGCGCCGACGCCCTTGAGCGCGGTGACCGGCACCGCTGCCAGTTCGCTCATCGGCTCAGGCGTTGATCACGGGCGGCTTGGCTACCGAACACAGGCGGATGGAGTCGGCCAGCACCTCGATCGCCTTGGGCCGCGGGAAGCTCGCGCGCCAGGCGATCGCCACGGTGCGGAACGGCACCGGCGGGGTCAGCGGACGGGTCTCCAGCACGCCCGGCGCGTAGTGATGGCTCTCCACCGCCGACAGCGGCAGGATCGACACCCCGAGACCGGAGGCGACCATGTGGCGGATGGTTTCCAGCGAGCTGGACTCGACCGTGGTGTGGCTGGCCGCCTCGCCCTTGCGCGTGGTCGGGCAGGCTTCGAGCACTTGGTCGCGGAAGCAGTGGCCCTCGCCGAGCAGCAGCAGGCTCTTGTCGTTGAGCATCTCGGCGTCGATGGTCTTCTTCGCCGTCCACGGGTGGTCGGCCGGCATCAGCACGTAGAACGGCTCGTCGTAGAGCGGCTTGGTCAGCACGTCGGCTTCCTGGAACGGCAGCGCGATGATGATCGCGTCGAGCTCGCCGGTACGCAGCTTGTCGCGCAGGATGTGGGTGAAGTTCTCTTCGATGTACAGCGGCATGTCCGGCGCCACGCGGTGCAGCTGCGGGATCAGGTGCGGGAACATGTAGGGGCCGACGGTGTAGATGGCGCCGACCTTGAGCGGCGCGGCCAGCTGGTTCTTGCCGACCTGGGCCAGCTCGCGAATGCTCTGCGCCTGCTCGAGCACCTTCTGCGCCTGGGTGACGATGCCCTCGCCCACCGGGGTCAGGCGCACGGCACTCTTGGTGCGCTCGAAGATCAGCACGCCGAGCTCGTCCTCGAGCTTCTTCACGCCCACCGAAAGGGTCGGCTGGCTGACGTGGCAACGCTCGGCGGCGCGGCCGAAGTGCTGTTCCTGGGCAAGGGTGACGATATAGCGCAGTTCGGTGAGGGTCATAGGCAGCGTCCATCAGGTTGCCAGCAAGCATAGCCTTTGCTTTGCATCGAACCAACTGGCACGCCCGCTGCAAGTTGGCGAGCACTACGTCGCACCGCCACGGGCGGCGTACACTGCAATGCCGGGCTCGCCGGCGCACACGACAGGGAGCGTAGAGATCATGGGTAAGCGTTGCTCCGTTTTGATCGCCGGCTGCGGCGACCTGGGATGCCGGCTGGGCATGCGCCTGAGCGCGGCGGGCTGGCGGGTCTACGGCCTGCGGCGCACGGCGGCGGACCTGCCGGTGCCGATCCTGCCGGTCAAGGGCGACCTGAACAGCCCGGACTGCCCGCGCACCTGGCCCAACGGTGAGCTGGACTACCTGGTCTACGCCGCCTCGGCCAACCAGCACGACGAGGCCGGCTACCGCCAGGCCTACATCGACGGCCTGCGCAACGTGCTGGCCTGGCTGGCCGAGCGCGGCCAGCGCCCGCGACGCCTGCTGTTCGTCTCCAGCACCGGGGTCTACGGGCAGAATGCCGGCGAGTGGGTCGACGAACAATCGCCCACCGAACCGGCCGGCTACACCGGCCAGGTGATGCTCGAGGCCGAGCACCTGGCGCTGGGCAGCGGCCTGCCGGCCACCGTGGTGCGCCTGGCCGGCCTCTACGATCCAGCGCGGCCCTGGCTGCAGAACCAGATCCGCGCGGGCCTCAAGGTCGACCGCGAACCGCCGCAGTACAGCAACCGCCTGCACCGCGACGATGCAGCCGGGTTGCTGGCGCACCTGCTGCTGGCCGATGCCGATGGCCAGGCACTGGAAGACTGCTACCTGGGCTGCGACGACGAGCCGGCGCCCCTGCACGAGGTGGTCGACTGGCTGCGCGAGCGCATGGGCGTCAGCCATTGGGCCGACCAGCGCATGACCCGTCGCGCCGGCAGCAAGCGCTGCAGCAACGCGCGGGCACGGGCGCTGGGCTGGCAGCCGAAGTACCCCAGCTACCGCCAGGGCTATGCCTCGGTCGGGCCGCGGCGTGACTGACGGCAACCGCCTGCTGGCCCGCGCCTGGCTGCCGGGCGTCGAGCTGTTCCATGCCGATTTCTCCGGCCAGGCGTTCGGCCGCCACAGCCACGACGCCTTCGCCATCGGCGCCATCGTGCGTGGCGTTGGTGGCTATCGCTGCCGCGGCGAACGGCATGCGTTGCCGGCCGGCACGCTGTCGCTGATGAACCCGCAGGAACCACACACCGGTCACGCCGAGTCGCCGCGGCTGGTCTATCGCATGCTCTACGTCGAGGAGGCGCGCCTGCCGGCACTGCTCGGGCGCAAACGGCTGCCGCCTGGCTTTCGCCAGCTCAACCCGGCCGACGACGGCCGCGTCGCCGCCGGGCTGGCCGCGCTGGCCGAGGACTTCGAGAACGATGACGCCCTGGGGCTGGAGTCGCGCCTGCTCGCCGTGCTGGAACTGGTGCTCACCCGCCACGGCGGCCTGCCCGAGCTGCCTGCCGCACGCCGGGACAACGGTGCGGTCGCCGCGCTGCGCGACTTCCTGGACGCCCACTACCGCGAGCCGGTCAGCCTGCAGGCCCTGGCCGCCGAGTTGCAGCGCCACCCGCGCCACCTGATCGAGGCGTTTCGCCGGCAGTACGGCGTGCCGCCGCACACCTGGCAGCTGCAGCGCCGGGTGCGCGAGGCCAAGCGTCGCCTGCTCGATGGCGAGGCGCTGGCCGAGGTGGCGCTGGCGCTCGGCTTCTACGACCAGGCCCACTTCAGCGGCACCTTCCGCCGCTTCACCGGCGTCTCGCCGGGGCGCTTCCGCCGGGCCGCGCGCGCCTGACTTTCCTCCAATACCCACGCGCCGGCACCGAACAGACTGATCGCTCCTGACCGGAGGTGATCATGTCCCTGTTCCTGCTGGTTGCCGGCACCCACTTCGCGGCCCTGCTCTCGCCGGGGCCGGATTTCTTCCTGCTGATCCGCACGGCGCTGCGCCACGGTCGCCGCCAGGCCGACGGCTGCGCCTGCGGCATCGCCCTGGCCAACCTCGCCTCGATGCTGCTGGTGCTGTTCGCCCTGGCCGCCCTGCCCGATGGCGGCGGCACCGTCAGCCGCCTGCTGCAGCTGGTCGGCGGCGGCTACTTCCTCTGGCTCGGCACCACGGCGCTGCTGGCACGCCGCGAACTGAGCCTGCCGGAGGCCGGCACCTCGGCGCAGGGTCGCTGGCGGGCCGGCCTCGTCCAGGGTCTGCTGGCCAGCAGTCTCAATCCCAAGCTGCCGCTGTTCTATGCCGGGCTGTTCGGCGTGCTGCGCGAAGCCGCCACGCCGGCCTGGGGCCTGCTGCTGGCGATGCTGTGGATGGCCGCGGTGGTCTTGCTCTGGGACCTGGCCCTGGTGCGCCTGCTGCACCGGCCACGCTGGCGTGCCTGGCTGCGCCAACGGGTGCGGGCGCTCGACCGGCTCTGCGGCGCGCTGCTGGGCCTGCTCGGCAGCGCCCTGCTGGCCGGCGCGCTGGGGGGCTGAGCCCCGTCGGTCAGGGCGCGGGCAACTTCTGCCCGCGGCCGGCGCACTAAAAATCTGACAGGCAAGCGCCGCACGGCACGCAGAGGAAGAACAGCGCCAGCAACGAACGCGGCGACAGGGAGCGACACCCGGCGGCAGTTCCACAACCCGACCAGGAGAACCCCCATGAGAGCGCTGCGCTGGCACGGCAAGCACGACATCCGCTGCGACGACCATCTCCCCGACCCGACCATCGAAGACGGCCGTGACGCCATCATCAAGGTCAGCTCCTGCGCCATCTGCGGCTCCGACCTGCACCTCTACGACGGCTTCATGCCCGGCATGCAGCACGGCGACATCATGGGCCACGAGTTCATGGGCGAGGTGATGGAGGTCGGCAAGGACAACAACAAGCTCAAGGTCGGCGACCGCGTGGTGGTGCCCTTCACCATCGTCTGCGGCGAGTGCGAGCAATGCCGGCGCGGCAACTTCTCGGTATGCGAGCGCAGCAACCGCAACAAGGACGTCGCCGACAAGGTGTTCGGCCACGCCACCGCCGGGCTGTTCGGCTACACCCACCTGACCGGCGGCTACCCGGGCGGGCAGGCCGAGTACGTGCGCGTGCCCTATGCCGACGTCGGCCCGGTGGTGATCCCCGACGGCCTGAGCGACGAGCAGGTGCTGTTTCTCGGCGACATCCTGCCCACCGGCTGGCAGGCCGCGGCGCAGTGCGATATCCAGCCCACCGACACGGTGGCGGTGTGGGGCGCCGGCCCGGTCGGCCAGTTCGCCATCCGCAGCGCGATCATGATGGGCGCCGAGCAGGTGGTGTGCATCGACAACGTCCCCGAGCGGCTGTCCATGGCCCGAGCCGGCGGCGCCATCACCATCAACTTCGACGAGGAGAGCGTCATCGAGCGGCTGGCCGAACTGACCCGCGGCAAGGGCCCGGAGAAGTGCATTGACTCGGTGGGCATGGAGGCGCACGCGGCGCGCTCGATCGACTCGATGTACGACCGCGCCAAGCAGGCTCTGATGCTCGAGACCGACCGCCCGCACGTGCTGCGCGAGATGATCTACGTCTGCCGCCCGGCCGGCATCCTCTCCATTCCGGGCGTCTACGGCGGGCTGATCGACAAGGTGCCGTTCGGCGCGGCGATGAACAAGGGGTTGACCTTCCGCATGGGCCAGACCCACGTCAACCGCTGGACCGACGACCTGCTCCGGCGCATCCAGGAAGGGCAGATCGATCCGAGCTTTGTCATCACCCACACGGTCAGCCTCGAGCAGGGCCCGGAGATGTACAAGACCTTCCGCGACAAGCACGACGGCTGCATCAAGGTCGTGCTCAAACCCTGACGGTCGCCAGTCCCTGCTGCGGGGATTGGCCGGGCCTTCCTATCGAGCGAGGAGTCCTTCATGAGCATTCCACGACAAGTCACCCGGCCCAACCACTCGGCACGCACGCTGGCGCGCGGCCTGGGCTGGCTCAGCCTCGGCCTGGGCGTCGTCCAGCTGCTGGCGCCGCGGCAGGTCACGCGCTTCATCGGCATGCCGGGCAGCGAGACGATGGTGCGCGCCTGCGGCCTGCGCGAGATCGCCACCGGGGTCGGCATCCTGCTGAGCGATGACCCGCGGCCGTGGATCTACGGCCGCATCGGCGGCGATGCGCTGGACCTGGCCGGGCTCGGCTGGAGCATCGAGCGCGGCGACCAGCCGGCCGGCGCGGCGCTGGCGGCCGGCGCCGTGGCCGGTCTCACGGCGCTCGACGTGAGCTGCGCCCGGGGCCTGGACGCCGAGCGGGTGCCGAGCATCGAGTGGGACTACAGCGATCGCAGCGGTTTTCCCGAGCCGCCGACGGCGATGCGCGGCAAGGCCGAAGCGGAGCTGACCTCGGCCCGCGCCGAGCCGAACGGTTTCCCGCCAGTGCTGCACTAGACGCGAGGGGATGCGTGCATTGGGCGCCTGCGGGCGCCCTTTTTTGCATGGGCGCTCGCACGATCCCGAGCCCGCTGGATGTAGCGCTCCGTGGCATGCCGGCTACCGCAAAAAAAGGCGCCCGCAGGCGCCTCGCAGACGGCTCACTGGGCTCACCTGGTCTGCATCACCAGATCGCGGCGCATCAGCGTCTTGATCTTCACCAGGTGGTCGTCTTCCTGCGTCTTGGCCTTGACGAAGCTGTCGGCGATGTTCGGATGACCGGCCGCCTGCGCCAGTTCGATCAGCAGCTCCCAGGCGGCGTTGTCGGCCAGTTCCGCGGTGAGCAGCGCGTTCATGCACTGCGCCAGGTTGGTCCGCGGGTCGGTCAGCACCTGCATGATGCCCATCGCCATGACCCCGGCCACGTCGGCGCAGGGGGTCTGTGCGGTGGGGTCGGCGCCGAGGCTTTCGATGGCCTGGCGCACCAGCAGCATGTGCTCGAACTCCTCGTCGCGCAGGTGCTGGAGCATGCCGACCAGCTCGCTGCCGGCATCCAGGCTGCGTGCCTTGGCGATCATCGCCTCGTAGAGGCGCACGCCGTTGCGTTCGAAGGCCAGGCGCTCGCCGAGCTTGTCGAGGAACACTTCCGGGCTCTTGCCCTTCATCATGTCGAAGCCGGTCTTGAGCATGCCCTTGGCCGAACCGGGCACCGGCACCGAGCCGATGCGCCCGGCCTCGGCGCTGCGTTCGGTGCGCTCGACCAGCATGCCGCGCTCGTCGCCCGGCACGTCCGGATGAATCTCGTTGACCGCCTCGAGCAGGCGCTTGGTGTCCTTCGGCGACATCTGCACGCCGGTGAAGTTGGAACCCACTTTAGCTGCCGTAGCCATGATCGTCTCCTCAGGAAGCCTTGCGCATCAGTTCGCCACCCGGCGCCCACTGGTAGCCCGCCGAGACGATGTCCGAGGCGAGCCCTTGCGAGGCGAGGTGGTTGCGGTAATCCAGCGAGGACTGCGGCTCCTTGGCCTTGTCCACGTAGGCGGGGCCGGCGGTACGCAAGTTGACCTCGGCGGCCAGCACCTGGCGCACGAAATCGCGCTGGCTCTTGAACTCGACCATCTTCGGCAGCGGGCCGGCGAGGACCTCGGCCGGGTCGCGGCCTTCGAGCTTCTTGAACCATTCGCAGGCGACATTGAGGTGGCCCAGCTCGTAGTCGAGGAAGCGCTCCCAGATCGCCTTGATCCGCGGGTTGGTCTCCTGCTCGGCGCAGCTGGCGTACAGGTAGACCTCCATCGCTTCGTGCACCAGCCACTTCTCCATATGGCTTTCGCTGGGGTCGGAGAGCGCGCCGTACTGGGTCACGTGCTGCTCCTCCACCGAGGCGATCTCGGCATACAGCTGGCGCGCCAGCGGGTCGGCGAACAGCGGGCCGATGTTCATGTAGTAGTCGTGGGTCTGGTATTCCGCGCCGGTGATCAGCGCCGCGTGGATCTTGGTGATGAGCGCGGCGGAGTTCTTCTCGTAGTTGTCGCGGATGTCGTTTTCCGGATGGCGATGGTGCTCCGATGTTTTCCGCCCGGGCACGATGTCGGTATAGCCCTGCAGGATGTTGTTGGCATCCTTGCCCTCGAGGCGATCGAGCATCGCCGAGTAGCGGTACAGGTGATCGAAGTCTTCCAGCAGGCCGAAGCGATAGGTCTGCCCCTGGTAGGGGTCGGGCTCGTTCTGCGCCACCGCGGCGGTCACCTCGATGGCCACCTGTTCGTAGGCGACGGTGGTTTCCAGCGGCGAGTGGTCGGCGCCGATCAGCCAGTTGACCATGGTCGCCTGGTGCTGCTCGACGCGGCGGATCTCGGCCAGCGGCAGGCGCAGCTCCCTGTTGAAGCGCGCGATGCCGTGCTTGAGGCGCAGGGCGTCGGTCTCCACGCCGTTCATGAGGATGATGCGCACGCGGGTGAAGGCGTCGTCATCGAGCTTGCTGATCGGCTGCCCGGCCATTTCCTTCCATGTGAACGTCTGCTTCTCCAGGGGCGTGCCTTTGTTGTCGAGAATTCCGGAAATGGTCTCCATGGAGCCTCCGTTGTCGGATTCGGTCGTCAGGCTTGGTGAGCGCGCCGCGCGAATCGGCGGCCTGCAGCAGGTGACTGGCCGGGCGCGCGGACAATTCCCCGGCGGCCGACGAACGTTCGTACCGTCCGGCAGGCCGTTTCTGCTTTTTTTCCCGGAAGATCGCCGCCAAGCGGCAGAAAATGGCGGCTCAGCGCTGCGCCTGGGAGGCGGCCAGGCGCGCCAGGCGCCGGTTGCGCGCGTCGGCCGGCAGCCGGGCCAGCTCGGCGGCCGCCTGGTGGAAGGCCGCCCAGTCGCCGCCGCTTTGCCGGTACAACGCGGCGAAGGCCGGCACCCAGCCGTCGTAGAGGCCGAACGGCACCAGGCTGGCGTTGTTCAGCGGCTGGGCGAAGAAGCGGTCGAAACGCCGGTCGCCGCCCCAGCGCCGGTCGCGCAAGGCGCGGTAGTCGCGACGCAGGCGGCTGAACTCGGCCTGTTTCAGGGCGGCGCGATCGGCCGCCGGCAGCTCGCGGGCATAACCTTCGCGCAGGCGCTCGCGGGCCGCCAGCAGCAGCTGCACCAGCTCGCGATGGCGCGCCTGGCGCTCGGCGTCATGCCCGGCCAGGCCGCGCTGGCGCTGCCACTGACGCAGCCCCTCGCGCTCGACGAAGCTCGCGTAGGACTCGCTGAACTGGCTGTCACCGGCCAGGTAGAGCCGCTGGTGGGCCAGTTCATGGAAGATCAGCCCGGCCAGTTGCTCGTCGTCGCGGCGGAGCATGGCGCTGAGCAGCGGATCGTCGAACCAGCCGAGGGTCGAGTAGGCGTCGACCCCGGCGACCTGCACATCCTTGCCTTCCAGGCGCAGCCGGGCCGCCGCGGCGCGCGCGTCGGCCTCGCGGTAGTAGCCGCGATAGGCCACGCAGCCGGCAATGGGGAAGCAGTGCTGCAGCGCTTCGACCGAATGGGGCTCGGTGGCGAACACATTCCACACCACGAACGGCCGGCCGATGTCGGCGTAGCTGCGGTAGCTGCCGTTGTCCGGCAGCTTCAGCGTGGCGCTGGCAAAGCCGCGGGCCTGCTGGGCCTGCGCCAGGCGCTGGCGCAGCTCGGGGCTGCGCGCCTCGTCGGCGAGCACCCGCGCCACCGGCTCGCGCTGGCGCAGCAGCTGGAGATGGCCCTGCGCCAGCTGCGTGTAGTAGCTGCAGCCGCCCAGACAGACGGCAAGCAGAACGGGAACCCAGGCCCGGCGGCAGGTGTCGATGAGGGCGGCGTTGGGTTTCTTCATCGGGCGATCCGTCGATGGCAGGAGCGCGCAGCGCCAGCGGGTGCGCCGAGGCACCCTACAAAGACGGCACCGGGAAATCCACCACGGCGCCGACCGATCCCTGCAATCCGGGCGGCTGCTCGTCCGGGCGGAGCCCTTCGATGCGTATCGTCCCTGCCTTCCTTGCCCTGTCGCTGCTCGGCGGCTGCTCGCTGATGCCCAGCCACGACCCCAGCCAGGCCTGGATCGAACTGGACCCGGCGGCCGACATGCAGGCGCTGGCGGTCGACGGCCGCGAACTGGAGGACGGCCGCTACTTCCAGGTCAGCCCCGGCAGCCACACGCTGGACGTGCGCTACCGCTTCGAGGTCAGCGGTGCCGACGTCGGCCGCGGCAGCCCCCCGCTGGAACGCGACTGCCGGGTGCGCGTGCAGTACGACCGCTTCGCCGCCGGCAGTCGCTATCGCCTGGCCGGCGGCGCCTACGGCTTTCGCCCGACGGTCAAGCTGCAGGATGTGCACCGCTACGAGCTGAGCCGCGCCGCGGAACAAGGCTGCGGCAACCTCGCCGAGCGTTGAAAAAGCGCCGTCGCTGGCCCAGGCTTGGATGACCCCGGCGCACCGCGCCGTGCCCGTCCCGAAGGTCATCGCCATGCGCCTGCCGCTCGCTGCTCTCGTCATCCCGCTCGCCCTCGCCGGCTGTGCCGGCCCGCTGCCTGCGCCCGACCCGGGCATGGCCTGGGTCGACCTTCAGGGCCAGGTCACCGACATCTTCATGTCCGACCGCCTGGATCGCAAACGCACCCCCGACGGTCGCTATTTCCAGGTGCCGCCGGGCAGCCATGAACTCGAGGCGCGCTACGAATTCGAAGTCTCAGGCGGTGGCGGCTGGGGCCTGGACAGCGACACCCAGACCATCCGCTGCACGCTGTGGGTGCGCTACGAGCACTTCGAGGCCGGCCAGCGCTACCTGCTGCAGGCCCGCTCGCTGGGCTTCACCCCGCAGGGCTGGCTGCGCGACGAGCAGCGCAACATCCTCGCCGAGGCCGAGTTCAGGCACTGCTACTGAGCATCCGCCACGCAATCCACCGGTGACGCCACGGCGCCGCCCCGAGAGGTAACGATGTCCCGCATCAAAGAGACTGCCTTTTCCGCCCTCGACCTGGCCCCGGTGCGCGACGACGGCACGCCGGCCCGGGCGCTGCACAACGCCCTGGCGCTGGCCCGCCACGTCGAGCAGCTGGGCTTTACCCGCTTCTGGGTCGCCGAGCACCACAACATGGACGGCATCGCCAGCTCGGCGACCGCCGTGCTGCTCGGCTACCTGGCCGCCAACACCACGCGCATCCGCCTCGGTGCCGGCGGCGTGATGCTGCCCAACCATGCGCCGCTGGTGATCGCCGAGCAGTTCGGCACGCTGGATGCGCTCTACCCCGGACGCATCGACCTGGGCCTCGGCCGCGCACCGGGGGCCGACCAGTTCACCGCCCGCGCGCTGCGTCGCGACCGCCTCGGCGGCCCGGACGACTTCCCCGCCGACGTCGAGGAGCTGCAGGCGCTGCTCGGCCCGCGCCAGCCGAACCAGCGGGTGATCGCCATGCCCGGCGTCGACAGCCGGCTGCCGATCTGGCTGCTCGGCTCGAGCCTGTTCAGCGCCCAGCTGGCCGCGGCCAAGGGCCTGCCCTATGCGTTCGCCTCGCATTTCGCGCCGCGCTTCATGCACCAGGCGATCCGCCTGTACCGCGACAACTTCCAGCCCTCGGCGGTGCTCGACAAGCCCTACGTGATGCTCGGCGTGCCGCTGATCGCCGCCGACAGCGACGAGCGCGCCGAGTACCTGGCCACCAGCGTCTACCAGCGCGTGCTCGCGCTGATCCGCGGGCAGAGCCTGGTGCTGCGCCCGCCGGTGGAAAGCATGCAGGGCCTGTGGCTGGCGCACGAGCAGCAGGCGGTGGGCGATTTCCTCGGCCTGGCACTGATCGGCGGGCCGGAGAAGGTCCGCGCGCGGCTGGAGGTGCTGCTCGAGCAGACCGGCGCCGACGAGCTGATCTTCACCTGCGACCTCTACGAGACCGCCGACCGCCATCGCGCCTTCGAGATTCTCGCCGGCCTGCGCTGAGCGGGCTCAGGCCTGCTCGGCCAGGTGCTGATCCTTGAGCCTGACGTAGTTGCCGGCGGTGTAGGCGAAGAAGCTGCGCTCCTTGTCGGTCAGCGGGCGCGCCTGCTTCGCCGGGCTGCCGACGTAGAGGTAGCCGCTCTCCAGGCGCTTGCCCGGCGGCACCAGGCTGCCGGCGCCGATGATCACCTCGTCCTCGACCACGGCGCCGTCCATCACGATCGCGCCCATGCCGACCAGGATCCGATTGCCCAGCGTGCAGCCGTGCAGGGTGACCTTGTGCCCGACGGTGACCTCGTCGCCGATGGTCAGCGGGAAGCCCGCCGGGTTGTACGGCCCGGCGTGGGTGATGTGCAGCACGCTGCCGTCCTGGATGCTCGAGCGCGCGCCGATGCGGATGCGGTGCATGTCGCCGCGGATCACCGTCAGCGGCCAGACCGAGCTGTCGTCGCCGATCTCGACATCGCCGAGCACCACCGCGCTGGCGTCGACGAACACCCGCGCGCCGAGCTGCGGGGTGTGCTGCTGGAAACTGCGAAGGGACATGGGCGGGCTCCGTGGAAAAGGGCCGCACAGCTTCGATGTTCGCCGCCCGGGGCGTCAACCGCGCGGCGCCTCGCCGTGCCGCGCGAGGCGGAAGAATTCCCCCGGGGTGGCGCCGAACTGCTCGCCGAACGCGGCGATGAAGGCCGACAGCGAATCGTAGCCGGCGGCCAGCGCCACATCGGTGACCCGCTCGCCGCGCTCCAGTGCCGGCAACGCGCCGAGCAGGCGCAGGCGCTGGCGCCAGGCGCGGAAGGTCAGCCCGGTCTCGCGCACGAACAGCCGGCTGAGCGTGCGCTCGGACAACCCCAGTCGCGCGCTCCAGTCGCCCAGCCCGCGGCGCGAATCGGGGTGGCGCTGCAGGTTCTGGCACAGCCGGCGCAGGCGCGCATCGGCCGGCAGCGGCAGCACCAGCGGCACCTCCGGCGCGGCACCGAGCTGGTCGAGCAGCACCTGCACCAGGCGGCCGTCGGCGCCGGCCTCGTCATAGCGCTCGGGCAGGCCGCCGAAGGCGCGGATCAGCTCGCGCAGCAGCGGGCTGACCTGCAGCACCCGGCAGCGCGCCGGCGCATCGCCCACCGCGCTGACGTCGATGTAGAGGCTGCGGATGCAGGTGTTCGGCGCGCAGAACACCTGGTGCTCGAGGCCGGCCGGCACCCAAACCGCGCGCAGCGGCGGGGCGATGAAACGACCCTGGGCAGTGCGCACTTCGAGCACCCCGGCGATGGCATGCGAGAGCTGGATCCACGGGTGGCTGTGGCGATAGCCGAGCGCGGTGTTGGGCGGCGCGTCGAGCTGGCCGTAGACCGGGCGCGGCAACTGCTCGAGCAGCTTGAGACGGGCCTCGGCGGCCCCTGTTTGTCCGATAGGCGACATTTGTTGGCGGTTTGACGTTAGCTGACCAATGCCCGGCACGCTAACGTCGCCGGCTCATGTTCCGCAAGCGCCAGGTTCCGCCATGTCCGCTCTTCGCCTGTTGTTCGACCGCTTCACCCTGACACTGCTGGCGGTGGTCGCCGCCGCCAGCCTGCTGCCGGCCCACGGCGAGGGCGCCCGCCTGTTCGGCATGCTCACCGACGTCGCCATCGGCCTGCTGTTCTTCATGCATGGTGCCAAGCTGTCGCGCGAGGCGATCTTCTCCGGTGCCGGCCACTGGCGCCTGCACCTGACGGTGTTCGCCTGCACCTTCGTGCTGTTCCCGCTGCTCGGCCTGGCGCTCAAGCCGCTGCTCACCCCGCTGATCGGCAACGAGCTGTACCTGGGCGTGCTCTACCTCTGCGCGCTGCCGGCCACGGTACAGTCGGCCATTGCCTTCACCTCGCTGGCGCGCGGCAACATCCCGGCGGCGATCTGCAGCGCCGCGGCCTCCAGCCTGCTCGGCATCTTCCTCACGCCGCTGCTGGTGATGCTGCTGATGGGCGTGGAAGGCGAGAGCGGCTCGACCCTCGATGCGATCGGCAAGATCGTCATGCAGTTGTTGGTGCCGTTCGTCGCCGGGCACCTGGCGCGGCCCTTGATCGGCGCCTGGGTGGCGCGCAACAAGGGCTGGCTGAAGAACGTCGACCAGGGCTCGATCCTGCTGGTGGTCTACACCGCGTTCAGCGATGCGGTGGTCAGCGGCCTGTGGAACGTCATCCCGCCACTGCGCTTGGTCAGCCTGGCGCTGGTCTGCTGCGCCCTGCTGGCGCTGGTGCTGTGGCTGACCCACTTCTTCGGCCGGCGCCTGGGCTTCAACCTCGAGGACCGCATCACCATCGTCTTCGCCGGCTCGAAGAAAAGCCTGGCCACCGGCGTGCCCATGGCCCAGGTGCTGTTCAGCGGCGCAGCGATCGGCCCGCTGATCCTGCCGCTGATGATCTTCCACCAGATCCAGCTGATGGTCTGCGCGGTGCTGGCCCAGCGCTGGGCCGCACGCGACGACGGCGCCGCGGCGGCACCGGCACCCTGATCCCGCGGCGCGGTCTGTTGTGCTGTTACCATGCACCGCGTGATTCATTGCAAGAGGCCCGCCCGTGAGCGCCAACAATCCCCTGCTTCAGGATTTCGACCTGCCGCCGTACTCCGAGATTCGCCCCGAGCACGTGGAGCCGGCCATCGACAGCATCCTCGGTGACAACCGGGTGGCCATCGAGGAGCTGCTCAGCCGCCCGGCCGAGCAACTCGACTGGCAGACCCTGGTGGTCAGCCTGGACGAGATGAACGCCCGCCTCGGCCGCGCCTGGAGCCCGGTCAGCCACCTCAATGCGGTGTGCAACAGCCCCGAACTGCGCAGCGCCTACGAGGCCTGCCTGCCGAAGCTGTCGGCCTACTACACCGAACTGGGCCAGAACCGCGCCCTCTTCGAAGCCTACAAGGCGCTGGCCGAAGGGCCCGCCGCGGCCGGCTTCGAGGTCGCGCAGAAGACCATCCTCGAGCATTCGCTGCGTGACTTCCGCCTGTCGGGCATCGACCTGCCGCCGGTCGAGCAGCAGCGCTTCGGCGCGATCCAGATGAAGCTCGCCGAGCTTGGCAGCCGCTTCTCCAACCAGCTGCTCGACGCCACCCAGGCCTGGACCAAGCACCTCACCGACGAGGCCGCGCTGGCCGGCCTGCCCGACTCGGCCAAGGGCCAGATGCAGCAGGCCGCCGAGGCCAAGGGCCTGGACGGCTGGCTGATCACCCTCGAATTCCCCAGCTACTACGCGGTGATGACCTACGCCGACGACCGCGCCCTGCGCCAGGAGGTCTACACCGCCTACTCGACGCGTGCCTCGGACCAGGGGCCGAACGCCGGCCAGTTCGACAACGGCCCGGTGATGGAAGAGCTCCTCGACCTGCGCCAGGAGCTGGCCAGGCTGCTCGGCTACGCCAGCTACGCCGAGCTGTCGCTGGCGACGAAGATGGCCGAATCGCCCGAGCAGGTGCTCGGTTTCCTGCGCGACCTGGCGGTACGCAGCAAGCCGTTCGCCGAGAAGGACCTGGCCGAGCTGCGCGCCTTCGCCGCCGAGCAGGGCCTGGACGACCTCAAGAGCTGGGACACCGGCTACTACGCCGAGAAGCTGCGCCAGAGCCGCTACAGCCTGAACCAGGAAGAGCTGCGCGCGTACTTCCCGATCGACAAGGTGCTCGCCGGCCTGTTCGCCGTGGTCCAGCGCCTGTACGGCATCGAGATCGTCGAGCTGGAAGACTTCGACGCCTGGCATCCGGAGGTGCGCCTGTTCGAGATCCGCGAGCACGGCGAGCACGTCGGCCGCTTCTTCTTCGACCTCTATGCCCGGGCCAACAAGCGTGGCGGCGCGTGGATGGACGGCGCGCGCGACAAGCGCCGCGATGCCGCCGGCCGGCTGGTCGCCCCGGTGGCCAACCTGGTATGCAACTTCACCCCGCCGGTGGGCGAACGCCCGGCGCTGCTGACCCACGACGAGGTCACCACGCTGTTCCACGAGTTCGGCCACGGCCTGCACCACCTGCTGACCCGCGTCGAGCACGCCGGCGCCTCGGGCATCAACGGCGTGGCCTGGGATGCGGTCGAGCTGCCCAGCCAGTTCATGGAGAACTGGTGCTGGGAGCCCGAGGGCCTGGCGCTGATCTCCGGGCACTACCAGACCGGTGAGCCGCTGCCGCAGGAAAAGCTCGAGCGCATGCTCGCGGCGAAGAACTTCCAGTCCGGGATGATGATGGTGCGCCAGCTGGAGTTCTCGCTGTTCGACTTCGAACTGCACGCCACCCACGGCGACGGCCGCAGCGTGCTCGAGGTGCTCGAGGCGATCCGCGACGAGGTCTCGGTGCTGCGCCCGCCCAGGGAAAACCGCTTCCCCAACAGCTTCGCGCACATCTTCGCCGGCGGTTACGCGGCCGGTTACTACAGCTACAAGTGGGCCGAGGTCCTTTCGTCGGACGCCTTCTCGCGCTTCGAGGAGGAGGGGGTGTTCAATGCCGAGACCGGACGGGCCTTCCGCGAGGCGATCCTCGCCCGTGGCGGCTCCCAGGAGCCGATGGTACTGTTCGTCGATTTCCGAGGCCGCGAGCCGTCCATCGACGCCCTGCTGCGCCACCTCGGCCTGAGCCAGGAGGAGGCCGCATGATGAACCAGGCAACCGAACAACCGACCAAGCGCTTCATCGCCGGGGCCGTGTGCCCGGCGTGCAGCGAACCGGACAGCGTGAAGATGTGGGACGTCGACGGCGTGCCGCACCGCGAATGCGTGGTCTGCGGCTACGCCGATACGCTCAATGCCCAG
The DNA here is from genome assembly GCF_021726475.1 of Pseudomonas oligotrophica. Classification (GTDB taxonomy): domain Bacteria; phylum Pseudomonadota; class Gammaproteobacteria; order Pseudomonadales; family Pseudomonadaceae; genus Stutzerimonas; species Stutzerimonas oligotrophica. The sequence goes on from NZ_JAKJRU010000001.1 coordinate 137,592, forward strand.
GGGCAGTCGGTGCCGATGGAGCTGGGTACGCGGGTCAACAAGGTCCAGCCCAAGCCGGCCAACCCGCAGGTGCAGTCGGTGCAGTTCTTTCCCAATCCGAAGTTGAAGAAGCCGGAGTGATACGCGACGGCCGAACCGAAAAGCCCGCCATTTGGCGGGCTTTTCGTTTTCTGCGGGATGAACGAACGGGGCGCCACCACTTCGTTCTGGCTGGCGGCCTTGAGATGAGGGCGATTGGCGCGTTGCCTGATGGCATGGTTTCGCCCCGTAAGAGGCAAGAAGAACCGTAGGGTGGAAAACCGCGCAGCGTTTTCCACCTTGAGGTTTCGGCATGTGTCTCGATATGACGCCGCGCTTTCACAGGCCCGGCCTGCAGATTCGGCCGCGGGAGCCGAAAGCCACGGCATCAGGCCGCTCGGTATGTGCCCCGATCCGTGGAAGCAGCCCTAAGCGGGCCAGCAACGCTCAGCCATCGACAGCAGAAGGCCCGGTGAGCCGTCCTCGCATCACCCAATCAACCCTCGACCTTCGGCGCAGCCCGCCCCGGCTGGGCCGGCGAGGCGAACAGGCGCTTCATCTTCATCGCCGGCGCCTCGATCAGGTGCCAGGACAGCGCCGCGAGGATCAGCGTCGGCACGAAGGCGATCAGCGTCAGCCCGAGAACGCCGATCTGCGGCCCGAACAGGTAGACCGTCAGCTGCTGGAACGGGAAGGCGTAGATATACAGCCCGTAGGACACGTCGCCGTACTTGCCGAAGCGCGAGACCCAGGGCAGCGGCGCGTAGGCCAGGTAGATCACCAGATACGGCAGCGCGACGAAGTACACCAGCGGGCCGATATCGGTGCGGAAGGTCGCCACCAGCGCGGCGAACAGCGCCGCCGCGATCCAGCCGCGCCAGGGGATGTCGTCGCGGTAGAGGAAGATCGCCGCGCCGCTGTAGTACAGCAGGCCGAGCTTGAAGATGTTCTTGATGAAGTACGAGTCCAGGCCGAGCCGGCCGACCAGCCAGAAATGCCCGACCGCGAGCACGGCGATCGGCAGGAAGATCAGCCGGCGCTTGAGGAAGCCGGTCAGCCCCAGGATCATCACCCCGATGTACATCAGCACTTCCAGCGGCAGCGTCCACAGCGAGCCGTTGACCACATCGGGATAGACGTTCTCGGTGAACACCCCGGGCAGTTCGTAGCGCGTCACCAGCAGGATGTTCTGCAGGTAGGTCCAGGTGCCGTCGGCGGCCAGGTACTGCGCCACGCTCGCCTGCGACACCAGCGGGCCGATGATGAACGCCGAGAACAGCACCGCGACGATCAGCGCCGGGAAGATGCGCAGCGCACGCTTGACCAGGAAGCTCTTCGGGCTGCTGCTGGCCAGCCACGACGAGGTGATCAGGTAGCCGCTCATGACGAAGAAGATGCCGACGGCGATGGAGCCGCCCTTCTCGTAGCCGGTCAGCAGCGTCAGCGGCTCGTCGCCGCGGCGCCCCACCAGCGGGTAGCTGTGGGCGAAGAGCACCAGCGCGGCAGCGAAGAAACGCAGGAAATCGAAGTTGTTTTCCCGCGTGTGGAAGGAACGGGTGGTTTGCATGGGGCGGCTCCTGATTCCGGGCGGCAGCGTTCGCAAGGGGGAAGCACAGGCAACGAGCGCTGGACGTTACTGCCGGGCCGGAGCGGCATCGGCTCCAGTCATCCCTGTTTTCGACCAGCACGGGCTTCACCGGGCCGGCGAACTGGCAAATGCACCCGCTCGACCGTCCCCGACAGCCCCTTTGTCCTATGCAACCGGCAAAAGGTTCGCCAGGCCGACGAACGGCAGTTGCCTGGACTGGCCGTCCGCCGGTTTGCGCTGGCCAGGGCCGGGGCAACTCATTACTGTATATCCAAACAGTATCGAGACACCCAGCATGACCCTTCCCATCACCCGCATCCGTGGTCGCGGTACCGCGATCAACCCGGACAACCGTTTCGCCCCGACCCGCAGCGAGGCGTTCGACGATGGCTGGGAGCAGGACGTGCCGCCAACCCGCGCCACCGAGGTGCGCCAGGAGATCGCCAAGTCGGTGCTGACGCGCAACCAGTCGCCGGACGTCGGCTTCGATCGCTCGGTCAACCCCTACCGCGGCTGCGAACATGGCTGCATCTACTGCTTCGCCCGGCCCAGCCACGCCTACTGGGACCTCTCGCCGGGCATCGACTTCGAGACCCGGCTGATCGCCAAGACCAACCTCGCCGAGCGCCTGGAGGCGGAGCTTTCCAAGCCCGGCTACGTGCCGCAGCCGATCGCCCTGGGGGTGAACACCGACGCCTACCAGCCGCTGGAGCGCGAGCAGCGGCTGACGCGCCAGGCGCTGGAGGTGCTGCTGCGCTTCAGGCATCCGGTGCACATCATCACCAAGGGCTCGCTGGTGCTGCGCGACCTCGACCTGCTGGTGCCGCTGGCCGAGCAGCGGCTGGTGAGCGTCTCGGTCAGCCTGACCACCCTGGACGATGAGCTCAAGCGCACCCTGGAGCCACGGGCGGCCTCGCCCTCGGCGCGCCTGCGGGTGCTGTGCACGCTGCACCAGGCCGGCGTGCCGGTCAGCGTGATGTGCGCGCCGATGATCCCGATGATCAACGACATGGAGCTCGAGCGCCTGCTCGAGGCCGCGCGCGAGGCCGGCGCGCGCTCGGCCGGCTACGTGCTGCTGCGCCTGCCGCACGAGGTCGCGCCGCTGTTCGAGCAGTGGCTCGGCGAGCACTTCCCGCAGCGCGCCGAGCACGTCCTGAGCCTGGTGCGCCAGTCGCGCGGCGGCAAGGCCTACGACAGCCGCTTCGGCAGCCGCATGCGCGGCGAAGGCCAGTTCGCCGAGCTGCTCGCCCAGCGCTTCCGCCTGGCCTGCAGGCGCCTGGGCTTCGAGCGCCGCGAACAGAACCAGGGCCTCGACTGCAGCCGCTTCGCCCCGCCGGGGCGGCAGATGAATCTATTGTGAGAGGGCCGGGGGCCGTGCGAGGGCCAACCGGACGCGTGGAAAACGCTGCGCGGTTTTCCACCCTACGCACGGTACCGTAGGGTGGATAACGCTCCGCTTATCCACCGAAGGCGCTGGCGGATCGAGCCTGTTACTTCGGCTTGCGCACGGAGGCTTCCCCTCGATGACGCCCGCCGAGACCACCGGCCGGCGTGCTGGCGCCGACAGACGCGTGGAAAACGCTGCGCGGTTTTCCACCCTACGCACGGTACCGTAGGGTGGATAACGCTCCGCTTATCCACCGAAGGCGCTGGCGGATCGAGCCTGTTACTTCGGCCTGCGCACGCAGGCTTCCCCTCGAAGGTGCCCGCCGAGAGCGCCGGTCCGCGAGCTGGCGCCGGCAGACGCGTGGAAAACGCTGCGCGGTTTTCCACCCTATGCGCGGGTAACCGCGGGGTGGGCGTTTCGCTTAACCCCCGACAGGGGCGCCGCTGCGCGCTTGTCCACCGGCGGATGCCCTGCGACAACTGTGCAACGGCCCGCTCGCGCCGACGAGGAACTATCTGCGGCTGCGACCGCACCAATCCCTGTATCCCCCGAACCGGAGGCGATGTGGACTGGATCGACCTGCTGCAGTGGCCGGCGATGGTGGTGACGGTGGCGGCTGCCTGGCTGATCGGCTCGTTGCGACCGGGGCGGCGCTTCGTCGGCTTCTGCTGCTTCCTGCTGAGCAACCTGCTCTGGGTGATCTGGGGCTGGCATGCCCAGGCCTGGGCGCTGATTGTCCTGCAGCTGTGCCTGGCGGCGATGAACATTCGCGGCGTGAAGAAGAACGATGACCCGCAGAAGGCCGAGGTAGAGCGGTCCGGCGTCTGAATTGCCTACACCGGATCGCTGTCTATACTCCGAGTCAGGCGTACCTGATTGAGCAAATCCGACCGTGCGTGCAAACGCCGACCGGGTTCGCAGGCGGATCGTGCAAGGGCTGTTTCCTCGCCGGTCTCGAAGTGCAGCGACCTGGTTGGTGACGGTTCCGGCGCAACACCCACCGGCTTCGCGGGCAAGACGCCCCGAGACATGCCGGCAGGCGAGCGCAGGCACCGAGCGGTTGGCCCAGAACAAGAATCATAAGGGGACCCGCAATGTCTCGACATCCACGCGCTTGGATGGGGCTTGGGCTGCTGGCGTTTTTCGGCCAGGCCCAGGCGGCCTGGGACGTGAACATGCGCTCCGGCGTCACCGAGGTGAGCCGCTCGGTGTTCGACCTGCACATGACCATCTTCTGGATCTGCGTGATCATCGGCGTGCTGGTGTTCGGCGTGATGATCTGGTCGATGATCGCCCACCGCCGCTCGCGCCGACGCGAGTCGGCCAATTTCCACGAGAACACCCGCGTCGAAGTGCTGTGGACGCTGATCCCGCTGCTGATCCTGATCGGCATGGCGGTACCGGCCACGCGCACGCTGCTGCACATCTACGACGCCAGCGAGTCGGACGTCGACGTGCAGATCACCGGCTACCAGTGGAAGTGGCACTACAAGTACCTGGGTGAGGACGTGGAGTTCTTCAGCAACCTCACCACCCCGCGCGAGCAGATCAACAACCAGTCGCCCAAGGGCGAGCACTACCTGCTGGAAGTCGACCAGCCGCTGGTGATCCCGGCCGGCGCCAAGGTGCGCTTCCTGATCACCGCCGCCGACGTGATCCACTCCTGGTGGGTACCGGACCTGGCGGTGAAGAAGGACGCCATCCCCGGCTTCATCAACGAATCCTGGACCCGCGTCGAGGAGCCCGGCCTCTACCGCGGCCAGTGCACCGAGCTGTGCGGCAAGGACCACGGCTTCATGCCGGTGGTGGTCGAGGTCAAGTCGCAGGAAGACTTCGCCGCCTGGCTCGGCGAGAAGAAGGCCGAGGCCGCCAAGCTGGCCGAGCTGACTGGCAAGGACTGGACCCTCGAAGAGCTGGTCGAGCGCGGCGAGAAGGTCTACCAGGCCAACTGCGCCAGCTGCCACCAGCCCACCGGCGAAGGCCTGCCGCCGATGTTCCCGGCGCTCAAGGGCTCGGCCATCGCCACCGGCGAGGTCGACGGGCACATCGGCATCGTCGTCAACGGCAAGCCGGGCACCGCCATGGCCGCCTTCGGCAAGCAGCTGTCGGAGGTCGACCTGGCCGCCGTCATCACCTACGAGCGCAACGCCTGGGGCAACGACAAGGGCGACATGGTCACGCCGAAAGACGTGCTCGACTTCAAACAGGCCGAAGAAGCCACCCAGTAAGAGGACAGGCTGATGAGTGCAGTGATCGACGATCATGGCCATGCCGGCCACGACCACCACCACGGGCCGGCCAAGGGGCTCTCGCGCTGGCTGCTGACCACCAACCACAAGGACATCGGCTCGATGTACCTGTGGTTCAGCTTCTGCGCCTTCCTGCTCGGCGGCTCGATGGCCATGGTCATCCGCGCCGAGCTGTTCCAGCCGGGCCTGCAGATCGTGCAGCCGGAATTCTTCAACCAGATGACCACCATGCACGGCCTGATCATGGTCTTCGGCGCGGTGATGCCGGCCTTCGTCGGCCTGGCCAACTGGATGATCCCGCTGATGATCGGCGCGCCGGACATGGCCCTGCCGCGGATGAACAACTTCAGCTTCTGGCTCTTGCCGGCGGCGTTCGGCCTCTTGGTGAGCACGCTGTTCATGGAGGGCGGCGGGCCGAACTTCGGCTGGACCTTCTACGCGCCGCTGTCGACCACCTATGCGCCCGAATCGGTGACCTTCTTCATCTTCGCCATCCACCTGATGGGCATCAGCTCGATCATGGGCGCGATCAACGTGATCGCCACCATCCTCAACCTGCGCGCGCCGGGCATGACGCTGATGAAGATGCCGCTGTTCGTCTGGACCTGGCTGATCACCGCCTTCCTCCTGATCGCGGTGATGCCGGTGCTGGCCGGCGTGGTGACCATGATGCTGATGGACATCCACTTCGGCACCAGCTTCTTCAGCGCCGCCGGCGGTGGCGACCCGGTGCTGTTCCAGCACGTGTTCTGGTTCTTCGGCCACCCCGAGGTGTACATCATGATCCTGCCGGCCTTCGGCGCGGTCAGCTCGATCATCCCGGCGTTCAGCCGCAAGCCGCTGTTCGGCTACACCTCGATGGTCTACGCCACCGGGGCGATCGCCTTCCTCTCGTTCATCGTCTGGTCGCACCACATGTTCACCGTCGGCATCCCGGTGACCGGCGAGCTGTTCTTCATGTACGCGACCATGCTGATCGCCGTGCCCACCGGGGTGAAGGTGTTCAACTGGGTGAGCACCATGTGGCGCGGCTCGCTGACCTTCGAGGCGCCGATGCTGTTCGCCGTGGCCTTCGTCATCCTCTTCACCATCGGCGGCTTCTCCGGGCTGATGCTGGCCATCGCCCCGGCCGACTTCCAGTACCACGACACCTACTTCGTGGTGGCGCACTTCCACTACGTGCTGGTGCCGGGGGCGATCTTCGGCATCTTCGCCTCGGCCTACTTCTGGCTGCCGAAGTGGACCGGGCACATGTACGACGAGACCCTGGCCCGGCTGCATTTCTGGCTGAGCTTCGTCGGCATGAACCTGGCGTTCTTCCCCATGCACTTCGTCGGCCTGGCCGGCATGCCGCGGCGCATCCCCGACTACAACATGATGTTCGCCAACTTCAACATGGTCTCGAGCATCGGCGCCTTCCTGTTCGGCGCGACGCAGCTGTTGTTCCTGTTCATCGTCATCAAGTGCATCCGCGGCGGCGCACCGGCGCCGGCCAAGCCCTGGGACGGCGCCGAGGGCCTGGAATGGAGCGTGCCCTCGCCGGCGCCCTACCACACCTTCCAGGTGCCGCCGGACATGAGCGAGGTGCACGAGCACCGCAAGGGCACCGGCGGGGAGCTGACGCCGTGAACAGGCAGCAGGGTCTCGCCTGCGGGCGCGGCCGGGCTCGCCAGGCCGACCATGGGCGGTTCGCGGTCAAGACCGCTCCCACGGCCGGCGCCCTGCACGGACCCTGTGGCAGCCGCCTCGGCCGTGAACGAAGCCGGCCCGGTGCAAGCCCCTTCGCGGCCAAGGCCGCTCCTACGGCCGGCGCCCTGCACGGACTGTGTGGGAGCGGTCTTGACCGCGAAAAGCCTCGCCACCGTCAACCGGGGAGGCGCGCATGAATGAGTCCCTGCCCACCCGGCGCCTGGTCCGCCGCCTCCTGTTCGTCGTGGTCGCCATGTTCGGCTTCGGCTTCGCCCTGGTGCCGATCTACGACGTGATGTGCCAGGCGTTCGGCATCAACGGCAAGACCGCCGGCGCCTACAGCGGCGCGCAGACCGCCGACGAGGCGCGCCAGGTGCGCGTGCAGTTCCTCGCCACCAACGCCGCCGGGATGATCTGGGAATTCCAGCCGCTGGCCGACCAGCTCGAGGTCAACCCCGGAGCCAGCCGCGAGATGCGCTTCGTCGCCTACAACCCGACCGACAAGCCGATGATCGCCCAGGCGATCCCCAGCGTGTCACCGGCGCGGGCGGCCGCGTACTTCCACAAGACCGAATGCTTCTGCTTCACCCAGCAGGTACTGCAGCCCGGCGAGCGCATCGAGATGCCGGTGCGCTTCATCGTCGACCGCGACCTGCCGGCCGACGTCCGCCACCTGACCCTGGCCTACACGCTGTTCGACATCACCTCCCGCCAGCCTCCGGTCGCCGTCCATGACGCGGCCCTTGCCAAGGAGCGTCTGCAATGAGCCACCAGACCACGCACCAGCCGTACTACGTCCCGGCCCAGAGCAAGTGGCCGATCATCGCCACCCTGGCCCTGCTGGTGACCTTCTTCGGGCTCGGCACCTGGTTCAACGACCTCAAGGCCGAGCGCGCCGAATCCAGCGGGCCGCTGATCTTCTTCGTCGGCGCCCTGCTGATCGCCTACATGATGTTCGGCTGGTTCGGCGCGGTGGTGAAGGAAAGCCGCGCCGGGCTCTACAGCGCCCAGATGGACCGCTCGTTCCGCTGGGGCATGAGCTGGTTCATCTTCTCGGAGGTGATGTTCTTCCTCGCCTTCTTCGGCGCGCTGTTCTACATCCGCTACTGGACCGGCCCGTGGCTGGCCGGCGAAGGCGACAAGGGCATCAGCAACATGCTCTGGCCGGGCTTCGAGTTCAGCTGGCCGCTGCTGAACAACCCCGACCCGAAGCTCTACCCGGCGCCGGAGGGCACCATCAGCCCCTGGGGGCTGCCGCTGGTCAACACCATCCTGCTGGTCAGCTCCAGCTTCACCCTGACCTGGGCCCACCATGCGCTGCGCAAGGGCGAGCGCGGCAAGCTGCGGCTCGGCCTGGGCGTCACCATCCTGCTCGGCGCCGCCTTCCTCGTCCTGCAGGCCGAGGAATACGTGCACGCCTACAACGAGCTGGGCCTGACCCTCGGCTCGGGCATCTACGGCGCGACCTTCTTCATGCTGACCGGCTTCCATGGCGCCCACGTGACCATGGGTGCGCTGATCCTGACGGTGATGTTCGTGCGCATCCTGCGCGGGCATTTCAGCCCCGAGCAGCACTTCGGTTTCGAGGCGGCGGCCTGGTACTGGCACTTCGTCGATGTGGTGTGGATCGGGCTCTTCGTCTTCGTCTACGTGCTCTGACTAGCCGAAGCCCGGGTGCAACTGGCCGGACCAGAAGCCCCAGGCGATCAGCACCACGGTCAGCGCGCTGAGCGCGACCCGCACGGCGAGCGAGGCGAGCACCCGCGAGGAGCGCCCCTCGTCGCGCACCAGGAAGAACAGGCCACTGAACAGACTGACCAGCGTGGCCACTAACGACAGAACGATGGCCGTCTTGAGCATGAGCCGATCCACGACAGGGGTAATGGGGGTGGAGTATAGCCAGCCGAATCGACACCCGGCGTCGCCGGCCATGAGCCGCTTCCGCCCCGGGTGGCTGCCGAGCCTGCTGGTGCTCGTGCTGCTGCCGACCCTGGCCTGGCTGGGGGTCTGGCAGCTCGAGCGCGGCGAGCACAAGCGCGAGCTGCTCGAGCGCCAGGCCGCGCGCCAGGCGGCCGCGCCAATCACGGTCGAGCAGCTCGAGGGCCTCGCCGATGCCGGCTACCGGCGCGTCTGGCTGCAGGGCCGCTTCGACGCCGCGCACAGCTTCCTGCTCGACAACCGCACCCGCGACGGCCAGGTCGGCGTGGAGCTGCTGCAGCCCTTCTTCGACGAGCCGAGCGGCCGCTGGGTGCTGCTCAACCGCGGCTGGCTCCCCTGGCCGGACCGCCGCGTGCCGCCGCAATTCGATACCCCGACGCAGAGCCTGAAGCTGGCCGCCTGGGTGTACGCACCGCCGGGCCGGCCGTTCGTGCTCAACCGCTGGATGTCCGACGGCTGGCCACGGCTGATCAACCAGGCCGACCCGGACGAGCTGTGGGCACTGCTCGGGCGCCGCGGCATCACCCGCGAGCTGCGCCTGGAACCCGGCCCCACCGCCTACCGCGCCGACTGGCCGGTCACCACCCTGAGCCCGCAGCAGCACCTGGGCTACGCCGTGCAATGGTTCGCCCTGGCCGCCGCGCTGCTGGTCCTGTTCGTCTATTTCGGCCTGCACCAGGCCAGGAGGAACGCCCAATGAACCGCCTCGCCACCCTGCATCCGCCGACGCCGCAGCGCTTTCGCGGGCGCCTGCAGCTGCTGCTTATCCTCGCCGTCGTGCTGCTGCCGATGCTGCTCGCCTCGGCGATGTACCGCTTCGGCTTCTGGGTCCCGGACAGCCGCAGCTATGACGGCACCCTGGTAGCCGACGGCCGCGACCGCGTGACCCTCGGCATCAGCGCCGCGCCGAGCCAGCGCTGGGAGCTGCTGGTCACCGCGCCGGGCGGCTGCCTGACCGATTGCCGGCGGCTGGTCTACCTGGCGCGGCAGATCAACATCGGCCTGAACCGCGACGCCGCGCGCGCCGGCCATGCGCTGGCCAGCGCCGCGCCGCTCGAGGCGGCCTACGAGCAGCGCCTGCACAGCGAGTATCCGCAGCTGGGCCGCTACTCGCTGGACCCGGCGACCTACCGTAGCCAGCGCGACCTGCCGGCCGGCGCCCAGCTGTGGATCATCGACCCGCACGGCAACCTGGTGCTGCGCTATGACGCCGATGCCGACGGCAAGGCGATTCTCGAAGACCTGCGCCACCTGCTGAAGGTGTCGCAGATTGGCTAGGGGCGACCGACAGGCCGCCGCCCCGCAAACCGAGTGAAACGAGGACGCCCATGCCCCCGACGCCGCGCCCCGGATACCGCCTCGCGCTGATCGCCACCGCCCTGGCCGTGGCGGTGGTGCTGCTCGGCGCCTACACCCGGCTGACCCACGCCGGCCTCGGCTGCCCCGACTGGCCCGGCTGCTACGGTTTTCTCGCCGTGCCGATGAGCGAGTCGCAGCAGGCGCTGGCCGCCGCGCGCTTCCCCGAGGCGCCGCTGGAGGTGCACAAGGGCTGGAACGAGATGGTCCACCGCTACTTCGCCGGCAGCCTGGGCCTGCTGATCCTCGCCCTGGCGCTGCAGGCGCTGCGCCACCGCGGGCAGCCGGGCCAGCCGTTGAAGCTGCCGCTCGTGCTGCTCGCCGTGGTCATCGCCCAGGCGCTGTTCGGCATGTGGACGGTGACCCTGCAACTCTGGCCGCAGGTGGTCACCGCGCACCTGCTGGGCGGCTTCACCACCCTCGCCCTGTTGCTGCTGCTCAGCCTGCGCATGGCCGGACGCTGGCCGGCGCTGCCCGGCGTGCCCGCACGGCTGCGGCTGTTCGCCGGCGCCGCGCTGGCGCTGGTGGTGCTGCAGATCGCCCTCGGCGGCTGGGTCAGCAGCAACTACGCGGCGGTGGCCTGCACCGACTTTCCCACCTGCCACGGCCAGTGGTGGCCGCCGATGGACTTTGCCCGCGCCTTCGACCTGACCCACCACGAGATCGGCCCCAACTACCTCGGCGGGCTGTTCTACGGCGAGGCGCGCACCGCGATCCACGTCGGCCACCGGCTCGGCGCGCTGACCGTCGCCCTGCTGCTGCCGGCGCTGGCCTGGCAACTGCGCCGGCACGGCTTCGGCCGCCTCGCCGCGCTGCTGCTCGGCGCGCTGGCGCTGCAGCTCGGCCTGGGCATCGGCAACGTGCTGCTGCACCTGCCGCTGGCGGTCGCGGTCGCCCACAACGGCGGCGGCGCGCTGCTGCTGCTGGTGCTGGTGACGATCAACTACCGCCTGCGCGCACTGCCGGCAAGCGTGGCGGCCAATGCCGCCCGCCCCCCGCTCCCACCCCGCCAGGGCGGCATCGAACTGCCCGGCGTCTGACCAGAAGGAGAACACCATGGCCATCCTGACCGGTACAAGGCGCAGCCAGGCCGGCTGGCGCGACTACCTGGAACTGACCAAGCCACGCGTGGTGCTGCTGATGCTGATCACCTCGCTGGTCGGCATGTTCCTCGCGACCCGCGCCGGCGTGCCCTGGACGGTGCTGCTGTTCGGCAACCTCGGCATCGGCCTGTGCGCCGGTGCGGCGGCGGCGGTCAACCACGTGGTCGACCGGCGGATCGACTCGGTCATGGCCCGCACCCACAAGCGGCCGCTGGCCGAAGGCCGCGTCTCGCCGGTCGCGGCGCTGGGCTTTGCGCTGCTGCTGGGAGTCGCCGGGCTGGCGCTGCTGCTGGCCTTCACCAACGCCCTGGCCGCCTGGCTGACGCTGGCCTCGCTGGTCGGCTATGCGGTGATCTACACCGGCTTTCTCAAGCGCGCCACGCCGCAGAACATCGTCATCGGCGGGCTGGCCGGCGCCGCGCCGCCGCTGCTCGGCTGGGTCGCGGTGACCGGTCAGGTCAGCGCCGAGCCGCTGCTGCTGGTGCTGATCATCTTCGCCTGGACGCCGCCGCACTTCTGGGCGCTGGCCATCCACCGCAAGGCCGAGTACGCCAAGGTCAACATCCCCATGCTGCCGGTGACCCACGGCGAGCACTACACCAAGGTGCACATCCTGCTCTACACCCTGGTGCTGCTGGCGGTCAGCTGCATGCCCTACGCCATCCACATGAGCGGCCCGCTGTACCTGGCGGCCGCCGCCGTGCTCGGCGCGCGCTTCCTCTACTGGGCGATCGCGCTGTACCGCGACAGCCGGCCCCATGCGGCGATCCGCACCTTCAAGTTCAGCATCTGGTACCTGTTCGCCCTGTTCATCGCGCTGCTGGTGGACCACTATCTGCTGCTCAACGTCTAGCCGCCCCTGCTAAGGAAACCCGATGACCCGCATCCAGAGAACCGTCTTCATCCTCGTCGCGCTGATCGCGCTGGTCGTCGGGCTGACGGTCTCCAAGGTGCTCAACACCCCGCGCCAGGCCGATCCGGCGGCGCTGCTCGATGCCGGCATCGTGCTGCTGCCGCGCCCGCGCGAGCTGCCGGCGCTGAGCCTGATCGACCAGGACGGCCAGGCCATGGCCACCGACCGCCTCGACGGGCGCTGGAGCCTGCTGTTCTTCGGCTACACCTTCTGCCCGGACATCTGCCCGGCGACCCTCGCCGAGCTGCGCCAGCTGCGCGGCAAGCTGCCCGAGGCGACCCGCGATGCGCTGCGCGTGGTGCTGGTCAGCGTCGACCCGGCGCGCGATACCCCGGCGCAGCTCAAGCAGTACCTGGACTACTTCAACGCCGGCTTCGTCGGCCTGACCGGCGAGCTGGACGACATCCAGACCCTGGCCAATGGCGTCGGCATCCCCTTCATCCCCGGCGACACCAGCCGCGACAACTACACCGTCGACCACAGCGGCAACCTGGTCCTGCTTGGCCCGGACGGCCGCCAGCGCGGCTTCATCCGCGCGCCGCTGAAGGTCGAGCGCCTCGCCGAGCGCCTGCCCGAGCTGATCGGCCGCGACGGCTGAGGGCAGCCCGCGCTGGCCTGCCGGCCGGACTTTGCTAAGGTAGCGGGCCCGCCGGCCGGCCCTCTCGCCAGCATCGGCGCCATCCTGTCGAACCCTTCCCCGCCTGGCTGGCCGCGTGCCGGCGGGCCAGCTGATGAGTGCCCATGTCCTCGGTCGTCAACGTCGTCCTGCCCGTCTTCGCCATGATCCTGCTCGGCTATGTCTGCCAGCGCACCGGGCGCCTGGGACCGACCGCCGCCTCGGAGCTGAACCGCTTCGTGGTCTGGCTCGGCCTGCCGGCGCTGCTGTTCAGGATCACCGCCACCTCGCACTGGGCCGAGGTCTGGCAGCCGGGCTTCGTCGCCGCCTTCGGCATCGGCTGCCTCGGCGTGTTCGCCGTCACCCTGCTCTACCGCCGCCTGCAGCGCCAGCCTCTGGTGGACGCCAGTCTCGACGCCCTCGGCGCGTCCTACGCCAACACCGGCTATATCGGCTTCCCGCTGTGCCTGCTGGTGCTCGGCGACGCGGCGCTGCAGCCGGCGCTGGTGGCGACCCTGATCGTCGTCTGCGTGCTCTTCGCCATCGCCCTGGCCTGCGTGGAGACCGGCCTGCACGCCGGCCAGGGGTTGGGCGCGACGCTGCGCAAGGTCAGCTGGGCGCTGGCGCGCAATCCGCTGGTGGTGGCGCCGCTGCTGGGCATCGCCTGGGCCGCCGGCGGGCTTGAACTGCCGACCGGCCTGCGCACCCTGCTGGATCTGCTCGGCGCCGCGGCGGCGCCCTGCGCGCTGGTCTCGCTGGGGCTGTTCCTGGCCAATACCCAGCCGACGGCGACGAAGGTTTCCGGCGTCTGGCCACTGGTGGCGCTCAAGCTGGCGGTGCAGCCGCTGCTGACCTGGTACCTGGCCGCCGAGGTGTTCGAACTGGAGCCGGTATGGGTGCAGTCGGCGCTGCTGCTCAGCGCACTGCCCACCGGCACCGGCCCCTACATGCTCGCCGAGCTGTATGGCCGCGAGGGCGGGCGGGTCTCGCGGGTGGTGCTGTATTCGACGCTGGGTTCGCTGGTCACCCTGTCGCTCTGCCTGGTGCTGCTGTCGGCCTGAGCCATCGGCCGCGTGGAAGCGCCTCGGGCCTTGCCTGTCCGCGCCGCAGGCACGGATCGTAGGGTGGATGGCCAGAGCCATCCCCCCGGCGCGGCGGCAGCCCCTAGGAGGTGGCCGGCCGGCCCGCGTAGGGCCATGAAGGTCACCAGACGGCAAAAGCCCGGCACGGGGCCGGGCTGAAGGGCAGGCGGGTCGAGCCCAGCTGCGGCCTACTGCCGGTTGGCTGCCTGGGCCGCCTCGATGAGGTCGGCGCCGATCTCGCCCTCGAATTTCTTCCAGGCCGGCTGCACCGCCTCGCGCCAGCGGGCACGCTGCTCGTCGGTCAGCACCAGGATCTCGCTCTTGCCCGAGTCGATGACGCCCTGCTTGGCCTTCTCGTTCAGCGCTTCGGCCTGGCGATTCACCTCTGCGGTGACCTCATCGATGATCGCTTCCAGCTCGCCGCGCACATCCGCGGGCAGGCTGTTCCAGAACCTGGTGTTGGTGATCAGCAGGTAGTTGCCGATGCCGTGGCCGGACTCGGTGATGTACTTCTGCACCTCGTGGTACTTCTGGCTGTAGATGTTCGACCAGGGGTTGTCCTGGGCATTGACCACGCCGGTCTGCAGGCCCTGGTAGATCTCGGCGAAGGCCATCTTGCGCGGCACCGCGCGCAGCGCGGTGTACTGGGCGGCCTGCAGGTCCGACGGCTGCACGCGGAACTTCAGCCCGCGGGCGTCGGCCGGTTCGCGCAGCGGCTTGTTGGCAGTGAAGTGGCGCATGCCGTTGAGCCAGTAGGCCAGGCCGGTGATGCCCTTGTCCTCCATGGACTTGAGCATGGCGCGGCCCTTGTCCGACTGCTGGAAGCGCTGCGCCGCGGCCATGTCGTCGAACAGGAACATCAGGTCGAACAGCTGCAGCTGCTTGGTGTACTGCTCGAGCTTCGACGGTGCCGGCGCCAGCAGCTGCACCTCGTTCATCAGCAGCGCCTCCATCTCCTTGCCGTCGCCGTACAGCGAGGAGTTGGCGAACACCTGCACCTCCACCTGGCCGGCCAGGCGCTCTTCGACGAGCTTCTTGAACATCAATGCGCCCTGGCCCTTCGGCGTGCTGTCGGCGGTGATGTGGGAGAACTTGATCAGGATCGGCTCGGCCTGGGCGCCGAGCACGGTGAACAGCGCCGAAGCGGCGAGCAGGCGGGTGATGCCACGGGTGAGTCGTGCCATGGAGAGCTCCGTTTTGTAGTTGTGTGAGCCATATCGCTGGCCCGACTCTACCCCGCGGCCGGTGAAGTGCTGAATTGCTATTTGGCCAAGCGCGGCTTCGTGCCTCACGAAGGCATCAGCGCAAAACACCCGTCCCGATGCGCCTCTTCAGGCATTGCCTTCGCGAGCGGTGAGGTGCTCGAGCATTTGCCGGGCGGTCACCGACAGGCTCTCCAGATTGCGCACGCCCAGCTTCAGCTCGCGCCGCGCCCAGGCATCGCTCAGCGGCACGATGGCCACGTCCAGCGCCGGCAGGTAGTTGCGTACCACCTGTTCGGGCAGCACGCCGATGCCCATGCCGGTATGGATCATCCGGCAGATCGCCTCGAAGCTGCGCACCTGGATGCGCAGGCGCAACGGCGTGCCCATCTGCTGTGCCGATTGCTGCAGCAGCGCGTGCAGCGAGGCGTCCTGCTGCAGGCCGATGAAGTCGAATCCGGCGGCGTCGCGCAGGGCGATTGCTGCACGCTCGGCCAGCACATGCTCGCGTGGCGTAACCAGCACCAGCCGATCCTCGCGGTAGGGAAACACCTGCAGATCCTCGGCCGGCAGGTGCCCGGCGAAGATGCCGATATCGGTCAGCCCTTCGCGCAGCGCGCGCAGGGTATCGCTGCTGACGCGCTCCTCCAGGTCGATCTTCACTTCCGGATGTTGCCGGGCGAAGGCGCTCAGGTCCTCGGGGAGAAACTCGATCACCGCCGAGGTGTTGGCGTGGATGCGCACATGGCCTTTCACGCCCTGGCTGAATTCGCTGAGGTCGGCGTCCAGCTGTTGCAGGTTGTCCAGCAGGTTGCGCGCATGGTGCAGCAGCGCGTGGCCGGCCGGCGTCAGCTCGACGCCCTTGGGCTGGCGATAGAGCAGGCTGACGCCGAGCTGCCCTTCCAGATCGCTGACGCGCTTGCTCACTGCGGCCAGCGCCAGGTGCTCGCGCTCGGCCGCGCGGGTCAGGCTGCGAGTCTCGGCGATGGCGACGAACAGCCGAAGGGTGACGAAATCGATGCGGCGCATGGGCAAGCTTCCGTATTCGCGGGTGACGAAGCATGCACCTATTCCCGCCGCTATTCCACGGCCCCACCTCTCCCGGCTTCGTGGAGCGCGAAGCCATGCTTGGCCAATGACCAATTGTCCGCTGCCGATGGGTCGGTCATGCTCGGCACCATGAATCAACCGGCACGGGTGTCGTGATGAGCGAACAGACAGACAAGAACCTGCCGCTGCAGGGCCTCAAGGTGATCGAGATGGGCCAGCTGATCGCCGGCCCTTTCGCCAGCAAGCTGCTCGGCGAATTCGGCGCCGACGTGATCAAGATCGAGCCGCCCAGGGTCGGCGACCCGTTGCGCAAGTGGCGCAAGCTCAAGGACGGCACCTCGCTCTGGTGGCATGTGCAGTCGCGCAACAAGCGCTCGGTGACGCTCGATCTCAAGGCCGCGGAAGGCCAGCAGATCGTCCGCCAGCTGGTGGCCGAAGCCGACATCCTGGTGGAGAACTTCCGCCCCGGCACACTGGAAGAATGGGGCCTGGGCTGGGATGAGCTGTCCAGGCTGAACCCTCGGCTGATCATGCTGCGCATTTCCGGCTACGGCCAGACCGGCCCCTATCGCGACCTGCCGGGCTTCGGCGTGATCGGCGAAGCCATGGGCGGCCTGCGTCACCTCTCCGGCTATCCGGGCCAGCCGCCGGTGCGGGTCGGCGTCAGCATCGGCGATTCGCTGTCGTCGCTGTATGGGGTGATCGGCGTGTTGCTCGCCCTGCAGGAGCGCAACCGTAGCGGCCAGGGCCAGGAAATCGACGTGGCGCTGTACGAGTCGGTGTTCGCCATGATGGAAAGCCTCGTGCCCGAATATGACGCCTTCGGCTACGTACGCGAGCCGGCTGGCAGCGCCCTGCCCGGCATCACGCCGTCCAATTCCTATCTGTGCAACGACGGCGCCTACGTGCTGATCGCCGGCAATGGCGACAGCATCTACAAGCGCCTGATGACCCTGATGGGCCGCCAGGACCTTGCCGATGATCCGCGCTTCGCCCACAACGACGGCCGCGCCCAGCACGCCGAGCTGATCGATGCCGCCATCGGCGAATGGACCCTCCGGCACAGCCGCGACGAGGTGATCGAAGCACTCAAGGGCGCCCGCGTGCCGGCCGGCTATCCCTACACCGCCGCCGATATCGTCAAGGACCCGCACTACCTGGCGCGGCAGATGATCGAGCAGGTGCAGACCTTCGCCGGCCCGCTCAAGGTACCGGGCGTGCTGCCCAAGCTGTCGCGCACGCCCGGACGCATCGGCGAAGGCGGCCCGCAACTGGGCGAGCACACCGACGACGTGCTGGCCGGCCTCGGCCTCACCGATGAACAACGCCAGGGTCTGCGCGAACGCGGGATCATCTGAACGTCGGGGGATGACGCTTCTTTCATCCACATCTGCGCAACGGTGGATGGGTGGAGCGTCATCCAGCCTACGCCCATACGTAGGGTGGACAACGCGAAGCTTGTCCACCTCCGAGGCAGCCGAAAAGGTGGATGGATGAAGCGTCATCCCCCCTACGAACCCCCAGGACTCACTGATGAAAAAGCGCCTGTATATCCAGGAAGTCGCCACCCGCGACGGCTTCCAGATCGAAGCGGACTTCGTGCCGACCGAAGCCAAGATCGCCCTGATCGACCGCCTCTCGCAGACCGGGCTGGCGAAGATCGAGGTCACCTCCTTTACCTCGCCCAAGGCCATCCCCAACCTGCGCGACGCCGAGGAGGTGATGCGCGGCATCCGCCGTGTCCCGGGCGTCGAGTACACCGTGCTGGTGCCCAACGTGAAGGGCTGCGAGCGTGCGCTGGCCTGCGCGGTGGACGAGATCAACCTGGTGATGTCGGCCAGCGACACCCACGGCCTGGCCAACCTGCGCATGAGGCCCGAACAGTCGCTGGTGCAGTTCCGCGAGATCATCGAGGTCACCCGCGGCAGTGGCGTGTTCATCAACGCCTCGCTGTCGACCACCTTCGGCTGCCCCTTCGAGGGCGAGGTGCCGGAAGGGCGCGTCCATGAGCTGGTGCAGCGCCTGCTGGAGATCGGCGTGCAGGGCATCACCCTCTGCGACACCACCGGCATGGCCGACCCGGCGCAGGTCGAGCGGATCTGCCGCGAGGTGCTGCACAGCTGGCCGCAGGCGGTGTTCACCGCGCATTTCCACAACACCCGCGGCATGGGCCTGGCCAACGCGCTGGCGGCGCTGAACGCCGGCATCGACCGCTTCGACGCCTCCCTCGGCGGCCTCGGCGGTTGCCCTTACGCGCCCGGTGCCAGCGGCAATATCTGCAGCGAGGACCTGGTGCACATGTTCCAGCGCATGGGCCTGGACACCGGCGTCGATCTCGACGGGCTGCTGCAGTGCGCCGCCGGGCTGCCGCCGCTGGTCGGCCACGAGGTGCCGGGCGCGGTGCTCAAGGCCGGCAAGGCCGACCGCCGTTATCCGAAGCCGAAGTGGCTGCAGGAAGCGGGGGCCTGAGCTGACCAGGCCGCGGGTGGCTGGTCGCCGCCAGCCACCCGGCGTAATGACGGGCCATGCAAGGAGGCCAGCCCGGCCGGGTGGAAAAGCGCTGCGCGCGTTTCCACCCTAGGGTCGACTGACTTCCAGCACCACGGCGGCGATGCGGTCGCAGGTGGTGTAGGCGCCCTCCAGCAGTTCCTCGCCGAACACGTCCGGGTCCATTTCGCGGTAGCGCCAGCTGCAGCCGAGGCCGGCCAGGCGCTCGCCTACCGCGGCGAGGAAGGGGTCGGCGTTGTCCTGCATCGCCACGCCGGTGTACAGCAGCAGGGTGCCGCCCGGCGCCAGGCGCGCCAGCGCCGCGTCGAGGATGGCCAGCGACAGCCCCGCACCGAGCGGGCCGCCGCCGTGACGATAGGTGCGCTCCTGCGGGTCGACCAGGTAGGGCGGGTTGGCCAGGATCAGGTCGAACTCACCCTCGGTCGCGCCGAGCAGGTCACTGTGCAGCGTGCGCAGGTTGCCGGCCTCGGCCAGCGCCGCGTTGAGCCGGGTCAGGCGCAGCGCCGCGGGGTTGATGTCCAGCGCCAGCACCTCGGCCTGCGGCCGCGCCAGGGCGACCAGCACGGCGCCGGCGCCGGAGCCGC
This sequence comes from Pseudomonas oligotrophica, assembly GCF_021726475.1. Taxonomy (GTDB): domain Bacteria; phylum Pseudomonadota; class Gammaproteobacteria; order Pseudomonadales; family Pseudomonadaceae; genus Stutzerimonas; species Stutzerimonas oligotrophica. The sequence continues at coordinate 156,875 of NZ_JAKJRU010000001.1, forward strand.
AGCCGATGTCCACCGCACGACGGATCTCGCCCAGGTGGTTGTCCAGGTGGCAGCGGATGGCATTGGCGAAGCGGTAGGTGTCCGGGCCGAAGAACACCGCGTCGGCGGCCTCGGTGGGGAACGCCGAATGGGCGAACAGCTGGCCGTCCAGCCGCGAGAAGCGCAGCCGGCTGCGCCAGCCCGAGCCGCTGGGCTCGAGCAGGTCGGCCTGGTCCATCAGGCTGAACAGCGCCGGCGGCAGCAGGTCGGCGGCGAACGGCCGGTTCCAGCCGAACACCCCGGCCAGGTCCTCGGCCATGCGGTTTTCCGGGCGCTCGTTGACCCGCGCGTGGGTCAGCGGCGTCGGGGTGATGAAGTGGTAGCCGCGCGCGTCCAGCGAACGGGCCAGGGCAAGCAGCGCGCGATCCTGCGCGGTTTCGGTGGTCATGTCGTATCCCTGCGAAGTCAGTTGAACAGCCTGCTGAACAGGCGCGTGGCCAGGAGCCCCGCCGCGCCGTGGTGACGGTTCGGCGCCAGCAGCGGCAGCAGGTGGCGCAGGCGCGCCTCGCGGCCGGGCAACTGCGCCAGCTGGCGTTCGAGCAGCTCGGCCTCGGCGTCGAAGTCGCCGCCGGCCGTGGTCGGCGCGCCGCCGCCCGGGGCCGGCTGAGCGCGTAGCAGCGCCTGGCGCCGGGCCAGCCGCTGGCCGGGGTCGTGGGTCGCCGCGACCAGCGAGTCGCCGGCGATCCAGTCGTGCAGCAATTGCTGCTCGTGATGGCTGAACACGCCGAACATCGGCGCCTGTTCGCCGGCGATCAGCTGCCAGAAGCGGCTGTCCTGCGGGTCCTGGTGACGCCGGATCCAGCCGCGCCGCTCGAGCGTGGCGAGGAAGTCGCCGACCGCCCCGGGCTCGGCCAGCCACTGGTTGACCGTGCGCCCGTCGAAGCGGCAATAGTCCGAATGCACGAACTGGCCGACCGCGGCTTTCTTCTCCAGCACGCGGCGCACCTCCTGCTCGATATCGAAGCCGCCGATCACCGACAGCGTGCTGGCGCCCAGCTCGTTGAGGCGGTAGCCGTTGCGCACCCGGCGCATGAACGCGGCGCGGTCGCCAACCTGCGGCAGCGCCGCGCGCAGCCCTTCGAGCGCCTTGCGCGCATGGCCGTTGTCGGCGTTGTCGACGGTCACGTGCAGGGTGAAGTAGTAGGGGTCGATGTCCAGCTCGGTCAGTTCGTAGCTGGTGATCAACAGGTGCAGCGGCAGTTGCTCGTAGCCCAGGTTGAAGCCGATCACCTCGGGCAGGAAGCGTTCGGCATTGCAGCCCAGCGCCAGCTGGATCGCGCCCTGGACGAAGTGCTCGTCGTCGAGGCTCTGCCAGTCGTCGCAGCCCTGGCCCGCCAGCAGCTTGCGATAGAGCACCACGTGGTTCTTGTCCGGCTGGCCCTCGCCGAGCTCCTCCAGGTAGGTCTGGATCAGCAGGGTGAAGCGCGGGTCATCCCAGCGCTGCAGCAGCCCGTAGAGCCAGGCGCCGTCGACCAGCTTGGTCGGCGCCACGCCGCGCAGGAAGTGCAGCGCATGGGCCTTGCCGGCGAAATAGCGCCGCGGTGCGCCGGCACGTCGCTCGTCGAGGTAGCGCCGGTACTGGCGGCCGACCTCGGCGGTGCGGCGGGCGAGCCAGGCATCCAGCGCCGACAGCTCGTCGGGAAGATCGCAGGGCAGCGCGGCGGCTTGCTCGATCCGCGCCTCGAGGTAGTGCGCGGCGGCGATCCGCGCGGCATCGCCGGCATCCGTCTCGAGCAGCGCGAAATAGAGCGTGCGCGAGGCATGGGCGGGGCCAGGCAGCGGCTGGCCGGTGGCACTGGGCAGGCAGTAGGACGTCAGTTGCATGGGGGATCGACCGGGCTCTTGTCCCGGTTTTGGCCCGGTGCTGGCGGTTTGGTTCAGGCCGCCCGCCGGACGGCGTGCAACTTCGCCGGGCGCCACCCGCCTAAGCACCAGAGCCGGCAATCGCGCCGGACGCACAACGAGGAAAGCCAGATGATGGTCAGCGAACGTGCGGTGTTCGTCAGCGAACGTGGGCGGGAGAGCATCGAGTCGGTGCGGCACCGGCCGGCGCCCCGTGAACAGGTCCCGGAGGCCGGCATCAGCAACGGCGAACTCTCCGGCGGCACCGAGCAGGACGCCCCCGGCGGCGCCTACGACGTGCCCTCGGACATGGTCGAGGAGATCGGCGAACGCAAGGCCCGCGAGGAGCGCAGCCCGCGCACCCCGGAGCGCTGAGCCGGCGCGATTTAAGCGGGCGGCTGCGACGGTCGCCTTGTGCCGGGAAACGCCGCGCGCATGTCGCTGCGCGGCCACCCCAGACGGAGCACAGGGACATGCGCCAGCACAGCCGTATCAGCTTTCGCCCGGACTCGCGCATCCAGGTCACCGAGCGCCACAGCCAGGCACCACTGGGCGACATCGCCGACATTTCCCTCGGCGGCCTGCGCCTGATTGCCGAGGCCGCGCTGGAGGTCGGCGCACACTACGAGGTGGTGCTGCACGTGCCGCAGCACAACGGCCGGCTACGCCCGGTGGAGGTCGCGCTGACCTGCCAGTGGGCGCGCCGCGGCGCGCGCCGCGACACCTTCGAGATGGGCTTCGCCCTCGACCAGCCGTCGGATGCCTTCACCGAGCTGGTCGCCGCCCAGGCGCCGCGCCGTGCGCGGCCGCGCTGAGCATCAAACCGCCGGGCGCTAACCGAGCGTGCCGAGGATGTTGACCCCGACCCGGTCGGGGATCTCGTTCTGCGACAGCACGTGCAGCCCCGGGCTGAACACCCGTGCATAGCGCGCCAGCAACGGGCGCAGCTGCGGCATCACGGTAAGGATCGGCGGCTGGCCTTCCTTGCGCAGCTTTTCCTTCACCACCGGCATGCTGTTCTGCAGCTGGTTGAGCAGGCTCGGCTCGACCGGGATGTTGTCCAGGCTCACCGGGCCGGCCTGCTGGGCGATCGCCAGGGCATTGAGCAGGGTGTTCTCCAGCGCGTTCTCCAGCACGAACACGCCCAGCTCGCGGCGGTCGCCGGCGACCATCGCGACGATGCTGCGGCGCAGCGCGAAGCGCACGTCGGCGGCCAGCAGCACCGGGTCCTTGGTGCTCTCGCTGCATTCGAGCAGGGTGCTGGCGATGGTCTCCACGTCGCGCAGCGGCACCTCTTCCTGCAGCAGCTGGCGGTACACGCGCAGCTGCTGGGTGTGGCTCAGCGCGCCCTTGAGGCTCTCGGCCAGCCGCGGCGCCTGCAGCGCCAGGCGCTGCATCAGGTGCTCGACGTCGTCGTGCTTGAACAGGTCCGGCAGGTGCTCGCGGACCACCTTGTTCAGATGGGTGGCGATGACGCTGGCGCAGTCGATCACCTGGTAGCCGAGGTTCAGCGCGCGCGACTTGTCGCCCGGCTGGATCCACACCACCTGCATGCGATAGGCCGGGTCGGTGCCGAGGATGCCGTCGATCTCGCCGTACAGCTCCGGCGAGGGGATCGCCATCAGCCGGTCGGCGTGCAGCTCGGCACCGTCGATCTTCTCGCCGTTGATGTAGATGTCGTACTGCGAGGCCTTCAGGCGCAGGCTGTCGCGGATCTGCACCTCCGGCAGGAGAAAGCCGAGCTGCTCGGAGAGCGTCTGCCGCACACCGCGTACCCGCGCCGCCAGCGGTGCTCCGGAGGCCTCGTTGACCAGCCCGACCAGCTTGTAGCCGAGCGACACCGAGAGCCGCTCGACCAGCGGGATGTCTTCCCAGGCCAGCGCCTGGGCGCGTTCCTTGTCCAGCGCCTGGCCGAGCGCCTGCACCTCGGCGAGGTCGGTGGCTTCGGTCGGTGGCGCCTGCCGCGCGATGCGCCAGCCGACGAAGGCCACCAGCGCGGCGAAGCCGAGGAAGGCCAGGTGCGGCATGCCCGGTACCAGGCCGATGATGAACAGCACGGCGGCCACGGTGTAGAGCGTCGAGGGGTTGGCCAGCAGCTGGCGGCGCACCTGGCTGGTGATGTCGCTCGACTCGTTGATGCGGGTGACGATGATCGCCGCCGCGGTGGCCAGCAGCAGCGCCGGGATCTGCGCCACCAGGCCGTCGCCGATGGTCAGCAGGGCGTACTGGCGGAACGCCGAGCCGGCGTCCAGGCCGTGCACGAAGACGCCGATGGCAAAGCCGCCGAACAGGTTGATGAAGAGGATCAGGATGCCGGCGATGGCATCGCCGCGGACGAACTTCGAGGCGCCGTCCATCGCCCCGTAGAAGTCGGCCTCCCGGGCCACCTCCTGGCGCCGCGCCTTGGCCTGCTCCTGGGTCACCAGACCGGCGTTGAGGTCGGCGTCGATCGCCATCTGCTTGCCCGGCAGGGCATCGAGGGTGAAGCGCGCGGTGACTTCCGAGATGCGCTCGCCGCCCTTGGTGATGACGATGAAGTTGATGATCATCAGGATCACGAACACCACCAGGCCGACGATGAAGTTGCCGCCGATCACCACCTCGCCGAAGGACTCGATCACCTTGCCCGCCGCGCCGCTGCCGCTGTGGCCCTCGAGCAGCACCACGCGGGTCGAGGCGACGTTCAGGCACAGCCGCATCAGCGTGGTGATGAGGATCACCGTGGGAAACAGCGAGAAATCCAGCGGGCTCTTCGACGACAGGCTGACCAGCAGCACCAGCACCGCCATGGCGATGTTGAAGGTGAACAGGATGTCCAGCAGCTGCGGCGGCAGCGGCAGGATGATCATCGCCAGGATCGACAGGATCAGCACCGGGATGCCGATGCGGCCGCTGCGCAGGGTGGACGAGAGTTGCTGCATCAGGTTCATGGTCAGGCTCGGTTGAACAGTTCTTCGGGAATGTCGAGGTGGCGCGCCAGCTCCGGGCGTGCGCGGCGGCGGCCTTCGCGCCAGGCCTTGAGCTGGAGGATGTAGGTCAGCACATGGGCGACCGCGGTGTAGAGCGGCGCCGGGATCTGCTGGTTGACCTGGGTGCTGAAGTACACGGCACGCGCCAGCGGCGGCAGCTCGACCACCTCCAGCCCGTGGCCCTGGGCCAGCTTGCGGATGTACAGGGCCATCTCGTCGATGCCGCGGGCGATGACGAAGGGCGCCTCGGCCTTCTTGCGGTCATAGCGCAGCGCCACGGCGTAGTGCGTCGGGTTGACGATCACCACGTCGGCATCCTTGATCACCTTGGCCACCTGGCGCTGGGCGAGCTGGCGCTGCAACTGGCGGATGCGCGCCTTCACCTCGGGGCGGCCTTCCTGGTTCTTGTGCTCTTCCTTGCGCTCCTGCTTGGTCATGCGCATTTTCTTGAGAAAGAAGAAGCGCTGCAGCGGGATATCGGTCAGCGCGAACAGCAGGAACACCAGCAAAAGGGCGATGGCCAGGTCGAAGGTCAGCGAGAAGGCGCCACCGATGGCCGTGCTGATGTCGCTGCGCTGCAGGGCGATCAGCCGCGGCGCGGCGAAATGCAGCTGCCACAGCGCGACGCCGAGCAGCGTGGCGATCTTCAGCAGCGACTTGGCCAGTTCGCTCCAGTTCTGCGCCCCGACCATGCGCTTGAGACCGGCCAGCGGGTTGAGCTTGCCGAAGTTGGGGCTGAAGTTCTTTGCCGCGAACACCCAACCGCCGGGCACCAGGCCGAAGGCCACCACCAGCAGCGGCGTGACCAGCAGCGGCAGCAGCACCCAGACGATCAGCAACAGGTTGTGCTGGAGCAGCAATGCCAGGTCACCTGCCTGCAGCGGGCCGCGGGAATTGTCCAGGCTCAGGCGAAAGCTCTGCTCGATGCCCTCCATGAACAGGCCGACGGCGAACTTCAGCGCGAGCAGCGTGGCCAGCAGCGACACCGTGGTGGCGACATCCTTGGAACGGGCGACCTGGCCCTGCTCGCGGCTCTTGCGCAGCTTCTGCTCGGAGGCCTCCTCGGTCTTGTCCTGGGTGCTGTTCTGCTCAGACATGCCCGCCGCTCCGTAGCAGCACGCCGAGCTTGTCGAGCAGCTCGCGGGTCAGGTGCAGGTAGGCCTCGGCGAGGTTCGGCAGAGTCAGGTAGATCAGCGTCAGGCCGGCCAGGATGGCCATCGGAAAGCCGAGCGAGAACAGGTTCATCGCCGGCGAGATGCGGTTGAGCAGGCCGAAGCAGAACTGCACCAGGGTCATGCAGAACACCAGCGGCAGGGCGATCAGCAAAGCTGCCGAGAGCACCCAGCCGAGCGACCAGGCGATCGTCTGCAGGCCCTGCCAGTGCACGCCGCTGCCGACCGGCCAGTAGACGAAGCTCTGGTAGAGGATGCTCACCGTGACCAGATGGCCGTCGATGGCGAAGAACAGCAGCGCCAGCAGGATGAAGTACAGCTGGTAGATGATCGACGAGGACGACACGCCGTTCATCGGGTCGTTGAGCACCGCCATCGACAGGCCGAGCTGGGTCGAGACCACGTCGCCGATCAGGGCGAACACGGTGAAGACCAGGAGCAGCGCCAGCCCCAGCAGCAGGCCCATGGCGACCTGCTCGAAGGCCACCAGCAGGCCCGCCATCGACAGCGGGTCGAGCCGCGGCGGCGCCGGCAGCGCCGCGCCGAGCGCTAGGGTCAACGCCAGCGCCAGCAGCACGCGCACGCGCGCCGAGATCGCCTTGTGGCTGAACAGCGGCGCCAGGCCGAACACCGCCATGATCCGGCAGAACGGCCACCAGTACGCCTGCAGGCCCTGCAGCGCCTGGCCGAGATTGATCAGCGGCTCGCCGGCCATCTCAACCCACCAGCCGTCCGGCCTGGCGGAAGGTCTCGACGAACAGGTCGCTGAGCGTGCCGAGGATCCAATGCCCGGCGAAGATCAGCATGCCGAGGGTGATCAGCAGGCGCGGCAGGAAGCTCAGCATCTGTTCGTTGATCTGCGTGGCAGCCTGGAAGATGCTGATCAGCAGGCCACCGAGCAGGCTCGGCACGACCAGCACGCAGACCACCAGCACGATCACGTGGATGGCGTTGGAGACGAGGTGGACGGCGGTGTCGGGGGTTAGCATCGGGGCACCTTGGCGGTGGGCGTTTGGTTCGCACTCGCTTGCGTAGGGTGGAAAACCGCGGAGCGTTTTCCACCACCGGTGGCGCGTAGGTTTATGTCCGACGCGGCGCTTTCCTTCGCACGGGCTACCGGTTGCGCCTTGCACGGCGTTTCACTTTTTTGTGCCTGGACAGGCAGAAACGTAGGGTGGAAAACCGCAAAGCGTTTTCCACCAATGGAGGCGCGCACGTTTGTGTCTGGCGTTGCGCTTTCCCCGGCGGGGGCTACCGGTTGCGCCTTGCACGGCGTTTCACTTTTCTTTGCACGCGGATCGCCGCCCGGCGCAAAGAAAAGTAAGCAAAAGAAAGCGCGCCCCTTCATCCGGGTCCGGGAGCTTCGCTTCCGGACTTCCCTCCTTCCGCCAACACTCCGGGGGCCGGCGTACAAGGGCCATCCCTGGCCCTTTATCGCGGGGACGCCTAGTCCTCTCGCGGCATCCATGCCGCTCGTCCCCCTGCGCGCTGGCTCCACTCGGCCGTCTGCAAGGGGAAGGGTGATGTCGCCTGTGGGGGCGTGCATGGAAGAGCAAAGCGAAGCCGGTTTTCGATCCTTCAGGCGACTCGGACCGGAATCCCCTTCTGGAGGCCGAACGCAGGCGTTGCACAGGGGGACGCGAGGCATGGACGCCGAGCGAGGAACGAAGGGGCAGGGACGACCCTTCGTGACGTGCCCCCGGAGCAATGCCGGAGTGAGGGGAGTCTGGTCGCACAGCGACCAGACCCGGATGCAGGGGTGGCCTTCTTTTTGGTTACTTTTTCTTGGCCAGACAAGAAAAAGTGACGCGCCGTGAGAGGCGCAACCGGTAGCTCGGGCCGAGGAAAGCGCCGCGTCATGCACCGAAACACGTGCCGAAACCAAACAAGGTGGAAAACGCTGCGCGGTTTTCCACCCTACGGCCTCTCCGGTGATGAACGAAAGCGTGGCGCCGAACACCGGTGTCCGGGCCGACAAAGGCAGAGCATCGCGGCCAAGGCCGCTCCCACAGAAGCTCCCTGCCTTCTCGCTCTGCACACTCCGCCGCACGGCCAATGCTTTCATCCCGTCACCTAGAACGGCTGAATACTGGTGGTCAGCGTGCCCATCAACAGCGCCCAGCCATCGACCAGTACGAACACCATCAGCTTGAACGGCAGCGAAATCATCATCGGCGAGAGCATCATCATGCCCATCGCCATCAGCACGCTGGCCACCACCAGGTCGATCACCAGGAACGGCAGGAAGATCATGAAGCCCAGCTGGAACGCGGTCTTCAGCTCGCTCAGCACGAACGCCGGCAGCAGCAGCGAGAAGTCCAGCTCGGCGAGGTCTTCGGGCAGTTCCTCGCCGGCCAGCGACACCATGGTCTGCAGCGAGGTCTTGTTGGTCTGCGCCAGCATGAAGCCCGAGAGCGTGCCCTTGGCCGAGTCCAGCGCCTGTTCGAGGGTGATTTCGTCGTTCTGGAACGGCGTGTAGGCCTGGGTATGGATTTCCTGCCAGACCGGGCGCATCACCAGCAGGGTGACGATCAGCGCGATGCCGATCAGCACCTGGTTCGGCGGACTTTGCTGCAGGCCGATGGCCTGGCGCAGGATGGCCAGCACGATGATGAAGCGGGTAAAGCAGGTCATCATCATCAGCATCGCCGGGAGGAAGCCCAGCAGCGTCATGAGGATGAGGATCTGCACCTTCACCGAGAAGTTCTGGCCGGCCTCGGTGTCGTTCAGGCTGAACAGGGTGATCTCGCCGCCGGCGGCCTGCGCGGCGACGGGCAGCAGGCCCAGGCAGAGTGCGCCGAGGGCGCGGAGCAACCGGCGCATGATCAGCAGGCGAGGGCCTGGAGGCCGGCGCCGGACAGTTCGATGATGCGCAGGCCGTAGTTGCCGTTCATCACCACCACCTCGGCCTTGGCGAAAGGCGTGCCGTTGACCTTCACGTCCAGCGGCTCGCCCGCCAGCTTGTCGAGCACGATCACGCTGCTGGTGTCGACATCCATCAGCTCCTTGAGCGAGATCTCCGCCGAGGCCACTTCCAGGGTGACGTTCACCGGGATCTTGCCGAAGAAGCTCATGTCCGGACGCGCCGGCGTGGCGGGCAGCTCGGGCGCAGGCGCCGCGTCGGCGTCCAGGCTGAGGTCGCCCTCGTTCAGCAGGTTCTCGAATTCGTTGTCCGACAGTTGACCGTTCATTGGGCGTTCACGCTTTCCAGGGAAGTGAGGAACAGGGCGCCGTCTTCCTCGAAGACCGCGCCGCGATAGAGCTTCTGGCCGTTGATGCGCACCTCGTAGCGATCCAGCGGGCGCATCAGCAGGATGTCGCCGGGGCCCAGCGCAAGGACCTGCGCCAGCGGCATCTGCATGGCCGCGACGATGCAGTCCAGGCGGACCGGCAGGTGCCTGACGTGATCGAGCGGGTTGCCCACGGCACGCGGCGTACCCGGCCCGGCGAGACGGTCGGTGAGCTCGTCCACCAGTTGCGCGTCGAGGAACAGGTAGAGCGAGGCGCGGCGGCCGGTCAGGTGGCTGAGGTACTGGTACTGGGCGACGTATTCCCAGACGGTTTCTTCGTAGTCGTTCTGGTAGTGCTCGAACTTGCCGAAACTTTCCCCGGACATCAGGCCGCGGAAGAAGATGTCGGCCACGTCGATACCGAGCCGATCACGCATGCGCTTTTCCGAACTGCTGATTGGCGGCGTGTCCTGGTTGGCGTTCAGGGTACCGCCGTAATAACACTCCAGCGCTTCGCCCAACAATGTTCGGTCGATGGCAAAACCCAGCTTGCCGAGCTGGCAGCGATAGATGCAGTCTGGCGCCAGCTCGCTGACTTCTTCGACATTGAGGTCAGCCAGTTCGAGGCTGATTCGGTAGTTGCTCAGGAAGTAATCGGCGATCAGTCGCGGATTCTTGTGCGTGGTTTCCTTGATCAACTGCGGCACACGGTGGTGATACCGCCCAAGCTTGTGCGGCTTCAAGACGGTCAGGCTCTGAGGCGGCACGCCATGGTGGACTTTTGATTGGCCAGTCATGTTGCGAACTTCTAATTCCCGATTCCGTTGAGGCGAGCTGCGCCGAGCGGCGCACGCGAGTGACGAGCAGTTTTCAAGGCCCGGGCGGCGGAAAGCGGGAAAGCCCCGGTCGCACGCTCCAGACGCTGGCGAGTCTAGGCGTGACGCGGCCCGGGGATTAAATCAAGAGATCTCAAATGACCTTTTTTGAGGGCGCAGTGACCCGGCTGAGCACAATTCAGCACAACTGATTGCCCATCGCACGGGAGCTCTGGTTAACGTGCGCGCATCGCTCTGCAAGTGTCAGGCGGCGACCAGCGCTTGTTCGCTCCGCTATGACCGCAAGGGCGACAGAAGTTTCGCTTAGATTAAATATCTTTTTCACTTGAGTGACTTTCCGGTTGCGAGCCCAGGCTTCGCGTCCGACCAACTCCGGGGTGGCTTTCTTGAACAGTGGTAGCCAGGCAATGAACTATTCCTACGACGAGCGCTACGAGCAATCGGCCGCACGAAAGAAGGTGATGGTGATCGGCAAGAGTGCCGAGAGCGGCTGCCGCTTTCTTCACCAGCAACTGTTGGGCGAAGGCTGCGAAGTCCAGGGCCGGGAAACATTCGAAGAACTTGCAAGTTGCAGTCTCGACGAGATCGAACTGGTATTTGTCTGCATTGGCGGACTCTCCGCCAGTTCGCTGTATGCGCGGGTCGATGCGCTGGTGCGGCGTGCACGCAATATCGGCGTGATCCCGGTGGTCGAATATGCCGACCAGGAAAAGGCCGCGACGCTGCTCGAACTCGGTTGCGTCGACTACCTGCTGTCGCCGTTCAGCGAAACCCAGCTCGGTGCCCTGCTGCAGCGCCAGGCCTGCGCCGCCGCCGCGCAGGAAAGCTTCGTCTCCCGCTCGCAGGCCGGCCGGCGCCTGCTGGCCATGGCCCAGCGCGTCTCGCCGAGCCGCGCGCCGGTGCTGATCACCGGCGAGACCGGCACCGGCAAGGAACTGATGGCGCGCTACATCCATGATTTCTCGGCCAGCCCCGAGGCGCCCTTCGTCGCGGTGAACTGCGCGGCGATCCCCGAGCAGATGCTCGAATCCATCCTCTTCGGCCACGAGAAGGGCGCCTTCACCGGCGCGGTCAACACCCAGCCCGGCAAGTTCGAGCTGGCCAACGGCGGCACCCTGCTGCTCGACGAGATCGGCGAGCTGCCGCTGGGCCTGCAGGCCAAGCTGCTGCGCGTGCTGCAGGAGCAGCGCGTCGAGCGCCTCGGCGGGCGCCGCGAGATCGCCCTCGACGTACGCGTGATCGCCGCGACCAACCGCGACCTGCAGCAGGAAGTCGCCGAGGGGCGCTTCCGCGCCGACCTGATGTTCCGCCTCGACGTGCTGCCGCTGCATATCGGCCCGCTGCGCGAGCGCAAGGAAGACGTGCTGCCGCTGGCGCGGCGCTTCATCCGCAAGTACGCACCGCGCGATGCGCGCGACGACCTGCTCACCGAGGACGCCTGCCGCGCGCTGCTGCAGCACGACTGGCCGGGCAATGCGCGCGAACTGGAGAACACCATCCAGCGCGCGCTGGTGCTGCGCAACGGCCTGTTCATCCAACCCAGCGACCTGGGCCTGGCACCGGCCGCCGGCGCGGTGGAGCCGCGCCTGGAGCGCCAGCTGCCGAACGCCGTCGAGGGCGGCAAGGCGGCGCTGCGGGCCAGCGGCAAGTGGGCCGAGTACCAGCACGTAATCGACACCATTCGCCGCTTCGACGGCCACAAGGCCAAGGCCGCCGCGAGCCTGGGCATGACTTCGCGCGCCTTGCGCTATCGCCTCAATGCCATGCGCGAGCAGGGCATCGAGCTGAATTTCTGACTACCGGGGGAACATCGGATGAACTCAATCACCCAGGTGCAGCAGCAGCTGCTCGGCCAGATGCAGCAGCTGGCCGGTGCGGCCGGCCATGCACCGGTGCGGCCGGCGGAGCTGCCCGTCGGCGGCATCGGCCAGACCTTCGAGGCGGCGCTGCGCAACGTCGATGCCCAGCAGCACCAGGCCGGTGCAGCGATGGCGGCGGTCGATCGCGGCGAGAGCGACGACCTGGTCGGCGCCATGCTCGAGAGCCAGAAGGCCAGCGTGTCCTTCTCCGCCCTGCTGCAGGTGCGCAACAAGCTGAGCACGGCGTTCGATGACGTCATGAGAATGCCGCTTTGACCGGGAGCCAAACCGTGCTGGACAAGATCAAGGGCCGGCTGCCGGCCGGCGGCCTGCAGCTCGACCCGCGGGTGACCCTGGCCGGCATGGCCGTGCTCGCCGCTGCCGCCGCCATCGCGGTGGTCTTCTACCTGTGGCGCGACAACGCCGCGTACCGCCCGCTGCACGGCGCCGGGGAAACCTTCCCCGCGGCCGAGGTGATGCAGGTGCTCGACGGCGAGGCGCTGGCCTACCGCATCCATCCGCAGAGCGGCCAGATCCTCGTGCGCGAGGACCAGCTGGCCCAGGCGCGCATGCTGCTCGCCGCGCGCGGGGTGAAGGTCAGCCTGCCCGAGGGCTACGAGCTGTTCGACAAGGAGGAGCCGCTGGGCACCAGCCAGTTCGTCCAGGACGTGCGCCTCAAGCGCAGCCTGGAAGGCGAGCTGGCGCGCACGGTGATGTCGCTCAAGGGCGTGCAGCACGCCCGCGTGCACCTGGCCCAGGAGGAGAACAGCTCCTTCGTCATCAGCAAGCGCGCACCGAGCAAGGCCTCGGTGATGCTGCAGCTCGAGCCCGGCCAGGTGCTCAAGGCCGAGCAGGTGGCGGCGATCGTCAACCTGGTGGCCGGCAGCGTGCCGAACCTCAAGCCCGAGGACGTCAGCGTGATCGACCAGTACGGCAGCCTGCTCTCGCGCGGGCTGAACGTCGGCGGCCAGCCGGCGCAGAACTGGCAGGCGGTCGAGGATTACCAGAACAAGGCGGTCGGCAACATCGAGCAGGTGCTGGCACCGGTGCTGGGCGCGGGCAACTACCGCATCAGCGTCGCCGCCGACATCGATTTCAGCCAGAAGGAGGAAACCTTCCAGTCCTTCGGCGACACCCCGCGCCTGCGCCGCGAGGTGCTGAGCAACGAGAGCGCGCTGGACCAGCTGGCCCTCGGCGTGCCCGGCTCGCTGAGCAACAAGCCGCTGGCGCCGCCAGCCGAGGGCGAGCAAGCGCAGGCCGCGGCACCGACCCGGGAGAACAAGGGCGTCACCTCGCTGCGCGAGGAGTCGACCCGCCAGCTGGACTACGACCAGAGCGTGGTGCACGTCAAACATGCCGGCTTCGCCCTGCGCCAGCAGAGCGTGGCGGTGGTGCTCAATGCCGGCGTGGCGCCCGAGGGTGGCTGGAGCGATGCGGCGCGCGCCGAGCTGGAGGCGATGGTCAAGAGCGCGGTGGGCTTCAACGCCGGCCGCGGCGACCTGCTGACGCTGAGCGTGCTGCCCTTCGCCGCGGTGGCCGATACCGAGCAGGTGCTGGCCTGGTGGGAGAACCCACAGGTGCATGCGCTGGCCAAGGTCGGCGTCGCCGGCCTGGTCGCCCTGTTGCTGCTGCTGATGGTGGTGCGCCCGGCGATCCGCAGCCTGACCCGGCGCGAAGCCGAACCCGCAGCGGCCCCGCTCGCCGAAGGCGCGCTGGCGGCTCCGGCAGTGGCGCCGGCGTTGGCCAGCGAGGCGCGCCCGGCGCTGGTCGGCCCGCGCATCGAGGGCAACGCAGCGACCATCTTCGGCGAGCTCAACCCGCTCTCGGAGATTCGCCTGCCGGCGCCGGGCTCCGGCCTGGAAATGCAGATCGAGCACCTGCAGATGCTCGCCAAGAACGATCCCGAGCGGGTCTCGGAAGTCATCAAGCACTGGATAGGCCGCAATGAAAGAGACCTCAACCCCGCCGGCTAACGGCACCGCCAAGGACAGCCGCGCACTGGCACAGCTGCGCTCGGTCAGCGCCCTGGAACAGGCCGCCATCCTCATGCTGAGCATGGGCGACGAGATCTCCGCGGGCATCCTGCGCAACTTCTCGCGCGAGGAGATCATCGCCATCAGCCAGGCCATGGCACGGCTGTCCAACGTCAAGCAGCCGATGGTCTCGGAGGTCATCGGCCGCTTCTTCGAGGACTACAAGGAGCAGAGCAGCATCAAGGGCGCCAGCCGTGGCTATCTGGCCGGCATGCTGTCGCGGGCGCTGGGCGGCGAGATCACCCGCTCGCTGCTCGACTCGATCTACGGCGAGGAGATCCGCGCCAAGATGGCCAAGCTGGAGTGGCTCGACCCACGCCAGTTCGCCGCGCTGATCGCCAAGGAGCACGCGCAGATGCAGGCGGTGTTCCTCGCCTTCCTGCCGCCGGGCATGGCCACCGAGGTGCTCGAGTGCATGCCCGCCGAGCGCCAGGACGAACTGCTCTACCGCATCGCCAACCTCACCGAGGTCAACAGCGACGTGATCGCCGAACTGGAACAGCTGATCGACCGCAGCCTGAAGGTGCTCAGCACCCAGGGCTCGCAGGTGCGCGGGGTGAAGCAGGCGGCCGACATCATGAATCGCTTCAAGGGCAACCGCGACCAGATGTTCGAGCTGCTGCGCGCCCACGACGAGACGCTGGTCGAGCGCATCGAGGACGAGATGTACGACTTCTTCATCCTCTCCAAGCAGAACCAGGACGTGCTGCAGGCGCTGCTCGAGGCCATCCCGCTGGAGGAATGGGTGGTGGCGCTCAAGGGCGCCGAGCCGGAGCTGATCAAGGCCATCCAGGGTGCGATGCCCAAGCGCCAGGCGCAGCAGATGGAATCGATCAATCGCCGCCAGGGCCCGGTGCCGCTGTCGCGGGTCGAGCAGGTGCGCAAGGACATCATGGCCGTGGTGCGCGAGATGAGCGCCGACGGCGAGCTGCAGGTGCAGCTGTTCCGCGAACAGACGGTGGAATGAGATGACGGTCAAGGTGATCAGGGGCGAGGGCCAGGGCTGGCGGCCGTTCCGCTTCCCGCCGCGGCTGCGCCAGGCCGCACCCGCCGACGGCGACCCGGCGACGCTGCAGCGCGCCGTCGCCGACGGCTTCCAGGAGGGCCTCGACAAGGGCTATGGCGAAGGCCTCGAGCAGGGCCGCGAGGCCGGCCACCGCGAAGGCTTCGCCCGCGGCGTCGAGGATGGTCGCGCCCTGGGCCGCGAGGAAGGCCGCCTGCAGGGGCGCCAGGCCTTCGACACGGCCGGCCAGCCGCTGGAGCGGATGATCGAGGAGTTCGCCGCCTTCCGCCTGGCCTTCGACCAGGCCCGCCGCGAGGAGCTGCTGGCGCTGGTGCAGAAGGTCGCGCGCCAGGTGATCCGCTGCGAGCTGACCCTGCACCCGACCCAGCTGCTGACCCTCGCCGAGGAAGCGCTGACCGCCATGCCCGGCGATCAGGAGGACGTGCGCATCCACCTCAATCCCGAGGAATGCGCGCGCATCCGCGAGCTGGCGCCCGAGCGCGCCGCCGCCTGGCGCCTGGTACCGGACGAGAAGCTGGCGCTCGGCGAATGCCGCGTGCTGACCGCCCAGGCCGAGGCCGATATCGGCTGCCAGCAGCGCCTGGATTCGTGCATGGACACGCTGGCCGAACACATCCGGGCCGAGGGCTGAGATGTCGCTGCGCGAGAGCTTTCGCCTCGATCAGGCGCTGCGTTCGCTGGATGCCGTGCAGCTGGCCAAGGTCAGCGGCCGACTGGTGCGCGTCTCCGGCATGCTGCTCGAGGCGCTCGGTTGCCAGCGCATGACCGGCCAGCGCTGCTTCGTCGAACAGGGCGACGGCAGCATGCTGGAGGCGCAGGTGGTCGGCTTCAACCGCGACATCACCTACCTGATGCCGTTCAAGAAGCCGGTCGGCCTGACCGCCGGCTCGCGGGTATTCCCGGCGCCGGATGACGCCAAGCTGCACATCGACGAATCCTGGCTGGGCCGCGTGCTCAACGGCCTCGGCGAGCCGCTGGACGAGTGCGGCAGGCTCGGCGGGCGCGACCCGCTACCGGTCGAGCTGCCGATGGTCAACCCGCTCCGGCGCCGCCCGGTGGCCGAGCCGCTGGACGTCGGCGTACGCGCGATCAACGCCACCCTGACCCTCGGCAAGGGCCAGCGCGTCGGCCTGTTCGCCGGCTCCGGCGTCGGCAAGAGCGTGCTGCTGGGCATGATCACCCGGCAGACCAAGGCCGATGTGGTGGTGGTCGGGCTGATCGGCGAGCGCGGCCGCGAGGTGCAGGAATTCCTCCTCCACGCGCTCGGCGAGGAGGGCCTGAAGAAGGCCGTGGTGGTGGTCGCGCCGGCCAACGAGTCGCCGCTGATGCGCCTGAAGGCCACCGAGCTGTGCCACAGCATCGCCGCCTATTTCCGCGACCAGGGCCACGACGTGCTGCTCTTGGTCGACTCGCTGACCCGCTACGCCATGGCCCAGCGCGAGATCGCCCTGGCCCTCGGCGAACCACCGGCAACCAAGGGCTACCCGCCGTCGGTGTTCGGCATGCTGCCCGAGCTGGTGGAAAGCGCCGGCAATGGCGAGAGCGATCGCGGCAGCCTCAGCGCGATCTACACCGTGCTCGCCGAGGGCGACGACCAGCAGGACCCGATCGTCGACTGCGCGCGGGCGATCCTCGACGGCCACATCGTGCTCGCCCGGCGCCTGGCCGAGGCCGGGCACTACCCGGCGATCGACGTCTGCGCCTCGGTCAGCCGCTGCATGAGCCAGGTCGGCCAGCCGGCTCACCTGGGCGCCGCGCGCCAGCTCAAGGAGCTGTACAGCACCTACGAGAAGATCCGCGAACTCATCCCGCTGGGCGGCTATACGCCCGGCGCCGACGCGCGCACCGATCGCGCGGTACAACTGGCCGCCGGCATCGAGCGCTTCCTGCGCCAGGAGGTCGGCGAAGCAGCGGAGCTGGAGACCAGCATCGCCACCCTGCAGGCCGTGCTGAGGAAAGCCTGATGAAGCAGCAGATCGATACCCTCAAGCGCCTGGCCAGCCTGCGCGGCAACCGCGTGCAGCAGATGCTCGGCCGCGTGCAGTACCAGCAGAACCTCTGCCAGCGCTACCGCAACAACATCACCGGGCTGTCGCGCCTGTGCAGCTTCAGCGTGCCGATGAACACGCCGCTGCAGCGCGACAACCAGCAGCGCTACAAGGCCACGCTGTACAAGATGGTCGAGCTGCAGCGCCGCGAGCTGGAGATCGCCGAGCAGGCCCTGGAGCGCATCCGCCGCGAGCTGCTGCAGGCGATGCGCAGCGAGAAGGTGGTCGAGCAGGTCATCGACGCCAGGCTGGCCGAGTGGCAGCTGCTGCTGGCCCGCCAGGAACAGAAGATCCAGGACGGCCTGGCCGCGCAGAGCCACCTGCGCCAGCAGGCCGGTTGAGGCCGCCGCCCCGTCCGGCGGATTTTTTCCGCGATGCGCTAAAGTTTCCGCCAGACTCGGTCGCTCATAGGCTGTAACCACCTCGTTGGAACCCGATCATGGAAATCAGCCGGCACTTCAAGCCCGCCATCAACCTTGCCGAAACCACCGCGCCGCGCCAGGCGAACGTGGCCCCCGCCAGCCCGGCCAGCAGCGCCCGCGGCAGCGAGAGCCTACCGCTCGAGCAGCTGCACGATGCGCTGCGCGCCATGCCCGAGGTCGACCTCGAGCGCGTCGCCGCACTCAAGCAGGCCTTGGCCAGCGGCGAGCTGGGCAGCGACTCCGCCGACCTGGCCGCCAGCATGCTCTCCTACCACCGCGGGACCGATGCGTGAACCAGCGTGAGCGCCTGCTGGCGGTCGTCGCCGACGACATCCGGCAGGACGGCGAGGACTACCTCGCCCTGCGCGACCTGATGCAGGCGCTGTACACCTTCCTGCTCGAGCGCGACAGCGAGGAAATCGACCGCCTCAACCTGCAGATCACCCGCCATGTCGAGGCGCTGGACCTGCGCGCGCGCCGCCGCGCCAAGGTGCTCGCCGCCTTCCGCCTGCCCGGCGACGTGGACGGCATGCAGCGCCTGCTCGCCGGCTATGCCGAGCCGCAAGCCAGCGAAGTGCGCCGCCAATGGCAGCAGCTCGGCAGCCTGGCCGCGCACTGCCAGCAGCTCAACGAGCGCAACGGCAAGCTGCTCGCCATGCACCACGACGTCCTCCAGCAGCTGCTCGGCGACCACCTCGACGCCCGCGTCTACCAGCCGCAACCCTACTGAGCCTGCCCCTCGGCGCTGCGGCGCCACGCCTTAAGCCGCACGCCGGCCGCGTCGCCTTTTCCCTGTGACCGTCCACCGCTTCGTCCGTAGCGGAAACGGCGCTTCCCCGCCTCCCCTTCGCCCGCCGAAGCGGAAGCGGGCCTTCTCCTCCAGATTCGCTAAAAGGCTTGTAAATCAAGCATTTGTGATCTGGCACCCATATTGCTAAGACTCATTCGAGGAAGGGGACCGACCATGGCGATAGATTCCGCTTACGTGCAGCAGATGGCGACGCAGCTGGCCACCTACGAAGTGCAGACTTCGCTGGACCGGCTCAATCGCAACGAAACCAGCTACAAGGCCCAGCGCACCGCGCTGAGCTCGCTGCGCAGCGCCCTGACCACCTTCAAGTCGACCCTGACCAAGCTCGGCGCCAGCACCTCCAGCATGCTGGTCAACAGCGCCAGCTTCAGCGCCGAGGGCTATGCCAGCGCCAGCGTCGGCACCACCGCGCAGCCGGGCAGCTACCAGTTCTATGTCGAGCAGTTGGCCAGCAAGCAGCAGGTCGCCGTGCAGGGCCTGGCCGACGGCAGCCTGAACGGCACCCTCACGCTCAAGGGCCAGGCCTTCGACCTCTCCGCCTACGCCACGCTGGATGACGCCGCCAAGGCCATCAATGCCACCGCCGACCTCGGCGTGCAGGCCACCCTGGTGCGCAGCAACGGCGCGGTCAGCCTGGTGCTGAGCAGTGCCGAGAGCGGCGCGGCCAACGGCTTCGCCTACGACCTGGCCGGCAGCAGCGGCAGCACCCTGGAACTGTCCCAGGCACAGGACGCGCGCATCCGCATGGGCGGTAGCTTCGGCAGCGGCGGCATCGAGATGACCAGCGCGAGCAACAGCTTCGACAACCTGGTCGACGGCCTCAGCCTCACCGTCAGCAAGGTGCACAACGCCGGCGACGCGCCGCTGGGCCTGACCATCGCCCAGGACAAGAGCGCCACCAAGACCCAGGTGCAGACCTTCATCGACGCCTTCAACACGCTGATGGGCAGCATCGACGGCCTCACCGCCAGCGGCAGCCAGAGCGCCAGCCGCGGCCCCCTGGCCGGTGACTCCAGCGTGCGCTCCATCGAGAGCCGGCTGAACGGCCTGCTGCGCACCGGCTTCGGCGGGGTGAGCCTGATCGACTTCGGCATCAGCGCCGACCGCAACGGCAAGCTGACGCTCGACGCGGCGCGCTTCGAGAAGGCGGTCGCCGCCAACCCGGACGCCTTCGAGGCGCTGTTCACCGGCAAGGACCAGCTGATCGACAGCCTGGACAAGGCGGTCGCCACCTACACCAGCAGCGCCGACGGCGTGTTGAAGAATCGCATGGACACGCTGGACCTCAACCTACGCCGCATCGACGAGCAGTTCGAGACCCTGCAGAGCCGCTACGACAACTACTACATGCGCTACCTCAGGCAGTACACCAACATGATGCAGACCATGCAGGGCATGGAGCAGACCTCGGGAATGTTCGGATGACCTACCTCCCCAACGACTGTTACGACAGCTACCGCTCGGTCGACCTGGAAGCGCGCGCCGCCTCGGCCTCGCCCTACGAACTGGTGCTGGTGCTGATGGACGGCCTGCTCGACGAGCTGGCCCGTGCCCGCGGCCACATCGAACACAAGCGCTACCAGCAGAAGGGGCAATCGCTGGAGAAGTGCATGAACATCCTCAACGGCCTCAACGGCGCGCTCGACGAGGACAACGGCGGCGAAGTGGTACAGGGCCTGGCACGGCTCTACGAGTACTGCATCTACCGGCTGTCCGACGTCAGCGTGAGCCTGTCGCTGGAAGGCCTCGACGAGGTCGTGCACCTGCTCACCACCCTGCGCGAAGGCTGGGAGGGCGTCCGTGCCGCCCGTCAGTGACGCCGCGCGCTTCGAGGCGCTGCATGCCGAGCTGGCCGACGCCCTGGCGGCCGAGGACTGGCAGGCCGTCGGCCGCGCCGACCAGGCCATCGCCGCGCGCCTGACCGAACTGCAGGGCCGCCCGCTGGACGTCGAAGCCCAGCGCGCCAGGGCACGCCTGAAAGCCCTGCACGCGCATGGCCGCGACGCCTGCGCCGCCGAGTGCGAGCGCCTGCGCCAACTGCTGCTCAACCACCTGGACTACGCCGAAGGACGCGCCGCCTACGGGCGGACCGAGCTGTTCCAGGCAGGAGAAGGCGCGTGATGCATTCCCTCCCGGTCACCGGCGCCAGCACCCAGCCGGTCGCGAGCGACCGCCAGGGCCTGCGCCCGCTGGCGGCGCTCGGCCAGGCAGCGGCCCGGCCGCTCGTGACGCGGCCGCCCGTGGCCGGATTCGCCGAGCGCCTGGACGCCCTCGGCACGGCTGCCGAGCCGCTGCCGGTCCTGCCACAGGCCCAGGCCGGAACCACTGGCGAGCCACGGCAGGTACCGACGCGGGCGGATGAAGCCGCCGAGGGCGACGCGCCGCTGACTGCCGAGCAATGGCTGCTGGGCATGCTCGGCCAGCAACAGGTGCAGGTACAGGTGCAGGGCCAGGCACGCAGCCAGCAGGACGTCGAGCCTGGCGAGCCGTTGCCGGCGGCGGCCGCCGCCCTGGCGCTTCGAATGGCACCGCCTGCCGCGCCGCGCCAGGAGCCGGGCGACCTGGCCGTGGTACCCGGCGCGACGGCGGCCCAGGGCACGCGCCTGGACGGCCTGCCGAGCACAAGCGGCGGCGAAGCCACTCCAGCGGCGCCCGCGAGCCTGGCCCCGGAGGCCGTCGCGGCGCTCGCCGAGGCGCTCGAAGACGGCGCCGGCGAGCCGTCGGGCGAGCCTGGCCCGACCGCGCTCCCGGCTGCCGAACGCGGCGCAGCCAGCCCTGCCGGCGGTGCCGAGCGCAGCCTCCGGCTGCAGGCACCCGAGGCGCGCTGGGGCGAGCAGATGCTCCAGACACTGCGCGAGAACGTCGAGCTGCAGCTGGCCCAGCGCAGCCAGAGCGCGACCATCCGCCTCGACCCGCCGGAACTGGGCAGCCTGGAAATCCTGCTCAGCCACGAATCCGGCCGGCTGCATGTGCAGCTCAGCGCGGCCAATGCCGACGTCGCGCGGCTGCTGCAACAGACCAGCGAGCGCCTGCGCCAGGAGCTGGTCGGCCAGCAGTTCGTCCAGGTGCAGGTGCAGGTCGGTGCCGAGGGCGGCAGTGGCCATGGCCAGTCGCGGCGCCAGGCGCCCTGGCTGGCCGACGAGCCGGTGGCAGCCAACTCTGCAGCGCCCGCTGAAACGGCCGGTACCAGCGGCACGCGCCCGCGCGATGTGCTGGTGACCGTCTGACCCCTTTTTCAACAAACGAATGTGAGTGAGTTATGTCGACCTCCCGTGTGGTTCTGCTGATGCTGCTGCTCAACGTCGTCACCGTTGCCGGTGGCGTGGGCGCGGCCTACTGGCTGCTGCGCCCGGGCCTGGGCGAGGCGCTGGCAGCCAGCGAGCCGGCCGCCGCCGAGCCGCTGGAGTACGAGTTCTATGCGGTGCCGAAAGTGATCGTCAGCGTGCGCGGCGACAACCGCGAGCACTACTTCGTCCTCGACCTGGCACTGCAGGCGCAGCGCGCCGAGGAGCCGCGCGACTTCGCCCAGGTCGAGCCGCTGGTGCGCAACTCGGTGGTCAGCTACCTGTCCGGCTTCGGTTTCCAGGAGCTGCGCGAGCTGAAGATCGCCGAGCTGCAGGCGCGCCTGGAGCAGGCGCTGTTCGCCGATTTCGCCAGCAAGCAGGCCGCGGTGCCCTTCGAGCACGTGCTGGTCAACAAGCTGATCGTCCAGTAGGGCAAGCGCCATGAGCCTTTCCTGCGCCATCGACTACTACGGCAATGCCCCGTCCGCCCCGGCCCTGTTCGCCCCGGGCGCCGAGCAGCGCTGGATGCTGCAGTACCTGCCGCTGGTCAAGCGCATCGTCCGCCAGCTGGCGCTGCAGACCAACCAGGTGCTCGACCGCGAGGACATGGAGCAGATCGGCATGATCGGCCTGCTCGAGTGCCTGCGTCGCTACGGCGAGCCGGACGAGGGCTTCGGCCGCTTTGCCGCGCTGCGCATCCGCGGCGCCATCCTCGATGAGCTGCGCCGCCAGGATTGGCGTCCGCGCCAGGTGCGCCAGCAGGTGCACAAGGTGCGCGACGCGATCCGCGCGCTGATGCGCCAGCTCGGCCGCCAGCCCAGCGACGAGGAAATCCGCGCCGCCACCGGGCTGGATGAGCAGGACTACCAGGACTACCTCTGGGCCGATTCGTCCGAAGCGCTCGAAAGCCTCGACGAGCTGTTGCACGACGGCCACGAACAGTTCGCCGAGCAGGGCGAGCTGCTCGAGGACCGGCTGGTCAGGGAGCGCCTGCTGCAGCAGGCCCTGGCCCGGCTGGACGAACGCGAACGGCTGGTGCTGACGCTGTACTACCAGCACGAGCTGAGCCTGAAGGAAATCGCCCTGGTGCTGGAAGTCAGCGATGCCCGGGTCTGTCAGTTGAGCAAACAGGCGATCGGCAAGTGCTGTCGCTTCCTAACCGAGAGAAGTCAGTAGTCATGCAGAAAGTTCTGGGAGCCCTGATCATCATCGCCTGCGTGCTGGGCGGCTACGCCATGGCCAATGGCGACATGCGCGTGCTCTGGCAGCCGGCCGAAGTGCTGATCATCCTCGGCGCGGCGATCGGCAGCCTGGTGGTGGGCAACCCCAAGGAAGTGCTGGTCGAGATGCTCTCGCAGATCCGCGGCGTGTTCGTCTACCAGCGCCGCGGCGAGGAGTTCCAGCGCCAACTGCTGATGCTGCTCTACGAGCTGCTGGAGATGGTCGACGTCGGCGGCCTGAAGGTGCTCGACGCGCACATCGAGGAGCCGGAGGAAAGCGACCTGTTCGCGCGCTACCCGATGATCCTCAAGGAACGCAACCTGATGGCCTTCATCGCCGACAACTTCCGCCTGATGGCCATGGGCAAGATCAGCGCCCACGAGCTCGAGGGCTTCCTCGAGCAGGAACTCGAGGCCATGGAGCACGCCCTGCTGCAACCGGCGCGCTCGCTGCACAAGGTCGGTGAGGCGATGCCCGGCTTCGGCATCCTCGCCGCGATCATGGGCATCATCATCACCATGGGCAGCATCGGCGGCTCGATCGCCGAGGTCGGCGCCCACGTCGCCGCGGCACTGGTCGGCACCTTCCTCGGCATCTTCTTCTGCTACTGCCTGGCCGAGCCGCTCTCCAACGCCATGAGCCAGCGCATCAAGACCGAGCTTTCGGCGCTCGAGTGCGTGCGCACCACGCTGGTCGCGCACCTGGCCGGCAAGCCGACGCTGCTGGCGGTGGACGCCGGGCGCAAGCTGATCGAGCAGGACGTCAAGCCGGCCTTCCGCCAGCTCGAGGTCTGGGTCAACCAGTACGAGGAAGAAAGGGACGCGGCATGAGCATGCGCGGCAAGGGCAAGGGCGGCGCCGAGCACGAGATCATCGTCAAGCGGCGCAGCAAGAAGGGCCACGACGAGGCGCACGGCGGCGCCTGGAAGGTGGCGTTCGCCGATTTCACCCTGGCGATGATGGCGCTGTTCATGGTGCTGTGGATCGTCCAGCCGCGCCTGGAGCTGACCAACCCGGCGTTCGGAAACGAGGACAGCAACCCCCTGGTGGACGGCGGCGCCGGCGTGTTCGACGGCACCAGCACCTCGCCGCTGGAGCTCGACGGCGTGCCGATCCGCCAGGCCCAGGCCGAGCCGCCGCGCGAGCGGGAGGCCGACAGCGCCGAGGACGGCAGCCGCCGCTATGGCTCGAGCGCCGAGCTGCAGGCACTGGCCGCGCTGATGAAGGATGTCGCCAAGGAAGTCGATGCGCTGGCCAACCTGGAGGTGGAGGTGGTGCCCCAGGGCCTGCGCATCCTGATCAAGGACGACCGCGAGCGCTTCATGTTCGAACGCGGCAGCGCCGTGCTCGACCCGCACTTTCGTACCCTCTTGGCACGCCTGGCCGCGGTGCTGGCCAAGGTCGACAACAAGCTGATCATCAGCGGCCATACCGACGCCACCGCCTACCGCAGCGCCGGCGGCTACGACAACTGGAACCTGTCCGGCGACCGCGCCCTGCGCGCGCGCAACGTGCTGGTGGCCTCCGGCCTGCCGGCCGCCGCGGTGCTGCAGGTGACCGCCCAGGCCGATGTGATGCCGCTCAAGCCGGACGAGCCGCAGAGCGGCGTCAACCGCCGGGTGGAGATCCTCTTGCTGACCGACTCGGCCGAGGGGTTGTATCGCGAGCTGTTCGGCGACAGCTACCAGCAGGTGCGCTTTTCCCAGGAGGGCGCGCGCTACCGCAGCGGCAGCTGAGTGCCGCGCGCCGTCACAGGCTGCCGGGCTGGCTCGCGGCGCAGTAGACCTGCTGGGTCTCCACGCCGTAGAGGCAGGCGCCGACCTGTTCGAGCGTGATGCGCGCGCCCTGGTGCTTGCCGTAGAAGAGGTTGAATACCAGCTCGTTGTCCAGCTCGCCGGCCGCCTCCAGGCCGGTGATCGAGCCCTGCTCGACCACCAGGCGGGTGCGCCCGCGCAGGTCGGTCTCGACCCGGCCGGAGGCTTCCGCCACTGCCGGCGCATTGCGCGTCAGCGCATAGAAGCGGCCATCGTGGAAAGCCAGGCTCTGGTGCACCTTGAGCACCGAGCCGTTGCTCAGCAGCACTTCGCCGCTGGAGCTGTAGTGGCCTTCGAGGGCTGCCGAGAAGTTGCTCGTGGTGCCGGTGGCGACGAACGCCCAGAGGCCCAGTGCGGTGGGCACCATCAGGCGCAGCAGGTGGCGGGTGATGGCCCCCGTTTCGATCTGGCGGGTCATTGCAGGCATCCTTGCAGCTGGGCGTCGGGCACACTGTGCAGTTGCGAATGGTGGACCTTGAGCCAGTTGATCCGCCCGTCGTCGCGCAGGCAGCGAATCTCGTAGAAGCCCGGCGAGGCATTGACGATCAGCCGGGCCGGCCGGGTGCTCATGCCGGCCAGCGCCGAGACCAGCTGACGCGTCTCGCTGACCAGCCGCTCCAGTTGCAGCGGCGTCTTGTCGATGTACAGCACCTGCAGGTCACCCAGCCCCACCGAGCGGCTGTGCGGCGCGGCAGGCGCATCCCACAGGCGCATGCCGAGGGTGGCCACGGCCAGGAGGATGGCCAGCGCACTGCCGGCCAGCAGGCCGCCGGCACGCGACCAGCCGCGCCGCACCGGCGCCGGGCTGGCCAGCGGGGCGACCGTAGCCTCGGCCTCGACCGCCATCGGGGTGATCTCCGGCAATGCTTGCACCACGGCCGCTTCCACCGGCTCCGCGTGCGGTGGCACCGCCGCTGGCGCCTGCTCCATGGCAGGGCCTTCGATGAAGGCCGGGTTGAACAGGTAGCCGCGCCGCGGCAGCGTCTGGATGATCTGGTTCGACGCATCGAACAGCATCTGGCGCAGGGTGTAGACCTGCTGGTTCAGACTGCCCTGGCTGACCACCCGGTCTTCCCAGGCGTACTGCAGCAGCTCGTCGCGCGAGACCACCTGGCCGGGCGTGCGCAGCAGGCGCTCGAGCAGGCGGCTGCCGGAAAAGCCGAGGTCCAGCCGCTCTTCGGCGCCCTCGCGACAGAGCACCAGCTGGTAGGAGCCATGCTCGAAGCGGGCGCGACACTCCGCCCTTCCGGTGATCAGAAGCGTGCAAACAACGGCATCGGTGGCCTGGGGGGTCAGGGATGGGGTCATGGTGCAAGCAAATTGGGCGCTGGTTCAGGGTCGGTATGTGACACAGTCGGCGGTATCTTGGCGTCACTTTTTTGTATGCGCAATGGAGCTCTTTTTGACACCTGCCCCTACAGGCGCCAAGACACAGGCATCAGCACCCGCCAGCCCGCATGAATAAAGACGCCAGCCGTCCGTCGATCCGTTGCGCCGACGCTTTTCCAACCCCAAAAAAAACGCCCCGCAGAAGGCGGGGCGTTCTTCAGAGCGTCGATGGCGCCAGGGCTTAGCCCAGCAGGCCCATGACCATGCTCGGCATCTGGCCGGCTTGCTTGAGCATGGAGATGCCGGACTGCATCAGCATGCTGTTCTTGGTCATGTTGGCGCTTTCCGAGGCGAAGTCGGCATCCATGATGCGACCTTTTGCCATCTCGGTGTTGTCCTTCATGTTGGCCAGGTTGTTGTTGGTGTGGTTCAGGCGGTTGATGCCAGCGCCGAACTTGGCACGCATCGAGCCGAGTTCATTCAGCGTGGTTTCGAGCAGCGTGATGGTGGCGCCAGCGTTAGCGTTAGTTGCGGTGGTCGGATCAGCGGAATTAGCGATCTCGGTACCAACTGCACCGGTGTTGAACGAGGCAGAAGCTGCTACAAGAGCGGCGCCCACTTTGCCCAGCTGGGTGCCACCGGAGAAAGCCATCGTCTCAGCTTCGCTGGCACCGATTTGGAAGGTGACGTCAGCGGAAAACTTGCCGGCCGTGCCGTTAACAGCCGTGCCATCGCTGAACAGGGTCTCACCAGCGTAGCGGGTATTCTTGACGATGTTGTTCAGTTCTTTGCCGAGCTCGTCGTATTCGCTTTGCAGGGAGATCAGGTCAGCGCCGCTGTTGGTCCCGTTAGCGCCCTGAGTCGCCAGATCCTTCATACGCTGAACGATATCGGTCATCTCGTTGAACGCGCCTTCTGCGGTCTGCAGCAGGGATACGGCGTCGCTGGTGTTGCGCATGGCCACGCCCATGCCGCGGCTCTGGGCGTTCAGGCGGGTGGCGATCTGCAGGCCGGCGGCATCGTCGGCGGCGCTGTTGATGCGCAGGCCGGTGCCCAGGCGCTGCTGGTTGGTGCCCAGGGCGTTGTTGGTCTTGCTCAGGTTGGTCTGGGTAACCAGCGAGGAGTAGTTCGTGTGGATGGACAGGGCCATGATGAAAATCCTTCGTGCTAGGTGGGCGGTAGGCGCCGGCTTGACTGCCTGCTGAAGGGGTAAGACGACAGGCCCCGAACGGCGCTTAAATCCCGGCGCCAAAAAATTTCCGACTAGCCCACGGCCCCCCGCCTGCAGCCCGCGCGGGCCGGGGCCTGCGCCGTCTGTCGCCGCTCCCGGCGGCATCAGAAGATGCTCGCCACCACCCCGCTTTCCTGCACCTTGGCATCGATCACCTTGCCGCTGCGCACGTTGCGCACGCGGATCACCTCGCCCGGCTGGCCGTCGGCCAGGGCTTCGCCGGCCGTGCTGGCCTCGATGCCGTCCTGGCTGGCGATGATCTTCACCGCCTCGCCGCGCCGCACCGCCAGGGGCTGGGCCAGCAGCGCCGGGGTAATCAGCTGGCCGGCACGGATGCGCCGCTTGGCGGCCATGCCGGCCACCTCGGCGGGTTGGTTGTAGTAGCCGCGCTGCGCCTTGGCGACGTTGATGCGCTCGAAGACGAGATCGGCCGCACCGATCGCCTGGCCGCGCTCGATCAACCCGGCGGCGTGAGCCACCGGCAACGAGACGCTGGCCTGGGCGCTGGCATCCAGCGTCCAGCCGCCCGCGTCCGGGCAGTGGATGCGCAGCTGCTGGCGCTCCAGCAGGGAGGCCGCCGCGCCGGTGGCACGCACCTCGGGCGCGGACGTGCACGCCGGCAGGTGCGTGGCGGCGGGCGGCAGCTCGAGGCGGCGGGTGATGCGCATGCCCTGCCAGCCCCGCCGCGCGGCTTCGCGGCCCAGGCCCTGCTCGAAGAACGCCCCCACGGCCTGCTCGATCTGCTGCGTCGCCGGCCCGGCGCCCCTGGCCGGCTGCGCGGTGAGCAGCAGGCCCAGCGCCAGGGCGGAAACCAGGCTTCCGCCTGCTCGCCCAAGCGACCCCGCAGGCGGAAGCACGGCGGCTTGGTGCCTCGAGTTCATTTTAAATAAATCGTTGTTTTTCAATAGGTTAACCATCTTCTACAAGCCGGCACGCTTTCTGCTAATTCATCTGCAACAAAATGCGGGCCAACGGCCTGCCCCGTTCGTACGAGGTAGCAGATGAGTATTCGGATTGACGACGCAGTGGGCGTTCACGAACGCGCCCTCGAGCTGCACATGCAGCGCAGCGAGATCCTGGCGGCGAATCTGGCCAACGAGGACACCCCCGGCTTCCAGGCCCGCGACATCGATTTCGCCCAGGAAATGCGCCGCCTGGAAGGCCGCGAGCCGCGCCTGGCGCTCGCCGGCAGCGACCCACGCATGCTCTATCGCGTGCCGACCCAGGCCTCGCAGGACGGCAACACCGTCGAGCTGGCGGTGGAACAGGCGCAGTTCTCGCGCAACTCCATGGATTTCCAGACCAGCCTGACCTTCCTGACCATGAAATTCCGCGGCCTGAAGCAGGCCATCGAGGGTCGCTGATGTCATTCGATTCCATCTACCGCATCGCCGGCTCGTCGATGAACGCGCAGACCGTGCGCCTGAACACCGTGGCCAGCAACCTGGCCAACACCGACTCGGCGGCCGCCGACCCGGCGGACGTCTACCAGGCGCGCCGGCCGCTGTTCGCCGCGGTCTACGAGAACGACTCGCTGACCCGCGGCGTCGGCCTCGGCGGCGCCCACGTGCAGGTGCTCGACGTGGTCGCCTCGGGCGCCGAACCCAAGCGCCGCTACGAGCCGGGCAACCCGCTGGCCGACGGCGAGGGCTACGTCTACTACCCCGACATCAACGAGATCGAGGAGATGACCGACATGATGTCGGCCACGCGCAGCTTCGAGACCGGCGTCGAGGTGCTCAACCGCGTGAAAAGCATGCAGCAGAGCCTGCTGCGCCTGGGAGAAGCCTGATGGGTTCGGTCAATTCGGTGCTCGATGGCAGCCTCGCCGGCAATTCGCTCGACGCGGTCAAGCGCGCGGTCAACGTCGGCGACGCGGCGACCATGGAGAACAACTTCATCAGCCTGATGGTCGCGCAGATCAAGAACCAGGATCCGACCAAGCCGGTCGACAGCACCGAGTTCCTCAACCAGTACTCGGCGATGGCGCAGGTCAAGAGCATGGAGAACATGACCGCGCTGACGCAGAACAACCTGGTGCTGCTCGACAACCTGCAGACGCTCACCGCCGCCGGCCTGGTCGGCCAGCAGGTCAGCGTCGCCGCCGAGGCGCTGGAGCTCGACGGCCAGCCGATCGAGGGCCAGTTCCAGCTCGAGCACCCGGCCGGCCGCAGTAGCCTGATCCTGACCGATTCGAACGGCAACAAGACCGCCGTCGAGCTCGGCGCGCACGGCGCCGGGCGGGTGCCCTTCAGCCTCGACCCGCAGCGCCTGGGCCTGCCGGCCGGGCGCTACGCGATCAGCCTGGAAACCGACGCCGGCGAGTACCCGCAGGCCGAAATCAACGGCCGCGTCGACAACGTGCGCGTCAGCGCCGAAGGCCCGGTCCTGCAGGTGCAGGGCGTCGGCCAGGTGCCCTTCTACAACATTCTCGAGTTCGCCCAGGCCGACGCCGGGCTGCTCGGCGGCTGAGCCGCGCCCACGCCCGCGAACCCCAAAGACAGCATCGAGAGCAGACCATGAGCTTCAATATCGCCCTGACCGGCCTGTCCGCCGTCAACGACCAACTCAGCACCATCGGCAACAACATCGCCAACGCCGGCACCGTCGGCTTCAAGTCCTCGCGCACCGACTTCGGCAGCCTCTATGCCGAGAGCCAGGCGATGGGCGTGGAAGTCACCGGGCACACCCAGAGCATCAGCCAGGGCGGCGCCCTGACCACCACCAATCGCACCCTCGACCTGGCGATCTCCGGCGGCGGCTTCTTCGTCACCCGCGCCGGCAATGGCGACGTCGCCTACACCCGTGCCGGCATCTTCGGCACCGACAAGGATAGCTTCATCACCAACAGCCTCGGCGGGCGCCTGCAGGGCTACCCGGCCGACGCCAACGGCGTGCTGCAGACCGGCACCGTCGGCGACCTGCAGCTGCGCTCGGGCGGCATCCCGGCGCGCGCCAGCGATGCCCTGAGCTTTGTCGCCAACCTCGACGCCGACGCCGAGGTGCCGGCCGTGGCCTTCGACCCGCAGGTCGCCGACAGCTACAACTCGACCTACACCACCAAGCTGTTCGACTCCCAGGGCAAGGAACACACCCTGACCCAGTACTTCGTCAAGACCGCCGACAACAGCTGGGATGCGCACTACTACGTCGACGGCGCCGCCCTCGCCGGCGGGCCGCAGGCGCTGAGCTTCGACACCGCCGGCAACCTGGCCGGCCCGCTGGCGCCGATCACCCTCAACGCCACCCTCACCGGCGGCGTCGCCCCGCTGGTCATCGCCCTGGACTACAGCGGCAGCAGCCAGTACGGCTCGGCCTTCAGCGTCACCGGCAACCGCGCCACCGGCTACGCCGCCGGCGAGCAGACCGGCATGAGCGTGGAAAAGGACGGCCGCGTCTACGCCAACTACTCCAACGGCGAGCGCATGCTCCAGGGCCAGGTGGTGCTGGCCAGCTTCGTCAACGCCGAAGGGCTGAAGAACATCAGCGGCACCGCCTGGAGCGAGACGGCCGCCTCCGGCGCCGCGCTGCTCGGCGCACCGGGCGTCGGCCAGTTCGGCACCCTGGCTTCCGGCGCGCTGGAGAGCTCCAACGTCGACCTCACCCAGCAGCTGGTCGGGCTGATGGAAGGCCAGCGCAATTACCAGGCGAACACCCAGGTCATTTCCACGAACAAGGAACTGACCCAGGCCCTGTTCGCCGCGATCTGAGGCTAGCGCATGGACCGTCTGGGCTATACCGCAATGACCGCCGCCAGCCGCACCATGATGGCGCTGCAGGTGCGTGCCAATAACCTGGCCAACGTCAACACCCCCGGCTTTCGCGCCGACCTCGAGCGCGCCGAAGCGGTGGCGGTAGAGGGCTACGGCTACGACAGCCGGCACATGGCCGTGGTCGAGAACAACGGCGTCAGCCTGGCCGGCGGCGCGCTGGTGGCCACCGGCCGCGAGCTGGACTTCGCCGTCAAGGGCAGCGGCCTGATCGTCGTCGAGGACGGCGCCGGCGAGGCCTATACCCGCCAGGGCAACCTGCAGATCGACGCCGAGGGGCGGCTGACGCTCAACGGTCGTGCGGTGCTCGGCGAGGGCGGCCCGATCGTGCTCCCCGAGCACGACAAGCTGGAGATCGGCAACGACGGCACCGTATCGATCATGGCCCCGGGCGACTGGGTGATGGCCGAGGTCGACCGCATCCGCCTGGTCGACGTGCCGGCGGCGAACCTCACGAAGAACCAGGCCGGCCTCCTGGTCACGCGCGACGGCCAGCCGGCCGCGCCGAGCGAGGAGGTGCGCCTGGCCAGCGGCTTTCTCGAGTCGAGCAACGTCTCGGCGATCGACGAGCTGGCCTCGACCATGAGCCTGAACCGCCTGTTCGAAACCCAGGTAAAGATGATGAAAGCCGCCGAGGACCTCTCCGAGGCGGGCAACCGGATGATCCGCGGCAGCTGATCGGGAGATAACGCATGAATTCCGCACTTTGGGTCAGCAAGACCGGCCTGGCCGCCCAGGACAAGGCCATGTCGACCGTCGCCAACAACCTGGCCAACGTCAACACCAACGGTTTCAAGAGCGACCGCGCGGTCTTCGAGGACCTGTTCTACACCATCGAGAAACAGCCCGGCGCCCAGGCCGACGAGATCAACACCGTGCCCTCGGGCATCCAGCTCGGCAGCGGCGTGCGGCTGGCCGGCACGCAGAAGGTGTTCACCGAAGGCAGCATGCAGACCACCGGCCAGCCGATGGATCTGGCGATCGTCGGCCGCGGCTTCTTCCAGGTCGAGGCGCCCAACGGCGACATCCTCTATACCGAGAACGGCCAGTTCCAGCTCAACGCCGAGGGCATGATGGTCAACGCCCAGGGCCTGCCGCTGACTCCGGCGATCGAAGTGCCCGAGGGCAGCACCGGCTTTACCGTCGGCGCCGACGGCATCGTCACCGCGATCCTGCCGGGCGACACCCTGCCCTCCGAGCTCGGCCAGATCACCCTGGTCAACTTCACCAACCCCGGCGGCCTGGAAGCGCTCGGCGGCAACCTCTACCGCGAGAGCGTCGCCAGCGGCGAGCCGGTCGAGGGCGTGGCCGGCGAGGAAGGCCTCGGCCAGCTCAAGCAGGGCGTGCTCGAGGGCTCCAACGTGCAGGTGGTCGAGGCCATGGTGAACATGATCGCCATCCAGCGCGCCTACGAGGCCAACGCCAAGGTGCTCGACGCCGCCAGCGGCATGCAGCAGTTCCTCAACCAGACCGTGTGATGCCGATGAAGCCGATCGCCCTGCTGCTCGCCTCCTTGCTGCTCGGTGGCTGCGCCAGCTTCGACGAGCTGCGCCCCGACGAGGATTCCAGCGAGTACGAGCCGCTGGAACTGGACTACAGCCTGCCGCCGACCACCAGCGGCGGGCTGTTCCGCGCCGGCCACGCCGGCTCGCTGCTGCACGACCGTCGTGCGGTGCGGGTCGGCGACATCCTCACCATCGTGCTCGACGAGTCGACCCAGTCGAGCAAGAGTGCCGGCACCAGTTTCGGCAAGGAATCGAGCATCGGCATCGGCGTGCCCACCGTGCTCGGCAAGCGCTACCCGGACCTGGAGACCTCGGCCTCCGGCGAGCGCGAGTTCAGCGGCTCGGCCAAGAGTTCGCAGCAGAACACCCTGCGCGGCTCGATCGCGGTCACCGTGCACCGCGTGCTGCCCAACGGCACGCTACTGGTCAAGGGCGAAAAGAAGCTGCGCCTGAACCAGGGCGACGAATACATCCGCCTCACCGGCCTGGTGCGCATGGACGACATCAATCGCTTCAACCAGGTGTCGTCGCAGAACATCGCCGACGCGCGAATTTCCTACGCCGGGCGCGGCGTGCTCAACGACAGCAACACCGCTGGCTGGCTGACGCGCTTCTTCAGCCACCCGCTGTTTCCCCTCTGAGGTCCGCCCATGCATCTGAAGGCAACCCTCGCCGCCCTCGCCCTGCTCTGGCACCTGCCGGCCGGAGCCGTACCGCTGATGGACCTGGTGGACATCGAGGGCGTGCGCGGCAACCAGCTGATCGGCTATGGCCTGGTCGTGGGCCTGGACGGCACCGGCGACAAGAACCAGGTGAAGTTCACCAGCCACTCGGTGGCGAACATGATCAAGCAGTTCGGCATCAACCTGCCGGCCAACGTCGACCCCAAGCTGAAGAACGTCGCCGCGGTGACCGTCACCGCCACCGTGCCGCCGTCCTACGGCCCCGGGCAGACGGTCGACGTGACCGTGTCCTCGCTGGGCGATGCCAAGAGCCTGCGCGGCGGCCAGCTGCTGATGACGCCGCTGCAGGGCGTCGACGGCGAGGTCTACGCCCTGGCCCAGGGCGCGCTGGTGGTCGGCGGCGTCAACGCCGAGGGCGCCAGCGGCTCGAAGGTCGCCATCAACACCTCCAACAGCGGGCTGATCCCCAACGGCGCCAGCGTCGAGCGGGTCATTCCCACCGACTTCGGCGTGCGCCCGGACGTGGTGCTGAACCTGCGCGACCCGAGCTTCCAGACCGTCAGCCATATCGTCGATGCCGTCGACGAGCGCTTCGGCAAGGGCACCGCCACGGCGCTGAACGCCACCAAGGTCAGCCTGCGCGCACCGGTCTCGAGCAACCAGCGCATGAGCTTCATGGCCATGCTCGAACGGCTGGACGTGGAGCAGGGCCGCGAGCGGCCGAAGGTGGTGTTCAACAGCCGCACCGGCACCGTGGTGGTCGGCGAGGGCGTGCGCGTGAAGGCGGCGGCGGTGGCCCACGGCACGCTGACCGTGACCATCAGCGAGCGGCCGCAGGTCAGCCAGCCGAATGCCTTCTCCGGTGGCCAGACCGCGGTGGTGCCGCAGTCCGACGTGGCCGTCGAGCAGGACCGCAAGGCGATGTTCCAGTGGCCCGAGGGCGCCAGCCTGGAAAGCATCATCAACACCATCAACAGCCTCGGCGCGACGCCCGATGACGTGATGAGCATCCTGCAGTCGCTCGAGCGCGCCGGCGCGCTCAATGCCGAACTGATCGTGATGTAGCAACAAGAGCCTGTTCACGTCTCGCGAGCTAGAAGCCTGCGAGGCGAAACAGGCGAACAAGCGCAGTTTACGGTTGTAGATGAGCATTTTTGACCGGGCTGGCGCCCCAGCCTGTTTCAACGAAGCAGGACCGAAGCGCAGCAGATTTGAATAGGTTCTTGCCGCATGAGCATCGTTTCCCTACCCCAGCACCTGGCCAGCCTGCGCACGCGCAACGAGGGGCCGAGCGCGGCGCGGCGCCAGCAGCTCGAGGCGGTCTGCGAGCAGTTCGAGGCCATGTTCCTGCAGCAGATCCTCAAGCAGATGCGCAAGGCCGGCGACGTGCTGGCCGCCGGCAATCCGCTGCGCAGCCGCGAGCTGGACACCATGCGCGACCTCTACGACGAGGCGCTGGCCGACTCGCTGGCAACCAAGCGCCAGACCGGCATCAGCGACCTGCTCGTCGCGCAGCTTTCCGGCGAGGCCGGCGCCGCGGGGCCGACAGCGCACCCGGGCGCGGCGCTGGCCGGCCTGCCGAGCGCTGGCGGCGGCCTGCATGCCCTGCGCGGTACCTGGCAGCGCGGCCTCGAGGCGCTCGACGAGGCCTGGGCCAGCGGCAAGGCCGGCTTCCAGGCGCTGGTCGACAGCGTCATCCGCCACGAATCGAGCGGCAACCTCGCCGCGGTCTCGCCCAAGGGCGCCCGCGGCCTGATGCAGCTGATGCCCGACACCGCACGCGACATGGCCGGCGAGCTCGGCCTGCCGTTCAGCGAGGCACGCCTGACCGAGGACGCCGCGTACAACAAGCGCCTCGGCTCGGCCTACCTGGAGAAGATGCTGGCGCGCTACGACGGCCACCAGGCGCTGGCCCTGGCCGCCTACAACGCCGGCCCCGGCAAGGTCGACGAGTGGCTCAAGCAGTTCGGCGACCCGCGTAGCGGCGCGATCGGCACCGCCGCCTGGGTCGAGCGCATCCCCTATGCCGAGACGCGCAACTACACACGCAACATCCTGCGCGACCTGCAGGCGGCGCCGGCCCGCCAGGCGCAGCACGACGGCGAGGCGCTTAAGCCCGCCGGCGCGCCGGTCGCCTTGCATAGCCAACGCGCCGTCGGCGGCCACCTATCGGTGGCCTTCGCGCAACCGATCCGCATCGAATCCAAGGAACCCCAGTCGTGAGCATCCTGAGTCAGATTGGCTACAGCGGCGTACGCGCCTCGCAGATCGCCCTCACCGCGACCGGACAGAACATCGCCAACGTCAACACCCCGGGCTTCAGCCGCCTGGCGCCCGAGCAGCACGCGCTCGGCGGGCAGACGCCCACCGGCATCGGCGGTGGCGTGCAGGTGACCAGCATCCGCCGGCTGGCCAGCGAGTTCCAGAACCAGCAACTGTGGCGCGCGACCACCGAAAAGCAGTACTACGGCACCACGCAGCAATACCTCGGCGCCCTCGAAGGGCTGGTCGACAGCGAAGGCTCGAGCATCAGCGTCGGCCTGGACAACTTCTATGCCGCGCTCAGCGAGGCCAGCTCGACGCCCGAGTCGATCGCCCTGCGCCAGCAGATCCTCGGCGAGGCCAGGCAGCTGGCGCAGCGCTTCAACGGCCTGAACGGCAACATCGGCATCCAGCTCGAGGCGCTGGAGGGCCAGCGCGTGTCGATGGTCAGCGAGATCAACGGCCTGGCGAGCAACATCGCCGACCTCAACAAGCAGATCCTCGAGATGGAATCCTCCGGCCGCGATACCGCGACCCTGCGCGACTATCGCGACAACCTGGTCAAGGACCTCAGCCAGTTCGTCGGCATCCGCGTGCAGGGTGCCGCTGACGGCAGCCTCACCGTGGCCCTGGCCAACGGCCAGCCGCTGGTCGCCGGCAGCACCGCCGGCACGCTGAAGGTCGGCGAGAACCTGGCCGGCGAGCAGCAGCTCAGCCTGGTCTTCGCCAAGACCAGCTTCCCCTTGGTGCAGGAGGGCCTCGGCGGCTCGCTCGGCGGTCTCTACGACATGGAATACGGTGCGCTGCGCCCGGCCCAGGCCGACCTGCACGACATGGCCGGCGCGCTGGCGCAGCGGGTCAACGACACCCTGGCCACCGGCTACGACCTGGACGGCAATCCCGGCCAGCCGCTGTTCAGCTACGACGCCAGCAGCACCAGCGCACTGCTGACCGTCAATGCGCTGTCCACCCGCCAGCTGGCGTTTTCCGCCCAAGCGCCGGGCATGGATGCCAATGGCCAGCCGGTGCCGGTGGTCGGCGACAACCAGGTGCTGCTGGCCCTGCTCGAGACCAAGGCGGCGAAGATCAGCGTGGCCGGCGACCTGGTGCCGCTCAACGATGCCTACGCCGGGCTGGTCGGGCGCATCGCCAGCGCCAGCCGGCAGAACCAGGCGGACCTGGCCGCCACCACGGTGGTCGCCGAGCAGGCCCAGGCGCAGCGCGACAGCGTCAGCGCGGTGAACCTCGACGAGGAGGCCGCCAACCTGATGGCCTACCAGCAGGCCTACCAGGCCAACATGAAGGTCATCGGTACCTCCAACGAACTGTTCAACGCCGTGCTGGCCATGTTCTGAGCCGGCCGAAGGATTCCCGACAATGCGTATCTCCAACGCCCAGATCAACGCCATGATGCACGGCTCGCTGAACCTCAGCTCCGAGAAGCTCGGCAAGCTGATGCAGCAGATGGCCACCGGCGAGCGCATGCTGCGGCCGTCCGACGACCCCATCTCCGCCGTGCGCGTGCTGCGCATCCAGCGCGAGGAAGCGACCCTGGCGCAGTACCGCACCAACATCGCCAACGTCTCGGGCAACCTGTCCAAGCAGGAGAGCAACCTCAAGGCCGCCTCGGACTCGATGCTCAGCGTGCGCGACCTCTTGCTATGGGCGGCCAACGGCAGCAACACCAGCGAAGACCTGGCGGCCATCGCCAACGAGCTGAAGACGCTCGAAGGCACCATCCTCAGCTTCGCCAACGTGCGCGACGAGGAAGGCCGCTACCTGTTCGCCGGCACCCTCAGCGACCGCCCGGCGATCACCTTCGACGCCGCCAGCGACAGCTACCAGCTCAGCGGCAACGCCGATCACCGCCAGGCGGCGGTGGCCAACGGCGTGCTGGTCGAGGAAAACGTCACCGCCGCGCAGATCTTCGGCGGCGGGGTCGACATGCTCAACCGCCTGCACGAGCTGGTCGGCATGCTCGAAGACCCGGCCCTCGACGCGGGCGACCCGGCGGTGCGCGGGCAGATCGCCGCCAGCATGACGGCCCTGGACCTGACCCACGGCGAACTGCTCGGCGCGGTCACCGACCTCGGCGGCCGGCAGAACACCCTGAGCCTGCTGACCAGCAGCAACGAGGACGTCTCGCTGGTCAACCAGAAGATCGAGGGCGAGCTGTCGCGGCTGGACTACGCCGGCGCCAGCATCGATCTGAACAACTATCAGCTGTCGCTGCAGGCCACCCAGAAGACCTACCTGAAGATCAACGACCTCTCGCTGTTCGGCCTGCTGTGAGCGGAACATGGCCATGAAGATCGACAAGCAGCTCCCCGCGGTCGGCGCCATCGATGGGCAGCAGCGCCGCCAGCCGCTGATGCCGGAAAGCCGCCCGCACCAGGCGCCGGCGCGCGAGCTGGACACCGCCACGGCCGAGGCCAGCAGCCGCAAGAGCACCAGTTTCAGCCTGCAGCTCAACCAGCAGCTGTCCTCCATGCAGTCGGCCCAGAATTACCTGGCCGACCTGCACGGCCGGCTGTCGCAGCTGAAGCTGAGCCTCGGCCGCGAACTCGCCGCGAGCGTGCCCGGTAGCGGCGCGCCGGCCATCCGCGAGGGGCTGGAGCAGGTCGGCGAGCTGTTGCGCCAGCGCAGCGAGCGCTCGGGCAACGCGCTGGACGCCGGCTTTCGCCTGCACCTGAACGAGCCGGTGCGCAGCCGCTTCAGCCTGCAGGGGCTGGAGTCGCTGCAGCGGATCCGCGAGGCGGCGCCGGAAACCCTGATCATCCGTGGCGGCCGCCAGCTGGCCGAGCCGGTGGCGGTAATCCTCGACGAGGCGATGAGCGACGAGCAGATCCTGCGGCGCTTCAATGCCAGCCTCGGCCAGGCCGGCATCCGCGCCGAACTGGACGCCAACGGCCAGCTGCGCTTCTCTGCGCGCGAAAGCGTCTGGCAGAAGCTCGAAGGCGAACTGGCGGTGCGCGGCGAGGGCAAGCTGTTTCCCGGCGAGCGCTTCCAGCGGCTGGGCAGCCATCAGGAGCAGCTGCTGGAACTGCCGGAGGCAGCGGCGCTGGACTCCTTCGCCGAGCTGCGCCGCGTGCTGGACAACGTGGTCGCCGCGCTGGACCGCATCGGCAACCTGCGCGACCAGCTCGGCCAGCGGCAGAAGGAGATCCGCGACTTCCTCGCTCGCCAGGCCGGCAACGACGAGAAGCAGTGGGCGCTGGACTTCTCGCGCTCGGTGTTCAACCTGATGCAGCGCAGCCCGTCGAGCTACGCCGCGGTCAGCCAGGCGGTCGCCGCCCAGGCCACCCTGAGCCGCTTCACCGTCGTCAGCCTGCTGGCCTGAGCGGCCGCGGTTCAGCCGCGCTCGGCGGGGCGCACGGCCGCTGCGCGGCGTGGCGCCTGAGTCGGGGCGCGGCCGCGCCACATCCCCTGCAGGCCGACCAGCGTCGGCAGCCCCAGCGCCAGCCAGCCGAACCAGTCGCCGGCGCCGTCGGAGACCAGCCCGGCGAGCAGGCCGAGGGCCGAGAGCAGGCCAAGGGCCAGTGGCCACAGCCAGATGCGCATCATCCCCGCACCTCCGTCGCGCCACGCTTGAGCCACAGGTACAGGCCGCTGCCGAGCACCACGATGGTGAGGATATCCAGCAGCGCCCAGAGGATCTTCAGCGGCAGGCCGCCGTAGTCGCCGAAGTGCAGCGGTTCGGACAACTGCAGCGCGGTGACGTACCAGGGCCGGGCGCTGGCTTCGAGCACCTCGCCATCGGCGGGGTCGACCAGCAGCGCCTGGGTCAGGCGCGAGGTCAGCGGCGTGTCGCCGCGCAGGATCACCGCGACATGCTCGGGCGTGGCGCGCAGCGTGCCGGGGTAGGCGATCATCGAGATCGCCATGCCCGGCGCGGCGGCCAGCACACGGTCGACCGCGGTCTGCAGCGAGCCGTCGGCAGCCGGGACATCGCTGGCATCCTTCGGCAGCAGCACCTGGGTCTTGCCGGCCTGCAGGGCGGCGACCTGCTCGGCCTGCCAGGCCTGGAAGATGAGGTCCGCCCAGGTGTTGATCACCCCGGTGAAGCCCACCGCCAGCGCCCAGACCAGGGTGACGATGCCGAGCAGGTTGTGCAGGTCCAGCCAGCGCGTGCGTGGCGCCCGTTCGCGGCGCACCTCGGCGAAGCGCAGCTTGCGCATGAAGGGCGCATAGAGCACCACGCCGGAGACGATGGCGACCACCAGCAGCAGGCCCATGAAGCCGAGGAACAACTTGCCGGCCAGCCCCGCGTAGAGGTCGACGTGCAGGCGGTACATCACGCTCATGAAGCCCTCGTCGAACGCCGACACGTCGACCACCTGGCCGGTGCGCGCATCGGAGAGGATCAGCAGCGACTCGCTTTCGTCGGTATCGACGCGGGTGTCGAGCTTGACGTACCAGAGGTCGGGCAGGTCTTCCTCGGCGAAGAAATACAACGGCACCAGGCCCGGGTGGGCCTTGACCGCCTCGGCGGCGACCCGGTCGAGGGCGATCTGCGGGGTGCCCGCCGGCATCGGCGGGGCCTCGATCTCGCTGCCGGCCAGGTGCTCGATCTCGTGGGAGAAGATCAGCGGCAGACCGGTCAGGCACAGCAGCAGGATGAACAGCGTAGAGACGAGGCTGGACCACTTGTGGACCCAGCCCCAGCCCCGCAGGGTGCGTGCCTGCATCAGAAGTCGACCGTGGCGCTGAGCGTGAGCGTGCGCGGGGCGCCGAGGACGAGGTAGTTGGCGTTCGGGTAGCCGCCCACCGAGGCCCAGTAGTCGCGGCCGGTGACGTTGTCCAGGCGGGCGCGCAGGGTCACATCACGCGCGTCGATGACCATCCGGTAGCGTGCGCCAAGGTCCAGGCGGGTCCAGGACGGCGCCTGCAGGTCGTTGGCCGCGTCGGCGTACTGGCTGCTGGTGTAGACCACGCGGCTGGTCAGGGTCAGGCCGTTGGTGCCCGGCACGTCCCATTCGCCGCCGACGTTGGCCTGGGTGCGCGGCACGCCGATCGCACGGTTGCCCTCGTTGAGGCCGTCCTGTGTGCTGGTCAGCTCGGCATCGAGCAGGGTGAGGCCACCGAGCAGGCGCACGCCGTAGGCCGGCTCGCCGAACACCGACAGCTCGATGCCGCGGTTGCGCTGTTCGCCGCCGTCGGTGAATACACCGTTTTCCACGGTGCTGAACGGCCGGTCGGTGGTGAACAGCGCCAGGCTGCCACCGAGGTTGCCGCCGTCGTACTTGATGCCGACCTCGGTCTGTTCGGAGACATAGGGCTCCAGCGCCTCGCCGGCATTGACGATGGCTACGCCACCGCTGCTCGCCGGAGCGATGTCGCCCTTGACCAGCCCCTCGATGTAGTTGGCGTAAACCGACAGTTCGTCGGTGAGCTGGTAGACCACGCCGGCCACCGGGCTGGTCTTGTAGCGGTTGTAGGAGGACAGCCGGCTGCCGCTGTTGTAGTCGTAGCTCTTGGCCTCGATGCCCTGGCGGCGGGCGCCGAGGGTGAGCAGCAGGCGGTCGTCGAGGAAGCCCAGGGTGTCGGCCAGCGCCAGGCTCTGGGTGTGGGTGCGTTCGGTGACGCCAGGATCGGACATCTGGCCGCCGGTCCAGGTGGTGCCTGGCATCGCCGCGTCGAACGGGTCATGGATATCGGCGGCAAGGTTGCCCGACATGCCGTAGGCGTTGCGTGCTTGCAGATCGAACATCGCCGCGGACATTACCCACTCGTGGGAGACCGCACCGGTGTTGCCACGGGCGCGCAGGCCGGCTTCGCTGGTGAAGACGTCTTCCTCGCGCACGTTGTCGAAGCGGTAGAAGGTGCCGGCGCCGGAACGGCCCGCCTTGATGCTGGCCAGGCGGTTCTTCTCCTCGCCCTCGCGCACACCGGCGGCGAGCCAGCCGGTCACGGCGTCGGAGAAGTCGTATTCGGCGCGCAAGGTGCCGAAGGTCTGCTTCTCCTTCGAGTAGGTCCAGGGCTGGGCGAAGTTGTCTTCGGCATCCGGTGCGCTGGGAATGCCGCCGTTGGGGGTGACACTCGGACGCGGCTGGTCGATGAAGTGGTACTGGTGGCCGACGTCGCCGGACAGGCGGAAGTTGTCGCCCTGGTAGTCCAGGCCGAGGGCGAACATGTCGAGGGTGCGTTCCTCGTCCTCGACGGTGGTCTCGCCGGCACGCTTGGCGGCGTTCAGGCGCACACCGAAGCGCTCCTCTTCACCGAAGCGACGGGCGATATCGGCATGGGTCATGGCCTGGCCACCGCTCTCGGCGCCGAGGGTCAGGCGGGTCAGCGGCTCGTTCGGCGCGCGCTTGGGCAGGATGTTGATCGCCCCGCCGATGCCGCTGCCGCCCGGCGCCGCGCCGTTGAGGAAGGCGTTGGCGCCGCGGAACACTTCCACGCGCTCGATGAACTCGGCGGCCACGTACTGGCGCGGTAGCAGGCC
Organism: Pseudomonas oligotrophica; assembly: GCF_021726475.1. Classification (GTDB taxonomy): domain Bacteria; phylum Pseudomonadota; class Gammaproteobacteria; order Pseudomonadales; family Pseudomonadaceae; genus Stutzerimonas; species Stutzerimonas oligotrophica. The sequence continues at coordinate 198,703 of NZ_JAKJRU010000001.1, forward strand.
GTAGAGGCCGTTGTAGGCGATGTCGTCGGAGAACAGCGGGAAGCCGCGCACCACGTACAGTTCCTGGAAGTTGCCGAAGCCGCGCGCCACGCGCACCGAGGGGTCGTTCTGCAGCACGTCGGAGACGCTGCGCGCCTGCTGGTCCTGGATCAGCTGCGAGGTGTAGGACGTCGAGGTGAACGGCGTTTCCATGTAGTCGCGGTTGCCGAGGATGCCGACCCGGCCGCCACGGGCGACCTGCTCGCCGGCGTAGGGCGCGGTCAGGCCGTCAGCCGAGGCGTCGGCACTGGCGACGATCTCGGTTTCCGGCAGCGCCAGCGGCTGTTCGGCCTGGGCCTGGCTGTCGACAGTGGCATCCCGGTCCGTCGGGTTTGCAGCGTAGGCCGAGCCACCCATGGCCAGGCAGAGCGGAAGCAGGGCGCGAAGCGAGCCCGGTTTGCAGAGGAAGGTGCGAGACATTGGAAAAGACCTGTTGGGACCGGAAATTGCGGGGGAAATGGCGCAATTTCAAAATGCTATATTTAGCAAGAATGATTCGCAACAATATTAATCAACCAATGACTCGCGCTCTCCTGGCCTCGCACCGTGCCGCCGCACCGGCTACAGCGGCTGCAAGCCGCGACGCAGAGCGGCGCGCTTGCCAGCGCCCCGGCAACCGGAACAGGAAGGGATGAAAGGCGGGAAAGCCGACCAGGGGATGGCCGGGCATGCGGCGCATCGGCCAGGACGCGGGCGCGCCCCGGCCGCCGCTCGATCAGCTGTCGCGCAGGCGGAAGCCGATCTTCAAGGTGACCTGGAAGTGCGCGACCTTGCCGTTGGCCACGTGGCCGCGGATCTCGCCGACCTCGAACCACTCGATGTTCTCCAGCGTCTTGCTGGCCTCGGCGATGGCGTTCTGGATCGCGTCATCGACGCTGGTGCGCGACGAGCCGACGATCTCGATCTTCTTGTAGGTGTGATGGTCCGACATGCATACCCCCTGATTCTGGCGAGCCTCCGCTCGAAGGATTCGTCCTGTCTGCTTTCTGAGGCCGGCGCCGGCGACTTGGTTCAACCCCTGCGCCCGGCTCAGCGCAGGCGCCGATAGGGGAAGTGGCAGGGCTTGAACGCCTGGTTGAAGTGCCGGCCCAGCGAGTCGGCCGCCAGCAGCGCCTGCACCGCCTCGGCTGGCACCTGTTCGTAGCGGTACAGGCTGCCGTTGTGGAACTCGACTTCCAGCACCCGCTCATCCGAAGCGTAGCCCAGCGCGCGGATGCTGCTGGAGTCGACCGCGGCGCGCTTCACGTGACCGCGCCGGGTTCGCGGCTGAAGCCCTCGGCCTGCATGCGCCAGAGTGCCTCGAACTCGCCGCCGCGGCGGCGCAGCTCCTGCGGCGGGCCGTCCTCGACGATGCGCCCCTGGCGCAGCACGACGATGCGGTCGAAGCCGGCCAGGGTCGACAGCCGGTGCGCCACGGCGACCACCGTGCGGCCCCGGATCAGCTGGTTCAGCGCATCCTGGATCTCCGCCTCGGACTGCGTATCGAGCGCCGAGGTGGCTTCGTCGAGGATCAGGATCGGCGCGTCCTTGAGGAAGGCGCGGGCGATGCCCAGGCGCTGGCGCTGGCCGCCGGAGAGCATCACCCCGCGCTCGCCGACCAGCGTGCGGTAGCCCTCGGGCAGCTCGCGGATGAAGCCGTCGCAGAAGGCGTGCCGGGCCGCCTCGTGGACCTCCTCGTCGCTGGCCCAGGGGCGGCCGTAGCGGATGTTCTCGAGGATGCTGCGGTTGAACAGCGCGGTCTCCTGCGGCACCACGGCGATCTTCTCGCGCAGGCTGTCCTGGCTGACGTGGCGCACGTCCTGGCCGTCGATGAGGATCTGCCCGCCATGCACGTCGTCCAGCCGCTGCAGCAGGGCAAGCAGGGTCGACTTGCCGGCACCCGAGGCGCCGACGATGCCCACCGACTGCCCGGCCGGGATGTGCAGGCTGAAGTCCTCGAAGATCGGCGGCCGCTCCGGGTAGCCGAAGCGCACGTGCTCGAAATCGATGTCGCCGGCGTCCAGGGTCAGCGTCGGCTCCGGGTCTTCCAGGCCGTGCGGCTGGTTGATGATGCGCAGGGTGTCGGCGATCGCGCCGACCTGCTGGGTGGTGTCGACCAGCGCCAGCGCCAGGTCGCGCGAGCCGTGCAGGATGCGGAAGGTCAGCGCGCTGACCAGCACCACGTCGCCGGCGCTGACGCTGCCGCCCAGCCAGCTGCGGATCGCCCAGACCAGCATGCCGCCGGCCATCAGCGACAGGCAGATGTCATGCAGCACGCGGGCCTTCTCCAGGTACATCCAGCTGCGCCGCTGGGCGCGCGCCTCGCTGCCGATCTCCTGGGCCAGGCGCTCGGCCTCGCGGTCGCGGGCGGAGAAGGCCTTGATCGTCCAGACGTTGGACACCGCATCGACCAGCTCGCCGCCGACCCGCGCCGCCTGGGCGGCGAAGCGCTGGTGCTTGCTGCGCCCGCGGATGCCGAAGCCGGTGATCAGCAGCGCCACCACGATGACGAACACGACCAGCGCCACGGCCATGCGCCAGTCGACGGTGAGCAGCACCACCACCGCGCCGATGAAGTCGACGATCGGCGGCACGATCTTCCACGCCAGCCCGCCATAGATGGTGCCCGCCGCCTGGCCGACGGCGGAGATGCGGTTGCCCAGCGAGCCGGCGAAATGCTCGTTGAAGTAGCGCATCGGGTGGCCGGTCAGGTAGCGGAACAGGTCGACGCGGATGTCCACGCAGCTGGCCACCACGGTGCGGCAGCCGAGCCAGCCGCCGAGGCGCCAGAACACGTTCTCCACCACGATCAGGCCGAGGAACAGCCACAGCGGCATCCAGACGTTCGCCGTGCTGCGCGCGCCGCTGCCCTCGGCCATGGCATCGACCAGGAGCTTCATGCCGTACTGCACCGCCACCGCGCAGATCGCCGCGCTGATCACCAGCGTCGCCAGCCCGCCGAAATGCCAGGGCCGCTGGCAGACGTAGTGCCAGAGGAAGGCCAGCGGCCGGCTGGGCAGGACCTCGGGGACGGGCGGAACCGCGGCGGGCTTGCTCATGCGGGTGTCACGGCGGGCTCATGATGGGCTTGGACCGAGGCGAAGCGGGCCTGTTGCAGGCGCAGCTCGTCGGCCAGCCCGGCATGCTCGGGGCGCACGCCATTGGCGTCGGGGAAGCCGAACAGGCCGGTCGGGCAGTGGCGGTCGTCGTCCCAGCCGGGGTAATCGAGCACCGGGTACAGGCAGATGCCCTCCACCGCCACGCCCTGCTGCAGCGCCAGGCCGACCTGCTCGCTGACGTAGCGCAGCCAGTCGCCGCGCAGGTCGCCTTCGGCGCCGGTCTCGGCGACCAGGATCGGCCGCCCGTAGCGGCGCTGGATCTCCTTGAGGATGCCGCGGAACGGGCGGTAGTCCGGGTGGCCGCGAACGATGGTCTCGCCGCCCAGGTACCACTGGTTGTCCGAGTAGTAGTTGACCCCGACGATATCGAGGTACTCCGGCTTGCCACCGAGGCCCGGCCAGGCCTTGCCGCAGAGCATGTCCCAGGCCTCGAACTGCGCCTGGCGGGCGTTTTCCGCCTCGCGCTGGGCGGCCGGGCGCAGCACCTGGGCGCTGATGTGGATCGCCGGGTCGACCTGGACGAAGCGCGCCCGCGGCTCGACCGCGCGGATCGCCTCGATGGCCGCGATGCTGGCGCGCACCAGCTGGTGCTTGAGCTCGGCGCCACGGCCCTGGCCCAGCGGGTTGAAGCGCGCATGGTCGCCCCCGGCCCAGGCCCAGAAGGAGATCTCGTTGACCGGCGAGTAGAACGGCACCGCGTCGCTGTGCTCGCGCACCAGCCGCGCCGCCTCGCCGGCAAAGCGGGCGAAACGCTCGACGAACTCGGGGCGCCAGATGTCGATGTCGTCGGGCCAGCCGTAGTGGCACAGGTCCCAGATCACCTGGGTGCCGCTGTCGCGCGCAGCCGCGAGCATCGGCAGGAAGCTGGACCAGTCGTAGCGGCCCGGCTGGCGCTCGATCAGGTGCCAGCGCAGGCCGTCGCGGGCGCTGCGGATGCCGTGGCGCTGCAGCGCACGGTAGTCCTCGGCGACCAGCCGATCGTGGCCGGTGGCGGCCAGCAGGTCGAGCCGGCGGTTGTCGTGGCGGCGGTGCGTGGAGCACTCGAAGCCGCCGAGAAAGAAGCTGTCGAAGAGGGTCGGTTGGTACATCGCAGGCCTCTTGGAAACAGGCACGGCCGGCCGCGCCGCAAGCGCGCGACGCAGCCGGCAGGTGCCGACGGTACGATCATGGCCGCCGCAGCGCGCGGCGACCGCGGGGCTCAGCCGGCCTGTTCGGCGAGGCTGCGCGCGTGCGCGTCGCCCGCGCCGGCGGCCGGGCCGCGCTCGGCTTCCTCGATGCGTTTGTACGCCGCCAGCGCCTGGCCGACCACCTGATCCATGTTGTAGTACTTGTAGGTGCCCAGGCGACCGATGAAGGTCACGCCCGGCGTCTGCTCGGCGAGCTGCTGGTAGCGCTTGTACAGCTCGGCGTTCTCCGGGCGCGGGATCGGGTAGTAGGGGTCGCCCTCGGCCGAGGGGTACTCGTAGGTCACGCTGGTCTTCGGGTGGACCTGCCCGGTGAGGTGCTTGTACTCGCTGATGCGCGTGTAGGGCACCTCCTCGCTCGGGTAGTTGACCGTGCCGACCGGCTGGAACTGCTCCTGCTCGAGCTGCTTGTGCTCGAAGCGCAGCGAGCGGTACGGCAGCTTGCCGAAGCGGTAGTCGAAGTACTCGTCGATCGGCCCGCAGTAGACCAGGTGGTCGTACTCGACCTCGTCGCGGATCTCGCGGTAGTCGGTGTTGAGCATGACCTTGATGTTCGGATGGTCGAGCATCTTCTCGAACATCTTCGTGTAGCCGTGCCTGGGCATCTGCTGGAAGCTGTCGGTGAAGTAGCGGTCGTCGGTGTTGGTGCGCGTCGGCACCCGCGAGGTCACCGACTTGTCCAGCTGCGAGGGGTCCAGCGCCCACTGCTTGCGCGTGTAGCCGCGGAAGAACTTCTCGTACAGCTCGCGGCCGATGCCGTTGATCACCACGTCCTCGCTGGTCTGGATGTCGGCCACCGGCTCGGCGCGGCTGGCCAGGTACTCGGCGGCCTGCTCGTCGGTCTCCAGGTTCAGGCCGTAGAGCCTGTTCAGCGTGGTGCGGTTGATCGGGATCGGCACCAGTTGGCCGTCCACCTGCGCCAGCACGCGGTGCTCGTAGGGGCGCCACTCGGTGAAACGCGACAGGTAGTCGACGATGCGCTGCGAATTGGTGTGGAAGATGTGCGGGCCGTAGCGGTGGACCAGCACGCCGGATTCGTCGTGGTGATCGTAGGCGTTGCCGGCGATGTGCGGGCGTCGGTCGACTACCAGCACGCGCTTGTTCAGCCCGGCGGCCAGGCGCTCGGCGAGCACGCTGCCGGCGAAACCGGCACCGACGATGAGATAGTCGAAACCACGCCGGCGCTCGCCCGGCGCATCACCGGAGCCCCCGCCGAGACGTTCGGGATGGCGGTCTTGCGGGTTCATATCGCGCATTGGATCTTCTCCTTCATCAGGCTCCAGGTGTGGTCCCAGGACATGTCGCCGAGGATCTCGTCGGCGCGGGCCAGCAGGCGGTCGCGGTCCTCGGCATCCTTCAGCGCGGCCTCGCAGGCGGCAATGAAGGCCTCGGCGCCGTCGGCGATGCGCACGATGCCGGTGTCGCCGTAGGTGCGCACCACGTCGGTGATCGGCGTCGATACCACCGGGCGGCCGCCGGCCAGGTATTCGGGGGTCTTGGTCGGGCTGATGAAGCGCGTCGATTCGTTCAGCGCGAACGGCATGATCGCCACGTCCCAGCCCGCGAGGTACTGCGGCAGCTCGTCGTAGGTCTTGCCGCCCAGGTAGTGCAGGTTGTCGCGCCGCGGCAGCTCGGCCGGGTCGATCTTCACCACCGGGCCGATCAGCACCAGCTGCCAGTCGGGCTTGAGCCGCGCGACCTGCTCCAGCAGTTCGAGGTCCAGGCGCTCGTCGATCACGCCGTAGAAGCCCAGCCGCGGGCGCGGAATCTCGGCCTGGTCGTCCGGGTCGTGCTGCGGCCGCCGCGCGGCGGCGAAGTGCTCGACATCGACGCTGCTGGGGAAGGGATGCGCGTCGTCATGCAACTCGCGCTTGGCTTCCCAGATGCTGTAGCCGCCGGTGAACACCAGGTCGGCGCGCTTGAGCAGCTCGCGTTCGCGCTCGATCAGCTCCGGCGGCGCACCGCGGAAGGCCGAAAGCTCGTCCATGCAGTCGTAGATGGTCACGCGTGGCTCAAGGTGGGCGGAAAACGCCAGGCTCATCGGCGTGTAGTACCACAGCAGCAGGTCGTCGACGCCGAGCTTGGCCAGGTAGCCGTCGAGCAGCTCGCGCTGCACGCGGTTGGCGGCCTCGCCGGTGCAGCCGTGCGGCAGCCGCGGGATCAGCACCTGCACGCCGTTCTCTTCGGGGCGGACTTCCAGCCAGGGCTGGTCGTCCTCGGTGGCAATCGGTTCCTCGCAGAACAGCACGTTGAAATCGCGGGCGAAACGCGACATCAGATGTTGCGGGCGCTGGTAGACGAAGCTCCAGCGCAGGTGCGACAGGCACAACAGCGTCGGCACCTGCTCGTCGAAGACCACTTCGGCCGGCGTGTGCTGCGCGTTGCGGGATTTGCCGATGTCGTACTGGAAGGGGCCGGCCCAACTCATCTAACACCTCGTTCGATAGGACGCAGCCCGCGGCGATCCAGCCCGGCGACACGCCTGTAGCGGGCCCGGTAATCCCTCGCCGGGCCGCAGAGGGCGGGCGCCTGCCGTCCGTGGACGTACGTTTCGTCGGCAACTGCCCGCCGGCTATTGACGGTGATCGGCCGGTTGGGTTCCCGACCAGCCATCCGGCCGCGCCCGCCGTCGGATGGCCGCGGCGCGGTGGAACTTGGCGGCCGCTTGCCCGTCCCTAGAGCAGAAACACCTGGTTATGCCCGGCCTCGGAACCCAGCGCGCAGCTCGCTTTTGCCGTCCCGTTCCGCAGCGCCGATCCCATTTTCGGACCCCATGCGACGCCAACCGGCTGCCGCCCGCTCGCGGGTGTGTCCGCAGAAGTTCCAACGGAGGTAGACAGATGATTCTGGTGACAGGAGGAGCGGGTTACATCGGTTCCCACGCGTGCCTCGAGCTGCTCCTGGCAGGCCACGAGGTGCTGGTGCTCGACAACCTGTGCAACAGCTCGCGCCGCGCATTGGAACGGGTCGAGCAACTGGCCGGGCGCACGCTGCAGTTCGTCAAGGGCGACGTGCGCAACCGCTCGCTGCTGACCGCGCTGTTCGCCGCCTACCCGGTGAGCGCGGTGATGCACTTCGCCGGGCTCAAGGCCGTCGGCGAGAGCGTGCGCGAACCGCTGCGCTACTACGAGACCAATGTCAGCGGCAGCATCGCGCTGTGCCAGGCGATGGCCGAGGCCGGCATCTTCAAGCTGGTGTTCAGCTCCTCGGCGACCGTCTACGGCGAGAGCGCGATGATGCCGATCACCGAGCACTGCCCGACCGGCGTGCCGACCAACCCCTACGGCCAGTCCAAGCTGATGGCCGAAAGCGTACTGCGCGGCCTGGCCAACTCCGACCCGCGCTGGTCGATCGGCCTGCTGCGCTACTTCAACCCGATCGGCGCCCATGAATCCGGGCTGATCGGCGAGGACCCCAACGGCACGCCGAACAACCTCTTGCCCTACATGCTGCAGGTCGCCGTCGGCCGGCGCCGCGAGCTGAGCGTCTACGGCGACGACTACCCGACCCCGGACGGCACCGGCGTGCGCGACTACATCCACGTGGTCGACCTGGTGCAGGGCCACCTCAAGGCGCTGGAGCGGCTCGAGCAGGTCAACGGCGTCTCGGTGTGGAACCTCGGCACCGGCAAGGGCTATTCGGTGAAGGAGATGATCGGCGCCTTCGAGGCGGTCATCGGCCGCCCGCTGCCGCATGTGATCCAGCCGCGCCGCGCCGGCGACATCGCGCAGTGCTGGTCGGACCCGACCAAGGCCGCCATCGAGCTCGGCTGGCGCGCCGAGCGCGACCTCTCGACCATGCTCGCCGACGCCTGGCGCTGGCAGAGCCGCAACCCGCAGGGCTACGCCGAGACGCAGCCGGCCCGCCAGGGCGCCACGGCGCAGACCGCGCTGGCCAGCTGAGTCGCCGCCGGCCGGCGCGGTTATCGCAGCCGATCAGGGCGCGCAGGCCAGCTCGGCGCGGATCTTCGACGCATCGAGCCGGCGCGTCTGCTGCACCAGGCCGGTCAGCTGCGGGTCGCGCACCGCCAGGCGCAGCAGCGCCTCGCGGATCTGCGCGGCGCTGGCGCAGGGGTTGAGCGAGGCATACAACGCCGCGGCGCCGGTGACGTGCGGCGCGGCCATCGAGGTGCCGCTCATGTAGGCGTAGCCGCCGGCGCGCTTGCTGGTCGGCACACTGGAGAGGATGTCCACCCCCGGCGCGGCGATGTGCACGCTGTTCGGCCCGTAGTTGGAAAAGCCCGCCAGTTGCCCGCTCGGCCCGATGGCCGCCACCGCGATCAGGTTGGGCAGCGCATAGCTCGCCGGGTAGCTCGGCGTGGTGTCGTTGCTGCTGCCGCTGTTGCCGGCCGCGGCGACGAACAGGATGTTCGCCCGGCCCGCCGTCTGGATGGCGTCGTAGAGCGCCTGCGAATAACCGCCGCCGCCCCAGGAGTTGTTCGTGGCGACCAGCCTGATCTTCTTCGCCAGCTTCAGCTCGGTCAGGTAGTTGATCGCCTGCACCGCGCCGGCGGTGGTGCCGCCGTTGCTGCCGAGGAACTTGGCGCTGATCAGCCGCGCGCTGGGGCAGACGCCGAACACCCCGGTGGCGTTGTTCGCCTGCGCCGCCACGGTGCCGGCGACGTGGGTGCCGTGGTCGTCGACGGTGCTGTCGAACACGCTGGCGTTGTTGCCGACGAAATCCCAGCCGTGGATGTCATCGACCAGGCCGTTGCCGTCGTTGTCCTTGCGGTCGGCGCGGCTGCCCTCGCCCGGGTTGACCCAGACGTTGGCGCGCAGGTCCGGGTGGCTGGTCATCAGGCCCTCGTCGACGATGCCCACGTGCACCTGGCTGGAGCACAGCGCATCGGCGTTCCAGGCCGCCAGCGCGCCGCTGCCGTACGGGTGTGCCGGCGAGGTGCTCGCGCCCTGCATGCCCCACAGCTTGCCGAGCCCCGGGTCGTCGGGGTTGCTCTGCTGGCTGCGGTAGATCCAGTTGGGCTCGACGAAGTCCACCGCCGGGTCGGCCGCCAGGCGCGCCAGCAGCGCGGCATCGACCTTGCGCCCCTTGCCCAGCTGCGCCTGCACTAGGTCGCCCTTGGCGTCCTTGCGCCGGGCCTTGCCCAGCAGCGTGCGCGTCGCCTGCGCGCCCTGCCGGCCCAGCGCGGCAGCCTTGGCCGCCTCCGATGCGCCGGGCTTGAACTGCACCAGCAGCTCGCCGGCAACGAACGGCCGGCCGGCCTTGAGCGATGCCTGCACGGCCGGGCTGGTCGCCGCGGCAACCGATTCCGCCGCAGCGGCGAGCAATACGAACATGCACAGGGCGATACGCCTGTTCCCGATCATCACTGTCCTCCTCGAACGACTGCAGATGGCCGCGCCAAGGGCGGGCCTGCCGACTGTATCGGCAGCCGGGGGAGGCTTTCAGCGGGATGATGGACGAGCGGTGCAGCCTTTCGTCGGCCGCGCGCTCGGGGCTGTTCGGCACGCCGCCCGCGTCGGCTCAGCGGGCGCTGCGCAGTTCCGCGCGCAGCCACTCGGCCAGGTGCTCGGCACGCCGGTCCAAGCGCCGCGCCGGCACCCACAGCGCCAGCCGTGCGCCGGTCTCGACGAAGCCCCAGGGTGCCAGCAGGCGGCCGGCGGCGAGGTCGTCGGCGACCAGCTGCTGCGGCGCGATGGCCACGCCGAGCCCGGCCAGCGCCGCCTCCAGCAGGAAGTACAGGTGCTCGAAGCCCTGCCCCAGGCGCAGGCGCGCCGGATCCAGCGCCTGCCGCCGCGCCCAGGTCGGCCAGGCCTGCGGGCGCGAGGCGGTGTGCAGCAGCGCCTCGTCGAGCAGCGCCGCGACCGGCGCCTGGCGCAGCGCCGCGGCGCGCGGATGGTAGGGGCTGAGCACCGGGCCGATGCGCTCGGCCGCCAGCTCGAAGACCTGCATGTCCGCCGGCCAGGGCGGCTCGGCGTACCACAGCGTGGCATCCAGCCCCGGCTTGCGCGGGTCCAGCTCGCCCTCGCTGGCCGCCAGTTGCAGGCGCAGCTCGGGCAGCTCGCGGTTGAGCCGGTCCAGCCGCGGGATGAACCAGCGCGCCAGCAGGCTGCCCGGACAGCCGAGCACGAACGGCGCCTCGGCAGTCTGCCGCTGCAGCTCGGCGCAGGCGCTGCGCAGGCGCTCGAACGCCTCGCCGGCGGCCTCGCGCAGGCGCTGCCCGGCATCGGTGAGTTTTACGCCGCGCCCTTCCTTGACGAACAGGGCCAGGCCGAGGGCCTCCTCGAGCTGCTTGAGCTGCCGGCTGATGGCCCCGTGGGTGACGTGCAGCTCGCGCGCCGCCTCGCTGAAACTGCCCAGGCGGGCCGCCGCCTCGAAGGCACGCAAGGCGTTGAGCGGTGGAAGATCGCGGCTCATATATGTGAGTTTTCCTGACAGGTCTGCGCGATCTTATCGCTTTTATCCGGGCGCCGGCAGCCGTAAGCTCGCCCTCATACCTGCCGTAGGGTGGAAAACTCGCGAAGCGATTTTCCACCGTCGATCACGATGGTGGACAAGGCTGCGCCGTTGTCCACCCTACCCTCACCCCGACTGCGTGTCGGCACCCCTCCAAGGAGCCTCGCATGACCTCATACCGCACCGGCCCGGACAACCGCGGGCTGTTCGGCCGCTTCGGCGGCCAGTTCGTCGCCGAAACCCTGATGCCGCTGATCAACGAGCTGGCCGCCGAATACGAGAAGGCCAAGAACGACCCGGCCTTCCTCGAGGAGCTGGCCTACTTCCAGCGCGACTACATCGGCCGCGCCAGCCCGCTGTACTACGCCGAACGCCTGACCGAGCACTTCGGCGGGGCGAAGATCTACCTCAAGCGCGAAGACCTGAACCACACCGGCGCGCACAAGATCAACAACTGCATTGGCCAGATCCTGTTGGCCAAGCGCATGGGCAAGCAGCGCATCATTGCCGAGACCGGCGCCGGCATGCACGGCGTGGCCACCGCCACCGTGGCCGCGCGCTTCGGCATGCAGTGCGTGGTCTACATGGGCACCACCGACATCGACCGCCAGCAGGCCAACGTCTTCCGCATGAAGCTCCTGGGCGCCGAAGTGATCCCGGTCACCGCCGGCACCGGCACGCTGAAGGACGCGATGAACGAAGCCCTGCGCGACTGGGTGACGAACGTCCACAACACCTTCTACCTGATCGGCACCGCCGCCGGCCCGCACCCCTACCCGGCCATGGTGCGCGACTTCCAGTCGGTGATCGGCAATGAAGTACGCGAGCAGATCATGCAGAAGGAGGGCCGCCTGCCCGACTCGCTGGTCGCCTGCATCGGTGGCGGTTCCAACGCCATCGGCCTGTTCCACCCGTTCCTCGATGACCAGAGCGTGCAGATCGTCGGCGTCGAGGCGGCCGGCCACGGCATCGACACCGGCAAGCACGCCGCGAGCATGGCCGGCGGCGCACCGGGCGTGCTGCACGGCAACCGCACCTTCCTCTTGCAGGATGCCGACGGCCAGATCACCGATGCCCACTCGATCTCCGCCGGCCTCGACTACCCGGGCGTCGGCCCCGAGCACGCCTGGCTGCACGAGATCAAGCGCGTCGAGTACGTGCCCTGCACCGATGACGAGGCGCTCGAAGCCTTCCACCAGTGCTGCCGCCTGGAAGGCATCATCCCCGCCCTGGAAAGTGCCCACGCTCTGGCCGAGGCCTTCAAGCGCGCCGCCAAGCTGCCCAGGGAGCACCTGATGGTGGTCAACCTCTCCGGCCGCGGCGACAAGGACATGCAGACCGTGATGCACCACATGGCCGAACAGGAGAAAAAAGCATGAGCCGCCTGCAGAGCCGCTTTGCCGAGCTGAAGCAGCAGAACCGCGCCGCGCTGGTGACCTTCGTCACCGCCGGCGACCCGGACTACGCCACCTCGCTGGCGATCCTCAAGGGCCTGCCCAATGCCGGCGCCGACGTGATCGAGCTGGGCATGCCCTTCACCGATCCGATGGCCGACGGCCCGGCGATCCAGCTGGCCAACATCCGCGCGCTGGCCGCCCAGCAGAACCTGCCCAAGACCCTGCAGATGGTCCGCGACTTCCGCGAGACCAACCAGACCACCCCGCTGGTGCTGATGGGCTACTACAACCCGATCTACGCCTACGGCGTCGAGCGCTTCGTCGCCGACGCGAAAGAGGCCGGCGTCGACGGGCTGATCGTCGTCGACCTGCCGCCGGAGCATAACGACGAGCTCTGCGACCCGGCCCAGGCCGCCGGCATCGACTTCATCCGCCTGACCACCCCGACCACCGACGACGCGCGCCTGCCCACCGTGCTCAACGGCAGCTCGGGCTTCGTCTACTACGTCTCGGTGGCCGGCGTGACCGGCGCCGGTTCGGCGACGCTGGAACACGTCGAAGAGGCCGTCGCCCGCCTCAAGCGCCACACCGACATCCCCGTCTGCGTCGGCTTCGGTATCCGCACCGCGGAACAGGCCGCCAACATCGCCCGCCTCGCCGAAGGCGTGGTGGTCGGCTCGGCGCTGATCGACCAGATCGCCAGCGCCGCCAGCAGCGAGGACGCGATCAACGGCGTGCTCGGCCTGTGCCGCGAACTCAGCGCCGGCGTGCGCGGCGCCCGCAGCTGAAGGCTTTACCGCCGTAACCGAAAAGCCGCCGCCCTGGTGAGAGGGCAGCGGCTTTTCTATTTCATGCAGCGGGCAACCGTGGCCTCAGCCGTGGCGTATCCGGTGGGCTTAAACCCTCCGCAGGGCCGCATCCATCGCCACAGCTTTTGCGCAATCAGGCATGACCTGCCGGCCGTCCCGTCCTCAGCGCACGAAACCCACGTGGCGCCCCTTGCGGGCTCAGCCCTTCTCTTTCTTCTTCGGAGGCTTCAGTCGCTGCGCCGGATGCTTCATGCGCTTTGCCGCTACAGCTTGCGGTAGCGGCGGCACTGCTGGACGACGTATTTGCGCACATGCTGCACCTTCGCCCAACCCGCCTCATCCATGCCAACCGCCTGCAGTTCAGCCTGCAGCTCGGCGCTATCGGCGGCGGGCTCGAGCAGATCCAGCATTTGCCGCAGCTCCCGCAGGACGAACGGCGGCGCAAGGCCCATCGCGCGCGCCAGGTCTTCCCAATCCGCTCTGCGCAGCTGTTGCGGATGAAAGTTGCCGCCCACCGCGAAACCGAGGCTGGGACTGTAGGGCAGCACCATCGTGCATACCAGGTCATAGGCCGGCGCCAATGACCAGCGACCCTTGGCGTCCTGTAACAACGAAATGTTCTTGGCATGGCCATCGCTGTTGCCGGCCAGCACGTTGAAGATCTGCCAGCGCAACAACTGGCGCACCTGCAGCGCAGGCGTGGCAGTCACCGAGCGCAACAGCGCTGCGCAGGCGGCCAGCGTCGGGCCGCCCTCTTCCTGGTACTTGAGCCGCCGCGGATAGCCAAGCGCCTGGCACATGTCCTCCTGGTGCACCCGCTCGATCGCGTTGTCCACGCGCCGGCGATCGTAACGGGCCACGGCAAGATAGTGAGCCTTCCCTGCCTGGCCGGCATGCGAGTCGGGAACCTCGAGCCCGGCGATCCGGGCCAGGCGGTTCATGTAGAGCTCGTTGAAAACCAGCGCCGGCTTCAGCGAGAACTTGATCAGATGCGAAGAGGCGGCGGCACCGCGCGGGAGGTAGAGCCGGCCGCCGTCGAGGATCACGGGTATCTTGTCCTGGGCGCCGGCAAGCGAAAGCCGTGTCGCCTTGCCCGGCTGGAACAAGGCGTAGCGCTCCTTGCCCTGTGCCCATCGCGCCAGCTGGTTGGGGTCGACCGGCTCCTGGCCAGGCTCGATCAAGGCATCGGCACGCTCTGGATCGACGATGCGCAACGCACCGGCACAATCGCCACCAATGGCGGCCAGCAGCGAGAAGTCGTCATCGGCGATCCCAAGCCGGCTCACCAGCAGCTGCCGTGACGCTTCTTCGGGAAGCAGATTGGCAAACCAGTTATGTGCCGTGCCAAGCGCTGGCGCAAACACCCCGGTTGCCAGCGGCAAGCTGTTGGAGATGGCAATGCCTGCCGCTTCGCCATACCGAAAACCCATGCTGCGGCCATCGTCACCCAGCCACAGCTCACCGATACGGCAATCATCCCGGTAGACGCCGAGCCGTCCGCTCACAGGGCGCCCCCGTCACGTCTAGCCGCCAGCAGATCGATGCCCAGCGTATGGCACACGTTCAGCACCCGTCCGAACGAACAGCTCTCGCGGCCATTTTCCAGCTCGCTCAGAAAGCGCACGCTCACGCCACACAGGCCGGCAGCGTCCACCAGACGCAGCCCCTGCCCCTTGCGGGTGCGCTGGATCAGCTTGCCGAGTTCGGCCATGGAAGAGAATGCGACAGGTTCGGCCATTTTCCCGATCCGTACAATTTGTCATTCGAAAACAGCTCAGCTCAGCTTTTTTCCCCAGAGGGAAAAATACTCTGCGCAGCCTGCCGGCGCACTGGTTTTTTACCGATCGGGAAAATAGCTTTCACTCCGCCTCGCAGAACAAACCCCACCCATCGATGACCACTATCGACCGGCTCGATTTCGACCGCGCCGTTTCAGCGCGTAGGATGCCCTGCACATCCCCAGTCCCCGCTCGAGGAGATCGACATGCCCGATACCGCGTACATCCCGCCCAAGGTCTGGACCCACGACGCCCCCTCCGGCGGCAAGTTCGCCAACATCAACGCGCCGACCGCCGGCGCGCGCGAGGAGAAGCCGCTGCCGGTGGGCAAGCACCCGCTGCAGCTGTATTCGCTGGCCACGCCCAACGGGGTGAAGGTGGGCATCATGCTCGAGGAGCTGCTCGCCCTCGGTCACCGCGGCGCCGAGTACGACGCCTGGCTGATCCGCATCGGCGAGGGCGACCAGTTCGGCAGCGGCTTCGTCGAGATCAACCCGAACTCGAAGATCCCCGCACTGGTGGACCGCAGCGTCGACGGCGAACCGCTGCGGGTGTTCGAGTCCGGCTCGATCCTGGTCTACCTCGCCGAGAAGTTCGGCGCCTTCCTGCCGAGCGAGGTCCGCGCGCGCACCGAGACGCTGAACTGGCTGTTCTGGCAGATGGGCTCGGCGCCCTTCCTCGGCGGCGGCTTCGGCCACTTCTACGCCTACGCGCCGGAAAAGTACGAATACCCGATCAACCGCTACGCCATGGAGGTCAAGCGCCAGCTCGACGTACTCGACCGCCAGCTGGCCGGGCATCGCTACGTGGCCGGCGACGCCTACAGCATCGCCGACATGGCGATCTGGCCCTGGTACGGCGCGCTGGTGCTGGGCGAGCTGTATGGCGCCGGCGAATTCCTTTCGGTGCACGAGTACCAGCACGTGCAGCGCTGGGCCAGGGAGATCGCCGAGCGCCCGGCGGTCATCCGCGGGCGCAAGGTCAACCGCAACTGGGGCGACGAATCCGAGCAGACGCCCGAGCGCCACAGCGCCGCCGACCTCGACTGAGCCAAGCGACCGGCCAGGGGGGAAACCGGCACCAGCGTTTCCGCCCGGCCAGCCGCCGACGCCACGACCGGTCATCGGCCGGCGCGAAAACGCCAAACGACGGTCATCAGCCTGCCACCTGGGCTTCCTAGTTTTCGGTCGGACCCCCACCGTACCGAGGACACCGCCATGCGCACGCGCATCCTGGATTGGCTGCTGGCCGCCAGCCTGGTCGGCATTGCCGCCCCGGCCCTGGCCGAATCGATCCCCCAGGCCGGGCACGGCTCGCTCGAGCAGGACCAGCACGACCAGCGGCTGGAGACCCTGCAGGCCCGCCAGCAGGCCAGCCAGCGCCGCAGCTGGCGCACCCCCGACTGGCGCGCCGAGCCGACGGTCTCGATCAAGCTGCTCGGCATCAACGACTTCCATGGCCAGCTTTCCCCGCGCAGCGTCGCCGGGCGACCGGCCGGTGGTGCCGCCGTGCTGGCGGCCTACCTCAAGGCGGCCAGCAGCGCACACAGCCTGATCGTGCATGACGGCGACCAGGTCGGCGCCTCGCCGCCCAACTCCGCGCTGCTGCGCGACGAGCCGGCGATCGGCTTCCTCAACCTGCTGGTCAACGAGCATTGCCGCGCCTTCGCCTGGCAGTACCGCTTGCCGCGCCAGATGCAGCCCTACGCCCAGCAGCAGTGCAATCTGCTCGGCACCCTCGGCAACCACGAGTTCGACTACGGCAGGGACGAGCTGCTGCGCCAGCTCACCGGCGGCAACCATCCGGACGGCCCCTTCCTCGAGGCGCGCTGGCAAGGCGCGCGCTTCCCCTACGTGGCGAGCAACGTGCAAGACGCCGCCAGTGGCGACAGCCTGCTGCCGCCCTACTCGATCTACTTCGCCGATGGCGTGCGCATCGGCGTGATCGGTGCGGTGCTCAAAGAAACCCCGAGCATCGTCTCGCCCAGCGGCGTCGCCGGGCTGCGCTTCGTCGACGAGGCGCAGGCGATCAACCGGGCTGTCGCCCAGTTGCGCCGCCAGGGCGTGCGCGCCATCGTCGTCGCGCTGCACCAGGGCGGCCGGCAGGCCAGCTACCAAGGCCCGACCGACCCGGCTGCAGAGCACCTCGAAGGCCCGGTCGTGGACATCATCGAGCGCCTGGACGACGAGGTCGATGTGGTCATCTCCGGGCATGCCCACGGCTTCACCAACGCGCTGGTGGCCAATGCCAACGGCACGCCGATCCTGGTCACCCAGGCATTCTCGGCGGGCACCGCCTACGCCGATATCGATCTGGTGGTCAGCCGTCGCAGCCGCGACGTGGTCGAGAAATCCGCCGCGGTGATCACCACCTGGGCCGACCAGGGAGTCGGGCTGACCCCGGACCCGCAGGTCGCCGCGCTGGTCGCCGAGGCCGATGCCCGCGTCGAGCCGCTGGTGGCCCGGGTGATCGGCGTGGCCCGGCGTGACATTGGCCGCAGCGAGACGGCGGCCGGCGAATCCGCCCTCGGCAACCTGATCGCCGACGCCCAGCGCGTCGCCACCGCGGCGGAGATCAGCTTCATGAACCCCGGCGGCATCCGCGCCGACCTGCCCGCCGGCGAAGTCACCTGGGGCGAGCTGTTCGCCATCCAGCCGTTCGCCAACGACCTGGTCTCCATGGACCTCACCGGCGCACAGATCAGGACCCTGCTGGAACAGCAATGGCTCGGGCAGAGCTACCCGCGCCTGCTCAAGCCATCCGGCCTGCGCTACAGCTGGTCGGCCAGTCGCCCGCTGGGCAACCGCGTGGTCGAGATGCGCGACGCCCGCGGTGCGCCCATCGAACCGACGGCGAGCTACCGCGTCACCGTCAATTCCTTCCTCGCCGGCGGGGGCGACAACTTCGGCGTGCTCACCGAAGGGGGCAACCGCGTGGTCGGCCCGGTCGACCTGCAGGCGCTGGTGGACTACATCGGCACGCTGCCGCAACCGTTCGACGCCGCGGTCGAGGGCAGGATCGAGCGGCTCGATTGAGGCCGTGGCGCGCCTCCAGCTCCCGCGTGCGACGGGCCACGGCTCGCCGCGGGAGCCGGCCGACCGCTGATCCCGCCCGCTGAACTCAGGCGCCCGCCCCGCGCCCAACCTGTATGAGCGCTGCCGACGGGCGTCCGGCCTCGTCGTGCCAGCCCGGCCGCGCCGCGCTCTGCCCAGTTGTTCAGCACAACGTGAGGTGAGCCATGAAACACACACTGGTAGCAGCGTTCGCCACGCTGACCGATGCCAATCGCACCCGCGCCGACCTGATGTCGCGCGGCATCCCGCGCGAGCAGATCCATGCCGTGGGCGCCGACAGCGCCGAGATTCACGCCTATGACGCGCCCTACTCCACCGGCGACGCCACGCCTGATCGCCATGAACACGAATCCAAGATCGCGCATTTCTTCAAGTCGCTGTTCGGCCACGAACCGCACGAGGAACACCGGCGCTATGCCACCGCCTATCCCGACGCGGTGCGCCGCGGCTCGCTGGTGATCGCAGTGGACGTGGTCGACGACGATCAGCTGGTCCGCGCGCGCGATGCGCTGGAATACAACGGCGCGCTCTCCATCGATGCCCAGGGCACCGGCGCCAGCGCCGCCATGCGCGACTATCCCGGCCCGAGCAGCCCCTATGCCGGTGCGACAGGCGGCGACAGCCATCTGGACAAGCACTTCAGCGGCCGCCAGACCGTGGCCGCCGGAGCCATGGCCGGCCGCATGCAACCGAGCGAGCGCGACACCCTGGCCACGGGCAGCATGGCCAGCGAGCGCGGCGACCTCGGCGCCGGCAGCCACACGTCACGCCAGGGCGATGCCGTCAGCGGCAGCCATGGCATTGGCAGCGCCGGCAAGCGCGCCGGCACCGACTACCCGCCCACCACCGCGACCACCGCCCCGACTGGCGCCGGCACCACCGGCCACGGCGCCAACGCCGGCCCCGTCGAGGTCGCGCCCGGCGTGGCGACGCGTGAATCCGGGTTATGCAGCGACCGCGTCTGCGTCATCCAGCGGCCCAGCTAAGCAGGCCCAGCCGTAGGGTGGAAAACGGCGCAGCCTTTTCCACCACTCGGCACCTCCATGACAGCTCGGCGATAGGCGAATCCTGGCTGTTCCACCTACCGCCCGGCCCGCTGCAGCGGTCGGCAGTCGCGGCTTTGCCCCAGTGCGCTCGGCCACCCGAGCGCCGTACCGAACCTGCTCGCACTGGTGGACAAGCGAAGCGTTGTCCACCCTACGCGCTGGCTATTGGTACCTGGCACCGGTCTCCCAGGCAGAAGGCGAGGACGCTATCGCCATACGGCGCCTGACGCTGCCGAACTGATAAGCCGACACGGTAGGGTGGGCTTAAGCCCACCGCTGATTCGTATATCGGTGAGCTAAGGCCTGGCGTCAGGCAGGGCGTTTATTTAGCGAGCAAAACAAAGGGAGATCCACTTTCTAAATCACGCACAACTTTCCCGCATCACCCCCAACCCCTCCCTCACCCCACCAATCGCCTCCTGCACTCGCCTCGTAAAATCCGAATGCTCTTGATACGTCATCACCAGCCGATCAATTGCCCGCGTCATTGCCACATACAACAAGCGTGCTTCATCCGCTTCGGGCTCGCCTTTCTTCGGCATTTCGCCTAGGCCCGGTATAAGCACTAGGCCGAACTCCAGGCCTTTGCTGGAGTGCATGCTGACGATCTTCACGCTGTCTTCAGGGCCGTAGAGTTCGCTGCGGGCTTTCGAGTTGGCGCCGGAGGCGTAGGCGATACCCGCCTGGGCCAGCGCATGTTCTGCTGCCTGGGCTTGGGAGCTGCTGCGGTAGATGATCGCCATGTCGCTGAGCGCGCGGCCATTGAGCAGTTCGTCGCGGATGCGGCTGACGAGGCAGTCCCATTCCTGCCAATGGCCTTCGCAGTGGATGAGTTCGGGGAAGGCGCCGCGGCGGCCGGCGCTTTCGGGAACAATGACGGGCACGCCGTCTTCGCCGGCATCGCGCCCGGCGAGCAGCTCGGTGGCGAAGGCGCGGGCGACCGAGAGCACTTCCAGTGTGTTGCGGTAGTTGAGCTTGAGGATGGTGGTGCGGCCCTGGGCCTGGATGCCGACACTGGCGAAGCTGAAGTCCAGCCCGGTCTTCTTGCCCTTACCTCGGTAGATGGACTGGGCGTCGTCGTAGAGCACCAGCAGCGAGTTGGTGGCCGGGTCGACCATCTGCACGATGAGCTTGAACCACTCGGGCGCGAAGTCGTGGCCTTCGTCGATCAGCACGGCGGCGTACTGCGCGCGCGGGATCTGCCCGCGATCGACGCCGTCGATGGTTCTCTCCACCTGTTCGGCCGCGTACTTCGCGGCTGACGGACTCCACTTCGGCTTATCGACGTTGTAGGTCGCCAGCATCTCCGAGCACCAGCCGTGGAAATGCTGCACGGTGACTTTCTCACCCAAGCCCTTTTCGACAAGCACCTGGCGCAGGCGCCCGGCCAGCGATCGATTGAAGCAGAGCACCAGAATCGGCTTGTTTGAGACCTTGGCCAGTTGCTCGCAGCGGTAGCCGAGGATCATGGTCTTGCCGCTGCCGGCCGCGCCGTGGATCACGCGATGACCTTCGCCCAGTGAGCGGGCAAGTTGTTCCTGTTGCAGGTCCATGACCTTGATCAGGCTGGGGATCGGCGCGTCGCCCTCGGCGAACAGGCCGAACTGGCCCGGTTGGCTGTTGACGCGGACCTCGGGGTAGAGGTGGTAGCGCACGCGGTCGATCTGCGGCAGCGTCAGGGTGCAGGGGAAGACGTGGGGGAACATGCTCCACAGGCGCTGCTGGAAAGCTTCCGGGTCGGCCGTTTCGGTCATTTCGTCCTGGAAGATGACGCGCTGCGGGTCGAGTGCGTCATGCAGGTCGGTCCCTTCGAACTGGCGGCGGGTGATGTTGGTGAGCACCACGCCCCAGCCCCACGGCATGATCAGTTCGCCCGGTCGCGGCGAGCTTTTACTCTGGCGCAGCAGCGGATCTTTCTTTAGCGCTAATAGCAGCTCCAGCACATTGGTGCGGGCTTGGGTCATCGGATTGCGTTCGGTCTTGACTCCTTCGAGGGTGTGTATCCGCGCATGCCCAGGGTCGATGGTGTGGATGGTCGCCAGCTTCCAGTCCTTGACCTCGAGTACGAGGATGCCGCGACGCGGATGCAGGACAACGAAGTCGGGGTAGCGCGCCTTGGGCCCGACCGGGACGTTGCTCCAGCACAGGTAGTCGTCTTCCAGCAGCTTTTCCAGCCGCTCGGCAAAGCGCCGTTCGCCGGGTGTGTCGAACTGGCATTGCGAGCGAACGGGGAAAAAGCGCGCCATTTTTTACCTTCCTTAGTGACGCGCCGGAGGCCGCGTCCTTTACCCGCCGCAGCGAGACCTGAGCGTGCGCGTTTACCGCGCGTGACGGCACATTAGCCACTGCGTCCATACGGGTAAAGCCGACGATGGATGGCCCACCTCCGCACCGCAGTCGAGCACTGGCGCCGCGATAGCCTTCTGCCGAGAGGTTCATACCGACACAGGCGAGTACGGAACCGCTACCGTCGCCGCGGTCTTAGCTCTGGATAAACGACGCCGACTGGCGTTTCATTCGCACCGCATCCGGCCCGGAGGGCCGGCGCATTGTCTCTTCGAGAAAGGACCGCCCCATGAGCCTCGCCCCCAACGCCGGACGCCTGCCCGACCCGCACAGCCTGACCCACCTGCCGCGCCTGGTGGCGCGCTACTACAGCGACCGGCCGGCCCCGTCCGACCCGGCGCAGCGGGTGGCGTTCGGCACCTCCGGGCATCGCGGTTCTTCGCTCAAGGGCAGCTTCAACGAGTGGCACATCCTCGCCACCACCCAGGCGATCGTCGATTACCGCCGCCAGGAAGGCATCGACGGCCCGCTGTTCATGGGCATGGACACCCACGCGCTGTCCGAACCGGCGTTCATCTCGGCGCTGGAAGTGCTGGCGGCCAACGGCATCGAGACGCGCATCGACGCCGGCTGCCCGGAAACCGGCGGCGAGCCGGGCTATACGCCGACCCCGGCGATCTCCAACGCGATCCTCAGCTACAACCGCGGCCGCACCAGCGGGCTGGCCGACGGCATCGTCATCACGCCGTCGCACAACCCGCCGGGCGATGGCGGCTTCAAGTACAACCCCACCAATGGCGGCCCGGCCGACACCGGTGTGACCAAGTGGATTCAGGAGCGCGCCAATGCGCTGCTGGTCGCCGGGCTCGATGGCGTCAAGCGCATGGATTACCGCCAGGCGCTCAAGGCCTCGACCACCCAGCGCTTCGATTTCATCGACGCCTATGTCGGCGGGCTCGAGCGCGTGATCGACCTCGACGCCATCCGCGGCTCGGGACTGAAGTTCGCCGTCGACCCGCTGGGCGGCGCCGGCGTGCACTACTGGCCGCGCATCGCCGAGCGCTTCGGCCTGCCGCTGGAGGTGCTGTCCACGGTGGTCGACCCGACCTTCCGCTTCATGCGCCTGGACTGGGACGGCAAGATCCGCATGGACTGCAGCTCGCCGCACGCCATGGCCGGGCTGATCGAGAACAAGGACCGCTTCGACGTGGCCTTCGCCTGTGACACCGACCACGACCGCCACGGCATCGTCACCCGCTCCGGCGGGCTGATGAACCCCAACCATTACCTGGCGGTGGCCATCGAATACCTGTTCACCCATCGCCCGGGCTGGAGCGCCGAGGCCGGCATCGGCAAGACGCTGGTGTCCTCCTCGATGATCGACCGTGTTGCCGCCGGCATCGACCGCCGCCTGGTGGAAGTGCCGGTGGGCTTCAAGTGGTTCGCCGACGGCCTGATGGATGGCAGCCTGGGCTTCGGCGGCGAGGAGTCGGCCGGCGCTTCGTTCCTCGACAAGCAGGGCGGCGCCTGGTCCACCGACAAGGACGGCCTGATCCTCGGCCTGCTCGCCGCGGAGATC
Source organism: Pseudomonas oligotrophica (assembly GCF_021726475.1). Taxonomy (GTDB): domain Bacteria; phylum Pseudomonadota; class Gammaproteobacteria; order Pseudomonadales; family Pseudomonadaceae; genus Stutzerimonas; species Stutzerimonas oligotrophica. Next base: position 221,407 of record NZ_JAKJRU010000001.1, read on the forward strand.
ACCGCCGTCACCGGCAAGGACCCGAGCGAGCGCTACCAGGCGCTGACCGACCGCTTCGGCGCACCGGTGTACCAGCGCATCGACGCCGCGGCCAATCGCGAGCAGAAGGCACGCCTGGGCAAGCTGTCCGCGTCGCAGGTCTCGGCGAAGGAGCTGGCCGGCCAGCCGATCACGCGCATCCTCACCGAGGCACCGGGCAACGGCGCAGCCATCGGCGGGCTGAAGGTGGAGACGGCGAACGGCTGGTTCGCCGCGCGGCCGTCCGGCACCGAGGACGTCTACAAGATCTACGCCGAGAGCTTCGAGGGCGAAGCGCACCTGGCACGCATCCAGGCCGAGGCCAAGGCGCTGGTGGACTCGGTGCTGGCCGGCTGAGGGTGTCTGGCCCGCCGCTTGCGAGCGGCGGGCGCTGGCCTGACGGAATGGAAACATTTGCACACAAACTCCAGACGCGGCATTGCGCCGCACCCGGGCGAGGACTAGATTGAAGGCGAGCGCAGGGTCCGGGTGGCCCGGTGCACCGGCCGCACGCATGCGCGGCGCCCCGCTTTCCCAAGGAGGATCGCAGCCATGAAATCGTCTTCCCCGCTGTCTTTCATGCTGATCAGGCGCCCGCTGGGCGTGGTGTTCTGGCTTTACGGGGTGATCCCCAGCCACGTCCTGTGGGGCATGGCCCTGTTCGGTTATTTCAACGGCGCTTCGCTGGCGACCAACCTGATGATGTTCGGGCTGATCCTCGCCTATACGGCATGGATCATCACCGAGATCTGGCTGTGCGCCGACAACGTGCGCAACAAGCTCTACGGCGACATGGCGCGCCTGCTCACCGCGGCCTGGGCGATCAATAGCGTGCTGCTGGTGTTCTTCCTCACCGTGCAACGGCTCGGCGGCGTCTGAGCCCTTCCCCAGACAAGGCCGTTGCGCTCGATGCCAGTAGCAGCGGCCAGCCGGGATTCCTCGACAGGGCAGCCGAGCGGCTGCCCGTTTCATTCCCGACCGAAACCCACCGTGTGAACCGGCGACAGCGCCCGCTGCCCCACGCTAGGCGATCGAGCGAGGCTTACTGCGCCGCCTGCAGCAGGCCCTGGCGCTGCGCCATCTTCTGCTGCTTGTAGGCCAGCGCGGCGGCCGGCACCGGGGTGATGGTGCCGGTCTCGATCCACTTCTTCAGGCGGTTGGCATCGGCCATGTGGGTGTACTTGCCGAACGCATCGAGCACGACGAAGGCCACCGGCCGGCCGTTCATGCGGGTGCGCATCACCAGGCAGTGGCCGGCGGCGTTGGTGAAGCCGGTCTTGGTCAGCTGGATGTCCCAGTTGGGCTTGCGCACCAGGGCGTTGGTGTTGCGAAAGCCCAGGGTGTAGCCGGGCTTGCGGAAGGCCACGGTCTTCTCCGGGGTGGCGCTGAACTGGCCGAGCAGCGGGTAGTCCTGGCTGGCGCGCACCAGGCGCACCAGGTCGCGTGCGCTGGAGACGTTGCGCTCGGACAGCCCGGTCGGTTCGACGTAGCGGGTGTCGGCCATGCCCAGCGCGCGCGCCTTGGCGTTCATCGCCTGGATGAAGGCGCCGTAGCCGCCGGGGTAGTGATGCGCCAGGCTCGCCGCCGCGCGGTTCTCCGAGGACATCAGGGTCAGCAGCAGCATCTCGCGGCGGCTGATCTGGCTGCCGATGCGCACCCGGGAATACACGCCACGCATCTCCGGCACGTCGCGGATGGTGATCGGCAGCACCTCGTCCAGCGGCAGCTTGGCGTCGAGCACCACCATGGCGGTCATCAGCTTGGTCACCGAGGCGATCGGCACCACCAGCCCCGGATTGCTGGAATACAGCACTTCGTTGGTGTCGAGGTCGACCAGCAGGGCGCTGCCGGATGCCAGTTCCTGGGTAGCGGCGACCTTGGGTGCCGCGTGGCTGGCCGGAGCCAGGGCCATGCTGGTGCAGAGCAGCAGCAGGCTGAAAATCGAGTGGCGAAACTTCACTGCATTCACCGAGTTAGAGAGGCTGGACGAAACGGCGCCGGCTAGGGCGCAGCGCCGCAGTATACGGAAAAGCCCTGGCGGCTTCGCCGGCGGCGCCTGGCCAGCCGGGTGCGACGCACGGGCACCCTGCGCGGCCACCGCCGGGCCGGGCAGGCAACTAGAGTGTAGAAGAGCCGCGCCGCCACGACCGACCGTCGGGCGCCTCGGCGGCAGGCGGCCATCACAGGCGCATTGCACCTTCGGCGGCCGTTGCAGTCCAACGGTCAGGTTTATCAGGGGAGGACCCACCATGTCCCGCTTCAGCCACACGCCAACCACCCGCGAAGAGATCCAGCACGAGATCGACAGCCTGATGCGTGCCCTGGACCGCCTCAAGCACGACACCGCGCGCGAGTCGCGCCATGGCCTGGACAACCTGCGCTCGCGCGCCGAGGCGCTCTGGCACGACGTCCACTGGGACGAGCACTGCGCCGACCTGTCGCGCCGCACCCAGGACGCCGGGCGCATGGCCCGGGACTGCGCCCGCCAGCACCCGCTGGCGACCGTCGCCCTGGCCGCCGGCGCCTGTGCCTTGATCGGCTACCTGGTCACCCGGCGCTGAACCATGCTCAACGCCGAGACGCCGCGGCTGAAGTTCGCCCTGTACGGCGCGCAGGGCAGCCTCGGCAGTGCGGTGCTGGTGGAGCTGCTCAGCCGCCAGCATGAGGCGGTGGCGCTGCTCGACGACCTCAACGCGCTGACCGCGCGCCCCGGCCTGCGCACCAAGCCCGGCGACCTGCACGACCCGACCGGCGTCAGCGAGAGCGTCGCCGGGATGGACGCGGTGCTCTGCCTGTTCGACGCCGCGGCTCCGCCGGAGGCATTCGCCTCGGCGGTCAAGGCGCTGCTCGTGGGCCTGCCGCGGGTCGCGGTCGACCGCCTGCTGCTGGTGGCCGATTTCCCGCACCTCGCGGACCAGCCCCCGGTGGTGGCGGCGCTGCAGCGCCTGGCCGCCGATCCGCTGCGCTGGACACTGGTCGACGCCGCGCCGGTGCAGCCGGGGCTGGGCATCGACGACCTTGCCGCCGCCGGCGACGGGCCGCAGCTGCGCGCGCTACGCCGCCTGGCGGCCGGGATCGTCGACGAGCTGGAACAACCGCTGCACCTGCGCGAGCGGATTCGCTTCAGCGACTGAGGTTCAGGCAGCCGTCAGCTGCCGGCGCAGCTCGGCCTGCACCGCCGCGGTCTGCGGGCGTACGCCGCGCCAGAGCTCGAACGCCGCCGCGGCCTGCTCGACGAGCATGCCGAGCCCGTCGCGACAGGGCGCGCCCAACCGCTGCGCCCAGCGACAGAAGGGCGTCGGCTCGGCGCCGTACATCATGTCGTAGCAGAAGGTCTCGCCGGGCCGCACCAGGCTGTCGGCCAGCGGCGGCAGCTCGCCGCCCAGGCTCGCCGAAGTGCCGTTGACGATCACCTCGAAGGGGCCTTCGAGCGCGGCGAAGCTGCTCGCCGAGACCGGGCCAAGGGCGGCGAACTCGGTGGCCAGGGCCTCGGCCTTGTCCAGGCTGCGATTGGCGATCACCAGCGCGGCCGGGCGCTGGGCCAGCAGCGGCTCGAGGGCGCCGCGCACCGCCCCGCCGGCGCCGAGCAGCAGGATGCGCCGCCCTTGCAGGGCCACGCCGGCATTGGCGGTCAGGTCGTCGACCAGCCCGACGCCGTCGGTGTTGTCGCCCAGCAGGCGGCCGTCATCGAGCTTCATCAGCGTGTTCACCGCCCCGGCGCGCTGCGCCCGCGCGGTCAGCTGGTCGGCCAGGCGGAACGCCTGCTCCTTGAACGGCACCGTGACGTTGGCGCCGCGCCCCTCGACGAAGAACGCCCGCGCCGCCTCGACGAAACCATCCAGCGGCGCCAGCAGCGGCTCGTAGCTGAGCACCTGGCCGGTCTGCTCGGCGAACAGCCGGTGGATCTGCGGCGACTTGCTGTGGCCGATGGGGTTGCCGAATACACCGTAGCGGTCCATGGGAGTCCTCAGCTGGAAGGCAAAAGCCGGAAGCTTGCAGTTTTTTGCCAGCGGCTGCCAGCGTCGCGCGGCCCTCAGGCGTCGACCGTGCGCCGGCAGGCCGCCACACCTGCCCGGCCGGGCCGCCGCCGACGCCGCCTGAGCCGACGCCAACCGAGCAGCACGCCGCTCAGGCCGATCACCAGCGCACCCGCGCTAAAGGCCAGCAACAGGCCGTCGCGCAGCAGCGGCCGCTGCAGCAGGGGCAGCCAGTCCCAGCTGTGCAGCAGCTTGAACGCCCAGCGCACCGCACGCCGGCGCTGATCCAGCTGTTCGATGACCGCACCGCTGTAGGGATCGATGTGCAGCCAGGTCGACGCCGGATCGTCGAAGCGCACCCGCAGCAGCGGCAAGCGGCGCGGCAGATGGCTGTACAGGCTTGGTTCGCTGCGGGCGTAGTAGTGGGAATCCTCCTGCTGCAGCCACTCGAAGTGCAGCGACTGCTCCGGCCAGGCCTCGCGGACCTGGCGCTCCAGTACCGCGCGCTCAAGGTGTTCCTGCGCCGGCCCGGTGGACGCCGCGGGCAGAAGGCGCGTCTCGCCACTGGCATCGAGGCCGAGCAGATAGGGCTGATCGCCGAGCACCTGCCATTGCAGTTCCACCGGCGCGATACCGGCCTCGCGGAATCGGGCCAGCGCAGAGGCAAGGTCCATCTTGGCCGCCCCAGCGTTCAGCGGTGCGTTTCTTAGCGCGGCGGCATCGATGGTCGAGCGTTTCTCGAACAGCCCCCAGGGCTCCATCGACAGCATGCCGCTGACCAGCCAGACCAGCAGCACGACGCCGACCAGCAGCCCGCCGACGTGGTGCACACGGCTGGTGCCAGCCGGGTAGGGCGAGTGCGAGCCGTTGCGGTAGCGCCCGGTGAAGCGCCAGCGCAGCAGGCCGATCAGCATGCCCAGCAGCACCAGCACCGCGCCGAGCAGGGCGCCATAGACCAGCAGCGGCGACCAGGCGGCCTTCGGCATCACCTCGCGCAACGGATAGAGCCAGTGCAGCCAGGCGCCCAGCAGGTTCCAGGCCCGCTCGTGGGCGCTGGCATCGCGCACCACCAGCCCGCTGTGGCTGGAGACGTAGAGCAGGTGCCGTTCGGCATCGTCGGCCTGGACCCGATACAGCGGGCGCTCGCGGGCCAGCGCATGATTGCGCGTCCAGGCATCCTCCTCGACCCGGTCGAGCAGGCGCACCTTAGCCCCGTGGGTGAACTGCCGCGCGCTGGCCAGCGCCTCGGCAGGGCCGATGCGCTCGATGCGCCGACCGCTGCGCGCGTCCACCGCCAGCAGCGGTCCGTCTCCGTAGTCCAGCAGGTAGCGCGGCGAGCCGCCGGCACCGGTCAGGCGCAGGCTGAGCGGGGTACGCGGATCGCCACTGGCGGCAAGCGCCGCACCCGGCGCGATGCAGCAGCCAGAATCCAGCGGTGCCAGTCGCGCCAGATGCTCGGCCGGCGTCAGCTTGGGATAGCCGACGAAGAGCATCACCACGCCGCTGACGACCCAGGCCAGGACGAACAACCCCAGGGCGATGCCGAGCCAGCGATGCGCGAGGTACAGGTAGCGCTTCATGCCGGTCAGAAGTCCAGGGTCACGGCGGCATACAGCGCGCGGCCATCGCCCGGCGCATGCAGGGTCTGCGCGCCGTCGTACCAGACGTATTCGTGGTAGCGGTCGGTGAGGTTCTTCAGCTGCAGGTCGACGGCCAGCTGCTCGGTCAGCTGGTAGCTGGCGCCCAGGTTGAACAGCACGTAGCCGCCGTACTTGCCCTGGGTGTTCTCGCGTTCGAGGTAGTAATCGGTCTGGCCGTTGAGCCAGGCGCTGAGCTGCAGGTCCGGCGTCGCCTGATAGCTGCTGCCGGCCGAGTACAGCCGCTGCGGCACGTGGTCGATCTGCTGGCCCTGACTGGCCGGCAGGCTCGGGTCGGCCTTCTCGATTTCCGAGAACTGCCAGGAATGCGCCAGCCACAGGCTGAGCTCGGCAGTGGGGTAGAGATTGAGCTGGGCGTCATAACCCCAGCGCCGGGTCTGGCCGAGGTTCTCCGACTCGCCACTGGGATCGTTGAGCCGGCGCCGCACCTCGTCGGACGCCACCTGCTCCCAGTAGGCGACGCGGCCGTCGAGCCAGTGCGCCGGGCTGAACTTGATGCCGGTTTCCCAGCCGTCGTTGATCGACGGCGAGAGATCGCTGGTGCGCGGCGGCACCTTGTAGGCGGCAGCACCCGTGCCGATCTGGAAGGTCCGGCCCCAGTTGCCATACAGGCTCAGCTGCTCGATGGGGGTGTAGATCAGGCTGATCTTCGGCTGCTCGATGCTGCCGTAGTCGTTGATCGCGTAATCGTTGCCACTGAGCGCGTCGGTGAAATCGCCCTCGATGCGATCGACACGGAACGCCGGGATGATCTTCAGCGATTCCACCGGCTGGATCACCGCCTGCAGGTAGGCGCCGTAGCTGTCGTAGTCGAAGCGCTGGTCGCGGGTCTGGGTCACGACCTGGCGTTCGACGGTGGTGTAGCGCTCGCTGCGGTTGCGCTGCTGCTCGGTGTCCAGGCCGCCTTCGAGGGCCAGGTCATGGAGCCAGGCGACATCCGGGCGGTAGGTCAGCGCAGTGCGCGCGCCATAGTGCTTCTCCTCGCTGGTGCGCCGCTGTTGCGGTGCGGCCAAGGAGAAACGCACCCAGCGGTCGTCATCCAGGGTGTTGAGCCAGACCTTCGTCGCCCAGCTGAGGTCGCTGGCCAGCTGGCTGTCCAGGTGCAGGCTGAGCTGGTTCATGCGCCGCTCGCCCATGTCGCTGGCCGACAGCGCATAGGACTGGCGTGGCGAGTGCCGTGCGTCCTCACGGGACAGGTACCCCGGCTCGTCCGCATCGGTCTCGTAGTGCCGGGCGATCAGGCCCAGGCGCCAGTCGCCGGCGTCCGGCGTGTAGAACCATTTGCCGGACAGGCTGGTGCGCTCGCTGCCGGCATGGTCGCGGTAGCCATCGCTCTTCTGTTGGCCGATGAAGTAGTTCTGCGTCCAGTTGCCGCTTTCGATGCCCTTGGCCAGCTGCAGCTCCTGCGTGTCGTAGCTGCCGTAGCGCAACCGCCCCTTGCCGTAGTCGCCACCGATGCGCGACTGCACGGCGACGTTGCCGGCGATGTTGTACAGGCCGTAGCGCGGGTCGTTGGTGCCGCGCACCACCTCGATGCCGTCGATCTCCAGTGGGAACAGCATGTCCAGGTAGGGCATGTTGCCGTCGTTGCTGTTGCTCGGGATGCCGTCGATCAGCAGCTTGACTGCGTTGACCTCGCCCTCGCCATTGAAGCCGCGAAAGGACAGCTTGCCGGAAGTGGTGCCCTGGCCGAATTCGGTGAGCATCACCCCCGGCGCGCGGCGGAACAGCTCCCAGCTGTAGAGCACCGGCTGCTGCTCGAGGATGTCGCTGCCCAGCAGGTCCACCGAGCTGATCACGCTGCTGGTCGGCAGGCTGCCGCTGGACGGGTTCGCGGTGACGGTACTGCTGCCCAGCGACAGCGCGGTATCGGCCGAGGCCGAGGTTGAGTGGGCGCCGAGCAGGGCGCAGGCAAGCAGGCAGGGCAGCGCGGCGCGCGGCGCAGGGTGGTCGAACATCTCGCAGTTTCCTTGTGCAACAGGCAGGCCGCGGCAGGCAGCCGTCGGCAGGCGCCGCACGCCAGTTGCTGGCGGCGTGGGCGTTCGGGTGTGCAGGCAGGGAAGACGCCGGCAGGCGTCAGGCGAGCGGCGAGGCGCGCGGGTTGAGCGCCGGCCAGCGCTCGCGCGGCGACGGCCAGGCACTGTGCCGTTCGGCCCGCGCATAGGTTCGCCCGGCTGCGGCCGGCAGGATCGGTGGCGAGGCGACGGGCAGGGCGGCGAGACCCATGGCACCGCTGCAGCAACAGGGCGGCATGCCGCCGTGGCCGGCGTGCGGCTGTTCGCCGGTGCTCGCTGCGGCGTGCGCCGCGTGCCCTGGATGCGCCTCGCCTTGCGCCAGTGCCGCACGATCACCGTGCTCGAGCAGGCGGCCGTCGTCGGCCGGCCACGCACCGGCGAGCGACATGCCCAGCAGGTGCAGCAGCAGGGCCAGGCTGGCCAGCCAGGCGGGAAATCGGTGGCGCTTCATCGGCAGTCAGACACAACGCAGTCGGCGATGGGGCGCATGGTATTGAGCATGGGCATGGAAAAGAATTGAGCGAGCTCAAGAATCATTCTTGATTGCACCCGATTCAAGCCCGCCGGCGTTACCGCTCCTGCAACCAGTCGCGTTCCTGCAGGAAGTACTCGGTCAGCCGCGCCTCGGGCGTGCCAGGCTCGGGGTGCTTGTCGTAGCCCCAGCGCACCAGCGGCGGCAGCGACATGAGGATCGACTCGGTACGCCCGCCCGACTGCAGGCCGAACAGCGTGCCGCGGTCGTAGACCAGGTTGTACTCGACGTAGCGGCCGCGGCGCAGCTGCTGGAACTCGCGCTCGCGCTCGCCGTAGGGCATCGCCTTGCGGCGCTGCACGATCGGCAGGTAGGCCGTGAGGTAGGCATCGCCGACCGCGCGCATGAAGGCGAAGCTGGTGTCGAAGTCCCATTGGTTGAGATCGTCGAAGAACAGCCCGCCGATGCCGCGCGGCTCGGCGCGGTGCTTGAGGTAGAAGTAGCGGTCGCACCACTGCTTGAAGCGCGGGTAGACCTCGGCGCCGAACGGCGCGCAGGCGTCGCGTGCCACCCGGTGCCAGTGCACGCAGTCCTCGTCGAAGCCGTAATAGGGCGTCAGGTCGAAGCCGCCGCCGAACCACCAGACCGGCGGCTCGCCCTCCTTCTCGGCCATGAAGAAGCGCACGTTGGCGTGCGAGGTCGGCACGTAGGGGTTCTGCGGGTGGATCACCAGCGACACGCCGAGCGCCTGGAAGCCGCGTCCGGCCAACTCCGGGCGGTGGGCGCTGGCCGACGGCGGCAGGCCGGCGCCGAAGACATGGGAGAAGTTCACGCCGCCCTTCTCGATCAGCGTGCCGTTCTCGATCACCCGGGTGCGCCCGCCACCGCCGGCCGGGCGGGTCCAGGCGTCCTCGGCGAAGCGCGCCGAGCCGTCCTCGGCCTCCAGCGCGGCGCAGATGCGCTCCTGCAGGTCCAGCAGATAGGCTTTGACGGCGTCGATCTGTTCGTTCACGGCAGGTTTCCCATGGCAAGGGCGCCGGCCACGGCGGGTGCCGGACGGGCGGAGGCGGATCGGCCGGCAAGCATAGCACCCGAAAGATTGACGAAAGCAGGCCCGGGCAGGTTGGATAGCCGCTCACCCAGTCCTTCGGAGTCGACATGAGCAAGCGCATCCAATTCAGCCGGCACGGCGGGCCGGAAGTCCTCGAGCTGGTCGACGTCGAGCCGCCCAGGCCGGGCGCCGGCGAGGTGCTGGTCCGCAACCACGCCATCGGCCTGAACTTCATCGACACCTACTTCCGCACCGGCCTCTACGTGCCGCCGGCGCTGCCGTCGGGCCTGGGCAACGAGGCCGCCGGCGTGGTCGAGGCGGTGGGCGAGGGCGTCGACAGCGTCCGCGTGGGCGATCGCGTCGCCTATGCCACCGGGCCGCTGGGCGCCTATGGCGAGCACCATTGCCTGCCGGCACGCTACCTGGTGCGGCTGCCGGAGGCGATCAGCTACGAGCAGGCCGCGGCGGTGATGCTCAAGGGCCTGACCAGCCAGTACCTGCTGCGCCAGATCCATCCGCTGCAGGCCGGCGAGACGCTGCTGTTCCACGCCGCCGCCGGTGGCGTCGGCTCGATCGCCTGCCAGTGGGCCAAGGCCTTGGGCGCCCGCCTGATCGGCGTGGTCGGCTCGGCGGAAAAGGCCGAGCGGGCCAAGGCCCTGGGCGCCTGGGCGACCATCGACCGCAGCCGCGAGGACGTGGTGCAGCGGGTGCTGGAGCTGACCGAGGGCAGGAAGTGCCCGGTGGTCTACGACTCGGTCGGCAAGGACACTTGGGAGATCTCGCTGGACTGCGTCGCGCCGCGCGGCCTGCTGGTCAGTTTCGGCAATGCCTCCGGGCCGGTCGCCGGGGTCAACCTCGGCATCCTCGCGCAGAAGGGCTCGCTGTTCGTCACCCGGCCGACCCTGGCCGGCTACGCCGACACCCCCGAGCGCCTGCAGATGATGGCCGACGAGCTGTTCGAGATGATCACCAGCGGCCGGATCCAGGTCGAGATCGGCCAGCGCTACCCGCTCGCCGAAGCCGCCGAGGCCCAGCGCCAGCTGGCCGGCCGCGCCACGGTCGGCTCGACGGTGCTGCTGCCCTGAAGGCGGGCGGGCGGCGCGCCGATCGCCGGCCAGCCTCCCGCGCCTGCCGCTAGCTGGCCCTGATCAGCTGCCCGCTGCGCAGGTCGCGGATGGTGCTGGGGTTGCGCTGCCCGCCCAGCGGCCCGCAGAAGATGTGGTCCAGCTGATCGCCGAAATACTGCCGCACGCGCAACGCCGAACGCGCCGCCGGCCGGCCGGCCGGGTTGGCCGAGGTGGACACCAGCGGCCCGGTGAGTGCGCACAGGCGCGCCACCAGCGGATGATCGGTCACGCGCAGCGCGACGCTGTCGTGGCGCCCGGTGATCCACTGCGGCAGGCGGTCCTGGTGCGGCACCAGCCAGGTGTTGGGCCCCGGCCAGCTGCGTGCCAGGCGCTCGCGCCAGCTGCGCGGCAGGTCATCCAGCAGGAAGTCGAAGCGCTCCATGCAGTCGGCAACCAGGATCAGGCCCTTGTCCACCGGGCGGTCCTTGAGTTCGAGCAGGCGGTAGACCGCCTCGCGGTCCCACGGATCGCAACCCAGCCCCCACACCGCTTCGGTCGGATAGGCGATCACGCCGCCCTGCCGGACCACACGCGCCACCTGCTGCAAACGCCACTCGCCTGTCATCACGACCCCCGGACGGAAAAAAATCGCCGCAGTTTAGCCAAGCCGGCCAGCGGCCGCAGCCTCAGCCTCAGCCGATGCGCGCCGACCAGAGGCCGTTGTCGTTGCCGACCCGGCCCTCGATCTCCAGTTCGGTCAGCTGCGCCAGCACCTCGGCCAGCGGCCGGTCGACGGCCACGGCCAGCGCCTCGCTGCTCAGGGCGCCGGCCAGCAGCTGGCGCAGCAGCGGATGCGCTGCGGCCGCACCGGCGCTGCTCGGCGGCGCGGCCGGGGCGAGCTGCTGCCAGCCACGCAGGCCCTGCAGCACGTCCTCGACGCTTTCCACCAGGGTCGCGCCGTCACGGATCAGCTGGTGGCAGCCGCGCGCCCCGGGATGGTGGATCGAGCCAGGGATGGCATAGACCTCGCGGCCCTGTTCGGCGGCCAGCCGGGCCGTGATCAGCGAGCCGCTGGAGGGGCTGGCCTCGACCACCAGCACGCCGAGCGACAGGCCGCTGATGATGCGGTTGCGCCGCGGAAAGTTGCTGGCCTGCGGGGCGCAATCCAGCGGCAGTTCCGAGACCAGCGCGCCACCGCCCGCGATGATGGCCTCGGCCAGGCGCAGATGGCGGCGCGGATACAGCCGCTGCAGCCCGGTACCGAGCACGGCGACCGTCTTGCCGCCGGCATCCAGCGCGCCCTGGTGGGCCGCGCCGTCGATCCCCAGCGCCAGCCCGCTGGTGATGCTGAAGCCGGCACCGGCCAGGCTACGGGCGAACGCCGCGGCATTGTCCAGGCCAGGGCGCGAGGCCCGCCGGCTGCCGACCATGGCCAGCTGCGGCGTTTCCAGCAGCGCGGGGTCGCCCTCGACGAACAGCAGCGGCGGCGCATCCGGCAGTTCGGCGAGCAGGGCCGGGTAGCGCGGGTCGTCCCAGGCCAGCAGGTGCCGATGCGGCTGCTCCAGCCAGGCGAGGGCGGCGCCGGCCCGCTCGCGAATCCCGGCGCTGCGCCGCGGTTCGGCACAGCTGGCCGGCAGGCCCAGCGAGCGCCAGGCGGCGGCCGGCGCGCTCAGCGCCGAGCAGGCGTCAGGGAAGGCACTGAGCAGGCGCTGCAGGCGCCGCGGGCCGAGTTCGGGAAGCAGGTGAAGGCGCAGGCGCGCCTCGAGTTCGGCGGGGGAAATGCGGTTCATGGCGGGACATTCCTTGTCCGGGGCGGCGCATCCGCGCGCCGTCATGCAGAAACAGCGAGCCCCGCATCGGCGGGGCTCGGGACCATCAGGGGTTGCGCAGCTTGTCGTTCACCGCCAGTGAGCGGGTGGCCTGCAACACCAGGCCGTAGCTGAGCTTGTCGTAGGTGCGGAACACCATGAGCAGGCCGGCACGCTCGTCGGGAACCTTGACGTTCTCGCCGGTCACCCGGTCGCGCACCGTCTCGCCGGTCTTGTACACGGCGAGCACGTTGCCCTCGGCGAGGCCGTCGCGCGCCCCCTTGTTCAGGGTCACCACGTCGAGCTGGCCGATCTGCGTGACGCCGCGCGGCACGTCGATGATCAGGCCGTCGATCTCGCTGGCCGGCGCGCTCGGCATGAAGGTGGAGTTGACCGCGCGCTCCTCGCTGGCGAACAGGCGGTCGCCGATGCGCGCTTCCTGGGTGGTGCGGGTCAGTTCCAGCGTGGCGATGTCGCCTTCGGTCTGCTGGACCTCGACGGTGCCGACGTCATCGGCATTGATGCCGAGGAACTCGCCGGTATTGGGGTCGGTGTAGCTCTTGCCCTGGCGGAAGATGCCGTAGACCGGAATCTCGGCGGAGAAGTCGCCGCGCCCGTAGATGCGGTCGCCGGCGCCGCTGATCACCCGCTCGGCGTTGCCGGCGACGATGTAGGGCGCAGCCAGGAACTCTTCCTGCGAATCGATGATGCGGTTGCTCAGCAGGAAGCTGTTGATCGCCTCCAGCGGGATGGTCGGGATGGCCTCGGCCATCGGCGTGGTGCGCACGCCCGGCGACAGCTTGATGGTGCCGCGGCTGGCGCCACGGTTGAGCATCAGCCGTGGCTGGCCATCGACGTAGACCAGGCTCAGGCTGTCGCCGGGGTAGATCAGGTGCGGATTGTCGATCTGCGGGTTGGCGTGCCAGAGTTCCGGCCACTTCCAGGGCTGGCGCAGAAAGCGCGCGGAGATGTCCCAGAGGGTATCGCCTTTCACTACCGTATAGCGCTGCGGATAGCCTTCCTTGAGCTGGACGTCGGCCTGGGCGAGCCCGCTGGCGGCCACCAGCAGCAGGGCGAGTAGTGATTTCCTCATATGGTGAATCCCTTTATGATGTGCCTTCGCCTGAGGCGCCCAGCGCCGCAAACCCTTGTAGAACGCGGCGTCTAGCCGGTTCCGAAGCTGCCGGGCATCTTATCAGCGGCTTTTGACTTTATTCCATAAGTGCATCACAAACGCATATGGCCATTCTGAACATCCTTGAGTTTCCCGATCCGCGGCTGCGCACCATCGCCAAGCCGGTGGAGGCGGTGGACGACGCCCTCCGCCAGCTGATCGACGACATGTTCGAGACCATGTACGACGCCCCGGGCATCGGCTTGGCGGCGACGCAGGTCAATGTGCACAAGCGCGTGGTGGTCATGGACCTGTCCGAGGACAAGTCCGAGCCGCGGGTCTTCATCAACCCCGAGTTCGAGCCGCTGACCGACGAGATGGACCAGTACCAGGAGGGCTGCCTCTCGGTGCCGGGCTTCTACGAGAACGTCGACCGGCCGCAGAAGGTGAAGGTCAAGGCGCTGGATCGCGATGGCCAGCCCTACGAGCTGATCGCCGAGGGCCTGCTGGCGGTGTGCATCCAGCACGAGTGCGATCACCTCAACGGCAAGCTGTTCGTCGACTATCTTTCCAGTCTCAAGCGCGATCGGATCAAGAAAAAGCTGGAAAAGCTGCACCGGCAGCAGGCCTGACCGCCCCCCTGAATCAGCCAAAAGGCTTGCTCCGGCAAGCCTTTTTCGTAGCGAGTCCCCCATGCGTATCGTCTTTGCCGGCACTCCCGAATTCGCCGCCCAGCACCTCCAGGCCCTGCTGCAGGCCGGCCGCGAGGTGGTCGCCGTGTACACCCAGCCGGACCGCCCCGCCGGGCGCGGGCAGAAGCTTGCACCCAGCCCGGTCAAGCAGCTCGCCCTGCAGCACGACATCCCCGTGCTGCAGCCGCCGACCCTGCGTGAGCCGGCGGCCCAGGCCGAGCTGGCCGCGCTGCAGCCGGACCTGATGGTGGTGGTCGCCTATGGCCTGATCCTGCCGCAGGCGGTACTCGACATCCCGCGGCTGGGCTGCATCAACAGCCATGCCTCGCTGCTGCCGCGCTGGCGCGGTGCCGCGCCGATCCAGCGCGCGATCGAGGCCGGCGACCGCGAGAGCGGCGTCACCGTGATGCAGATGGAGGCGGGGCTGGACACCGGGCCGATGCTGCTCAAGGTCGGCACGCCGATCAGCGCCGAAGACACCGGCGGCAGCCTGCACGATCGCCTGGCCGTGCTCGGTTCCCAGGCGGTGGTCGAGGCCGTGGGCAGGCTGGCGGCCGGCGAGCTGCGCGGCGAGGTGCAGGACGACAGCCTGGCCACCTACGCGCACAAGCTGAGCAAGGACGAGGCGCGCATCGACTGGACGCGCCCGGCGCTCGAGCTGGAGCTGCTGGTGCGCGCCTTCCACCCCTGGCCGATCTGCCATAGCACGCTGGCCGGCGAAACGCTGAAGCTCCATGCCGCGCGCCTCGGCGAAGGGCAGGGCGAGCCCGGGCTGATCCTCGCCGCCGGCAAGGAAGGGCTGACCGTCGCCTGTGGCGAGGGCGCGCTGACGCTGACCCGCCTGCAACTGCCCGGCGGCAAGCCGCTGGACTTCGCCGACCTGTACAACAGCCGCCGCGAGCAGTTCGCGCCCGGCCTGGTGCTCGGCCGATGAACCCACGCCTGGCGGCGGCCCGCGCGCTGGCGGCGGTGCTCGGCGGCAAGGCATCGCTGGGCAGCAGCCTGCCCGAGGTGCTCGGCAAGGTGGACGCTCGCGACCGCGGCCTGACCCAGGAACTGGCCTTCGGCACCGCGCGCTGGCAGCCGCGCCTGGCCGGCCTGGCCAATGCGCTGCTGCAGAAACCGTTCAAGGCCGCCGACCGCGACGTCGAGGCGCTGCTGCTGGTCGGCCTCTACCAGCTGCTCTACACGCGCATCCCGGCGCATGCGGCCATCGGCGAGACCGTCGGCTGCGTCGACAAGCTGAAGAAGCCCTGGGCCAAGGGCCTGCTCAATGCCGTGCTGCGCCGGGCCCAGCGCGAGGGCGAGGCGCTGCTGGCCGAACTGGAACACGACCCGGTGATCCGCGTCGCCCACCCGCGCTGGCTGCAGAAGGCGCTCAAGGCGCACTGGCCCGAGCACTGGGAAGCCATCTGCGCGGCGAATAACGCGCACCCGCCGCTGATGCTGCGGGTCAATCATCGCCAGGCCAGCCGCGACCAGTATCTCGCCGAGCTGCAGGCCGCCGGCATCGAGGCCTTCGCCTGCCCGTTCAGCGAGGACGGCATCCGCCTGGCCAGCCCCTGCGACGTGCAGCAGCTGCCGGGCTTCGCCGAAGGGCGGGTCAGCGTGCAGGACGAGGCCGCCCAGCTGGCCGCCGCGCTGCTCGACCTGGCGCCCGGCCAGCGCGTACTGGACGCCTGCTGCGCGCCGGGCGGCAAGACCTGCCACCTACTCGAGCGCGAGCCACGGCTGGCCGGGCTGCTCGCCCTGGACCTCGAGCCCAAGCGCCTGGCGCGGGTGCGCGAGAACCTCGAGCGCCTGCAGCTCGGCGCCGACCTGGTCGTCGCCGACGCCCGTGCCACGGCGCAGTGGTGGGACGGCCGGCCGTTCCAGCGCATCCTGCTCGATGCTCCCTGCTCGGCCACCGGGGTGATTCGTCGCCACCCGGACATCAAGCTGACCCGCCAGGCCGACGACATCCCGGCGCTGGCCGCGCTGCAGGGCGAGATGCTCGATGCACTGTGGCCGACCCTGGAGGTCGGCGGCGTGCTGCTCTACGCCACCTGCTCGGTGCTGCCGACCGAGAACCGCGAGGTGATCGGCGCCTTCCTCGCGCGCACCCCCGGCGCCCGCGAGCTGGCGCTGCCGCCTGGCTTCGGCGTGCCGCAGGCGCATGGCCGGCAGCTGCTGCCGCAGGCGGACGGGCACGATGGCTTCTACTACGCCAAACTGATCAAGATCGCCGCGCAGCCACGCGGCGAGGCAGGCGATAACGCCGTTTCGGGAGTCCAGTCTTGAAGATCATCATTCTCGGTGCCGGCCAGGTCGGCGGCACCCTGGCCGAACACCTGGCCAGCGAGGCCAACGACATCACCGTGGTCGACACCGATGGCGACCGCCTGCGCGACCTGGGCGATCGCCTGGACATCCGTACCGTGGTCGGCCGCGGCTCCTTTCCCACCGTGCTGCGCCAGGCCGGCGCCGACGACGCCGACATGCTGGTGGCGGTGACCAACAGCGACGAGACCAACATGGTCGCCTGCCAGGTCGCCTACAGCCTGTTCCACACGCCGACCAAGATCGCCCGCGTGCGCGAGGCGGCCTACCTGGTGCATTCGGGGCTGTTCCAGAACGAAGCCATCCCGGTGGACGTGCTGATCAGCCCGGAGCAGGTGGTGACCAACTACATCAAGCGGCTGATCGAGCACCCCGGCTCGCTGCAGGTGATCGACTTCGCCGGTGGCAAGGCCCAGCTGGTGGCCGTGCGCGCCTACTACGGCGGCCCGCTGGTCGGCCAGGAACTGCGCCAGCTGCGCCACCACATGCCGAACGTGGACACCCGCGTCGCCGCGATCTTCCGCCGCAACCACCCGATCCTGCCGCAGGGCGATACGGTGATCGAGGCCGACGACGAGGTGTTCTTCATTGCCGCGCGTGGGCACATCCGGGCAGTGATGAGCGAGATGCGCCGGCTCGACGAGAACTACAAGCGCATCGTCATCGCCGGCGGCGGCCACATCGGCGAGCGCCTGGCCGAGGCCATCGAGAGCCGCTACCAGGTCAAGATCATCGAGATGAACCCGGCGCGCTGCCGCTACCTGTCCGACACCCTGGACAGCACCATCATCCTGCAGGGCAGCGCTTCGGACCGCGCCCTGCTGGAGGAGGAAAACATCAACGAGGCGGACGTGTTCCTCGCCCTGACCAACGACGACGAGGCCAACATCATGTCGTCGCTGCTGGCCAAGCGCCTCGGCGCGCGCAAGGTGATGTGCATCATCAACAACCCGGCCTACGTCGACCTGGTACAGGGCGGCGAGATCGACATCGCCATCAGCCCGCAGCTGGCCACCATCGGCACGCTGCTGACCCACGTGCGCCGCGGCGACATCGTCAGCGCGCACTCGCTGCGCCGCGGCGCGGCCGAGGCCATCGAGGTGGTCGCCCACGGCGATGCCCGCTCGAGCAAGGTGGTCGGCCGCGCCATCGGCAAGGTCGCCCTGCCGCCGGGCACCACCATCGGCGCGGTGATCCGTGCCGAAGAGGTGCTGATCGCCCACGACGACACCCTGATCGAGTCTGGCGACCACGTGATCCTGTTCCTCACCGACAAGCGCCACATCCGCGACGTCGAACGGCTGTTCCAGGCCGGCCTGACCTTCTTCTGATCCCTTCTGCGCGCCACCGCCACGCCCCGGGCTGACGTCCGGGGCCTGCCTAGCGGCGGGCGGTGCCATCCACCGCCCACCGCCATCGTTTAATTCCTTCAATCGATCAGCCTGCCCCAGCGCTCGGCCGCCGCTTGGCGGCATTCAAGCCAATCGCATCCGATCGCCTCAATTGACCACGCGATTTCCCATCTCGGTTCGTTTTTTGTACCCTGCCGAAGGACATTCGCGAGGCCATCACCGTCGCCAACGATTATCCAAAGCTATCGAACGGTCGGAAGGAAGGCACCTTTTCCATATACGGAAGGTCTCTCTTTCCAGCTCGTCCCCCCTTAAGACAGCGCCTCCTACGAATAACGATCCGCTCGCGGGTCTCTACAAGGAACAGGAGAACTTCCCATGAGGATCAGCACCATCCCGTCAAACACCCGCCGGTTCCTGATCGGTTGCAGCGCCCTGGCGAGCATCCTGATCGGCAGCCAGAGCCAGGCCGATACCCTGGAAGACATCAAGCAGGACAGCCGGGTCCGCATCGGCTACGCCAACGAAACCCCCTTCGCCTACACCGCACTCGACGGCAAGGTCACCGGCGAATCGCCGGAGATCGTGAAGAAGCTCTTCGAACGCATGGGTGTCGAGACCATCAAGCCGGTCCTGACCGAGTGGGGTTCGCTGATTCCGGGCCTGCGCGCCGGCCGCTTCGACCTCATCGCCGCCGGCATGTACATCACCCCCGAGCGCTGCAAGCAGGTGATCTTCACCGACCCGCACTACCGCCTGCTCGACACCCTGCTGGTCGCCGAAGGCAACCCCAAGGGCCTGCGCAGCTACGAGGACATCGCCAGGGACCCGGCGGTGAAGATCGCCATCATGTCCGGCACCGTGAACCTCGGCTATGCGCGCAAGGCCGGCATCAAGGATTCACAGATCCTCCAGGTCCCCGACACCACCTCGCAGCTGCAGGCCGTGCGCACCGGGCGCGCCGATGCCGCGATCGGTACCCAGCTGACCATGCGCGGCCTGGCCGACAAGGCCGGCGGCCAGGTCGAGGCCATCGCCGACTTCCAGGACGACCCGGCGCGCGCCGGCTACGGCGCGCTGGCCTTCCGCCCGCAGGACGCCGCCCTGCGCGACGCGGTCAACGCCGAGCTCAAGCAGTGGCTGGGCAGCGACGAGCACCTGGAGACCGTGAAGGCCTTCGGCTTCGACCGCTCCAACCTGCCGGACAAGACTGCCGAACAGCTCTGCGCCGGCTGAACCGCCGGGGCGCCAGCGACGGCGCCCCGTCCTGCAAGCGGCCGCCCGCCAGCCGAGTCCCCGCCCATTCCCGCGGGCGCGCGACGCGGCCCGGACCGCCCACTACCGGAACCCGGTCATGATCGAACTCCTTCCCCTGCTGCTGGAAGGCACCTGGGTGACCGTGAAGGTCACCTTCTGGGGCTCGCTGCTGGCGATCCTCTGTGCCCTCGTCGGCGCCTTCGGGCGGCTCTCGCCGGTCGCCCCGCTGCGCTGGCTGGCGACCGCCTACATCGAGGTCTTCCGCGGCTCGTCGCTGCTCGTGCAGCTGTTCTGGCTGTATTTCGTGCTGCCGATGCCGCCCTTCGAGGTGGAACTGAGCGCCTTCGCCGTGGCGGTGCTCGGCCTGGGCCTGAACATCGGCGCCTACGGTGCCGAGGTGCTGCGCGGCGCGATCCGCTCGGTCAACCCCGGCCAGCACGAGGCCTGCCAGGCGCTGAACATGCCGCCAGCCACACGCTTTCGCCGCATCATCCTGCCGCAGGCGCTGCTGGCAGCCATTCCGCCGGGTACCAACCTGCTGATCGAGCTGCTGAAGAACACCTCGCTGGTGTCGCTGATCACTCTCTCCGACCTGGCCTTCCGCGCCCGCCAGCTGGACCAGGCGACGCTGATGACCCTGGAGATCTTCGGCGCGGCGCTGCTGATCTACTTCGTCCTGGCGCAGCTGATCAACGCGCTGATGCGCCTGCTGCAGCGACGCCTGGCGCGCGGACAGGCGCGGGGAGGGCTGGCATGAGCTTCTTCGACTGGACCTTCGCCTGGCAGATCCTGCCGCGCCTGCTCGACGCCTCGCTCGCGACCCTGGGCATCGCCCTGGCCGGCTTCGCCATCGCCGTGGTGCTCGGCCTGTTCCTCGCCCTCGGCCGCCGCAGCCGCCTGCGTTGGCTGGCCTGGCCGATCGCCGGGCTGATCGAGTTCATCCGCAGCACACCGCTGCTGATCCAGGTGTACTTCCTGTTCTACGTGCTGCCCAACTACGGCTTCCAGCTCAGTGCCCTGCAGGCGGGCATCCTCGGCATCGCCGTGCACTACGCCTGCTACACCGCCGAGGTCTACCGCGCCGGCCTGGATGCCGTGCCACGCGCGCAGTGGGAAGCCGTCACCGCGCTGAACATGCGGCCCTGGACCGCCTACCGCGACGTCATCCTGCCGCAGGCGCTGCGTCCGGTGCTGCCGGCGCTGGGCAACTACCTGATCTCGATACTCAAGGACACGCCGGTGCTGTCGGCGATCACCGTGGTGGAAATCATGCAGCGGGCCAAGAACATCGGCTCGGAGAGCTTCCGCTACCTGGAGCCGATCACCCTGGTCGGCCTGTTCTTCCTCATCCTCAGCCTCGGCCTCGCCTGGTTCGTGCGCCGCCTGGAACAACGAATGGAGCCTGTCCGATGAACACCGCCCCGCAGATGCCACTCGCCGCCCCCGCAGCGCAGCCGATGGTGCGCTTCGCCGGCGTGACCAAGCGCTACGGCGAGCTGACCGTGCTCGACCAGCTCGACCTGGACGTCGCCCCCGGCGAGAAGGTCGCCATCATCGGCCCCAGCGGCTCGGGCAAGTCCACCCTGCTGCGCGTGCTGATGACGCTCGAGGACATCGACGACGGCGTGATCGAGGTCGACGGCGAGCCGCTGACCCACATGTCCGGGCCGGACGGTGCGCTGGTACGCGCCAGCAGCCGTCATCTGCGGCGCATGCGCGGCAAGGTCGGCATGGTGTTCCAGAGCTTCAACCTGTTCCCGCACATGGATGCGCTGCACAACGTGATGGAGGCGCCGGTGCAGGTGCTCGGCCTGCCCAAGGCCGAGGCCCGCGAACGCGCCGAGGAGCTGCTGGCGATGGTCGGCCTGCAAGACAAGCTCGAGCACTTCCCGGCGCAGCTCTCCGGCGGCCAGCAGCAGCGCGTGGCGATCGCCCGGGCGCTGGCGATGCGCCCGCAGGTGATGCTGTTCGACGAGGTGACCTCGGCGCTCGACCCGGAACTCTGCGGCGAGGTGCTCAACGTGATCCGCCGCCTCGGTGACGCACACAACCTGACCATGCTGATGGTGACCCACCAGATGGGCTTCGCCCGCGAGTTCGCCGATCGCGTGTGCTTCTTCCACCAGGGCCGCATCCACGAGCAGGGCACGCCGGAAGCGTTGTTCGGCGATCCGCAGCAGGAGCGCACCCGCGAGTTCCTCAGCGCGGTCAACGAAGCCCACTGACGCGACGGCGAGGCGCAGCCTGCCTGTTTGCCGGCGCTGCGCTTTTCACTAAAGTGAAGGCTCGCCGAGCCAGATTGCAGGTGCGCCATGCTCGAATCACTGGAAAAAATGCTCGCCCAGGGCATCGACAACCCCATGCTGCGCCTGGGCCTGGGCAAGGGTTACCTGGATGCCGATCAGCCGGGCCGGGCGGCCGAGCACCTGCGCCGCTGCGTGGAGCTCAACCCACGCTACTCGGCGGCGTGGAAGCTGCTGGGCAAGGCCTTGCAGGCCGCCGGCGACGTCGAGGGTGCCCGCCAGGCCTGGGAGCAGGGCATCGCCACCGCCGCGGCGCAGGGCGACAAGCAGGCCGAGCGCGAGATGAGCGTGTTCCTCAAGCGCCTCGGCCGGCTCACGCCGGATTGAGCGGGTCGTCGACGAAGCTCAGGCCGGCACCCTCCTCATCCACCCGAGTGACCCGCAGGCGCAGCACCGGCGCGGGGATCGGCAGGTCCTGCAGCTGGCCGCTGACGATCGCCCCGGGCGCCAGGCCGGCCAGTTGCGGATGGTGGACATAGACGCCAGCGTCGGACAGGTCGCGGGTCTGCCCGAGCAGCTCGCCGAAGGATTCGTGACGGATCAGGATGCGCGCCCTGAGCGGGGTTCGCGGATGCTGGCGCTGGTTGCTCATGCTGGACGTCCTTGTTGTTGTTCTGCCAGCGGCGCTCAGTACCAGCGCGGCTCGCCGGGCGGGCGCTTCTTGAAGCGCTTCATGGTCCACATGTACTGCGTCGGGTAGGCACGCACGTACTTCTCGATCATCGCGCTCATGGCCGCCACGCCGGTCTCGGCGTCCTCGCTGTACATGCCCTCGGGCGCGGCCTCGAGGATCACCCGGTAGCCCGAGCCATCCTCCAGGCGCACGGCATGCAGGAACACGCCGACCGCCTTGCCGCCGGCCAGCATGCCGGGGACGAACTTGCTGGTCAGCGCCTGGATGGCGAGGAAGGGCACGAACAGGCCGCTGCCTTCGCTGGGCTCGGGGTCGGCGGGAATGCCCACGGCGCCGCCGCGGCGCACTTCCTTGATCACGCTGAGGATGCCCTCGCGGGTCGAGGGCGCGACGCGGTTGCCCAGTTGCACGCGCTGGCGCTGCAGCAGCTCGTCCACCGCCTTCAGCTTGGGCCGGCGATAGAAGATGATCGGCTTGCACTGCGCGCAGTAGAAGTGGTTGAGCACTTCCCAGTTGCCCAGGTGGCTGGTGATGCCGACCACGCCCTTGCCCGAGGCCAGCGCCTGCTCCAGCACCTCCAGCCCCTCGACCTGCTTGACCAGGGCGAGGGTCTTGTCCGCCGGCCAGATCCAGGCGCAGGCACTCTCGGTGAAGGTCTTGCCGATGCCCTTGAGGCTCTTGCCCAGCAGGCGCTCGCGGGCCTGTTCGTCGAGATCGGGAAAGCACTTGCCGAGGTTGATCCGTGCCACCTCGCGCGAGCGATTGGGCAGCTTCCACATCAGCCAGCCGATCGCCGCGCCGAGCGCCTGCACCAGCGGCCAGGGCAGCAGTGCCACCAGCCGCAGCACCCAGACCACCACGGCACCTTTGAGTTTTTCCACGCCGGACTCCCGAACAAAAGCGCTAGTTTACCCGCTTGCACCCGGTGCGCGACCGGCCCGCGGCACGTCGTCGCCATCGGGCCTGGCGAGGTCCGCATGCCGCTCGCAGTCGAGCAGATGATCCATGACCATCCCGCAGGCCTGCATGTAGGCGTAGCAGATGGTCGGGCCGACGAAGCTGAAGCCGGCGCGCTTGAGCGCCTTGCTCATGGCCGCGGCTTCGGTGGAGACGGCCGGCACCTGATCGATGCGCGCGAAGCGGTTGATCTGCGGCCGGCCGTCGACGAATGCCCAGAGGAAGGCCGCCGGGTCCTCCAGGGCCAGCCAGGCCCGGGCGTTGCTGCGCGCCGCCTCGAGCTTGCGGCGGTTGCGGATGATGCCCGGATCCTGCATGAGCGCGTCGATCTCGGCATCGCTCATGCTCGCCAGGCGCGCGGCATCGAAGCCGAACAGCACCTGCCGGTAGCGCTCGCGCTTGCGCAGCACGGTGATCCACGACAGGCCGGCCTGGAAGCCCTCGAGCAGGAGGAATTCGAAGAGCACCTGCGGGTCACGCGTGGGCACGCCCCATTCCTCGTCGTGGTAGCGGATGTACAGCGGATCGTCGCTGCACCAGGCGCAACGGGGCATGCTTTCCTCGCATCGCAGGCGGCCGGCCAGGCGGGCCGAAACAATCGCAACCACAGGCGGGCCGCGGGTATACTTCGAGGCTTTCTGTCGAAGCCCAGCACAGGTGAAATTTTGAGCCAGACTACGCCTGCCGTGCGCACCTTCCAAGACCTGATCCTCGCCCTGCAGAGCTACTGGGCCGAGCAGGGTTGCGTGGTTCTGCAGCCCTACGACATGGAAATGGGCGCCGGTACCTTCCACACCGCCACCTTCCTGCGCGCCATCGGTCCGGAGACCTGGAACGCCGCCTACGTCCAGCCCTCGCGCCGCCCGGCCGACGGCCGCTACGGCGAGAACCCCAACCGCCTGCAGCACTACTACCAGTTCCAGGTGGTGTTGAAGCCCAACCCGGACAACATCCAGGACCTCTACCTCGAGTCGCTGCGCCGCATCGGCGTCGACACCAGCGTGCACGACGTGCGCTTCGTCGAGGACAACTGGGAATCGCCGACCCTCGGCGCCTGGGGCCTGGGCTGGGAAGTCTGGCTCAACGGCATGGAAGTCACCCAGTTCACCTACTTCCAGCAGGTCGGCGGCGTCGAGTGCTACCCGGTCACCGGCGAGATCACCTACGGCCTCGAGCGCCTGGCCATGTACCTGCAGGGCGTCGACTCGGTGTACGACCTGATCTGGGCCGACGGCCCGTTCGGCACCGTGACCTATGGCGACGTGTTCCACCAGAACGAGGTGGAGCAGTCGACCTACAACTTCGAGCACGCCAACGTCGACAAGCTGTTCGAACTGTTCGATTTCTACGAGAGCGAAGCCAACCGGCTGATGGGCCTGGAGTTGCCGCTGCCGGCCTACGAAATGGTGGTCAAGGCCTCGCACACCTTCAACCTGCTCGACGCGCGCCGCGCCATCTCGGTGACCGCGCGCCAGCAGTACATCCTGCGCGTGCGCAGCCTGGCGCGCTCGATCGCCCAGAGCTACCTGCTGGCCCGGGCCCGTCTCGGTTTCCCGATGGCGACTCCCGAACTGCGTGACGAAGTGCTGGCCAAGCTGGAGGCTCAAGAATGAGTGCATTGGATTTTCTGGTCGAACTGGGTACCGAAGAGCTGCCGCCCAAGGCGCTCAAAAGCCTGGGCGATGCCTTCCTCGCCGGTATCGAGAAGGGCCTGAAGGACGCCGGTCTCGGCTATGCCGGCGCCCGGGTCTTCGCCGCGCCACGCCGCCTGGCGGTATTGGTCGAGCAGCTGGCGACCCAGCAGCCGGATCGCAGCGTCAACCTCGACGGCCCGCCGCTGCAGGCCGCGTTCAACGCCGAGGGCGAGCCGACCCAGGCTGCCCTGGGCTTCGCCCGCAAGTGCGGCGTGGACCTGGCCGAGATCGACCGCAGCGGGCCGAAGCTCAAGTTCAGCCGCACCATCGAGGGCCAGCCGGCCGCCCAGCTGCTGCCGGGCATCGTCGAGACCTCGCTCGCCAACCTGCCGATTCCCAAGCGCATGCGCTGGGCCGCACGCAAGGACGAGTTCGTCCGCCCGACCCAGTGGCTGGTGATGCTGTTCGGCGAGCAGGTGCTCGACTGCGAGATCCTCGCCCAGCGCGCCGGTCGCGAATCGCGCGGCCACCGCTTCCACAGCCCGGCTCAGGTGCATATCTCCAAGCCCTCCAGCTACCTTGAAGACCTGCGCGGCGCCCATGTGATCGCCGACTTCACCGAGCGCCGCGAGCTGATCGCCAAGCGCGTCGAGCAGCTGGCGGCCGAGCAGAACGGCACGGCCATCGTGCCGCCGGCGCTGCTCGATGAAGTGGCCGCGCTGGTCGAATGGCCGGTGCCGCTGGTCTGCTCGTTCGAGGAACGTTTCCTCGAGGTACCGCAGGAAGCGCTGATCGCCACCATGCAGGACAACCAGAAGTATTTCTGCCTGGTCGACGCCGACGGCAAGCTGCTGCCGCGCTTCATCACCGTGGCCAACATCGAGTCGAAGGACCCGGCGCAGATCGTCGCCGGCAACGAGAAGGTGGTGCGCCCGCGCCTGACCGACGCCGAGTTCTTCTTCAAGCAGGACAAGAAGCAGCCGCTGGAACGCTTCAACGAGCGGCTGAAGAACGTGGTGTTCCAGGCCCAGCTCGGCACCGTGTTCGACAAGGCCGAGCGCGTCTCGCGCCTGGCCGGGCTGATCGCCGAACGCACCGGCGGCGACCGGGCGCGCGCCTCGCGTGCCGGCCTGCTGTGCAAGGCCGACCTGGCCACCGAGATGGTCGGCGAATTCCCCGAGATGCAGGGCATCGCCGGCTACTACTACGCGCTGCACGAGGGCGAGCCTGAGGACGTGGCGCTGGCGCTCAATGAGCAGTACATGCCGCGCGGCGCCGGCGCCGAGCTGCCGGGCACGCTGACCGGCGCCGCGGTGGCGGTGGCCGACAAGCTCGACACCCTGGTCGGCATCTTCGGCATCGGCATGCTACCGACCGGCTCCAAGGACCCCTACGCGCTGCGTCGCGCCGCCCTCGGCGTGCTGCGAATCCTCATCGAGAAGCAGCTCGACCTCGACCTGGTCGAGGCGGTGAACGTCGCCATCGGCCAGTTCGGCGACAGGGTCAAGCAGCAGGGTCTGGCCGACCAGGTGCTGGAATTCATCTTCGATCGCCTGCGCGCGCGCTACGAGGACGAGGGCATCGACACCGCCGCCTACCTCGCGGTGCGTGCCGTGCAGCCGGGCTCGGCGCTGGACTTCGACCAGCGCGTGCAGGCGGTGCAGGCGTTCCGCCGGCTGCCCGAGGCCGAGGCGCTGGCCGCGGCCAACAAGCGCGTATCCAACCTGCTGGCCAAGTTCGAGGCCAGGCTGCCCGAAGCGGTCGAGCCGCGCTGGTTCGACAACGCCACCGAGTTCTCGCTGTACTCGGCGATCCAGCAGGCCGAGCAGGCGGTACAGCCACTCGCCGCCGCCCGCCAGTACCGCGAGGCGCTGGAACGCCTGGCGCACCTGCGCGGTCCGGTGGATGCCTTCTTCGAAGCGGTGCTGGTCAACGCCGAGGACGCTTCGGTTCGCGCCAATCGCTATGCCCTGCTGGCCCGGTTGAGAGGACTGTTCCTTGGTGTCGCCGATATTTCCGCACTTGGCTAAACCCTTGAAGCTGATCGTCCTGGACCGCGACGGGGTCATCAACGAGGACTCCGACGCGTACGTCAAGTCGGTGGACGAGTGGATCCCCATCCCCGGCTCGATGGCGGCGATCGCGCGGCTGTGCAAGGCCGGCTGGACGGTGGCGGTGGCCACCAACCAGTCGGGCCTGGCACGTGGCAAGTTCGACCTGAGCACGCTCGGCGACATGCACCTGAAGATGCAGCAGCTGGCGATGGAGGCGGGCGGGCGCATCGACCTGATCGTGCACTGCCCGCACGGCCCGGATGACGGCTGCGACTGCCGCAAGCCGCTGCCCGGGTTGTTCCGCCGCATCGCCGAGCACTACGGCCTGGCCGATCTGAAGGGCGTGCCGGTGGTGGGTGACAGCCACCGCGACCTGCATGCCGGCCTGGTGCTCGGCGGCGTGCCCTACCTGGTACGCACCGGCAAGGGCCAGCGCACCCTGCAGGGCGTGCTGCCGCCGGGCACCCAGGTCTTCGATGACCTGGCCGCCGTCGTCGACCATCTTCTCGGAAGCACCCGATGAGCGCCCTCTATCCGCTTCGCATCCTGCTGTTCTATACCCTGCTGGCGCTGAGCGCCTTCGTCTGGTGCCTGGTGAGCATGCTGGTCGCGCCACTGCTGTCGTTCCGCAGCCGCTACCGCTTCGTGATCCAGACCTGGTGCCGCTGCGCCGTCTGGCTGGCCGGCAGCATCCTCGGCATCCGCTACGCGGTGCGCGGCCAGGAGCACGTGCCCGAGCGCCCCTGCGTGATCCTCGCCAAGCACCAGAGCACCTGGGAGACCTTCTTCCTCTCGGCCCACTTCGAGCCGTTGACCCAGGTCCTCAAGCGCGAGCTGTTGCGCGTGCCGTTCTTCGGCTGGGCGATGATGCTGCTCAAGCCCATCGCCATCGATCGCGACAACCCCAAGGCGGCGCTGCGCCAGGTCGCCAAGCAGGGCCACGAACGCCTGGAGCAGGGCATCTGGGTACTGATCTTCCCGGAGGGCACCCGCGTGCCGGTCGGCCAGCCCGGCAAGTTCTCCCGCGGCGGCACGGCGCTGGCGGTGAATGCCGGACTGCCGGTCCTGCCGATCGCCCACAACGCCGGGGTGTTCTGGCCCAAGGCCGGCTGGGGCAAGCGGCCCGGGGTGATCGATGTGGTCATCGGCCCGCCCATGCAAGCCGAAAGCGACGGCCCGCGCGCCATCGCCGAACTCAACCAGCGCGCCGAAGACTGGATCAACGCCCAGGTAGCCGAACTCGAGGCCGCCGCCCGCCTGCGCGACTGACCGAACGCGGCAGGCCTGGCCTGCCGCCGCAATGCGAGGCCACGCCATGCAGATATCCAACGAAGAACTGGTCGGCGAATGGCAGCGCCTGTGCGCGGCCTATCCGCTGGCCGCCGCTCAGGCGCTGCGCCAGCTGGCCGAACGACAGAGCGCCGAGCTGGCGCGCTATTTCTATGCGCAGATGCTGGCCGACCCGCAATCGGCACTGTTCCTCAACCATGAGCAGGTCAAGACCCGCCTCAGCCAGTCGATGCAGCGCTGGGTCTGCAATGTGTTCCGCGCGCCGGACGCGGCCGGCTTCGTCGAGGTGGTCGAGCAGCAGCGCAAGGTCGGCGAGATCCACGCGCGCATCGAGATCCCGGTCAGCCTGGTGCTGCGCGGCGCCCGTGCGCTGAAACAGCGCCTGCGCGAGCTGCTCGAGGAGCACGGCCTGGAAGAACCGCTGCGCCGCCAGGCCGCACGCCTGGGCGCCGATGTCATCGACCTGGCGATCGAGATCATGTGCTTCGCCTTTTCCCAGTCCCACGACCGCAATTCGCGCGCCGAGGAGGCCTACCGGCTGTTCTCCGTCTCGCAGAACGTCGGCGTCGAGAAGGAGCGCCAGCGTGCGGCGCTGCTGGACTGGGAGAACCAGCTGATGTTCGACCTGGCGGTGGGCAACACCGCCGTCGGTCTGCCCCAGCTGGCCGGCTCCGAGTTCGGCCTGTGGTTCCGCCACAAGGCCTCGCACGCCTTCCAGGGCTCACCGGAGAGCGCCAGCATCCTCGACTACATCGCCGGCATCGATCGTGCGCTGTTGCAGCTGCGCGGTGGCTGCGAGACGAGTGGGGAGGGCAGCCTGGACCTGCTGCACCAGATCCGCGAGCAGACCCGCGCGATCAGGTTCCTGCTCGACAGCCTGTTCGAACAGGCCAGCGACCTGGAAGCCGGCAGGGACGTGCTCACGCGCCTGCTCAATCGCAAGTTCCTGCCGGTGGTGCTGGGCAAGGAGGTGCTCTACAGCCGGCAATCAGGCAGCTGCTTCGGCGTGTTGGCGATTGACGTCGACCACTTCAAGCAGGTCAACGACCGCCATGGCCACGATGGCGGCGACCAGGTCCTGCAGCAGATCGCGACGTTGCTGGCGAGCAACTCGCGCGGCGGCGACTACGCGTTCCGCCTGGGCGGCGAGGAATTCCTCATGGTGCTGGTGGACATCGACGCGAGCAAGGCGCTGCAGATCGCCGAGAAGCTGCGCAAGCGCATCGCCAGCGAAACCCTGCGGCTGCAGAAGGGCGGCGAACTGCGGGTCACGGTGAGTATCGGCATGGCCGTGCATGACGGCCACCCCGACTACGAGCGCCTGCTCAAGCGCGCCGACCAGGCGCTGTACCAGGCCAAGCGCGAGGGGCGCAACCGCTGCGTGGTGCACGGCGGCGACTAAGCCGCAACGCTGTGGATGAACAAGGGAGCAGGCCGTCAGGCTGCTCCCTTTTTTTATTGCGCGGCAGGCGCCTCAGACCACCGGTGCGCTGCTGCGGATCAGGTGGTCGAAGGCCGACAGCGAGGCCTTGGCGCCTTCGCCCACCGCGATGACGATCTGCTTGTACGGCACCGTGGTCACGTCGCCGGCGGCGAACACGCCGGGCAGGCTGGTCTGGCCCTTGGCGTCGACCACGATCTCGCCGAAGCGCGACAGCTCCAGGGTACCCTTGAGCCATTCGCTGTTGGGCAGCAGGCCGATTTGCACGAAGATGCCTTCCAGCTCGACGTCGTGCAGCGCGTCAGTGTGGCGGTCCTTGTAGACCAGCCCGGTGACCTTCTGCCCGTCGCCCTTGACCTCGGTGGTCTGCGCCATCTTCAGCACCGTGACGTTGGGCAGGCTGAACAGCTTGCGCTGCAGCACCGCGTCGGCGCGCAGGCTTTCGCCGAACTCCAGCAGGGTGACGTGGGCGACGATGCCGGCCAGGTCGATGGCCGCCTCCACACCGGAGTTTCCGCCGCCGATCACCGCCACGCGCTTGCCCTTGAACAGCGGGCCGTCGCAGTGCGGGCAGTAGGCCACGCCACGGCCGCGGTATTCCTGCTCGCCGGGCACGTTCATCTCGCGCCAGCGCGCGCCGGTGGCGAGGATCAGGGTCTTGGCCTTGAGCTCGCCGCCGTTGTCGAAGCGCACGGTTTGCAGGCCGTCGTCGCCAGCCGGGACCAGCTGGCTGGCGCGCTGCAGGTTCATCACGTCGACCTCGTAGGCGCGCACGTGTTCTTCCAGGGCACGGGCCAGTTTCGGGCCTTCGGTTTCCTGCACCGAGATGAAGTTCTCGATGGCCATGGTGTCGAGCACCTGGCCGCCGAAGCGCTCGGCGGCGACGCCGGTGCGGATGCCCTTGCGCGCCGCGTAGATCGCCGCCGCGGCGCCAGCCGGGCCACCACCGATGACGAGCACGTCGAAGGCGCTCTTGGCCTTGAGCTTCTCGGCATCACGCGCACCGGCGCCGGTGTCGAGCTTGGCGAGGATCTCCTCGACGCCCATGCGCCCCTGGCCGAAGGGTTCGCCGTTGAGGTAGAGGCTCGGCACCGACATGATCTGCCGTGCCTCGACCTCGTCCTGGAACAGCGCGCCGTCGATGGCCACGTGGTGGATGTTGGGGTTGAGCACCGCCATCAGGTTCAGCGCCTGGACCACGTCCGGGCAGTTCTGGCAGGACAGCGAGAAGTAGGTCTCGAAGCGGTATTCGCCCTCGAGCGCCTGGATTTGCTCGATCAGCTCGGCCGACAGCTTCGACGGGTGGCCGCCAACCTGCAGCAGCGCGAGCACCAGCGAGGTGAACTCATGGCCCATGGGCAGGCCGGCGAAACGCAGGTCGATCTCGCGGTCGTGGCGCACCAGGGCGAACGACGGGCGGCGCTCATCGTTGCCGGCGGTGTTCAGGCTGATCTTGTCGCTCAGGCCGTTGATGTCGTTCAGCAGCGCGAGCATTTCCTCGGACTTGGCGCTGTCGTCGAGCGAGGCGACGATCTCGAACGGCTGGGTGACCTTTTCCAGGTAGGCCTTCAGTTGGGTCTTGAGATTGGCATCGAGCATGCGGTGTTCCCCTATCAAAATGTGCCTTCGGCCTGCCGGCCTGTTTCATGGGGCTAAACCTACGCCTGCTTCGCCAGCGATAGAAATTGATTGAGACACTTGGACTTATTTATCCAGGCTATCGGCAAGAAACCGACAACCCCTAACGAGCAACGCCCCGGCAGCTGGAGCTGCCGGGGCGTTGCATGGACGAATCAAAGGAGCGTGTGCTGCTGTAGGCGGGCAAAGATAATCGTCCTTGTCGCACCTAAATACGGGGTTATACGCGAGTTCGGCCAAAGTTCTTTTCTCACTTGGCCAAAGTTGGTATGCCGAAACCTACATTCGGCCAAAGTAAATTGCGGAGCCAGAAACGGCGCGGCTTGCAGAGCACGATGAGAGCGTTGCTCAACGCAGCAACGACGTGTCTCGGGAGAGTTTTGACAACTTGTCAATTCGTGCGGTGAGTGTACTGCGCCCGCAAATCTGCAACCTCTGAGGGTCAGCCGGTAGGAAAGGAGAACCCAGGGCAAGGCGGCTCGTCCACCTTCGTTAAAAGAAGAAAAGCCCGCCGAAGCGGGCTTACCAAGCGAGAGAAGCAGCTATCTGCATGCAGAGCAAACCGATGCGATCTAGAAGTCAGCGACCTTCAATGCGGCTGAAGAGCTGCTGAGCAACCCGCCGGGCCTCAAGCTCCTGCTCCGTACTGATCGATGCGAGATCGACTCCTTCATCTCCATCAACGTAAAGCGGGCCACCCTGGTCGTCGTCATACAACTGCCCAGCGTACATACCGCCGTCATGGTAGGCCTGAAGCGTGCTCTGCCGAAGGTCGCTCCCTAGCAACTCCGATAGGTAGACCCAGACCCAATTCTGGAAGAGGTTGCTCTGATCGTATGTGTAAATCAGTGCCCGCATCGCATCGACGTCTCCGAGGGATGCCGCCTCGGCGTAGGATCTCTTAGCGGCTTCGAAGTCATTGGTCTCCTCAGCCTCGTAAGCAGAGCAGAGGGACAGCTCCAACCGAGCTTCACTGCACCCTAAGCTAGCGGCCTCACGGAGATGGAAGGCCTCACGCTCGGAGTCCGACACCTGTTGCCGGTAGGCCATCGCCCACTCCAACTCGATGCCCGTTAACTGTCGACCCTGAAGCATTTGCGAGTGCCAATATTCGGAGCCCTCCGTCTCTTCAAGCTCATCTCCTCGATATAGAAGTGCTAAGGCGAAGTGAGCCTGGGCGTGGTTGCGTTGTGCGGCAATGACAAGGCTGTCTGCCAAGAGGCCGATCCGCTCCCAGTCAATTCCAGGCTGGCTGGGATTGCCGAAGTCATCCGCTTCCCAGTCCGCGTCTGCCCACTCTTCACCGCTCAACTCCCGAACTACCGCCTCAATAGGTACAGCACCAAGCCGCAGCTCATGAACGAGCTGTAGCAAGGCGGTGCCTGCTGTGTCTGCAACCGACGAATACCCCAACTCGGTCAGACGTTTTTGCAGCGTCGCTAAGCATTCAGGGGAGGGAGCAAGAGGTGCATCGAAGACCACCAGGACGTGATCAGTGCTCAGTGATGCCTGAGACTTGAAGCCAAAACACGCAGCCAGGAGCTCGTGTACGTGGGCGTGCCGAAAGGGATGCTGCGTGGCCGACTCAAGCTGTCGCTTGGCGTTATAGGCAAGCTCTTTAATAACCATGAAACCGTCCTCAGTGCCCGGCCGTCTGGAGCAAGCGGCACACGTTTAAGCCCCATACGAGCGGGCTTTGGAGGTTTCAGAGAGCAAAGGAGGGGGATGTCGCGCCTTTTTTAACTCGTGTGCAAGTTGGGCGGGCGCCTGGCCGCATTCTAGCGAGCGGCGAACCGGAAAGTCGAGCCAACTCATTGGCACCCCTCTATCGACTCTCCCAATGAACCAAAGCCGGGCACGGGTCAGTACCTAGCAGCACGGCAAAATATTCCAAAACGAACAACACATTCCATTGACAATAGAATTCAAGCGGAGCAGGCTATGCACATTCCAATCGAAATGGAACATAGGCATGCAGCAGTTCTTCGAGACCTTCATCCAAACAGACCGTCACCTTTCACTGGAGCAGGTGCTCCAGGAGGCCCGAGATACCTACCGAGGCCACCTAGAATCGATGATTCATCAATACAGGTCGATCCATAAGCTTTCGGAGCTCGACGAAATTTTCGACGGGGAGCAGCAAATCGTATCCACGGCGAGAGCTTGCTACGAGTACGCAATCAACGGCTGGATTCCTCTCGCCAAAACGGAGGCCGAAGCAGACGCCCAAAGCCATGACTGGATGGCACTAGCTGCTCTCTTACTCTCCGCTCGCTATGGCATCGAATTCTTCAGTCCCGAGGTAGACGGCAAAACCATCGGTGTTCCCGTATTTCTTGAGCAGATCTACTTCCAGGCGATCCTCCGCGCGCGGCTGGATATCGACACCCGACCAGACCTCGACGAGGAGATGCTACCTAGACCTCTGCGCTATCAAAGCACTGGCTACCTGAACCTGAATGAAGTGGCTGCGCTGGCCCAGATGCACCAGAAATCGGTTCGCAATGCCACCCAACCCACAGCAACAGATCGCCTGCACACACGCAAAGACGGGGCACGCACGGTCGTTGATTCCCCGGAGGCCCTGCGGTGGCTTAGCGGCCGACGCAACTTCAAACCCAGTGAGCTGGTTTGAGGCAGCTATGCACTTAACCAAGCATGCGGAAGATCGAATCAAACAACGTCATATTAGCGCAGAGCAACTCGATTGGTTGCTCTCGTACGGTACCGTCGGCCATGGCAAAGGCGTTTGCTTCTTCTATTTCGACCGGGATGGCTTTGCACATCTCTTGCGGGAAGTGGAACCAAGCCGTGAAGGGCTAGCACTGCGCAGCCGGAACATCTATGCCGTCGTTTCAGCGGACGCAGTAATCACAGTTGGGCATAGAGATGACCGCCTAAAGTCCCGCAAGGCGCAGAGACACCGTCGACAGGGCGTGGCTTCGCATCCAGCTGCCCGCCGGATCCAGCACCAGACTCATTAACAAGGAACGCTGATATGAGCCACTTTGAACAGTTTAGCCATCTGCTGGCTGATGCCGCTTTTACCCTGAACGGCAACCCTCTCGCGCGTGACCTCCTGCTGTCATCCGAGGGTGCACTGGAGACCTTTTATGCGCCGTTCGACCACATCAATACCCAAGCCCGGGTCACCATCTGTGGCATCACACCCGGTCTTCAGCAGGCGATGAATGCGCTGAACGAAGCGAGAAAACAGCTCGCAGCCGGGGCAAGCGTCGAGGAGGCCAAGCGCTGTGCAAAAGAAACCGCGAGCTTCTCCGGCCCAATGCGCAGCAATCTAATTGCCATGCTGGATCACATTGGGCTCAACACGCTGTTGCACATCGACAGCTGTGAACGGTTGTTCAGTACCCACCGGCATCTGGTGCACTACACCTCAGCCCTTCGGTACCCGGTATTCGTGAACGGCGCCAACTACAGTGGCAGCCCCTCGATGCTTAGCTGTGCGTCGCTTCGGCACCAGGTGGATAACCACCTTGCAGCAGAAGTAAAGGCGCTCGGAGAAAACTGCATCTACGTTCCGCTAGGGCCGAAGGTGGCCGAGGTGCTGTTACGTCTGCAAACACAGGGGCTGCTGAAGCCCGAGCAGATCCTTGCCGGCCTGCCTCATCCATCGGGCGCAAACGCCGAAAGAATCAGCTACTTCTTGGGCAACAAGGCTCGTGAGCAACTTTCACCAAAGACCAATGCAGCTACCCTTGATGCCGCGCGGGAAAAGCTGACTTCACAGATCGCCTTTCTTGCCAAGCAAGGGTACCTGTAATGCGGTCAGTCCTGACCTACCCGCTGGTATTTCTGCTCTCGCTGAAGTGCGGCTTGATGGGCGTCTTCTTGAAGATGGCTCGGGAGCAGACCCTAGACGCAATGAATCCATTGCGCAACATGCAAAGGTGCAGAAAGCGCCTGCCCGAATCGCAGCTGTGGTGTTCAACGGCTAAGAGACCGTGAGCAGCTGCTATGGGCAGAAGTTTTCAAGATCAGGGCCCGGGTCTCGAAGCTGCGCGGCCTCTAAACACCATTGCCGATCAAACGCCCACGGAAGGGCTTCACCCTATCTCCCGACAGAGGTCGCTATGTCTCAGCTTGCCAAAGCAGCAGAGGCGCTCTGCGCTTCTAAATACAAGCGCACTGCTACCCCCTCCCAGTACATCGCAGGCTTCAATACCAGGCTCGGCCGTCAGCTAGCGCTTCATCGGACACAACATGCGATCTATTGCTGGACGCAGGTGATACCGCTGATAGGTGCACCGGCATCCCCGATCCGTCAGTACGCAGCACGTGACACCCGCAACTCCAATCTCAACGCCAAAAATGCCCCGAGCCTTTGCCTCGGGCATGCCGCCCATTACTGGAAGTTCGGGGACACCACCTCCTTCGAATCCTTCCTAGACTGGTACACCCATGCGTAAGGAAGACGGCACGCTGTGTAGCAGCAACGAGTAGGCGGGAATTGCGCGTTATTGCCGTCGCAGCCGGTAAGCAAAATCGGCCCTACCCGCCTCTCGAATTAGCTCCACCGCGACGATCTGAACTCGACTCATTTGGAAAAACTCTTCCAGGCATCGCAGTCGAGCCCAGGGCCGAAGTGCCTGGCTCGAAATTCGCCAACCGGTAGGCACTCCGGGGCCACTCCCGACCGGTATTGCTCCAAGACAACCCTTGCGTCGAGGCATCTACCGGTTGCATCACGATCAATGGCGACTGGGCTATCGAAAGGGTGCTGTTAAGGCGGTCTCCGGATGCTCACTATCCGCAAGCGCCTTTAGCTCCTCCACCAAGTCTTCTTTTACGTGCGCAGGGAACAGCCAGTTCTTGTACTCAGCCACAGCTGCTTCAGAAGTCCAGATTGGAAACCGCCAGGGCGTTGGACTCGATGAAGTCTCGACGAGGCTCCACCGCATCGCCCATCAGGGTGTTGAAGATCTGGTCCGCGGCGATGGCGTCCTCGATGGTCACCTTGAGCATGCGTCGTACTGCCGGGTCCATGGTGGTCTCCCAGAGCTGCTCCGGGTTCATCTCGCCGAGTCCCTTGTAGCGCTGCACGCTGTGCCGGCGAGTGCCCTCGGTCATCAGCCAGTCCAGCGCTTCCTTGAACGAGGCCACCGGCTTCTTGCGCTCGCCGCGCTGCACATAGGCACCTTCTTCCAGCAGTGCGTTGAGCTTCTCGCCCAGCGCCACCATCGAGCGGTAATCGTTGCTGGCGAAGAATTCGCGGTTGAAGGTGACGAAGCTGGCCAGGCCATGGGAAGTGACCTCGACCTCCGGCAGGAACAGGTGGCGCTCCTTGTCCTCATGCAGCCTGGCGCTGTAGCTGAGGCCGGAGCGCTCGACATCCTTGAGTTGCGCGGCATAGCGCTCCAGCCAGAGCTGCATCGCGCCCTCGTCGGCAAGCTGCTCGGCGCTCACCCGCGGCAGGTAGATGAAGTGCTCGGTCAGCTCCTGCGGATAGATGCGCGAGAGTCGCTTGAGCGTCTTCATCACGCCGCGGTACTCCTGCACCAGGCGCTCGAGGGCCTCGCCGGCCAGGCCCGGCGCATCCTCGTTGACATGCAGGCTGGCGTCTTCCAGGGCCGACTGGGTCAGGTATTCCTCCATCGCCTCGTCGTCCTTGATGTACTGCTCCTGCTTGCCACGCTTGACCTTGTACAGCGGCGGCTGGGCGATGTAGACGTAGCCGCGCTCGATCAGCTCGGGCAGCTGGCGGAAGAAGAAGGTCAGCAGCAGGGTGCGGATGTGCGAACCGTCGACGTCGGCATCGGTCATGATGATGATGTTGTGGTAGCGCAGCTTGTCGATGTTGTACTCCTCGCGCCCGATACCGCAGCCCAGCGCGGTGATCAGCGTGCCGACTTCGGCGGAGGAGAGCATCTTGTCGAAGCGTGCCTTCTCGACGTTGAGGATCTTGCCCTTGAGCGGCAGGATCGCCTGGGTCTTGCGGTTGCGGCCCTGCTTGGCCGAGCCGCCCG
Source organism: Pseudomonas oligotrophica (assembly GCF_021726475.1). GTDB lineage: Bacteria > Pseudomonadota > Gammaproteobacteria > Pseudomonadales > Pseudomonadaceae > Stutzerimonas > Stutzerimonas oligotrophica. The sequence continues at coordinate 258,145 of NZ_JAKJRU010000001.1, forward strand.
CGGAGTCACCCTCCACGATGTAGAGTTCGGACAGCGCAGGATCCTTCTCCTGACAGTCGGCGAGCTTGCCGGGCAGGCCGGCGATGTCCAGCGCGCCCTTGCGACGGGTCATCTCGCGCGCCTTGCGCGCCGCCTCACGGGCGCGGGCGGCGTCGATCATCTTGCCGACCACCGACTTGGCTTCATTCGGGTGCTCGAGCAGGAAGTCGCCGAAGTACTTGCCCATTTCCTGCTCCACCGCGGTCTTCACCTCGGAGGAGACCAGCTTGTCCTTGGTCTGCGAGCTGAACTTCGGATCCGGCACCTTGACCGAGATGATCGCGGTCAGCCCTTCGCGCGCATCGTCGCCGGTGGTGGCGACCTTGTGCTTCTTGGCCAGGCCTTCCTGCTCGATGTAGTTGTTCAGGTTACGGGTCAGCGCTGAACGGAATCCGGCGAGGTGGGTGCCACCGTCGCGCTGGGGAATGTTGTTGGTGAAGCAGAGGATGTTCTCGTTGAAGCTGTCGTTCCACTGCAACGCCACCTCGACGCCCACGCCATCCTCTTCACGCTGGACGTTGAAGTGGAAGACCTGGTTGATCGCGGTCTTGTTGGTGTTGAGGTATTCGACGAAGGCGCTGAGACCGCCTTCGTACTTGAACAGCTCTTCCTTGGCCGAGCGCTCGTCGCGCAGCAGGATGCCGACGCCGGAGTTGAGGAACGACAGTTCGCGCAGCCGCTTGGCCAGGATGTCCCAGCTGAAATGGATGTTCTTGAAGGTGGCGCCGGACGGCTTGAAGTGAATTTCGGTGCCGGTACCCTCGGTTTCGCCGATGGCCTTGAGCGGCGCCTGGGGCACGCCATGCTGATAGACCTGTTCCCATACCTTGCCTTCACGGCGGATGGTCAGGATCAGCTCCTCGGAGAGCGCATTCACCACCGAGACGCCGACACCGTGCAAGCCACCGGACACCTTGTAGGAGTTGTCGTCGAACTTACCGCCGGCGTGGAGCACCGTCATGATGACTTCGGCAGCCGAGACGCCTTCTTCCTTGTGGATATCCACCGGAATGCCGCGACCGTTGTCGCGCACGGTGATCGATTCATCGGCATGGATGGTAATCGAGATCTCGCTGCAATGGCCTGCCAGCGCTTCGTCGATCGAGTTGTCGACCACTTCGAAGACCATGTGATGCAGGCCGGTGCCGTCGTCGGTGTCACCGATGTACATGCCAGGACGCTTACGTACGGCATCCAGTCCCTTGAGTACCTTGATGCTGGACGAATCGTACGCGTGGTTTTCGCTCATGCCTTCACTCCCGAGGGGTCGTGGCCTGGGTTATTGACCCATGTTCCACGTGAAACATTGAGACTGGCGTCTGTTCACGCCAGACTGCTTGCAAAACTTCTGAATCGACGCAGGTGATGAATACCTGACATTCCAGCTGCTCGAGCAACTGGCAAAGCGCTTGGCGATGCTGCTCATCGAGTTCGGACGGCAGATCATCGACCAGATAGATGCACTGGCTACGTTTCGCCTCGCTGAGCAATCGCCCCTGGGCGATGCGCAGCGCCGCGACAACCAGTTTCTGCTGACCACGGGACAATATCTCGACCGCATTGTGGCCGGCCAAGCGGAGCCTGAGATCGGCACGCTGCGGGCCCGCCTGCGTGTGCCCCAACTGCCGGTCGCGTTCGATGGATGCGTCCAGCACATCTGCCAGGGGCCGTTCCCTGTCCCAGCCGCGGTAATAGCTCAACTGCAGGTCGTCCAGCGCGATCAGCCTGTCGAGCACCGCTTGGAAAACCGGCTTGAGCACCTGGATATAGCTGCGCCGATACTGGTCGATCTCTTCGGCAGCCGCGACCAGCTCCCGGTCCCATGCCGCGCGCAAAGCGGCGTCCAGTGTACCATGGCGCAACCAGGAGTTCCTTTGCCGCAGCGCCTGCTGCAGTCGCTGCCAGGCGCCGATGAAGCGTGGTTCCACGTGGAACACACCCCAGTCGAGGAACTGCCGGCGCAGCTTGGGCGCGCCTTCGAGAAGGCGAAAGCTGTCCGGATTGATCAGCTGCAGGGGCAAGGCAGCCGCCAGTTCGGCGGCACTGCGCACGTTTTCCCCATCGATGCGGATGCGCGCTTCGCCACCCTGGCGCTCCCGCGCGACGCCGACCGCACTGCGCCGGCCGTCGGCACGCAGCACTTCGCCGAACACCGTGCAACCGTCGAGTTGGTGGGTGATCACCGGGGCAAGCCGCAGGCTGCGAAACGAGCGGCCGAGACCGAGCAGGTGAATGGCTTCCAGCAGGCTGGTCTTTCCGCTGCCGTTCTCGCCGTAAAGAATGTTGATGCGCGGGGAGGGAATCAGCGTCACCGGGTGAAGATTGCGCACACCGGTGACGGCGATGCGACTCAGGGACATCTAGCGGCGCAGATCACAGACGCATCGGCATGACGACATAGGCCGAGTCATCGTTATCGGATTCCTGGATCAGCGCGCTGCTGTTGGAATCCGACAGGGTCAGGCGCACGCTTTCGGCCGTCATCACGCCCAGCACATCGAGCAGGTAGCTGACGTTGAAGCCGATCTCCAGCGAGGCGCCGGTATAGTCGACAGCGACTTCTTCTTCCGCTTCCTCCTGCTCCGGGTTGTTGGCCTGGATCTTCAACAGACCGCTTTCCAATTGCAGGCGGATGCCGCGGTACTTCTCGTTCGACAGGATCGCCGTACGGCTGAACGCCTCGCGCAGCGTCTGCCGATCGCCCACCACCAGCTTGTCCCCACCACGCGGCAGCACGCGCTCGTAATCGGGGAACTTGCCGTCAACCAGCTTGGAGGTGAAGGTGAATTCCCCGGTGGTGGCGCGGATGTGGTGCTGGCCCAGCACGACGCTGACCTCGGCGTCCTGCTCGGTGAGCAGGCGTGCCAGCTCGAGGATGCCCTTGCGCGGCACGATGACCTGATGGCGGTCGGGTTGCTCGATACCCGCCTGCATCGAACACATTGCCAGGCGATGGCCATCGGTGGCGACCGCACGCAGCATGCCGTTGAACACTTCGATCAGCATGCCGTTGAGGTAGTAGCGGACATCCTGCTGCGCCATGGCGAAGCCGCTGCGTTCGATCAGCCGGCGCAGCTTGCCCTGCTCGACGCTGAAGCTCAGCGAACCTGGGCCTTCCTCGACGGTGGGGAAATCCGACGCCGGCAGCGTCGACAGCGTGAAGCGACTGCGCCCGGACTTGATCAGCGCCTTCTGCTCGTCAAGCCGTACATCGATCAGTGCATCGCTCGGCAGGCTCTTGCAGATGTCCATGAGCTTGCGTGCCGGCACGGTGATCTCGCCCGGCTCGGCGGCATCCTCCAGGGCAACGCGCCCGACCAGCTCGACCTCCAGATCCGTACCGGTCAGCGACAGTTGCTGACCTTCGACCACCAGGAGGACATTGGAAAGCACCGGCAGGGTCTGCCGACGTTCGACGACGCCGGCAACCAGCTGCAGCGGTTTCAACAGGGCTTCGCGCGAAATGGTGAAATGCATGAGGTCTGATCCCTTGCCTGTAGATGTCAGGTGGTCAAAGTTCGCAGCAGATTCTTGTAATCTTCGCGTATATCGGCATCAATTTCCCGCAATTCGGCAATTTTACGGCAAGCATGCAGGACCGTGGTGTGATCCCGCCCACCGAAGGCATCGCCGATTTCCGGCAGGCTGTGGTTGGTCAATTCCTTGGCCATCGCCATCGCCACCTGCCGCGGTCTGGCCACCGAGCGCGAACGCCTCTTGGACAGCAGATCGGAAATCTTGATCTTGTAGTACTCGGCCACGGTGCGCTGGATATTGTCGACGCTGACCAGCTTGTCCTGCAATGCCAGCAGGTCCTTGAGCGACTCGCGGATCAGCTCGATGGTGATGTCGCGGCCCATGAAGTGGGCATGGGCGATGACCCGCTTCAACGCCCCCTCGAGTTCACGAACGTTCGAGCGAATCCGCTGGGCAATGAAGAAGGCTGCATCATGGGGCAACTCGACCTTGGCCTGGTCGGCCTTCTTCATCAGGATCGCCACCCGGGTTTCCAGCTCGGGCGGCTCGACCGCCACCGTCAGGCCCCAACCGAAACGGGACTTCAGCCGTTCCTCGAGCCCGTCGATTTCCTTCGGGTAGCGGTCGCTGGTGAGGATCACCTGCTGGCCACCCTCGAGCAGGGCATTGAAGGTATGGAAGAACTCCTCCTGAGAGCGCTCCTTCTTGGCGAAGAACTGGATGTCGTCGATCAGCAGCGCGTCGACCGAACGGTAGAAGCGCTTGAATTCATTGATGGCATTGAGCTGCAGCGCCTTGACCATGTCGGCGACGAAGCGCTCGGAGTGCAGGTAGACCACCTTGGCGTTGGGGTTCTTCTTCAGCAGATGGTTGCCCACCGCGTGCATCAGGTGGGTCTTGCCCAGACCGACACCGCCATAAAGGAACAGCGGGTTGTAGCCATGCTTGGGATTGTCCGCCACCTGCCAGGCCGCCGCGCGGGCGAGCTGGTTGGACTTGCCCTCGACGAAGTTCTCGAAGGTAAAGGTGCGGTTGAGGTAGCTGGTGTGCTTGAGACCACCCTCGACCTGCACGGTGCGCTCGGTGGCAGGCGCAGGGTCGGTCGCCACCGGCTGGTCCGCCGTGGGCTTGTCCGGCAAGGGCCTGGCGGCTGACAGCGGCTCGTCGACCGGCATGCTCGGCTGCTGGGCACGTGCCACCGCGGCCGGAGGTAGTGCTGACGACGGCCGCTTGCTGCCAATCAACAGGGACAGCTGCGGCGGTGCCTGGGTCGCGCGCTCGCCCAGCAGTTCGAGCAGGCGGGTCAGGTACTTCTCGTTGACCCAGTCGAGCACGAAGCGGTTCGGCGCATAGACCCGCAGCTCATCGCCATGAGCCTCCACCTGCAGCGGCCGGATCCAGGTATTGAACTGCTGGGCAGGCAGCTCATCGCGCAGCAGCTCGATACATTGCTGCCATAGTTCCACCGACACGAACCACCTCGATCATCTGACGCAGGAAGCCGGCAATTGTACCCGTCGGCAGGCCTGTTATCCACAAGCCGACATCGACAGACAAGGTTTTCGACGCACAACTGGCGCAGGAGCCCTGTTGATAAACCGGCCTCAGCTGTGTTCATAAGGCAGTGGGCAGCCGGGCTTGCAACCGCCCCTGTGTATAACTTCGCCATCCATCCCCAGGCCATCCAGCGCCTACCCCAAGAAGACGCACCTGAACCGCACAGGCTTTTCGGTCGTGCCAGGCCAGGCCAGCCGGCGCTCGCAAGGGGTTATCCACAGAAACACCGGCGACCATTCATAAACACAGCTTCCAGAAAGCTCTCTTTTCTTTCTTCTTGTCTTCTATCTGTCGTTTGCCGGTGGCGAGCGAGCAGAAATTGACCTGCCCTTTGCGCTTCTCTACAATCGCCGGTCTCTTAAAAGGGGGCCATTCCGGCTCGCAACGAATCACCAGGTAACCGCATCATGAAACGCACTTTCCAACCCAGCACCATCAAGCGCGCTCGTACCCATGGCTTCCGTGCTCGTATGGCCACCAAGAATGGTCGTCAGGTTCTGTCGCGTCGTCGCGCCAAGGGCCGCAAGCGCCTGACCGTCTGAATTCGTTTCAGGTGGTGAGTCGAGGCTTCGGCCGGGAGAAGCGCCTGCTGCGACCCGGCCAGTTCAAGGCGGTCTTCGACTCACCTACCGGCAAGGCGACGGGTCGCAACGTCCTGCTGCTGGCTCGGGACAATGATCTGGGGCTTGCTCGCCTTGGCCTGGTGATAGGCAAGAAGAGTGTCAAGCTCTCGGTCGAACGCAATCGCATCAAGCGCCAGATTCGCGAAAGCTTTCGTAGCCACCAGGATGAACTCTGCGGCCTGGACATCGTGATCGTCGCGCGCAAAGGCCTGGCCGAGCTGGACAATCCCGAACTGGCCCGTCAGTTCGCCAAGCTCTGGCGACGCCTGGTCGGCAAGCAGTCGCGAACTGCCGATGGAGCGGGAACCGCCAATGATTCCCATGCGTAGATTGGCCACAGCGCCCATCCGGTTCTATCGCTATGCCATCAGTCCGATGATGGCCAGCCATTGCCGCTTCTACCCCACCTGCTCCTGCTACGCCCTGGAAGCCATCGAACAGCATGGCGTTCTGCGCGGCAGCTGGCTGGGCCTGTGTCGCCTGGGCCGCTGTCACCCCTGGAATGCCGGCGGTTACGATCCCGTGCCTCCTCCCGAAACCTCCAATACATCATCGATGGCCGAGTAACCATGGATATCAAACGCTCGATCCTGCTCGTCGCCCTTGCAGTCGTCGCCTATCTGCTGGTTCTGCAATGGAACCAGGATTATGGCCAGGCCGCGCTGCCAAGCCCGACGTCAACGACCCAGTCGTCCGCACCGGCGCTGCCCGATTCCCCCACCGCAGCGACCCCGGGCAACGACGTGCCTTCGGTTGCCAACGGCCAGCCCGAGCAGAGCCTGCCGGCCGCGCAGCCCAGCCAGCAGCTGATCCGCGTGCGTACCGACGTGCTCGATGTGGCCATCGACCCGCGTGGCGGTGACATCGTCGAGCTCCTGCTGCCGCAGTACCCGCGCCGCCAGGACCGTCCCGACGTGCCGTTCCAGCTGTTCGAGCGCAGCAGCGAGCGCACCTACGAGGCGCAGAGCGGCCTGATCGGCGACGGCCCGGACCAGGCCAGCGGACGTCCGCAGTACAGCAGTGCGAAGAGCGAATACGTGCTGGCCGATGGCCAGGACCAGCTGGTCGTCGACCTCACCTACAGCGCCGAAGGCGTCAACTACACCAAGCGTTTCGTCTTCGAACGCGGTGACTACGACCTCGGCGTGCGCTACCTGATCGACAACCAGAGCGACAAGTCCTGGACCGGCTACCTGTTCGGCCAGCTCAAGCGCGACAACAGCGGCGACCCCTCGTCGAGCACCGCCACCGGCACCGCGACCTACCTGGGCGCGGCGATGGGGACCAAGGACGAGCCGTACCGCAAGGTGTCGCGCGGCGACATGGATGACAAGAGCGTCCGCGAGACCGTGCAGGGCGGCTGGATCGCCTGGCTGCAGCACTACTTCGTCACCGCCTGGATCCCGCAGCCGCAGGACACCACCCAGGTGCAGACGCGCAAGGATGCCCAGGGCAACTACATCATCGGCTTCACCGGCCCGGCGGTCACCGTGGCCCCTGGCGCCCAGGGCGAAACCGGTGCGCAGCTGTACGCCGGGCCGAAGATCCAGGACAAGCTGGAAGCGCTCGCCCCGGGCCTGAACCTGACCGTGGACTACGGCATCCTCTGGTTCATCGCCCAGCCGATCTTCTGGCTGCTGAGCACCATCCACTCGCTGCTCGGCAACTGGGGCTGGTCGATCATCGTCCTGACGCTGATCATCAAGCTGGCGTTCTTCCCGCTGTCTGCGGCCAGCTACAAGTCGATGGCGCGCATGCGTGCCGTTTCGCCAAAGATGCAGGCGCTGAAGGAGCAGTACGGTGACGATCGCCAGAAGATGTCCCAGGCGATGATGGAACTGTACAAGAAGGAGAAGATCAATCCGCTGGGCGGCTGCCTGCCGATCGTGGTGCAGATGCCGGTGTTCCTGGCGCTGTACTGGGTGCTGCTGGAGAGCGTGGACATGCGCCAGGCGCCCTGGATGTTCTGGATCACCGACCTGTCGATCAAGGATCCGTACTTCATCCTGCCGATCATCATGGGCGTGACCATGTTCATCCAGCAGCAGCTCAACCCGACACCGCCGGATCCGATGCAGGCCCGGGTGATGAAGCTCCTGCCGATCATCTTCACCTTCTTCTTCCTCTGGTTCCCGGCGGGCCTGGTGATCTACTGGGTGGTCAACAACATCCTGTCGATTGCCCAGCAGTGGTACATTACCCGGCAGATCGAGGCGTCGACGAAGACGGCCTGACGCCCAGCGAGCCCCTCGAAACGCCCCTTCACCGGGGCGTTTTGCTATCCAGCGTTTTTACAGGAGAGCCGCCATGCGCAGCCCACGTGAAACCATTGCCGCCGTCGCCACCGCACCGGGTCGCGGCGGCGTCGGCATCGTCCGGGTCTCCGGCCCGCGGGCCAAGGCGCTGGCGATCACCCTGACCGGCCGCGAACCGCTACCGCGCCATGCCCATTACGGGCCCTTCCATGCCGATGATGGCGAGGTCATCGACGAAGGCCTGATGCTGTTCTTCCCCGGCCCGCACTCGTTCACCGGCGAGGACGTGCTGGAACTGCATGGCCATGGCGGCCCGGTGGTGCTGGACATGCTGCTGCAGCGCTGCCTGGAACTCGGTACCCGCCAGGCCCGGCCCGGTGAGTTCAGCGAGCGCGCCTTCCTCAACGACAAGCTGGACCTGGCGCAGGCCGAAGCCATCGCCGACCTGATCGAGGCCAGCTCGGCGCAGGCTGCCCGTAATGCCGTGCGCTCGCTGCAGGGCGAGTTCTCCCGCCGCGTGCAGGCACTGGTCGAGCAGCTGATTCGCCTGCGCATGTATGTCGAGGCGGCCATCGACTTTCCCGAGGAAGAGATCGACTTCCTCGCCGACGGCCATGTGCTGGCCGAGCTGCAGGCCCTGCGCGAGGCGCTGGCCCGGGTCCTGCGCGAGGCCGGGCAGGGTGCGCTGCTGCGCGAGGGCATGACGGTGGTCATCGCCGGCCGGCCGAACGCGGGCAAGTCGAGCCTGCTCAACGCGCTGGCCGGTCGCGAGGCCGCCATCGTCACCGAGATCGCCGGCACCACGCGCGACGTGCTGCGCGAGCACATCGTCATCGATGGCATGCCGCTGCACGTGATCGACACCGCCGGCCTGCGCAAGACCGAGGATCGGGTCGAGCAGATCGGCGTGCAGCGCGCCCTCGGGGCGATTGGCGAGGCCGACCGGGTGCTGCTGGTGGTCGATGCCAGCGCGGCCGAGGCGGCCGACCCGGCGGCACTCTGGCCGGAATTCCTCGACTGTCCGCCGCCACCGGGCAAGGTGACGGTCATCCGCAACAAGGTCGATCTCAGCGGCGAGGCCGTGGTGCTGCGCATCGATGCCGACGGCCAGGCGACGCTGGCGATGTCCGCGCGCGACGGCGAGGGCCTGGAACTGCTGCGCGAGCACCTGAAGACCTGCATGGGCTTCGACCAGACCGCCGAGAGCAGCTTCAGCGCCCGGCGCCGGCACTTGCAGGCCCTGCGCCAGGCTGATGAGCACCTGGCCCACGGGCATGCACAACTGGTCGCTGCCGGCGCCGGCGAGCTGCTGGCCGAGGACCTGCGCATGGCCCAGCAAGCCCTCGGCGAGATCACTGGTGCGTTCAGCTCCGACGACTTGCTCGGGCGAATCTTCTCGAGCTTCTGCATCGGCAAGTGAGCCTCCCCCGCGCCTCCATGAGCTTTGTGGATAACCACGGCTGAAATAGGTCGACAAGCCTGTCGAAAAACCCTTCGCCAATGCGCCTGTGGATAGATCATCATTCTACCCACAGGCCGTCAACCTGAAACGCCCAGCTCCCGCGCAGTCACCGCACAACCTTTACTCAGCCTGAAAGCCTGATGGGCCGGCCGTTCTGCAGGGTTATCCACAGAAAGCCGCGTCACCAGACATAAACATATAAACAAGCTTTTCTTTTCTTTCTTCTCATTTATCTCTTTCTGGCTCATCTCACCGTTTGGTCATTTTTTGTCCAGAGCCCTTCATTCAGGCCGGCTAACTCCCTATACTTCGCCGCCTTCCCCATTCCCCCACTCAACAGGCACGAGGTGCGTGTGGATTTCCCATCCCGTTTCGATGTGATCGTCATCGGTGGCGGCCATGCCGGTACCGAGGCCGCGCTGGCCTCTGCACGCATGGGCGTGCGGACCCTGCTGCTGACGCACAATGTCGAGACGCTCGGGCAGATGAGCTGCAACCCGGCGATCGGCGGCATCGGCAAGAGCCACCTGGTCAAGGAGATCGACGCGCTGGGCGGCGCCATGGCCAGCGCTACCGACAAGGGCGGCATCCAGTTCCGCGTGCTCAACAGCCGCAAAGGCCCGGCGGTGCGCGCGACCCGTGCCCAGGCCGACCGCATCCTCTACAAGGCGGCCATCCGCGAAATCCTCGAGAACCAGCCGAACCTGTGGATATTCCAGCAGGCTGCCGATGACCTGATCGTCGAACACGACCAGGTCAAGGGCGTGGTCACCCAGATGGGCCTGCGCTTCCTCGCGGACAACGTGGTGCTGACCACCGGTACCTTCCTCGGCGGACTTATCCACATCGGCCTGCAGAACTATTCCGGTGGCCGCGCTGGCGACCCGCCGTCGATCGCACTGGCTCGGCGCCTGCGCGAACTGCCGCTGCGCGTCGGCCGGCTGAAGACCGGGACGCCGCCACGCATCGATGGTCGTTCGGTGGACTTCTCGCAGATGACCGAGCAGCCCGGCGACACGCCGCTGCCGGTGATGTCCTTCCTCGGTTCGCGTGAGCAGCACCCGGCGCAGGTCAGTTGCTGGATCACCCACACCAATGCGCGTACCCACGAGATCATCGCCAGCAACCTGGACCGCTCGCCAATGTACTCCGGGGTGATCGAAGGCATAGGTCCGCGCTACTGCCCGTCGATCGAGGACAAGATCCACCGCTTCGCCGACAAGGACAGCCATCAGGTTTTCCTCGAGCCCGAAGGCCTGACCACCCACGAGCTGTATCCCAACGGCATCTCCACCTCGCTGCCGTTCGATGTGCAGCTGGAGATCGTCCGCTCGATCCGCGGCATGGAGAACGCCCACATCGTGCGCCCGGGCTATGCCATCGAGTACGACTACTTCGACCCGCGCGACCTGAAGTACAGCCTGGAGACCAAGGTCATCGGCGGGCTGTTCTTCGCCGGCCAGATCAATGGCACCACCGGCTACGAGGAAGCCGGCGCCCAGGGCCTGCTTGCCGGAGCCAACGCTGCGCTGCGTGCGCAGGGCAAGGACAGCTGGTGTCCGCGCCGCGACGAGGCCTACCTCGGCGTGCTGGTCGACGACCTGATCACCCTGGGTACCCAGGAGCCGTACCGCATGTTCACCTCGCGCGCCGAGTACCGGCTGGTGCTGCGCGAGGACAATGCCGACCTGCGCCTGACCGAGAAGGGCCGCGAGCTGGGCCTGGTCGATGATGCGCGCTGGGCGGCCTTCTGCGCCAAGCGCGAAGGCATCGAGCGCGAGGAGCAGCGGCTCAAGAGCACCTGGGTGCGCCCGGGCTCGGCCGAGGGCGCGGCGATTGCCGCGCGTTTCGGCAGCCCGCTGACCCGCGAGTACAACCTGCTCAACCTGCTTGCCCGGCCGGAGATCGACTACGCCAGCCTGGCCGAGCTGACCGGCGATGCCGGCGTCGACCCGCAGGTCGCCGAGCAGGTGGAGATCAGCACCAAGTACGCCGGCTACATCGAGCGCCAGCGCGACGAGATCGAGCGCCTGCGCGCCAGCGAGGACATCGCCCTGCCGGTCGACCTCGACTACCAGGGCATCTCCGGGCTGTCCAAGGAAATCCAGCACAAGCTGACCCAGGCGCGCCCGCAGACCCTCGGCCAGGCCTCGCGCATCCCCGGGGTGACGCCCGCGGCGGTGTCCCTGCTGATGATCCACCTGAAGAAGCGCAATGCTGGCCAGCAACTGGAGCGGAGCGCCTGATGGAAACGCCGAACCCGCGCCATGCCGCCGAACTGAGCGAAGGCGCGAAAGCCCTCGGCATCGAGCTCGAGGCCGAGCAGCAGCGCCTGCTGCTGGCCTACCTGGCCCTGCTGATCAAGTGGAACAAGGCCTACAACCTGACCGCCGTGCGCGACCCCGACGAGATGGTCTCGCGCCATCTGCTCGACAGCCTGAGCGTGGTGCCCCATGTCGCCGAAGGCGGCACGCGCTGGCTGGACGTGGGCAGCGGCGGTGGCATGCCCGGCGTGCCGCTGGCCATCCTGTTCCCCGACCGCGACTTCACCCTGCTCGACTCGAACGGCAAGAAGACGCGCTTTCTCACCCAGGTCAAGCTCGAGCTCGGGCTGCGCAACCTGCAGGTCGTCCACGACCGGGTCGAGCACTACCGGCCGGCACAAGCCTTCGATGGCATCACCTCGCGGGCCTTCAGCGCGCTGGCCGACTTCACTGGCTGGACACGTCACCTCGGCGACGGCGAGACCCGGTGGCTGGCGATGAAGGGCGTGCACCCGGACGACGAACTGCAGGCGCTGCCGGCCGACTTTCGCCTGGAGCGCTGCCACGTCCTGCAGGTGCCCGGTTGCCAAGGCCAGCGCCATCTGTTGATACTGCGCCGCATTTCATGACCCCGGACAGACGCTGACATGGCCCGAGTATTCGCCATCGCCAACCAGAAAGGCGGCGTGGCCAAGACCACTACCTGCATCAACCTGGCGGCTTCGCTGGTGGCCACGCGTCGCCGTGTCCTGCTGATCGACCTCGACCCGCAGGGCAATGCCACCACCGGCAGCGGGGTCGACAAGCTGGACCTGGAGTACTCGATCTACGACGTGCTTATCGGCGAGTGCACGCTGGTCGACGCCATGCAGTTCTCCGAACACGGCGGCTACCAGCTGCTGCCGGCCAACCGCGACCTCACCGCCGCCGAAGTCGGCCTGCTCAAGCTGCCGGCCAAGGAGCAGCGCCTGCGCGAAGCGCTGGCGCCGGTGCGCGAGAACTACGACTACATCCTCATCGATTGCCCGCCGTCGCTGTCGATGCTGACGGTCAACGCGCTGGCCGCGGCCGATGGCGTGATCATCCCGATGCAGTGCGAGTACTACGCCCTCGAGGGGCTCACCGACCTGGTCGACTCGATCCAGCGCATCGGCCGGGCACTCAATCCGAGCCTGACGATCGAAGGCCTGCTGCGTACCATGTACGACCCGCGCAGCAGCCTGACCAACGACGTCTCCGAGCAGCTGCGTGCGCATTTCGGCGACAAGCTCTACGACACGGTCATCCCGCGCAACGTGCGCCTGGCCGAAGCGCCCAGCCACGGCATGCCGGCGCTGGTGTACGACAAGCAATCCAAGGGTGCGCAGGCCTACCTGGCGCTGGCCGGGGAGCTGTCCAGGCGACAGCGCAAGGCCGCGCGCGCCCTCGCATAAGGAATTCTCATGGCGACCAAGAAAAGAGGCCTGGGACGCGGACTGGACGCGCTGCTCGGCGGCTCCAGCGTCGCGGCGCTGCAGGAGCAAGCCGCCCAGGTCGACAGCCGCGAACTGCAGCACCTGCCTCTGGACCTGATCCAGCGTGGCAAGTACCAGCCACGCCGCGACATGGATCCTGCCGCGCTCGAGGAACTGGCCAGTTCCATCCGCGCCCAGGGCGTCATGCAGCCCATCGTCGTGCGTTCGCTCGACGGCGGGCGCTACGAGATCATCGCCGGTGAACGCCGCTGGCGGGCCAGCCAGCAGGCGGGCCTGGAAAAAATCCCGGCGATGGTGCGCGACGTGCCGGACGAGGCGGCGATCGCCATGGCGCTGATCGAGAACATCCAGCGCGAGGACCTCAATCCGGTCGAGGAAGCGCTGGCACTGCAACGCCTGCAGCAGGAATTCCAGCTGACCCAGCAACAGGTCGCCGACGCGGTGGGCAAGTCGCGGGTGTCGGTGAGCAACCTGCTGCGCCTGATCGGCCTGCCGGAGGAGATCAAGACGCTGCTGTCGCACGGCGACCTGGAAATGGGCCACGCCCGCGCGCTGCTCGGCCTGCCGGCCGAACGCCAGGTCGAAGGGGCGCGGCATGTTGTCGCACGCGGGCTGACCGTGCGCCAGACCGAGGCGCTGGTACGCCAGTGGCTGAGCGACAAACCGGCGCCCAAGGCCGAGACGAAGGCCGACCCCGACATCAGCCGTCTGGAGCAGCGCCTGGCAGAGCGCCTGGGCTCTCCGGTGCAGATCCGCCATGGCGCCAGGGGCAAGGGACAGCTGGTGATCCGCTACAGTTCGCTGGACGAATTGCAGGGCGTACTGGCCCACATCCGCTGATACAAAGTTTTTGTAGTGCCGGTCGGAAAAAACTACCGAACGGTTGAACAGGTGGTGCCCTGCTCCTATACTCGCCGCGCTTTTTTGGGACTGCGGCCAGCAGCCAGGCGCATCTCGATACCGCGGTGGATACCGGTGAACATACGCAACAAGACACCCTTCCATCGCCTGCCGGCGTTCCGCGGCCTGGTGGTCCAGGCGCTCGTGGCGCTGGCTGGGACGCTGCTCTGCGGCGTCGTGTTCGGGGTGGTGGCCGGTTACTCGGCGTTGCTCGGCGGTCTGATCGCCCTCTCGGCGAATGCGTATTTCGCGTACAAGGCCTTTCGTTACTTTGGCGCGCGTTCGACCCGGGCGATCATCCAGTCCTTCTGGGCTGGGGAGATGGGAAAACAGATTCTGGCAGCAGCGCTGTTTGCGCTGGTGTTCGTGGGGGTGCGACCGCTGGAGCCGGTTGCCTTGTTCGCTGGCTACGTGCTGGTGCTGGGCACCGCAGCAAGCGCGCTCCTGCTGATGAAAAACAATCCGAAGCATTGAGCATTGAGGCGCGCATATGGCGAGTACCCCGGCTGAATATATCCAGCATCACCTGCAGAACCTGACCTACGGCAAGCTGCCGGCCGGTTACGAACGCGCCGATGGCGCGGTCCTCGAGCAGGCCACCTGGACCATCGCCCAGAACGGCGCCGAAGCCCGCGAGATGGGCTTCATGGCCGTGCACCTGGATACCCTGGGCTGGTCGGTGCTGATGGGCCTGATCTTCATCCTGGTGTTCCGCTCCGCGGCCAAGGCGGCCACCTCCGGCGTGCCGGGCAAGCTGCAGAATCTCGTCGAGATGTGCGTCGAGTTCGTCGAGGGCGTGGTCAAGGACACCTTCCACGGCCGCAACCCGGTCATCGCTCCGCTGGCCCTGACCATCTTCGTCTGGGTGTTCCTGATGAACAGCCTGAAGTGGATCCCGGTCGACTACATCCCGGGCATCGCCGGCCTGGCCGGCCTGCCGGCGTTCAAGATCGTGCCGACCGCCGACCCCAACGGTACCTTCGGCCTGTCGCTCGGCGTGTTCATCCTGATCCTGTTCTACAGCGTCAAGGTCAAGGGCTTCGGTGGCTTCACCAAGGAACTGGCGTTCACCCCGTTCAACCACTGGTCTCTGGTGCCGTTCAACCTGTTCCTCGAGATCCTCGGTCTGCTGACCAAGCCGCTCAGCCTCGCACTGCGTCTGTTCGGCAACATGTACGCCGGTGAGGTGGTGTTCATCCTCATCGCACTGCTGCCGTTCTACGTGCAGTGGACCCTGAACGTGCCTTGGGCGATCTTCCACATCCTGGTGATCCCGCTTCAGGCCTTCATCTTCATGGTACTGACGGTGGTGTACCTGAGCTCTGCCCATGAAGAACATCACTGAAACCCACCAAACGCTTTAAACCGAAAAACCTTAACCCCTTAGCTTCAGGAGCTTTACATGGAACTCGTCTACATCGCCGCTTCCCTCATGATCGGTCTGGGTGCTCTGGGCACCGGCATCGGCTTCGCCCTGCTGGGCGGCAAGCTGCTGGAATCCACCGCTCGTCAGCCTGAGCTGGCTCCGCAGCTGCAGACCAAGACCTTCCTGATGGCCGGCCTGCTCGACGCCGTACCGATGATCGGCGTTGGTATCGCGATGTACCTCATCTTCGTTGTCGCCGGTTAATCATTTTTCCGGTTTGAGATGGGGTTCGCCGGGCGAGCCCCGTCGCCGTGGAATGACTCCCCGCGTTGAACGAGATAGCACGAGGTAAACCGCTGTGAACATTAACTTGACGCTGTTCGGTCAAACGCTCGCCTTCGCTATCTTCGTCTGGTTCTGCATGAAGTTCGTCTGGCCGCCGATCACGGCCGCCATGAGCGCACGCCAGAAGAAGATCGCCGAGGGGCTGGATGCGGCAGGCCGCGCGCAGCAGGACCTGAAACTGGCTCAGGACAAGGTGACCAACACCCTGCGTGAGACCAAGGAGCAGGCTGCCCAGATTCTCGAGCAGGCGAACAAGCACGCCAACGCGATCATCGAGGAAGCCAAGCAGCAAGCCCGTGCCGAGGGCGAGCGCCTGGTAGCCGGTGCCCGCGCCGAGATCGAACAGGAAGTGAACCGTGCCAGGGACCAACTGCGCAGCCAGGTCGCGGCTCTTGCCGTCGCCGGTGCGGAGAAGATCCTGGAGTCCCAGGTGGACGCCAAGGTACACAACGAACTGGTCGAAAAACTGGCCTCCCAACTCTAAGCGAGGCAAGCGATGATCAATACCCAGACGCTTGCTCGGCCCTACGCGAAAGCCGCTTTCGAGTTCGCCAGCTCGGCCGGCCAGACTCAGGCCTGGTCGAAGATGCTGAATCTGGCTGCCGTCGCTGTTGAAGTCCCCGAAGTCCATGCGTTGCTCAACGATCCGCGCCTGACCAGCGACAGCAAGGTCGAGGTGCTGGTTCGTGTGCTTGGCAACGATGCGGACGAAGCCTTCCGCAATTACGTCAGGACCCTGGGCGAGAACGATCGCCTGGCCGTTCTGCCGACCGTGTGGGAGCTGTACGAGGACATCAAGGCGCAAGCCGAGAAAACGCTCGAGGCAGAAGTAGAAACTGCCTACGAGCTCAGCAACGAGCAACTCCAAACCTTGGCTGCCGCCCTGTCCAAGCGGCTAGATCGCACCGTCAACCTCCAGCAGGCCGTGAATCCTGCGCTGATCGGCGGCGTACTCATCCGCGCCGGTGACGTGGTTGTCGACGGTTCGGTCCGCGGCAAACTGAGCCAGTTGGCCGAATCGTTGAAATCCTGATTTGAGGGTCATGGCATGCAGCAACTGAATCCTTCCGAGATTAGTGAAATCATCAAGCAGCGCATCGAGAGTTCGAATGTCGCTGCGCAAGCCCGCAACGAGGGCACCGTCGTCAGCGTTTCCGACGGTATCGTACGCATCTACGGTCTGGCCGACGTCATGTACGGCGAGATGATCGAGTTCCCTGGCGGCATCTTCGGCATGGCCCTGAACCTGGAGCAGGACTCCGTCGGTGCCGTGGTTCTGGGTAACTACCAGGGCCTGACCGAAGGCATGAGCGCCAAGTGCACCGGTCGCATCCTCGAGGTTCCGGTCGGTCCGGAACTGCTGGGTCGCGTGGTCGACGCACTGGGCAACCCGATCGACGGCAAGGGCCCGATCGATGCCAAGCTGTCCGACGCGGTCGAGAAGGTCGCTCCGGGCGTGATCTGGCGTAAGTCGGTCGACCAGCCGGTGCAGACCGGCTACAAGTCGGTCGACGCCATGATCCCGGTAGGCCGTGGCCAGCGCGAGCTGATCATCGGCGACCGTCAGATCGGCAAGACCGCCCTGGCCATCGACGCCATCATCAACCAGAAGAACAGCGGCATCCGCTGCGTCTACGTGGCCATCGGTCAGAAGCAGTCGACCATCGCCAACGTGGTACGCAAGCTGGAAGAGCACGGCGCCCTGCAGAACACCATCGTGGTGGCTGCCTCGGCTTCCGAATCCGCTGCGCTGCAGTACCTGGCTCCCTACGCCGGCTGCACCATGGGCGAGTACTTCCGCGACCGCGGCGAAGACGCGCTGATCGTGTACGACGACCTGTCCAAGCAGGCCGTGGCCTACCGCCAGATCTCCCTGCTGCTGCGCCGTCCGCCGGGCCGTGAAGCCTACCCGGGCGACGTGTTCTATCTCCACAGCCGCCTGCTGGAGCGTGCTTCGCGCGTTTCCGAGGAGTATGTCGAGAAGTTCACCAACGGTGCCGTGACCGGCAAGACCGGCTCGCTGACCGCGCTGCCGATCATCGAGACCCAGGCCGGCGACGTTTCCGCGTTCGTTCCGACCAACGTGATCTCGATCACCGATGGCCAGATCTTCCTCGAGTCCGCCATGTTCAACTCGGGCATCCGCCCGGCGGTCAACGCCGGTATCTCGGTATCCCGTGTCGGTGGTGCGGCGCAGACCAAGATCATCAAGAAGCTGTCCGGTGGCATCCGTACCGCCCTGGCCCAGTACCGTGAACTGGCGGCCTTCGCCCAGTTCGCCTCGGACCTCGACGAAGCCACCCGCAAGCAGCTCGAGCATGGTCAGCGCGTCACCGAGCTGATGAAGCAGAAGCAATACGCGCCGATGTCCATCGCCGAGATGTCCGTGTCGCTGTACGCCGCCGAGCGTGGCTTCCTGACCGACGTGCCGGTAGCCAAGGTTGGCGCCTTCGAGCAGGCCCTGATCGCCTTCTTCAACCGCGAGCTCGCCGACCTGATGGCGAAGATCAACGTGAAGGGTGACTTCAACGACGAAATCGACGCAGGCCTGAAGACCGGCATCGAGAAGTTCAAGGCCACTCAGAGCTGGTAAGCCGCAGCGGGAGCCCTCGGGCTCCCGCCTGCTAACCCGAAAGGTGTCAAATGGCAGGCGCAAAAGAGATTCGCAGCAAGATTGCGAGCATCAAAAGCACGCAGAAGATCACCAGCGCCATGGAGAAGGTGGCGGTCAGCAAGATGCGCAAGGCACAGATGCGCATGGCTGCCAGCCGTCCCTACGCGGAGCGGATCCGGCAGGTGATTGGCCATCTGGCCAACGCCAACCCCGAGTACCGTCACCCGTTCATGGTTGAGCGTCCGGTCAAGCGTGTCGGTTATATCGTCGTGTCTTCCGATCGTGGCCTGTGCGGCGGCCTGAACATCAATCTGTTCAAGGTCCTGGTCCGCAGCATGAAGGAATGGCATGACCAGAAGGTCGAAGTCGACCTGTGCGTCATCGGCAACAAGGGTGCGAGCTTTTTCCGCAGCTTCGGCGGCAACGTCGTCGCGGCGATCGGCAACCTGGGCGAGGAGCCGTCGGTCAACGACCTGGTCGGCAGCGTCAAGGTCATGCTGGACGCCTTCAACGAAGGCCGCCTGGATCGCCTGTACCTGGTTTCCAACAAGTTCATCAACACCATGACCCAGAAGCCGACCATCGATCAGCTTCTGCCGCTGGCTGAAGTCGAAGACGCGCAGTCGGTGAAGAAGGGTCAGTGGGACTACCTCTACGAGCCGGATGCCCAGCTGCTGCTGGATGCCCTGCTGGTTCGCTTCATCGAGTCCCAGGTCTACCAGGCGGTAGTTGAGAACGGCGCAGCCGAACAGGCGGCGCGGATGATCGCCATGAAGAACGCAACCGACAACGCCGGTGATCTGATCAGCGATTTGCAGCTGGTCTACAACAAGGCCCGTCAGGCTGCGATCACTCAGGAAATCTCGGAAATCGTCGGCGGCGCTGCCGCGGTTTAAGAACGGTTCAAATATTCAGAGGAACCAAACATGAGTAGCGGACGTATCGTTCAAATCATCGGCGCCGTTATCGACGTGGAGTTTCCGCGCGATCAGGTGCCGAACGTCTATGACGCGCTGAAAGTACAAGGCGCGGAAACCACCCTGGAAGTCCAGCAGCAGCTGGGCGACGGCATCGTCCGTTCCATCGCCATGGGTTCGACCGAAGGCCTCAAGCGTGGCCTGGACGTGACCAATACCGGCGCAGCCATCTCCGTTCCGGTCGGCACCGCCACCCTCGGCCGCATCATGGACGTGCTGGGCAACCCGATCGACGAAGCCGGCCCCATCGGCGAAGAAGAGCGCTGGACCATCCACCGCGCGGCCCCGTCCTACGCCGAGCAGGCTGGCGGCAACGACCTGCTGGAAACCGGCATCAAGGTGATCGACCTGGTCTGCCCGTTCGCCAAGGGCGGCAAGGTTGGCCTGTTCGGCGGCGCCGGCGTGGGCAAGACCGTGAACATGATGGAGCTGATCCGCAACATCGCCATGGAGCACAGCGGTTACTCCGTGTTCGCTGGCGTGGGCGAGCGGACTCGTGAAGGTAACGACTTCTATCACGAGATGAAGGACTCCAACGTTCTGGACAAGGTCGCCCTGGTCTACGGCCAGATGAACGAGCCGCCGGGCAACCGTCTGCGCGTGGCCCTGACCGGTCTGACCATGGCCGAGAAGTTCCGTGACGAAGGCCGCGACGTTCTGCTGTTCGTCGACAACATCTACCGCTACACCCTGGCCGGTACCGAAGTGTCCGCGCTGCTGGGGCGTATGCCGTCGGCGGTGGGTTACCAGCCGACCCTGGCCGAGGAAATGGGCGTCCTGCAGGAGCGCATCACCTCCACCAAGGTAGGCTCGATCACCTCCGTGCAGGCCGTCTACGTTCCCGCGGACGACCTGACCGACCCGAGCCCGGCGACCACCTTCGCCCACCTCGACGCCACCGTGGTTCTGTCGCGTGACATCGCCTCCCTGGGTATCTACCCGGCGGTCGATCCGCTCGACTCCACCTCGCGCCAGCTGGACCCGCTGGTGATCGGCCAGGAGCACTACGACACCGCTCGCGGCGTGCAGTACGTGCTGCAGCGCTACAAGGAGCTGAAGGACATCATCGCCATCCTCGGCATGGACGAACTGTCCGAAGCCGACAAGCAGCTGGTGTCCCGTGCCCGTAAGATCCAGCGTTTCCTGTCCCAGCCGTTCTTCGTGGCCGAAGTCTTCACCGGTTCGCCGGGCAAGTACGTGCCGCTGAAGGAAACCATCCGTGGTTTCGCCGGCATCCTCAATGGCGACTACGATCACCTGCCGGAGCAGGCGTTCTACATGGTCGGTTCCATTGACGAAGCCATCGAGAAGGCCAAGAAACTGTAACTGGCGCACCCGTTCACGGGTGCGGTCCCAGCCTGACCGGCCAGCGCCGGCCAGGCTGACTACCGAGGCATGAATATGGCTATGACAGTCCATTGCGACATCGTCAGTGCGGAAGAAGAGCTGTTCTCGGGGCTGGTGGAAATGGTCATCGCCCACGGGAACCTCGGTGACATCGGTATCCTGCCGGGCCACGCGCCGCTGCTGACCGATCTCAAGCCCGGTCCGGTGCGAGTGATCAAGCAGGGTGGCGACGAGGAGATCTTCTACATCTCCGGCGGCTTCATCGAAGTGCAGCCGAACATGGTGAAGGTGCTCGCCGACACCGCGACGCGCGCCAAGGACCTCGACGAAGCCGCCGCCCAGGCTGCCGTCAAGGCTGCCGAGAAGGCCCTGCACGAGAAGGGTGCGGAGTTCGACTATGGTTCCGCCGCCGCTCGCCTGGCCGAGGCCGCAGCCCAGCTGCGTACCATCGAGGCACTGCGCAAGAAGTACGGCCGGCACTGATCGGTTCGCCGCTTCATCGCGCATGAGTAAAAGGGTAGCCTTGGCTACCCTTTTTCTTTGCCCGCAGGTTTTGCCCGGCGTGTGCCGGGTGCGCCGCGCGCAGCGATGAACCGTTCGACGTCCGCGGGTGCGCATGGCGCGCCCGACGCGGATGCCGGCGACAGCAATTTCCACCCGTAGCCGTTTAACCCCGGGCCGGTTCCCGGGTCGTTCAGGATCCGCTCTTATGTCCCTCGATATCGTTATCCTCGCCGCCGGCCAGGGCACCCGCATGCGTTCCGCCCTGCCCAAGGTGCTGCATCCCGTGGCCGGCAAAAGCATGCTGGGGCACGTCATCGATACTGCCCGCGCGCTGCAGCCGCGCAGCATCCAAGTGGTGATCGGCCACGGTGCCGAGCAGGTGCGCGCCCAGCTTGGCGCCGATGACCTCGCGTTCGTCCTCCAGGCCGAACAGCTCGGCACCGGCCATGCTGTGGCCCAGGCGCTGCCGCAGCTCGGTTCCGAGCGCGTGCTGATCCTCTACGGCGACGTCCCGCTGATCCAGGCGCAGACGCTGGAGCGCCTGCTGGCCAAGGTCACTGCCGACCAGTTGGCGCTGCTGACCGTCGAACTGGCCGATCCCACCGGCTATGGCCGTATCGTCCGCGATGAGCGGGGTGAGGTGCAGGCGATCGTCGAGCACAAGGACGCCAGCCCCGAGCAGCGCGCCATCCGCGAGGGCAACACCGGCATCCTGGCGGTGCCCGGCTGCCGTCTCGGTGATTGGCTGGGCCGGCTCTCCAATGGCAACGCCCAGGGCGAGTACTACCTCACCGACGTGATCTCCATGGCGGTCGCCGAGGGCCTGCGGGTGGCCACCGAGCAGGCGCAGGACGCGATGGAAGTGCAAGGCGCCAACGACCGCATCCAGCTCGCCGAGCTCGAGCGCCACTACCAGTGGCGCATGGCGCGGCAGCTGATGGCGCAGGGCGTCACCCTGCGCGACCCGGCGCGTTTCGACGTACGCGGCGAGGTCAGCGTCGGCCGCGACGTCAGCATCGACATCAACGTGGTGCTCGAGGGCCGTGTGCTGATCGAGGATGGCGTACGCATC
This sequence comes from Pseudomonas oligotrophica, assembly GCF_021726475.1. Lineage (GTDB taxonomy): Bacteria > Pseudomonadota > Gammaproteobacteria > Pseudomonadales > Pseudomonadaceae > Stutzerimonas > Stutzerimonas oligotrophica. The sequence goes on from NZ_JAKJRU010000001.1 coordinate 280,422, forward strand.
GGCCCGAACTGCGTGATCAAGGACAGCACCCTGCGCCGCGGCGCCGAGGTCAAGGCCAATTCGCACCTGGAAGGCGCCGAACTGGGCGAGGGCGCCGATTGCGGGCCGTTCGCCCGTCTGCGTCCGGGCAGCCGGCTGGGGGCCAAGGCGCACGTCGGCAACTTCGTCGAATTGAAGAACGCGACGCTGGGCGACGGCGCCAAGGCCGGGCACCTGAGCTACCTGGGCGACGCCGAGATCGGTGCGCGGAGCAACATCGGCGCCGGCACCATCACCTGCAACTACGATGGCGCGAACAAGCACCGCACGTCGATGGGCGAGGACGTGTTCATCGGCTCCAACAGCTCGCTGGTCGCCCCGCTGAGCCTCGGGGATGGCGCCACCACCGGCGCCGGTTCGACCATCACCGAGGATGTGCCAGCGCACAACCTGGCGCTCGGCCGCGGTCGCCAGCGCAACATCGAGGGCTGGCAGCGGCCGCTGAAGGACAAGCGCTGAGCAGGCGTTGCCCCGGTTGGGCAGGCACGCGGCCGCTTGCCTAGCCGGGACCGCTTATGTTTTGATTCGCGCCATTAAATTTCGAATCGAAACTTATACATGTCGAAGCGCAACACCCCACAGCGCCGCCACGCCATCCTCGCCTTGCTCGCCGAGCGGGGCGAGGTGGGTGTCGACCAGCTGGCCCGGCGCTTCGAGACTTCCGAAGTCACCATCCGCAAGGACCTCGCCGCGCTCGAGAAGAACGGCCTGTTGCTGCGCCGCTACGGTGGCGCCGTCCCCTTGCCGCAGGAGCTGATCGGCGACGGCAGCCAGCCCGTCTCGCCGTGGAAGCAGGCGATCGCCCGCGCGGCGGTCGGCTGCATCCGCGAGCATGCGCGCATCATCATCGATTCGGGCACCACCACCGCGGCGATGATCCCCGAGCTCGGCCACAAGCACGGGCTGGTGGTCATGACCAACTCGCTGAACGTGGCCAACGCCCTGCGCGAGCTGGAACACGAACCGGTGCTGTTGATGACCGGCGGGACCTGGGACCCGCATTCCGAGTCGTTCCAGGGCCAGGTCGCCGAGCAGGTGCTGCGCTCCTACGACTTCGACCAGCTGTTCATCGGCGCCGACGGCATCGATCTCGAGCGTGGCACCACCACCTTCAACGAGCTGCTCGGGCTGTCGCGGGTCATGGCCGACGTGGCGCGCGAGGTCATCGTGCTCGCCGAGTCGGACAAGATAGGCCGGCGCATTCCGAACCTGGAGCTGCCCTGGAGCAGCCTCCACACCCTCATCACCGACGAGCGCCTCAGCGACGAGGCGCGCGCAAGCATCCAGGCCCGTGGCGTCAGACTGATCTGCGCGGCCCCAGAGCATCAGCAGGAGAACTGACCATGTGTGGCATCGTGGGCGCCGTCGCCGAACGCAACATCACCGCCATCCTTCTCGAGGGCCTCAAGCGCCTGGAATACCGCGGCTACGACAGCGCCGGCATCGCCGTGCTGGACGCCGCCGGCCAGCTGCAGCGCCTGCGCCGCTCGGGCAAGGTCGCCGAGCTCGAGCAGGCCCAGCAGCAGGCGCTGCTGGTCGGCCGCCTGGGCATCGCCCACACCCGCTGGGCCACCCACGGGGCGCCGTGCGAGCGCAATGCGCACCCGCATGTCTCCGGCAGCGAGCTGGCGGTGGTGCACAACGGCATCATCGAGAACCACGAGGCGCTGCGCAGCCAGCTCAAGGCGCTCGGCTACCAGTTCGTCTCCGACACCGACACCGAGGTCATCGTCCACCTGCTCAACCACAAGCTGCAGGCCTGCGGCGACCTGGCCGCGGCGCTGAAGGACGCGGTCAAGGAACTGCATGGCGCCTACGGCCTGGCGGTGATCAACGCCGGCCAGCCCGACCGCCTGCTGGCCGCGCGCAGCGGCAGCCCGCTGGTGATCGGCCTGGGCCTGGGCGAGAACTTCCTCGCCTCCGACCAGCTGGCGCTGCGCCAGGTCACCGACCGCTTCATGTACCTGGAGGAGGGCGACATCGCCGAGATCCGCCGCGACAGCGTGCAGATCTGGGACGTCGACGGCCAGCCGGTGCAGCGCGAGGTGGTGCAGTACCACGAGGGTGCCGAAGCGGCCGACAAGGGCGAGTACCGCCACTTCATGCTCAAGGAGATCCACGAGCAGCCGAAGGTCGTGCAGCGCACCCTGGAAGGCCGCCTCGGCGATCGCCAGGTGCTGGTGCAGGCGTTCGGCCCGCAGGCCGCCGAGCTGTTCGCCAAGGTGCGCAACGTGCAGATCGTCGCCTGCGGCACCAGCTACCACGCCGGCATGGTGGCGCGTTACTGGCTGGAGGAGTTCGCCGGGATCCCCTGCCAGGTCGAGGTCGCCAGCGAGTTCCGCTACCGCAAGGTGGTGGTGCAACCGGACAGCCTGTTCGTCACCATCTCGCAGTCCGGCGAGACCGCCGACACCCTGGCCGCCCTGCGCAATGCCAAGGCGGCCGGCTACCTGGCCAGCCTGGCGATCTGCAACGTCGGCATCAGCTCGCTGGTGCGCGAGTCGGACCTGACCCTGTTGACCCAGGCCGGCCCGGAAATCGGCGTGGCCTCGACCAAGGCCTTCACCACCCAGCTGGTCGGGCTGCTGCTGCTGACCCTGGCGCTCGGCCAGGTGCAGGGCCGCCTGGCCGCCGATGTCGAGGCGCAGCTGGTCGAGGAACTGCGTCGCCTGCCGACCCGCCTGGGCGAGGCACTGGCGATGGACGCGGCGGTGGAGAAGATCGCCGAGCACTTCGTCGAGAAGCACCACACCCTGTTCCTCGGCCGTGGCACCCAGTACCCGGTGGCGATGGAAGGCGCGCTCAAGCTCAAGGAGATCTCCTACATCCACGCCGAGGCCTATCCGGCCGGCGAGCTCAAGCACGGCCCGCTGGCGCTGGTCGACGCCGACATGCCGGTGGTCACCGTGGCGCCGAGCAACGAGCTGCTGGAGAAGCTCAAGTCCAACCTGCAGGAAGTGCGCGCCCGCGGTGGCGAGCTGATCGTGTTCGCCGACGGCGGGGCCGGCTTCGACAACGGCGAGGGCACCTTCCTGGTGAAGATGCCGCATATCCACGACGCCCTGGCGCCGATCCTCTACACCGTGCCGCTGCAGCTGCTGTCGTACTACGTCGCGGTGCTGCGCGGCACCGACGTCGACCAGCCGCGCAACCTGGCCAAGTCGGTGACCGTGGAATAAGCGGGGCGGCCGACCACGCGGCAGCAGCAGCAGCGCCGCATCGGGCATCACCGGCCCGGCCGGCGCGTTGCGCTGGTCTATGCTGAGGAGGCTCCCGCGTCGGCCGGGCCTTGGCGCAGCGGAGCATCCACGCCTGCCGGCCGGATGGCTGGCGGGCCGAGTCCGATCGTGAGGGCTGCCCCATGCGCTACGCACTGTTCGAGAACCAGAAGAGCGGCATCATCCTGCTGGCGCGGGTGCTGCTGATGCTGCTGTTCGTCGTCTCCGGCTGGAGCAAGCTGGTCGGTTTCTCCGGGACCAGCGCCTACCTGGCCTCGCTGGGCGTGCCGGCGCCGATGCTGGCTGCGGCGGTGGCGGTGATCATGGAGTTCTTCGTCGCCATCCTGCTGCTGCTGGGCTTCTACACCCGGCCGCTGGCGTTTCTCTTCGCCCTGTTCACCCTCGGCACCGCGCTGATCGGCCATGACTTCTGGAACATGGTCGACGCCGAGCGCGCGGCCAACATGACCCAGTTCATGAAGAACCTCAGCATCGTCGGCGGCCTGCTGCTGCTCGGCGTGACCGGCCCGGGGCGCTTCTCGCTGGACGGCCGCTGAGCGCGCTTCAGCGCAGGCTGCGTTCCAGCCGGGCGGCGGCGGCGAAGCGGCTGAAGACGGCGCCGGCAGCGGCCTGCAGCGCGGCCTCGTCGCAGTACGACGCGCGCGCCTCCAGGCGCTGCAGGAAGCGCGGCCACAGCGTCTCGCCAGCCGCATGGCCGAGGTAGCGCTGCGGCCGCTCGGCCGCACCCTGGCGGACCCGCTGCAGCAGTAATTGCGCACCCAGCCGCGAACCTTCGAGCACGTAGGCGGCGCCCCAGAACGCCCCCTCGTCGTCGCCCAGCGCAACGAAGGGGGCGGGCGGCGGCGCTTCGTCCAGTTCGGCGAGGTCGGCGAGCAGGGCATTGCTGCGGCAACGCTGTGGCCAGTCCGGCAGGTGCGCGGTGGCGGCACTGGCGCCCAACGCCTGCTCCAGGGCCGGAATCACCCGGGCATGGGCGCGCAGGAAGCGGCGGTAGTCGTCGGCCTGCTCCAGGCGGAACGCGCTGAAGGCCGCGTCGACCTGCCGATGCAGCGCGGCGGTGGCGTTGCGCAAGCGCGTGCGGCAGTTCATCGACGCGGATTGCCGTCGTTCAGCGCGTGCAGCAGCTTGCTGGCCAGCTGTTCCTCGCGGAACGGCTTCTGCACGATGACGGCGCCGTCCAGGCCCAGCTCGCCGAGTTCGGCGTAACCGGAGATGTACACCACCGGCAGCCCGGCGTGGCGCGCCCGTACGGTGCGCGCCAGCTCGCCGCCGTTCATCCCGGGCATGGCGAAATCGGCCAGCAGCAGGTCGACGCGGGTGCCGTTGGCGAGAATCTCCAGGGCGCGCACGCCGCGGTCGGCCTCGATCACCCGGAAGCCCAGGCGGTCGAGCATCTGCGCCGTCACCTCGCGCACGCTGTGGTCATCGTCCACCAGCAGGATGGTGTGGCACGCACGCGGTGCCGGCGGCGAGGCTTCGCCGCTGGCGGCGCGCGCTGCAACCGGTGCCGTCGCGGCGCGTGGGAGAAACACCCGTACCGTGGTACCGGCGCCCGGTGCGCTCTCGATGCTGGCGCCGCCGCCGGACTGCTTGGCGAAGCCGAACACCTGGGCCAGGCCGAGCCCTGAGCCCTTGCCCACCTCCTTGGTGGTGAAGAACGGCTCGAATGCCTTGCGCATCACGTCCTCGCTCATGCCCGTGCCGTTGTCGCTGACGGCCAGCACCACGTAGTCGCCCGGCGGCGGGTCTTCCGGCCGTGCCGGCGGCTCCACGAGGCTGCGGTTGCCGGTGCCGAGGACCAACTGGCCGCCGCTGCCCATGGCGTCGCGGGCGTTGATCGCCAGGTTGAGGATGATCATCTCGATCTGCGTCGGGTCGACCATCGCCGGCCAGAGCTCGGGTTCGGTGTCGGTGATGATGCTGACGCTGCCGCCCAGCGAGCTCTGCAGCAGGTTGAGCATGCCGACGATGGTGTCGTTGAGGTTGACCGCCTTCGGTGCCAGCTGCTGGCGCCGGGAGAAGGCCAGCAGCTGACTGGTCAGGGTCGCGCCGCGCTCGCCGGCCTCGCGGATGTAGTCCAGCCGTGCCAGCAGCTTGGTCGTCGGCGCCCCGCCCTGCAGGTCGTGGCGCAGGAAGCTGGCGCTGGTGAGGATCACCGTCAGCAGGTTGTTGAAATCGTGGGCCACGCCGGCGGTGAGCTGGCCGACGGCCTCCAGGCGCTGCATCTGCTGCAGGGTGGCCTCGACGCGCTCGCGCTCGCCGATCTGCTCGAGCAGCTGGCGGTTGGATTCGGCGAGCTTGTCGATGGTGGAGATCTCGCGGGTGATGTCGCGCGCCGCCGAGTAGATGCGCCCGGCATCCGGCACCGCGTTCCACGACAGCCAGTGGTAGCTGCCATCGGCGTGGCGCATGCGATTGACGAAGCGGTTGCTGACCTGGCCGGCGGCGATGCGCGCGGTTTCCTCCAGCGTCGCGTCGAGGTCGTCCGGGTGCACCAGGTCGATGGTCCGCCCCTGCATCAGCTGCTCGCGCGGCCAGCCCAGGGTGCTTTCCCAGGCCGGGTTCAATGCCACTGGCGTGCTGTCGAAGCGGCTGACCACCAGCAGGTCGCGGGACAGCTCCCAGGTGCGGTCGCGCTCGCGGGTACGCTGCTCGACGCGCTCGCCGAGCGCTTCGTTCATCTGCTGCAACGCCTCGGTGGCGAGCTTCTGCTCGGTGATGTCCATCACCACGCCGATGAAGCGCACGCAGCGGCCCTGCTCGAAGAACGCCTGGCCGCGGGTCTCCAGCCAGCGCAGGCTGCCGTCCGGATGCAGCACCCGGTAGGTCTCGGCAAAATCGCCGTCCTTTTCCCCGGCGATCGCCGCCTGCACGCTGCGGTGCAGGCGTGGCGCATCATCCGGGTGACACAGACGCTCGAAGGCCGGCATGCTGATCGGCGCGTCCGGTGCGAGGCGGAACATCGCCCGGCAGCGCTGATCCCAGAGCAGCGTGTCGCTCTGCGGCTCGTAGTCCCACATGCCCATGCGCGCGGCATCGATGGCCAGGCGCGCGCGGACCTCCACCTCGCGCAGGGCCTGCTCGGCGAGCAGCCGGCGGCGTCGCTCGTTGATCTCGCCCAGGGCCCGCTCGACTGCCTTGGGCAGGAAGCCGAGGTTCTGCTTGAGCACGTAGTCGACGGCGCCCGAGCGCATCATCTCCACCGCATGCTCCTCGCCGTAGACACCGGAGAGGAAGATGAACGGCGTCTGCGGCGCCAGGCGGCGGGCCAGCTCGAGCGCCTGGGCGCCGGAGAAGCCCGGCAGGATGTAGTCGGCCAGCACCAGGTCGAATTCGCGGGTCTGCAGCGCGCGGAGCACGCTGTCGTGGTCATAGGCCAGTTCGGCGTCGAGGACGAAGCCGCTGCGCTCGAGGGTGATCTGCGCCAGTTCGGCGTCGTGCGCGCTGTCCTCGATGAACAGGATCCGGATGTTTTTGGTTGCAGGCATTCGCCGTCCTGTATGCGGAGCTTGCACGCTGTTGGTTGGGTTGGGCTCAGTCGAAATCCGGGCCGTTGCGCTTGTAGCGCGTGGAGCCGGGCGGCGGCTCGTTGAGTACAGCCCAGAAAATCCCCAGTTCGGAGATGGCGGCGACGAAATCCTTGAATTCGACCGGTTTGACCACGTAGGCGTTCACGCCCAGTTCGTAGGCACGGGCCAGGTCCGGCTCTTCGCGCGAGGAGGTCAGCATCACCACCGGGATGCTGCGCAGCGAGTCCGAGGCGCGCACGGTCTGCAGCACCTCCAGGCCATCGACCTTGGGCAGCTTCAGGTCCAGCAGCAGCACCGCCGGATTGCCCTCGGTGCGCCCGGCATGCTTGCCAGTGCGCTGCAGGTAGTCCAGGGCCTCGGCGCCGTCGCGCATGACGACCACCTCGTTGGCCAGCTGGCTGCGCTCCAGGGCGATCAGGGTCAGCTCGAGATCGTGGGGATTGTCTTCGATCAGCAGAATGGGTTTGAGCATGGCGTCTATTCGTCAGGCGTTGGGGGAGTAGTCGAGCTTGGGTAGGGCGAAATAGAAGGTCGCGCCGCGATCGGGTTCGCCCTCGGCCCAGACGCGGCCGTCGTGGCGTTCGACGATGCGCCGCACGCTGGCCAGGCCGATGCCGGTGCCTTCGAACTCTTCCATGCGGTGCAGGCGCTGGAACACGCCGAACAGCTTGTTGGCGTACTGCATGTTGAAGCCCACGCCGTTGTCGCGTACGTGGACCACCACCTCGCCGGCGCGTTCCTCGGCGCCGACTTCGATCAGCGCACGCGCGCGGGTGCGGCTGTACTTCACAGCGTTGGCGATCAGGTTGCGCAGCGCCATGTGGATGAAGGCCGCGTCGGCGACCACCACCGGCATCGGCGCGATCTGCCAGTCGATCTCGCGTTGCTGGATGTCCGGGGCCATTTCGCGGCGGATGGCTTCCACCAGCGCGCCGAGGTTGACGTCCGACAGGCGCAGCGCCGAGCGGCCCATCTGCGAGAAGCTCAGCAGGTCGTCCACCAGGGTGCCGGCGAAGCGCGCCGATTCGGCGATGTTGTCGAGGAAGCGCACGCCGCGCTCGCTGAGCTTGCCGCCTTCCAGCTCGCCGAGCAGCTCGGCGTAGCCGGCGATGTGCCGCAGCGGTGCGCGCAGGTCATGGGACACGCTGTAGGAGAAGGCTTCCAGCTCCTTGTTGCTCTTGCGCAGCTCGCCGGCCAGCTGGGCCAGCTCCTCGGCCTTGCGCAGCACGATGCCGAGCACCGCGTTGCGCAGCTCCAGCGCGCCCTCGAGCTCCACCGCATCCCAGGGCTCGGCGAAGCCGCGCAGGATTTCCTGCCAGCGGGCGAAGCTGTGTCGCGGCGACAGCGCGCCGGTGGCGGCGTCGATGCGCTTCTCCGGCTGCCCGGCCCAGTCGATGGCCATCACCTGCTCGCGGCGGAACCACACCAGGTAGTGCGCGTGCAGGCGGGAGATGGCGATGGCCAGCAGGCCGGCGCTGTGCTCGGCCAGCGCCGGCAGCTGCGGCAGGTCGCGGCCGAGGTTGTCGCTGTGGAACATCACCTGCTCGCTGTTTTCCGCCAGCCATTGCGCCAGTTCCTGCAGTTGCTCGGTCGGCGGCGCCTCGCCGAAGGCTTCGCAGCTCGTCCCGGCGATCACCGCGGCGCCATGCGCGCGGGTGAACTCGAGCACCACGTCGGGCACGCTGCGCAGACCGTCGATCACGCTGTCGCAGTCGGCCATGGCCGCCAGCAGCTGGACCACCTGGCGGCGCAGCTCGAGCTTGCGCTGCGCCAGGCTGGCGGTTTCCTTGGCCTCGATCTGCAGGGCGAGGATGCGGCCGAGCAGCTCGCAGGCGGTGCGCGTCTGGTAGCTGACCTGGCGCGGTTGGGTGTTGTGGCAGGAAATCAGCCCCCACAGCTGCCCGCCGATGATGATGGAGATCGACATCGAGGCCAGCGTGCCCATGTTGCGCATGTACTGCAGGTGCACCGGCGAGACGCTGCGCAGTGCGGCGAAGCTCAGGTCCAGCGGGGCGCCGGTCTCCGGGTTCAGCGCCGGCACCAGGCGCGCCGGCTGGTAGTTGGCGTCCTGGATCACGCGGATCAGGTTGCTGCAGTACAGCCGGCGCGCCTGCGGCGGGATGTCCGCGGCGGGGAAGCGCAGGCCCAGGTAGCTGGGATAGCCGGCATCGGCCTGCTCGGCCAGCACCAGGCCGTTGCCCTCGGCATCGAAGCGGTAGATCTTCACCCGGCCGAAACCGCAGATGCGCTTGACCTCGCGCACCGCCAGCGCACAGATGTCGTCCAGCTCGCGGGTGCTCTCCAGCTCGGCGACGAAGGTGCGCATCAGCGGGTAGAGGTTGTCGTAGGCGTCGCTGGCGCTGCTGGCGCAGACGAACTCGACGATCAGCCGCCCGGCGTAGCGGTGCGCCATCAGGGCGAAGCGCTGCAGGCCCGCGCCGGGGACTTCGAAATCGAAATCGCGCAGATGGAAGGGGTTGTTGTCGCCGGCGCTCAGTGCCTGCAGCCGCGTTGCCAGTTGCAGCTCCGGCAGCAACTCGTCGAGGCGCCGGCCCAGCAGATGCTCGGCCGGGCGGCCGAGCCAGCGTTCGACGTTCTCGCTGGCCTGCAGGATGCAGAGCTGCGGCTCGCCGAGCACCAGCAGGAAGCCGTGGGACTGGATGCTGCCGGGAATCTCGATCGGCTCGTCGGCGCACTGGGCGATGGCCTGGGCGAGGTCCGGGGCTGGGCTGGTGGCCATGGGGTCTCCTGTCGGCCGGCGGGCGCCTCGCCGCCTCGGCGTTCCGGCCGCGGGTGCCGCGGCCGGGCTGAAAAGACGGTCACTTTAACCCGATGAGACTGGCTGGCCAATCGAAGGCGGCGTATAAACGGGCGCCTGGACAGGCGGTCGCCACGGCGCGGCCTGCCGGCGTGTATGGACGAACTATCGAATCACCCGAGGCGAGCGAGGCGCACGTGGAAGAAGTCATCGAACAGCTGCGAGAACTGAACGAGCCGGTGCCGGTACCGCTGGAGCTGCCCGACGACGACCTGCTGGTGGAGATCGAGGAACAGCTGCTGATCAACCTGCCGTTCGGCCTGCGCGAGTTCCTGCTGCAGGTCAGCGATGTGGTCTATGGCCGGCTGGAGCCGGTCACCGCCTGCGATCCGCAGTCGCACACCTTCCTCCCGGAGGTCGCCGCCAACGCCTGGGACGCCGGCGTGCCGCGCGACCTGGTGCCGCTGTGCCAGGACGGCCTGGACTACTACGTGGTCGACCTGGACGGCGAGGTGACGCTGTGGAGCGGCGCCACTGGCGAGCTCACCGAGCAGACCTGGGAAAGCGTCTGGCACTGGGCGCGCGACGTCTGGCTGCAGAGCTGAACGGGGCAACGGCATGCTGAGCCTGGGCAATCTCGCGCTGTTCCTGCTGCTGGCGGCGGGCGGCGCCTGGCTGTGGCATTCCCACGGTATCCGCGAGCGGGCGCTGGCGGCGGTGCGCCGGCATTGCGAGCGCGAGGATGTCGAGCTGCTCGACGGCAACGTCGCCTTCCGCCGCCTGGCCATCGTCCGCGACGCCCGCGGTCAGCGCCGGCTGGCGCGGCTGTACGGCTTCGAATTCACCGTCACCGGCGAACAGCGCCACCAGGGCTCGGTGACCATGTACGGTGCCAAGGTCGGGCGTATCGAGCTGCAGGCCCATCCGGTGCGCCAGCCGGAGGCCCGCCAGCCGGGCCGGGTGATCCAGCTCGACGAATGGCGCCGGCGTAACGACTAGCGCGCGTCGTCCAGCCGGCAGGCCGCCAGCTCTTCGCGCAGACGGGTTTCGTCCTGCGCCGCGGCGAAGATCAGTTCCAGCCGCGAATCCTTGCGCCATTCGCTGGCGCGCCAGTCCAGGGCCGCGCCCGGCAGCGCGTTGGCCGACACCCAGCCCTGCGCGCCATGCACCACCAGCTTGGCGCGCCGCCAGGGCCAGCCTTGCAGCCAGTGCTGCAGGCGCGCCAGGTCGAAGCGCTGCGACGGGTGCCAGCGCCAGCCGATGCTCCAGCCCTGCGCGTCGGCATGGCTGGCGCACAGTGGCTGCGCCGGATCGAGCCAGAGCTGGCCGGGCGCGGGTGCCGCCGCCGGTGGCAGCGCCGCCTCGGCCAGCGAGCCCTGCTGGTTGGCGCCCGGCAGCAGCGCCAGCGGCAGGTGCCCCTGGCAGGTCCAGTACAGCGGGCGGCCGGCGAATACCGTCGCCAGCGCGGCGCGGGCCGGGGCACCGAGGCTTTCGCTCTTGTTCAGCACCAGCAGCCCGGCTTCGGCCAGGGCGGCCTGCTGGCTGTCCGGCAGCGGCGAACCGGCGGCCAGCGCCGCCGCATCGAGCACCATCACCGGTGGCTGCACGCTGAGCACCGCCTGCCAGGGCGGCTCGCGCAGCTGGCGCAGCAGCGTGCCGGGATGGCCCAGGCCGGACGGTTCGATGAACAGGCGCTGCGGCCGCGCGCGGCGCAACAGGCGGCCGAGGCCGACCTGGAAGGGCAGGCCGTTGACGCAGCACAGGCAGCCGCCGGCGACCTCGTGCAGGGTCGCACCATCGCCGCCGCTGCCTTCGAGCAGCGCGGCGTCGAGGCCGATCTGGCCGAACTCGTTGATCAGCACGGCCCAGCGCTCGTGCGCCGGGCGTTGCGCCAGCAGGTCGCGCAGCAGGCTGGTCTTGCCGGCGCCCAGCGGGCCGGCGATCAGGTGGGTGGGGATCTGTTCGAGCATCGCGCCATGGTGCCCGCTCGGCCGCTGCGGCGAAAGGCTTTGTGCGCCCGCCGCCAGCTCGCGGCAACGCGGCTCGACAAGCGCCGACGCAGGACCTAGAGTCGCGCCGTCCTGCGGGGAGTCGATGATGCGTGCGCTGCTGCTGTCCTTGTTGTTCATGAGCGGTATGGCCCTGGCCGATGCCTGCGTCGTCACCAGCCGTGCCGGCGAGGTGGCGGTGCAGGTCTGCCAGCAGAACCGCAGCATTCCCCGCGAGCTGTTTCGCAGCGGCTTCTGCAAGCCGGAGCTGGCCGGCCAGGACGTCGAGGTGGAGTATCTCGCCAGCTGCCCGCAGGGGGCCTTCGGCATCTGCCGCAACGCCCAGGCCTCGAACCTCGATTACCGCCAGGACGTGCACTACTACGGCGTCGCCGGCGATGCGCGCTTCCTCCAGCCGGCCTGCGAGGCGCAAGACGGCGCGCACTGGGAAAAGCCCTAGGTTTCACGTGGAACCCCGCCGGCAGCCGGGCTAGCGTGCCGGCCGCAGGCTGCCGCAGTCCTCGCCGAGCCAGCGCGCGCGGGATTCGAGCTGCGTGTTGCGCGGCATGCCCTCGGCGCGCTGCTCGGTCTCCAGGCGGGTGACGAACTCGCGTTCGCTGACGAAGCGCGTCTCGCCCTGGCCGCGGGCGTCGGGGCATTCGAAGCTGAAGGTCCAGCGCGTGTCGCTGCGTTCGGTGATCCGCTGGGTGCAGGCCGGGTCGTCGCTGAACGGCAGCTTCTCGGCGGCCACCTGCGCCTGGCTCAGGCAGATACGCATGCCCTGGCCACCCAGCTGCATGCCCTGCTGGGCGAGCATGCCCTCCATCATCTGCCGCTGCTCCGGCGGCAGGTTCTGTAGCTGCTCGAGCATCGCCTGCATGCCGGGCATCTGCTGGCCATCGACCTGCAGGTCCTGGCTGGTGAATTCCCACAACCCGGGCAGGATCGGTGCCGCCTGGGCGGCGGCGGTGAACAGCAGGGCACTGGCCAGGCAGAGTGAAGCACGCATCGTCGGCTCTCCATGGAAGGGATCCGTGCAGCCTAGCCGAGCGCCACCCGGCGCGCCGAGGATCCGACCCATGGCTTTCCATTGTTGAGAAGCGTTAGCATTCGCGCCACAGCATTCGGGGAAGGCACATGGCAAGCGAAGGTATCCTCCGCCAGCAGGCGCTGCATCGGCTCTATGCCGAGAACAGCGGCTGGCTGAACGGCTGGCTGCGGCGCCAGCTCGGTTGCAGCCAGCGAGCGGCCGACCTGGCGCAGGACACCTTCGTCCGGGTCCTGGCCAAGGAGTCGGACCCGAACGGCATCCGCGAGCCGCGCGCCTACCTGCACACCATCGCCAAGGGCCTGCTGCTCAACCACTGGCGGCGCCGACAGCTGGAGCAGGCCTACCTCGAGGCCCTGGCGCTGCAACCCGAGCCGCTGGCACCGTCGCCCGAGACCCAGGCGCTGGTGGTCGAAACCCTGCTGCAGGTCGAGGCCATGCTCGCGCGGCTGCCGGAGCGGGTGCGCCGGGCCTTCCTGCTGTCGCAGCTGCAGGGCCTGACCTACGCGGCGATCGCCGCCGAGCTGGGGGTCTCCGAGCGCATGGTGAAGAAGTACATGGCCCAGGCGATGCTGCATTGCCTCCAGCTGGCGGATGACGCATGAGCGGCGAGCGCCAGGTCCTCGAGCAGGCCGCGCACTGGTTCGCCGTGCTGCAGGACGAAGCCGCGGGCGAGGCCGAACGGCGCGCCTGGCAACGCTGGGTCAGCGAGCCGGCCCATGCGCAGGCCTGGGCGCGGGTCGAAGCCATCAGCGGACGGGTGCTGGCGCTGGCCGTCGACCCGGCCAGCCGCCGTGCCGGACGGTTGTTGCAGCAGCCCGATCGCGGCCGCCGCCAGGCGCTCAAGCTGCTCTCGCTGGCCGCCTGCGGTGGCCTGCTGGGCCTTGCCGGCACGCGCGCGCCCTGGCCGCAGTGGCTCGCCGGGCAGAGCACGGCGGTCGGCGAGGTGCGCGAACTGGCGCTGGCCGATGGCTCGCGGCTGTGGCTCAACACCCGCAGTGCAGCGGATATCGCGTTCGATGCGCGCGTGCGCATGGTGCGCCTGCACCAGGGCGAGGCGCTGCTGGAGACCGCCGGCGACCCGCGGCCCTTTGTCTTGCGCAGCCCGGCCGGCCTGGTCAGTGCCGGCCAGCCGGCCCGGTTCGCGCTGACCCTGGCCGGCGCACGCAGCCAGCTCAATGTCTATGCCGGCGAGGTGCGCCTGCAGGCCGGGCGCGGGATGCAGCAGCGCCTGGCCGCCGGCCAGGGCCTTGCCTTCGACGCCACCGGCATCGGCGCGCTACGCGCCGCGGACAGCGGCCGCCAGGCCTGGAGCCGCGGCGTACTGCTGGCCGACGACCTGCCGCTGGCGCGCTTCGTCGCCGAACTGGCCCGCTATCGCCGCGGCCACCTGGGCTGCGACCCGCGAGTCGCCGGGCTGCGCGTGGTCGGCGCCTTCCCGCTGGACGATCCCGAGCGCGTCCTCGATGCGCTGGCGGCCACCCTGCCGGTCCGCATCGAGCGCCGGTTGCCGTGGTGGGTGGAGATCCGGCCGGCCTGAGACTGGATGAAAAATATTCGCAAACGCGGTTCCCTTTTATCGGCGCGACGGGGCAACAGCTGCACACACCCAGTCACCTACCCGCCGAGGGTCCGTCGCATGCAGTCATCCACACCGTCCCGTCGTTATCCGCAACCGCTGGCCCGTGCCATCCGTGCCGCGTTGTTGTGCCTGCCGCTGGCCGGCAGTCCGCTCGTCGTCCTGGCCGCGCAAACGCCGCAGCACTATGCGATTCCCGCCGGCAGCCTGTCGGCAGCGCTGAGTCGCTTTGCCGGCGAGGCGGGCGTGCTGCTGTCGGTGGACGGCAGCCTGTTGCAGGGCCGCCAGTCGGCCGGGCTCGAGGGGCGCTACGGGGTCGACGAAGGCTTCGCCCGGTTGCTGGCCGGCAGCGGCCTGCAGGCAGTGCGCGACAGCCAGGGCAGCTATTCGCTGGTCCGCCGCGCCAGCGAAACCGGCGCGGTCGAGCTGCAATCGATGACGGTGCAGGGCTTCGCCCTGGGCAACGCGCTGGGCGAGATGGACGGCTACAGCGCCACCCACAGCAGCGTGGCGACCAAGACCAGCATGCCGCTGGTGGAAACCTCGCAAACCGTCTCGGTGGTCACCCGCCAGCAGATCGAGGACCAGGGTTCGCGCTCCATCGCCCAGGCGGTGCGCTACACGCCGGGCCTGATGAGCACGCCCTATGGCGCCACCACCCGCTACGACTATGTCGCCATGCGCGGCATCACCGATGGATCGGTGGACAACCTCTACCTCGACGGGCAGAAGCTGCTCGGTGACAGCGGCACCTACAGCAGCCTGCAGGTCGATCCGTACTTCATCGAGCGCATCGACATCCTCAAGGGCCCATCCTCGGTGCTCTATGGCCGCAGCCTGCCGGGTGGCCTGGTGGCGATGACCAGCAAGAAGCCGCAGAAGGAAGCCAGCCGCCAGCTGCAGTTCGCCTACGGCAGCCACGACTACAAGCAGGCTGCGTTCGACTTCACCGGCCCGCTGGACGACGAGCGCATCGCCTATCGCCTCGCGGGCGTGGCCAAGGATGCCGACAACCAGGTCGATGGCATCGAGGAGCAGCGCTATGCGGTGATGCCCTCGGTGAGCATCGACTTCACCGAGGACACCCGCCTGACCCTGCTGGCGATGCTGCAGCGCGATCCGGAAAGTGGCTACCACGGCGGCCTGCCGGCCGATGGCACGGTGACCTCGCACAATGGCCAGCGCATCTCGCGCAGCTTCTTCGAGGGCGACGAGGACTACGAGAAGTTCGAGCGCGACCAGCAGATGATCGGCTATCAGCTGGAGCATCGCTTCAACGACGTGGTTTCGGCGCGGCAGAATTTCCAGTACCTCGACTCGACCGTGGACTCCGGCCAGGTCTACCAGTACGGCTACGCGACGGCCGACGAGCTGGTGCGCTACTACACCGGGGCCGACGAGGCGCTGCACGCCTGGACCATCGACAACCAGCTGCAGTTTCTCTTCGATACCGGCGCGCTCAGCCACACCCTGGTGACCGGCCTCGACTATCAGCGGCGCAAGGCCAAGGTCGCCTACGACGCCGGCTACGGCCTGGCGCCGATCAACCCCTACAGCGGCGCAGTCGGCGTCGGCAGCCCGCTGTTCTACCACCAGTACGACGAGACCCGCGAGCTGGAGCAGACCGGCTTCTATGTGCAGGACCTGATCAGCCTCGACAACTGGCGCTTCTCGCTGGGCATGCGTCAGGACTGGGTGGATGTGTCGTTCGACCATACCGAGGACGCGAGCTACGGCGAGCAGGCCGATAACGCCAAGCTCGAGCAGTTCACCGGTCGCGTCGGCGTGCTCTATGCCTTCGACAACGGCCTGTCGCCCTACGCCAGCTACTCCGAGTCGTTCAACCCCAACGCCACCGCGGCGTACAACGCCAACGGCAGCGGCGGCTTCGACATCACGCTGCTCGATCCCACCGAAGGCGAGCAGGTCGAGGTGGGCCTGAAGTACCAGCCGCTGGGCACCGATGATCTGTACACCCTCTCCTGGTTCGACCTGAAGCAGTCCAACCTGGCGAACAAGGATTCCAACGAGAACTTCTACCGCGCAGTGGGTGAGCTCACCTCGAAGGGCGTGGAAGTCGAAGCGCGCCTGCGGCCCATCGAGCAGGTCAACCTGATCGCCAGCTACACCTACATGGATGTCGAGTATTCCAAGGACTTCACCGGCGCCGCCGGGGTCAACAACCGCGGCAACACCCCGAATGCGGTGGCGCGCAACATGGCTTCGCTGTGGACCGACTACACCTTCGATCAGGGGCCGCTGGCCGGTCTTCAGGTGGGCGGTGGGGCGCGCTACTTCGGCAAGAGCTGGGCGGACGCGGAGAACACCCTGCGCATCCCGTCCTACACCTTGTATGACGCGATGCTCGGCTACGACCTGTCGCGCGTGGGGCTGCAGGGGGTTGGCGTGCGCCTGAACCTGAACAACCTCACCGACGAAAAATACGTCGCTGCGTGCAACAGCCTGAGCCAGTGCTATTACGGCGAGTCGCGCAATGTCATGGCTACCGTGACCTACGACTTCTGATAACGCTGAGCCGCCGCCGGTCCCCAAAGGCCGGCGGCTTTGTGCTTTCTGAAAGGCGGACAACCGACGATGCGTTCGATTCTTGTGCTCCTGCACCGCTATATCGGCCTGGCCACGGCGATCTTCCTGTTTCTCGCCGGCATTACCGGCAGCATCCTGGCCTTCCATCACGAGCTGGATGAATGGCTCAACCCGGAGTTCTACCACACCACCAGTGAGGGCCCGGTGCTGGCGCCGGGGACGCTGGTGGAGCGCGTCGAGCAGGCCAACCCGCGCATGCAGGTCTGGTACATGGAGTTTCCCAGCGAACCCGGCCACGCCGCGCTGATGGCGCTGGTGCCGCGCGACGATCCGGCGACCGGCAAGCCCTATGACGAACGACCCGTGGTGCATTACCTCGATGCGGTGACTGGCGAGCCGGTGGGTACGCGCTATTGGGGCGAGTGCTGCTTCTCGCGCAAGAACTTCGTGCCCTTCATTCTCGAGTTCCATTACAACCTGTCGCTGCCGGGCAACTGGGGGCTGTGGTTGATGGGCATCGTGGCAATCGCCTGGGTAATCGATTGCCTGGTCTCGCTGCTGCTGACCTTTCCCCGTGGCCGGCCGTTCTTCGGCAAGTGGTGGACGTCCTGGAAGATCAAGCGCCAGCGCATGAATCACGACGTACACCGCGCAGGCGGCCTGTGGCTGTGGCTGCTGCTCACGCCAGTGGCGGTCAGCAGCGTGGCGATGAACCTGCCGGAGCAGGTGTTCAAGCCGGTGGTTTCACTGTTCTCGCCCGTGGAGCCGAGCGTCTACGAGGCCCGCGGGCGGATGCCGGCCGAGCAGTTGGGCACTACCGCCTACGACTTCCACCAGGCGTACGACTACGCCATGCAGCACGCCGCCGAGCTCGGCCTGAGCGAAGCGATCACCGAGCTGTACTACAGCTTCGAGTACAACTTCTATGGCGCCGGTTTCGGCGAGCACGACAGCAATCAGGGCAATGCCTGGCTGTTCTTCCACGGCACCGACGGGCGTCTGCTCGGCCAGGAGATTCCTGGCCAGGGCACGCTGGGGCAGCAGTTCCACCTGCTGCAACCGGCGATCCACGGCGGGCGCATTCTCGGCTTGCCGGGTCGCATCCTGATCGCCGTGCTGGGCGTGGCGATCGCGGTGCTGTCGGTGACCGGCGGGGTGATCTGGTGGCGCAAGCGGTCGGCGCGGCGGCAGATGGCGCTGCGCCGTGGGGCCGAAGGGGAGGCGGCGGCCAGCTAGCCTGGCGCACGGCCCGGGATGCAAGTGCCTGCCGATCCGGCGGGCGAGGATGCCCGCCGGTGGATCAGGACGCTCCGGGCGCGGCGAGTTCGCAGCCCCAGAGTTCCAGCGCGGGCCGGTCCGCTTGTGGCGGGCCGAGCCATTCGCTCATCGCGTGGCAACGCTGGTCGAAACACAGTTGGTAGTCGCCTGCCTCGGGGGTTCGCCCCAGGCGCAGGCGTGGCAACGGCGGCAGCTGGCGCTGGTAGTGCCAGGCGCCGTCGCGCAGTTCGGCGCCGTCGGGGATTTCCATCCCGGCGCCCGAACCCCTGACCCGCGCCTCGCCGAGCAGCAGCCCGTCCGGCGTGACGCGGTAGTCCTCTTCCCAGCGGATCTTCTCGATGGTGTGGTTCCACGCCAGGGTGAAGTCCGGCGTGGGCACTTGCGCCCACACCGCACCTGCCAGGCCGAGGCAGAGACCGATCATGCCAGTACCGGGCCGGCGCGGCGGGCGCGCACCACATGTTGCGCCAGCAGCAGGATGCCGATGCCGAAGCCGATCTCGTCGGTGATCGGCAGCGCCATGATCAGCGTGGCTCCGGCGGCGAAGCCGAGCAGCCGCTCCCACCAGGCCAGCGGCCGTTGCAGGTAGCCGATCGAGGCGATGCCCCAGAGGCCGATGGCGAAGGTGGCCTTGACGATCATGTACAGCGTCATCCCCAGGCTGTCGCCCTGCAGCATCAGCGAGGGGTTATAGACCGCCATGAAGGGCACGACGAAGCCGGCAATGGCGATGCGCACCGCCCAGAAGCTGATCTTCAGCCCGCGCTCCTTGGCGATCGGCGCCGCGGCGAAGCAGGCCAGCGCGACCGGCGGGGTGAGGTCGGCGAGGATGCCGAAGTAGAAGACGAACATGTGCGAGACGATCAGCGGCACGCCGAGGTCCAGCAGCGCCGGTGCGGCGATCGAGCTGGTGATGATGTAGTTGGGAATGGTCGGGATGCCCATGCCCAGCACCAGGCAGGTCAGCATGGTCAGGATCAGCGAGAGGAACAGGTTGTTCTCGCCGACCGCCAGGATGTAGCCGGCGAAGGTCGAGGCGACGCCGGTCAGCGACACCACGCCGATGATCACGCCGACCAGGGTACAGGCGATACCCACCGGCACCGCGTGGCGCGCGCCTTCGACCAGTGCATGCAGGCAGATCACCAGGGTGTCGCGGCCGCCCTTGATGAACCAGCAGGCCACCACCAGCGCCGCGATGACGGCGAAGATCACCCCGATGCCGAGCTGGAAGAAGCCGGCGCAGAGTACGCCCAGGGCGATCCAGAACGCCATGCGCAGGGCGAACGAGGACACCTTGAGGATGATCGCCGAGCCGAGGATGACGATGGCCGTCAGCGACAGGCCGATCATCCCCGAGAACAGCGGCGTGCGGCCGGAGAACAGCAGGTAGACCAGCACTAGCAGCGGGATCAGCAGGAACCAGCGCTCCTTCACCGCCGCCCAGGCGCTCGGGCACTCGCTCTTGGGCAGGCCCTTGAGGTCGGCGCGCTTGGCTTCCAGGTGGACCATCCAGAACACCGAGCCGAAATACAGCAGGGCGGGGATCAGCGCCGCCTTGGCGACTTCGAAGAACGGCACGTTGATGGTCTCGGCCATGATGAAGGCCACCGCGCCCATCACCGGCGGCATCATCTGGCTGCCCATCGAGGAGGTCGCCTCGACGCCGCCGGCGAAGGCCGGGCGGTAGCCGAAGCGCTTCATCAGCGGGATGGTGAACTGCCCGGTGGTCACCACGTTGGCCACGCCGGAACCGGTGATGGTGCCCATCAGCGCCGAGGACACCACCGACACCTTCGCCGGGCCGCCGAGCTTGTGGCCGAACAGGCCCATGGCGAAGTCGGTGAACAGCTTGATCATGCCGGCCTGCTCGAGGAAGGCACCGAACAGGATGAACAGGAAGATGTAGGTGGCCGAGACGTAGGTCGGCGTGCCGTAGAGACCCTCGGTGCCGTAGGCCAGCTGGTTGACCAGCTGGTCGATGTCATAGCCGCGGTGCGCCAGGTCGCCGGGCAGGTACTGGCCGAACAGGCCATAGGCCAGGAACAGTGCGCAGATGATCGGCAGTGCGATACCCATGACCCGGCGCGCGGCCTCGAACACCAGCACGATCAGGGCGATGCCGACGTAGAAATCCAGCGTCGTCAGGTCGCCGGAACGCTGGATCAGCTCGCCCTCGAAATACCACTGGTACAACGCGGTGCCCATGCCGGCCAACGCCAGGACCCAGGCCAGCGGCTGCCAGGGCTTGCCGTTGCCGCGCGCCGGGAAGCTGAGGAATACCAGCATCAGCAGGAAGCCGACGTGGCCCGCACGCAACACCTGGCTGGATACCGGATGGAACGCGGCCATGACGATCTGGTAGATGGAGAACAGCAGCGCGACATAGAACAGCGTCTTCGGCCAATCGGCCGTGCTGCCCGCCAAACCTTGTTCTTGTTGTAACTCGCTCATGAAGTGCCTCGAGCTGTAAAGCGTGGTGGCCTAGAGCCGCTAACAAAACCTGCCGTGCAGGCACGCTGGTTTTACTAGCGCCTCTTCAAGTCGGATCGATCGAGTCGCGGGCGCCCGTCCGGGCACCCGCGCAAGGGGCGGCGATAGCGCCGCCCGGGCCGGGATCAAAGTGCCCCGGCTTCCTTGTAGAAACGCTCGGCGCCCGGATGCAGCGGGATCGGCAGATCCTTGGCCGCGGCTTCCAGCTTGATGTCCTTGGCCGCCGAATGCGCCTTGCCCAGCTGCTCGAGGTTGTCGAACAGCAGCTTGGTCATCTGGTAGGCGACGTCGTCGGAGACACCCTCGTGGGTCACCAGGATGTTGGTAATGGCCACGGTCGGTACGTCCGCCTGCTGGCCGTCATAGGTGCCCGCCGGGATCTTCGCGGCCTGGTAGGCCGGGTTGTTGATCTTGGCGACCACATCCTCGGGGATTTCCACGTAGTTCAGCGGCATGGTCGAGGCCAGGTCGCGGATCGCGGCCATGCCCAGGCCCGCGGACTGCAGGGTGGCATCCAGCTGGCGGTTCTTGATCAGCTCGACCGACTCGGCGAACGGCAGGTACTCGACCTTGCCCATGTCCTCGTAGCTCAGGCCGGCGGCCTTGAGGATGGCGCGGGCGTTGAGCTCGGTGCCGGATTTCGGCGCGCCGACGGAGATCGACTTGCCCTTCAGATCCGCCAGGGTCTTGATGCCCGATTCCTGGCTGGCGACGATCTGGATGTAGTTCGGGTAGGCCCCGCCGATGGCGCGCAGCTTCTTCAGCGGTGCCTTGAAGCCGGCGTCCTCCACGCCGTTCCAGCCGTCGGCGACCGAGTCACCGAGGGCGAAGCCCAGCTCGCCACGGCCGGCCTGCAGGAGGTTGAGGTTCTCGACGGATGCCTTGGTCGCCTGGACGGAGGTCTTCGAGCCGTCGATGCCCTTGCTGTACAGCTGGGAGATCGCCACCCCGATCGGGTAATACACGCCGCTGGTGCCGCCGGTGAGGATGTTGATGAAGGTCGGCGCAGCCACCGCTGCGGTGCTGGCGGTGAAGGCCGCTGCAGCAGCGAGCAGGCCGAGTTTCTTGGTCAGTCTCATGGTGTTTCTCCGTTTCGTTGTTATTGGTTTTCGCAGAACTGACGATAGCCGATCAGTCACAGCCGATAGCTGTGGCGGACAAGAACAGGCGGAGACACACGGAGGGCTTTCGCAGGCGAAAGCAGGAGGTGCGCTGTGCGGCTTTTCTTGTCGTTGATCGCATCGGGCAAGGAAAGAGGGGCAGGAACTGTGCCATTCGCACGCAAAGGCTCTAGAAAGCCACTTTTGTTGGGCCACTGGCTGGATTTCGGCAGAAATCCGCTTACAGGGAAGACCCGGTAAGCGGTTTCTTGCCTATGTGGTGCGGCGTAGCCGTAGCGTGTGCTTGGCGCAGCATAAGGGTGGTGGCCGGTGCGCTGTACGCACCCCGCGCAGCCGATGCGCATGGTGCAGCCAATACCGTAGGGTGCGTCCTGCGCACCCTTGCGTAGGTTCCGATGCGCACGGCGCACCTTAGGCAGTTGATGCGGGCGCGGTGGCCGCCGGGCGGTGCTTGCGCCGGCGGGCTGTCCCGCTAAAGTGGGCCCGTCCTGTGCCTCGAGGCCCGTCATGCGCATCCTGCCGCTGTTCGTTCTGCTCTGCTGCATGCAGCCGGCGCTCGCCGGCCCGGCGCCGTATTACCAGTGGCAGAGCAAGCTCGATGGCACCGTGATCTGCCGCCAGACTTCGCCGGGCGATGGCTGGCAGCGCCTCGACGAGCGCGCCTATCGCGACCTCCATTGCACCCTGCCGGCAGCGCGCATCGAGCGGCCGGGCAGCGTGCCGGGATTCCGTCCGCAGCCGGGGCGCTAGCCGACGCCAGCCCGGAATCCGCTCCATGCTTCATGGCCGTAGGGTGGAAAACCGCGAAGCGTTTTCCACGCGTCGGAGGCCCTGCCCGACGTTTCGCCATGCAACGGACCCATGGTGGATAAGCTTCGCGTTATCCACCCTACGCTCCCATCGCCATCGCCATCGCCATCGCCATCGCCATCGGGTCTCGGCATCGTAGGGTGGAAAGCCGCGCAGCGTTTTCCACGCGTTGCGAGCAGGCGGCTCGGTGTTTATCCCGCCTCTGGACGATGGAAACGCCTATCGCGAAGCGCTACAGCTTCATCCCGTCCTGCGCCAGGCGCACGTTGCCCGGCAAGTCCCGGATCGCCTGCATGAACCAGGCATCCAGCTCATGGCCGATATGGGTCAGCACGGCTTGCGCCGGTTGCAGCGCCTCGACGGTTTGCAGCGCGCGGCTCAGGTCGTTGTGGTTGCGCGGTGGCATGTCGCGCGGCGGTGTCGAGCAGTCCAGCACCAGCACGTCCAGCGCGATGTCCTGCAGAAACTCCCGCGTACGGTCCGGCAGGCCGAGGGTATCGGTGAGATAGGCGATGCGCCGGCCGTCGCCTTCGAGCAGGTAGCCGAAGGTGGGTTTCGAATGCACCAGCGGCAGCGCGGTGACCGTCAGCGCGCCGAGCGGGCGGCGTTCGAAGGCGGCGAAGGGTTCGCTGAAATCGAGGATGCCGGGGTGCTTGTAGAGATCGGCGAAACCCTCGGGATCGTCCGGGCCGTGCACCGGGATGCGCAGCCCCAGGCCCCAGCGCAGGTGCAGCAGGCCCTGGCAGTGATCGGCGTGGTAGTGCGTCTGCAGGATGCCGGCGAGGCTGCCCGGGGTGAAGCGTTCGGCCAGGTCGGTCAGGCCGCTGTCCAGCAGCCAGCGCTGGCCATCGCATTCCACCAGCGCCGAGCAGGGGCCGCGGCGATAGGCCGGTTCGCGCCGCGCGCGCGTGCAGGCCGGGCAGGCGCAGTTGTACACGGGCACCTGTGAGGCGCCACCGGTGCCGAGCAGGGTCAGCTGCATCGCACGTGCTCGTCGAGCAGCGCCAGCAGCCGCGCGACGCTCTCGTCCAGCGGCGTCGAGTTGTCCAGGCGGATGTAGTCGTCCAGCTCGCCGGCGAACAGTGCATTGCGCGCCAGCCGCGCCTCGATCTGCTCGGGGCTTTCCCGTCCGCGCGCCAGCAGGCGCTCGCGCAGCACGTCCTGCTCGACGCTCAGCAGCACCGCCAGCAGGTCCGGGTAGCGCCGGCGCGCCTCGGGCAGATAGCCGCGCGAACCGTTGACCAGCACGTGCTCGCCGGCCGCCAGCCAGGCGTCGATCTCGGCAGGAATGCCGTAGGCCAGTTCGTTGGCGCGCCAGGCGAGGGCGAAGGCCTGCCCGGCCTCCAGGCGTTCGAACTCCTCGGCGCTCACCGAGTGCGCGGCTTCGCCGACCGCCTCGGCCGAACGGGTGATGACCCGCCGGGCGATGCGCACGCCGCGCTCGGCGAGGGCTGCGCGAGCGGCCTCGAGCAGGCTGTCCTTGCCGGCGCCGGAAGGGCCGGTCAGGTAGATCAGGCGGCCTTGCATCAGATCACCTCCATCAGCGGAAAAACGCGAACGTGCCGGCATCGTAGCGGCAACCGGCCCGGCATGGGCCAGCATTGCGCGACGCGACAGCATCAGAACACCCTCCGGCCCTGGCGCCAGACCTGGCCGATCACCGGCTGGCCCTTGTGCACCTGCGCCTGGACCAGGTCGGCGCGCAGGCCGACGGCGATCTCGCCGCGATCATCCAGCCCGGCCGCGCGGGCCGGCGCCAGGCTGATGGTGGCGATGGCACGCGGCAGGTCGTAGCCGTTGTCCTGCTCGGCCAGGCCCAGCGCGGCCTGCAGCAGGCTGGCCGGGTAGTAGTCGCTGGAGAGGATGTCCAGCACGCCGCGCCGGGCCAGGTCGGCAGCGGCGATATTGCCCGAGTGCGAGCCGCCACGGACGATGTTCGGCGCGCCCATCAGTACCTTCAGCCCACGTGCGTGGCTGGCCTCGGCGGCCTCGAAGGTGGTCGGGAATTCGGCGATGGCCATGCCGTAGTCCGCCGACTCGGTTACGTGTTCCAGGGTCGCGTCGTCGTGGCTGGCCAGCGCCAGGTCGCGGCCCTGGCAGATATCGACGATGGCGGCGCGCTGCTGGTCGCTGTGCCGCGCCGAGTTGGCCAGCTGCTCGCTGACGAAGGCATCCATCTCCGCCGGGCTCAGGTGGTACTTGCCCATGTAGTACTCGCGGTACTTCTCCATGCGCGCGAACTGGCGCTGGCCGGGCGCGTGGTCCATCACCGAGACCAGCTGCACCAGCGGCTGCTCGACCAGCTCGCGGAACAGCTCCAGGCATAGCGGGTGGCTGACTTCGCAGCGCAGGTGCAGGCGGTGTTCGGCGCGGGTCTGCCCGGCCGCTTCGGCCTCGGCGATGGCCTCGAGCATCACGCCGAGCTGCTGCATGCGCTTGCCCTTGGGGTTGATGTCGCCGATCGACAGCGCATCGAACACCGTGGTGATGCCGGCGGCGACGATCTGCGCGTCATGGGTCAGTACTGCCGAGGCGGACGGCCAGTCCACGCCGGGGCGCGGGCTCATGTGCTTTTCCAGGTTGTCGGTGTGCAGTTCCACCAGCCCCGGCAGCAGCAGGTCGCCGCCCAGGTCCTGGGCCTGCGGCAGGCTGCTGGCGCCCTCGCTGATATCGGCGATCAGGCCGTCGCGGATCAGCAGGCTGCCGTGGATCACCTGATCGGCCAGCACCAGGCGGGCGTTGCTGAGTATCTGTTCAGCTGGCATGGGCCAGGTCCTCCTGCGTCATGTCCAGGTAACGGTCGGCGACGGCCTCGCGGATCGCGCGGTCATGGAAAATGCCGATCAGCGCGCTGCCGGCGGCCTTGGCCTCGTCGATCAGTTCCAGCACCACGCCGGCGTTGGCTTCGTCCAGCGAGGCGGTGGGCTCGTCGAGCAGCATCACCGGCCAGCTGACCATGAAGCCGCGCGCCAGGTTGACGCGCTGCTGCTCGCCGCCGGAAAAGGTGCCGGGGGCGAGCTGCCAGAGCCGCTCGGGAATGTTCAGCCGGGTCAGCAGCGCCTCCGCCCGCACCTCGGCATCGACACGGCTCCAGCCGCGCGCCAGCGCCGGTTCCATCACCACCTCGAGCGCCGGCACTCGCGGGATCACCCGCAGGAACTGGCTGACATAGCCCAGCGTCTGCCGGCGCACGGCGAGGACCTGGCGCGGCTCGGCACCGACCAGCTCCAGCCAGTCACCGGCATGGCGGATACGGATGCTGCCGCCGGCCGGCAGGTAGTTGCCGTACAGCGTGCGCAGCAGGGTCGACTTGCCGGCGCCGGACTGGCCGTGCAGCACCAGGCACTCGCCGGCGGCGACGGTGAAGTTCAGCCCGCGCAGCACCTGCAGGCTGACGCCGTGCTGCTGGTGCAGGGTGAAGGTCTTGGCGAGGTCGCGGACCTCGATCAGGTTCGTCATGACGGATTCCTTCATGGCTGCAGCACCGAGGACACCAGGAGCTGCGTATAGGGGTGCTGCGGGTCGTCGAGGATCTGGTCGGTCAGGCCCGACTCCACCACCCGCGAGCGACGCATCACCATCAGCCGGTCGGCCAGCAGTCGTGCCACGGCGAGGTCGTGGGTGACGATCACCACCGCGAGATCCAGCTCGCGCACCAGCCCGCGCAAGAGGTCGAGCAGACGTGCCTGCACCGACACGTCGAGGCCGCCGGTGGGTTCGTCCATGAACACCAGCTTCGGGCTGGAGACCAGGTTGCGGGCGATCTGCAGGCGCTGCTGCATGCCGCCGGAGAAGGTCCGCGGCAGGTCGTCGATGCGCGCCGGGTCGATCTCCACCTGTCTGAGCCAGTCCAGCCCGGCGGCGCGCAGCTGGCCGTAATGCCTGACGCCCTGGGCCATCAGCCGCTCGCCGATGTTGGCGCCGGCAGAAACGCCCATGCGCAGGCCGTCGCGCGGGTTCTGCTCGACGAAGCCCCACTCCGTGCGCAGCAGCGTGCGCCGCTCGGCCTCGCTGGCGGCGTAGAGGTCGAGCCAGTCGCCGGCAGCGTCGCGGTAGAGCACCGTGCCGCGATCCGGCGGGCAGCGGCCGCAGAGCAGCGAGAGCAGGGTGGACTTGCCCGAGCCGGACTCGCCGACGATGCCCAGCACTTCGCCGGGGTAGAGGTCGAAGGACACGCCCTGGCAGCCCTTGTCCGGGCCGTACAGGCGGGTCAGGTCGCGCACCGCGAACAGCGGCTCGGTGCCGGTGCTCGCGGCGGGCAGCAGTTGTTCGGCGGCGCTCATGGGCGGCTCTCCTGGGGCTGGGCGCGCTGCGCGCAATAGTCGGTATCCGAGCAGACGAACTGCTTGGTCCCGGCGTCGTCGACGATCAGCTCGTCGAGGTAGGAATCGCCGCTGCCACAGATGGCGCAGCACTGTTCCCATTGCTGGATCTGGAAGGGGTGATCCTCGAAGTCCAGGCTGATCACGCGGGTGTACGGCGGCACGGCGTAGAGGCGCTTCTCGCGGCCGGCGCCGAACAGCATCAGCGCCGGGCTGCGGTCCAGCTTGGGGTTGTCGAATTTGGGAATCGGCGAGGGGTCCATCACGTAGCGCCCATCCACCGTCACCGGGTAGGCGTAGCTGGTGGCGATGTGGCCGAAGGTGGCGATGTCCTCGTAGAGCTTCACGTGCATCACGCCGTAGTCGCCCAGCGCGTGCATGGTGCGCGTCTCGGTTTCCGACGGCTCGATGAAGCGCAGCGGCTCGGGGATCGGCACCTGGTAGACCATGATCTGCCCGGCGGCGAGCGGGGTTTCCGGGATGCGGTGGCGGGTCTGGATCACCGTCGCTTCCGGGGTGCGTTCGGTGGTGGCGACCCCGGCGGTGCGGGCGAAGAAGCGGCGGATCGACACCGCGTTGGTGGTGTCGTCGGCGCCCTGGTCGATCACCTTGAGCACGTCGTCGGCGCCGAGAATGGCCGCGGTCAGCTGCATGCCGCCGGTGCCCCAGCCATAGGGCAGCGGCATCTCGCGACCGCCGAAGGGCACCTGATAGCCGGGAATGGCGACTGCCTTGAGCAGCGCGCGGCGGATCATGCGCTTGGTCTGCTCGTCGAGGTAGGCGAAGTTGTAGCCCGCCTCGCGGGCGGGAATGGCCTGTGCATTCATGCGCGTTTCTCCTTAGCTGGCGTCTCGGCGTCGGCTTCGGTCTGCTCGGCTTGCGGCTGGCGCAGCTTGCGGATCAGCTCCAGTTCGGACTGGAAGTCGACGTAGTGCGGCAACTTCAGGTGCGAGACGAAACCGGCGGCCTCGACGTTGTCGCAGTGCATCAGGACGAATTCCTCCTGCTGCGCCGGGCCCTGCACTTCCTCGCCGTACTCGCCGGCACGCAGCGCGCGGTCGACCAGCGCCATGCCCATCGCCTTGCGCTCGGCATAACCGAAGGCCAGGCCGTAGCCGCGGGTGAACTGCGCCTGCTCGGCGCTCTCGCCGACGAACTGGTTGACCATCTCGCACTCGGTCAGCTCGATCTCGCCGAGGCAGACCGGAAAGCCCAGCTCCTGCGGCTCGATCCAGACCTCGGCGGTACCGATGCGAATCTCGCCGGCGAACGGGTGGTTGCGGCCGTAGCCGCGCTGGGTCGAGTAGCCCAGCGCTAGGAGAAAGCCCTCGTCGCCGCGCGCCAGTGCCTGCAGGCGTTCGGCGCGACTCGCCGGCAGCTCCAGCGGCTCGCGGGTGAGGTCCGGCACCGGCTCGCCGCGGTCGATTTCCGGGGTCATCAGGCCCTCCTCGCCGAGCAGGCCGAGTACCCGCGGGCAGTTGCTCAGCGTGGTGTTTTCATCCACCGGCGGGCCGGGGCGTTCGCCTTCGGCGAGCAGGGCGAAATCCAGCAGGCGGTGGGTGTAGTCGAAGGTCGGGCCGAGCAGCTGGTCGCCGGGCACGTCCTTGAAGGTCGCCGAGATGCGCCGGCTGAGCTGCATGGCGCCGGTGTTCAGCGGCAGGCTTTCGGCCAGGCGCGGCAGCGTGGTGCGGTAGGCGCGCAAGAGGAAGATCGCCTCGACCAGATCGCCTGCGGCCTGCTTGATCGCCAGCGCGGCGAGTTCCTCGTCATACAGCGAGCCTTCGCTCATCACTCGCGCCACGGCGAGCGGCAGCTGCTGGCGAATCTGTTCGACGCCGAGTTCGGCGATGCCGGTATCGCCACGGCGCTTCTTCGCCAGCAGCGCGTGGGCGTTGTCGATGGCCTGTTCGCCACCCTTGACCGCGACGTACATCAGGCCACCTCCTGCAGCGAATCGCCGATGCGCGTGCTACGCGGCAGGCCGAGCACTTCGCCTTCAGCGCAGAACAGGGCATCGAGCCCGCGCGGGAAGTCATTGCGTGCGGCGCGCTGCTGCCAGAACGCCGGTTTCAGCGGCAGGCCGACCAGGCGGCTGCCGTCGATGCCTGGGCCCTGCCAGCTCAGCGCCGGGCCGCGGTCGAGACGGTCGAGCTGGATCAGCAGCGTGCAGGACTGGTCCGGGTAGCGCTCGCTGCCGTTGTAGAAGCCGGAGAGGTCGTCCAGCGCGGCGGCGTCGAGCAGGGCGAACATGGCCTCCTCACGCGCCTCGACGATCGGGCAGCCGCAGTGGAAGGCCAGGTTGGCGCGAATCGCCGGGGTGTCGAAGGCCGGCGCCAGCCACAGTGGTGTGTCGTTATCCAGCAGGCTCAGGCACAGCGCGTAGCTGGCGGCCTGCAGATGGTCGATGGCGGCGACGTTGACCAGCGGCTGGCACGTGCCCGGCTCGGCCAGGGACTTGAGCGCGGCGCGAAAGCTCTTCTGTGCATCCAGCACCGGGTCGGCGAAGGCGGCCTGCAACAGGTCGGATGGGGCGCTATTCATCAGTCTTCTCCTCGCAGCAGCGTGAAGAACTCCACGCGGGTAGTGGCGGTTTCGGCAGCCTTTTGCGCGGCACGGCGGGCCTGCGCGACGGCCAGCGGTTCGATCAGCTCGGCGAGCCAGCGGCTCTGTTGCGGGCCTTGCAGATGGGCATCGGCGAGCGCGGCGAGCTCGGCCTGGCGCTTGTCGCGGCCGGCGCGGTAGCTGTAGCCGGTGCTGCCATCGGCCAGGCGCACCACGCAGCGGGTGACGCTCATCTCGCCGAGGTTGAACGGCGCGCCGGTGCCGCCCATGCGGCCGCGCACCAGGGTCATGCCGATTTCCGCGGGGCGGATCAGCTGGTAGGCGCAGTCGCGCAGGTCACTCTCGAAAGGCGCCAGGTCGGCGGCGCTGGCGCGGGCCAGCACGGCCATCCAGCGCTGGCGCGGGGATTGTTCGCGGGTGTGCATGGGGTTCTCCATCAGGTGGCGACCTGGTACTGGAAGCGGTCGGAACGGCTGGCCGAGAGGGCGATCTCCACCGGTCGCCCGCTGGCATCGCAGGACAGGGTGAACACCGACAGCAGCGGCATGCGCAGGGGCATCAGCAGCTGTGCGGCCTCGTCGCGATCGGCCAGGCGTGCGCCGATCAGGCTGAAACGGCGCGTCAGCGGCAGGCCGCGTTCGCCGAGGTAGCGGCGCAGCGAGCCGCCCTGGTAGTCGGCGAGCCGTTCGGCGTGGCTGGCGCAGTAGCGGTGGCGGATCAGGCTGACCGGCTCGCCGTCGAGCAGGCGCAGGGTGCTCAGCTCGATCAGCGCGGCGCCTTCGGCCAGTTGCAGGTGGCGCGCTTCCTCGGCGCTGGCGCTGAGCTGGCGACACGCGAGCAGGCGCGCCTCGGTGCGCACGCCGAGGGCAGCGAGCGCATCGCTGTAGGCACTATCGGCCTGCAGCGGATAGACCAGCGGGCGCTGCAGCACCTGGGTGCCCTTGCCCTGGCGGCGCAGCAGGCGGCCTTCGTGCACCAGCTCGTCGATGGCGCGGCGCAGGGTGTGGCGGTTGACCGAAAAACGCCGCGCCAGCTGCATCTCGCTGGGCAGGAAGTCGCCGCTGCGGTAGTCGCGCAGCTCGCGGCGCAGCACGCCGGCCAGTTCGAGGTAGAGCGGTTCGCTGGGTTGTCTAGACAACTGCATGGCTGAAAAAGGGCGCAGCGGCGCCCACTCCTTAGATGAAGCGCTTGCGCAGGCGCTGGGAGACGAGGTCGATCAGGCTGACCACGGCGACGATGATCAGCAGCAGGGCGGCGGTCTGGCCGAACTGGAAGCCGCGGATGGCCTCCCACAGCAGTACGCCGATGCCGCCGGCGCCGACCATGCCGACCACCGTGGCCGAGCGCACGTTGGATTCGAAGCGGTACAACGAGTAGGAAATCCACAGCGGCAGCACCTGCGGAATCACCCCGAAGATGACTTCCTGCAGCGCACTGGCGCCGGTGGCACGCACGCCTTCCACCGGGCCCGGCTCGATGGCTTCCACCGCTTCGGCGAACAGCTTGGCGAGCACGCCGGTGGTGCTGATCCACAGCGCCAGCACGCCGGCGAAGGGGCCGAGGCCGACGGCGACGACGAAGAGCATGGCGAAGACCATCTCGTTGATCGAACGGCAGGCGTCCATCAGCCGGCGCACCGGCTGGTAGACCCACCATGGCACGATGTTCTCGGAGCTGAGAATGCCCAGCGGGATGGCGCAGACGATCGCCAGCAGGGTGCCCCAGAGGGCGATGTGCACCGTGGTGATCATCTCCCTGAGGTACAGCTGCCAGTTGCTGAAGTCCGGCGGGAAGAAGTCGGCGGCAAAGGTCGCCATGTTGGCGCTGTCGCGGATCAGCAGCAGCGGATTCATCTCCGCGCCCTGCCAGGACCAGGCCAGCACGGCCAGGCACAGGGTCCAGCCGGCCAGGCGCGGCCAGCTGCGCTTCTCGGGGTTCGCCAGGGGCGGCGTGGTGCTCAGGGTGGTCATCCGGGGTTCTCGCAAGCGGCGCGGACGTGGCGCCAGGCGCCACGTCCGGCGTGGGTCAGCTGGCCTTGGCGGCCTTGTTTTGCTCGAGCTCGGCCATGCGCTGCTCCAGCTTGGCCAGTTCCTGGTCGAGCGCCTGCAGCTGCGCCTCGCGCTCGCTGTCGGCGAGCTTGGCGTCGGCGGCGACTTCGCTGCGCTTCTTGAACAGTTCGAGCTGGCGGATCGGCAGCAGCTGGTCGTTGTCCGAGGCGCGGAACGGCGCCCACTGCAGCGCGGCGAGGATTTCCTTCTCGGCCGGCTTGGCGCCGTAGGTCATGAAGAACTCGCGGACGCGCTGCTTCTGTTCGTCGGTCAGGCTCTTGCGCCAGACCAGCGGGTCGGAGGGGATCAGCGGCGAGGTCCAGATCACCTTCAGCTGCGCGGCCTTGTCTGGCGCGGTGATCATCAGGCGCTCCATGCTCTCGCTGTTGAAGGTGCCGACGTCGACCTGCTTGTTGGCCACCGAGAGGGCGTTGACCTCGTGGCTGCCGTTGAGGGTGCGCTTGAAGATGCGGCTGGCGTCGGCCTTGTTGCGGGCGAACACGTAGTAGCCGGGTACCAGGTAGCCGGAGGTGGAGTTCGGATCGCCGTTGGCGAAGGTCAGCTCCTTGGCCTTGGCCAGCACGTCCTCGACCGAGTTCAGGGCGCTGTCCTGATGCACGATCAGGTGGCTGTAGTAGCCCTCGCTGCCGTTGGCGGCGACGGTCTGGGCGAAGATCTCGCCGCCGGCGCGATCCACCGCTTCCATCGCCGACTTGTTGCCGTACCAGGCCAGGTCGACCTTGTCGAAGCGCATGCCCTGGATCACCCCGGCATAGTCGGGGGCGAAGAAGGCCTTCACCTGGTAGCCGGTCTGCTCGCTCATGTCGGCGAGGAAGGGCTCCCAGATGCTGCGCAGGTTCTGCGACGACTCGGTGGAAATGATGCCGAAGGTCAGGGTCTCGGCGGCCTGGGCGGTGCCGAACATCGCACCAGCGAGCAGGGTGGAGGCGGCGAGCGCACGGCTGAAGCGTTTCAACATGGAGGTCACTCCTGGTGTGGCGTTGGTTGTCGGGGTGCGGTTCAGCCGTTGACCAGCTGCAGCGTGCGCGGCTCGGCGCCGCGCGTGCGGTCGGAGAACAGCAGGCTGGCGTCCAGGTCGGCGCCGTAGAGGTCGTTGAGCAGGCGGTCGCCGAGCGCCGCCGACGGGCCGTCGTAGTGGATGCGCCCGTGCTTGAGCGCCACCGCGCGGGAGCAGTAGCGCAGCGCGTAGTCGACCTGATGCAGGGTCACCACCACGGTCTTGCCGTCCTCGCGGTTGATGTCGGCGAGGATTTCCATGACCTTGCGCGCCGACTCCGGGTCGAGCGAGGCGATGGGTTCGTCGGCGAGGATCACCTCGGCCTGCTGGGTCAGCGCACGGGCGATCGCCACCCGCTGCTGCTGGCCGCCGGAAAGGGTCGAGGCGCGCTGGTCGGCGCGCTCGGCCAGGCCGACGCGTTCCAGCGCGGTCATGGCCTGGCGCTTCTGCGCGTCGCTGAACAGGCCCAGCGAGCCGCGCCAGCGCGGCATGCGGCCGAGAAAGCCGAGCAGGACGTTGTCCAGCACGCTGAGGCGGCCGACCAGGTTGAACTGCTGGAAGATGTAGCCGATCTCGGCGCGCAGGCGGCGCACCTCGCCGTGCAGGCGGCCGGTGGCCTGCACCTCGCGGCCGAGCACCTCGATGCGCCCGCCGCGCTCGCGGTCGCAGCAGGCCAGGCCGGCCAGGTGGCGCAGCAGGGTCGACTTGCCCGAGCCGGAGGCGCCGATCAGAGCCACCATCTCGCCCGGTTGCACCGACAGCTTCAGGTCGAACAGCGCCTGCTTGCCGGCAAAGCTCTTGTTCAGTCGCTCGACGGAAATTGCGTTCATCGTCTTGCCTCTCGTCTGTGGGTGGCCGGGCAGGCGGCCAACTTGTCTAGACGAGAAGGTAGGGGGCGGCTGTTTCAGTCCGGCGAAGGCTGCATGAAGCTGCGATGACCTTTCGGTGACGCTCGATGACAGCAGGCCGTGCGATCAGCGCACGCGAGGCTTTGCCTGCCCGGCGATCGCCCCTAAGCTGGTGCGGTTTTCATCGCGGCGCCGTCTACCCGGCCCGCCAGTCAGAGAGGACGACCCATGACCCAGAAGATCGTGTTCATCACCGGCGCCACCTCCGGCTTCGGCCGCGCCACCGCCCGGCGCTTCGCCGAGGCCGGCTGGGCGCTGGTGCTCACCGGGCGGCGCAGCGAGCGTCTGGAGGCGTTGCAGCAGGAGCTGGCGGCCAAGGTGCCGGTGCACATCGCCACCCTCGACGTGCGCCACGCCGGCGCGGTGCGCGACGTAGTCGAGCAGTTGCCCGAGGCGTTCCGCCAGGTGCACTGCCTGGTCAACAACGCCGGCCTGGCGCTGGCGCCGCAACCGGCGCAGCAGGTCGACCTGGCCGACTGGCACACCATGATCGATACCAACGTCACCGGCCTGGTCAACGTCACCCATGCGCTGCTGCCGACGCTGATCGCCACCGGTGCCGGCGCCAGCATCGTCAACATCGGCTCGGTGGCCGGGCACTGGCCGTACCCGGGCGGCCACGTCTACGGCGCGACCAAGGCCTTCGTCGAGCAGTTCGGCTACAACCTGCGCTGCGACCTCCTGGGCACCGGCGTGCGCGTCACCGACATCGCCCCGGGCATGGCCGAGACCGAGTTCACCCTGGTCCGCACCAAGGGCGACCAGGCCGCCAGCGACCGCCTCTACCGCGGCACCACGCCGCTGACCGCCGAGGACATCGCCGAGCAGATCTTCTACGTCGCCAGCCTGCCGGAGCACATCAACATCAACCGCCTGGAAGTGATGCCGACCCGCCAGGCCTGGTCGCCGTTCAACATCGACCGCGACCAGTAAGCGGCGCGTCAGCGGCCGAGCAGCACCTCCAGTTCGTTGCTGCTCGGCACCTTGCCCTCGACCAGGATCTCGTCGTCTGCCGCCAGCGCCGGGGTGCGCAGCACGCCGGCATCGATGATGGCGTTGACGTCGGTGACCTTCTCCACCGCGACCTCGAGGCCCAGGCGCCGCGCCGCGGCCTCGGCATTCAGGGCCAGCTGCTGGCACTTGGCGCAGCCGGAGCCATAGACGGTCAGTTTCATCGCGTTCTCCTCAGAACAATTGGCCGTAGAGATAGCCCGTGAGCGTGGCCATCGCCACCACCAGCAGGCAGTACACCAGCGTCTTCTGCGTGCCCAGCACGGTGCGGATCACCAGCATGTTGGGGATCGACAGCGCCGGGCCGGCCAGCAGCAGCGCCAGCGCCGGGCCCTTGCCCATGCCGGCGCCGAGTAGGCCCTCGACGATCGGCACCTCGGTCAGCGTCGAGAAGTACATGAAGGCGCCGAGCACCGCGGCGATCAGCGTCGAGCCGAGGCTGTTGTCGCCCACCGCCCAGGCCACCCAGTGCGAGGGGATCAGCCCCTCGTGCCCCGGGCGCCCGAGCAGCAGGCCGGCGAGCAGCACGCCGCCAAGCAGCAGCGGCACGATCTGCCGGGTGAAGTCCCAGCTCTGCGCGACCCACTCCTGGCCGGCGGCATTCTCGCGGCTGGCCAGCAGCATCAGCCCGCCGATGCCGATCAGCATCGCCAGCTCCGGCCACTGCGGGCGCAGCAGCGCGACCAGCCCGAGCAGCACGGCGAGCACCAGCAGCGGCCCGGGCGCCCACTGCCAGCGGCGCACCAGCAGCAGGCCGAGCAGGGCGGCCAGCAGCGCGGTGATCGGCCACTTCCAGGCATGCACGGCCATCCAGGCGGCGCTGTCGGCTTGCGCCCAGTTGGCGAACACCAGGATGCCGATCATCAGGCCGAACAGCGCCACCACGTCGCCCAGCGGATGGCCGTCGTCATCGGCGGCGAAGCCGCGTGCGCCCTTGGCAGCGCGGGCGCTTTCCTCGCGCCGGTAGAGCAGCTGCATCAGCACGCCGATCAGAACCGAGAAGAGGATCGCGCCCAGCGCGCGGGCGATGCCCAGCTCGGCGCCGAGCACCTTGGCGGTGACCACGATGGCCATCAGGTTGATCGCCGGCCCGGCATAGAGAAAGGTGATCGCCGGCCCGAGCCCGGCGCCGCGGCGATAGATGCCGCCGAACAGCGGCAGCACGGTGCACGAGCAGACCGCCAGCAGGGTCCCGGACAGCGAGGCGACGCCGAAGGCCACCGGCTTCGGCGCGCGCGGCCCGAGGTGGCGCATCACCGCGCCCTGGCTGATGTACACCGCCAGCGCCCCGGCGATGACGAAGGCCGGCAGCAGGCAGAGGATCACATGCTCGCGGGCGTACCAGCGGGTCAGGTGCAGCCCCTCGAGCACGGCGTTCTCGAAGCGCGGCTGTCCCATCGGCAGGAAGAAGATCAGCGCGAACAGCGCGCCCATGCCCAGCAGCAGGCGCGCCTCGCCGGGGCGCCCGCGCCAGAAGCCGAGCAGGTGCTGGAACAGGGAAGGCCGGCTGGCGGGGGTGGTTTCGAGCTCGGGCATCGATGGCGCTCCCGGGATGACGGCCCGCCGCGGGCCATCGCTTGCCACAGGCTACGCCGCCCGTGCGGCCGATTCGTTGATCTGGACCGGTGTCGGCTTACCGGCACCGGTCCAGGACCGTTGACGAACCGCATCGGCGATAAGCCATGTGGGATATTGAATACATATGGATAGTCGAATATTTATTATCTAGAAAAAAAGAGTTCTATGGAAATAAGGGCTTTACCGAATATTCGAATATGCATATGTTTGCAGGCCTACCTGCGCCGAGCCTCCGATGACCGAACACCTGACCCCGCCGCTGCTCTGCAAGGCCCTGGCCGACGAGACCCGCACGCGCATCGCCCTGCTGGTCGCCCGCGAGGGCGAGCTGTGCGTCTGCGAGCTGGTCGGCGCGCTCGGCGAGAGCCAGCCAAAGGTCTCGCGCCATCTGGCCCAGCTGCGCAGCAGCGGCCTGCTCGCCGACCGTCGCCAGGGCCAGTGGGTCTACTACCGGCTGCACCCGGACCTGCCGGACTGGGTGCACGAACTGCTCAAGCTGATGCTCGATTCCAACCGCCACTGGCTCGACCCGCAGGCACGCCGGCTGGCCGGGATGAGCGAACGCCCCGGCCGCGCCTCGCTGTGCGGCTGAAACCACCGGAGCCGCCATGCACGATCTACCCAACCTCGTCGCCGATCTGCTGCAGCAGCCCGATCCCGAGCGGCTCGGCGCCGCCGGCGCACCGGCACATCCGCCGCGCATCCTGCTGCTCTACGGTTCCTGCCGCGAGCGCTCCTACAGCCGCCTGCTGAGCGAAGAGGCTGCGCGCCTGCTGCAGGCCTTCGGCTGCGAGACGCGGATCTTCGACCCGTCCGGCCTGCCGCTGCCGGACGATGCGCCCGATACGCACCCGAAGGTGCAGGAGCTGCGCGAGCTGGTGCTCTGGTCGGAAGGCCAGGTGTGGTGCTCGCCGGAGCGCCACGGCGCGATGAGCGCGGTGTTCAAGGCGCAGATCGACTGGATCCCGCTGACGCTCGGCGCGCTGCGCCCGACCCAGGGCAAGACCCTGGCGCTGATGCAGGTCTGCGGCGGTTCGCAGTCGTTCAACGCGGTCAACCAGATGCGCGTGCTCGGCCGCTGGATGCGCATGTTCACCATCCCCAACCAGTCCTCGGTGGCCAAGGCCTACCTGGAGTTCGACGAGGCCGGGCGCATGCAGCCCTCGGCCTACTACGACCGGCTGGTCGACGTGATGGAGGAACTGGTCAAGTTCACCCTCTTGCTGCGCGGGCGTGCCGACTACCTGGTCGAGCGCTACTCCGAGCGCAAGGAATCGGCCGAGGCGCTGTCGGCGCGGGTCAACCAGCGCACCCTCTGAACGCCCAAGGAAATCCAACGTGTCCCATCCCTACGACATCCTCGACGTCCCCGGCTGTTCCGGTCGGCTGATCTTCACCCCCTGCCCGGGGAGCAGGGAAACCGGCGTGGCCGAGGCCCTCGACACCCTGCGGGCGGCCGGCGCCGAGGCGCTGGTCACCCTGATGCCGGCCGCCGAGCTGGAGCAGAACCAGGCCGGCGAACTGCCGGCGCTGTGCGCCGCACGCGACCTGCAATGGTTCCACCTGCCGGTGGCCGATGAGCAGGTGCCGCTGGATGACTTCGACGCCGCCTGGCGCCAGGCCCGCGAACGCATCCAGGCGCTGCTCGACGAGGGCCGCGGCGTCGCCATCCACTGCAAGGGTGGTTCCGGGCGCACCGGGCTGATCGCCGCGCGCATCCTCATCGACCGTGGCCTGCCGCGCGCCGAGGCGGTGACCCGGGTCCAGGCCCTGCGGCCCAAGGCCATCCAGCATCCGGCACATGTCGCCTGGCTCGGGCAGTTCGGCCAGTAGGCGGCCTGCATGCTGAAGACCTTCGCGCTGTTCGCCGTGACCGCCGTGGCCGAGATCGTCGGCTGCTACCTGCCGTACCTCTGGCTGCGCCAGGGCAAGAGCGCCTGGCTGCTGCTGCCGGCGGCGGCCTCGCTGGCGCTGTTCGCCTGGCTGTTGTCGCTGCACCCGACCGCGGCCGGGCGGGTGTATGCGGCCTACGGCGGCGTCTACATCGGCGCGGCGATCCTCTGGCTGTGGATCGTCGACGGCATAAGGCCCACGGGTTGGGACCTGCTGGGTTCGGCAGTGGCCCTCGCCGGCATGGCCATCATCATGTTCGCGCCGCGTGGCGCCTGATTCGAGGACTGCTTCATGACCATCAAGGTAGGCATCAACGGCTTCGGCCGCATCGGACGGCTGGCGCTGCGCGCGGCCTGGGGCTGGCCGGAGCTGCAGTTCGTGCAGATCAACGACCCGGCCGGCGATGCGGCGGCCCACGCCCACCTGCTCAACTTCGACTCGGTGCACGGCCGCTGGCAGCACGAGGCGGGCAGCGACGGTGACGGCCTGCTGATCGACGGCCAACGCATCCGGGTCACGGCGAACAAGGCCATCGCCGACACCGACTGGTCCGGCTGCGACCTGGTGATCGAGGCCAGCGGCAAGATGAAGAGCGTCGCCGTGCTCGAGGCCTACCTGGCACAGGGCGTCAGGCACGTGGTGGTCAGCGCGCCGGTCAAGGAGCCGGGCGCGCTGAACGTGGTCATGGGCGTCAACGACGGGCTGTTCGACCCGGCCCAGCACCGCATCGTCACCGCTGCGTCCTGCACCACCAACTGCCTGGCGCCGGTGGTCAAGGTGATCCACGAGAACCTCGGCATCCGCCACGGCTCGATCACCACCATCCACGACCTGACCAACACCCAGAGCATCCTCGACCAGCCGCACAAGGACCTGCGCCGCGCCCGCGCCTCGGGGATGAGCCTGATCCCCACCACCACCGGCTCGGCCACCGCCATCGCCGAGATATTCCCCGAACTGCGCGGGCGGTTGAACGGCCACGCCGTGCGCGTGCCGCTGGCCAATGCCTCGCTCACCGACTGCGTGTTCGAAGTGGAACGCGCCACCACCGCCGAGGAGGTGAACCAGCTGCTCAAGGCCGCGGCCGAGGGCGAACTCAGGGGCATCCTCGGCTACGAGGAGCGCCCGCTGGTATCGATCGACTACCGCACCGACCCGCGCTCGTCGATCATCGACGCGCTGTCGACCCTGGTGGTCAACGGCACCCAGGTGAAGCTCTACGCCTGGTACGACAACGAGTGGGGCTACGCCAACCGCACCGTGGAGCTGGCCCGCAAGGTCGGCCTGGCCGAGTGAGGCGCAGGGTGGGAAGCGGCCTCCGGCCTTTTTCACCCAAGACCTTGGCGGTGGGAAATCGCTGCGCGAGTTTCCCACCCTACGCTGGCTTTCGGGATCGGTGCGCAGCCGATCGCGGGCAAGTCCACTCCCACACGGCGCCTGCCCTCACGGACTCGTAGGGTGGAAAACGGCCCTAGGCCTTTTCCACCTGTCCCACCCCAGGCCAGGCCGGACATACTTATGCACGCTCTCACCCGCCTCTCTCCGGAAATCCGCCAGTACCTCGTGGTCACCGGCAACTACTGGGCCTTCACCCTCACCGACGGCGCGCTGCGCATGCTGGTGGTGCTGCATTTCCACGGCCTGGGCTACAGCCCGCTGGCGATCGCCGCGCTGTTCCTGTTCTACGAGATCTTCGGGGTGGTCACCAACCTGGTCGGCGGCTGGCTCGGTGCGCGGCTCGGGCTGAACCGCACGATGAACATCGGCCTCGGCCTGCAGGTGGTGGCGCTGCTGATGCTGACGCTGCCGGCGGCGCTGCTCACGGTGCCCTGGGTGATGGCGGCGCAGGCGCTGTCCGGCATCGCCAAGGACCTCAACAAGATGAGCGCCAAGAGCTCGATCAAGCTGCTGGTGCCGGAGGGCCGGCAGGGCACGCTGTTCAAGTGGGTGGCGCTCTTGACCGGCTCGAAGAACGCGCTCAAGGGCGTCGGCTTCTTCCTCGGCGGCGCGCTGCTGGCGCTGCTCGGCTTCGCCGGGGCGGTGCTGGCGATGGCCGCGGTGCTGGCGCTGGTCTGGCTGGCCAGCCTGCTGCTGCTGAAACGGGACATGGGCAAGGCCAGGCACAAGCCCAAGTTCAGCGAGCTGCTGTCCAAGAGCCGGGCGATCAACATCCTTTCCGCCGCCCGCCTGTTCCTGTTCGGCGCCCGCGACGTCTGGTTCGTGGTGGCGCTGCCGGTGTACCTGTCCGCGACCTTTGGCTGGGACTTCTGGCAGGTCGGCGGCTTTCTTGCCGCCTGGGTGATCGGCTACGGCATCGTGCAGTCATTCGCCCCCCATCTGACCGGCAAGCGCCGCGGCCGGGTACCGGACGGCCGTGCCGCCTTTGTCTGGGCCGCGCTGCTGGGGGCGTTGCCGGCGCTGATCGCCCTCGGCCTGGGCAGCACGCTGCCGGCGCAGCCGCTGCTGATCGGCGGGCTGCTGCTGTTCGGCGTGCTGTTCGCGGTCAACTCCTCGCTGCACAGCTACCTGATCGTCAGCTACGCCCGCGAGGACGGCGTCTCGCTCGACGTCGGCTTCTACTACATGTCCAACGCCCTCGGCCGGCTGCTCGGCACGCTGCTCTCGGGCTGGGTGTTCCAGGCCCATGGCCTGGCGGCCTGCCTCTGGGTGTCGACCGCCTTCGTGTTGCTGGCCGCGCTGATTTCCCTCGGCCTGCCGCGCCACGCCGAGGCTGGCGGCGCCTGAGCCGCTCGCCTCAGCGCGGCGCCAGGCGGGCGCGGGCCTGTTGCAGCAGCGCCCGGGCCTGGCGCGAGCCGGGGTCGACCTGCAGCAGCCGCTCGGCATGCGCGGCCGCGGCCGCCGGCTCGCCCCGCGCCAAGCTGTAGGCAGCCGCCAGCCAGAGCAGGTTGGCGTCGTTGGGGTGCTGCGCCAGGCTGCGCTGCACCAGGGCCAGCGCCTTGCCCGGCGCCTGCGATTGCAGTGCCAGGGCCAGGGCGAAGGCATAGCGCGCCTCGTTCGGCGCCAGTTGCTGCGCCTGTTCGAGCTGGCCGCGGGCTTCGTCCCGGCGTTGCTGGCGCACCAGGCTCAGGCCCAGCGCATAGTGCAGCGCCGCGGTTGCCGGGCGCTGCGCCAGGCCTTCGCGCAGCAACGCCTCGGCGGCGCGTTCGTCGCCGGCGCCGCGGCGCAGTTCGGCCAGCTCCAGATAGGCCGGCACATACAGCGGATCGAGGCGCAGCGCCTGTTGCAAGGCCGCGACGGCCTCGCCCGGGCGGCCCTGGCGCTGGCGCAGGCGGGCCAGCTCGCTGCGTGCCTCGGCGCGATCGGCATGCAGCGCCAGCTGCGCTTCGTATTCGCCCAGGGCGCGGGTGAACGCCGCCTGCCGCGCGACCGGCAGCGGCACGTCGGCCAGCACCCGCGCGGCCTCGCTGCGCACGCTGCGCAGCGGATCGTCGAGCAGCGGCGCCAGCCAGTCGGCGCGTTGCCCGGCCGGCAGGGCCTCGAGTGCACCCAGCGCGGCACGGCGTACCTGCCCATCGGGTTCTTCGAGGGCGGCGCGCAGCGCTGGCCCGTGCGGTGTTGCGCCGGCCTGGCCCAGGCGCGCCGCCGAGCTGGCCCGTACCAGCGGCGGTTGCGCCGGGTCGGCGAGCAGCTCGGCCAGCGCGGCGGCGGCACCCGGCTCGCCACGCCCGGCTGCCGACCAGGTTTCGGCGAAGCGCTGGTAGCCGGGCACGGGCGCCGGGTGGTGGCGACGGATGGCCTGTGCGGCCCAGTCGGCGGAGCGGTCCTGGTGGCAGCCAGTGCAGACGTTGGGCGTGCCGAGTGCGGCGCTCAGGTCCGGGCGCGGGATGCGCAGGCTGTGGTCGCGCCGCGGGTCGATGACCATGTAGGTGGTCTCCGGCATGTGGCAGCTGGTGCACTGCGCGCCGGCCGAGCCGGCCGGGTGGAAGTGATGCCTGGGCGTGTCGAAGGCGGCGGGCGCATGGCACTGGCTGCATAGCGCGTTGCCCTCGGCGCGCAGCTGCTGGCCGTGCGGCTCGTGGCAGTCGCTGCAGGTGACGCCCGCGGCGTGCATGCGGCTCTGCTCGAAGGAGCCGGAGATGAACACCTCCTCGCGCTGCTGGCCGTCGGCGTGGTACAGCCCGGGTTCGAGCAGGGCGGGGCTGTAGTGGTCGAGCAGCGGCTTGCCCGGCTGATAGCCCTCGGCGATCTGGCTGCGCCGTGCGTGGCACTGCGCGCAGATCGGCTGTTCCTTGTGCGCGGCCAGCGGGGTGTCGCGCCGGGCGGTGAGCTGCTCCAGCGTGCGCCGCCAGCTGACCCCGCGGCGCTCGTCGAGCAGCAGCGCCAGGCCCTTGTGCGGCGCCTGGCCACCGTCGCGCGCCCAGCGCAGGTGCGCCGAGCCCGGGCCGTGGCAGGCCTCGCAGCCGACGCTGATCTCCGCCCAGCGCGAGGCGAAGGTGTCGCTGCCGGCGTCGTAGCCCTTGTGCAGGCCGGTCGAATGGCAGTCGGCGCACATGTGGTTCCAGTTCTGCGAAGGCCGCGTCCAGTGCAGCTCGTCGCGGTGGTCGACCGCCTCGTCCGGATAGAGGTGGAACCAGCGCTGGCCGCCGGCAGCGGCCGGGCGGCTGTCCCAGGCGATCGACAGCGCCTGCAGGCGGCCGTCCGGAAATTCCACCAGGTACTGCTGCAGCGGCTCGACGCCGAAGGTGTAGCGGATCTCGAACTCGCCCAACTGGCCGTCGGCGCCGTCGGTCTCGACGAAGAAGCGCCCGTCGCGGCGATAGAAGCGCGAGGCGACGCCGGCGTAGACGAAGCGCGCGTCGGCGAAGTCGCCCAGTACCGTCTCCGGCGTCGCGTGCTGCATCGCGCGGGCGTGCTGCGAGCCGCGCCAGGCCCGGAACTGCTCGGCATGGCAGTCGGCGCAGGCCTGGCTGCCGACATGGCTGGCCGTTTCCTCGGCCCGGCCCTCGCGGCTGCAGGCCAACAGCGCGAACAGCAGCGACAGCAGCAGGGCGCAGGCGGCGCGCAGGGAAGCGGGGCGGCGAAGGGCAGTCGGCATGGCAGGTTCCGCGCGGCTAGGGGGTCGGTGTCAACGGCATGCTGCCCGCGCCCGCCGGCCGGCGGCCAGCCCTCGGCAGACGATAGCTGCGCTTTGACATCAGCGCCTGCGCGCAGCGGATAACGGTCGCCGGCCGGCTTGGAAATACTGGGCACGCAAACAACAACAAGAACCTTGCGGAGACCCACCCATGGCAGCGACAGCCACGCACCCCATCGCCAGGCCGCCCCTGGCGCCTTCACGCAGCAGCGCCCTGACCCGCGCCAGCCTGCTGCTCCTGCTCTGCCCGCTGGCGGCCCAGGCGGACCTGATCGGCGACAGCCAGCTGAACCTCGGCTTGCGCAACTTCTATATCGACCGCGACTTTCGCGGCGACGACCCGGCGCGCTCGCGGGTCGGCAGCTGGACCCAGGGCTTCGACCTGCGCCTGCAGTCCGGCTACACCGAGGGCCCGCTGCAGTTCGGCCTGGATGCCTCGGCGCAGTACGCCTACCGGCTCGATGGCGGCGGCGGGCGCGGCCCGGACACCATCATTCCCTACGATGCCAGCCGGGGCGAGCAGGTCCGCGACTACGGCCGCGCCGCGCTGACCGCCAAGGTGCGCTATTCCAAGACCGAGCTGACCGTTGGCGAACATCGTCCGCGCCTGCCGGTGGCCTTCTTCGATGACAGCCGCCAGCTGGCCAGCACCTACCACGGCGTGCAGATCACCTCGCAGGAGATCGACGGCCTGAGCCTGACCGCCGGACGCTTCAGCGAGATCGCCACGCGCGAGTCGTCCAACCACGAGAAGCTCTACCTGTTCACCCGCCCCGGCGGCCCGCGGCGGCCCAGCGACGGGCTCAACTTCGCCGGCGGCAGCTACGCCTTCGGCCCCAGCCTGTCGGCCACCTACTTCTACGGCCAGCTGGAGGACATCTACCAGCAGCACTACCTGGGCCTTGCGCACAACACTGCGCTGGGCGGCGGCTACAGCCTGAAGACCGACCTGCGCTACTACCACAACCGCGAGGACGGCGAGGCGCTCTACGGCGAGATCGACAACCGCAGCTACGGCCTGCTCAGCGCGCTGAAGAAGGGCGGCCACAGCTTCAGCCTCGGCTACCAGCGCATGCTCGGCGACAGCAACTTCCCGCTGCTCAACGGCTACACCCCGCAGCCGCACCTGGTGAACTGGTCGGCGCTGGCCTTCTACCGCGCCAACGAGAGCTCCTGGCAGGTGCGCTACGACTACGACTTCGCCGCCCAGGGCATCCCCGGCCTGCAGCTGATGACCCGCTACATCCGCGGCAGCGGCATCGACCGCGGCCCGGGCCTGAGCTCCACCGGCGAGAGCGAGCGCGACTTCGTGCTCGGCTACGTGGTGCAGGACGGCCCGCTCAAGGGCCTGGGCTTCAACTGGATGAACATCGACGCCAAGTTCCGCCACGGCAACGACTTCAACGAGAACCGCCTGGCCGCCACCTACACCTGGAAGATCTGGTAAGCC
The DNA here is from genome assembly GCF_021726475.1 of Pseudomonas oligotrophica. Taxonomy (GTDB): domain Bacteria; phylum Pseudomonadota; class Gammaproteobacteria; order Pseudomonadales; family Pseudomonadaceae; genus Stutzerimonas; species Stutzerimonas oligotrophica. Next base: position 324,737 of record NZ_JAKJRU010000001.1, read on the forward strand.
GCCCGGCGGCTGCCATTGCCCGCGTGCTCCCGCCGGGTGCACCGGGTGCAAGGGAAAGGGCCCTGGAGCCCGACCACAACAAGAAGAGGAACCATCCCATGAAACTGAGGCACCTGAGCCTAGCGCTCTGCATCACCGGACTGGCCAGCCTGGCCTGCCAGGCCGCCGAGAAACCGAACTTCCTGATCATCGTCGCCGACGACCTGGGCTACAGCGACCTGGGCAGCTTCGGCGGCGAGATCGAGACGCCCAACCTGGATGCGCTGGCCCAGCAAGGCGTGCGCCTGACCAACTTCCAGGCCGCGCCGACCTGCTCGCCGACCCGCTCGATGCTGCTCAGCGGCACCGACAGCCACCAGGCGGGCCTGGGCAACATGGGCGAGCTGACCCAGGACTTCCAGAAGGGCCAGCCGGGCTACGAGGGCTACCTCAACCAGCGCGTGGCCAACCTCGCCGAGGTCATGCAGGACGCCGGCTACAACACCTACACCACCGGCAAGTGGCACCTGGGGCGCACCGAGGAACTCAGCCCCAAGGCGCGCGGCTTCGACCGCTCGTTCGTGCTGATCCAGGGCGGCGCCAGCCACTTCGATGACCAGAAGGCGATCATCAGCGTCGATCCCAAGGCCATCTACCGCGAGGACGGCAAGCAGGTCGAGGTGCCCAAGGGCTTCTTCTCCAGCGAGTTCTACACCGATCGCCTGATCGACTACATCGAGCAGGACAAGGCCGCAGGCAAGCCGTTCCTGGCGGTGCTCTCCTACACCGCGCCGCACTGGCCGCTGCATGCGCCGGACCAGTGGCTCGACAAGTACCAGGGCCGCTACGCCGAAGGCTACGAGGCGCTGCGCCAGCAACGCCTGGCGCGGATGAAGCAGCTCGGCCTGGTGCCGGCCGACGTCGAGGCCAACACGCCGATGGCCGGCGGCCTGCCCAGCTGGGAGCAGCTCAGCGAGGAGGAGCGCCAGCGCGAGGCGCGCAGCATGGAGATCTACGCGGCGATGGTCGACAACATGGACCATCACATCGGCCGCCTGCTCGAGCACCTGCGCCAGAGCGGCGAACTGGACAACACCTTCGTGCTGTTCATGTCCGACAACGGCGCCGACGGCAACAGCCCGATCGACCTGCCGGGCAACCGCGAGTGGATGGCCAGCGACTTCGACAACAGCCTGCAGAACATGGGCCGCAAGGGTTCCTACATCGACTACGGCGCGCAGTGGGCGCAGGTCGGCGCCACGCCGTTCCCGTTCTTCAAGGGCTTTACCAGCCAGGGTGGCACCTCGGTGCCGGTGATCATCCGCCACCCCAGCCTGAACGCGCAGGCCGGCAGCCTGAACAAGCAGTTCTTCCACGTGATGGACGTGATGCCGACCATCCTCGAGCTGGCCGGTGTCAAGCACCCCGGCACGCAGTTCCGCGGCCGCGAGGTGCAGCCCATGCAGGGCGTGTCGATGCTCGCCGGGCTGCAGGGCCAGGCGGTGGCCGAGCGCGCGGTGGGCTGGGAGCTGTTCGGCCGCCGCGCCCTGCGCAAGGGTGACTGGAAGATGACCTGGATGACCGCGCCCTACGGCAGCGCCGAGTGGCAGCTCTACAACCTGGCCAAGGACCCGGTCGAGGCGCATGACCTGGCCAAGGCCGAGCCGGCCAAGCTGGCCGAGCTCAAGCAGGAGTGGGACGCCTACGTGCAGCGCAACAACGTGCTGCTCGGCCCGGTGAAGATCAAGTACGGCTTCGAGACCTGCCTGTACGAGCACTGCTTCAAGTAACCCGCCTGACACGCACTGCCTGAAACCCCGCGAGGATCGCCTCGCGGGGTTTTCTGTTTTCGCGAGGCGCGCGCCGCCGGCGTCAGGGCCGGCGGTTGAGGGTCTGCGAGGGCAGCTCGCCGAAGGCCTGCTTGTACAGGGTGGTGAAGTGGCTGGGCTGGGCGAAGCCCCAGCGGAAGGCCAGCTCGCACAACTGCAGCTCGCCGGGCTGGTGGCGCAGCAGCATCTCGCGGATCACGTTCAGCTTGCAGCGCTGGATATAGCGCTGCGGGCTGGTGCCCAGGTAGCGGCGAAAGGCCTGTTCCAGGCTGCGCCGGCTGGCACCGCTGACGGTCACCAGTTGGCTGATGCACAGCGGCTGGTCGAGGTTGGCGTGCACGTAGTCGACCACCCGCTTGACCGTGCCCGGCAGCAGGCTGCGCTGCGGCAGCGCGCTGAGCGAGGGGATCAGGTACAGCAGGTTCTCGCAGAACAGGTGCTGCAGGTGCTGCTGGCCGACCGCGGTGGCGAGCAGGCCCGACGAACTGCCGGCCTCGCCGTCGACCAGGCGTACCAGGTTGCCGAGGCTCGCCAGCGCCGGGTTGCGCCGGCAGATCAGCTGCGCCTGGGGCGGCACGCGCGTCGCCTCGCTCTGGTGGTGGCGCAGCATGTGGTCGTTCAGGCAGGCGCCGTCCAGCGCGATGACCAGCGCCCGGGTGCCTTCGTGCCAGACCACCTCGACCTGGTGGCCGGGGGTGAACATCAGCAGGTCGCCGGGGCCGGCCTGCTGGCCGTCCGGGTGGCTGGTCACCGCGCCGTGCAGCGGCAGGATGCCGTGCCAGCTGGCCAGCGGCCGCGAGCTGACCTTCAGTTCCGCGCCCCATTGCGCGCCGAACAGCTTGAGCTGCGGCATCGCCTGCAGGGTGAAGAGGATGTCGGCGGCGCCGCGCCGGCGCGGCTGCACGCGGCGCTCCTCGACCTGGGTGTTGAGCACCGCCGCCGCCTCGTCCATGTCGTGCGAGCGCAGCCAGGGCCGCATGGCGAAGGGCAGGCCGCGCTGGCCCGGACTCGGGGAAGGGTGGGCAAGGCTGACCGGAGCGGTCATGGGATCGCCTCCTCGGGCCTGCCTCGTGCCGCCGTCCGGCAGCGCGGGGGCCTCGGTGTTGTCGTTAGGGAGGATGGGTAGACGCCTGCCGATAGCGTCGCCGCAGCATGGCAGCTTCAGCCGGCCGCCGGATAGCCCGCCGCGCCGATGGCCTGCAGCGCCGCCGCGGCGCAGGCTTCGTCCTGCTCCTCCGCGGCGCCGGACACGCCGATGCCGCCGACGCATTCGCCGTCCAGCAGGATCGGCAGGCCGCCGCCGACCACCACCAGCCGCTCGCGCCTGGGCAGGCCGATCTGCAGGCGCGGGTTGTCGCCGAGCACCTCGAGCCAGTCGCGGGTGGCGAAGCCGAAGCTCGCCGCGGTGTAGGCCTTGTCCACGGCGATGCCTTCGGAATGCAGGAAGGCGCCGTTCATGCGCAGGTAGGCCAGCGGCAGGCCGGCACGGTCGACCACGCTGACGTGGATGCGCACGCCCAGCTGCTCGGCGTGGGCCACGGCGGCACGGGCAGCGGTCGCGGCCGCTTCCCAGTGCAGCGAAGGCTCGCGGAGGGTCTTCATGGCAACTCCGGGGCCGCGCTCAACGGCCGAGCGCCTTGGCGCTCTCGCCGCCGATGCCGAAGTGGACCTTGGGCATCTCGGTGATGATCACCCGCACGCTGGCCAGCGGCGCGTCCAGCGAGCGCGAGATGGCCTGGCTGACCTCGCGGATCAGCGCCTCCTTCTGCTCGTCGCTGCGGCCTTCGAGGATATGGATCTGGGCAATGGGCATGGGTCGCTCCTCGCAAAAAAGGGGGCCGCCCGGGAGGGGCGGCCGGTTGGCTCAGACGAAGCGTGCGGACACGCTGCCCAGCCCCTGGTAGCGCACGGTGATGTTGTCGCCCGGCGCCACCGCCACCGCGGCGGTGATGCCGCCGGTCATGATGAAGGTGCCGGCCGGGATGTGCTCGCCGCGCTCGGCCAAGAGGTTGGCCAGCATCGCCACGCTGGACAGCGGGTGGCCGAGCACCGCGGCGCCGGCACCGACCTCCACCACCTCGCCGTTCTTCTCCATCACCACGCCGAGGGTGCGCAGGTCGACGTCCTCCAGGCTGGCCATCTGCCCGCCGGTGATGAAGCGCGTCGAGGAGGCGTTGTCGGCGACCACGCTGATCAGGTCGAACTTGAAGTTCTCGTAGCGCGAGTCGATCACCTCGACGGTGGGGATCACGTAGTCGATCGCCGCGATCACGTCGCCGATGTGGCAGCCCGGGCCCTTGAGCGGTGCCTTGGTGACCACCGAGATCTCCGCCTCGATCTTCGGGTGGATCAGCTCGGCGCAGTTCACCGTGCCGCCGTCCGGCACGCTGAAGTAGTCGGCGAGGAAGCCGTAGATCGGCGTCTCGACGCCCATCTGCGCCATCTTTGCCCAGGAGGTCAGGCCCATCTTCAGGCCGACGATCTTGTTGCCGCGCGCCTCCTTGCGCCGGCGGATCTCCCACTGGATGTCGTAGGCGTCGGCGAAGGTCATCTCGGGGTAGTCGTTGGTGACCTTGTGGATGTCGTGGGCCTGGAGTTCGGCGTTTTCCACGTGCTCGGCCAGGGCCAGCACCTGCTCGTGGGTCAGGGTACGGTTCATGCGCTCACCTTCTGGGTCTGGCGGGCCCGGGACATGTCCAGGGCAAGGTCTTCGATCATGTCTTCCTGGCCACCGACGGTGCCGCGGCGGCCGAGCTCGACGAGGATGTCGCGCGCCGGCACGCCGTATTTCTTCTCGGCGCGCTGGGCGAACAGCAAAAACGAGCTGTACACGCCGGCGTAGCCCAGGGTCAGCGCGTCGCGGTCGACGCGGATCGGCTGGTCCATCATCGGCACGACGATATCCTCGGCGACGTCCATGATCTTGTACAGGTCGATGCCGGTCTCCACGCCCATGCGCTTGCACACGGCGACGAACACCTCCAGCGGGGTGTTGCCGGCACCGGCGCCGAGGCCCGCCACCGAGCCGTCGATACGGCTGGCGCCGGCCTCGATGGCGGCCAGCGAGTTGGCGATGGCCATGCCCATGTTGTGGTGGCCGTGGAAGCCGATCTCGGTGGCCGGGTTCAGCTCGGCGCGCAGCAGGCCGATCTTCTCGCTGACCTCGTCGGGCAGCATGTAGCCGGCCGAGTCGGTGCAGTAGATGCAGTTGGCGCCGTAGCTCTCCATCAGCCGGGCCTGCTCGAGCACTTTTTCCGCGCTGATCATGTGCGCCATCATCAGGAAGCCCACGGTGTCGGCGCCGAGCTTGCGCGCCATGCCGATGTGCTGCTCGGAGACGTCGGCCTCGGTGCAGTGGGTCGCCACGCGAATGGTCGAGACGCCACAGTCGAGCGCCATCTTCAGGTGGTCGACCGTGCCGATGCCCGGCAGCAGCAGGGCGGAGACCTTGGCCTGCTTGAGACGCGGGATCACCGCACGCAGGTATTCCTCGTCGCTGTGCGCGGGGAAGCCGTAGTTGATCGAGCGGCCGCCCAGGCCGTCACCGTGGGTGATCTCGATCAGCGGCATGCCGGCGGCATCGAGGCCGGTGGCCACCGCGACCATCTGCTCGAGGCTGATCTGGTGGCGCTTGGCGTGCATGCCGTCGCGCAGGCTCATGTCGTGCAGGGTGACGTTCTTGCCGGTGAGATTCATGGTGCTACTCCTCAGGCCAGGGCCGCTTCACGACGTGGCAGTTGAATGGTGCCGGTGGCGATTTCCTCGGCGAACAGCTCGCCGGTGCGCAGCGCGGCGGCGGTCATGATGTCCAGGTTGCCGGCGTACTTGGGCAGGTAGTCGCCCAGGCCCTCGACCTCCATGAAGATCGACACGCGGTTGCCGTCGAACACCGGGCCGTTCTTCAGCCGGTAGCCGGGCACGTACTTCTGCACCTCGGCGATCATGGCGTGGACCGACGCGGTGATGGCGTCCTGGTCCGGCTCGGTTTCGGTCAGGCAGTGGATGGTGTCGCGCATCATCAGTGGCGGCTCGGCCGGGTTGACGACGATGATCGCCTTGCCTTCCTTCGCCCCGCCGACCTGCTCGATGGCGCCGGCGGTGGTGCGGGTGAATTCGTCGATGTTCTTGCGGGTGCCCGGGCCGATGGAGCGCGAGGACACGGTGGCGACGATCTCGCCGTAGGCCACCGGCTGCACGCGCGACACCGCGGCGACCATCGGGATGGTCGCCTGGCCACCGCAGGTGACCATGTTGACGTTCATTTCCAGGGTGCCGACGTGCTGCTTGAGGTTCACCGGCGGCACGCAGTAGGGGCCGATGGCGGCCGGGGTCAGGTCGACCATCAGCACGCCCAGTTCGTTGAGCTTGCGGCTGTTCTCGGCGTGCACGTAGGCGCTGGTGGCATCGAAGGCGATGCGGATGTCGTCGTCGAGCACGTGCGGCAGCAGGCCGTCGACGCCTTCTGCGGTGGTCTTCAGGCCGAACTCGCGGGCGCGCTTCAAGCCGTCGGACTCGGGGTCGATGCCGACCATCCACACCGGCTCGATCCACTCGGAACGCAGCATCTTCATCACCAGGTCGGTGCCGATGTTGCCCGGGCCGATGATCGCGGCTTTCAGTTTCTTGCTCATGGGTGTTTCCCCTGTTCTTGTTCTAATCAGGTGAAGCGCACGCTGGCGCTGCCGATGCCGCCGATCTCGACGCGCATGAAGTCGCCGGCCTTGGCCGGCTCCAGCGGTACCAGCGAGCCGGAGAGGATCACTTCGCCGGCCTTGAGGCCGATGCCGAAGCGGCCGAGGGTGTTGGCCAGCCAGGCCACGCAGTTGACCGGCGAGCCCAGCGCCGCGGCGCCGGCGCCGGTGGACAGCAGCTGGCCGTTCTTCTCCACCAGCATGCCGCAGGTGACCAGGTCGACCTGGCGCGGCGACACGGCCTGGTCGCCGAGCACGAACAGCCCGCAGGAGGCGTTGTCCGCGACGGTGTCCTGGATCTTGATCTTCCAGTCCTGGATGCGCGAATCGACCACTTCGAAGCAGGGGATCACGCACTCGGTGGCGGCCAGCACGTCGGCGTTGGTCACGCCCGGGCCCATCAGGTCCTTCTTCAGGATGAAGGCGATCTCGCCCTCGGCGCGCGGCTGGATCAGCTTCTCGCTGATCGGCATGGCCTCGCCGCTGTTGTAGACCATCGCGTCGGTGAGGTAGCCGAAGTCCGGCTGGTGCACGCCGAGCATGTTCTGCACGGCCTTGCTGGTGACGCCGATCTTCTTGCCGATCACCCGCTCGCCGGCGGCCAGGCGCCGTTCGAGCATGCGCAGGGAGATGTGGTAGGCATCCTCGACGCTGATGTCGAAGCCGCGGCTGGTCAGCGGGGTGACGGTCTCGCGCTGGACCATCGCCTGGTAGAGCTCGTCGCCGAGCTGGTCGATCAATGTCTTGTCCATGATGGTTCTCTCAGGATGGGGTACGGTCCGCCTCGGCGAGGAAGTCCTCGACCAGGCGGGCGAAACGGTTGGCGTGTTCGATCTGCGTCCAGTGGCCGCAATGGCCGAACACGTGCAGCTGGCTGTTGGGGATCAGCCCGGCCAGGCGCAGCGAAGCCTCCAGCGGGATGATCCGGTCCTCGCGGCCGTGGATGACCAGGGTTTCGTGGGGCAGGGCGCGGATGTCGGCCTCGCGGCTGGCCAGATCCTCGATGCCGTTCTGCCGCGGTGGCGGGAACATCGCGGCGAACGACTCCTGGAAGCCCGGGCGGATGCTGGCCTGGTAGCGCAGCTCGGCGAGCTCGTCGTTGACCAGGTTGCGGTCCCAGGCGAACAGGTCGAGCAGCCGGCGCATGTTGGCCAGCGACGGCGTGTAGCCCCAGGCCGCGTCGAGCCCCGCGGTGAGCGGGAAGCTGACGCCGACGCTGCCCATCAGCACCAGCCGGCGCACCCGCTCGGGGTGGCGGATGGCCAGGGCCAGCGCCAGGCCACCGCCGAACGAGTTGCCGACGATGTCGGCGTGCTCGATGCCCAGGGCATCGAGCACGCCGATGGCATGCGCGACCCAGCGTTGCTGGCTGTACTGCGCATCGGCCGGCCGTTCGCTGTAGCCGAAGCCAAGCATGTCCGGGGCGATCACCCGGCGCGTCTGCGCCAGCTGCGGGATGATCCCGCGCCAGTTGGCCCAGGCGGTGACGCCGGGGCCGGAGCCGTGGATCAGCAGCAGCGGGAAGCCCTGGCCCTGGTCATGCAGGTTGGTGCGGTAGCCGGCGGCGAGGATCTCGCGGCCGATTTCCGGACTCTGCTGGGGTGCGTTCATGGCCTGGGTCCTCAGAGCTTCACGCAGATGTTCTTCAGCTCGGTGTAGAACTCCAGCGAGTGCACCCCGCCTTCGCGGCCGATGCCCGACTGCTTGGCGCCGCCGAAGGCGGTGCGCAGGTCGCGCAGGAACCAGCTGTTGACCCAGACGATGCCGGCCTCGATCTGCCCGGCGACGCGGTGCGCGCGCGAGGCGTTCTCGGTCCAGATCGCCGAGGCCAGGCCGTAGGGCAGGCTGTTGGCCAGCTCGATGGCTTCCTCCTCGCTGTCGAACGGGCGGATGTGGCAGCACGGGCCGAAGATTTCCTCGGTGACCACCGCCGAGTCGTCCGGCAGGCCGGTCCAGATGGTCGGTTGCACCCAGGCGCCGCCGGCCAGGTGCGCCGGCATCTCCGGCACGCCGCCGCCGGTGACGATGGTGGCGCCCTCGTCCCTGGCCTTCTGGTAGTAGGAGAGCACCTTCTCGCGGTGCTTGTGGCTAACCAGGGAGCCGAAGTTGGCCTCCGGGTCGTTCGGCTCGCCGATCTTCAGCGCCTCGGCGCCGGCCTTCAGGCGGGCGACGAATTCGTCGAAGATCGGCCGCTCGACGTAGACCCGCTCGGTGCCCAGGCAGACCTGGCCGCAGTTGGCGAAGGCCGAGCGCAGGGTGCCCTCGATGGCCTTGTCCAGGTCGCAGTCGGCGAACACGATGCCGGCGTTCTTGCCGCCCAGCTCCAGGGAGACCTGGCGCACGCCCTTGGCGGCGGCGCGCATGATGGTCTCGCCGGTGCCGGTCTCGCCGGTGAAGGTGATCGCGTCGACGTCCGGGTGGGCGGTGAGGAAGGCGCCGGCCGAGTTGCCGCCGAAGCCGTGCACCACGTTGTAGACGCCGGCCGGCACGCCGGCGGCGTTCATCACCTCGCCGAGCAGCGCGGTGGTGGTGGGGGTTTCCTCGGACGGCTTGACCACCACGGTGTTGCCGCAGGCCAGCGCCGGGCCGACCTTCCAGGTCATCAGCAGCAGCGGCAGGTTCCACGGGCTGATCACGCCGATCACCCCCTTGGGCCGGCGCACCGCGTAGTTCAGCGCGCCGGCGCCGTCCGGGGTGGCCATCTCGAAGGCTTCGGTGGCGACGTTCTTGATCAGGTCGGCGAACACCTTGAAGTTGGCCGCGCCGCGCGGGATGTCGATGTGGCTGGCCAGCGATTTCGGCTTGCCGGTGTCCAGGCACTCGGCCTCGAGGAACTCGTCGAAGCGCGCGGTGATGCCGTCGGCGACGCGATGCAGGATCTCGGTGCGCTCGGCCACGGTCATCTTGCCCCACGGGCCCTTCAGCGCGGCGCGCGCGGCCTTGACCGCGGCGTCGACCTCGGCCTCGCCGGCCTCGTGGATCTTGGCGATCACCTGGCCGTTGGCCGGGTTGACGTTGTCGAACAGCTTGCCGCCGGCCGAGCCGACGTACTGTCCGTTGATGAAATGCTTGATCTCTTTCATGTGCACGCTCGTGTTCCAGGCGATTCGGGTCAGGTCAGCGCGGTGAGGAAGCGCTCGTTGAGCTGGCGGTCGTGGTAGAAGATCGCCTTGCCCAGCTGGTCGGTGGTCCAGGTCACGGTGGGCTGATCGGGGTAGTGGTAGTCGCCGCCGCAGAACACCTCGTTGCGGTTGCCCGAGGGGTCGAAGAAGTAGATGGTCTTGCCGTGGGTCAGGCCGTGGCGGGTCGGGCCGATGTCGATCGAGGTGTTGGTCATCGAGATCAGGTCGGCGGCGCGCAGCACGTCGTCCCAGGTGTCGAGGAAGAACGACACGTGGTGCAGCTTGCCCTTCTCCGGGTGATGGATGAACGCCACGTCGTGGGCCTTCATGCTCAGGGTGAGGAACTGCGCGATGCGGTTGCCCTCCGGGTCGAGCACCTGCTCGGCGAGGCTGAAGCCGAGCACCTCGGTGAACAGGCGCAGGGTGGCCGGCAGCTCGTCGCCGTACAGCAGCGCGTGGTCCATGCGCGTGGCGCGCATGCCCTTGAGGCCGCGCGGCCAGGCTTCCGGGTTGACCTCGGCCAGGCCCCACTTGCCGGTGACCTTCTTCTCGGCATACAGCTCGAAGCGGTGCCCGGACGGCGCCTGGAAGCGGATGCGCCGGCCGCAGTCCTTCAGCTCGCCGGCGGGAATGCTTTCCACCGCGCAGCCGAAGGCCACCAGGTCCTCGGTGAGGCGGCCGAGGGTGGCGTCGTCGATGACCTTGAAGGCCATGAAGTCCAGCCCCGGCTCGTCGGCCTCGCGCAGCACCACGGAGAACTTGTCGGTCTCGGTCCAGCCCTTGAGGTAGACGCGGCCCTTGTCGTCGCGGTCCATCTCGATCAGGCCGAGCAGGTCGACGTAGTGCTCCAGGGCCCTGGTCATGTCCAGCACGCGCAGCTGCACGTGGCCCGGACGCAGTACACCTTTTTTCATTTCGACACCTCTTGTCTTTGTTGTTGGGTCATGACGGGGGAAACAGGCGCCGGGGCCGGCTCCTGGGAATCGGCCAGGCCGAGGAACTCGATGGCCAGGTCGCTGTGCGGCAGCAGCCGGCAGGCCAGCGCCTGGCCCAGCTCGCGGGCCTGGGCATTGATGTGGCGGATGCTCATGCGCCCGCATTCGTAGCGGCCGCTGTGCACCTGCACCCGGCACAGGCCGCAGCCGCCGCCGCGGCAGCCGACCTTGACGCAGCCCAGGTGCTGGCTCTCCATGGCCTGCAGCACGCTCTGGCCTTCCTCGCAGAAGAAGCTCGCGCCGCTGGCGGTTTCGGTGATGCGATAACGCTGGCCCATGGCAGGCACCCTCAGATCTTCTTGAACAGGGCCGAGCGGGTGCCCTCGCCGGCGCCATCGGCGGCGGTGAGGAAGCGCTCCATGAAGATGTCGCGCTCGAACAGCCGGCCCTGCATCAGGGTGGTGATGGCCGCGTCGATCATTGGCGGCGGGCCGCACAGGTAGGCCTTGTGGTCGCTGAAGCGGCCGCCGAAATACTCCTTGGCCGCCTCGTGGACGAAGCCGCGGAAGCCGTCCCAGGCCTCGTCGTCGGCGACCTGGTTGAGCGCCGGGACGTAGCGGAAGTTGGCGTGCCTGGCGGCCAGGTCCTCGAACAGCGCGCGGTTGTACAGCTCGGCGACGTTGCGCGCGCCCTGGAACAGGGTGATCTGCCGCGAGTCGCCGCGCGCCAGCAGGTCGAGGATCATCGACTGCGGGCTGGACAGCCCCGAGCCGCCGGCGATGAAGATCAGGTCGCCGGCCTGCGAATCGCGCACGAAGAACTGGCCGTAGGGGCCGGACAGCTTGAGCGCATCGCCCACCTTCAGCTCGCGGTGGATGTAGCCGGTCGCCGCGCCGCCCTCGACCAGGCGCACGTGCAGTTCCACCTCGTCGGCCTTGCCCGGTGGGTTGGCCAGGGAGAAGGCGCGGCTGCCCTCGATGCCCGGCAGCTCGAGGTTGATGTACTGGCCGGCCTGGAAGCGCATCGGCCGGTCGAGCTTGAGGTGCAGGCCCTTGATGGTCGGCGAGAGGTCCTCGATGGCGGTCACGCTGGCGCGGAAGTCCTCCACCGGATGGCCGGCGAAATCCGGGTCCACCTCGATGTCGGCCTCGATCACCACGTCGCTCTGCGGCAGCGCGCAGCAGGCCAGCACCTTGCCTTCCTCGCGCTCCATGTCCATCAGCGCGAAGGGCGAGGCAGCGCCGACGTCGACGTCGCCTTCGAGCACCTGCACCTTGCAGGTCGCGCAGGTGCCGTGGCCGCAGGCGAATGGCAGCCAGACGCCCTGGCGCAGGGCAGCCTGGAGGATGGTCTGGCCGTCCTCGACCTCGATCACGTCGCCGGTCGGCTCGATGGTGACTTGATAGCTCATGGCAACCTCCTCAGCTGCAGCTGCCTTCGAGGCCGTTCAGGCCGGGGGTGTCCATGCGCAGCATGTCCTTGTGGCGCAGGCCGTTGGCCTCCAGGCTGGCGTCGAAGTCGGGGCTGAACGGCGCGTCGTTCAGGTACCAGGTGGCCTGGCGCAGGTCGGCGCGGGCGCTGTCCGGGTGCGCGGCGATGGCCGGCATGACGACCTGCTCGAGCAGCTCGGCGAAGGTCATCTGCGGCTTGACCAGGAAGGCGAACGGCGAGCAGAACATCAGGTGGCGGTCCCAGCCGAGGTACAGCAGGCGCTGGCCGTGGAAGTTGGCTTCGAGATCGCGCGGGGCGAAGCGGTATTCGCCGATGGCGTTGACGGTCATGGGGTGTCCCTCTTGTTCTTGGAGTTGGGACGGGGCGGCGTTCACCGCCCCGTGGCGCGGCTCGGTCAGCTCGCCTGCTTCAGCGGTGCCAGGGGTTTTTCGCCCTTCCACAGCTGCCAGCGCTGGTGGTCCGGCGAGCCGAGGTACTCGAAGTTGTCCACCCCGAGCTCGATGTTGTAGTAGTCGCGCACCACCGACTCGACGTCGGCGCCGCCGCAGTTGCCCTGGTAGATCTGGTGCACCGGCAGCCAGGCCTGGACGTACTTCTCGGGCTGGTTCTTGAAGATGTCGCGGCAGCCGTCGGAGCAGAAGTGGTAGCGCTCGCCCTCGTGCACGTGGCTGCGGTGGCTGAGCTTGGTGGGGTCGCCCGGCTCGGTGAAGATCGCCGGGATCTGGCACACCTGGCACAGCTGCGGCAGGGTGTTGTTGTAGAAGCGCTGGCCCTTCTCCTGCTGTTCGCGCCAGAAGGTGAAGCGCGCGCGGTAGTACTGGTCGAAGGTGTTCGGGTACTTGGCCGAGAGCCAGTCCATCTCTTCTTCGCTGGGCATCCAGGTGTGGAAGTTGGTCGCCTGGCTGTACTGGTAGAAGGTCGCCCAGGCCTGGTGGCTGACGTGCTGCTTGGCTTCCATGCACTGCTCGACGTACTTCGGCGGGCGGATGCCGTAGCGCTCCAGGTCCTTGAACAGTGCGCCGCCGGCCTGCTCGAAGTAGACCTCCCAGGCCTCGGCCCAGGACATCACCTTATTGGGCAGCATGTAGTCCATCATCATGCCGACCAGACAGAGCAGGCGGTTGCCGCGCCAGAACCACTTGTCGATCCAGCCCTGGATGATCGGCACGTTGTCCTCGTGCTGCTCGAGCATGAACTTGATCACTTCCAGGCCCAGGGTCATGTGCCGCGCCTCGTCGGACTGCGCCGAGAAGCCGAAGGTGACGGTGGCCATGTCGCCGTTGTAGGCGGCGCCGGACATGAAGGGCACGAACAACAGGTTGGTCAGCACGTACTCGAAGGAGAACGAGATCGCGGTGAGGAACTCGAACGGCCCGGCGCTGCGCGCATCGTCGAAGAACGACTTGGGCACCGAGAGGAACCACACCCGGTCGTGCATGTGGGTGAAGTCGTGCAGGCCGTTGAAGTGCTTGTTGTAGTGGCTCATCGCGTGGACCTGGGTCTGCACGTGACGCAGCTCGTCGATCGCCTGCATCTGGCAGGCGACCCGTGCACCGGCGCCGCCGAAGTGCCGGCCGACCCGGGCGAAGCCCTGGAACGCCTGGTACTCGCAGGGGCTGATGCCGGTCAGGAACAGCTTCAGCGCGTTGACGTAGCGCGCATCGGAGATGCTCTGCTGGCCGTTGTTCTGGGCGAAGGCGTCGAGGATCGCGTAGAGCTTCTTCTCCTTCTCGGCCTGGTACTTCCAGTAGGCGTCCATGGTCAGGCGGAAGGGGTCCTCCCACTTGTCCCAGTCGGTGATCTTGATGCCCTCGAAGCGCTCGTGGGGGAAGATGTCTTCCTTCTTCTGGTAGCTCGGCTCCCAGTCGAGGTCGCGGGTGAGGTAGCGGTACTTGTCCTTCAGGCCGAGTTTTTTCTTGTTGTCGGTCATGACGCGGGCTCCGAAATCAGTTTTTCCACTCGAGGACGAAACGGTCGTCGTCCTCGTCGACGTTGCCACCGATGGTGATCACGTCCAGGTGCATTTCCTGGATGTCCCAGGGGCGGCCGAACTTCTCTTCCATGGTGTCGCGGCGAATCTCCAGGCGGCCTTCGGCCTCGATGCGGATCATCGCCGGCTGGTGCTGCACCACCGCGTGGGGGTTGTCCTGGGTGATGCCGTCCACCAGGTAGCGGGCGTTGTCGTTGTCTTGCAGGGCGATATAGACGAGGGACATGACAGCGCTCCTTACTGGTTGAACAGGCCGAGCTTGGCCAGGCGGGTGGCGAATTCCTGCTGCACCGCGGTCAGCGCGTCCTGCCCCGGGCCCTTCTCGGCCAGCGGTGCCAGCGCCTCGACCACGCGACCGCGCCAGTGCTCGATCCAGGCTTCGATCTGTGCGCGGTTCTCCGGGCTCTCGGCGGCCACCGTCTTGACCATGGCGTCGACCCAGCGCGAGCTTTCGGCGAACCAGGTGCGCATGAACTCGGTGAGCATGCCGACGTCGCCGGCGCCCTCGGCCGAGAGGGTTTCGTCGAACTTCTGGTAGAGCAGCGGGTAGAGCAGGCCGTCGAGCACCAGGTTCTGCAGCAGCGACAGCTCGAACCAGTCCTTGACCACCAGGCTGTCCTCGACCAGGCGGCGCAGCGGCTGCCACTCGGCGGCGTCCAGCCACTGGCGCTTGGCGGCGTCCAGCGCGGTGCCGGTGCTGCCGTCGAGCATCAGGCCGATGCGCGAGAGGTACTGGGCGATGCCCAGGCGATCCATGGCGTGGTAGATGTGCGCCTGGGTGATGGTGGTCGCCCAGCAGTCGGCGGAGATGCCGCTGTTGCTCATGTTGGCGGCCAGCTCGGCGTGGCGCAGCGGCACCAGCAGCTCGACCAGGCGCTGGCGCTGGGCCTCGGGCAGGCGGGTCAGCAGGTCGCGCTTCTCGCAGAAGGCGTAGTCGTGCTCGGCGGTTTCCTGCATGCGGGCGCGGGCCTGCACATAGGTGCCGTAGTAGTACTGGCGCGGGTCGGAAACGGCGTACCAGTCGCGCATCTGCAGGCAGGTGCGGGTCGGGTCGTTGAGTGCCTTGTCCGGCTGCCACTGCGGGCGGTAGTGGAAGTTGATCTTCGCTTCGATGTCGTAGCTGGCCTCCTGGTAGCGGGTGGCCGGCTTGTCGCCGAAGCGGCGGCGGGTGTGGCTGAAGGTCTGGCGGATCGGTTCCGCCGTATTGGTTTTGATCTCTATGCTCATGTCACCGTACCGTTTTGTTTTTGTTTGTCCGGTTGTCAGGCAGAGCGCGCCTCAGTCGTCGGTCGGCATTCGCCGGCCGGCCTTGCCGAAGCGCCACTTGAACATGTCCTCGTCCACCGCGGCGGCCATCGCCTCGTCCATCAGTTCCACCCGGTTGTGACGGCAGAACTCGGCGAAGGCCTGGCGCGGCAGGACCAACTCGACGAACAGGTCCGGATAGCCGATGGCGAAGTCGAACTCGACGAACTCCGCCTCCGGCTTGCTGCGCAGGCGCACATAGCGCTTGAGCTGATCAAAGGGGATGTTGGCGTCGTTCATGGCGGCCTCTTGCGGTTGCACTGCTTGCCGACAGGGCTTGAGCAACGGCTATGCCAAGGCCTGCGCAGGGGGCCGAAATTTTCTTGCAAGTGCTTGTTCGAAAAGGCCTTTTAGGAAGGAGGCAAGGTGTTCGTGCGAGCTTGGGGGGAGGCCCCGGGCGAGCCGCCAGGCGGGGCGAATTGATCATTTGCTCAATCGCCCACGGGCTTTTTGCGCAAATGCTCCAGCGGCCGCTGGCCGCCGGCGCGCCTGATCATTTGGTGCGATAGCCGCGCCGCGCCCTTCCCTTGCCCGACAGCCGGGCTATACAGTCGCGGCACGATGGAGGGGGGCAGTTGTCGCCGCCCAGGGACCGGAACCCCGCACACAACAAAAACAGGGGAGGCCTGATGGCTATCACGTACAAACCCCAGCTGCAGTACTCGGATTTCCACGATCTGAGCAACCAGATCCGCTTCCAGACCACCGAGGGCAAGATCTGGTTCGGCGAGCAGCGCATGCTGCTGATGCAGCTTTCGGCGCTGGCCAATTTCCGCCGCGAGCTGATCGAGCTGATCGGCATCGAGCGGGCCAAGGGCTTCTTCCTGCGCCTGGGTTACCAGTCCGGGCTCAAGGATGCCGAGCTGGCGCGCAAGCTGCGCCCCGACTGCAGCGAGCTGGAGATCTTCCTCGCCGGCCCGCAGCTGCACTCGCTCAAGGGCCTGGTCAAGGCGCGGCCGATCGAGGTGGACATCGACATCCAGAGCGGGCGCTTCCATGTCGAGGTCGAGTGGATCGATTCCTTCGAGGTGGAGATCTGCCAGGCCGAGCTGGGCCTGATGGACGAGCCGGCCTGCTGGACTCTGCTCGGCTACGCCTGCAGCTACAGCTCGGCGTTCATGGGCCGCGAGGTGATCTTCAAGGAAGTCACCTGCCGCGGGCGCGGCGACGACCGCTGCCGGATCGTCGGCAAGCTGGCCGAGGAGTGGGGCGACACCAGCGACTTCAAGGCCTACTTCAAGAGCGACCCGGTGATGGAGGAGCTCTACGACCTGCAGTCGCAGGTCAGCAACCTGCGCAACCGGCTGTGCCAGCAGGACGGCCAGTACTACGGCATCGGCCAGTCGCCGGCCTACAAGCGCATCTGCGAGACCATCGACAAGGCTGCGCGCGGCAAGGTCTCGGTGCTGATCCAGGGCGAGACCGGGGTCGGCAAGGAGGTGATCGCGCGCAGCGTGCACCTGCGCAGCGAGCGCGCCAAGGAGTCCTTCGTCGCGGTCAACTGCGCGGCAATCCCGCCGGACCTGATCGAGGCCGAGCTGTTCGGCGTCGACAAGGGCGCCTACACCGGCGCCACCCAGTCGCGCATCGGCCGCTTCGAGCGCGCCAACGGCGGCACCATCTTCCTCGACGAGGTGGTCGAGCTGACCCCGCGCGCCCAGGCCACGCTGCTGCGCGTGCTGCAGGAGGGCGAGCTGGAGCGGGTCGGTGGCGACCACACGCGGCAGATCGACGTGCGGGTGATCGCCGCCACCAACGAGGACCTGGGCGAGGCGGTCAAGGCCGGCAAGTTCCGCGCCGACCTGTTCTACCGGCTCAACGTGTTCCCGGTGCAGATCCCGCCGCTGCGCGCGCGGCGCGAGGACATCCCGCTACTGGCCGAGCACTTCCTGCGCAAGTTCCACAGCGAGTACGGCAAGAAGACCCTGGGCCTGTCCGACCGCGCGCTGGAGGCCTGCGTGCGCTACCAGTGGCCGGGCAACATCCGCGAGCTGGAAAACGTCATGGAGCGCGGGGTGATCCTCACCGAGAGCAACGAGAGCATCAGCGTCGAGGCGCTGTTCCCCGGGGTCGCCTTCGACGGCGGCGCCAGCGAGGGGCTGTCCAGCGCCGGCGCGCTGATCCAGCGCGCCGGCGACGGCCAGGGCGGCTGGCTCGAGCAGATCTTCGCCAGCGGCGTGAGCCTCGACGAGGTGGAGGCCAGCCTGATGCGCGAGGCGATGCAGCGCGCGCAGAACAACATTTCCGCCGCCGCGCGCCTGCTCGGCCTGACCCGCCCGGCGCTGGCCTACCGGCTAAAGAAGATCGGCTACGAAGAAAACGACTGAGGCCCTCGGGCCTGGGCCACGGGGCAGGCGCCGAGCCGCCCCGCCCGACGACGGCAGCACGGCATCCGCCGGCGCTGCCGTTTCTGTTTATGGATGCCGCCCGCCAGCGTCAGCAGCGCCCGCCCGGTATTTGATCAATTGAGCGAACGCCGTGGCCGACTTCACGATTTGCTCAAGCGCCTCGAGCGCCGGCGCGCCTGGCGGGCGCCGGGCGCGTCCGATCTTCGCCAATAAAGTCCTTTATTTTCATTAACTTGCATAATGGTGCCGAGCCTGCATGGCGCCATGGCACAGCCGTTGCTAATTCCGTCCCAGCCGCTTTTTCAACAAAAACAAGATAGTGGTGGTGACCGTGAAGCTCTCACTCCTTGCGCCTGTGCGTCGCCTCGCCGACGTCCCGTCGCCTGCTCTACCCCTGCGTCTGGCCCTGTTGTCGCTGCCGCTGCTGCTCGCCGGCTGCGAGGCCGCGCTGGACCTGTCCGCCGTCGACCAGCAGCAACAACAAGCGACCCGCCGTACCGACTTCTACCAGGCCATGGCCGCCAACCAGCGCCTGCTGCTGGTCGCCGGCAACGACGGCGTGCTGCTCGCCAGTCGCGACGGCGGCGACAGCTGGAGCCGCCAGCAGCTGGCCGCCGGCGCCGCGATCATCGACCTGGACGCCTGCCCCGACGGCAGCCTCATCGCCCTGGGCTTCGACAACCGCCTGTGGCACGCCGATGCCGACGGCCAGCGCTGGAGCGCCGTCGAGCTGCCCAGCGAGGAACAGATGATGACCGCCGCCTGCGCGCCGGACGGTGCCTGGTGGGCGGCCGGCAGCTTCAGCACGCTGCTGTCGAGCCGCGACCAGGGCGCCAACTGGACCGACAGCACCCTCGACGAGGATGCCGTGCTCACCGGCCTGCAGTTCCTCGACGGCGGGCGCGCGGTGCTCACCGGCGAGTTCGGCAAGGTCTTCAGCAGCGCCGACAACGGCGCCAGCTGGGAGCCGGCCGGCGAGCTGCCCGACGAGTTCTACCCGCACGCCGCGCATTTTCGCAGCCTCGAGGAAGGCTGGGTCGGCGGGCTGAACGGCTTCATCTACCACACCGTCGACGGCGGCCAGAACTGGGAGCGCCAGGACACGCCGAGCGCCGCGCCGGTCTTCGGCTTCGTCGAGGGCCCGCAGGGCCTGTTCGCCGTCGGTGACCACAGCCGCGTGCTGCGCCTGGCCGGCACGCGCTGGGAAGCGCTGCCGACCCCCGACGCGCCGGTCTACCTGCGCGCCGCCGCGCTGTCCGGCGAGCGCCTGGTCGTCGCCGGCGGCCGCGGCCAACTGCTCGCCCTCGATGCCCGCCAGGCGCCTGCCGCCGCCCAACCCCAGTGAGGCCCCCGATCATGCCCATGCACCACTTCACGCATGTCTTCTACGTGGCCAAGGTCTGGCTGTTCCGCCACCCGCGCACGGTCCTGGCGGTGATCGCCGCGCTGACCCTGCTGTTCGCCCTGCGCATCCCCGGGCTGAAGGTCTACACCGACTTCGCCGACCTGCTGCCCCAGGAGCACCCCTACATCCAGCTGCACAACAGCATCAAGGACACCTTCGGCGGCGCCAACGTGCTGGCCGTGGCGGTGGAGTTCGAGGACGGCGACCTGTTCAGCAACGACAACCTGGCGCTGGTCGACCGCCTGACCCAGGCGGTGGACAGCCTGCCGGGGGTCAACCACAACCTGGTCAGCAGCCTGACCCACCGCAACTCGCGCAAGATCTGGCTCACCGAGGTCGGCTCGATCAACTCCGAGCCGTACTACCAGAGCGAGTTCGGCCCGCTGGACGAGGCGCAGCTGGCGGCGATGAAGGCCGACGTGCTGGCCAACCCGCGGGTCTACGGGCCCCTGGTCTCGCCGGACCTGAAGGTCGCGCTGGTCAAGGCGCAGCTGATCGAGGGCCAGCTCGACTACGAGGCGACCTTCGCCCAGCTGCAGGCGCTGCGCCAGGCCGAGGCGCGCGACGGGGTGAAGATCTACGCCACCGGCCAGCCGGTACTGGTGGGCTGGGCCTACACCTACATGGAGCAGATCCTGCAGATCTTCCTCTGCACGGTGCTGGCGATGCTGGCGCTGCTGGTGTTCCACTTCCGCAAGGCCTACGGCGTGCTGATCCCGCTCGGCGGGGTGATGATCTCGACCATCTGGGGCCTGGGCATCATCAGCATCCTGGGCTACAACCTCGACCCGCTGGGCCTGGTGATTCCCTTCCTGATCGCCGCCCGCGCCATGAGCCACGGCGTGCAGCTGGTCGAGCGCTACTACGCCGAGGTCAAGCTGCTCGGCAACGGCCCGGACGCCGCGCGCGCGACCTTCGACAGCCTGTTCCGCCCCGGCACCCTGGGCATCGCCTCGGACGCCATCGGCCTGTCGCTGATCGCCATCGGCTCGATCGCGCTGAACACCAAGCTGGGCATCTACGCCTCGCTGTGGGCGACCACGGTGATCTTCTCGGTGCTGATCGGCGTGCCGCTGCTGCTGTCGATCCTGCCGACGCCGAAGAACCCGGAGATCAAGGAGACCTTCCTGCGCCACATCGGCGGCAGCTGCGCGGCCACCGTGGCGCGCCCGGGGGCGGCCGGCAAGCTGCTGCTGCTGGCCGCGGCGGCCATCGGCATCGGCCTGTGGATGTCCTCGCGGGTGACCATCGGCGACTCCGAGCCCGGCTCGCCGATCCTCTACCCGGAGCACGACTACAACGTCTCGTCCAAGGTCATCAACGAGCGCTTCCCCGGCTCCGAGGAGCTGTACATCGTCGCCGAACACGCGGAGAAAGGCGGCATCAAGCGCCCCGAGGTGCTCAAGGCGCTGCAGTCGCTGCAGGCGCACATGCTTGGCGACCCCTCGGTGGGCGGCGCCAAGGGGCTGCCGGACCTGATCCGCCAGGTCAACCGGCTGATGCACAACGACGACCCGCGCTGGTTCCAGATCCCGCATGACGCCGACTACGTGGGCGGGCTGATGTTCACCTACATGGCCTCGAGCCCGATCCCCGGCGCGCTGGACGAGTTCAACGACACCGACGACCGCATCGCCAACCTGGTCTTCTACTACAAGGACCGCCAGGGCGAGACCATCCGCCGTGCCATCCACATGGCCAAGGCCTGGATCGCCGAGCACGGCAACGAGGTGCCAGGGCTGTCCATCCGCCTGGCCGGCGGCACCCTGGGCGTCGCCGCGGCTATGAACGAGTCGGCCTTCGAGACCAACCTGATCGTGCTGCCGGCGGTGTTCGGGCTGATCTTCGTCTTCGTCATGCTGTTCTACGGCAGCTGGCACGCCGGCCTGATGATGCTGATGGCGATGCTCTTCGCCACCGTGCTGACCTACGCCTACATGGGCCTCTCGGGGATGAGCATCGACATCAACACGGTGCCGGTGATCGCGGTGGGGATCGGCGTCGGCATCGACTACTCGATCTACATGATGGACCGCATCCGCGAGGAGATGGTCAAGAGCGGCAACCTGGCCAGCGCGGTGCACCGCGCCATCGCCACCACCGGCATGGCGATCAGCTTCACCGCGGTGACGCTGATGGCCGGCATCGTCATGTGGGTGATCCTCTCGGACCTGCGCTTCCAGGCCGATGCGGCGATGCTGCTGTGCGTGATGATCGTCATCAACGGCGCCGCCGCCATGCTGCTGGTGCCCTCCTGGGTGCTGGTGTTCAAGCCGCGCTTCATCACCGCCGCCTACTCCGACGAGGACGGCATCATCCACGCCGACCACGGCGAACCCGCTCACGCCACTCCAGGCGAACACGCCGAATCCCTGCCTGCGTCTCCTGTGCAAGACGAGGGTGGGCTGCCGCAAGGGGCCGCGCGCTGGGCGTAGGCCCGCGCGTTGCCCTTCCCTGAACGCAAGAGGAACTGTCATGCAGAGAACAAGAAGAAAACAGCTGCAAAAAAGCCTGGGGCTGACGCTGGTCGGTGGTGCGCTGGGCCTGGCGCCCGTCGTCGCGGCGCTGGCCGAGGAAGAGACCCGCGTCACCGGCTTCTACGAGAACGCCACCTACGTGCGCGACTCGGTGGGCCTGTCGAAATTCCGCAACACCCTGCAGGTCAACGCCGACCGTGCGCTGGAGGACCGCGGGCTGTTTCGCAACATCAAGTTCCACGGCACCTTCCGCGGCACCTACGACGGCGTCTACGACCTCAACTCCAGCGAGTACGGCAGCGGCGCCGGCGGGCCGATCATGCTGGAGAACAGCGCCATGGGTAACAGCGTGCCGCACGGCGGCGGGCTGACGGTGCCGGGCACGCTGCTCGGCTTCGACCCGGCGCAGAACCCCAACGAGGGGATGATCGTGCTCGGCGAAAACCTGCACAGGACGCGCGGCGGCGTCGGCTTCGGCGTGCCGGTGCGGCCCTGCGACAAGGACAGCCGCGGCTGCATCGACGACTACCTGGACGCCGACAGCAACGACCTGCGCTTCCCCGAGTTCAACGAGCGGCTGGACTTCATCCGCGAGCTGTACATGGACTTCGACCACGACCTGCCCAACGGCGACATGGTCAGCTGGCGGCTCGGCAAGCAGCAGGTGGTCTGGGGCCGCACCGACCTGTTCCGCGTGCTCGACGTGATCAACCCGGTGGACTACTCGCGCAACAACATCTACGACGAGCTGGAAGACATCCGCATCCCCATGTGGATCGCCAAGGCCGACTGGCGGATGGGCGCCGGCGAGGTGTTCGACGACCTCAACCTGTCGTTCGTCTGGAACTTCGACAAGTTCCGCCCGCATAACCTCGGCCAGTGCGGCACGCCCAACGCGATCCTCGATGCGGCCTGCTTCTTCCGCGGCATGAACAACCTGTGGGAGAACGGCGGCACGGTGGCCAACTTCGCCGGCGCCAGCCCCGACGGCGGCATCGCCACCGACTTCGGCCCCGGGCAGATCGGCATCCGCAAGGCGCACATGCCGTCCTGGAGCCTGTCCAACACCCAGTTCGGGGTGAAGCTCGAAGGCGTCTACGGCGACCTCGGCTTCAGCCTCAACGCGCTGACCTACCGCTCGCAGCTGCCCTCGCTGCGCGGCGGGGTACCGGGCGTCAACGCCTTCACCGGCGAGGTCGCGCCCTGGCCGAGCCTGATCGCCTTCGACATCCACTTCCCGCGGGTCAACCTGGTCGGCGGCTCGCTGGACTATTACTCGCAGGCGATCGACACGGTGTTCCGCGTGGAAGTGGCGCACACCTCCGGCGAGGAGTTCGCCAACACGCTGCAGACGCGGCTGTTCTCCGAGTCGGACGTGACCCGCTACGTGATCGGCGCCGACAAGAACGTGTTCATCCCCTTCCTCAACCCGGGCCGCGCCTTCCTCATCTCCGGCCAGCTGTTCGGCCAGCACATCCACGAGCACCAGGAAGAGACGCGCGCCTGGGGCAAGGCCGGCATGCCGGACTGGGAGCAGAACTGGATCGCCACGCTGCTGTTCAAGGGCTGGTGGATGAACGACCGCCTCAGCCCGCAGCTGCTCGCCGCGCATGACTTCAAGGCGCAGGCCACCGCCATCGCGCCGAGCGTCGAGTACCTGTTCAGCGACAACCTCAGGATCATCGCCGGCGCCAACGTCAAGGTCGGCCGTGGCGCCCGCGAGTTCGACGACTGCCGCAGCTGCAACCCCTGGGACCCCTTCACCAGCGCCGGCCAGCCCGAGGGCTACACCCTGGGCCTGGGTGGCTACGAGCCGCTTGGCCGCTTCCGCGCCGGCCCCATCGGCATGGCGCAGAAGGAAGACGAACTGCAGCTGACCCTGCGCTACAGCTTCTGATCACACGAGGAACGGACAACATGCACAACAACAATCGATTCCGCCTGACTGCCCTGACCCTGGCGCTGGCCGCCGGCACCGCCATGGCCGCCGAGAACGACCCGGTGATCCAGAACTCCTTCTATCCCTACGCCAAGGACACGCCCAGCCACGCTGGGCTGTCGGCCGGCACGGTGATCAACAAGGGCAACGTCGCGCAGTTCAAGGACATCGTCGACCCGGCCTTCTACGGCTTCATCGAGAAGGGCTGGGTGGAGCTGAAGGTCGGCGAGACCACCTCCTTCGACCTGCACCCCAACTACGTCAAGGCCACCCAGGACGGCGCCGGCCAGGTCAAGCTGGGCGCCAAGCCCGGCGAGATCCAGGGCTGGGTCGCCGGCCGGCCGTTCCCGCAGGAGCCGGACGCCAGCGACCCGCGCGCCGGCGAGAAGCTCGCCTGGAACTACAAGTACGGCTACAACTGGGGCGACAGCGCGGCGATCTACCCGTTCTACTGGAAGTACCGCGACATGGACTCGGGCAAGGTCGAGCGCACCATCAAGTTCAACTTCCACTTCCTCAACTTCACCGGGCGGGTCAACCAAGAGCCCAAGCCGGCCATCACGCCGAACCCCTCGGACCTGTTCCGCGGCATCTACGTCAACGTGCTGGAGCCGCACGACGTGCGCAACACCCAGCTGTTGATCCACCGCGCGCAGGATGACCTCAAGCGCGACAACTCCTGGCTGTACCTCGGCTTCCAGCGCCGCGTGCGCCGCCTGGCCACCGGCCAGGTGACCGACGCCTTCCTCGGCTCGGACCTGATGATTGAGGACTTCGAAGGCTACAACGGGCGCATCTCCGACATGGAGTGGAGCTACAAGGGCACCCGCTACATGCTGATGCCGTTCTACAACCACAACGAGCTCAAGCTCGACGCCGAGACGCACAAGGACAGCGACGGCTACCAGGTGGTGGCCTTCGGCGGCCAGGGCGGCTGCTTCCCGGAGATCACCTGGCAGCTTCGCAAGGTCTACGAGGTCGAGGCCGCGCCGGTGGACGGCAGCCACCCGCTGTCCAAGCGCGTGCACTACATGGACGCGCAGACCTTCACCGTGCCGCGCACCATCTCCTACGACCGCAAGGGCGCGCTGTGGAAGACCTTCACCATCGGCCAGGCCCACCCGGACCACCACCTGCCGGCGAACAAGGGCTCGGGCGTGTCGATCGACGACAGCTTCAGCATGATCGACGTGCAGGCCATGCACTGCACCTCCGGCCAGTTCAAGGGCATGGTCGATCCCAAGCTGAGCCCGCCGGAGATGTTCAGCGTGCAGCACATGCGCGCCACCGGTAACTGAGCCTTCGCCGTCCGGCGTCCTGCCGGGCGGCCGCTTCCCATTCTCCCCGGCCCACCGGCGTTCACGCGCCGGCGGGCCGCCCTTGGTTCAAGAACTTGGTTCAGGAAAAAGCCATGCACAACGACCGCAACGGTGCCCACGCGCCCGGCGAACAGCTGGTGCTGCTGACCGACAGCCAGGCCAACATCCTCTACGCCAGCCCGGTGCTGTGCCGCCAGCTGGGCCATCCCGAGGCCGCCCTCGAGGGCAGGCCGGCTTCGCTGCTGCGCCATCCGGACATGCCCGGCGGGCCGATCAAGGACCTCTGGGCCACCCTCGGCCGCGGCCAGAGCTGGATGGGCATGATGAAGAACCGTCGCGCCGATGGTCGCGAGTTCTGGGTCGATGCCTTCATCAGCCCGGTGCTCGATGACGGCGTGGTCAGCGAATACCAGGCGATCTACCGCCTGCCGGATGCCGCGACCATCGCGCGCGCCGAGGCCATCTACCGCCTGCGCAGCCAGGGCCGGCAGCCGGCGGCGTTGCGCTGGCGCTGGCTGGGCCGCAGCCGCCAGCAGGTCCTGCTCGCCAGCCTGGCCTTCACGCCACTCGGCGTGCTCGCCTCGAGCCAGGCGCCGGCGCTCGGGCTGGCGCTGCTGCTCGGCGGTATCGCCGCCTGCGCGCTGCTGCTCGGCCTGCATGCGCGACCCTTTGCGCAACTGGTGGCGCAGAGCCGCCAGCGGGTCGAGCACCCGATCAAGCAGCTGATCTACACCGGGCGGATCGACGAGATCGGCCAGCTGCAACTGGGCAACCGCCTGCTCGAAGCGCAACTGGCCTCGATGCTGGCGCGGGTCGGCGACAGCAGCGGCCGGGTCGCCGGCCTCGCCGAGCGCACCCGCGAACTGCTCGGCACCGGCAATCGCGCGGCCGAACAGCAGCAACAGGCGCTGGATGCCATCAGCGCCGCGGTGGAGGAACTCAGCGCCACCATCCGCGAGGTGGCCGGCAACACCGCCAGCGCCGCAGCGCTGACCCGCCAGGCGCTGGCGCTCGGCAGCCAGGGCCAGCAGCGGGTCGAGGTGGCCGGGCAGCGCATCGGCAGCCTGGCCGGCACCCTCGACCAGTCCGCCGAGGCGGTGGCCGTGCTGAGCCGCCACAGCCAGGCCATCGGCGGCATCCTCGAGGTGATCCGCAGCATCGCCGAGCAGACCAACCTGCTGGCGCTGAATGCCGCCATCGAGGCGGCGAGGGCCGGCGACAACGGCCGCGGCTTCGCCGTGGTGGCCGACGAGGTGCGCTCGCTGGCGCAGCGCACCCAGGCCTCCACCGACGAGATCCAGCAGATGATCGAAGCGCTGCGCCAGGGCACCGGGCAGGTGGTCGGCAGCATGCAGCAGGGCCTGCAGCAGTCGCGCGCCAGCGTCGAGCAGGTCGCCGCCACCGCGCAGGCGCTGGCCGAGATCACCGGCCTGGTGGGCGAGATCGCCGAGGCCGGCGGGCAGATCGCCGAGGCGGGCACCCAGCAGAGCGCCGCCGCCGAGGAGATCAACCAGAAGCTCTGCGCGCTGCAGGAACTGGCCCGGCACAGCCTGCAGCTGCAGCACGAAAGCTTCGAGGTGGCCGACGAAGTCAGTCGCCAGGCGGGCCGCCAGCGCGCCCTGCTGGCGCAGATGGGCTGATCGCCGCGCCGATCGTTACGATCAACGTAACGATCGGTCTCCGAGCTTGATTGATGACCCTTCGGTCACCTCCCTACTGTGCGCTCCACAAAGCGGAAAACCTGTGGAGTCGCCATGACAACAACAATCTCCCCACCGCCGCAGTGGTCGCGTCGTCGCGCTGAAAAAGCCCGTCGTCTCGATCAGGTGCAGAGCCTCGCCGATGGCGTGGTACTGCCCAGCGAGCGGATCGTCGAGGCCCTGGAACTCTTGATCGCCCCTGGCGACCGGGTGGTGCTCGAGGGTAACAACCAGAAGCAGGCGGACTTCCTCTCCCGCTCCCTGGCCAAGGCCGACCCCGGCAAGCTGCACGACCTGCACATGATCATGCCGAGCGTCAGCCGCGCCGAGCACCTGGATCTGTTCGAGCGGCAGATCGCGCGCAAGCTCGACTTCTCCTTTGCCGGCCCGCAGAGCCTGCGCATCAGCCAGCTGCTCGAGGACGGCCTGCTGGAAGTCGGCGCCATCCACACCTACATCGAACTCTACTCGCGCCTCTTGGTGGACCTGATCCCCAACGTCGCGCTGGTCGCCGGCTTCCAAGCCGACCGCCACGGCAACATCTACACCGGCCCCAGCACCGAAGACACCCCGGCGCTGGTCGAGCCGACCGCCTTCAGCGACGGCATCGTCATCGTCCAGGTCAACGAGATCGTCGACGATCTGCCGCGCGTGGACATCCCGGCGAGCTGGGTCGATTTCGTCGTGGTGGCGGACAAGCCCTTCTACATCGAGCCGCTGTTCACCCGCGACCCGCGCCACATCAAGCCGGTGCACGTGCTGATGGCGATGATGGCGATCCGCGGCATCTACGAAAAACACAACGTGCAGTCGCTCAACCACGGCATCGGTTTCAACACCGCGGCCATCGAGCTGATCCTGCCGACCTACGGCGAATCCCTCGGCCTGAAGGGCAAGATCTGCCGCAACTGGACGCTCAACCCGCACCCGACGCTGATCCCGGCGATCGAGACCGGCTGGGTCCAGAGCGTGCATTGCTTCGGCACCGAGCTGGGCATGGAGAACTACATCGCCCAGCGCCCGGACGTGTTCTTCACCGGCCGCGACGGCTCGATGCGCTCCAACCGCATGATGTGCCAGCTGGCCGGGCAGTACGCGGTGGACCTGTTCATCGGTGCAACGCTGCAGGTCGATGGCGACGGGCATTCCTCCACTGTCACCCGTGGCCGCCTGGCCGGTTTCGGCGGTGCGCCGAACATGGGCCACGATCCGCGCGGCCGTCGCCATCCGACGCCCGCCTGGTTGGACATGGCCATGCCCGGCGGCGAAGCCCCGGTGACCATGCTCGAGCGCGGCAAGAAGCTCGTGGTGCAGATGGTCGAGACCTTCCAGGAAGGCGGCAAACCCACCTTCGTCGAGCAGCTCGACGCGGTGGAGGTGGCGAAGAAGAGCGGCATGCCGCTGGCGCCGATCATGATCTACGGCGACGACGTCACCCACCTGCTCACCGAGGAAGGCATCGCCTACCTGTACAAGGCCCGCTCGCTGGAGGAGCGCCAGGCGATGATCGCCGCGGTGGCCGGCGTCACCAGCATCGGCCTGCGGCACAACCCGAAGGACACCGAGCGCATGCGCCGCGAAGGGTTGATCGCCTTGCCGGAAGACCTCGGCATCCGCCGCAACGACGCCAGCCGCGAGCTGCTGGCGGCCAAGAGCATCGCCGAGCTGGTCGACTGGTCCGGCGGCCTCTACAACCCGCCTGCCAAGTTCAGGAGCTGGTGATGAGCGCACTCATTGCACGACAGGCGCCGTCCGCGGCCGAGCGCCTGGCCGATCTGGCGGTGCAGGCGCTGGTCGACGAGGCCGATCTGTCGCCCAAGCCGGGGCTGGTCGACCGGCGCGGCAGTGGCGCGCACAGCGATCTGCATCTGGGGCTGATGCACGCCTCGGCCCATGCGCTGTGGCCGGCGTTCAAGGCGATGGCCGAAGCGGCGCAGGAAATTGGCGAAGTTGGCCAGCCCTTGCGCGAAACCCTCGGCCAGCTGGGCCGCGACGGCGAAGCCGACATGCTCCGCGTGACGGGTGGCGTAAATACCCATCGAGGGGCGATCTGGGCGCTGGGGCTGCTCAGTGCGGCGGCGGCGCTGGAAACCGACGCGCCTGACGCCCGAGGCGTTGCGGCAACGGCCGCGGCTCTGGCCCGTTTGAGCGACCCGGCCGTACCGGTCACTTCCGACAGCCACGGCGCGCGAGTCTGCCGTGCCTATGGTGTGCTCGGTGCGCGGGAGCAGGCGCAGCATGGCTTTCCTGCCGTCATCGAACAGGGCCTGCCGCAGCTGCTGGTAAGTCGCCGCGGCGGGGCCGGCGAGCAGAACGCCCGGCTCGATGCGTTGCTGGCGATCATGACCGAGCTCAGCGACACCTGCGTGCTGCACCGCGCCGGCCTCGACGGCCTGACCCGGATGCAGCAGGGCGCCCGTGCCGTACTGGCTGCCGGCGGTTGTGCCAGCCTCGTCGGGCGCCGCCAGCTGCGCGCACTGGAAGGCGAGATGTTGTCGCTGCGTGCCTCGCCGGGCGGCGCCGCCGACCTGCTGGCCGCCACCTTATTCCTCGACCGTCTGGCGCCCGCCGCGTCGGCGCCGACTGGGAGCTACTGAACATGGAAACCCTGTCTTTCGAATTCGCCGCCGGGCAACCCGCCCGCGGCAAGGCTCTGGTCGGCGTGGTCGGCTCGGGCGATCTGGAAGTGCTGCTGGAACCCGGCCAGGCCGGCAAGCTGGCGATCCAGGTGGTCACCTCGGTCAATGGTGCCGAGCAGCGCTGGAAGAGCCTGTTCGAGCGGATGTTCCGCGAGCAGAACCTGCCGGCACTGAACATCGATATTCACGATTTTGGGGCCACGCCCGGCGTAGTGCGTCTGCGCCTGGAGCAGGGACTGGAGGAGGTCGGCCATGACTGATGTGTCCGCTAACACCGTGGCCCGTTTACTTGAGTCGCGCAGCTTCGTCGAGCTCGGTGCCCGCCAGCGTGCCCGCGCACTGCTGGACGAAGGCAGCTTCCGCGAACTGCTCGATCCGTTCGATCGCGTCACCTCACCTTGGCTGCCGAAGCAGGGCATCGTCACCCAGGCCGACGACGGCGTGGTGGTCGCCAAGGGCACCATTGACGGCCAGCCGGCGGTGATCGCCGCCATCGAAGGCGCCTTCCAGGGCGGCAGCATGGGCGAAGTCGGCGGCGCGAAGATCGCAGGCTTGCTGGAACTGGCTGCTGAAGACAACCGCAACGGCATCCCGACCCGCGCCGTGCTCCTGCTGGAAACCGGCGGCGTGCGTCTGCAGGAGGCCAACCTGGGCCTGGCCGCCATCGCCGAGATCCAGGCGGCCATCGTCGAGCTGCGCGACTACCAGCCGGTGATCGGTGTGGTCGCCGGTTCCGTCGGCTGCTTTGGCGGCATGTCCATCGCCGCCGGGCTGTGCAGCTACCTGGTCGTCACCCGCGAAGCCCGCGTCGGCCTCAATGGCCCGCAGGTGATCGAGCAGGAAGCCGGGCTCGACGAGTACGACTCCCGGGATCGCCCGTTCATCTGGAGCCTGACCGGTGGCGAGCAGCGCTATGCCTCGGGTCTGGTGGACGCCTACGTGGCCGACGACACCGACGCCATCCGCGCACAGCTGCACGAACTGTTCGCCCTCGGCAAGCCGCTGCAGCCGCGCAGCCGCCGCCACGCCTGGTACCTCCAGCGCCTGGCCGATGTCGACACCCGCACGCAGCTTGATGCCGCCGCCGTGCGCGCCATCTACAGAGGAGATGCCCAATGAGCCGTGGACTGAACTGGTTGCAAGCCCTGGCCGGCGGCCAGGCACTGGCGGGCTATCCGGCCTCGGTGAAGGTGGTCGACGGCACGCTCGGTGAGCGCGCCGCCCGCTATATCGCCGTGGTGCCGGACGCCGAGAATCCCTTTCCGCGCGCGCGCAACGGCGAGGTCGGTCTGCTCGAAGGCTGGGCCCTGGGCCAGGGGCTGGACGAGGTGATCGCCGCCGATCGCGACAAGGCGGACAAGCGTGTGCTGGTCGCCGTGGTCGACGTGCCGAGCCAGGCCTACGGCCGTCGCGAAGAGGCGCTGGGCATTCATCAGGCGCTGGCCGGTGCGGTGGACGGCTATGCCCGTGCGCGGCTGGCCGGGCACCCGGTGATCGCGCTGCTGGTGGGCAAGGCCATGTCCGGCGCCTTTCTCGCTCACGGCTATCAGGCCCAGCGGATCATCGCCCTGCGCGATCCGGGCGTGATGGTGCATGCCATGGGCAAGGCCGCCGCGGCGCGCATCACCCTGCGCAGCGTCGAGGAGCTGGAAGCCCTGGCCGAATCGGTGCCGCCGATGGCCTACGACATCGACAACTACGCGACCCTCGGCCTGCTCTGGGAAACCCTCTCGGTGGACAGCATCGAGCAGCCTTCGGCGGACGACCTGCAGCGTGTGCGCGACTGCCTGAGCAAGGCTGTGGCGGACATTGGCGACAGCAGCGACCTGCGCGGTC
Organism: Pseudomonas oligotrophica; assembly: GCF_021726475.1. Taxonomy (GTDB): domain Bacteria; phylum Pseudomonadota; class Gammaproteobacteria; order Pseudomonadales; family Pseudomonadaceae; genus Stutzerimonas; species Stutzerimonas oligotrophica. The sequence goes on from NZ_JAKJRU010000001.1 coordinate 355,703, forward strand.
GTCTCGGCGCGCCGAACCGCGAGGCGTCGTCGCGGGTGCGCGAGCTGCTGCGCGCGCAGTGGTAGAGCCGGGCGTCGGTGCCATTCGCGGTCAAGACCGCTCCCACGGACGCGCCTGAACCGGACCTGTGGGAGCGACCGCGAAGACAGGCCTGGCCCCGGTCGCGGCTGCAGTTGTAGGCGCGGTCTGGACCGCGAAAACCGGCCGCACCGAGGCTCTGAAATCAACCCAGGCGGGGCAACGCCCAGCCATGAGGAGGTTGCAGATGTACGACACTCCACGCCCCCACGACCTGCTCTGGGGTATGCGTCCCGAGCAGTTGCCGGCCGCTGCCCCGGCCTGGGCGGTGGCCGTGCTCGCCGCCGGACAGCCGGTGGTGGTGCGTCGTGCGCGTGTGGCTGCCGGCCTGGTCGCGGTCGGGTTGCGCGGGGCGACGCGTGATCAACGCCTGGCCGCGCTGATGCCGATCGAGGCGATCGCCCATCGGTTGGCACCGGAAGATCTGCTCGCTCGTCGGGCCAGTGAGGATCTGCCGGTGTTTCGCGTGCTGGCCGAGCTACGCCCCTTGCTCGATGCGCTGGGCCACGCCTGGGGCGTTACCGGCTCGGCGGGTTTTCAGCTCGCCACCGGGCTGCCGACGGCGCACCCGGACAGCGATCTGGATCTGCTGCTCAGGGCCGAGCGCCCGCTGCCGCGCAGCGAGGCGCGCCCGTTGCTGCAGCTGCTGGAAGGTCGCGCCTGCCGCGTCGACCTGCAACTGGAAACCCCGCTGGGCGGTGTGGCGCTCGGCGAATGGGCCGGTGGCGCCGCACGGGTGCTGGTCAAGACCGCCGAAGGACCGCGTCTGGTGAGCGATCCCTGGGCTGCGGAGCGGGCCGCATGAGCAGCCTGTTCGCCTTTCCCGGCCAGGGCGCGCAAAAGCCCGGCATGCTCCAGCGTCTGCCGCAGGAGCCTGAAGTCCTCGAATGCCTGGCGCAGGCCAGTGCGGTGCTCGGCGAGGATGCGCTGCTGCTCGATTCGGCCGAAGCGTTGCAATCGACCCGTGCCGTGCAGCTCTGCCTGCTGATCGCCGGGGTCGCCGGAGCGCGGCTGCTGATGCGCGATGGCCAGCGTCCGGACTATGTCGCCGGGCTGTCCATCGGTGCCTATGCCGCGGCGGTGGTCGCTGGGGCGCTGGACTATCGCGATGCGGTGCGGCTGGTCTCGCTGCGTGGCGAGCTGATGCAGCGGGCCTACCCGCACGGCTACGGCATGACCGCCATCCTCGGTCTGTCGCTGAGCACGGTCGAAGGCCTGTTGGCGGAGGCCAAGGCGCCCGCCTACCTGGCCAATATCAACGCCGACAACCAGCTCGTCATCGCCGGCAGCGATGCCGCCATGGCCGCGGTCGCCGCCCGCGCCAAGGCCCTCGGTGCCTCCTGTGCGCGGCGCCTGGCGATGAGCGTGCCCTCGCACTGCGCGTTGCTCGAGCAGCCGGCGCGTGAGCTGGCCGAAGCCTTCGCCGGCGTCAGCCTGCGCGCTCCGCAAATTCGCTATCTGAGCAGCTCGTCCGCACGCCCGATATTCGATAGCGAGCGTCTGCGCGACGACCTGGCCTTCAACATGTGCCGCGTCGTCGACTGGCACGGCACCCTGCGCACCGCCTATGAGCGTGGGGTGCGCCTGCAGATCGAACTTCCCCCGGGCCAGGTGCTCACCGGCCTGGCGCGGCGGGTTTTCGAACAGGGTACGCTGGCCGCCTTCGACGGCGCCCGGCTCGACACACTGGACGCCTTGCTGCGTCAGGAGGGCAGCCAGAGCCGATAGACCGCGTGCACATTCAGCGCGAGCAAGCCTTACTCGCGGCTGATCGATGGATAAAAACAACTACCTCGACAACACGCGCCAAGCCCTCTGCAGGCGGCGCAACCAAAAAGGACAAGAACAATGATCATCTTTGGTGTGGCCTTCCTGGCCTTGTGTACCCTCACCGGCATCTTCGTCGGCGAGCTGCTCGGCAAGCTGATCGGCGTACCGGCCAACGTCGGTGGCGTCGGCATCGCCATGGTGCTGCTCATCCTCGTCGGCAGTTACCTGAAGAACCGCGGCCTGTTCAAGCCGGAAACCGAACAGGGCGTGAAGTTCTGGAGCGCCGTCTACATCCCGATCGTGGTCGCCATGGCCGCGCAGCAGAACGTCTACGGCGCGCTGTCCGGCGGCCCGATGGCGATTCTCGCCGGCATCGCCGCGGTGGTATTGGCCTTCGCCCTGGTCCCGGTGCTGGACCGCATCGGCCGAAAAAAGTCTGAGGCCGAGCCGGTTGCCACCGCCAAGCCCACCACCAGCAGCGCACGGGGGTAATGGCCATGTACGAATCGCTCATGAAAGTGATCTCCGGCTACGGCCTGATCAGCGGCTTCGCCCTTATCGGCGCCACCATGTGGCTGTCCTACTGGCTGTCGGACAAGCTCACCAAGGGCCGCCTGCACGGCTCGGCGGTGGCCATCCTCATCGGCCTGTTGCTCTCCTACATCGGCGGGGTGATGACCGGCGGGCAGAAGGGCCTGGTCGATATCGCGCTGTTCTCCGGCATCGGCCTGCTCGGCGGCGCCATGCTGCGTGACTTCGCCATCGTCGCCACCGGTTTCGGCGTCAGCGTCGAGGAGCTCAAGCGCGCCGGGATGGTGGGCGTGCTGGCGCTGTTCGTCGGCGTGTTCGCCTCGTTCATCGCCGGTGTCGCAGTGGCCATGGCCTTCGGCTACACCGACGCGGTCAGCCTGACCACCATCGGCACCGGTGCGGTGACCTACATCGTCGGCCCGGTCACCGGCGCGGCGATCGGCGCCAGCTCCGAGGTGATGGCGCTGTCGATCGCCGCCGGCCTGGTCAAGGCGATCCTGGTGATGATCGCCACGCCCTTCGTCGCCCCGCTGATCGGCCTGAACAACCCGCGCTCGGCGGTGATCTTCGGCGGCCTGATCGGCACCTCCAGCGGCGTGGCCGGCGGCCTGGCGGCCACCGATCCGAAGCTGGTGCCCTACGGTTGCCTGACCGCCGCGTTCTACACCGCGCTGGGCTGCCTGCTCGGGCCGTCGCTGCTGTTCTTCGTCATGCGCGGGCTGTTGGGCTGAGACGCAGCAGCAAAGGTGGAAAAGGCTGCGCCGTTTTCCACCCTACGAATGCGTAGGGTGGAAAACTCGCGCAGCGATTTTCCACGCGTAACCCTCACCGCGTGGATGGCTGCGGCCATCCACCCTACGGCGGCTACACGCCCTGGCACAGGCCCGCCAGACCGCCGGCTGGCTCCTGACCAAAGTCGGGGGGTTACAGCGGCGGTTTTTTCTGGCAGGGTAACCCTCGATTCGCGACCGATTGCCGCAGGCAGCGGGCGCGGGTCGATGTGCTAGCGGGAGAGACTGCCGCCAGGCAGCGCCGAAGGAGCAACCGCCCCGGAAACTCTCAGGCAAAAGGACCGCTACCACCGCAGACACTCTGAAGAGCCGCCCGGTTTTCGTCGCCGGGCGCACCGAAGGAGCAAGCGGGCCGCCCTGGCTCGTGAATCTCTCAGGTCCAGAACAGAGGGGGCGCCCGCCGCGCGTTGGGCGCACGGGCTATGACCCCCTGACGTCCTGGAGCGCAACAATGAAAACAATCGCAGTCATCGGTGGCGGCATCACCGGCGTCACCACCGCCTATGCCCTGGCCAAGCGCGGCTTCGCCGTCACCCTGCTGGAAAAGCACCGCTACGCGGCGATGGAAACCTCGTTCGCCAACGGCGGCCAGCTGTCGGCCTCCAATGCCGAGGTCTGGAACCACTGGTCGACCATCGTCAAGGGCCTCAAGTGGATGCTCAAGAGCGACGCGCCGCTGCTGGTCAATCCCAAGCCCAGCTGGCACAAGCTCTCCTGGTTCGCCGAGTTCATCGGCTCGATCCCCAACTACCGCAAGAACACCGTCGAGACCGCACGCCTGGCGATCGCCGCGCGCGAGCATCTGTTCGCCTGGGCCGAGGCCGAGGGCGTCGATTTCGACTTGAAGAAGAAGGGCATCCTGCACATCTACCGCGACAAGGCCGGCTTCGAGCATGCCGGCGAAGTCTCGCGCCTGCTCGCTGCCGGCGGCCTGCCGCGGCGCAGCGTGACGCCGAAGGAGATGCGCGCCATCGAGCCGACCCTGGCCGGCCGCTACTACGGCGGCTATTACACCGAGTGCGATTCGACCGGCGACATCCACAAGTTCACCAATGGCCTGGCCGCGGCCATCGAGCGGTTGGGCGTGCGCTGCCGCTACGGCGTCGAGGTCAAGGCGGTGGCCAGCGATGGCAAGGGCGCCAGCGTGACGCTGGCCGGCAGCCACGGCGACGAGTGCCTGCAGTTCGACGGCCTGGTGGTCTGTGCCGGCACCGCCAGCCGCGCCCTGGCCGCGCAGCTCGGCGACCGGGTGAACATCTACCCGGTCAAGGGCTACTCGATCACCGTCAACCTGAACGACGAAACCAGCCGCGCCTCGGCACCGACCGTCAGCCTGCTCGACGACGAGACCAAGCTGGTCACCAGCCGCCTGGGCGACGACCGCTTCCGCGTCGCCGGCACCGCCGAGTTCAATGGCTACAACCGCGACATCCGCGCCGACCGCATCCGCCCGCTGGTGGACTGGGTCAATCAGTGTTTCCCGGGCGTCAACACCCGCAGCGTGGTGCCCTGGGCCGGCCTGCGGCCGATGCTGCCGAACATGATGCCCAAGGTCGGCCGCGGCCGCGCGCCGTGCGTGTTCTACAACACCGGCCACGGTCACCTCGGCTGGACGCTGAGCGCGATCACCGCGGACATGATCGGCGACGTGGTGGCGCAGAACCTGGGCCGGCCCGCTCCGGTCGCGTCCGGGCAGACAGCCGTCGCCTAGCCATGCCGTCGTAGGGTGGAAGACGGCGAAGCCTCTTCCACCGTGGCGTTGAGCATCCACACGAGGCATCGGCATCATCGTGATCCTGCGGCGTTGCGAAAGGCTGCGTGGATAAGCTTCGCGTTATCCACCCTACGTTGCCCAACACAGCGGACGTAGGGTGGAAGACGGCGAAGCCTCTTCCACCGCCCGGCAACGATCCCCCCGATCCGGCTGGCCTTATGGCGACGCGTGGAAAACCGCTGCGCGGTTTTTCCACCCTACGGTGTGCCGTGGCCGTTGTGCTCCAGCGCACGCCGCGCATACATCCTGCATTCGGCGAGCAGTGCCAGCAGGTTGGGGTCGCGCTCCTTGGCCTTGAGGAACACCACGCCGATGTGCTGTTGCAGGTGGTAGCGCGCCTGCAGCGGGATCAGTCGCACGCGCGATTCGTAGACCATGCCCACGCGCCCCGGCAGCAGCGCGTAGCCGACCCCGGAATTGACCATGCTCAGCAGGGTGAAGATGTCGTTCACCTGCATCGCCACCTTGGGTTCGAAGCCGGCCAGCTCGAACACCCGCCGGCCGTCCTGGTGGGTGGCGAAGCCCTGCGACAGGGTGATGAAGGTTGCCTCGCGCAGGTCGCTGAGGTCGACCTCGGCCTGTTCGGCAAACGGCGAGTCGGCCGGTGCGGCGAGAAAGATGTCGTCGGAGAACAGCTCGACCTGCTCGCAGTCGGGGTCGGCGACGCTCTCGTTGAGCGACACCAGGATGGCGTCCAGCTCCATGTTCTTCAGCTTGTAGAGCAGGTCGACGTTGGAGCCGAGGATCAGGTCGATGTTGAGTTCGCTGCGGCGCAGCTTCAGGCCCATGATCAGCTGCGGCACGGTCTTGACCGTCAGCGAATAGAGCGCGCCGAGCTTGAAGCGCTCGGCGGAGAATCCGGCCGCCTCGCGGGTGCGGCGCACCGTCTCGAGCACGTCCTTGACCAGCTGCTGGGCGCGTTCCTCGAGGACGAAGGCGCTTTCCAGCGGGATCAGGTTGCGCCCCTCGCGCTTGAACAGCGGGCAGCGCAGCGCGCTTTCCAGCGAGTGGATGGCGCGGTGCACGCTGACGTTGCTGGTGTTGAGCTCGGCCGCGGCCTTGCCCATGTTGCCGCTGCGCATGAAGGCGAGGAAGACTTCCAGCTTCCTCAGGGTCAGTTCTTCGTCGATCTGCATGCTCGGCACTCCGCGGTGGGTAGCCGATTATGCCCAACACGCGGCCGCCCGCAGCGGCCGTGTGCTGTGCTGATGGCGCGGCGGTCCGGGCAACCGTCGCACGGCGGCTTCAGAAGCGGTAGTTGGCGCTGAGTTCCAGGGTCCGCGGCGCGCCGGGGGTGATCAGGTCGACCGAGCCATGGGCCGAGGCGTAGTACTCCTTGTCGAACAGGTTGAACAGGCGCAGGGCCGCGTCCCACTTGGGCTGCTGGTAGAACAGGGCGGCATCGACCGTGGTGTAGCCGGGCATCTGCGTGACGTTGTCCAGCGAGGTGTAGCGCCGGCCGACATAGTTGGCGCCCATGCCGACCCGCCATTCCGGGCTGAGGCTGCGCACCGCCCAGAGGTTGGCGCTGTGCCGCGGGGTAAGGGTGGGCACCTGGCCTTCGTTCGGCACGCCCCCGGTATTGCTGTTGGACTTGGTGATCTCGGCATCCAGGTAGGCATAGCCGCCGTACAGCTGCCATTGGTCGGTGACCTGGCCGGTGAAGGTCAGCTCGAAGCCGTCGGTACGCTGCTCGCCGGCGAGGACCAGCTTGCTCGGGTCCACCGGGTCGGCGGTCTTGATCTGGGTGCGCTCCAGGCGGAACAGCGCGGCGGTCAGCAGCAGGCGGTCATCGAGCAGGTTCCACTTGGCGCCGATTTCGTAGTTGGTGGTTTCCTCCGGATCGAGTTCGGCGTTGGCCGCGCTGATCTGGAACATCTCGCCGGAGGGCTGGTAGGAGCGGCTGACCGACAGGTAGTAGGCCTGCACGTCGTCCGGCTGCCAGACCAGGCCGGCGCGCGGGCTCAGGGTGTAGTCGGTGCGCTCCAGTTCGGCGTCCTTCAGGTCGTCGCGGTAGCGCTGCTCGAACTCGTCGTAGCGCAGGCCGAGCAGCGCCTTCCAGTGCGGGCTCAGCTCGATCAGGTCCTGCACGTAGAAGCCGAGGGTCTGCTGGGTGTTGAGGCCATCGCCGGTCTTGCCTGGCGCCTGGGACGGCACCCGCACCAGGCCATCGCCGTAGACCGGTACCCGCGCGACATCGTTGAGGTTGTAGAACAGCTGGTCCTTCTCCTGGCGGCCGATTTCAACGCCGTAGAGCAGCTGGTGGTTTATCCCGGCCAGCTGGGCGGTCTGCTTGAGCTCGGTCTGGTTGAACCAGCCGTCTTCCTTGCGCTGCACGTTGCCGCGCTTGAGCTTGACCAGCAGGCTGCCGTCCGCCGCGGTGACGAAGCGATTGGCATCGGTGTGGGCCAGGGTGTTGTTGCGGTCCAGGTCGTAGTGGTAGTAGCGCGTGGTGTTGCTCAGGGTGAAGGCGTCGTTGATGCGGTAGTCGAGACCGGCGGTCAGCGAGAAGACTTCGCTGCGGGTGTAGTCCTGGTCCGGGTCGGCCGAGCCGAAGCGCTTGTCCGGGTCGACCTTGACCGGCCGGCCATCGAGCGCGGGGATGCCGAAGTCGATCAGGCGCTTGTCGTAGAGGTAGCTGGCGCCGAGGTTCAGCTCCAGGTCGTCGGACAGCCGAAAGTAAGCGGACGGGGCGAGCGCCTTGCGCTCGAGGAAGCCGCCGTCGCGGAAGGTGTCGCTGTCTTCCAGCGCGCCGGTGACGCGAAACGCCTTGTCCTGCTGTTGCTCGTCGGCCCAGCCGGCGTCGAATTGGGTGCGGCGCTTGCCCTCGCTGTCGAAGCTGACGCCGATTTCCTGCTCGGGCGCGAAGGTGGGCTTCTTGCTGACGCTGTTGATCAGACCGCCCGAGGAACCGCGGCCATAGAGCACGGCGGCAGGGCCCTTGATCACCTCGACCCGCTCGATGTTGGACATGTCGCGGTAGTAGAGGGCGTCGTCGCGGATGCCGTCGATGTACATGTCGCCGATAGCGCTGAAGCCGCGGATCGTCACCTGGTCGCGTTGCCCGTCGCCGTTGCTCAGGCCGATGCCCGGCACGTTCTTCAGCGCATCCTCCAGCGAGTCGGCGCCCTGGTCCTCGAGCAGCGCCTGCGGCACCACGCTGATCGACTGCGGGATGTCGCGCAGCGCGGCATCGATCTTCAGCGCGCTCTTGCTCTGCTCGGGCTTGTAGCTGCTTTCTTCGCGCAGGCCGGTGACGTCGGTTGCGGGCAGTTCGAGTTGCGCGGTCTGGGCGAGCGCGACGGGCGCCGCCAGCGCCGTCAGCAAGGGTACCCACACACCGGATTTCACTGATGCCATTTTGGTCGCTCCTTGGAGAAAGGTGGCGACGATAGCGATGTGTAAGCTAAGAGTAAATAATAATGACTCGCATTCTTGATCGGGATTAGTTTGCCCCGCCAAACTGCGCCCCGGTGCGGTGCGCGGGCAAACAAAAAGGGCCCAGGTTTTCACCTGGGCCCTTCTGCGAGCTGGCGCATCCGGCGGGATTCGAACCCACGACCCCTGCCTTCGGAGGGCAGTACTCTATCCAGCTGAGCTACGGATGCGTTGCGGGGCGCAATCATACGCATGTCGCCGGCAGGCGTCCATGCTGGCGGACGCCTGCCGGGCGTGGCGGTAACACCCGGCAATCCTTGCCCGGGGTGCCCGGCAGGGCCCGGCCTGCTAGGCTCGACGCCGCATAACAGAGCGCTCGCGCGGGAGGAGTCCGGACATGGGCGGAAGCATCAGGCTGTGGGACCTGCCCCTGCGGCTGTTTCACTGGTCGTTCGCCGCGACGGTGACGGCGGCGCTTGTCACCGGCTGGCTGGGGGGTGGGCTGATGGTCTGGCACGGCCGGCTCGGGCTGCTGCTGCTGGCACTCTTGGTGTTCCGCCTGGCCTGGGGCTTCGTCGGTTCGACCTATGCGCGCTGGTCGCGGATCGTCGTGGCGACCCTCGGTGTGCGGGCCTACCTGCAGGGCAGCTGGCAGGCGGCGGGGCACAATCCGCTGGGGGCCGTCTCGGTGCTGGCGATGTTGCTGCTGGTGGCCTTCCAGGTCGGCAGCGGGCTGCTGGCCAGCGACGATATCGCCTTCCGCGGGCCGCTGAACGTCCTCGTCGAGGGTGCCACCGCGGATCTGTTCAGTGGGCTGCATCGCCAGGCCAAGTGGTGGCTGCTGGCGCTGATCGGCCTGCATCTGGCGGCGATCCTCTACTACACAGGGGTGCGCCGGCTGCCGCTGGTGCGCGCCATGCTCAGCGGGCGGGGGCAGCGGGCCCATGCGGCGCAGCGCGATGCCGAGGGTGGTTCCTGGCGTGCAGCGCTCGCCGCGCTGGTGCTGGCGCTGGCCGTGGTATGGACGGTGCAATCGCTGGCCGGCTGGCTGGCGCCGCCACCGGCCGCGACGGCACCGGTCCTGGACTGGTAGGCGAGGCGTGGCTCAGTCGGCGCGGAACTTGTCGTGGCACGACTTGCAGGTCGCGCCGACGTCGCCGAAGGCCTTCTTGATGGCGGCCTGATCGCCGCCCTGGGCGACGCTGGCCAGCTGGTTGGCGGCGGTATTGAATTCCTTGCCCAGACGCCCGGCTTCGGCGAGGTTGTCGAAGAACTCGGGCTTCAGGCGCGTCTGCTCGCCGAGCTGCGCGGTGGTGGTGTCCGGGCTGAACAGCGCGCCCATGCCGGAGTTGGCGATGGCAGCGATGACGTTGGCGGCCGCGGCGACCTTGGCCTGGTCGAACGGCTCGTTGCCATCGACCACCTGGGCCTTGATCTTGCCCATGTTCCAGGACATGAACTGGTAGCCGGCCTGGCGGGCCTCGACCATCTCTTCGGGCTTCAGCTGGGCCTGGGCGGCGGTGCTGGCCAGCAGCGCTGCGACAGCGCCGATCATCAGTGCTTTCACGGTCACTCCTTCGGTTCCGGTGAATGGGCGGCGTCGGCCGCGGGAGCCCGACTATACCGCTGCAAGGCCCGTGGCAGAGGCGTTTGTGACATGCCGTAACAGAGCCGCGACGATCAACCTGGGCTATGGCGCAAGCACCGCGCGCCCGATGCGCTTGCCGCTCGCTCGGCAGCGGTCCTAGCATGGTCGACCCGTAGTTGGCTGGAACCGGGTTCGCCCCGGACGGCTCAGATGAACGCCGCGCAAGCCGAGGCGCACATTCACAGGGGCCGCCGCCGGCCCGGAAGGAGACTGCCATGCAACTCAAAGACACCGCGCTGTTCCGCCAGCAGGCCTACATCGATGGCACCTGGCTGGATGCCGACAGCGGCCAGACCATCAGCGTGAACAACCCGGCCACCGGCGAGGCCCTCGGTACCGTGCCGAAGATGGGCGCGGCCGAGACGCGCCGCGCCATCGAGGCCGCCGAGCGGGCACTGCCGGCCTGGCGCGAGCTGACCGCCAAGCAGCGATCGCAGGCACTGCGCCGCTGGTTCGAGCTGATCATGCAGCACCAGGACGACCTCGGCCGATTGATGACCCTGGAACAGGGCAAGCCGCTGGCCGAGGCCAAGGGCGAGATCGCCTACGCAGCGTCGTTCATCGAGTGGTTCGCCGAGGAGGCCAAGCGGGTCTATGGCGACACCATCCCCGGGCACCAGGCGGACAAGCGCATCCTCGTCATCAAGCAGCCGATCGGTGTCACCGCGGCGATCACGCCGTGGAACTTCCCGGCGGCGATGATCACCCGCAAGGCCGGCCCGGCCCTGGCCGCCGGCTGCACCATGGTGGTCAAGCCGGCAAGCCAGACGCCGTTCTCCGCGCTGGCGCTGGCCGAGCTGGCCGAGCGCGCCGGCATCCCGCAAGGCGTGTTCAGCGTGGTCACCGGCTCGGCCAGCGAGATCGGCGACGAGCTGACCGCCAACCCGACGGTGCGCAAGATCAGCTTCACCGGCTCCACCGAGGTCGGCGCCAGGCTGATGGCGCAGTGTGCGCCGGGGATCAAGAAAGTCTCGCTGGAACTGGGCGGCAACGCGCCGTTCCTGGTGTTCGACGACGCCGACCTCGATGCGGCGGTCAAGGGCGCGCTGCAGTCCAAGTACCGCAACGCCGGGCAGACCTGCGTCTGCGTCAACCGCATTTACGTGCAGGACGGCGTCTACGAGGCCTTCGCCGAGAAATTCCAGGCGGCGGTCGCGCAGCTAAAGGTCGGCAACGGCCTGGAAGAGGGCACCGACATCGGCCCGCTGATCGACGACAAGGCCGCGGCCAAGGTCCGCGAGCATATCGAGGATGCCCTTTCCCGCGGCGCCAGGGTGGTCGCCGGCGGCCAGGCGCACACACTGGGCGGCAGCTATTTCGAGCCGACCCTGATGGTCGACGTGCCGCACGATGCCAAGGTCGCCAAGGAGGAAACCTTCGGCCCGCTGGCGCCGCTGTTCCGCTTCAAGGATGAGGCCGAGGCGATCGCCCTGGCCAACGACACCGAGTTCGGCCTGGCCGCCTACTTCTATGCGCGCGACCTCGGCCGGGTGTTCCGCGTCGCCGAGGCGCTGGAGTCGGGCATGGTCGGCGTCAACACCGGGCTGATCTCCACCGAGGTCGCGCCGTTCGGCGGGGTGAAGTCCTCGGGCCTCGGCCGCGAGGGCTCGAAGTACGGCATCGAGGACTTCCTCGAGATCAAGTACCTCTGCCTCGGCCTCTGAGACCCAGCGTCGCAGCCAGCGCCTCCCGTCCGGGCGGGGCTGGCTATTTGCCATTCCCTTCTCCAGAATCCGTCGCCGGTGCTCGCGGCCGGCGTGGTCCTTCGTCCGGCCTGCACAGCCCATTCCCGGTCGCGCAACGCCGAGCAGGTCCGTGTCGCTCTCGCCCCAGCTTTCCTCCGTGCTTATCGCCTACAGCGAACCCTGGCGCCTCGACCAGCTGTGCCAGCTGGTCGCCGGGCTGCGCCCGGGCATGCTGGTGGCCGCCTTCAGCGATGGTCGTTCCGCGCTGGCCGCCTGCCGCCGCCAGCTGCCGAGCCTGCTGATCCTCGACGGCGAGCTGGAAGGCCTGGACGGCTTCGGCCTGCTGCGCGAGCTGCGCCGCCACGGGCCCAGCCAGCGCCTGCCCTGCGTGCTGATCAGCGAGCGGACCGACGCACCGAGCGTGCGCGCGGCGCTGCCGCTGGCGCCGGCCGCCTATCTCGGCAAGCCCTATGACCTGGATGACCTGCGCAGCCGCATCGACCGGCTGCTGCCGCGCTCGGCTGGCGGCCTTGCCCGCGGCCCGCTCGGCGACGACAGCCTGGACAGCTTTCTCGAGCGGATGCGCGAGCACTGCCGCGGTGCGCCGCTGGGTGAGGCCGCCTACGCCGCGATCGGCAGCCTGCTGGCCGGGCAGACCGAGCTGGCCGAGGAGCACGCCGTGCTGCTTGGCGATCCGCAGGTCACCGCGCGGGCCATCAGCTTCGCCAACAGCCATGGGCCGCAGCAGGCGCAGCCCAGCCAGACGCTGGCACAGGCCTTCGAACGGCTGGGGCGCACGCGCAGCGGCGAGTTGCTCGCCCAGCTGGCCAGCCAGCACAACGCGCGCCTGAGCGATCCGCAACTGGCCGGGCTGGCCGGCCGCCTCGCCGACCAGGCGCTGCTGGCCGCACAGCTGGCCGCCTGGCTGGCGCGGCGCCTGCAGCTCGACGCGGCGGCCTGCCATACCGCCGCGCTGCTGCACAACATCGGCGAGCTGGCGCTGCTGCGCACGCTGCAGGACTGGCTCGACAGTGGCGGCGCCCTGCAGCCTGACGACCTGCCCCGCCAGCTGGCGCTACGCGCCGCCGGCTACGGTTCGGCGCTGCGTGCGCGCTGGCGCCTGCCGCTTGGCCTGCGCCAGTTGATCAGCGCCTACTACGCCCTGGGCAGTGGCGTCCTCGGCCGCGAGGCGCTGGTGCTGAACCTGGCCCGACAGCTGCTGGAACTGCCCGCCGACAGGCCGGCGACGGCCCTGGCGGGCTGCCGCGCCGCGCGCCTGCTGCGCCTGGACGCCGCCGTGCTCGAACAGGCGCCGCGCGCGCTGCGCGACTGACACCGGCGCCGCCGGGCGCCATCACCTGCGCCGATGACCCACCATCGATAGGAACGGCTCGACAGGCATTTTGCTGCGCGTTATTTTGCAGTGCGAAACATGATTCCGTAATTACAACAGCAAGCGGAGGATGGCATGGCAGAGTTCGTGCGCCTGCAACGACACGGCGCGATCGCCCTGATCGTCATCGATAACCCACCCGTGAATGCGCTCAGCCAGCCGGTGCGTCAGGGCCTGTGCCAGGCCTTCCAGGCCGCCGAGGCCGACCCGGAGGTTAGGGCGGTGACGCTGGTCTGCGCCGGCAACACCTTCATCGCCGGCGCCGACATCAAGGAATTCGGCCAGCCGCCGCAGGCGCCGAGCCTGCCGGAGGTGGTCTCGCTCATCGAGAACAGCCAGACGCCGAGCGTCGCGGTGATCCATGGCACGGCCCTGGGCGGCGGGCTGGAGGTCGCGCTGGGCTGCCATTACCGCATCGCCCGCGCGGATGCCAGGGTCGGCCTGCCGGAGGTGAAGCTCGGCCTGTTGCCCGGCGCCGGCGGTACCCAGCGCCTGCCACGCCTGGCCGGTGTCGAGCAGGCGCTGGAGATGATCGTCGGCGGCCAGCCGATCGGCGCGGCCGAGGCGCTCGAGCAGCATATCGTCGACCAATTGTTCGAGGGTGATCCGGTCGAGGCGGGCCTGGCCTATGCCCAGCGGCTGCTCGACGAGGGCCGCGGCCCGCGCCGCACCGGTGAGCTGAGCGTTCCCGGCACCGACAGCGCCGAGCTGATCGCCGCCCGGCACGCCGAGGTGGCCAGGCGCACGCCCGGCCTGTTCGCACCGCTGCGCTGCATCGCCGCGGTCGAGGCGGCGACCCGGCTGCCGCTGGCCGAGGGCCTGGCGCGCGAGCGCGAGCTGTTCGCCGAATGCCTGGATTCGCCGCAGCGCGGCGCGCTGGTGCATGCCTTCTTCGCCGAGCGCCAGGCGGGCAAGATCGACGACCTGGCCCCCGGCGTCGAACCGCGCCCGATCCGCACGGCGGCGGTGATCGGCGGTGGCACCATGGGCGTCGGCATCGCCCTGTGTTTCGCCAATGCCGGCGTGCCGGTGAAGCTGCTGGAAATAAATGAAGAAGCGCTGCAACGGGCGCTGCAGCGCGCCCGCGAGACCTACGCGGCGAGCGTCAGGCGCGGCAGCCTGAGCGAGCAGGCGATGGAGCAGCGCCTGGCGCTGGTCAAGGGTGTCACCGATTACGCCGCGCTGGCCGATGCCGACCTGGTGATCGAGGCGGTGTTCGAGGACATGGCCGTCAAGCAGCAGGTGTTCGAGCGGCTGGATGCCGTGTGCAAGCCTGGTGCGATCCTCGCCTCGAATACCTCGTCGCTCGATCTAAACCAGATCGCCGCCTTTACCCGGCGCCCCGAGGATGTGGTCGGCCTGCACTTCTTCAGCCCGGCCAACGTGATGCGCCTGCTGGAAGTGGTGCGTGGCGAAAAGACCAGCCAGGAGGTCTTGGCCACCGCCATGGCCATTGGCAAGCGGCTGAAGAAGGTCGCGGTGGTGGTCGGCGTCTGCGACGGTTTCGTCGGCAATCGCATGCTCTTCCAGTACGGCCGCGAGGCGGAATTCCTGCTGGAAGAGGGCGCCACGCCGCAGCAGGTCGACGGCGCGCTGCGCACCTTCGGCATGGCCATGGGGCCGTTCGCCGTGCGCGACCTGTCGGGCCTGGACATCGGCCAGGCGATCCGCAAGCGCCAGCGCGCGATCCTGCCGGCGCAGCTGGAATTCCCGACGGTGGCCGACCGCCTCTGCGCCGCCGGCATGCTCGGGCAGAAGACCGGCGTCGGCTACTACCGCTACGAGCCGGGCAACCGCACACCGCTGGACAACCCGGCGCTGGCACCGATGCTGGAGGCCGCCTCGCGGGAGAAGGGCCTCGAGCGCAAGACGCTGGACGAGCGCTACATCGTCGAGCGCTGCCTCTTCGCGCTGGTCAACGAGGGCGCGAAGATCCTCGAGGAGGGCATCGCCCAGCGCGCCAGCGATATCGACGTCATCTACCTCAACGGCTACGGCTTCCCGGCCTTCCGCGGCGGGCCGATGTACTACGCCGACAGCCTCGGCCTGGACAAGGTGCTGGCGCGGGTCAGGGAATTGCACGCACGTTGCGGTGACTGGTGGCAGCCGGCGCCGCTGCTGGAACGACTGGCCGCCGAGGGCCGCACCTTCAGCCAATGGCAGGCTGCCCGCCTGCAATCCGAACGCAGCACGAGGAGCGCTCCATGAACGTCAACTACACGGCCGAAGAGCTCGCCTTCCGCGATGAAGTGCGCGCCTTCCTGAAAAGCGAGCTGCCGGCGGACATCGCCGCCAAGGTCAAGCTCGGCAAGCACATGTCCAAGGAAGACCACCAGCGCTGGCAGCAGATCCTGGTCAAGCGTGGCTGGTATGCGCCGGGCTGGCCGGTGGAGCTGGGCGGCACCACCTGGGGCCCGGTGGAAAAGCACATCTTCGACGAGGAGTGCTCCGCCTTCGGCGCACCGCGCAGCGTGCCCTTCGGCGTCAACATGGTCGCCCCGGTGATCATCAAGTTCGGCACCCAGCAGCAGATCGACCATTACCTGCCGCGCATCCTCTCCGGTGAGGACTGGTGGTGCCAGGGCTATTCCGAGCCCGGTGCCGGTTCCGACCTCGCGAGCCTGAAGACCCGCGCCGTGCGTGACGGCGACCACTACGTGGTCAATGGCCAGAAGACCTGGACCACCCTCGGCCAGCACGCCAACATGATCTTCTGCCTGGTGCGCACCGACCCCGAGGCCCAGCAGCAGCGCGGCATCAGCTTCCTGCTGATCGACATGCAGAGCCCGGGCATCAGCGTGCGGCCGATCATCACCCTGGACGGCGACCACGAGGTCAACGAGGTCTTCTGCGACAATGTCCGCGTGCCGGTGGAAAACCTTGTCGGTGAGGAAAACCAGGGTTGGACCTGCGCCAAGTACCTCTTGACCCACGAGCGCACGGGCCTGGCCGGCATCGGCTCGTCCAAGGCGGTGCTGGCGCACCTCAAGCGCATCGCCATGAAGGAAGTCTGCGACGGCAAGCCGATGCTCGAAGACCCGCTGTTCCGCGCCCAGGTCGCCGAGGTCGAGATGCAGCTGATGGCCATCGAGATGAGCACCCTGCGCATCCTCGCCGCGGCGAAGGAGGGCGGCGTGCCCGGCGCGGAGTCCTCGATCCTCAAGGTCAAGGGCACCGAGATCCGTCAGGCGATCACTCACCTCTTGCGCAAGGTCATCGGCCCCTACGCGTTGCCGTTCCTCGAAGAGGAGCTGCAGCTGGACTACGAAGGCGAGCTCTTGCATGCCGACTACAGCGCATCGCTGGCCGGCGATTACTTCAACATGCGCAAGCTGTCGATCTTCGGCGGCTCCAACGAAATCCAGAAGAACATCGTCTCGAAGATGATTCTCGAGCTGTAAGGGGGCACGCCATGGACTTCAAACTGACTGAAGAGCAGCAGATGCTGCAAGACACCGCGGCGCGCCTGGTGCGTGACGCCTACCCATTCGAGCAGCGCGAGCAATTCAGCGCGTCCGAGCTGGGCTTTTCCGCCGAATTCTGGGCGCAGCTGGGCGAGCTGGGCCTGACTGCGGTGCCATTCTCCGAGGACATCGGCGGCTTTGGTGGTAGCGGCGTGGAAACCATGCTGGTCATGACCGAACTGGGTCGCGGCCTGACGCTGGAGCCCTATCTGCAATCGGTAATCTTTGGCGGCGGCCTGCTCAATCAACTGGGCAGCGACGCGCAGAAAGAAGATCTGCTGCCGCAGGTCGCGGCCGGTTCGCTGCAACTGGCGGTCGCGTTCGACGAGCCGCAGAGCCACTACAACCTGAACGATGTACAGACCCGCGCCGAAGCGGTCGACGGCGGCTATCGGCTCTCCGGACGCAAGGCCGTGGTCATCGGCGGGCACAGTGCCGGGCAGATCATCGTTTCCGCGCGCAGTTCCGGCGACAGCCGCGACGAGGCCGGCATCAGCCTGTTCCTCATCGACCCGAACGCCCAGGGCGTCAGCCGTCGCGTCTACCCGACCATCGACGGGCGCAAGGGCTGCGACCTGTTCCTCGACAACGTACAGCTGGGTGCCGAGGCGCTGCTTGGCGAGCTGGGCAATGCCTTGCCCGCGCTGCGCTACCAGCAGGGCCGCGCCATCGCCGCGCAGTGCGCCGATGCGCTGGGCAGCATGGATGAGGCCTGCAAGCTGACCCTCGATTACCTGAAGACGCGCAAGCAGTTCGGCGTGCCGATCGGCAAGTTCCAGGTTCTGCAACACCGCATGGTGGACATGCAGACCGAGCTGGAACAGGCCACCAGCATGGCGATCCTCGCCGCGACCTTTGCCGATGGCGAAGACACCGACGAGCGCAGCCGCATCATCGCCGCCGCCAAGTACATCTGCGCCCGCGCCGCGCGCAAGGTGGCCGAGGAAGCGATCCAGCTGCATGGCGGCATCGGCATGACCTGGGAATACAACCTCGCCCACCACGCCAAGCGGCTGGTGATGATCGCCCACCAGTTCGGTGACGACGATCATCACCTGAAGGCCTATGCGAAGTTGCTGCAGGTAGCCTGAAAGCGGCGGCCGGCCGTAGGGTGGAAAACGCCGAAGGCTTTTCCACCGATCTACACCGAGCCGGTGGAAAATCGCGGTGCGAGTTTTCCTCCGGATGCCCGGCGGATCAGGCCTGCTGCAGCGCCGGCAGCAGGTGCGGTTCCCACAGCGCGTCGCGCAGCGCCGGACGGAAGAAACCGAAGTGGCCGATGCGCGCGACGCCGACATCGGCTGGGGCGATGCGGTGCATGGTCTTCGGCGCCGAGCGGTAGAAGCCGTGCAGCGCGGCGGTGCTCTGCGCCGACATCATCTCGTCGTCGCTGAACGAGAGCGATACCAGCGGCGTGGTCACCGCGTCGAAGGCGCGCTGCATCGGTTCGCCCTCGGCGCCGACCAGATACTCCGGGTGCAGGCACCAGCGCCGCCACTGGCGGATCACCCCGGCCGGCAGGTCGCCGACCGCGCCGATGCGCTTGCCGGGGAAGTAGCCGAACAGCGGCGTCAACAGCGGCGCCAGGCCGTGCCACAGCAGCCAGGCCTGCCGGCGGATCTGCGGGCTGTTGTCGCGCCAGTAGCCGCTGCCGGCGGCGATGGTGATGATCCGCGCGATGCGCTGGTGCCCCTCCACCAGCGGGACGATCTGTGCGCCCAGGCTATGGCCCAGCCAGAACAGCGGCAGGTCGCCGGCCGCCGCGCTGAGCGCATCGAGCACCGCGCTGCCGTCGTCGCGGGCCCAGCCGAGGACGTCCACTTCCAGCTCGCGCAGCGGGCCGCGGGCCGACTCGCCGATGCCCTGGTAGTCGAAGGTCACCACCAGGTAGCCGCGCTCGGCGAGCCAGCTGGCGAAGTCGCGATAGAAGCGCTGCGGCACGCCGATGGCCGGCGCCAGCAGCACTGCGCCCAATGGCTCGCCCGGCGGGTGGTACCAATGGCTGGCCAGCGGCTGGTCGCGGCGGTTCTGCAGGAGGCGGGCGTGGGAAACGGGGGCGCGCATGTTGTGGTTCTCCGCTGCGGGCAGGGTAGATGCGTGGCAGTATAGGGCGGCTGGAAAATTGTTCTAGAAGATTATTCTAGTGAATGGAGCGCCCATGCCCGGCCGTGACCGCAAGCACCAGATTCTCCAGGCCGCCCTGGCCTGCTTCACCGAACAGGGCGTCGACGCCACCACCATCGAGATGATCCGCGACCGCTCCGGCGCCAGCATCGGCAGCCTCTATCATCATTTCGGCAACCGCGAGCGGATCATCGCTGCGCTCTACCTCGAAGGCATCGGCCAGTACGCCGCGCTGCTGGAGGCGGGACTGGGCGATTCGCCCGACGCCGAGGCCTGCATCCGGCTGTTCGTCACCGGCTACATCGACTGGGTGGTGGCCAACCCGGACTGGGCACGCTTCATCCTGCACAACCGCGGGCGGGTCGAGGCTGGCGAGCGCGGCGACCAGCTGCGCGAGGCGAACCGCGTCCACGGCGAGCGGATCGCCGCGATCCTGCGCCGGCACCGCGAGGCCGGGGCGTTCAAGGCGATCCCGGGCGAGTGCTTTGTCTCGGTGGTCATCGGCCCGGCGCAGGACATGGCGCGCAACTGGCTGGCCGGGCGCAGCAAGCGGGCGCTGGCCGAGTACCGCGACTTGCTGGCGCAGATCGCCTGGGACAGCGTGCGGGCGTCGTGAGTGTGGCTGGGGTCAGACGCCGAGGCTCTCGATATCGCGGGCGAGCATCTCCAGCTGCTGCGCCAGCGAACCCCGGAGGGTTTCCTCGCTGAGCTGGAACGAGGGTGCGCCGCAGGTCAGCGCCATGATGCTGCCGTCGGCCAGGCGCAGCGGCACGCCGGCGGCGCGTACGTTGCGGTCCCAGTCGCCGAGCGACAGGCAGAAGCCGTCGCGCTGGTAGTCCTCGAACGAGGCATGCAGCGCGGCTTCGATCGCCGGCCAGTCGGCGCCGTGCTTGGCCGCCAGGGCGGCCAGCAGGTGTTCGCGCTCCTTTTCCGGGGTGGCGGCGAGAAAGGCGCGGCCGGCGGCGGTAGTCGCCAGCGGCAGGCGTACGCCGGCGTCCATGCGCAGGGTGGTGACCTCGGCCGGGCGGCAGTTCTCCACGTAGATCATCGACAGCCGGTCGCGGCAGGTCAGGCCGACGGTGGTCTGGGTACGGCGGGCGAACTCGTCCATGTACGGCTTGGCCAGCTGGCGTACGCGCAGGTTGGAGACGTAGGCGTAGCCCAGCGCCAGCACGCCGGAATCGAGCTGGTACTTCTCCAGCTGCGGCGAGTAGCTGAGGTAGCCGAGCCGGGTGAGGGTGTAGGTCAGGCGCGAGATGGTCGGCTTGGGCAGGCCGGTGATGCGCGCGATGTCCTGGTTGCCGAGCACCACGGAGCCGTGGGTGAAGGCGCGCAGCACGTCCAGCCCACGGCCCAGGGCCTCGACGAACTTGCGGTCCTTCGGCGGGCTGCTGTCTTCGGTGTCGCTCATAGGTATCGTGCTTTGCGGCTGTGTCGGCGGTGGCGAACGATAGCAGATCGCCGGGCGCGCGGCAGTGCGCGACGGCCGTCGCGCCCGTGGCGACCATTCGGTTGGAAAAACCAATCCGCGCTTGTTGCACCAGGGCCTTTCTGATATAAAGCAGCGCTCTTTTCTAGGGGCACGCTTTGTTGACCTGCAGCGTAGCCGGTAAGACCCCATGAAACGTGGCGCCAGGCGCCAGATGACAATTGAATTCAAGCGGCCAACCCATGCCGGGTTGGGCATGTGGTTTAGAGGGCTGAGGCATGTCGAGAGTCTGTCAAGTTACCGGTAAGGGTCCGGTAACCGGGAACAACATTTCCCACGCGAACAACAAAACCCGTCGTCGTTTCCTGCCGAACCTGCAGCACCATCGCTTCTGGGTCGAGTCCGAGAAGCGCTTCGTGCGTCTGCGCGTTTCCGCCAAGGGCATGCGCATCATCGACAAGCGTGGCATCGACGTCGTTCTGGCCGAGCTGCGCGCCCGCGGCGAAAAGGTTTAAGGAGAGCAATCATGCGTGACCTGATCCGTTTGGTGTCCAGCGCCGGTACCGGCCACTTCTACACCACCGACAAGAACAAGCGCACCACCCCCGACAAGATCGAAATCAAGAAATTCGATCCGGTCGTTCGCAAGCACGTGATCTACAAGGAAGCCAAGATCAAGTAATTGATCGGCCCTTGAACGAAGAACCCGCCAATCGGCGGGTTTTTTCGTTTCCGGGACTGCTCCTGCTGGCGCCGGCTCAGGCGCTGGTGCGGATGGCATCGGCGAAGCGTTCGACGATCGCGTCGATATGCGGCCTGTCGATGATCAGCGCCGGCGACAGCGCGATGATGTCGCCGCTGGCGCGTACCAGCAGGCCCTTCTCGAAGGCCTGGCGGAACACCTCGTAGCCGCGCTTGCCGACGCCGTCCTGGTGGGCGGCGAACTGCACGCCGGCGACCAGCCCGACGCAGCGGATGTCGATCACGTGCGGCAGCTCGCGCAGGCTGGACAGCGCATCCTGCCAGTAGTCCTCCAGCTCGATGGCCTTTTCGAACAGGCCCTCGCGTTGGTAGATCTCCTGGGTCGCCAGGGCGGCGGCGCAGGCCACCGGATGGCCGGAGTAGGTGTAGCCGTGGAACAGCTCGATGGCGCTCTCCGGCCCGCCCATGAAGGCCTCGAACAGGTGGTCGGCGACGAACACCGCGCCCATGGGCACCGCACCGTTGGTCAGGCCCTTGGCACAGGTGATGATGTCCGGCAGCACGCCCCAGCGCTGCGCGGCGAAGGCCTTGCCGACCCGGCCGAAGCCGGTGATGACCTCGTCGAAAATCAGCAGGATGCCGTGCTTGGCGGTGATCTCGCGCAGGCGCTGCAGGTAGCCGACCGGCGGCAGGATGACCCCGGCCGAGCCGGACATCGGCTCGACGATCACCGCGGCGATGTTTTCCGCGCCATGCAGCGTCACCAGCCGCTCCAGCTCGTCGGCCTTCTCCACCCCATACTGCGGCAAGCCGCGGCTGAAGGCGTTGCGCGCCAGGTCGAGGGTATGCGGCAGGTGGTCGACGCCCGGCAGCAGGGCGCCGAAGGCGCGGCGGTTGTTCGGCATGCCGCCGACCGAAATACCGCCGAAGCCGACGCCGTGATAGGCCAGCTCGCGGCCGATCAGGCGGGTGCGGGTACCCTGGCCGATGGCCCGCTGGTAGGCCAGCGCGATCTTCAGCGCGGTGTCCACCGACTCGGAGCCGGAGTTGGTGAAGAACACCCGGTTCAGCCCCGGCGGGGTGATGCCGCTGAGCTTCTCGGCCAGTTCGAACGGCAGCGGGTGGCCCATCTGGAAGGTCGGTGCGAAGTCCATCTGCGCGACCTGGCGGCTGACCGCCTCGCTGACTTCGCGGCGGCCGTGGCCGGCGTTGCAGCACCATAGCCCGGCGGTGCCGTCGAGGATCTGCCGGCCGTCGCTGGCGGTGTAGTAGAGCCCCTCGGCCTTGACCAGCAGCCGCGGGCTCGCCTTGAACTGGCGGTTGGCGGTGAAGGGCATCCAGAAGTGATCGGGCGAGGCGCTGGGATGGAAATCGTTGGCCATGGCTAGCTCCGGCGGCAAGGCGGGGATCGGCGGCTATGCTGTTGCGCACCGGCAGGCGCCTGCGGCAACGGCGATGCCCGAGTCTATGTTTAATAAAACGAACAAAACAAGGCGATCCGGCGGCTTCCGTAAAAAATATTGATAGCCTCGGGCCGCTGGTTTAGGGTGCCTGAACCCCGGGCCGGCCAGTCGCGCCGAGCCCTCGCGCGGCCCGTTGCGCGGCCGGCACCATCGACCATCCGAACAAGAGGACGCTCCATGACCACCCTGACCCTCGCCGACTGGCAACAGCGTGCCCGCGACCTGCACATCGAAGGCCGCGCCTTCATCCAGGGGCAATACCGGCCGGCGGCCGCTGGCGAGGTGTTCGATTGCATCAGCCCGGTGGACGGCCGGCAGCTGGCGCAGGTCGCCAGTTGCGACGCGGCCGATGCCGAGCAGGCGGTGGCCAGTGCACGGGCGGCGTTCGACAGCGGCGTCTGGTCGCGCCTGGCGCCGGCGCGGCGCAAGGCAGTGCTGGTGCGTTTCGCCGCGCTCATCGAGGCCCATCGCGAGGAGCTGGCGCTGCTGGAGACCCTCGACATGGGCAAGCCGATCAGCGATGCGCTGGCGGTGGACATTCCCGCCGCGGCGCGGGCGATCCGCTGGAGCGGCGAGGCGATCGACAAGGTCTACGACGAGGTCGCCGCGACCCCCGAGGACCAGCTCGGGCTGGTCACCCGCGAGCCGGTGGGGGTGGTCGCCGCCATCGTGCCGTGGAACTTCCCCCTGCTGATGGCCTGCTGGAAGCTCGGCCCGGCGCTGGCCACCGGCAACTCGGTGATCCTCAAGCCGTCGGAGAAGTCGCCGCTGACCGCCATCCGCGTCGCCCAGCTGGCGCTCGAGGCCGGCATCCCGGCCGGCGTGCTCAACGTGCTGCCGGGCTACGGCCACAGCGTCGGCAAGGCGCTGGCCCTGCACATGGACGTCGACACCCTGGTCTTCACCGGCTCGACCCGCGTGGCCAAGCAACTGATGGTCTACGCCGGCGAGTCGAACATGAAGCGCGTCTGGCTGGAGGCCGGCGGCAAGAGCCCGAACATCGTCTTCGCCGACGCCCCGGACCTGGCCGCGGCGGCCGAGGCGGCGGCCAGCGCCATCGCCTACAACCAGGGCGAGGTGTGCACCGCCGGTTCGCGCCTGCTGGTCGAGCGCTCGATCCGGGAGCGCTTCCTGCCGATGGTGGTCGAGGCGCTCGGGCGCTGGAAGCCGGGCAACCCGCTGGACCCGGCGACCAACGTCGGCGCGCTGGTCGACAACGGCCAGCTGGAAACCGTGCTCGGCTACATCAAGGCCGGGACCGATGCCGGCGCCAAGGTGCTGCTGGGCGGCCGGCGGGCCTTGCAGGAAACCGGCGGCATCTTCGTCGAGCCGACGATCTTCGACGGGGTGGACAACGCCATGAAGATCGCCCGCGAGGAAATCTTCGGCCCGGTGCTCTCGGTGATCACCTTCGACAGCGCGGAGGAGGCCGTGGCCATTGCCAACGACACGCCCTACGGCCTGGCTGCCGCCGTGTGGACCGCCGACCTGTCCCGCGCGCACCGCACCGCCCGGGCCCTGCGCGCCGGCAGCGTGTGGGTCAACCAGTACGATGGCGGCGACATGACCGCGCCCTTCGGTGGCTTCAAGCAGTCGGGCAACGGCCGCGACAAGTCGCTGCACGCCTTCGACAAGTACACCGAGCTCAAGGCCACCTGGATCAAGCTGTAGCCGCGACGGCTACTGCCGGGCTCGCTAGCCGCCGGTGCCGGCGACCACCCGGTTGCGCCCGGCGTGCTTGGCCCGGTACAGCGCCCGGTCGGCGCGCTCGAGCAGCTCGCTGGCGCTGCTGCGGCCGTCGGTTTCGCTGATGCCGGCGCTGAAAGTGACCTGGAAGACCGCTCCGGCGCTGGTGCTGAAGGTCAGTTCGGCGAAGCGCTGGCGAATCTCGTCGATGATCCGCGCGGCCTCGCTGGCCGGGCACTCGGGCAGCACCACGACGAATTCCTCGCCGCCATAGCGGCCCAGGCTGTCGATGCGCCGCAGGCGCTGGCGCAGCAGGTTGGCCAGCGCGCGGATGACGCTGTCGCCGGCGGCGTGGCCATGGCCGTCGTTGATGCCCTTGAAATGGTCGAGGTCGAGCATCACCACGCTGGTCGGCTTGTCGCTGCGCGCGGCGCGGTGCACCTCCAGCGCCAGTTGCTCCTTGATGTCGGCGTGCTTGAGCAGGCCGGTGAGGCCATCGCGGGCCAGCGCGGTGCTCAGCGAGCGGGCGCGCTGGGCATGCGAATAGACCGAGGCGATCAGCTGGCTGTCGCTGATCGGCTTGGTGATGAAGTCATCGCCGGCCTTCAGCAGCGCGGCCATCTGCCGGCCGATATCGGTCTCGGCCGAGAGGTATATGATCGGTACCCGCAGCCACTCGTCGCGCAGGCGGATGATCTGCGCCAGTTCCGGGCCGCTGCAGCCGGGCATGTTGACGTCGAGCAGCAGCACCTCGGGGTTGAACGCCTGCATCACGTCCAGCGCCTGGGCCGGCTCGCTGACCACCCGCGTGTGCATCTGCGAGTTCTGCAGGACCAGGCTGTAGCGCTCGGCCAGGTCGGCGTCGTCGTCGACGATCATGACACGGTAGGGGTCGTGCTGCGGGCGGTTCAGGCAGCGTTCCAGGCCGGTCTCCAGCAGGGTGACGTCCAGCGGGCGGACGAAGTAGCCCTGGGCGCCGGCGCGCACCGCGGCGAGCTGGCTGGCGAAGTCGAAGCGGTCATGGATCACCAGCAGCGGCAGCGGTGTCTCCAGGCGCTGCTGCAGCGCGGCGATGGCGGCCAGGTCCTCGGCCTCGCGCACGCTGACCACCAGCGCATCCGGCGGCTGGCGGTCGATGGCCGCGAGCAGCGCCTGCCGGTCGGCGCTGTGGCAGACCTCGTAGCCGAAGTTGCGCAGTGCCTGGGCACTGGCCTGGGCGGCGTCCGGCTGGCTCTCGAGGAAGAAGACGCGGCAGCGCGAGGAGAGCTCCTCGTCCGGCTCGGTTGCGGCGGGTTGCGACAGCTCGCTGTCGGGCTCCGGCAACTGGCTGGCGAACTGGCGGATGCTGCGGGCCAGCGCGGCGAGCGCCTGGCCGCTGGGTTTCTGGCTGTCCAGCCAGCGGTCGATGCGTTGTTCCAGCGCGCGGGCACGGTTGCCCAGATGGCCGAAGCCGAAGGTGCCGGCGGCGCCGGCGATGCGATGCAGGCGCTCACGCAGGGCCTGCACGCGCTGGCGCCCCGAGGCCAGCCCGGCCTGCTGCTCCAGGCGTGCGGCCAGGCCGGCCAGCTCCGGGAGCTCCTGGCCCAGCCGTTCGGCGTATTGCTCGCGCTGTGCCTGCAGCTGGCGCTGCAGTTCGAGCCGCACCTGTTCACCCATGCTCGGCTGCCCAGATTTCGCGCAGACGGCTGGCCAGCTGCAGCGGGTCGAAGGGTTTGCGGATCACGGCGCGCAGGCCGTGGCGTTGCAGTTCGGCGAAATCGTCCAGCTCGGCCTGGCCGGTGAGGAACACCACCGGCACCCGGGCCAGGTCGAGGTGCTCGCCCAGCGCGTGCAGCAGCTCGATGCCGCCCATCTGCGGCAGCATCACATCGAGCAGGATCAGGTCCGGGGCGAAGGCTTCGGCCTGTGCCAGCGCCTGCTGCGCGCTGGCGCAGGTGAGCACCTCGAAGCCGCCGAGCTTCTCCAGGGCGACGCGGGTGATGACCTGGATCGAGGGCACGTCCTCGACGTGCAGGATGCGCTTGAGCTGGCTCATCGGTCGCTGCCCCCGGCCACCGGCGCCTCCGCCAGCGGCAGCTCGAACCAGAAGCAGGCACCCTCGCCGGGCGTGGAGTGGAAGCCGATGCGCCCGCCCATGCGCTCGACCAGCTCCTTGCTGATGGCCAGGCCCAGGCCGGTGCCGCCCTGGCGGCGGCTGTCGGAGGAGTCGGCCTGGGCGAACTTCTGGAAGACCCGTTCGCGAAAGTTCTCGGCGATGCCCGGGCCGTGGTCCTCGACGCTGACCCGCACGCCATCGGCCTGGCGCGCGGCGCGGATCTCGACGCAGGCGCCGGCCGGGGAGAACTTGGCCGCGTTCGACAGCAGGTTGCTCAGCACCTGTTGCAGGCGCATGCCGTCGACCTCCACCCAGGCCGGGTCGCAATGCAGCAGGCGGAACTGCACGGCGCAGCGCTCGGCATAGCTGCCATTGGCGCGCAGCGCCTGCTCGAGCAGCGGCAGCAGCGGCTGGCGACGCATGTCGAAGCGCATCTTGCCGGCGTGCAGCTTGTCCATGTCCAGCAGATCGTCGATCAGCGCGCTCAGGCGCTGGCTGTTCTGCTGGGCGATGTCCAGCAGTTCGCGCAGCGCCTCGGGCACCTGGCCGATGACGTTGGCGCAGATCAGCGTCAGCGCGCCGTTGATCGAGGTCAGCGGGGTGCGCAGCTCGTGGCTGACGGTGGAGATGAACTCGCGCTGCAGCTGCTCGATGCGCTTGCGCTCGGTGATGTCGTAGAGCACGGTCACCGCGCCCATCGGCTGGCCGTCCGAGCCGTGCAGCGGGTTGGCGTTGCAGATCACGTGGCGTGGCGTGCCGTCGCAGAGGATCGCCATCTCCAGGTCGCCGACATGCTCGCCGGCCAGCGCGCGGCGCAGCGGCACCTGCTCGGCGGGCATCGGCGTGACGCCGTCGGCCAGGTACAGGTGATAGTGGCGGGCCCACTCGCTGGGCGGCATCGGCGCGATGTCGCCGCCGTGCCACTGCTTGGCCTTCTCGTTGAACACCGTCAGGTTGCCTGCCGCGTCGCAGGCGATCACCGCCTCGGAGAGTGCCTCGAGCAGGCGCCGGTTCATCTCCTGCTGCTTCTCCAGCTCCAACTGCTCGGCCTTGCGCTCGGTGATGTCGGTGATCAGGCCGTTCCACAGCACCGAACCGTCGGCCTGCGGCAGCGGCGTGGCGCGCGCCTCGACCCAGCGCAGGCCGCGCTGCGGATGGTTGACACGGTACTCGGCCTGCCAGGGCGCCAGTAGCCGGGCGGCATGGCGCAGGCTGCGCTGCACCTCGGGCAGGTCCTGCGGGTGCACGCGCTTGTAGACCGAGCGCATGTCGTGGCCGATCTGCGCCGGGCTCAGCCCATAGATGTCCTGCACGCCCTCGCTGATGTAGGGAAAGCGGCCGCCGCCACGCGGGCGCCAGTGGAATTGGTAGAGCATGCCCGGCACCTGCGCGGCGATCTGCTGCAGGCGCAGCTGCAGCTGCTCCTGGTCGGCCAGGTCGAAGGCGCTGAGCAGGTAGCCGTGCAGCCGTTCGTTCTCGTCGCGCACCGCCATCACGTGCAGCAGCACCGGCACTTCGTTGCCGTTGCGCTGGCGCAGCCGCCACTGCGCCATCTCCGGCAGGCCGCGCTCGAGCGGCAGGGTGAGCACCTCGAAGCCCGGCTGCACCGGCTGGCCGAATTCCTCGGTGAGCATGTGCGCACGGCGTGCGAGCGTCGCCGGGTCGAACAGCAGCTCGCAGACCGGCCGGCCGGCGACGCTCGCGCTGCCGTGGCCGAGCAGCCGCTCGGCGGTGGGGTTGAGGCTGCGCAGCCGGCCTTCGACGTCGGTGGTGATCACCGCGGTGGCGGCGCTGCTGAGGATGGCCTGCTGCAGGGCGGCCTGCTCGGCGTGCCGGCGGGTCAACAGGCGCTCCTCGAACAGCCGCATCACCTGGCGGCCGAGGCGGGCGAGGGTGTCGCGCTGCTCGGCGCTCAGCCGGCGTGGCTTGCGGTCGATGACGCAGAGCGTGCCGAGGTTGTAGCCGTCCGGGGTGCGCAGCGGGGTGCTGGCATAGAAGCGGATGTGCGGCTCGCCAAGCACCAGCGGGTTGTCGCGAAAGCGCGGGTCGGCGAGGGCGTCCTCCACCTCGAAGATCGCGTCGTCGCGGATCGCATGGCTACAGAAGGAGATGTCGCGCGGGGTCTCGCTGACCTCCAGCCCCACCCGGCTCTTGAACCACTGGCGGCGCTGGTCGACCAGCGAGATCAGCGCGATCGGCGTGTCGCACAGGCGCGAGGCGAGCTGGGTGAAATCGTCGAAGGCCGCGTCCTCGGCCGAATCGAGGATTTCGTAGCGCAACAGCGCGGCAAGCCGCGACAGCTCCCGGTGTTGCGCGTCGGCGTCAGCCTCTGGTCTGGATGGTTGCATCAAGCGCCTGCAGGGATCGGTTGGAAAAGCTCGGCCGGCCAATGGCCGGTGCGGTCGGTCGCCTGGCGGCAGGTCCGGGTGCACATGGTAGCGGCAGTGCACGCGGCAACGGTGCATCGACAGCGCAATTGCCCCAGCGCACCGACGGACAGGTCACTAGTATCGGTCGGCGTTCCAGATCGAGCGAATCTGATCGGCCAGGCGCATCGGGTCGAACGGCTTGATGATCACGTCGCGCGCGCCGAGCTTGCGCAGGTGTTCGATCTCGCTGCTCTGCACCTTGGCGGTCATGAAGGCGACCGGGATTCGCTCCAGGTCCAGGCATTCGCGCAGCCGGGCGAGGGTTTCCGGGCCGTCCATGCCGGGCATCATCACATCCAGCAGGACGAAATCCGGGGCGAAGCCGGGGGCCTCGCGCAGCGCCTCGGCCCCGGACGAACAGCTCAGCACCTCGAACCCGCCGACGGCCTCGAGGGCCAGCTTGGTCACCGACTGGATGGATGGGTCATCCTCGATGTGCAGGATTCGTCTCAGTTCGCTCATCGATGTTTCTCCGCTGCTTGTAGGGTGTCGCAGGGGCGCTGCGGCCCTGGTGTCGTGCGTTCTTGACCGGCCCTGGCAGGTGGCTGCACGTGGTCCGGGTTGGCTGCCGTCCGGCTGGATTTTGACCGCGCCGCGGCGAAAATGCGCCAGCGATTCCCATGGCGCAGGCACCCATGCGCGCCGCACGCGGTGGGGCCGAGGCGAAGAAGTGGGGCGGGCGATCGGGCTCATGGATGGGGTCGGGCGCCGCGGCGCGAATGCCGGAGCGATCGCGGATGGGCGTCCAGCCGGGCTCTGGATGGTGGCTTGCTGATATCAGGCGCCTGGAATTGTAGAACATCCGCCCCATTTGTCGCAGGGTCTTTCAGCCGCCGGACGCGGTGGTCCGCGCCGTCGACAGAAAAATCCAGCCTGGGCCGGCAGTTACGTCGGCCGTGCAGTTTTTCGGCGAAATCCTGCCGATGGCTGCGGCGCAAGGCGACGAACTGCAGGCTGGTTTCGCCGGGACATGGCGACATAATGCCTCGGGCCCGGTTTTCGCCGGGCGTCGTTTTTCCTGCTTTCGCGAGGCACCTGCTGCATATGTGGTACACCGGTTTTCTCGATCTGTCGGCCTGGCAGCTCATCGTCGCCACGCTGGCGCTGACCCACGTCACCATCGTCAGCGTGACCGTCTACCTGCACCGCTACTCGGCGCATCGTGCGCTGGAGCTGCATCCGGCGCTCAAGCACTTCTTTCGCTTCTGGCTGTGGCTGACCACGGCGATGAACACCCGCGAGTGGACCGCCATCCACCGCAAGCACCACGCCAAGTGCGAGACCCCGGACGACCCGCACAGCCCGGTGCACAAGGGCTTGGGCACGGTGCTGCGCAAGGGCGCCGAGCTGTACATGGCCGAGGCGAAGAACGAGGAGACCTTGCGCATCTATGGCAAGAACTGCCCCGACGACTGGCTCGAGCGCAACCTCTACAGTCGCTTCCCGAACCTCGGCATCGTGCTGATGCTGGCCCTGGATCTCGCGCTGTTCGGCGTCATCGGCCTGACCGTGTGGGCGGTGCAGATGATCTGGATCCCGTTCTGGGCCGCCGGCGTGGTCAACGGCCTCGGCCATGCGCTCGGCTATCGCAACTTCGAATGCCGCGACGCGGCGACCAACCTGGTGCCCTGGGGCATCCTCATCGGCGGCGAGGAGCTGCACAACAACCACCACACCTACCCCAACTCGGCCAAGCTCTCGGTGAAGAAGTGGGAGTTCGACATGGGCTGGGCGTGGATCCGCCTGTTCAGCCTGCTCGGCCTGGCCAGCGTCAACCGCGTCGCGCCGATCGCCCATCGCATCGAAGGCAAGGGCCACCTGGACATGGACAGCGCCATGGCGATCCTCAACAACCGCTTCCAGATCATGGCGCAGTACCGCCGGCTGGTGATCGTGCCGCTGGTCGGCCAGGAACTCGGCCGGGTGGATGCCTCGGTGCGCCACCATTTCCGCCGCGCCAAGCGCCTGCTGGCACGCGAGCCGAGCCTGCTGCACGACGAGCAGCAGGCGCGCATCAGCGCGTTGCTCGAGCAGAGCCAGCCGCTGCAGGTGATCTACGAGAAGCGCCTGGCGCTGCAGCAGATCTGGACGCGCACCAGCAGCAACGGCCACGAGATGCTGGCAGCGATCCGCCAGTGGGTGCAGGAGGCCGAGGCCAGTGGCATCCAGTCGCTGCGCGAATTCGCCGAGCACCTGAAGACCTATTCGCTGCGCCCGGCCCAGGCCACCGCCTGAGCCGTTCGCCGGTTTGTGACCGAGCTATCGGAATTTCCCCGCCACGGCCGGAACTTTGCTTTTTGGCGATCCTCTGAGAGGGCATCTCAAACCTGCCAGGCGCCGTCACAGAGCGCCTGGGGTTCTTCGGAATGCACCCTATGCAGCTGGTTGGCAATCGAAACGGCCAGGTCCACCCCATGTCCGGCACGGATCCGCAGACGCTCGTCGCCCTGATGCACGCCCGTGCCGAGGTGGCGCGGCTGCGCGAACGCGATCATCTCTTCAGCACCCTGCTCGGTGGCGTCAATGCCGTGCTCTGGGCCTTCGACTGGCAGGCCCAGCGGATGGTCTATGTCAGCCCGGCCTACGAGCAGATCTTCGGCCGCTCGGCCGCGCTGCTGCTCGCCGATTACAGCGAGTGGCGCAACAGCATCTACCCGGACGACCTGGAATACGCGCAGAAGAGCATGCTCGACGTGCTCGACGAAGGCGCCGTGGAAACCCGCGAATACCGCATTATCCGCGGCGATGGCCAGTTGCGCTGGCTGAACGACAAGTGCTTCCTCGGCCGCCCGGCGCAGAACGGCCAGGGCCCGATCATCGTCGGCATCGCCGAGGACATCACCGAGAAGAAGCAGCTCGAGGGCGAGCTGCAGCGCCTGGCCACCACCGACGTGCTGACCCAGAGCAGCAACCGCCGGCATTTCTTCGACTGCGCCGACCGCGAATTCGAGCGTTCGCGGCAGTTCGCCACGCCGATGGCCTTCCTGCTGCTGGATATCGACGACTTCAAGCGCATCAACGACTGCCATGGCCACCAGATCGGCGACCAGGTGCTGCAGCGCGTGGCCCAGTGCGGCGCGCGGGTGCTGCGTCGTGGCGACCTGTTCGGCCGCATCGGCGGCGAGGAGTTCGCCGCGCTGCTGCCCGGCTGCCAGCCGGACCTGGCCGAGCAGATCGCCAAGCGGCTGCAGGCGGAGATCGAGCGGCTGAGCTTCATCACCCCCACCGGCGAGCACTTCGGGGTCACCGCAAGCTTCGGCCTGACCTACCTCAAGGCCAGCGATTCCGGGCCCTCGGCGATGTTCGCCCGCGCCGACGCGGCGATGTACAGCGCCAAGCGCCTGGGCAAGAACCAGGTGGTGGTCGGCTAGCGACCGCCGCCGCCCCGGCATCTCGATACCACCCTCGACGGCGGTAGGCGCGGCGCTCAGCCCAGGGTGGATGCCGCTGCTAGGGCAGCGGCTGCTGCTGGGTGATGCAGTGGATATTGCCGCCACCGAGCAGGATCTCCCGGCCGGGAACCATCACCACCTCGTGCGCCGGGAAGGCCTGGCGCAGGATCGCCTCGGCTTCGCCGTCGCGCGGGTCGCCGAAGGCCGGGGCGATGATGCCGCCGTTGACGATGAGGAAGTTCACGTAGCTGCCGGCCAGGCGAATCGACGGCTCGCGCGGCTGGCTGCCGTCCAGTGCGACGACGCCGGCGCATTCCTCGGCCGTCGCGTGCAGCGGGCCGGGGATCGGCATGCGCAGCACCTTGAGCGGGCGCCCGCGGGCGTCGCGCGCCGCGTCCAGCCGGCGCAGCGCCTCGTGGCAGCGCTCGTAGTTGGGGTCTTCCGGGTCGTCGGTCCAGGCCAGCAGCACCTCGCCGGGGCGCACGAAGCAGCAGAAGTTGTCGACGTGGCCGTCGGTCTCGTCGTTGTACAGGCCCCACGGCAGCCAGATCACCTTGTCGATGGCCAGGTGCTCGGCGAGCACCGCCTCGATCTCCTCGCGCGACAGCTGCGGGTTGCGGTTGCGGTTGAGCAGGCATTCCTCGGTGGTGATCAGCGTGCCTTCGCCGTCGACGTGGATCGAGCCGCCCTCGAGGACGAAACCCTCGGTGCGGTAGCGGTCGCAGCGCTCGAGCTCGAGGATCTTCGCCGCCACCTCGTCGTCGCGCTGCCAATCGGCGTAGAGCCCGCCATCCTCGCCGCCCCAGGCGTTGAAGGTCCAGTCGACGCCACGCAGGCCGCCCTGGTCGTCGATGACGAAGGTCGGCCCGGTGTCGCGCACCCAGGCATCATCGGTGCTCATCTCCACCACGCGGATGCGCGGGTCGTCCAGCGCCGCGCGCGCCGCCTGGAACTGCTCGGCACTGGCGCAGACGGTGACCGGCTCGAAGCGGGCGATCGCACGGGCCACGGCGGCGAAGGCGCACTGGGCCGGCGCCGCGTTGTCGCGCCAGTTGTCCGGACGCTGCGGCCAGACCATCCAGGTCTGGCTGTGCGGCGCCCATTCGGCGGGCATGAAGTAACCGTCCTGGCGGGGCGTGGAGCTGAGGGTGGTCATTACGGTCTCTCTGGTAGGGTGGAAAACCGCGTAGCGTTTTCCACCGAGGGTACAACCGGTGGAAAAGGCCGTTGGCCGTTTTCCACCCTACGTTCATTCCGACGGCGTCTGGCCGTCGAGTGTGCGGATGGGCCCGTACAGGTTCGGCCGGCGATCGCGGAACACGCCCCAGGCGCTGCGGATGTGCTCCAGCTGGTCGAGGTCGAAGCTGTGCACCAGCACGCCCTCGCTGGTCTCGTCCATTTCCTCGACCTTGGCGCCGAACTGGTCGGCAATGAACGAGGAGCCGTAGAAGGTGATGTCGTAGCCGTCCTGCTCCTCGCGGCCGACGCGGTTGCTGGCGATCAGTGGCATCAGGTTGGCGCCGGCGTGGCCCTGTTGCACGCGCTGCCAATGGTCGCGTGAGGTGATGTTCGGGTCATGCGGCTCGCTGCCGATGGCGGTCGGGTAGAACAACAGCTCGGCGCCCATCAGCGCCATGCTGCGGGCGGTCTCGGGGAACCACTGGTCCCAGCAGATCGCCACGCCGATCCTGGCGTAGCGGGTGTTCCACACCTTGAAGCCGCTGTCGCCGGGGTTGAAGTAGTACTTCTCGTGGTAGCCGGGGCCGTCCGGGATGTGGCTCTTGCGGTAGACGCCGAGCAGCTTGCCGTCGGCATCGATGATGGCGATGGAGTTGAAGCGCGCGCGCCCGGCCAGTTCGAAGAAGCTGATCGGCAATACCACCTGCAGCTCGGCGGCGACCTGCTGGAAATGCCGGATCGCCGGGTTGTCCTCCACCGCGGTGGCCAGCTGCAGGTATTCGGGCTTGGGCTTCTGGCAGAAGTAGGGCGTCTCGAACAGCTCTTGGATCAGGATGACCTGCGCGCCCTTGGCAGCGGCTTCGCGCACCAGCTTCTCGGCCCTGGCGATGTTGGCCTGGCGATCCCAGGAACAGGCCATCTGGGTGGCGGCGACGGTGACGACTCGGGACATGGGCTGGCCTCGCGGGAAAATGATGGTTCGGTCAGGAATGGGAGTGATTCTAGGCGAGATTGTTCGGTGCCGGGCAGGGGTGGCCGCTCACGGCGCCGCGCTGCACGCCCACCCGGGCGCGCGGGTAGGGTGGGCTGAAGCCCTGCAATTAAGGGTCATGACCGGGGCTCGGCGCCGGCCAGCAGCGGAGCAGCGTGCAGCTGCCCTTAGACGGTATGCAGGTACCAGTTGTATTCCAGGTCGGAGATCGAGTGCTCGAACTCGGCCAGTTCGCTTTCCTTGCAGGCGACGAAGATGTCGATGTACGCCGGGTTGATGTAGCGCGCCATCACTTCGCTGTCGTCGAGCTGGCGCAGCGCGTCGCGCAGGTTGGTCGGCAGGCTCTGCTCGACCTGCTCGTAGGAGTTGCCCTCCACCGGGTCGTCCGGCTCGATGCGGTTGGACAGGCCGTGGTGGATGCCGGCCAGCACCGCGGCGAGCATCAGGTAGGGGTTGGCATCGGCGCCGGCGACGCGGTGCTCGATGCGTACCGAGTCCGGGCTGTCGGTGGGCACGCGCAGCGCCACGGTGCGGTTGTCCAGGCCCCAGCAGGGCGCGTTGGGCACGTAGAACTGCGCGCCGAAGCGGCGGTAGGAATTGACGTTCGGGCAGAGGAAGGCCATCGACGCGGCCATGGTTTCCTGCAGCCCGCCGATGGCAT
Source organism: Pseudomonas oligotrophica (assembly GCF_021726475.1). Taxonomy (GTDB): domain Bacteria; phylum Pseudomonadota; class Gammaproteobacteria; order Pseudomonadales; family Pseudomonadaceae; genus Stutzerimonas; species Stutzerimonas oligotrophica. Next base: position 390,366 of record NZ_JAKJRU010000001.1, read on the forward strand.
GGCGCAGCGGCTGGCTTTCCCGCGGGTTGTCGCTGGCGAAGATATTGTTGCCGTGCTTGTCGAGCAGCGAGATGTGCACGTGCAGGCCGTTGCCGGCCTGGCCCGGATAGGGCTTGGCCATGAAGGTGGTGTCCATCTCGTGGTCGTAGGCGATGTTCTTGATCAGCCGCTTGAGCAGTACCGCGTAGTCGCAGGCCTTGATCGGGTCGGCGACGTGGTGGAGGTTGACCTCGAATTGCGCCGGCGCGCTTTCCTTGACGATGGCATCGGCGGGGATGCCCTGTTCCTTGGCGCCCTCGAGGATGTCCTGCAGGCAGTCGACGTATTCGTCGAGGTCGTCGATCAGGTAGACCTGGGTCGAATGCGGGCGCTTGCCGGAGATCGGCGAGCGCGGCGGCTGCGGCCGGCCATTCACGTTTTCCTGGTCGATCAGGTAGAACTCGATCTCGAACGCCGCGCAGATGGTCAGCTCCATCTCGGCGAAGCGCGCCACCACCTGGCGCAGCACCTCGCGCGGGTCGGCGAAGAACGGCTCGCCGTCGCGCTCGTGCATGCTCATCAGCAGCTGCGCGGTGGGGCGCTTCTGCCAGGGTTCCTTCGACAGGGTGTTGGGGATGGGGAAGCAGCAGCGGTCGGAATCGCCGATGTCCATGCCAAGGCCGGTGCTCTCCACGGTGATGCCATTGATGTCGAGGGCGAACAGCGAGGCGGGGAGGTTGATGCCCTTCTCGTAGACCTTGTGCAGGCTGCCGCGCTCGATGCGCTTGCCGCGCACGACCCCGTTCATGTCCGTGATCAGGAGGTCGACGTACAGCACCTCCGGATGTTCCTTGAGAAATGCGTTCGCCTCATTGAGCTGAACGGCACGTGGCGAGGGGAGCATGATGGCGTACCTTGTTGTTAAAAATTTCAATCACCGAGTGCTTGGCTAGGAGTCAATCGAAAAGCCCGTAGGCTGTCAATAGCACCCCGGTGGCGCCCCTTTTATGGGCTGCGTGGGCATTTCTGGGGCATTCTGGCGGACTCGCCGGCCCCCCAAGCATAGCCCGCGGCTGGTCGAGCGGCCGGCTATTGTCTATAAAAATGAACAAGACTACTCTCCAGTGGCCCCTCATTCCGAACGCGAGCTCCCGATGTCCCGCCTGCCCCTGATCGGCGTCAGCGCCTGCACCCGAACGCTCGGCCACCATGACTATCACATGGCCGGCGACAAGTACCTGCGTGCCGCGGCGATCGCCGGGCTACCGCTGATCGTGCCGGCCCTGGGCGAGCTGGTCGACCAGGCCAGCCTGTTGGAAAGCTTCGACGGCTTCCTGTTCACCGGTTCGCCTTCCAATGTCGAGCCGCATCATTATTCCGGTCCCGCCAGCGAGGCCGGCACCCACCACGACCCGGCGCGCGACGGCTTGACCCTGCCACTGATCCGCGCCGCGGTCGAGGCGGGGATCCCGGTGCTGGGCATCTGCCGCGGCTTCCAGGAGATGAACGTGGCTTTCGGCGGCAGCCTGCACCAGAAGGTCCATGAAGCCGGGCCCTACCGCGACCACCGCGAGCGGCCGGAAGACCCGCTGCATGTGCAGTACGGTTTCAGCCATGCCCTGCACGTGCAGCCCGATGGTCTGCTCCAGCGCCTCGGCCTGCCGGCGCAGATCCAGGTCAACTCGGTGCACGGCCAGGGGGTCGAACGGCTCGGCGCGGGGCTGCGCATCGAGGCGCTGGCCCCGGACGGGCTGATCGAGGCGTTCTCCGTGGAGGGCGCGCGCAGTTTCGCCCTGGGTGTGCAATGGCACCCGGAATGGAAGGTCCATGAAAACCCAGACTACCTGGCGCTGTTCCAGGGCTTCGCCGAGGCCTGCCGGGCGCGCGCCGGGCGACGCTGAACGGGCGTCGCCAACCCACCAGAGGTCACCATGAGTATCAAGCTCGACCAGCTCACCGGCTGGCTGAAAGAACGCAAGATCACCGAAGTCGAATGCCTGATCAGCGACCTGACCGGCATCGCCCGCGGCAAGATCTCGCCGACCAACAAGTTCCTGGGCGAGAAGGGCATGCGCCTGCCCGAGAGCGTGCTGCTGCAGACCGTGACCGGCGACTACGTCGAGGACGAGATCTACTACGAGCTGCTCGACCCGGCCGATATCGACATGTTCTGCCGGCCCGACCCCGACGCGGTGTTCCTCGTGCCCTGGGCCATCGAGCCGACGGCCCAGGTGATCCACGACACCTACGACAAGATGGGCAACCCCATCGAGCTGTCGCCGCGCAACATCTTGAAGCGCGTGTTGAAGATGTACGCCGACAAGGGCTGGCAGCCGATCGTCGCGCCGGAGATGGAGTTCTACCTGACCAAGCGCTGCGAGGACCCGGACCTGCCGTTCCAGCCGCCGATCGGCCGATCCGGGCGGCAGGAGACCGGCCGCCAGTCGTTCTCCATCGACGCGGCCAACGAGTTCGACCCGCTGTTCGAAGACATGTACGACTGGTGCGAGGCCCAAGGCCTGGATCTGGACACCCTGATCCACGAGGAAGGCACCGCGCAGATGGAGATCAACTTCCGCCATGGCGAGGCGCTGCACCTGGCCGACCAGATCCTGGTGTTCAAGCGCACCATGCGCGAGGCCGCGCTCAAGCACAACGTCGCCGCCACCTTCATGGCCAAGCCGATGACCGGCGAGCCGGGCAGCGCGATGCACCTGCACCAGAGCGTGGTGGACATGGAGACCGGGCGCAATATCTTCTCCAACCCGGACGGCTCGATGAGCCAGCTGTTCCTGCACCACGTCGGCGGGCTACAGAAGTACATCCCCGAGCTGCTGCCGATGTTCGCCCCCAACGTCAATTCGTTCCGCCGCTTCCTGCCCGACACCTCGGCGCCGGTGAACGTCGAGTGGGGCGAGGAGAACCGTACCGTCGGCCTGCGCGTGCCGGATTCCGACCCACAGAACCGCCGCGTGGAGAATCGCCTCGCCGGCGCCGACGCCAACCCCTACCTGGCCATCGCCGCGAGCCTGCTGTGCGGCTTCATCGGCATGACCGAGGAGCTCAACCCCAGCCAGCAGGTGCGCGGCCGTGGCTACGAGCGGCGCAACCTGCGCCTGCCGCTGACCCTGGAGGCCGCGCTGGAGCGCATGGAGAGCTGCCGCGAGCTGCGCAAGTACCTGAGTCCGAAGTTCATCACCGGCTACGTCGCGGTCAAGCGCGCCGAGCAGGAGAACTACAACCGGGTGATCAGTTCCTGGGAGCGCGAGTTTCTGATGCTGTCGGTCTGACCGGCAGCCGCGGTCGCCGGGTGACGGTTGTCATGCGCGTCCACCCAGCATGCCTGACCCCGGGGCCGATGGTGTCCGGCCGGTCCCGGCCCAGCACACAGCCGAAGGGTGGATGACGCGTCCTCCACCCACCGTCAACGCAACAACGACCTGGAGATGATCGATGAGCGATTCGCAAACCCTGCACTGGCAAGCCCTGAGCCGCGACCATCACCTGCCGCCGTTCACCGACTACAAGGCGTTGAACGCCAAGGGTACGCGCATCATCACCCGTGCCTCCGGGGTGTACCTGTGGGACAGCGACGGCCAGCGCATCCTCGATGCCATGGCCGGGCTGTGGTGCGTCAACGTCGGCTATGGCCGCGAGGAGCTGGTCGAGGCCGCGGCCCGGCAGATGCGCGAGCTGCCCTACTACAACCTGTTCTTCCAGACTGCGCACCCGCCGGCGCTGGCGCTGGCGCAGGCCATCGCCGAGCTGGCGCCGGCCGGCATGCAGCACGTGTTCTTCACCGGCTCGGGTTCCGAAGCCAACGACACCGTGCTGCGCATGGTGCGCCACTATTGGGCGATCAAGGGCCAACCGGAGAAGAAGGTGGTCATCGGCCGCTGGAACGGCTACCACGGCTCCACCGTGGCCGGCGCCAGCCTTGGCGGGATGAAGGCCATGCACGGCCAGGGCGACTTCCCGATCCCCGGCATCGAGCATATCGATCAGCCCTACTGGTACGGCGAAGGCGGCGACATGGAGCCGGAGGAATTCGGCATCCGCATCGCCGACCAGCTCGAGCAGAAGATCCGCGAGATCGGCGAGGACAAGGTCGCCGCGTTCATCGCCGAGCCGATCCAGGGCGCCGGCGGGGTGATCATCCCGCCGGACAGCTACTGGCCGCGGATCAAGGAGATCCTCGCGCGCCACGACATCCTGTTCATCGCCGACGAGGTGATCTGCGGCTTCGGCCGTACCGGCGAGTGGTTCGGCAGCGACTACTATGGCCTCGAGCCGGACCTGATGCCGATCGCCAAGGGCCTGACTTCCGGCTACATCCCCATGGGCGGCGTCATCGTGCGCGACGAAGTGGTGCGCACCCTCAACGAGGGCGGCGAGTTCTACCACGGCTTCACCTACTCGGGGCACCCGGTGGCCGCGGCGGTGGCGCTGGAGAACCTGCGCATCCTGCGCGAGGAGAGGATCGTCGAGCGGGTCAAGGCGCAGACGGCACCCTATTTGCAACGTCGCTGGCAAGAGCTGGCCGAGCATCCACTGGTGGGCCAGGCCCGCGGCGTCGGCCTGCTCGGCGCGCTGGAGCTGGTGAAGAACAAGAAAACCCGCGAGCGCTTCGCCGAGCCGGGCGTGGGCATGCGCTGCCGCGAGCACTGCTTCCGCAACGGGCTGGTGATGCGTGCCGTCGGCGACACCATGATCATCTCGCCGCCGCTGGTGATCGGCGAGCAGGAGATCGACGAGCTGATCGACAAGGTAAGGCTGTGCCTGGATGCGACGGCCAGGGACGTGCTGGGCTGAGCGGCGTGCCCGCCGCAGTGCTGGCAGTCGGCCGTTCGGGCTGTTGAAAAAACGCCCCCGACCTTGCCAGACTGCGCCGGTGCTGACGGCCAGACTTCCCGCGGGGTGCGTCGATGCCGGCACGCCCTGGACCGCCAGGCCGCCGTTGTCGGTGTGGCCTGTTCCAACTGCCCCGATACGAATCATGACAATACAGGAGCTGCACGGATGAAACCCTTCGCCAAGACCCTTCTCGCCCTGTCGCTGGCCGGCGCATTCGCCGGGGCTGTACAGGCCGAGGACAAGGTGCTGCACGTCTACAACTGGTCGGACTACATCGCCGAGGACACGCTGGAGAACTTCACCAAGGAAACCGGCATCAAGGTGGTCTACGACGTCTTCGACAGCAACGAGGTGCTGGAGGCCAAGCTGCTGGCCGGCGGCTCGGGCTACGACGTGGTGGTGCCGTCCAACCCCTTCCTGGCCAAGCAGATCAAGGCCGGCGTGTTCCAGAAGCTGGACAAGTCCAAGCTGCCGAACTGGGAAAACCTCAACAAGGACCTGCTCAAGGCGCTGGAGCCGAGCGATCCGGGCAACCAGTACTCGGCACCCTACATGTGGGGCACCATCGGCATCGGCTACAACGTCGACAAGGTCAAGGCCGTGCTCGGCGACAACGCGCCGGTGGATTCCTGGGACCTGGTGTTCAAGCCCGAGAACATCGAGAAGCTGAAGGCCTGCGGCGTGTCCTTCCTCGATTCGCCGACCGAGATCCTGCCGGCCGCGCTGCACTACCTGGGCTTCGCCTCGGACAGCGGCAAGAGCGACGAGCTGAAGAAGGCCGAGGAGCTGTTCATGCAGATCCGCCCGAACGTGGCCTACTTCCATTCCTCCAAGTACATCTCCGACCTGGCCAACGGCAACATCTGCGTGGCGATCGGCTACTCGGGCGACATCTACCAGGCCAAGGCCCGCGCCGAGGAAGCCAGCAACGGCGTGAACGTCAGCTACCAGATCCCCAAGGAAGGCGCCGGCAGCTTCTTCGACATGCTGGCCATCCCGGCTGACGCGAAGAACGTCGACAACGCCCACGTCTTCCTCAACTACCTGATGAAGCCGGAGGTGATGGCGGCGATCACCGACTACGTGCAGTTCCCCAATGGCAACGCGGCGGCCACCCCGCTGGTGGACGAAGCCATCCGCACCGACCCGGGCATCTACCCGAGCCAGGAGGTGCTGCAGAAGCTCTATACCTTCCCCGACCTGGACGCCAAGACCCAGCGCACCATGACCCGCAGCTGGACCAAGATCAAGTCCGGCCGCTGAGAGTGGCGCCGGCCAGCCCGCAGGGTTGGCCGGCGTGACATCCGGTACCCGGGACGCCTCATGCGCCCCGGCTGCCACGAAAGAACGTACCTGATCCCGCGCTGCGGCCCGTCCACCCGGCCGCAGCCCGAATTTGTTGTCGCAACTGTTGATTTCCAGAGGTTTTTACAATAAACAGCCGGCCTTTCCCCGCGGGGCAACGCACGGCCTGTAACGAAGAGGACTTCCCTCATGCGCTCGACCCTCAAGTCGCTGATCATCGCCGTCGCGTTGGCCGCAGCCGCCAGCGCCCAGGCCGCCACCGTACACATCTACAACTGGTCGGATTACATCGGCGAAGACACCCTCGAGGCGTTCGAGAAGGAGACCGGCATCCAGCCCGTCTATGACGTCTTCGACTCCAACGAAACCCTCGAAGGCAAGCTGCTCGCCGGGCGCAGCGGCTATGACGTGGTGGTGCCTTCGAACCACTTCCTCGGCAAGCAGATCCGCGCCGGCGCCTTCCAGAAGCTGGACAAGTCCAGGCTGGGCAACTGGGGCAAGCTCGACCCCGCGCTGCTCAAGCAGCTCGAGCGCAACGACCCGGGCAACGCCTACGGCGTGCCCTACCTGTGGGGCACCAACGGCATCGGCTACAACGTCGAGAAGGTCAAGGCGGTGCTGGGCGTCGAGCGTATCGACTCCTGGGCGGCGATCTTCGAGCCGGAGAATGCCGAGAAGCTGGCCAACTGCGGCATCGCCTTCCTCGATTCGGCCGACGAGATGATCCCGGCCATGCTCAACTACCTGGGCCTGGACCCCAACAGCCAGGACCCCGACGACTACCGCAAGGCCGAGGAAAAGCTGCTGGCGGTACGCCCGTACGTGCGCTACTTCCACTCCTCGAAGTACATTTCCGACCTCGCCAATGGCAATATCTGCGTCGCCGCCGGCTACTCCGGCGATGTGTTCCAGGCCGCCGCGCGCGCCGAGGAAGCCGGCAAGGGCATCGACATCGCCTATTCGATCCCCAGGGAAGGCGGCAACCTCTGGTTCGACATGCTCGCCATCCCCGCCGACTCCGGCAACGTCGAGCAGGCCCACGCCTTCATCAACTACCTGTTGCGCCCCGAGGTGATCGCCGCGGTGAGCGACTACGTCGGCTATGCCAACCCCAACCTCGAGGCGGGGGCGTTGATGGATCAGGAGGTACGCCAGGACCCGGCGGTCTATCCGCCGCAGCAGGTGCTCGACCGGCTCTACGTGTCGGCCGAGTTGCCGCCGAAGGTCCAGCGGCTGATGACCCGCAGCTGGACGCGGATCAAGTCCGGCCAGTAGGCCGGCCCAGGCACGGCCTGCGCCCGCGAACGACGCGCGCCAGCCGGGCACCAAATCAAGCATCGCCCGGCCCGGCCGGGAACAACCTTCACTTTCGGGAGTTCGCGCATGGCCGTTGCCTCCAGCGCCTACAAGAAAGCCGTCACCGGCGGCAGCAAGAACAAGCAGGTGCTGCTGAAGATCGACCGCGTCACCAAGAAGTTCGACGAGACGGTGGCGGTCGACGATGTCTCGCTGAGCATCCACCAGGGCGAGATCTTCGCCCTGCTCGGCGGCTCCGGCTCGGGCAAGTCGACGCTGCTGCGCATGCTCGCCGGCTTCGAGCGGCCGAGCGAGGGGCGCATCTTCCTCGACGGCCAGGACATCACCGACCTGCCGCCCTACGAGCGGCCGATCAACATGATGTTCCAGTCCTACGCGCTGTTCCCGCACATGACGGTGGAGCAGAACATCGCCTTCGGCCTCAGGCAGGACAAGCTGCCCAAGGAGGAGATCGCCGCGCGGGTGGCTGAGATGCTCGCGCTGGTGCAGATGACCCAGTACGCCAAGCGCAAGCCGCACCAGCTCTCCGGCGGCCAGCGCCAGCGCGTGGCGCTGGCACGCTCGCTGGCGAAACGGCCGAAGCTGTTGCTGCTCGACGAGCCGATGGGCGCGCTGGACAAGAAGCTGCGCTCGCAGATGCAGCTCGAACTGGTGCAGATCATCGAGCGCGTCGGCGTGACCTGCGTGATGGTCACCCACGACCAGGAAGAGGCCATGACCATGGCCGAGCGCATCGCCATCATGAGCCAGGGCTGGATCGCCCAGGTCGGCAGTCCGATGGACATCTACGAGACCCCGGCCAGCCGGCTGGTCTGCGAGTTCATCGGCAACGTCAACCTGTTCGACGGCGAGCTGGTCGAGGATCTCGAGGACCACGCGGTGATCGCCTGCCCGCAGCTGGAGCGGCCCATCTACGTCGGCCATGGCATCAGCACCCGCGCCCAGGACAAGCGCGTGACCTACGCCCTGCGTCCGGAGAAGCTGCTGATGAGCCTGGAAAAGCCGGTGCTCGAGCTGCCCGACTACAACTGGGTCGAAGGCGTGGTGCACGACATCGCCTACCTCGGCGGCCACTCGGTGTACTACATCAAGCTGGAGTCGGGGATGCTGCTGCAGGCCTTCGTCGCCAACGCCGAGCGCCACGTCAAATGGCCGAGCTGGGAAGAGCGCGTCTACCTGCACTGGCTGAGCGACAGCGGCGTGGTGCTGCAGGCATGAAGCGCCGGCCTTCCCTGAACAACGGCCGCCGGCTGGTCATCGGCGTACCCTTCCTCTGGCTGTTCCTGTTCTTCCTGCTGCCGTTCGCCATCGTGCTGAAGATCAGCTTCGCCGAGGCCGACGTGGCGATCCCGCCGTACACCGAGATCTTCCGCTACGCCGACCAGCAGCTGCAGGTGCTGATCAACCTGGGCAACTACATCTTCCTCAGCGAGGACGAACTGTACCTGGCCGCCTACCTGGGCTCGCTCAGGATCGCCTTCTTCAGCACCCTGCTGTGCCTGTTGATCGGCTACCCGATGGCCTATGCCATCGCCCGCGCGCGCAAGGACCTGCAGACGGTGTTCCTGCTGCTGATCATGATGCCGACCTGGACCGCGATCCTGATCCGCGTCTATGCCTGGATGGGCATCCTCAGCAGCAACGGCCTGCTCAACAGCCTGTTGCAGGGCCTCGGGCTGATCGATGCGCCGCTGCAGATCCTCAACACCGACATCGCGGTGTACATCGGCGTGGTCTATTCGTATCTGCCGTTCATGATCCTGCCGCTCTACGCCAACCTGGTGAAGCACGATCCCAGCCTGCTGGAGGCGGCATCCGACCTCGGCGCGCGCAACCTCACCAGCTTCTGGAAGATCACCGTGCCGCTGTCGAAGAACGGCATCATCGCCGGCTGCATGCTGGTGTTCATCCCGGTGGTCGGCGAGTTCGTCATCCCTGAGCTGCTCGGCGGCCCGGAGACGCTGATGATCGGCAAGGTGCTCTGGCAGGAATTCTTCAACAACCGCGACTGGCCGGTGGCCTCGGCGCTGGCGGTGGTGATGCTGGCGATCCTCTTGGTGCCGATCATCCTGTTCAACAGGAACCAGGCGAAAGAGCTGGAGGGCAAGCTATGAAACGCTGGAGCTTCTCCAACCTGATCCTGGCCCTGGGCCTGCTGTTCATCTACCTGCCGATGGTCATCCTGGTCATCTACTCGTTCAACGACTCGCGCCTGGTGACCGTCTGGGGCGGCTGGTCGGTGAAGTGGTACCTGGGCCTGCTGGACAACAGCCAGCTGATGGGCGCGGTGCTGCGCTCGCTGGAGGTCGCCGCCTACACCGCCATCGCCGCCGTCGCGCTGGGCACCATGGCCGCCTTCGTGCTCACGCGCATCCCGGTGTTCCGCGGCCGCACGCTGTTCGGCGGGCTGGTCACCGCGCCGCTGGTGATGCCCGAGGTGATCACCGGCCTGTCGCTGCTGCTGCTGTTCGTGGCCATGGCCCAGCTGGTCGGCTGGCCGGCGCAGCGCGGCCTGGTGACCATCTGGATCGCCCATACCACCTTCTGCTCGGCCTACGTCGCGGTGGTGGTGATGGCGCGCCTGCGCGAGCTGGACCTGTCCATCGAGGAGGCCGCCATGGACCTCGGCGCGCGGCCGTGGAAGGTGTTCTTCCTGATCACCATGCCGATGATCGCGCCGTCGCTGGCCGCCGGCGGCATGCTCTCCTTCGCCCTGTCGCTGGACGACCTGGTGCTGGCCAGCTTCGTCTCCGGGCCGGGCTCGACGACACTGCCGATGGAGATCTTCTCCGCCGTGCGCCTCGGCGTGAAGCCGGAGATCAACGCGGTGGCCAGCCTGATCCTGCTCAGCGTGTCGCTGGCGACCTTCTTCGCCTGGTACTTCAGCCGCCGCGCCGAGAAGCGCCGGCTGCGCGCCCTGCAGCAGGCCATGGACGAGGGCAATGCCGCGCCCAGCTGGCGCCAGGTGATCGACAGCCGCAAGGCGCTGGTGCCGCCCTCGGCCCACAGCTGATGGACGAACAGGGGCGCCGCACGGCGCCCCTGTTCGTTTCCCTCAGCGCTGCCAGTCGCAGAAACAGGCCACCGCCAGCGAATGGGTGGCGCGTACCGGGCGCCCGGCGAGGATCGCCTCGAGGATGGGCTCGACGAAGCTGTTGTCCGAGCTGCACACCGCGCCCTCGCTGTAGGGGCCGATGTAAGCCAGTTCACCCTGCTGGTCCCAGATGCCGACCGCAGGGCTGGCCGGCAGCTGCTCGGCGCCGGCCAGGCCCTCGAGCGGCTTGAGCGCGGCCAGCGGCCCAGGCAGGCGGCCGTGGCTGCCCGGCTTGCGCACCTCGTAGAACGCCACCGGCTGGCCGGCGAAGCGCTCCAGCAGTTGCTGCAGGTGCTGCTGGTTGCCGACATTGCACGGGCAACCCGGGTCCCAGAAGTGCACGAAGCGCACCGGCCCGGGGCCGGCCAGGGCCGCCGGCAGGCGCAGCGCGTCGCCGGAGAACAGCTCGGCGCGCTCGCCCTCGAAGGTGCGCAGGTAGCGCGCCTCGAACCACCAGTAGGCGGCCAGCATGGCGCCGGCCCAGGCGAGCGCGATCAGCGCGGCGAGAAGGTACTTGTGACGCTTGGCCATGGCGATGGTGCTCGGCGGAAGGTGCGCCAGCTTGCCATGCCAGGCGCCGACAGCGGAATATCCGGGCACGCGGCCGTTGTCCATGCCTCCATCCATCCGCAAGTTCCTGCCCATGCCGATCCAACCCGAGCAGTTGCGCGAGCAGCTGCATGACCTCAGCGAAGCCGGCGAGCTGTCCGCCGAGGCGCGCCATTACCAGCACTACTACGGCCTCGACCTGACGCGGCCCGGTGAGATCCACAGTCGCCTCGGGCGTTTTCGCGTGCACGGCTACGACATCGTCGCCCAGGCCTGGTGGCCGCGCGAGCCGCACGCCACGCTGCTGCTACTGCACGGCTACTACGATCACATGGGGCTCTACGGCCATGCGGTGCGCTGGGGCCTGGAGATGGGCTTCGCGGTGCTGGCCTGCGACCTGCCGGGGCATGGCCTGTCCAGCGGGCCGCCGGCGGCGATCAACGAGTTCGACGAGTACCAGGCAGTGCTGTTCGGCCTCTTCGAGCAGGCGCGCCGGCTGGACCTGCCGCGGCCCTGGCACCTGCTCGGGCAGAGCACCGGCGGCGCCATTGTCCTCGACCACCTGCTGCACCAGCCGGCGCCGGACGAACTCGGCGAGACCATCCTGCTCGCGCCGCTGGTGCGCCCGCGCGCCTGGCTGCGCTCGCGACTGAGCTACGAACTGCTGCGGCCGTTCGTCCGCGAGATCCGCCGCACCTTCACCGAGAACTCCGGCGACGCGCAGTTCCTCGACTTCGTGCAGAGCCAGGACCCGCTGCAGGCGACCACCCTGCCGACCAGCTGGGTCGGTGCGCTGGCCCGCTGGATCCCGCGCATCGAGGGCGCCGAGCGCAGCGAGCGCAGCCCGATCATCGTCCAGGGCGAGGCGGACATGACGGTGGACTGGCAGCACAACCTGCCGATCCTGCAGGCCAAGTTCGCCGAACCGCAGATCCTCCTCTTGCCCGAGGCCAGGCACCACCTGGTCAACGAGTCGGAGGCGCTGCGCCGCCGCTACTTCCACTTCCTGCGCGAACGGTTGCGGTAGCCGTCGCTTACTTGATCTCAGCAGATGCATGCATGAGCGAATTCGCCTAAATTGCTCGCTTATTTTTTCTCTCATCGGCACGAGGATGCTTAGCCCATGGCGAAGACGGACGGGACCATCGCGGCAGACAGTAAAACCACCGCCGGCATCGCCCTGCAGCCGGCCTCCGAGGACATCTGGACGCAGAAATACCGCCTGACCAGCAAGGACGGCACGCCGATCGACGACAGCGTCGACGCCACCTGGCAGCGCGTCGCCCGCGCCCTGGCCGACGTCGAGCCGGCCGAGCAGCGCGAACACTGGTACGAGCGCTTCCTCTGGGCATTGCGCCACGGCGCCATTCCCGCCGGGCGGATCATCTCCAATGCCGGCGCGCAGGACTACAAGCCGGCGACCTCGACCATCAACTGCACCGTGTCGGGGACCATCACCGACTCGATGGACGACATCCTCGGCAAGGTCCACGAGGCCGGGCTGACGCTCAAGGCCGGCTGCGGCATCGGCTACGAGTTCAGCACCCTGCGCCCGCGCGGCTCGTTCGTCTCCGGTGCCGGTGCGCACACCAGCGGCCCGCTGTCGTTCATGGATATCTTCGACAAGATGTGCTTCACCGTGAGCTCGGCCGGTGGCCGCCGCGGCGCGCAGATGGGTACCTTCGACGTCTGCCACCCGGACGTGCGCGAGTTCATCCGCGCCAAGCGCGAGGACGGCCGCCTGCGCCAGTTCAACCTGAGCCTGCTGATCACCGACGAGTTCATGCAGGCCGTGGAAGCCGACGGCGAGTGGCCGCTGATCTTCCCGGTGCACGCCAAGGAGGCCGGCGAGCTGGACCTGGCCGACGACAGCCAGGTGATTTGGCGCGAATGGCCGGTGCACGACGGCTACCTGGTGCGCGACGACGGCCTGGTCGCCTGCAAGGTCTACGGCCGGCCCAAGGCGCGGCACCTGTGGGACATGATCATGGTCTCCACCTACGACTACGCCGAGCCGGGCTTCATCCTCATCGACCGCGTCAACCAGCTGAACAACAACTGGTGGTGCGAGGCGATCCGCGCGACCAACCCCTGTGGCGAGCAGCCGCTGCCGCCCTACGGCTCCTGCCTGCTGGGCTCGGTCAACCTGACCAAGTTCGTCATCGACCCGTTCGGCAACGAGGCGCGCTTCGACTGGGACAAGTACCGCGAGGTGGTGCGCATCTTCACCCGCATGCTGGACAACGTGGTGGAGATCAACGGCCTGCCGCTCGAGCAGCAGCGCCACGAGATCCTCACCAAGCGCCGCCACGGCATGGGCTTCCTCGGCCTCGGCTCGACCCTGACCCTGCTCAAGCTGCGCTACGGCAGCCCCGAGGCCTGCGTGTTCACCGAGGAGGTGTCGCGCGAGATGGCCCTGGTCGGCTGGGAGCAGGCCCTCGAGCTGTCGAAGGAAAAGGGCCCGGCGCCGCTGCTGACCGAGACCTTCGAGGTCACCGCCGAGATGCTGCGCAAGCGCCCGGAGATGGCCAAGGATGGGTACAAGGTCGGCGACCAGGTGCCCGGCCGCGTGTTGCACGCCAAATATTCGCGCTACATGCAGAAGGTCGCCGAGTTCGCCCCCGACCTGATCGAGGCGCTGGCCGAGCAGGGCGCGCGCTTCACCCATCACAGCTCCATCGCGCCGACCGGCACCATCAGCCTGAGCCTGGCCAACAACGCCTCCAACGGCATCGAGCCGAGCTTCGCCCACCAGTACGCGCGCAACGTGATCCGCCCGGGGCGCAAGGCCAAGGAAAAGGTCGAGGTGTTCAGCTACGAACTGCTGGCCTACCGCACGCTGATCAACCCCAACGCCACCCCCGGGGCCAGCGAGCCCGGGCAGAAGCTGCCGGAGTACTTCGTCACCGCTGACGACATCACCCCGACCCAGCACGTCGACATCCAGGCTGCGGCGCAGAAGTGGGTGGACTCGTCGATCTCCAAGACCGCCAACGTGCCGACCGACTACCCGTTCGAGGCGTTCAAGGACATCTACCGCTATGCCTGGCGCCAGGGCCTGAAGGGCTGTACCACCTTCCGCTTCAACCCGGCCGCCTTCCAGGGCGTGCTGGTCAAGGAAGCCGACCTGGAGAAGACCAAGTACCGCTTCGTGCTCGAGGACGGCAGCGTGGTCGAGCTCCGGGGCAACGAGGAAGTGGAGTACGACGGCGAGGTGAATACCGCCGCCAACCTGTTCGACGCCCTCAAGGAAGGCTACTACGGCAAGTACTGACGCCGTGCCGGCCTGACCGTTACCGTTTATGCGCCGGGCGCCTGCCGCCCGGCTGGAGAGAGATAGCAATGACCGTCAAGATCACCCAGCGCATCAAGGGCTTCAAGGTCGTCGACGAGACCCTCGAGCGCCCGGCCGCCGCCGCCACCGACGGCAAGACCACCAAGGTCACCGTGGTGGAGATGGACGAGAGCCTGCAGCGCCCGGAAACCCTCATCGGCATGACCTACAAGATCAAGTCGCCGCTGTTCGAGCACGCCCTGTACGTGACCATCAACGACATCGTGCTCAACGCCGGCACGCCGCACGAGCAGCGCCGGCCGTTCGAGATCTTCATCAATTCGAAGAACATGGACCACTTCCAGTGGATCGTCGCGCTCACCCGGATCATGTCCGCGGTGTTCCGCAAGGGCGGCGACTGCACCTTCCTGGTCGAAGAGCTCAAGGCGGTGTTCGACCCGCGCGGCGGCTACCTGAAGAAGGGCGGCATCTACATGCCGTCGATCGTCGCCGAGATCGGCGCGGTGCTGGAGCGCCACCTGATCGCCATCGGCATGCTCGAGGGCCAGGCGCTGGACGAAACCCAGCTCAAGTACCTGGCCGAGAAGCGCGCCGCCTACGAGGCCAGCCAGGGCGCGGTGGCGGTGGAGCCGGGCGACGGCTTTCCCGCCGGCGCGCAGCTGTGCGGCAAGTGCAACACCCAGGCGGTGGTGCAGATGGACGGCTGCGCGACCTGCCTGAACTGCGGCTATTCCAAGTGCGGCTAAGCGCCTGGTAGCCGGCAGAACGAAAAGGCCCGGGGCTTGCGCTCCGGGCCTTTTTCTTTGCCTGTCGCTGAGGCGGCGGGCGGTGGAAACAACGTGGCGAGCGTCCGGCGCCCGCCGCAGCTTCAGCTCACCACGCGGTAGCAGGGCTCGTAGGGCATGCCGCCGGGCAGCTTCATGCGGTGCTGCTCGACGAAGGCCTGCAGCAGTTGGTCCAGTGGCTGCATGATCTGCGCATCGCCGTGGATCTCGTAGCGGCCGTACTGTTCGATGCGGCGGATGCCCTTGTCCTTGACGTTGCCGGCGACGATGCCGGAGAACGCCCGGCGCAGGTTGGCCGCCAGCTCGTGCGGCGGCACATCGCGGCGCAGCTGCAGGTTGGCCATGGCCTCGTGGGTCGGATCGAAGGGGCGCTGGAAGCCTTCCTCAATCTTCAGCAGCCAGTTGAAGTGGAAGGCATCGTTGCGCTCGCGGCGGAAGCGGCGCACCGCGGCGAGGCCGTCGACCATTTGCCGGGCGACCTCGGCGGGGTTGTCGATGACGATCTGGTAGCGCTTCTGCGCCGGCTCGCCGAGGGTGGCGCCGACGAAGGCGTGCAGTTGCTGCAGGTAGGCCGCGGCGCTGCGCGGGCCGGTGAGCACCACCGGGAAGGGCAGCTCGGCATTGGCCGGGTGCAGCAGGATGCCGAGCAGGTAGAGGAATTCCTCCGCGGTGCCGACGCCGCCGGGAAAGATGATGATGCCGTGGCCGACGCGGACGAAGGCCTCCAGGCGCTTCTCGATGTCCGGCAGGATGACCAGTTCGTTGACGATCGGGTTCGGCGCCTCGGCGGCGATGATGCCCGGTTCGGTCAGGCCCAGGTAGCGGCTGCCGACCAGCCGCTGCTTGGCATGGCCGATGGTGGCGCCCTTCATCGGCCCCTTCATCACGCCCGGGCCGCAGCCGGTGCAGACGTCCAGCTTGCGCAGCCCCAGCTCGTGGCCGACACGCTTGGCGTACTTGTATTCCTCGGTGCTGATCGAGTGGCCGCCCCAGCACACCACCATGTTCGGCTCGACGCCCGGGCGCAGGGTGCGCGCGTTGCGCAGCAGGTGGAAGACGTAGTCGGTGATGCCCTGGGAGCTCTCCAGGTCGATGCGCATGCTGCCCAGCTCGCTCTCGGTGTAGACGATGTCGCGCAGCGCGCTGAACAGCATCTCGCGGGTGCTGGCGATCATCTCGCCGTCGACGAAGGCGTCGGCCGGTGCGTTGAACAGCTCCAGGCGCACGCCGCGATCCTGCTGCAGGATCTGCACCTCGAAGTCGGCGTAGGCCTCGAGGATGGTCTTGGCGTTGTCGATCCGGGTGCCGGTGTTGAGGATCGCCAGCGCGCACTGGCGGAACAGCTCGTGGGCGCGGCCGGAGCCGATCTCGGAGAGCTGCTGGACTTCGCGTTGGGAGAGGGTTTCCAGGCTGCCGCGGGGGTTGACCGAGGCGTTGATGACATGGCGTTGGGTCATTGATGATTCCTGAATTCGATGGTGACACCATCGAGGAGCTGGTGCACCGAAACGGCGGCTGCCTGCCGCCATCTTAACGCGGTGGCACAGCGGTGGTGGACGCTCCGTTCGGAGGCGGCGCGGCGGCACTGCGTGAGCCGTGGCAGATTCGACCCCCGGAGCGATCGGCGGTTCGCCCGCAGCGCAAGTGCGTGGCCGGTCAGGTCCAGCCGTAGCGCACCAGGTGGAAGAAGATCGGCGCGGCAAAGCAGACCGAATCGAGGCGGTCGAGCATGCCGCCGTGGCCCTCGATCATGTGCCCCCAGTCCTTGACGCCGCGGTCGCGCTTGATCGCCGACATCACCAGGCCGCCGAAGAAGCCCAGCAGGTTCAGCAGTAGCGCCATCAGGGCCGCCTGCCACCAGGCGAACGGGGTGATCCAGAACAGCGCCGCGCCGATCAGCGTCGCCAGGAAGATCCCGCCGACAAAGCCTTCGACGGTCTTGGATGGCGACAGGCGCGGGGCGATCTTGCGCTTGCCGGCCAGCTTGCCGCAGACGTACTGCAACACGTCGGAGAGCTGCACGACGATGATCAGCCAGGCGATCAGCAGCAGGTTGCGACCTTCGTAGCCGGCAATCTCCAGGGTGAGCAGGGCAGGGACGTGGGAGACGCAGAAGACTGCGATCATCAGCCCCCATTGCACCTTCGAGGCACGTTCGAGAAAGCGCGTGGTGTCGCCACCCAGCGACGCCAGGATCGGCAGCAACAGGAACACGTAGACCGGGATGAAGATGGCGAACAGGCCGTACCAGCCGACCGCCACCAGCAGATACTGCAGCGGCAGCACCAGATAGAACGCCGCGACCAGCGCCGGATAGTCGCTGCTGCGTGTCGGCGTCAGCGTCATGAATTCGCGCAAGGCGAAGAACGACACCAGGTAGAAGAGGATCACCACGGCCGTGTGGCCAAGCCAGAAAGCGATGCCGATCAGCGCGACCATCACCCACCAGGCCTTGATGCGCGCATTGAGGTTGTCGATCACCGGGCTCTCGCCGCCGCTGCGGCGCTTGAGGACAAAGCCGATCAGCGAGGCCATGGCGAGCAGGGTGCCGATACCGGCGAACAGCAGCAGGGTATTGCGATCCATGTCAGTCCTCCTTCGGGGCCAGTTCCAGCAGAGCCAGGCGAGCGCGCTGCAGAAACGCGTCCTTGTCCTCGTCCTGTTCGATGCTCATGGGCGCGCCGAAGCTGACGCTGCACAGCAGCGGCAGCGGCAGGCTGCGGCCCTTGGGCATCACTCGATTGAGGTTGGCGATCCATACCGGCACCAGCTCCACCTCCGGGCACGCCAGGCCCAGGCGATACAGTCCGCTCTTGAACGGCAGCAGGCCTTCTTCCCGGTTGCGCGTGCCCTCGGGGAAGAGGATCAGCGAATCGCCAGCGGCCAGGGCGTCGAGCATCGGTTGCAGCGGATCCGACTCCGGGCCGCTGCGCTCGCGATCCACCAGCACACCGTTGAACAGGCGATGGATGACGAAGCGGCGCAGCGCGCTGCTCTGCCAGTAATCGGCGCCGGCGACGGGCCGGGTCCTGCGCCGCAGATCAGGTGGCAGCGATGCCCAGAGCAGCACGAAATCGCCGTGGCTGCTGTGGTTGGCGAAGTAGATGCGTTGCCGGTTGAGCGGCGCGCAGCCGATCCAGAGGCTGCGCGTGCCGGTCAGCAGGCGTGCAGCGGAGGTGATCGCGAAGGCGAGCAGGGCGCCGAGCATGGGATGTTCCTCGGTATCGGGCGGAAAGTCGGTGGTGCGGGTGGAGCGGCTCAATCCGCTTCGGCGGGCGCCGATGCGGTTTCCGCCAGGCCTTGTCTGACCCGGTTGCTCAGCGTGAGGATCGACAGCCCGGCGATCAGCAGCAACAGGCCGTTGATCCAGGCGGCTGGCAACAGGCCCAGGGCGATGCCGGTGGCCAGCACGCCAAAGGCGAAGGCCCTGTCGCTCTTGCCCATCGGGCCATCGTAACGACGTGATGCGCCCACCATCGGCCCGAGCACCCCGGCGTACTCGGTGAGTGCTGCTAGCACCACCACCAAGACCACGGCAGCAGGCCAGACGCCGGCCACCAGCGCGAGCGGCAGATAGAGCGCCGCATCGGCGGCCACATCGCAGAGTTCGTTGAGGTAGGCGCCGAGCTTCGATTGCTGGCCGAACTCCCGTGCCAGCATGCCGTCGATGGCGTTCAGTGCCATGCGCAGCAGCATCCACAACGGGATCAGCAGGAATATCAAGCGCTGCTCGGCCAGCAACGTAACCACAGCAGCTATGCCGAGCGACATTAGCAATGCCGCGGCGGTGACTTGGTTGGCCGTCACGCCGCGCGCAAAAAGATGCTTGACCAGCGGACGCAGTAGCGCCTGGAAGCGGGGTTTGAGCTGATAGATGGAGGGCATGCATCGATTCCTTTCGATGATGGGGCCGTCGCGCAATTCGGCTCACGCCGGCGCGCATCCGTGCGACCGGCACTTTGAGGTAAAGCCTGCACGGTCGCAAGTTGCGCTGGCAGATTTGCGAGGCGCTGAACGCTTTGCGGCGTAGCCGGCAGGTAGCTCAGAAAGCGAAGGGCAAGACGCTGCTCGGATGCTGGCGTGCCGCGAGCAGACGATAAAACTCGCCAGGGTCCTTCACCTGCACCTCCAGCTTGCCGTCGTGGCGCTGCGCCGCGATCAGCCGCGACAGCCAGAAGCGCACGCAGGCTACGCGCAGCATCGGCTGCCAGAGCTCGGCCTCGGCCGGGGTAAATCGGCGCAGGGCTGAGTAGGCTGCCAGCAAAGGTTCGCTGCGTTCGTTGTCGATTTCACCGTTGGGGTGCGAGCACCAGTCGTTCACGCAGATCGCCAGGTCGTAGAGCATCGGCCCCGAGCAGGCGTTGTAGAAGTCGATCACGCCGCTGAGGTGGTTGCCCTCGAACAGCACGTTGTCGCGGAACAGGTCGGCGTGCAGGTTGGCGCGTGGCAGGGCGAGCAGCTTGGGGCGGCGCTCGGCGATCTCGGCCAGCGCCTCGCGCAGCAGTTCGAGCTGCTCGTCCGGCAGGCCGAGGGCGAGCATCGGGCCCTGTTCCTGCATCCAGTCCAGCCCGCGGTCGCTGGGCCGTTCGAGGACGCGTTCGGCCGTGGACAGGTGCAGGCGGGCGAGGAAGCGCCCGGCCTCGGCGCAGTGATGGGCGTTGGGCAGCGTCACGTGGCGGCCGGGCAGCCTTGGCTGCAGCAGCGCCGGCTTCTGCGCCAGCTCGCGCAGCGCCTGGCCATCGGAGGTGCGCAGCGCGTAGGGCACCGGCAGGCCGGCGCGGTGCAGCACGTCGAGCAGCTCGATGAAGAACGGCAGATCGTCCACCGGACCACGCTCGACCAGGGTCAGCACGTACTCGCCGCCTTCCAGGCTGACGAAGAAATTGCTGTTCTCGGTACCCGAGGCGATGCCCTGGAAATCCTGCAGCCGCCCGAGCCCATAGGGCGCGAGGAAGGCTTCGAGCTCGTCACGGCGCAGCGGGGTGAACACGGACATGGTGGGGTTCCTCCTGCGTGGCGCGGCTTACCAGCTGAAGATCTTCCACGAGGGGATCAGCATGTCCGGCTGGTCGGAGCGCACGAAGTTGCCGTCGTTGCCGTCGGCACGCACCAGGAAGTAGGGCTTGCCGTGCTTGGGCGTGATCTTGATGGCGTAGAGAAAACCGTTGACGCGGTATTCCTCGACGGTGCGGTCGCCTTCCTGACGAATGGTCACTTCCGGCTCGCCTTCCGGCTGCTGGGCGAGCGTTGCGAGGGGCACGCATGCCAGCAGGCCGGCCAGCATCAGGTGTTTGAAAGCGCGCATGGTAACCTTGTCCCTTTGTCGTCAGATGGTCCGTGCATTCTAGCCCCGGGCCCGCCGAAAAGGTTGATTCGCCTCATGAGCCAAGCGCCCCTCGTCCTGGTGGACGGTTCGTCCTACCTCTACCGTGCCTTCCATGCGCTGCCGCCGCTGACCACCTCCACCGGCAAGCCGACCGGCGCCGTCAAGGGTGTGCTGAACATGCTCCTGGCGCTGCGCAGGCAGTATCCGGACAGCCCCTTCGCGGTGGTCTTCGATGCCAAGGGGCCGACCTTTCGCGACGAACTCTTCGAGCACTACAAGTCGCACCGGCCACCGATGCCCGACGACCTGCGCGTGCAGATCGAGCCGCTGCACGCCGCGGTGCGCGCCCTTGGCCTGCCGCTGTTGAACGTCGAGGGCGTCGAGGCCGACGACGTGATCGGCACCCTGGCCCGGCAGTGCGCGGCGCTCGGCCGCGACGTGGTGATCTCCACCGGCGACAAGGACATGGCGCAGCTGGTCTGCCCGCATGTCACGCTGGTCAACACCATGACCGGCAGCGTCTACGACGTCGAGGGGGTGAAGGCCAAGTTTGGGGTCGACCCGGAGCTGATCATCGATTTTCTCGCGCTGATGGGCGACAAGGTCGACAACATTCCCGGCGTGCCGGGCGTGGGCGAGAAGACGGCGTGCGGGCTGCTCAACGGCATCCCGGGCGGGCTCAAGGGGCTCTACGAGAACCTCGATCAGGTCGCCGGGCTGCCGATTCGCGGCGCCAAGTCGCTGGCTGCCAAGCTGGAGGAACACCGCGAGGCGGCGTTCATGTCCTATGAACTGGCGACGATCAAGATCGACGTGCCGCTGGATGTCGAGGTGGCGGACCTGATGCCCGGGGAACCGCACCGCGAGGCGCTGATCGCGCTGTATCGCGAGCTGGAATTCAAGCAATGGCTGGACGAGCTGCTGCGCGAGGCCAAGGCGGCGGGCGAGAGCTGCGAGGTGCAGCCCGAAGGCTGTTCGATCCAGGCCGAGGCCCAGTACGAGACGTTGCTGGAGCAGGCCGATTTCGAGCGCTGGCTGGCGCGTCTGAAGGCGGCCGAGTGCTTTGCCTTCGATACCGAAACCACCAGCCTCGATGCGCAGCGCGCCGAGCTGGTCGGCGTGTCATTCGCCGTCGAGCCGGGCCAGGCGGCTTACGTGCCGCTGCGCCATTCCTACATGGGCGTGCCGCAGCAGCTCGAGCTGGATGCCGTGCTCGGCGCGCTCAAGCCGCTGCTGGAAGATCCGGCCAAGACCAAGATCTGCCAGCACGGCAAATACGACATGAACGTGCTGATGCACTACGGCATCGAGATGCGCGGCATGACCTTCGACACCATGCTCGAATCCTACGTACTGGACGCCACCGCCACCCGCCACGACATGGACAGCCTGGCGCTCAAGTACCTCGGTCGCGGCACCATCCGCTTCGAGGACATTGCCGGCAAGGGCGCCAAGCAGCTGACCTTCGACCAGATCGCCATCGAGCAGGCCGGCCCCTATGCCGCCGAGGACGCCGATGTCACCCTGCGCCTGCACCAGACCCTGCTCGGCAAGCTGGAGCAGACGCCATCGCTGCTCAGGGTGCTGACCGAGATCGAGATGCCGCTGGTGCCGGTGCTGGCGCGCATCGAGCGCAACGGTGCGCTGGTCGATGCACAGCTGCTCGGCCAGCAGAGCGTCGAGCTGGGCGACAAGCTGGTGCAGCTGGAGCGCGAGGCGTTCGAGATTGCCGGCGAGGAGTTCAACCTCGGCTCGCCCAAGCAGCTCTGCGCGATTCTCTACGACAAGCTCGGCTGCCCGGTGCTGTCCAAGACCGCCGGCGGCCAGCCGTCCACCGCCGAGAGCGTGCTGGCCGAACTGGCCGAGCAGGATTACCCGCTGCCCAAGGTGATCATGCAGCACCGCAGCCTGAGCAAGCTCAAGGGCACCTACACCGACAAGCTGCCGCAGCAGATCAACCCGCGCACCGGGCGCATCCACACCAGCTACCACCAGGCGGTGACCGCCACCGGCCGGCTGTCCTCGAGCGACCCGAACCTGCAGAACATCCCGATCCGCACCGCCGAGGGGCGGCGCATTCGCCAGGCCTTCGTCGCGGCGCCCGGCTACCGGCTGCTGGCGGCGGACTACTCGCAGATCGAATTGCGCATCATGGCCCACCTGGCGCAGGATGCCGGGCTGCTGCATGCCTTCCAGAACAACCTGGACGTGCACCGCGCCACTGCCGCGGAGGTGTTCGGCGTGCCGCTGGAGCAGGTCAGCAGCGACCAGCGGCGCAGCGCCAAGGCGATCAACTTCGGCCTGATCTACGGCATGAGCGCTTTCGGCCTGGCCAAGCAGATCGGCGTCGGCCGCAAGGAGGCGCAGGAGTACATCGACCGCTATTTCGCCCGCTACCCCGGTGTGCTCGCCTACATGGAACGCACCCGCGCTCAGGCCGCCGAGCAGGGCTTCGTCGAGACGCTGTTCGGCCGTCGCCTGTACCTGCCGGAGATCCATTCGAAGAACGGCGCAATGCGCAAGGCAGCCGAGCGCACCGCGATCAACGCGCCGATGCAGGGCACCGCCGCGGACATCATCAAGCGCGCGATGATTGCCGTGGACGCCTGGCTGCAGGCCTCGAACCTGGATGCGCGGATCATCCTGCAGGTGCACGACGAACTCGTGCTGGAGGTCCGCGAGGATCAGGTCGAGACGCTGCGCGAGCGCATCTGCCCGTTGATGAGCGAGGCGGCCAGGCTGGACGTGCCGCTGCTGGTCGAGGCCGGCGTCGGCGCCAACTGGGACGAGGCGCACTGACCGCAGCGCCGCCGGCGCAGGGCGTCGGCAGATATTTTTTCGCCGCCGTTGAACTTTGCACAACGGCGGCAGGTCAGAGTTTGCGAAGGGTGTGAAAGCTCTTCGATGCTCCTTGTTGTGTTAAGTGTTGGCAGATCTCTGGACCCCGCCCTAGCGGTCCGGATTCGACCTCGAACTTCCCCCTCCCCCAATGAAGTTCGAGGTTTTTTTTGCCTGCAGAAAAGCCAGCGCCGGCGGGCAAGGGCATCGCCGGTCGTCCTGCTGCGCAGGTTCTTGCCAGCTTTGGCGGAAGCCGCGCGTACGGCTGGCGCACATGCGAGAGCGGTCACGAAACGGCTTTTTTCAGCCGCACAAACCTCGACCGGTACGCTCCTTCCGACTTGTTCCGCCGTAAAAAGCTGGCCGCTTACCGCTCAACGGACTGACGGAGGGACAAGGAATGTTCAACCCGGCCAACCACACCCATTTCAGCCTGCGGCTGCCGGTCGAGCACGACCTGCAGGTGCTCGAATTCCACGGCCGCGAGGCGCTCTCTACGCCCTTCGCCTTCGAGGTCGAGCTGGTCAGCGAACGCCCCGACCTGGACTTGGAGTCGCTGCTGCACCAGCCGGCCTTTCTCGCCTTCGCCCCGGATGGGGCCGGCATTCACGGGCAGGTGCAGCGCATCGCCCAGGGTGAGTCCGGCCGGCGCCTGACCCGCTATCGGCTGACCCTGGTGCCGCAGCTCGCCTACCTCGCCCACCGCAGCAACCAGCGCATCTTCCAGCACCTCAGCGTGCCGCAGATCGTCGCCCGGGTGCTGGAGGAGCACGGCATCCTCGCCGGCGTCGGCCATCGCTTCGAGCTCGGCCCGGTGGTCTATCCCGCACGCGAGTACTGCGTGCAGTACGGCGAGAGCGACCTGCATTTCATCCAGCGCCTCTGCGAAGAGGAAGGCATCCACTATCACTTCCAGCACAGCGCCGACGGCCATGTACTGGTGTTTGGCGACGACCAGACGGTGTTCCCCACGCTGGCGCCGGTGCCTTACCAGCAGGACTCCGGGCTGGTCGCCGATCAGCCGGTGATCAAGCGCTTCGGCCTGCGGCTGGAGACTCGCACCAGCCGCGTGACGCGTCGGGATTACGACTTCGAGAAGCCGCGGCTGACCCTGGAAGCGACCTTCCAGACCGAGTTCCAGCCGGATCTCGAGGACTACGACTACCCCGGCCGCTTCATCGACCGCAGCCGCGGCAAGCACCTGGCCCAGCGCGCGCTGGAGCGCCATCGCCACGACTACCAGCGGGCCGAGGGCCAGAGCGACCAGCCGCGACTGGCGAGCGGCCATTTCCTCGAGCTGAACGACCATCCGCGCGCCGAATGGAACCGGCTCTGGCTGCTCGACGAGGTGATCCACGAGGGCAAGCAGCCGCAGGTCTTGGAGGAATCCGTCAGCAGTGACCGCCGGCCCCCGGACGGCTTCGGCCAGGGCTACCGCAACCGCTTCAGCGCCACGCCCTGGGACGCCCCGTTCCGCCCCGCGCTCAAGCACCCCAAGCCCAGGGTGCTCGGCAGCCAGACCGCCGTGGTCACCGGCCCCGCCGGCGAAGAGATCCACTGCGACGAATACGGCCGGGTGAAGGTCCAGTTCCACTGGGATCGTCACGGCCAGGCCGACGACAAGACCAGCTGCTGGCTGCGCGTCAGCTCCAGCTGGGCTGGCGACCGCTATGGCGGCCTCGCGATCCCGCGGGTCGGCATGGAAGTGCTGGTCACCTTCCTCGAAGGCGACCCCGACCAGCCGCTGGTGACCGGCTGCCTGTACCACAAGGAACATCAGGTCCCCTACGACCTGCCGGCGCACAAGACCCGCACGCTGTTCAAGACCCTGAGCAGCCCGGGCGGTGGGGGCTACAACGAACTGCGCATCGAGGACCGCCTGGGCGCCGAGCAAATTTATATCCACGCCCAGCGCGACTGGGACGAGAACATCGAGCACGACCAGAAGATCCGCGTCGGCCACGAGCGCCACGACACGGTGGAAGCCAACAGCTACAGCGAGTTCAGGGCCGAGGAACACCGCACCACCCACGCCGATCGCAAGACCGAAATCCGCGCCAATGATCACCTCACCGTCGGCAACAGCCAGCACCTGAAGATCGGCAGCGGGCAGTTCGTCGAAGCCGGCAACGAAATTCACCTCTCAAGCGGCCTCAAAGTCGTCCTTGAAGCGGGCAGCGAACTGACCTTTAAGGCCGCGAGCAGCTTTATCAAGCTGGATGCAGGCGGCATCACGATGGTCGGGCCGCTGATCAAGATGAACTCAGGAGGGAGCCCGGGAAAAGGATCAGGCGCGGCGCCGATATTGCCTGGCGAGGTGAAGGCCGCGAACACGGATAAGGCGGGCGAGCTGCTGGTACCTGCTCAGCGGCAGGCGCTGTTACGAGCGACGCCACGGTGCGAAATCTGCGAGAGAGCCAAACAGGAAGCCGAAGCATGAGCCGCGACTTCCTGCTCGTGGATGGAGTGCTTCGTCAGGACGCCATGCAATGGCTTTATGGCGCAGGTGAGTCTATTGAGGTCATTCCTCTCTACAACGGCACCCGCTGGGATGGCGTCAAAGAACTCGGACCAATTCTGGTTGCGCTGGACAGCCATTCGTCCTTGCTGGGTGAATGGCGAAGCAGCCTCAACCTTCAGCGCCAGGCCAGCAAACTACAAAGTTCGGCAACGCCGAACGATGTCGCCGATCACCTGAGCCAGTTCATTACCATTACGGACAATTTAGGCAGCTACAGCCTCTTCCGTTTCGCTGATCCGCTGGTGAGCTCGTACTGGCTGGGCAGCTATTCCCCATCTGCTTATGAAAGCCTTCTGGGTCCCATAAGCGAATGGCTCGTATCCCTACCGCCGCCCAGCTGGGCTCCCTCGCATGCAGTCGAATGGCAGTCATATCGCTCGCAGCCCAATAGCCCCAGGTTGGAGGGCAAGTTCAACCATCTCGCCGATGACCAGGTTCAGGCGCTCGAACAGGCTTATCGGCGCAGCTTCAAGGAAAGGCTATACAACTGGATCATCGCAGATTATCCACAAACCCTCTCAGGGTTTGGCGAACAGGAACGAGGCCAATGGCTGGAACAACGCCTACTTGACGCCGAGGCCTGGGGACTGGCCAACGAGCGGAGCATGGCGATCTGGCTCGAGCGCTGCGCCTGCTGGGGCGACGACTTCGCTACACGCTCCGATAGCCCCTACCAGGCTTGGTTAGCCAAGACACCAGATGCCCAGACACTAGCGCCAGATCGGCGTATTCAAATCCTGGATGAAGACTGCCTTGCCGGCTAAAGGAACGGATTTCCATGAGCGCGACGACCTCGGACAAAACCCTGCAACAAGCCAAACGCAATCAGGCGTTTGAAAACAAGCCGGCTACTGCGAATGGTCAGTGCCCGCTGAAAGCGGGTGAAATTGCCATCCACCCCGTTCGCTATGCGATAGACGAGTCACCAGCGCGCGGCAGCGCCCAAGGCCCAAACCCGTTACCCAACGGCTGGAACGCCGGCCATCTACCGAAGCTCAAGACGCGCAGCTATACCCTGCGCCAACTCCGAGATGGCTGGCTGTACGTGTGGGATGAAACGGATCGCACGCTTCACGAGTACCAGGTTGAGGGCCACCAATTTACTCGCCACAAGTGGGGCAGTGCGCAACTGGGCGAGGATGAACGAAACAACCCTGGTGACAGCAAACCCTACCTGCTGTATCCGAAACGCAGCCGCCTGCTAATCGCTTACTCTCCCGTGCAGTGGACCTGGCGTCTATGCGAAAAAATGCGCAGCAACCCTCAGGAGCAAAGGCGCTGGATGCGCGCATTGAACCTGCCGCAATACTGCACCCAGATGCAGGCAGCACATGCCGCGCCTATCCGCGAAATAGGCAGCGCGGTCGCCGATATCCTGGCAGGAGGAGAAGCTCCGACCTTCAAGAGTTGCCTGGTGGCGGCGAACAAAGACGATTCGTCCCGCCCCTGCAAGCAGCCAATCGACCAGGCCCTCATACTCGGCAGCGTACCCGATCAGGACAGCGCCCTCTTCGTTGCTCTGGACGATCCCATGGCCATCATCGATGACCTGGCCATGAATCTGCAGGGCCGCTGGCTGGAACTGGCAGCAGCAGACAAACGCCACGCCAACAAGATCAATAGCGCTACGGTCATTCAAGGGCTTTGCGGCGTCAAACTAGACCCCTTCATTCCCAAGTCGGTGCTAGCCAACCCGAGCCGCAAACAAGCCTTCATCAAGGATGCTCACAACCTGCTCGATAGCGAAGCGCAGCTACTCAATCACGCAGGCAGTGACGCGACCCTGACACTCAAATCGCTGCAAGTGCAGCGGGCTCAACAGCAATTTCGCACGAATTGGGGCAACCCTCCGTCGGGGCCTAAATGGCGCGCATTGGTAGAAGAATGGCAGCAGAAAAAGACCTGGCGCGAGGACGTTCGCTTCGATGAGGCCTGGAGTTATCTGCAAGAGCGCGCCGATGAAATGGAACGCCTCAATGCCCACATCCAACGCAGCGAAACCGACCTGCTCGCCTGGCTGAAAAGCCTCAGCCCGAAAGCAGAAGAGGTTTTCTATGACCGCTGCCACCCGCAGCAATCGACCGATCTGCTGGACACCATGGCCAACCTGTACGAGCAATTGGGTGCGAGCGACACGGGCAAGCAATGGCTCTGCGAGCAGTACGGCGAACCCACTACGCTGGCAGGCCTGGCGCTGTTCAATTTCAGCGCCGAGCTTTCCGCCTTGATCGACAAAATCTCCACCAATTTCACCACCTACGGCACCATCGACAACCAGGGACGTCAGGCCGACGGCAGCGGCCAGGCCCACGGCGGGCTCTCCGACACCACCAGCGAAGTCAGCCGAGCCAACGAGGTGAAATCGGTACTCGACCTGCCGAGCGTACAAGCCAGCAACCTGTACAAGAGCCTTTCCGAGCCAGGCAAGCGCGCTTTCGAGACCTTGCGCAGCGTAGTAGGGCAAAAAGCCAAGGACAGCTGGAACCTGATGGCCTTTGTTCTGCTCCCTGCCTTGAGCACGAAATTTGCGCCCAAGATTCGAATCTTTGCCTTCAGCGTCACTCAGGTCTTGGTCTCTACGGAAATTTCCACGCAGACGCGTTTGATTCTGGATTCCGAGTTCGCGAAGAAGAACCGTCAATGGCAGATGCAGGTTGCCCAGCTCGAGAAGTACATCAAGGGCCTGCAACGCACTCTTGCTCTACCCGGCAAAGGCCCCGACAAACGCTCGGCCCGCATACAGTTGCTCGGGCTGGAACAAAAGCGCGAGACGCTGAACCTGCAAAGGCCTAACGAAGTAATCGGCAGCGTCGCCACCGGAACGAAGATCAGCAACGTACAAACCCGCCAAGTGAACGCATGGCTCGCGACACTGGGCCAGTCAGAGCTGCTCGAGCAGTTGCAGCTCAAAGCAAAGAGCGCGACAGGCTACGCAGCCCGCAGCCGTCAGTGGATCAATCAGGAGCTTGGCGGCAGCTTGCCCGTACTGGTTGCAGGGCTGAATGTCTGGAACTTCATCAATAGCCTGGACAAGGCACGCAATGACAGCATGTTCAGCGACGATGAGCTGCGCACGGTCGGAGCCAATGCCGCCTACACCGCCAACGCATTGATGGCGCTCTGGACGGTACCAGCGTGGAACAAATGGGCAAGCCTAAGGGCCGTAGTGAACGAAAAGACCGTTCAACTTGCTCAGGTTGGAGTAAAAGCTTGGGGCATTAACACTCAATATGGACGTCTCGCACGAAGTCTCGCTCTTCGTACTGCAGGCATGGCCGCATTCGGCGCTATCGCTGCGGGGGTGGAGGCCTGGCAGGTTTCCAAAGATGTTGGCAACGCAACCAGCCCTGAAGAGAAATATGCTCAAAGCACAAAACTGGTTGCATTGATATTTATGTCGTCAGTAACTGGCGTCCAACTAGTTGGCAGTGCTTTGGGCTTCTGGTTCGGTTTTGCCTGGGTCATGTCCAACCCGGTGACCATCATCATCGCGTTACTTGGCGTGATCTACCTGATCGCCAGCATGATCGCCAATCAATACAAGCGCGAGGGTCTACGGCTCTGGCTGTATCGCAGCAGTTGGGGTAAATCCCCCACCTGGACGCACAGTGACGAAGATCATAAGGAGGAACTGCGCACCCTAAAGGAAATCTGCCTGCGCCCCAGCTTGGCGGTTCGCGGCTCCACCCTGCCTTACTATGGGCGTGGTCCACGCATCTATACCGGTTTCTGGCTACAGCTCCTGCTACCGTCCGAACTGGCGGGAACAACCGTAAAACTGCAACCGGCCATGGTCGACAGCGGCTGGTTTTCCGATAGCCTGAAGCGAGGCATGGCAGACAAATTCTACGACCAGCTCCTCGAAGGGCACTGGGCGCCCATTGACCAATTTGGTCAACCGCCCGCACATCGTCCCAGCGGGCCGCTGCCAGGCGACACCC
Organism: Pseudomonas oligotrophica; assembly: GCF_021726475.1. Classification (GTDB taxonomy): domain Bacteria; phylum Pseudomonadota; class Gammaproteobacteria; order Pseudomonadales; family Pseudomonadaceae; genus Stutzerimonas; species Stutzerimonas oligotrophica. The sequence continues at coordinate 420,170 of NZ_JAKJRU010000001.1, forward strand.
TCTACCCCGAGGGCACACAGCACCGCCTCTGGCAAACCTGGATTGCTTACCAGCGTCCTCCCGTGCTGGAGCTGGAAGTTCGCTATCCGGAGCAGATTCTGGAAAGCGCCAACGGCCGAGGTTATATGTTCCGCGTGGATATAGGTACCTCGTCTTCCGAGGCTGACCTGAAAAGCGATGCTTTCAGCAAAGAACCCAGTACAGATATGGTTCTCTCTTCACAAGGTACCCACCTGCTCCCCTTGCAGGTGCCACATACGAGTGAGTGATTGCCTATGAGCAGTACCTTGAACAGATTTATCCAGTGTCTCCCCTGGAACCAACCCATCGAACTTCCAGACCACCACCAATGGAAGCACGCTAACCAACATGCGTTGCTAGAGTGGGAAATAAAGGCGAGGCCTTATAATACAAAAATTGCCAATGGGATGTTTGCCTTCCTATTATGCATAACTCTAATCTTTAGTTACTTTTTGCTCTATAAAAATGCAGGCTTCAATCTAACTGAAACTGCTTTCATTGCGGTGCCAGGTTTTTTCCTTTTCTTCTTGGCTTTACATGGTACAACGCATCAAAAAACAAAATTCGCTTATCGCCTGACCGAAACAGGGATAGAGGTCTGCGAGTGGAACGCGCCAGGTAAAGGCTGGTTGATCGCCTTGAAATGGCTGACGGTTATTGCCTCTATCGCCGTTATATTCGTTGTTGCACTTGATCCATCGGCCTTTTGGGTGGCACTCGCTGGGCCTGGTGGTATGGGGCTGCTTTATTTGGGGCTGGCTAACTCCAGCAAATTCCAAGAAATGCACGCCGAGTATCATCATCGTGGCCATGAGTGGGAAAGGTATAAAAAAATCTCTATCCATACAGGTCGCCCAGTCATAGGGCTGCAGTTCGATTACTTCAACACACATCTCCAAACTATGGACAAAGGCATTCTGTTCTTATTCTGCAAAAAGCAACAGTTAGCAACCGCTCTACGAGAAATATCTCGAAAGCGACCTGATCTGAAACCGATCAATGAACCATTTGACATCTACTAATGTACTCTAGTCGCGACTGCAGCAGAGGCAGAACGGAATTTACAAAGGTACGAATACTCCATCTGGGTAAGCGCCAAAAGCGAGTAATGATTGCTTTTTGGCAGGACCTCTAACAAACTTGCCCGGGATCTTCCTTGGAACCAACTAATTAGGCTTTTAGGCTACTATCAGTGGGGCACGCAAATGAAGATAAAATGCTTGAATGGAGAGTTAAGGCAAGGCCTTATATAGTGGTCGCGAATGGTATCTTTTGGTGCATGATGGTCGTCGCGCCAGGTGCCTGTTATTTGATGTTTTTCAAGAGCGCCAGGTCTCCTTTGTTCGAAAACTTATCTTGGGATGCATTGTTTATAGCTGTTATCTTTTTTGCATCAGTATGCGGGTTGGCCGTTTATGTTTCTCGGGCAAGCGAAATTTCGAGTAACACGTTAGTCTCATCCGGAAACGGCTAAAAGGGATGCCCCTGAAAGAAGAACTACTTTAGTGCTGCAATTCTAGTTTCCGAATTCAAAACTTCTGTTTTTCTTCACGCACTCACGATCATCCTTTGCAGTCGCCAAATACTAGGGGCGCTGGTTTATAGAATCTTCCGCCTCCGCTGAATGCAGAGATTGGTCGGTCGTTGGCCTCAACTTGTCACCCGGCGGCCCGGCGATACGATTGATCGATCCGGCGCGTGGGCCCGATATGGAGGTGTAAGCAGGCATCGGCAGATCGGCCTCACGGCAACTCCAACCCACCCCCAGCCTTGTGCAACCTACGCAGACGCTCGCCGATCTGGGCCAGGTTCACTTCGATCGCTTCGAGCTCCGCCCGTCGCTCATCGCCCAGCAGCAGGCGGACTTCCCGGTCGAGTTCTTCGCTCAGCTGGTTCAGCCGTAGCTGACGTTCTTCGCTCTCGCGTTCCAGCCGGGTCCATTCGCTGGCCTGGGGCAGGCCGTAGCCGCGGCCGTCGAGCAGTTCGGCAGGGCGGCTGAGGTAGCCGCTGCTGGCGAGAATGGCCTTCAGCGCGCCGTCGGCACGGTCGATGCTGGCGTCCTGGCCGCGGCCGCTGAGGTAGCGGTTCTTCAGCTCGTCCTGGGCCAGCAGCAGGTGGCGACGCAGGGCGGCCTGTTCCACCAGCAGCATCGCGGCTGCGGCGCGCAGGTCGGCTGGCTCGATCCAGTGGCTGCGCTCGCGTGCCGGCAGCGCCAGCCATTGTTCGACGTCCTGCTGCGGTAGCGCCAGGCGCTCGCGCAGCACGGCGAACATGGCCTGGTAGCGGTCGCGGTAGGAGTCGAAGCGATAACCCAGGCGCAGGGCCTCGCGCGGGTCATCCAGCACGCTGGCGTCGGCCAGGCCGCGGTGGATCAGCAGCTCCAGCAGTCCGTTGGGCAGGATGCTGTCCAGTGCGACCAGCTCGCTACGTGCCGTGCCGCTGCGCAGCAGCTTGAGGGTTTCCACCGCGCAGTTGTTCGACAGGAAGTAGTAGTCGCCGTCATAGCTCCAGTGCAGTTCGGCGCTGCGCGCGACCAGCTGGGCGATCTGCCCGCGGGTGAGCTTGAGCGGCACCGAGGCCAGGCTGCGCAGCTCGACCTTGGTGTACTCCTCGATGACCTGATCCAGCGGCAGGACGAACAGGCGCGACGGATAGACGCCGGTCAGGCCGTCCCAGCTCGACAGCTGCACGTCGTCGACGAAGGCGCGGAACGACAGCACCAGGTGTTGATCCAGGTCCAGCCGGCAATCCGGTCCGGGCGCGCGGCCCGGCTTGCAGATCACCAGGCGCAGCATGCTGTGGCCCCAGCGGCTGACCCAGGCGTCGTTGGCCTCGGCGAACAGGTAATCGACCTCGTAGACTCGCTCCGGGTCCAGGCGCAGCAGGGGGGTGCGGCCGAAGTCGCGGCCGGCGTTGAGGATCGGATAGCCCGCCTCGCAGGGCTGGACGTGGGCCGGCTGCCAATCGAAGTGCTCACGGAAATAGGCGTGCAGCGAGGGGCGGCGGCAGGCATAGCCCGGGTCGAGCAGGAAGTATTCGAGGTTCACTGCGACGAACTCGCGGGGGTTGCTCAGCTCGTAGCGGTCGGGGCTGCGGGCGATCTGCGCATTGGCCGGCTCGCGGGCGCCGCGCCGGCCAACGCGCTGGGGCCAGCCGGCGAGGTCGAGCAGGCGCGGGTCGTCGCTGAGCGTGAAGCGCCGCGCGGTCTGCCCACGGCAGCGGTCGCGCAGCCCGACGAGGCCGAGGCCGGCGGACTGCTGGCGGCAGCGGGCCTGCTCCAGCGCCTGGTCGGTGGGCCACAGGCGGGCGCGATCATACAGATGGGCGACTTCGTGGAGGACGGTGGCCAGCAGCTCCTGGCGTACCGTGCCGTGCGGCCGGTCGGTGGCCTGGTGTGCGGCGCTGCCATCGGCCAGCGACGGCAGCAGGCGACGGTTGAGTTCGAGCACGTCCGGCCCGGCGCGACCATAGGTTGCCGTGGGCAGGCCGTCGAGCCAGCGTACCCGGACCTGGCGGTCGAGGCTGGCGACCAGCCGCGGTGGCAGCGCGGCGACGGCGTCCTCGAGCAGCTTGTTGCTGGCGCTGCGCTCGGCCGGGCGCAGGTCGGCTTCGTCGAGGCTCAGCCGCAGCCCGGCCTGGGCAGCGCTGCCGGCGAGCGCCAGCAGGCTGGCCAACAGCCAGGCGCCGACGCGTCTCACAGCGCGAGAATGGCTTCGGCCAGCTGCAGGTCGCTGGCCCCGCGCGCTTCGGCGAAGCGCTCGCGCAGGCTGCCAAGGGCGGCCTCCAGCTGGGCTCCGCGGACCGCGCCGCCGCTGGCGACGAAGCTGGCCGCATCGTCGCGCGCCTCGCTGACCACTTTCATGTCGCGGATCGAGGTGGTGGTGTCGGAGGTGAAGTCGAGGCTGCGGTCCAGCGCGCGGACGACGATGTTGCTGGTGGCCACCAGCGTCTGTGCCTGGGCGCTGCCGGCGAGCAGGGCGAGGGCGAGGGGAGCGGCGAGCAGGAATCGGTTCATCGGAAGATCTCGAGAGAGGCGGCGGGTCGGGACCGACCGCGGGTCATTGGACGAGTATGGCCTGGGCCAGTTCCAGGTCACTGGCGAGCAGGCCGGGCTGGGCCCGGCGCAGCTGTGCCAGGGCGGCCTCGAGCCAGGCACCTGGATGCCGGCCAGCACTGGCGACGAAGCGGGCGGCGTCATCGCGGGCGGCGAGCAGGAGCTTGTTGTCGAAGGGAGCACTGGTCAGGCGGCTGCTGACGAAACTGGTCTTGGCCAGGGCGCCAGTGGTGGTTTCCAGCGCCTGGGCCGGGCCGGCCAACAGGCAGGCGGCGATGGCGAGCAGGTGAAGCGAGCGCATGGTACTTCCGGTACTGAACAATCCGGGCGCAAAGGCTAGCGAAACCTGCAGGCCACGGCCAGCCTGCGGGTGCCGGCGCGCGGCGGCTCAGCGTGCGAGGATCGCCTCGGCCAGCTCCAGGTCGCTGCCGGAAAGGTCCCGCGCCTGGCTGCGGATATGCGCCAGCGCAGCCTCGAGGCGGGCGCCGCGCTGCTCGCCGGCCGTGGCGATGAAGCGCGCGGCGTCTTCGCGGGCCTCGACCACCAGCTTGTCGTCGCGCAGCGAGGAGGTCATGTCCGAGGTGGCATCCACGGTGTTGGTCAGCCCGCCGGCCACCATGTCCGTGGTTCCGGTGAAGCTGGCTGCCGAGGCGGTGCCGGTGGCCAGCAGGGTGGCAGCGAAAAGCGAGATCAGGTAGCGGGGCATCGACGTTTCTCCTCTGTCGTACGGCTCTGGACCACCGCGGCCGCACGGCGTTCCGTTCGCGCCAGCATAGTCGCGCGGCGGACTGCCCGGAAAGGCCCGGCCTAGCGCCAGAACGGCTTGTCCAGCTCGGCGCGGCGCGCGGCCGGGCTGATGCCAGTGTCGGCCAGTTGGTGCGCGTCCAGCGCGGCCAGTTGGTGGCGGGTGCGGCTGCGTTGCTGCCACAGGCGCAGCAGGGCGAGCAGCGCGTGCAGGCGCTCGTGCACCGGGCGGGCGGTGCGCAGACGGGGCAGGGTGCGTTGCATGATGCCGCTCCTTCCCGCGCGCGGCGGGGGCTGATTCGGAGCGTACAGGGTGGCGCTGGCGCGGCCGGCGCAACAGCCACAGGGGCGGCCGATTGTATCGGTACAGGAGCAGCGGCCGGGGCAACTGTATGGCTCCCGGCGCCGGCAACTGTTCGCGCGCTCAGCTGCCGAGCAGAGCACTGACCGTGAGCAGGCCGCCACCGCTCAGCAGGCCGAACAGACCCAGGGCCAGCAGGAACGGCCGCAGGCCCAGCTCGGCCAGGCGCGCCAGGCGGGTTTCGTAGCCCAGCGCCGCCATGGCCATGGTCATGCCCAGCTGGCCGGCGACGATCAGCGCGCGATGCAGGGCGGGCGGCAGTTCGGCCAGGCTGTTGAGCGCGACCATCGCTAGGAAGCCCAGGGCGAACCAGGGGATGGTCAGGCGCCCGGCCGGACTGTCGGCCTCGCCGCGTGCGCGCCAGCAGCGGCCGACGATCAGCAGGAAGGGCACCAGCAGCATCACCCGTACCAGCTTGACGATCAGGGCGTTGTCCAGCGCGGCGGGGCCGACCGCATCGCCCGCGGCGACCACCTGGGCCACCTCGTGCACGGTGGCGCCGATGTAGATGCCGAACAGGCCTTCGTCCAGCCCGCTCAACGGGTACAGCGCGGGATAGCCGAGCATCGCCAGGCTGCCGAACAGCACCACCGTGGCCACTGCCATGGCGGTCGCCGCCGGGCGTGCACGGATGGTCGACTCGGTGGCCAGCACCGCGGCGGCGCCGCAGATGGCGCTGCCGGCGCAGGTCAGCAGGGCGGTGTCGCGGTCGAGGCCGAGCAGGCGGGTGCCGACCCGGTAGCCGACCAGCATCACCGTGCCGACCACCAGGGCATCGAGCAGCAGGATACGCGGGCCGAGCGCGGCGATCTGCTGCAGCGTCAGCGAGAGGCCGAACAGCACGATGCCGCCGCGCAGCAGCCAGCGCGTGGCGAACTGCAGGCCGGGCCGCGCCCGCGCCGCCCGGGTGCCCGCGCCAGGCAGGTTGCCGGTGAGCATCCCGAGCAGCAGGGCCCAGACCAGCGGGCCGAGGCCGATGGCGCCCATGCCGGGCAGGGCGGCGAGCAGGTAGCCGCCAGCGCCGAGCGCGCCGCAGAGCAGGAGTCCTTGCCACATCGATCGCTTACCTCGTGCTTGTGGTAGGCGCAGGCTAGGGGCAAGGTAGGGGCCTGTAAAAATGGTTATAACGATATAACTCGACGGAAAAACCGACATGCATCCCGCCGTGAGCTTTCGCCAGTTGCAGGTCTTCGTCGCCGTAGCCCGGGCCGGCACCCTGGCGGCGGCGGCCGGGCGCCTGCATCTCTCGCAATCGGCGAGCAGCGGCTCGCTGGCCGAACTGGAGCGGCGCCTGGAGGTGCCGCTGTTCGATCGCTTCGGCAAGCGCCTGCAACTGAGCGAGGCCGGGCGCCGCCTGCTGCCGCGCGCCGAGCGGCTGCTGGACGAGCTGGAGGCCTTCGTCGAGGCGGCCCGCGAGCCGGACGGCGCGCTGCACGGCGAGCTGACCCTGGTGGCCAGCGCGACCATCGGCACGCACCTGGTGCCCTCGCTGGTCGGGCGCTTCACCGAGCGCCATCCCGGTGCGGAGGTGACTACCCGGCTGCGCAACACGGGAGAAGTCATTGCCGACCTGCTGCATCTGGAGGCCGACCTCGGCCTGATCGAGGGGCCCTGCAACGATCCGCGGCTGAGCGCCGAGGTCTGGCGCGAGGACCGCATGCTGATCGTCTGCGCGCCGCAACATCGGCTGGCGGCGAGCGGCCGGCTGAGCGATGAGGATCTTGCCCGCGAGGCGTGGATTCTGCGTGAACCGGGCTCCGGCTCGCGGGCGGTGTTCGAGGCGGCGGCGCGCATGCGCGTTTCGCGGCTGCAGGTGCGCATGGCGCTGAACCAGCACGAGGCGATCAAGCAGGCGGTGCGCGCCGGGCTCGGCCTGGGCTGCCTGTCGCAGCTGTGCGTCGCCGAGGAGCTCGCCCGCGGCGAGCTGGTGGCGCTGGCCAGCGACCTGCCGCTGCGCCGCAGCTTCTCCCTGGTCTGGCATCCGCAGCGCTATCGCAGCCCGCTGTGGCAGGCGTTCAAGGTATTCCTCGGCGATGCCTGAACGGGCAAAAAGAAACCCCTCGCGGCGGCGCCGGGAGGGGTTCTTGGTGGCGGGGGGGGCGTGGCTTATTCGACGGCCTTGACCATGTCCTCGACCACCTTCTTGGCGTCGCCGAAGACCATCATGGTCTTGTCCATGTAGAACAGTTCGTTGTCCAGGCCCGCATAGCCGCTGGCCATGGAGCGCTTGTTGACGATGACCGTCTTGGCCTTGTACGCCTCGAGGATCGGCATGCCGGCGATGGGCGACTTCGGGTCGTTCTTGGCCGCCGGGTTGACCACGTCGTTGGCGCCGAGCACCAGCACCACGTCGGCCTGGCCGAACTCGGAGTTGATGTCCTCCATCTCGAAGACCTGCTCGTACGGCACCTCGGCCTCGGCCAGCAGCACGTTCATGTGCCCCGGCATGCGGCCTGCGACCGGGTGGATCGCGTACTTCACGGTCACGCCCATGTGCGTCAGCTTCTCGGCCAGTTCCATCAGCGCGTGCTGCGCGCGGGCCACCGCCAGGCCGTAGCCCGGGACGATGATCACGGTGTCGGCGTTGGTCAGCAGGAAGGCGGCATCGTCGGCCGAACCGGACTTCACGTTGCGCTCCTGCTGCGCGCCCGCCGGGCCGCCGGCATCGGCGTCGGCGCCAAAGCCGCCGAGGATCACGTTGAAGAACGAGCGGTTCATCGCCTTGCACATGATGTACGAGAGGATCGCGCCGCTCGAGCCCACCAGCGAGCCGGCGATGATCAGCATCGAGTTGTTCAGCGAGAAGCCGATCCCGGCGGCCGCCCAGCCCGAGTAGCTGTTGAGCATCGACACCACCACCGGCATGTCCGCACCGCCGATGGGGATGATGATCAGCACGCCGATGACGAAGGCCAGCGCCACCAGGATGGCGAAGGCGGTCAGGTTGCCGGTGAAGGTGTAGACCAGGCCCAGGCCGACGATCGCCAGGCCCACCGCCAGGTTGACCATGTGCTGGCCCTTGAACACTACCGGGGCGCCCTGGAACAGGCGGAACTTGTACTTGCCGGACAGCTTGCCGAAGGCGATCACCGAACCGGAGAAGGTGATGGCACCGATGGCCGCGCCGAGGAACAGCTCCAGGCGGTTACCGACGGGAATGGCGTAGCCGATCTGCTCGACGATGCCCAGCGACTGCGGCTCGACCACCGCGGCAATCGCGATGAACACCGCGGCCAGGCCGATCATGCTGTGCATGAAGGCAACCAGCTCGGGCATCTTGGTCATCTCGACGCGCTTGGCCATGACGGTGCCGACGCTGCCGCCGATCAGCAGACCGACGATCACGTAGCCGATGCCGGCGGTGGCCAGCTCGCTGCCGAGCTTGAAGATCAGGCCCACGGTGGTGAGCACCGCGATGCCCATGCCGATCATGCCGAACAGGTTGCCGCGGCGTGAGGTGGTGGGGTGGGAGAGGCCCTTCAGCGCCTGGATGAAGCACACCGAGGCGACGAGGTAGAGCAGGGTGATCAGGTTCATGCTCATGGCTTACTTGGCCTCCGCCTTGGCCGCGCTGCGGTCCTTCTTCTTGAACATTTCCAGCATGCGACGGGTGACCAGGAAGCCGCCGAACACGTTGACCGCGGCCAGCGCCACGGCGAGCGTGCCCATGGCCTTGCCCAGCGGGGTGACGGTGAGCGCGGCGGCGAGCATGGCGCCGACGATGACGATCGCCGAGATCGCGTTGGTGACCGCCATCAGCGGGGTGTGCAGGGCCGGGGTGACGTTCCAGACCACGTGGTAGCCGACGTAGATCGCCAGCACGAAGATGATCAGGTTGTAGATGCCGTCGGAAATCAGGTCCATGTCGGGGCTCCCTTAAGCGTTGGTCCGCACGACCTGGCCGTCGCGGCACATCAGGCACGCGCGGACGATGTCGTCGTCGAGATCGAGGTGGAACTGGCCGTCCTTGTCGATGACCAGCTTGAGGAAGTCGAGCAGGTTGCGGGCATAGAGCGCCGACGCATCGGCCGGCACCAGCGCCGCCAGGTTGGCGTGGCCGACCAGGGTCACGCCGTGGCGCACCACCACCTGGTCGACGACCGTCAGCGGACAGTTGCCGCCCTGGGCCGCGGCCAGGTCGATGACCACCGAGCCCGGCTTCATCTCGGCCACCGTGGCCTCGTGCAGCAGGGTCGGCGCCTTGCGCCCGGGGATCAGCGCGGTGGTGATGACGATATCGGCCTGCTTGGCCCGTTCGTGCACCGCCTTGGCCTGGCGCTCCATCCACGAGGCCGGCATCGGCCGCGCGTAGCCGCCGACACCTTCGGCGCATTCGCGCTCTTCGTCGGTCTCCAGCGGCACGTCGACGAACTTGGCGCCGAGCGACTCGATCTGCTCCTTCACCGCCGGGCGCACGTCCGAAGCCTCGACCACCGCACCCAGGCGCTTGGCCGTGGCGATGGCCTGCAGCCCGGCGACGCCGGCCCCGAGGATCAGCACGCGCGCGGCCTTCACCGTGCCGGCCGCGGTCATCAGCATCGGCATGAAGCGCGGGTAGTGGTTGGCTGCCAGCATCACCGCCTTGTAGCCGGCGATGTTGGCCTGCGAGGAGAGCACATCGAGGCTCTGCGCGCGGGACGTACGCGGCGCAGCCTCCAGGGCGAAGGCGGTGATGCCGCGGGCAGCCATGCGCGCGATGTTGGCGTTGTCGAAGGGGTTGAGCATGCCCAGCAGCACAGCACCGGCGCGCATCTGCGCCAGTTCCGCCTCGCTGGGGGCGAGCACCTTGAGCACCAGGTCCGCGGCGAAGGCCGCGGCGGCGTCGCCGATGGTCGCGCCGGCGGCTTCATAGGCGCTGTCCGGCACGCAGGCCTGCGCACCGGCACCGCTCTGCACCGTGACCCGGTGCCCTTGGCCGATCAGCTTCTTGATGGTCTCCGGGGTCGCGGCGACGCGCGTCTCCCCGGAATGGGTTTCGAGGGGTACACCGATGTGCATTGTTGTTGTTCTCCTGCGTGATCCGGTCCGGGTGGGCCGGCATGGCCGAGCCTACCCGGGCGTTCTGTCCGGCCACTGCATTGGCGGCCGGTTTTTCTGATCCGATGAACAAGTGCCGCCAGCACCCGAAGGCAGGCGGCGGCGAGGCATTCTGCAAGCGCCGAAAAAATCAAACAACTGTTTTAATATCGAATGCATCCTTGTGGATTGGTCGAAACGTGACTGTAATCCCTGTCTTGGGTCGCAAGGCCGCGCGATTACTGGGCTGCCGGCCAAGGCCCGTGCGGCCGACTTTTTCGTCCGGCCGGATCATGAATGACGCGGCATCAGCCGCCTATTCGTCGGGGGAAGGGCACGCGTCCGACCTTGGTGCCGGTTTGCCAACCTGATCGTTGCAGGCGTTGCGGCAAAAAACTCAGGAAGCATGAAATGTCATCGACTCACTGTAGTCCAAAGGGTTCGAATACCGCGCGGCGTCGGCCGGCGGGCGTGGAAGCAGTGCAGGCAGGAGCGACAACGATGGCCGAGACGGATGCCGATCCCCTCACACCTCTGCTGGATGAGCCGGTGCAGCGACGGTTGCCCTTCGCCTTTGCCCGCCGGCACGGCGTGCTGCTGCTCGAGCAGGACGACGTGCCGAGCCTTGGCCTGCGCCCGGGCGCCGCGCTGACCGCCGTGCAGGAGGCGCAGCGGGTGCTGGGCCTGCGCCTGCCGCTGCGCTGGCTGTCGCAGGAGGCGTTCGACCAGGCCCTCGGCGCGGCCTACCAGCACGACTCGTCCTCGGCGATGTCGGTGGTCGAGGGCATCGGCAACGACCTCGACCTGCACAGCCTGGCCGACCAGATCCACGAGACCGAGGACCTGCTCGAGCAGGAGGACGACGCGCCGATCATCCGCCTGATCAACGCCATCCTCGGCGAGGCCATCGCCGAGAATGCCTCGGACATCCATATCGAGACCTTCGAGAAGCGCCTGGTGATCCGCTTCCGCGTCGACGGCATCCTCCGTGAGGTGGTCCAGCCCAAGCGCGAGCTGGCGGCGCTGCTGGTCTCGCGGATCAAGGTCATGGCGCGGCTGGACATCGCCGAGAAGCGCATCCCCCAGGACGGGCGCATCTCGCTCAGGGTCGGCGGCCGCGAGGTGGACATCCGCGTGTCCACGCTGCCCTCGGCCAACGGCGAACGCGTGGTGCTGCGCCTGCTCGACAAGCAGGCCGGGCGCCTGACCCTGCGCCACCTGGGCATGAGCGAGCCGGACCGGCGCCTGCTCGAGCAGACGGTGAAGAAGCCGCACGGCATCATCCTCGTCACCGGGCCGACCGGCTCGGGCAAGACCACCACGCTCTACGCCGCGCTGAGCACCCTCAACGACCGCACGCGCAACATCCTCACCGTCGAGGACCCGATCGAGTACAACCTCGAGGGCATCGGCCAGACCCAGGTCAACACCAAGGTCGACATGACCTTCGCCCGCGGCCTGCGCGCGATCCTGCGCCAGGACCCGGACGTGGTGATGGTCGGCGAGATCCGTGACCAGGAGACCGCCGACATGGCGGTGCAGGCCTCGCTGACCGGCCACCTGGTGCTGTCGACGCTGCACACCAACAGCGCCATCGGTGCGGTCACGCGGCTGGTGGACATGGGTGTCGAGCCGTTCCTGATCGCCTCGTCGCTGCTCGGCGTGCTCGCCCAGCGCCTGGTGCGGGTGCTCTGCGACGACTGCAAGCGGCCCTATGTCGCCGATGCCGCCGAATGCGCGCTGGTCGGCGCCGACCCCGCCGCGCCGCCGACGCTCTACCACGCCGAGGGCTGCGCGGTGTGCCGCAACCTCGGCTATCGCGGGCGGACCGGCATCTATGAACTGGTGGTGTTCGACGATCGCCTGCGCAGCATGGTGCACACCCGCGCCAGCGAACAGGACATGCTGCGCCACGCCCGCGAACTCGGCCCGGGCATCCGCGAGGACGGCATGCGCAAGGTGCGCGAGGGCGTGACCACCATCGAGGAAGTGTTGCGGGTGACCCGTGAGGAATGAGGGGATGAGGGTGTTTCCGGCTCGCCTGCAGGGGCATCGGCAGCCTGGGCGAAGCGGCGCGGCGGCGCCGTTCGCGGCCAAGGCCGCTCCTACCGATCGGTGCTGCCGCCGCCTGTGTGGGAGCGGTCTCGACCGCGAACCCGCCCTGTGGGAGCCCGTCTGATGGCCGCCTTCGAATACCTCGCCCTCGACCCGCGCGGGCGCCAGCAGGAGGGCCTGATCGGGCCTGGCCGCCCGCTGCGGCGGCTGGGTGATCGGCAATCGGCGCCCTTTGCGGGCTCCTGCGCGGCCAAGGTCGTTCCTACCGATCGGTGCTGCCGTTGCCTGTGTGGGAGCGGTCTCGACCGCGAACCCGCCCTGTGGGAGCCCGCCTGATGGCCGCCTTCGAATACCTCGCCCTCGACCCGCGCGGGCCCTGGCAGGAGGGCCTGATCGGGCCTGGCCGCCCGCTGCGGCGGCTGGGTGATCGGCAATCGGCGCCGTTTGCGGGCTCCTGCGCGGCCAAGGCCGCTCCTACCGATCGGTGCTGCCGCCGCCTGTGTGGGAGCGGTCTCGACCGCGAACCCGCCCTGTGGGAGCCCGTCTGATGGCCGCCTTCGAATACCTCGCCCTCGACCCGCGTGGGCGCCAGCAGAAGGGCCTGATCGAGGCCGACAGCCCGCGCCAGGCGCGCCAGCTGCTGCGCGACCGGCAATGGGCGCCGCTGGAGGTGAAGCAGGCCAGGTCCAAGGAGGATGTCAGCGGCGGCAGCTTCAGCTTCGGTCGCGGGCTGTCGGCGCGCGACCTGGCGCTGGTCACCCGCCAGCTGGCGACCCTGGTGCAGGCCGCGCTGCCGATCGAGGAAGCGCTGCGCGCTGCGGCGGCGCAGTCGAGTTCGGCGAAGATCAAGTCGATGCTGCTGGCGGTGCGCGCGCGGGTGATGGAAGGCCACAGCCTGGCCGCGGCGCTGCGCGAATACCCATCGGCCTTTCCCGAGCTGTACCGCGCCACCGTCGCCGCCGGCGAGCATGCCGGGCACCTGGGCCTGGTGCTCGACCAGCTCGCCGACTACACCGACCAGCGCCAGCAGTCGCGGCAGAAGATCCAGCTGGCGCTGCTCTACCCGGTGATCCTGCTGGTCGCCTCGCTGGCGATCGTCTCGCTGCTGCTCGGCTATGTGGTGCCCGACGTGGTCAAGGTCTTCGTCAACACCGGCCAGGAGCTGCCGGCGCTGACCCGCGGGCTGATCGCCGCCAGCAACCTGGTCAAGAGCTGGGGCTGGCTCATCGTCCTCGTGCTGGTCGCCGGCGTGCTGGGCCTGCGCGCCGCATTGCGTGACCCGGCCTTGCGCCGGCGCTGGGATGCCCTGCTGCTGCGCCTGCCACTGGTCGGCCGGCTGAGCCGGGCGACCAACACCGCACGCTTCGCCTCGACCCTGGCGATCCTCACGCGCAGCGGCGTGCCGCTGGTCGAGGCGCTGTCGATCGCCGCCGCGGTGATCGCCAACCTGCGCATCCGCGACCGCGTGGTCGAGGCGGCGCAGAAGGTGCGCGAGGGCTCGAGCCTGACCCGCGCGCTGGAGGCCACCGGCGAGTTCCCGCCGATGATGCTGCACATGATCGCCAGCGGGGAGAAGTCCGGCGAACTGGACCAGATGCTGGCGCGTACCGCGCGCAACCAGGAGAACGACCTGGCCGCGCAGATCGCCCTGCTGGTCGGCCTGTTCGAGCCGTTCATGCTGGTGTTCATGGGCGCGGTGGTGCTGGTCATCGTGCTGGCGATCCTGATGCCGATCCTTTCTCTCAACCAACTGGTGGGGTAACCACGAATGAAGTTGCAACGACGCAGGCAGGGGGGCTTCACCCTCATCGAGATCATGGTGGTGGTGGTCATCCTCGGCATCCTCGCCGCGCTGGTGGTGCCGCAGGTGATGAGCCGGCCGGACCAGGCCAAGGTCACCGTCGCCAAGGGCGACATCAAGGCCATCGCCGCGGCGCTGGACATGTACAAGCTGGACAACTTCAGCTACCCGAGCACCCAGCAGGGGCTGGACGCGCTGGTGAGCAAGCCGTCCGGCAACCCGCAGCCGCGCAACTGGAACGCCGACGGTTACCTCAAGCGCCTGCCCAAGGACCCCTGGGGCAACGACTACCAGTACCTGGCGCCCGGCACCAAGGGTGCCTACGACCTGTTCTCCTACGGTGCCGACGGCAAGCCCGGCGGTTCGGAGCTGAACGCCGACATCGGCAACTGGGACCTCTGACGCATGCGCCGGCGCGCCCGCGCCTTCACCCTGATCGAACTGCTGGTGGTGCTGGTGCTGCTCGGCATCCTGGTCGGCCTGGCGGTGCTGGCCAGCGGCAGTTCGAGCAGCTCGCGCGAGCTGCAGGAAGAGGCGCGGCGCCTGGCGGCGCTGATCGGCGTGCTCTCCGACGAAGCCGTGCTGGACAGCCGCGAGTACGGCCTGCTGATCGGCGAGCACGGCTACCGGGTGCTGCGCTATGACGAGGGCGACGGCCGCTGGTACGAGGCGGAGCGTGTGCGCGGCCGCCAACTGCCGGACTGGATGCGCCTGGAGCTGGAACTCGACGGCGAGCCACTGCGCCTGGTCGCGCCGGCCGGTGGCGAGGACGACCGCGCCGGCCTGTCGCGCGAGGACGAACCGGCCCGGCGTCGGCGCGGCCCACGGCTGGAGCCGCAGCTGCTGGTGCTCTCCAGCGGCGAGCTGTCGCCGTTCACCCTGCGCTTGGCCGAGCGCCGCACCGGCGGCAACGCCTGGCGCCTGGCCAGCGACGGCCTGCGCCTGCCACAGGCCGAGCGCCTGGAGGCGCGCCGATGACGCGCGCGGCCGCCAGAGCCGGCGGCTTCACCCTGCTCGAAGTGCTGGTGGCGCTGGCGATCTTCGCCATGGTCTCGGCGGTGGTGCTGACCGCCGCCGGGCGCAGCACGAGCAACGCGGCGCGGCTGGAGGAGCTGACCCTGGCCAGCTGGATCGCCGACAACCGGATCACCGAGCTGCAGCTGCAGGACACGCCGCCAGCGCCCGGGCGTGAAACGACCGAGCTGGAATACGCCGGGCGCCAGTGGCAGACCCTGAGCGAGGTGCGTGCCGGGGCCGATCCCGACCTGCTGCAGGTCACCGTCTGGGTCGCGCTGGCCGAGCGCCGGCGCAGCAATCGTCCACTGCGCGAGCGCGCGGTGACCAGCCTGTCCGGCTTCATCGGGGTGCGCTGAGATGCCGTCGCGCCGCGCCGCCGGGTTCACCCTGCTCGAACTGCTGATCGCCATCGCCCTGTTCGCGCTGCTTGGCCTGGGCACCTACCGCATGCTCGAAGCGGTGCTGCAGAGCGACCAGGCCACCGCCGCCCAGGAGCAGCGCCTGCGCACCCTGAGCCGGGCGGTCTGGCTGTTCGAGCGCGACCTGCAGCAGGTCGCGCCGCGGCCGATCCGCGACGGCTTCGGCGACGAGGCCAATACCTTCATCGGCCAGGCCGAGGGCGAGGACGGTGCGCCGCTGCTGGAGCTGACCCGCAGCGGCTGGCGCAACCCCACCGGGCTGACCCGCGCCAACCTGCAGCGGGTGCGCTGGCGGCTGGCGGGCGAACGCCTCGAGCGGCTCTACTGGGTGGTGCTCGACCGCGACCTGGACAGCGCGCCGCGGGTGCAACGGGTGCTCGACCAAGTGACTGCCATGCAGCTGCGCTACCTCGACGAGAACGGCGCCTGGCACGAGGAATGGCCGCCGTTCGAGTTCGGCCGCGGCGGCACGCAGGATGCCGCCGAGCGCCTGCCTCGCGCCGTCGAGCTGGTGCTCGAGGTGCCGCGCTACGGGCGCATCAGCCGCCTGCTGCGCCTGCCCGACCCGCCGTCGCAGCAGAGCCAGGTGCAGCTGCCGGGCGCCGAAGGCGTGCCCGGCTCGCCCGACGAAGGCGCGCCGGAGCCGCCCGGGGTGGTGCCGCAATGAGGGCGCAGCGGGGCGTGGCGCTGATCACCGTGCTGCTGGTGGTGGCGCTGGTCACGGTGGTCAGCGCCAGCATGGTCGCCCGCCAGCAGCTGGCCATCCGCGTCGCCGGCAACCAGCTGCAGGCGCGCCAGGCCTGGCACTACGCGCTCGGTGGCGAGGCGCTGGCGGCGGCGATCCTGCGCCGCGACCTGCGCGACGGCGGCCAGCAGAACGCCGGCATCGACCATCCGGGCGAAGCCTGGGCGCAGCCGCGGCCGGCCTACGCGGTGGATGGCGGCGAGATCCGCCTGCGCATCGAGGACCTGGCCGGGCGCTTCAACCTCAACAGCCTGGTGAAGAACGGCCAGGCCGATGCGGCCGGCGTCGAGCAGTTCCGCCGTCTGCTCGCCCGGCTGCAGATCAGCGAGCCCTATGCCGAGCGGCTGGTGGACTGGCTGGACGCCGACCAGGAGCCGAGCGCCGCCGAGGGGGCCGAGGACGGCGCCTACCAGCTGGCTGAGACGCCCTATCGCGCGGCCAACCGCCGGCTGTTCGATCTCTCCGAGCTGCGCCTGTTGCTGGGCATGCGCGAGGAGGACTTCCAGCGCCTGGCGCCGCATGTCGCCGCGTTGCCCGACGAGGCCGTGCTGAACGTCAACACGGCCAGCGCGCTGGTGCTGTCCAGCCTCGGCGACGCGCTCACCCCGGGTGCCGCCGAGGCGCTGGTGGTGCAGCGCAACAGCGCGCCGTTCACCGACACCGCCGCCTTCCTCGCCCAGCCGGCCATGGCCGGGACGACGCTGCAGGGCACCGCCATCGCCGTTGGCAGTCAATTCTTCCAGGTCACCAGCGAAGTGCACCTGGGCGACCGCCGCCTGGCGCTGGTCAGCCTGCTGCAGCGCGAGCAGGACGGCGGCGTCCGCGTACTCTGGCGCAACCTCGGGCAGCCGCCGCGGCTGCCCGCCACATCCGCAGAAGGAGAGCCCTGACCATGGATTGCCTGTTCCTGCCGGCCGACTGCCCGGCGCGCCTCGCCGAGGCGACGCCGGTCTGCTGGCTGCCTGCCGAAGGCCCGGCCCGCCAGGTGCACCTGGCCGAGGTCGCGGCGGCGGCGCCTGCGGCGCTCAGCCTGGTCGTGCCGATCGAGTGCTGCAGCGCCTTCGCCGTCGCCCTGCCGACGCGCAAGGCGCGCTGGCTGGCGCAGGCGCTGGCCTATGCCGCCGAGGAACTGCTCGCCGAGAGTGTCGACGAGCTGCACCTGAGCCTCGGCGAGGTGCTCGAGGATGGCCGCTACCGGGTCATCGCCATCCGCCGCCAGCTGCTCGCCGGCTGGCTGGAAGACCTGCGCGCGCAGGGCCTGTCGGTCGTCGCGATCCATGTCGATGCCGACCTGCTGCCGCGCGAGGCCACCCAGCTGCTGCTGATCGGCGAGCGCGGGCTGCTTGGCGGCAGCCCCGAGCCGCGCCTGGCGTTCGCCGCCACGCAGTGGCCGCTGCTCGCCGAGGGCTGCCCGGCGCCGCGTCACGCCCACGGCGATGCCGCCGCCGCGCCGCCGCTGGTGGACGACTACCAGCCGCTCGAGGAGCCCTACCGCCTGCTGGCCACCCACCGCGCGGCGGCCGTCAACCTCGCCCAGGGCGAGTTCGCCGTCGAACTCGGCGGCAGCGGCCTTAGCTACTGGAAGCCGCTGCTGGCCACCCTCGGGCTGATCCTGGTGGTGCAACTGGGCTTCAACCTGGCCCAGGGCTGGTACTTCGACCGCCAGGCCGAGGCCTACGGCGAGGCCAGCCTGGCGCTGTACCGCGAGCTGTTCCCGCAGGACACCCGCATCGTCGACCTGCGCGCGCAGTTCACCGACCACCTCAGCCGCGGCGCCGGCGGCCAGGCCGGTTTCCTGCGCCTGCTCGAGCACGTCGCCAACGCCCTCGCCGAGGGCACTCCGGTGACGGTGAGCCAGGTGGACTACAACGAGGACCGCGGCGACCTGGCGTTGCAGGTGCAGGCCGGCGACTTCGCCGCGCTGGAGCAGTTGCGCCAGCAGCTGGCGCAGGCCGGGCAAGCCGTGCAGCTCGGCTCGGCCAGTCGCGACGGCGCCGGTGTCAGTGCCCGGGTGGTGATTGGAGGTGGTGCATGAACCTTGCGCAGCAACTGACCGTGCGCCTGGCCGACTCGCCGCTGTGGCAACGCTGGCAGCGCCTGGCGCCGCGCGAGCGCCTGGCCCTCGGCCTGCTCGCCGCGTTCCTGCTGGGCGTGCTGTTCTGGCTCTGGCTGTGGCTGCCGGCCGAACGCGCCGCGCAGCAGGCGCGCGACAGCTATCTGGCCCAGCGCGACCTGCACCGTTACCTGGAGCAGAACACCGACCTGGCCCGCCAGCTGGGCGGCAGCAGCGAGGCGCCGAGCCTGGCGCCCGACCAGCTGCAGGGGCTGATCACCCAGAGCGCGCAGCAGAGCAACCTGTTGATCGAGAGCTTCGACAACGGCGCCGACGGCAGCCTGCAGGTCAGCCTGCCGGGCGCCTCGGCAGCGCTCTTGCTGCGCTGGTTCGACGAGCTGCAGGCACTCGGCGTGCGCCTGGCCGAGGTCAGCCTGGAGCGCGTCGGCGACGGCCAGGTCAATGCCCGGGTGCGCTTCGCCGCCGGTTGATCAGCCGCGGGTGCTGCCGCCGTCGAGCTCGCGCATCAGCAGGCCGTAGGCCAGCTCGACGCCTTCGGGCACCGGCAGGTAGACGGTGTGGCCGTCGCCGGGGGCGACCTCGATGGCCTCGCCGCGGCTGTTCTGCAGCCTTTCCAGGCGCAGGTTGAGGTTGCCCTGCGGGGTCATCAGCTCCAGCTTGTCGCCGACCGCGAAGCGGTTCTTCACCTTGACCTCGGCCAGGCCGTTGCGCCGCTCGCCGGTCAGTTCGCCGACGAACTGCTGGCGCTCGGAGAGCGAGAAGCCGCGTTCGTAGTTCTGGTACTCATCGTGCACGTGGCGGCGCAGGAAGCCCTCGGTGTAGCCGCGGTGGGCCAGCGATTCGAGGGTGTCCATCAGCGACTTGTCGAACGGCCGGCCGGCCACCGCATCGTCGATCGCCTTGCGGTAGACCTGCGCGGTGCGCGCCACGTAGTAGTGGCTCTTGGTGCGGCCCTCGATCTTCAGCGAGTGCACGCCCATCTGCACCAGGCGCTCGACGTGCTGCACGGCGCGCAGGTCCTTGGAGTTCATGATGTAGGTGCCGTGCTCGTCCTCGGTGGCCTCCATGAACTCGCCGGGGCGCGTGACATCCTCGAGCAGGAATACCTGGTCGGTGGGCGCGCCGACGCCGAGGGTCGGCGCCGTTTCGGCCGGCTGCACGGCGATCGGCTCATAGAGGTGCACCGCGTTGCCGAGTTCGTCTTCCTTGGCCTCGTGGGTCTTGTATTCCCAGCGGCAGGCGTTGGTGCAGGTGCCCTGGTTGGGGTCGCGCTTGTTGATGTAGCCCGACAGCAGGCAGCGGCCGGAATAGGCCATGCACAGCGCGCCGTGGACGAAGACTTCCAGCTCCATGCCCGGCACCTGTTCGCGGATCTCGCCGATCTCCTCCAGCGATAGCTCGCGCGAGAGGATCACCCGCGACACGCCCTGGCTTTCCCAGAACTTCACCGTCGCCCAGTTCACCGCGTTGGCCTGCACCGAGAGGTGGATGGTCTGCTGCGGAAAATGCTGGCGCACCAGCATGATCAGCCCCGGATCGGACATGATCAGCGCGTCCGGGCCCATCGCCACCACCGGCTCCAGATCCTTGATGAAGGTCCTGAGCTTGGCGTTGTGCGGGGCGATGTTGACCACCACGTAGAACTGCTTGCCCAGCGCGTGGGCCTCGTCGATGCCGAGCTTGAGGTTGGCGTGGTCGAACTCGTTGTTGCGCACGCGCAGGCTGTAGCGCGGCTGCCCGGCGTAGACCGCGTCGGCGCCGTAGGCGAAGGCGTAGCGCATGGATTTCAGCGTGCCGGCGGGCGACAGCAGTTCGGGGCGGAAGGCGGTGGACATGGCGCGGTGACTCGGCGGGGCGGAAAAGCGGCGATTCTACCGCCGAACGCCGCAGCGTGCGCCCCGCACGCTGCGGCGGCGACGAATCGCCAGCGGCCGGACAGCCAGACGCCGGGCGCGGCGGAACCGGGCCCGGCGTCTGGCGATGGCGGCGATCAGGCGGCGGCGATCACGTCGCCATGGTTCTCCGGCTCGATCAGCGCGCGGTGCAGCGCGGCGACCGCGGCGTCGTAGTCCTCCTCGTTGACCACGCACTGCATCTCCACCTGGCGGATCGACTGGTGCACCGCCTGGATGCTGATGCCGGCCTCGGCCAGCGCGGCGACGGTCTTGGCGAGGATGCCCTTGACCTTGAGGTCCGAGCCGATCGCCGAGACGATGGCCACGTTGTGCACGCTGACCTCGGCCGCCGGGTACTGCTCCTCGATCAGCCGCGCGGCGCGGTTGATCAGCTTGCGCGAGCCGGAGGCGTAGTAGGTGATGCTGTTGGCGTCCGAGTCCTTGTTCACCACGTAGAGCTTGAGCTGCTTGAGCAGCTTGGTGATCTCGATGTCGTAGGCCACGTCGCCGAGCATGTCCTGGTCGAACACCTCGATGCCGAAGACGTCCTTGCGCCCGGCGATGATCTCCACGCAGGGCTTCTCGCTCTTGTAGTCCTGGCTGATCAGGGTGCCGGCGTGGTGCGGCTCGAAGGCGTTCTTGATGCGCAGCTCGATGCCGGCACGGCGCAGGGTCTTGGCCGCGCGCGGATGGATCGCCTCCATGCCGAGGTTCGACAGCTGGTCGGCGACGTCGTAGTTGGTGCGGCCGATGGTCACCACCTTGTCGGCGCCGACCAGGTTCGGGTCGGCCGAGGAGAGGTGGAACTCCTTGTGGATGATCGCCTCGCGGGCGCCGGTGGCGGCGGCGATCTGGGCGAAGGTGATCTCGCTGTAGCCGCGGTCGAAGGTGCTCATCAGGCCTTCGCTGCAGTGCGTGTAGCCGGTGGCGACCACCAGTTCGCGGCTGAAGTCGATGCCGTCGAAGCTGGTGCGGATCATCTCCTCGAACGGCAGCGGGCTGTCGCGGTGCCAGCCGGTGAGGTCGGCCAGGCGCGCGCTGACGCCGCGCTGCTTGAGCGCCAGCACCGAGTTGAAGGCGCTGTGCGCCTCGCCGAGGGAGGCGAGCATCTCGCGCACCTTCATCAGGTGCTCGGAGAGCTGGAAGTGCCCGTAGCTGCACAGCTTGTGCAGGCTGTGCATGCACTCGGCGGCATCGTCGATGCGCTTGTTGATGAACTGGTTGGCGGCATGCAGCTCGAACTCGCCGGCGAACAGCTCGGCGTTCTTCTCCAGCATGCGCTGGCGCACCTGCTCCAGGCTGTCGCGCCAGGCTTCCTCGTTCTGCGCGTCGGCGAAGCGTTGGTAGACGCCCGGCTCGCCGGTCTTCTTGTGCTCGAGCAGCAGGTTGGTCATGCCGCTGTAGGCCGAGACGACGAAGATGCGCTGGTACAGCGCGTCGCCTTCGCGGGGGCCGATGAAGATGGTGTCGAGGACTTCCTCGAAGCGGCTCATCGAGGTGCCGCCGATCTTTTCTACGGTGTGCATCGTTTCGTTGCGTCCGGTTCTGCAGGCCGTGGACGGGGCCGGGCGCAGGTGGCGCTCGTGCAGTCGACAACCTTGGTGAGAGTCATCCCTGGCCCGGGGTCGGCGACCCTGGGCGGCAGAGGAGAGCGGGGCTCGTCGATCAGACGAACCCGCGGGCGTCAGAGATACCTTTGCGGCTCGATACGCAGCGCGGTGAAGTCCTCGCGCTCGGCGACGAACGCCGGGCGGGGTGCCTGCTGGCAGAACGGAGCCTGCACGGCATTATCCACATGGTTGTAGACGTAGAACAGGTTGCTGCGCGCGCTGGGGGTGATGTTGCCGTTGGAGCCGTGCATGGTGTTGCAGTCGAAGAACACCACGCTGCCGGCCGGGCCGGTGGCGCAGTCGATGCCGAAACGGCTGGCCAGCTCGGCCAGGCTGTTCTCGTCGGGCACGCCGATCTCCTGCTTGCGCAGCGACTTCTCGTAGTGGTTCTCCGGCGTGGCACCGACGCAGCGCACGTAGTGCCTGTGCGAGCCGGGCATCAGCATCAGCGGGCCGTTGTGCGGCGAGTTGTCGGTCAACAGGATCGAGCACGACAGGCAGCGCATGCGCGGCATGCCGTCCTCGACGTGCCAGGTCTCGAAATCCGAGTGCCAGTAGAACTCCTTGCCCTTGAAGCCGGGCTTGAAGTTCATCCGCGACTGATGGACATACACGTCGCCGCCGAGGATGAAGCGAGCGATGCCGGCGATGCGCTCGTCCGCCGCGACGCGGGCGAACAGGGCGTTGTCCTTGTGGATGGCGAACACCGAGCGGATCGCGCCGCTGTCGGGTTCCTGGATGGTCTTGCCGGAGCTGGCCACCGCCGGGTCCTGGCGCATGCGCTCGAGTTCGGCGCGAAACAGCGCGACCTCGTCGGCGCTGAACAGCCCGGGGATGACCAGGTAGCCGTCGCGCTCGAAGCGCTGGATCGACTCGGCGGCGATGGGCGCGTGCTCCAGGTCGCTGCGGTACACGACCGGGTCCAGGCGCTCCTGCCAGCGCGGCTGGTCTTCGTGGCGCGAGGGGTACAGGTCGTCTGCTGCGCTGCGCATGTGGTCCTCCTTTATATCTGGGCGGGGCGCCGGGGCGCCCCGCGCCTCGCTCAGGCGAGGGTTTCGGCCTCCAGCGGATAGACACCGCTTGCGTCGTGGACTTCGCGGCCATTGAGCGGCGGGTTGAACACGCAGGCCAGCTTCATGTCCTCGCTGCCGCCGCGCAGCAGGTGCTCGTCGTGCTGGTCGAGCACGTAGAGCGTGCCCGGCTCGATCCGGTAGATCTTGCCGTCGGCGATGGTCTCGATCTCGCCATTGCCGCTGATGCAGTACACCGCCTCGAAGTGGTTCTGGTAGTGGATGTGGGTCTCGCTACCGGCGTAGATGGTGGTGATGTGGAAGGAGAAGCCGACCTTGTCGTCCTTGAGCAGCATGCGCGTGCTGTCCCAGGTACCGGTCTGGCTGTGGACCTTGCGCTCGGTCTTTTCGCACTCGGCCAGGGTTCTGACGATCATCGCGGTGTCCTCAGGAAGCTTGGTTGGCAGCCTGCTCGCCCATCACGGCGGCGAAGGCCTTGTCCAGGATGTTCAGCGCCTTGTCGATCTGCGCCTCGCTGATCACCAGCGGGCAGAGGCACTTGACCACTTCGCTGTGGGCGCCGCTGGTCTCGACCACCAGGCCGTCGGCGAACGCCTGGCGGCACACCGCGGCGGCGATCTCGCCGTCCGGGCAGCTGATGCCGAGCATCATTCCGCGGCCCTTGAGGAACAGCGAATCCGGGCCGTGGCGGCGGATGATGCGCTGCATGCCGTCGGCGATGCGCTTGCCCTTGGCCTTCACGCTGCCGGAGAACTCATCGGTCTGCCAGAAGTGCTCGAGCGCCGCGGCGGCGGTGACGAAGGCGTGGTTGTTGCCGCGGAAGGTGCCGTTGTGCTCGCCCGGCTGCCACTGGTCCAGCTCCTGGCGCAGCAGCACCATGGCGAACGGCAGGCCGTAGCCGGACAGCGACTTGGACAGGGTGACGATGTCCGGCTTGATGCCCATCTCCTCGAAGCTGAAGAAGCTGCCGGTGCGGCCGCAGCCGGCCTGGATGTCGTCGACGATCAGCAGCATCCCGTGCTTGAGGCAGAGCTTTTCCAGCTTGCGCATCCACTCGGCCGAGGCGACGTTCAGGCCGCCCTCGCCCTGCACCGTCTCGACGATCACCGCGGCCGGCTTGTCGATGCCGCTGGACGGGTCGGACAACAGCTTGTCCATCATGCCGATGGTGTTGGTCTTGTCGCCGAAGTAGTTGGCGTAGGGCATGCGGCTGACGTCCGCCAGGCCGGTGCCGGAGGCGCCGCGGTGATGCTGGTTGCCGGTCGCCGCCAGGGCGCCGATGCTGCAGCCGTGGAAGCCGTTGGTGAAGCTGATGACGTTGCTGCGCCCGGTGACCTTGCGCGCCAGCTTCAGCGCCGCTTCCACCGCGTTGGTGCCGGTCGGGCCGGTGAACTGCATGCGGTAGTCGGCCATGCCGCGCGGCTCGAGGATCAGCCGGGCGAAGGTCTCGAGGAAGCGCTCCTTGGCCGCGGTGTACATGTCCAGGCCGTGGGTCACGCCGTCCCCTTCGATGTAGTCGAGCAGCGCCTGCTTGAGCTGCGGGTGGTTGTGCCCGTAGTTCAGCGTGCCGGCACCGGCGAGGAAGTCGATGTAGTGCTTGCCGTCGGCGGTGATCAGTTCGGCGCCGCGGGCCTGCTTGAAGATGACGGGGAAGGAACGGCAGTAGCTGCGAACCTTGGATTCTCTGAGTTCGAAAGTTTTCATGCGGGCTCCTTGAGCTCTTCTTCGAGTCGGGAAATGTCGAACGGACCGGCGCGATAGAGCACCTCGTCCTCGTGCTTGCCGGCGAAGTGGCTGTCGCGGCCGAACAGCGTGCGCGTCTGCGCCTCGACGCCGAGGCGGGCGAAGGCGCGGCGGAACAGCGCCTGGGACGCGCCGTTGTCCGGCGAGATGGTGGTTTCCAGGTAGCGCACGTCGTGTGCCCGGGCGACCCGGCCGACCAGTGCCAGCAGCATGCGCAGGGCCAGGCCCTGGCCACGCATCGAGCCGTCCACGGCCACCTGCCAGACGAACAGGGTGTCCGGGCGTTGCGGTGGGCGATAACCGGAGATGAAACCGACCAGCTGACCTTCGGCGGTCTCGGCGGCGATGGCGGTATCGGCGAAGTCGGAACACTGCAGCAGGTTGCAGTACACCGAGTTGCTATCGAGGGGCTGGCAGCGCGCCACCAGCTGATGAAGGGGGTAACCGTCGCCGTCGGTTGGACGACGGAGCAGTACGGTGGTGAAACTCAAAACAATGCCTTTTGGGTTGTTGATTGAATTCCTTTTTAGGGTAGGCATATCCGCAAAGTTTTCTCAACCCTCAACTTCCCGAGAGGGTCGTGAATGCGCCGCGGATATTGGCCGATGACGGCGAAGTTTCAGCTAGTTATGCGGGTTAGTTCGAGTGCAGTTTGCGCTCGGGGTTCCCGGCGATGGGTGCGGGCGCGTCCGGGCGGCGTCGAGGTGGCTGCCAGGATGACCGGGCGAACGGGCTGCAGGCCTTGTATTGCAAGGCTTTCAAGGAAATTCAGGAGCGTTGCCAGGGGCGTCCGGCATGGCCGTCGAGCGCGGCCGCGGGGGCACCTGGCCGGCGTGCTGGACGCCGGCAAATATCGCCCGCTGAACTTCGCTGGCAGCGCATGCGCATCGGCGAAGTTCGGCGGCTATTCAGGTGCGTGAATATTTTCTCGATATGTCGAGTGGTGCAGGAAGTTGCGCGGTGCAACTTGGCCGCCTCGCGGGAAGTTGCAGGCCGTCTGCCATGGGAGTTCACGGCGATATGCGGCGCAAGTTCAGTGCCACCACTGGTGGCCATGGCGTTCGAGCAGCTGGCGGGCCTGCTCGGGACCGTCCTCGCCGGCCGGGTAGGGGCGCGGCTTGCGGTAGTGGCCCTGCCAGCCCTTGAGGATCGGATCGACCCAGCGCCAGGCCGCCTCTACCTCGTCGCGGCGCATGAACAGCGTCGAGTCGCCCTCGATCACGTCCAGCAGCAGGCGCTCGTAGGCGTCCCAGCGCCGGGTGCTGCTGAAGGCATGCGCCAGGTTCAGATCCAGCTCCACCGGCTCGAGCTGCATGCCCTTGCCCGGCGCCTTGGCCATCAGCTGCAGGCTGATGCATTCGTCCGGCTGCAGGCGGATCACCAGGCGGTTGACCTCGCCCTTCTTGAACAGCATGTGCGGCACCGGCTTGAAGGTGATGATGATCTCCGAGCGCTTGCGCGCCATGCGCTTGCCGGTGCGCAGGTAGAAGGGCACGCCGGCCCAGCGCCAGTTGTCGATCTCGGCCTGCACCGCGACGAAGGTCTCGGTGTCGCTGTCGTTGTCGACGTTGGCCTCGAAGTAGTAGGCCGACACCTCCTGGCCGCCGATGCGGCCGGCGCCGTACTGGCCGCGCACGGTCTTGTCCTGCACGTCCATGCCGGTGACCGGCTTGAGCGCCTCGAGCACCTTGACCTTCTCGTTGCGCACCGCCTCGGCGGTGAAGCGCACCGGCGCCTCCATCGCCACCAGGCAGAGCAGCTGCAAGAGGTGGTTCTGCAGCATGTCGCGCATGGCACCGGCGTGGTCGTAGTAGCTGCCGCGGTTTTCCACGCCGAGGGTCTCGGCCACGGTGATCTGCACGTGCTCGATGTGCCCGGCGCGCCAGATCGGCTCGAACAGCGCGTTGGCGAAGCGCAGCGCCATGAGGTTCTGCACCGTCTCCTTGCCCAGGTAGTGGTCGATGCGATAGATGCGCGGCTCGGCGAACACCTGGCCGATGGCGGCGTTGATCGCCTGCGCCGATTCCAGCGAGTGGCCGATCGGCTTCTCCAGCACGATGCGCGCCTGCGGGTCGGCCAGCCCGGCGCTTTCCAGGTGGCTGGCGATGGGCTCGAAGAGGTCCGGCGCGGTGGCCAGGTAGTAGACCCGCACACGGTTGCCGCTGCGGCCCAGATGGTGTGCCAGGCGGACGAATTCGCTGCGCTGGGTGGCGTCCAGCGGCAGGTAGTCCAGGCGCTCGGCGAAGGCCTGCCAGGCCTCGGTGGTGAAGTCGCCACGGGCCACCTGGGCGCGACAGTGGCGCTCGGCCAGGGCCAGGTAGGCGGCACGATCGAGCTTCTTGCGTGCCAGCGCGAGGATGCGCACGTCGCGGTGCAGGCGGCCCTCGCGATGCAGGTGGTAGAGCGCGGGGATCAGCTTGTGCAGAGCCAGGTCACCGGTCCCGCCGAACACGAGCATGTCACAGGAAATCGACACGGCATCACTCCAGGTGCGTAAGTGGGCAAAAAACGGCCGGATTGTTGGGCGCCGGCAGAGGGCTTGTAGTATAACTACCGACCCACTACAACCCGCTGGCCGGGTGGCCGGACGCGCTGCGCCCGGCGGTCGCCAGCCGATCATAGCGAGCCCGCCCTGTGAACCTGCTGCAACACATCGCCCAATCCCGAAGCCAGCTGCGCAAATCGGAGCTCAAGGTCGCCGATCACGTGCTGCTCGACCCGGCGGCGGTCATGCACAGTTCCATGGCCGACCTGGCGCACACCGTCGGCGTCAGCGAGCCGACCATCGTGCGTTTCTGCCGCGCCATCGGCTGCCTGGGCTTCCAGGACCTCAAGCTCAAGCTGGCGCAGAGCCTGGCCGCCGGGGCCAGCTTCGGGCAGTTCTCGATCAGCGAGCAGGACGCCATCGGCGACATCAGCCAGAAGATCTTCGACACCACCCTGCACACCCTGATGGAGGTGCGCGAGCGCCTCGACCCCCAGGCCCTGGAGCGCGCCGTGACGGCCATCGCCCGCGCCGAGCGGGTGGAGTTCTACGGCTTCGGCGCCTCCGGCGCGGTGGCCACCGACGCGCAGCACAAGTTCTTCCGCCTGCTGCTCTCGGCGGCGGCCTACTCGGACCCGCACATGCAGGCGATGTCGGCGGTGACGCTCAAGCCGTCAGACGTGGCCATCTGCATCTCGCAGTCCGGGCGTTCCAAGGACCTGCTGATCACCGCCAACGTGGTCCGCGAGACCGGCGCCACGCTGATCACCCTGTGCCCGAGCCAGACGCCGCTGGCCGAGCTGGCGACCATCAACCTGGCGATCGACGTGCAGGAAGACACCGAGATCTACACGCCGCTGACCTCGCGCATCGCCCACCTGGTGGTGATCGACGTGCTGGCGATGGGCGTGGCCATGGCGCGTGGGCCGAGCCTGGTCAACCACCTCAAGAGCGTCAAGCGCAGCCTGCGCAGCCTGCGCCTGTCGCCCAAGACGGTGAAGCACGACGACTGAGGCGCGCCGCGGCGACCGCTGCGCCGCGGTCATCGGCCTGTCGGCAAGCTGCAATCACCCGGTCATCTGGCCGGTGGAAGCTGGAACTCCCGAAACCTCTCGCCGGGAGACACGCCATGCTGCCGAACATCGACGAATCCGTTTCGCCACTCGACGCCAAGGCCCGCCGCAAGGCCCAGGACGTGCGTCGCATGCGCTACCGCCGCGCCATCGAGAGCTACGCCGAGCAGCGCCGCCTGCAGGCCCTGCTCGACCCCTTCGCCGAGCCCTCGGCGCTCACTGCGCAGCAGGCCTGGGCGCAGAACCGCCGAAGCGTGTCGCCAGCGCACTGATCTGCGCGCGGCGGTCGCGGATAAAGGCGAAGAACGCCTGGGCCACCGGGCTCAGGCGCTTGCCGCGGGCATGCGCCACGCACCAGCTGCGGTACAGCGGCAGCTCCTCCACCGGCAGCTCGCGCAGCAGGCCGTGACCGAGCTCCAGGCTCGCCGCATGGCGCGGTAGCAGGGCCACGCCGAGGCCGGCGATGGCCGCCTCGCGCAGGGCGTCCAGCGAGGCGATTTCCACCGTCTGGGCGAAATGCGCACGCTTCTGCTGGAAGTATTCCTCGCAGGCCTTGCGCGTGCCCGAGCCCTGCTCGCGGATCAGCAGCGGGTAGGCGGTGAGGTCCTGCAGGGTCAGGCTGGCGGCGTTGCACAGCGGGTGCTCGGGCGGCGCCACCGCGATGATCGGGTTGTTCAGGAAGGGCAGGAACTCCAGGGCGATCTCGGTGGGCATCAGCGACATGATCACCAGGTCGTCGCGGTTGTCGGCCAGGCGCTTGATCACCTGGGCGCGGTTGACCACCGTCAGCTGCAGGCCGACCTCCGGATGCTGCTGCTTGAAGGCGGCGAACAGGTGCGGGACGAAGTACTTGGCGCTCGATTCCACCGCCAGGTTGAGCTGGCCCTGCAGCGAGCCGCGCAGGTCGGAGAGCTGCATGTCGAGGCTCTCCAGGCGGCCGAAGATGTCGCCGCTGGCCCGGCGCAGCGCCTCGGCCGCCTCGGTCAGGTAGAGCTTGCGGCCGACGTACTCGAACAGCGGCTGGCCGACCAGCTCCTCGAGCTGGCGGATCTGTGAGCTGACCGCCGGCTGGGTCAGGGCCATCTCCTCGGCGGCACGGCTGTAGGAGCGCGTCTCGCAGACCGCGCTGAACACCTGCAGCTGGCGCAGGGTCATGCGCATCAGGGACTTCCGCATGGGCTCCTCCGTTGCCGTTCCCGGCTTCGATTCCGCTGACCGAACGATCAGAAAACATCCGCTGAAGGGTGCCTCAGGCACCGTCGTTGCGCTTGTATAAGTCTTTTCTTATGGTCGGGCAAACAATTATTCATTTCTATTGATCGACAGCGCCGGCGTAGGGTGAAAAACGCGCTCCACGAGCGCCCACCGGCCCGCTACGGGCCACCTGATCATCGATCCGAGGGAAGACAGCGTGATCAAGAAGCTGCTGATCGCCAACCGCGGGGAAATCGCCGTACGCATCGTGCGTGCCTGCGCCGAGATGGGCGTACGCTCGGTGGCGGTGTTCTCCGAGGCCGACCGCCATGCGTTGCACGTCAAGCGTGCCGACGAGGCGCATTTCATCGGCGAGGACCCGCTGGCCGGCTACCTGAACCCGCGCAAGCTGGTGAACCTGGCCGTGGAGACCGGCTGCGACGCGCTGCACCCGGGCTACGGCTTCCTCTCCGAGAACGCCGAGCTGGCGGAGATCTGCGCCCAGCGCGGGATCAAGTTCGTCGGCCCCTCGGCCGAGGTGATCCGCCGCATGGGCGACAAGACCGAGGCGCGCCGTTCGATGATGGCGGCCGGCGTGCCCTGCACGCCCGGCACCGAGGGCAACGTCGCCGACCTCGAGGAGGCGCTGCGCGAAGCCGGGCGCATCGGCTACCCGGTGATGCTCAAGGCGACCTCCGGTGGCGGTGGCCGTGGCATCCGTCGCTGCAACTCGCAGGAAGAACTGACCCAGGCCTATCCGCGGGTGATCTCCGAGGCGACCAAGGCCTTCGGCAGCGCCGAGGTGTTTCTGGAAAAGTGCATCGTCGAGCCCAAGCACATCGAGGCGCAGATCCTCGCCGACAGCTTCGGCAATACCGTGCACCTGTTCGAGCGCGACTGCTCGATCCAGCGGCGCAACCAGAAGCTCATCGAGATCGCCCCCAGCCCGCAGCTGACCCCCGAGCAGCGCGCCTACATCGGCGACCTGGCGGTCAAGGCGGCCAAGGCGGTGGGCTACGAGAACGCCGGCACCGTGGAGTTCCTGCTCGCCGATGGCGAAGTGTACTTCATGGAGATGAACACCCGGGTGCAGGTCGAGCACACCATCACCGAGGAAATCACCGGGATCGACATCGTCCGCGAGCAGATCCGCATCGCCTCGGGCCTGCCGCTGTCGGTCAAGCAGGAAGACATCCAGTACCGCGGCTATGCGTTGCAGTTCCGCATCAATGCCGAGGACCCGCGCAACAACTTCCTGCCCTGCTTCGGCAAGATCACCCGCTACTACGCACCGGGAGGCCCGGGCGTACGCACCGACACGGCGATCTACACCGGCTACACCATCCCGCCGTACTACGACTCGATGTGCCTGAAGCTGATCGTCTGGGCGCTGACCTGGGAAGAGGCGCTGGCGCGCGGCTCGCGGGCGCTCGACGACATGCGCGTGCAGGGCGTGAAGACCACCGCCACCTACTACCAGCAGATCCTGGCCGACGCGGAATTCCGCAGCGGGCAGTTCAACACCAGCTTCGTCGACAACCATCCGGAACTGCTGAACTACTCGATCAAACGCAAGCCGGGCGAACTTGCCCTGGCCATCGCCGCCGCCATCGCCGCCCACGCAGGCCTGTGAGGACCACACCCATGAGCAAGAAAATCAGCGTTACCGATACCATCCTGCGTGATGCCCACCAGTCGCTGCTGGCGACCCGCATGCGTACCGAGGACATGCTGCCGATCTGCGACAAGCTCGACCGCGTCGGCTACTGGTCGCTGGAAGTCTGGGGTGGCGCGACCTTCGACGCCTGCGTGCGCTTCCTCAAGGAAGACCCCTGGGAGCGCCTGCGCCAGCTCAAGGCGGCACTGCCCAACACCCGCCTGCAGATGCTGCTGCGCGGGCAGAACCTCTTGGGCTACCGCCACTACAGCGACGACGTGGTCGAGGCGTTCGTCGCCAAGGCCGCGGAGAACGGCATCGACGTGTTCCGCATCTTCGACGCGATGAACGACGTGCGTAACCTGGAAACCGCCATCCGCGCGGTGAAGAAGGCCGGCAAGCACGCCCAGGGCACCATCGCCTACACCACCAGCCCGGTGCACACCGTCGAAGCCTTCGTCGAGCAGGGCCGGCAGATGGCGGCGATGGGCATCGACTCCATCGCCATCAAGGACATGGCCGGCCTCTTGACCCCCTTCGCCACCGGCGAGCTGGTCAAGGCGCTGAAGGCGGCGCTGCCCGAACTCGACGTGGTGGTGCACTCGCACGACACCGCCGGCGTGGCCAGCATGTGCCAGCTCAAGGCGGTGGAGAACGGCGCCGACCGCATCGACACCGCGATCTCCTCGATGGCCTGGGGCACCAGCCACCCGGGCACCGAGTCGATGGTCGCCGCGTTCAAGGGCACCCCGTACGACACCGGCCTGGACCTGGAACTGCTGCAGGAGATCGGCCTGTACTTCTACGCGGTGCGCAAGAAGTACCACCAGTTCGAGAGCGAATTCACCGGCGTCGATACCCGCGTGCAGGTCAACCAGGTGCCCGGCGGGATGATTTCCAACCTCGCCAACCAGCTCAAGGAGCAGGGCGCGCTGCACCGCATGGACGAAGTGCTGGCCGAGATTCCCAAGGTGCGCAAGGACCTCGGCTACCCGCCGCTGGTCACCCCGACCTCGCAGATCGTCGGCACCCAGGCGTTCTTCAACGTGCTCGCCGGCGAGCGCTACAAGACCATCACCACCGAGGTGAAGTACTACCTGCAGGGCCGCTACGGCAAGGCGCCGGCGCCGGTCTGCGAGCGCCTGCGCTTCCTCGCCATCGGCAGCGAGGAGGTCATCGATTGCCGCCCGGCCGACCTGCTCCAGCCCGAGCTGGCCAAGCTGCGCAAGGAAATCGGCGAACTGGCCAAGAGCGAGGAGGACGTGCTGACCTACGCCATGTTCCCGGACATCGGCCGCAAGTTCCTCGAGGAGCGCGAAGCCGGCACCCTGCAGCCCGAAGTGCTGCTGCCGATGCCCGGCGTGGCCGCGGCGCCGGCCCAGGGCGGCGTGCCCACCGAGTTCGTCATCGACGTGCACGGCGAGAGCTACCGCGTCGACATCACCGGTGTCGGCGTCAAGGCCGAGGGCAAGCGCCACTTCTACCTGTCCATCGACGGCATGCCGGAAGAGGTGGTCTTCGAGCCGCTCAACGAGTTCGTCGGCGGCAGCGGCGGCGGCCGTCGCCAGGCCAGTGCGCCGGGCGACGTCAGCACCACCATGCCGGGCAACGTGGTCGACGTGCTGGTCAAGGAAGGCGACGTGGTCAAGGCCGGCCAGGCGGTGCTGGTCAGCGAGGCGATGAAGATGGAGACCGAGATCCAGGCACCGATCGCCGGCACCGTGAAGGCGGTTCACGTCGGCAAAGGTGACCGGGTGAACCCGGGCGAAGTCTTGATAGAGATCGAGGCCTGATTCCAAGAAAGTCCCTTGGGAGCCCTGGTGGCTCCCTTTTTTCAGGCCGGATGAAGGCCAGGGAAGGTTGCCTTGCAATTTCGTCTAGCGGAGTGAGCGATGGGAATCGACCCAGTCGTACTGTTCTTTGTCTTCGGCCTGCTGGCTGGGCTCGTCAAGAGCGAGCTGAAACTGCCACCGGCGCTCTACGAGACGCTGTCCATCGTGCTGTTGCTGGCCATCGGCCTGCACGGCGGCGTGGAACTGGCCGAACAGGCCAGCGCCGCGCTGCTCGGCCAGTCGCTGCTGGTGCTGGGGCTGGGCATCGTGCTGCCGGTGATCGCCTTCGGCCTGCTGCGCGGGCTGCGCTTCGACCGCATCAACGCGGCGGCGGTGGCCGCGCACTACGGCTCGGTCAGCGCCGGTACCTTCGCCGTGGTGGTCGCCTACCTGGTGGCGCGCGAGGTGTTCTTCGAAAGCTACATGCCGCTGTTCGTGGCGATCCTCGAGATCCCGGCGATCCTGGTCGGCATCCTCCTGGCCAAGGGCGTGTCGAAGGACACCGACTGGAAGGAGCTGGGCCGCGAGATCTTCCTCGGCAAGAGCATCATGCTGCTGCTCGGCGGCCTGGTGATCGGCGCGATCGCCGGCAAGGAGGCGATCAAGCCGCTGGAGCCGCTGTACACCAGCATGTTCAAGCCGGTGCTGGCGTTCTTCCTGCTGGAGATGGGCCTGATCGCTTCCGGCCAGCTCGGTTCGCTCAAGCGCTATGGCATCAAGCTCGCCGCCTTCGCGCTGCTCATGCCGCTGCTCGGCGCGCTGGTCGGCGCGCTGCTGGCGCGTTTCATGGGGCTGTCGCTGGGCGGCACGGCGATGCTCGCCACGCTGTCGGCCAGCGCCTCCTACATCGCGGTGCCGGCGGCGATGCGCCTGGCGGTGCCGGAAGCCAACCCGTCGCTGTCGCTGACCGCGTCGCTCGGCATCACCTTCCCGTTCAACATCCTGATCGGCATCCCGCTGTACCTGGCCCTGGCCGAACAGCTGATCGCCTGGGGGTTCTGACATGCCCGTCCATACCCGCACCCTGCTCACCGTGATCTGCGAAGCCGCCCTGGAACACAAGCTGGAGGTCGACCTGCAGGCCCTCGGCGCGCCCGGCTGGACGCTGTCGGACGCCCGCGGCAGCGGCAGCCGCGGCGTGCGCAGCGCCGGCTGGGACACCGAGGGCAACATCCGCCTGGAGGTGATCTGCAGCCGCGAGATCGCCGAGCGCATCGCCGAGCACCTGGCCCAGCGCTACTACGAGAACTTCGCCATGGTCTGCTACCTGGCCGAGGTCGAGGTGCTGCGCCCGGAGAAGTTCTGAGTCGCCTGTGATGGCCGGCGGACCCAGGGCGTCCACTTGCAGAACCAGGACCGATGGAGCTGCCTGATGCAAGCCCTGCTTGAAGAAATACTCGACGAGGTGCGCCCGCTGCTCGGCCGCGGGCGCGTCGCCGACTACATCCCGGCGCTGGCCGACGTGGCGCCCGACCAGCTGGGCATCGCCGTGTGCAGCGCCGAGGGCGAGCTGTTCGCGGCCGGCGACGCGCGCACGCCGTTCTCGATCCAGAGCATCTCCAAGGTGTTCAGCCTGGTGCAGGCCATCGGCCACCGCGGCGAGTCGCTGTGGGAGCGCCTCGGCCACGAGCCCTCGGGGCAGCCGTTCAATTCGCTGGTGCAGCTGGAGTTCGAGCGCGGCCGGCCGCGCAACCCGTTCATCAACGCCGGCGCCCTGGTGATCTGCGACATCAACCAGTCGCGCTTCGCCACCCCGGAGATCTCGCTGCGCGACTTCGTCCGCCACCTGTCCGGCAACCCGCACGTCGTCTCGGATGCGCGGGTGGCCGAGTCCGAGTACCAGCACCGGGCGCGCAACGCGGCGATGGCCTACCTGATGCAGGCCTTCGGCAACTTCCACAACGACGTCGAGGCGGTGCTGCGCAGCTATTTCCACCACTGCGCGCTGCGCATGAACTGCATCGACCTGGCCCGCGCCTTCGGCTTCCTCGCCCGCGACGGGCACTGCCTGCAGAGCGGCGAGGCGGTGCTCACGCCGCGCCAGGCGCGCCAGGTCAACGCGATCATGGCCACCAGCGGCCTGTACGACGAGGCCGGCAACTTCGCCTACCGGGTCGGCCTGCCGGGCAAGAGCGGCGTCGGTGGCGGCATCGTCGCGGTGGTGCCGGGGCGCTTCAGCGTCTGCGTCTGGTCACCGGAACTCAACGCCGCCGGCAACTCGCTGATCGGCATGGCGGCGCTGGAGGCGCTGTCGCAGCGCATCGACTGGTCGGTCTTCTGATGCACGCGGTGTCCGGCCGTGCCGCCGCCGCGTCCCACCCTTTTGAATGAAGTCCTTGGAGAAACGAACATGAGCGATGACAAGACGAGCGAAACCGCGCAGCAGGCCCTCGACGCCATCGTCGGCGGGGTCAAGCGCTTTCGCGAGGAGGTCTATCCGCAACAGCGCGAGCTGTTCGAGAAGCTTGCCTTCGAGCAGAAGCCGCGGGCGATGTTCATCACCTGCGCCGACTCGCGGATCATTCCCGAGCTGATCACCCAGAGCTCGCCGGGCGACCTGTTCGTCACCCGCAACGTCGGCAACGTGGTGCCGCCCTACGGGCAGATGCTCGGCGGCGTCTCCACCGCGATCGAGTTCGCCGTGGTGGCGCTCGGCGTGCAGCACATCATCATCTGCGGGCATTCGGACTGCGGCGCGATGAAGGCGGTGCTCGACCCGGCCCCGCTGCAGCGCATGCCCACGGTCAAGGCCTGGCTGCGCCACGCCGAGGTCGCCCGGCACGTGGTGGAGGAGAACTGCGGCTGCGCCAACGAGCACACCCTGGGCATCCTCACCGAGGAGAACGTGGTCGCCCAGCTCGACCACCTGCGCACCCACCCGTCGGTCGCTGCGCGCCTGGCCAGCGGCCAGCTGTTCATCCACGGCTGGGTCTACAACATCGGCACCAGCGAGATCCGCGCCTATGATGCGCAGGCCGGCGCTTTCCGCCTGATCGGTGACGGCCCGCTGCCGATGGCCACGCCGCGCCCGCGCTACCAGCTGCGCGGCTGAGCCAGGCGGACGCTCAGTCCGCCAGTTCGCCGCACAGGTCGCGGGCGAACAGGCGTTCGACCTCGGCCTGGGGCAGGCCCGCGCCGAGCAGGGCGAACAGCTTGCCCAGCGCGGCCTCGCGGGTCATGCCGCCGCCGTTGACCACGCCGGCCTGGCGCAGGCGGCTGCCGGTGGCATAGACGCCGAACTCGACGTGCCCGGCCGGGCACTGGCTGATCGCCGCCAGCACCACGCCGCGGCGATGGGCCGCCTCCAGCGCCGCGATGAAGGCGGCATCGCCCGATGGCCCGGTACCGCTGCCGTAGCATTCGAGCAGCAGCGCCTCGACGTCACCGGCCAGCAGCGCCTCGACCTGCGCCGCGCCGACCCCCGGATACAGCGGCAGCAGCGCCACCGCGGCGTTGCGCCGTGGCGTGCGGTAGTCCGGTGCGAGCGCGGCGGCCGGTGCCGCCAGCCGCGGGCGAGCGGCCTCGGCGAAGGCATCGAAGGCCTCGCTGCGCAGCTTGCTGACCCGCGCGCCGTGCAGCAGCGCGCCGTTGAAGTACAGCTGCACGCCCTGCACCAGACCGGCCTGCAGCGCGCGCATGGCGCCGAACAGGTTCGGCCAGGCGTCGCTGTTCGCGGCGCCGGCCGGGCGCATGGAGCCGGTCAGCAGCACCGGCGCCGGCAGGCCGAGCAGCAGGAACGACAGGGCCGCCGCGCTGTAGGCCAGGGTGTCGGTGCCGTGCAGCAGCAGCACGGCGTCACAGCCGTCGTGCTCGACCGCCGCGCGGATGATTTCGGCCATCTGCAGCCAGTGGCGCGGCTGCATGTCGGCGCTGTCCAGCGGCGGCAGCATCTCGCGGAACGTCCAGTCCGGCAGGGGCGCGCGTTCCTCGGCCTGGCGCTCGCGCAGCCGCGCCTCGAAACCGGAGGCGGGCATCAGCCCGCTGGCGCTCTGCTGCATGCCGATGGTGCCGCCGGTATAGAGCACCAGCAGCCGTTGGGGAGAATGCTTCACGCGCAGTCCTCACTCGCGCGGCGCAGGGCCGCAGGGTTGGGAAGGGGGCTTGGCGCAAGGCCGTTGCCGCTCCGGCGCGGCGCGCGCGAAGCGGAACAGACCCTAGCGGTTTTCCTGGCCGGGGCCAAGGCGAGCGGCGGCCCGGCAGGCTGCCCGGCGCAGGCGCCGGGCATGACGGGCTCAGCAGGCCCGGGCCGGTGCGGCCGAGGCGTTGGTCGGACGGCTGGCGGCGGCATCCACGGCCGGCCAGGCGGCCGGATCGAGGTCCAGGTCGGCATACTGCTGCGGGTCGAGCACGGGCTGCTCGATGCCGGCGCGGATCTGGCTGTCATAGTCGCGCATCAGGCGCAGGCCGACCTTGAACAGCAGGGTCACCGCGACCAGGTTGGCGATCGCCAGCAGGCCCATGGTGACGTCGGCGAAGGCGAACACCGTGCCCAGGTCCTGCACCGAGCCCCAGAGCACCAGGCCGACCACCAGCACGCGATAAACCATGACCGGCGAGCGCTTCTCGGTGAAGAAGCCCAGGGCGTTCTCGCCGAGGTAGTAGTTGTAGATCAGCGTGGTGAAGACGAACAGCAGCAGTGCGATGGTGACGAACACCCGGCCCCACTCGCCGACCACACTGGCCACCGCGCTCTGGGTCAGTACCACGCCGGCCTGCTCCATGCCCGGCTGGTAGACGCCCGAGAGCAGGATGATCAGCGCGGTGCAGCTGCACAGGATGATGGTGTCGATGAACACCGACAGCGACTGCACGATGCCCTGCGCCACCGGGTGCTTGACTTCGGCCACCGCGGCGACGTTCGGCGCGCTGCCCAGGCCTGCCTCGTTGGAGAACAGGCCGCGCTTGACGCCCATCAGGATCGCCGCGCCGATGCCGCCGGCGAAGGCCGGCTCCAGGCCGAAGGCGCTCTTGACGATCAGCGCCAGGGTGTCGGGGATCGCGCCGAAGTTGCTGCCGATGACGAACAGCGCCATGGCCAGGTAGGAGAAGGCCATCACCGGGACCAGCACGTCGGCCCACTTGGCGATGCGGCGGATGCCACCGAAGATGATCATGCCGATCACCGCGGTCAGCAGCACGCCGCTGGCCAGGGTCGGCACGCCGAAGGTGTCATGCAGCGAGCTGGCCACGGTGAAGGACTGCACCGCGTTGAAGCCGAAGCCGAAGGTCACCAGCAGCAGGATCGAGACGACGATGCCCAGCCAGCGCTGGCCGAGGCCGTGCTGGATGTAGAACGCCGGGCCGCCGCGGTAGGTGCCGTCCGGCTCGCGGCGCTTGTACAGCTGCGCCAGGGAGCACTCGAAGTAGCTGGTCGCCATCCCCACGAGGGCGACGATCCACATCCAGAAGATCGCGCCCGGGCCGCCGAGCATGATCGCCACCGAGACGCCGGCGATGTTGCCGGCGCCGACGCGGCCGGCCACCGAGAGCATCAGGGCCTGGAAGGAGGAGAGCTGGCCGGGCTGGCGTTCGAAGGCATGGGCGAAGATGCTGAACATGCTGCCGAAGTAGCGGAACTGGACGAAGCCCGAGCGGATGGTGAAGAGCAGACCCAGGCCGATCAGCATCACGATCAGCACCTTGCTCCAGATGAGGTCATTCAATAGGTCGAGCATGGCAATGTTCACCTTTTTGTCTTTGTTGTGTGCAGGGCCCGAGGTGGCGGGCCGCGCGAGGCTGCGATGGTCGACCAGCGACGGCACGCCGGACAATTTCGCAGCTGGCCGCGAAGTGACGCGACCTGATGCTATAGTGGCGTCACTTGCGCCAGTTCTGCCGAGCCCGCCATGACCTCCCACCTCGCCGAAAACCTCAAGCTGCTGTGCTGCCACTACCGCTCGATCGCCGAGGTCTGCCGGCGCCTGGCGATCAACCGCGCACAGTTCAACAAGTACCTGGGCGGGCAGAGCCGGCCGACGCCGTACAACCTCAAGCGCATCGGCGACTTCTTCGGTGTCGAGGGCTACGAGCTGGAGCTGCCGCCCGAGCAGTTCGCCCAGCTGGTCGGCGCGCGCCACCCGGAAGTACAGGCCGGGCCGCGCACCGATCCGCTGCTGGCGCTGCTGCAGCCGCTGCGCGAGCACGCCGCCAGCCTGGCGCGCTACTGCGGCTACTACTTCGAATACGCCAACTGCATGTCGGTGCC
Organism: Pseudomonas oligotrophica; assembly: GCF_021726475.1. GTDB lineage: Bacteria > Pseudomonadota > Gammaproteobacteria > Pseudomonadales > Pseudomonadaceae > Stutzerimonas > Stutzerimonas oligotrophica. The sequence goes on from NZ_JAKJRU010000001.1 coordinate 459,202, forward strand.
CGGCAGCGTGCTGGTCTCGCTGGTGCAGCTGCGCGAGGAGGGCGGTCAGTTCCTGTTCGAGCGCCAGGAGCGCCAGGAGCGCGCCAGCCCGACCCGCGGCCAGGCCGAGGACTGGGTGCGCTGCCGCTACCTGGGCGCGGCGTTCGGCCTGCAGGACCGGCTGTTCCTGATCGACTACGAGTCGCTGACGCTCAACGAGATGAGCCAGACCATCCTCATTCCCAGCTTCAAGAGCCGCATCACCCGGCTCAACGGGCTGAAGACCGGGGTCTCCTCCGGCGACCGCCGCACCCCGGCCTGCACCCGCGTGGTCTGGGAATACCTGGGCAAGGAGATCAACCGCGTCAGCGCCTATCGCCAGGTGATGCTCTACGCCCCGGACGACCCGCGCATCGACGCCGAGATCCGTGAGCGCCTGGCGACGCCGCACGTGGAGAGCGGGCTGTTCCAGATCGAATAGCCCGCCGCTGCGTCACTCCTTGTTGCTGCTGTCGTACACCGCGCGGTCGAGTTCCTGCTCGCTGCGCCCGACCAGCGTGGTGGTCATCAGGTCGCCGGCGACGTTCACCGTGGTGCGCGCCATGTCGAGGATGCGGTCGATCCCGGCGATCAGCGCCACGCCTTCCAGCGGCAGGCCGGCGGCGCTGAGCACCAGGCCGAGCATGATCAGCCCGGCGCCGGGGATGCCGGCGGTGCCGATGGAGGCCAGCGTCGCGGTGAGGATGATCATCGCGTACTGGCCGGCGCCCAGCTCGATGCCGAAGGCCTGGGCGATGAACAGCGCCAGCACGCCCTGGTAGATCGCCGTGCCGTCCATGTTGATGGTGGCGCCCACCGGTAGCACGAAGCCGGCCACGCCTTCGGACACGCCGAGGTTCTTGCGTGCACATTCGATGGACACCGGCAGCGTGCCGGAGCTGCTCGAGGTGCTGAAGGCCACCGCCAGCGCCGGCGCGATGCCCTGGAAGAAACGCAGCGGATTGAGCCGCCCGAGCAGGCCGAGCAGCCCGCCGTAGACCAGCAGCACATGGGTGATGCTGGCGAGGTAGATCACCCCGATCACGCCGGCCAGCGGCAGCAGCACCTCGGCGCCGTGGCTGCCGACCACGCCGGCGGTCAGGGCGAACACGCCGATCGGCGCGACGCGCATCACCAGGTCGGTGAGCTTGTAGAAGGTCTCGGCCAGCGCATCGAACAGGCGCACCGCGGGCGCCGCGCGTTCGCCGACCAGGTTGATGCTCACGCCCAGGGCGATGGCGAAGACGATGATCTGCAGGATGTTGCCCTCGGCAAAGGCAGTGACCGGGTTGGCCGGCACCAGGCCGACCAGGATCGACACCAGCGAGGGCGCCTGCTTGGCCTGCTCATTGCCACTGGCGAGCATGTTCATCCCTTCGCCCGGGCTGAACAGCGCGCCGAACAGCAGGCCGATGCTCACCGCGAAGGCGGTGGTCACCAGGTAGATGGCGATGGTTTTCAGGCTGATGCGGCCGAGCTTGGCGCTGTCGTGCATCGAGGTGATGCCGGCCACCAGCGAGACGAACACCAGCGGCACGATGAGCATCTTGATCGCATTGAGGAACAGCGTACCGATCGGCGCCAGTGTCTGCGCGCCTTCACCGAAGGCCATGCCGGCGGCGGCGCCGAGGGCCAGGCCGAGAAGGATCTGCTGCCAGAGCGGCAGGCGGACGAGCAGGCGCAGGGGTGCGGAGAGGGTGGTACTCGGGGTCATGGGGCTTCCTGTTTGTTTTTATTGTGCGAACGGGCCGCACGCGCGGCCCGGCAAGCGAGCGCCCGGCGGCTGGCCGGGCGCAGAGGGGGGTCACACCGCCAGCGGGATCTGCCGCGGCGCGACCATGTTTTCCGGGCGCAGGATGTCGGCCAGCATGGCGTCGTCGAGCAGGCGCTCCTCGCGCACCAGCTCCAGCACGCCGCGGCCGCTGAGCAGCGCCTCGCGGGCGATGCGGGTGCTGTTCTCGTAGCCGATGTAGGGATTCAGCGCGGTGATCAGGCCGATGGAGTTCTCCACCAGCTCGCGGCAGCGCGCCTCGTTGGCGGTGATGCCCTCGATGCAGTGTTCGCGCAGCATGTCCATGGCGCGCTGCAGCAGGCGGATCGAGTCGAACAGCTTGTAGGCGATCAGCGGCTCCATCACGTTGAGCTGCAACTGGCCGCCCTCGGCGGCGAAGGTCAGCGCCATGTCGTTGCCGATCACCTCGAAGGCGACCTGGTTGACCGCCTCGGGGATCACCGGGTTGACCTTGCCCGGCATGATCGAGCTGCCCGGCTGGCGCGGCGGCAGGTTGATCTCGTTGAAGCCGGTGCGCGGGCCGCTGGAGAGCAGGCGCAGGTCGCTGCAGATCTTCGACAGCTTCACCGCCAGGCGCTTGAGCATGCCGGAGAACAGCACGAAGGAGCCCATGTCCGAGGTGGCCTCGATCAGGTCGGCGGCCGGGCGCAGCGGCTGGCCGCTGATCTCGGCCAGGCGCTGCACGGCGATGGCCTGGTAGCGCGGGTCGGCGTTGATGCCGGTGCCGATCGCGGTGCCGCCGAGGTTGACCTCCAGCAGCAGCTCGGGGGCGAAGCGGCGCAGGTGGCCGAGGTCCTCGCCGAGGGTGGTGGCGAAGGCTTGGAACTCCTGGCCGAGGGTCATCGGCACGGCGTCCTGCAGCTGCGTGCGGCCCATCTTCAGCACCTGGGCGAATTCCTCGCCCTTGCCGGCGAAGGCCTGGATCAGGCTGTCGAGGCTGGCCAGCAGGGTGTCGTGGCCGAGCAGCAGGCCGAGGCGGATCGCCGTCGGGTAGGCGTCGTTGGTCGACTGCGCCATGTTCACGTCGTTGTTCGGGTGCAGGTAGCGGTACTCGCCCTTGACGTGGCCCATGGCCTCCAGGCCCAGGTTGGCGATCACCTCGTTGGCATTCATGTTGGTCGAGGTGCCGGCGCCGCCCTGGATCATGTCGACCACGAACTGCTCGTGGAACTCGCCGCGGATCAGCCGTGCGCAGGCCTGGCTGATGGCCTCGTGCTTGGCCGGGCTGAGGTAGCCCAGCTCGCGGTTGGCGTCGGCCGCGGCCTGCTTGACCATCGCCAGCGCGGTGACCAGCTTGGGGTAGTGCGACAGCGGCACGCCGGACAGGCGGAAGTTGTTCACCGCGCGCAGCGTCTGGATGCCGTAGTAGGCGTCGGCGGGGACCGGGAGGGTGCCGAGGAGGTCGTATTCGATACGCGATGATGCAGATTCGGACATGATGTTTGCTTGGCCTTTCTTGCCAGGTGGTGGGCTTGGACGGCTTAAAATTAAGGCTTCAGCCCCATGCGTGGCCAATGCCGTTGCTTGCTGCCCCATGCAGGAACGGCATAATGTCGGCGTGACTCACCGATGCCGGCAAGCGTGTGGAGGGCTGCCTTGAACCTGGAAACCAAATGGCTGGAGGATTTCATCGCCCTGGCCGCGACCCACAGCTTTTCCCAGGCGGCGCAGCGCCGCCACGTCACCCAGCCGGCCTTCAGCCGGCGCATCCGCTCGCTGGAGGAGGCCCTCGGCCTGACCCTGGTCGACCGCAGCTGCACGCCGGTACAGCTGAGCGAGGCCGGGCAGCTGTTCCTGGTCACCGCGCGCAGCCTGGTCGAGCAGCTCGGCGACGTGGTGCGCCATCTGCATCACCTCGAAGGCCAGCAGGGCGAGGTGCTGCAGGTGGCCGCCGCGCATTCGCTGGCGCTGGGCTTCTTCCCCGGCTGGGTCGCCGGGCTGCGCCAGGAGGGCCTGAACCTGGCGACCCGCCTGGTCGCGGCGAACGTCGGCGATGCGGTGCACCTGCTGCGCGAGGGCGGCTGCGACCTGATCGTCGCCTACTACGACCCCGATGCCGCGCTGCAGTTGGACCCGGAGCTGTTTCCCTCGCTGCACCTGGGGCGCACCGAGATGCTGCCGGTCTGCGCGGTCGGCGCCGACGGCCAGGCGCTGTTCGACATCGACAGCGGCCAGACGGTGCCGCTGCTGGCCTACAGCGCCGGCGCCTTCCTCGGTCGCTCGGTGAACCTGCTGCTGCGCCAGCGCGCACTGCGCTCGACCATCGTCTACGAGACGGCCATGGCCGACAGCCTGAAGAGCATGGCGCTGCAGGGCCTGGGCATCGCCTGGGTGCCCAGGCTGTCGGCGCAGCGCGAACTGGAACGCGGCGAACTGGTGGTCTGCGGCGGCGAACAGTGGCGGGTGCCGCTGGAGATCCGCCTGTATCGCTGCGCGCTGATGCGCAAGGCTGCCGTGCGCTTGCTCTGGCGGCGCCTGGACGAGCGTTCCAGAGCGGCTGCGCCGGCCTGAGCGGAGCGCGCGCAGAAACGGCGATCCGCTAAAAGCGGCGAACGACGGGAAACAGCCGGCGCAGGGCGGCGTTCAGGGCGAACTTGGTTCGTGTTACAAAAAAACCAGCGTGTTGGGCAACTTTCGTTTCGCCTGCTGTCTTAGCTGAGCATTCCATGCCATGGCCAGGCCGGACTCAGCCAAGGAAAGACCGTCGTGAACCCCAAACTCGATCCGGCCGGCACCCGCCCGGGGCCGGCCTCCCCTGCGCTCGAGGGGCCTGTCGGAGCGGCGACGCTCCAGCAGGCGTTCGAGCAACTCGCTGCGACTTTCGCCGACTGTCCAGCCGTGCTCTCCACGCGCTTCGATCCCCTCGACTTCCGCGGCCTGCAGCGTTTCATCGAAACCACCCGCGGCCAGTTGCGCCAGGCAGGCCTGGGCCGCGACGCGCGCATCGGCGTGCTGCTGCCCGAGCCGGCCCAGGCGGCGGTAGCGATCACCGCGGTCGCCTGTTCGGCGGTCGCCGTGCCGCTCGATCCACGGCTCGGCCCGGTGGAGCTGGCGCAGTTCCTCCAGCAACTGCCGCTCGACGCCATGCTGGTCGAGGCTGACGGCGCGGCCGAGGCGCATGCCGCCGCACGCCGCCATGGCCTGATGCTGATCGAGGCCGAGCCGGCCGAGGACGGCACCCCGACGCTGCAGCTGACGCTGCCCGGCGCGCGCCAGCCGGTCGCCGACGAGCCGCCGCGGGCCGATGCGCCGGCGTTCATCCTGCGCAGCTCGGGGACCACCGCGCTGCCCAAGCTGATCCCGTTCAGCCATCGCAACATGCTCACCGCCGCGCACAAGTGGCAGCAATGGTTCGGCCTGGATGCCGGCAACCGCTGCCTGTGCGTCTCGGCGCCCTACTATTCGCATGGCCTGAAGGTGACCATCCTGACGCCGCTGCTCAGCGGCGGCAGCGTCGCCTTCCCGCTGAGTCCGGCGGTGGTCGACCTGCACGAATGGTTCGAGACGCTGCAGCCGACCTGGTACTCGGCCGGCCCGGCGCTGCACCGTGCCATCCTCGAGGCCGGTCGCACGCATCCGCATGACCTGGCCCGGCACCGGCTGCAGTTCGCCTCGTCGGGAGGTGCGCCGCTGGGCCAGGACATCCTCGACGACTTCGAGCGGGTGCTCGGCTGCAAGCTGCTGGAGCACTACGGCTCCAGCGAGGCCGCGCAGATCGCGGTCAACACGCCGCTGCCGGGCGAACATCGTGCCGGCAGCGTCGGCCGGCCGTGGCCGGGCACCCTGAGCATCGTCGACGAGGCCGGCCAGCCGGTGACGCCCGGCGCGCGCGGCGAGATTCGGGTGCGCGGCGCCACCGTCATGTCCGGCTACCTGGGCAACGAGGCGCTCAATGCCGAGGTGCTGCGCGACGGCTGGTTCCACACCGGCGACATCGGCAGCCTCGACGAGGACGGCTTCCTGCACCTGCACGGGCGCCTGCGCGAGGTGATCAACCGCGGCGGCGAGAAGGTCAGCCTGCCGGAGGTCGACGGCGCGCTGCTGCGCCATCCGGCGGTGCTCGAGGCCGCCGCCTTTGCGGTGCCGCACCCGCGCCTCGGCCAGGACGTCGCCGCCGCGGTGGTGCTGCGCCCCGGTGCCACGGCCACCTCCGCCGAGCTGCAGCAGTTCCTGCATGGCGAGCTGGTCTACTTCAAGGTGCCGCGACGCGTACAGGTGATCGACGAACTGCCGCGCGGCCTGACCGGCAAGGTGCTGCGCCACCGGCTGGCCGAGCAGTACCTCGCCGAGCGCGACGCGCGTGCCCGCGCCGCGGTCGAGGCCGAGGTCGACGAAGGCTCGACACCGCTGGAGCAGGAGGTGCTGGCGCTCTGGCGGCGGCTGCTGAAAACCGATGCGGTCGGCCTCGACGACAATTTCCTCGACGCCGGCGGCGACTCGCTGCTGGCCACCGAGATGCTCGCCGAACTGGAGCAGCGCCTGGGCCGGGTGATTCCCGAGTCGCTGCTGATCAGCGCCGAGACCGCGCGCGATTTGGCCACCCAGCTGGAATACCTGGCCTCGCACGACATCCCGGTGATCGATTTCAACCCGCAGCCCGGGCGCGCCACGCTGTTCTGGTTCCACGGCGACTTCGCCCACGGCGGTTACTACATCCGCCGCCTGGCGCGCCTGCTCGGGCCGCAGCAGCCGCTGAGCGCGATCGCGCCGCACGGCATGGCCAGCGAGGCGATCCCCGCCTCGGTGGAGGCGATGGCCCGCGAGCGCCTGCCGCTGATCCTCGAGCGCCAGCCCCACGGGCCCTATCGCATCGGCGGCTACTGCAACGGCGCGCTGGTGGCCTTCGAGGCTGCGCGCCTGTTGATCGAGGCCGGCGAGCAGGTCGAGATCGTCGCGCTGATCGACCCGCCGACGGCCAACGTGCGGCCCTGGTCGCGGGCGATCCTGCGCACGCTCGACCGCTGCCTGCCCGATGCCAGCCTGGCGCGGGCCTACGAGGCGCTCAGCCGTTTCGGCGAGACCAGCAAGTGGCCGTACCCCAAGCGCCTGGCCAACCTCGCCGGCAAGCTCGGCAGCAAGGGCGCCCTGTGGCTCAGGCAGCGCCTGGCCGGGCAGGCGCCGGAGCCGCCGTCGGCGCGCGATCGCGAGGTCCACGCGCGCTTCCTGCGCTACTCGCTGGTGATGGCGCGCTACCTGCCGCAGCCGATCGCTGCGCCGGTGGTCTACTTCTCGGCGGACTACACCAGCCGGGCCTGGCGCAACATGGGCGAGCGCTTCGAGAGCTACGACGTGCAAGGCGGCCACCACCGCTGCGTGAAGGACTACACCGCCTCGATCGCCACGCCGCTGCGTGCGCTGCTCGAGGAATCCACCGGCGCATCCGGCCCCACCGGGCTGATGCCCCTGGCCAAACCGGCCGAACAGGACACGGCAGTGCCGCGGTGATCCCGCGGATTGCCCACGGAACCCACGAGGTTGCGCTGTTAAGGAGCAACGGATGAAACGCTCGATCGCCACCGTGTCGCTCAGCGGCACCCTGCCGGAGAAGCTGGAGGCGGCCGCCGCGGCCGGCTTCGACGGCATCGAATTGTTCGAAAACGACCTGCTCTACCACTCCGGCAGCCCGGCGGACATCCGCCGGCGCTGCGCGGACCTGGGCCTGGCAGTCACGCTGTTCCAGCCGTTCCGCGACTTCGAGGGTTGCCCGCGCGAGCGCCTGGCGCGCAACCTCGAGCGCGCCGAACGCAAGTTCGACCTGATGCAGGAGCTGGGCTGCGAACTGATGCTGCTGTGCAGCAACGTGCAGGCCGATGCGCTGGGTGAACGCGAGATCCTCGCCGGCGACCTCGCGCTGATCGCCGAGCGCGCCGGTGCGCGGGGCCTGCGGGTGGGCTACGAGGCGCTGGCCTGGGGTCGCCAGGTGAAGACCTGGCGGCAGGTGTGGGAGTTGGTGCGCGCGGTCGACCACCCGGCGCTGGGGGTAATCCTCGACAGCTTCCACACCCTGGCCCTGCGCGACGATCCCGGCGGTATCGCCGATATTCCCGGCGAGAAGATCTTCTTCGTGCAACTCGCCGATGCGCCGCTGCTGGCAATGGACGTGCTCGACTGGAGCCGGCATTTCCGCTGTTTCCCGGGGCAGGGCGAGTTCGACCTGGCCGGCTTCCTCGCCCCGGTGCTGGCGGCCGGCTACCGCGGGCCGCTGTCGCTGGAGGTGTTCAACGACAGCTTCCGCGCCGCCCCGCCGCGCGGCATCGCCGCCGACGGCCTGCGCGCACTGCAGTATCTGGAGGAGCGCACGCGGCTGCGCCTGGCCGCGGGCGAACCGCGTGACGGCCTGGCGCAGCCGCTGTTCGCACCGCCGCCGGCAGCCCGCTACGACGGCATCGAGTTCCTCGAGTTCGCCGTCGACGAGGCGCATGCCGCGCGGCTCGGCGAATGGTTGCAGCGCCTCGGCTTCGCCCGCGCCGGGCGGCACCGCTCCAAGGACGTGCTGCTCTACCGCCAGGGTGACATCAACATCGTGATCAACGCCGAGCCCTATTCGTTCGCCCACAACTACTACCTCGCCCATGGCCCCTCGGTGTGCGCCATGGCGCTCAAGGTCGACCGCGAGGCGCCGAGCCTGGCGCGCGCCTGTGCCTTCGGCGGCCAGCCCTACCGCGGGCTGATCGGGCCGAACGAGCGACAGGTGCCGGCGGTGCGCGCACCGGATGGCAGCCTGATCTACCTGGTCGAGCCGGGGGCGCCGGGGCAGGGGCTGTATGAGGTCGATTTCCGCCTGGATGGCGAGGCGTGCCCGGACGGCGCACTGCAGCGCATCGACCACATGGCCACGGCGCTGCCGGCCGACAGCCTGGCCAGCTGGGTGCTGTTCTACCGCAGCCTGTTCGACTTCGAGGCCGGCGACGAGCTGCTGGTGCCCGATCCCTACGGCCTGATGAAGTGCCGCGCGGTGCGCAGCGCCTGCGGCCGGGTGCGCCTGCCGCTGAACACCTCGCAGGACCGCAACACGGTGATCGCCCAGGCGCTGTCGAGCTACCGTGGCGCCGGCGTGCACCATGTCGCCTTCGCCTGCGACGACATCTTCGCCGAGGTGGCGCGGGCCCAGGCCGCCGGCGTGCCGCTGCTGGAGATCCCGCGCAACTACTACGACGACCTGGCGGCGCGCTTCGATTTCGACGAGGCGATGCTCGCCGACCTGGCGCGCTACAACGTGCTCTACGACCGCGACCCGGCTGGCGGCGAGCTGTTCCACGTCTACACCGAGCCGTTCGCCGGGCGCTTCTTCTTCGAGATCCTCCAGCGTCGCGGCGGCTACGATGGCTACGGCACGGCCAACGTCGCCGTGCGCCTGGCGGCCATGGCCAAGCGCGCCCGGATGCTGGCGGCCGGGGGTGTCGAACCGGCTGCGGCCTGATGTCCCAGGGGCGCTGCCGGCCGCGCGGAGCGGGGCTGGCAGCGGTGCCCGGGCGATCAGCGGAGGCTGCGCCTGGCTGGCTACGTGCTATCATCGCGCGCTTTCGCCAGATCTCCTCTTAGCGACCCTGCAACGCGCTGGAGCAAGTCGTGCCCACCCATAGCCCTCTCGGCCTGCGTCAATGGATCTGGCGCGCCTTCGTGCAGAGCGCACTGATTCCGCTGGTGCTGGTGGAAACGGTGCTGATCGCCGTCTACCTGCTGACCAACAACGCGATCCGCGACGCCCAGGTCGAACACCTGCGCGCCACCGCGCTGAGCGACCTGATGTCCTCGGCCAACCTCGAATCGCGGGTCATCGACGAGCAACTTGGCCAGGTCGCGGGGCTGACCGAGCTGTATCGCAACCTCACCGCCCAGGCCCTCGAACAGGCGCCGCCGCAGCGCCGCCCCGCGCTGGCCCTGAGCCCCGATGGCGTGCGCTACACCCCTCGCGACGATGGCCATGCCGCGGTGTTCTACGCCAACTCCACGCCGGCCGAGCGCCAGGACCTGGACAAGGTCGCCCGCCTGGCGCGGCTCGATCCGCTGATGCAGGAGCTGCAGGCCGGCAACCCGCTGGTGGCCAGCCTGTATTTCAACAGCTGGGACAGCCTCAACCACATCTACCCCTGGTTCCTCACGCCGGACCAGTACCCGCACGACATGGTCATCCCCGACTACAACTTCTATTACCTGGCCGACGCCCAGCACAACCCGTCGCGCCAGGTGGTCTGGACCGACGTCTACCTCGACCCGGCCGGCCACGGCTGGATGATGTCGGCGATCGCGCCGCTGTACCGCGGCGACTTCCTCGAGGGGGTCAACGGCATCGACATCACCGTCAGCGGCATCCTCGAGCAGATCGGCCAGCTGCACGTGCCGTGGAACGGCTACGCGATGCTGGTCAGCCGCGACCTCAACATCATGGCCCTGCCGCAGCCGGGCGAGGCCGACTTCGGCCTCAGCGAGCTGACCGACCATTCCTACGACGAGGCCGTGCGCCGCGAGATCTTCAAGCCCGAGGACTTCAACCTCGAGCGCCGCGCGCAGACCCGCGAGCTGGCCCGGGCCATCGCCGCGCAGCCCTCCGGCGTGCTGCGCGTCGAGCTTGGCGGGCGGCCGCATCTGGTGGCCTGGAGCACCGTGGAGCAGACCGGCTGGCACCTGCTGGCGGTGGTCGACGAGGCCCAGGTATTCGCCCAGACCAACCTGCTGGCGGCGCGCTACCAGCAGATCGGCTACCTGCTGATCGGCGGCCTGGTGCTGTTCTACCTGGTGTTCTTCGCCTTCATGTGGGGCCGTGCGCGCCAGCTCAGCCAGGCGCTGCTGGCGCCGATGCACGGCGTCTCGCGGATGATGGGCGAGATCGGCCTGGGCCACTGGCGGCCGCAGCCGATCCAGGCCGAGATCCGCGAACTGGACGAAATGGCCCAGCACACCCTGGCCATCGGCACCCAGCTCGAACGCAGCGAGGCGCAGCGGGCGCAGGCCCAGCAGCGCCTGGACCTGGCCCTGGAAAGCGCCACCGAGAGCCTCTGGGAAAATGACCTGCGCAGCGGCATGGTGCGCCTGCGTGGCCGCCTGGTGCAGCGCTTCGGGCTGCCGGCCTCGAGCCTGAGCGAGGCCGAATTCCTCCAGCGGGTGCATCCGGACGACCTACCCGGTATCCGCGACGAGCTGCAGCGCGCCTCGTGCGGCAAGATGATCCGCTACGAGACCGAGTTCCGCTTCGCCGACGCCCAGGGCGAGTACCACTGGCTGCTCAGCCGCGGGCGCATCCTCGAGCGCGACCCGCAGACCGGCGCCGCGCTGCTGATCGTCGGCACCCACGTCGACATCGATGCGCTCAAGCGGGTCGAGGCCGAGCTGCGGGTGGCCTCGGACGAGGCCAACGCGGCCAGCGCGGCCAAGACCCGGCTGATCTCCAGCATCAGCCACGAGCTGCGCACGCCGCTCAACGCCATCCTCGGCTTCGCCCAGCTGATGCGCATGGAGCACCCGGAGAGCGAGCGCTCCGATGCCGCCGACTACCTCGACGAGATCCTCCTCGCCAGCCGCCACCTCAACCAGCTGCTGGGCGACGTGCTGGACTGGTCCGACCTGCAGCAGGAAAAGCCGCGGCTGAACCTCGGCCCGGTGGAGATCGGCGGCCTGATGCGCGGCTGCGCCGAGCTGGTGGCGCTGGACGTGCGCCGCCACGGCCTGCGCCTGGAGCTGGACCTGCCGGAAAGCGAGCTGCAGGTCGTCGCCGAGCCGCGCCGCCTGCGCCAGGTGCTGCTCAACCTGCTGTCCAACGCGATCAAGTACAACACCGCCGACGGCCAGGTCACCCTGAGCTACGAGCGGCTCGGCAACCGCGTGCGCCTGCTGGTCGAGGACACCGGACTGGGCATCGAGCCGGCGCTGCAGCAGCAGCTGTTCGAACCCTTCCAGCGCCTGGGCCGCGAGAACTCGGCGATCCAGGGCAGCGGCCTCGGCCTGTCACTGTGCCAGGAGCTGGCCGCGCTGATGGGCGGGCGCATGGGCCTGCGCAGCGAGCCGGGTATCGGCAGCAGCTTCTGGATCGAGCTGCCGATGGTGCTGCGCCCTGGCGAGGCGGGCGACGACGCGCCGCCGCACATCTTCTACGCCGAGGACGACGCGGCCAGCCAGCTGCTGGTGCGCCGGGCCCTCGGCGACCTGGCCCAGGTCAGCGTGGTCGGCAATGGCCGCGTCGCCCTGGAGCGCACGCTGGCCTGCACGCCGCAGCTGTTGTTGCTGGATCTCGATCTGCCCGGCCTGGACGGCGCCGAGGTGCTGCGCCAGCTGCGCCAGCATGCGCAGACCCGCCAGCTGCCGGTGCTGGTGCTCAGCGCCGGCGCCGACGACCCGCGCCTGCTCGGGCTCGAATGCCAGGGTCTGCTGCGCAAGCCGCTGGACCTGGGCGAACTACGCGCGCTGGTGCGCGCCCTGCTCGAGCGAGGCCACGCCGGTGTTCGCTGAAAACCTGCGCGACCTGACCGTGGTGGTCATCGACGACATCCGCGCCAACCTGCGCCTGCTGCAGGCCAGCCTGCGCGCCTTCGGCATGCGCCAGGTGGTCGGCTTCTCCGACCCGGCCGAGGGCCTCGCCTGGCTGCGCGACAACTCCTGGGACCTGCTGCTGCTCGACCTCGACATGCCGCAGCCCAACGGCTTCGAGGTGCTCCGGCAGCTCGCCGACCGCGACCCGAGCTGCTCGCCGGTGATCATCGTCACCGCCCTCGGCGACGTCGAGAACCGCCGCCAGGGCCTGGAGCTGGGCGCCGACGACTACGTCAGCAAGCCGCTGGACCTCACCGAGCTGATGCTGCGCGTGCGCAGCAAGCTGCAGCTGGCCCACGCCAGCCGGGCGCTGCGCCAGGAGCGCGCGCAGCTCGAGGACAAGGTCGCCAGCCGCACCGAGCAGCTGCGCAGCAGCTACGAATCGCTGATCCGCAGCCTGACCCTGGCGGCGACCTTCCGCGACAACGAGACCGGCAACCACATCCTGCGCATCGGCGAATCGGCGGCGCTGTTCGCCGGCGCGCTGGGCCAGGCCGCCGAGGCGGTCGAGCTGATCCGCCTGGCCGCGCCGATGCACGACATCGGCAAGATCGGCATCCCGGACCAGATCCTGCTCAAGCCCGGACGACTGAGCGACGACGAGCGGCAGACCATGAACCGCCACCCGGGCATCGGCCACGAGATACTCACCACGGCCGGCCAGTCGCCGCTGCTGGCACTCGCCGCCGAGATCGCCCTGCATCACCACGAGAAGTGGGACGGCAGCGGCTACCCCGCGGGGCTGGCCGGCACGGCGATCCCGCTGTCGGCGCGCATCGTCGCGCTGTGCGATGTCTACGATGCGCTGCGCACCGCGCGGCCGTACAAGCCGGCCTGGTCGGCCGAGCGCGCCCAGGGCTACCTGCGCGAGCAGGCCGGGCTGCATTTCGATCCCGAACTGGTCACGCTGTTCGGCACGCTGGCCGGGCCGATCGAGGCGCTGCTGCAACGCCTGCCGGACGACCCGGTCGAAGGTGCCGGGGATCGCGAGCCGCGCGGCTAGGCGCTATACTGCGCGGCCCCTCGAAGCGGCAGCCGCTGCCGCTTCTGACTTTCCGGGTCGCGCCATCCAGCGATCCGCATAACGATGCGCCCCCGGGCGCCCGACGAGAGGCACGACGATGAGCGCACTGGTAGGCGTGATCATGGGCTCCAAGTCCGACTGGTCCACCCTGAGCCACACCGCCGAGATGCTGGAAAAGCTGGGCATCCCCCACGAGGTGACGGTGGTTTCCGCGCACCGCACCCCCGACCTGCTCTTCCAGTACGCCGAACAGGCCGAAGCCCGTGGCCTGCGCGTGATCATCGCCGGTGCCGGCGGGGCCGCCCACCTGCCGGGCATGTGCGCGGCCAAGACCCACCTGCCGGTGCTTGGCGTGCCGGTGCAGTCCTCGATGCTCTCGGGCGTCGACTCGCTGCTGTCGATCGTGCAGATGCCCGCCGGCGTGCCGGTCGCCACCCTGGCCATCGGCAAGGCCGGCGCGGTCAACGCCGCGCTGCTCTCGGCGAGCATCCTCGGCCACGAATTCCCCGAGTACCACGCCGCACTCAAGGCGTTCCGCGAGGAGCAGACCCGCACGGTGCTCGACAACCCGGACCCGCGTCAGGCCTGAGCCGCCCGGCTGGCCATTGCAATCAGGTGCAAACCATGAAAATCGGTGTGATCGGTGGCGGCCAGCTGGGCCGCATGCTGGCTCTGGCGGGCACTCCGCTGGGCATGACCTTCGCCTTCCTCGACCCGGCGCCGGACGCCTGTGCCGCGGCGCTCGGCGAACACCTGCGCGCCGACTACGACGACAAGGACCACCTGCGCCGGCTGGCCGACGAGGTCGACCTGGTGACCTTCGAATTCGAGAGCGTGCCGGCCGAGACCGTGGCCTTCCTCTCGCAGTTCGTGCCGGTCTACCCGAGCGCCGAGTCGCTGCGCATCGCCCGTGACCGCTGGTTCGAGAAGTCGATGTTCCGCGAACTCGGCATCCCCACGCCGGAATTTGCCGACATCCAGTCGCAGGCCGACCTGGATGCCGCGGCGGCCGCCATCGGCCTGCCGGCGGTGCTCAAGACCCGCACCCTGGGCTACGACGGCAAGGGCCAGAAGGTCCTGCGCACGGCGGCCGACGTCGCCGGCGCCTTCGCCGAGCTGGGCAGCGTGCCGTGCATCCTCGAGGGCTTCGTGCCGTTCAGCGGCGAGGTCTCGCTGGTCGCGGTGCGCGGCCGCGACGGCGAGACCGCGTTCTATCCGCTGGTGCACAACAGCCACGAGGCCGGCATCCTGCGACTGTCGGTGGCCAGCAGCAACCATCCGCTGCAGCAGCTCGCCGAGGACTACGTCGGCCGCGTGCTGGCCAAGCTCGACTACGTCGGCGTGCTGGCCTTCGAGTTCTTCGAGGTCGACGGCGGCCTGAAGGCCAACGAGATCGCCCCACGCGTGCACAACTCCGGGCACTGGACCATCGAAGGCGCCGAGTGCAGCCAGTTCGAGAACCACCTGCGCGCGGTGGCCGGCCTGCCGCTGGGCTCGACCGCCAAGCTCGGCGAGAGCGCCATGCTCAACTTCATCGGCAGCGTGCCGGCGGTGGACAAGGTGATCGCCATCGAGGACTGCCACCTGCACCACTACGGCAAGGCCTTCAAGGCCGGCCGCAAGGTCGGCCACGCCACCCTGCGCTGTCCGGATCGCGCCACCCTCGACCGGCAGATCACCGCGGTCGAATCGCTGATCGAGCGCGGCTGAGGCACCGGCAGCGAGGCTTCGCGGTTGATTCTTGTCGCTCCGGTCGTCCGGCCCACGACGCTCGCCGTCGAACTGCCGGCGGCGGGGCGGGGTCCACTGGTTACCTACCTTTCGGACCTTGGAGGCTCACCATGGGCATCATCGCGACCATCATCATCGGCCTGATCGTCGGCCTGATCGCACGCTTTCTGAAACCCGGCGACGACAGCATGGGCTGGATCATGACCATCCTGCTCGGCATCGGCGGCTCGCTGCTGGCGACCTACGGCGGCCAGGCGCTGGGCCTCTACGAGGCGGGCGAGGGCGCCGGCTTTATCGGCGCGGTGGTCGGTGCGATCATCCTGCTGGTGATCTACGGCATGGTGACCCGCCGTAAGCACTGACCCTGCCGGGGCCGCTCCCGGCGGCCCCGTTTCCCCGACTCCCTGCCTGCCATGCCCCGACTCTTCGCTGCCGTTCTATTCTGCTTCGCCACCCTGGCCCTGGCCGCCCCGCCGGCCGAACTCGACTGGCTGGAGCTGATGCCTGCCGCCGACCGCAAGGCCCTCGAGGAAATGCCGGAGATCGCCCACGATTCACCGGAGAACGCCGGCTTCAGCGATGCCGGCGGACTCAAGCAGGGCGCCGGCCTGCCCGAGGTGATGTACTCGGCCAACACGGTGGCGGCGCTCGACGGCCGGCGGATCCGCCTCGGCGGCTACCCGGTGCCGCTGGAAAGTGACGCGGCCGGGCGCAGCACCGAGTTCTTCCTGGTGCCCTACCCGGGTGCCTGCATCCACGTGCCGCCGCCGCCGCCGAACCAGATCGTGCTGGTGCGTTTCGCCAAGGGCATCGACCTGGCCGACATCTACGCGCCGCTGTGGGTCGACGGCCCGCTGCGCATCGAGCCGGTGAGCAATGACCTCGCCGATGCCGCCTACGCCATCGACGCCGAGGCGGTGCTACCGATCGACGAAGCGGACCTGGAGTAGCCGGCATGGCGCTGGACCAGGCCCTGCGCCAGCGCTTTCGTCAGCTCGCCGGGGCGACAGAGGGCATCGACCGGGCGGTCTATGCGCAGCATGGCCGCGACCCGCTGGAGCCGATCATCGGCCTGGGCGCGGCGGATGCGCCGATCGCCTTCTTCGGCCGCGACCCCGGGCGCGAGGAGGTGCGCCACGGCGAGCCCTTCGTCGGTGCCGGCGGGCAGCTGGTGCGGCGCGCCCTGCATCGGCATCGCTACGGCAGCGAACCGGCGGATTTCGCCGCCGCGCTGGCGGTCGGCCGGCGCTTCTTCTGGCTCAACACGGTGCCCTACAAGCCGCTGGGCAACCGCGCCTGGTCGATGGCGGTCAAGCGGCGCTTCCAGCCACTGGTGCGCGAGCTGCTGCTGGCACACTGGCGGGGCCGCGAGGTCATCACCCTCGGCCGCGAGGCGTTCTTCTGGTTCGGCATCGACCAGCCACGCGAGGTGCGCCAGCGGCTGGAAGCCTTCTGGGCTGACGACAGCCGCTTCGCGCGCAGCCTGGCATTCAGGCTGGAGGATGCGCAGGGCAACGGCCGCGAGCTGGTCCTGCACCCGCTGCCGCACCCGTCGCCGCGCAACCTGGCCTGGTACCGGCGCTTCGCCGAGCTGCTCGAGGCCCGGTTGGCGGCGCTGGACGGCGCGCCGCCAGCGGGCTGAGGCGGCTCAGAACTCCAGGCAGATCTTGCCGAAGTGGCGGTTGCTTTCCTGGTAGCGGAAGGCCTCGCAGATCTCCTCCAGGGCGAAGCGGCGGTCGATCACCGGGCGCAGGCCGTTGGCGTCGATGGCGCGGACCATCGCCTGCTGCTGGGTGCGGCTGCCGACCAGCACCGCCTGCAGGCGCAGCTGGCGGACCAGCGCCTCGACCAGCGGCAGCTCGCCGCCGACTCCGGTGAGGATGCCGATCACCGAGATGTGTCCGCCGATGCGGGTGGCGGTCATCGACTGGGCCAAGGTCGCCGGGCCGCCGACCTCGATCACGTGGTCGACGCCGCGGCCGTCGGTCAGCTCGCGTACGCGCTCGCCCCAGTTCGGCGTGCTGCGGTAGTTGATCAGCTGCGCCGCGCCGAGCTCGGCCATGCGTTCCAGCTTGGCGTCGCTGGAGGAGGTGGCGATCACCGTGGCGCCGGCCATGCGGGCGAACTGCAGGGCGAAGATCGACACGCCGCCGCTGCCCTGTACCAAGACCGTCTCGCCGGGCTTGAGCGCGCCGTCGACCATCAGCGCGCGCCAGGCGGTCAGCCCGGCGGTGGTCAGGGTCGCCGCCTCGGCGTGGCTCCAGCCCCGCGGCGCGCGGGTAAAGGCGGTGGCCGGCGCGGTCACCTGCTTGCGGGCGTAGCCGTCGATGCCGTCGCCGGGCACGCGGGCGAAGCCCTCGACGCAGGGTTCGCCGTCCAGCCAGTCGGGGAAGAAGGTGCTGACCACCGCGTCGCCGACCTTGAATTCGCTGACACCGGGGCCGACCGCGATGACTTCGCCGGCGCCGTCGGCCATGGGGATGCGCGGCTCGCTCGGGCCCCACATGCCGCTGACTACGGCGAAGTCGTGGTAGTTGAGCGAGTTGGCGTGCAGCCGCACGCTGATTTCGCCGGGCCCCGGCTGGGCGGCCTGGTGGCTGCCGACCACGACCTTGTCGTAGCCGCCTCCGGCTTGTACGTAGATGGCTTTGCTCATGCTTGCTTCCTGTCGGGCGCGGCACGGGACCGCGCGGGGTGGTTGTCAGAGCTGTCGCCGGCGCCCCGTCACCATCGACAGCAGGAGGTTCTCGCGCAGGCGCAGGCTTTCCACCAGCGCCGCCAGCAGGTGCACCAGCACCAGGCCGAGCAGGGCGTCGGCGAACAGGGCGTGCAGCTGCTCGGGCCCGTCGAGGCCCCAGAAGTAGTCGATCTCTTCCATGAGAAAGCCGGTGACGCCGAGGCCGAGCATCAGCAGCATCATCAGGATCATCACCAGCGCGCCGATCGGCGAGTGGCCCAGGCGGTGGTAGGGCTGGCGGCGCAGCAGCGCGCCGCAGTGCGCGGCCAGGCGCGCGCGGGTCGGCCAGAAGTCCGTCCAGCGCGCCGCCGGCGTGCCGACGAACCCCCACACCAGGCGGATCGCCAGCCAGGCCACGGCGTAGTAGCCGAGCCAGCGATGCCAGGCTTCGCCTTCTTCGGTGAAGAAGTAGTTGGCGACGAAGCTGCCCGCCAGCGACCAGTGGAACAGGCGCACCAGCGGGTCCCAGAGGGTGAGGGTGGCGGGCTTCATGTCAGTCGTCGATCTCGGTCTTGACCGCGTTGCCGCTCACCGGGTCGAAGTAGATCTCGACCTTCTGCTTGTCCTTGTTCCAGCCGTAGATCTCGTAGCAGTTGCCGTCGGTGACCTTGAACTTCTTGATCTCGTAGCCCTGGGCCTTGAGGTCCTGCTGGAATTTCTCCTGGTCCTGCCACTGCGCCTTGTCGGCGGTGGTGCATTCGGGGCCGGCGAGGGCCAGCGGGCTGGCCAGGGCCAGGGAAAGCAGAAGCAGCTTGCGCATGGGTGTGTCCTCTTCTTGATGGTGGTCGAGCGCATGCCGGGCGCGAGTGTGACGCCCTGGCAGCGCTCCTTCATGGGAACCTGCGAACGGGCCGGTGTTCCGAAGCGTAGCCGCAAGCGGGCTGTGCCACACTGTGGCCTGTCCCCTGGCAAGGAGCTCCGCGATTGGCGACCCCGCGCCCCTCGGTATCGCCGGCCACCCTGCGTGCGCTGGCCTTCGACCTGTCGATCCGCTGGAACAGCCAGAACGACGACATCTGGCAACTGATCGACGAACCGCTGTGGGAGCTGACCCACAACCCCTGCCTGGTGCTCGACAGCGTGCCGCAGGCGACCCTCGAACGGTTGCTGCGGCGTGACGACTTCCGCCTGCGCGTCGAGGCGCTCGCCGACTGGCAGCAGCGGCGCTTCGCCGAGCCGGGCTGGTTCGCCGGGCAGGCTTCCGGCGCGCTGACCCGGGTGGCCTACTTCTCCATGGAATACATGCTCAGCGAGGCGCTGCCGATCTACTCCGGCGGCCTGGGCAACGTCGCCGGCGACCAGCTCAAGGCGGCCAGCGACCTCGGCGTGCCGGTGGTCGCGGTGGGCATGCTCTGGCAGCACGGCTACTTCCGCCAGGGCATCGATGGCGACGGCCGCCAGCAGGCGCTGTACCCGGTCAACGACACCCGCCAGCTGCCGGTCGAGCCGCTCACCGACCCGGCCGGCCAGCCGCTGCGGCTGACCTTCAACCTGCCCGGCATGCGCCTGTGGATCCGCGGCTGGCAGGCGCGCGTCGGCCGCTGCCGGCTGCTGCTGCTGGACACCAACGAGCCGGCCAACCCGCCGCAGGTGCGGCTGATCACCAGCCAGCTCTACGGTGGCGATGCGGAGATGCGCCTGCGCCAGGAGATCGTCCTCGGCATCGGCGGCTGGCGCCTGCTGGAGGCCGCCGGGCTGGCGCCGGAGGTCTGCCACCTGAACGACGGGCATGCCGCCTTCGCCGTGCTCGAGCGGGCGCGCTGCTACCGGGCCAGCCGCGGCGTGCCCTTCGAGGTGGCGCTGGCGGCGACCCGCGCCGGCAACCTGTTCACCACCCATACGCCGGTCGAGGCCGGCTTCGACCGCTTTGCCGCGGCGCGCGTCAGCCAGTACCTGGGCCGCTATGCCGAGGCCGAGCTGGGCATCAGCCGCGCCGAGCTGCTCGAGCTGGGCGGCGCCGCGGCCGGCGACCCGCAGGCGAGCTTCAACATGGCCTGCCTGGCCACCCGTGGCTCGGGCGCGGTGAATGCGGTCAGCCGCCTGCACGAGGCCACCAGCCGCTTCATCTTCCGCGGGCTGTTCCCGCGCTGGCCGCTGGCCGAGCTGCCGATCGGCCATGTCACCAACGGCGTGCACCTGCCGACCTGGCTGTCGGCCGATGCCGAGGAGCACTGGTTCGAACTCTATGGCGCCGAGATCCCCTGGCGCGGCGGCGAGGCGGTGGTTGCCGAGCTGCTGGCGCAGGTCGACGACCGCTGGCTGTGGCAGATCCGCCAGCGTGCCCGCCGCGAGCTGCTAGCCTTCGTCTGCGCCCACCTGGCGCGCAGCCTGGCGATGCACGGGGCGACGCCGGAGACCATCGGCGCCGCCGGCTGCGGGCTGGACCCGGAGCGGCTGACCATCGGCTTCGCCCGTCGCTTCGCCGCCTACAAGCGGCCCAACCTGCTGCTGCACGACCCGGACCGCCTGGCGCGCCTGCTCGGCGATGCGAACCGCCCGGTGCAGCTGCTGGTCGCCGGCAAGGCCCACCCGGCCGACCACGCCGGCCAGGCGTTGCTCGCCGAGTGGCAGCGCTTCATCGCGCGGCCCGACGTCGCCGGCCGGGTGGTCTTTCTCGAGGACTACGACATGCACCTGGCGCGGCAGTTGGTGCAGGGCGTCGACGTCTGGATCAACACGCCGCGGCGGCCGTGGGAGGCCAGCGGCACCAGCGGCATGAAGGTGCTGGCCAACGGCGGGCTGAACCTGTCGCAACTCGACGGCTGGTGGGCCGAGGCCTATGCGCCGGGGCTCGGCTGGGCCATCGGCGACGGCCTGGAGCATGGCGAGGGCCATGACGTGGTGGACGCCGAGCAGCTCTACACGGTGCTCGAGCAAGAGGTGGTCGCCGAGTTCTATGCGCGTGACGCACGGGGCCTGCCGCATGCCTGGGTGCAGCGCATCCGTCGCAGCATGGGCGAGCTGGTGCAGCGCTTCTCCGCCGACCGCGTGGTGCGCGAGTACACCGAGCGCTTCTACCTGCCGGCGGCCACGGCCTATCGCGCGCGCAGCGGCGCCGGTTCGGCGCAGGCCTACGCGCTGGCCGGGCGCATCCAGCGGCTACGACGGCACTGGGCGGGGCTGGCCTTCGGCCGGGTGGAGCTGCAGCGCCGCGGCGAGCGCTACCAGGTCGCGGTGGAACTGCAGCTCGGCCGGCTCCGGTCCGACGACCTGGCCGTGCAGCTGTATGCCGAGGCCGTCGACGGCTGGCCGCAGGAGAGCGTGGCGCTCGAGCCGCGCGGCGGTTCCGGCCCGCACTGGCTGTTCTGCGCCGAGATCGCCGCGAGCCGGCCGGCGGAGCACTACAGCGCGCGGGTCATTCCGGCCGCCTACGATGGCCTGCTGCTGCCGCTGGAGCTGCCCTTGATCCTCTGGCAGCGCTGAGCGGCGGCCGCCGCTTGCCTCAGCGGGCGACCGCGCAGCCGGTGGCCGCCTGCAGCTGGTCGAAGCTCACGCCCTCGGCCAGCTCGACCAGCTTCAGGCCCTGCACGGTGACGTCCAGCACGCCGAGGTCGGTGATGATGCGGTCGACCACGCCGACCCCGGTCAGCGGCAGGTCGCAGGCCGGCAGGATCTTGTGCGCGCCGTCCTTGGCGGTGTGCTCCATCAGCACCACGACCTTCTTAACCCCGGCGACCAGGTCCATGGCGCCGCCCATGCCCTTGACCATCTTGCCGGGGATCATCCAGTTGGCCAGGTCGCCCTTCTCCGAGACCTGCATGGCGCCGAGGATGGCCAGGTTGATGTGGCCGCCGCGGATCATCGCGAAGCTCTGCGCGTTGTCGAAGAAGCTGGCCCCGGGCAGCGTGGTGACCGTCTGCTTGCCGGCGTTGATCAGGTCGGCGTCGACTTCCTCTTCGCTGGGGAAGGGGCCGATGCCGAGCAGGCCGTTCTCGCTCTGCAGCCAGACGTCCATGCCTTCGGGAATGTAGTTGGCCACCAGGGTCGGCAGGCCGATGCCGAGGTTGACGTAGAAGCCGTCCTGCAGCTCGGCGGCAGCGCGCTGTGCCATCTGTTCGCGTGTCCAGGCCATGTTCAGCTCCTCACCGTGCGTTTTTCGATGCGTTTTTCCGGGTTCGGGTTGTGCACGATGCGCTGCACGTAGATGCCCGGCAGGTGGATCTGGTCGGGGTCCAGCTCGCCGGTCTCGACGACCTCCTCGACCTCGACGACGCAGACCTTGCCGGCCATCGCCGCCAGCGGGTTGAAGTTGCGCGCGGTCTTGCGGAACAGCAGGTTGCCGGCCTTGTCGGCCTTCCACGCCTTGACCAGCGCCAGGTCGGCGGTCAGCGATTCTTCCATGACGTACCACTCGCCGTTGAACTGGCGGGTCTCCTTGCCTTCGGCGACCAGCGTGCCGTAGCCGGTCCTGGTGTAGAACGCCGGGATGCCCGCGCCGCCGGCGCGCAGCTTCTCGGCCAGGGTGCCCTGGGGGGTGAATTCCAGCTCCAGCTCGCCGGCCAGGTACTGGCGCTCGAACTCCTTGTTCTCGCCGACGTAGGAGGAAACCATCTTGCGGATCTGCCGCGTCTCCAGCAGCAGGCCGAGGCCGAAGCCGTCGACCCCGGCGTTGTTGCTGATCGCCGTGAGGCCCTTGCGGCCGCTGTCGCGCAGCGCGGCGATCAGCGTCTCGGGGATGCCGCACAGGCCGAAACCGCCGACCGCGACCGTCATGCCGTCCTCGACCAGCCCGTCGAGGGCGGCCGCGGCGTTGGGGTAGAGCTTGTTCATGGATCTCCCTCTTGTCGTTGTCTTGTTCAGCGGGCGGCCCAGCCGCCGTCGATGTTCCAGGCGACGCCGCGGACCTGCGCGGCCGCGTCGCTGCACAGATAGAGCGTCAGTTCGCCGAGCTGTTCGGGGGTGACGAACTCCAGCGAGGGCTGCTTCTCGGCCAGCAGGTCGTGGCGCGCGCGCTCGAGATCGCCGTCGGCACGGGCGCGCTCGTCGATCTGCTGCTGCACCAGCGGCGTCAGCACCCAGCCGGGGCAGATGGCGTTGCAGGTGATCGGCTCCTGTGCGGTTTCCAGGGCGACCACCTTGGTCAGCCCGACCACGCCGTGCTTGGCCGCGACGTAGGCGGCCTTGCCGGTCGAGCCGACCAGCCCGTGCACCGAGGCGATGTTGACGATCCGCCCCCAGCCGCGCCGGCGCATGCCCGGCAGCGCCAGGCGCGTGGTGTGGAACACCGAGGACAGGTTGATCGCCAGGATGCTGTCCCAGCGCTCGACGGGGAATTCGTCGACCGGCGCGACATGCTGGATGCCGGCATTGTTGACCAGGATGTCCAGCGCGCCGAACTCGCGTTCGGCGAAGGCCAGCAGCTCGGCGATCTCCTCGGGGCTGGCCATGTTCGCCGGGTGGTGGCGCACCTGGCCGCCGGCGGCGCGCACCGTGGCCAGCGCCGCGTCGACGTCGCCGAAGCCGTTGAGCACCAGGTTGGCGCCGGCCTCGGCCAGGCGCTTGGCGATGCCCAGGCCGATGCCGCTGGTGGAGCCGGTGACCAGGGCGGTCTTGCCTGCGAGATTCATGTAGGGGTCTCCTTGACGGCGCCGGCTCGCGCCGGCGCGCTGCACGTCAGACGATACCGGTAGCGTAGAACACACCGATGATGAAGAAGGCCGCGGTGGTGGCGATCAGGGTGATCGCGAAGATGTCCTTGTAGGACTCGCGGTGGGTCAGCCCGGTGACCGCCAGCAGGGTGATCACCGCGCCGTTGTGCGGCAGGGTGTCGAGGCCGCCGGAGGCCATCGAGGCCACCCGGTGCAGCACTTCCAGCGGGATCTGTGCGGCGTTGGCGGCGGCGACGAAGCTCTCGGCCATGGCCGCCAGGGCGATGCTCATGCCGCCGGAGGCCGAGCCGGTGATACCGGCCAGCAGGTTGACGGTGATCGCCTCGTTGATCAGCGGGTTGGGGATCGCCGACAGCGCATCGGCCAGCACCACGAACCCCGGCAGCGAGGCGATCACCGCGCCGAAGCCGAATTCCGAGGCGGTGTTCATCGACGCCAGCAGCGAGCCGCCGACCGCGCTCTTGGTGCCTTCGGCGAGCTTGTCGCGCAGGGTGGCGAAGCTGGTGACCAGCACCAGCAGGATGCCTAGCAGCAGCGCCGCCTCCACCGCCCAGATCGCGGTGACCTTGCCCACCTCGGTGGTCAACGGCGCGGCCATGCCCGGCAGCTGCAGCACGTGGCTGGCGCCGTACAACTCGGGAATCCAGCGGGTGAACAGCAGGTTGGCCAGCAGCACCAGCAGCAGCGGCGAGAGCGCCAGCCAGGGGTTGGGCAGGGCGATGTCGTCCGGCGTCTGCGGCTCGTTGCGCAGGTTGGTGCCGTAGCCTTCGCCGGCGTGCCGGGCCTTGGTCGCCTGGCGCTTGAGGTAGAGCATGCCGAGGCTGAAGACGAACAGCGTGCCGATCAGGCCGAGCCAGGGCGCCGCCCAGGTGGTGGTGTTGAAGAAGGTGGTCGGGATGATGTTCTGGATCTGCGGCGTGCCGGGCACCGCCGTCATGGTGAAGGTGAACGCGCCGAGGGCGATGGTGCCGGGGATCAGCCGCTTGGGAATGTCGCTCTGGCGGAACATCTCGGCGGCGAACGGGTAGACCGCGAACACCACCACGAACAGCGAGACGCCGCCGTAGGTCAGCAGCGCGCAGACCAGCACGATCACCAGCATCGCCTGGCCGCCGCCGAGCAGGCGGATCGCCGCAGCGACGATCGAGCGCGAGAAGCCGCTCATCTCGATCAGCTTGCCGAACACCGCGCCGAGCAGGAACACGGGAAAATACAGCTTGATGAAGCCGACCATCTTCTCCATGAAGATGCCGGTGAACGCCGGCGCCACCGCGCTGGGGTCGGTCAGCAACACCGCGCCGAGGGCGGCGATGGGCGCGAACAGGATGACGCTGTAGCCGCGGTAGGCAGCCAGCATCAGGAGCCCCAGGGCAGCAAGGGCGATGACTACACTCATCGTTCTATCTCCTGGCCTGCCGACCGTACGGGCACTGGCAGACCTTGTTGTTGTTGTGTGGGTTGCGCAGGGCGCATGGCGAGATAGCCAGTTTCGTGCCAGCTGGTTAACCTATTGTTTCTAAAGGTTTTTTTATTTCATGGGATGGCCTGGTGGATATCCTTTGTCCCGCAACGGGGACGCGCGTCGCGGTAATTTCGCGCGGCACGCCCTGCAAGGCTGTAGATGCTGGGATCCTGTTTAGGGGACTTCGTCCCGATAGAGAGACATGATTTTTGGAGGATCCTGATGAAGACGCTCTATCTGGTGCGCCACGCCAAGTCCTCTTGGGACGACCCGGGCCTGGCCGATCACGATCGCCCGCTGGCCCGGCGCGGCCTGCGCCAGCTCGGCGAGATCGGCCCGTGGCTGGCGGCGCGCGGCGTGCGGCCGCAGCGGCTCTTGTGCAGCAGCGCCGAGCGCGCCCGTGCCACCGCCGGCCCGCTGGCCGAGGCGATGGGCTATCCAGCGGCCGCCATCGACTATCAGGCGCGGCTGTATGCCTGCACGCCGCAAGTCCTGCTGGCGGCCATCGCCGAGCAGCCGGACGAGCTGGCCAGCCTGATGCTGGTCGGCCACGACCCGGAACTGACCGAGCTGGCCATCCGCCTTGGCGCCGCCATCGAGCACCTGCCCACCTGCGCCTTCGTCGAGCTGGTCTTCGACGCCGCGCACTGGTGTGAGATCGCCACCCGGCCACCGCGGCACACCGCCTTCCACCGCCCGACGCGCAAGCACGAGCGCAAGGACGCCTGAGCCACGGACCTTCCTGCAGCCGAGACGATCAAACCGACGAACACCCGACCAGGACGGCCCCGTGCGCGCAACGCTTGCTCCGCTTCTCTGCCTCTCCATGCTCCTGCTGCTGGCCGGTTGCGGCCTGCGCGAACCCCGGCCCCCGGGCCCGACGCCGGCCGCGGTGCGCGCCGAACTCGCGCGCCTGTTGCCCAGCGGCGTGCATGACCGCCAAGGCTGGGCGCAGGACATCCAGGCGGCGTTCTTCGCCCTGGACATCGAGCCGAGCCGCGAGAACCTCTGCTCGGTGATCGCCGTCACCGAGCAGGAGTCCACCTTCCAGGTCGCCCCACCGGTGCCCGGCCTGGCGAAGATCGCCCGCGCCGAGATCGACCGCCGCGCGGCGCGCCTGCATGTCCCGCAGTTGCTCGTGCGCGGCGCGCTGAACCTCACCTCGCCGACTGGCAAGAGCTACGCCGAGCGCCTGAAGCGGGTGCGCACCGAACAGGAACTGAGCGCCATCTTCGACGACTTCGCCGGCATGGTGCCGCTTGGCCGCCAGCTGTTCGGCAGCCTCAACCCGGTGCGCACCGGCGGGCCGATGCAGGTCAGCATCGCCTTCGCCGAAAGCCGCGCAGGCGACTACCCGTACCCGATCGAAGGCAGCGTGCGCGACGAGGTGTTCAGCCGCCGCGGCGGCATGTACTTCGGCATCGCCCACCTGCTCGGCTACCCGGCCCATTACGACAGGTCGCTGTACCGCTACGCCGACTTCAACGCCGGCTGGTACGCCAGCCGCAACGCGGCGTTCCAGAACGCCGTGGTCCAGGCCAGCGGCATCAAGCTCGCCCTCGATGGCGACCTGGTGATCCACGGCAGCAGCCGGGTAGGGGCCACCGAACGCGCGGTGCGCGCGCTCGGCAAGCGACTGGATATCGGCGAGGACCAGATCCGCCGCACGCTGCTGCAAGGCGATAGCCTGGCGTTCGAGGACAGCGAGCTGTACGAGAAGGTCTTCGAACTGGCCGAGCGCCACGCCGGCAAGCCGCTGCCCCGCGCGCTGCTGCCCGGCATCAAGCTGGAGAGCCCGAAGATCACCCGCAACCTCACCACCGCCTGGTTCGCCAACCGCGTCGACGAGCGCCGCAAGCGCTGCCTGGCGCGCGGCGGGTGAGCGGCGCCGGTGTCAGCCGAGCGATTCGTCGAAGTAGTCGCTGTCGAGCCTGGGCACCTTGTAGAGCTGCGAGCTGACGCCGACCTCGTGGTCGAGCATCAGGTTGACCAGGCGCTTGCCGTCGACCAGCACCAGGCCCTCGACCGAGCGCGCGAAGTCGACCGCCTGGGCGGTGAAGCCGGAGGTGGTGATGAACACGCCGCGCCGCGCCTTCTGTCCGGCCAGCGCGCCGTAGAAGGCCTGCAGCTCAGGGCGGCCGACCGTGCTCTGCCAGCGCTTGGCCTGCACGTAGACCTTCTCCAGCCCCAGCGCATCGAGCGAGATCACCCCGTCGATACCGCCGTCGCCGCTGCCGCCGACCTGCTGCAGGGCCTGGCGGTTGGCGCCATAGCCCAGGCTGTGCAGCACATCGAGCACGATATGCTCGAAGCGCGTCGGGCTGGCTTGCAGCAGGCTGTCCAGCAGATCGCCGGCGACGCTGGTGCGCAGCTCGAGGATGGCCTGGTTCAGACGCTCCTGCGGGCTGCTGGTGGCGAGGTCGGCCTGGGCGATCGACCCCGGCGTGTCGTTGCCCTCGTCCAGCGAGGCGGCATCCGGCGCGGACTTCAGCTTCACGCTCATGAAGTTCATCGCCAGATGCTCGACCTGCCCGGCGCTCAGCGGGCCCGGGTTGGCCTGGGCAAAGGCGAGGCCGGCGTCGGTCAGCTGCCAGTAGCCGCGCTTGGCGCTGCTCGAATAGCCGGCGCGCTTGAGGCGGTCATGCGCCCAACCCGCGCGGTTCTTGTAGGTCGCCTGGCCGCTGGCGATGGTCTCCTGCCGCTGCGCCTCGCTCAGCCCGAGCGCCGCGGCGGCCGCCTCGTGCGCCTCGCCGGCCGTGGCGCCCTCCGGGTGGGCGGCAAGAAAACGCAGGATGGGCTCGATGAACTGGTCGTAGGTCGGCACGGACATGGTTCGTTCTCTTCCTGGATGAAGTGGCTTAGCTCAGCGTAGCGGCCCGGCGACCGCGCCTGGCCTTGGGCGCGGCGGCGCGTTGGGCCTTGATGCGCTCCAGCAGTACGCTGGCCGGCTCGTCGTCTGGGTCCTGCGGCACCAGCTCGCCACGGAAGGCTTTGGCGAGAATGCTTTGGGTCAGGCGGTCGATGCGCGCCTGGGCGGCTTTGACGCGGGCTTCGAGTTGGTCGGCGAATGCGAAGAGTTGCTCGACACGGCGGACGATTTCGGTTTGTTCTTCGAGCGGCGGCAGGGGGATTACCAGCGGCGAAATATCAGTATTGTTGACTTGGGGAATCGTAGAGCCAGTGTTCAACTTGGCGAGATCAACCGTCTCAAACCATCGGTAAATATAGAGAGTCTCAACGCCTTCAGGAGCAACAATCCCCATCACGTTCAAATCGACAAACGAAGCATCCTTCAAGATTCTTTTCTTGTTCGTGGCAATCGCGCCGCCCCGCTTTGGAAAGACAATTGCCCCTGCGGGCATCACGGACTTCTCTGAGGCATCATCTCGCGCAAGATAGCGATCTGTTTTCTGCAAGAAGAACTCATTCCCTTCAAGGTTCATCTCGCCAACCTTGAAGTACTTGAAATCGCCTTTAGCTTTTTCAATATCTGCAGAAACGGCTATGCCGCTTTTCAGTTTGCAGAGCTCGCCGACCGTTATGGTTCGCCACTCAGAATTTGAATTCTGCACCCGCCACTCCTCCGTCAACCGCCCAGAAACGGCGGCGGTGAGGACGGATTGGCGGAAGCGCTTGAGCAGCGCGGGGATGGCGTCGATGCGGGCTTTCAGGGTATCGACCTGGGCCAGCAGTTCGTCGAGCTTGGCGGCGATGCGGGTTTGTTCGGCTGCTGGGGGCAGCGGAACAGGCGCTTTAGAAAAAATGCTTTTATTTACGATGGATATCGTTGTGGCAGAAGACTGCGCTTCGAGCCATGCTCTCAATGTCTTGGAATAATGAAATACGTAGGCCGAGTCGATGCCATTGTCAGGAATCAAAGCGTTGATTTGCTGATTTGTGGCTGATGTCGTTGTGGTTAGTCCAACTTTCCCCAAGTTTCCGATACAGGTCACTACGATGCTTTGCGGCGGCAGACTAGGGACTTCTGCAGCCCCGGCATTCGTCAGGAAAGTTTCTGTCGTGCGTACTGGACCTGAATGGTCGAGATCGCCCGGTTTGATGAAGGGGATACTTCCCCCATAGAAGTTAGCCTCCTTTGTATTTGGGGTTTTACCTGTAACGATATGGCCTATGTCGGCTAAGCTGCAAACAGCCCACCCATCCGGCAACCCACTCATCCTCGCTCCCCCATTTCCAGCTTCTCGCTTCCAGCTTCCGGCTGCTCAAACCCCATCACCTCCGCCATCAACTGCTTCTGCGCCACCACTTCATCCCCCGCGCCCAGTGCCTGCATCAGCGCTTCCAGCTCATGCAGCGCCTCGGTCAGTTCGGCCATGGCTTCGCCCGCCAGCACTTCCGGGGCGGGGAGGTCGGCGGCGTCGAGGCTGCTTTCATCTTTTAGCCAGCTGATATCCAGCGAGTCGCCGCGTTCGTTGCGGATGTAGTCGCGGGTGAAGCAGCGGAAGCGGCTGGCCTCGCCGATGCCCTCGACGTTCTCGGCGCGCGGGCTACCGCCGTTCGGGTCGTCGCCATAGGCGTCCTCGAACGGCTTGAGGTGGGTGGGGCCGAACGGGGTACGCTTGCCGAAGCTGGGCATGTTGCTGCGCAGGTCGTAGATCCATACGCGCTTCGTGCAGCGCTCTTCCTGGCGCGGGTTGTCGGCCGTGCCTTTCTGGAAGAACAGCACGTTGGTCTTCACGCCCTGGGCGTAGAAGATGCCGGTGGGCAGGCGCAGGATGGTGTGTAGGTTGCACTTGTCCATCAGGTCACGGCGCACCTCGGTGCCGACGCCGGCCTCGAACAGAACGTTGTCCGGCAGCACCACGGCGGCGCGCCCGCCGGGCTTGAGGCCGCGGTAGATGTGCTGGAGAAAGGCCAGCTGCTTGTTGCTGGTCTTGTAGGTGAGGTCGTCGCGGGTCGGGCCGCCGCCGCCCTTGGCGGTGCCGAATGGCGGGTTGGAGAGGATGATGGCCACCTTCGGCAGCCCTGCGCCGGTCTGGCCAAGAGCGTTGCCCAGGTGCACCACGCCCTCGGCGTCACCTTCCATGCCGTGCAACAGGCAGTTCATCAGCGCCAGGCGGCGGGTGCCGGGCACCAGCTCGACGCCCACATAGGCCTCTGTGCGCTGGAAGCGGCGCGCCTTGTCGTCGAGGTCGTAGAGGTCGTCGGTATGCTTCTTGATGTAAGCGTCGGCGGCGATGAGAAAGCCTGCGGTGCCGGCAGCCGGGTCCTGAATGGTCTCGCCCGGCTGCGGCTTGATGCAGCGGATGATGCTGTCGATCAGCGCGCGCGGAGTGAAGTACTGGCCGGCACCGGATTTGGTCTCGCTGGCGTTCTTTTCCAGCAGGCCTTCGTAGAGATCGCCGAGGCCGTCCTCGCGGGCGCTGAACCAGTCGATGCCGTCGAGGCTCTTGATCAGCTGCTCGAGGTGGCGCGGCTCCTTCAGGCGCGTCTGCGCATCGGCGTAGATGGCGGCGATCAGCGGGTCCGGGTTCTTGCCCAGGTCCAGCAGCATCTGCTTGTAGTGGTCGAGCAGGTTGAGCCCGGACTTGCCAGCCAGGTCCGGCCAGCGCGCGCCCTCGGGCAGCTTGTGGCCGAAGCTGTCGTTGTTCTGCACCTGCTCGTATTCCATCTTGATGAACAGCAGCAGCACCAGCTCGGTGACGTAGTCGCTGTAGTTGATGCCGTCGTCGCGCAGGACGTCGCAGAGGTTCCAGAGCTTCTGGACGATATCGGAATTGGTCATGGGGTACCTGTGGCGAAAGTGTTAGAGGCGCCGGGTTACTCGACGCATCGGTGTGTTGTGCTTGTTCAGTCTGGGGCGGCGTCCTGTTCAGCCTGTAGCGCGCGGCCGGCGGCAGTCAGGCGATAGCGTTGCTTGCTGCTGGTGGGCTTGTCCGGAATGGTCGTCTCGACCAGGCCAAGCGCCAGCAGCGGAGCCAGTACCTGTTCGCGGAATTTGCTGCGGTTACTGCGCCCGGTGAATGCCATCAGCTCGGGGGTGGCGTGCTCGCCGGTCATCCTGCGCAATAGCGCTAGTTGCTCCTGCGGCAAGCTGGGACGGGCGTCTACCTGTTCCGAACTCGGTCCCGGCCTGGCCCCGACCTGGTCCCGACTTGGTCCCGACTTGGTCCCTACCTGGTCCCGACCTGGTCCCGAAGCAGTCCCGCTTTCCTGGGGCCGCTGAATCACCACCCTGAACTGGTTGCCCTCCCGGTCGTCGTGGAGCTCTATGGTCGGCCAGGCATCGAGCGCGCGCGGAATGCCGGTGCCCAGCCCACGGTAGGGCAGGATGTGCACGGCATGGGAGGTCAGGGTCGGGTTGCGGCGGTTGGACAGGCCAAAACGGATCTTCTCCGTGTCGAGCACATCCGGCAGGTGCCCGGGGCTGATCAGCTCGATCCGGTCGGCAAAGATCATCAGTCGAATGGAGGCGCTGACAAAATAATCGCGGTGAATCAGGGCATTGACCAGCAGCTCCTCGAACACCTCTTCCGGTATTTCTAGCTGGCCGAGGGTGTTGAAGCCTTGCTGACGCTGCACGTGCCGCAGGTTGCGCTTGATGAACGCCAGGCTGCGGCGGTACTGCTCCGGCAGGTTGCCATCGATGTCTTCGCTGTCGAGGTAATGGCGGTCGTGCAGCACGGTGCCTGGAAACGCTACGGCCTTGATGTCGAAGGCTGGGCACAGGCGTTGTGGCGCCCGACCGAAAAGCAGCAGCCCGGCTAGGTTGGGTGTGCCGCCGCTGGCGAGGCCGAGGTTTTCCAGAAGGCGGGCGGTCTCCAGCCCCGCTTGCTCGGGGCTCTCTCGAAAGCGCCGTTGGAAGTAGTCGCCAAGCGCCTTGGTGTCGATATCCGCCGCGCTGCTGCCCACCACCGGAACAGCATCGGCGCATACCAGCCCGGCCTGCTGGAACAGGCGCTGCAGCTCTTCACGGGCCGTGACCCGACGTTTGTCGGCACCGCTCTTGACCCAGATGCGCCCGTGACTGTCGACATAGGGCTTGTTCAGACCGGGTTCGACCGTCACCACCATGACCAGGCCGCATTCGGTCTGGAAGTTGCTGGATAAGGGGTTGATCGCTGGCCTGACGTTCTGCGAGGCGGCGTTGGAGAGCATCTGGTTGAGCCGCGCAACGTCGGCGGCACTGAGCCCGCTCACTGCGCCGGAGTCGTCCACGCCAATCAGCAGAAGGCCGCCGGAGGTATTGGCGAACGCCACCAGTTCGGCCGCCAGCGCATCGATGTTGTTGAAGTCGCGCTTGAACTGGTGGCGGCTGTCTTCACCACGGGCAAGGATCTGTTGAAGCTCGACAGGGGTCATGGGGTGTCTCTGGAAATCGCGGTACTGGAGTCAGGCAGCAGCCATTGTCCGTTATTAATCAGCACAGTGGCCAATCACCGGCGAGGCAGCTTCACCCCGTTTGCTGCACCCAAAGATTGTCGTTCAGCGCTTCCAGCACCACGCCGAGATTGCCACCAAGCATCTTGTTCAACCGGGTGCTGCCGCCGTCGTTCCGGAACGCCTCGCCGATCTGCTTTTCGTCGATCACGACCTCATGCACTAGCTGCTTGGCCAGGCGCTCCAGCCACTTGCGCTGAACTGGTGTCCATTGCTGCAGGGTATAAATCTTCTCCATGGCCTTGGCCACGCGTTGCTCGAATGGCAGCAGGGCTTCGCCAAGCGCGGCGCGGCGGATGAAGCCGACGATGCTGGCGGCGATTTCCTGGTTCGTCTGGTTGCGCCAGGCGCTTTGCAGGTTCACTTCGCTGTAGCCGTGCCCATCGAGCAGCAGGCGCACTTCGCGCAGCTGCTCTCGGGTCAGGTCCTGCGGGCGATTGACCACCACGCCGAGGGCCACCGACTGGTTGAGCTGGTTCTGGATGAAGTCGTTGAAGCTTTCCAGGTAGTCCGCGGGCTTCTGATTGGCACCGTAGTTCTGCTCGCGGACCATCAGCTCGTCCGTGTGGGTGGAGATCACCGGGTAGTTTTCCGAGCCGAGCAGGGCATTGACGGTGGCGAGCTGGTCGAGCAGCTGGCTGTGCTGACGGATGAACTGCGCGGCCTGCTGCGGGCCGAGCCCGTGCAGGTGCTGGTGCAGTTTGTCTGGTGCCACTCCCCACGTGTCTTCCAACTCGTCGAGTTTGCTCTTGAGGGTCGGTTTGCTCTCGGCCTTGTGGCTGGCCTTGCGCAGGATGCGCATCACCCGCTGGCTGAGCTGGTCGAGCACATCATGGGCATGACTGCTGTCGGGCTGGCTGCCGGGCGCGTCGAGGCTGGCGGGGTTGGTCAGCTCGCTGACCAGCTGTTCCAGGCTGATGCTGGGGTCTTTCACCAGCGGCTTCATGGTGTCCACCGGTTCGAGGCTGGCGTACAGGTCGACCGGGTCGTAAATCCGGAATACGGTCTTGCCGATCTCGTCGCAGCGACGCGTGGCGCGGCCCTTCATCTGTTCATAGAGGATGCGCGAGCGTACCCGGCGCATGAACACCAGGTGGCAGATGCGTGGCACATCGATGCCGGTGGTGAGCAGGTCGACGGTGATGGCGATGCTCGGGTAGCGCTCGTTCTTGTACTGGCGGATCAGCTGTTCGACCTTGTCGCTCTGCCCGGTGATGATCTGCACGGCGGCCTGGTTGTAGTCATCGCCGTGAACCTCTTTGAAGGCTTCGTCGAGCAGGTTCTTCACGCGCTCGGCGTGGGCCTGGTTGACGCAGAAGATCATCGCCTTCTCATCGCCTGAAGGGTCCAGCTCCTGGGCCAGCTGCTCGCAAATGACCTTGTCGAAACCGGGGGTGATCACGCGGCGGTTGAAGGACTCGATCTCGAAGTCGAGCTCGTCCTCCAGTTCCGCCACGTCCACCTCGCCAGTGGCTGTATCGATGATGCTGACGCTCTCGCCCTTGGCGAAGTGAATGCCGTTCTGGCTGAGCAGGGTCTGGTAGCGGATCGGCGGTTCGTGGTCGATCAGCCAGTCGTCGGCCACCGCTTCGCGGTAGCTGTAGGTGAAGATCGGCGCGCCGAACACTTCGCTGGTGTGCTTGGCCGGCGTGGCGGTGAGGCCGATGCGGCAGGCGTCGAAGTAATCGAGCACGCGGCGGTACTGCGAGAGGTACTGGCTGTGGTCGCGCACCGCCAGCTCACCTTCGGTCATTTCCTGGTCGAGGGTGTAACCGCGGTGAGCTTCGTCGACGATGATGCAGTCGAAGGCGTCGATGGGCGGCGGGTTGTCCGACTGGAAGATGCGCCGGACCATGGCCTGCACGGTGGCGACCTGAACGCGCGTTTCGGCCTCGGCGGCCATGTCGCCCAGCTCCTTGATGTCGTAGATCTGCGCCAGCGTATGGTTCTGCTCGAGGGTCGCTTCGTTGAACGCCTCGATGGCCTGCTGACCCAGGGCGCTGCGGTCGACCAGAAAGAGGATACGGCGGAAGCGTTCGGCCTTCAGCAGGCGGTACATCAGGCCGATGATGGTGCGCGTCTTGCCGGTGCCGGTGGCCATGGCCAGCAGGCATTGGCGGCGGTTGTCGGCGAGCGCCTGCTCGACGGCGCGAATGGCGTTTTCCTGATAGTCGCGCAGCTTGAGATAGGCGAAGCCTTCCTGTTGAAGCATCGCCTCGGCCGCTTCACGGCTGCGTTTGAGCAGGTCGAGCAACCCATCCGGCCGATGGAAGTCCTGCAGTGGGCGGCGCAGGTTCGCGGGGCTGCGCAGGTCGCGGAACCAGATGCCGGATAGCTCGGCGAGCTGCTTGATGTAGGGCCTGCCATTGCAGGCAAAGGCGAACGGGACCTGGAAATATCCACCCTGGCCGTCGGTCCAGCCCGCCTCTTGTCCGGCGGGTTGCAGGTCAGCGGTGATGATTAGCTGGCGCGAATAGCGCTCGGCCTGTGGGATGCGGTCGGCAATGTTGATGCGCTTGCGCTTGGCTTCGACGATGGCGACCGGAGTGAGCCCGGCGAACAGCACGTAGTCGGCGTTTTCTTTCGGCTTGCTGGTTGGCCATTCGGCGATGGCCCTGTTCTTGCCCTTCTCCGGGCGAGCGCCCTTGCTATAGGTGAGATCGAGCGAGTCGGCTTCCCATCCGGCATCGTTGAGCTGCTGGTCGATGAGGATGCGGGTGAGGTCTTCGTTGAGGTCGAACTGGCTGGTGGCTTGCTGCGTCTTGCGGGTGACTTGCTCGGCGGCTTGTGGCTGATTCTCCAGTTGTTTCTGCAGCGTCTGCAGGCGCACCTCGAACTCGGCGCGGGCGCTGGCCAGTTCCGTTTCACGCTCCCGGGCGATCTGCTCGTAGACGCGCGCTTCCTCATTCATCTCACCGGCGAGGCTGGCTTGCTCCGCCTTTTCCCGTGCCAGCAGTTCTGCCAGCTGGTGGTTGCTCTCCAACTGCTGACGACTATCGCCCAGCTCGGCACGCAGCTTCTCGATCTGCGCTTGCAACTCGCGCAGCGGAGCACTGGGGTCGGCAGGGGTGATGAAAGGGCCCGGTTTGAAGCTGTTGCCGGCGCTTCCGAACGACTGGTGATACCAGATGGCGAGCGCCCGGGCGACCTTCAGCCCATCCAGAGCTTCGCGATGCTGAGTGCGGAACTGGTGAGTGGCCTTGTTGCCCTCGATGCGCAGGGTGTGGAACAGATTGCGGATGTTGCCGTCGAGCTGGATCTCGCGGCCTAGCCGGTAGAGCAGGTCGGATTGGGAAATGGTGGCGTCCAGCTCGATGCCTGCCCGTGCCGCCAGATCCTGCGCCAGTGCCTCGCCGAGTTGGCGCAGCTTGATCAGCGTGGTGTTCGGGTCGCTGGCGAAGACGCGCTCGGCGCTGTTGGCTAGCTGAAGGAAGACCGGGTCGTGTTCCTTGAGAAAGTCGAAGTTACTGCTCTCGGCCATGGTCCATCCCTTGATGTCATCCATTCCAGCGGTCCGGGAATTAGCTTTCGTCGATGGATGATGCCAGACCGAGTGCTGAGCGTGTACTTGACAGCTGGTTGGACGGACGCCCATCGAGGCCTGTCTGTCCTGCTTGACCTGAGCTCGCGCCAGAAACAAAAAAGGCCCGCATCGCTGCGAGCCTTTGGAAAGGATGGTGCCGGCACCAGGAGTCGAACCCGGGACCTACTGATTACAAGTCAGTTGCTCTACCAGCTGAGCTATACCGGCAAATCGGGCGCCATTATAGCCATTGGGGGCAGTGAGTAAACCGTTATCGGCCAGGCACTTGCGCGGGGTCCGCGGGGCGTTCGGCGAGTAGCAGGAGGTTGCGTGGGGTCAGTTCGCTGGGGCAGAAGGTGCCGAGGCGGACCTGGTAGCCCTGTTCCTCGAGATAGAGCGCGCGGTCGAGTAGCAGCCAGAGCTCCAGCGGGCGGCGGAAGAGGGCGCGCAGCAGCTCGAGGTTGCGCACTTCGGCCAGGCGCTGCCAGCCGGCCTGCTCCAGGTCAGGCCAGTCCTGCTCGCCGGGGTCGGCCAGGCCCTTGAGGCTGGCCAGGTGGCGGCAGTAGTCGGCGAACGGCTGGCGCAGCCAGGCGGTCGGCAGCGAGGGCGTCGGCAGGTACGCGTCGACGCCGCGCAGCCGGCGCTGCAGGGTATCGAAGCCCAGGCGCCAGGCCATCGACCGGTCGCGGTCGCGGCGCTCGCGCGCGCCGGCGGTGACGGTTTCGCTCAGGGGCAGGCCGAGGTCGTCGCGGCTGAGCTGCAGGGCGGACGCGCCAGCCCGTTGCGACAGCGGCTGGTAGGCCGGCGCCTGGATGCGGTTGTAGCAGCAGGGCGCGAGCGCCAGCTGCCGCGCCTGGCGGGCGACGGCCAGTTGCAGCAGGCGCACGTGCAGGTCGCCGCAGGCGTGCAGGGCGACGGCGGTGTGCTGCGGGTCGAGCGCCGCGGCGCAGTCATCGGCGAGCACGTCCTGGCAGCGGTGTTCGGCCGCCACGCCGAGGCGGGCGCTCAGGCGAGCGCCTTCGGCGACCAGCGCGGCGTCCCATTCCAGGCAGGTCAGCGAGTTGCCGTCGGCGGCCAGGTAGCGGCCGAGATGGCCCTTGCCGGCGCACCAGTCGAGCCAGTGGGCTGGCCGCTGGCGAAACTGCAGGTGGGCGGCGAAGGCCTGGATCTGCTGCCATTTGCGCCCGGGTACGTCGAGTTGCTGGCGGTGGCCGCCGGCGGGCGTCGGTTGCACGGGTAGCGGGTCGAGGCGGCAGAGTTCGCTGGCGCGGCCGGCCAGTGCCGGGAAGGGCGCCGGCGCGGCGAGCGCAGCGGGGGCGTGCTGGGCGGCTTCGGCCGCGGCCAGCGAGCGGCCGCGCAGCCAGCCTGCCAGTTCCGGCAGTTGCGCTTCCCAGGCCAGGTGCCGCTCGACGAACGGCCGCGGCCGCCAGAGCGCCTGGTGCTCGCGGAGGAAGGCGTCCAGCGCGTCGAAGCGCTCGGCAAGGCTGGCTGGGCTGGGCATGGTGGTATCGCGACGGGGCGGGGGTGCGATTGTACGACCGTCGCCGGCCGTGCGGCAGCGCCCGAAAAAACGCCCGTCGGGTGACGGGCGTTGGCGCGGGCTTACTTGCCGTAGACCTGCTCGGGCAGCCAGGTGATGAGATCCGGCCAGAGGTAGGCGACCACCAGCATCGCGATCTGGATGCCGATGAACGGGATCACGCCCTTGTACATGGTGCTGGTCGGCACGCTGCGCGGGGTCACGCCGCGCAGGTAGAACAGCGAGAAGCCGAACGGCGGGGTGAGGAACGAGGTCTGCAGGTTCAGCGCGAACATCACGCCGAGCCAGATCGGGTCCAGGCCCATGGCCAGGAGGATCGGCCCGACGATGGGCACCACGACGAAGATGATCTCGATGAAGTCGAGGATGAAGCCGAGCAGGAAGATCACCAGCATCACCACCAGGAAGGCGCCGAGCACGCCGCCGGGCAACTGGTTGAGCGCGTGCTCGATCATCATCTCGCCGCCGAAGCCACGGAACACCAGCGAGAACAGCGAGGCGCCGATGAGGATGAGGAACACCATCGAGGTGATCTCGGTGGTGCCGCGGGCGACCTCGCGCAGTTGGCCGAAATCGAGCTGGCGCTTGGCCAGCGAAAGCAGGGTGGCGCCCAGCGCGCCGATCGCAGCCGCTTCGGTCGGTGTGGCGTAGCCGGCGAGGATCGAGCCGAGCACCGCAGCGATCAGCACCAGCGGCGGCAGCAGGGCACGGAACAGCTTGCCCCATTCGATCGGCCCCAGCTCCGATTGCGGCAGCGCCGGCAGCTTCTTCGGCTGGAAGATGGCGATTGCGATCAGGTAAAGGATGTACAGGCCGACCAGCGTCAGGCCGGGAATCAGCGAGCCGACGAAGAGGTCGCCGACCGAGACGGTCTTCGGCGAGAAGATGCCCATCTTCAGCTGGGCCTGCTGGTAGGCGCTGGACATCACGTCGCCGAGCAGCACGAGGATGATCGACGGTGGAATGATCTGCCCCAGGGTGCCGGTCGCGGCCAGGGTGCCGGTGGCGACCGCCGGGTCGTAGCCGCGGCGCAGCATGGTCGGCAGGGCCAGCAGGCCCATGGTCACCACGGTGGCACCGACGATGCCGGTACTGGCGGCGAGCAGCGCGCCGACCACGCAGACCGAGATCGCCAGGCCACCGCGCAGGGTGCCGAACAGGCGTGACATCGATTCGAGCAGGTCCTCGGCGACGCGCGATTTCTCCAGCATCACGCCCATGAAGACGAACAGTGGCACGGCCAGCATCGTCTGGTTGTTCATGATGCCGAAGATGCGGTTGGGCAGCGCATGCAGGTAGCCGGCATCGAAGGTGCCGGTGAGCACGCCGGCGCCAGCGAACAGTAGGGCCATGCCGCCAAGGGTGAAGGCCACCGGGTAGCCCGACATCAGCGCGATGCAGATGCTGACGAAGAGGGTGATCGCCATGATCTCAGCCATGCTTCACCTCCGCTTGCTCTTCCGGCAGGCGGCCGGCGAGGCGATAGCCGACCTTGATCAGGTCGGCGATCGCCTGCAGCGCGAGGCTGAGGACCAGCACCAGGATGATCGTCTTCTGCAGGTAGACGAACTTCAGCCCGCCCGACTCGCTGGAGCTTTCGAACGTGGCCCAGGAATTGGCCACGTAGTCCCAGCTGTTCCAGGCGAGGAACAGGCAGACCGGCAACAGGAACAGCACATGGCCCAGGCCGTCGACCAGCGCCTGACGGCGGGCGGGAAACTTCTGGTAGAAGATGTCGACGCGCACGTGGCCGTTGCGCTGCAGCGTCCAGGCGGCGGCACCCATGAACACCAGCGCGTGGGCATACATGACGGCTTCCTGCAGGGCGATCGCGCCGATGCCGAAGCCGTAGCGCAGGATCACCACGATCGCGGTGCCGACGACGAGAAACAGGGTCAACCAGGCGCACAGCTGGCCGAGGCGCTGGTTCAGCGCATCGATGAGGCCGGCCGCGCGGAGCAAGGGCGGGTGGCTCGGGGACATTGGGACAGTCCTTCTTGTGTGGGGAGCAAGGAGTTGGCGGGATCGCGATTCTTGCAGTAGTGGCGGTTTGCATCAATCACCACCGAGTCATACGAAGTATGGGCTAGGCTTGGAGCGCCGGACGCTCTAATGTTGTCCGGCCTGGCTGCGGGAGCTGCCCGACGCGGACAGCTTCGCGACGCGGCGCGCAACAGGGCGCCCGATGCGCGACGTCCCGCGCCGAATCGGGGGAAGAAGTGTCCGGGCACATCGCCGTTGCCTGACAAGACCAGAACAACAAGGAGCATCGAATGAAACGTCGTGACATCCTCGCCGCCGCTGGCGTGGGCCTGGCGGCCACCGCCCTGGCCGGCTGCAATGAAAAGACCGAAACCGCAGGTGCCGGCAAGGCGGCCGCCGAACAGCAGACCTTCACCTGGAAGATGGTCACCTCCTGGCCGAAGAACTTCCCGGGCGTCGGCGTCGGTGCCGAGCGCTTCGCCAAGCTGGTCAACGAGATGAGCGCTGGGCGCCTGACCATCAAGGTCTACGCCGCTGGCGAGCTGGTGCCGGCGCTGGAAGTGTTCGATGCGGTGTCGCGCGGCACCGCCGAGATGGGCCACGGCGCGCCCTACTACTGGAAGGGCAAGGTCCCGGCGGCACAGTTCTTCTGCGCCCTGCCGTTCGGCCCCAATGCCCAGGAGATGAACGCCTGGCTGCATCGTGGCGGCGGCATCGAGCTGTGGGAAGAGGTCTACAAGCCGTTCGGCGTGCTGCCGATGGCCTGCGGCGCCACCGGCGTGCAGACCGCCGGCTGGTTCAACAAGGAAATCAACTCGGTCGACGACTTCAAGGGCTTGAAGATGCGCACCCCCGGCCTGGGCGGCGAAGTGCTGACCAAGATGGGCGGCACCGTGGTCAACATGCCGGCCGGCGAGATCTTCACCGCGCTGCAGACCGGCGCCATCGACGCCACCGAGTGGATCGGCCCGTACAACGACCTGGCCCTGGGCCTGCACAAGGCGTCCAAGTACTACTACACCCCGGGCTGGCAGGAGCCGAACGTCACCTTCGAACTGGACGTCAACCTCAAGGCCTGGGAAACCCTGCCGGATGACCTCAAGGCGATCGTGCGGGCCGCCGCGCGCGACGTGAACGGCGACATGCTCGACGACTACAACGCCAAGAACATGGAAGCGCTCGAGCAGCTGCGCGAGCAGGGCGTGGAAGTGCGCCGCCTGCCGGACGAAGTCCTGGCACGCCTGAAGGAAGTGGCCGCCGAAGTGGTCGAGGCCTCGGCCAAGGCCGATCCGGTCGCCGCCAAGGTGTGGGAGCAGCAGAGTGCCTATCTCAAGCGGCTGTACGAGTACGCCGAGCTGAACGAGAAGGACATCTACAACATCCGCGGCTGACCGCCGGCCGGGATGAAGAAACGCCACTGCAGGCTGCAGTGGCGTTTTTTTTCGTGCGCGCGAAGGCCGCGGCAGGGTTCAGCCTTCCAGCGTGGCGTTCAGGCTGATGCGTGCATTGAGCAGCTTCGACACCGGGCAGCCTTCCTTCGCCTGGTCGGCGATCTCGGCGAAGCGCGCCTGGTCCGCGCCCGGCACCCGCGCCCTGAGGGTGAGGTCCACGGCGGTGATGCTGAAGCCCTCGCCGTCCTTGTCCAGGGTGACCTCGGCACGCGTCTCGATGCGCTCGGCGGTCAGCCCGGCCTGGCCGAGCAGCATCGACAGCGCCATGGAAAAGCAGCCGGCGTGGGCGGCGCCGATCAGTTCCTCCGGGTTGGTGCCCGGGGCGTCCTCGAAACGGGTGTTGAAGCCGTAGGGGTTGTCCTTCAGCGCGCCGCTCTGGGTGCTGATGGTGCCCTTGCCATCCTTCAGGCCGCCTTGCCAGACGGCCGATGCGCTCTTCTTCATGCTGCCTCCTCGAAAGAAGGCCCGCCGGAGCGGGCCGGGGATCGGATCAACGCGGCGTCTGCTCGGTGGCGAGGATCGCCCGCGCCAGCTCCATGTCGCTGGCCGCCAACTCCGGGCGCTCGCTGCGCAGGCGCTGCAGGGTGGCTTCCAGGTGCGGGCCGCGGATGGCGCCGTCGCTGGCGACGAAGCTGCCGGCGTCCTCGCGGATCGCCAGGACCTGCTTGTCGTCGCGGAAGGTCATGTAGGTCGATGCGGTGGTCGCACCGGAGGAGAGGATGTCGCGTACCAGCCCATCGGCCAGCGCGCTGCCGAGCGGGGCGGCCGCCAGGGCCAGCACAGCCAGTGTCTTGTTTCGCATGATCGCACCTCCTTGGATCCTGTCTTGCTTGAGAGTGCGCAGCGAACCGTCGAGTTCCGACGTGGGCGGCCGGGTCAGGCCTCGATCAGCTGGCGGATGCGGCTGGCCAGGTCGTCGATGTTGAAGGGCTTGGCGAGCATGTCCATGCCCGGGGCGAGGAAGTCGTCGCGCCGCTCGGTGTGCGGTACGTAGCCGGTGATGAACAGCACCTTGAGCCCGGGGCGGTGCTGGCGGGCGAGGTCGGCGAGCTGGCGGCCGTTGAGCCCGGGCAGGCCGACGTCGCTGACCACCAGGTCGATGCGCCGGGCGCTCTCGATGAACGGCATGGCAGTCAGCGCGTCGCTCGCCTCGAGCACCCGGTAGCCCAGCTCGCGCAGCACCTCGATCACCAGCATGCGTACCGCGACCTCGTCCTCGATCACCAGCACCGTCTCGCCGCCCGCGGCCTGCGGCGCCTGCCCGGGTTCGCGGCGCTCGGCCTCGAGGCGGTCCTCGACCTGGTTGCGCGGCAGCAGCAGGGTGATCCGCGAGCCCTCGCCGACGCGGCTCTCGATGCGCACGTGGCCGCCGGTCTGC
This sequence comes from Pseudomonas oligotrophica, assembly GCF_021726475.1. Taxonomy (GTDB): domain Bacteria; phylum Pseudomonadota; class Gammaproteobacteria; order Pseudomonadales; family Pseudomonadaceae; genus Stutzerimonas; species Stutzerimonas oligotrophica. Next base: position 501,375 of record NZ_JAKJRU010000001.1, read on the forward strand.
TTGGCGAAGCCGTAGACCATCGACAGCCCGAGGCCGGTGCCCTGGCCGATCGGCTTGGTGGTGAAGAAGGGGTCGAAGGCCTTGGCGATGACCTCCGCCGACATGCCCGAGCCGGTGTCGGCGACGCTGAGCTCCACGTAGTCGCCCGGCTCCGGGCTGTCCGGCTGGTCGGGCGCGATCTCGACGTTGCGCGTAGCGATGCTCAGGTGGCCGCCGTCGGGCATGGCGTCGCGGGCGTTGATCACCAGGTTGAGCAGGGCGTTCTCCAGCTGGTGCGCGTCGGTGTAGGCCAGCCAGAGCGGCTGCTGCAGCTGGCTGTCGAGCAGGATGTGCTCGCCGATGGTGCGGCGCAGCATGTCCTCCATCGACACCACCAGCTGGTTGACGTCCACCGGCCGCGGGTCCAGCGACTGGCGACGGGCGAAGGCCAGCAGGCGGTGGGTCAGTGCGGCGGCACGGTTGGCCGAGGTCACCGCGGCGTCGAGGTAGCGGTCCAGCTCGCCCAGGCGGCCGCTGGCCACGCGCCGCTGGATCAGGTCCAGCGCGCCGAGCACGCCGGTGAGCATGTTGTTGAAGTCGTGCGCCAGGCCGCCGGTGAGCTGGCCGATGGCTTCCATCTTCTGCGCGTGGCGCAGCGCTTCCTCGGCGCGCTCGCGCTCGGCCATCTCGATGTGCAGGCGGTTGTTGATCTGCGCCAGCTCGCGGGTGCGCTCGATGACCCGCCGCTCGAGGCTGTCGTTGAGCTCGCGCAGGGCTTCCTCGGCGGCGACCTGGGCGGTGATGTCGGTGCTGGTGCCGAACCAGTGGGTGACCTGGCCATAGTCGTCGCGGATCGGCAGTGCGCGCGAGAGGAACCAGCGATAGCGGCCGTCCTTGCCGCGCAGGGGGAAGGTCTCCTCCCAGATCGAGCCGATGGCGAAGGCACGCTTGAGCGAGGCGGTGACCCGCTCGTGGTGCTCGGGATGGTGCACGGCCGCCCAGCCGAGCGCGCGCATCGCCTCGTAGGTGGTGCCGGTGTAGTCGTACCAGCGCTTGTTGTACCAGTAGATCCGCCCGCCGGGGTCGGCCATCCAGGCGAACTGGCTCATGTTGTCGGCCAGGGTGCGGAACTGCTCCTCGCTCTCGCGCAGGGCGCGTTCGGCGCGCATGCGCTCGTCGGCGGTCCAGCTGCGGTCGGCCACCTCGCGGATGAACGACACCTCGTCGTCCTGCCAGTGGCGCGGCGCATCCTCGAGCAGCATCAGCGCGGCGGCCAGCTGGCCCTGCTCGAACAGCGGCACGCAGACCAGGCTGGCGATGCGGCGCTCGGCGAACAGCTCGACCTGGCTGGCGGTGCGGGCATCGTTGAGCACGTCGTCGATGACCACCAGCTCGTCGTTCATCAGGTCGTAGTGGAAGTCGCCGAAGTCGGCGAAATGCACGCGCTCGTTGCCGGCCGCCGAGGCGCCGTCGCTCCAGTAGCGCTCCACGGTGCCGGTGAGCCCGCCGGGGTCGATGCTGGCCAGCAGCACGCGCGAGACCTGCAGGGTATGGCCGATCACGCTGACCGCGGCGTGGGCGATGGTCTGGCTGTCGTGCTGCTCGCGCAGCAGGTCGCCCAGTTCGATCAGGGCGGTCTGGCGCTGCTCGACCAGGCGCCGCTCGCTGATCTGCTCCTCGAGCAGGGCGTTGATCTGGCGCATGTGCTCGGCGGCGCTGCGCTCGGCGGTCACCTGCCGCGAGGTGCCGAGGATGCGCACCTCGCCGTTGGCGTCGAGCACGCGGCGGCCGCGGTTGGTCAGCCAGACATACTCGCCGCTGCGCGGATCGAGGATGCGGTAGTCGACCTGGAATTCGCCGCCGTCGACACCCTGCAGCGAGCGCCGCAGCGCCTCGAGCAGCAGCCCGCGCTCGTCGGGGTGCACCAGCTGCAGGACTTCCTCGGCCGAGGGCGTGGGGTCGTCCGGGCCGAGGTTGGCCAGCGCCTTGAGCTGGTTGTCCCAGTGCAGGGTGCGCCGCGTCTCGTTGTACTCCCAGACGCCGATCGAGGCGATCTCGTTGGCCAGGCTGATGCGTTGCTCGGCCTCGCGCAGGGCACGCAGGGTGGTGATGCGCTCGCTCGCGGCGCGGATGCGCTCGACCAGTTCGCGGATCAGCGCGATGTCGCCGGGCGGCCAGTGGCGCGGCGTGGCGCTTGCAAAGAGCAGGAACAGCGCGCCGCGCGGCTGCTCGGGCAGCGTCAGCGTCAGCGGCGCCAGCAGCAGGGCCTGGCTGGACAGGCTGCGGTAGAGCCCGGCCTGCGCCGGCTCGTCGCCGGCATCGAGGGTGACGAGGGTGCCGGCGGCCAGGCGCGGGCCGAGCTCGCGGCCACCGAGCGGGTGCCGGCCGAGGCGGTCGGCGGCATTCGGCGCGTGCCACTGCTGGGTCAGCACCAGGGCGTCGCCGTCCAGGTGGCCGAGGGCGATGCAGTCGGCGCCGGTGAGGCGGCCCAGGCGCGCATCCAGCACGCAGCGGATGTCGATCTGCTCGCTGGACGCCTGCAGGCGGTCGCTGATGTCCAGCAGCAACGCCTGCAGGGCTTCGTGCTGGGTGCGCTCGCTGATGTCGGTGAAGGTGCAGATCGCGCCCTGCAGCACGCCGTCGCGGTAGATCGGCCCGACCCGGTATTCCACCGGCAGCGCGCTGCCGTCCTTGCGGAAGAACAGCTCGCGCTCGATGCGATGGGATTCGCCGCTGCGCGCGCTGCGGTGGATCGGGCAGTCCTCCACGGCGTAGGGGCTGCCGTCGGGATGGCTGTGGTGGATGATCTCGTGCAGCTGGCGACCGAGCACCTCGTCGCGGCTGGCGAAGCCGAGCATGCGCAGGAAGGCCTCGTTGCACAGGGTGACCCGGCCGGCGGTGTCGATGGAGTAGAAGCCTTCGCTGGCCGAATCGAGCAGCAGCCGCGTGTAGGCCTCGCTCTGCTGCAGGGCGAGCTGCACCTGGTGCTCGCTGGCCAGGCCGCCGCCGCTCTCCTTTGCCCGCCGCCGGCCGAGTTCCAGCAGCGCCATGGCCTGGCCGGCGAGGCGCTCGAGCTGCGTACGCCGGGGCGCATCGAGCTCGCGCGGGGTGCTGTCGAACAGGCAGAGCGTGCCGACCGCCAGGCCGCGTTCGTCGCGCAGGATGGCGGCGGCGTAGTGGCGTGCCGGGCGGCCGTCGCCGAGGCACGGCGCATGCTCATCCAGCTCGAACTCGACCACCGGCGCGTCGGCGAGGATCGCCCGCGCGCTCGGCGAATGCTCCAGCGGCAGCGGTTCGTCGGCCAGGTTCAGCGTGGCCAGGCTGTGCTGCCGCTGCTCGACCAGGTGCAGTGCCGCGGCCGACCGCTCGCACAGCTGCGCGGCCAGCGCGAGCAGCTCGTCGAGCTGGCCGGCCAGATAGGCGGGAGCGCTCGCCAGGCAGGCCGCGGCGGCCAGCCGGTCGCTGTCATGCCAGATGAGGGCGCGGGGGGCTTGCTGGGTCAAGGTGTCGATGCTCGGCTGTCCGTTGCCTGTGTCCAGCTGCTGGCTGGTCGTGTTTCGAAGGTGTCCGCGCAGGTCGCTGCGCAGGCGGGAAAAGCCCTGCAAAAGACTACATCAGGCGCACATGGTTCAGCGGTCGCCGAGCGATCGCGCCGCCGGGCGGTCGGCTGCAGCCGCAGGCTCGACCGGCCGGTCACGGCTGCCCGCGTTCGGCGGCGTTCAGCGCCTCGAGCAGCCTGGCATCCTGGTGGTAGATGTCGGGGTGGTAGAACAGCCGGCCGGACTCGTCGACCGCCGCGGTCCAGTAGGCCATGAGGATCGGAATGGACCGCGCCAGGCGGTACTCGTGGGTCTGGCCGCTGTCGAGCAGCTGCGTCACGCGCGGCCGCTCGGCATCGGTGAGCAGCAGGTCGACCAGTTGCATGGCGCCCTGCACCCGCACGCAGCCGGAGCTGGTGGTGCGCCCGGCACGCTCGAACAGCGCCTGGCTGGGGGTGTCGTGCAGGTACACCGAGAAGGGGTTGGCGAAGCGCACGGCGACGCGCCCCAGCGGGTTCTCCGGGCCGGCATCCTGGCGCAGCATCAGGCTGCCGGGGTTGTCCCAGTCCACCGTGGCCGGGTCCAGGCGGTTGCCCTGGCGGTCGAGCACGCTCATGCGGTTGTGCGCCAGGTAGTTCGGGTCCTGGCGGATCTGCGGCAGCTTGTCTTCGCGCAGGATGGTCGGCGGCACCGTCCAGGTCGGGTTCAGCGTCAGGCGGGTGACGCGCGACTTGAGCGGCGGGGTGCGCCGCGCCTCGCGACCGACCTGGGTGCGCGTGCGCCAGCGGAGCTCGCCGTCCTCGAAGTAGCTGAGCGAGGCGCCGGCGATGTCCACCAGCAGCGAGCGCGGCTCCACCTCGCCGGCGAACCAGCGCAGGCGCTCGAGGTTGATGCGCAGCTGGTCCAGGCGGCTGGCCGGGCTGACGTTGAGCGCAGCCAGGGTGGCGCGGCCGACCACGCCGTCCTCCTCGATGCCGTGGTGCAGCTGGAAATCGCGTACCGCGGCGACCAGCGCGGCGTCGTAGCGCTCGGCCTGCGCGGCGTCGGGCGCGCCCAGGCGCTGGCGCAGCAGCGGCACGCGCGGGTCGCGGTCGTCCGGGTGCAGGCTGGCGCCGGCGGGGATCGGCTGCCAGGCCGGCAGCGGCGCGCGGCGCAGCGCGGCATAGATCTCGCGCAGCTGGCGGTACAGCGCCAGTTGCGGGCGCGCCGAGTCGAACGCACGGCGCGGGTCGTCCAGGCCGTCCCAGGCGCGCGCCAGCAGTTGGTGCCGGTCGCGCTGGGCAGGGCTGTCCGGGCTGCGCCACAAGGGTTCGATCGCCGCCTGCGCGAGGCGCCCGTAGGCCAGGTGGTCGAGCGCCTGCAGGTAGGCGTGGCTGGCGGCGAGGTCGGCGCAGGCGCGGTGCAGCGGCTCGCGGCTGGCGCTTTGCGTCAGCTCGCGGATGCGCTGCGGCGCATAGCTGGCCGGTGCAAGGCCGTCGTCGGCCAGGGTTTCGAGGGCCTCGAGCAGGCGGTCGATCTGCCGGTAGCTGCGCCAGGCCGGCTCAAAATCGCGCCGCTGGTAGAAGGTGGCGAGCGTCTCGCGGGCCTCGCCGTCGGGCACCGGTTGCAGCGCGGGGCAGCGCTGCTCGAGCGCATCCAGGGCGGTGGCCAGCGGCTTGGAGGGGGCGCTCGGCGGGTTGGCCGTGGCGGTGAAGGGTAGCGCCAGCAGCCAGGCGGTCAGACAGAATGCACGTTTTTTGACCAATGTTTCGCTCCAGAGCCAGTCCACGACTGCTAGACTGCGCCGCGGTACCCGGCAGCGCCGGGCTTGCAGGTCGTCCAGACCCTGACAACATATCGCGTCGGGCCGAGCCTTGGCTCACCCGGCTTGTGTCGCTGCCGTCCGGCTGGCAGCGAATGAGGCGCCAGCGAGGGCAGCAAGTCCGCTCGCCGTGCCCGATGAGGTTACCTACATCATGCTTCCATTGCTTCGACGTCTCTGCCTTGCGGCAGGTCTTGTCGTCCTGGCGACCCCGGCCCTGGCCGGCGCGCCGGCCTACCAGCCGCTGGTCGAGAGCCTGGCCCGGGTCGCGCCCAGCCTCGATCGCCAGGTGCTCACCCACGCCGTCGCGGCCATGCAGTGCGCGGTCAACAATGGCGCCACGCCGGCCGACCGCCTGGCGGTGATCGATTTCTCCCGGCCATCCTCCGAGCGCCGCCTGTGGATCTTCGACCTCGGCGAGCGACGCTTGTTGCTGCGCGAGTTCGTCGCCCACGGGCAGAAGTCCGGCGACAACCTGGCCACGCGCTTCTCCAACCGGGTCGGCAGCCACCAGTCGAGCATCGGCCTGTTCCGCACCGCCGAGAGCTACACCGGCAAGCACGGCTACTCGCTGCGCATGGACGGCCTGGAGCCGGGCATCAATGACCGCGCCCGCGAGCGTGCCATCGTCATTCACCCGGCCGCCTACGTGAACCCGGCGTGGATCGCCACCCAGGGTCGCATCGGCCGCAGCCAGGGCTGCCCGGCGGTACGCCCGGAAGTCGCCCGCATGGTGGTCGACAGCCTCAAGGGCGGGCAGTTCATGTTTTCCTGGTACCCCGACCAGAAGTGGGTGCGCAATTCGGCCTACCTCAACTGCAAGCCGAACCAGGTGGCGAGCATCCTCGCCGCGGCAGAGGGCTGAGCCAGCAGGTGCCCTCGGGGTGCGCCGCGCGCACCGTCAATTCTTCATGTGGCCATCGGTGCGTCGGGTGCAGCCTGCGCGGGGCTACTTCTGTTCGCTCTGCGGCGTCACCCGCAGCACTTCGTCGAGGGTGGTCAGCCCGGCGGCGACCTTTTGCGCGCCGGACAGCCGCAGGCTGCGCATGCCGTCCTTGAACGCGGCGCGGCGCAGGGCGACGAGGTCGGTGTCGGCGGTGATCAAGGGCTTGATGGCGTCGTTGACCAGCATGATCTCGTAGACCCCGGCGCGCCCGCGGTAGCCGGTGTCGCGGCATTCCAGGCAGCCGACCGCCTGTTGCGCAGCGCCTGGCAGCGGGGCGTTCCACGGCTTGGTCAGCGCGGCCCAGTCATCGGCGTCCAGTTGCATCGGCGCCTTGCAGTGCGGGCACAGCGTGCGCACCAGGCGCTGGGCCATCACGCCGAGCACGGTGGCCTTGATCAGGTAGTGCGGCACACCCAGTTCGAGCAGACGGGTCACGGCGCTGGGCGCATCGTTGGTGTGCAGGGTGGAGAGCACTAGGTGGCCGGTCAGCGCGGCCTGGATGGCCATCTCCGCGGTTTCCAGGTCGCGGATCTCGCCGACCATGATGATGTCCGGGTCCTGGCGCATCAATGCGCGCACGCCGCTGGCGAAGGTCAGCTCGATGTTGTGCTGCACCTGCATCTGGTTGAAGGCGCCCTCGATCATCTCGATCGGGTCCTCGATGGTGCAGACGTTCACCTCGGGCGTGGCCAGTTGCTTGAGCGTGGTGTAGAGCGTGGTGGTCTTGCCCGAGCCGGTCGGCCCGGTGACCAGGATGATGCCGTTGGGCTGGCACGTCATGCTCTGCCAGCGGCGCAGGTCGTCCGGCGAGAAGCCCAACTGGTCGAAGCTTTTCAGCAGCACTTCGGGGTCGAAGATGCGCATCACCATCTTCTCGCCGAAGGCGGTCGGCAGGGTCGACAGGCGCAGCTCCACCTCGTTGCCCTCGGGGGTGCGGGTCTTCACCCGGCCATCCTGCGGCTTGCGCTTCTCGGCCACGTTCATCCGCCCGAGCGACTTCAGCCGGCTGACCACCGCCATCGTTACCTGCGGCGGCAACTGGTAGACGTTGTGCAGCACGCCGTCGATGCGAAAGCGCACCGTGCCCTGCTCGCGGCGCGGCTCGATGTGGATGTCGCTGGCGCGTTGCTGGAAGGCGTACTGGAACAGCCAGTCGACGATGTTGACGATGTGCGAGTCGTTGGCATCGGGCTCCTGGTCGCTGGCGCCGAGGTTGAGCAGCTGCTCGAAGTTGCCGACGCCGCTGATCTTCTGGTCCGCGCTGCTGGCGCCGCTGACCGACTTGGCCAGGCGGTAGAACTCGACGGTGAAGCGCTGGATATCGACCGGATTGGCCACCACGCGCCTGATCGAGCGCTTGAGCACGTGGGTGAGGTTGGCTTCCCAGGCGTGCACGAAGGGCTGGGCGCTGGCGATGGTGACCGCACCGGGCTCCAGGGCGACGGCGAGGATGCCGTGGCGCTGGGCGAAGGCATAGGACATCAGCGGGGTGACCGCGGCGACGTCGATCTTCAGCGGGTCGATGCGCAGGTAGGGCTGGCCGGCGTGCTCGGCCAGCCACTGGGTCAGGCTTTCCAGGTCGAGCTTGCGCCCGGGGCGGCGCAGGTCGTCGAGCTGCTGGGCGGCGAGGAATTCCAGCGGATGCTGCTGGTTGTTCACCGCGCTGCGGCGCACCGCCAGGCACTGCTCGGCGTTGTCCTGGCTGAGGTGGCCCTGGGCGACCAGTTCGCGCAGCAGGTCGTTGAGGTCGAGGGGACGGTCCTGGGCGGGCGTGGTCATGGCGGTCATCGGGATCCTCGGGCGAACGGCTGGCGCGGAGGGCCAGCATGCCGGGAAAGCCTCGGCCTGTCGCCGGGGTGGGTCATGTTTCCGATGGTTGCCGGATGCGGGCGGCCGTGGTTCGGCAACAGGCTGCGCCCTGCGTCCCGCAGCGCGTTGTGCGGGCGGGGCGAGGGTGCCCACGCGGCGCCTACGGAGTGGGTTATCCGTAGGCGGCGCCCTGTGCGGCTTACTTCAGTGCCTTCCAGGCCTTGAGCATCCACACGGTCTGCACCTGCGCGGCGCGTGCCTGCAGGCTGTCCTCGTCGTTGGCGCTGCGGGCCAGCTCGGCCAGCTTGTGCAGCTCGCCGTACAGGCGGTCGGCCTCGGGAACGTCCAGCACGCCGCGGGCCAGGCGCAGCCAGGCGCACATGCGTTCGAGTCGCGGCAGCTGCTCGGGCAGGTCGTAGGGCTGGTTCTGGTAGCGCTCCAGCGGCAGGGCGGCGATCTCCTCGTTGAGCAGGCGGGCCAGCCAGCGGCCGACCGGCGCCTGCCCGGCACGCTGGCCGCGCTCGTTGCGCTTTTCGGTCCAGGCGCGGCGCAGCAGCCATAGCGAGGCCTTGAGCGAGAACAGGCCCCAGCGGGTCTGGCCGAGCTCGGCGGCGAACAGCTGCGGCGCTGCCTGGCGTGCTTGCTCGTCGTGCAGGCCGGCCTCGATGCGCGGCCGCCAGTCGCCGATCAGCGCATCGAGCAGCTCGCGCAGCTCACGGCTGCTGGCGCGTGGCGCGGCCTGGCCGAGGCTGGCAAGCAGGGCGCGCAGGCCGCTCAGCTGCTCGAGCCAGTCGACCAGCAGGCGCCAGTGGCCACTGTAGCGGTACTGCTCGGCCAGCCGCCCGCTGTTGCCCAGCAGGTGCCAGGCCAGCGCCGGGATCGCCTCGTCCAGCGGCATGTCGGCCGTGAGTGCCGGGGCCGGCAGCTGCACCTGGTAGTGCGCCGGGTCGTGCAGGCGGTAGCCGCGCTCGGCCTTGCTGATGTCGCAGGGCATCAGCGGCAGCTCGGTGGCCAGTTCGATGGCCAGTTCCAGCAGGGCGGTCGGCTCGCCCTGGCGCAGTTCGAGCTCCAGTTCGCTGATCGGCTCGGCCTGCTTGCCGGCGAGCACCTGGCCCTGGTCCAGCGCGGCCTCGATGGCGACCTTCTGCTTGCCGCGGCCCCAGGCGATGTCAGCCTTCTCGCGGACGAAGTCGGTGGTGAAGATCGGCTTCAGGGTCTTCTTGTCCAGCCCGGCCAGGCTCGCCGGCCAGCAGTCGTCGGTGAGCTTCTTCGGGTCGAGCTTGGGCTTGTCCAGGTACCAGTCCCACTCGTTGCGCTCGGACAACCCGGCCACGCTCTGCCCGCGGCTCTTGAGGGTCTGGATGTACTGCTCGCCGTCGCGGCGCAGGCGCAGGGCGACGCGCGCGCGTGCCAGGTCGTGGTCGGCGCTGTCGAAATACTGGTTGAACAGCTCGTGGCGCTGCCAGCCGCTCTTGTTGCGCTTCTTCAGCAGCGGGTGCTCGCGCAGCGCCAGGAGGGTCTCGCGGCTGGCGCGCAGCTTGATTTCGGTTTCTTTCTGCATGATGCCGACGGGTGCCTATAGTGTGAGTTGTTTCAGCTTTCTTACACGCGGTGGCGGGTGTCCGGGCGCGTCCGTATACTTGCCGCCTCTTTGAAACCGGGGCCCTACCCTATGCCAGTCAATCCCTTCGTCAGTCTGTTCGGTCGCTCGCCCATCGGCCCGATGCAGCAGCACATGGCCAAATCCCACGAGTGTGCCGCCAACCTGGTGCCGCTGTTCCAGGCGGTGATGGTCGAGGACTGGGAGCGCGTCGAGCAGATCCAGAAAGAGATGGCCCAGCTGGAAAACGAGGCCGACAAGCTCAAGAAGAGCGTTCGCCAGCACCTGCCGAAAAGCCTGTTCCTCCCGGTTCCGCGCTCCGATCTGCTGGACCTGCTGAGTGTACAGGACAAAATTGCCAATCGCGCCAAGGACATCGCCGGCCTGATCCTGGGCCGCTGCATGAAGGTCCCGCAGGACCTGCAGCCACAGATGCTCGCCTACGTGCAGCGCAGCGTCGACGCCAGCGCCCAGGCGCTGAAGGCGCTCAAGGAACTGGATTCGCTGCTCGAGACCGGCTTCAGCGGCCGCGAGGCGACGCTGGTCGAGAAAATGGTCGAGGAGCTCGAGGAGATCGAGCGTGACACCGACCGCATGCAGGTCACGGTACGCCGCAGCCTGTACAAGCTGGAAAAGGACCTTCCGCCGGTGGACGTGATCTTCCTCTACAAGATCATCGAATGGATTGGCGACGTGGCCGACCGGGCCGAGCGAGTCGGCAACCGACTGGAACAACTGCTGGCGCGCTAGGCGCCAGCGTCCTTTCTGGGTTCAACAGGTAAACCTCTATGTCTTTCATCTCGGATTACGGCCTCGTACTCCTCGTGCTCGCCTGCGCGTTCGGCTTCTTCATGGCCTGGGGCGTGGGCGCCAACGACGTGGCCAACGCCATGGGCACCTCGGTCGGCTCGCGCGCGCTGACCATCAAGCAGGCGATCTTCATCGCCATGATCTTCGAGTTCTGCGGCGCCTACCTGGCCGGTGGCGAGGTGACCGAAACCATCAAGAACGGCATCGTCGACGCCCAGGTGATCGCCCCGGACCTGATGGTGCTGGGCATGATGTCGGCGCTGCTGGCGGCCGGCACCTGGCTGCTGATCGCCACGCTCAAGGGCTGGCCGGTTTCCACCACCCACTCGATCGTCGGCGCGGTGATCGGCTTCGCCGCGGTCGGCGTGTCGCTCGACGCGGTGCACTGGGAGGCCATCGGGCCGATCGTCGCCAGCTGGGTGGTCACGCCGATGCTCTCGGGCGTGGTCGCCTTCGGCCTGTTCGTCAGCGTGCAGAAGCTGATCATCAACACCGACCACCCGTTCGAGAACGCCAAGCGCTTCGTCCCGCTGTACATGTTCCTCACTGGCTTCATGGTCGCGCTGATGACCGTTACCAAGGGCCTCAAGCACGTCGGCCTGCACCTGAGCGGCCAGCAGGGCATGCTCATCGCGCTGGCCATCGGCGTGCTGGTGGCGCTGCTCGGCGTCGCGCTGCTCAGCCGCATCAAGCTGGACCTGGAAGCCGACAAGGCCTTCCACTTCGCCAGCGTGGAGAAGGTCTTCGCCGTGCTGATGATCTTCACCGCCTGCTCCATGGCCTTCGCCCACGGCGCCAATGACGTGGCCAACGCGGTCGGCCCGCTGGCGGCGATCGTCGGCGTGATCCAGTCCGAAGGCGCGGCCGAGATTGCCGCCAAGTCCGCCGTGCCGGGCTGGGTGCTGCTGCTCGGCGCGATCGGCATCGTCATCGGCCTGGCCACCTACGGCTACAAGGTGATCGCCACCATCGGCAAGGAAATCACCGAGCTGACGCCCAGCCGCGGCTTCGCCGCCGAGCTGGCCACCGCGACCACCGTGGTCGGCGCCTCGGCCATCGGCCTGCCGGTCTCGACCACCCACACCCTGGTCGGCGCGGTGCTCGGCATCGGCATCGCCCGCGGGATCGGTGCGTTGAACCTGGGCGTGGTCGGCTCGATCTTCATGTCCTGGCTGATCACCCTGCCGGCCGGTGCCTTCCTCGCGATCGTCTTCTTCACCGTGCTCAAGTTCATCTTCACCTGAGCGGCGGTGTTGCCGGCAGCGCCCCGTTCTGACGGGGCGCTGTCGTTTTCGGCGGCCGTCGCGGCGCGTTTCGTGCTTCACTGAAACACCGAACCGCGAGGAGGTGATCGTCGGTGGCCATTCCCGATCTCAAGCAACAGTTCGCCGCCCTGGTCGCGGCGCCCTCGGTGAGCTGCACGCAGCCGCACTGGGACCAGACCAACCGGCCGGTGATCGAGCTGCTTGCCGCCTGGCTCGGCGACCTCGGTTTCGCCTGCGAGACCCAGGAGGTCGCGCCCGGCAAGTTCAACCTGCTGGCCAGCTACGGCAGCGGCCCCGGCGGCCTGGTGCTGGCCGGGCACAGCGACACCGTGCCCTACGACGCCGGCCTGTGGAACAGCGATCCGCTGCGGCTGCGCGAGGCGGACGACCGCTGGTACGGCCTGGGCAGCTGCGACATGAAGGGCTTCTTCGCCCTGGCCATCGAGGCGGCGCGCACGCTGCTCGACCAACCGTTCCGCCAGCCGCTGCTGATCCTCGCCACCTGCGACGAGGAAAGCTCGATGTCCGGCGCCCGTGCGCTGGCTGCCGCCGGCCGGCCATTGGGGCGCGCCGCGGTGATCGGCGAGCCCACCGGCCTGCGCCCCGTGCGCCTGCACAAGGGCATCATGATGGAGCGCCTGGACATCCTCGGGCAGAGCGGCCACTCCTCCAACCCGGCCTACGGCCACAGCGCGCTGGAGGCGATGCACGCCGCGCTCGGCGAGCTGCTCGCCCTGCGCGGGCAGTGGCAGCGCGAATACGCCAATCCGCTGTTCGACGTGCCGACGCCGACGCTCAACCTCGGCTGCATCCACGGCGGCGACAACCCCAACCGCATCTGCGGCCAGTGTGCCCTGGAGTTCGACCTGCGCCCGCTGCCGGGAATGGACGCCGAAGGCCTGCGCGCGGCGATCCGCCAGCGCCTGGCGCCAGTGGCCGAGCGGCACCAGGTGAAGCTCGAGCTGGGGCCGATCTTCCCCAGCGTGCCGGCCTTCGAGCAGGCGGCCGACAGCGAGCTGGTGCGCCTGGCCGAACGCCTGACCGGGCACCGCGCCGAGGCGGTGGCGTTCGCCACCGAAGCGCCTTATCTTCAGCAGCTCGGCTGCCAGACCCTGGTGCTCGGCCCCGGCGATATCGCCTGCGCGCACCAGCCCGATGAATACCTGGAGCTGGCGCGCATCGAGCCGACCCTCGGCCTGCTGCGCAAGCTGATCCAACACTACTGCCTGCGCCCGGCGACCAGCTCCTGAGCGCGGTGCGACAGCCCACGGATTCCTGCATGCACGACTACGTCACCTGGCTTCGCGACTCCTCGCCCTACATCAATTCGCATCGCGAACGCACCTTCGTGGTGATGCTGCCCGGCGATGGCGTCGCGCACCCGAACTTCGCCAACATCGTCCACGACCTGGTCTTGCTGCACAGCCTTGGCGTGCGCCTGGTGCTGGTGTTCGGCTCGCGTCCGCAGATCGAGGCGCGCCTGGCGGCGCGGGGCATCGAGGCGCACTTTCACCGCGACCTGCGCATCACCGACGCGCAGACGCTCGAATGCGTGATCGACGCGGTCGGGCAGATGCGCATCGCCCTGGAGGCGCGGCTGTCGATGGACATGGCCGCCTCGCCGATGCAGGGCGCGCGGCTGCGCGTGGCCAGCGGCAACTTCGTCACCGCGCGGCCGATCGGCGTGCTCGACGGCGTCGACCTGCACCACACCGGCGAGGTGCGGCGCATCGACCGCAAGGGCATCGGCCGGCTGCTGGACGAGCGCACCATCGTGCTGCTCTCGCCGCTGGGCTACTCCCCCACCGGAGAGATCTTCAACCTGGCGTGCGAGGACGTCGCCACCCGCGCCGCCATCGATCTGCAGGCCGACAAACTGGTGCTCTACGGCGCCGAGACCGGCCTGCTCGACGAAAGCGGCAAGCTGGTGCGCGAGCTGCGCCCGCAGCAGATCCCGGCCTACGTCGAGCGCCTCGGCAGCCAGTACCAGGCCGAGCTGCTGGATGCGGCGGCCCAGGCCTGTCGCGGCGGCGTGCGGCGCAGCCACGTGGTCAGCTACGTCGACGACGGGGCGCTGCTCAACGAGCTGTTCACCCGCGACGGCGCCGGCACCCTGGTGACCCAGGAGCAGTTCGAGCAGCTGCGCGAGGCGACCATCGAGGACGTCGGCGGCCTGATCGACCTGATCACCCCGCTGGAGGAGCAGGGCATCCTCGTGCGCCGCTCGCGCGAGGTGCTCGAGCGCGAGGTCGAGCAGTTCAGCATCGTCGAGCGCGACGGGCTGATCATCGCCTGCGCGGCGCTCTATCCGATCGCCGACTCGGACGCCGGCGAGCTGGCCTGCCTGGCGGTCAACCCCGAATACCGCCATGGCGGGCGCGGCGACGAACTGCTCGAGCGCATCGAGGAGCGCGCGCGCAGCCTGGGGCTGAAGAAGCTCATCGTGCTCACCACGCGCACCGCACACTGGTTCCGCGAGCGCGGCTTCGAGCCGATCGGCGTCGAGCGGCTGCCGGCGGCACGGGCGTCGCTGTACAACTTCCAACGCAATTCGAAGATCTTCGAAAAGGCGCTCTGAGGCGCCGGCGGCGGGCAGCGCCCGCCGCAGACAAGATCAGGCGTCGAGGCTGCGCTGGTAGTCGGCGACGAAACTGTCGAAGTCCTGGCTGTCGGCCGCCTCGATGGCGGCCTGCTGTTGCAGCGACTCGCGCGCGGCCTGCTCGAAGCGGGCCAGTTCGGCGGCCGGCAAGGGGCGGTTGCGGAAGTCCTCGGCGTGGCGCAGGGTCTGGCGCATGGCGAAGCGGGCGAAGCTCTCGCCATTGTAGCGCAGCGCCTGCAGCACCTGCGCCGAGGGCGTCAGGCGGCTGTCGGCGACCTTGGCCTGCTGCAGCGCCAGTGCCTGGGCATGCGCCTCGCCGCCCTGGCTCTGGTCCAGGCGCGCGGCGACCAGGCCGATGCGCTCGAGCAACTCGCCGGCCCAACTCTTGAGCTCGACCTCCTTTCCACCATGCACCAGCGTCAGCCCCGGCCGGCGGCCTTCATTGACCACGCGCAGGAAATTGTCGGTGGCCGCGCCGCATTCGCAGGCGGCCAGGCAGGGGCTGTCGTCGAGTGCGCAGAACAGCAGGAAGGCGTCGAGGAAGCGCGCCTCGACCAGGTCGATGCCCAGCGGCAGGAACGGGTTGATATCCAGGCAGCGCACTTCGATGTACTGGATGCCGCGCGCGCGCAGCGCCTGCAGCGGGCGCTCGCCGGTGGCGGTGACGCGCTTGGGGCGGATGTTCGAGTAGTACTCGTTCTCGATCTGCAGCACGTTGGTGTTGAGCTGCTGCCAGTTGCCCGCGGCGTCCTTGATGCCCAGCGCCGCATAGGGCGGGTAGGGCGTGGAGACGGCGGCGTGCAGGCTCTCGGTGTAGCTGTCGAGGTCGTCGTAGCAGGGCGTCAGGCCGGCCTGGGCGTTGTTCTGGTAGCCCAGGTCGCTCATCCGCAGGCTGGTGGCGTAGGGCAGGTAGAGGGTGTCGGCGTCGAGCTCCTCGAGCTGGTGCGGGCGCCCGCGCAGGAAGCCCTTGTCCAGCGCCGGCGAGGCGCCGAACAGGTACATCAGCAGCCAGCTGTAGCGGCGGAAGTTGCGGATCAGCGCGATGTAGCGCGAGGACTGGTAGGCCTGCGGCGAGCGGCTGTCGCCATCGTCGGCCTGCAGCAGCGGCCAGAGGCCCTCGGCCAGCGAGAAGTTGTAGTGGATGCCGGCGATGCACTGCATGGTCTTGCCGTAGCGCAGCGCCAGGCCCTGGCGGTAGACATGCTTGAGCCGGCCGACATTGGAGCGGCCGTACTCGGCGATGGGAATGTCGGCCTCGCCCGGCAGCGGGCAGGGCATCGACGGGCTCCACAGGAGCTCGTCCTGCAACCGGGTGTAGGTGAAGCGGTGGATGGCGTCGAGCTCGTCGAGGGTCTGCTGCGGGTCGGTGGCGGTGCCGGTGATGAACTCCAGCAGCGCTTCGGAATAGTCCGTGGTGATGTGCGGATGGGTCAGCGCCGAACCCAGCGCCTGCGGATGCGGCGTCAGGGCCAGCTGGCCGTCGGCGTCGACGCGCAGGCATTCGCGTTCGATCCCGTGCAGGCATTGGCTGAGCAGCGGGAGGTGGGAGTGCTCGGCCAGCATTGCCAGACGATGGGAGAGAAGATCGCTCAAGGTGTGGATTCCTTCACCGACAGTCGGGCCAATATGGGGGGGCGGCTCGGCGGCTTCAAGCGCCAGGCGAGAAGAAAAAGCGCGGGGTTGCCGCGCTTCGGCCGGTATTACAGGCAGGCGAAGGTCGCCTGGGCCTTGGCGATCAGCTTGTCGCCCTGATGAACCTCTGCTTCGAGCACCTGGGTGCGCCGGCCACCATGCACCACCCAGGCGCGGCAGCGCAGTTCGCCATCGGTGACCGGGCGGATGTAGTTGACCTTGCATTCGAGCGTCACGCTGTTCGGCGAGCCGTCGCCCAGGCTGTGGCTGGCCTGGCCCATGGCCGTGTCGATCAGCGAGAACAGTGCGCCGCCGTGCAGCTTGCCGTGCAGGTTGCGCAAGCCGTCGTGCATGCTCAGGCCGAGCACGGCCTCGCCCTGGCCGACCTGGTGTATCTCCAGGCCGAGCAGGCGGCCGAAGGCGCTGGAGCTGCCCACCGCCTCGACTTCAATGCTCATGCTTATTTCCTCAGCTGCTTGGCGTTGGCGAACAGCGCGGCCATCGCCGCGTTGGCCGGCGCCGGCTTGTCCTGCTTGGCGTGACGCTCGCTGCGCGGGCTGTTGCCGCGCGATGGGCCGCCGCGTTGCCCTTCGATCTTCTCGCCGGGGGCATCGTTCAGGCGCATGGACAGGCCGATGCGCTGGCGCGGGATGTCCACCTCCATGACCTTGACCTTGACGATGTCGCCGGCCTTGACCACCTCGTAGGGGTCCTTGACGAACTTCTCCGACAGGGCGCTGATGTGCACCAGGCCGTCCTGGTGCACGCCGATGTCGACGAAGGCACCGAAGTTGGTGACGTTGGTCACCACGCCCTCGAGGGTCATGCCGGGCTTGAGGTCGGCAAGGGTCTCGACGCCGTCCTGGAACTCGGCGGTCTTGAACTCCGGGCGCGGGTCGCGGCCGGGCTTGTCCAGCTCCTTGAGGATGTCGGTGACGGTCGGCAGGCCGAAGGTCTCGTCGGTGAACCTGGCCGGGTCGAGGCGCTTGAGGAAGCCCGAGTCGCCGATCAGCGAGCGGATGTCGCGGCCGGTATCGGCGGCGATGCGCTTGACCAGCGGGTAGGTCTCCGGGTGCACCGCGGAGGCGTCCAGCGGATTGTCGCCGTTCATCACGCGGAGGAAGCCGGCGGCCTGCTCGAAGGTCTTCTCGCCCAGGCGCGGCACCTTCTTCAGCTCGCTGCGCGACTTGAACGCGCCATTGGCGTCGCGGAACTGCACGATGTTCTGCGCGAGGGTCGCGTTGAGCCCGGAGATGCGCGCCAGGAGCGCCGCCGAGGCGGTGTTCACGTCCACGCCGACGGCGTTCACGCAGTCCTCGACCACCGCATCCAGCGAGCGCGCCAGCTTGAGCTGGGAGACGTCGTGCTGGTACTGGCCGACGCCGATGGCCTTCGGCTCGATCTTCACCAGTTCGGCGAGCGGGTCCTGCAGGCGCCGGGCGATGGACACCGCGCCGCGCAGCGACACGTCGAGGTCGGGGAATTCCTTGGCCGCCAGCTCCGAGGCCGAGTACACCGAGGCACCGGCCTCGCTGACCATGATCTTGGTGAGCTTGAGGCCCGGCAGCTTCTTGATCAGTTCGCCGGCCAGCTTGTCGCTCTCGCGGCTGGCGGTGCCGTTGCCGATGGCGATCAGGTCGACAGCGTGCTTGGCGCACAGCTTGGCGAGGATCGCCAGGGTGCCGTCCCAGTCGTTGCGTGGCGCATGCGGGTAGACGGTGGCGGTGTCGAGCAGCTTGCCGGTGGCATCGACCACTGCGACCTTGCAGCCGGTGCGCAGGCCCGGGTCGAGCGCCAGTACCGCGCGCGGGCCGGCCGGCGCGGCGAGCAGCAGGTCGTGCAGGTTGCGGGCGAACACGCTGATCGCCTCGTCCTCGGCCTGCTCGCGCAGCTCGCCGAACAGGTCGGTTTCCAGGCTGGTGTAGAGCTTGACCTTCCAGGTCCAACGCACCACCTCGGCCAGCCACTTGTCGGCAGCACGGCCGGCATTACGGATGCCGAAGCGCTCGGCGACCATCACCTCGCAAGGGTGCAGGTTGCCCGGCACTTCGTCGCCGACCTTCAGCGCGATCGACAGCACGCCCTCGTTGCGCCCGCGGAAGATCGCCAGCGCACGGTGCGAAGGCACCGCCTTGAACGGCTCGTCATGCTCGAAGTAATCGCTGAACTTGGCGCCTTCGGCTTCCTTGCCCGGCACCAGGCGCGCGGCCAGGGTGGCGTTGTGCTTGAGGAACTCGCGCAGCTTGGCCAGCAGGTCGGCGTCCTCGGCGAAGCGCTCCATGAGGATGTACTTGGCGCCCTCGAGCACCGCCTTCACATCGGCGAAGCCTTTGTCGGCATCGATGAAGCGCTCGGCTTCCTGCTCCGGGGCCAGCTCCGGGTTGCCGAACAGCGCATCGGCCAGCTCGCCGAGGCCGGCTTCGAGCGCGATCTGGCCCTTGGTGCGACGCTTCTGCTTGTACGGCAGGTAGAGGTCTTCGAGGCGCGTCTTGGTGTCGGCCAGCTTGATCTCGCGCTCCAGTTCGGCGGTCAGCTTGCCCTGCTCGGCGATGCTGGAGAGGATCGCGCCGCGGCGGTCTTCGAGCTCGCGCAGGTAGCGCAGGCGCTCCTCCAGGTTGCGCAGCTGGGTGTCGTCCAGGCTGCCGGTGACTTCCTTGCGGTAACGGGCGATGAAGGGCACGGTCGAGCCTTCGTCGAGCAGTGCCACGGCGGCGGCGACCTGCTGCGGGCGCACGCCCAGTTCTTCGGCGATGCGGGAATTGATGCTGTCCATCTCGGGGTCCTGCGGGCGGGGATGAAACGGCCGTCCGGCCGGAAAGGGCGGCAGTATAGCGGTCGCGGCGCTGCGCGGGGCCAGCCTGCATCACGGCGTCCGGTCTGCCCCGACGGGCGAAAAATCTGCTAACAATGGCCGGCAGGGGCGGGCGGGGCGCTGCGCCATAATGCCCGCCATTGAAATCCGGGGAGCCATCATGAGCATCACTGCCGCCGCCAGCGAAGGCGAAAAGATCCTGATCGTCGATGACGACGCGCGCCTGCGTCGCCTGCTCGAGCGTTTTCTCGACGAGCAGGGCTATCGGGTGCGCACCGTCGAGAACGCCGAGCAGATGGACCGCCTGCTCAGCCGCGAGATCTTCCACCTGGTGGTGCTCGACCTGATGATGCCCGGCGAGGACGGCCTCTCGGCCTGCCGCCGGCTGCGCGAGGCGAACAACCAGATCCCGATCATCATGCTCACCGCCAAGGGCGACGAGGCCAGCCGCATCCACGGCCTGGAGCAGGGCGCCGACGACTACTTGGCCAAGCCGTTCAACCCGCGCGAGCTGCTGGCGCGCATCCGTGCCGTGCTGCGCCGCCAGGCGCCGCAGGTGCCCGGCGCGCCGGCCAGCGAGGACGAGGTGGTCACCTTTGGCGACTACGAGCTGTTCCTCGGCACCCGCGAGCTGAAGAAGGGCGACCAGGTGCACATGCTCACCACCGGCGAGTTCGCCGTGCTCAAGGCGCTGGTGCAGCACGCCCGCGAGCCGCTGACCCGCGACAAGCTGATGAACCTGGCGCGTGGCCGCGAATGGGACGCGCTGGAGCGTTCGATCGACGTGCAGATCTCGCGCCTGCGCCGGCTGATCGAGCCGGACCCGTCCAAGCCGCGCTACATCCAGACCGTCTGGGGCGTGGGCTACGTGTTCGTGCCGGACGGCAACAAGTGAAGCGGCCGGCGGCAGGCGCGGGCGGCCCGGCGACCCGTAGCGGGCGGCCTGGAGCCTGGTGCCGGTGAAGACCCCGCTCTGGTTCCCGCAAAGCTTCTTCGCCCGCACCCTCTGGCTGGTGCTGGTGGTGGTGCTGTTCTCCAAGGTGCTGACGCTGGTCTACCTGATGGCCAACGAGGACGTGCTGGTCGATCGCCAGTACAGCCACGGCGCGGCGCTGACCCTGCGCGCCTACTGGGCGGCCGACCCCGGCGAGCGCTCGCGCATCGGCGCGGCCGCCGGGCTGCAGCAGGTGGCCGCCGCCGAGGTGCCGCGCAGCGAGTATCACTGGCCCTACACCGAGATCTTCGAGCGGCAGATGCGCGCCGAGCTGGGCCCGGAGACCGAGGTGCGGGTGCGCATCCAGCCGTCCACGGCGATCTGGGTGCTGGCGCCGCGTCTGGGCCCGGAGTGGGTCCGCGTGCCGCTGTACGCCTACCCGTTGCGCGGCCAGCGCATCTGGAGCGTGCTCGGCTGGTCGCTGGGCATCGGCCTGCTGTCCACCGCGGCTGCCTGGATCTTCGTCAGCCAGCTCAACCTGCCGCTCAAGCGCCTGGTCTATGCGGCGCGGCAGATCGGCAAGGGGCGCAGCGTGCGCCTGCCGGTCAGCGACACCCCCAGCGAGATGACCGAGGTCTACCGCGCGTTCAACCAGATGGCCGAGGACGTCGAGCAGGCCGGGCGCGAGCGCGAGCTGATGCTGGCCGGCGTGTCCCATGACCTGCGCACGCCGCTGACGCGCCTGCGCCTGTCGCTGGAGCTGATGAGCAGCGACGAGGAACTCACCGAGGAGATGATCCGCGACATCGAGGACATGGACGCCATCCTCGACCAGTTCCTCGCCTTCGTGCGTGACGGCCGCGACGAGCCGGTGGAGGACGTCGACCTCGGCGAGCTGGTCCGCGAGGTGGTCGCGCCCTACAACCAGCAGCGCGAGCGCATCCGCCTGGCGCTGCAGCCGCTGCCGTTGCTGGCGCTGCGGCGGGTGTCGATCAAGCGCCTGCTGGTCAACCTGATCGAGAACGCCCTGCGCTACGGCGGCGACGACGTCGAGGTCGCCGCGGCGGTGACCGGCGACGCCAACGCGCCCTACGTGGTGCTCAGCGTGCTCGACCGCGGCAGCGGCATCGACCCCAGGGAACTGGGCGAGATCTTCAACCCCTTCATCCGCGGCGACCGTGCCCGCGGCGGCCAGGGCGCCGGGCTCGGCCTGGCGATCGTCAAGCGCATCGCCAACCAGCACGGCGGCATCGTCGAGCTGCGCAACCGCGAAGGCGGCGGGCTGGAGGCGCGGGTCAGCCTGCCGCTGGGGCTGGTCTTGCCGCGCGGGGCTCTGCCGCTGGGCGCGGCGTGCTAGTGACGGGCGGCGCCAGGCGTGCAGGCTTGGCGCGGGCCAGCACCGCCGGCGTATAGGGTGGCGCCGGGTTGCCGGGGCCGCTGCGCCAGCCGGCGCGGGCCTGCAATGGATCGGCCGCCGGGCCGCCGATGCCCGGTTCGATCGCGTTGGCCCGCAGGTAGTCGAGCAGCGCCGCGGCCTCCAGTGGGCGACTGAACAGGTAGCCCTGGCCGATGTCGCAGCCGTGCTCGCGCAGGAAGCCCAGCTGCTCGTCGGTCTCGATGCCCTCGGCGACCACCTTCAGGCCCAGGCTGTGCGACAGGTCGATGATCGCCCGGGTCAGGGTGCGCGCATTCGGGATCACCGACAGGTTGCGCACGAAGCTGAGGTCGAGCTTGAGGATGTCGAACGGCAGCTGCAGCAGGTAGCTCAGCGACGAGTAGCAGGTGCCGAAGTCGTCGAGCGAGAGGCCGACGCCCATGCGCTTCAGCTCGCGCAGCGCCGAGCCGGTCTCGCCCATGTTGCGGATCAGCACGGTCTCGGTCAGCTCCAGCTCCAGGCAGCGCGGCTGCAGGCCGGTCTCCTGCAGCACCCGCCTGACCAGCGGCACCAGCCCTTCGCCGAGGAACTGCCGGGCCGACAGGTTGATGGCCAGGGGGAACGGGGCGAGGCCGGCGTCCTGCCAGGCCCGGCTCTGCAGGCAGGCGGTACGCAGCACCCATTCGCCGATCGGGATGATCAGGCCGGTGCTTTCGGCGATGGGGATGAACTCGGCCGGCGAAATGGTGCCCAGCCGCGGGTGGTGCCAGCGCAGCAGGGCCTCGGCGCCCTCGATGCGGCGCGTGGCGAGGCTCACCTTCGGCTGGTAGACCAGGCTCAGCTCGTTGCGCTCGACGGCCAGGCGCAGTTCGGCCTCGAGCGTCATGTGCCGCTGGTTCTGGATGTCCAGCTCCTCGGAGTAGAAGTGCATGCGGCGGCCGTCCTGGCGCTTGGCGTGGTACATGGCCAGGTCGGCGTTCTTCAGCAGGTAGTCCTCGCTGCCGTCGAGCGGGAACAGGCTGATGCCGATGCTCGCGCCGACGTGGATCTCGCGGGTCTGGATGACGAACGAGTGGCTGAGTACCTGCAGCAGCTTGGCGGCCACGCTGGCGGCTTCCTCGGCATCGCCGATGCTCGGCAGCAGGATGGCGAACTCGTCGCCGCCCAGGCGCGCCACCGTGTCGCTCTCGCGCAGGGCATTGCGCAGGCGCAGCGCGACGGCCCGCAGCAGGTCGTCGCCGGCGCAGTGGCCGAGGCTGTCGTTGATGACCTTGAAATCGTCCAGGTCCATCAGCAGCACGCCGACCAGCGCGTTGGAGCGCCGCGCCAGGCTGGTGGCCTGGCCGAGGCGGTCGAGGAAGTGCTTGCGGTTGGCCAGCCCGGTCAGCTCGTCGTGGCTGGCCTGGTACTGCAGCTGCTCGAGGTATTCGCGCTGGCGCTGGCGCTGGTGCTGCTTGCGCTCGGTGATGTCGACGATGGTGCCGATCAGCGCGCGCTCGCCGTGCAGGTGCATCACCGAGGCGAAGATCTCGATGTCGATCGGGCTGCCGTCGCGCCGGCGCGCGGCGACCTCGTAGACGGCGCGGTCGCTCTTGCCGGCCAGGCGCATGCGGGTGTTCTGGCGGATCGCCTGGTGGTCGAGCGGGTCGACCAGGTCGAGGATGCCGAGTTCGGCGAACCGCGCCTCGTCGAGCTGGAACATCTGCGCCAGAGTCCGGTTGGCGAAGTAGAAGCTCAGGTCCTCGTGGAGGATGTACACGCCCATCAGGCTGTTCTCGGCCAGGCCCTTGAACATCGCCACGCTCTGCGCCAGGGCGGCCCTGTCGTGCTCCTTCTTTTCCAGCAGCGCGCGGATTTCCCGCGAGGCGAAGTTGAAGGCATCGGCCAGCTCGCCGATCTCGTCGTTGGGGCGCAGGCCGGCATAGCTGCCGAAGCGACCGCGGGACAGGTTGAGGTGATGCCGCGCCAGTTCGCGCAGCGGGCTGACGAACTGCTGGCGGGTAGTGTGCAGCAGCACCAGCAGCACCACGAACTCGATGGCGAACAGCAGGTAGAGCGTCAGCGTGGCCTGCCGGTGGATGCGCTGCGAGCCGAGGGTCAGCGCGTCGACCATGCTTTCGGCATCCTGCAGCAATTGGGCGGCATGCTCGGCAGGGGCCGGCGCGCCGGGGCCGCGCGCGGCGAGCGCGCTCAGGTCCTGCTGCAGTACCGCCCACTTGCGCCGGGCCTCGGCCAGCAGCGGCAGCGCACCCGGGGCGATCCGGCGCAGCGTGATGCCCGCCGGCTGGCCCGCGTCCAGCGCCCGCAGCGCGTCGTCGAAGGCCTGGATGGTCGCCTGCCGCGACGCCAGGTCGGCATAGGCCTCGAAGGCGGCCTTCTGGCTGAGCATGCGCAGCTGCCCGACCTGGTCGACGGTCTGCGCGACGCCGTCGAGCCGGCCGAGCATCAGGTGGAAGGTCGCGATGTTCGCCGCGGCCATGGCCAGCAGGACTACCACCAGCAGGATGAACTTGCCCTGCAGGCCGAAGCGTCGCTCGATCCGGTTGTTGGGGTGTGGCGCGGCCATGACGATCCCGTGGACAGTGGCTATGACGGTCGCAGCAAGGATCGGATTGGCGCCTGGGGCAACGATGGGTCGCCTGGCGCTCTCGGTAAGGAGGTGGCGGATTCTGGCAGGACGATCCAGGCGGCAGGCTTGATGGCGATCAAGTCGTGGTGCGGATGATAGCTATTTGCCACTAAAGTCGAAGGCACCGCACGCGGGCCGTGAATGCGTCCGGCGGTGCCGCTCAGCCCTTGCCCTTGGTCCGCGTCAGGTTCGGCCCGGCGTTCTTTTCGAGGAACTGGATGATCAGCCCGGCGACGTCCTTGCCGGTGGTCTGCTCGATGCCTTCCAGGCCCGGCGAGGAGTTGACCTCCATCACCAGCGGGCCGTGGTTGGAGCGCAGGATGTCGACGCCGGCCACCGACAGGCCCATGACCCGTGCCGCGCGCACCGCGGTGGAGCGCTCCTCGGGGGTGATCTTGATCAGGCTGGCGGTGCCGCCGCGGTGCAGGTTGGAGCGGAACTCGCCGGGCTTGGCCTGGCGCTTCATCGCGGCGATCACCTTGTCGCCGACCACGAAGCAGCGGATGTCGGCGCCGCCGGCTTCCTTGATGTATTCCTGCACCATGATGTCCTGCTTGAGGCCGAGGAAGGCCTCGATCACCGACTCGGCGGCCTTGGCGGTCTCGGCCAGCACCACGCCCATGCCCTGGGTGCCTTCGAGCACCTTGATCACCAGCGGCGCGCCGCCGACCATCTGGATCAGGTCGGGAATGTCGTCGGGCGAGTGGGCGAAGCCGGTCACCGGCAGGCCGATGCCCTTGCGCGAGAGCAGCTGCAGCGCGCGCAGCTTGTCGCGCGAGCGGCTGATGGCGACCGATTCGTTGAGCGGGTAGACGCCCATCATCTCGAACTGGCGCAGCACCGCGCAGCCGTAGAAGGTGACCGAGGCACCGATCCGCGGGATCACCGCGTCGAAGCCTTCCAGCGACTGGCCGCGATAGTGGATCTGCGGCTTGTGGCTGGCGATGTTCATGTAGGCGCGCAGGGTGTCGATCACCAGCACCTCATGGCCGCGCTGCTGGCCGGCCTCGACCAGGCGACGCGTGGAATACAGGCGTGGATTGCGCGACAGCACGGCGATTTTCATTGGGCACCGGAGGAAGTGAGGATCTGGGGTTTGTCCTGCAGGTAGCTGCGCGACGGGTCGATCAGCCATTTGCCGTCGACCAGCGCGCGCGAGCCCAGCAGCAGGCGGTAGCGCATGTTCTTGCGGCAGGTCAGGGTGAACTCCACCGGCCAGACGTGACTGCCGAGCGCCAGCAGCGTGCGCACCACGTAGCGGTTCTGCGCCTGGCCGTTGGAGCTCTTGATGACCTTGTGCGCGACCAGCGGCGCCTCGCAGCGATGGCGGCGCTGGACCAGCGTGCCCAGGTGCGCGGTGAAGCGAACCCAGGGCTTGCCGTCGCGTTCGAATTCGACGATCTCGGTGGCGTGCAGCGCCGAGGTGCTGGCACCGGTGTCGATCTTCGCGCGCAGGCCGACCACGCCCAGGTCGGGCAGGGCGACCCATTCGCGCAAACCGATCAGCGTATGGGGATCGAGGCAGTCCAAGCGTGGCATCCGTGAGATTTGCGGGCATTCTAGTCGCCGTGCATGACAACTGCACGGGGCGCGACAGGGCTATGACAGCGAGGTCGGATACAGGTTGAGCAGGAACGACAACGACGACGGCAAAGTCCGTCTGGACAAGTGGCTGTGGGCGGCGCGCTTCTTCAAGACCCGCGCGCTGGCCAAGGAGGCGATCGACGGCGGCAAGGTGCATTGTCGCGGCGAACGCTGCAAGCCGGGCAAGGAGCCGAAAGTCGGCGAACAGTACGAGATCCGCTGCGGCTACGACGAGCGCACGGTGATCGTGCGCGCGCTGTCGGCGGTGCGCCGCGGCGCGCCCGAGGCGCAGGCGCTCTACGAGGAAACCGCCGAAAGCCTGGCCCGGCGCGAGGAGGCCGCGGCCCAGCGCAAGGCCGGCGCGCTCGGCGTGCAGACCGACGGCCGGCCGAGCAAGAAGCAGCGCCGGCAGATCGAGCTGCTGCGCGCGTTCAAGGGCTGAAGCAGGAACGACGCGGCCTGCAGCCGGTGCGGCGAAGCGACGGCGGGTGCCTCGGGCGGCCGGCGCTTCGTGTAAAATGCACGGCTTTTTCCGCGACCACCTTGCGAGCATCCGGCATGTCCGACCAGACCCAACGCTTCCTCTTCGACGACTCCGACGTGCGCGGCGAGACCGCCACGCTCGCCGAGAGCTACCAGCATGTGCTGGCCAAGCACGCCTACCCGGAGCCCGTCGCCCAGCTGCTCGGCGAGCTGCTGGCCGCCGCGGCGCTGCTGGTCGGCACGCTCAAGTTCGACGGCCTGCTGTCGCTGCAGGCGACCTCCTCGGGCGCGGTACCGCTGCTGATGGTCGAGTGCTCCAGCGAGCGCCACGTGCGCGGCATCGCCCGCTACGACGCGGCGCAGATCGAGGCCGGCGCCAGCCTGGCGCAGCTGATGCCCGACGGCGCCCTGGCGATCACCATCGACCCGGCGCGCGGCCAGCGCTACCAGGGCATCGTCGCGCTCGACGGCATCAACCTGGCGGCCTGCCTGTCGGCCTACTTCGCCACCTCCGAGCAGCTGCCCACGCGCTTCTGGCTCAACGCCGACGGCCGTCGCGCCTGCGGCCTGCTGCTGCAGCAGCTGCCGGCCGACCGCATCCACGACGCCGAGGAGCGCGACGCCAACTGGGAGCACCTGCTGACCCTGGCCGGCACCCTCACCGCCGAGGAGCTGCTCGGCCTGGATACCGAGACCATCCTGCACCGGCTGTTCCACCAGGAGCAGGTCCGGCTGTTCGAGCCGCTGCCGCTGCAGTTCCGCTGCAGCTGCTCGCGCGAGCGCTCGGCACGGGCGCTGATCAGCCTCGGCGAAGCCGATGCCCAGCAACTGGTGCAGGAGCAGGGCGGGCGCGTCGCCATCGACTGCCAGTTCTGCAATCACCAGTACCTGTTCGATGCGGCGGACGTCGCCCAGCTGTTCGCCGGCGCCGGCATCCAGCGGCCGTCGGACACCCGCCACTGATGGCCTCGGGCCAGAGTGAACCTTTTCGCCATCACGGGCTCATACCCAGCGCGACGCCTTTTCTGGCATAATCGCGCGCACTTTTTTCGATGTAGTCCGCCGCAGGGCGGACTACAACAGTACGGAGGATTCGGCCCAGGGCCGACGGGGACACTCATGACGCAAGCGACCAACGCCGTGTACACCGACATCAGCATCGCGCAACTGATCGAAGAAGCCGTCAAGCGCGGTGAAGGTGAACTGGCCGCCAATGGCTCTCTGGTGGTTAAGACCGGGCATCGCACGGGGCGTTCGCCAGCCGACCGTTTCATCGTCGAGGAACCGAGCACCCAGCACCACATCGCCTGGGGCCCGATCAACCGTCCGTTCCCGGCCGGCAACTTCGAGGCACTGTGGAACCGCGTCGAAGCCTACATCGCCGAGCGTGACAACTTCGTCTCCCACGTGCACGTCGGTGCCGACCCCGAGCACTACCTGCCGGTCAAGATGACCACCGAGACCGCCTGGCACAACCTGTTCGGCCGCTGCCTGTTCATCGAGCCGGCGCAGTTCAACCCGGCCGGCAAGAGCGAGTGGCGCATCCTCAACGCGCCGTTCTTCCAGTGCGTGCCCGAGCGCGACGGTACCCACTCCGATGGCTGCGTGATCATCAACTTCGCCGAGAAGAAGGTGCTGATCGCCGGCATGCAGTACGCCGGCGAGATGAAGAAGGCCATGTTCAGCGTGCAGAACTACCTGCTGCCGGACGTCGACGTGCTGCCGATGCACTGTGCCGCCAACATCGGCGAAGACGGCGATACCACGCTGTTCTTCGGCCTGTCCGGCACCGGCAAGACCACCCTCTCGGCCGACGAGTCGCGCTACCTGATCGGCGACGACGAGCACGGCTGGGGCGTTGGCCGCGTGTTCAACATCGAGGGCGGCTGCTATGCCAAGTGCATCGACCTGTCCGAGAAGAACGAGCCGGTGATCTGGAAGGCCATCAAGTTCGGTGCCGTGCTGGAGAACGTGGTGCTCGACGCGCGCACCCGCCTGCCCGACTACGCCGACGCCAGCCTGACCCAGAACAGCCGCGCCGCCTACCCGCTGGAGCACGTCGAGAAGCGCAGCGAGCAGAACCTCGGCGGCGAACCGAACGCGGTGATCTTCCTGACCTGCGACCTGACCGGCGTACTGCCGCCGGTGTCGATCCTGAACAACGAGCAGGCCGCCTACCACTTCCTCTCCGGCTACACCGCGCTGGTCGGTTCCACCGAGATGGGTTCGGGCAGCGGCATCAAGTCGACCTTCTCGACCTGCTTCGGCGCGCCGTTCTTCCCGCGTCCGGCCGGCGAGTACGCCGAGCTGCTGATCAAGCGCATCAACGCCTTCGGTTCCAAGGTCTACCTGGTCAACACCGGCTGGACCGGTGGCGGCTACGGCGTCGGCAAGCGCTTCAACATCCCCACCACCCGTGCGGTGATCGCCGCGATCCAGAGCGGCGCACTGGTCGGTGCCGAGACCGAGCACCTGCCGATCATCAACCTGGACGTGCCCAAGGCCGTCGCCGGCGTCGAGACCCAGCTGCTCAACCCGCGCAACACCTGGGCCGAGCCGGGCGCCTACGACCAGGCGGCCAAGGAGCTGGCGGCCAAGTTCATCGAGAACTTCAAGAAGTTCGACGTTTCCGACGCCATCCGCAGCGCCGGCCCGCAGCTCTGATCCGCAGGCTGTGGTGAAGAAAGGGCCGCCTTCGGGCGGCCTTTTCGTATCCGCGCGGTGAGCGATCGGAACGCTCGATCAATGTGTTCGAAAAGGCGCGATGGATTCGATGAGTCCGTCGGCCTAGCATGCCGGGCTTCACCCGTTCGACTGGAGCACGCCCATGCATATCGAAGAAGCCATCCGCAGTCGCCGCGCCATCAAGGCCTATGACGCCACGCACCAGCTCTCGCGCGAGGAAAAGGACGAGCTGCTGCAACTGGCCCTGCTGGCCCCCAGCGCCTTCAACCTGCAACACGTGCGCCTGGTGGAAGTCAGCGACCCGCAGCTGCGCCAGCAGATCCGCGCGGCCGGCTGGAACCAGGCGCAGATGACCGACGCCGCGATGCTGGTGGTGGTCTGCGCCCAGCTCGACAGCTGGGAGAAGAATGTCCGTCGCGTCTGGGACGGTGCGCCGCCCGAAGTGCAGGACTACATGGCCGGTGCCATCGACGCCTACTACCGCGGCAAGCCGCAGGTCCAGCGCGACGAGGTGATGCGCAGCTGCGGGCTGATGGCGCAGACGCTGATGCTGGCCGCGCGCGGCAAGGGCCTGGACTCCTGCCCGATGGATGGCTTCGACTACGACGCGGTCGGCAAGCTGATCAACCTGCCGGACAACCATGCGATCGGCCTGATGGTGGCGGTGGGCAAGCGCACCGCCGATCCGCGCCCGCGCATCGGCAAGCTGCCGTTCGACGAAGTGGTGCTGCGCAACGGTTTCTGAGGGCGCCTCGCTGACTGCGCGCCCCGCCATTCAGCCGCCGTGCAGCAGCTTGCCGAAACCGCTGTCGCTGGGCAGCAGATAGAAGCTCAGGCCGATCACCAGCACCAGGCCACCGAGATAGGCCAGGCAGACCAGCCAGTCGAGTCCGGAGAGGGGCTTGTGCGTGGGTGAAGGCCGCGAGCGGCGGGGGAACGGCATGGTGGTGGTCGCTGGTGCAGGCAGGTCGCGCGAAGCGGACAAGCGTACTGCCGGTAAAGGCAAAATGCCATCACTGTGGCCCGAACCGGTGCCGCGCGGTTGCATGGCAGCGTCCGAAGCGGGCTATGGCAGATTTCCTACAACGCCTGGTGGCATTCGGCGCTGCCGTGAAAGGCCACTGCCGGCTAATCTATGCCCGTCTCTGAAGCGCAGGACGCGCTCAGGATCAAGGATGATCGGCCATTGCCAGGACGGCGCTCCGGATGGACTCGGAATGGTCAGGAAAAACCCGCTTCGGCGGGTTTTTTGCTTTCTGCGGCCCGCGGCTGCTCCCGGCCGGCCCTGGGTCGCAGCCGTGCGTCCTGGCCCAGTTCGCCCGGGTCAGGAGTGCACGCACCAGCTCACCGCGTCACGCGGCACGCCGCATTCGTCGATGGCGTGGATCATCCCGCTGGCCAGCGCCGCCTCGGGCTCGAGGATGCGCGGCGATGCCTTGAGGTACTCGGGGATGTCCAGCGGCTCGCGTGCGCCACGGGTGCGCTCCTCGACGATGCGCGCATAGAGCAGCAGGTCCTCGTCCAGGCTCATGGCGTACTCGGACATGCGCGCGTGGTCCACCGAGCCATGCAGCGTCCAGTGGAAGGGATGGAAGAGGAACTTGCTGTGCCGGCAGGCCGTACGCCGCTCGCCGGCGAGGAAGATGATGTTGCCCATCGACTCGACCGTGCCCAGGTTGTGGGTGTGCACCGGGATCGGCAGGGCCATCAGGAAGTTGTACATGGAAAAGCCGTAGCTGCATTCGCCGCCCATGGTCGCGATCTTCACGACCAGGCTCGACGCACCTTCCTGCACGGCCTGTGAGCAGCGGGCGATCAGCTGGCCGCAGGTGGCGGAGTTGATCGGCGCGGTGAAATTGATGATGTGAACGGTCATGTGCCACTTCTTGTATGCAGATGGTCGGCGGTGGCCAGGCCCCTGGCCGTCATCGCCGGGGTTGCCTGTCCGGTTGGGCGACAGGCCGCTGGCGTGGCGTGCCACGGCGCCTGGCCGGACGCCACGGTAGGCCGCGCCGGCTGGCCAGCTCGAAGCGGACATGGCGCCCGCTTCGAGGGCGTGGCCGGATCAGCTGTTGCGGCCACCGCCACTGCTCTGGCCGCCCTTGCGACCGGCCTCGGCGGCCTTCTCGCGGTCGTTGGCGAAGTTGCCGCCACTGTTCTGGCCACCCTTGCGCCCGGCTTCGGCGGCGCGCTGGGGGGCGTTCTTGAAGTTGCCACCGCTGGCCTGGCCGCCCTTGCTGCCGATTTCCTGATAGAACTCCTTGTCGTGGCTTGCCGCGGTCGCCTCGCCACCTTTGCGACCGGCTTCGTTCACGCTCATGCTGCCTTTGTTGTCAGCCATGGGATCCTCCAGAAAGTCGAGTAACTGGGTTTCGGCGGGCGTTAATCGCCGCGCCACACCTGTTCTGAAAGACCTTTGCGGGCCAAGTTCAGCCAGCGCGGACGAGTGGTTGCAGGCCCCGCTGCGCCTGGGATCGTCGTGCCAGAGCGGTGCGCGGGTTCAGTCCTGGGCGAGTGCCAGGAGCTGCTCGATCAGCCAGTTGAGCGCGGCGTCGTTCTGCCGCTGGGCGACGCTGACGACATCCAGCTGGAACGGGCCGAGGGCGAACGGCAGGTCGAGCACCTGCAACGGCAACAGTTCGGCGAAGTGCAGCGCCAGACGGGTCGGCAGCACCACCGCCAGGTCGCTGGCGGCGACGATGTGCGGCGCCTGCAGGTAGTTCGGCGTGGTGTAGACCACCTCGCGTGCCAGGCCCTGTTCCTGCAGCCAGAGATCGACCATGCCGCGGGTCTGGCCGCCGTGCACCCAGAGGTGGCGCAGCTGCAGGAACGTCTCCAGGTCGAGCGGTCGCCCGGCCAGCGGGTGCCCCTGGCGCAGCACCAGCTTGAGCCCCTCGCTGGCCCAGCGGCGGGTCTGGAAGCGCGTCGGCACCTCGAGGAAGCGGCCCAGTGCCAGGTCGATCTCGCCGCGGTCCAGCGCCTCGCCCGGCAGGGTCGGCGCCAGTGGTTCGACCGCCAGGCGGATGCCCGGGGCCAGGCGCGCCAGGCGCTGCATCAGCCGCGGCATGCACAGCAGTTCGACGTAGTCGGTCACCGCGATGACGAAGCGCGCGCGGCTGCTGGCCGGGTCGAACAGGTCGCCGGCATTGAGCGAGGCCTCGATGCGCGCCAGCGCGTCGCGGATCGGCATCTCCAGGCCGAGCGCGCGCGGCGTCGGCTGCATGCCGCGGCCGACCCGCACCAGCAGTGGGTCGTCGAGCAATTCGCGCAGGCGCGCCAGGGCGTTGCTCACCGCCGGCTGGCTGAGCGACAGGCGTTCGGCGGCACGCGAGACGTTGCGCTCGCGCAGCAGGGCGTCGAGTACCTTGAGCAGGTTAAGGTCGAAGCTGGAAATATTCATCTGATGAATTTATTCCATCACAAGACTAAATTTCAAAAATAGTACTGGCTTCGTCTATGGTGGTCTCCTGTTTTTCGCCCGCCATGAGGATGAGCAAATGAGCCAACCCCGCATCGAGATCCAGCGCGCCGCCGTTATCGGCGCCGGCACCATGGGCCGCGGCATCGTCATGAGCCTGGCCAACGCCGGCCTCGAGGTGCTGTGGCTGGACAGCAAGCCCGAGATGCTCGAGCAGGCGCTCGGCGCGGTGGCCGACACCTATGCGCACAACGTGCGCCAGGGTCGCATCGACGAAGCCGAGGCGGCGGCCCGGCGTGCTCGTATCGAGCCGGTCGCCGGCTACGCGGCGCTGGCCGATGTCGATCTGGTGATCGAGGCGGTCTACGAGAACCTGGAACTCAAGCAGCGCATCTTCGGTGAGCTGGATGGCATCGTGCGGCCTGGCGCGATCCTCGCCAGCAACACCTCGGCACTGGATATCGATGCCATCGCCGCGGCCACCGGGCGCCCGGAGCAGGTGGTGGGGCTGCACTTCTTCAGCCCGGCGCACATCATGAAACTGCTGGAGATCGTCCGTGGGGCGAAGACCTCCAAGGCCGTGCTCGCCGCCTCCACCGAGCTGGGCAAGCGCATGGGCAAGGTCAGTGTGATCGCCGGCAACTGCCCGGGTTTCATCGGCAATCGCATGCTCGCCACCTACGTGCGCGAGGCGCGGATGATGCTGCTCGAAGGCGCCTATCCCCATCAGGTGGACGCCGCGCTGCAGGGCTTCGGCTTCGCCATGGGCCCGTTCCGCATGTACGACGTGGTCGGAATCGACTTGGAATGGCGCGCCCGCGAGTTGGCCGGCAAGGGCCAGGACGAGGCCGAGGTGCAGGTGGATAACCGCCTCTGCGAGCTCGGCCGCTTCGGCCAGAAGTCGCGCATGGGCTACTACCGCTACGCCGAGGGCAGCCGCCAGGCCGAGCACGACCCGGAAGTGGATGCCCTGGTGCAGCGCGAGTCCGAGCGCTTGGGCTTCCAGCGCCGCGAGATCGGCGAGGAGGAAATCCTCGAGCGCTGCCTGCTGGCGCTGGTCAACGAGGGCGCCAAGATTCTCGAGGAAGGCATGGCCGAGTCCAGCGCCGATATCGACACCGTCTACCTCTACGGTTACGGCTTCCCGGCCGCAGTCGGTGGGCCGCTGACCTGGGCCGACCGCCAGGGCCTGCCGGCCATTCGTGATCGCCTCAACGCATTGGTCGAGCGCCACGGCGAGCACTGGCAGCCGGCCGGACTGATCGACAGCCTGGCCACCCTTCGCGGCCGCTTCGCCGACTACAAGAAGGAGGCATGAGCATGGAATACAAGGCACCGCTGCGCGACATGCGTTTCGTCCTGCACGAGCTGTTCGACGTCAGCGCTCACTGCGAACTGCTCGGCAACGGCCTGGACCGCGAGCTGATCGACGGCGTGCTGGAAGAAGCTGCGCGCTACACCGGCGGCGAGATCGCGCCGCTCAATCGCAACAGCGACGAAGAAGGCGTGACCCTGGAAAACGGCGAAGTGCGCACGCCGCAGGGCTTCGTCGAGGCCTACCGGCAGTACGTCGACAACGGCTGGGCAAGCATGACCGGCCCGCTCGAATACGGCGGCCAGGGCTTCCCGCAGATGGTCGCCTGCGCCTTCCACGAGATGCTGATGGCCGCCTCGCTGTCGTTCCGCATCTATTCCGGCCTGACCGAAGGCGCGGTGCTGGCGCTCTACCGGCACGGCAGCGAGGCGCTCAAGGACGCCTATCTGGAGAAACTGGTCAGCGGCCGCTGGAGCGGCACCATGTGCCTCACCGAGCCGCAGGCCGGCACCGACCTGGCGCTGCTGCGCACCCGCGCCGAACCTCAGGCGGACGGCAGCTACAAGGTCAGCGGCAGCAAGATCTTCATCTCCGGCGGCGAACACGACATGAGCGAGAACATCGTGCATCTGGTGCTGGCGCGCCTGCCGGATGCGCCGGCCGGGGTGAAGGGCATCAGCCTGCTCTTGGTACCCAAGTTCATCGCCAATGCCGACGGTACGCCGGGGGCACGCAACG
Organism: Pseudomonas oligotrophica; assembly: GCF_021726475.1. Lineage (GTDB taxonomy): Bacteria > Pseudomonadota > Gammaproteobacteria > Pseudomonadales > Pseudomonadaceae > Stutzerimonas > Stutzerimonas oligotrophica. The sequence goes on from NZ_JAKJRU010000001.1 coordinate 535,328, forward strand.
CGCTGAGCTGCGGGGCCATCGAGCACAAGATGGGCATCAAGGGCGCGGCCACCTGCGTGATGAATTTCGACGGCGCCAGCGGCTGGCTGGTCGGCGAAGCCAACCAGGGCCTGGCCTGCATGTTCACCATGATGAACGACGCGCGCTTCCAGGTCGGCCTGCAGGGCCTGGGCATCGCCGAGCAGGCCTTCCAGGGCGCCCTCGGCTACGCCAGGGAGCGCCTGCAGTCGCGCGCGTTGGCCGGTGCGGAGCAGCCGGACAAGCCGGCCGACCCGATCATCGTCCACCCCGACGTGCGCCGCATGCTGCTGACGCAGAAGACGCTGGTCGAGGGTTGCCGGATGCTGGCCGTCTACACCGCGCGCCAGCTCGACCTGGAGCACGCCCATCCCGAACCGGCCTGGCGCGCGGCCGCGGCGCGCCGGGCGGCGTTGCTGATCCCCCTGGTCAAGGCGTTCTTCACCGACATGGGCCAGGAGGTGGCCAGCCTCGGCGTGCAGGTCTACGGCGGCCACGGCTACATCCGCGAGTGGGGCATGGAGCAACTGATGCGCGACAGCCGCATCACCCAGCTCTACGAGGGCACCAACGGTATCCAGGCGCTGGACTACATCCGCCGCAAGCTGCTCGGCGATGGCGGTGCCGAGCTGTCGGCGCTACAGGCCGAGTTCAGCGAGCTGTGCGACCGCCAGGCGGGGCGACCGACATTGCACGAACTGGCCGGCAAGGTGCAGGCCCGCCTCGGCGAGTGGCGCGAGCTGGGCGCCGAGGTGATCGCCGCCTGCGCCCGCGACCCGCAGGAAATCGGCGCGGTGTCGGTGGACTTCCTACACTACTCGGCCTACGTGCTGCTTGCCGGGCTCTGGCTGCAGGCCGCCGCCTGCGCCCAGGATCGCCTGGACGAGGGCACCGGCGAGGCGGCTTTCTACCAGGCCAAGCTGGCCAGCGCCGCGTTCTTTGTGCATCGCCTGCTGCCGCGCGCCAGTGCCCACCGCGAGGCCATCGCCGGCGGCGCGGCCTGCCTGATGGCCCTGCCGGCCAGCGACTTCGCGTTCTGATTGCGCCGCCCAACGAACCAGGAGACACCCATGCACCCGTTCAGCTTCGCCACCACCGCCCAACTGATCTGCGAGCCGGGTGCCGCCGCGCGCCTGGCCACGCTGTGCCGGGAGCGCGAGGCGCGCTCGGTGCTGATCGTCAGCGATCCGGGCATTGCCCGCCTCGGCCTGCTCGATGGCCTGCTGCCGGGCTTCGCCGCCGAGGGCCTGACGGTGGCGGTCTACGACCAGGTCCTGGCCGATCCGCCGGAGCACATCGTGCTGGCGGCGGTGGCGCAGGCCAAGGCGGCTCAGGCCGATCTCATCATCGGCTTCGGCGGCGGCAGCTCGATGGACGTGGCCAAGCTGGTGGCGCTGCTGGCGCATCCGCAGAACGAGCAGGCGCTGCCGGACATCTACGGCGTCGGCAATGCCCGTGGCCGGCGCCTGCCGCTGATCCAGGTGCCGACCACCGCGGGCACCGGTTCGGAAGTCACCCCCATCGCCATCGTCACCACCGGCGAGACCACCAAGATGGGCGTGGTCTCGCCGCTGCTGCTGCCGGACCTGGCGTTGCTCGATGCCGATCTCACCCTCGGCCTGCCACCTGCGGTGACCGCGGCCACCGGCATCGACGCCATGGTGCATGCCATCGAGGCCTACACCAGCGCGCTGAAGAAGAACCCGCTGTCCGACCTGCTGGCCCGCGAAGCCCTGCGCCTGCTGGCCGGCAACCTCGACACCGTGGTGCGCGATGGCGGCGACCGCGAGGCGCGCCAGGCCATGCTGCTGGGCGCCAGCCTGGCCGGCCAGGCCTTCGCCAACGCCCCGGTGGCGGCGGTGCATGCGCTGGCCTATCCGCTGGGCGGCAACTTCCACATCCCCCACGGGCTGTCCAACGCGCTGGTGCTGCCGCACGTGCTGCGCTTCAACCTGGATGCGGCGCGCGCGCACTACCGCGAGCTGGCGCCGCTGGTGCTCGGCGACGCGCTGCAACCCGGGCGCTGCGCCGCCGAGCAGCTGATCGAGGCGCTCGCCGCGCTGAATGCCCGGGTCGGCCTGCCGACTTGCCTGCGCGAGGCCGGCGTCAGCGAGCAGATGCTGCCGCAGCTGGCCCGCGAGGCCATGCAGCAGCAGCGCCTGCTGGTGAACAACCCGCGCGAGGTCACCGAGGCCGATGCCCTGGCGATCTACCGCGCGGCCTACTGACCAGGCATCGCCGAAGGAGAACCGCCATGGCCGAACAACCCCGGCATCTGCGCAGCGACTACCGCCAGCTGCAGCCGATCACCACGCGCTGGCATGACAACGACATCTACGGCCACGTCAACAACGTGACCTACTACGGCTTCTTCGACACCGCGGTGAACCGCTACCTGATCGAGCAGGGCGGGCTGGATATCCACGGCGGCGAGGTGGTCGGCTTCGTGGTCAGCTCCTCGTGCGACTACTTCGCCTCGATCAGCTTTCCCGACCGGGTCGAGGTGGGTGTGCGGGTGGCGCGGCTGGGCAACTCGTCGGTGCAGTACGAACTGGCGATCTTCCGCAACGGCGAAAACGAGGCCTGCGCCGCCGGGCGCTTCGTGCACGTCTTCGTGCAGCGCAGCAACAACCAGCCGACCCCGATCCCGCCGCGCCTGCGTACTGCGCTGGAGGCGCTGGCCTGAGATAGCAAACGCCGGGCACGTGCCCCGGCGTTCTGCTCAATGGTGGCGGTGGCGGTGCTTGTTCTTGTAATGGCCCTTGCCCGGGTGGCGGCGGTAATGGTGGTGGTCGTCATGGCCGCGGTACGAGCCGCGATAGTCATGGTCGTCGCCGTAGGCGTTGCCCAGCGCGCCGCCGGCGGCGCCGCCGACCGCGGCCCCGATCAGGCCGCCGGACGGGCCGCCGACCTGCTGGCCGATGACGTTGCCGCCGGCCGTACCCAGGCCACCGCCAATGGCTGCTTCGGTGCGGCTGCGCTTGTCGGCGCCGATCGCCCCGCCGGCCGCGCCGCCGACGCCGGCACCGATGGTGGCGCCGGTCGCGCCACCCAGTTGTCCTCCGACCACCGAGCCCAGCGCGCCGCCGAGTGCGCCGCCGACGGCGGCTTCGGTATTGCTGCCGGCGAAGGCGGCCGCGCTGAGCAGGCTCGCGGACAGCAGCAGAATCGACGAATACTTCATAGGAAAACCCCGATTGGTGGATGCGCCGCGATCTGACCCTTTGCCGCGGCGATCGGCAAGCATTCATCGATAAATTGCGTGAACGAGGTCGCGATCCGCGAATATTTGCAGGGGCTCGGGAACCGCCAACAAGCGAAGCGGTCTGAGCCCGATCGCCCTCGATAGCTCAGGCCCGCTCGTGCGGCTCGAGCGGGCTGTAGACCCGCGGCGCGCTGCGCCGGGGCAGGTGGATCAGGTTCAGCTTGTGCCGCTGCGCCCAGCGCGCCGCCAGCCCGGTCGGCGCGGACAGGCTGACCAGCGTGGCGATGCCGGCGCGCTGGACCTTGTGGATCAGCTCCAGGCTGCAGCGGCTGGTGACGACCGCCAGGCCGCCGGCGGTGTCCAGGCGCGCGCGGGCCAGGGCGCCGATCAGCTTGTCCAGCGCGTTGTGCCGGCCGATGTCCTCGCGGGCGAGGCGAATCTGCCCGTGGCCATCCATGAACAGCGCACAATGCACCGCGCCGCAGTCCTGGGCCAGCGGCTGGAACGCGGCGATGCGCTGGCGCAGGCCGTCGAGCCAGTCCGGCGGCGGCAAGGGCGCCCCCGGCAGCGGCGCCAGCTCGGGCAGCGCCTGGGCCAGCGCCTCGACGCCGCAGAGCCCGCAACTGCCGGTGCCGGGCAGCCCGCGGCGCTGCTGCTTGAGACGCCAGAAGGCGCGGCTGGAGATCTCCACCTCGGCCTGGCGCGCGTGGCGCGTGCCGGCGAGGCGGATGTCGTAGATCTCGCGGCTGTGCTGGACGATGCCGGCGCCGAGGCTGAAGCCCACCACGAAGTCCTCGACATCGGCCGGGCTGATCATCATCACCGCCTGGCTGATGCCGTTGTAGGCCAGCGCCAGCGCGCATTCCTCGGCCAGCTCGACCGGGCGTTCGCCGGGCTCGCCCAGGGCGTGGAAGTGATAGCGGCGGCTGGCCCCCGGCGGGGCGCTCTCGACCACCGCCAGCTGCGGGCGGGAAAGCGATCTCATGGCAGCTCCGTCATGACAGGCCAGGCGCGCGTCCGCGTGCCCTGCCTGTTCTGAGCCGGCGCGGCGGGCAAACGTTCCGCGCCGGCGAGCTGCCGTTCGTCCTGCTCAGTTTTCGCCGGCGTGGGCGAGCATGTCGCGCACGTGCTGGGCCAGGGTGTCGACGCTGAACGGCTTGCTGATCATGTCCATGCCCTGCTCGAGGAACCCCGCGCTGGCGGCCTGCTCGGCATAGCCGGTCATGAACAGCACCGGCAGGTCGCGGCGGTGCTGGCGGGCGATGTCGGCCAGCTGGCGGCCGTTCATGCCCGGCAGACCGACGTCGGTGACCAGCAGGTCGATGCGCCCGCTCGCCTCGAGGATGCGTACCGCGGCCTTCGCCTCGGCGGCTTCCAGGGCGCGATAGCCGAGCATGTCGAGCACGTCGAGCACCAGCAGGCGCACCGCCGGGTCGTCCTCGACCACCAGCACGGTTTCGTCCGCTTGCGCCTGGGGTGGCCGCGCGGGCAACGGCTCGTCGTGGGTCGGCAGCGACAGTTGCGGATGCACCGGCAGGTACAGGCGCACCTCGGTGCCGACCCCGGGCTCGCTCTCGATCAGCACGTGGCCGCCGGCCTGGCGGGTGAAGCCGTAGATCATCGACAGCCCGAGGCCGGTTCCCTGGCCGATCGGCTTGGTGGTGAAGAAGGGTTCGAAGGCGCTGGCCAGGACCCGCGTGCTCATGCCGCAACCGCTGTCGATGACGCTCAGGGTGACGTAGTGCCCGGCGGCGAGGTCGCCAACCTCGGCGTCGTGGTGCAGCTCGACGTTGGCGGTGGCGATGCGCAGGCTGCCGCCGTCGGGCATGGCATCGCGGGCGTTGATCACCAGGTTGAGCAGGGTGCTTTCCAGCTGGTTCTCGTCGCTGATCGCCGGCATCAGGTCGGCAGCCAGCTGCGTGCGGACCTGGATGTGGCTGCCCAGGGTGCGCACCATCAGGTCGTGCATCGACTCGACCAGGGCGTTGAGCTCGACGCGCTTGAGGTTCAGCGGCTGGCGGCGGGCGAAGGCCAGCAGGCGATGGGTCAGCGCCGCCGCGCGGTTGGCCGAGGTGAAGGCGGCCTCGATGAAGCGCCCGGTCTCCTGGTGGCGACCGGACTGGTTGTAGCGCTGGATCAGCTCCAGGCCGCCGATGATGCCGGTGAGCATGTTGTTGAAGTCGTGGGCGATACCGCCGGTCAGCTGGCCCACGGCCTCCATCTTCTGCGCCTGGCGCAGCGCCTCCTGGGCCTGCTCGCGGCTGGCCATCTCCTTGAGCAGGCGCTCGTAGACCTGCGCCAGCGCCTCGGTGCGCTCCTGAATGCGGCTTTCCAGCGTCTCGTTCAGCTCGCGCAGCGCCTGCTCGGCCTGGCGCCGCTCGGTGATGTCTTGGGCCATGACGAAGAAGCCGCGCACCGTGCCCTGCTCGTCGCGCCGCGGCAGGTACTGCACCTGCGAATGGCGCGGCGAGCCGTCGCGATGCGGTGCATAGGCCTCGAAGGTCACCGGCTCGCCGGCCAGCGCCCGGCGGATGTTGGCCTCGCGCAGTGCGTAGGCCTTCTCGCCGAGCACCTCGAGCACCGTCTTGCCGTACAGCCGTTGCGGGCTGTGGCCGAACCACTGCTCGTAGTAGCGGTTGTTGAAGCGGAAGCGCTGCTCGTGGTCGATGTAGCCGATGAGGATCGGCAGCGAATCGGTGATCGCCTTGAGCTCGGCCTCGCGGTTGCGCAGTGCCTGCTCGCTGGCCTGCTGGCGGGTGATGTCCATCACCGCGCCAGTGAAGCGCAGCAGCCGCTGCCCGTCGCGCTGGCAGTGGCCGCGGGCCTGGGCCCAGCGCGGCGGCTGGTCGGCGCTCGCCAGCCGGTAGCGGGCGCTGAAGCTGCCGCCGCACTGCAGGCAGCGCTGCATGTTCTGGCGTACGGCTGCGCGGTCGTCGGGGTGGATATGGGCGAAGAAGTCCTGCACGTGGAAGCCCTGGCCGCGCTCGGCATCCTCGGCGGTCACCCGCGAGAGCAGCTCGAAGGCTTCGTCGGCGGCTTCGCGGCTGGTGTCCCAGTCCCAGATGCCGATCAGGTCGCTGGCCTCCAGCGCCAGGTGCAGGCGATGCACGCTGTGGCGCTGCAGGCTGGCGTCCTGCTGGTGGTGCTGTGCGGCCTGCGACAGGCGCTGCTCGGTGCGCAGCTGCTGGGTGGTCTCGCGCAGGCAGAGCAGCAGCCCGGCGCTGTTTCCGTCGGCGTCGCGGATCGGGCTGAGGGCCAGGTCCAGCCAGGCGTCACGTACTTCGCCGTCGCGTTCCAGGCGCAGGCACTGGTTGTGCAGCAGGCTCGCCTGGCCGCCGCGTGCCCGCGTGCAGGCTGGCGCCAGCAGGCCCCAGCTGGCCTGCCAGGTGACCTCGGCCGGCGCGCCGAGGGCGGCCGGATGGCGTGCGCCGAGCAGGCTGGCGTGGGCGTCGTTGTACAGCTGCAGGCCGTCCTCGCCCCAGAGGATGCACATCGGCAACGGCGCCTCGAGGATGGTGTCGACCAGCTGGCGCAGCGCCGCAGGCCAGTCCGCCGAGGCGCCCAGTGCGCCGGCGGACCAGTCGTGGTGGCGGATCCGTTCGCCCATTTCGCTCTCGCTGTACGGCCAGCGCTGCACTGCTGCCATTGGTTATCCATTCCTTTGCACGGGGCCTGCCGCCCCCGGTTGCGTCGCGCTGCGACGTCGGGCGTCAGGACCGGGTTCGCTTGGCGTGACCGTCCGGTCATCTGACGCAGTGTAATGGCTCCAGCCCGGAGCCGCTGCGCTCAGGCGTCGGTGCCGGCGGCCTCGAGGGCGCGCACCAGGTCGCGATAGTCGTCCACCGCGGCGAATTCCTCGGTGTCCTTGGCGCCGCGCCGGCTGTCCGGCTCGCGCACGGCGAGCAGCCGGGCGATGCCGAAGCGGCGCGCGCTGCGCAGGATCGGCAGGCTGTCGTCGATGAACAGCGCGCGGGCCGGGTCGAAGTCGATGTCCTGCCTGAGCGCGTGCCAGAACTGCGCCTCTTCCTTGGGGAAGCCGTAGTCGTGGGAGCTGATCAGACGGTCGAACCAGGGGGCGAGTTCGACGCGCTCGAGCTTGAGCGACAACGAGTCGCGATGCGCGTTGGTGATTAGCACCACGCGCTTGCCGGCGCGCTGCAGCGCGGCGAGGAATTCGTCGGCCGCCGGGCGCAAGGCGATCAGGTGGGCGATCTCGCGCTTCATCTCGCGGATCGGCAGATCGAGCTCGCGCGTCCAGTAGTCCAGGCAGTACCAGGTCAGGCGACCCTGGTGCTCGTTGAACAGCGGGCCGAGTTCCAGCTCGGCCATCGCCTGGCTGATGCCGTGGCGCTCGGCATAGCGGGCCGGAAGAAACTCGAGCCAAAAATGGTTATCGAAATGTAGGTCCAGCAGGGTGCCGTCCATGTCCAGCAGGACGGTATCGATTTCGGACCAGGGCAGCATGGCGGTCATGGCAGGCTCGCAACAGGTGACGGATCGGCGGTGCGCTCGCTGGCAAAGCCCTCGCAGTCGCCGCGAAAAGCCGGGTTATGATAGCCCCTCGCGTTTGCAGGAGTCCCCCATGCGCCAGAAACCCACCGTCCTTGCCCGTGAGATCGTCGCCACGAGCCGCCTGTTCCGCGTCGAGGAACTGCAGCTGCGCTTTTCCAACGGCGTGGAGCGCACCTACGAACGCCTGGTCGGCCGCGGCGCGGGCTACGGCGCGGTGATGATCGTCGCCCTGGCCGATGCGCGCAGCGTGCTGCTGGTGGAGGAATACTGCGGCGGAACCGACAGCTACGAGCTGTCGCTGCCCAAGGGCCTGATCGAACCCGGCGAGGACGTGCTCGAGGCGGCCAACCGCGAGCTGAAGGAAGAGGCCGGCTTCGGCGCGCGCCGCCTGGAGCTGCTCGCCGAGCTGTCGCTGTCGCCCGGCTACATGAGCCAGAAGATCCAGGTGGTACTGGCGCGCGACCTCTATCCCGAGCAGCTGCCGGGCGACGAGCCCGAGCCGATGCGCGTCGAACGCTTCGACCTGGCCGAGCTGTCGAGCCTGGTCCAGCACCCGCAGTTCAGCGAGGGCCGCGCGCTGGCAGCGCTCTACCTGGCGCGCGACCTGCTGACCCAGCGCGGGGAGTTCAGCGCATGAGCCATCCCTACCTGCCGGCGGTGATCGAGCTGGTGCGCCAGGCCGGCGCGGCGATCCTGCCGTACTGGCGCCGCGAGCTGGCGGTCACCGCCAAGGCCGACGACTCGCCGGTGACCGCGGCCGACCTGGCGGCGCACGATGTGCTGGTCCAGGGGCTGCGTGCGCTCGATGGCGGCATTCCGGTGCTGTCCGAGGAAGACTGCCAGCTGCCGCTGGCCGAGCGCGCCGCCTGGCAGCGCTGGTGGCTGGTCGATCCGCTGGATGGCACCAAGGAATTCATCGCCGGCAGCGAGGAATTCACCGTCAACGTGGCGCTGATCGAGCAGGGCGTGGTGCGCTTCGGCGTGGTCGGCATCCCGGCCAACGGGCGCTGCTACTACGGTGGCGCCGAGTTCGGTGCCTGGCGCAGCGAGGCCGATGGCGACAGCCAGCCGCTGCATGTGCGCCAGGCTGCCGCCGAGCGCTTCACCCTGGTCGCCAGCCGCCGGCACAGCAGCCCGGCGCAGGAGCACCTGGTCGCCAGCCTGCGCGAGCGCTTCGGCGAGGTGGAGCTGGCCAATGTCGGCAGCTCGCTGAAGTTCTGCCTGCTGGCCGAGGGCAAGGCCGACTGTTACCCGCGGCTGGCGCCCACCTCGCAGTGGGACACCGCCGCCGCCCAGGGCGTGCTCGAAGGCGCCGGCGGCGAGGTCATCCAGGTCAGTGGCGCGCCGCTCGGCTATGCGGCGCGCGAGGACTACCTGAACCCCTGGTTCCTCGCCCTGCCCAGGGGCGTCGACTGGCGCGCGCGCCTGCTGGAGCTGGCGCGGCACGCCTGATCCGGCTCAGTCGCGAGGCGCGGCCGGCTGCGCCTCGGGCAGGAACCAGTTCATCAGCAGGGCGCAGATGCCGCCGGTGGCGACCCCCGACTCCAGCACGTTGCGCAGCGCCGCTGGCAGGTGCGCGAGGAATTCCGGCACCTGGGAAAAGCCCAGGCCCAGGGCCAGCGACACGGCGATGATCAGCAGCGCGCGGCGGTCGAGCTGCACCCCGGCGAGGATGTTGATGCCGGCGGCGGCCACCGCGCCGAACATCACCAGCGCGGCACCGCCGAGCACCGGCTCGGGCACCGCCTGCAGCACGCCGGCGACCACCGGGAACAGGCCGAGGATCACCAGCATCGCGGCGATCCACAGGCCCACGTGGCGGCTGGCGATGCCGGTCAGCTGGATGATGCCGTTATTCTGCGCGAACACCGAACTGGGAAAGGTGTTGAACAGCCCGGCCAGCAGCGAGTTGGCGCCATTGACCAGCACGCCGCCCTTGATCCGCTGCATCCACAGCGGGCCCTCGACCGGCTGGCGCGACAGCTTGCTGGTGGCGGTGATGTCGCCGATCGCCTCCAGCGAGGTCACCAGGTAGATCACCACCATCGGGATGAACAGGCTCCAGGAGAAGCCCAGGCCGAAGTGCAGCGGCATCGGCACCTGGAACAGCGCGGCCTCGCGCATGCCGGTGAAGTCCAGCCGGCCCAGCCAGGCGGCCAGCACGTAGCCGATGGCCAGCGCGATGATGATCGCGCAGCTGCGCAGCCACACCACCGGCAGCCGGTTGAGCACGACGATGGCACCGAGCACCACGCCCGAGAGCAGCAGGTTCTCGCGGTTGGCGAAGCTGCCGTCGCCCATCGCGGCGAAGCCGCCGCCCATGCTGATCAGCCCGACCTTGATCAGGGTGAGGCCGATCATCAGCACCACGATGCCGGTCACCAGCGGGTTGATCAGCCGCTTGACGAACGGCAGCACGCGCGACACGCCCATCTCGACGAAGGAGCCGGCGATCACCACGCCGAAGATCGCCGCCATCACCGCCTCGACCGGCATGCCGTCCTTGACCATCAGTACGCCGCCGGCGATCAGCGGGCCGACGAAGTTGAAGCTGGTGCCCTGGACGATCAGCAGACCGGCGCCCAGCGGGCCGAAGCGCTTGCACTGCAGGAAGGTGGCGATGCCGGAGATCACCAGCGACATCGAGACGATGATGTTGGTGTCGCGCGGCGATACGCCGATGGCCTGGCAGATCAGCAGGCCGGGGGTGACGATCGGCACGATGATCGCCAGCAGGTGCTGCAGCGCGGCGAGGAAGGCGACCCAGGGGCGTGGCCGGGCGTCGAGGCCGAGGACCAGGTCGTTGGCGGGGGAGTCGGCAGGGGTGTCGGCGGTGCTCATGGGGCTGTCCCGGGAAAAAGCCGCGATTCTAGCCGCGCTGCCCGGTCGCTGACAGCGCCTGCTCGTCGCCGGTCGGCAGCGCCCAAGAAAAAGCCCGGCGCAGGGCCGGGCTTTGGGGGCGAGCGCGGGACGGGCTCAGCCGTCCAGCAGCGCCTTGTTGCGCACCGCACCCTTGTCGGCGCTGGTGGCCAGCAGGGCGTAGGCCTTGAGCGCGGTGGTGACCTTGCGCGCGCGCGGTTGCGCCGGCTTCCAGCCCTTGTGGTCCTGGTGCAGGCGGCGGGCCTTGAGCTGCTCGTCGTCGACCAGCAGGTTGATGCTGCGGTTGGGGATGTCGATGAGGATCCGGTCGCCGTCCTCGACCAGGCCGATGGCGCCGCCGGCCGCGGCTTCCGGCGAGACGTGGCCGATCGACAGGCCCGAGGTGCCGCCGGAGAAGCGGCCGTCGGTGAGCAGCGCGCACTGCTTGCCCAGGCCCTTGGACTTCAGGTACGAGGTCGGGTAGAGCATTTCCTGCATGCCCGGGCCGCCCTTCGGGCCTTCGTAGCGGATCACCACGATGTCGCCCGGCTGGATCTCGTCGGCGAGGATGCCCTTCACCGCGGCGTCCTGGCTCTCGAAGATGCGCGCGCGGCCTTCGAACACGTGGATGGATTCGTCCACGCCGGCGGTCTTCACCACGCAGCCGTCCTCAGCGATGTTGCCGTAGAGCACGGCCAGGCCGCCTTCGGCCGAGTAGGCATGCTCGACGTCGCGGATGCAGCCTTCGGCGCGGTCGAGGTCCAGGCTCGGCCAGCGGGTCGCCTGGCTGAACGCGGTCTGCGTCGGGATGCCTGCCGGGCCCGCCTTGAAGAAGGTGTGCACGGCTTCGTCCGTGGTCTGGGTGATGTCCCAGGCGGCGATGCCGGCGGCCAGGGTGCTGCTGTGCACGGTGGGCACGTCGGTGTGCAGCAGGCCGCCACGGGCCAGCTCGCCGAGAATGGAGAAGATGCCGCCGGCGCGGTGCACGTCTTCCATGTGGTACTTCTGGATGTTCGGCGCGACCTTGCACAGCTGCGGCACGCGGCGCGACAGCCGGTCGATGTGGCGCAGGTTGAAGTCGACCTCGGCCTCCTGGGCGGCGGCCAGGAGGTGCAGGATGGTGTTGGTCGAGCCGCCCATGGCGATGTCCAGGGTCATGGCGTTCTCGAACGCCTTGAAGCTGGCGATGTTGCGCGGCAGCGCGGATTCGTCGCCCTCGCCGTAGTAGCGCTGGCACAGCTCGACGATCAGGCGGCCGGCCTTGAGGAACAGCTGCTCGCGGTCGGCGTGGGTGGCCAGGGTGGTGCCGTTGCCCGGCAGCGACAGGCCGAGGGCTTCGGTCAGGCAGTTCATCGAGTTGGCGGTGAACATGCCCGAGCAGCTGCCGCAGGTCGGGCAGGCGCTGCGCTCGTACTCGGCGACGGTCTCGTCGGAGCAGCTGTCGTCGGCGGCGGCGACCATGGCGTCGACCAGGTCGAGGCCGTGGGCGGCCAGCTTGGTCTTGCCGGCCTCCATCGGCCCGCCGGAGACGAACACCACCGGGATGTTCAGGCGCAGCGCGGCCATCAGCATGCCGGGGGTGATCTTGTCGCAGTTGGAAATGCACACCAGGGCGTCGGCGCAGTGGGCGTTGACCATGTACTCGACGGAGTCGGCGATGATCTCGCGGGACGGCAGCGAATAGAGCATGCCGTCGTGACCCATGGCGATGCCGTCGTCGACGGCGATGGTGTTGAATTCCTTGGCCACGCCGCCGGCCTTCTCGATCTCGCGGGCGACCAGCTGGCCCATGTCCTTCAGGTGCACATGGCCGGGCACGAACTGGGTGAAGGAGTTGGCGACGGCGATGATCGGCTTCCTGAAGTCCTCGTCCTTCATCCCGGTGGCGCGCCACAGGGCACGGGCGCCGGCCATGTTGCGGCCGTGGGTGGAGGTTTTCGAGCGGTAATCGGGCATGAGGGTGTCCTGCGGCTATCAGATGACGGATGTGGGTAGCGTGAGCGCCTCGCGGGCTCCATGCAATCGGCGGTAGCCGTGCGTCTGTCGATGGCCGGCAGGCGGGATCACCGCGCGTGCGGCCGGCTCACAAGCACGCCGGAGGGTTACTGGCGAAGAGGCCCGATTCTACGCCCGGCCCCGCGCCAGCGCCAAGCTGACGCACCCCCGCGGGCGGCGAATGGGCTTGCGTCGGGCCCGTCGATAGCTGTTAGATATCACATTGCCATTATGGCGATGAGCCACGGACGGGAGCGCCAGGGATGATGGAATTTCACGACGAGCGGCGCAGCCTGCATGCGCTGCGCGAGCATATCGACTGCCTGCTGGCGCGTGGCGCGGTGATCCGCCGGCGCGAGCCGCTGACGCTGGAGCTCAACGGGCGGCAGATGACCGTCGAGCACGGCATGCTGATCGGCGAGAAGGGCGCGCTGGACCTGATCCGCCTGCTGGCCTCGATGAAATGGGACAACGCCGAGCGCAACCGGGTGATTGGCATCTGCCTGCAGCAGCTGGACCAGGCGATCGAGGAAGTGGAGCTGCCGCTGCCCGGCCGCCGCGACGACGACCGGGGCCGCTGAGCCCGCCGTCAGCTGTTGGGCAGCAGGCGGCAGGTCAGGCTCTTGATGTAGCGGGTCTCCGGGATCGCCGGGTGCACCGGATGATCCGGACCCTGGGCGCCGCGCTCGAGTAGCTGGATGTTGCGGTCCAGATGCCGCGCCGAGGACAGCAGGATGTTCTGCAGGTCGTCCTCGGGCAGGTGCATCGAGCAGCTGGCGCTGACCAGGATGCCGTCCTTGTTCAGCAGGCGCATGGCCTGCTCGTTGAGCCGGCGGTAGGCCGCCTCGCCGTTCTTCAGGTCCTTCTTGCGCTTGATGAATGCCGGCGGATCGGTGATCACCACGTCGAAGCGCTCCTCGGCGGCCTTCAGTTCCTTCATCGCCTCGAAGGCATCGCCCTCGACGCAGGTGATCCGCTCGCCGACGCCGTTGAGCGCCGCGTTGCGCTCGACACCGTCGAGGGCGAAGGCCGAGGCGTCGACGCAGAACACCTCGCTGGCGCCGAAGGCCGCGGCCTGCACGCCCCAGCCGCCGATGTAGCTGAACAGGTCGAGCACGCGCTTGCCCTTGACGTAGGGCGCCAGGCGCGCGCGGTTCATGCGGTGGTCGTAGAACCAGCCGGTCTTCTGCCCGGCGATCACCGGCGCCTCGAACCTGACCCCGTTCTCCTCCAGCGCGACCCACTCGGGCACCACGCCGAAGGCGGTGTCGACGTAGCGTTCCAGGCCCTCGGCGTCGCGCGCGCTGGAGTCGTTCTTCCACAGCACGCCGCGCGGCTTGAGCACCTGCACCAGCGCCTCGAGCACGGCGTCCTTGTTGCGCTCCATGGTCGCCGAGGCGAGCTGCACGACGAGGATGTCGAAGAAGCGATCGACCACCAGGCCCGGCAGCAGGTCCGAATCGCCGTAGACCAGGCGGTAGCAAGGCACCTCGAACAGCCGCTCGCGCAGGCTCAGGGCGACCTGGATGCGGTGTACCAGCAGCGACTTGTCCAGGCTGTGCTTGAGGTCGCGCGACAGCAGGCGCGCGCAGATCAGGTTGTTCGGCGAGACGCCGACGATGCCCAGCGGCTTGCCGCCCGCCGCCTCGAGCACGGCCTGGTCGCCGGCGGCGAAGCCAGTCAGCGGCGTGGCGGCAGTGTCCACCTCGTTGCTGAAGATCCACAGGTGGCCGGCGCGCAGGCGGCGGTCGGCGTTGGCTTTGAGGCGCAGGCTGGGCAGGTTCATGGGGCGCTCCGGATGAGGGGGCGGGCATTGTATAGGAGGTGCTGGCCGCAAGCCTCACGCGGCAAGGAAAAGCTGCCGCCCGGGCAGGTCGCGCGCGTCACTTGAATCCGACCGCCTTCTGCGCCAAAGTTCGGCCCCGATCCGCAACGATGGCACTTTGCCTTTTCCGTCACCGCCCGCCGAGCTTTCCCGATGGCCGTCGAACTCACCGCCGAACAGATCCGCCATGTCCTGCAGGGCATCAGCGTGCCGCCGCAGCCGCAGATCATGGTCGACCTGCAGATGGAGCAGGTCATGCCGGTGCCCGACCTCAAGGCCATCGCCCGGCTGATCAGCCAGGACCCGGGACTGTCCGGCGCGCTGCTGAAGATCGTCAATTCGAAGTTCTTCGGCCTGGCCAACCGCATCGCCTCGATCCAGCAGGCGGTGAACCTGCTGGGCTGCGACTCGGTGATCAACCTGATCAACGCGCAGTCGATCAAGGGCGAGATGAGCGACGAGACCATCGTCACCCTCAACCGCTTCTGGGACACCGCCCAGGACGTGGCCATGACCTGCCTGACCCTGGCCAAGCGCATCGGCTACCAGGCGCCGGACGAGGCCTACACCCTGGGCCTGTTCCACAACTGCGGCATCCCGCTGATGCTCAAGCGCTTCCCGCAGTACATGGCGGTGCTGGAGGAGGCCTACGCCGGCGCCAGCGCCGAGCAGCGCATCGTCGACATCGAGAACCGCGTGCTCTCGACCAACCACGCGGTGGTCGGCTACTTCACCGCCAAGTCGTGGAACCTGCCGCTGCACCTGTGCGATGCCATCGCCAACCACCACAACGCGCGCTCGCTGTTCGCCGACGACTCGGGGCGTGATGCGCAGCTGAAGACGCTGCTGGCGATCCTCAAGATGGCCGAGCACATCTGCGCCTGCCACCGGGTGCTCGGCGGCCAGGCCGATGACGGCGAGTGGGACGGCATCGCGCACCTGGTGCTGGACTACGTCGGCCTGTCGGACTACGACTTCGACTGCCTGAAGGAAAGCATCCGCGAACTGGGCGTCGGCTGACCGCCGCGGCGTTAGCTGCTAAGGTCGCGCGCTCGTCCGTCGCCATCCGGTCGCCGCCATGCCCGAACTCCCCGAAGTCGAAACCACCCGCCGCGGCATCGAGCCGCACCTGCTCGGCCAGACCATCGAGCGCGTGCTGGTGCGCGACCGCCGCCTGCGCTGGCCGATCCCCGAGGATCTGGACATCCGCCTGTCGGGCCAGCGCATCGAGGCCGTGGAGCGCCGCGCCAAGTACCTGCTGATCCGCGTGCAGAGCGGCACGCTGATCGCCCACCTGGGCATGTCCGGCAGCCTGCGCCTGGTGCCTGCCGAGCTGCCGGCGGCCAAGCACGAGCACGTCGACATCCTGCTCGGCTCCGGCCAGGCGCTGCGCTACACCGACCCGCGCCGCTTCGGCGCGCTGCTCTGGAGCGAGCTCCCGCTGGCGCACCCGCTGCTCGCCAGCCTCGGCCCCGAGCCGCTGGACGAGGACTTCGACGGCCGCCGGCTCTACGAGCTCGCGCGCGGGCGCAGCATGGCGGTCAAGCCGTTCATCATGGACAACGCGGTGGTGGTCGGCGTCGGCAATATCTATGCGAGCGAGGCGCTGTTCGCCGCCGGCATCGATCCGCGGCGGCCGGCCGGCGCCATCTCGCGGGCGCGCTACGAGCGCCTGGCCGCGGAGATCAAGCGCATCCTGGCGATGGCCATCGAGCGCGGCGGCACCACGCTGCGCGACTTCGTCGGTGGCGACGGCAAGCCCGGCTATTTCCAGCAGGAGCTGTACGTCTACGGCCGCGGTGGCGAGTTCTGCAAGCAGTGCGGCGCGACGTTGCGCGAGGTGCGCCTGGGCCAGCGCGCGAGCGTATTCTGCGGGCACTGCCAGCGCTGAGCCGGCACGGGTCGCGGGCCAATGCGTTGACGGTGTTCACGACTAGCCCGGTGCGGCCGCTGCTATAGTGCCGCGACAACGCCAACTGCCCCGTTTCACAGCTGAAGGACCGCATCATGAACCTGTTCCGCTCCACCGCTGTCGTGCTGGCCCTGACCACCGGAATGCTGGCGCTGCCGGCGCATGCGGAAGTGGTCGAGCAGAACAGCACGGCCGATCCGATCTACAACGTCGAGGCGCCCAAGGCCTACTCGATGATCGGCGACCTGATCATCGCCCGTCCGCTGCTGATCGGCGCCACCGTGATCGGTGCCGCGGCCTTCATCGTCAGCCTGCCGTTCACCGCGCTGGGCGGCAACGTCAAGGAGGCCGGGCAGGCGCTGGTGGTCGAGCCGGGGCGCGAGGCTTTCGTGCGCTGCCTGGGCTGCTCCAGCTCACAGCAGAATCCGCGCTGAACTGAACCAGAAGGGCGCTCCGGCGCCCTTCCTATGCCCGAGCGCTGTGCTGCCCGGGCTTGCCGCGTGCCCCTGCCAGCCGAGCGGACGCCCACGCCACGCGGATACCTGTCGCCGACGCCCGCGACCGTCGTAGCCGGCACACCGATCCCCTAGAATGATCAGTGAACGGCCCGCTTGCCGCTGTGGTTGCGTCGCGGCGCCGTTCGGTTTTCCGGTGATCAGGCACAGGCGGTCGTGGGTGGAAATGGGTGAGCTGAAGAAACACCTGAAGGTTGTGCTGATCGCCCTGGGCCTGGCCCTGCTGGCGCTCAGCTTCTGGAACAGCGCCGGCTGGCTCGAGCTGTGCGCCGGCCTGGCGCTGTTCCTGTTCGGCATGCAGTGCCTGGAGGAGGGCCTGCGCCAGCTCGCCGGCAGCCGCCTGGAGCAGTTGCTCGGGCGCGCCACCGCGACGCCGCTCAAGGCCCTGCTGTTCGGCATCAGCGGCACCATGCTGCTGCAGTCGAGCACCCTGGTGTCGCTGCTCACCATCGCCTTCATCAGTACCGGGCTGATCCAGCTGGCCGGCGGCATCGCCATCCTGTTCGGCGCCAACCTGGGCTCGACCAGCGGTATCTGGTTGCTGGCCGTGCTCGGCCACAACGTCGGTCTCGGGCCGCTGGCCCTGCCGCTGCTGGTGACCGGCGTGCTGCTCGGCTTCAGCGGCGAGCGCGGCAAGGCGGCCGGCCGGCTGCTGCTGGGCATCGCCTTCATCTTCCTCGGCGTCGAGCAGATCAAGGGAGGGTTCGCCAGTTTCGGCGGTGCGGCGGACTTCTCTGCCTACCAGGCCGAGGGCCTGCTCGGCCAGCTCGGTTTCGTCGCGATCGGCCTGCTGGTCACGGTGGTGCTGCAGTCCAGCCATGCCTCGCTGATGCTGACCCTCGCCGCCCTCGGCGCCGGCCAGCTCACCCTCGGCCCGGCGCTGGCCATCGCCATCGGCGCCAACGTCGGCACCAGCGTGACCACCGCCTTCGTCGGCTCGCTCGGCGGCAACCGCAGCGGCCAGCGCCTGGCGCTGGCGCACGTGCTGTTCAACGGGGTGACGGCGGTGGTGGCCCTGGCCCTGCTGCTGCCGCTGACCGGGCTGGTGCGCTGGCTGAGCGAGCCGCTGGGGCTGGGCGACAACGCGCTGATCCAGCTGGCGTTGTTCCACAGCCTGTTCAATGCCCTGGGGGTCGCGCTGTTCTGGTTCTGGCAGGCGGGCCTGGCGCGCCTGCTCGAGCGGCTGCTGCCCGAGCGCGCCGAGCCGGCGGTGCTCATCACCGAGCTGGCCCAGCCGGCGGCGGCGCAGCCGCTGACCCGGGCGCGCTACCTCAACGAACGGGCGCTGGACTCGGCAGACGCCGCAGCCAGCGCGGTGGCCCAGGAGCTGCAGCACCTCACGCGGCTGAGCCTGGAGGTGATCTGCCACGCCATGTACCTGCCGGTCGACCTGCTGCAGCGCCCGGGTCAGGCCGACACGGCGACCCTCGGCGCGCCGCCGCCGCCCCAGGCACTGGATGCCGAGCAGCTCTACCAGCGCCACATCAAGGGCGTCTATGGCGACCTGCTGGCGTTCATGGGGCGGCTGGAGATGCCGCTCGACGAGCAGCACCAGAGCTTCTGGCTGAGCAGCCAGGTCGCCGCGCTGCAGCTGGTCGATGCGGTCAAGGACAGCAAGCACCTGCAGAAGAACCTCGGCCACTACCTGCGCGGCGGCGACTCGGCGGTGCGCCAGGCCTACATCGAGCTGCGCCGCCACCTGCTCGAGGCGTTGCAGGAGGTGCGTGCGCTGAGTCGCTCGGAGCTGCCCGAGGAGCGCTGGAACGCGCGGCTGCAGTGGCTGGACGAGCACGCCGCCAATTTCGACGCGGCGTTCCGCCGGCGGTTGTTCGAGGCGGTGCGCAGCCAGGCCCTGGACGGACTGCAGATGAGTTCGCTGATGAATGACCTGGGCTATGCCAGCCGCATCATCCAGAGCCTGCGCAACGCGCTGATGCTCGGCGATGCGCAGGAGCTGACCCGCCAGCTGCGCGGTGTCGAGGGCGACGACGGGCCGATCATCGTGCAGGGCTGAGCGGCACCGTCAACGCCCGGCCGATGCCGCGCGGATCGCTGGCCGCCTGCACCGCGCCGCTGCGCTTGTCCCAGAACAGCACCTGCTGGTTGCCGTAGTCGCGCTCGATCAGCCGCAGCCGGTGGCCGCGCGCGCGCAGCGCCGCGAGCTGTGCCTCGTCGAAGGTATCGGCCTCGTACTGCACCAGGTCCGGCAGGTACTGGTGGTGGAAGCGCGGCACCGCCGGCCAGGCCTGCACCGGCTGGCCTTCCAGGTAGGCGAGCACCGACAGCAGCACCATGCTGGGGATGCGGCTGCCACCCGGCGTGCCGAAGCTGGCCATGGCGGTGTCGCTCTCGATGAAGGTCGGGCTCATGCTCGACAGCGGCCGCTTGCCGCCGGCGATGGCATTGGCCTGGCTGCCGGCCAGGCCATAGGCGTTGCTGCCGTCGATGTCGGCGGCGAAGTCGTCCATCTCGTCGTTGAGCAGCACGCCGGTGCCGGGCACGGTGAAGGCGGCGCCGAACATCATGTTCAGCGACAGGGTGGCGGCCACCGCGTTGCCTTCGGCGTCCATCACCGCGAAATGGGTGGTGTGCTCGCCTTCGCGCCAGGGCGAGGCCGGCGGCAGCGCGGCGCTCGGCGTGGCCTGCTCGCGGTCGATGCCTTCCGCCAGGCGCTCGAGATAGGCGGGGGCGAGCAGCCGCTTCAGCGGCGCCGCGACGAAATCCGGGTCGCCCAGCTCGCCGCGGTCGCGGTAGGCCCGGCGCAGGGATTCGATGACCAGATGGCTGCGCGCGACGCCATCGCTTGCGCGCCAGTCCAGGCGCTCGAGCAGGCCGAGGCTCTGCGCCAGGATCAGCCCGCCGGCCGAGGGCGGCGGGGCACTGATCAGTTCGTGATGCGCGTCGATGGCGAAGCGCAGCGGCTCGCGCTCGACGGTGCGGTAGCCGGCCAGGTCGTCCGGCGCCCAGATGCCACCGGCCGCGCGCACGCCCTCGACCAGGCGCTCGGCGAGCGGGCCGCGGTAGAAGCCGTCGCGCCCTTTGTCGGCGAGCAGCCGCAGCGTGGCGGCGAGTTCCGGCTGGCGCAGCCGGTGGCCGAGCGGCGGCAGGTCGCCGTCATGCAGGAACAGCCGTGCGCTCTCGGCGTCGTCGCGCAGCGCATCCAGCCGCCAGCTGGCGCGCTGGCGGTACACCGCGTCGACCTCGAAGCCGTCCTCGGCCAGTTCGATCGCCGCGGCCAGGCTGCGGTGCAGCGGCAGGCGGCCACGGGTCTCGGCCAGCTCGGCCAGCGCCGCCGGCGTGCCAGGAATGGCGGCGGCCAGCGGGCCGTTGAGCGAGAGTTCGCGGCGCACCTGGCCGTCGCGGCGGTAGAGATCGGCATTCGCCTGCAGTGGCGCGCGTTCGCGGGCGTCGAGAAAGCGATAGCGCGGTTGCTCGCCGGCCTCGCGCAGGAGAAAGAAGCCGCCGCCGCCCAGCCCGGAGCCGTAGGGCTCGACCACCGCCAGCGCGGCCGCCACGGCCACGGCGGCATCGAAGGCGTTGCCGCCGGCGGCGAGGATGTCGCGGCCGACTTCGCTGGCCAGCGGGTGTGCGGTGGCGACGGCGCCACGCTCGGGGGGCGCGGCCTGCGCGGTGCAGGCCAGCAGCAGGAGGGAAACGCAGGCACCGGCCAGGTGGCGCAGCGCGCCGCTGCTGGCCCGGGCCGCGCCGATCATCAGGCCTTGCCGGTGATGATCAGGTACTTCTGCATCAGTTCGTCCTTGCTCTCGACGTTGTTCTCGTCGAGCGGGATGCAGTCTACCGGGCAAACCTGCTGGCACTGCGGCTCGTCGTAGTGGCCGACGCACTCGGTGCACAGGTTGGGGTCGATGATGTAGATCTCCTCGCCCTGGGAAATCGCGCCGTTCGGGCACTCGGGCTCGCAAACGTCGCAGTTGATGCAGTCATCGGTGATCTTCAGGGACATCGAAGCGGACTCCCGCCATGGTTGTTGTCATGGCACAGCAATGGAACGACGCGCAATTGTGCCGCAAGCGCGCCCGCCATGCACGGGCGCGGCGATCAGCGCTGGCCGAAGCGCACCTTGAGCGCGTCCATCACCACCGGATGGACGAACTTGGAGACGTCGCCGCCGAGCGAGGCGATCTCGCGTACCAGGGTGGAGGAGATGTAGGAATACTTCTCCGACGGGGTGAGGAACATGCTCTCCACGTCGGGCGCGAGCTGGCGGTTCATGTTGGCCAGCTGGAACTCGTATTCGAAGTCGGACACCGCACGCAGGCCGCGCAGCAGCACGTTGGCCTGTTGTTCCTTGACGAAGTGCGCAAGCAGCGTGGAGAAGCCCACCACTTCGACGTTCGGCAGGTGGCGGGTGACCTCGCGGGCCAGTTCGACGCGTTGCTCCAGCGGGAACAGCGGGTTCTTCTTCGGGTTCGCCGCCACGGCGATGATCACCTGATCGAACAGGCGCGAGGCGCGCTCGACCAGGTCGGCGTGGCCCATGGTGATGGGATCGAAGGTTCCCGGATACAACACTCGGTTCATCGCGGCGTCCTGACGCAGGCGTTGGGGTTGCCGATGGTAGCGGCTGGCAGTCGGCAGCGTAAAGCACGAATCCCCGCACGAGGGTTCGCTGCGGATCGGCGGCGATATCAGGTTTTCGCCAGGGATTTTCCCAGCGATTCGGCGAACTTGGCGCTGAATGCGTAGATCGACAGCTGCGGGTTGGCGCCGATGCTGGTGGGGAACACCGAGCCGTCGTGGATCGACAGGTTGGCCAGCTGGTGATGCCGGCCGCGGCTGTCGACCACCGCCTGGCGCGGGTCTTCGCCCATGGCGCAGCCGCCCATCACGTGGGCGCTGCCCAGTCGCGTGCGGTAGCGCTCCAGCGGCAGCCTGGCGATCAGCCCGCGCGCGGCGGCCAGGCTGCGCACCGGGCGGGCGTCGCCATGCAGCGGCAGCACGGCGCGGGCACCGGCGGCGAACTGAATCTCGGCCATGCTCAGGTAGGCGCGGCGCAGGCCGTCCCACAGGTAGTCGGTCAGCGGATAGTCGAGCACCGGCGAGCCGTCGCTGCGCAACTCGACACGGCCGCCCGGGCTTTGCGGGGCGAAGCCGTCGCGCAGCAGGGCGATCATCGCGTGGGTATGCGGCAGCGCGGCCATGCGCCGGGCATTGTCCTGGCCCAGCCCGCCGAGCAGCGTCGCCGCCAGTGCCGGGTGGACCGGCGGCACTTCGAGCTTGTAGCCGATGCCCTCGTCCGGCCAGAGGAAATGGTCGCTGTGGATCGACTGCGGTGCGCCATGGAATGGGTTGATCGGCTCGGCGAAGCGCGCCGCGGAAAAGTTCACCAGGTGCAGGAAGGTGCGCCGGCCAAGCCGGTCATGCGGGTCCGGCGCCGCCGAGCGCATGAGGAGCGCCGGCGTGTTGATGCCGCCGCCGGCGAGGATGTAGTGCCGCGCACGAACCCGGATGCGCCGGCCGCTGGGCGCCACGCCGCGTTCGTCCAGGGCCAGGCATTGCAGCCCGCGGACCTGCTCGCCGTCATGCAGCAGGCGCTCGGCGCGGGCGCGGTAGAGCAGTTCGCCGCCGCGCTCGAGCAGCGCAGGGATGCTGGTGACCAGCATCGACTGCTTGGCGTTGGTCGGGCAGCCCATGCCGCAATAGCCGAGGTTCCAGCAGCCGCGCACGTTGCGCGGGATCACGCCCCACTGGTAGCCGAGCGCCTGGCAGCCGCGGCGCAGCACGTCGTTGTTGGGGTTGGGCTCGACCGCCCAGGGCGCGACGCCGAGGCGCGCTTCCAGGCGTGCGAACCAGGGTGCCATGGCCTCGACCGAATGGCCGGCCACGGCATGCTCGCGCGCCCAGTGGGCGAGCGTCGGCGGCGGGGTGCGAAAGCTCGAGGTCCAGTTGACCAGCGTGGTGCCGCCGACCGCGCGGCCCTGGAGGATGGTGATGGCGCCGTCCTTGCTCTGCCGGCCCAGGCCTTCCTGGTACAGGCTGCGGTAGGCGCGGGCTTCCTGCATGTCGAAATCGCGGCTGCTGTGCAGCGGGCCTTCCTCGATCAGCAGCACGCGGTAGCCGGCGGCGCTGAGCAGCTCGGCGCTGGTGGCGCCGCCGGCACCGCTGCCGACGATGGCGATGTCGGCTTCCACGGCGAGGTCGTGGTCCAGGCGTGCGGCGTCGCGCACGTTCCAGCCGCGGGCCAGGCCCTCGGCGAAGGGATCGGGTATCGGCATCTGGTCAGGTCCCGAGGGTCGGTGGGCCGGGATAGCCGCAGTGCGCCCAGGCTTCGGCACGGCCGTACCAGGCCATCAGCAGCAGCTGCAGCAGGGTCGCGTGGCCCTGGCGCAAAAGGTCGAAGTCGCTGGTGCGCCAGCGTTCGAGAAAGGCCAGGACCTGCGCGTCGCTGGCCTGGTCCCAGCGGCCCCAGATGCCGGTGGCCGGGCCGCGGGTGGCCGGCAGGGCGAGCAGGCCGAACAGCTGGCGCACCTGGCTGAGCAGGGCTGGCGACAGGTGCGCGAGGCTGTCGTCCAGTGCTTGCAACGTGGCGTCGAGGGACGCCGTCGCGCCGGCGCTGCCGGTGAGCACCAGCGCACCGATGCGCCGCAGCATCGGCAGCTCGTCGGCGCGCAGGATGGTGAAACCGGGCGCCGCGGGCCGATCCGCCCAGCCCGCCAGGCCGCCGAGCACCCCGGCGCCGCCGAGCAGCAGGCTGCCGGCCAGGCCCAGCCTGAGCACCTGGCGGCGCGACAGCGGCCGGTTCGCCATGGCTCAGCGCACCAGCAGCTTGTGCAGCAGGCGCTGCAGCCGGCCGCCATAGGGCGGATAGATCAGCCGCGCGGCGTTCAGGCGCGGCCGGCTGAACAGGGCGCGCGCCTTGCTGAAGGTCAGGAAGCCCTCGCGGCCGTGGTAATGGCCCATGCCCGAGTCGCCGATGCCGCCGAAGGGCAGGTCGTCCTGGGCCACGTGCATCAGCGCATCGTTGAAGCACACGCCGCCGGAGTGGGTGCGCTCGAGCAGTTGCCGCTGCTCGGCGCGGTTGCGGCCGAAGTAGTACAGCGCCAGCGGCCGCGGGCGGGCGTTGACGTAGGCGATGGCCTGGTCGAGCGAGGTGTAGGGCAGCACCGGCAGCAGCGGGCCGAAGATCTCCTCCTGCATGACCAGCATCTCGTCGCTGACGTCCAGCAGCAGGTGATGGGGCAGGCGCCGCCCCTGGCCCTCGTCGAACAGCGGCAAAACCCGCGCGCCGCGGGTGCGGGCATCGGCCAGGTAGTGTTGCAGCCGGGCCAGGTGGCGCTCGTTGATGATGCTGGTGTAGTCGGGGTTGTCGGCCAGGCGCGGGAAGAAGCGCTGCACGGCCTGGCGGTAGGCTTCGACAAAGTCGTCCAGGCGCTGCGCGGGGACCAGCGCGTAGTCGGGGGCGACGCAGGTCTGCCCGGCGTTGAGCGTCTTGCCGAAGGCGATGTTGGCGGCTGCCTGTTGCAGGTCGCCATCGACCGAGACGATCGCCGGCGACTTGCCGCCCAGCTCCAGGGTGACCGGGGTGAGATTGGCCGCGGCTGCCTGCATGACCTGGCGGCCGACGGCCGTCGAGCCGGTGAACAGCAGGTGGTCGAAGGGCAGGCGGGAGAAGGCGCGGCCGGTCTCGGCGTCGCCGAGCACCACCGCGACCTCGTGCTCGGCGAATACCTGCCCGAGCAGGTCGCGCAACAGCCGACCGGTGGCCGGCGTCGCCTCGCTCATCTTCAGCATCGCGTGGTTGCCGGCCGCCAGCGCGCCGATCAGCGGGCCGATGGCCAGGTACAGCGGGTAGTTCCAGGGCACGATGATGCCGACCACGCCCAGCGGCTGGTAGACGACCCGCGCGCTGGCCGGCTGGAAGGCCAGGCCGACGCGGCGTCGCGACGGCTTCATCCAGCGCGCCAGGTGGCGCCTGGCGTAACGGATGCCGTGCAGGCTGGGCATGACCTCGGCAAGCAGCGTCTCGTCCGCCGAGCGATTGCCGAAATCGGCGCTGATCGCCCGGACCAACGCCTGGCGGTTGCCGGAAATGACCCGGTACAGCGCGTCGAGCCACTGCAGGCGCTGTTCTAGGTCCGGCATCGGCCGGGCCTGGAAGGCGCTGCGCTGGGCGGCCAGCAGCGGTTGCAGGTGCTGCGTCTCGGCGTGGGCGTCGCGGGAGGTGTCGAGGAGCATGGGCTGGCCCGATGAGTGGCGGTCGGTGATTTCTAGAGTAATTGCTCTATTATGTCAACGCGACGTGCCCGCCCAGCCGGTTGCGTGTACCTTGGCGCCTTCCACCGCAACACCCGAGCCGCACCGCAATGGCACCACGCGCCAAGACCCGCGACCGCATCCTCGAAGCCAGCCTGGCGCTGTTCAACGCCCGCGGCGAGCGCGCCGTGACCACCAACCACATCGCCGCGCACCTGGGCATCTCGCCGGGCAACCTCTACTACCACTTCGCCAACAAGCAGGCGATCGTCGCCCAGCTGTTCGCCGCCTACGAGGCGCGGGTCGACGGCTTCCTGCGCCATCCCGAGGGACGGTCGCTGCAGATCGAGGACAAGGCGGTCTACCTCGAGGCGCTGCTCGCGGCGATGTGGGACTACCGCTTCCTGCACCGCGACCTGGAGCACCTGCTCGAAAGCGACGCGCAGCTGGCGCAGCGCTACCGGCAGTTCGCCGCGCGCTGCCTGGCCCACGCCCGGGCCATCTACGCAGGCTTCGTCGAGGCCGGCATCCTGGCGATGGATGCGCCCCAGGTCGAGGCACTGGCGCTCAACGCCTGGATCGTGCTGACCTCCTGGGTGCGCTTCCTCGCCACCGTCGGCGAGGGCTCGACGGCGCTGGACCCGCTGCACCTGCGGCGCGGCATCTACCAGGTGCTGGCACTGGAAAGCGGCTACGTGCGTGCCGAGGCAGCGCCGGCGCTGGGGCAGCTGCTCGCCGCCTACGAGGTGCCGCTCGATCGGCTGTTGTGAGCGCGCATGGCGGCGGTGAGCCCGGCTTTTTTGCAACGGCGCGACAGATGGCTGGCCAATAGCACCGGGCAAATCAGTACAATGATGGCACTCTGCTACTGCCTGGCGGTTTTCCATGCCTTCCCCGCTACCCCGCGTTGCCGTGCTGGGCGTGTCCTCGACCCGATTCAGCGGAATCGAAGTCGAGCGGCATCTGGATATCGCCACGCTCAACGAGGCGCCTGCCTACGACGTGCTCCTGCTGGACCTGCCCGGCGCCCGTGCCGGCGAGGCCCTGCGCGGCCTGCGCATGGACCGGCGCTACCGCTTCAGCCTGATCTACTGCTGCCAGGACAGCGATGCCTGGTGCGTGGCACTCGGCGACGGCGCGCCGCCGCCCGACCTGGGCGCGCTGGCGCCTTTGTGGCGGCTTTGGCGCGAGCGCTTCGGGCTGTTCGACCGCGGCGTGGCGCCCGAGCGCTTCGAGTCGCGGGTGCTGGCCTGGCTGTGGTTGCGCCCGCACGGCGCGGTGCATGCGGTGCGCGATGCCGGCGCGGCCCAGCACTATCGCTACCCGCTGCTCGAGGCGCTGGCCGACGACGAGTCGCCGAATTCGTTCGCCTGGCTGCAGCTGATGACCCAGCAGGGCTGGCTGGAGGAGGGCGAGCTGCTCGATCGGTTGCGCCTGTGCATCAGCTGTGGCTCCGGCCGGCTCAACTATGTCGACGTCTGCCCCGAGTGCCAGACGCTGGAGATCGCCCGCCAGCCGTCGCTGCATTGCTTCACCTGCGGCCACGTCGCGCCCCAGGAGCATTTCCTCAAGGACGGGCTGCTGCTGTGCCCGAACTGCCTGAGCCGCCTGCGCCACATCGGCAGCGACTACGATCGGCCGCTGGAGAACTACCGCTGCCGCGGCTGCCAGGCCTTCTTCGTCGACGCCGAAGTCGAGGCCCGCTGCCTGGATTGCGGCCATGCCCATGCGCCGGACAAGCTGCGCGTGCGCGAGGTGCGTCATTTCCGCCTGGCCGAAGCCGGGCGCCTGCGCTGCCGGCAGGGCTACGCGACGGCCGCGGTGGAGGCCGAGAGCTTTGGCCAGCTCGCGCTGCTCAGCCAGAGCGCCTTCCACGAGCTGCTCAACTGGCAGCTGCAGCTGGTGCGACGCTACAAGCAGCCGGCCTTCTCCCTGCTCGGCCTGCGCTTCGTCAACATGGCCGCCACGCTCAGTGCGCTCGGCGAGCTGCGCGGCCATGCCCTGGTCGACAGCCTGGTGGAGCGGCTGCAGGAGGCGGTGCGCGATACCGATCGTTGCTGCCGGGTCAGTGAGGAGATCCTCTGGATCCTGATGCCGCACACCGATGCCGCCGGCCTGGCGGTGGTGCGTCAGCGCCTGGCACAGGGTGCCGAGCGGCTGGCCAGCGAGCAGATCGGCAAGCTGCAGTTGCGCCTGGCCGGCTTCACCGCTCCGGCCGATCTGCTCGAGCAGGAGGATGCGGCGCTGCTGCTGGCGCGGCTGAACGGGGAGCTGGGCTGAATGGAGGCCTTCTGGCTGCAGTGGCTGGGCATCCTCGGCGAGATCGACAAGCCTGACGGCCTCGGTTACCTGCTGGTGATGCTGTTTCCGGCGTTCGTCGTGCTGGAGCTGCCGCTCAACCTGCTGGTGCTGCTCGGCGTGCTGCGCTGGTTCGTGCGCAAGCCCTTCGAGCTGCCCGAAGGCAACCCCTACCAGCCGCGCGTGTCCTGCATCATCACCTGCTACAGCGAAGGCCGCGACGTGCAGAAGACGCTGCTCAGCCTGTGCGAGCAGACCTACCGTGGCGAGATCGAGATGATCCCGGTGGTCGACGGTGCGGCGGCCAACCACGCCACCATGCAGGCGGTGCGCGATTTTCGCGTCGATGGCCGGCTCTACCCGCGGCGCTTCCTGCGGCCGATCGCCAAGTGGCAGCGCGGCGGGCGCGTGTCCTCGCTCAATGCAGGGCTCGACTACAGCACCGGCGAGATCGTCATGGCGCTCGATGGCGACACCTCGTTCGACAACGACATGGTGGTGCGCATGGTCCGCCACTTCCAGGATGCCGACGTGCCGGCCGTCGCCGGCAGCCTGCGGGTGCGCAACGCCGGGGCGTCGCTGACCACCGCGATGCAGGCGCTGGAGTACCTGCTGTCGATCCAGATGGCCAAGACCGGGCTCAGCGAATGGAACGTGGTGAACAACGTGTCCGGCGCGTTCGGCGCGTTTCGCCGCAGCTTCCTCGAGAAGATCGGTGGCTGGGATACCCACACCGCCGAGGATCTGGACATCACCCTGCGGATCAAGAACTACTTCGGGCGCCGGCCGCTGCGCATTCCCTTCGAGCCGTGCGCCATCGGCCATACCGATGCGCCGGTAACCTTCCGCCAGTTCCTCCTGCAGCGCCTGCGCTGGGATGGCGACCTGTTCTTCCTCTACGTGCGCAAGCATCGCCACAGCTTCACGCCGCGCCTGCTCGGCTGGCCGAATTTCCTCGCGGTGCTGGTCAGCGGCTTCTTCTTCCAGCTGGTGCTGCCCTTCATCATCCTCGGCTACTTCCTCGTCGGCCTCTATGCGCTGACGCTGTCGACCTTCCTCGTGCTCGCCCTGCTGATCTACCTGGTCTACCTGGCCAGCACCCTGCTGGGCTACGTGGCGCTGCTGGCGATGGTCAGCGAGCGGCCGGGCCAGGACCTGCGGTTGTGCTGGGTGGTGCCGCTGTTTCCGCTGTTCATGTTCGTCATGCGCTGCTGGAGCGCGGTGGCGATCCTCAACGAGTGGGTGAGGCGCGGCCATGAGGAATCGTCGATGGCGCCCTGGTGGGTGCTGCGCAAGGCCAAGAGGTTCTGATGCTGCGTTGCTGGGTTGCCCTTCTCCTGCTCGGCTTGGCGGCGGTCTGCCGGGCCGAGTCATTGCCGCTGGCCGGGCTGCTGGAACAGGCCGCCGACGGGCCGGCCGAGCGTGCGCTGGAGGCCGAGCTCGCGGTGCTGGATGCGCAGCGGCAGCAGCGCGAAGCCGAGGCCGGGTGGCAGTGGTTCGCCTCGGCCGGCACCGGGCGCTACCGCGAACTGGTGACCGAGGATCTGCGCGACGACTACTACGGCCGCGATCTCGCCCTGGGCTTGCGCCATCCGCTGCTCGGCAGCCTGCATCGCCAGCAGGATGCGCTGCGCGGGCTGCAGGCCGAGCACCAGCAGCTGCAGGCCCGTCGGCCCGGCTACCGCGCCGAGCAGCGCCTGGCCCTGCGCAGCGCCTATGCCGACTGGTGGCGTGCGCAGCAGGAACAGCGCTGGTGCGCCAGCCTCGAGCAGCCCGCGGCACAGGCACGCCGGCAACTGGCCGAGCGCTTGCGCAGCGGCTGGCTGCTGGCCTCGGAGGCGCGCCTGCAGGACGATCGCTGGCAGGCGCTGCAGCGTCGTTGCACGGCCATCGCTCCGCTGCTGGAGGAGACCGCCCAGCGCCTGTCGCTGCTGTCCGGGCGCCCGCTCGGGTCGCAGCAACAGGCCGAGGCCGAAGCCCTGGCGGACAGCGTGCAGCCCCTGGCGGCCTGGCTGCAGAAGCTCGAGGTCCATCCGCGGCTGGAAGAGCGTCGCGAGCAGCTGCGCGCAGCCGAACAGGGCCGCAAGAGCCCCTGGTACGCCTCGGTGGATTCCAGTTTCAGCGTTGCCCAGAGCTACGAGGCGCGCAATGGCGGCAACCAGCCGGGCAGCGGCCTGGTCGCCAGCATCAGCCTGTCGACGCCCTTCGATCCGCTGGCCTACGGCCAGGCGCGGGACGACGAGGGCCAGGCACGCCATGCGGCAGCGCTGGCACGGCTCGAGGCCGAGCGCGATGGGCTGGCCCGGGCGCTGGCCCAGGCGCTGCAGGCTCACCGCCTGGCCGCCGAGGCGTTGCGGCAGGCCCGCGAGGAGCTGGAGGTGGCCGACCTGGCCATGCGCGAGCAGCGGTTGCGGCGTGACGGCGATATCGACCAGGCCTTTCTCGGCAGCCTGTCCGCCGAGCTGGAGCGCGGCCAGGCGGGCTTGCGCCTGATCGCTGCCTGGCACGAGCTGTGGCTGCGCGAGGCCTCGCTGCGGCTGTTCGTCGACGCGGACGCCGGCCTCGCGGCGCTGCTCGGCCGCCCGCATGAGTGGCAGGCGCTGGCGAAGCCCGAGGTGCAGGCAACGCTCGCCGAGGGCCGGGGCTGGCGCCAGGGCACCTACGTCTGGGACAGCCGCGCGCTGCTCGAGCCGACGAGCCGCGACCAGGCCTTGCAGGCGCTGCGGGCTGCCGGCATGCAGCGCCTCTACCTCGGCCTCAGCGCCGCGCAGATCGGCGACCCGCAGTTGCAGGCGCGGCTGCGCCAGCTGCTCGACGCGACGCGGGCGCAGCGCCTGGAGACGGTGCTGCTGCTCGGCGATCCGCAGTGGCTGTTGCCGCAGGCGCGCCAGGGCCTGCTCGACCTGCTGGCGACACTGGCCCCGCTGCCATTCGCCGCCGTGCACCTGGACCTCGAGGTTGAGCAGCTTGGCTGGCCGGTGCCGCCGGCACGCCTGCAGGACTGGCTGGACACCCTCGAGGCGGCGGCGCGGGTCAGCCCCTGGCCGCTCGAGCTGTCCAGCCACCATCGCTGGTTCGCCGCGCCGCAGGCCGGAGAGGTCTGCGTGCCGTGCCGGCTGACCCGGCTCGGCGTGCGCCAGGTGAGCCTGATGATCTACACCCGCAACGCCGAGCGCAGCGCCGCACTGGCCGAGGACATCGCCCGGCGCTGGCCCGGGCTGGGCTTCCGCCTGGCGCAGAGCGTGGAGCCGCAGCTGGCCGCCGAGGAGTCCTGGACGGACGCGAGCCGCGCCCAGCTCGAGGCCCAGGCCGAGCGCTGGCGCGCGCGCCTGCAGGCGCACTCGGTCAGCGGTATCGACTGGCAGGACTGGTCCCACTTCCCCCATTGAGCGACGCCGCATGAAGATCAAGTTCTCCAGCGCCAAGGAACAGCAGCCGACCCAGGAGCAGGGCCTGCAGGTGCTCTATGCCCCGGGCAAGCGCCTGGCCTTCCGCCTGCGCTGGTATCTGATCCTGCTGGCGGTGCTCAGCCCGCTGCTCTGGCTGGCCGGCCGCTGGGCGCTCATGCTCTGGCTCATCGAGGCGCCGGCCCAGTTGCAGCTGCCCGGCGGCGAGCTGCGCGCGCGCGAGGCGGCGCAGGTCCGCGAGGTGCTGGTGCAACCGGGCCAGCACGTCCAGGCCGGCGATCTGCTGGTCCGGCTGGACAACCCCGAATGGCGCGCCCGGCAGTTCCTGCTCGAGGCCGCCGCCGAGCAGCCAGCACAGCTCGCCGGCAGCGCTGCCGAACGCGCCTTGCTGGCGCGCCTGCTCGAGCGCGCCGAGGCGCGGCTGGCGCAGATCCAGCGTCTGTTCGAGGCCGGTGCTGCGACCCGCGGCGAGCTGCTGGCAGCCGCCGACCAGCGTGACGCCCGGCAGCGCGATCTCTATCAGCTGGCCCAGCGCAGTCAACCGCTGACCAGCAGCGAGCAACGCCAGCGTGAACTCGAGCTGGCCTGGCTGGAACGTCGCCTGCAGGGCCTCGAACTGCGCGCCGAGGAAGCGGGCAAGGTGGGCGAGATCCTCGTCGCGCCGGGGGAAAACGTCGGCCCCGGCATGCCGCTGCTGCGCCTCGAGCGTGCCGGCGATCCCCAGGTATGGGTCTACCTGCAGCCCAGCCATGCCGCCGAGGCGGCCAGCGGCACGCGGCTGACGCTGATCTTCCCGGACGGCAGCCAGCGTCCGGCCGAGGTGGTCCAGGCCGTGGACAGTGCCGCCCCGGTGCCGGCCGAGCTGCGTCCGCCGTTCAGCGCACCGACGCGCAGCCTGCGGGTGCTCGCCCGGGTCGACGACCTGCCGCCGGAGTGGCGCATCGACCGGCTCGGGCTCAAGGCCCGCTTCGGCCATGCCTGGCTGCCCTTCGGCGACTGACCCGCCGCGTCGGGGTCAGCGCTCGGCCAGCCATTGCGGGATGCGGCGCTCCAGGTAGTAGCGCGGACGCAGCGGAGTGCCTTCGACGAAGCCGACATGGCCGCCATGGCCGTGCAGTTCCAGGGTCGTGCTCGGTGAGAGCTCGCAGGCTTCGGGGATGCTGTGGCGGAACACGAAAGGGTCGTCGGCGGCCTGGATCAGCAGGGTCGGCACCTGGATGCCGCCGAGGTAGTAGCGGCTGGAGGCGCGCCGATAGTAGTCGCTGGCATCGCTGAAGCCGTGCAGCGGCGCGGTGATGCGACCGTCGAAGTCCCAGAAGGTGCGCATGCCCTCGAGCGTACCCAGTGCGCCGAGGGTGGCCAGGTGCTGCTCGAGGCCGCGCTCGCGGAACAGTCGCTGCTTGTCCTTCACATAGGCGACCATGGCCTTCATGAAATGCGCCTGGTAGACCCGCGAGAAGCCGAGGCCGATGCGGTCGGCGCACTGGTCCAGGCGAAAGGGCACCGAGACCGCCACCGCCGCGCGCAGCGGGCAGTCGGCGCCGCGTTCGCCGAGGTACTTGAGCAGCACGTTGCCGCCCAGCGAATAGCCCACCGCGTGCAGCGGCGCCTGCGGGCGGCTGGCCAGCAGGTGCTCGACGATCTCGGCCAGGTCGTCGCTGGCGCCGGAATGGTAGGCGCGCGGCGACAGGTTCGGCTCGCCGGAGCAGCCGCGCCAGTTGGCGGCCACGCTGCTCCAGCCGCGTTCGGCCAGGCGCTGCTGCAGGCCGAGCACGTAGAGCGATGCGGACGAGCCGGTCAGCCCGTGCAGCACCAGCACCAGCGGCGCCGCCGGCGCGTGCGGGCCGTACCAGTCGAGGTCGAGGAAGTCGCCGTCGGCCAGCCACAGGCGCTCGCGGCGGCGCGCCAGCCGCGGCGCGCGGCGCAGGAACGGGTTCCACAGGGTCTGCAGGTGCGGGCCCGGTAGCCACCAGGCCGGGTGGAACGGGGCGGTCGGAGGGTTCTGCCGGATGTTCATGCCGGCCACGCTAGGCCAGCGACGGCTGGCACGGCAAGCCGCATCGGCCGGCTGAATGCCGCCCGGTGCGAGGGGCGTATGCCTTTGGGGATATGGTCAGCGCGGCGCGGGCGGCCGACAGTGTCGGCTGGCCAGAAACACTCGGAACCGACCATGATGCTTTCCTCCTTCGACCGACTGCTGCATGCCGCCCGCGCGCAGGCCGAGCCGCAGCGCCTGCTGTTCGTCTTCGTTACCGCCGAGCTGCCCGACGATGCCAACGCCGCCGAGCGCGAGCGCTTCGCCGAGGGCGGCGGCGGTTCGCTGCGCCCGGTGCTTTGCGTCGACAAGCTGCCCGAGGAGCTGGAAGGCTTCGCCACGCTGTTCGACGAATCGCAGCGCACCGGCCAGCCCTGGGACCTGGTGTTCGCCGCGGCGCTGCCCGGCCACGCCGGCATCACCCCCGGCTCCGAGGATGCCGAGGAGCCGCTGAAGATGATGGTCGCGGCCATCGAGAGCGGCAGCGTCGGCCGCTTCATCGCCTTCGACCGCGACGGACAGGCGGTCGACTTCTACTGAGCGGCGTTGCGCTCCCACAGCGCATAGAACACCTTGCCGGCCTTCTTTTCCCGGTGCAGCCGCCAGTTGCCCGGCAGGCCGAGCGAGGACGGCGCGGCCTCGCTTTCGGTGTAGATCCAGGCGCGCTCGGCCAGCCAGCCCTTGCTTTCCAGCAGCTGGCAGGCCGGCAGCAGCAGGTTCTGGTTGAACGGCGGGTCGAGGAACACCAGGTCGAACGGCGTCGCCGCCTGGGTTTCCAGGTAGCGCAGGGCATCGCTCTGCAGCAGCTGGCCGTTGCCGCAGTTGAGCGTGTCCAGGTGCTTGCGCAGGCTGGCGATGGCATTGGCGTTCACGTCCAGCGCCAGGGCCATGCCGGCGCCGCGCGACAGCGCCTCGAGGTAGAGCGCGCCGCTGCCGGTGAACGGGTCGAGCACGCGCGCGCCGGAGAGGTAGGGCATCAGCCAGTTGAACAGCGTCTCGCGCACGCGGTCGGGAGTCGGTCGCAGGCCTTCGGCGTCGGGAAAGGAAAAGCGCCGCGAGCGCCAGTCTCCGCCGATGATGCGCAACTGGCCGGTGCCGCCATGGGCGGACGGGCGGACGGGTGGATTGGCCATCAATGCTCCGGGACTGCGCTGGGCGCGGCTGTGGGTTGGTCGGTGGGCGGCGGCAGCGGCTGCTGCGCGACGCTCGGGCCGGCGGTGACGATGACGAAGCCGTCGGCGCTCAGGTGCTTGCGCATCGCCGTGCTGACCTGTTCGACCGTCAGCGCCTGCACCTGCTCCATGAAATCTTCCAGGTAGGTCAGCGGCAGGTCGTAGAAGCCGATGCTGCCCAGCTGGCCGACGATGTCGGCGTTGCTCGCGGTGGACAGCGGGAAGCTGCCGGCGATCTCGCGCTTGGCACGCTCGAGCTCGGCCTCGCTGGGGCCTTCGGCCAGGTAGTCGCGCACCAGTTGCTGCACCAGTTCCAATGCGCCGTCGGCGAGTTCGGCGCGGGTCTGCATGCTGATCATGAACGGGCCGCTGGCGCGCATCGGGCTGAAGCCCGAGTAGATGCCATAGGTCAACCCGCGCTTCTCGCGCACCTCCTCCATCAGCCGGGTGCCGAAGCCGCCGCCACCGAGGATCTGGTTGCCGAGATAGAGCGCGGCGTAGTCGGGATCGCCGCGCGGGATGCCGAGCTGGGCGAGCATCAGGTGGGTCTGGTTGGAGGGGAACTCGATGTGCGACTTGCCGGCCTCGGGCGCCGCCGGTTCGGTCGTCGGCGCCAGCGCCGGGCCCCGGGGCAGGGCCGCGGAGACCTGGGCGGCGGCGGCTTCGGCCTGCTCGCGGCTGAGGTCGCCGACCAGCGCGATCACCAGGTTGCCGGCGGCGTAGGCGCGCTGGTGGAAGGCGCGCAGTTGCTCGGCGCTGATCGGTGCGATCGACTCGGCGGTGCCGTCGCTGGGGTGGCCGTAGGGGTGTTCGCCATAGAGGCGGGCGAACAGCTCCAGGCTGGCCAGCTTGCCGGGGTTCTGCTTCTGGAACTCGAAGCCGGCCAGCAGCTGGTTCTTGATCCGCTGCAGCGAATCCTCCGGGAAGGTCGGCTTGCCGACCACCTGGCCGAACAGCGCCAGCGCGGCGTCGCGCTTGTCCGCGGCGCTCAGGCTGCGCAGGCTGGCGACGGCCATGTCGCGGTAGGCGCCGTTGCCGAAGTCGGCGCCCAGGCCTTCGAACTCGCGGGCGATGGCGCTGACGTCCTTGCCCTCGATGCCCTCGTTGAGCATGGCGTTGGTCAGCAGCGCCAGGCCCGGCGTGCCCTCGTCCTGGGCGCTGCCGGCAGCGAAGGTCAGGCGCAGGTCGAACATCGGCAGCTCCGGCGCGCGCACGAAGAGGACCTTGGCGCCTTCGGCGGTCTGCCAGGTCTGGATCTCCAGGTGCCGACGCGCCAGCGGCTTCTCGCTGAGTTGCTCGAGCGATTCGACGCGCCGGCTGGCCTGCTCGACGGCAGGCTCGCCAGTGGCCGCCTCGGAGGCCGGCGGCGTCGGCTCGGCGGGCTGCGCGGCGGGTTGCTGGCTGGCGGGCGCGGCGTTGTCGCCAGTCGGTTCGTCGCAGGCGGCCAGGCCGAGGCAGGCGGCCAGCAGCAGGCCGAGGGCGCCGTGGCGCCACAGGCTGGGCTTATTCATCTTGGGCTTCCTTCTGCTCCGGCAGGACATGGGCGACGCTCAGCCGCGCACGGGTGAGGTAGGTGCGTGCCGCCTGCTGGATGTCCTCGGGGGTCACCGCCTCGAGCGCGGCGAGCTCGTCGTCCATCAGCCGCCAGGACAGTCCCACGGTCTCCAGCTGGCCGATGGTGGTGGCCTGCTGGGTAATCGAATCGCGCTCGTAGACCAGCCCGGCGATCACCTGTGCGCGCACGCGCGCCAGTTCGTCGCTGCTCGGCGGGCTTTGCTTGAGCCGCTCCAGCTGGGCCCAGAGCCCGGCCTCGGCGGCATCCAGGTCATGGCCCTTCTGCACGTTCGGCGTGGCGCTGAGGACGAACAGGCTGTCGCCGCGGGTATAGGCGTCGTACCAGGCCGAGGCGCTGGTCACCAGTTCCTCGCCGCGTTCCAGCGTCTCGGCCAGGCGCGCGCTGTAGCCACCGTCGAGCAGCGCGGCGACCAGGCGCAGGGCGTGTACCTGGCGCGCGTCGTCGCTGGTGGACAGGCTCGGCACGTTGAAGGCCATCAGCAGGCTCGGCAGCTGCGTCTTGACGTGCAGGGTCAGGCGCCGTTCGCCGGGTTCGGCCAGCTCCAGCGGCGCCTTGGCGGTGGGCACCTGGCGCTTTTCGATGGGGCCGAAGTAGCGCTCGGCCAGGCCCTTGACCTCGTCGGCGGTGACGTCACCGACCACCACCAGGGTCGCGTTGTTCGGCGCGTACCAGGCTTCGTACCAGTTGCGCAGGTCGTCGGCGGTCATGCGCTGCAGGTCGCTCATCCAGCCGATGGTCGGGTTGCGGTAGCCGCTGGCCGGGTAGGCGATGGTCTTGAAGCGCTCGAAGGCCAGCGCGCTGGGCTTGTCGTCGGTGCGCAGGCGGCGCTCCTCCTTGATCACCTCGATCTCGCGCGCGAACTCCTCGGGTGGCAGGCGCAGGCTGGCCAGGCGGTCGGCTTCCAGCTCGAAGGCCACCGCCAGGCGGTCGCGCGCCAGCACCTGGTAGTAGGCGGTGTAGTCGTTGCTGGTGAAGGCGTTCTCCTCGGCCCCCAGCTCGCGCAGGATGCGCGACGCCTCGCCCGGGCCGAGCTTGGCGCTGCCCTTGAACATCATGTGCTCGACCACGTGGGACAGGCCGGTCAGGCCGGCGGTCTCGTAGCTCGAGCCGACCTTGTACCAGAGCTGGGAGACCACCACCGGTGCGCGGTGGTCCTCGCGCACGATCACCTTCAGGCCGTTGTCGAGGAAGAATTCGTGGGTGGGCTGGCTGTCCGCCGCCCCGGCCAGCGGGGCGTGCAGGGCGATCAGCAGCAGGGCCGCGCAGCGGCGTAGTGTCAGGAGCATGCTGGGATTCCGAGTCGATGGCGTGGCCGTGTGCCGACGCCAGCACGCGGCCATGGTACTGAGCTGCCCCGGCCAGGCAAAGCGGCGCTTGCCAGGCGACCGGGCGCCTTTGGCGCAGCCGCGCGGGTAGGTGCTAGGATAGGCCTCCGTCCGTCCGGCCGGCGGCCTGGCCTCCGGCGTAACGCCCCCTTGAGAATACCGTCTGCATGTTTGGTTCCAACGACGACAAGAAGACGCCGGCCGAGGCTGGCGAGAAGAAGGGTCTGTTCGGCTGGTTGCGCAAGAAGCCGCAGGCCCCCGCGGCCGAGCCCCCGGCGGCCGAACCCCCGGAAGAGAGCCAGCCGCTGGCGGACCAGCCCGATCGCGAGGCCGAGCAGATGCTGCGCGAGCAGCCGGTCGAACCCTTGCCGTTGGCTGAGCCGCCGAAGGCCGAGGAGCCGCAAGCCGCCACGGCTGCTGCCGAACCGCTTGCCGAGCCCGAACCTGAACCCGAACCTGAATCCGCACCCGAGCCGGTCACCGAGCCGCTGCCGGCGCAGCCTGCCGCACCGGCCAAGCTGGGCTTCTTCGCCCGCCTGCGCCAGGGCCTGTCGAAGACCAGCGCCAGCATCGGCGAGGGCATGGCCAGCCTGTTCCTCGGCAAGAAGGCCATCGACGACGACCTGCTCGAAGAACTGGAAACCCGCCTGCTGACCGCCGATGTCGGCGTCGAGGCCACCGGCGTGATCATGCAGAACCTTACCCGCCGCGTTTCGCGCAAGGAGCTGGCCGACAGCGGCGCGCTCTACCGCGCCCTGCAGGAAGAGCTGGCCGGGCTGCTGCGCCCGGTCGAGCAGCCGCTGGCCATCGACAGCGCCAAGCAGCCCTACGTGATCCTGGTGGTCGGGGTGAACGGCGTCGGCAAGACCACCACCATCGGCAAGCTGGCCAAGAAGCTGCAGAACGAAGGCAAGAAGGTCATGCTCGCCGCCGGCGACACTTTCCGCGCCGCCGCGGTCGAGCAGCTGCAGATCTGGGGCGAGCGCAACCGCATCCCGGTGATCGCCCAGCACACCGGCGCCGATTCCGCCTCGGTGATCTTCGATGCGGTGCAGGCGGCCAAGGCGCGCGGCATCGACGTGCTGATCGCCGACACCGCCGGCCGCCTGCACACCAAGGACAACCTCATGGAGGAGCTGAAGAAGGTGCGCCGGGTGATCGGCAAGCTGGACGAGACCGCGCCCCACGAGGTGCTGCTGGTGCTCGATGCAGGCACCGGGCAGAACGCGATCAACCAGACCCGCCAGTTCAACCAGGCCGTCGAGCTCACCGGCATCGCCCTGACCAAGCTCGACGGCACCGCCAAGGGCGGCGTGATCTTCGCCCTGGCCAAGCAGTTCGGCACGCCGATCCGCTACATCGGCGTCGGCGAGGGCATCGACGACCTGCGTACCTTCGAGGCCGACGCCTTCGTCAGGGCGCTGTTCGGCCAGGACGAGCGATGATCCGCTTCGATCAGGTCGGCAAGCGCTACCCCAACGGCCACGTCGGGCTGCACGAGCTGTCGTTCCACGTGCAGCGCGGCGAGTTCCTCTTCGTCACCGGCCATTCCGGCGCGGGCAAGAGCACGCTGCTGCGCCTGCTGCTGGCAATGGAGCGGCCGACCAGCGGCAAGCTGCTGCTGGCCGGGCAGGACCTGTCGCGCATCACCAATGCGCAGATTCCCTTCCTGCGCCGGCAGATCGGCGTGGTGTTCCAGAACCACCAGCTGCTGTTCGACCGCACCGTGTTCGACAACGTCGCCCTGCCGCTGCAGATCCTCGGGCTGAACAAGCGCGAGATCGGCCAGCGGGTGATGACCGCACTGGAGCGCGTCAGCCTCAAGGACAAGGCGCTGCAGTACCCGGCCGACCTCTCCACCGGCCAGCAGCAGCGCGTCGGCATCGCCCGCGCGGTGGTGCACCGGCCGGCATTGCTGCTGGCCGACGAGCCGACCGGCAACCTCGACCCGCGGCTGGCCGCCGAGATCATGGGCGTGTTCGAGGACATCAACCGCCTGGGCACCACGGTGCTGATCGCCAGCCACGACCTGGCGCTGATCGCGCGCATGCGCCACCGCATGCTCACCCTGCAACGTGGTCGCCTGATCGGCGACGGGGAGGCCGGCCGATGAGCGCATCCCGCAAGAGCGATCCCAAAGCCAACCCGAGCACCGCCGAGCGTGTCGGTGGCTCGGTGAAGAAGGTCGAGGCGAAACACGACGAACCGGATTTCAGGACACTGTTCCACGCCTGGCTGGAGAGCCACCGCGCGAGCCTGGTGGACAGCCTCGGCCGCCTGCTCAAGCAGCCGATCGGCAGCTTCTTCACTTGCCTGGTGATGGCGGTGGCGCTGAGCCTGCCGATGGGCCTGGCGCTGCTCTTGGACAACGTCGAGCGGCTCGGCGGCTCCTGGCAACGTGCCGCGCAGATCTCGGTGTTCCTGCGCCTGGATGTCGACGCCGCCGCCGGCCAGCGCCTGCGCGAGGAGATCGCCGCGCTGCCGGACGTGGCCGAGGCGCAGTGGATCAGCCGCGAGGCGGCGCTGGAGGAGTTCCAGCAGCTCTCGGGCATCGGCGAGGCGCTCCGCGAGCTGCCGGACAACCCGCTGCCGGGCTCGGTACTGGTGACGCCCAGGGAGATCGACAAGGACAAGCTCGAGGCGTTGCGCCAGACCCTCGCCGGCATGCCGGGCGTCGAGCAGGCGCAGCTGGACCTGCTCTGGGTCGAGCGGCTGACCGCGATCCTCAAGCTCGGCGACCGCTTCGTCTTCGGCCTGACCCTGCTGCTGGTGGCCACGCTGCTGCTGGTGATCGGCAACACCATCCGCCTGCATATCGAGAACCGCCGCACCGAGATCGAGGTGGTCAAGCTGGTCGGCGGGACCGATGGCTACGTGCGCCGACCCTTCCTCTACATGGGCGCGATCTACGGCCTGGGTGCCGGGTTGATCGCCTGGGCGCTGCTGGCCTACGGGCTGGGCTGGCTGAACGAGGCGGTGGTCCGGCTCGCCGGGCTCTACGGCAGCGACTTCGGCCTGGCCGGCGTGCCTTCGGGCGATGCCGTTTCGCTGGTGGTCGGTGCCGTGCTGCTGGGCTATATCGGCGCCTGGCTGGCGGTCGCCCGGCACCTCAGCGAACTTGCGCCGCGCTAACCTAATTTTCTGTTTTGAAAGGCGTTTTCCAGGCCTGTGGGGGAACTTATCCACAGGCCTTGCAGTCATAGGGGCCAGTGCTACACTGCTGCAGCTTCACTTCGGGAGGAACTGCATGACAACTTCTCTGCAACCTGTTCAAGCCCTGGTCCCGGGAGCCAATCTCGAGGCCTACGTGCAGACCGTAAACAGCCTGCCGCTGCTTACCGTCGAGCAGGAGCGCGAGCTGGCTGGGCGGCTCTTCTACCACCAGGACCTGGAAGCCGCCCGGCAGATGGTCCTGGCGCACCTGCGCTTCGTCGTGCACATCGCGCGCAGCTATTCGGGCTATGGCCTGGCCCAAGCCGACCTGATCCAGGAAGGCAACGTCGGGCTGATGAAGGCGGTCAAGCGCTTCAACCCGGAAATGGGCGTGCGCCTGGTGTCTTTCGCCGTGCACTGGATCAAGGCGGAAATCCACGAGTTCATCCTGCGCAACTGGCGCATCGTCAAGGTCGCCACCACCAAGGCGCAGCGCAAGCTGTTCTTCAACCTGCGCAGCCAGAAGAAGCGCCTGGCCTGGCTGAACAACGACGAGGTCAACCGCGTCGCCGACAGCCTGGGCGTCGAGCCGCACGAGGTGCGCGAGATGGAAGGCCGCCTGAGCGGCCACGACATGGCCTTCGACCCGCTGGACGATGCCGATGACGAGAGCGCCTACCAGTCGCCGTCGCATTACCTGGAAGACCAGCGCTACGACCCGGCGCGCCAGCTCGAGGATGCCGACTGGAGCGACAGCTCGGCCGCCAGCCTGCACGAGGCGCTCGACGGGCTGGACGAGCGCAGCCGCGACATTCTCCAGCAGCGCTGGCTGAGCGAGGAAAAGGCGACGCTGCACGACCTGGCCGCCAAGTACAACGTCTCGGCCGAGCGCATCCGCCAGCTGGAAAAGAACGCGATGAACAAGCTCAAGGGCTGTATCCAGGCCTGAGCCCGGCCGTACCGTTGGATCGAACGCGGAGTCTGCTTGCAGGCTCCGCGTTTTTCTTTGCCCGGCCGATTCTTCAGTCGCGCTCTGCGCCGCCGACCAGGGCGTTGCGCAGGGTCTCCAGCAATTGCGCGCTGCCGATGGGCTTGTGCAGCCAGAACACGCCATGGGCCAGCAGCGCCTCGTCGAGTTGCGGTGCGGCGGAGATCACCACCACCGGCAGCTCCTTGAGTGCCGGGTCGTTGCGCAGCTCCTCGACGAACTGGCGCCCGCTGCCGTCGGGCAGGTGCAGGTCCAGGGTCATGGCCCGGTAGCGTGCCTGCGCCAGGCGCTCGCGTGCCTGCTGCAGGCTCTGCACGCGATCGACCGCGTAGCCGCCTTCGCTGAGCATCAGGTGCAGCAGGCGGCCGGTGTCCGGCTCGTCCTCGACCACCAGCAGGCGCGGGCGGCCGTCGTCCTCGGCCGGTTGGTCGGCCATCGGCGGTTGTACCGGCAGCTCGAACCAGAAGGTCGAGCCGTGGCCTTCCTCGCTGTCGAAGCCGACCGTGCCGCCCATGCGCTCGACCAGCTCCTTGGTGATCGCCAGGCCCAGGCCGGTGCCGGCCTTGGTGCGGCTGTCGGAGGTGTCGGCCTGGGCGAACTTGGCGAACACCTGGCTGCGAAAGCCCGCCGGGATGCCCGGGCCCTGGTCGGTCACGCAGACCCGCACCAGCCCGTCGCGCTGCAGCACATGCACCTGCACCTCGCCGCCCTGGTGGGTGAACTTGATGGCGTTGGACAGCAGGTTGCTCAGCACCTGCTGCAGGCGCAGGCCGTCGACCCAGACCGTGACCGGCGGCGGCGCCGCCAGCACGCAGCGCACGCCGTGCTGCTCGGCGAAGCCCTGGTTGTTGGCCAGCGCCTCTTCCAGCAGCTGGACCAGCGCATGCTCGCGCATGTCGAAGGTCATCTTGCCGGCGGCGATCTTCTCCATGTCCAGCAGGTCGTTGATCAGGTGGCCCAGGCGCAGGCTGTTGCGGTAGGCGATCTCGAGCATCTGCTGCATGGCTGGCGGCGCCTTGCCCAGCGCACCGCCGTTGATCAGGCCGAGGGCGCCGGTGATCGAGGTCAGCGGGGTGCGCAGCTCGTGGCTCACCGTGGAGACGAACTCGTTCTTCAACTGCTCGACGCGCTTGTGCTCGGTCAGGTCCATGATGGTCCCGGTGATCCGCTGGGCCTGGCCGTCGAGGTCGCGCTGGATGTAGCCGCGCAGCAGCACCGGGACGATGCGCCCGCTCTTGTGCTGCATGCGCAGCTCGGCGGTGAAGTGATCCCGGCGCGACAGCATGGCCTTGGCCAGGCGCGAGCGCTCGTGCGGGACGTCCTCGGCGACGACGAAGCGCTCCCACAGGCGCAGGTCGCAGGGGAATTCCTCGGCGCGGTGGCCGAGCATCTCCCAGGCGCGCGCCGAGGCATACAGCGTGCCGGCCTCCAGGTTGAGGTCCCAGAGCCCGTCGTTGCTGCCCTTGAGCGCCAGCGACAGGCGCTCCTCGCTGAGCCTGAGGTCGTGCTTGCTGCGGCGGATGGCCTGGGTCATGCGTTCGGCCAGGGCCTTGGCGCGGCGCTGGCGCAGGGCCAGCGAGGCGGTGAGGAAGAACAGCAGCAGGCTCATGCCGATGCTCAGCAGCACCAGCGTCGCCCAGTTGGCGTGGAAGCGCTCGTCGAACTCGGCCAGGCTGGTCATGCGCAGGGTCCAGACCTGCCCGTAGGCATGCAGCTGCTGCAGTTCGCTGTACTGCCCGGCGGCCGGCCCGTTCGCGGTCGTGCTGGTGAAGATCTCGTCCTCCGGGCGTTCGGCCGCGCCGGCATAGATGCGCAGTTCCAGCGGCAGGTCCATGTTGCGCAGGATGCCGTTGACCAGGTTGCTGACGCGATAGGGGCTGTAGACGAAGCCGCGGAGCGCCCGCATGCGCTGCTCCGGGCTGCCCAGCGGCATGCCCTGGCGGTAGACGGGGACGTAGAGCAGCACGCCGGCCTGGACCTTGCCGTGGGTCTCCTGCATCAGGGTGACCATGCCGGTGATGCTGGTCAGGCCCTGTTCGGCGGCGCGTTGCATGGCCTGCCGGCGGGCCGGGTCCGAATACATGTCGTAGCCGAACGCGGCGCGGTTGCGCGGGGTGAACGGCTCGAGATAGACGATGGAGGTGTACAGCGGGCGCTCGCCCGGCGGGTGCACCGCGTAGTCGGGAAAGCCCTCGGCCTGCACCTGGCGCAGGTGTGCGGGCAGGTCCTCGGGCTGGATCGCGCGGCTGAAGCCGACGCCCTGGATGCCGGGGTAGTTATCGGCCAGTTGCAGGCGCTGGACATAGATCCGCCACTGCTCGCGGCTGACCTCGCCGGTGGCGTCGAACAGCCCGGCGCCGCCGAGCAGGATCTGCTCGTGATCGAGCAGGCGCTTGCGCAGCGCCTCGGTGACCTTCTCGCCGAGCAGGTGGAATTCCTGGCGCGCCGCCCGGGTTTCGCGTGCCTGGAAGTGCTGGAACAGCACCAGCTGGACCAGCAGGGTGAACAGCAGGACCAGCCAGGCGACGCCGTTGCGCCAGTCGACGAGCTGCTTGAGGCCCGGGGTCGGGTTGGGTTCGATGGCTGGGTCGCTCATTGCCTTCACTGCCGGGCGCTGCGGGGCGCGATGGTTTCGACTCGATCGTGGCCCGCCGCACGGGTACGTCAGCGTATCGTGGCCTAGCTTACCTGTGCGTCCAGGCCATTGATACCGAGGCTAGC
The DNA here is from genome assembly GCF_021726475.1 of Pseudomonas oligotrophica. Taxonomy (GTDB): domain Bacteria; phylum Pseudomonadota; class Gammaproteobacteria; order Pseudomonadales; family Pseudomonadaceae; genus Stutzerimonas; species Stutzerimonas oligotrophica. Next base: position 579,058 of record NZ_JAKJRU010000001.1, read on the forward strand.
GGCAGCCCTGGTGCTGCGGCAGCGCGCGCGGCCGCCAGTCGATGGCCTCCGGCAGGCAGGGGCGGGCCAGGCCGAAGCCCTGGCCATAGTCGCAGTGGTGGTCGAGCAGGAAGTGCGCCTGGAAGTCGTGCTCGATGCCCTCGGCGACCACCTTCAGCCCCAGGTTGTGCGCCAGGCCGATCACCGAGCGGGTGATCGCCGCGTCCTCGCGGTCGTCGGGCAGTCCGGCGACGAAGCCCTGGTCGATCTTCAGCTTGTGCACGTTCATCCGCTTGAGGCGCAGCAGCGAGGAATGCCCGGTGCCGAAGTCGTCGATCGCCAGCCGCACGCCGAGCTGGCGCAGGCGCTGCAGCAGGTCGATGGCCGCCTCGGGGTCCTGCATGACCGCGCTCTCGGTGATCTCCAGCTCCAGGTGACGGGCCGCCAGGCCGGTGTCGGCGAGGATGCTGGCGACCTGCAGGTCGAGCTCGCCGTGGCCGAACAGGCGGCTGGAGATATTCACCGCGACGAACTCGAGCGGGCGGCCCTCGGCCTGCCACTGGCGCATCTGCCGGCAGGCCTGCTCCAGCACCCAGCGGTCGATCGCGCCGATCAGGCCGTTCTCCTCGGCCATGGGAATGAACTGCGCCGGCGAGATCGGCCCGTGCTGCGGGTGTTCCCAACGCACCAGCGCCTCGACGCCGCGGATCGTGCCGCTGGCCAGGTGGAAGATCGGCTGGTAGTGCACCCGCAGCTGCTGCTGTTCGAGGGCCTGGCGCAGCGCGGTGGCCAGTTCCATGCGCTGCTGCGCGTGGCTGGTCAGCTCCTGGCTGTAGAAGGCGTAGGTCGAGCGGCCGCTGCCCTTGGCCTTGAACAGCGCCGAGTCGCCGTTGCGCATCAGCTGCTCGACGTCGCGGATCGCGTGCGGGTAGAGCACGATGCCGATGCTGGCGCTGCTGAACAGGTCGCGGCCCTGCAGGCGGTAGGGGCGGGCGAGGGCGTCGAGCAGGCGCAGCGCCAGGGCTGCCGCCTGATCGGCGCTGCAATCCTCGTGCAGCAGGGCGAACTCGTCGCCACCCAGGCGTGCCAGCGTCATGCCCGGCTGGACCAGGCCCTGCAGGCGCCCGGCAACCGCCTGCAGCAGAGCATCGCCGAGGCTGTGGCCGAGGCTTTCGTTGATGTCCTTGAAGTGGTCGAGGTCGATCAGCAGCAGCGCGCCGCCGCGCCGGCTCGCGCGGGCGCGCTCCAGGCTCTGCTTGGCGCGCTCGCTGAACAGCAGGCGATTGGGCAGGCCGACCAGCGGATCGTAGTGGGCGAGCTGGTCGAGCTCCTCCTGTGAGCGCTTGAGCGCGGACAGGTCGGAGAACACCGCCACATAGTGGCTGACCAGGCCCCGCTCATCGCGGATGCTGCGCAGGTTCTGCCATTGCGGGTACACCTCGCCGCTCTTGCGCCGGTTCCAGATCTCGCCGCTCCAGGCGCCCTCGGCCTGTAGTGCTTGCCACATGGCTCGATAGAAGTTGGCGTCGTGCTTGCCCGAGGCGAACAGCCCCGGGGTCTTGCCCAGCACCTCATCGGTGGCATAGCCGGTGATGCGGCTGAAGGCCGGGTTGACGTGGACGATACGCTGCTGGCTGTCGGTGACCAGCACGCCCTCGAGGGTGCTGTCGAACACCGCTGCGGCCTGGCGCAGGCTGGACTCCTTCAGGCGCAGGGCGTCCTGCTCGGCAGCCAGGCGGCGCAGGTGGCGATGCTCGAGCAGGTAAAGCACGAAGGTGCTGAGCACGACGAACAGCGTGCCCTTGGCCAGCGCCCAGGCTTGCAGCTGGCCGGTATCCGGCACCAGGCGGTGCAACAGCGGGTCGCTGGCCAGCAGCCAGAGCATGGAAATCGCGAAGTAGCCGAGGCTAAGCCGCAGCAGGTGCATGTTCATCTTCAAAACCGTGGCCGGTACTTCATGAAGCCCGCCGGAGGTGAGGCCTGGCGGGGAAGCGCGCGGCCGGGGCCGCGCCAAGGTGGCGAATTGTCCCGCAACGGCGTTGCCCGAATATTGCCGCGGGTCATTAACGAATCGTTACAGGCGGCGCAGGTAGTCGCTGCCGCCGAGCTGGCGCATCTGCTGGCGAATCCAGCCGGCCCGGCGCTGGACGTAGCCGCTCGGGCGACCGGCGTCCCAGCTGCGCGGGTTGGGCAGCACCGCCGCCAGCAGGCTGGCCTGGGTGGTGGACAGGTAGGGCGCGCCGCGGCCGAAGTGATGTCGCGCGGCTGCCTCGGCACCGAAGATGCCGTCGCCCCATTCGACACTGTTGAGGTAGACCTCGAGGATGCGCTGCTTGGGCCAGAGCAGCTCGATCAGCGCGGTGAACCAGGCCTCCAGCGCCTTGCGCGGCCAGCTGCGCCCGGACCAGAGGAACAGGTTCTTGGCTACCTGCTGGCTGAGCGTGCTGGCGCCGCGCAGCGAGCCGCCGGCCTGGTTGTGCTGCAGCGCGGCGCGGATGGCGGCGACGTCGAAGCCCCAGTGCTCGGCGAACTTCTGGTCCTCGGCGGCGATGACCGCCATCTTCAGGTCGTCCGGCAGTTCTTTCCACGGCCGCCACTGGCGTTCGAGGTCGATGCTCGGTCCGCTGGTCCAGGACTGCAGCTTGCGCTCGACCATCAGCGCGGTGAACGGCGGCGCCACCCAGCGCAGGGCCAGCACCAGCAATGCCGAGACGGCGACGAACCAGAGCAGCAGCTTGAACAGGCGGCGCAGCAGGGAGCGGAGCATGAGGACGTGGTCGCGGGCCAGAAGAGCGGGCATTATAGCGGCCGTCCCGGCCTGCCCGTCTCTGGATCATGATGCGCCCGTTCCTGCTGCTCTCCGCGTTCTACGGCCTCACCGGCGTCGCCCTCGGGGCCTTCGCCGCCCATGGCCTGCGCGCCCGGCTGAGCGCCGAGTACCTGGCGGTGTTCCAGACCGCCGTGCTGTACCAGCTGGTGCATGCCCTGGCGCTGTTCGGTGTCGCGCTGCTGACGCGCCAGGTGGCGGGGCGCCTGCCCCGGCTGGCGGGCGGCTTCTTCGCCGTCGGCGTGCTGCTGTTCTCCGGCAGCCTCTACCTGCTGACCCTGACCGGCGTCGGCAAGCTCGGCATCGTCACCCCGCTCGGCGGGACCGCCTTCCTGGCCGGCTGGGCCTGCCTGCTGGCCACGGCCTGGCGGCTGCGCTAGCGCTCGGCGCCTTTGCCTTGGTCGGCCACCCGGTTCGGGCTAGAATGCCGACCCCCTATCGATGGCGGCGATCCCCATGCAGATTCACTTGAATGGCGAACCCTACGAGCTGCCCGACGGCCAGACCGTCGCCGACCTGCTTGCGCGGCTGGAGCTGAGCGGCCGTCGGCTCGCGGTGGAACTGAACCTGGACATCGTGCCGCGCAGCGAGCACGGCGCCACCGCGCTGAAGGACGGTGATCGCGTCGAGGTGGTGCACGCCATCGGCGGTGGTTGAGCGAGCCGCAGCCCCAGCATTCCCGGCGGCATCGCAGTCGCCTCCCGCAACGTCCGAACGAGGAATACCCGATGAGCACAACGGCGCACGACAAGCCCTTCATCCTGGCCGGCCGCACCTATGAGTCGCGGCTGCTGGTCGGCACCGGCAAGTACAAGGATCTCGAGGAGACCCGCGCGGCCATCGAGGCCTCGGGCGCCGAGATCGTCACCGTCGCCGTGCGCCGCACCAACATCGGGCAGAACCCGGGCGAGCCGAACCTGCTCGACGTGATCAGCCCGGAGCGCTACACCATCCTGCCGAACACCGCCGGCTGCTACACCGCCGAGGAGGCAGTGCGCACCTGCCGCCTGGCGCGCGAGCTGCTCGACGGCCACAAGCTGGTCAAGCTGGAAGTGCTGGCCGACCAGAAGACCCTGTTCCCCAACGTCATCGAGACGCTCAAGGCCGCCGAGGTGCTGGTCAAGGACGGCTTCGACGTGATGGTCTACACCAGCGACGACCCGATCATCGCCCGCCAGCTGGCCGAGATGGGCTGCATCGCGGTGATGCCGCTGGCCGGCCTGATCGGCACCGGGCTGGGCATCTGCAACCCGTACAACCTGCGCATCATCCTCGAGGAAGCCACCGTGCCGGTGCTGGTCGATGCCGGTGTCGGCACCGCCTCCGACGCCACCATCGCCATGGAGCTCGGCTGCGAGGCGGTGCTGATGAACAGTGCCATCGCCCATGCGCAGAACCCCGTGCTGATGGCCCAGGCGATGAAGCATGCCATCGAGGCCGGGCGCCTGGCCTACCTGGCCGGACGCATGCCGAAGAAGCTCTACGCCAGCGCCTCCTCGCCGCTGGAAGGGCTGATCCGCTGATCTCCCGGCGGTGCGTGCGCACCGCCGACGCTTGACCCTGAAGCCGACTGCGCAGTCGGCTTCGTTCATTTCAGGATGCCGTTCATGACCGATGAAACCCAACAGGCGCAGCAACCGGCCGGCGATGCGCCGCGCATGCGCACCATCAAGAGCTTCGTGATGCGTGCCGGGCGTACCACCCTCGGCCAGCAGCGCGGCCTGGAGCTGGGCTGGCCGAAGTTCGGCCTGGAACTGGCCGACGGCCTGCGCGATTTCGACCAGGTGTTCGGGCGCAGTGCGCCGCGCACCTTCGAGATCGGCTTCGGCATGGGCCATTCGACGCTGGAGATGGCCGCCGCCGCCCCCGAGCAGGACTTCATCGGCGTGGAGGTACATACGCCCGGCGTCGGTGCGCTATTGAGCGGACTTCTGTCACAAAACCTGCAGAACGTGCGGGTTTACAGTTGCGATGCGCTGGAAGTGCTGCGTGAATGCGTCGCCGATTCCAGCCTCGACCGGGTGCTGCTGTTCTTCCCCGATCCCTGGCACAAGAGCCGCCATCACAAGCGGCGCATCGTGCAGCCGGCGTTCGCCGAGCTGGTGCGGCAGAAGCTGAAGGTCGGTGGCGTGCTGCACATGGCCACCGACTGGGAGCCCTACGCCGAGCACATGCTCGAGGTGATGGACGCCGCGCCCGGCTACCGCAACCTGGCCGCGGACGGCCGTTACGTGCCGCGCCCCGCGGAGCGGCCGATCACCAAGTTCGAGCGGCGCGGCGAACGTCTGGGGCACGGCGTCTGGGACCTGAAGTTCCAGCGCTGCGAATGAGCGACGCCCATCCGTAGGCGTCGTCGAGCCGCCCTGGGCGGCACCAGCGGGGCGACCGGGCTCCGCTGCCACACACAATGACAACGCCAACGGACGGCAGCCGACGCACGCAGAGGCGCGCTGGTCGTCCGACCCGCAGGGAGAAGACGATGAACGCGAAGTTGGGAGCGCTGCTGCTGGCCGTCTGTGCCGCATCGACGGCACAGGCCAAGGTCGACGCCACGCAGGCGGCCCGCCTGGGCCAGGACCTCACCCCGCTGGGCGCCGAGCGCGCCGGTAACGCCACCGGCAGCATTCCGGCCTGGAGCGGTGGCGTGACGCCGCCGGCCGGCTACCAGCCCGGCATGCACCATCCCGATCCGTTCGCCGCGGACACGCCGCTCTACCGTGTCGACAGCGGCAACCTCGGCGAGCACGCCGAGCGGCTTCCCGCGGGGTTGCGTGACCTGCTCGAGCGGCATCCGGACTTCTACCTGCGGGTCTTTCCCACACGGCGCAGCGCCGCGGCGCCGGAACGCATCTACGAAGCCTCGCGCGCCAACGCACAGAGTGCCGAGCTGATCGCCAACGGCAACGGCATCAAGGGGGCCGCGGCCGGCGTGCCCTTCCCGCTGCCGCGGGACGGCATGGAGGTGATCTGGAACCACATCCTGCACTACAAGGGCGAGCAGACCCACATGATCAACAACCAGGCGGTGGTGATCGGTGGCAAGGCGTCCTACATCAAGCGTGACCGCCACGTCTATTACGTCTACAACCGCGAAGGCATGACCCAGGGCGAGCTGAACAACACGCTGCTGTACTACAAGTACCGGGTCACCGCGCCGGCCAAGCTCTCCGGCACCGCACTGGTGGTGCAGGACCCGGTCGACCAGGTGCTGACCATCCGCAAGGCCTGGCGCTACAGCCCGGGCGACCGTCGCGTGCGGCGCCTGCCCTCGCTGGCCTACGACTCGCCGCAGCCGGATACCAGCGGCCTGGCGACCGCCGACGTGGTGGACTCCTTCAACGGCGCGCCGGATCGCTACGAGTGGACGCTGCTCGGCAAGCGCGAAATGCTGGTGCCCTACAACAGCTACGCGGTGCATCAGCAGGGCATCCCCTACGACCGCATCGTGCGTCCGGGCACGCTCAATCCCGAGCTGCTGCGCTACGAGCTGCACCGTGTCTGGGTGGTCGAGGCCGCGCTGCGCAAGGGTTTCAGCCACGCCTACGACAAGCGCCGCTTCTACATCGACGAGGACAGCTGGGCGATCCTCGCGGTCGACCTGTACGACGAGCAGGGTGAGCTGATCGGACTGCAGGAAAGCCATCCGATCAGCTACTACGAAGTGCCGATGTTCAACAGCACGCTGGAGACGCTGTACCACCTCAAGGATGGCAACTATTTCGTCGACGGGCTGGACAACAACGAGCCGATGTACGACTTCGACGTGCGCCTGACGCCGCGCGATTTCTCGCCGCAGGCGCTGCGCCGCGGGGCGAACTGATGCGCCGGCCCGGCCTGTCGCAGGCCGGGCTGTACCGCGCTAGTTGCGGTCGGCGACCACGCCGATGATGAACAGCATCAGGATCAGCACCGGCGCCAGGGTGTAGTTGTTGAACTGCGCCAGGCCCTTGGCCAGCCAGGGGCTCAGGTAGATGATGCCGAGGCCGTAGACGATCGCGCAGAACACCACGAACAGAAGCGTGCGCAGGATGAAGTTGAGCCCGCCGATGTTCTTCTGCACCCAGGCGTTGAGCGCCGGGCCGAAGAGCACGAAGAGCGTGGCCATGATCGCCAGCGAGATGTCCGACAGGTGGCTGCGGCTCCAGCGCGACAGCGTGGCGAGCAGGTCGAGTACGAGGTCCATCCGGTTTCCTTATGGCAGGAACAGTTGCAGCAAATCGTTGAGGAACAGCTGGCCGCGCGGCGTCGCCACCAGGCGCTGCGGGTCCGGGTCGAGCAGCCCGCGTGCCTGCGCCTGGCGCCGGCCATCGGCGAGCAGGGCCAGGGGCAGGCCGGTGCGCTCAGTGAACAGCAGTGACGGCACGCCGTCGGTGAGGCGCAGCACATTCATCAGGAACTCGAACGGCAGCTCGTCCCGTTCCAGCGCCTTCTGCCCGGCGCGAAAGCCATCGAGGGCGGCCAGGTAGTCCTTGGGCAGGCGGGTCTTCCACTGGCGCAGGATCCTCCCGTCGGCCAGGCTGAGCTTGGCGTGGGCACCGGCGCCGAGGCCAAGGAAGTCGCCGAAGGTCCAGTAGTTGAGGTTGTGCCGCGCCTGCCGTCCGGGCCGGGCATAGGCCGAGGTCTCGTACTGCCGGTAGCCGTGCTCGGCGAGCAGTGCCTGGCCGGCTTCCTGGATGTCCCAGAGGATGTCGTCCTCGGGCAGCACCGGCGGCTGACTCCAGAACACCGTGTTCGGCTCCAGGGTCAGCTGGTACCAGGACAGGTGCGTCGGCTGCTGGGCTATGGCGATGCGCAGGTCGCTCAACGCGTCCTCCAGGCTCTGCTCCGGCAGGCCGTGCATGAGGTCGAGGTTGAAGTTGTCGAAGCCGGCGCTGCGCGCCATGTCGGCGGCGCGGATCGCCTCGGCGCCGTCGTGGATGCGGCCCAATGCCTTGAGCTTGGCGGCCTGGAAACTCTGTACGCCGATCGACAGGCGATTGATGCCGGCGCTGCGGTAATCGCGAAACTTGGCCTGCTCGAAGGTGCCGGGGTTGGCCTCGAGGGTGATCTCGATGCCGTCGGCGAAGCCGACCCGCCGCTCCAGCCCGGCGAGGATGCGCTCCAGCGCCCGGGCGGAGAACAGGCTCGGGGTCCCGCCACCGAAGAACACCGAGCCCAGCCGGCGGCCCTGGACGTAGTCCAGGTCGGCCTCGAGATCGGCCAGCAGGGCGTCGACATAGGCCGTCTCCGGCAACTCGGCGCCGGCAGTATGCGAGTTGAAGTCGCAGTACGGGCACTTGCGCACGCACCAGGGGATATGCACATAGGCCGCCAGCGGCGGCAGCTCGAAGCCTGGCGCCTCAAGCTGCAAGCCGTTGCTACCTGACGCTTGCGGCTTGCGGCTGGCCGTCGTCATATCCCCAGGTGCGTCTTGAGCTGAGCCATGGCGCGGGCGCGATGGCTGAGCTGGTTCTTCTGTTCGGCGGGCAGTTCGGCGCTGGAGCAGTCGCACTCCGGTACCCAGAACAGCGGGTCGTAGCCAAAGCCGTGCTCGCCGCGCGGCGCATGCAGGATGCGCCCGTGCCAGAGCCCCTCGCAGAGGATCGGCAGTGGGTCGTCGGCGTGCCGTACCAGGGCCAGGGCGCAGACGAACTGCGCGCTGCGCTCGGCGTCCGGCACGTCGCGCAGCACCTCCAGCAGCTTGGCGTTGTTCGCCGCGTCGCCCTGGCCGTCGGCATAGCGCGCCGAGTAGATGCCAGGCGCACCGCCGAGGATGTCCACCGCGAGGCCCGAGTCGTCGGCCAGCGCCGGCAGCCCGGAGAGGCGCGCCGCGTTGCGCGCCTTGAGGATGGCGTTCTCGATGAACGACAGGCCGGTCTCTTCCGGCTCGATGTCGCTGAACTCGCCGACCGAACGCACGCGCACCGCATCGCCGAGCATCGCTTGCAGTTCCTTGAGCTTGCCGGCGTTGTGGCTGGCCAGCACCAGTTCGTTGAAAGGCATCATTCGTCTGGGAAGAATTCCTGGGTGAAGTCGAAATTGACCGGCTCGCCGCCCATCGGTTGCACGCTGAGGCTGAAACGCAGGACTTCCTGCGAGTCGAAGGGGAACTGCGCCAGGTAGTAGGTGGCGGCATCGCCTTCCTTGAGCTGCTTGAACTGCAGCCTGTAGTCCTGGCCGAGCAGGTTCTTCACCTGGCCGCTGACCAGCGCGGTGACCGGCTTGCCCTGGCGGAGCACCGAGACGTTCACCACGCCCTGCTGCTTGCTGCGCACCAGGCCCGCCGCGGCGGCGATGTCAGGTTGCAGGAAGCTGGAGTTGAAGGCGCTGTAGTGGATGTCGTATTCGCCGACGCTGTGCTTGCGCTCGGCCAGGGCCGGCAACGTGAGCAGGCTGGCCAGTAGCAGGATCAGGGCGCGTTTCATGGGGCTTTCTCCTATCCAGGCGGCCGCTCAGCGGCCAGGTCCGGTGACGCGATAGATGCCGATCTCGCCGAGCAGGTTGGGCCACAGCCTGCTCGCCCAGTCGTGCCGGTGGTCGCGGTCGACCGCCAGCCGATCGAGCACCCGCGCACCGCGTTCGCGGCACAGCCGCTCGAAGTCCTCGAACGTGCAGAAATGGATGTTCGGGGTGTTGTACCAAGTGTAGGGGAGGAATTCGGAGACCGGCATGCGCCCCTTGCTAGCCAGGTACCAGCGGCAGCGCCAGTGGCCGAAGTTGGGGAAGGTGATGATGCACTCGCGGCCGACGCGCAGCATTTCCTTGAGCAGCTTGTCCGGGTAGTGCACGGCCTGCAGGGCCTGGGTCATGACCACCATGTCGAAGCTGTCGCTGGCGAAGTTGCCCAGGCCCTTGTCCAGGTCCTGCTCGATGACGTTGACGCCTTTTTCGATGCAGGCCGCGATGTTGTCCGGGTCGATTTCCAGGCCGTAACCGCTGACGCCCTTGTGGTCGCGCAGCCAGGCCAGCAGCTCGCCATTGCCGCAGCCGAGGTCGAGCACCCGACTGCCGGCCGGAATCCAGTCCTGGATGATGTCCAGATCGGCGCGCATGTTCGCTCCTTATACGGCGATGCGGTTCATGTAACCGCGGAAGGCTTGCAGATAGCGGGGGTTGGGGATGAGGAAGGCGTCGTGCCCCTGCGGCGCGTCGATCTCCAGGTAGCAGACGTCCTTGCGCGCGGCGAGCAGGGCGTCGACGATCTCCCGCGAGCGCTGCGGCGAGAAGCGCCAGTCGGTGGTGAAGGACATCACGCAGAAGCCGGCCTTGGCGCCCTCGAAGGTCCGCGCCAGGTCGTCGTCGTGGGCCGCGGCGGGGTCGAAGTAGTCCAGCGCCTTGGTCATCAGCAGGTAGGTGTTGGCGTCGAAGCGCGCGGAAAACTCCTCGCCCTGGTAGCGCAGGTAGCTCTCGACCTGGAACTCGACGCTGTTGAAGTCGTAGTTGAGCTTCTCGCTCTTCAACCCGCGGCCGAACTTGGTGCCCATGGCATCGTCGGACAGGTAGGTGATGTGGCCGACCATGCGCGCCAGCATCAGGCCGCGCTTGGGGATCACGCCCATCTCCTGGAAATGCCCGCCATGGAACTCGGGGTCGGAGAGGATCGCCTGGCGTGCCACCTCGTTGAAGGCGATGTTCTGCGCCGACAGCTTGGGTGCCGTGGCGATCGCCAGGCAGTGGCGCACCCGCTCGGGATAGCTGATCGTCCATTGCAGCGCCTGCATGCCGCCCAGGCTGCCGCCGACCACCGCCGCCCACTGGCTGATGCCCAGCGCATCGGCCAGGCGCGCCTGGCTGTGCACCCAGTCCTCCACCGTGACCACCGGGAAGTCCGCGCCGTAGACCTTGCCGGTGGCCGGATTCAGGCTGGCCGGGCCGGTCGAGCCGTTGCAGCCGCCGAGGTTGTTCAGGCTGACGACGAAGAAGCGCTCGGTATCGATGGCCTTGCCCGGGCCGATGCAGCTGTCCCACCAGCCCGGCTTGCGATCTTCCAGGCTGTGGTAGCCGGCGGCATGGTGATGGCCGGACAGGGCATGGCAGATCAGCACGGCATTGCTGCGGCTGGCGTTGAGCTCGCCATAGGTTTCGTAGATCAGCTGGTAGTCGGCCAGCGTACGGCCGCAGGCGAGCGTCAGCGGTTCGGCGAAGTGCGCGACCTGCGGGCTCACCAAGCCAACGGAATCGGCTGGAATGGCAGTGGGCATCTACCCTGGCTCTTGCAGACGGAAGGTCGGAGAGTCTAAAGGGAAGCGCGCGTCAATTCACCCTGTATCGCCTGCCCGCTCCGGCTGGGCCAGGCCCAGCAGATTGACCACCTTGTGCTGCCGGCGGATCGGCGAGGGCCGCCGCAGGGCGCGCTGCATCTCGGCGGCCTGGGCCAGCTGCTGCTCCAGCTCGTCGGCATAGCGGCCCAGCAGTTCGGCGCGGCGGTCGTCCTGATGGTTGTCGCGGGCCAGCTGCTTGAGCTGCAGCATGTGCGCCTCGATCTGCTGCTTGTGCTCCAGCGAGAACTGCAGCAGCGGGGTCAGCGCATCGACCGCCCAGAGCTCGGCCTGCTGGCGCAGGCGCTCGTGCAGGGCGAGCACTTCCTGGACCAGGGTGGCGAAGAAGCGGCGGGTCAGCGCGTGCTGTTCGGTGAGCAGGGTCTTGAGCTGGCGGCGGAACTGGTCGGCCTTGCCCTGCAGGGTCTGCAGCTCGCGCACGTAGGGCTGCACGCGCAGGCAGGGGGCATCCATGCCGTGCAGCGGGTTTTCCTCGTTGTGTCGCCGGTAGATCGCCTCGAGCATCTTGTTCGCGCGCTGCGCCTCGAGTTCCAGGGCGGCGAGGTCCTGCTCGACGCTGCGGAAGAAGTGCTGGATGGCCAGGTTGATGCCCAGGGTGGTGAGGCTGCCGGTCAGGCTGCGACGCAGGCGCGCCAGGTGCTCCTCCAGGCGCTCGCTGCCGAGCGCGGCGCGCAGCTGCTCGCCCTGGCGTTGCAGCAGGCGCTGGTTGGTCTTCAGGTCGAGCAGGCGCTTGTGGTGGCGGTTGTGCTCGTGGCGGGTACGAGCGGTCAGCTCGAGCAGCGTCTGGCTGCTGCCCTGCTGGCGGTCATCGAGCAGCCGGCGCTGTTCGGCGATCCGCTCCAGGCGCTGGCCCAGCGCCTGCTGGCTGTTGTGCAGCAGCGCCAGTACCTGCTGCACCACGCCTTCTTCGAGCAGGCGCTCCTTGTGCGCCAGTACCCGCTCGCTGAGCAGCCGCTCGAGCGCTTCGATGCGGCTGCGCTCGAGCAGGGCGTCGTCCTGGCGCGCCTTGGCCAGCAGCGCCTGCTTGGCCGAGAGCGGCAGCACGTCCTGCTTGGCGAGGCCGAGCTGCTGGGCGGTATTGGTGCGGATCTGCTCGATCGCCTGGGCGACGAACGCCTCGCCGGCCAGGTCGTCCCAGAGCACGTCGATCTTGTTGAGGATGGCGAACAGGTTGCCCTGCGCCTCCTCGCCCAGCGGCGCGACGTGCCGCTGCCAAATCTGCATGTCGCTGGCGGTGATGCCGGCGTCGGCCGAGAGCATGAACAGCACCGCCTGGGCGTTGGGCAGCATCGACAGGGTCAGCTCCGGCTCGCTGCCCAGCGCATTGAGCCCGGGGGTGTCGAGAATGCGCAGGCCCTGGCGCAGCAAGGGGTGGTCGAAGTTGACCAGCGCATGGCGCCAGGCCGGGATCAGCACCTTGCCGGAGCTGTCGGCCGGCTCCAGGCTGTCGGCCGCGAAGCCCAGCTCCAGCGCGGCCTGCAGCGGCACGGCCTTGGTCATCGCGACCTGGTCGAAGGCCTCGGCGAGGTTCGCCGGGTCCTGGGTGTCGAGCGGGATCTGCAGCCACTGGCGCGGCAGGCGGCGCAGCTGCGCCAGGCTGGCGTCCTCCAGGCGCGTCTCGATCGGCAGCAGGCGGATGTAGGAGCGCTCCGAGCGAGGGTCGAAGAACAGCTCGGTCGGGCACATGGTGGTGCGCCCGGCGCGCGAGGGCAGAATGCGCCGGCCGAAGCGGCCGAACAGCAGGCTGTTGATCAGCTCGGTCTTGCCGCGGGAGAACTCGCCGACGAAGGCCAGGGTGATGTGGTCGGTACGCAGCAGGCGCAATGCACGTTCCAGGCGCGCATCGACCGCCTCGCTGCTCAGTCGGTTGTGTACCAGCCAGCTGCGGTAGCGGGTGATCTCGCGGATCAGGTCGCGCTTCCAGCCAACGTAGGCGTCTACTTGCCGATCGAGTCGCTCCATGTGCTTGCCTGCCGTGCCGAGAGGAGGTCGTCAGGAAGGTGCGCTCGAACCGTCGGCGACTCCTGACCGGGCAAGTCTAGAGCGGCCTGCGGGTCGGCGGAATGCGCGCTGCGGCCTGCTGGGCCGCAGCCTTGCGAGAGCTTGAACCGGTTCTCAGATCAGCGTGCGCAGGATGTTGGGCATGTGCGTCATGGTCGCCAGGTTGCCGACCACCAGCATGTCCAGCAGCTTGATCGCGAGGAAGGCGAAGATCGGCGAAAGGTCCAGCCCGCCCATGCTCGGCAGCAGCCGGCGGAACGGCGCCAGCACCGGCTCGCAGATCTGGTTCACCAGCTCGGCCGCCGGGTTGTGGCTGTGCGGCGCGACCCAGGAAAGGATCACGCTGATCAGCAACGCCCAGAAGAAGATGTTGAGGAACAGCCCGGTGAGCCCGACCAGGCCCCAGATCAGCAGCAGCAGCGGGTTGCCGGTGGTGCCGTAGGCGATGAGCAGGATCAGCGCCATCAGCAGCATCTGCGCCAGCAATGCGAGGATCAGCGACGACAGGTCGAGGCTGCCGATGCTCGGGATGACCCGGCGCATCGGCCGCAGCAGCGGATGGGTGGCGCGGACAATGAACTGGCTCAGCGGGTTGTAGAAGTCCGCGCGCACCAGCTGCAGGATGAAGCGCAGCAGCACGATCAGCAGGTAGAGGCTGCCGAGGGTCTGCACCACGAGAATCAGGGCTTGCGAGAGTTGCGACATGAAGGCTCCTTATTGGCCCAGTTGTTCGGCCAGTTCGGCCGAGCGCCTGGCGGCGGCGTCCACCGCCTGCTGCACCAGCTGCTCGAAGCCGCCGGCCTGGAAGGTTTTGATTGCCGCCTCGGTGGTTCCGTTCGGCGAAGTCACCCGGCGGCGCAGCTCGCTGGGCTCGACCTCGCTTTCGCAGGCCATGCGCGCCGCGCCCAGTGCCGTGTGGCTGGCCAGTTGCGCGGCGGTCTCGCGCGGCAGGCCGAGGCGCTCGCCGGCGGCGGTCATGGCCTCCATCAGCAGGAAGAAGTAGGCCGGGCCACTGCCGGACACGGCGGTGACCGCGTCGATCAGGCTTTCCTCGTCCAGCCAGAGGGCCAGGCCGACAGCGCCGAGCAACTGCCCGGCCTGCTGCTTCTGGATCGCGCTGACTGCGGCGTTGGCGTACAGGCCGCTGACGCCCTGGCGCAGCAGCGCCGGCGTGTTGGGCATGCAGCGCACGATCGCGCGGGGCGCGTCGGTGGTTGCGCCGAGCCAGGCCTGCAGGCTGGCGCAGCTGATGCCGGCAGCGATGGACACGACCAGCGCATCCGGCGCCAGGTGCGCTGCCAGCTCGCGGCAGACGGCCTGCATCACCTGCGGCTTGACCGCCAGCACCACCACCTCGGCGCCGACCAGGGCCTGTGCATTGTCAGCGAAGACCTCGATGCCATGCTCGGCCGCCAGGCGTGCACGCTGTTCGGCGCCCGGGTCGCTGGCGCGGATGGATTCGGCGGCGATGCCCTGGCCGATCAGGCCGCCGATCAGGCTGGCGGCCATGTTGCCGGCACCGATGAAGGCGATGCGAGGATTGCTCACGGGAACTCCTTTGGTCTATTCAGGCGGGGCGCCCGTAATCACGGGCGCCGAACAGGGCGGTGCCGATGCGGACCCAGGTCGCGCCTTCGGCAATTGCAGCTTCCAGATCCTGGCTCATGCCCATCGAAAGCGTATCGAGCGGCAGCTCGAGCGAGTCCTTCAGCTGGCGCAGGCGGGCGAAGGCGGCGCGCTGCTGCTGCGGATCGTCGCTCGGTGCGGGAATGCACATCAGCCCGCGCAGGCGCAGGCGGGGCAGGGCGGCGACCGCAGCTGCCAGCGCTGCAAGCTCCTGCGGCTCGCAGCCGGCCTTGCTGGCCTCGCCGCTGACATTCACCTGCAGGCAGACATTCAGCGGCGGCAGGTGGGCCGGGCGCTGGTCCGACAGGCGCTGGGCGATCTTCAGCCGGTCGACCGAGTGGACCCAGGCGAAATGCTCGGCGATGGGTTTGGTCTTGTTCGACTGGATCGGCCCGATGAAATGCCAGGTCAGCGCCAGGTCGCCGAGTTGCGCCTGCTTGTCGAGCGCTTCCTGCAGGTAGTTCTCGCCGAAATCGACGACGCCGGCGGCGAAGGCTTCGCGGATCGCGACCGCCGGCTGGGTCTTGCTGACGGCCAGCAGGCCGACCGTCGCCGGGTCGCGCCCCGCAGCTTGCGCCGCCTCACGGATGCGCGCTGCGACCTTTGCAATCTTGTTCGCTATCGTGGACATTACCTGCGCCCGCGGCCTAGGGTCTGCGCGGCATTCTACCCGCTTGCCTGTAATTGGGGAGTCCCATGGATATCACTGAACTGCTGGCGTTCAGCGCCAAGCAGGGTGCATCGGACCTGCACCTTTCCGCCGGCCTGCCGCCGATGATCCGCGTCGATGGCGACGTGCGGCGGATCAACCTGCCGGCCATGGACCACAAGCAGGTACACGCGCTGATCTACGACATTATGAACGACAAGCAGCGCAAGGATTTCGAGGAATTCCTCGAGACCGACTTCTCGTTCGAGGTGCCTGGTGTCGCGCGCTTCCGGGTCAACGCCTTTAACCAGAACCGCGGCGCCGGCGCGGTGTTCCGGACCATTCCGTCCAAGGTCCTGACCATGGAAGACCTGGGCATGGGCGAGGTGTTCCGCAAGATCACCGACGTGCCGCGCGGCCTGGTGCTGGTCACCGGCCCCACCGGCTCGGGCAAGTCGACCACCCTGGCGGCGATGCTCGACTACCTGAACAACACCAAGTACCACCACATCCTCACCATCGAGGACCCGATCGAATTCGTCCACGAGTCGAAGAAGTGCCTGGTCAACCAGCGCGAGGTGCATCGCGACACCCTCGGCTTCTCCGAGGCGCTGCGCTCGGCGCTGCGTGAAGACCCGGACATCATCCTGGTCGGCGAGATGCGTGACCTGGAGACCATCCGCCTGGCGCTCACCGCCGCCGAAACCGGCCACCTGGTGTTCGGCACGCTGCACACCACCTCCGCCGCCAAGACCATCGACCGGGTGGTCGACGTGTTCCCGGCCGAGGAGAAGTCGATGGTCCGCTCGATGCTCTCCGAGTCGCTGCAGGCGGTGATCTCGCAGACCCTGCTGAAGAAGATCGGCGGCGGCCGGGTCGCCGCCCACGAGATCATGATCGGCACCCCGGCCATCCGTAACCTGATCCGTGAGGACAAGGTCGCGCAGATGTACTCGGCGATTCAGACCGGCGGCGCGCTGGGCATGCAGACCCTCGATTCGTGCCTCAAGAGCCTGGTCGCCAAGGGCCTGGTCAGCCGCGACAGCGCGCGCGAAAAGGCCAAGACGCCGGACAACATCTGATCCCGGCCGAGGATCGTCACCGGCCGCCCGAGGCGGCCTCGCCAGTCAACTGCGAGTCAGCACCATGGATTTCGAGAAACTGTTGCGCCTGATGGTGGAAAAGGGCGGCTCCGACCTGTTCATCACCGCCGGCGTGCCGCCGTCGATGAAGGTCAACGGCAAGATCCTGCCGGTCAGCAAGACGGCCATGTCGCCGGAAATGACCCGCGAAACCGTGCATGCGGTGATGAACGAGCAGCAACGCCGCGAGTTCACCGAGAACCACGAATGCAACTTCGCCATCAGCGCCCGCGGCATCGGTCGCTTCCGCGTCAGCGCCTTCTACCAGCGCAACCTCGCCGGCATGGTGCTGCGGCGCATCGAGACCAACATCCCGACGATGGAGGACCTCAAGCTGCCCGACGTGCTGAAGAAGCTGGCGATGACCAAGCGCGGCCTGGTGCTGTTCGTCGGCGCCACCGGCACCGGCAAGTCCACCTCGCTGGCGGCGATGATCGGCTACCGCAACAAGAACTCGAGCGGCCACATCATCTCCATCGAGGACCCCATCGAATTCATCCACCAGCACCAGAGCTGCATCGTCACCCAGCGCGAGGTGGGCATCGACACCGAGTCGTTCGACGTGGCGCTGAAGAACACCCTGCGTCAGGCGCCGGATGTGATCCTCATCGGTGAGGTGCGTACGCGCGAGACCATGGACTATGCGGTGGCCTTCGCCGAAACCGGCCACCTGTGCCTGGCCACCCTGCACGCCAACAATGCCAACCAGGCGCTGGACCGGATCATCAACTTCTTCCCCGCCGACCGGCAGCAGCAGGTGTGGATGGACCTGTCGCTCAACCTCAAGGCGATCGTCGCCCAGCAGCTGGTGCCCACCCCCGACGGCAAGAGCCGCCGCGCGGTGATCGAGGTGCTGATCAACACGCCGCTGGCCGCCGACCTGATTCGCAAGGGCGAGGTACACGAACTCAAGGGCCTGATGAAGCGCTCCACCGAGCAGGGCATGCAGACCTTCGACCAGGCGCTGTACAGCCTCTACGTGCAGGGCGAGATCACCTACGAGGACGCGCTGGCCCACGCCGACTCGGCCAACGACCTGCGCCTGATGATCAAGCTCGGTTCGGAAACCGACAGTGAGCACCTCTCCAGCGTGTCCCAGGGCCTGCAGCTGGAAGTCAGCGACGACGATCCGGGCTTTCGCGGACGCTGACTTCGCCCTGGCCCGCCGCCAGGCCGCGGGCTTCCCGACCGATGCGTCGGCCGGCGCGCCCCACCAGCGCGGCGGCCTGGCCGGTGCGCCTGTCGCCGTTGCGTGCGCCCACCAGCAGTTCGCAGATCGCCGTGCCTTCGGGCAGGTCCTTCCAGAAGCGTGCCGGCAGGCCCTTGAGCAGCGCCTCGCGATTGGCCCGCGCGGGATTGAAGATGCTGCGGTAATAGGCCAGCCAGAGCGCCTCGTCCGGATCTGCCGCGGTTTGCGCGAGCGCCCGCCAGGTGGGCGGGCAGGGGCTGACCAGCGCCGCGCGCCGGCCATCCCAGAGCGCCGCCGCCTGCGGCGTGGCGATCATCCAGGGCGTGCCGCCCATGCGCCGGGCGAAATGCTCGATGGCCAGCTCGAGCACGTCGTGGGCCGGTTCGTGCCAGGCCACGAAGTGCTTGGCCGGCTCTCCCAGCGGGCGGAAGCGGACGAACGCATGCAGATGGTGCAGCTCGCGGCGCACGGCCTTGGCGCGGCGCTGCAGCAGGCTGCCGTCCGGGTCGCCGGCCAGTAGCGCGCTGCGGTCGCCGCGGCTGGCACGCCAGAGCACACGGTAGAGCAGGCTCCAGCGAGCCTCGCAGCGAAAGCGCGCGGCGAGCTGCAACAGGGCCGGGAGTTCACGCGGGATACGGAACGACGCGCCCGGTTGGGCTGGCAGGTCATCCGCGGCGGCGCCGAACAGGTCGCCGGTGCGATCGCCGGGGCCGTCCAGCCAGACCACTTCATCTGGTGCCAGGCCCGCCAGCAGGCAGTGGCGGGCCTCTGCACGCCAGGCCTCGAAGGTGCCGTCGAAACGGATCTGCCGCATCACCACAGCTCCAGCTGGGCCGAGCCGTCACGCAGGCGCTGGCGCAGTACGGCGGACTCGAGCGTGGCCTGGCGCGGCCGGTAGTCCTGGGTGATGACGAAGGGCGCCGCCTTCTCCACCGCGCAGCGCAGGCGCTGCAAGTCGGCATAGCGCAGTCGTCGCTCGCGGCGCAGCTCGGCGAGGCGCCTGGCGTTGAGCACGCCGATGCCCGGCACGCGGGCGATCAGCGCGGGCTCGGCGCGGTTCAGGTCGACCGGGAACAAGGCGCGGTTGGCCAGCGCCCAAGCCAGCTTGGGGTCGATGTCCAGCGCCAGGTTGCCGTTGTCCGGCAGCAGCTCGCCGGCGCGAAAGCCGTAGCCGCGCAGCAGGAAGTCGGCCTGGTAGAGGCGATGCTCGCGCAGCAGGGGCGGCGGCTGCTGGGCAAGCATGCGCGGGCTCTGCGGGATGGGGCTGAACGCCGAGTAGTAGACGCGTCGCAGGCGAAAGCCATCGTACAGCGTTTCGGCGGTGCGCAGGATGGTGCCGTCGTCGCTCGCGTCGGCGCCGATGATCATCTGCGTGCTCTGCCCGGCCGGGGCGAACGTTGCGCCGCGTGGCTCCTGCTGCGCCTGCTGTTCGCCCGTCCGGATCACGCCCATCGCCTGGCGGATGCTGCGGGCGCGTTTCTCCGGCGCCAGGCGCAGCAGCCCCTGCTCGGTGGGCAGTTCGACGTTCACGCTCAGCCGGTCGGCATGGCGGCCGGCTTCGGCGATCAGCAACGGATCGGCGTCGGGAATGGTCTTGAGGTGGATGTAGCCGCGGAATTCATGTTCCTCGCGCAACAGCCGGGCGACGCGGACCAGCTGTTCCATGGTGTAGTCGGCGCTGCGGATGATGCCGGAGCTGAGGAACAGCCCGCTGACCAGGTTGCGCCGGTAGAAGTCCAGCGTCAGGCGCACCACCTCCTCGGGTGTGAAGCGTGCCCGCGGCACGTCGCTGGATCGGCGGTTGATGCAATACTGGCAGTCATACAGGCAGAAGTTGGTCAGCAGGATCTTCAGCAGCGAGACGCAGCGCCCGTCCGGCGTGAAGCTGTGGCAGATGCCCATGCCGCTGGTCGAACCCAGGCCGCTGCGCCCTTTCGAGCTGCGCCGGGGCGCGCCGCTGCTGGCGCAGGAGGCGTCATACTTGGCCGCATCGGCAAGAATGCTGAGCTTGTCGATCAGTTGCATAGAAAGACCACTGGATACTGTTCATGCATACAGTATCATGGCGATTGGCACATTCAACGACCGGCCGGCGGGCCGCGACGAGGGGGAACGACACATGCAGCGCGACACCCACAGCAAGGTCATCGGCTATCTGCTCTGGATCTTCGGCTTTCTCGGCTCGCACCGCTTCTATTACGGCAGGCCGGTCACCGGCACCATCTGGTTCTTCACCCTCGGCCTGTTGTTTGTCGGCTGGATCATCGACCTGTTCCTGATCCCGTCGATGGACCGCGAGGCGGACCTGCGCTTCCGCGCCGGGCCGCTCGACTACAACATCGCCTGGATCCTGCTGACCTTCCTCGGCGTGTTCGGCGTGCACCGCATGTACCAGGGCAAATGGATCAGCGGCATCCTCTACCTGTTCACCGGCGGGCTGTTCTTCATCGGCGTGCTCTACGACTTCTGGACGCTGAACGACCAGATCTCCGAACGCAACGCCCAGCGCAGCAGCTTCTGACAACCCTGCGGGGCGGCAGCCGGAGGCGGGCTCCGGCCGCGCAGCCTCAGGCCTGGTAGACGAGCTTGCCGTCGACCAGCGTGTAGCGCACCGCGCCCGGCAGGCAGTGGCCAAGGAAGGGACTGTTGCGGCCGCGCGACAACCAGGTCTCGCCGGCCAGGGTCGAGGCGTTCGGATCGAACAGCACCAGGTCGGCGGCTTCGCCAACCGCCAGGCGGCCGGCAGGCAGCCCGAGCGCCTGGGCCGGTCCGCTGGACAGGCGTGCCAGCAGGGTCGGCAGGTCCAGCAGGCCATCCTGCACCAGGGTCAGGGCCAGCGGCAGCTGGAGTTCCACGCCGCTGATGCCTGGCTCGGTCTCGCCGAACGGCGCGAGCTTGGCATCGGCCTCGTGGGGCTGGTGATGGCTGGCGATGGCGCCGATCACCCCGGCGCGCACCGCCTCGCGCAGGCCCTCGCGGTCGGCGATGCTGCGCAGCGGCGGCTGCACGTGGTAGAGGCTGGAGAAGCCGTGCAGCGCCTCGTCGGTGAGGATCAACTGGTACATGGCCACGTCGGCGGTCACCGGCAGGCCGCGGGCCTGGGCTTCGGCGATCATCTGCGCGCCGCGTGCGCTGGACAGCTGGCTGAAGTGGGCACGCACGCCGGCGCGCTCGACCAGCAACAGGTGGCGTGCCAGGGCCACGGTCTCGGCCGTCTCCGGGATGCCGGCCAGGCCGAGGAAACTGGCCGCTGGCCCCTCGTGTGCCAGGCCGCCTTCGGCCAGGTCGCGGTCCTGCGAATGGATCACCACGGTCAGGTCGAAGGTCGCCGCGTACTCCAGGGCGCGACGCAGGTTGCGGACGCTACCGAACTCGGTCAGGCCGTTGCCGAAGGCGACACAGCCGGCGTCGCGCAGGGCGACCAGCTCGGCAAGCTGCTCGCCGGCCAGGCCGCGGCTCAGTGCGCCGATAGGGAACACCTTGGCGTGGCCGGACTCGCGGGCGCGGTCGAGGATCAGCTCGGCCACCGCCGTGGTATCCAGTACCGGCCGGGTGTTCGGCGGGCAGCACAGGCTGGTGACGCCGCCGGCAGCTGCAGCCAGGGTTTCGCTGGCGATGCTGCCCTTGCGGCTGTAGCCTGGCTCGCGCAGGGCCACGGACAGGTCCACCAGGCCGGGTGCGGCGACCAGGCCACCGGCGTCGATCCGCTGGGTTGCGGCAAAGCCTGCCGGTGCCGCGCCGATGGCGGCGATGCGGCCGTCTTCCAGGTGAAGGTCGGCGACCTCGTCCCGCCCGCTGGCCGGGTCGATGACGCGCGCGCCGAGGATACTGGTCAGCATCGGGTCTGCTCCTCGGAGATGTTTTCGGATTCGAGCTGGCGCTGCGCGGCCTGGCCGCTCATGGCCATGGACAGCACGGCCATGCGGATGGCGATGCCGTAGGTGACCTGGTTGAGGATCACCGACTGCGGGCCGTCGGCGACCGCCGATTCGATCTCCACGCCACGGTTGATCGGCCCAGGATGCATGACGATGGCGTCGGGCCTGGCCAGTGCCAGGCGCGCGGTGGTCAGGCCGTAGAGCCGGTAGAACTCGCCTTCGCTGGGCAGCAGCCCGCTCTGCATGCGTTCGCGCTGCAGGCGCAGCATGATGACCACGTCGACGTCGCGCAGGCCTTCGTCCATGTCGCTGAACACTCGCACGCCGTACTGCTCGAGCCCTTCGGGCAGCAGCGTGCGTGGGCCGATGACGCGGATGTCCGGGCAGCCCAGGGTGCGCAGCGCCAGCATGTTCGAGCGCGCCACCCGCGAATGCAGGATGTCGCCGACGATGGCTACCGAAAGGTTCTCGAAGCTGCCCTTGTGCCGGCGGATGGTCAGCATGTCGAGCATGCCCTGGGTCGGGTGGGCATGGCGGCCGTCGCCGCCGTTGATCACCGCGACATTGGGGCTGACGTATTCGGCGATGAAATGCGCGGCGCCCGAGTCGGCATGGCGCACCACGAACATGTCGGCGGCCATGGCCTCGAGGTTACGCAGGGTATCGGTCAGTGTCTCGCCCTTGCTGGTCGAGGAGGTCGAGACATTCAGCGTGATGACGTCGGCCGACAACCGCTGGGCGGCCAGCTCGAAGGTGGTGCGGGTGCGCGTGGAGTTCTCGAAGAACACGTTGCACACGGTCTTGCCGCGCAGCAGCGGCACCTTCTTTACCGCACGTGCGCCCACCTCGAGGAAGGAGTCGGCGGTGTCGAGGATTTCGGTGAGCAGTTCGCGGGACAGGCCGTCCAGCGAGAGGAAGTGGCGCAGCTGACCGTTGTCGTTCAGCTGCAGCGGGCGCTTGGCAGCGGTTGGCATCATCGCGGGATCTCAGTTGGCGGTGTCGAGCGTCTGGAGTTCGAGGGCGAGCGGCGCGGGGCCGAGCAATTTTACCCGCTGCTCGGCCGTCAGCGACAGCGTGGCGCCGACCACGTCGGGGCGGATCGGCAGCTCGCGCGCATCGAGGTCGAGCAGGCAGACCAGCGTCACGCTGGCCGGCCGGCCGTAGTCGAACAGTTCGTTCAGCGCGGCGCGGATCGTCCGGCCGGTCATCAGCACGTCGTCCACCAGCACCAAGTGCTGGCCCTCGATCTCGAAGGGTAGCTCCGAAGGCCGCACCTGGGGGTGCAGGCCGTTCTGCGTGAAATCGTCGCGGTAGAAGGAGACGTCGAGAATGCCCAGCGCGTCGTCACGGCCGCTGGCGGCCAGCAGGGCCTGGGCGACCCAGACGCCGCCGGTGCGGATGCCAACGAAGCGGGGTTCGGCTATGCCGTGGCGGGTCAGGTGGGCGTCCAGCGCGCGGGCCATTTCCGGCAGCAGCTGGTCAGGATTGGGCAGGTTCATCTGATCTCCTTGAGTCAATCTCGCTGGCTGTGCTCGGCGAGCCAGCCTTCCAGCAACAGGGCGGCGGCCAGGGCATCCACCGGGCGTTCGCGATAGCCGCCGCGCTGGCCCTCGCGCAGGCGCTGGCCCTTGGCCTCGAAGGTGGTCAGCCGTTCGTCGTGGCTGTGCACCGGCAGGTTGAAGCGCCCGTGCAGGCGGCGCGCGAACTTCAGCGCGCGCTCGCTCATCTCGCTGGGGCTGCCGTCCATGTTCAGCGGCAGGCCGACCACCAGGGCGTCCGGCTGCCACTCGGCGATCAGTCGCTCGAGCTGGCTCCAGTCCGGCACGCCGTTCTGCGCCTTGAGCACGCAGAGTTCGCGCGCCTGGCCGGTGATCGCCTGGCCAACGGCCACGCCGATCTGCCGGGTGCCGTAGTCGAAGCCGAGCAGCAGGCGCGGCGCGCTCACGCGTGGCCTGCCTGGCTGCTGAGCAGTGTCAGGTCGATGCCGAGGCTCGCGGCGGCCGCCTTCAGGCGCTGGTCATGGGGTAGTTCGAAGAGGATGTCCAGGCGCGCCGGGCAGCTGAGCCAGGTGTTGCCGGCCAGTTCGGCCTCGAGTTGCCCAGCGTCCCAGCCGGCGTAGCCGAGGGCGATCAGGTAGCGCTGCGGGCCGTCGCCGTCGGCGATGGCGAAGAGCACGTCCTGCGAGGTGGTCATGCCCAGCTCGCCCAGCGCCAGGGTGGCCTGGTAGCTGTGGTCGCGCGGATGCAGGACGAAGCCGCGGTCGGTCTGCACCGGCCCGCCGGAGAACACCGGCAAGCTCTGGCAGAGCGCCGGGCTGGCCTGGTCGGGGCGCAGTTGCTCGAGCACGTCGGCGAGGCTGAGGCCGCTCGGGTCGTTCACCACCAGGCCCATGGCGCCCTCGGGGCCGTGCTCGACCAGGTAGATCAGCTTGTGGGCAAAGTTGGGATCGGCCATGTGCGGCATGGCCATCAGGAAATGGTGCTTGAGGTAGCTGGGCGCGGTGCTTTTCATGCCGGCTAGCTTAAGGCCTGCGCCGGATGCCGGCTACTGCCGCACCGCGCTCGCCAGGCGGCTCAGCGGCTCGACAGCCGGTCGCCGCGCTCGAAGCGCCAGGTGCGGATGATCTCCACCTGGTCGAATTTCTGGGCCAGCTCGCCGGTGAAGGGGGCGAAGGGGGCGGCCAGGCGGACGATACGCATGGCGGCGTCGTCCAGCACCTTCTCGCCGGACGATTCGATGACGCGCAGCTCCTGCACGGTACCGTCGCGGTTGATCGTGACCAACATGCGCAGGCTGCCGTAGATGCGCTGGCGGCGGGCCTCGTCGGGGTAGTTGAGGTTGCCGATGCGCTCGACCTTCTTGCGCCATTCGTCGCGGTACCAGGCGCTGATGTCGCGCATGGTCGCGGCGCTGTTCTGCCGGTTGACGCGTGGCCGCTTGGCATAGCGCTCGATGTCCTGGGCAAGCTCGGCCTCGAGGCTGGCGATCTCGGCGCTGAGCTGCGAGGAGTCGAACGCCGGGGTTGGTTGCGGTTCGGGCTGTGGGCGGGTCTCGCGCTTGACCGGCGTCTTGTCCGGTTGCGGCGAGCGGGTGGCGACCGCGGCCTTGGGCGCCTCCTGGCGAACCGCACGCGGTGGCGTCGCCGGTGGCGAGACCTTGCGCACCTCGGTGTCCTGGAACGGCGCCTGCTCGGTGGTTCGCGGCGCGGCCTTGTGTTCCAGGGTGCCGCTGCCCTGCTGGTTGTCCTGGGCGAGGAAGTCGGCCTGTTCCGGCTGTTTCTCGCTCTTGAAGGTGGAGAGGGTGATCTCCAGCGTCTTGCTGAGCTGCTGCGGCTCGCTGAGGGAGAAGCCCAGCCCGAGGATCAGCGCCACGTGCACCACCGTCGCGACGAACAGGGTGAAGCCCAGCCGGTCGGCGGGGCGAACCTGCGACGGCTGGACGGTGGGCTGGCGTGCTGCTGCGTTCATCGGGTACGGGTCGGTTGAAGTGCGGCGCAGTCTGCCGACTTTGCCCTTCAGGCCGCAACCTTGCCGCTCAAAGCTGTTAGCTGGTTCAAGCTTGCAGCCGGGCGGCGATGGCCTCCATCAGGCGGTCGCCGATGCGCGTATCGAAGGCGCTGTCGATCTCGCGGATGCAGGTCGGGCTGGTGATGTTGATCTCGGTCAGGTAGTTGCCGATCACGTCCAGGCCGACGAACAGCAGCCCGCGTTCGCGCAGGCTCGGTCCGACGATCGCCGCGATCTCGCGGTCGCGCTCGGAAAGCGGCTGGGCCACGCCACGACCGCCGGC
The DNA here is from genome assembly GCF_021726475.1 of Pseudomonas oligotrophica. GTDB lineage: Bacteria > Pseudomonadota > Gammaproteobacteria > Pseudomonadales > Pseudomonadaceae > Stutzerimonas > Stutzerimonas oligotrophica. The sequence goes on from NZ_JAKJRU010000001.1 coordinate 604,396, forward strand.
GGCGAGGTTGCCGCGGGTCTCCCCGGCCGCCGGGATGCGCGCCAGGCAGTAGGGAACCGGCTCGCCATCGATCATCAGGATGCGCTTGTCGCCATCCTTGATCTCCGGAATGTAGCGCTGCGCCATGATCTGGCGACTGCCGTGCTCGGTGAGCACCTCGAGGATGACGGACAGGTTGGGGTCGCCTTCGCGGTGGCGGAATATCGAGGCGCCGCCCATCTCGTCGAGGGGCTTGAGGATGATGTCGCCGTGCTCGGTGGCGAATGCGCGGATGACGTCGGCGCGGCGGCTGACCAGGGTCGGCGGCGTGCACTGCGGGAACTGGGTGGCAAAGAACTTCTCGTTGCAGTCGCGCAGGCTCTGCGGGCGGTTGACCACCAGGGTGCCGGCTTTCTCGGCCAGCTCCAGCAGGTAGGTGGCGTAGACGTACTCGCTGTTGAACGGCGGGTCCTTGCGCATCAGGATCACGTCCAGCTCGGCCAGCCCGGTGTCCACCTCGTCGCCCAGGTCGAACCAGCGCTGCGGGTCCTCGAATACCTGCAGTGGGCGCATCCGGGCGCGCGGCTGGTCCTGCAGCTGATAAAGGTCGCGCTGCTCCATGTAGTGCAGCGACCAGCCGCGGCGCTGCGCGGCAAGCAGCATGGCCAGCGAGCTGTCCTTCTTGTAGGAGATCTGCGCGATGGGATCCATGATGATTCCGACGCGAATGCTCATGTGCGGTTCTCCGGCGTTCGGCAGCGGTGCTGCCCGGGTTTGGACCGCGGCAGATTGGCTCCGGTTGAGCACTGGGTCAAGGAAAAAACAGCCGCTCGCCGCGTCGATGGCACGCCGTCAATCGACTGTGCTAAAAAGGCTCGCGCCTGCGCAGATGCCCCGAATGGCAACGCCTGCGCGGCAAACGAATGAACCGAGACGATTCACCGAGGCGATGGTAGGGCGAAATGGAACAGCACTCCGAGGGCTTGAAGGTCATGGTGATCGACGACTCGAAAACGATTCGTCGGACCGCCGAAACCCTGCTGAAGAAGGTAGGGTGCGACGTCATCACCGCGGTGGACGGATTCGACGCGCTGGCGAAGATCGCCGACACCCATCCCCGTATCATCTTCGTAGACATTATGATGCCCAGGCTGGACGGTTATCAGACCTGTGCACTCATCAAGAACAACAGTTCCTTCAAATCGACGCCGGTGATCATGCTGTCGTCCAAGGACGGGCTGTTCGACAAGGCCAAGGGGCGGATCGTCGGGTCTGATCAGTATCTGACCAAGCCTTTCAGCAAAGAAGAGCTGCTCGGTGCCATCAAGGCGCACGTGCCGGATTTCGCGCCGGTCGAGCAGGCATCCTGAAGTTCGGCATAGACTGCCGCTGAAGCCTTTCCAACGGAGATAACATGGCCCGCGTTCTTATTGTTGATGACTCGCCGACCGAAATGTACAAGCTGGCCGCCATGCTGGAGAAGCATGGTCACGTCGTGCTCAAGGCCGAGAACGGTGCCGACGGCGTGGCACTGGCCCGCCAGGAAAAGCCCGATGCCGTGTTGATGGACATCGTGATGCCAGGTCTCAACGGTTTCCAGGCGACCCGCCAACTCACCAAGGATGCGGAAACCAGTCACATTCCTGTGATCATCGTCACCACCAAGGATCAGGAAACCGATAAGGTCTGGGGCAAGCGCCAGGGTGCCAAGGATTACCTGACCAAGCCGGTGGACGAGGCAACCCTGCTCAAGACCCTGAACGCGGTGCTGGCCGGCTGAATCAGCTCGCCTGCTCGGACAAGGGAATGGCCGGTATGTCGGAACAACAGACACCCTTTCAGCGACTGCTGGAACTCGATGCGCGGGCACGCGCGTCTGCCGCCGGCCTGCCCTCGCAGCAGGAAACGGTGCAGACCTGGGGAGGAATCGGGTTCCGGATGGGTGGGCGCCTGTTCGTCGCGCCGATGGGCGAGGTCAGCGAGATTCTCCACGAGCCACGCTTCACGGCCCTGCCCGGCGTCAAGCCCTGGGTCAAGGGAGTGTCCAACGTGCGGGGGCGGTTGCTGCCGGTGATGGACCTGTGCGGCTACCTCGGCTACGAGCTGGCGCCCCTGCGCAAGCAGCGCCGGGTGCTGGTGGTCGATCACCAGGATGTCTTCGCCGGGCTGACCGTCGACGAGGTGTTCGGCATGCAGCATTTCCCGGTCGAGACCTATTCCGAGCACTTGCCGCCGGTGGAGGGGACGATACAGCCGTTCCTGCATGGCGTTTTCCAGCGTGAGCAGCCCTGGCTGGTGTTCAGTCCGCATGCGCTGGTGGGTCATCCGTCCTTCATGGACGTGTCGTACTGATACAGAAATGCGTTTAGGCGAGGTCGGCCATTGGCCGGCCTTTTGGTTCTGATGGAAGCGAAAGGGGGACCAGGCGGGGGCCCGATAATGAGAAAGATCAATGCCAATGCTTTGTTGAGCGGTGTGCGGAGCAACACGCTCATCACCGGTCTCTTTATCGCTCTGATCGTGGCCATCGTCTTGCTGTTCGCGAACTTCGCGTACGTCAACACGCAGGCCGATCACGACAACGAATACATCGCCCACGCCGGAGAATTGCGCGTTCTGTCGCAGCGCATCGCCAAGGATGCGGTGGAAGCGGCTGCCGGCACCCAGGGTGCCTTCGCATCGCTCAAGCAAGCGCGCAACGAGTTCGACCGCCGCTGGGGCTACCTGGCCCAGGGCGACGAGTCGATCAGCCTGCCGCCGGTGCCTGACTCGCTGGCGGCGGAAGTCGAGGCGGTCCAGCAGGACTGGAACACCCTGCGCCGCGACACCGACGCCATCCTGGCCAGCGAGCAGACCGTACTATCGCTGCACCAGGTCGCCACCACCCTGGCCGAGACAATCCCGCAGCTGCAGGTCGAGTACGAGGAAGTGGTCGACATCCTGCTGGAAAGCGGCGCGCCGGCGGCCCAGGTTTCGGTCGCCCAGCGCCAGTCGCTGCTGGCCGAGCGTATCCTCGGTTCGGTGAACAAGGTGCTCTCCGGTGACGAGGACTCGGTGCAGGCCGCCGACATGTTCGGTCGCGACGCCAGCCTGTTCGGCCGCGTACTCAACGCCATGCTCGAAGGCAACGTGGCGATGGGCATCACCAAGGTGTCGGACGCAGAAGCGCTGGACCGCCTCGGCGAGATCGCCGAACTGTTCCAGTTCGTTTCCGGCTCGGTGGACGAGATCCTCGAGACCTCGCCCGAGCTGTTCCAGGTGCGCGAATCGGCCAACAGCATCTTCGAGGTCTCGCAGACCCTGCTGGACAAGACCTCCGCGCTGTCCATCGGCCTGCAGGGGCGCGCCGACGCGCGCTACCTCAACACCCTGCTCGGCTACCTGCTCGGCGCCCTGGCGCTGGCGGCGATCATCCTCATCGGCCTGGTGATGGTGCAGGAGGCGCGTCGTCGCCTCAGCGAGACCGCCGAGAAGAACGAACGCAACCAGGCGGCCATTCTGCGTCTGCTCGACGAGATCGGCGACCTCGCCGACGGTGACCTGACCGTGGCCGCCACCGTGACCGAGGACTTCACCGGCGCCATCGCCGACTCGATCAACTACTCCATCGACCAGCTGCGCGAACTGGTGGCCACCATCAACCAGACCGCGGTGCAGGTCTCGGGCGCGGCCCAGGAAACCCAGGCCACGGCGATGCACCTGGCCGAGGCGTCCGAGCACCAGGCCCAGGAAATCGCCGGCGCCTCCGCGGCGGTGAACGAGATGGCGGTGTCCATCGACCAGGTGTCGGCCAACGCCGCGGAATCCTCCGCGGTAGCGGAACGTTCCGTAGCCATCGCCAACAAGGGCAACGAGGTGGTGCACAACACCATCACCGGCATGGACAACATCCGCGAGCAGATCCAGGACACTTCCAAGCGGATCAAGCGCCTCGGCGAATCGTCCCAGGAGATCGGTGACATCGTCAGCCTGATCAACGACATTGCCGACCAGACCAACATCCTCGCCCTGAACGCGGCGATCCAGGCGTCGATGGCCGGTGACGCCGGCCGTGGCTTCGCGGTGGTTGCCGATGAAGTCCAGCGCCTGGCGGAACGTTCCTCGGCGGCAACCAAGCAGATCGAGGCCCTGGTAAAGACCATTCAGACCGATACCAACGAAGCGGTGATCTCCATGGAGCAGACCACCGCCGAGGTGGTGCGCGGGGCGCGCCTGGCACAGGACGCCGGGGTGGCGCTGGAGGAGATCGAGAAGGTATCCAAGACCCTCGCCGCGCTGATCCAGAACATTTCCAACGCCGCTCGTCAGCAGGCCTCGTCCGCCGGCCACATTTCCAACACCATGAACGTGATCCAGGAGATCACCTCGCAGACCTCTGCCGGTACCACCGCTACGGCGAAGAGCATCGGCAATCTGGCGAAGATGGCCAACGAGATGCGGCAGTCGGTTTCCGGCTTCACGCTGCCGGAATCGCAAGGGTAATCCTGAGCAGGCGGCGATCGCAGACGCCGGTCGCCGCCGGTCTTGGACAAGGGGCAGGACATGCAGCCGCAGTTTGACTGGTCGCTCGAACCCCTGATCGACATGTCGGCCGCCGAGTTTCGAGACTGGCAGAGGCTCCTCGAAGAGCGTTCGGGGATGGTGGTCAGCGAAGGCCGGCGCACCTTTCTGCAGACGAACCTGCGCGCCCGCATGCGTGAAGTGGGCGTCGGCGACTACGCCACCTATTACCGCCAGGTCACCGAGGGCCCGCGCGGGGCGGTGGAATGGTCGACGCTGATGGACCGGCTGACGGTGCAGGAGACGCGCTTCTTCCGCCACCCGCCTTCCTTCGCCGTGCTCGAGGACTACCTGGCCGCCCGCCTCGAGCGCGAGGGTGGGCAGCGGCCCTGGTCGCTCTGGAGCGTCGGCTGTTCCAGCGGCGAGGAAACCTACTCCATGGCCATGAGCGCGGCCGAAGTGCTGCGCACGGCCGCGGCGGGCGGCAGCTTCGGCGTGACCGGCACGGACATCAGCCTGAGCGCACTGAGCAAATGCCGCGAGGCGAGCTATGCCGCCCGGCGTCTGGAGGATGTCTCGCCCGAGCGCCGGGCGCGCTATTTCGAGCCCGGCGCCGAGGGCCGCTTCCGTGTCGGTGCGGCGCTGGCGGCGCGTGTCTGCTTTGCAAAACTCAATGTCCTGGACCTGGCCAGTGCGCCGCTGTCGGGCATGGATGTCATTTTCTGTCAGAACCTGTTGATCTATTTCCGCCGCTGGCGCAGGCGCGAGATCCTCAACCGTCTCGCCGAGCGCCTTGCGCCAGGGGGCCTGTTGCTGGTCGGCGTCGGGGAAATGGTCGGCTGGCAGCATCCGGACCTGCAGCCGCTGGCCGATGATCGGGTTCTGGCCTTTATCCGGACAAAACAATGAGCGGAGTCGCTATGGGTGATCGGCACGATTATGTCGCCCTGGAGTGGGTGAAAGGCGAGATCGCCGAGACGCTGAAGCAGGCGCGCCAGGCGCTTGAGGCCTATGTCGAGTCTCCCGCGGACCCGACCCAGATGCGCTTCTGCCTGACCTACGTGCACCAGGTGCACGGCACGCTGCAGATGGTCGAGTTCTTCGGCGCCGCCCTGCTGGCCGAGGAGATGGAGCAGCTGGCCAGGGCGCTGCTCGAGGAGCGCGTGGCCAACCGGGTCGAATCACTCGAAGTGCTGATGCAGGCGATCCTGCAGCTGCCGGCCTATCTCGACCGCATCCAGAGCGCGCGCCGCGACCTGCCGATGGTCGTGCTGCCGCTGCTCAATGACCTGCGCGCGGCGCGCGGCGAGAAGCTGCTGTCGGAGACCAGCCTGTTCGCCCCCGATCTGTCGAGCCGCCTGCCGGCGCTGTCGAGCGAGTCGGTCGAGCGGCTGCGTACCGAGGAGCTGCCGGTGCTGCTGCGCAAGCTGCGCCAGATGCAGCAGGCGGCACTGGTCGGGATCATCCGCAACCAGGACATGACGGCCAACCTCGGCTACATGGCGCGGGTGTTCGTGCGCCTCGAGCAGCTCTGCCAGGATGCCCCGCTGGCGCCGCTCTGGCAGATTTCCGCCGGCTTCATCGAGTCCCTGGCCGGGGGAGGCATCGCCAACAGCGCCTCCATCCGCACGCTGCTGCGCCAGGTCGACCGTGAGTTCAAGCGCCTGGTCGAGCAGGGTGCCGAGGGCTTCAACCAGCCGGCGGCCGACGAGCTGATCAAGAACCTGCTGTTCTACATTGCCAAGGCGCCGGAGCAGTCGCCGCGCGTGCGCGAGATCAAGGCACGCTATCGCCTCGACGAGGCGTTGCCGGACACCGCCATCGTCGACCAGGAACGCGCCCAGCTGGCCGGCCCGGACCGTGGGGCGATGCGCTCGGTGGTCACCGCGCTGTGCGAGGAGCTGGTCAGGGTCAAGGACAGCCTCGACCTGTTCGTGCGCGGCGAGCGCAAGGCCATCGCCGAACTGGGTGGCCTGCAGGCGCCGCTCAAGCAGATCGCCGATACCTTGGCGGTGCTTGGCTTCGCCCAGCCGCGGCGGATCATCCTCGACCAGATCGCGCTCATCCAAAGCCTTGCAGATGGCGCGCGCGAGGTGGACGACGCCACGCTGATGGACATCGCCGGTGCGCTGCTCTACGTCGAGGCCACCCTGGCCGGAATGGTCGGCAGTACCGAGGAGCGTGGCGAAGAGGGCCACCTGCCGACCACCGACGTGGCGCGCATCCACCAGTTGGTCATCAAGGAGGCACGCACTGCGCTGGAGCAGGCCAAGGATGCCATCATCGAGTTCATCGCCTCGCAGTGGAACCACGAGCACCTGGCCCGCGTGCCCGAGCTGCTGACCCAGGCGCGTGGCGGCCTGGCGATGATCCCGCTGCCGCGCGCGGCGTCGCTGCTGCAGGCGTGCAACCACTACATCAACGAGCAGTTGCTGGCGCGCCGCGCAATCCCCGACTGGCAGAGCCTGGATGGCCTGGCCGATGCCATCACCAGTGTCGAGTACTACCTCGAGCGGCTCGCCGACGATTGCGGCAGCCAGGGCGACATGATTCTCGATGTGGCGGCCGAAAGCCTGCAGAGCCTGGGCTATCCGGTCGAGGGCGGGCAGCCGGCGCATGCGCAGGCTGCTGCGCCGGCCATGCCGGACGTCGAGGAAATCGAGGTGCTGCCCGACGAGCAGACGCCGGCGGTCGTGCCGTCCGAACCGGTGGACGAAACGCTGCCAGCGAACCGCGTCGACGAATTTGCCGACTGGTTCGACGGCGGGGCACCCACGCCTGCCGCTATGGCGGGTGTTGGTGGACACCATGCACCGCAACCGGGCGAGGAGCCGATCGGCGAAACCGAGCTGTTCTCGGCTCCGCAAGCGTCGGAATTCTGGCTGGACGAGGGCGACGAGCTGTCGCCGTCGGAGCAGCCTCCCGCGATGCTCGACGCAGGCCTGGCGGCGCAGGACGAGCCCGCGCCGGAACTCGAGCCGTTCGGCGAGTGGGAGCTGCCCGACGAGCCATCGGGGAATGCGCTGGCGAGCGAATGGGACGATGCCGAGCTGATCGACCTGCAGTTGCCCGAGGTCGAATTGCCCGCCGCGCGTGCCGAACCCCCCGCCGCCGAGCCGGTCGCGGCCACAGCGCTGACGCTCGCGGAGGTGATGGCCGCGCCGGTCGCCAGCATCAACCCGCCGGCACAGGAGGCACCACCCAGCCTGTTGCCGCCGCCGGCGGACGAGGAGCCGGTCGACGACGAGCTGCTCGAGGTCTTCATCGAGGAAGCGGCCGAGGTGCTGGAGACCATCGGCAGCTTCCTGCCGCAGTGGCTGGCCGGCGATGAGGGCGAGGCGCTGGTCGAGATCCGACGCGCTTTCCACACGCTCAAGGGCAGCGGGCGGATGGTCCGCGCGCTGGTTATCGGCGAGCTGTCCTGGTCCATCGAGAACCTGCTCAATCGGGTACTCGATGGCAGCATCGAGGCCCAGGAACCGGTGCGTCGCGTGGTAACCGATGTCGTCGCGCTGATGCCCGAGCTGGTCGAGGAGTTCGCCGCCAAGGCCCAGCGCCAGCGTGACGACGTCGACCGGCTGGCCGCCGCGGCGCATGCCCTGGCCAAGGGCCAGCTACCCGCGCCGACGGCTCCGACCGCGGCGACGCCGAGCGAGAGCGTGGCGGCCGAGGACGAGCTCGACCCGCAGCTGCTGGAGATCTTTCGCAACGAGGCCGAGACCCACCTGACCACCCTGGTCGGTTTCCTTGCCGACTGCGCCCAGCGTCTGCCGCAACCGGTGACCGACGCGCTGCAGCGCGCCCTGCACACGCTCAAGGGCAGCGCGCACATGGCTGGCGTGTTGCCGGTGGCGGAAATCGCCATGCCGCTCGAACGCATGGTCAAGGAGTACAAGAACAACCTGCTGCAGATCGACCTGGCCGAGGCCGAGCTGCTGCACGAGGCCGAGCACCTGCTGCGCCAGGGCCTGGCACAGCTGGGCGAGCGCCCCCTGGCGCCGATCCCGGATGCCGCGGACTTCCTGGGGCGCGTGCAGGAGTTGCATCAGCGCCGCCTGGCGGAAGCTGCCGTGCGCACGGAGAACGACAAGGGCGAGGCGCGCGACCCCAGCGTGATCGCCCGCTTCCTGGCCGAAGGCATGGACATCCTGCTCGACGCCGAGGCGCTGCTGCGCAGCTGGCGCGAGCACCCGGCCGAGCGCCAGGAGCTGAGTGCGCTGCTCGACGAGCTGACGGCCCTCGGCCGCGGCGCGAAGATGGCCGACCTGGCGCAGATCGACGACCTCTGCCAGGCCCTGCTGGCACTCTACGGCCTGGTCCAGGAGGGGCGGCTGGCAGTCAGCGAGCGCTTCTTCGACGGCATCGAGCAGGCCCACGAAGCCCTGGTCGGCATGATGGACCAGGTCGCCGCGGCCCTGCAGGTGACGGCACAGCCGGAACTGGTGGCCCGCCTGCAGGCGCTGCAGGCCGAGGCGCGGCCAGCCGAGCAGCCGGCGGCCGATCCTGTCACCGAGCCAGTCGCGCCAGGCGCACCCGGCGAATCGATGCCGGCGGTAGCGCCGGCCGCGGTCGAGGCGGCCGTGGTGTTGGAAGATCTCGACGAGGACATGGTCGAGATCTTCCTCGACGAGGCGGTCGACCTGCTGGAAAGCGCCGCCGACGCCCTCGAGCGCTGGCTTGCCCAGCCGTCCGACCAGCTCACCCTGTCCTCGCTGCTGCGCGACCTGCACACCCTCAAGGGCGGTGCGCGCATGGCCGGCATCCGCCCGATCGGCGATCTGGCCCATGAGCTCGAGTCGCTCTACGAGGGCCTGACCGACGGGCGCTACCTGCATTGCCCGGCACTCGCCGGCCTGCTGCACCGCAGTCACGACCAGCTTGCCCAGCAGCTCGACCAACTCCAGGCGCAGCAGCCGATGACGGCGGCAACCCAGCTGGTCGAGGCGATCCGCGCCTACCGCCAGGGCACGCCGGTCGCGTTGGATGCGACCGATGCCGTCGAGCCAGTGGCCGTGGTCGAGGATGGCGGCGAACCGGCGAGTGCATCGCTGGCCGCGCCGGAGCCGGCCGAGGACGACGATCTGCCTGCCGAGACGGCGGCCGTTGCCAGCGAGGCGGACGACGTCGTGCCAGGCGTGCCCACCGTCGACACCGCTGCCCCCGAGCGCGACCCGGAGCTGGTCGAGATCTTCCTCGACGAAGGCCTGGACCTGATCGAAAGCGCCGCGGCAGGCCTGCAGCGCTGGATGGCCGATCTCGACAACAGCCTCGAGCTCGAGGCGCTGCAGCGCGACCTGCACACCCTCAAGGGTGGCGCGCGGATGGCCGACATCCGTGAGGTCGGCGACCTGGCGCATGAGCTGGAGTATCTCTACGAAGGCCTGTGCGCGGGTAGCTATCGAGCCAGCCCGAGCCTGTTCGAACTGCTGCTCGGCGCCCAGGACGCCCTTGCCGGCATGCTCGACGCGGTGCGCAGTGGCGCGCCGGTTCCCGACGGCAAGGCGCAGATCGAGGCGATTGGCCGCTTTCGGCGCAACCCGGACGAGCGCCTGAGCGAGCCCGGTGCGGTGACTTTGCGGGCGGTGGCCGAGCCCGACCCGGCGGCCGAAGCCGAGATCCTCGACATCTTCGTCGAGGAAGCCGACGAGCTGCTCGAGCAGATGGAAGCGGCGCTCGGGCGCTGGGATGCGGCCGGTGGCGACGAACGCCAGATCAGCGAGATGCTGCGCGTGCTGCATACGCTCAAGGGCGGTGCGCGCCTGGCCGGGCAGGCCGAGCTCGGCAACCTGGCGCATGCACTGGAGCTGCGCCTGATCGAAGCGCAGCAGCAGGGTGCGCCCTGGGCCGATACCCTCTACCTGACCGTCCAGCAAGGCTACGAGGCGCTGCAGCAGGGCGTCGAGCGGATCCGCTCGCTGCTGGCCGCGGACGCCGAACCGGAGCAGCCTGCGCTCGGCGAGCCGGCACCGGTGGCGCAGCTGCCACAGCCGATCGTCGCCGCGGCCAACCTGGCGGAGCCGGCCAGCCAGGCCCCGGCCAAGATCCTGCCGTTCATCCGCCGGGCGCAGCTGGCGGCCCAGGAAGCGGCTGCGCGGCGCGCGCCGCAGGAAATGATCAAGGTGCCGGCCGAGCTGCTCGAAGGCCTGGTCAACCTGGCGGGCGAGACCTCGATCTTCCGGGGGCGCGTCGAGCAGCAGGTCAGCGACGTCAGCTTCACCCTCGGCGAGATGGAGGCGACCATCGAGCGGGTCCGCGACCAGTTGCGCCGCCTCGACACCGAGACCCAGGCGCAGATCCTCAGTCGCTACCAGGCCGAGGCCGAGCGCGCCGGCTACGACGACTTCGACCCGCTGGAGATGGACCGCCACTCGCAGCTGCAGCAGCTGTCGCGCTCGCTGTTCGAGTCGGCGTCCGACTTGCTGGACCTGAAGGAAACCCTCGCCGCGCGCAACCGCGATGCCGAGACCCTGCTGTTGCAGCAGGCGCGGGTCAACACCGAGCTGCAGGAAGGCCTGATGCGCACGCGCATGGTGCCCTTCGAGCGCCTGGTGCCGCGCCTGCGGCGCATCGTCCGCCAGGTTGCCGCCGAGCTCGGCAAGCAGGTCGAGTTCGTGGTCGGCAACGCCACCGGAGAGATGGACCGCAGCGTGCTCGAACGCATCGTCGCGCCGCTGGAGCACATGCTGCGCAACGCGGTCGACCACGGCATCGAGCCGATCGCCGCGCGGCGTGCCGCCGGCAAGCCGGAGCAGGGCACGATCCGCCTGGATCTTGGCCGCGAGGGCGGCGACATCCTGCTGACCCTGAGCGACGACGGTGCCGGCATCAACCTCGCCGCGGTGCGCCGCAAGGCCATCGAGCGCGGCCTGATGAGCGCCGACAGCGACCTCACCGAGCACGAGATCCTGCAGTTCATCCTCGAGGCCGGCTTCTCCACCGCGGCGCAGGTCACGCAGATTTCCGGCCGTGGCGTGGGCATGGACGTGGTGCATTCGGAGGTCAAGCAGCTTGGCGGTTCGATGAGCATCGAGTCGGCAGCCGGGCAGGGCACGCGCTTCCTGATCCGCCTGCCGTTCACCGTATCGGTGAACCGCGCGCTGATGGTCTATTCCGGGGAAGACCTCTATGCGATCCCGCTGAATACCATCGAGGGCATCGTGCGGGTCTCGCCCTACGAGCTCGAAGCCTACTACCAGCCCGGTGCGCCGCGCTTCGAATATGCCGGGCAGGCCTACGAGTTGCGCTACCTGGGTGATCTGCTGAGCAACGGCCAGCGGCCCAAGCTGGTGGGCCAGAGCCTGCCGCTGCCGGTCATCCTGGTGCGCTCGAAGGAGCACAGCGTGGCAGTGCAGGTCGACAGCCTGGCCGGCTCGCGGGAAATCGTGGTGAAGGGGTTGGGCCCGCAGTTCGCCGGCGTGCCGGGGATTTCCGGCGCGACCATCCTCGGTGACGGCCGCGTGGTGGTCATTCTCGACCTGCTGGCGACCATCCGCACCCTGCACGCCCAGCTGCAGTTGCAGCAGCGGCCGCGCCTGCTGCCGCAGGTGGCCGAAGTGGCCGAGCCCGAGCACGGCCGGCCGACGCTGGTGATGGTGGTGGACGACTCGGTGACGGTGCGCAAGGTCACCAGTCGCCTGCTCGAGCGCAACGGCATGAACGTGATGACCGCCAAGGACGGGGTGGACGCCATCAGCCAGCTGCAGGAGCGCAAGCCGGACATCATGCTGCTGGACATCGAGATGCCGCGCATGGATGGCTTCGAGGTGGCCTCGCTGGTGCGCCACGACGAACGGCTCAAGGACCTGCCGATCATCATGATCACCTCGCGCACCGGCGAGAAGCACCGCGACCGTGCCCTGGCCATCGGGGTCAACCAGTACCTCGGCAAGCCCTACCAGGAATCGCTGCTGCTGGAGAGCATCGAGCAGCTGGTGCAGCGCAATGGCTGACACCAGCCCGGCACGCATCGCCGTGCTCGCCGACACCTCGCTACAGCGCCACGTGTTGCAGCAGGCGCTGGGTGCCAACGGCTACCGGGTGGTGCTCAACAGCGACCCGGCGCGCATGGAACTGGCCGACCTGGAGGGCGCGGAGGCCGACCTCTGGCTGGTCGACCTGGCGCAGACCGAGGATTCGCCCCTGGTGGATGCGCTGCTGGAACGCGACAGCCGGGTGCTGTTCGGCGAAGGCCATGCGCCGGAGCGCCATTCGGAGCACTATCCGCGCTGGGAGCGCCGGCTGTTCGGCAAGCTCAAGCGCCTGGTGGGCGATCCGAGCCGCGAGATCGGCCCGCGCCTGGAGGGCTTGCGCGGCGGCAGCGGCGGTAGCGGTGTCCTGGCTTTGCCGGCCAGCCTGCGCGACGCGCAGCCGCTGGCCGACGAGGCGGCCGAGGAGGTCTGGCTGCTGGCCGCGTCCCTCGGCGGGCCGGAGGCGGTCAAGGCCTTCCTCGATGCGCTGCCCGCCGGGCTACCGGTGGGCTTCATCTATGCGCAGCACATCGAGGCGAGCTTCGAGGCGACGCTGTGTCAGGTCATCGGCCGGCACAGCCAGTGGCGGGTCAGCCCGTGCCGCGACGGCGAGCGGGTGCGCTGCGGCGAGGTGGTGGTCGCGCCGATCGCCCGTGAACTCGGCTTCGACGATCAGCTGTGCCTGCAGCGCAGTCCGCGTGGCTGGCCCGAGCCCTATAGCCCGTCGATCGACCAGATGATGCTCAATCTCGCCCAGCACTTCGGTGCGCGCTGCGGCGCCATCGTGTTCAGCGGCATGGGCAGCGACGGCAGCGCCGCGGCAGCCTACCTGCTGCGCCAGGGCGGGCAGATCTGGACGCAGCGCGCCGAGTCCTGCGCCTGCTCGAGCATGCCGGACACCCTGCGAGAGGGCGGGTACAGTTCGCTGAGCGGCGACCCGCGCGAGCTGGCCCAGGCCCTGGTCAACCACTTCGCGCAGCAAGCCTGCGCTGCCATGCCGTCCTGAGGACCCATCGATGACCCAATCGGTCGTATCCACCGAGGCGCCGGCCAGCCTCAACTGCCTGTTGGTGCCGCTGGCTGACCGCCACCTGCTGATCCCCAACGTGCTGGTCGCCGAGCTGATTGCCTACCGTACGCCGCAGACGGCGCCCGGATTGCCTTCCTGGCTGCTTGGCCAGGTGCAGTGGCGCGACCTCACGCTGCCGCTGCTGTGCTTCGAGGCGGCCACCGGCGGCGAGCCGCGCATCGGCCCGGGCGCGCGGGTGGTGGTGCTCAATGCGCTGGGCGGCCGCGAGCACGTGCAGTTCATCGCCCTGCTGGTGCAGGGCATCCCGCGTTCGCTGAAGGTCGATGCCGGGTTGCCGCGCTCGGAGGTGCCGCTGGGCCCGCTGGAGCTGGATGCAGTGGACCTTGGCGACGCCCAGGCGCGCATTCCGGACCTGGTGGCGCTGGAGCAGAAGCTCGCCGACGCCGGCCTGATCTGAGCAGCCGGGTGACTCCGGTGCGGGGCGGGCGCCAGTCGCGCTGAGCGCGACGCGGCCCCTGCAGCCTCAGCCTGCCAGGTCGCCCCACAGGTGCTGGGCGACGCTCAGCGCCACCACCGGCGCGGTCTCGGTGCGCAGCACCCGCGGGCCGAGGCGGGCCGGCAGGAAGCCGCGCTGACGGGCCTGCTCGACTTCCGCGTCGCTCAGTCCGCCCTCCGGGCCGATCAGGAAGGCCAGTTCGCGCGGCGGCGCATGGCTGGCCAGGGGCTCGGCGACCGGGTGCAGCACCAGCTTGAGCGTCGCCTCGACGGCCAGCCAGTCGCCCAGCGCCATGGGCGCATGAATGACCGGCAGCACCGAGCGGCCACATTGTTCGCAGGCGCTGATCGCGATCTGCCGCCAGTGGGCGAGGCGCTTGTCGGCGCGCTCGTCGTTCAGGCGCACCTCGCAGCGTTCGCTGAGCACCGGCGTGATCTCGCTGACGCCCAACTCGGTGGCCTTCTGGATCGCCCAGTCCATCCGCTCGCCGCGCGACAGGCCCTGGCCCAGGTGGATGCGCAGGGGGGATTCGGCGAGCCCCGGCAGCTGCTCCTCGAGCTCGACCTGTACCTGCTTCTTGCCCACCTCGGCCAGCCGGCCGCGGTACTCCTGACCGCTGCCGTCGAACAGCTGCACCGCGTCGCCGGCGGCCAGGCGCAGCACGCGGGCGATGTAATGGGCCTGTGCGTCCGGCAGCAGATGGCGGCCGAGGGACAGGGGCAGGTCGACATGGAAGCGGGAAAGTCGCATAGGTTTTCAGTGGTGTGTGGGCTGGGCCGTGGATTGTAGCGCCTCGCGCGAGTGCTCAGCCCGGGTCGCGAAAGCCCGGATAGCGATCGCCGGGCACCGCCACGCTGACCCGCTCGCGGGTCGCCAGCTCGATGCCCTGTTCGGCGACCTCGGCGAGGAAGTCGATCTGCTGCTCGGTGATGCAGTACGGCGGCAGGAAGTACACCACGCTGCCCAGCGGCCGCAGCAGCGCGCCACGCTCCAGAGCATGCTGGTAGACCTTCAGGCCGCGCCGCTCCTGCCAGGGGTAGGGCGTGCGGCTGGCCTTGTTCTGCACCATCTCGATGGCCAGCGCCATGCCGGTCTGGCGCACCTCGGCGACATGCGGGTGCCCGGCCAGGTGCGCGGTGGCACTGGCCATGCGCGCGGCCAGCACCTTGTTCGCCTCGATCACGTTGTCCTCGGCAAAGATGTCCAGGGTCGCCAGCGCCGCGGCGCAGGCCAGCGGGTTGCCGGTGTAGGTGTGCGAGTGGAGGAAGGCGCGCAGCGTTTCGTAGTCGTCGTAGAACGCCTGGTAGACGCGGTCGGTGGTCAGCACCGCGGCCATCGGCAGGTAGCCGCCGGTCAGCGCCTTCGACAGGCAGAGGAAGTCCGGGGTGATGCCGGCCTGCTCGCAGGCGAACATGGTCCCGGTGCGGCCGAAGCCGACGGCGATCTCGTCGTGGATCAGGTGCACCTCGTAGCGATCGCAGGCCTCGCGCAGCAGCTGGAGGTAGACCGGGTGGTACATGCGCATGCCGCCGGCGCCCTGGATCAGCGGCTCGACGATCACCGCGGCGATCTCGGCATGGTGTTCGGCGAGGGTCTGCTCCATGTGCGCGAACATGGCGCGCGAATGGTCCTCCCAGCTCACCCCTTCGGCACGCAGGTAGCAGTCCGGGCTGGGCACCTTGAAGGTGTCGAGCAGCAGCGGCTTGTAGGTGTCGGTAAACAGCGCCACGTCGCCCACCGACATCGCCGCCACCGTTTCGCCGTGGTAGCTGTTGGTCAGGGTGACGAAGCGCTTCTTGTCGGTCTGCCCGGCGTTGCGCCAGTAGTGGTAGCTCATCTTCAGCGCTACTTCGATGCCGGTCGAACCGTTGTCGGTGTAGAACACCCGCTCCAGCCCGGGTGGCGTCAGCGCCACCAGCCGCTCGGAGAGCTCGATCACCGGCTGGTGGCTGAAGCCGGCGAGCATCACGTGCTCGAGGCTGTCGAGCTGCTCGCGGATGCGCGCGTTGATGCGCGGGTTGGCGTGGCCGAACACGTTGACCCACCAGGAGCTGACCGCGTCGAGGTAGCGCTTGCCGTCGAAGTCCTCGAGCCAGACCCCATCGCCACGCCGGATCGGGATCAGCGGCAGCTGCTCGTGGTCCTTCATCTGGGTGCACGGGTGCCAGAGCACGGCAAGATCACGTTGCATCCATATCTGGTTCAGGCTCATGGTGTTCGGCTCCTCGTTCGGCAACGCGGCAGCCTAGCAGAACGGGGCGCGCTGGCGTGGCGCGAGGAGGGTCGGTTATCGAGCGAGTCGATCATATGGAGCGAAAAACTGCGCTCTACGCCGATAGGTTTGTCGTTAGGCTTGTGCAATCGAAGAAGGGAGCTGGTTCATGCAATGGCGTAATACTTTGCGCGACTACGGGTTGGTGAGCATCCTGCTGCACTGGCTGATCGCCGTCGCGGTGTTCGGGCTGTTCGGCCTCGGGCTGTGGATGGTCGGCCTCGACTATTACAGCGCCTGGTATCGCAAGGCGCCGGACCTGCACAAGGGCATCGGCGTGCTGCTGTTCATGCTGATGCTGCTGCGCCTGGTGTGGAAGCTGTTCAACCCGCGCCCGGCGCCGCTGCAAAACCACGGCAGCGCGGTGCGCCTGTTCACCCGCCTGGGCCATGGCCTGCTCTACCTGGGGCTGTTCGCGGTGATGGCCAGCGGCTACCTGATCTCCACCGCCAAGGGGCGGCCGGTCGAGGTGTTCGGCTGGTTCGAGGTCCCGGCGCTGGTGACGTCCATTCCGCGACAGGCCGACGTCGCCGGCCTGCTGCATGAATACCTCGCTTGGGCGCTGGTGATCCTCGCCGTGTTGCACGCCCTGGCCGCCCTCAAGCACCACTTCATCGACCGTGACGCGACGCTCAAGCGCATGCTGGGCCGCCACTGACTATCCAAAGGAGAACATCCGCATGTTGAAACGCACCTTCGCCGCCCTGGCACTCGGCTCGGCACTCTTCGCAGGCCAGGCCCTGGCCGCCGACTACGTGATCGACAAGGAAGGCCAGCACGCCTTCGTCAACTTCAAGATCAGCCACCTCGGCTACAGCTGGCTGTACGGTACCTTCAAGGACTTCGACGGCAGCTTCAGCTTCGATGCGGCCCAGCCCGAGGCAAGCAAGGTGCAGGTGTCGCTGCAGACCGCCAGCGTCGACACCAACCACGCCGAGCGCGACAAGCACCTGCGCAGCGACGACTTCCTCAATGTCGCCAAGCACCCGACCGCCACCTTCGAGTCCACCTCGGTGAAGTCGACCGGCGAGGGCAGCGCCGACATCCACGGGAACCTCACCCTCAACGGCGTGACCAAGCCGGTGGTGATCGCCGCCAAATTCATCGGCGAGGGCGACGACCCCTGGGGCGGCTACCGCGCCGGCTTCGAGGGCAGCACCACGCTGCGCCTGAAGGACTTCGACATCAGCATGGACCTCGGCCCGGCCTCGCAGACCGTGGACCTGATCATCTCCGTCGAGGGCGTGCGCCAGTAAGCGTCGCCGCGCGGGACAACGCCGGCCTCGTGCCGGCGTTTTGCGTTGTGGCCTTATGGCCGTGAGCGTGGATGGGATGCGCATTCCAGCCGCTTCGGCGGTTTACAGACAATCATGGATGTAAGTATATTTCCGGGTCTTCGCCCTGCGCCGCGGCGTTCGCCGCCATGGCCGGCCAGCTTCTGAATGAGGTTACCCATGTCGATCAAGCCAGCCAGTGCTGCTCTGGTTTCCGTTCTGTCCCTCGCCGCCCTGCTGGCCGGCTGCGATGAGCAGTCAGCCCCGGCCCAGCAGCAACCGGCGCCGCAGGTCGGTGTCGTCACCCTGCAGGCCGAACCCTACGCGCTGACCACCGAACTGCCCGGCCGCACCCATGCCTACCGGATCGCCGAGGTGCGCCCGCAGGTCAACGGCATCATCCAGAAGCGCCTGTTCGCCGAGGGCAGCGAGGTCAAGGCCGGGCAGCAGCTGTACCAGATCGACGCGTCGGTCTACGAGGCCACGCTCAAGAGCGCGCAGGCGCAGCTGGCCTCGAGCAAGTCGCTGGCCGACCGCTACGCCGACCTGGTCAAGGACCAGGCGGTCAGCCGCCAGGCCTACGACGAGGCCCGCGCGGCCAGCCTGCAGGCCGAGGCCGAGGTGGAGCGCGCGCGCATCGACCTGCGCTACACCAAGGTGCTGGCGCCGATTGCCGGGCGTATCGGCCGCTCCGCGGTGACCGAGGGGGCCCTGGTGAGCAACGGCCAGAGCGATGCCATGGCCACCATCCAGCAGCTCGACCCGATCTACGTCGACGTCACCCAGCCGGCGCGCGACCTGCTGGCGCTGCGCCGCGACCTCGAGCAGGGCCGCCTGCAGAAGGCCGGCGAGAACGCCGCCAAGGTCACCCTGACGCTCGAGGACGGCAGCCAGTACGGCCACGAGGGCACCCTGGAGTTCTCCGAGGTCTCGGTCGACCCCGGCACCGGCTCGGTGACGCTGCGCGCGACCTTCCCCAACCCGGATCGCCTGCTGCTGCCGGGCATGTTCGTGCATGCGCGGCTGGTGGCCGGCCTGAAGAACGAGGCCATCCTGGTGCCGCAGCAGGGCGTCACCCGCAACGCCAAGGGCGAGCCGACCGCCATGCTGGTCAACGCCGAGAACAAGGTGGAACTGCGCACCCTCAAGGTCCAGCACACGGTCGGCAATCGCTGGCTGGTCGAGGAGGGCCTGCAGGCCGGTGACCGGGTGATCACCGAGGGCCTGCAGTTCATCCAGCCGGGCGTCGAGGTCAAGGCGGTGCCGGCCGGCAACGTGGATCCGCAAGGCGGGACCGCTCCCGCCGGCCAGGCCAAAGAAGGCTGAGGATTAGTCCATGTCCAGATTCTTCATCGACCGGCCGATCTTCGCCTGGGTGATCGCGCTGGTGATCATGCTGGCGGGCGGGCTGTCCATCCTAAACCTGCCGATCAACCAGTATCCGAGCATCGCGCCGCCCGCCGTCGGCATCCAGGTCAGCTACCCCGGTGCCTCGGCGCAGACCGTGCAGGACACCGTGGTGCAGGTGATCGAGCAGCAGCTCAACGGCATCGACGGCCTGCGCTACATCAGCTCGGAGAGCAACTCCGACGGCAGCATGAGCATCACCGTGACCTTCGAGCAGGGCACCGACCCTGACATCGCCCAGGTCCAGGTGCAGAACAAGCTGCAGCTGGCCACGCCGCTGCTGCCGCAGGAGGTCCAGCAGCAGGGCATCCGGGTGACCAAGGCGGTGCGCAACTTCCTGCTGGTGGTGGCGCTGGTTTCCGAGGATGGCCGGCTCGACAAGAACGACCTGGCCGACTACATCGTCTCCAACATCCAGGATCCGCTGTCGCGGACCAAGGGCGTCGGCGACTTCCAGGTGTTCGGCTCGCAGTACGCCATGCGCATCTGGCTCGATCCGGCCAAGCTGAACAACTACGCGCTGACCCCGGTGGACGTGAAGAGCGCGATCCAGGCGCAGAACGTGCAGATATCCGCCGGCCAGTTGGGCGGGCTGCCGGCGGTGAAGGGCCAGCAGCTGACCGCGACCATCATCGGCAAGACGCGCCTGCAGACCCCCGAGCAGTTCCGCGACATCCTGCTCAAGGTCGACAGCGATGGCTCCCAGGTGCGCCTGGGCGACGTCGCCCGTGTCGAGCTGGGCGGCGAGAACTACAGCATCAGCGCCGAGTACAACGGCATGCCGGCCACCGGTATCGCCATCAAGCTGGCCACCGGCGCCAACGCGCTGGACACCGCCAAGGGCGTGCGCCAGACCATCGCCGAGCTGGAGCCGTTCTTCCCGGCCGGGGTCAAGGTGTACTACCCCTACGACACCACGCCGGTGATTTCCGAATCGATCCAGGGCGTGGTGCACACGCTGTTCGAGGCCATCGTCCTGGTCTTCCTGGTGATGTACCTGTTCCTGCAGAACTTCCGCGCCACGCTGATCCCGACCATGGCGGTGCCGGTGGTGCTGCTCGGTACCTTCGGCATCCTCGCGGCGTTCGGCTTCAGCATCAACACCCTGACCATGTTCGCCATGGTGCTGGCCATCGGCCTCCTGGTGGACGACGCCATCGTGGTGGTGGAGAACGTCGAGCGGGTGATGAGCGAGGAAGGACTGTCGCCGGTGGAGGCCACGCGCAAGTCGATGGGGCAGATCCAGGGCGCGCTGGTGGGTATCGGCCTGGTGCTCTCGGCGGTGTTCCTGCCCATGGCCTTCTTCCCCGGTTCGACGGGGGTGATCTACAAGCAGTTCTCGATCACCATCGTCTCGGCCATGACGCTCTCGGTGCTGGTGGCGCTGGTATTCACCCCGGCGCTGTGCGCAACGCTGCTCAAGCCGATCGCCAAGGGCGAGCACCACGAGAAGCGCGGCTTCTTCGGCTGGTTCAACCGCAGCTTCCAGCGCGGCGTCGGTCGCTACGAGCGCGGCGTGCAGGCGATGCTCAGGCGCAAGGCGCCCTACCTGCTGCTGTACCTGGCGATCGTCGGCGTGATGGCTTGGGCCTTCACCCGCATCCCCACCTCCTTCCTGCCGGAAGAGGACCAGGGCGTGCTGTTCGCCCAGGTGCAGACCCCGGCCGGCTCCACTGCCGAGCGTACCTACGACGTGCTGCGGCAGATGCGCGAATACCTGCTCACCGAGGAACAGGACGTGGTCCGCTCGGTGTTCACCGTCAACGGCTTCAACTTCGCCGGCCGCGGGCAGAACTCCGGCCTGGCGTTCATCGGCCTCAAGCCGTGGGGCGAGCGCGCCGGTGAGGGCCACAGCGTGTTCGACCTGGCGCAGCGCGCGCAGATGCGCTTCTTCACCTTCCGCGATGCGCTGGCCTTCGCCTTCGCCCCGCCGGCGGTGATGGAACTGGGCAATGCCACCGGTTTCAACGTGTTCCTGCAGGACCGTGCCGGCGTCGGCCACGAGGTGCTGAGCCAGGCGCGCGACAAGTTCCTGCAGCTGGCCGGGCAGAATCCCAAGCTCGCCGGCGTGCGCGCCAACGGCCTGCGCGACGAACCGCAGTTCCAGCTGAGCATCGACGACGAGAAGGCGCGCGCCCAGGGCGTGTCGCTAGCGGAGATCGACCAGACGCTGTCGATCGCCTGGGGCGGCAGCTACGTCAACGACTTCATCGACCGCGGCCGGGTGAAGAAGGTGTACATGCAGGGGCGCTCGGATGCGCGGATGAACCCCGAGGACCTGGACAAGTGGTACGTGCGCAACGCCGACGGCCAGATGGTGCCGTTCAGCGCCTTCGCCAGCGGCCAGTGGGTCTACGGCCCGCCGAAGCTGTCGCGTTACAACGGTGTGCCGGCGATGGAAATGCTCGGCGCCGCGGCCCCCGGCTACAGCTCGGGCGAGGCCATGGCCGAGGTCGAGAAGATCGCCGCGCAGCTGCCACCGGGCGTGGGTATCGCCTGGACCGGGCTGTCCTACGAGGAACGCCTGGCCGGCTCGCAGTCCACCGCGCTCTACGCCTTGTCGCTGCTGGTGGTTTTCCTCTGCCTGGCGGCGCTCTACGAGAGCTGGTCGATCCCGTTCGCCGTCATGCTGGTGGTGCCGCTGGGCATCATCGGTGCGCTGCTGGCGACCTACGGACGCGGGCTGTCCAACGACGTCTACTTCCAGATCGGCCTGTTGACCACCATCGGCCTGTCGGCGCGTAACGCGATCCTCATCGTCGAGTTCGCCAAGGCGCTGCACGAACAGGGCATGAGCCTGGTCGATGCCGCAGTGGAGGCCTGCCGCATGCGTCTGCGGCCGATCGTCATGACCTCGCTGGCCTTCATCCTCGGCGTGGTCCCACTGGCCATCGCCAGCGGCGCCGGCTCGGGCAGCAAGCATGCCATCGGCACCGGGGTGATCGGCGGCATGCTCTCGGCGCTGCTGCTCGCGATCTTCTGGATCCCGCTGTTCTACGTGCTGGTCGCCGGCCTGTTCGACCGCAAGAAGCCCGCCGAGAAAGGCGCGCAGGAGAGCTCATCGTGAACAAGTCCCTGTTGGGTCTGGCCCTGCTGGCAGCGCTCGGCGGCTGCTCGCTGATTCCCGACTACCAGCGCCCCGAGGCCCCGGTACCCGCCGCCTGGCCGCAGGGCCCGGCCTACGAGGCGCAGCCGGGGCAGGCGCAGGCCGCCGACCTCGGCTGGCGCGCGTTCTTCCGCGACCCGGCGCTGCAGGAACTGATCGGCGTCGCGCTGCAGAACAACCGCGACCTGCGTGCGGCCGCGCTCAACGTCGAGGCCTATCGCGCGCTCTATCGCATCCAGCGCGCCGACCTGCTGCCGGCGATCAGCGCCGATGCCGGCGGTACCCGCACGCGCACGCCGGGCGACCTGAGCATGAGCGGCGAACCGACCGTCAGCAGCCAGTACAGCGCCACCTTCGGCGTGTCCTGGGAGCTGGACCTGTTCGGCCGCCTGCGCAGCCTGCGCGAGCAGGCGCTGGAGGAGTTCTTCGCCAGCGAGGCGGCGCAGCGCAGCACCCAGGTCAGCCTGATCGCCAGCGTGGCCAACGCCTGGCTGACGCTGCAGGCCGACCAGGCCCTGCTCGACGTTACCGGCGACACGCTCGAGACCTACGAGCGCAGCCTGGCGCTGACCCAGCGCAGCTTCGACGTCGGCGTCGCCTCGGCCCTCGAGTTGCGCCAGGCGCGCAGCGCGGTGCAGACCGCGCGGGTCAGCATCGAGCGCTACACGCGGCAGGTCGCCCAGGATCGCAACGCGCTGGAACTGCTGCTGGGGCAGGGGATTCCGGCAAGCGTGCGCGGCGGCTTCGGCCTCGACCGCGAACAACTGGGCCAGTTGCCGGTGGGCCTGCCGTCGGACGTGCTGCAGCAGCGCCCCGACATTCGCCAGGCCGAGTACCAGCTGCGTGCGGCCAATGCCAACATCGGCGCGGCGCGCGCGGCCTTCTTCCCGCGCATCAGCCTGACCGGCGCGGCGGGTTCGGCCAGCAGCGAACTGTCCGGGTTGTTCGAGGGCGGCTCGAAGTACTGGACCTTCTCGCCGAGCATCAGCGTGCCGATCTTCAATGCCGGGCAGCTCCGCGCCAACCTGGACTACGCACGGATCAGCCAGAACATCCAGGTCGCCAACTACGAGCAGGCGATCCAGACGGCCTTCCGCGAAGTGGCGGACGGGCTGGCGGCGCAGGGCACCTACCAGCGGCAGGTGCAGGCGCAGCGCGATCTGGTGCGCACCAGCGAGGAATACTACGAGCTGGCCGAGCGCCGCTATCGCACCGGCGTGGACAGCTACCTGACGGTACTCGACGCCCAGCGCCAGCTGTTCGAGGCGCAGCAGCAACTGATCAGCGACCGGCTGGCGCAGCTGGCCAGCGAGATCAACCTGTTCAAGGCCCTCGGCGGCGGCTGGCAGGAGACCACCGCGGCGCAGCCGGCGGCGGAGCAGGAGCAGGAGCAGGGCTGAGGGTCGCCGCGTTCGCTTCCCCGCAAACGAAGAACCCCGCCTGATGGCGGGGTTCTTCGTTGGGGCAGGGTGCGGTTTCGCCTCAGCGGTTGCGCGTCAGCAGGGCCGGCTTCTCGCCGTCGCTGCGGCGCGAGGGCAGCTGGTCGAGCATCTCGGCGCTGATCAGCCCGCCACGCGACTTGTGGATGATCACCGGCTGCTTCTCCGGCTTGACCACTTCCTGACGCGGAGCCGCTTCCGGTTCGTGGCGGCGCGGCTCGGTCTTGCGCCGCTGGCCGTTGCGACCGCCCTGCGACTTGGCGCCCTGGCCCTGCGGCTGGCCCTTGCCCTGGCCCTTGCCGCGCCCGGCACCGCGTGCGCCACCAGCACCGGCACCGGCGGCAGCCCCGGCGCGCGGCTGCGAGCCATTGCCGCTGGCCGGACGCCGGCCACGGCCGTTCTTGTTCTGGAACGGGCTGACGTAGTCGACACGGTTGCCGAAGTTGTCCACCTCGTCGTCGAGGAATTCCTCGGGGTCACGCTCCGGCGGCAGCTGCGGCGGCCGGGTGATCGCCTGCGCCGGCTCGGCGGCGGCGTCGCGCGGCTTCTTCGCCTTGCCCTTGCCGCCGCGGCGGTTGCGCGACTTCTTCTCTTCGCTCGAGGCGGCGGCGTCCTGCTTGTCCTTCTCGGCGCGGGGCTTGCGTTCGCCGCGCGGCTGGCGGGGCTGGCGCGGCTCGCGGGCCTCGGGCTTCTCCGCCTCGACGGCGGTGGCGTCGAAGCCCAGCAGGTCGCCGTCCGGAATGCTCTGTCGGGTCAGCCGCTCGATGCCCTTGAGCAGCTTCTCCTCGTCCGGGGCGACCAGCGAGATCGCCTCGCCGCTGCGCCCGGCGCGGCCGGTACGGCCGATGCGGTGCACGTAGTCTTCCTCGACATTGGGCAGCTCGAAGTTGACCACGTGGGGCAGTTGGTCGATGTCCAGGCCGCGGGCGGCGATGTCGGTGGCGACCAGGATGCGGATGGCGTTGGCCTTGAAGTCCGCCAGCGCCTTGGTGCGGGCGTTCTGGCTCTTGTTGCCGTGGATCGCCGCGGCCGGCAGGCCGTGCTTCTCCAGGTATTCGGCCAGGCGGTTGGCACCGTGCTTGGTGCGGGTGAACACCAGCACCTGCTCCCAGGCGCCCTGGGTGATCAGGTGTGCGAGCAGGGCGCGCTTGTGGCTGGCGGCGATGCGGAACACGCGCTGCTCGATGCGCTCGACGGTGGTGTTCGGCGGCGTGACCTCGATGCGCTCGGGGTCGCGCAGCAGCTTGTTGGCCAGGTCGATGATGTCCTTGGAGAAGGTCGCCGAGAACAGCAGGTTCTGCCGTTGCGCCGGCAGGCGGGCCAGGACCTTCTTGACGTCGTGGATGAAGCCCATGTCGAGCATGCGGTCGGCTTCGTCGAGCACGAGGATTTCCACGTGGGACAGATCGACGCTGCCCTGGCCGGCGAGGTCGAGCAGGCGGCCGGGGCAGGCGACCAGCACGTCGAGGCCCTTGGCCAGTGCCTGGACCTGCGGGTTCATGCCAACGCCGCCGAAGATCACCGCGCTTTTCAGCGGCAGGTCGCGGGCGTAGAGCTTGAAGCTGTCATGGACCTGGGCGGCGAGCTCGCGGGTCGGTGTCAGCACCAGCACGCGCGGCTGCTTCGGCCCGTGGCGGTGTTCGCGGTCCGGGTGGCCGTTGGGGAACAGCAGTTCGAGCACCGGCAGGGCGAAGCCGCCCGTCTTGCCGGTGCCGGTCTGGGCGGCGACCATCAGGTCGCGGCCTTGCAACACGGCGGGAATCGCCCGCTGTTGCACGGGAGTAGGCTGGGTGTAACCGGCGGCCTCGACGGCACCGGCCAAAGCCTCGGAGAGACCGAGGGAAGCAAAGGACATGAGAGATCCTGTCTTGTAGAGGGCTTGGCCCTGGGATGATCATGCCGGGCTCGAATCGCGACTGGCGTGCGATCCCGTCCGGTTCTGCCGCGATGAAGAAGGGCGGCATCCGGACGTAGGCCTGGCGGAAGCGCGGAGTATAGCAGAGCTTCGCAATCCGCAATGCTGGGACAATGTCGCATCCCGCAGGTTCACTGCGCCGCCCGCGAATGGGCGGCGCAGTGCGCTTTCAGCGGTCCAGCTTGAGGTTGTTCCAGATCGCCAGGCTCGGTTCGGCCTGGTTCAGCGTGTAGAAGTGCAGCCCGGGTGCGCCGCCGGCCAGCAGCTTTTCGCACATCTGGCTGATCACCTGCTCGCCGAAGGCCTGGATGCTCTGGATGTCGTCGCCATAGGCTTCCAGCTGCTTGCGTACCCAGCGCGGGATCTCCGCGCCGCAGGCGTCGGAAAAACGCGCCAGCTTGCTGTAGTTGGTGATCGGCATGATGCCCGGGACGATCGGAATGTCCACGCCCAGCTTGCGGACCCGCTCGACGAAGTAGAAGTAGCAGTCGGCGTTGAAGAAGTACTGGGTGATGGCGCTGCTGGCGCCGGCCTTGGCCTTGCGCGCGAAGTTGGCCAGGTCATCCTCGAAATTGCGCGCCTGCGGGTGCATTTCCGGGTAGGCGGCGATCTCGATGTGGAAGTGTTCGCCGGTCTCGGCGCGGATGAACTCCACCAGCTCGTTGGCGAAGCGCAGTTCGCCGCTGGCCAGGCCCATGCCCGAGGGCAGGTCGCCGCGCAGCGCGACGATGCGACGGATGCCGGCGTCCTTGTAGATATTCAGCAGGCTGCGCAACTCGTCCTTGCTGTCGCCGACGCAGGACAGGTGCGGCGCGGTGGGCACCTTCACCTCGTTGTCGAGCTGCAGCACGGTATTGAGCGTGCGGTCGCGGGTCGAGCCGCCGGCACCGTAGGTGCAGGAGAAGAAGTCGGGGTGGTAGCCGGCCAGCTGGCGGGCCACGTTCAGCAGTTTTTCATGCCCGGCATCGGTCTTGGTGGGGAAGAACTCGAAGCTGATGGAAGGGCGGTTCGAAGAGGTCATACAGGAATTCCTTGAGCTGCAAGCCGCAGGCCGCGAGCGCACCTGGCGCCTCGCAGCCTGTGACGTGACCTGCTTAGTAGCGGTAGCTGTCCGGCTTGAACGGGCCTTCGACGGTCACGCCGATGTACTCGGCCTGCTTGCCGGTCAGGCGGGTGACCACGCCACCGAAGCCCTTGACCATCTCCAGCGCCACTTCCTCGTCGAGCTTCTTCGGCAGGACCATGACGGTGACGTTCTGGGTCTTCTCGGCCACCGGCAGGTCGGCGAACTTCTCGTTGTAGAGGTGGATCTGCGCCAGCACCTGGTTGGCGAAGGAGCCATCCATGATCCGGCTCGGGTGGCCGGTGGCGTTGCCCAGGTTCACCAGGCGGCCCTCGGCCAGCAGGATCAGGTAGTCATCGTTTGTCGGGTCGACGGTCTTGCCGGTGCGGTGGATCTTGTGCACCTGCGGCTTGACCTCTTCCCAGCCCCAGTTGGCGCGCATGAAGGCGGTGTCGATCTCGTTGTCGAAGTGGCCGATGTTGCACACCACGGCGCGCTTCTTCAGCGCCTTGAGCATGTTCGCGTCGCAGACGTTGACGTTGCCGGTGGTGGTGACGATCAGGTCGATCCTGCCCAGCAGCGCCTTGTCCACGCAGCCTTCAGTGCCGTCGTTCTCGCCGTCGAGGTACGGCGAGACCACTTCGTAGCCGTCCATGCAGGCCTGCATGGCGCAGATCGGGTCGACTTCCGAGACCTTGACGATCATGCCTTCCTGGCGCAGCGAGGCGGCCGAGCCCTTGCCCACGTCGCCGTAGCCGATCACCAGCGCCTGCTTGCCCGACAGCAGGTGGTCGGTGCCGCGCTTGATGGCGTCGTTGAGGCTGTGGCGGCAGCCGTACTTGTTGTCGTTCTTGCTCTTGGTGACCGAGTCGTTGACGTTGATCGCCGGCACCTTCAGGGTGCCGCCCTTGAGCATGTCGAGCAGGCGATGCACGCCGGTGGTGGTTTCCTCGGTGATGCCGTGCACGCGCTCGAGCACCTGCGGGTACTTGTCGTGCAGGATCTGGGTCAGGTCACCGCCGTCGTCGAGCACCATGTTGGCGTCCCACGGCTGGCCGTCCTTGAGGATGGTCTGCTCGATGCACCACTCGTACTCCGCCTCGGTCTCGCCCTTCCAGGCGAACACTGGAATGCCGGCGGCGGCGATGGCCGCGGCGGCCTGGTCCTGGGTGGAGAAGATGTTGCAGGAGGACCAGCGCACCTCGGCGCCGAGGGCGATCAGCGTCTCGATCAGCACCGCGGTCTGGATGGTCATGTGGATGCAGCCGAGGATCTTCGCGCCGGCCAGCGGCTGTTCGGCGGCGTACTTGCGGCGCAGGCCCATCAGTGCCGGCATCTCGGACTCGGCGATGATGATCTCGCGGCGGCCCCAGTCGGCCAGGGAAATGTCGGCAACCTTGTAGTCGTTGAAACCGGCAGGCGTGATGACAGCGCTCATGCAATGAGTCTCCATTCGTGGCTTGTGCGAATGGGCGCCGTTGATGCGTTTTCGATAAACGCCCCGGTCGAGCCTGACAGGTGTGACCTGCTGCAGCGCCCCTCGGCCGGGTGGCGGGCACGGCCGAAGCGGAGTCGGCCGGGTAAAACGGCGCTGAGTATAGCCGCAGCCCGCGGCGATACCCAAGCGCGACGACGCGAACCTTGCCCGCTGCCGGCAGGTCACAAGGCCAAGGCCACCGTCTTTTCCACCGCGCGTGATGCACGCGCCAGGAGCTCGCCATGCACCGGTCGCTGCCGATCGCCTCCGCCATCCTGGCCATCCTGCTCGGCGGTCCTGCCGCCGCGCAGTCCTGCTACGTCCACAGCGAGGCATCCGGCGCGGTGCCGGCGCCGGTGGTGACGGAAAAATGCTTCGAATTCGAGAGCCTGGACGACGGCGATGCGATGCGCTGGACCTGCAGCGACGGCGAGGACGTCGGCAACACCCGGCGCGAGCTGCGCGACAGCTGCCCGGCCGGCCATTTCGGCGTGTGCTCGGCGCCGATGACCGCCGAGACCCTGGCCAACGAGCACTCGGCCGGCAGCCAGGCCGACAATGGCACCTGGCCGGACCAGGTGCCGGAGCAGGCACGCATCGTCACCTACCACTACCACGCCAGCGACCGGGCCCAGGCGAAGATCGACTGCGAACGTGCCGGCGGGCAGTGGTCGCGCTGAGTCGCCTTGTCTCATTTGTCCGGCTTCACCCGAGCGGCGATAATCGCCGGCTTGCATTAGCGCACCTGGGTGAACCATGAAGTCGAAACTGCTGTGCCTTACCGTGCTTCTCGTGGCGACCGGCCTTGCCGGCTGCGACCGTATCGACCCGAACTCGCCGCTGGGCAAGCGCAAGGCCATCTACCAGCAGATGCTCGATACCAAGGAGGACCTGGGCGGCATGCTGCGCGGGCGCATCGCCTTCGATGCGCAGGCCTTCGCCGCCGGTGCGGCCAAGCTCGACGAGCTGTCGCGCCAGCCCTGGCAGCACTATCCCGAGGTCAAGGAAGCGCAGAGCGACGCGCGCGACGAGGTCTGGCAGAAGCAGGAGCGCTTCCATGAACTGGCCCGTGCGCTGGAGCAGCAGACCGCGGCGCTGGTCAGCGCGACCGCGGGCGCAGCGCTGACCGCCGAGGGCATCGCCCCGGCCTTCCAGCAGGTGGAGGACGCCTGCGAGCGCTGCCACCAGGAATTCCGCGTCTACTGAGCGCCGGCCCGCTCCTGCAGGGCCTGCCGGGCCTGGTCCAGGCGTCGCTTGCTGTCTTCGACGCGCCGGGCATCGCCGCCGGCCAGGGCGCCGCGCAGCTCCGCCTCGCGCCGCTCGACCAGCCGCGAGGCGCGCTCGCGGCTGGCATGCCCGGGCTGCAGGCGGGTCAGGCCGCGACATTGCGCGTTCAGTTCGAGCAACTGCTCCTCCAGCACCGACTGGCGGACCTTGTCGCCCTGCAGGCGCGCCTGCTGCAGCGCGGCGCTGAGCGGCTCGCGACGTTGTGCGCAGCCCTCGCCGGTAGCGCCGCCGGCCAGGCCACTGGCCAGCAACAGGACGGTGGCCAGAGGCCAGTGATGCATGGGTAGGCTCCGCAGAACAGGACAGAGTTATCGACTGCCAGCGGCGCCTGAAAGTGCCTGATCGACGAAGCCGGCGATACCCTGCGCCTGCAGGTGGGCGCGTAGCTGTTCGGTGGCCGGCGCGCGGAAGAAACGCACCAGGGCCTCGGCGCGCGTCGTACCGATGCCTGGTCGGGCCTGCCACTGGTCGGCGCTGAGCCGGGCCAGCGAGGCCCAGTTCTCGCCTGCCTGCGGCGCGGCGCCGGGCGGTGCACCGAGGGCGACCAGCCAGCGCGCGAAGGGTTGCCGACGGGCCGCGGCGAAGGCCGTCAGCATGGACTGCGCCCGCTTCGCGCCGATGCCGGGGACCTGGCGCAGCGCCTCGGCGTCGAGCGCCAGCCAGGCGAGCAGGTGCGGCAGGCGCCCGGCTGCCAGCAGCCTGCGCCAGCTGCCTTCGCCGATGCCCGGCATGTCCAGCCCGGCGTCGCCGGAGAGCCAGGCCAGCCGGGCGATGAACTGCTGCTCGCAGCCGGCCTCGGGGGTCCAGCAGCTGAGCGCGTGGTAACGCGCCGGATCGGGCGCCTGCACGGCCTCGCGCAGGCTGCTGCGGCTGATCACCTGGTCGATCTTCGGCACGCTCAATCCGGCCAGCGACAGCGCCACCTGGTCGCCGGGCAGCAGGTCCAGCGCCCGCCAGCGGCGCAGCGAGCCGAGGCTGACACGGCTGATCCGGCGATCGTCCAGTTGCACGGGGTCGAGCAGCAGCAGCGGGGTGATCCGGCCGCTGCGACCGATGCGAAAGTGCACCGCGCGGACCTGCGCCAGCGCCGTGCGCAGCGGATATTTCCAGGCGGCCGCCCAGGCCGGTGGCTCGGCCTGCCAGCGCCCGGCCGGCGGTCGCCGGGCCTGGCGCAGCACCACGCCGTCGGTGGCGAAGGGCAGGGCCGTGCGGTACCAGCGCTCACGCCAGGCGCTCGCCTCGGCAGGGGTTCGGATGGGCTGGCTGAACGCCCTGGTGGCGCTAAAGCCCAGCGCCGCCAGCCCGTCCAGGCGCGCCTGCATGGTCGTCGGGCCGGCGGGCCAGTCCCAGACGAACAGCCCGATCTGCGCCGCCGTGGCGGGTTCGATCCGTTCGCCGTGCAGCGCGCCGGCGACGCGGCTGCGCGCGTTGACGCCGCCTTCTTCGGCCTGGACGTGGCCGTCGAGCTGCCAGTACAGCTCGCCCTGCAGCACCAGTTCGCCCCGGCTGGGCAGGCGCCGGGCCAGCGCCGGGATGTGCCGGCCGTGGGCGGTCCAGTCCTGACCGCTGCGGCCGTCACCGCGGCTGATCAGGCGCTGCAGCACGCCGTCGCGGTAGACCAGCGTCACCGCCACGCCGTCGACCTTAGGCTGGATCCACAGGCCCTCTCGGCTGGCCATCCAGGCTGCCACGGCGGCCTCGTCGGCGAGCTTCGCCAGGCCGGTCTGCGCCACCGGGTGCACCACCGGCCCGCCGGCGCCGGCCAGCGCGTCGGCGCTCGGGGCGCTGCCGGCGAAGCAGGCCTGCCAGCGTTCCAGGCGTGCGCGGGCCTGGTCGTAGACTTCATCGGCCACCAGGCTGGCGCCGCGGCGATGGTAGGCCTCGTCCCATTCGGCGATGTTCGCCGCGAGCACGGCGATTTCCTGGCTGGCGCGCTCGGCAGGCCACGGCGGGCAGGCGAGCGCAAGGGGCGAGATGACGGCGACGAGCGCCGCGAAGAGGCGTGGCATGACGAGCATCCTTGCTCCGAACTGACCGGCCGATTGTCACGCAGCCGGTCGGGGCGCGCCGTGCGTCAGCGCATGTTGAACAACTCCTGGTGGAAGTCGTGCGGCGACAGGCCGCGGGCGATGAGGTCGTCGCGCAGGCTCTGGCCGAAGCCGGCCGGGCCGCAGAACCAGACGTCGGCGTTCTTCCACGACGGCGCCAGTTCGCGCAGGCGCTGGGGCGTCAGCCGGCCGTCCCGGCTGGAGACCATCAGGTGCAGGCGTACCCGGGCCTGCTCGGCGAGCTGGCGGATCCGCTCGATGAAGGCCTGGTCCGGCTCGCTGGTGCAGTAGAACAGCTCGACGTTGCTGCCGCCGCCGGTCAGTGCCAGCGCCTGCAGGCGGCCGATGAAGGGCGCGATGCCGATGCCGCCGGCGACCCAGATCTGCTCGTTGCGCCGGCCGCGGAAATCGAAGCAGCCATAGGGGCCTTCGACGGTCACCGCGTCGCCTTCCTTCAGCCGCTGCGGCAGGCTGCGGGTGTAGTCGCCGATGCCCTTGATGGCGAAGGTGAGCTTGCCGTCGTTGCGCCATGCCGAGGAGATGCTGAACGGGTGCGGGCCTTCGCTGGGGTCGAAGGTGACGAAGGCGAACTGCCCGGCCTTGTGCCCCGGCCAGGCGCCTTCCAGGCCGATCTCCACGCGCAGCACGCGGTTGTCGCGGTGGTAGGTCAGCTGCGCGATGCGCCCGACGACCTGGTGCTTGCGCCCGACCTGGCGCATCAGCGACAGCACGGCGGCCCAGCTGCCGGCCGCCAGCAGCAGGCCCATCACCAGGCCGAGCGGGGTGTTCCAGTAGGCGAACGGCATCAGTACCACCGCGTGGACGACCAGCGCCAGGTAGAGCGCGGCCAGCCAGCGGTGGGTCTTGAAGAACCAGCGGTAGGGAAAACGCTTGATCAGCGCCAGCACGATCAGCAGCGCCGCGCCGTAGAAGGCCCACTCGCCGATGCTCTCGGCCAGCCCGCGCTGGTTATGCAGCAGGCCGGCCAGGCCTTCGTGCACCTGCCCGGCGCCACGCCGCGCCGGGCGCTCCAGCCAGCCGAAGCCGACCAGCCACTTGGGAATCTGCGCCCAGCCCCAGTGCACCACCGCCAGCACCAGGCTGGCGATGCCCAGCCACTTGTGCAGCCGGTAGGTCTTGTCCAGACCATCGAACAGCGGCTCGATGCGCACCGGCCGCGCGGCGAGGAAGATCGCCACGCTCATCGCGCCCATCACCAGCACGCCGCTGAAGTGAACCATGGTCGAGCGCAATGGCCAGAACTGCAGGCGGTCCACCAGCAGGTCGTCGGCCAGCAGCCACAGCGCGACCAGCGCGACGAACAGTCC
Organism: Pseudomonas oligotrophica; assembly: GCF_021726475.1. GTDB lineage: Bacteria > Pseudomonadota > Gammaproteobacteria > Pseudomonadales > Pseudomonadaceae > Stutzerimonas > Stutzerimonas oligotrophica. The sequence continues at coordinate 636,984 of NZ_JAKJRU010000001.1, forward strand.
GATAAAGGTCAGTTTGATGGGTTTCATCGCGCCTCCTCGCGCATCAGTCCTGAAGCCGCTGCCAAGCATGCGCCATCGCCGGCCGGCCGACATGATCGAAGTCAGCTTCGTCGGGCGATCCGCCAGGCAAGCCGACGGCAGCGGTTTTTCCTACAATCGGCCCCTGGCCCACTTCGGAGCGACGAGCCCGTGCAATCCGTGATCTCCATCGAGCAGCTCACCAAGACCTACGCCTCGGGGCACCCGGCCCTCAAGGCCATCGACCTCGAGATCCGCAAGGGCGAGATCTTCGCCCTGCTGGGCCCCAACGGCGCCGGCAAGACCACGCTGATCAGCATCATCTGCGGCATCGTCAACCCTGGCAGCGGGCGCGTGCGGGTCGACGGCCACGACATCCTGCGCGACTACCGCGCCGCGCGCTCGAAGATCGGGCTGGTACCCCAGGAGCTGTACAACGAGGGCTTCGAGAGCGTCTGGGCGACGGTGCGCTTTTCCCGCGGGCTGTTCGGCAAGGCGCCAGATGATGCCTACATCGAGAAGCTGTTGCGAGACCTGTCGCTGTGGGACAAGCGCGACGCGCGCATCCTCGACCTTTCCGGCGGCATGAAGCGCCGCGTGATGATCGCCAAGGCGCTGTCCCACGAACCGTCGATTCTGTTCCTCGACGAGCCCACCGCGGGCGTCGATGTCGAGCTGCGCCGCGACATGTGGGAGATGGTCCGCGGCCTGCGCGCGCGCGGCGTGACCATCATCCTCACCACCCACTACATCGAGGAGGCCGAGGAGATGGCCGACCGCATCGGGGTGATCCGCAAGGGCGAGATCATCCTGGTCGAGGACAAGCACGTGCTCATGCACAAGCTGGGCAAGAAGCAGCTGACGCTGATCCTGCAGCGCCCGCTGGAGGCCGTCCCCGCCGCGCTCGCACCCTACGGCCTCGAGCTGTCGGCCGACGGCACGCAACTGGTCTACACCTTCGATGCGCAGCACGAGCACACCGGCATCGCCGACCTGCTGCGCCTGCTCGACGAGCAGGGCATCGATTTCAAGGACCTGCAGTCGAGCCAGAGCTCGCTGGAGGAAATCTTCGTCAGTCTGGTCAAGGGCAGCCGCACATGAACGTCCACGCGATCCGCGCCATCTACCTGTTCGAACTGGCGCGCACCTGGCGCACCCTGCTGCAGAGCATCGCCACCCCGGTGATCTCCACCTCGCTGTACTTCGTGGTGTTCGGCTCGGCCATCGGCGCGCGCATGGAGGCCATGCACGGCATCCCCTACGGTGCCTTCATCATCCCCGGCCTGGTGATGATGGCGCTGCTCACCGAGAGCATCTCCAACGCCTCGTTCGGCATCTACATGCCGCGCTACTCGGGGACCATCTACGAGGTGCTCTCGGCGCCGGTGTCCTACGTCGAGATCGTCATCGGCTACGTCGGCGCGGCGGCGACCAAGTCGCTGATCCTCGGCGTGATCATCCTCATCACCGCGCGGCTGTTCGTCGACTACCAGATCGAGCACCCGCTGATGATGGCGCTGTTCCTGGTGCTCACCGCGATTACCTTCTGCCTGTTCGGCTTCATCATCGGCATCTGGGCCGACGGCTGGGAGAAGCTGCAGATCGTCCCGGCGCTGATCGTCACCCCGCTGGCCTTCCTCGGCGGCAGCTTCTATTCCATCGAGATGCTGCCGCCGCTGTGGCAGAAGATCACCCTGTTCAACCCGGTGGTGTACCTGATCAGCGGCTTCCGCTGGAGCTTCTACGGCGTCTCGGACATCAACGTCGGCATCAGCCTGGCGATGATCCTCGGCTTCCTGGCGCTGTGCCTGGTGCTGGTTGGCTGGATCTTCCGCACCGGGTATCGGTTGAAGAACTGAGCGCGGCGGCTGGGCGCCTGGAGGCCTACGCTGAGCGTAGGCTAAAGCCCGTTGGGCAGGAAGCGGGTAGCCCCGGCGACGTCGTCGATGCGCTTGATGCGCCGGGCCCTGTCACAGGTCTGGTGGCGGTTGTCGGCGGGGCAGTGGTGCCGCAGGAACTCATCCAGGCTCATCTCCGTGCCCGCCACGTTCAGCACGCGTCGGTAGTACGAACCCTCGATGCCCTCGGCCTGGCGCTCGGCCGTCCTGGCCTCGTCCACCTCAAGGCGACCGTGGAGGTCCACCCGGGGAACGACCGGGAGCGGCTCTTCTTTCGAACAGGCAGCCAACAGCAGGCCGGCCGCAGCCAGCAAAGCGATACGCATCATCGTAGGAATTTCCCGGAAAGGCCCCGGCGAGGCGGGGCCATGGAGTCTTATTCGAACAGCCGCTTGGAACGATTGACTTCGGCTTCGCCTGCATTCTCCAGCAGGGTCTTGGTACCGGACGTCACGTTGCGCAGCGAGTCGGCCTCGGACTGGATCACGTCAGTACGTGCCGCTTTTTCGCGCAGCTCGGCATCGATGTAGTCGTTGGTGCGGGAAGTGCGGGCACGCTTGGCCTGAAGCTCCAGGCGTCGCTCTTCCAGTTCGAGCAGGCGCAACTCGTCCTCGAAGGCTTCCTCACGGGTGCGCATGCGCTTGTGTTCGGCATCTTGGGCGGCCCGGCGCTCATCGGCGCGCTTCTGCGCGGCCTGTTGCGCGGCCGCTCGCTGGCGGCGCTCGGCCTGCTCGCGCGCCTCGGCCTGGGCTCGGGCGGCGGCTGCCTGGCGCGCGCGCTCGGCTTCGGCGGCGGCTTCGGCCTGGCGGGTTTGCTGCTCGATCTGTTGCAGCTGCTCGAACTGGTTGGCCGCGGCTGGTAGCGCGATGAGCAGCGCGCTGGCGGCGACAAGGGCGAGTTTCATTGATCAGCCCTTCTGCGGCTCGGGACAGGTCGCGTTCGGCTGGATGCGCGTCTCGTTGTTGATGGTCATCACCATCAGCGAGATCTCGCCAGTCTTGAACTCACATGGGCGGCCGACCTGCGCCGAGGTAAAGATCTTACCTTCCTCGGAGTAGCCGATGAGCACGCCCGGCACGAGTGTGGTATCGCTGACCAGCGAGCCGGCCAGCGCGCCTGCTGCCCCGCCGGCGACACCGCCGACGATCGCCGTGTCGTTGTTGCTGCGGTTGCCCAGCGCGGCGCCGCCGATGGCGCCAAGAAGGCCGCCGACCATCATCGCGGCCTTCTTGTTCTTTTCGTTGCTGACTTTGATCTTGGTTGGCGAGACGGTGATGATCTTCACCGTCCGGGCTTCCTGCTGCGTATTGACCTGAGAGGCATCGAAGACGTCGGCCTGGTATTGCTCACCGGTACTCTGGCAACCGGAAAGCAGTGCGGCGATAGCGAGCGACAGACAGCAGCGTTTGATCATGATCTGTTTCCTTATCCCTGATCGTTGGTTCAATCCGTGACCACCATCTTGGATGGCGAATTGCCATTATTCTAGGGGCGGCTGTTTCGCAGGGTAAAGCACACCGGCCCTTGGCTCCGCAGCTGCCGCTGGCGTGTGCGGCGCGTCACAGCTGAGAAGCGCGGCGCGCACTGCGACCAAGCGTCGCAGTGCGCTGGAGGGAGCCTGCTGGCGAAAAGAAAAAGCCCCGCACGGCTCGCGCCGGCGGGGCTTTTGCGCTGCGTGGCGCTGTTACAGGCCGGCCGCGGCGCGCAGGGCGTCGGCCTTGTCGGTGCGCTCCCAGGTGAAGGCGGTGAAGGTGTCGTCGCCCACCGTCATCTCGTAGGGATTGCGGCCGAAGTGGCCGTAGGCCGCGGTGGCCTGGTACATCGGGTGCAGCAGGTCGAGCATGCGGGTGATCGCGTACGGACGCAGGTCGAAGTGCTCGCGCACCAGGGCGATGATCTTGTCGTCGCCGAGCTTGCCGGTGCCGAAGGTGTTCAGCGAGATGGAGGTCGGCTGGGCCACGCCGATGGCGTAGGACACCTGGATCTCGCAGCGCTCGGCCAGGCCCGCGGCGACGATGTTCTTCGCCACGTAGCGGCCGGCGTAGGCGGCGCTGCGGTCGACCTTGGACGGGTCCTTGCCGGAGAAGGCGCCGCCGCCGTGACGGGCCATGCCGCCGTAGGTGTCGACGATGATCTTGCGCCCGGTCAGGCCGCAGTCGCCCACCGGGCCGCCGATGACGAACTGGCCGGTCGGGTTGATGTGGTACTGGGTGTCCTTGTGCAGCAGCTCGGCCGGCAGGCTGTGCTTGATGATCAGCTCCATCACCGCTTCGCGCAGGTCGCTCTGCTTGACCTCCGGGTTGTGCTGGGTCGACAGCACCACGGCGTCGATGCCGACCACCTTGCCGTTCTCGTAGCGGCAGGTGACCTGGCTCTTGGCGTCCGGGCGCAGCCACGGCAGCAGGCCGTTCTTGCGTGCCTCGGCCTGGCGCTCGACCAGCGCGTGGGAGAAGCGGATCGGCGCCGGCATCAGCACGTCGGTCTCGTTGCTGGCGTAGCCGAACATCAGGCCCTGGTCGCCGGCGCCCTGGTCTTCCGGCTTGGAGCGGTCGACGCCCTGGGCGATGTCCACCGACTGCTTGCCGATGATGTTGATGATGCCGCAGGTGGCGCCGTCGAAGCCGACCTCCGAGCTGTTGTAGCCGATGTCGACGATGACGTCGCGCACCAGTTGCTCGAGGTCGACCCAGGCACTGGTGGTCACTTCACCGGCGACGATGGCCACACCGGTCTTGACCAGCGTCTCGCAGGCCACGCGGGCGTGCTTGTCCTCGGCGATGATGGCGTCGAGCACGGCATCGGAGATCTGGTCGGCGATCTTGTCCGGATGCCCTTCGGACACGGACTCGGAGGTGAAAATCGAGTATTCGCTCATCTAACGGTTTCCTAATTACCGGTGGGTGAGGCGGTCGTCAGCGGTGGGTCGGCTGAAGGACCGAACCTGGATCTGAAAACCGTTCTTCAAGCCAATGTAGAGGCTCTCGCCGGGCGTGAGCCCCGCGGCATCGGCCCAACGGGCCAGGTCGTCCTGTTCGAAGCCCAGCCAGAGATCGCCGCAGGCCTCCCTGGCCCAGCTCTGGTTGTGGCTGCACAGCTCGGTGACCAGCAGGCTGCCGCCCGCCTTGACCAGCCGCGCCAGTTGTCTGAGTGCCTCGCCGGGCGCCGCCAGGTGATGCAGGACCATGTTCAGCACCACGCAGTCGGCGGCCGGGCAGTCGTCGTGCAGGGCGTCGGCGAGCTTGAGCTCGACGTTGCCGAGCGCGGCCTGTGCGCAGCGTTCGCGGGCCAGTTCGAGCATCGCCGGGCTGTTGTCCAGCGCCACCACGTGGCGGAAGCGGCTGGCCAGCTCCGGCAGGAAGCTGCCGTCGCCGGGGCCGACTTCCAGCGCCGTGGCGCTGGCCTCGAAGTTCAGCGCATCGAGCAGCGCCAGCACGCTGTCGCGATACTGCGGCAGACCGGCGAGCAGGTCCTGGCGGGCCTGGAAGCTGCCGGCCATGCGCGCGAAGAAATCCTCGCTGGCGGCGCTGCGCTGGGCATGCACCGCGGCGATGCGTGCCTGGATGTCGTCGGCCAGTGGCAGCTGGTCGACTTCCTCGAGCAGCGCCGCGTGCAGCCGGCCGCCCAGGCTGTCGGGCTGCGGCAGGTTGCGCCGGTAGAAGATCGCATTGCCCTCGCGGCGGGTGGCCAGCAGCCCGGCCTGGGTCAGCACCTTGAGGTGGTGGCTCATGCCGGACTGGCCGATGGCGAAGATCTGCGCCAGCTCCAGCACGCCGAACGAATCGCTGGCCAGGGCGCGCAGCACCTTCAGGCGCAGCGCGTCGCCGCCGGCCTTGCACAGGGCGGCGAGCTGGTCGCTGTCGTCGAAATGGAGCGGGGATATGCGCAGGCTCATAGGCCGCGCAGTCTAGTCGGCTGTTTTTCGTACAGCAAGGCCAATATCAAAAAGTTTTGATATTGGCCTGCGGCCCGCAGGGTCATTGCAAGAGGCGGCTGATACCCAGGCTGCAGGAGACCAGCCCGAGGCCGAGCAGGAAGTAATTGGGCAGCACGTCGAGCAGCTGCTCGATGCGCCGGTTGCCGCTGATCCGGTGCGACAGCAGGCCGTAGGTGAGCAGGATGCTGACGTCGATCGCCGCCCAGATCAGCACCAGTACCGCGGCCTGCGGGGCGAACGGCTCGCCGGGGATGATGAAGCCGGGCAGGAAGGCGAGAAAGAACAGGATGTCCTTGGGGTTGGACAGCCCGACCGCCAGCGCGCGCCAGAAGTAGTGCGCCTCGCTGCGCCGCGTGGTCACCCCCTCGGCGGTGCCGCCGCAGAGGCCGTCGCTGCCGAGCCAGATCAGGTACAGGCCGCCGATGACCTGGCCCCACTGGATCAGCAGCGGCGAGATGTCCAGCGCCAGGTAGATCAGCAGCAGTGCGCAGATGATCAGCAACTGCGCCGAGAGCACGCCGCCGAGGATGGTCCACAGCGGCCAGACGCGCCGGGCATCGGCCACCACCAGTGCGACCACCGGCCCGGGCGAGGCGATCAGCAGGGCGACCGCGGCGGCGAAGGTCAGGTAGGTGGCGTTCATAGCTCGGTCACCAGGTCGAAGACCCGCGAGCGCCGGCCCAGGCGCTCGGTGAGGAAGTGCCCGCTGCCCACGGCGAAGGCGCGCTGCATCCAGCGGTCGCGGCCATCGAAGTTGGCGCTGAACACGCTGCGCGCATGGGCCGTGCGGCGGTTGTCGATCAGCAGCAGGTCGCCCTGGCGCAGGCGCAGCGGCTCGGCGACCTGCCAGGCTACCGCGCGCAGCTGCTCGAGCCGCGCCCGTGCCGGCTCGCTGGCGGCCAGCATGAACTGCGGATCCAGGCGCAGGAACGGGCAGTCCGGGTCGCCGTAGAGCACGGTCTGGTGGCGGCCGATATCGATGCGCTGGTTCTTGCCGCGCGGGCCGTAGTCGCAGAGGAAGTTGTACGGCTCGCATAGGAAGAAGGCCTGCTCCTCGTGGCTCAAGTGCTCGAGGATGCGCTGCACCGAGGCGATGTAGGTGATGGCCTCGGCCGCCGGGTCCTGGCGCAGGCAGAGCAGCGCCAGGTAGTCCGGCAGCACGGCATGGAAGGCGTTCTCGGTGTGCAGCTCCAGTTCGGTGTCGAAACTGTCGGAGGTGGCGGCGCGGGCCTGGGCCTGCTGCGGGAAGAAATTGTTGACCAGGCTGCCATCGGACTCCTGGCGGTAGCCGATCGGCTCGCCGAGCAGCGCGGTGGCCTGCAGCAGCATCTGCTCGCTGCGCCGGTCGGGCTTGTCCAGCCGGGCACGCGAGGGCGGCGTGGGCGGGATCTCGCCGATCGGCAGGTCTTTGAGCAGCAGGAAGCCCTGGCGATTGCCGAGCAGGCGGAACTCGAGGATCTGGGCGATCTGCCCGGCGCTCAGGCCGCCGTGGCGGATGGCGGCGGACAGCAGGTGGTCATTTTGGTCGTCGAGCATGTCATCCTTCCCTGCGATTTTGATGGTCGGGCGCACGGCGAACCGGCGCCGGCGCAGTATTGGCGGCGGGCAGGGAGGTGGAAAAATGGAAAAAAGCAGCGGCAAGGATGAGTTTTAGTCATGCCTGAACGGGACGGCCTCGCGCCGCGGATGCCGCCGCTGTATGCCCTGCGCGCCTTCGAGGTGGCTGCGCGGCTGGGTTCGTTCACCGCCGCCGGGCAGAGCCTGTGCATCACCCAGAGCGCGGTGAGCCGGCACGTGCGCACCCTGGAGGAGAACCTCGGCTGCCAGCTGTTCGAACGGCGCGGCTCGCGGCTGTCGCTGACCGACGCCGGGCGGGTGCTGGCGCAGGAGCTGAAGGTGGGCTTTCGCGCCATCGAGAACGCCTGTATCGCCGTCAGCCGCCAGGAAGGCGCGCTGCGCCTGAAGGCGCCGAGCACGCTGACCATGCGCTGGCTGCTGGACGTGCTGGAGGCCTTCGGCCGCGAGCAGCCGCAGCGGCGCGTGCAACTGACCAGCGCCTGGATGGACCTCGATTCGGTGGATTTCCACGGCGAGCCCTTCGATTGCGCGGTGTTGCTGGGCAACGGCAGCTTTCCGGCGGACTGGCAGCAACTCAAGCTGTTCGACGAGTGGCTGGTGCCGGTCTGCGCGCCGGTGCTGCTCGGCGAGCGGCCCTGGGATGCGGCGCGCCTGGCCCGCGCCGAGCTGATCCACCCGTCGCGCGATTGCCGCGACTGGCGCCGCTGGCTGGAGCGGGTCGGGCTTGGCGAGGCGATCGCCTGGCAGCAGGGCAAGCTGTTCGACACCCTGGAGCTCGGCATTTCCGCTGCGGCGCAGGGCCACGGGGTGTCGATCGGCGACCTGGCGCTGGTCGCCGCCGACCTGCGCCGCGGCAGCCTGGCGCTGCCGTTCGACCGTGCGGTGCGCTCGGGCGACAGCTACTACCTGGTCTGGCCGGCGCGCGGCGGTCGCCACCCGGTGCTGGCCCGGCTGAAGGACTACCTGCTGGCGCACCTGCCCGACGTTCGCGGCCTCGGTGTGCAACTGCTGGACTGATCGAGCATCCAGGCGCATGCGGGCGGCGGGGTAGACCTTCGCCACACAGTCATTGCCCGCCCCGGCCCCGGTAGGGGAAAATGGCCGCCTTTTTCTACGTACACCCCCGCAGGAGATTCAGCGATGCCCAGCCGTCGTGAGCGAGCCAATGCCATCCGCGCCCTCAGCATGGATGCCGTGCAGAAAGCCAACAGCGGCCACCCGGGTGCCCCCATGGGCATGGCGGACATCGCCGAAGTGCTCTGGCGCGACCACCTGAAGCACAGTCCGACCAACCCGCAGTGGGCCGACCGCGATCGCTTCGTGCTGTCCAACGGCCACGGCTCGATGCTGATCTACTCGCTGCTGCACCTGACCGGCTACGACCTGTCCATCGACGACCTGAAGAACTTCCGCCAGCTGCACAGCAAGACCCCGGGCCACCCGGAGTTCGGTTACACCGCCGGTGTCGAGACCACCACCGGGCCGCTGGGCCAGGGCCTGGCCAACGCTGTCGGTTTCGCCGTGGCCGAGAAGGTCATGGCGGCGCAGTTCAACCGCCCCGGCCACAACATCGTCGATCACAACACCTACGTGTTCCTCGGCGACGGCTGCATGATGGAAGGCATCAGCCACGAAGTCTGCTCGCTGGCCGGCACGCTGGGCCTGAACAAGCTGATCGCCTTCTACGATGACAATGGCATCTCCATCGATGGCGAGGTGCACGGCTGGTTCACCGATGACACCCCGCGCCGCTTCGAGGCCTATGGCTGGCAGGTGATCCGCAACGTCGACGGTCACGACGCCGACGAGATCCAGATGGCCATCGAGACCGCGCGCAAGAGCGACCGGCCGACGCTGATCTGCTGCAAGACCATCATCGGCTTCGGCTCGCCGAACAAGCAGGGCAAGGAAGAGTCCCACGGCGCCGCCCTGGGTGAGGCCGAAATCGCCCTGACCCGCGAGGCTCTGGGCTGGAAGCACGGCCCCTTCGAGATTCCCGCGGAGATCTACGCCGAGTGGGACGCCAAGCAGAAGGGCGCCGACGCCGAGAACGAGTGGAACAAGCGCTTCGCCGCCTACGAGGCCGAATTCCCCGCGCTGGCCGCCGAGTTCAAGCGGCGCATGGCCGGCGAGCTGCCGGCGGACTTCGCCGAGAAGGCCAGCGCCTTCATCCGCGAAGTCGCCGAGAAGGGCGAAACCATCGCCAGCCGCAAGGCCAGTCAGAACTGCCTGAACGCCTTCGGCCCGCTGCTGCCGGAGCTGCTCGGCGGCTCGGCGGACCTGGCCGGCTCCAACCTGACCCTGTGGAAGGGCTGCAAGCCGGTGGTGGCCGAGGATGCCTCGGGCAACTACATGTATTACGGCGTGCGCGAGTTCGGCATGGCCGCGATCATGAACGGTGTCGCCCTGCACGGCGGCCTGATCCCCTACGGCGCGACCTTCCTGATGTTCATGGAATACGCACGCAACGCCGTGCGCATGTCGGCGCTGATGAAGCAGCGGGTGATCTACGTGTTCACCCACGACTCCATCGGCCTCGGCGAAGACGGCCCGACCCACCAGCCGGTCGAGCAGCTGGTCGCCCTGCGCACCACGCCGAACCTGGATACCTGGCGTCCGGCCGACACGGTCGAGTCCGCGGTGGCCTGGAAGCACGCCCTCGAGCGCAAGGACGGCCCGAGCGCGCTGATCTTCTCGCGGCAGAACCTGCCGTTCCATGTACGCGACAACGAAACCGAAGCGGCCATCGCCCGCGGCGGCTACATCCTGAAGAACTGCGCCGGCGAGCCCGAGCTGATCCTCATCGCCACCGGTTCGGAAGTCAGCCTGGCGGTGCAGGCCGCCGACAAGCTGACCGAGCAGGGCCGCAAGGTGCGTGTCGTCTCCATGCCTTGCACCAGCGTGTTCGACGCCCAGGACGCGGCCTACAAGCAGCTGGTGCTGCCGGTGGAAGTCGGTGCGCGCATCGCCATCGAGGCGGCGCATGCGGACTACTGGTACAAGTACGTCGGTCTCGACGGCCGCATCATCGGCATGACCACCTACGGCGAGTCGGCCCCGGCCAACCAGCTGTTCGAGGAGTTCGGCTTCACCGTCGACAACATCCTCGCGGTGGCCGAAGAGCTGCTGGAAGACTGAATCGAGCGGCGGTGGATGACCCTGGTCATCCACCCTACGTCACGCCCCCTTGCGTAGGGTGGAAAACCCGCGCAGCGGTTTTCCACCGCCAGGATCGACGACCCCCATGGCCAACGCCCGTCCCTATCGCGTCGCTCTCAACGGCTACGGCCGCATCGGTCGCTGCGTGCTGCGCGCTTTCTACGAGCGCGGCGCGGCCTTCGATTTTCAGTTCGTTGCCCTCAACGACCTGGCCGACATGGCCAGCCTGGAATACCTCACCCGCTTCGATTCCACCCACGGCCGCTTTCCCGGCGAAGTGGGCGTGGACGGCGATTGCCTGCATCTGAACGGGCACTGCGTGAAGGTGCTGCGCGAGTCGACGCCGGAAGCCATCGATTGGCGCGCGCTGGGCGTCGACCTGGTGCTGGAGTGCTCCGGCGCCTACACCAGCCGTGCCGATGGCGAGCGCTTCATCAAAGCCGGTGTGCCGCGGGTACTGTTTTCCCAGCCGATGGCCAGCGCGGCGGATGTCGACGCCACCGTGGTGATGGGCATCAACCAGGGGCAGCTGAGCGGCACCGAGCGGCTGGTGTCCAACGCCTCCTGCACCACCAATTGCGGCGTGCCGCTGCTCAAGCTGCTCAACGATGCGGTGGGCATCGAGTTCGCCTCGATCACCACCATCCACTCGGCGATGAACGACCAGCCGGTGATCGACGCCTACCATCACGATGACCTGCGCCGCACTCGCTCGGCCTTCCAGTCGGTGATTCCGGTGTCCACCGGCCTGGCAAAAGGTATCGAACGCCTGCTGCCGGAACTCTCCGGGCGGATTCAGGCCAAAGCCGTGCGGGTGCCGACGGTGAACGTCTCCTGCCTGGACATCACGCTGCAGACGGCGCGCGATACCGATGCGCAGACCATCAACAAGGTGCTGCGCGAGGCCGCCGAAAGCGGCCCGTTGCAGGGGTTGCTGGCCTACACGGAGTTGCCGCATGCCAGTTGCGACTTCAACCACGACCCGCATTCGGCGATCGTCGACGGCAGCCTGACCCGCGCCTCCGGCCCGCGCCTGGTGAACCTGCTGGCCTGGTTCGACAACGAATGGGGGTTCGCCAACCGCATGCTCGACGTCACCGACCATTACCTGCGCGTGGCCCATCGCCCGTAGCGGCACGCGCTTGCAACATCGCTGCTTCTCGACCTTAAGGAAGACCAACATGACCATTTTGAAGATGACCGATCTCGACCTCCAGGGTAAGCGCGTGCTGATCCGCGAGGACCTCAACGTGCCGGTGAAGGATGGCGCGGTGAAGAGCGATGCGCGCATCCTGGCTTCGTTGCCGACCATCAAGCTGGCGCTGGAAAAAGGCGCCGCGGTGCTGGTCTGCTCGCACCTGGGTCGTCCTGAAGAGGGCGTCTACAGTGAGGAAGACAGCCTCAAGCCGGTCGCCGACTACCTGTCCAAGGCCCTCGGCCGTGAGGTGCCGCTGGTCAAGGATTACCTGGACGGTGTCGAGGTCCAGCCGGGCGAGCTGGTGCTGCTGGAGAACGTGCGCTTCAACAAGGGCGAGAAGAAGAACACCGACGAGCTGGCGCAGAAGTACGCTGCCCTCTGCGACGTCTTCGTCATGGACGCCTTCGGCACCGCCCACCGTGCCCAGGGCTCGACTCATGGCGTGGCCAAGTTCGCCAAGGTCGCCTGTGCCGGCCCGCTGCTGGCCGCCGAGCTGGACGCGTTGGGCAAGGCGCTGGACAAGCCGCAGCGGCCGATGGTGGCCATCGTCGCCGGCTCCAAGGTATCGACCAAGCTCGACGTGCTGACCTCGCTGGCCGACATCTGCGACCAGCTGATCGTCGGTGGCGGCATCGCCAACACCTTCCTCGCCGCGGCCGGCTACAAGGTCGGCAAGTCGCTGCACGAGGCCGATCTGATCGACACCGCCAAGGCCATCGCGGCCAAGGTCGCCGTGCCGCTGCCGGTGGACGTGGTGGTCGCCAAGGAGTTCGCCGAGAGCGCCGAGGCCACGGTCAAGGCCATCGGCGATGTGGCCGACGACGACATGATCCTCGACATCGGCCCGAAGACCGCGGCCATGTTCGGCGAGATGCTCAAGGCCTCGCAGACCATTCTCTGGAACGGCCCGGTCGGCGTATTCGAATTCGACCAGTTCGGCAACGGCACCCAGGTGCTGGCCCAGGCCATCGCCCAGAGCCCGGCGTTCTCCATCGCCGGCGGTGGCGACACCCTGGCGGCCATCGACAAGTACGGCGTTGCCGAGCAGATCTCCTATATTTCCACCGGTGGCGGCGCCTTCCTCGAGTTCGTCGAGGGCAAGGTGCTGCCGGCCGTGGAAGTGCTGGAACAGCGCGCCCAGTGAGCCGCCGCGGCGCGGACGCGCCTTGCGCTCCGCGCCGTTGCGATGGCGGCGAAACGCTGGCAGGCCCGCGTGGTCTGTAGTTCAGTCACGCACCAGCACGGGAGATGGCTCATGCGTTTCGCCCTGATTACCGCGTCTGTCCTGGCGCTGGCCGGTTGTGCCGGCGGTGGCCCCGATTCGGCCTGCGAGGTCATCGACCCGCCGCCGGCCAGCACGCCCACCGCGCAGGACAGCCAGCGCCTGGAGATGCAGAGCACCGGCGATCCGACCGCGCCGATTGTCGATGACCCGCAGGACTGTTGAGCCGTTTGCGCCAGGGAGTGCCATGAAAGCGTTGCGAGTGATGTTCCTGGGCCTGCCGCTGTTGGCCGGCTGCGCCCACTGGCAGGCCGGGCCGGATGCACCCTTCGTGCGCTGGAAGTGCCAGGGCGGCCAGCACATTGCCTGGCGTTATGCCGACAAGGCGCGCAGCGCCGTCGACCTGCGGGTCGGCGACGACGCCACGATCCATCGGTTGCGCAAGGAACCTGCCACGCTCGGGACTTTCTATAGCGACGGCAATGTCGCGTTCCACGACAAGGGCAGCACCGCCCTGGTGTATCGCGTCGCGGACGACAGGCTGCTGGCCCACGGCTGCAGCGCATCGCTGGTGAATTTCTAGCGAGGCAGCCGGGCGAACACCCGGTGCGGACTGGCATTTGCCGGTGCCGCCACTACAATGCCGCGCCGCATGCGCCACGCTTGAACCGCGTCGGCCAGTGCGGCAGGCTCTACACGATCACACGACCCCTACCGGGAGAAAGGAAAACATGGCACTGATCAGCATGCGCCAGTTGCTCGACCACGCCGCCGAATTCGGCTACGGCGTGCCGGCCTTCAACGTCAACAATCTCGAGCAGATGCGCGCCATCATGGAAGCGGCCGACAAGACCGATTCCCCGGTTATCGTCCAGGCTTCGGCCGGTGCCCGCAAATATGCCGGCGCGCCGTTCCTGCGCCACCTGATCCTGGCGGCGATCGAGGAATTCCCGCACATCCCGGTGTGCATGCACCAGGACCACGGCACCAGCCCGGACGTCTGTCAGCGCTCGATCCAGCTGGGTTTCAGCTCGGTGATGATGGACGGCTCGCTGAAGGCGGACGGCAAGACCCCGGCCGACTATGACTACAACGTGCGCGTGACCCAGCAGACCGTGGCCTTCGCGCATGCCTGCGGCGTCTCCGTGGAAGGCGAGCTGGGTTGCCTGGGCAGCCTGGAAACCGGCATGGCCGGCGAGGAAGACGGCGTCGGCGCCGAGGGCGTGCTCGATCACAGCCAGCTGCTGACCGATCCGGAAGAAGCCGCCGACTTCGTCGCCAAGACCAAGGTCGACGCCCTGGCGATCGCCATCGGCACCAGCCACGGCGCCTACAAGTTCACCAAGCCGCCTACCGGCGACACCCTGTCGATCCAGCGCATCAAGGAAATCCACGCGCGCATCCCGGATACCCACCTGGTGATGCACGGTTCCTCCTCGGTGCCGCAGGAGTGGCTGAAGATCATCAACGAGTACGGCGGCGAGATCGGCGAAACCTACGGCGTGCCGGTCGAGGAGATCGTCGAGGGCATCAAGTACGGCGTGCGCAAGGTCAATATCGACACCGACCTGCGCCTGGCCTCCACCGGCGCGATCCGCGAGTTCCTGGCCAAGAACCCCAGCGAGTTCGACCCGCGCAAGTACCTGGCCAAGACCGTCGCCGCCATGCGCGACATCTGCATCGCCCGCTACGAAGCCTTCGGCACCGCCGGCAATGCCAGCAAGATCAAGCCGATCTCGCTGGAAGGCATGTTCCAGCGCTACGCCAGCGGCGAGCTCGACCCCAAGGTCAACTGAGCCGCCGAGCCGAACGAAGCCCGCGAAAGCGGGCTTCGTCTTTTCCGGGCCTGGCGCCGATGGCGCTGCGCGGCAGTTAGTGCGCCGCAGCGTCGCCGGCCAGCACCTGCTGGATCTGGCTGCGCAGCGAGTCCAGCGAGAAGGGCTTGGCCAGCACCGGTGCCGAGCGGGCCACGCTGCTGCCGGTCTCGTAGATCTCGATCGGGTAGCCGCTGATGAAGATCACCTTCATCTCGGGGCGCAGCTTCAGCGCCGGCTCGGCGATCGCCACGCCGGACACGCCGCCCGGCAGGCGGAAGTCGGTGACCAGCAGGTCCAGATGTGGCTTGCTGGCGAGGATCTCGAAGGCGCGCTTGGCGCAGTCGGCCTCGAGCACCCGGTAGCCCTCGCCGGCCAGGTAGTCGGCGAGCAGATCGAGGATGTGCGGCTCGTCCTCGACGAGCAGGACGACTTTGGTTTCGCGGGTGTTCATCACTGCCATGGGCTTTCTCGAACTTCGAGCAGGTTGTGTGTGCTGCAAGCACTTCAGCAACAATCGGAGCAACAATTGGGCCTGTTCGCCTCGGCCAAAGTTCAGCACGCCAGCCGGGCGGTAGCGGGCGAGTGCTGCCCGGCCGGCCGGAGCCTCGTCGCAGTATGCAACGCCGAGATTACAACGGTGAACTCGCAGGCCGGCCGACTGCTACTAAGGTAGCCTGCGGCCCCTGCCATCGGACGGAGCACGCATGAACCGCAAACAACCCTGGGTCGGCGTGGCGCAACGCACGCTGGAGCACTACCGCAGCAATGCCGAGGCGTTCCGCGAAGGCACCCGCGATCACGACGTCAGCCAGAACATCCAGGCGCTGCTGCGCCATCTGCCCGGTGACCGGCGGCTGCGCATCCTCGACCTCGGCTGCGGGCCGGGGCGCGACCTCAGGGCCTTCCGTGCCCTCGGCCACGAGGCCATCGGGCTGGATGCCACCGAACCCTTCGTCGAGATGGCGCGCCGTGAGAGCGGCTGCGAGGTGTGGCAGCAGAACCTGCTGGCGCTCGCGCTGCCGGCCGCGCACTTCGACGGGGTCTTCGCCAATGCGGTGCTGTTCCACGTGCCCAGCGCCGAGCTGCCGCGGGTGCTGGGGGCGTTGCACGACACCCTCAGGCCCGGCGGCGTGCTGTTCTGCTCCAACCCGCGGGGCGACAACCAGGAAGGCTGGCAGGGCGAGCGCTATGGCGTCTGGTACGACTGGCCGCGCTGGCGCCGGCTGGTCGAGGCGGCCGGCTTCGAGGCGCTGGAACACTACTACCGGCCGCCCGGCCTGCCCCGCGCGCAGCAGCCCTGGCTGGCCAGCCTGTGGCGCCGCGCAGTGTGACGAGTGCCGCAGTTTGCAAGCCGCTGCCCTGGCGATCTTGCGTTATGCAATGTGCCTTTGTTATGCCAGTTTATATAAGTACCTGATTTACATGAATTTTATCTAGGCGGACAGGCTGGCATGATCGCTGCTCTGTGCTCGGGTGCTGGAAACCAACCGGAGTACATAACAATGACCGCTGCACAGCAATTCCTGACTGCCGCATTTCCCGAGTTCGACGTATCGACCACCCCGCGCCCGGACGGTGGCCTGCTGCTGACGCTGCGCAATGACGATCAGGTGATCGCCAAGCGTGCCGTCTCGCGCGGGCAGACCTCCTCGGCCGCCCAGCTGGAATGGCTGGTGAGTTCGATTCGCCGCGACCTGGCATTGGAAGCCGGAATGTCCCCAGCCATCGCCCACCTGCAGAGCCAGAGCCGCACCGGCCTGCCCACCTACGAATACGCCTGATGCCGGACCCGGGGGGAGGGAGGCTCCCGGGTCGCCGCCAAGCCTGGAGGATCAACGATGAATGCCGTCGACCTGCTGATCGAGGACCACGAGCGCCTCAAGGACATCCTGACGCGCTTGACCGAATCCACCGAGCGCGCCGTGAAGACGCGTACCGAGCTGCTGCACAAGCTGGAAATGGAGGTCACCATCCACACCCAGCTCGAGGAGCAGGTGCTCTATCCCGCCTACAAGGAAGCCGGCGGCAAGGAAGAGCTGAAGATGTACCACGAGGCCAAGGAGGAACACCGCGCGGTGGACTCGCTGGTATTGCCCGACCTCAAGGCCACCGATCCGGCGAGCGTCGAGTTCTCCGGCCGGGCCAAGGTCTGCAAGGAGCTGCTCGAGCATCACCTCGAGGAAGAGGAGTCGGACATGTTCCCCGAGGTGCGCGAGATGTTCGACCAGGCGCGCCTGGAGGAGATGGGCCGGCAGATGGCCGAGCTGCGCACCCGCCTGAAGAAGGAACTCGGCGCACGCCAGGCCGCCTGAGCCGAGGCGGGCGCCGGCTCAGGCGGGCGCCCTGCCCGCGTTGGGCTGATATGAGTCAATAAGCCACGGCCGCGCCGCTGGCACCCTTGCCTTCGTTTTGCCATCACCGATCGGCGGAGGCTGCTTCGGAACTGGCAGCCTGACAATGGACGGAGCAGGGCAAGCATGGAAGATCAGCTCACCGCGGTGCTGCAACGCGTCGGACTGGACCTGGAGCGCATCCTCACGCGCAAGCGCTTCCTGCAGTGGCAGGCGGCCGACCGCGAACGCCTCGGTCGCGCGGCGAACGACCCGGCACTGACCGCTGGCCAGGCGCGCTTCGTCGAGCGCCTCTACGACCACCTGGCCGAGTTCGCCGAGGCCTCGGCCCGGCTCGGCCCGCCGGCCAGCCTCGAGCGCCTCAAGCACAGCCAGCTCAGCTACTACCAGCGCCTGCTCAGCGGGCCCTACGACCGCGACTATGTGCGCGACCGCCTGCTGGTCGGGCTGGTCCACGAGCGCGCCGGCATCGACCTGGAGTGGTACCTGGGGGCCTACCGCCTGTACCTCGGCCACATGCTCGAGCAGCTGTTCGGCGAGGACGAGCGGAGTGCGCTGTTCGGCAGCCTGCTGAAGATCGTCTTCTTCGACATGATCCTGGCCATCGACACCTACGTCGCCGCCCAGCGGCAGGCGCTGGAGGACAGCGAGGCGCGCCTGGCGCGGGCCCTGCGCGGGACCGAGGATGGCATCTGGGACTGGAACGTCGAGTACGACCGGCTGTATGTCTCCGAGCGCTGGACGCAGATGCTCGGCCTCGCGCCGCTGGGCAGCGGCCACAGCCGCGACTGGTTCGAGCGTGTGCACCCGGACGACCTGCCATTGCTGCGCGATGCCATCGGCCGCCACCTCAACGGCGAGAGCGCTTCGCTGGCCCACGAATACCGCATCCGTGGCGGCGGCGACGATTACCTCTGGGTGCTGGTGCGCGGCGTCGCCGAGCGCGACGGCCACGGCGGCTGGCACCTGGCCGGCTCGCAGACCGACATCAGCGCGCGCAAGGCCGCCGAGGCCGGCCTGCGGCATGCCGCGCGGCACGACGCGCTGACCGGCCTGGCCAACCGCCTGCATCTGGAGGAACTGCTGCAGGCGGTACGCCGACGGCCGCGCGGGCGCGACTCAGCGCTGCTGTTCATCGACCTGGACCGCTTCAAGCTGATCAACGACAGCCTCGGCCACAACGCCGGCGACCAGGTGCTGGTGATCGTCGCCCAGCGGCTGGCCTCGTGCCTGCGCGCGGGCGACCACCTGGCGCGCTTCGGTGGCGACGAGTTCGTCGCGCTGCTTGGCGACCTGGCCTGCGCGGCGGACGCCGAGCGCGTCGCCCAGCGCATGCTGGTCGCCCTGCGCCAGCCGCTGCAACTGGGCGAACGCACGCTGTCGGTGAGTGCCAGTATCGGCATCGCCCCGCTGATGCGCGACGGCCAGCCGCTGGATGCGCTGCAGGCGGCGGACCTGGCGCTGTACCGCGCCAAGCTGGCCGGCAAGGACCAGTTCGCGCTGTATTCGGATAACCTGCAGGTCAGCGCGACCCGCCAGCTTGAACTGGAAAGCGCGCTGGCCCAGGCCCTGGCCCGGGAGGAATTCGTCCTGCATTACCAGCCGGTCTGGGCCATCGACGGCGCCCGGCCGCGGCTGGTCGGCACCGAGGCCCTGCTGCGCTGGCGCCACGATGGCGAGCTGGTGGCGCCGGCCGAGTTCATCGCCGCGCTGGAGGAGTCGCGCGAGATCGTACGCGTCGGCGAGTGGGTCCTGCGCCAGGCCTGCCAGCAGCTGCGCCGCTGGCAGGAGCAGGGCCACGCGGCGCTGCACTGCGCGGTGAACCTGTCGATCCGCCAGCTGCAGCAGTGCGACTTCTGCGCCATGCTCAACGCGGTGCTCGAACAGACCGGCGCCGCCCCCGGCTCACTGGTGCTGGAGATCACCGAGACGCTGCTGATGCAGGACAGCGAGCTGCTGCAGCGCAACCTGCGGCATGCCGCCGAACTGGGCGTGCGCCTGGCGCTGGACGATTTCGGCACCGGCTATTCCTCGCTCGGCTACCTCCGGCGCTTCCCGCTGCACATCCTCAAGGTCGACCGCAGTTTCATCGCCGGTGCGCCGCGCGACGCCGACGCCGTGCTGCTCAGCCGGGCGATCATCGGCCTGGGCCAGAGCCTCGGCCTGCAGGTGATCGCCGAGGGCGTCGAGCATGCCGAGCAGCTGCAATTCCTGCGCGAACAGGGCTGCGACTGCGCCCAGGGCTACTTCCTCGCCCGCCCGCTGCCGGTCGAGGAACTGCACGAGCTGCTCGGCGCGCGCGGCGGATCGGGGCACTAACGCGTCGATTGCCTGTCTACCTCCCCGTGGATCATAGGATCCAGGTACTGCCGGCCAAGTGCCGGTTCACCCTAAGGAGGTTAACGATGCGTCTGACTTATTTGCTGCCCCCGCTGCTCGGCCTGGTGCTGGTTGGCTGCGGCCAGGAAGAGGAGCGCGAGCCGACCCCGCCGCCGGCCACCACCGAACAACCCGCCACCCCGGCACCTGCTCCGGCGCCGGAAACCAGCACCCCGTCCACCGGGTCGGGCACCAGCACCATGCCGTCGGACAGCACCACCGGCTCCGGCACCACGGGCGGCACCACCGACCCGAGCGGTACCGGCACCACCAACCCGCCGAGCGGCAGCGGTACCGGCTCGAGCCAGTAAGGCTCGCCCGGATGCGGCCGCGACCTGCGCGCGGCCGCTTGCCCCCACCTGCCGTGGAGTGCCCCATGAAAGCCGTCCGCCTGTTGCTCTGCGCCGCCGTCGGCACGCTGCTGGTGGCCTGCTCGCCGGAAGAGGACAAGCAGTCCTCGCTGGACAACGCCGAGCAGAATTCGCAGGAATACCACGACACCGCCGCCGAACCGGCCGGCCCGAACAAGCTCGTCCCGCCTTCGACCGGTACCGCCGGCAACGATTGAGCCGCTAGCTCAGACCGCCTGGCCGGCGGCATGCCCGCAGGCCCAGGCCCACTGGAAGTTGAAGCCGCCGAGCTGGCCGGTGACGTCGAGCACCTCGCCGATGAAGTACAGCCCCGGCGATTTCTGCGATTCCAGGGTCTTGGACGACACCTCGCGGGTATCCACGCCGCCGAGCGTCACCTCCGCGGTGCGATAGCCCTCGGTGCCCGCCGGCACCAGCCGCCACTCGGCCAG
The DNA here is from genome assembly GCF_021726475.1 of Pseudomonas oligotrophica. Taxonomy (GTDB): domain Bacteria; phylum Pseudomonadota; class Gammaproteobacteria; order Pseudomonadales; family Pseudomonadaceae; genus Stutzerimonas; species Stutzerimonas oligotrophica. Next base: position 657,340 of record NZ_JAKJRU010000001.1, read on the forward strand.
CCTTGCCGCGATCTCGCGCAGCTCGGCCGGCGTGTACTGCTTGAGCGCGCGCGAGGCGAACCAGCTGTCGCACACCAGCACCGCCAGCTTGCGCGTGAACACCTCGGCCAGCAGCGTCTTCAGCTCGATGTTGGGGCGGGCCTGGGCCTGTTCCTGCAGCCAGGCCTGCGCATCGAGCCCCGGCAGCAGGTCGATGCTCAGCTCGTCGCCGGCCTGCCAGTAGGACGAGATCTGCAGCATCGCCGGCCCGCTCAGGCCGCGATGGGTGAACAGCAGGTTCTCGCGAAAGCTCTGCCCGTTGCAGCTCACCACGCATTCCACCGAGGTGCCCGACAGCTCGCCGCACAGCGCCTTGAGCGCCGGGTCGGTGACGGTGAAGGGCACCAGCCCGGCGCGGGTCGGCAGCACGTTGTGGCCGAACTGGCGGGCGATCTGGTAGCCGAAGCCGGTCGCGCCGAGGGTCGGGATCGACAGCCCGCCGGTGGCGATCACCAGCGACTGGCCGCGCACCGGGCCGAGGCCGGTCTGCAGCAGGTAGCCCTGCTCGTCGCGGGCCACCGACTCCACGCCGACGTTCAGGCGCAGGTCGACGCCGGCCTGGCGGCACTCCTCGAGCAGCAGGGCGAGGATGTCGCTGGACTTGTTGTCGCAGAACAGCTGGCCGAGCTTCTTCTCGTGATAGGGCACGCCGTGGCGCGCCACTAGCTCGATGAAATCCCACTGGGTGTAGCGCGCCAGCGCCGACTTGCAGAAATGCGGGTTGGCCGAGAGGAAGTTGGCCGGCTCGGTGTACAGGTTGGTGAAGTTGCAGCGCCCGCCGCCGGACATGAGGATCTTCTTGCCGGCCTTGTTGGCGTGGTCGAGCAGCAGCACCCGGCGGCCGCGTCGGCCCGCGGTGGCCGCGCACATGAGGCCTGCGGCACCGGCCCCGATGATGATCACTTCTGTCGCCAGCACCTTCGCACCTCGTTGTTCGCCGCCGTTGCAGGGCGCGCATCTTACCCGTTGCGCGCGCTCACGGCTGCGCCTGCGGTCCGGCGGCGCCCTGGCGCACCAGGTGGGCGGCCATGCTGCGCAGCGCGGCCAGCTGCCGGCAGATCAGGCCGAGCTGGGTCTGCACCAGGCGATGGCCGTCGTCGGTCTCCTCCGGCAGCTGCTCGAGGCGCTCGGCCAGGGCCTGCTCGGCCTCGTCGTGCAGGGCCACCGGGCGGTTGTCGCGCAGCGCCGCGGCGAGTTCGTCGAGGCTGGCGCTCAGCTGCGCACTGGCCTCGTCGAGCAGCGCGTCGCTGGCATCCTCGGGCAGCGTCTCGCGGTGCGCGCCGAGTGCCGACAGGTAGTTGAGCAGGGTGTGCGAGAGCACCAGGAAGCGGAAGCCGGTCTCGGCGTCGCGGCGGAAATGCCCGGGCTCGAGCAGCATGTTCGACAGGGTGGTCGACAGCGCCGCGTCGGCGTTGTGTGCGTTGCGCCGGGCCAGGCGGTAGGCGAGGTCGTCGTGCTTGCCGCTGTCGTACTGGCGCATGATCTGGCGCAGGTATTCGCTGCTGCAGCTCAGGGTGCTGGCGACCATCTGGTTGAGCCGCCGGCCCTGCCAGTCCGGCAGCACCAGGAACACCGCAGCGGCGGCGATCAGGCTGCCGAGCAGGGTATCGAACAGGCGCGGCCAGATCAGCCCGTAGCCGTCGCCGATCTGGTTGAAGCAGAACAGCACCATCAGCGTGATGGCGGCGGTGGCCAGGGTGTAGCGGCTGCTGCGGGTGGCGAAGAAGATCACCCCGGCGAGCACCGCGAACAGCGCCTGCAGCGCCGGCCAGGGGAACAGGTCGAACAGCGCCCAACCGGCCACCAGTCCCAGCACCGTGCCGCTGATGCGCTGCACCAGCTTGGTCCGGGTGGCGCCGTAGTTCGGCTGGCAGACGAACAGCGTGGTCAGCAGCACCCAGTAGCCCTGCTCCGGGTGGATCGCGTGCAGCGCCACGTAGCCGCAGACCAGCGCCAGGGCCATGCGCAGCGCATGGCGGAACAGCAGCGAGGTGGGCGTCAGTTGCAGGCGGATGCGCCCCAGGGCGTCGCCCAGCGACTGCGGCTCGCGATCGAGCAGGGCGCTGTCCTGCTCGCCGGCCAGGGCGTCGGGGTTGCTGGCGCTGGCCAGGCGCGCCTGCAGCGCGCCGAGGTTGCCCGACAGCGCGCGCAGCGAGCGCAGCAGGCCGCGCCAGGCCGGGTTGTTCTGCCCGCGCAGATGCTCCAGCGAGGCGTGCAGGTCGGCCAGCGCCTGGGCGTTCTGCTCGTCGTAGGCGAACGGCTGGCGCAGCCGGATGGCCTCGGCCAGTGCCAGGCAGGCGCCGGCCTGCAGGCGCAGCAGGCGCTGGCAGCGGAACAGCACGTCGCTGTGGAAGAACGCCTCGGCCAGCGCCTGGTAGGGATAGTGCGAGGAACTGACCCGCTCGTGCAGGTCCTGGGCGAGAAAGTACAGCTTGAGGTAGCGGCTGATCCGGCTGCCGCTGCGGCCCTGGCCCATGCGGTGCAGCAGGGTCTCCTTGGCCGCGTTGAGCGCGCCGACCACCCGCCCGTTCTGCTGCGCCAGCTCGATGCGCCGCTGCTCCACGTCGAGCTGGCGCACCGGTTCGAACAGCGCGGCCTTCAGGCGGATGTACAGGCCCAGCTCGCGGTACAGCCGCGCCAGGCTCTGCTGCACCGGCTGGTGGGCGAAGAGCAGGTTCCACGCCACCGAGAGCAGGCCGTACCAGGCGGCGCCGGCGACCAGCAGCAGCGGGTCGCGCCAGAAATCGGCGAACACGCCGTCGCGCTGGTCGGCGGCGATCATGCTGTAGACCGAGAGGATCAGCGTGGCCTGGGCGATGGCGCCGTAGCGCTCGCCGAGCGCGCCAAGCATCACCAGGGCGAAGGCCGAGGCCGCCAGGCCCGCGGCGAAGGCCAGCGGATAGGGAAACAGCAGTTGCACCGCAACCGCGGCAATGCTGAAGCAGGCCAGGGTCACCAGCAGGGCGACCAGCCGGCCGCGCCAGCTGTCATCGGTCTCCGCCAGGGCGCTGGCGATGATGCCGAGGAACAGCGGGATCGCCAGCGACGGCCGGTCCAGGCCCCAGCTCAGCGCCATGCTGCCGGCCAGGGCGATGAACACCCGCAGGCTGTAGCCGAACTTCTCCAGCGCCCAGAGGCGACGCAGGGAGTGGCGGATCGAGGGCTTCGGCATGGGGCGCTGCCTTCTGCTGCAGGACGGCTGGCTGCACAGCTTATACCGACCGTTCGTCCCTTATCACCGGCATGCCACCCGGGTGTAACCGGACTGCCGCAATCGGTCTGCTCTACTCATGCCCGCCTTCCCACCCCCCATACAAGAGGAATAGCGCATGACTCGTGATTACGATCCCGGCCGCCGCAACCTGCTCAAGGGCAGCCTGATTGCCGCCGCCGTCGCTGGCACCCCGTTTCTCGGCGCCCTGGATGCCTATGCCCAGCGCCACGCCAGCGGCAAGGGTCGCCACCTGAGCCGTAGCAGCTATGGGCCACTGAGCCCGGTCAAGGACCAGAGTACCGGTCTGGAACTGCTGCAACTGCCCGAAGGCTTCCAGTACCGGACCTTCTCCTGGGCCGGTGACCTGATGGAGAACGGCCAGCCGGTGCCCGGCTCGCATGACGGCATGGGTGTCATCGACGTACGCCGCGGACCGAACGGGCCGGAAGTGGTGCTGGTGCGCAACCACGAGGCCGGCACCGGCGAGCTGATCCAGGCCAACGGCATCTACGACGACGTGACCCTGGCCAACGGCCAGCGCCCGGCCGGCGGCACCACCAACCTGTACTTCTCGATGGACAACGGCCACGAGGTACGCACCCTGCCGAGCCTCGGCGGCACGCGCACCAACTGCGCCGGCGGCGTGACGCCCTGGGGCACCTGGCTGTCCTGCGAGGAGACCACGGCCGACTACAGCAGCGTCGGCGGCCGCCGCCACGGCTATGTCTTCGAAGTGACCGCCGACCCGGTGCTGACCACCGGCGAGCCGATCGTGCAGATGGGCCGCTTCGCCCACGAGGCGGTCGCGGTCAACCCGCAGAACAGCTACGTCTACCTCACCGAGGACGCGCGCAACGCCGCCGGCTACTACCGCTTCATCCCGGCCAATGCCAGCCAGCAACCCGGTTCGCTGGCCGCCGGCGGCATGCTCCAGGCCGCGCGCGTGCGCAACCTGGCCAACGCCGACCTGCTGACCCCGCGCGTGGGCGACAGCTACCAGCTGGAATGGGTGGATATCGCCGATCCGGACATGGCCCCGCAACCGGGCGCCAGCGGGCCGTTCTTCCAGGCACGCAACGCCGGCGCACTGCGCATGAGCCGTGGCGAGGGCATCTGGTACAGCCAGGGCCGCCTGTTCATCGTCGACACCAGCGCCGGTGTCGATGCCCAGGGCCGCGCCGGCTACGGCAACGGTGCGGTGTGGATGCACGACCTGAGCAGCGACCTGATCACTTGCGTGTTCGCTTCCAGCGACCCGGAAGTGGCCAACAATCCCGACAACATCACCGTCAGTCCCCGTGGCGGCGTGCTGATGTGCGAGGACGGCGGCGGCGCCAACGACGAGTTCGGCTTCGGCGAGCGCCTGCTCGGCCTGACCAGCGAGGGCGAGGCCTACATCTTCGCCAAGAACAACATCGTCTTCGACGACGTCCAGGCCGCGGCGGCCGGCAAGCGTGCCTCCGGCGGCGACTACCGCGACCGCGAGTTCGCCGGTGCCTGCTTCGACCCGAGCGGCCGCTTCCTGTTCGTCAACTGCCAGACGCCGGGCATTACCTTCGCCATCTGGGGCCCGTGGCAGCGCGGCTCGCTGTAAGCGCCGCGGCCGCTGGCAGCGGCCGCTCCGCCCAGCCGGGCAAGGACGGGTCTGCAGGCTTCGCGCTTGCAGGCCCGTTCTGCATTGCGGGCCTGTCTAGAGCTGGCGGACCTTCAGCGAACGGCCCTTGATGCGGCCCTCGGTCAGCCGCTTGAGCGCCTTGCCGGCGAGCTCGCGATCGACGGCGACCAGGGTCTGGTAGTCGAACAGGGCGATCTTGCCGACCTTGTCCCCCGGGATGCCGGCCTCGCCGGTCAGCGCGCCGAGCACGTCGCCGGGGCGCAGCTTCTCCTTGCGTCCGGCGGCGATGCACAGCGTGCGCATCGGCGGCAGCAGTGGCTCGTCGCTGCGCGGCTTGAGGCTGGTCAGCGGGTGCCAGACCAGCGGCGCCTGCTGCAGCTGCTCGATGGCCTGCGCGCGGTACGCCTCGGCCGGCGCCACCAGGCTCGCCGCCAGGCCCTTGCGCCCGGCGCGGCCGGTGCGGCCGATGCGATGCACATGCACCTGTGGGTCGCGCGCCAGCTCGACATTGATGACCATGTCCAGGGTATCGATGTCCAGGCCGCGGGCGGCGACGTCGGTGGCCACCAGCACCGACAGGCTGCGGTTGGCGAACATCGCCAGCACCTGGTCGCGCTCGCGCTGCTCCAGCTCGCCATGCAGCGGCTGGGCGTAGATGCCGCGCGCCTCGAGGTAGTCGACCAGCTCCTGGCACTGCTGGCGGGTGAAGCAGAAGGCCACGCAGCTCTGCGGGCGGAAGCACTCGAGCAGGCGCAGCACGGCGTCCATGCGCTGCTCCGGAGCGATCTCGTAGAAGCGCTGCTCGATCTGGCTGTCGTCGTGCAGCGCCTGCACCTCGATGCGCAGCGGATCGCGCAGGAAGCGCGCCGCCAGCTGCTCGACGTCCTCGGGGTAGGTGGCCGAGAACAGCAGCGTCTGCCGGCGCGCAGGGGTCTGCTCGACGATCTCGGCGATGGCATCGTGGAAGCCCATGTCGAGCATGCGGTCGGCTTCGTCGAGCACCAGGCGGTTCAGCCCGTCGAGCTTCAGCGTGCCCTTGCGCAGGTGCTCCTGCACGCGGCCGGGGGTGCCGACGACGATGTGCGCGCCGTGCTCGAGCGAGCCGATCTGCGGGCCGATCGGCACGCCGCCGCAGAGGGTGAGGATCTTGATGTTGCTGGCGGCGCGGGCCAGCCGGCGCAGCTCCTTGGCGACCTGGTCGGCCAGTTCGCGGGTCGGCACCAGGACCAGCGCCTGGCAGCCGAAATAGCGCGGGTTCAGCGGCTCGAGCAGGGCGATGCCGAAGGCCGCGGTCTTGCCGCTGCCGGTCTTGGCCTGGGCGATCACGTCGCGGCCCTGGAGCATGGGCGGCAGGGCACTGGCCTGGATCGGCGTCATCTGCAGGTAGCCGAGGGCGGCGAGGTTGGCCTGGGTCGCGGCGGACAGCGCCAGGCTGGAAAAGGAAGAGCTGGACACGGCAGGGTTTCCGGGCGGAGGGCGCAGTCTAGCAGGTGCCCGCCACGGCCGGCCGCAAACATCCTGTAAACAGCCGGGCGGAACCCAGCGCCGGCCAGGGGGCTCGGAGAGGACACCACTGGCCATTCGGAGACCCCCGCCTTGCTTCGCCTCCTGTCTTTCGCGGCTGCCGTGCTGGCACTGCCCGCCGTCGCCGACCAACCCCACCTTTATGGACGCTACGAGAACATCCGCATCGAGACCCTGGGCCAGGTGCTGCCGGCCAAGATGGACACCGGCGCCATGACCGCCTCGCTGTCGGCACGCGACATCGAGGAGTTCGAGCGCGACGGCCAGCAATGGGTGCGCTTCCGCCTGGCCGTCGAGAACGCCGACGACACCTGGTACGAACGCCCGCTGCTCGGCATCAGCGAAATCAAGCAGCGCGCCGAGGAGGGCGCCGCGCTGGACCCGGATGCCGAACCGCCGCGCGCCCGGCGCCCGCTGGTCGGCCTGCAGCTGTGCATCGGCGACCGCCTGCGCGAGGCCGAGGTCAACCTCACCGATCGCTCCCACTTCAGCTATCCGCTGTTGATCGGCGCACAGACCCTGCGCGACCTGCAGGCCGGGGTCGACCCGGCGCAGCGCTACACCGCAGGCCGGCCGGCCTGCTAGGGTGCAACCACGTGCGGCGGCCGAACCCGCGTGGTCCTGTCGCCGCCGTTTCGGGTCTTTTCAGCTGCGGTAATACCGCTGCCATCGTCCGGCAACAAACTTCGGTGAAAGTGTCTTGCCGGAATACTTGGATTTTAATTGTCATCCTGGCTGTTTTATTGATGTGCGCTAGGCTGAATATTCGATTCGTTCTGCTCGTTAATTAATACAGCTAACTTCGCTTGAATTGACGGGCAGTATTGCAGGCTATCTGCCATGCAACTTCGGCACCCCGGATAATTGGCCTGTGTGCATCGCTGCGGCCCGCCTTCGGCGACGCTCCGGGGCGGCCGCTGCAGCGCGGCTGGCGGCAAACCGGGCCGGTCTTCGTCGTGACCGATGCGTCACGCGGGCCAAAGCCCTCGCGGCGATTCGCCTGGGTTGCGCGAAGAAGCCCGCCGATCGCCCCCTGCGCGGCCCGATCGGCCCTCCAGGGCTTCGGTCAGACTAAAGTCGGGGCTTTCGGAGCCTCACGCACCTTTGTTAGATTCTAGATGTGGGCTTCCACCACTTGCGAATAACAATAAGGCGGAGAACGGCTATGGCCGAAGATAAAAATAATGCTGCTGCATACTGGAAGGCGAACGTTCGCCTCATAACATGGAGCCTCGTAGTCTGGGCTCTCGTCTCCTACGGTTTTGCAATCGTCCTGCGTCCGCTGTTGGCCGGTATCCCTGTCGGGGGTACTGATCTCGGCTTCTGGTTCGCCCAGCAGGGTTCCATCATCACGTTCATTGCGATCATCTTCCACTACGCGTGGCGGCTGAACAAACTGGACAAGGAATTCGGGGTCGAGGAGTAACCAGAATGAGCCAATATTGGATCAACATGCTGTTCGTGGGCGCCTCGTTCCTGCTGTACATCGGGATCGCGGTCTGGGCTCGCGCCGGTTCGACCAAGGAGTTCTACGTCGCCGGTGGTGGCGTTCACCCCGTGACCAACGGGATGGCGACCGCGGCGGACTGGATGTCCGCGGCCTCCTTCATCTCCATGGCCGGTCTGATCGCCTCCGGCGGTTATGCCACCTCCGTCTACCTGATGGGCTGGACCGGTGGCTACGTGCTGCTGGCCATGCTGCTGGCGCCCTACCTGCGCAAGTTCGGCAAGTTCACCGTGCCGGACTTCATCGGTGATCGTTTCTACAGCCGTGGCGCCCGTCTGGTCGCCGTGATCTGCCTGATCCTGATCTCCGTGACCTACGTGATCGGCCAGATGGCCGGTGCCGGCGTGGCGTTCTCGCGCTTCCTGGAAGTCAGCAACTCGGCCGGTATCTGGATCGCCGCCGCGATCGTGTTCGCCTACGCCGTGTTCGGCGGCATGAAGGGCATCACCTACACCCAGGTGGCTCAGTACATCGTGCTGATCATCGCCTACACCATCCCGGCGGTATTCATCGCCATGCAGCTGACCGGCAACCCGATCCCGATGTTCGGCATGTTCGGTACCCACGTCGATTCCGGCGTACCGCTGCTGGACAAGCTGGACCAGGTGGTCACCGACCTCGGCTTCGCCGCCTACACCGCCGACATCGACAACAAGCTGAACATGTTCCTGTTCACCCTGTCGCTGATGATCGGTACCGCTGGCCTGCCGCACGTCATCATCCGCTTCTTCACCGTACCGAAGGTGGCTGATGCCCGCTGGTCCGCCGGCTGGACCCTGATCTTCATCGCCCTGCTGTACCTCACCGCTCCGGCCGTGGCCTCCATGGCGCGCCTGAACCTGGTGCAGACCATCTATCCGGAAGGCCCGAAGGCCGAAGCGATCCGCTACGAAGATCGTCCGGAGTGGGTGCAGACCTGGGAGCGTACCGGCCTGATCAAGTGGGAAGACAAGAACGCCGACGGCCGTGTACAGATGTACAACGACGCCAACGCCGCCTTCACCCCGACCGCTCAGGAGCGTGGCTGGAACGGCAACGAGCTGACCGTGAACAATGACATCATCGTTCTGGCCAACCCGGAAATCGCCAACCTGCCGGGCTGGGTCATCGGCCTGATCGCCGCGGGCGCCATCGCCGCTGCACTGTCCACCGCTGCAGGCCTGCTGCTGGCCATCTCCTCGGCCATCAGCCACGACCTGATCAAGACCCTGATCAATCCGAAGATCAGCGAGAAGAACGAGATGCTGGCGGCCCGTCTGTCCATGACCGCGGCGATCCTGCTGGCTACCTATCTGGGTCTGAACCCCCCGGGCTTCGCGGCCCAGGTCGTGGCCCTGGCATTCGGTCTGGCGGCAGCGAGCCTGTTCCCGGCACTGATGATGGGTATCTTCTCCAAGCGCGTGAACAGCGTCGGCGCGGTCGCCGGTATGCTGGTGGGCGTGATCAGCACCGCCGTGTACATCTTCCTGTACCTGGGCTGGTTCTTCATCCCCGGCACCGCGAGCATCCCGAACACCCCGGACCAGTGGTGGATGGGCATCTCCCCGCAGGCCTTCGGTGCCGTGGGCGCGATCCTCAACTTCGCCGTGGCCTACGCCGTGTCGATGGCCACCCAGGCTCCGCCGCAGGAGATCCAGGATCTGGTCGAGAGCGTGCGTACCCCGAAGGGTGCTGGCGCTGCGCTTGATCACTGATCGATAATGCGCCACCTGTCGGACCTGGTCTGACACCGCAGTAGAGTCGGGCTTCCATCTGGAAGCCCGATTTTTTTAAGGAAGGCTATTTATGTTCTGGCATCTCATCGCAGCAATAGTCGCCGGCGTGGCCGGTGCGGGGATCGCGCTGGCCCTGCGCGCCCTGACGCGCAAGCGGCTGCCGAAATGGATCATCCCGGTGTTCGCCGGCCTGGGCATGCTCGGCTACACCGTCCATTACGAATACACCTGGTTCGAGACGACCCGCGAGCGCCTGCCCGAGGGTTCGGTCGTCGTTGCCAGCGAGGAAGGCGACATGCTCTGGCGACCCTGGACGCTGAAGTATCCGATGCCGCTGGTCTACACGGTGCTCGACGCCGCCAACGCGCAGATCCAGGACAGCCCCCAGGGCCGGGTCGGTCGCTTCGTGCTCTATCGTTTCGAGAAGAAGCACCTGCTGGCCAGCGTGACGAGCGGCAAGTACCAGCTGCTGTGCAGCGAGCGGGCGATGTTCCGCCTCAACGATGAGGGCCAGGCCAAGCTGGAGACCCTGACCGAACTGGACGCCGATGCGCCGCTCTACCGCGCCATCTGCGAGTAATCCCGGGGTTCGATAAGGCGTGCCGGCCACCCATGGCCGGCGGCCTTCTTCGACGTCTGGCCGGGCGCCGCTGGCTCAGAACGAATGCAGCGCGGCCTGGCGCGAGCGCTTCCAGAAGCGCAGCCGCTGGTTGAGCTCGTCGATGCGCTCGAGGCCCATGCGCTGGGCGCGATTGAGCAGGATCAGGGCGATCTGCGCGGTGGCCATGGCATCGGCGGAGGCGTGGTGGCGCTGCGGGATGTCGATGCGGAAATAGTCCAGCCAGTGATCCAGCCCGCCACGGTGGATCAGCGCCTGGGGAAACAGCATCGGCGCCAGGTCGGCGACATCCATGAAGGTGTTCTGCAGGCTATGGCCCAGTTCCTTCTTCAGCGCGCGCGCCAGCATGCGCTGGTCGAACGGTGCATGGAACGCCAGGATCACGCTGTCGCCGGCGAACTCCATGAAGCGCAGTAATGCCTCGGCCGGTGGCAGGCCGCGGGCCAGCTGGCTGGGCGCGATACCGTGGATCAGCACGCTCTCGGTCACCTTGACCTGGCGGTTCAGGGTGCACTCGAACTGCTGCGAGAAATCGATCGCGCCGTGCTCGATGGTGACTGCGCCGATGGAGATGACCAGGTCGCGCTTGAGGTGCAGGCCGGTGGTTTCCAGGTCCAGCACCACCATGCGCTGCCGGCGCAGCGGGACCGGCCCCAGCGCAGCGGGCTGCGGCAGCTGCGCCAGGCGCTGCTGCTGGTCGAGCGTGAGCTTCGGCCCGCGCGGTTGAAACCAGGTCATCTTCATCGCCGACTCACAGCTGGTAGCGCAGGGCCAGGCCTGCCTGCAGGCGCTGGGCCTGGCGGAAGGACTCGCGCAGGATGCGGCGGTCCAGCGCATTGAGCGTATCTGGGTCCAGGCGATTGGAATAGGGCGCTCCGTCGCGTGCCTGCTGCTGGTGGTGCTGCATGCGCGTCTGCTGGATGAAGTGATAGGCCTCCTCATAGGCGGCGCCGTCCTTGGCCTCGATGACTCGCTTGTCGACCAGCTGGCGCAGGCGCTCGAGGGTGTTGCACTCGCCGATGCCATGGGCCAGCGCCAGCAGGCGGGCGCCGTCGACGAAGGGCGTCAGGCCTTGCACCTTGAGGTCCAGCGTGGCCTTGCCGTCGCCCTTGCGAGCCACCACGAAGTCGCGGAAGCGGCCCACCGGCGGCCGGTGGCGCAGGGCGTTCTCGGCCATCATGCGCTGGAACAGGCGGTTGTCGGCGATCTCGTCGAGCAGCGCCTGGCGCAGCTGCTCGCAGCCTTCCTGCGGCCCCCAGACCGCGCGCAGGTCGAAGAAAATGGTGCTGCTGAGCAGGTTCTCCGGCGTCGCCTCGCGGATGAACGAGCTGAAGCGCCGGCCCCACTCCTGGCGCGACAGGCACAGTTCCGGGTTGCCGGCCATGATGTTGCCCTTGCACAGGGTGAAGCCGCAGGTGTCCAGGTCGCGGTTGATGCGCTCGGCCAGCGGCAGCAGCCGCCCGCGGATCAGCGCAGCCTCGGCGGCGTCGGCCGCCTCGAAGAGGATGCCGTTGTCCTGGTCGGTGTGCAGGGTCTGCTCGCGGCGGCCTTCGCTGCCGAAGCACAGCCAGGTGAACTCGATGCCCGGGTCGCCCAGCTCCTGGACGGCCAGCTCGATCACCCGGCACACGGTGTGGTCGTTGAGCAGGGTGATGATGTGGGTGATCTGCGTGGAGGAGGCCCCGTGGGCCAGCATGTTGTCCACCAGCTGCTTGATGTTGTTGCGGATCAGCACCAGCGACTCGACGCGGTCGGCATGGCGGATGGTCTGCGCCAGGTGCACCAGGTCCACACGCTGCAGGGAGAACAGGTCGCGCTCGGAAATGACCCCGCAGAGCAGGCCGTTCTTCACCACGCAGACATGGGCGATGTGCCGCTCGGTCATGGCGATGGCCGCATCGAAGGCGGTGGCTTCCGGCGGCATGTGGAATGGCGCCTGGGTCATGAAGGTCGAGATCGGGCTGTCCAGGTCGCCCTCGCGGGTGCCGATCACCCGGCGCAGGTCGCGCAGGGTGAAGATGCCCAGCGGGTGCTGCTCGGCATCGACGATGACGATGCTGCCGACGTTCTCGGCCTGCATCAGGCCGACCGCCTGGCCCAGCGGCAGGGACGGCAGGCAGGAAACCGGGTGGTGCAGCGCCAGCTCGCCGAGGGTGGTCTCCAGCGAATACTGCTCGCCGAGGCTTTCCACCGCGCGCATCTGGGCCTGCTGGTTGACCAGGTCGAGCAGGCTGCTGACGCCGCGCATGGCGAAGTCGCGGAAGGTGCTGGAGATCGACACCAGCTTGACGAACGCCGGCTTGCCGAGCAGCAGGCAGAAGGTGTCCTCGGCGGCCAGGTGGGCGGTACGCGTGGCGCGCTCGCCCATCAGCGCGGCCATGGGGAAGCATTCGCCGACCGTCACCTCGAAGGTGGTCTCGGTGCCGCGCTTGGCGCTATGCGGACGCTGCCCGTGCACGCGGCCCTGCTTGACGATGTAGAAGTGCTCGACCACGCCGTCTTCCGGCGCAACGATGCAGTCGCCCTCGGCGTAGAAGCGCAGCTCGCAGTTCTCCACCAGGTAGGCCAGGTGCGGCGTTTCCATCTGGTTGAAGGGCGGGAACTTGCGCAGGAATTCCATGGTGCCATGGATGTTCTGCATGACCGCGGTCTTGCCTGCCTCGGCGAAAGCATCGGCTTTGCTCATGGTGCTATTCCACTTTTTGTTTCATGTTCGGCTGCGCCCGGTTGCCGGCACATTGGACGTAAGTCTAGTCAGCGCGGCGCCGGCCCAGGCTGACCGGAGTCAGTGCCCGTGCGGGCTGCGGGGATTTTCCGGCGGGCATGAAAAAACCGCCCCGAAGGGCGGTTCTTTGTGCAGCGGGCTTGGCGGGTTACAGGCCGTTCTTGGCCTTGAACTCGCGGCGGCGGCGGTGCAGGACCGGCTCGGTGTAGCCATTGGGCTGCTTGGTGCCTTCGAGGACCAGCTCCAGGGCGGCCTGGAAGGCCACGCTGTTGTCGAAGTCCGGCGCCATCGGGCGATACAGTGGGTCGCCCTCGTTCTGCCGGTCGACCACGGCGGCCATGCGCTTGAGGCTCTCGACCACCTGCTCCTGGGTCACCACGCCGTGGCGCATCCAGTTGGCCACGTGCTGGCTGGAGATGCGCAGGGTGGCGCGGTCTTCCATCAGTGCGATGTCGTTGATGTCCGGCACCTTGGAGCAGCCGACGCCCTGTTCGACCCAGCGGACCATGTAGCCGAGGATGCCCTGCGAGTTGTTGTCCAGCTCGTTGCGCTTCTCTTCCTCGCTCCAGTTGGTGTCCTGCGCCAGCGGCAGGGTGAGGATGTCGTCGATGGACGCCTTCTCGCGCTTGGCCAGCTCGGCCTGGCGCGCCTGCACGTCGACCTTGTGGTAGTGCATGGCGTGCAGGGTGGCGGCGGTCGGCGACGGGACCCAGGCGGTGTTGGCGCCGGCCAGCGGATGGCCGACCTTCTGCTCGAGCATCGCCGCCATCAGGTCGGGCATGGCCCACATGCCCTTGCCGATCTGGGCCTTGCCCTGCAGGCCGCAGGCCAGGCCCACGTCGACGTTGTTGTTCTCGTAGGCGCTGATCCACTTCTCGGCCTTCATGGCGGCCTTGCGCACCACCGGGCCGGCTTCCATGGAGGTGTGGATCTCGTCGCCGGTGCGGTCGAGGAAGCCGGTGTTGATGAACACCACGCGCTCGCGCGCTTCCTTGATGCAGGCCTTGAGGTTGATCGTGGTACGACGCTCCTCGTCCATGATGCCGACCTTGAGGGTGTTGCGCGGCAGGCCGAGGACGTCCTCGACGCGGCCGAACAGCTCGCTGGCGAAGGCGACTTCTTCCGGGCCGTGCATCTTCGGCTTGACGATGTAGACCGAGCCGGTGCGGGTGTTCTTGCGGCTGGTGTTGCCGTTGAGGCTGTGGATGGCGATCAGGCTGGTGAACAGGCCGTCGAGGATGCCTTCCGGCGCTTCGTTGCCGTCCTTGTCGAGGATGGCATCGTTGGTCATCAGGTGACCGACGTTACGGATGAACAGCAGCGAGCGGCCATGCAGGGTCAGCTCGCCCTGGCCGTCGGCCTTGGTGTAGACGCGGTCCGGGTTCATCGCGCGGGTAATGCGCTTGCCGCCCTTTTCCAGCTCCTCGACCAGGTCGCCCTTCATCAGGCCGAGCCAGTTGCGGTAGACGATGGTCTTGTCGTCGGCGTCGACGGCGGCGATGGAGTCTTCGCAGTCCATGATGGTGGTCAGCGCCGCTTCCATCAGGATGTCTTTCACGCCGGCGGCGTCGGTCTGGCCGATCGGGCTGGCCGGGTCGATCTGGATCTCGAAGTGGATGCCGTTGTTCTTCAGCAGCACGGCGACCGGTGCGCCGGCTTCGCCCTGGAAGCCCTGCAGCTGGGCCGGGTTCTTCAGGCCGCTGGTGCTGCCGTCCTTCAGCGAGACGACCAGCTTGCCGGCTTCGATGCGGTAGCCGGTGGAGTCGGCGTGGGAGCCGGCTTCCAGCGGCGCGGCCTGGTCGAGGAAGGCGCGTGCGTAGGCGATGACCTTGTTGCCACGGATCTCGTTGTAGCCCGGGCCCTTGGTCGCGCCGTCTTCTTCGGAGATCGCGTCGGTGCCGTACAGGGCGTCGTACAGCGAGCCCCAGCGGGCGTTGGCGGCGTTCAGCGCGAAGCGCGCGTTCATGATCGGCACCACCAGCTGCGGGCCGGCCATGCTGGCGATCTCTTCGTCGACGTTCTGGGTGCTGGCCTGGAAGTCTTCGGCTTCCGGCAGCAGGTAGCCGATTTCCTGCAGGAAGGCCTTGTAGGCCGCGGCATCGTGGGCCTGGCCGGCGCGGGCCTGGTGCCAGGCGTCGATCTTGGCCTGCAGTTCGTCACGCTTGGCGAGCAGCGCGCGGTTCTTCGGCGCCAGGTCATGGATGACCCGGTCGGCGCCGGCCCAGAAGGCGGCGGCATCGACGCCGGTACCGGGGATCGCCTCGTTGTTCACGAAGTCGTACAGGACTTTGGCGACCTGCAGGCCACCGACTTGAACGCGCTCAGTCATTACTCGCCTCACTTGGTTCTCGTATCCAGAACGGACAGAAATTTCTTGTAGTCCGGGTCGGCGGATACTACATGAGCCATCGGGAAAATGCAGTCCGCCGTCGGTAGCAGCCGATTCCCAGCGCGCCGCTCTGGGCTGCTATACCTAAGGGGCCCAATTTTTCCGTAGAGGAGCCTTCGATGGACCATCTCGTGCTAACCGTGATCGCCCAGGATCAGCCCGGACTCGTCGAGCGACTGGCCAAGTGCATCGCCGGCCACGGCGGCAACTGGCTGGAAAGCCGCATGTCGCGCATGGCCGGGCAGTTCGCCGGCATCCTGCGCGTGGCGGTGCCGCAGCAGGCGCATGCCGGGCTGATCGAGGCGCTGCAGGGCTTGCAGGACCAGGGCATCCGCGTGCTCTTCGCCGCCAGCGGCGCGGAGCCGGAGGCGCAGTGGCAACAGATCCGCCTGGAGCTGGTGGGCAACGACCGGCCCGGTATCGTGCGTGACATCACCCGGCTGCTGGCCGAGCACGGCGTCAACCTGGAGCGCCTGGACACCGACGTGCTGCCGGCGCCGATGAGCAGCGAGCTGCTGTTCCACGCCAATGCGCGGCTGGCGGTGCCGCCGGGCCAGGCGCTGGACCAGCTGCAGCAGCGCCTGGAGACCCTGGCCGATGACCTGATGGTCGAGCTCAGCCTGCAACCGGCCGAGTAGCGCGCATCAGCCGCCAGGTGTCGATGCTATAGATCGCCAGCCCGGTCCAGATGAAGAAGAACGCCATCTGCCGCTCGGCCGGGAAGGGCTCGTCGAACAGCTGCACGGCGAGGATCAGCAGCAGCGTCGGGGTGATGTACTGCAAGAAGCCCAGGGTCGAGTAGGGCAGGTGGCGCGCCGCGGCGTTGAAGCACAGCAGCGGCACCAGCGTCACCGGCCCGGCGGCCACCAGCCAGAGCGCCTCGGGGGTGCGCCACAGCTCCGGCTCGGTGCTCGCGCCGCTGCCAAAGAAGAACAGCCAGACCAGCGCGACCGGCAGCAGCAGCCAGGTCTCGACCACCAGCCCGGGCAGCGCCGCCACCGGCGCCTGCTTGCGCAGCAGGCCGTAGGTGCCGAAGCTCAGCGCCAGCGCCATCGAGACCCAGGGGAACTCGCCCAGGCGCAGCAGCTGCAGGCAGACGCCGGTCGCCGCCAGCCCCACCGCCAGCCACTGCAGCGGGCGCAGCCGCTCGCGCAGGATCACCAGCCCCAGCAGCACGTTGACCAGCGGGTTGATGTAGTAGCCCAGGCTGGCCTCGACCATGTGGCCGTGGTTGACCGCCCACACGTAGATCAGCCAGTTGCTCGCGATCAGCAGGCTGGAGATCGCCAGCACGCCGATGCGCCGCGGGTGCGCGAGCAGTTCGCGCAGCCAGCCGGGGTGGCGCCAGACCAGCAGCACCAGGGTGCCGAACAGCGCCGACCAGATCGCCCGCTGGGTGACGATCTCCAGCGCGGCGAAGCGTTCGATGGACTTGAAGTAGAGCGGGAACATGCCCCAGATGCCGAAGGTGACGAGCCCCAGCAGGTAGCCTTTGCGCAGGTCGGCGGTTGCCATTGAGAGCCTTCTCGGGCGGCAGGAAAGCCGCTCATTGTGCGCTTTTGTCGCAGGCCTAGGAAGCGCCGGATAGAGCGCCGCCGGCCCCGTCGAAACACCCTGGAATAGTGCCCGGAAGCGGCCGACGGAACGCCGGCGGCGGGGCATTCGTCTCACCTGCATGGCGACCGCCGCGTGCGGCGCCGGACCTGTGCGGAGGTGAGCATGAGACTCGAGAACAAGGTCGCGCTGGTGACCGGCAGCACCCAGGGCATCGGCCGCGGCATCGCACTGCGCCTGGCCCGCGCCGGTGCCGATGTGATCATCAATGGCCGCGAGGCCGACGAGGATGCCCGCGAGAGCGCTGCGCTGGTGCGCGCCGAAGGCCGCCGCGCCTGCATCCTGGCCGCCGACGTGGCCGATGCCGGGCAGTGCCGGCGCCTGGTGCGCGAGGCCGTCGCGCAGATGGGCCGGCTCGACATTCTGGTCAACAACGCCGGCATCCAGAAGCACGCGCCCTTCCTCGACGCCAGCGAGGCGGACTTCGATCAGGTGCTGGCGGTCAACCTGCGCGGGCCGTTCTTCCTGGCCCAGGCCTTCGCCCGCCATCTGCGCGACGCCGGCCACGGCGGGCGCATCATCAACAACAGCTCGGTGCACGAGGACCTGCCGCACCCGAATTTCGCCAGTTACTGCGCCAGCAAGGGCGGGCTGAAGATGCTCATGCGCAACCTGGCCATCGAGCTGGCCCCGCTGGGCATCACCGTCAACAACGTCGCGCCGGGCGCCATCGAGACGCCGATCAACCGCGAGCTGATGCAGCAGCCGGGCAAGCTCGACCGGCTGCTGGAGCAGATTCCCGCGCGCCGCCTCGGCCAGCCGCGCGACGTGGCCGGCGCGGTGGTCTTTCTCGCCTCGCCGGAGGCCGACTACATCACCGGGACTACACTGGTGATCGATGGCGGCCTGCTATGGAACTACAGCGAGCAATGAGCGAAGTCGACCCGTGCCATGCGTTCGTCCATGACCTTTCGCGCGTCTCGGTCGCCGATACCCTGTCGCCGGCCGAGCGCTACCAGGAGCTGTTCGTCGCCGTGCAGATGCACAAGGTGTTCGACGACAGCAAGACCTTCGTCGACTGCGCGCCGCTGCGCCATCCGGAGGAAATCCTCGAGGACTACCGTCGCCGTGTCGACACGCCGGGCTTCGACCTGGCGCGCTTCGTCGCCGAGCACTTCAGCCACTACGAACTGCCGCGCCAGGCCTTCGTCGCCAACCCCGACGACAGCCTGGCGCGGCACATCGACCGCCTGTGGCCGGTGCTCACCCGTCACCCGCGCGAGCATCCGCCGTACTCGTCGCTGCTGCCGCTGCCCTTCGACTACGTGGTGCCGGGCGGGCGCTTCACCGAGCTGTACTACTGGGATTCCTACTTCACCATGCTCGGCCTGGACGAGAGCGGCCATTGCGAGCTGCTGCGCGCCATGGCGGACAACTTCGCCTACCTGATCGACACCTACGGGCATATCCCCAACGGCAACCGCACCTACTACCTGGGCCGCTCGCAGCCGCCGGTGTTCGCCCTGATGACCGACCTGTTCGAGGAAACCGGGGTCCACCGCGCCAGCGACTACCTGCCGCAGCTGCGCAAGGAGCATGCGTTCTGGATGAGCGGCGGCGACGGCCTGCAGCCGGGCGAGGCGCACCGGCGCTGCGTGCGCCTGGTCGACGGCAGCCTGCTCAACCGCTACTGGGACGAGCGCGACACGCCGCGCGAGGAGGCCTACCGCGAGGATGTCGAGACCGCGCGCCACGCCGGGCGACCGGCCTACGAGGTGTACCGCGACCTGCGCGCCGGCGCCGAGTCGGGCTGGGACTTCTCCTCACGCTGGCTGGATGACCCGCACCGGCTGTCGAGCATCCGCACCACCAGCATCCTGCCGGTGGACCTCAACAGCTTCCTCTACAAGCTGGAGCTGCAGATCGCCCGGCTCAGCGAGGTGCGCGGCCTGCGTGGCTGCGCCGAGACCTTCGCCGACAAGGCCCGGGCGCGGCGCCAGGCAATGGACCGCCACCTGTGGAACCCGGCGCTCGGCGCCTACTTCGACTACGACTGGGCGCGCCGCCAGCCGCGCGACAACCTCACTGCCGCCACCCTGGTGCCGCTGTTCGTCGGCCTGGCCGATGCCGCGCAGGCCGAGGGCGTCGCTGCGCTGGCGCGCAGCCGCCTGCTGGCGCCCGGCGGCCTGCGGACCACCGAGGTGTACGGCAGCGGCGAGCAGTGGGACTGCCCCAACGGCTGGGCGCCGCTGCAGTGGATGGCCATCCGCGGCCTACAGCACTACGGCCACGACGGCCTGGCGCTGGAGATCGAGCGGCGCTGGCTGGCGATCGTCAGCTACCTGTTCGAGCGCGAGGGCCGGCTGCTGGAGAAATACGTGCTGCGGCCCTGCACCGAGCACGCCGGTGGCGGCGAATACCGGCTGCAGGACGGCTTCGGCTGGACCAACGGCGTCACCCGCAAGCTGATGCAGGAAGATCCCAGCCACCGCGCCAATCGCTGCCACATGGGCAAGCCCGGCTGCTGAACGGCGCGGTCGGCGTCAGGGCCGGCGGTACGGGCTGTCGGCCAGCGGCGACAGGTCCAGCGTGCCCTTGTCGACGAAGCGCTGGGTGCCGAACAGGCCGCCGGCCAGCTTGCCGCGTAGCACGTAGGGCACTGCGTCCATGCCGCTGTGCTCGGCCAGCCCCAGCGCCTGGCGGGCCACCGAGAACGCCGAGATGCTCACCGGCACCTGCAGCAGCGCCTCGCCGAAGCGCGGCACCGTGCCCTGGCGGTCGCTGACGCCACTGGCCAGGCGGCGGCCGTTGACGTCCAGCGACAGCGCCACGCCGTGGTAGTCGATCGGCGTGGTATTGGGGTTCTGCAGGCGCAGCTTGACCAGCAGGCGCAGCTCCAACCCCTCGCCCGGCAGCGGCTCGATGCCGGCGACCTGCACGTTGAGCGGGTCGCGCGTGGAGAAGGCGGCGCAGCCCGCGAGCGAGAGCGCCAGCAGCAGCGCCAGTAGCCGGCCGGCCAGGCGGAAGGTGAGCGACGGCATGGGGATTCCTCGAAACCAGGGACGCACAAGCATAGTCGAGCCGGCCGCCCGACCAGGCCACCGGCCGGCGCGTGGCCCAGGCTTCGACTGCCCGCTGCCGTGCCAGTGCTCCGGGCATGGGCGGCGGCTGCGACTTTCCGCCAATGGCCGGCGGTGGCGCGCTCTGGGACAGTGCGCAGGCCAGGCCCGCCTGGCGTTGCCGGATGCCCACAAGGCGCCGGCAACGCGCCCCTGGATCGACCCCTAACCGCGGTCGATTGGTGCCCACGACCTGCGTCGCTGACGCACGGGCGGCCCATACGGCCGTCACGCCATGACGACCGCCGCCCATCGGTGGCGGTCGCCGTTTTCTCCCGCGCACGCCCTCAGCCCAGCGGAACCCCGGCCGCGGCCGGCGGGTCGACTGCTGCGCAGGCTCCGCGTGCGAGCCGACCAGAGCTGACGGAGATTTCGATGGATCTGATCCGCATCATCATCGCCATACTGCTGCCGCCGCTGGGGGTCTTCCTGCAGGTCGGCTTCGCCGGCGCCTTCTGGCTGAATATCCTGCTGACCCTGCTCGGCTACCTGCCCGGCATCATCCACGCGGTCTGGGTGATCGCCCGCCGCTGAGCGTCCCGCGCGTGCCGGCTCCCGCGGCCGGACGCGACCTTCCGTTGCCCTCGCGCAAGCGCCGATGCCCGCCGGGCAGGCGCTTTTGTGCGCGCCTCGACGGCCGTGTAAAGTCCGGCGATTCGCCGCGGAACCAAACACGCGCGCGACACTCAAGAACAGGCCGGTAAAACGGAGCGCCATGACCGCGCAGGTGCGCGGCGGCGGGTGCGGTGGCATCCGCCGGTGACGTGGCAGCCGGAAAGGAAACCAGATGAGCGATTCCTTCGTCGACCAGAACCACTTCAAGCGCATCCTCAACCGCAACGTGACCGTGCCGCTGGGCTTCGGCTTCCTCAGCGCGTTCTTCTTCTGCGCCATCGTCTACTACCTGCTCACCATCGGCCACTGGGTCGAGCGCTCGGTGCAGGGCGTGGCCTTCGCCCACGAGGCGCAGAAGATGCTCAACGACATCGAAGCCTCCATGCGCGGCTACCTGATCGCCGGCGAGGCGGTCTTCCTCGAGCCCTACCAGCGCGAGCTGCCGGAGTTCCGCGAGCAGCTCGCACACTTGCGCGAGTACTCGTCCGAGGATCCCCAGCAGCTCGAGCGCGTCGAGCGCATCGCCATGCTGCACGGCCAATGGCTGGACTTCGCCGAGCAGATGATCGCCCGGCGCAACCAGAACCTGCCGATCGTCGAGCAGGTGCAGAGCAAGCGTGGCCTGGAGCTGAAGGAAGAGCAGCGCCGCCTGCTCAACGACTTCATCGCCTACGAGCGGCAGGTGCGCGCCGACCGCACCGACATCAGCGAGATGATCACCACCGCGCTGATCGGCGGCTTCCTGCTGTTCAGCCTGATCTTCAGCGGCCTGCTGGTGTATTCCGGGCGCCGCGACCTGATGTCCCTGTCGTCCACCTACGCCGCGTCGCTGGCACGGCAGAAGGCCCACGCCGCCGACCTGGAGAAACAGGCCTGGTACCGCACCGGCCAGTCGCAGCTCAGCGACGCGATCATCGGCGAGCTGACCCTGTCGGCGCTGGGCCAGGGCATCCTCAGCTTCCTGTCGCGCTACCTGGAAGTGGCGGTCGGCGCGCTCTACGTGATGCAGGATGGCAAGCTGCAGCGCGTCGCCGAGTTCGCCTACGACAGCGACCGGCTGGAGCGCGACCGGGTCCTCGAGCTGGGCGTCGGGCTGGTCGGCCAGGTGGCCCTGGAGCGCCGGCCGATGGCCCTGCAGCAGCTGCCCGAGGACTACCTCAAGGTCAGCTCGGCGCTGGGCGCCACGCCGCCGCGCTCGCTGCTGATCGTGCCGGTGGAGGACAGCGGCATGCTCAACGCGGTGATCGAGCTGGGCTTCCTGCGCCCGCTGCGCGACGAGGACTGCGAGCTGCTGCGGCGCATCGGCGCCAGCATCGGCTCGGCGATCGAGGCCGCACGCTACCGCCAGCGCCTGCAGAAGGCCCTGGCCGAGACCCAGCAGCTGAACGAGGAGCTGCAGGTGCAGCAGGAGGAACTGCGTGCGGCCAACGAGGAACTGGAGGAGCAGTCCAGCGCGTTGCGCGAGTCGCAGACCCACCTCGAGGAGCAGCAGGCCGAGCTCGAGCAGACCAACGAACAGCTCGCCGAGCAGGCCGAGGCCCTGGCCCGCCAGCGCGACGAGATGGACGAGAAGAACGGCCGCCTGCGCGAGGTCCAGCTGCTGCTCGAAGAGCGCGCCGAGGAACTGCAGCGCGCCAGCCGCTACAAGTCCGAGTTCCTCGCCAACATGTCCCACGAGCTGCGCACGCCGCTGAACAGCTCGCTGATCCTCGCCAAGCTGCTGGCCGACAACCCCGAGGGCAATCTCAGCGCCGACCAGGTGCAGTTCGCCCGCTCGATCTACTCGGCCGGCAACGATCTGCTGACGCTGATCAACGACATCCTCGACATCGCCAAGGTCGAGGCCGGCAAGCTCGATGTGCACCCCGAGCTGACCCTGCTGCCGCGCCTGGCCGACGGCCTGCGCGGGCTGTTCCTCGCCCAGGCGCTGGAGAAATCGCTGCAGTTCGACATCGAACTGGCCGAGGGCCTGCCGGACAGCCTCTACACCGACCGCCAGCGCCTGGAGCAGATCCTCAAGAACCTCTTGGCCAACGCCTTCAAGTTCACCGAGCACGGCCAGGTCCGGCTGCGCATCGCGCCGCTGGACGACGGCCGCGTGGCATTTGCCGTCAGCGATACCGGCATCGGCATTCCGGCCGAGCAGCAGGGCGCGATCTTCGAGGCGTTCCGCCAGGCCGACGGCACCACCAACCGCCGCTACGGCGGCACCGGCCTCGGCCTGTCGATCTCCCGCGAGCTGGCACAACTGCTCGGCGGCTCGATCAGCGTGCAGAGCCAGCCGGGCGCCGGCAGCGTCTTCACCCTGGTGCTGCCGGCGCAGTACCAGGCGCCGGCGGCGGCTGCCGTGGCGCCGCTGGCAGCGGCCGAACCGCTGGCGGCGCTGCCCCTGCCGCCGGTCGCGCCGATGCCTGCTGCGCCGCCCGCGCCAGTCTCGCGCGAGCCTGCGCCGGCGGTCGTCGAGGCCGTCGCCGATGACCGCGCCGCCTACCCGTTCGCCGGTCGCGCGGTACTGATCATCGAGGACGAGCCACAGTTCGCCGGCATCCTGCGCGACCTGGCCCATGAGCTCGGCTACAGCTGCCTGATCGCGCAGAGCGCCGATGCCGGTTTCGAAGTCGCCAGCCAGTATCGTCCCGACGCGATCCTGCTCGACATGCGCCTGCCGGACCATTCCGGCCTCACCGTGCTCGAGCGCCTGAAGGAGAACCCGGCGACGCGACACATCCCGGTGCACGTGGTGTCGGTGGAGGATCGCAAGGAAACCGCACTGCAGATGGGCGCCGTCGGCTATGCGCTCAAACCCACCAGCCGCGACGAGCTGAAGGAGGTGTTCGCGCGCCTGGAGGCCAAGCTGTCGCAGAAGGTCAAGCGCATCCTCCTGGTCGAGGACGATGCCCGCCAGCGCGACAGCGTCGCGCGGCTGATCGAGGACGTCGACATCGAGATCACCGCGGTGGAGTACGGCGCGCAGGCGCTGGAGATGCTGCGCGACACGCTGTTCGACTGCATGATCATCGACCTCAAGCTGCCCGACATGGACGGCAGCGAGCTGCTCGAGCGCATGGCCCGCGAGGAGATCTGCTCGTTCCCGCCGGTGATCGTCTACACCGGGCGCAACCTGACCCGCGACGAGGAAGCGGCGCTGCTCAAGTACTCGCGCTCGATCATCATCAAGGGCGCGCGCTCGCCCGAGCGCCTGCTCGACGAGGTCACCCTGTTCCTGCACAAGGTCGAGTCGGACATGCCGCCCGAGCGCCAGCGCATGCTGAAAAGCGCGCGCAGCCGCGAGAAGGCCTTCGAAGGGCGCAAGCTGCTGGTGGTCGACGACGATGTGCGCAACATCTTCGCCCTGACCAGTGCCCTGGAGCACAAGGGCGCGCTGGTGGAGATCGCCCGCAACGGCCGCGAGGCGATCGACAAGCTGCACGCCGACAGCGCCATCGACCTGGTGCTGATGGATATCATGATGCCGGAGATGGACGGCTTCGCCGCGACCGAGGCGATCCGCCGGGAGCCGCGCTTCGCCAAGCTGCCGATCATCGCGGTGACCGCCAAGGCGATGAAGGACGACCAGGACCGCTGCCTGCGCGCGGGCGCCAACGACTACCTGGCCAAGCCGATCGACCTTGACCGGCTGTTCTCGCTGATCCGCGTCTGGCTGCCCAAGGTGGAGCTGCTCTGAGATGGCCGACCGCAACCTGGAGATCGAGCTCAAGTTGCTGATCGAGGCGATCTACCTCAAGTACAGCTACGACTTCCGCGAGTACTCGCCCGCCTCGATGAAGCGCCGGGTGCTGCTGGCGCTGCAGCAGATGCGCTGCGACAACGTTTCGGCGCTGCAGCGGCGCATCCTCTACGATGCGGCGGCGTTCATGGAGCTGCTGCAGTACCTGACGATCCCGGTCAGCGAGATGTTCCGCGACCCCGGCTACTTCCTCGCCCTGCGCCAGCAGGTGGTGCCGCTGCTGCGCACCTACCCGTCGCTCAAGGTATGGATCGCCGGCTGCAGCACCGGCGAGGAGGTCTACTCGCTGGCCATCCTGCTGCGCGAGGAAGGCCTGCTCGAACGCACCATCATCTATGCCACCGACATCAACCCGCGCTCGCTGGAGCGCGCGCGCCAGGGCATCTTCGCCATCGAGCACCTGCGCCAGTACAGCGAGAACTACCGGCGCGCCGGCGGCAAGGGCAGCCTGGCCGACTACTACACCGCGGCCTACGACTCGGCGATCATGGACAAGAGCCTGAAGGACAACGTCACCTTCGCCGACCACAGCCTGGCGACCGACAGCGTGTTCTCCGAGACGCAGCTGATCTCCTGCCGCAACGTGCTGATCTACTTCAACAAGCCGCTGCAGGACCGGGCCTTCGGGCTGTTCCACGAGTCGCTGTGCCACCGCGGCTTCCTCGGCCTGGGCAGCAAGGAGACGGTGGAGTTCTCCGGCTATGCCAGCCTCTACGAGCCCTTCGACAAGCAGGAACGGATCTTCCGCAAGCTATGAACCGCGAACTTGCAGGCGCTTCGCTCGCTGGCCGCCAGCCGCCGCTCGAAGCCGTGGTTATCGGCACCTCCGCCGGCGGCCTGGGCGCGCTGAGCCTGTTGGTCGACGGCCTGGGCGCGGCCTTCCCGTTGCCGTTGCTGGTCGTCCAGCACGTGCCGGCGGACATGCCGACCCAGCTGGCGGAGATCTTCGGCCGCAAGACCGCGCTGCGGGTCAAGGAAGCCGACGACAAGGAAGCGCTGCAGCCGGCGACGCTGTATTTTGCCGCGCCCGGCTATCATCTGTTGCTCGAAGGCGACCGCAGCCTCTCGCTGAGCCAGGACGAAGCCGTGCATTTTTCCCGTCCGTCGATCGATGTGCTGTTCGAGTCGGCGGCTGATGCCTTGGGGCCGGCCGTCGCCGGCATCCTGCTGACCGGCGCCAACGAGGATGGCGCGGCCGGCCTCGAGGCGATTCATCGTGCCGGGGGCCTGACCATCGTCCAGGACCCCGCCGAGGCGGAGGTGGACACCATGCCTCGTGCCGCACTCCAGCGCTTTGCGCCGGACCATATCTTGCCCCTGCGCAACATCCACCGGCTGTTGCGCGAACTGGAGTGACCGATGCCCGACCAGACCGTTGAGGCGAACCTGCTGATCGTCGACGACCTGCCGGAGAACCTGCTGGCGCTGGGCGCCCTGCTGCAGATGCCGGGCATCCGCGTGCACCAGGCCGAATCCGCCGAGCAGGCGCTCGAACTGCTGCTGCAGCACGAATTCGCCCTGGCCATCCTCGACGTGCAGATGCCCGGCATGGACGGCTTCCAGCTGGCCGAGATGATGCGCGGCACCGAGCGCACCAAGCAGATCCCCATCGTCTTCGTCAGCGCCGCCGGGCGCGAGCTGAACTACGCGTTCAAGGGCTACGAGAGCGGTGCGGTGGACTTCCTGCACAAGCCGCTGGACGCCCATGCGGTGCGCAGCAAGGTCAACGTCTTCGTCGATCTGTACCGCAGCCGCAAGGCGCTCTCGCGCCAGCTCGAGGCGCTGGAGGCGAGCCGCCGCGAGCAGGAGCTGTTGCTCGACGAGCTGCGCAGCACCCAGGCCGAGCTGGAAAGCGCCATCCGCATGCGCGACGACTTCATGTCGATCGTCTCGCACGAGCTGAAGACGCCGCTCAACACGCTGATCCTCGAGGTGCAGCTGCGCAAGATGCAGCTGGCCCGGCACAACCTCGGTGCCTTCAGCGAGGAACGCCTGCGCGGCATGGTCGACAAGGACGAGCGCCAGGTGCAGAGCCTGATCCGCCTGATCGACGACATGCTCGACGTGTCGCGCATCCGCACCGGCAAGCTGTCGATCCGGCCGAGCCAGGTCGACCTGGTGCGGCTGGTCGGCAACGTGGTGGAGAGCTTCGCCCCGCAGATGGAGGCCAAGGGCTGTGCGCTGCACTACCAGCAGTGCGAGCCGATCGTCGGCACCTGGGATGCCTTCCGCATCGAGCAGGTGGTGGCCAACCTGCTGACCAACGCCATGCGCTACGGTGCCGGCCAGCCGGTGCAGGTGACGGTGTCGCGCGAGGTGGACGGCGCCTGCATCCAGGTGCAGGACCACGGCATCGGCATCAGCGCGAAGAACCTCTCGCGCATCTTCCAGCAGTTCGAGCGCGCCGAGGGCAGCGAATGCAGCGCCGGCCTGGGCCTGGGGCTGTATATCGCCGAGCAGATCGTCAAGGCGCACAACGGCCGCATCCAGGTCGAGAGCGAGGAAGGCCGCGGGGCGCTGTTCAAGGTGACCCTGCCGCTCTAAAGGGCGCGGCAGCAGGGCGGGGCAGGGCCGCCGGCGCAGGGCCGGCGGCGACGGTTCAGACGATCGGCGCGCGCCAGTCGTCGGAACCGGAGGTGCCGGACACTTCGTGGGTCCAGACGATCTTGCGGTAGGTGAAGTAGACGTCTTCCAGGTGGGTGAAGTGCGCCATGTTCGGGTCCTGGCAATTGGGCATGCGCGACTGCACGTCGACGATCACCGCGTCTTCCAGCTCGATGGTGAAGTAGTGTTCCTGGGTGCCGGTGGCCGAGGTGCGGTACCACTCCAGGCGGCACTTGTTCAGGCGCTCGCCGGAAGTCAGGGCGTTGAAGATCAGCGGCGACGACTTGTCGAACACCTTGGTGATCATCAGCGGCTTGTGCACCCGCTGGCCGGTGGGCTGGCCGGACTGCGGGTCGCGCGGGATGATGACCTGGTGCTGGAAGGCCTGCACCAGGATCTGGTCCTCGTGGCCTTCCTGGAAGATGTTGCCGACCGAATCCTCGGTAAAGGTGCCGGCGGTGATCAGGCCCTGCTTGGTGCCTTCCAGTGACAGGTATGCGGGTGTTGGCATGATGCGCTCCTTGCGCTTGAGTAGCTGCCGGATATGGCGGGGCGGCTCAATCAAGTCCCGTGCCTGTTCGGGAAAATCATTTTTTATCAATAAGTTGGCTGGATGGCGTGAGCCGCGCGACGGAACCTTGTGCGCCAGCACGCGGGCCGCTGTGCAAGACCTTGCGCAGCCCCGGCGGAAAGCTGCGCAGCCCGGCTGCAGGCCGCGGTTCATGCGGGCCGTGGCGTCTGGGGCAGGCCCCGCGTCGGCCCGGCTGCGCAGCGCCTGGCGCAGCTACGACGAGCAGCTGATCGCCAGGTGCTTGCCCCACTCGGGCGGGCGCTCGGCGTAGCGTTCGCGCCCGGGCTGCTCGTCGAACGGCCGCGAGAGCACCGCGTGCAGCTCGCGCACCGGCGCGTAGTCGCCGCGCTCGGCGGCCTCGATGACCTGCTGGGCCAGGTAGTTGCGCAGGATGTAGCGCGGGTTCACCGCGTGCATGCGCGCGCGCCGCGCGGCCTGCTCGCCAGCCTCCGCCGCGACCCGCGCCTGGTAGTCGGCGGCCCAGCGGTCGAAGCCGGCCAGGTCGACGAAGTCCTCGCGCAGCCGCGCCAGCGCTTCGCCCGGGGCGCGCTCGCCGAGTTCGCGGAAGAAACCGGTGTAGTCCACCGCGCTTTCCTGCATCAGCCCGAGCAGGCGCTGCACCAGCGCCTGGTCGCCGTCCTCGGCGCGGGTCAGGCCCAGGCGGCGGCGCATCAGGTCCAGCCACTGCGCCTGGTACAGCGGCAGGAACAGCGCCAGGGTCTCCTGCAGCGCCTCCACCGCGACGAAGGGCGTCAGCGCCTGGGCCAGGGCGGCGAGGTTCCAGTGTGCGATCGGCACCTGGTTCTCGAAGGAATAGCGCCCGCTGTCGTCGGAGTGGTTGCAGATCAGGCGGGCGTCGAAGTCGTCGAGAAAGGCATAGGGGCCGAAATCGAAGGTGATGCCCAGGATCGACATGTTGTCGGTGTTCATCACCCCGTGGCAGAAGCCGTAGGCCTGCCAGTGGGCGATCAGGCTGGCGGTGCGCTCGAGCACCTCGCGAAAGAACGCCCGGTAGGGCTCGGGGTGCTCCAGGCATTCGGCGAAGTGCGCGCCGATCACATGGTCGAGCAGCTGGCGCAGGGCCTCGTGCTGGCGCGTGTAGTAGAAGAACTCGAAGTGGCCGAAGCGCACGTGGCTCGGCGCCAGGCGCAGCAGCATGGCGCCGCGCTCGGGGCGCTCGCGGTAGACGGTGGTGCTCGAGGCGGTCACGCACAGCGCCCGGCTGCTGGGAATGCCCAGCGCATGCAGGTGCTCGCTGGCGAGGAATTCGCGGATCGACGAGCGCAGCACCGCGCGACCGTCGCCCATGCGCGAGTAGGGCGTCAGCCCGGCGCCCTTGAGGTGCAGGTCCCAGTACTGGCCGGCCTCGTTGCGCACCTCGCCGAGCAGCAGGCCGCGGCCATCGCCGAGCTGCGGGTTGTAGGCGCCGAACTGGTGGCCGGAATAGACCATCGCGCGTGGCTCGGCGGTGGCCCAGATCTTGTGCCCGGAGAACAGTTGGGTGAACAGCGGCTCGTCGGCCTCGCTCGGCGGCAGGTCGAGCAGGGCCATGGCCGCGGGGCTGGCGACCACCAGTTGCGGGTCGTCCAGCGGTTGCGGCTCGATCGCCGTGGAAAACACATCGCCGAGGCGGGCGAAGCGGTTGTCGAAGGCGAGTTCGGTCAGGGTTCTCACGCGCGGCTCCGCTGTGGGGCCCCGCCGGCGGCAGGGCCAGTCTTGTCTTGGAGAGTAGCCCAGGCCCGGTGTTCCTCAGGCGGGATCGGCGGCGCCGGGCTGCTGCTGGCTCGGCTTGCCGGTCAGCTGGACCTGGAAGCCGGCGAGGTTCTTGAGGAACACGTCGACCTGGCGGAAGGCGATGCCGATGCCGGCGGCGTTGAACTGGCGGTCGATGAAGCGGTTGACCTCGTCGATCGTCGGGTTGCGGTCGCCCAGGTCGCGCACGTGCACGCGCAGCTCGTGGTCCAGGGTGCTCTCGCCGAAGTTGAGGAAGAACACCTGCGGCTCCGGGTCCTTGAGCACGCGCGGGTTGTCGGCGGCGGCCTGCAGCAGCAGCCGGCGCACCTGCTCCAGGTCCGAGCCGTAGGACACGCCGACCTTGATGGTCACCCGGGTCACGGTGTCGCTCAGCGACCAGTTCACCAGCTGCCCGGTGATGAAGGTCTTGTTCGGCACGATGATGTCCTTGCGATCGAAGTCGGTGATGGTGGTGGCGCGGATGCGGATGCGGCTGACCGTGCCGGACAGGTTGCCGATGGTGACCACGTCGCCGATGCGCACCGGGCGTTCGAAGAGAATGATCAGGCCGGAGATGAAGTTGGCGAAGATCTCCTGCAGGCCGAAGCCCAGGCCCACCGAGAGCGCGGCGACCAGCCACTGCAGCTTGTCCCAGCTGACCCCGAGGGTCGACAGCGTGGTGACGATGCCGACCCCGGCCAGGGCGTAGGAGAGCAGCGTGGTGGTGGCGTAGGCGCTGCCCTGCGCCAGGCGCAGCTTGGACAGCACCAGCACCTCGAGCAGGCCGGGCAGGTTGCGCGCCAGGGCCACGGTGATGCCGACGATCAACAGCGCGCCGAGCAGGTTGTTCAGGCTGATCGCCGAGGTGGTCAGTGTCTCGCCGCTGCCGCTGGTGTATTCGTAGAGGGTGATGTT
Source organism: Pseudomonas oligotrophica (assembly GCF_021726475.1). Classification (GTDB taxonomy): domain Bacteria; phylum Pseudomonadota; class Gammaproteobacteria; order Pseudomonadales; family Pseudomonadaceae; genus Stutzerimonas; species Stutzerimonas oligotrophica. Next base: position 687,547 of record NZ_JAKJRU010000001.1, read on the forward strand.
GTCCAGGTAGGAGACCACCGAGATCAGGTCGGACCAGACCCAGTACAGCGCCACCAGGAACAGGCCGAACATGGTCAGCTGGGTCAGGCGCAGCGACTGCTGGTTGACCTGCTCGATGTCCAGCCCGGGCTCGCCGCTGGCCTCGACCGTATCCTGCTGTTCCTCGGTCTGGTTCTGCCGCTTGGCCAGGGCGCGCTTGTAGGCCAGCCGGCGCGCGGCGACGGTCAGGCTGCGCACCAGCGTGGCCTCGACGGTTATCCAGATCATCAGCAGGTAGAGCGTGTCGATCAGCCGGTCGGTCAGCTTCAGCGCCGTGTAGTAGTAGCCGAAGCCCACCGCCACGATCAGCGCCAGCGGCAGCATGCTGAACAGCAGGCCGATGAACAGGCGCAGGGGCGGGGCGTTCTGGCTCGACGGCCCCTTGAGCAAGAGGCGCGTCAGGCGCCAGCTCATCGCCGCGTAGCAGGCCAGCACCACGACGATGCCGAGCACGTCGTCGGCCAGGCGCGCCGGCTGGTGCTCGGCCACGCTGACCACGGTGACCAGCGCCAGCACGATGAAGCCCAGGCGGCGCATTTCGTCGCGCAGGAAGGCGACCTGCGGGCGCGACCAGCCGAAGTGCACCTCGGCCACGCGGTTCGGCGAGAGCATGCGGTAGGCGGTGTAGAACACCAGCCAGGCCTGGGCCATCTCGAACAGGGCGGCGCCGAGCACCGAGTTCTGCCCGCGCGCATCCATCTGCAGCAGGTAGCCGCACAGCGCGAGGAACAGCGCGCCGGGCAGCGCCAGGGACAGGTTGAGCAGCAGCGCCAGCGGCGTGTGCAGCTGGCTGTCGCGGCGGAAGTGGCCGATGTCGCTGCTCAGCGCGCTGAGCTTGCGGTCGATCCGGCTGCGCCACCAGAGCAGCGCGGCGATCAGCAGCAGCAGCGGCAGGAAGAACAGCGGCCGCTCCTTGAGTCCGGCGCCCAGTTCCTTCAGTGCCGCGCCCCAGGGCAGCGAGGCGAGCTGGAGCTGCAGGCGCTTCGCGGCGGTGGCGAACCAGTCCAGGTCCAGCGGCTTGTTGCTCGGGATCCAGAACATCTGTTCTTCGAGGGTCTCGCTCAGCGTGCGGGCGGTGTCCTGCAGCTGCTTCTGGTTGAGCTGCAGGGTGATCGAGGCGTTGAGCAGCTCGTTGAGCTCGCGGTTCAGCCGGTCGAGCAGCTCGCTGCGGGTGTTGACCAGCTCGAGCAGCGCCTTGCGCAACTCGGGGGTGGCCTCCTCGGCCGACTGCTGGGCCAGCAGCGTGTCGACGTAGGCGGCGGGGTTGCCGGCCTGCTCGCGGCGCTGGTTGAGCTCGAACTGGTAGAGGCGGATGTCGGCGATCTCGTCGGCCAGGTTCTTGTCGAGCTCGAGCTTGGGCAGCGCCTGCTTCTGCTGGTAGAGGATCTTGGACAGCAGCAGGCTGCCTTCGAGCACGCTGATCTGCTCTTCGAGCGCCTGGTCGCTCTGGGTGAGGATGTCCAGCTGCTGGCGCGCCTGCAGGTTCTGCTGGTTGAGCCGGTTCAGCCGCTCGGTGGCGCGCAGCAGGTAGTCCGACAGCTTGAGGTTCTCCGCGCTCTCGGCGGCCAGCAGCTTGTCCGAGCCGGCCAGTTGGGCCTTGGCCGACAGTTCGGCGACGGTCTGTTCCGACTCGACGCGGCGCTTCTCGTTGATCGCCTCCTGCAGCGCGCGGGTCTCCTGTTCGGCGCGGGCGATGCGCTCGGCCAGCAGGTCGCGGCGTGCCTTGCCCAGGTCCTGCAGCAGGCTGTTGCCGGCCAGCTCCTGGCGGCGCAGCTCGATCTGCGCGGTGAGCGCGGCGATCTCGGCCTCGATCAGGCCGCGCTGCTCCTCGCCGAGGCTCTTGCCGCTCTCGCGGCCGCCCTTGAGCTGGCCGTTGAGGGTCTGGATGCGCGTCTGCGCGCTGGCGATCTGCGATTGCGCGCGTTCGGGGCGGGTCTGCGCGGTGATGATCAGGCTGTTGGCTTCGGTCAGCTGCTTCTGCCAGTCGGAAAGTTCGCCCAGGCGCTGCGCCAGCCGCTGTTCGAGGGCCTCCACCGAGAGCCCGGCCTGGCGCTGCGCCGGGTCGCCGCCGGGGCCGGCCTTGAGCTTGGCGAGGTCGCGCTGGGCGGTCTCGATCTGCCGCGGCGCCTCGGCCAGCTGGCGGCGCAGTTCCTCGAGCTGCTGGCTGCTGGCCGCGGCCTGCTCGCGCTGCTGCCGGGCCTGGTCGGCCAGGCTTGGCTGGGCCGGCTTGCTCTCGGCCTCGGCGCCCGGCTGGCTGCCGGTCAGGGTGTCGAGGGTCTGCGCCTGCAGGGCGGGTGCGACGCAGGTCAGGGAAAGCAGCAGGGGCAGCAGGAAGGAGCGCAGGCGAGCCATGAAAACCATCGGGAAGGCGGGACGAGCGCTGAGTCTAAGGGCTGCGATTGGGCAGCGCGAGCCCGTGCGATCAACGACGGCCGCGCTGCCTCAGAACAGCAGCTGCGGGCCCGGTTTCTCGCCTTCGGGGAAGCGCAGGCCGACCTTGCGCACCTCGCCGCCCTCCATCGCCGCGACCGTCCAGGTCAGGCCGTTCCACTCGATCTGGTCGCCGACCACCGGCTGCCCGCCGATGCGCTCGGCCATGAAGCGGCCGAGCGGCTGGCTGCCGTCGACCTCGCCGAGGGCGAGCCCGTAGAGCGCCGCCAGGGCGCCCAGCTCGGCCTCGCCCTCGAGGATGAAGTCGCCGAAGAAGCGCATGTCCTGGCCGCGCTTGGGCGCCTGGCTGAACAGCTTGCCGAGCGCCGGCAGGTCTTCGTCGTGGCCGATCACGCAGAGGATGTCATCGACCTGCAGCCGCGTGCTGCCCGAGGGGTGCAGCAGTTCCTTGCCGCGGAACAGCGCGGCGATGCGCGTGCCGGGCGGCATCTTCAGCTCGCGCAGGGCCGCGCCGACACACCATTTGCTGGCGCTCAGGCGGTAGATGAACATTTCCCACTGGCTGGTGGTATGCACCTGCAGCCCGGTGCGCGAGATCGGCATTGGCGAGGGCGGCACCTCCACCTTGGCGCGCTTGGCCGCCCAGGCCAGGGTCGAACCCTGCAGCAGCAGCGAGACCAGCACGATGAAGAACGCCACGTTGAAGAACAGCTGGGCGTTTTCCAGCCCGGCCATCAGCGGGAACACCGCGAGGATCACCGGCACCGCGCCGCGCAGGCCGATCCAGGAAATGAACAGCCGCTCGCGCAGGTGGAAGCTGCGAAACGGCAGCAGGCTGAGGAACACCGCCAGCGGGCGGGCGACGAGGATCATCCACAGCGACAGCGCCAGCGCCGGGAGGGCGATCGGCAGCAGCTCGCTGGGGGTCAGCAGCAGGCCGAGCACGAGGAACATGCCGATCTGGCTGAGCCAGGCCAGGCCGTCGAACATGTGCAGGATGCCGGAGCGATTGCGGATCGGCCGGTTGCCCAGCAGCAGGCCGCAGACGTAGATCGCCAGGATGCCGCTGCCGCCGATGGCGCTGGAGAAGGCGAAGATCATCAGCCCGCCGGCCACTGCCAGCAGCGGATAGAGGCCGTCGGCCACCGACAGCCGGTTGATCAGTTGCAGCAGCAGCCAGCCGCCGGCCAGGCCGAGCAGGGTGCCGATGCCGAACTGCTGGACCAGCTTGAGCAGGAAGTCCCAGCTGAAGCTGGTCTGCCCGGCCAGCAGCATGTCGATCAGCGCCACGGTGAGGAACATCGCCATCGGGTCGTTGCTGCCCGATTCGATCTCCAGCGTCGAGCCGACCCGCTCGTTCAGGCCCTTGCCATTGAGCAGGTTGAACACCACCGCGGCGTCGGTGGAGCCGACGATGGCGCCGATCAACAGGCCCTGCAGCAGCGGCAGGTCGAACAGCCAGGCCGCGGCCAGGCCGGTCAGCCCCGAGGTGATCGCGACGCCCAGGGTGGCGAGGGAGAACGCCGGCTTGAGCGCGACGCGGAAGGTCGCGGTGCGGGTGCGCATGCCGCCGTCGAGCAGGATCACCGCCAGCGCCAGGTTGCTGATGATGAAGGCCAGGTGGTAGTCACCGAAGGCGATGCCGCCGACGCCGTCGACCCCGGCGAGCATGCCCACCGCGAGGAAGATCACCAGGATCGGCACGCCGAGCCTGGCCGAGAGCGAACTCATGAGGATGCTTGCCGCCACCAACAAGGCACCGATGAAGAACAGGTGATTGATGTTGCCGACGTCCAAATGCGCGCTCCGTTGGGGCTGTACAAATCGCGATCCCATGCTACCGACTGGCAATGCACGGGCCGTGCCAGCGATTGTAACGCGATGTTTTGGCAGCCTATCAGGAAAGCGCCCCGCTGCGGCGGGGCGTTTGCGCGCGAGGGTGTTCGCTAGAACCAGTCGTCCTGCATCGCCAGGCAGGTCTCGTCGCGGTGCTCGAGCAACGCCAGTTCATGAGCGCAGGCCGGCACTTCCCAGGTCAGGAACAGACGTGCCGCCTGCAGCTTGCCGCGGTAGAAGTCGGCGTCCGCCGGATCGCCATCGGCCAGCCCCTGCTGCGCGCGGATCGCCTGTTCCAGCCAGCGCCAGCCGACCACGGCATGGCCGAACACTTTGAGGTACAGCGCCGAGTTGGCCAGCGCCTGGTTGACCTTGCCGGCCATCAGGTCGCCGAGCAGCGCCTGGGTCACGCTGGTCAGCCGGGCGACGTGCTGTTCCAGCGGCTGGCGTAGCGGCGTCAGCTCGCCGAATTCGGCGGCGCGTCGGCAGCCGTCCTCGATCAGCCCGAGCAGTTGGCGCAGGCCGGCGCCCTTGTTCTGCATCAGCTTGCGGCCGAGCAGGTCCAGCGACTGGATGCCGTGGGTGCCTTCATGGATCGGGTTGAGGCGGTTGTCGCGGTAGTACTGCTCCACCGGGTACTCGCGGGTGTAGCCGTGGCCGCCGAGAATCTGGATCGCCAGCTCGTTGGCCTTCAGGCAGTACTCCGACGGCCAGGACTTGACGATCGGCGTCAGCAGGTCGAGCAGCTCGCCGGCGTTGCGCCGCGCCTCGTCGCTCTCGGCGGTCTGCTCGTCGTCCACCAGCCGCGCGGCATACAGGCCGAGGTCGAAGGCGCCCTCGACGTAGGCCTTCTGGGTCAGCAGCATGCGCTTGACGTCGGTGTGCTCGATGATCGGAACCTGGGTCGACGCCGGGTCCTTGCCGTCCGGCAGGCGGCCCTGCGGACGCTCGCGGGCGTAGTTCAGCGAGTAGAGGTAGCCGGCGTAGCCGAGCATGATCGCGCCCATGCCGACACCGATGCGCGCCTCGTTCATCATCTGGAACATGTAGGCCAGGCCCTTGTGCGGCTCGCCTACCAGGTAGCCGACGCAGTTGCCGTTGTCGCCGAAGTTCAGCGCCGTCGACGTGGTGCCGCGCCAGCCCATCTTGTGGAACAGCCCGGCGAGCAGCACGTCGTTGCGTTCGCCCAGCGAGCCGTCGTCGTTGACCAGGAACTTCGGCACGATGAACAGGCTGATGCCCTTCACCCCGGGCGGCGCGTCCGGCAGCTTGGCCAGCACCATGTGCACGATGTTCTCCGAGAGATCGTGGTCGCCGCCGGAGATGAAGATCTTGTTGCCCTTGAGCCGGTAGCTGCCGTCGCCGGCCGGCTCGGCACGGGTGCGGATGTCGGACAGCGAGGAGCCGGCGTGCGGCTCGGTGAGCGCCATGGTGCCGAAGAAGCGACCCTCGAACATCGGCTGCAGGAAACGCTGCTTCTGCGCCTCGGAGCCGAACGCCTCGATCAGGTGCGCCGCGCCCATGCTCAGCATCGGGTAGGAACTGGTGGCGATGTTGGCCGACTGGAAGTGCGCGAAGCAGGCGCGCGACAGCAGGTTGGGCAGCTGCATGCCGCCGTCCTCGAAGCCTCGCCCGGCGTTGTGAAAGCCCGCCTCGAGGAAGGCATCGACCGCCGGCTTGACCTCGGGAATCAGTACCGCCTGGCCGTCGACATACTGCGGCTCGTGCTCGTCGGACTTGCGGTTGTGCGGCGCGAAGTGCTTCAGCGCAATGTTGCGCGCGGTGCCCAGGGCCGCGTCGAACGTCTCGCGGCTATGCTCGGCGAAGCGCTCGCGGCGGGTCAGCGCCTCGGCGTCCAGCACTTCGTAGAGTTCGAATGCCAGGTTGCGCTGGCAGAGCAGTGTCTCGGGCATCTTGCACCTCCGGTTCTGGTGCGCCCGAGTCTAAGGAGCGCCCGCGCGCGCTGCCTAGCTCCATACATTCGGGTGATGGGGACATAAAACCGGGCGTCTTTCTGGCATCCTGCCGGGCAAGTCAGAGGAGCCGAACATGGCCGAAAGCGAATTGAGCACGCGCAAGAACGATCACCTGGACATCGTCCTCGATCCGGCGCGCCGGCATGCTTCGATGTCGGCAGGCTTCGAGGCGCTGCGCTTCGAGCACTGCGCATTGCCGGAACTGGAGCTGGATGCCGTCGACCTGTCCGCCAGCCTGTTCGGCCGACCGCTGGCCGCTCCGCTGCTGATCAGCTCGATGACCGGTGGCGCGGCGCGCGCCGAGGCGATCAACCGGCACCTGGCCGAAGCCGCCCAGGCGCTGGGTATTGCCCTGGCGGTGGGCTCGCAGCGGGTGGCGCTGGAGGCCGGCGGTGCCAACCAGGGGCTGACCCGCGAGCTGCGCCGGCTGGCGCCGGACGTGCCGCTGCTGGGCAACCTCGGCGCGGCGCAGCTGGTGCGGGGCTATGGCCTGGACGAAGCGCGGCGGGCGGTGGAGATGATCGAGGCTGACGCGCTGATCATCCACCTCAACCCGCTGCAGGAAGCGGTGCAGCCGGGCGGCGACCGCGACTGGCGCGGCGTGCTCGGCGCCATCGAACAGCTGGCGCGGCAGCTGGAAGTGCCGCTGGTGGCCAAGGAGGTCGGCTGCGGGTTGTCCGCCGCGGTGGCGCGGCGGCTGCTCGAGGCCGGCGTCGCCGCGCTGGATATCGCCGGGGCCGGTGGCACCAGCTGGGCCGCGGTGGAGGCGGCGCGGGCGACCAGCCGGCAGCAGCGTGCCGTGGCCGAGGCCTTCGCCGGCTGGGGAATCCCCAGCGCCGAGGCGATTGGCCGGGTGCGCCAGGCCTGCCCCGAGGCGCTGCTGATCGGTTCGGGCGGCATCCGCGACGGCATCGACGCGGCCAAGGCGATCCGCCTGGGCGCCAACCTGGTCGGCCAGGCCGCCGCCGTGCTGGACAGCGCGCTGCAGTCCAGCGAGGCGGTGGTCGAGCACTTCCGCATCGTCATCGAGCAGCTGCGCGTGGTCTGCTTCTGCACCGGTTCGGCGGACCTCGCCGCGCTGGCACAGGCGCCGCTGCTCGAGGGCAGCGGCTGATCAGTCGCGCCAGCCGGCCGCCAGCGCGCGGGTCAGCTCGGCGGCGGGGACTTCCCGGCAGCCGCTGGCGTTCTGCCCGGCCCACAGCGGCGTGCAGTGGTCCAGATCGAGGCTCTCGGTCTTCGCCCGCAGCGCGCTGATGGCATTGCCGGCCAGCGGAAACTCCGGCACGTCGTGGGGCAGCGGGCCCAGCTCGCGCATCAGCCGGTTGACGATGCCGCGCGCCGGCCGGCCGGTGAACAGCGTGGTCAGCTCGGTGTGGCGGGCCCGGGTGCTCTTCAGCGCGGCGCGATGCAGCGCGTTGGTGCGGCTTTCCGGGCACAGCAGGTAGGCCGTGCCCAGCTGCACGCCGGCCGCGCCGAGTGCCTGGGCCGCCGCCACGCCGCGGGCATCGGCGATGCCGCCGGCGGCGATCACCGGCACGTCCAGCGCGTCGACCAGCTGCGGCAGCAGGGCGAAGGTGCCGAGCTGGGTGGTCAGCTCCTCGCCGAGGAAGATCCCGCGGTGGCCGCCGGCCTCCAGGCCCTGGGCGATCACCAGGTCGACGCCGTGCTGCTGCAGCCACAGGCCTTCCTCGAGGGTGGTGGCGCTGGAGGCGATCTTCGCCCCGCCGGCACGGGCGCGCTGCAGCAGCCCGGCCTCGGGCAGGCCGAAGTGGAAGCTGACCAGCGCCGGGCGATGGCGCTCCAGCACCGTAGCCATGGCCGCATCGAACGGCTGGCGGGTCGGGCCGTCGGGGATGTGCGCCGGGTCGATGCCGAACTCGGCGAAGTAGGGCGCCAGCAGGTGGTGCCAGGCGGCGATGCGCGAGGGGTCGCTGGCCGGCGTCTGGTGGCAGAAGAAGTTGACGTTGTAGGGGCGGTCGGTCAGCGCCTCGAGGGCCGTCAGCTCGGCGTCCAGCGCCTGGGCATCGAGCATGCCCGCGGGGATCGAGCCCAGCCCGCCGGCTTCGCACACCGCGGCGGCGAGCAGATGATTCTGTGCACCGGCCATGGGTGCCTGGATGATCGGCAACTGGATGCCGAGAAGATCTCGCAGGTTCATGGTGCTGCTCCATTGAGTCGGGGTAATCAACCACTCTAGCTCGCGCTGCCGGTGCGGCAAACGACATTGGTCATGCACGCCTGCGTGGCGGCGGGCGGCGCGCTAAACTGCGCGGCTCTCGAGGAGCGCCCCCATGAACTACCGTCACGCCTTCCACGCCGGCAACCACGCCGACGTGCTCAAACACCTGGTCCTGAGCCGGATCTTCGCCCTGCTGGCGCGCAAGGAGGCGCCGTTCGCCTACCTCGACAGCCATGCCGGCGTCGGCCTCTACGACCTGGCCGGCGACCAGGCCAGCCGCACCGGCGAGTGGCTGCAGGGCATCGCGCGCGTCTGGCAGGCCGAGGCGCGCCCGGCGCTGCTCGACGACTACCTCGGCGCAGTCGGCGCGCTCAACCCGGATGGCGCGCTGCGCTACTACCCGGGTTCGCCGGAACTGGCGCGCCAGCTGAGCCGCGAGCAGGATCGGCTGCAGCTCAACGAGAAGCATCCCGAGGATGGCGCCCTGCTCAAGGACAACATGGCCGGCGACCGCCGCGTCGCCGTGCACCTGGGCGAGGGCTGGCACGTGCCGCGAGCGCTGATGCCGACCCGCGAGAAGCGCGTGGTGCTCTTGATCGACCCGCCGTTCGAGCAGGCCGACGAGCTGGGCCGCTGCGTGACAGCGCTGAAGGAAGCGCTGGGGCGCATGCGCCAGACCATCGGCGTGATCTGGTATCCGATCAAGGACGAGCGCCAGCTCAAGCGCTTCTACCAGGAGTTGGCCCGCAGCGGTGCACCCAAGCTGCTGCGCGCCGAGCTGTTCGTGCATTCGGCCGACGACGCCAGCCGCCTGGCCGGTTCGGGCCTGGCCATCGCCAATCCGCCGTGGGGGCTGGAGGAGGAACTGCGCGAGTTGTTGCCCTGGCTGGCCGAGCAGCTGGCGCAGAGCCAGGGTGGCTGGCGCCTGGACTGGCTGATCGAGGAGGCCTGAGCCGCCGGGATCGCCATCCGGTGGATCGATAAAGCGCGATCCACCCTACGCAGACGCCTGGTTTCGTAGGGTGGATGTCGCTTTTCACATCCACCGTCACGGGGCTGAAGTCGCACCGCTTGGCCGTCCTCAGAACAACCTGAGCGGCTCTTCCTGCAGCGCCGCCATCTGCTCGCGCAGGATCAGCACCTGGTCGCCCCAGTAGCGCTCGCTGCCGAACCAGGGAAAGCTCATCGGGAAGGCCGGATCGTCCCAGCGCCGCGCCAGCCAGGCGCTGTAGTGCAGCAGCCGCAGCGCGCGCAGGGCCTCGATCAGCGGCAGTTCGCGCGGGGCGAACTCGTGGAACTCCTGGTAGCCATCGACCAGCTCGGCCAGCTGGCCGAGCCGCTCCTGGCGTTCGCCGGCGAGCATCATCCACAGGTCCTGCACGGCCGGGCCCATGCGGCAGTCGTCCAAGTCGACCAGGTGGAAGACCTCGTCACGCGCCAGGATGTTGCCCGGGTGGCAGTCGCCGTGCAGGCGGATCGGCGTGAAGGCCACGCGGGCGAAGACATCCTCGATGCGCTTGAGCAGGTCGCGCGCCACCGACTCGTAGGCCGGCCGCAGGCTGGCCGGCACGAAGCCGCCGTCGAGCAGGGTATTCAGCGAGTCGTGGCCGAAGTTCTGCACGCCGAGCGTTTCGCGATGGGCGAACGGCCGGCTGGCGCCGATCGCATGCAGGCGCCCGAGCAACTGGCCTAGGCGATAGAGCTGGTCGAGGTTGCCCGGCTCCGGGGCGCGCCCGCCACGCCGCGGGAACAGGGCGAAGCGAAAACCGGCGTGCTCGAACAGCGTGCTGCCGTCGCGCTCGAGCGGTGCCACCACCGGCACCTCGTGCTCGGCCAGCTCCAGGCTGAACTGGTGTTCCTCGAGGATTGCCGCGTCGCTCCAGCGCCCCGGGCGGTAGAACTTGGCGATCAGTGGCGTCTCGTCCTCGATGCCCACCTGGTAGACGCGGTTCTCGTAGCTGTTGAGCGCCAGCACGCGGGCGTCGCTGAGGTAGCCGAGGCTTTCCACGGCGTCGAGGACCAGGTCGGGGGTAAGGGTATCGAAGGGATGGGACATGGCCGGCTCCGCAGGTGGGTCGTGCAGTGTACGTAGGGTGGAAATCTCGCGCAGCGAATTTCCACCCGGCACGACGGCGCGCTCAATCCCCCGGCTTGGGCGTGCGTGCCAGGCAGTAGACGTCGACCCGCGCCGCGCCTGCGCCCTTGAGCAGGCGGGCCAGCGCCGCGGCGGTGGCGCCGGTGGTCAGCACGTCGTCGACCAGGGCGAAGTGCCGGCCGGCCACCCGCGCCTGCGGCGCCAGGGCGAAGGCACGGCGCAGGTTGCGCCGGCGACCGGCGGCGTCCAGCTGCTGTTGCGCGACGGTGTCCTGGCGGCGCTGCAGCAGGTGTTCGTCCACCGTCAGCGTGAGCGCGCGGCCCAGCCAGGCGGCCAGCATGCCGGCCTGGTTGAAGCCGCGCTGGCGCAGGCGGCGACGCGCCAATGGCACCGGTAGCAGGGCGTCCGGGCGCGGCAGCCCGTCGTCGAAGGCGTGCTGCAGGTGGCGGGCCAGCTGCCCGGCCAGCAGCCGGCCCAGCGGCCAGCGCGCCTGGTGCTTGAACCTGTTGATAAGGCTGTCGACCGGAAAGGCGAACCGCCAGGGCACCTCCACCCGGTCGAACGCCGGTGGGCGGCGCAGGCATTCGCCGCAGGCGAGCCCCAGGGTGGGCAGGGGCAGCGCGCAGAGGACGCAGCGCCCGGCCAGCCAGGGCAGCTCGCGCTCGCAGGCCTCGCAGAGAGCGTGCGTGGCGGCGGGCTCGTCGCAGAGTAGGCAGGACTGATCAATATTTGGCCACTTGTAAACCATGATTCCGTTCCTGGTTGACAGCTTTTCGGGCTTGGCTAACCATTCGGCATCCGTGCCAGGCCCGCGAGCCGCCATTTATTACAAGGAACACCCCATGAGCGCTACCGCCGCTTCCGTCACCCGCCACGACTGGACCCTCGAGGAGGTCAAGGCGCTCTTCCAGCAGCCCTTCAACGACCTGCTGTTCCAGGCGCAAACGGTGCACCGCCAGCACTTCGACGCCAACCGTGTGCAGGTTTCCACGCTGCTCTCGATCAAGACCGGTGCCTGCCCGGAAGACTGCAAGTACTGCCCGCAGTCCGGCCACTACAACACCGGTCTCGACAAGGAAAAGCTGATGGAGGTGCAGAAGGTGCTGGAGGCCGCAGCCGAGGCCAAGGCCATCGGCTCGACGCGTTTCTGCATGGGCGCGGCCTGGAAGCATCCGTCGGCCAAGGACATGCCCTACGTGCTGAAGATGGTCGAGGGCGTCAAGGCCATGGGCCTGGAAACCTGCATGACCCTCGGCAAGCTGGATCAGGAGCAGACCCGCGCCCTGGCCGCTGCGGGGCTGGACTACTACAACCACAACCTGGACACCTCGCCGGAGTACTACGGCAACATCATCACCACCCGTACCTACGCCGAGCGCCTGGAGACGCTGAGCTACGTGCGCGAGGCGGGGATGAAGATCTGCTCGGGCGGCATCCTCGGCATGGGCGAGTCGCTGGACGATCGCGCCGGCCTGTTGATCCAGCTGGCCAACCTGCCGGAGCACCCGGAGTCGGTGCCGATCAACATGCTGGTCAAGGTCAAGGGAACGCCGCTGGCCGAGGAGCAGGACGTCGATCCGTTCGACTTCATCCGCATGCTCGCCGTGGCGCGCATCATGATGCCGAAATCCCATGTGCGCCTGTCCGCCGGGCGTGAACAGATGAACGAGCAGATGCAGGCCCTGGCCTTCCTCGCCGGCGCCAACTCGATCTTCTATGGCGAGAAGCTCCTGACCACCGCCAATCCGCAGGCCGACAAGGACATGCAGCTGTTCGCGCGCCTGGGCATCAAGCCCGAGGAGCGCCACGAGCATTCCGACGAGGTGCACCAGGCCGCCATCGAGCAGGCGCTGATCGAGCAGCGCGATTCCAAGCTGTTCTACAACGCCGCCGTCTGATCCCCGCGGTGGAAGAGGTGCGCGCCGTTCACCCTGCGCCGGGCTTGCCGCCTGCGTAGGTTGGATAACCCGCGTGCGCCTTATCCACCGCCTGCCACGCCGAATCGCCATGTCCTTCGATCTCGCTTCCCGCCTCGCCGCCCGCCGCGCCGAGCACCTGTATCGCCAGCGTCCACTGCTGCAGAGCCCGCAAGGGCCCGAAGTGATGGTCGACGGCCAGCGCCTGCTGAATTTCTGTTCCAACGACTACCTGGGCCTGGCCAATCATCCCGAGGTGATCGCGGCGATGCAGCAGGGCGCGGCGCAGTGGGGCGTCGGCGGCGGCGCCTCGCACCTGGTGATCGGTCACAGCACGCCGCACCACCAGCTGGAAGAGGCACTCGCCGAGTTCACCGGGCGGCCGCGGGCGCTGCTGTTCTCCACCGGCTACATGGCCAACCTGGCGGCGGTCACCGCGCTGGTCGGGCAGGGCGATACGGTGCTGCAGGACCGCCTCAACCATGCCTCCTTGCTCGATGCCGGGTTGCTCTCCGGCGCGCGCTTCTCGCGCTACCTGCATAACGACGCCGACAGCCTGGCCAAGCGTCTGGGCAAGGCCGAGGGCAATACCTTGATAGTCACCGACGGCGTGTTCAGCATGGATGGCGACCTCGCCGATCTGCCGGCCATCTGCCGGGTGGCGCGCGCGCGTGGCGCCTGGGTGATGGTCGATGACGCCCACGGCTTCGGCCCGCTGGGCGCGACCGGCGGCGGCGTGGTGGAGCACTTCGGCCTCGGGCCGGACGAGGTGCCGGTGCTGGTCGGCACCCTCGGCAAGGCCTTCGGCACCGCCGGAGCCTTTGTCGCCGGCAGCGAGGAACTGATCGAGACGCTGATCCAGTTCGCCCGCCCCTACATCTACACCACCAGCCAGCCGCCGGCGGTGGCCTGTGCCACACTCAAAAGCATGGAGTTGCTGCGCAGCGAGGGCTGGCGCCGCGAGTACCTGGCGCGGCTGGTGGCCCGGCTGCGCGAAGGCGCCGCGCAGATCGGCCTGAGCCTGATGGACAGCCCGACGCCGATCCAGCCGGTGCTGATCGGCGACAGCGCCCGTGCCCTGCGCCTGTCGGCGCTGCTGCGCGAACGCGGCATCCTGGTCGGGGCGATTCGTCCGCCGACGGTCCCGGCCGGCAGTGCGCGCCTGCGCATCACGCTCAGCGCGGCACACAGCGAGGCGCAACTGGAGCGCCTGCTGGACGCGCTGGCCGAGAGCTGGCGCCAACTCGTCAAGGAGGCTGAAAATGCGTGATCGTCTGATGCTGCTGTCCGGCTGGGCATTCGGCCCGGCCTCCCTGGAACCGCTTGCCGAGCTGCTGCGCGAACGCGAACCGCAGCTGCAGGTGGAGATCGTGGCGCTGCCGCAGCTGGCTGACGCCGACGCCTGGCTGGACGAACTCGATGCGCGATTACCGCAGGAGAGCTGGCTGGCCGGCTGGTCGCTCGGTGGCATGCTGGCCACGCAACTGGCGGCGCGCCGTGGCGACGCCTGCAGCGGGTTGATCACGCTGTGCAGCAACCCCTGCTTCCGCAGCCGGCCGGACTGGGACACGGCGATGCCGGCCGAAGTCTTCGACGCCTTCCACGCCGCCTTCCGCCTCGGCCCGGACGAGACCCTCAAGCGCTTCGGCCTGCTCAGCAGCCGCGGTGGCTTCGATCCGCGCACCCTGGCCAGGCAGTTGGACGTCAGCCGCCTGGAGCAGCCGCAGGCCACCCTCGACGCCGGCCTGCAACTGCTCGCCGGGCTCGATGGCCGCGAGGCCCTGCGGGCCTTCGTCGGGCCGCAGCTGCACCTGTTCGGCGGCAACGATGCGCTGGTGCCGCGCGCCGCGGCGCAGGCCCTGCTCGACTGGCTGCCGGACATCGAGGTCGATGTCATCGACAACGCCAGCCATGGGCTGCCGCTGGAGCGTGCCGAGGACGTGGCCACGGCCATGCTGGCGTTCATCCGTCAGGGCGAGGAGGACTGAGTTGGCCGAAGCGCAGCCCCCCGCGTTGCCCGACAAGCGCCAGGTCGCCGCGTCCTTCTCGCGGGCGGCAGCCAGCTACGACGGCGTCGCCGACCTGCAGCGGCGGGTCGGCGAGTCCCTGCTCTCGCAGCTGCCGGCGTTGCAACCGGCGCGCTGGCTGGACCTGGGCTGTGGCACCGGCTACTTCTCCCGCGCGCTGCAGGCGCGCTTCCCGCAAGGCGAGGGCCTGGCGCTCGACATCGCCGAGGGCATGCTGCGCTACGCCCGCCCGCTGGGTGGCGCCGGGCAGTTCGTCGCCGGCGATGCCGAATGCCTGCCATTGCGCGACGGCTGCCTGGACCTGATCTTCAGCAGCCTGGCGCTGCAGTGGTGCGAAGACTTCGCCGGCGTGCTTGGCGAGGCCCGGCGGGTGCTGCGTCCGGGCGGCGTGCTGGCGTTCAGCAGCCTGTGCGCCGGGACGCTGGCCGAACTGCGTGACAGCTGGCAGCAGGTCGACGGCTTCGCCCACGTCAATCGCTTCCGCCGTGAAGCCGACTACCGGGCGCTGTGCGCGGCCAGCGGGCTGGAGCTGCTCGGCCTGCAGGTGCGCCCGCAGGTCCTGTATTTCACCGACCTGCGGCAGTTGACCCACGAGCTCAAGGCGCTCGGCGCACACAACCTCAATCCCGGGCGGCCCGGCGGGCTCACCGGCCCGGCGCGCATCCGCGCCCTGGTGGACGCCTACGAGCGCTGCCGCCAGCCGCAGGGCCTGCCGGCCACCTACCAGGTCATCCATGCGGTCCTGCGCAAGGGGCGCTGAGCGGCGCGGGCATCTGACGAGGACTCTTGCATGACGGCCTTCTTCATCGCCGGCACCGATACCGATGTCGGCAAGACCACCATTGCCGCGGGCCTGCTCAACGCGGCACGCCAGGCGGGCCTGTCCACCGCGGCGATCAAGCCGGTCGCGTCCGGTTCCCAGGTCACCACCGCGGGCCTGCGCAATGCCGATGCGCTGGCGTTGCAGGCGCAGTGCCAGCCGCCGCTGGACTACGCGCTGGTCAACCCGCTGGCCTTCGAGCCAGCCATCGCGCCGCACATCGCCGCGCAGGAGGCCGGTGTCGAACTGAGCGTGGCCACGCTGCGGCCGGGCATCGAGCGGGTGCTGGCGCGGCGAGCCGATTTCACCCTGGTCGAGGGCGCCGGCGGCTGGCGGGTGCCGCTCGACCGTGGAGAAACCCTGGCCGACCTGGCCATCGCCCTGCAATTGCCGGTCGTGCTGGTGGTCGGCGTACGCCTGGGCTGCATCAACCACGCGCTGCTCAGCGTCGAGGCGATCCAGCGTGACGGCCTGCCGCTGGCCGGCTGGGTGGCCAACATCGTCGACCCCGGCACCTCGCGCCTCGAGCAGAACCTCGCCACCCTGGCCGAGTGTATGCCGGCCGCCTGCCTCGGCACCGTGCCGCGGCTGGACGTACCGGACGCCGAGGCCGTCGCGGCCTGTCTCTCGCTGGCGCCACTGGGGCTCGTTGCCCGCTCGTAGCGAGCGTTCGGCTTGCTTGCGGCTGCGGCGCAGGCTTGCTTGACTCAGGGTATCTGAGTGCTTGCGGAGACGGCCATGTACAGCACCAGTGCGTTCGGTCCCATTCGCGCGGCGCCCCAAGCCGGGCCGCGGCTTCTCGAGGAGCCCGGCACCGCCATCGTCCCGTTTTCCCTGGCTCGCATCACCCCCTTGCTGGGAGCGGGCCCGCCTTGGCCCGAGCGGCCCGGCGACTACGACGCCCGACGCCGCCGCCGGCCTGGCCGCGAAGAGGCGCTGGGCGGGCTGATCGACATCCGCGTCTGACCCCGCCGCATGGCGGCCTTTTCCTTCTTCGCGATTGCCGACGAGGCGACGGGCGGCGTCGCGGCCCCCGCTTGACATCAGCTCGGGCATAAACGTATGTTTCAAACGCCTGTTTGATGATGGCCCGCCTGCCTGCGGGCCCCTTACGCAATGACCGCCCGATCGGTCAGCAGACTAGAACTTACCGCTGAGGTTTACGCTATGCCCGACTACAAGGCCCCCTTGCGCGACATTCGTTTCGTCCGCGACGAACTGCTCGGCTACGAGGCGCACTACCAAAGCCTGCCGGGTTGTGAAGACGCCACCCCGGACATGGTCAACGCCATCCTCGAGGAAGGCGCCAAGTTCTGCGAGCAGGTACTGGCGCCGCTGAACCGGGTCGGCGATACCGAGGGTTGTACCTGGAGCGAGTCCGGCGTGAAGACGCCGACCGGCTTCAAGGAGGCCTACCAGCAGTTCGTCGAAGGCGGCTGGCCGAGCCTCGCGCATGATGTCGAGCACGGCGGCCAGGGCCTGCCGGAATCCCTCGGCATGGCCATGAGCGAGATGATCGGCGAAGCCAACTGGTCCTGGGGCATGTACCCCGGGCTGTCCCACGGCGCGATGAACACCCTGCACGAGCACGGTACCGCCGAGCAGCAGCAGGCCTACCTGACCAAGCTGGTCTCCGGCCAGTGGACCGGCACCATGTGCCTGACCGAGCCGCACTGCGGCACCGACCTGGGCATGCTGCGCACCAAGGCCGAACCGCAGGCCGATGGCAGCTACAAGGTCACCGGCACCAAGATCTTCATCTCCGCCGGCGAGCACGACATGGCCGAGAACATCGTCCACATCGTGCTGGCCCGCCTGCCCGATGCGCCGGAAGGGACCAAGGGTATCTCGCTGTTCATCGTGCCGAAGTTCCTGCCCAACGCCGAAGGCGAAGCGGGCGAGCGCAACGGCGTGAGCTGCGGCTCCATCGAGCACAAGATGGGCATCCACGGCAACGCCACCTGCGTGATGAACTTCGACGGCGCCACCGGCTTTTTGATCGGGCCGCCGAACAAGGGCCTGAACTGCATGTTCACCTTCATGAACACTGCACGCCTGGGCACCGCGCTGCAGGGCCTGGCGCATGCCGAGGTGGCCTTCCAGGGCGGCATCAAGTATGCCCGCGAGCGGCTGCAGATGCGCTCGCTGACCGGGCCGAAGGCGCCGGACAAGGCCGCTGACCCGATCATCGTGCATCCGGACGTGCGCCGCATGCTGCTGACCATGAAGGCCTTCGCCGAAGGCAACCGCGCCATGCTGTACTTCGCCGCCAAGCAGGTCGACATCATGCAGCGCAGCGCCGACGAGGAGCAGCGCAAGGCCGCCGACGCGATGCTGGCGTTCCTCACCCCGATCGCCAAGGCGTTCATGACCGAAGTCGGCTTCGAAGCGGCCAACCACGGCGTGCAGGTCTATGGCGGCCACGGTTTCATCGCCGAGTGGGGCATGGAGCAGAACGTGCGCGACAGCCGTATCTCCTGCCTGTACGAAGGTACCACCGGCATCCAGGCGCTCGACCTGCTTGGCCGCAAGGTGCTGATGACCCAGGGTGAGGCGCTCAAGGGCTTCACCAAGGTGGTGCACAAGTTCTGCCAGGCCAACGAGGGCAACGACGCGCTGAAGGAATTCGTCGGCCCGCTGGCGCAGCTGAACAAGGAGTGGGGCGAGCTGACCATGAAGGTCGGCATGGCGGCGATGAAGAACCGCGAGGAAGTCGGTGCCGCCTCGGTGGACTACCTGATGTACTCCGGCTACGCCTGCCTGGCCTACTTCTGGGCCGACATGGCCCGTGTCGCGGCCGAGAAACTGGCTGCCGGCACCGAGGATGCGGCGTTCTACCAGGCCAAGCTGCAGACCGCGCGCTTCTACTACGGGCGGATCCTGCCGCGCACCCGCAGCCATGTCGCTGCCATCCTCTCCGGGGCCGACAACCTGATGGACATGGCCGAAGAGAACTTCGCCCTGGGCTACTGATCCAGCATCGGCTGTAGACAAGGCCGCTGACCTTCGGGCAGCGGCCTTTTTCATGCCTGCTACAGTCGATCCCGGGCCGAACGATTGTTGGACCAGGCAAAACCGGATGGTCACAAACGGACGCTTCGGCCTAATGGCGTGTTTGGTTAGACTCCGGAAACCGACGGCCACCCGGCCCATCATCACTGCGAGGACCCTACAATGGCTGACTACCGTGCCCCGCTGCGCGACATGCGTTTCCTGCTCAACGAAGTCTTCGAGGCGCCCAAGCTCTGGCAGAGCCTGCCGGCCCTTGCCGAGGTCGTGGACGCCGAGACCGCCGAGGCCATCCTCGAGGAGGCCGGCAAGATCACTGCCGGCACCATCGCCCCGCTCAACCGCAGCGGTGACGAGGAAGGTTGCCACTGGGACGATGGCCAGGTGCGGACGCCGGCCGGCTACCGGGAGGCCTATCGCCTCTATGCCGAAGGCGGCTGGGTGGGCGTCGGCGGCGACCCGGCCTATGGCGGCATGGGCATGCCGAAGGTCATCTCCGCGCAGGTCGAGGAGATGATGAACTCGGCCAGCCTGGCATTCGGCCTCTACCCGATGCTGACCTCCGGCGCCTGCCTGTCGATCCATGCGCACGCCAGCGAGGAACTGAAGCAGAAGTACCTGCCGAACCTGTATTCCGGCGTCTGGGCTGGCTCGATGTGCCTCACCGAACCGCACGCCGGCACCGACCTGGGCATGATCCGCACCCGCGCCGAGCCGCAGGCCGATGGTTCCTACAAGGTCAGCGGCACCAAGATATTCATCACCGGCGGCGAGCACGACCTCACCGAGAACATTATCCACCTGGTGCTGGCCAAGCTGCCGGACGCGCCGGCCGGCTCGCGCGGCATCTCGCTGTTCCTGGTGCCCAAGGTTCTGGTCGCCGACGACGGCTCGCTGGGCGAGCGCAACGCGCTGTCCTGCGGTTCGATCGAGCACAAGATGGGCATCCAGGCCTCGGCCACCTGCGTGATGAACTTCGACGGCGCCACCGGCTGGATGGTCGGCGAACCGAACAAGGGCCTGGCGGCGATGTTCACCATGATGAACTACGAGCGCCTGGGCGTCGGCATCCAGGGCCTGTCGACCGGCGAGCGTTCCTACCAGAGCGCCATCGAGTACGCCCGCGAGCGCATCCAGAGTCGCGCGCCGACCGGGCCGGTGGCACAGGACAAGGCGGCCGACCCGATCATCGTGCATCCGGACGTGCGTCGCATGCTGCTGACCATGAAGGCGCTGAACGAGGGGGGGCGGGCCTTCTCCAGCTATGTCGCGTTGCAGCTGGACATCGCCAAGTTCAGCGACGACGCCCAGGCCCGCCAGCGCGCCGATGCCCAGGTCGCCCTGCTGACCCCGGTGGCCAAGGCCTTCCTCACCGACATGGGCCTGGAGACGACCATCCACGGCCAGCAGGTGTTCGGCGGCCACGGCTTCATCCGCGAATGGGGCCAGGAGCAACTGGTGCGCGACTGCCGCATCACGCAGATCTACGAGGGCACCAACGGCATCCAGGCGCTCGACCTGCTCGGCCGCAAGGTAGTAGGCAGCGGCGGCGAGCTGTACCGCCCGTTCGCCGACGAGGTGCGCGCCTTCATCGCCGCGGCCGGCCCCGAGCTGGCCGAGTTCAGCGTGCCGCTGGAAGCCGCCCTGCAGAACCTCGACGAGCTGACCGGCTGGGTGCTCGACCGTGCCCAGCGCTCGCCGAACGAGATCGGCGCAGCCTCCGTCGAGTACCTGCACGTGTTCGGCTACACGGCCTATGCCTTCATGTGGGCGATGATGGGCAAGGCTGCGCTGGGCCGCGAAGACGATGCCTTCTATCGCAGCAAGCTGGGCACGGCGCGCTTCTACTTCGCGCGCCTCCTGCCGCGTATCCACTCGCTTTCGGCGAGCGTGCGGGCCGGTAGCGAGGCGCTCTACCTGCTGGATGCGGCGGACTTCTGAGGCTTAATCTGAAGGCACGCTGAAATTATTTGGCCATGTGGTGGAACAATTTCGCCATCAGCCAAGTCATAGACTGAGTGCATGTAAGCCATGGCCTACAGGCTTCGCCAGGGATGGCGATCTGTAAGTTATGGCTTACATGGCACAGGGCAAGATCGCTAATGCCGCCTTACCGGTGACAACGCTAGTCTTGCCCCACAACAGGACGTGGCGCAGGGACACGCGCAGATCACAACAAGGAAACCCCAGGGAAAGGCGCCATGGAGGCGCGGATCACGGATGTCGGAATTCAGTCTGCAAAGGCCCCGCTCACGCGGGGTTTTCTTTTTGTGCCAGGGGTTAAGCCGTTAGCCCGGCCCAGCCGGCGTGGCATGGCCCGATCAGGCCAGGCAGACGCCGGTCCCGCCGAGGCCGCAATAGCCGCCGGGATTCTTCGCCAGGTACTGCTGGTGATAGGCCTCGGCATAGTAGAAGGCCGGCGCTTCGGCGATTTCCGTGGTGATGCTAGCCAGCCCTGCCTGCGTGAGCCGTTGCTGGAAGCGCTCCCGGCTGTCCTGTGCCTGGTCCAGTTGCCCGGCGTCATGGCAGTAGATGGCCGAGCGATACTGGCTGCCGGCGTCGTTGCCCTGGCGCATGCCCTGGGTCGGGTTGTGGGATTCCCAGAACACCTTGAGCAGCCGTTCATAGTCGATCTGCCGCGGGTCGAACACCACCAGCACTGCTTCGGTATGCCCGGTCAGCCCCGAGCAGACTTCCTCGTAGGTCGGGTTGGGCGTAAGGCCGCCGGCGTAGCCCACCGCCGTGGTCCAGACACCGGGCAATTCCCAGAAGCGCCGCTCGGCACCCCAGAAGCAGCCCATGGCGAACAGCGCCCGCGCCAGGCCGGCCGGAAACGGTGGCGTCAACGGGTTGCCGCTGACCGCGTGGGCTGCCGGCACCGGCATCGGCGTGGAGCGCCCGGGGAGCGCCTGCTCGGGCGTCGGCAGGGCCTGGCGATGGACGAGAATCTGCGAGCGCAATGTCATGTTCAGGGCCTCGCGGCAAGGACGGATGCCCCAGGCTACCGAAGCCGTGCCGCCGGGGAAAGCCGCGTGCGGACCGCCGGCTGCCTCAAAGCCAGTGCGGGTAGCGACGCAGGTGTTCGGCAAGCAGCCGGCCGGCGATCGGCCGGTCGAACAGATAGCCCTGGCCGATATCGCAGCGCTGGCGCCGCAGGAAGTGCAGCTGGGCAGCTGTCTCGACACCTTCGGCGACCACCTTCAGGCGTAGGTTGTGGGCCATGGCGATCACCGCCGAGGTGATTTCCATGTCGTCCTGGTTGGCAGGAATATCCTTGATGAAGCTGCGGTCGATCTTGATCACATCGATCGGGAACTTCTTCAGGTAGCTCAGCGAGGAATAGCCGGTGCCAAAGTCGTCCATGGCCAGGGTCAGGCCCAGGGCCTTCAGGCCGACCAGTTGCTGGCGGGTCTCGCCGGTGGCGGCCAGCAGCAGGCCCTCGGTCAGCTCGAGTTCGAGCTGGGCGGCCGGCAGTTTCTCCTCGCGCAGGATGCTGGCGATGGAGGCGACCAGGTCTGGGTCGGAGAACTGCTTGGGCGAGAGGTTGATGGCGATCTGCGGCGCGCCGCAGCCGCTGGCCGCCAGCGCGACGCCCATGCGACAGGCCTCGCGCACCACCCACTTGCCGATCGGGACGATCAGGCCGGTCTCTTCGGCCACGCTGATGAACTGGTCCGGGCGGATCATGCCCTTTTCCGGGTGGTTCCAGCGCAGCAGCGCCTCCAGGCCCTGCAGGCGGCCGCTGCGCAGGCACAGCTTGGGCTGGTAGAAGACTTCCAGTTCGTTCTGGTTCAGTGCGCGGCGCAGGTTGTTCTCGACGAACAGCTTGTAGTTGGCCTCGGCATGCAGGGCCTCGGTGAAGACCTGGACCTGGTTCTTGCCATTGGCCTTGGCCTTGTGCAGCGCCTGGCCGGCGTGCTTCATCAGGGTTTCCGGGTCGCGGCCGTGCAGCGGCGCGCAGGCCAGCCCCACGGAGGCGCTGACGCTGATCAGCTGCTTGTCGACGAACAGCGGGCGGTCGAGGGTATGCAGCACCTGGTCGGCGAGCCGCAGGCCGTCTTCCAGGTTCTGGTCGTCGAGCAGGATGGCGAATTCGTTGCTGGCGAAGCGGGCGAGCACCGCGCCGCTGCCCAGGTTGTTGCGCAGCCGGCGCGCCAGGCTGGCGAGCAGCTTGTCGCCGGTCTGGTGCCCGAGGCTGTCGTTGATGCGCTTGAAGTTGTCGATGTCCACCAGCAGCAGGCACAGCACCGGCTCATGGCTGCCGGCGAAGCGCTCCTCCAGGCTGCGGATGAAGAACGGCCGGTTGCTGAGGCTGGTCAGGTTGTCGGTATAGGCCAGGCGCTCGATGTGCTGCTGGGCGAGCTTGTTCGGCGTGACGTCTTCGTAGATGCCAATGTAGTGGGTCAGCTCGCCGTCGTCGCCGAACACCTTGGAGATCGACAGCTGCCCCCAGTAGGCCTCGAGGTTCTTGCGGCGGCTGCGGAATTCGCCCTGCCAGCTGTTGCCCTGGCTGAGCGTCGAGGCGCTGTCGGACAAGAGCTCGCCGAGGTTTTCCATCGCCGACAGCTCGGTCAGGCGCCGGCCGCAGACTTCCTCGGCGGCGAACTGGGTGATGTCGGTGAAGCTGGGGTTGACGTATTCCACCCGACCCTCGCGGTTGACCAGCACGACTGCGCTGGCGCTCTGCTCGATTGCCCGCAGGAACAGCTGCAGCCGCTGCATGGCGCCGATCCGCTGCTGGTTGGCCAGGACCTGGGCATACTGGTCGGCCAGCTCGCCGGCGAAGGCGATCTCGTCGGCCAGCCAGCTGCGCGGCGCGCCGCTGTGCTGCAGGCAGAGCACGCCGGTCACCTCGCCGCCGACGCGGATGGTCGCATGGAGCACCGAGCGGATCGCGTGCGGCGCGAAGAATACCCGGTTCAGCTCGGCCAGGCGTGGGTCGAGGCCGACATCCTCCGCCTCGAGGGTGCGGCTGTTGTGCAGCGACTCCAGGTAGCGTGGGCAGGTCGCCAGGTCGAAGCGGGACGGGTAGTCGAAACTGTCATCGGCGCGGACGAAGGAGGCCACGGCGGTGGCCTGCTTGCCGTCGATCTGCCAGATCGCCGCCCGCGCCACGTCGAACGCCTCGGCCGCTGCCTGGGTGATCAGCTGTGCCGCTTCGACCTGGGGGTTGGCCGAGCTGTAGCGGTGGCGGGCCAGGCGGACGATGAGTGCCTGCTGGGCGCGTGCGCGCAGCAGCAGGTCGAGCTGGCTGCCGAGCGGTAGTTCGGGGTCGAGCGCCAGGTTGCGCTCGGCCGCGGCCGGGCGGGTCGGATCCGCCTGCGGGCCGGCGAGCAGGTAGCCTGCCAGGAGCTCGCGCCCGTAGCGCTGGCAGGTTTCACCGACCTCGGTCACCTCCAGCAGGCCGCTCGGGCAGTGCAGGCGATAGCTGACCCGGTAGTGATTGCCGCTGACCAGTTGCTGCTGGATCTGCTCGTGCAGCTGGTGGCGGACCGAGGGCTCCATCAGGCTGGCAAAGGGCGACTCGGTCAGCGAGCAGAGTTCACTGGCCGCCACCCCGAGGTAGCTGTCACAGGCCGGGTCGAGGTAGAGCAGGGCCCAGCTGGCTTCGTTGATCCGCTCGAAACGCAGCAGGCCCAGGCGCGAAGGCACTGGAAACTGCGTCACAACCTCGGTCGCCAGGCGGCTGGCGGCATCGGTATGTATTTTCATCGAGCGGTTCGCTTCCGTATGCTCACCGGGACTGGCCGCAGAGGCCTTGGCTTCGAGCAATAGCTAATTGATATCAAACTGGGGCAAGGGTGCATTATGCGACAGGGACTGACAAGTCGGCTCGGCAGGTTATTCATCGCATCGATCGCCAGTTCTGTGATGCTGTGCGCCTCGGCCGCAGAGCCCCCGCAGTTGAGCTCCGACGAGTCCGCGCGCTACCTCGCCGAACTGCGCCAGCTCTACCTCACCAACAGTGATCGCCAGGCCCTGCTGGCGCATGGCAACAGCCTGCTGGAGACCTACGCGCTGCGGGCCGGCTACCAGGTCGGGCGGGGCGATGCGCGGGACTACCTCTACCGCCTCGAGCTAGGCGAGGCCGGTGAGCTGCGCATTCGCGAGGAGGTCCGCGGACCGGGTGCGGCGGTCGCGGTACGCCACCGCAGCCTGGCGGTCTACGGCCTCGATCCCTACCTGCAGTACCGCTGCCCGGACCAGCAGTTGGCCTGCAGCATCGACAGCCCGCTGGACGGCGAGCCGCTGGTGCGCATCCTGCGCGATCCCAAAGGCGCGCAGGAGCTGGCCAAGGCGCTGTCCTTCCTCATCCGCAACCTGCAGAAGGGCTGAGCCCGGCGCCTTGGCGCAGCGGAGCCCCTGAACGCAAAGACCCGCCAGTTGGCGGGTCTTTGCGTTTACCGCAGGCTGCCGTCAGAGCAGCAGCGTGCGGATGTCGGCCAGCAGTTCGGACAGGCCCTTGGTGAAGCGCGCCGCCGCGGCTCCGTTGATCACGCGGTGATCGTAGGACAGCGACAGCGGCAGCATTAGGCGCGGCTGGAAGGCCTTGCCGTCCCACACCGGCTGCATGGTGGCCTTGCTGACACCGAGGATCGCCACCTCCGGCGCATTGACGATCGGCGTGAAGCCGGTGCCGCCGATGTGGCCGAGGCTGGAGATGGTAAAGCAGGCACCCTGCATGGCGTCCGGCGACAGCTTCTTGCTGCGCGCCTTCTCGGCCAGCTCGGCGGCCTCGCCGGCCAGCTGCAGCAGGCTCTTCTTGTCCACGTCGCGGATGACCGGGACCATCAGGCCGTCCGGCGTGTCCACGGCGAAGCCGATGTGCACGTACTTCTTGC
The DNA here is from genome assembly GCF_021726475.1 of Pseudomonas oligotrophica. Lineage (GTDB taxonomy): Bacteria > Pseudomonadota > Gammaproteobacteria > Pseudomonadales > Pseudomonadaceae > Stutzerimonas > Stutzerimonas oligotrophica. The sequence continues at coordinate 712,677 of NZ_JAKJRU010000001.1, forward strand.
GGATCAGCGCCTTGCCGCTGGGGGCCAGGGAGCTGTTGAAGTCCGGCAGCTCCTGCAGCAGATGCGCACAGGCCTTGAGCAGCAGCGGCAGCACGGTGAGCTTGACGCCGGCCTTCTCGGCCACCGCCTTCTGTGCCACGCGGAAGGCCTCCAGCTCGGTGATGTCGGCCGATTCGAACTGGGTCACGTGAGGCACGTTCAGCCAGCTGCGATGCAGGTTGGCGGCGCCGATCTGCATCAGTCGCGACATCGCGACTTCCTCGACTTCGCCGAACTTGCTGAAGTCCACCGCGGGGATCGGCGGGATGCCGGCCCCGCCGCTGGCGGCGGCCGCCTGCGGGCCCTGCTGCAGCATGCCCTTGACGTACTGCTGCACGTCTTCCTTGAGGATGCGCCCCTTCGGGCCGCTGCCGGTGACCGCCGACAGCTCGACGCCGAACTCGCGGGCCAGCTGGCGCACGGCCGGGCCGGCATGCACCTTGGCGCCGGCGCGGCTCGGTGCGGCGGCCGGCTGGGCAACGGCGCTCGGCTGGGCTGCGGCCGGCTTGGCGCTCGGCTGTGCGGGCTGGGCCGGTGCGGCGGCTGGGGCCGGTGCAGCGGGCTTCTCGGCCGGTGCCGGTGCGCTGCCCTGGACCTTGAGGGTCAGGATCGCATCGCCGGTACCGACTTCGTCGTTGAGCTTGACGGTCAGGCTTTCCACCACGCCGGCGGCCGGCGAGGGGATCTCCATGCTGGCCTTGTCCGACTCCAGGGTGATCAGCGACTGGTCGGCCTCGACGCGGTCGCCGGCCTGTACCAGCACCTCGATGACCTTCGCCTTGCCGGCCGAACCGATGTCCGGGACGCGGATTTCCTGGACCTGCTCGGCAGCGCCCGGCGCGGCGGCCGGTGCAGGCTGCTCGGCGGGCTGTTCGGCCGGGGCCGCAGGCTGCGCCTCGGCGGCCGGGGTTGCTTCGGCTTGCGGCTCGGCCGCTGCGCCACCCTCGCTTTCCAGCTCGAGCAGCTCGTCGCCTTCCTTGAGCTTGTCGCCGAGCTTGACCTTCAGGCTCTTGACCACGCCGGCCTTGGGCGCCGGGATTTCCATGCTCGCCTTGTCCGACTCCAGGGTCAGGATGCTCTGGTCGGCCTCGATGCGGTCGCCGACCTTGACGAACAGCTCGATGACTTCACCCTCACCACTGCCGATGTCGGGTACGCGAATCAACTCACTCATTTGTTCGCTCCTCAGCAGTCCAGCGGGTTGGTCTTTTCAGGGTCGATGCCGAACTTGGCGATGGCATCGGCCAGCACCTTGGCTTCCATCTCGCCGCGGGCGACGAGTTGCTCCAGGGCAGCCAGCACGACCCAGTTGCGGTCGACTTCGAAGAAATGGCGCAGCTTCTTGCGGCTGTCGCTGCGGCCGAAGCCGTCGGTGCCCAGCACGCGGTACTCGCGGCTCGGGACCCACTGGCGGATCTGGTCGGCGAACAGCTTCATGTAGTCGGTCGAGGCCACCACCGGGCCCTTGCGGCCGCCCAGGCACTGCTCGACGTAGGACTGGCGCGGCTTCTCGTGCGGGTGCAGGAGGTTCCAGCGGTCCACCGCCAGGCCGTCGCGACGCAGTTCGTTGAAGCTCGGCACGCTCCAGACATCGGCGGCGACGCCGTAGTCCTCGCGCAGGATCTTCGCCGCCTCGCGCACTTCACGCAGGATGGTGCCCGAGCCGAGCAGCTGGACGTGATGCGCGGCGTCCTTCTTGTCTTCCTCGAGCAGGTACATGCCCTTGATGATGCCTTCTTCCACGCCCTGCGGCATCGCCGGCTGCTGGTAGGCCTCGTTCATCACGGTGATGTAGTAGAAGATGCTTTGCTGCTCCTCGGTCATCTGCCGGATGCCTTCACGAATGATCACCGCCAGCTCGTAGCCGTAGGTGGGGTCATAGGTGCGGCAGTTGGGGATGGTCGCGGCGAGCAGGTGGCTGTGGCCGTCCTCGTGCTGCAGGCCTTCGCCATTGAGCGTGGTGCGCCCGGCGGTGCCGCCGATGAGGAAGCCGCGCGCGCGGCTGTCGCCGGCCGCCCAGGCCAGGTCGCCGATGCGCTGGAAGCCGAACATCGAATAGAACACGTAGAACGGCAGCATCGGCTGGTTGTGGTTGCTGTAGGCGGTCGCCGCGGCAATCCAGCTGGACATGGCGCCGGCCTCGTTGATGCCTTCCTCGAGGATCTGGCCCTTCTTGTCCTCGCGGTAGAACATCACCTGGTCCTTGTCCACCGGCTGGTACAGCTGGCCGACCGAGGAGTAGATGCCGAGCTGGCGGAACATGCCTTCCATGCCGAAGGTGCGCGCCTCGTCCGGAATGATCGGCACGATGCGCGAACCCAGGTCCTTGTCCTTGACCAGCTGCGCCAGGACGCGGACGAAGGCCATGGTGGTGGAGATTTCGCGGTCGCCGGAGCCGTCGAGGATCGCCTTGAGCGTTTCCAGCGGCGGCGTCGGGATGCTGAAGCTCTTGGCGCGGCGCTGCGGCATGAAGCCACCGAGCTTCTCGCGGCTCTTGAGCAAGTACTTCATCTCCGGGCTGTCGGGCTCGGGCTTGTAGAACGGCAGCGCCTCGAGCTTGTCGTCGGAAATCGGGATGCCGAAGCTGTCGCGGAAGGCCTTGAGGCTTTCCAGGTCGACCTTCTTCACGTTGTGGGTGATGTTCTGCGCCTGGCCGGAGCCGGTGCCGTAGCCCTTGATGGTCTTGGCCAGGATCACGGTCGGCTGGCCCTGGTGGTTGACCGCGTTGTGATAGGCCGCATAGACCTTGAACGGGTCATGGCCGCCACGGTTGAGCTTCCAGATTTCCTCGTCGGAAAGGTCCTTGACCATTTCCTTGAGTTCCGGCGTGGCGAAGAAGTGCTCGCGTACGAAGGCGCCGTTGTTCGCCTTGTAGTTCTGGTAGTCGCCGTCGACCACCTCGTCCATCCGGCGCTGCATGGCGCCGTTGTCGTCCTTGGCGAACAGCGGGTCCCACAGGCGACCCCAGATGACCTTGATCACGTTCCAGTTGGCGCCGCGGAAGTTGCCTTCCAGTTCCTGGATGATCTTGCCGTTGCCGCGCACCGGGCCGTCCAGGCGCTGCAGGTTGCAGTTGACCACGAAGATCAGGTTGTCGAGCTTTTCTCGGCCGGCCAGGGCGATGGCGCCGAGCGATTCCGGCTCGTCGGTCTCGCCGTCGCCAAGGAAGCACCAGACCTTCTGCTTGCCCGCCGGGATGAAGCCGCGGTGCTCCAGGTACTTCATGAAGCGTGCCTGGTAGATCGCCTGGATCGGACCCAGGCCCATGGACACCGTGGGGAACTGCCAGAACTCCGGCATCAGCCAGGGGTGCGGGTAGGAGGACAGGCCGTTGCCGTCCACTTCCTGGCGGAAGTTGTTCAGCTGCTCCTCGCTGATGCGGCCCTCGAGGAAGGCACGCGCATAGACGCCCGGCGAGGCGTGGCCCTGGAAGTACACCAGGTCGCCGCCATGTTCTTCGGTCGGCGCCTTGAAGAAGTAGTTGAAGCCGATGTCGTAGAGCGTCGCGCTGGAGGCGAAGGTGGAGATGTGGCCACCCAGGTCCGGGTCCTGCTTGTTCGCGCGCATGACCATGGCCAGGGCGTTCCAGCGGACCAGCGAGCGGATGCGTCGCTCCATGAACAGGTCGCCCGGCATGCGGGCCTCGTGGGCGACCGGAATGGTGTTGCGGTATGGCGTGGTGATCGCGTAGGGCAGCTGGGTGCCGCTGCGGCTGGCCAGTTCGCCCATCCGGGTCATCAGATAGTGAGCACGTTGTTCACCCTCGTGGTCGAGGACGGACTCAAGGGCGTCCAGCCATTCCTGGGTTTCGACGGGATCGAGATCTTGCATGGCTTGCTCCATGGCGGAAAGGCTTCCAGAATCGGTTGCCTGCTTCGCATCACGCTTTTTGAGCGGTTGCGTTTCATGTTCTTGGATGCTTGCCCGGGGGTAGAGCCAGGCGCCTGTAGTTTTACTACAAAACCTCGCCCGTGTTCAGCCCCTCCGGGGATTCTTTAGTAGCGAAACTACATTCGCGGCGGCATCCGCTGGCCTGCCTCCGGTGCTTGCGAGGCGCTAGGCCGCGCGATTGACCACGATTCGACCGGAGAAAGGAAGTGACCCGATGAGCCTGCCCTCGCTGATTGCCGTTCCTGCCGCGCTCCAGTCCTTTGTCAGTCGTGCCGAGGAGTCGTTCCTCGCCGCGGCCGGGGGGCTCGAGGCCGGGCTCGCGCAGGTGCTGCAAGGCTGGCCGCAGGCCCGCCGCGAGGCCTTCGCCAGGGTATGCGCCGCCAGCGATTTCGCCAGCCAACAGGTTAGTCGAGATCCGGCGATGTTGCTGCAGCTGGGCGAGGCCGGGCTGCTCGAGCGCGCGCTCGGCCGGGACGAGATGCGCGCCCTGCTCGAGGCGGAGCTCGCCGGCTGCGACAGCGAGGACGCGCTGGCGGTGGCGCTGCGGCGTTTCCGCAACCGCCACCAGCTGCGCATCATCTGGCGCGACCTCAATCGCCTGGCCGACCTGGCCGAGACCTGCCGCGACCTCTCGGCGATGGCCGATGCCTGCATCGACCTGGCCTATCGCTGGCTCTACGAGCGCCACTGCCAGCAGTTCGGCGTGCCCACCGGCGCGCGCTCCGGCGAGCCGCAGCACATGGTCATCCTCGGCATGGGCAAGCTCGGCGCCTGCGAGCTGAACCTGTCCTCGGACATCGACCTGATCTTCGGCTACCCGGAAGGCGGCGAGACGGTCGGCGCCAAGCGCTCGCTGGACAACCAGGAATTCTTCGTGCGCCTGGGGCAGAAGCTGATCAAGGCGCTGGACGCCATCACCGTGGAGGGCTTCGTCTTTCGCGTCGACATGCGCCTGCGCCCGTACGGCTCATCCGGCGCGCTGGTGCTCAGCTTCAACGCGTTGGAGCAGTACTACCAGGACCAGGGTCGCGACTGGGAACGCTACGCGATGATCAAGGCGCGGGTGGTCGGCGGCGACCAGCAGGCCGGGCGCGAGCTGCTGGAGATGCTGCGGCCGTTCGTCTACCGCCGCTACCTGGACTTTTCCGCGATCGAAGCGCTGCGCAGCATGAAGCAGCTGATCCAGCAGGAGGTGCGGCGCAAGGGCATGGCGGCGAACATCAAGCTCGGCGCCGGCGGCATCCGCGAGGTGGAGTTCATCGCCCAGGCCTTCCAGCTGATCCACGGCGGGCGCGACCTCAGCCTGCAGGAGCGCTCGCTGCTCAAGGTGCTGGCCACGCTGGCCGGGCAGGGCTACCTGCCGGCCGCGGCGGTGGACGAGCTGCGCGAGGGCTACTGCTTCCTGCGCTACGTCGAGCATGCGCTGCAGGCGATCGCCGACCGGCAGACGCAGATGCTGCCGGACAACCAGACCGACTGCGACCGCCTGGCCTTCATGCTCGGCTTCGCGCACTGGGATGCCTTCCACGAGCGCCTGCTGCACTGGCGCGGGCGCATCGACTGGCATTTCCGCCAGGTCATCGCCGATCCCAACGAGGACGACGAGGCCGAGGGCGAAGTGCTCGCGGTCGACGAATGGCTGCCGCTCTGGCAGCAGGAGTGGGACGAGGAATACGCCTGCCGGCAGCTCGGCGAGGCGGGCTTCCGTGACGGCGCGCTGGCCTGCCAGCGCCTGGTCGCGCTGCGCAACGGCAGCCAGGTGCGCACCATGCAGCGGCTCGGGCGCGAGCGCCTCGATGCCTTCATCCCGCGGCTGCTGGCGCAGGCGGTCGAGCAGGGCGACCCGGACCTGGTGCTCGAGCGGGTCCTGCCGCTGGTCGAGGCGGTGGCGCGGCGCTCGGCCTACCTGGTGCTGCTGACGGAAAATCCCGGTGCGCTGCAGCGCCTGCTCGAGCTCTGCGCCGCGAGCCCATGGGTCGCCGAGCAGATCACCCGGTTCCCCCTGCTGCTCGACGAACTGCTCAACGCCGGGCGTCTCTACAACCCGCCGCAGGCCCCCGAGCTGGTGGCCGAGCTGCGCGAGCGGCTGATGCGCATCCCGGAGGACGACCTGGAGCAGCAGATGGAGGCGCTGCGCCACTTCAAGCTGGCGCACCGCCTGCGCGTGGCAGCCTCGGAGATCGCCGGCACGCTGCCGCTGATGAAGGTCAGCGACTACCTGACCTGGCTGGCCGAGGCGATCCTCAACGAGGTACTGACCCTGGCCTGGCGCCACATGGTGGCGCGCCATGGGCAGCCGCGGCGCAGCGACGGCTCGCCCTGCGACCCGGCGTTCGTCATCGTCGGCTACGGCAAGGTCGGCGGCATCGAGCTTGGCCACGGCTCGGATCTGGACCTGGTGTTCATTCACGATGGCGACCCCATCGCCGAGACCGATGGCGCCAAGCCCATCGACGGCGCGCAGTTCTACACCCGGCTGGGCCAGCGCATCATCCACCTGCTGACCACCCAGACCACCTCCGGCCAGCTCTACGAGGTGGACATGCGCCTGCGCCCGTCCGGCGCCTCGGGGCTGCTGGTCAGCTCGCTCGGCGCCTTCGAGCGCTACCAGCAGCAGGAGGCCTGGACCTGGGAGCACCAGGCGCTGGTCCGCGCCCGCGTGCTGGTCGGCTGCGAGCGCCTGCGCGGCGACTTCGAGCGGGTGCGGGCGGCAGTCCTCGGGCGCCCGCGCGAACTCCAGGTGTTGCGTCGCGAGGTCAGTGAGATGCGCGCGAAGATGCGCGACAGCCTGGGCACCCAGGCGACCCACGGCGGCACGGGTGAATCCGCGTTCGAGGCCGCGGCCGAGTTCAATCTCAAGCAGGACGCCGGTGGTATCGTCGATATCGAATTTATGGTGCAATACGCGGCTTTGGCGTGGTCGCATGAGCATCCCGAGCTGCTGCGCTACACCGATAACATCCGCATTCTCGATGGGCTGGAGCAGGCCGGGTTGATGACCGGCGATGAGGTCCGGCTGCTGCAGGACGCCTACAAGGCCTACCGTGCGGCGGCGCACCGACAGTCACTGCAGAAGCTGCCCGGAGTGGTGAGTGGGGATCAATTCCACGGCGAGCGCCGCACCGTCCTGCGCATCTGGCGCGAACTGGGGCTCGGCTGACCCTCGCCGGGCAACCTGCAAGTTTCGAATTCTGAAGGAGTTGGCAACCATGTCCATGGCCGATCGTGATGGCGTGATCTGGTACGACGGCGAGCTGGTGCAGTGGCGCGATGCGACCACCCACGTGCTCACCCACACCCTGCACTACGGCATGGGCGTGTTCGAGGGCGTGCGGGCCTACAACACGCCGGCCGGCACCGCGATCTTCCGCCTGCAGGCGCACACCGACCGCCTGTTCGACTCCGCGCACATCATGAACATGAAGATCCCGTACAGCCGTGACGAGATCAACGAGGCAACCCGCGCCGCGGTCCGCGAGAACAACCTGGAAAGCGCCTACATCCGCCCGATGGTGTTCTACGGAAGCGAAGGCATGGGCCTGCGCGCCAGCGGCCTGCAGGTGCACGTGATCGTCGCCGCCTGGCACTGGGGCGCCTACATGGGCGACGAGGCGCTGGAGCTGGGCATCAAGGTGCGCACCAGCTCCTTCACCCGCCATCACGTCAACATCACCATGACCCGCGCCAAGTCCAACGGTGCCTACATCAACTCGATGCTGGCCCTGCAGGAAGCGATTTCCGGCGGCGCCGACGAGGCGCTGATGCTGGATCCGGAAGGCTACGTGGCCGAGGGTTCCGGCGAGAACATCTTCATCATCAAGGATGGCGTGATCTACACCCCGGAAGTCACCGCCTGCCTGAACGGCATCACCCGCGGCACCGTGCTGACCCTGGCTGCCGAGCACGGCCTGAAGGTGGTCGAGAAGCGCATCACCCGCGACGAGGTGTACATCGCCGACGAAGCCTTCTTCACCGGTACCGCCGCCGAAGTCACGCCGATCCGCGAGGTCGACGGCCGGCAGATCGGCGCCGGCCGCCGCGGGCCGGTCACCGAGACGCTGCAGAAGGCCTACTTCGACCTGGTCAGCGGCAAGACCGACGCCCATGCCGAATGGCGCACGCTGGTCAAGTAAGCCGCGAGCCGCAGGCTGCGGGCTGCAAGCGGTCCTCCGATCGTTTCCGGCTTGCCGCCTGAGGCTTGCAGCTTGAAGCTGCCCTTATGAATATCCTGATTGTGGGGCCCAGCTGGGTCGGCGACATGGTGATGGCGCAGACGCTGTTCATCTGCCTCAAGCGCCAGCATCCGCAGTGCAACATCGATGTCCTGGCGCCCGAGTGGAGCCGGCCGATCCTCGAGCGCATGCCCGAGGTGCGCCAGGCGCTGAGCTTCCCGGTCGGCCATGGCGTGCTCGACCTGGCGACCCGCCGGCGAGTGGCCCAGGGCCTGCGCGGCCAGTACCAGCAGGCGATCCTGCTGCCCAACTCGCTGAAGTCGGCGCTGGTGCCGTTTTTCGCCGGTATCCCCCGGCGCACCGGCTGGAAGGGCGAGATGCGCTACGGCCTGCTCAACGACCTGCGCAAGCTGGACAAGGCCCGCTACCCGCTGATGATCGAGCGCTTCATGGCGCTGGCCTTCGAGCCCGGTGCGAGCCTGCCGCAACCCTATCCGCACCCGCAGTTGCGCATCGAGGCGTCGAGCCGTGACCAGGCGCTGGCGCGCTTTGGCCTGGCGCTCGATCGTCCGGTGCTGGCGCTGTGCCCGGGGGCCGAGTTCGGCGAGTCCAAGCGCTGGCCGGCCGCGCACTTCGCGGCAGTGGCCGAGCGCAAGATCCGCGAAGGCTGGCAGGTCTGGCTGTTCGGCTCGAAGAACGACCACCCGGTGGGCGAGGAAATCCTCCAGCGGCTGATCCCCGGCCTGCGCGAGGAGGCGAGCAACCTGGCCGGCGAGACCTCGCTGGCCGAGGCGATCGACCTGCTGTCCTGCGCCGACGCCGTGGTCTCCAACGATTCCGGGCTGATGCACGTTTCCGCCGCGCTGCAACGGCCGCTGGTAGCGGTCTATGGCTCGACCTCGCCGGCGTTCACGCCGCCGCTGTCCGAGCGGGTCGAGGTGGTGCGGCTGGGGCTCGAGTGCAGCCCCTGTTTCGACCGTACCTGCCGCTTCGGCCACAACAACTGCATGCGCGAGCTGATGCCCGAGCAGGTGGTCGAGGCACTCGAGCGCCTCGTACCGCAGCCGGTCGAGGTGCGCTGAGTGCGGGTGCTGCTGATCAAGACGTCCTCGCTCGGCGATGTCATCCACACCCTGCCGGCGCTCACCGATGCGCAGCGGGCGCTGCCCGGCATCCAGTTCGACTGGGTGGTCGAGGAAGGCTTCGCCGAGATCCCGGCCTGGCATCCGGCGGTGGCCCAGGTGATCCCGGTGGCGATCCGCCGCTGGCGCAAGCACCCGCTGCAGACCTGGCGCTCCGGCGAGTTCCGGCGCTTCAAGGCGCGCTTGCGCGAAACCCGTTACGACCTGGTGATCGACGCCCAGGGCCTGCTCAAGAGCGCCTGGCTGACCCGCTACGTCAAGGCGCCGGTGGCTGGCCTGGACCGTGACTCGGCGCGCGAGCTGCTGGCCGCGCGCTTCTACGACCGCGCCTACGCGGTGGCGCGCGAGCAGCATGCGCTGGAGCGCGTGCGCCAGCTGTTCGCCCAGGCGCTCGGTTATGCGCTGCCGGCCGGCCGCGGCGACTACGGCCTGGACCGCTCGCGCCTGGCGATCCCCAGCGAAGAGCCCTACCTGCTGTTCCTGCACGGCACCACCTGGCCGAGCAAGCACTGGCCGGAAGCCAGCTGGCGCGAGCTGGCCGAGCGCATGAGCGCCTTCGGCTGGGCGATCCGCCTGCCGTGGGGCAATGCCGAGGAGAAGGCCCGCGCCGAGCGCATCGCCAGCGGCCTGCCGCAGGTAGCGGTGCTGCCGAAGCTGAACCTGGCTGGCGTGGCCGGGGTGATCGCCGGCGCGCGCGCCTGCGTCGCGGTGGACACCGGGCTCGGCCACCTGGCCGCGGCGCTGGATGTGCCCTGCATCTCGCTCTACGGGCCGACGCTGCCGGGCCGCGTCGGCGCCTACGGGCGCGCGCAGGTCCACCTCTGCGCCAGCGGACCGAATGCCGGGCGCGGCGATCGCCACAAGCCCTGCTTCGACGACCTGCACGCCGAGCGCGTGGTCACCGAACTCAAAGCGCTGCTGCGGGCAGCGGAGCCTGTCTGATGCAACTGGCCTTCATCCTCTACAAGTACTTCCCGTTCGGCGGGCTGCAGCGCGACTTCATGCGCATCGCCCTGGAATGCCAGCGCCGCGGCCATGCCATCCGTGTCTACACCATGATCTGGGAAGGCGAGGTGCCGGCCGGCTTCGAAGTGCTGGTCGCCCCGGTCCGCGCGCTGTTCAACCACACCCGCAACGAGCGCTTCAGCGCCTGGCTCGAGCGCGACCTGGCGGCGCGCCCGGTCGATCGCGTGGTGGGCTTCAACAAGATGCCGGGGCTGGACGTCTACTACGCCGCCGACCCCTGTTTCGAGGACAAGGCGCAGACCCTGCGCAACCCGATCTACCGGCGCTGGGGCCGTTACCGGCACTTCGCCGAGTACGAGCGGGCGGTGTTCGCGCCCGAGGCGAAGACCGAGATCCTGATGATCTCCGAGGTGCAGCAGCCGCTGTTCGTCAAGCACTACGGCACCCCGGCCGAGCGCTTCCACCTGTTGCCGCCGGGCATCGCCCAGGATCGTCGCGCGCCGGCGAATGCCGCCGAGGTGCGCGATGAGTTCCGCCAGGAGTTCGGCCTGGGCGAGGACGACCTGCTGCTGGTGCAGATCGGTTCGGGATTCAAGACCAAGGGCGTCGATCGCAGCCTGAGGGCCGTGGCGGCGCTGCCGCGCGAACTGAACAAGCGCACCCGGCTGTTCGTCATCGGCCAGGACGATCCCAGGCCGTTCCAGCTGCAGGCCAAGGCGCTGGGCATCTCCGGCCAGGTCGAGTTCCTCAAGGGGCGCAGCGACGTGCCGCGCTTCCTGCTCGGTGCCGACCTGCTGATCCACCCGGCCTACAACGAGAACACCGGCACGGTGCTGCTCGAGGCGCTGGTCGCCGGGCTGCCGGTGCTGGTCACCGATGTCTGCGGCTATGCGCACTACATCGCCGAGGCCGATTGCGGTCGCGTGGTGCCGAGCCCCTTCGAGCAGGCGGCGCTGGATCGCATGCTCGCCGAGATGCTCGCCGATCCGGCGCAGCGCGCGGCCTGGAGCCGCAACGGCCTGGCCTTCGCCGACATGGCGGACCTCTACTCTATGCCGCAGCGGGCCGCCGATGTGATTCTCGGGGAGAAGGCATGAGCCGGATTCGACATTCGCTGCGTAGGGTGGGCAACGGCACAGCCTGGTCCTCTAGCGGCCCCGCACTGCAGCGCCGGGGTGTGCCATGCAACTGATCCTCGCCGAGCCGTTCAAGCGCCTGTGGGCCGGCCGCGACGCCTTCGCCGAAGTGGAGAGGCTGCAGGGCGAGGTCTATCGCGAACTGGAAGGGCGGCGCACGCTGCGCACCGAGGTCGATGGCCGCGGCTACTTCGTCAAGATCCATCGCGGCATCGGCTGGCGCGAGATCGCCAAGAACCTGCTCACGGCCAAGGTGCCGGTGCTAGGCGCCGGCCAGGAGTGGCGCGCCATCGAGCGGCTACGGCAGGCCGGGGTGGCGACCATGACCGCGGTGGCCTATGGCGAGCGCGGGGCGAATCCGGCGGCCCAGCACTCGTTCATCATCACCGAGGAGCTGGCGCCCACCATCAGCCTCGAGGACTACAGCCGCGACTGGCGCGAGGTACCGCCGGCGCCGGCGCTCAAGCGCGCGCTGCTGCGTCGTGTCGCCGAGATGGTCGGCGCCATGCATCGCGCCGGGGTCAACCACCGCGACTGCTATATCTGCCACTTCCTGCTGCACACCGATCGCCTGCCGACGCCCGGGGACTTCCGCCTCTCGGTGATCGACCTGCACCGCGCACAGACCCGCACGCGTACACCGCGCCGCTGGCGCGACAAGGACCTGGCGGCGCTGTACTTTTCCGCGCTCGACATCGGCCTGACCCGCCGCGACAAGCTGCGCTTCCTGCGAGCCTACTTCCAGCGGCCGCTACGTCAGGTGCTGCGCGACGAAGCGCGGCTGCTCGACTGGATGGAGCGCAAGGCCGAGCGCCTGCGCGCCCGCTACGCGCGCAAGTACGCACCCGGGGCCGGCGCATGAGCGGCTGGTGCATCGCCCCCGGCACCGAGCGTACGGCGGCCCTGGCCCTGGCCGATCTGGACGCGGTATTCGTCCTGCAGGGCGAGCTGATCGCCCAGGACCCGCTGTCGGAAGTGATCCGCGTCGAGCTGGGCGGCCTGCGCTACTACGTCAAGCGCTACTGGGGCGCCGGCAAGGGGCTGCGGCGCTACCTCGGTCGCCCGCGGGTGAAGGCGGAGTGGCAGAACCTGCGTCATTTCGAACGCTGGGGCATCCCGGTCGCGCCGCTGGTGGCCTGGGGTCTGGAGCGCCGTGCCGGGCGCTTCGTGCGCGGGGCGCTGATCACCCTTGAAGTGCCGAACACCCAGGACCTGGCAGCGCTGGCGCTGCAGGCCGACCCGCGCCTGGCCGATCGCGGCTGGCTCGACCGCGTCAGCCGGCAGGTCGCCGACGCAACCCGAATCCTGCACGCGCACCGCTTCGCCCACAACGACCTCAAGTGGCGCAACCTGCTGGTCAACGACGCTGGCGAGCTGTACCTGATCGATTGCCCGTCGGGTGACTTCTGGTGGGGGCCGTTCCTGCAGCGGCGGATCGTCAAGGACCTGGCCTGCCTGGACAAGGTGGCCAAGTACCAGCTGAGTCGCACCCAGCGGCTGCGCTTCTACCTGCAATACCGCCAGCGGCCCCGACTGATCGCCTCCGACCGCGGCTTCATTGCGCAGGTGCTTCGCTATTTCGAGGGGCGCGAATGATTGGTTTCCCCTCGGCGGCCGAGCGGGTGATGCTCGGTAAACCGGTGTCGTCCTGCGAACTGGCGCACCGCCGGCAACGCAAGGCCGGCCGCGCATGAAACTGGCAGACCTGGTCGCTGCGGGCCGATCGCCGGCGCTGCCGCTGGTGCTCGCGTTGCCGGATGGCGAGCTGAGCGTGAACCGATGGCTGCGCGTGCTGCCCGGGCAGCGCTACGTCGGCCGGGCGCGCTGGCAGGGGCGTGACGTGCTGGCCAAGCTGCTGGTCGGCACACGTGTCGAGCGGCACTTCCAGCGTGAGTTGCAGGGCGCGCGGCTGCTGGCCGAGCAGGGCCTGGCAACGCCTGCGCTGCTGGCCCACGGACAGGTGGCGGGGCAGGGCGGCTGGCTGCTGTTCGACTTTCTCGCCGACAGCGAAAGCCTGGAAGATGCCTGGCTGCGGGTAGAGCGCGAGCCGCTGCTGTCGACGGCGCAGCGGGCGGTACTCGGCGAAGCGCTGGGCGCGGTCGCACGGCTGCATCGCCAGGGGTTGTGGCAGAGCGATCTGCATCTGGGCAACCTGTTGCGGTACCAGGGCGGGCTGTATCTGATCGACGGCGCTGGTGTGCAGGCCCGGCAACCGGGGCAGCCGTTGGATCGCGCGCGCGTCGTGGAAAACCTGGCGCTGTTCTTCGCCCAGCTGCCTCCCGGGCTGGACCCGCATATCGAGGAACTGCTGGCATCCTACCTCGAGGTCAATGCGCTGCACGCGCTGTCACTGGAGGCGCTGCTGGCGGAAGTCGCACGCATACGCCAGCGGCGCTGGCGCGACTACCGCAGCAAGCTCGGACGCGATTGCTCGCTGTTCAGTGTGAGCCGCAGCGCCATGCAGCTGCGCGTCGTGCGGCGCGACGCCGAGCCGCTGCTGGCGCCCTTGCTGGCCGCGCCGGATGCGGCCATCGAGGCCGGTCGCTCCCTCAAGCAGGGCGGCAGCGCGACGGTCGCCTGCGTCGAATGCTCCGGCCGCCCGCTGGTCGTCAAACGCTACAACATCAAGGGCCTGGCGCACTGGCTCAAGCGCTGCTGGCGCCCGAGCCGCGCCTGGCACAGCTGGATCGAAGGCAATCGCCTGGAATTCCTCGGCATCGCCACGCCGCGGCCGTTGGCGGTGCTGGAGCAGCGCTGGCTGGGCCTGCGCCGGCGCAGCTACCTGATCACCGAGTTCAGTGCCGGCGAGGACCTGCTCACGCGCCTGCAACCCTATGTCGCAGGGTCGCCCCCCGAGGCCGAGGTGCTTGCGCTGGTGCGCCTGTTCGAAGCGATGCGTCGCGAGCGCATCAGCCATGGCGACCTGAAGGGGACGAACCTGTTCTGGGATGATGGCCGCTGGGCGCTGATCGACCTCGATGCGCTGCAGCATCACCGCAGCGCGGCTCGCTTCGCCCGGGCCTTCGCCCGCGATCGGGCGCGCCTGCTGCGCAACTGGCCCGCCGATTCGCCGCTGCATCGCCTGCTCGACGAGCGCCTGCCCAGGCCGTGACTGCCGTCGGAGCATCTGCCGGTGGCCGCTGATGCCTCGCGGCCCTGGCTGCCGCTATAATCTGCCGCTTTCGCTGTGGCCGCCTGCGGCCGCGCCATTTCTGTTTCGTGATAGCCTTTGGCTACCACATGTTCAAGAGGCTTTACCGTGGCACTGACGATTCTCGGTTTGTCCGGCGCTCTCAGTCATGACCCCTCCGCAGCGCTCTATATCGATGGCAAGCTGATCGCCGCCGTCGAGGAAGAACGCTTCGTGCGCGACAAGCACGCCAAGAACCGCATGCCCTACGAGTCGGCCAAGTTCTGCCTGGAGCAGGCCGGCATCAAGCCGTCCGACGTCGACGTGGTGGCGATCCCCTTCGCGCCGATCAGCCTCTTCGAGAAGGCCCGCTGGCACTACGCCAAGCGCTACTGGTACGCGCCGGATCGCGCGTTGGACGCCATCCTGTTCGGCAACCGCCGCTACCATCGCTACAAGAAGCGCATCCAGTGGTGCCTGCAGCAGCTCGGCTTCGACCTGAAGAAGGTCAGGATCGAGCCGGTCGAGCATCACCTGGCGCACGCCTCCAGTGCCTACCACTGCTCGGGCTTCACCGAGAAGACCGCGATCATGGGCATCGACGGCAAGGGCGAATACGCCACCACCTTCTTCGGCTGGGGCGAGAATGGCCGCATCCACAAGATCAAGGAATTCTACGACCCGGATTCGCTCGGCGGCCTGTACGGCGCGATCACCGAATACCTCGGCTTCGAGATGCTCGACGGCGAATTCAAGGTGATGGGCATGGCGCCCTACGGCGATGCGGCCAAGTACGACTTCTCGCGCCTGGCGAAATTCGAGAACGGCGAGCTGACCATCAACACCGAGTACGCCAACGTCATCGGCTTCCGTCGCTACAAGGAGAAGGGCAAGGGCTACTACTTCTCGCCCAAGCTGATCGAGTGGCTGGGCCCCAAGCGCGAGGGCGACATCGCCGACGATCCCTACATCCACTACGCCGCCAGCATGCAGGCACTGTTCGAGAAGCTGGCGCTGGAGATGATGGACTACTACCTGGGCGACATCATCCGCGAGACCGGCAAGATCGCCTTTGCCGGCGGCTGCGCGCTGAACGTCAAGCTCAACCAGAAGATCATCGCCCGCGACGAGGTTAAGGAACTGTTCGTCCAGCCCGCCTCCGGCGATGCCGGCACCGCGGTGGGCGCCGCCGCCTATGTCTCGGTCGCCCGCGGCGTGCCGGTGGAGAAGATGGAGCACGTCTACCTCGGCCCGGCCTACTCCAACGAGGACGTGATCGCCGCCTGCGCGCGCCATCCCAACATGCCGGTTTGGCAGAAGATCGACGACGTAGCCGAGCGCATCGCCAGGATCATGGTCGACGGCAACCCGGTGGCCTGGTTCCAGGGCCGCATGGAGTTCGGCCCGCGTGCCCTCGGCGGCCGCTCGATCATCGGCTGCCCGAGCGTGCCGGGCGTCGCCGACCGCATCAACGAGCAGATCAAGTTCCGCGAGCGCTGGCGGCCGTTCTGCCCGTCGATGCTCGACACCGTGGCACTGCAAATGCTCAAGGTCGACCACCCGAGCCCGTTCATGACCTTCACCTTCGAGGTCAACGAAGGCTGGAAGGAGCGCGTCGGCGAAGTCGTCCATGAGGACGGCACCTCCCGCGCCCAGGTCCTCGAGCGCCGCCACAACCCGCGCTGGTACGACCTGATGCTCGAGCTGGAGAAACTCACCGGCAACGGCGTCTCGCTCAACACCTCGCTCAACCGCCGCGGCGAGCCGATGGTCTGCTCGCCGACCGATGCGTTGGACATGTTCTATGGGTCGGATCTGCAGTATCTGATCATGGAGGACATTTTGGTGGTCAAGGACGGGATGGAATTGCATGCCGCCAGCTGAGGCGCAATCCCCTGGTGGGCCGTGGGTGCTGCAGTTCTGCCACGGCTACGACGGTCCCTTCCTTGATTGTGCGCGGCAGTACGCCGTGTTGTTCAAGGACACGCCGTACAAGGTGTGCACCGTCTATCTGACCGGCGCGCCGAACGCGGAGGTCGAGCGTGGCTCGGCCTCCGACGAGGTGATCTTTCTCGGTTACCACAGTAAGCACGTGCGCGGGCTCAAGCTCGGCGCCATGCGCCGGCTGCGCGAGATCGTCGCCGGCCGCGACTTCCGCCTGTGCATCGCCCATCGCTTCAAGCCGATCTACATCGCCCTACTGGCCACCCGCCTGCCGGTGATCGGCGTGCACCACGCCTTCGGCGTGTACCAGCGGCGCATGCGTCGCTGGTTCGTCAACCGTTTCCGCTCGCGCCTGTTGCTGCTGGGCGTCTCCAACGCGGTGCGCGACGAGATGCGCCGCCATCTGCCAGGCTGGCCCGCCGAGCGTATCGAGACCCTGTACAACCGCATCGACGTCGCCGCGGTGCAGGCCGAACAGGTCTCCCGCGAGGCTGCGCGCGACTTCCTGCGCTTGCCGCAGGATGCCTGGGTGGTCGGCAACGTCGGCCGCCTGCATCCGGATAAGGACCAAGCCACCCTGATCCGCGGTTTCGCCCAGGCCCTGCCGAACCTGCCCGAGGGCAGCCTGCTGGCGATCATGGGCAGCGGCCGCCTGGAGCAATCGCTCCGCCAATTGGCGCAGGAGCTGGGCGTGGCCGGCCAGGTGCGCTTTCTGGGGCAGGTGCCGCAGGGCCGGCGCTACTTCAAGGCCTTCGACCTGTTCGCCCTGACTTCCGACCGCGAGCCGTTCGGCATGGTGCTGCTGGAGGCCATGGCTGCTGGGGTGCCGGTGATTTGTTCGGATTGTGGCGGTGGGCGCGAGGTGGTAGAGGGCGTCGGCATTCTCTTTGCTCTGGGCGACGCTGCGGCGCTGGCCAGAGACCTGATGCACATGTCCGGTATGGGACCGGAGCAGCGCAGTCTGTGCGCGCAGCTGATGGTCCAGCGACTGGGCGAGATATTCTCCGATGCGGCGGTGCGCGCCCGTTTCTGGCAACTGGACATGGTTGCCTTTTTGTCAAGACCGGCCCTGGCCTGAGGGCCTGGCGGTTTCTGGTTCAAGGCTGTTTGGGAGTTTCCGGTCGCATGATTGCCCGGCTCAAGAATGAATATTGGAAGCGCTGGATCCGCCGGCATGGCTGCAAGGTGGCCAGTGGAATCATGGCCATGCGCAAGGGCAGCCGTCTCCATATCGAGGCCGGCGCCGAACTCGGGCATGTCCAGATGCTGTTCGGCGAACTGAGCATCGGCGCCCGGACCTACATGCGCAGCGGCGGCGAACTGCAGAATGTCGCCGCCATTGGGCGCTTCTGCTCCATCGGCTCGAATGTGGTGCTGGGCCAGGAGCGCAATACGCACCCGACCGGTTGGGTCAGCTCCCATCCGTTCCAGTATTCCGGAACCGCCTGGCATTACCAGGCAAGCTCTGCTCCGGCCCGTATCGGGCACGATGTCTGGATCGGGCGTGACGTCATGGTCATGGAAGGCGTAGAGATCGGTACCGGCTGTATCGTGGCGGCCCGCTCGGTGGTCACCAAGAGCCTGCCGCCCTATACGATCGCTGCAGGCGTTCCGGCCAGAGTCGTCGCGCAGAGGCATGGGGAATCCATAGCGCAACAGCTGCTGGAGGCGAGATGGTGGGATATTCCCGTCGCTGATCTGGTCCAGCTGCCGCTCAATAGCCCCGAGGCGTTTCTGCGAACACTCGGCGAGAGGAGCTTCAAGGCTAGGGGCGAACTTCCAACACTGTGCATAACCCGGGATGGCTGTCAGGTTCTATGAAGCTCCTATTTCTTGTCCAGGCCGAGCAGCGGGTCATCCTCGATCGCCTGTACGAAGGTGTCGCCAGCCATTGCGATTGCGATCTGCGCTGGCTGAGTCGCGATGATCAGGCGGATCTTCGCGGCTATTTCCGCCGTGAGGTGGATGTCACCCGTTACGATCGAATTTTGTTCTTTCTGCGCTTCAAGCAGGAGATTCGCCAGGTATCGTTCATCAGCAGCGTGCCGAACCTGGCGATCCTCGAGCACGACGCCTACCAGAACTACATTCCCTGCAAGTACACCGGCAAGTTCAGCCGGCACTATGCGAGGCTGCCTTGGGCGCGGGTGATTAGCTCGGGCTATACGGTCAGCGAGCGGCTGCGCCAGGAAGGTTTTGACGCCCACTTCGTGCCCAAGGGCTACGACCAGGCGCTGCTGCGTGATCTGGGGCTGGAGCGGGATATTGAACTGGCCTTTGTCGGCAGCACCAAGAGCGGCGCCTACAGCGGACGCAAGGCGCTGCTGGACGAACTTGGGGAAGTGGAAAACTTGCTTGTGACCCGCACCCAGTCTGGCGAGGACTACCTCAATACCTTGAATCGTATTCGCTTCTTCGTCAGTGCCGATGTGAACATGGGGGAATACATGATCAAGAATTTCGAGGCCATGGCCTGCGGCTGTGTGCTCTTCGCCTACGACCAAGGCGAGACGGAGAACCGCGCTCTAGGCTTCGTCGATATGCACAATCTGGTGCTCTATCGTACGGTGGCCGACATCCAGTCTAAATTGGCCATCCTGCGAGCCGATCCCAGGCGAGCTGCGGCCATCGCCGAGCGTGGGCGCGACCTTGTCACTGAACGATACAGTTTCGCGGTCTTGGGAAAGGCGATTGTCGAGGCGCTGGAGCCACCGCTGTCGAGCCGGCCCGCGTCCAGTTGGCTGGACCGGTTGCGCGCACGCCTGGGAGTTTGAATGGCCTCTCCTCGGATCTGCCTTGTCATTCCTTATTTCGGTCGCTGGCCTTTCTGGATGCCTTTTTTTCTGGAAAGTTGCCGTTATAACCCAAGTATCGATTGGCTGCTTTTGAGCGATTGTGGAGTGCCGGAAGATTGCCCTTCGAATGTTCATGTCCGCGAAATCAGTTTTTCATCTTATTGCTCACTGGTTTCGGCTCGTCTGAATATCGATTTTTCACCAAGTAGTCCCTACAAGCTCTGCGACCTAAAGCCTGCCCTTGGGTATATTCATGAGTCCGAGTTGGCTGGCTATGAGTTTTGGGGGTTTGGTGATATCGATCTGGTTTATGGAGACCTGAGACGATACTTCTCCGACCAACGCCTGCAACGCTATGATCTTTTGTCGACTCATGAGAGGCGGATTTCTGGGCATTTATGCTTGCTGCGCAACGATGCGCAAATGCGTAATGCTTTTATGCGTGTTCCTGATTGGCAAAGTAAGCTGGCTTTTGAGCTTCATCTGGCTTTCGATGAAAAAGCGTTCAGTCGCTTGTTCGTTCGAGGTAAAAACTGGCCGGGCCCGATTCGAAGCCTAAGAGATAAATTAAATACGCTCAGGCGCCGCAGCGAGTTCCTAGAGGCGTTCAGCACGCCCTATACTAGAATTCGATGGACCGACGGCAGCATGCAGTTTCCGCGGAGATGGATCTGGAGCAAGGGCAGCTTGCGCACGGATTTGGATGGTGAGCGTGAATTTCCATATTTTCATTTTATAACTTGGAAAAATACTCCGTGGGGGGGGCTTTCCGAGTCTGAACGTATTGGCTCGCCTGATTTGGCCCGGGAAGGCTGCTGGAGCATAAGCGAACAAGGCTTTCATCCATGCTGATTGAATAGGCAAGGGAGATGAGCAGTTGGAGAGGTGATGCTGGTTAATATAATGTGGTGTTCCGGGTCGGACTATACCTCTGTTCATAAGGTGCATGAGCAACTGCTTATTGCGGCTGGATATGAAGGTGGATACGAAGACTGGGTTCTTCAAGGCGACCCTTGCCGTGGCTTCCGTGCTTGGAATGTTCCACGGCGGGTGCTGAAGGGGCGAGGCTTCAGAAAGCTAGCGCAGTGGTGTTGGCGAAGACGAATCCTGCAAGAACTGCAAGCGGTTGATGCTCGAGTTCTCTTGATAGATGGTTTGGGTGTTGCGCGCTTTGTCCTGCCGTTGCTGAAACAGAGCAAGAAACTAAAGGCTGTTGTGCTGTTTCACGGAGAGGTTCGTATCCGCTCGACGGACAACGCCATGTTCTCGGGGGTTCCGGCTGATAGCCTGCGCTTGGCCGCCGTTTCACAAACGCTTGCCACTGTAATTGCTGAGGGCTCTCGCTTGCCAGTGGCGGTGCTACGTAGCGCGTTGGATCCCGAGCAGGTTGTCCAGCGCCTTCGAAGCCGATCTGCCGCGCGCAGTCGTTTGGGTCTTCCGTGCGACGCCGTAGTCTTTGGTGCGTTGGGTCGGTTGGTTACGGAAAAGGGATTCGATGTCCTGATCGAGGCTTTTGCCAAGATCGCATGCGAACAACCCCGATTGCAGTTGGTAATTCTGGGGGAAGGAGAGCAGCGGTCGCTGCTGGAACAGCGTATTGTCTCCCTTGGGTTGTCTGGGCGCGTGCATCTGCCCGGCTATCTGGAAGATGCAGCGACTCTATATTGCGCTTTTGATTGGATTTTTTTGCCTTCTCACCGCGAAGGCCTGGGGCTGGTTCTGCAAGAGGCGGTAATTTCCAAAGTGCCTGTCGTGGCAAGCAATCTAGTCGTGTTTCGCGAGCAACTCGGAAATTCAGCGACTTATGTCGAGCCAGGCAGTATAGGAGGCTGGCAGGAGGCTATTGAGTTATGTCTCTTGCAATCCCCTGAGCAGGTGGCCAAGCGGCAGGGGCAGGTTCTTGCTGCTCAACGCCGGTGGGAAGAGTATCAGCATGCCGCGCGTGAACTTTTATGGTGTCAATAGGGCCTGGCTGAATTCTGCAAAAGGAAAAGCGTCAGAGAAACCCTCTCGCTCCAGATAGCGATGAAAGTGACTGAGATTTCTCCGTCGTAATTGAGTGGGCAGTGCTCGACGATAGAACTTCATGTCCGCTATGTCGATTAGCCCAAGCTCCCCTGCTGGCGTTTTTATGATGTTCCCAAGGTGCAGCGACCGAAAATAAATACCTTGGGCGTAGAGATTGCGAATAAACGAGGTTAACTTTGGCATGACGTCAGCCCAGTTAAAGTTCGGTGCCTTCGATAATTGGAAAAGTGATTGTCCAGGCAGCGGCTTGTAGTGAACGGCTGTGAGCCCTGCTTGCTCCAAATCGAAAATGGCAATCGGCTCCAGCGTGGGAATCCCAAGTTCCTTGAGACGCTGCGCATTATTACAGAAGCTTTGGGAGTAGGGGCGAAGCAGCGCAGATGAAAGTAATCGCTTGCGGCGGAATATCTTAAGGAAAGTTCCATCGGCGAGCTGATAAACCTTTGGGCCATGGCCGTCCGCCTCAATTAGTCGGGCGCCTTTAAGCATATGGTCGAGTTGAAGCTGCACTAGTTTTTTGCGTTGCATAGTGGCGCGAACTTGATCATGGGGAGCGCATCATACTCCTTTTGCTTCGCGCCGTTGGAGCAAGCATGATCGCCATCCCAGCAGAGAGGGCTGAATGAATGTCAAGGCGAATACACGCATGATGAACGATCTGGCGAGCTTGCCGCGATGGCTGTGGTTGGGGCAGTTCTGGTTTCTCGCAATGCTTGCCTGGGCTCCCAGCAGCAAGCTGTATCAGCAAGGTTTGGTCGTGTTGCTATGGCTCCCTACCCTGGCGGCCGCATGGACCTGGAGAAAGCAATGGGCGCAGCGGTGGCGTTGCTGGCGTTCGGGAGGGGCGCTGATGATGGGCCTGATGCTCTGGGCTGCCCTTACCCTGTTATGGAGTGAGACGTCGCAACCCCTGCGGACGGTGAAACACCTGCTCTACATCGCATTGTTCTGGCTGTCATTCGTATTGCTTTATGGAGACGCCCGCCGAGAAAGATCGCTTTACTGGCTGTTCTGGCTTGCTGGATGGGGGTTGTCGTTGTCCGCGTTAGCGAGTTTGCTGGTTTTCTATGGTGAGCAGGGCAATCCACTGGATCATCGACTACGAGGTAATGGAGGGCTGGAACATCCGATTCTCGGAGGCTACGTGATAGGGGCGGCCCTGGTTTGGTTACTTGCATTGCTCCCAGAGCAGAGCCGAATGCGAGGGCTTACGCTGGTAGCGGTGTTACCCCTGCTCATCTTCGTCGCCATGACCCAAAGCCGGGGCGCCTACTTGGCTTTGGTAAGTGCGCTTGTTGTGCTCGTGCTGCTCGGTCGGACACGCGTCCTCGGCTACGCAGTGGTTGCAATAGTGCTAGCGGGCGCCTTGGGCTGGTGGGCGTTTGAACCTCTATTGATGGCGCGCGGTGCAAGCTACCGCCCGGAGATTCTGCTGTCTGCTGCGCAGATGGTTGTCGAAGCTCCTTGGGGTGTGGGTATTGGAGCCAACTATGACGTCAGGGTCGACACAGTCACTACAGTATTCCAGCACTCCCACAATTTGCCGCTGCATGTTGGAATCGAGCTTGGTTGGCCGGGAATGCTGATCTGGATGGCGTTGTGGTGTGCAGCGCTGCTCCGGGCGTGGAGGGCGCGACGACAGGCTGTTGGGCGGCTGGTATTTGTGCTGCTTGTCTATGCAGGTGTGGCTATGCAGTTCGATGCGGCAAGTCTCTGGGATACGCCTCGGGCGGAATGGTTCATCAGTTGGCTACCGCTTGCATTGGCATTCGCCATTTCGAGCCCCAAAGTGACTCCAGGTCGGTGTGATAGACTCCGCGACCCTTCAATGATTGGCGAAATCTCAAGATGAGTGCGAACGCATCTGTGCCAGAGCAGCCATCCAGCCTGAAAATCTACTTCCGGCTGCTCGGCTACGTAAAGCCATATGCCGGCCATTTCCTGATCAGCATCCTCGGCTTCCTGATCTTCGCCTCCACCCAGCCGATGCTGGGCTACATCCTCAAGTTCTTCGTCGACGGGCTCAACAACCCGGATGCCAGTTTCTTCGCCCAGGTTCCGCACCTGCAGGACGTTGCCTGGCTGGCCGAGCTGAAGCTCCTGCAGGCGGTGCCGTTGCTGATCGTGCTCATCGCGCTGATGCAGGGCATCGGTTCCTACCTGGGCAATTTCTTCCTGGCCAAGGTCTCGCTGGGGTTGGTGCATGACCTGCGGGTGGCGCTGTTCGACAACCTGCTGGTGTTGCCCAACCGCTACTTCGACAGCCACAACTCCGGTCACCTGATCTCGCGCATCACCTACAACGTGACCATGGTCACCGGCGCGGCGACGGATGCGATCAAGGTCGTGGTACGCGAGGGCATGACGGTGATCTTCCTGTTCTCCACGCTGCTGTGGATGAACTGGAAGCTGACCCTGGTGATGGTGGCGATCCTGCCGGTGATCGGGGTGATGGTTTCCAGCGCCAGCAAGAAATTCCGCAAGCAGAGCAAGAAGATCCAGGTCGCCATGGGCGACGTGACCCATGTGGCGTCCGAGACCATCCAGGGCTACCGGGTGGTACGCAGTTTCGGCGGCGAGTCCTACGAGCAGGGGCGCTTCCTCGCCGCCAGCCGCGAGAACACCGCCAAGCAGCTGCGCATGGTCAAGACCAACGCGGTCTACACGCCGACCCTGCAACTGGTCATCTACACGGCCATGGCGGTGCTGATGTTCCTCGTGCTGCTCATGCGCGGCGATGCCTCGGCCGGTGACCTGGTCGCCTACATCACCCTGGCCGGGTTGCTGCCCAAGCCGATCCGCCAGCTTTCGGAAGTCAGCTCGACGATCCAGAAGGGCGTCGCCGGTGCCGAGAGCATCTTCGAGCAGCTGGACGAGGCGCCCGAGGTGGACAGCGGCAGCCTCGAGCGCGAGCGGGTCAGCGGCCGGCTGGAGGTACGCGAGCTGAGCTT
This sequence comes from Pseudomonas oligotrophica, assembly GCF_021726475.1. Classification (GTDB taxonomy): domain Bacteria; phylum Pseudomonadota; class Gammaproteobacteria; order Pseudomonadales; family Pseudomonadaceae; genus Stutzerimonas; species Stutzerimonas oligotrophica. The sequence continues at coordinate 736,871 of NZ_JAKJRU010000001.1, forward strand.
CGTCTACCCGGGCACCGACAAGCAGGTGCTGCATGAGGTCAGCTTCACCGCCGAGCCGGGGCAGATGGTCGCCCTGGTGGGCCGTTCCGGTAGCGGCAAGTCGACGCTGGCCAATCTCATTCCGCGTTTCTATCACCACGAGAGCGGGCAGATCCTGCTCGACGGCGAGGATGTCGAGGCCTACACGCTGCGTAACCTGCGCCGGCACATCGCCCTGGTGACCCAGCAGGTCACGCTGTTCAACGATACGGTGGCCAACAACATCGCCTATGGAGACCTCGCCGGTGCGCCGCTGGAAGACATCCAGCGTGCGGCGCGCGATGCCTATGCCGACGAGTTCATCCAGCAGATGCCGCAGGGCTACCAGACGCCGGTCGGAGAAAACGGCGTGCTGCTCTCGGGCGGCCAGCGCCAGCGCCTGGCGATCGCCCGTGCGCTGCTGAAGAACGCCCCGGTGCTGATACTCGACGAGGCCACCTCGGCGCTGGATACCGAGTCGGAGCGGCACATCCAGGCGGCGCTCGACGAGGTGATGAAGGGGCGGACGACCCTGGTGATCGCGCATCGGCTGTCGACCATCGAGAAGGCCGACCTGATCCTGGTGATGGAGCAGGGCCGCATCGTCGAGCGGGGTAGCCACGCCGAGCTGCTCGCCGCCAATGGCGCCTATGCCAGCCTGCATGCCAGGCAGTTCAAGGACGAGGGCGAGGCGTAGCGGCGGCGACCGGGAAGGATCTGTCGGCGGAGGCTGAGTCTTCCGCCCGCCGGCGCCCTCGGCCGCCATGCTATGATCCGCGGCGTTTTCCTGCCCGCCGGAGCCCCTCATGAAGCTGTCCATGCCCCGTTTCGACCGCGCCCCCGTCCTGGTGGTGGGTGACGTCATGCTCGATCGCTACTGGCATGGCGCGACCTCGCGCATCTCGCCGGAGGCGCCGGTGCCGGTGGTCAAGGTCGAGCAGATCGAGGACCGCCCCGGTGGCGCGGCCAACGTGGCGCTGAATATCGCCGCCCTCGGTGCCCCGGTGGCGCTGGTCGGCGTGACCGGCGAGGACGAGGCGCGCCAGAGCCTGGCCGACAGCCTGGCGGCGGCCGGCGTGCAGGCGCACTTCCAGCGCATCGAGCATCAGCCGACCATCGTCAAGCTGCGCGTGATGAGCCGCCACCAGCAGCTGCTGCGCATGGACTTCGAGGAGCCCTTCGAGACCGATGCGGCGGCGATTCTGGCCGAGGTCGAGGCGCTGCTCGCGGGCGTCAAGGTGCTGGTGCTGTCGGACTACGGCAAGGGCGCGCTGAAGAACCACCAGGCGCTGATCCAGGCGGCGCGCCAGCGCAACATCCCGGTGCTGGCCGACCCCAAGGGCAAGGACTTCGAGATCTACCGCGGCGCCTCGCTGATCACGCCGAACCTCGGCGAGTTCGAGGCGATCGTCGGGCATTGTGCCGATGAAGGCGAGCTGGTCGCCAAGGGCGCGGCGCTGATGCGCGAACTGGACCTCGGGGCGCTGCTGGTGACCCGCGGCGAACATGGCATGACCCTGCTGCGCCCCGGGCATTCGCCGCTGCACCTGCCGGCGCGCGCGCGCGAGGTGTTCGACGTCACCGGCGCCGGCGACACCGTGATTTCCACCCTGGCGGCGGCGCTGGCGGCGGGCGAGGAGCTGCCGCAGGCGGTGGCGCTGTCGAACCTGGCCGCCGGCATCGTGGTCGGCAAGCTGGGCACCGCGTGCATCAGCGCACCGGAGCTGCGGCGTGCGGTGCAGCGCGAGGCAGGTTCCGAGCGCGGCGTGATGACCGTCGAGCAGCTGCTGATGGCCGTTGAGGACGCGCGCGCCCAGGGCGAGAAGATCGTCTTCACCAATGGCTGCTTCGACATCCTGCATGCCGGCCACGTGACCTACCTCGAGCAGGCCCGCGCCCAGGGCGACCGCCTGATCGTCGCGGTCAACGACGACGCCTCGGTCGCCCGCCTCAAGGGCCCGGGGCGGCCGATCAATTCGGTGGACCGGCGCATGGCGGTGCTCGCCGGCCTGGGGGCGGTGGACTGGGTGGTGTGCTTCGCCGAGGACACCCCCGAGCGCCTGCTGGCCCAGGTGCGCCCGGACGTGCTGGTCAAGGGCGGCGACTATGGTGTCGACCAGGTGGTCGGTGCCGACCTCGTCCGTGCCCATGGCGGCGAGGTGCGTGTGCTCGGCCTGGTGGAGAACAGCTCCACCACGGCGATCGTCGACAAGATCCGCAAGGCCTGACCGACCGCGCCGCTGCGCGGCGCTGCCTCAGCCCCGCCGCGTATTGGCGGTGGGCTTCGCTGCCCACCAGTCGTTCCAGTGGATGCGCTCGTCGCGCACCAGCCAGCCATCGGCGCGGGCAAAACTCTCCGACAGCCAGAGATCGCCGGTGCCGACCGGCGCCAGCCGGCCGGCCCGCAACTGCAACAGCTCGTTCTCCGGTTCGCCCTGGTGCAGCGGGATCAGGTAGAGGTCAGGCCGTTCGCGATCGAGGCGCGCGACCAGCTGGCCTTTCTCCAGGCGTTCGTCGACGTGGTACAGGCTCAGCTGCGTCGCCCGCTCGGGGACTTCCAGGCACATGTCGTAGACCAGCTGCAGCGAGGCGGTGGGCAGGTGCACGTAGGCGCGCGGCCGCTCGACCAGCGGCTGGCTGCCGCAGCGCACCGGCCGCGCGGCGCCGGTCAGCGGCGAGAGGTGGAAGTGCTCGGTCTCCAGGTAGTCGAGCGAGCTGTCGTAGGGGGTCGGCAGCCAGGTATCGCCGAAGCGCCCGGCGAGCCAGCCCTCCGCCGTTTCCAGCAGGCATTCCTCGGCGATTTCCTGCACTGCGGTGAGCAACGGCAGGTTCAGCTCGTGGGCCGGTACGTAGCCGGAGATCAGCTTGAGCACCACGTCGCCGCGGTCCTCGCGTTGCTGGCGCACCAGCACCCAGAAGGCGCGCCCCTGCCAGCGCAGGGTCAGGCGCACCGAAACCCCGAGGTTGGCCAGTTCGCTGGCGAAGCGGGTCGGGTTGCCGACCTCGATCGGCCGGCGCCGCCGCAGCACCTCGCCGAAGTTCAGCGCGCGGCCGACGCTCTGGTAGCTGAGCCCCTCCGGGCTGGCCTCGACGAACAGCGGCAGCGTCTTGAACGCGGTGGGGTTCTTGCGGACCAGGGTCTGGGGCATCGGCGATTACCTCGTCGCGGGTGGCCGCCGGGCGGCGTCAGTCTTTGCTTCGATCCAGCACCGCGGCCGCGGTACCGACGTTGTGCGCCAGGTGTACCGGGTTGATGGTGCCGATGATGGCGCTGCTGGTGCCCGGATGGCCGAAGATCAGCTCGAAGCTCTTGCGCACCGGATCCTCCCCTGCCGCGAGGCAGACGTGGCCGCTGGCCAGGGCCTTCTTGATCAGGATGCCCTTGCCGTGGCGCGCCGCATAGTCGAGCACCGGCTTCTCGCCCTGTTCGTTGAGGTTGTAGGTGACCATGGCGCAGTCGCCGCTCTCCAGCGCCAGCAGGCCGCCTTCGACGGTCTTGCCGGAGAGCCCGTAGGCGAGGATCTTGCCCTCGCGCTTGAGCTCGGCAAGCGTTTCGTAGACGCCCTGCTGCAGGGCCTCGACATCGTGGCCGTCGGAATGAACCAGCACCACCTCGAGACGATCGGTCTGCAACCGGCGCAGGCTGCGTTCGACCGACTGGCGGGTATGCGCGGCGGAGAAGTCGAAGCGCGACTGGCCGTTGTCGAACTCCTCGCCGACCTTGCTGACGATCACCCAGGCGTCGCGCTGCCCGGCGAGCAGCGGGCCGAGGCGCTCCTCGCTGACGCCGTAGGCCGGCGCGGTATCGATCAGGTTGATGCCCAGCTCGCGGGCCTGGGCGAGCAGCGCACGGGCGGCGCTGTCGTCCGGAATGCGAAAGCCGCTGGGGTACTTGACGCCCTGGTCGCGACCGAGCTTGACCGTACCCAGGCCCAGCGGTGAAACCAGCAGGCCGGTGCTGCCCAGCGGGCGGTGGTGCGCGTGCAGGGTGGCGAGGGTCACAGCAGGCCCTCCCAGAACGGACCGGTCACCGCGGGCCGCGGCAGGTCCGGCAGCGGTGGATGCGTGGCCGGGCGGATGCCGTCGCGGGTCAGTGCTGCCTCGATGCGATCGGCGAAGTCGGGCGACAGCGCGAGCTTGGTCGGCCAGCCCACCAGCAGGCGACCCTGCTCGGCGAGGAAGGCGTTGTCCGGGCGCGCCAGGGCAGACTGGGCGGGTTCCGCGCGGTCGATGCGCAGGGTTGCCCACTTGGCCTCGGTCAAATCGATCCAGGGCACCAACTCGGCCAGCTCCTTTTTCGCCGCGGCGATCTGGCCCGCCTCGTCGCGCGCCACGCCGGCCGCCTCGGCCAGCTCGCCGCCGAGGTACCACAGCCACTGGCCATCGGCGGTGGGGTGGCTGGTGACGGTGATGCGCGGCTTCGGTCCGCCACCCAGGCAGTGGGCGTAGAGCGGCTTCAGGGTCGATGCCTTGACCAGCACCATGTGCAGCGGGCGACGTTGCATCGCCGGTTGCTGCAGGCCGAGCGCGGCGAGCAGTTCGGCGGTGCCGCCGCCGGCGCTGAAGACGATGCGCTGGGCACGGACCGCGCGGCCGTCGATGCGCAGGCCAGCCAGCTCGCCATGTTCGAGCAGCGGCTCGATCTGCCGGCCGGCCAGCAGGCTGTCGCCGGCCAGCTCGGCTAGCCGTGCGATCAGGCTGGGCACGTCCAGCACCAGCTCGGCCAGGCGGTAGACCTTGCCCTTGAAGCGGGGATGCTGCAGCGCCGGCGGCAGCTCGTCGCCCTTGACCTGGCCGACCCGCGAGCGCACCGCCTTGCTGGCGAAGAAGCTGGTGAGGTTGCCGGCCAAGGTGCCCGGTGACCATAGGTAATGGGCATCGGAGAGCAGCCGTACGCCGGTCAGGTCGAGCTCGCCAGCGCCTTCGAGCGCCTCACGCCACCGCCGCGGCATATCGGCGATCGCCTCGGAGGCGCCGGTCAGCGCACCCTGCAGTGCGTACTTGGTGCCGCCGTGGATGATCCCCTGGGATTTCACGCTCTGCCCGCCGCCCAGCGTGCCCTTGTCCACCAGCAGCGTGGAATAGCCCAGCCGGCGCAGGCGTGCGTTGAGCCAGAGGCCGGCGACACCGCCGCCGACGATGAGGATGTCAGTGCTGATGCCTTCGGGCATGGCCAAGCCTCGCAGTTGAACAGGCGGGGAGTATAAGGCCCGCGGCGCGCTGGGGCATAAGCCTGAACGCGCCTGGTGGCTGGCCCGGGGTAGCGCTGCGGCGCCGCGCCGCCCGGGTGCCGGCGCGACCATCGCTTGCAGCACGGCGCTTTCGCGTAAACTGCGCCGCCATGAACCGGACCCTCTATACCCTGCTGTTTCATCTCGGCCTGCCGCTGATCCTGCTGCGCCTGTTCTGGCGCGGGCGACGGGCGCCGGCCTATCGCCGCCGTATCGGCGAGCGCCTGGCCCTCGGCCTGCCACCGCTGCGCCCCGGCGGCATCTGGGTGCATGCGGTGTCGGTGGGTGAAAGCATCGCCGCGGCGCCGATGATCCGCGCGCTGATGGCGTGCTATCCCGAGTTGCCGATCACCGTGACCTGCATGACGCCGACCGGCTCCGAGCGCATTCGCGCACTGTTCGGCGACAGCGTGCAGCACTGCTACCTGCCTTACGACCTGCCTTGGGCGGCGGCGCGCTTTCTCGACCGCCTGCAGCCGAGGCTGGCAGTGGTGATGGAGACCGAGCTGTGGCCCAACCATATCCACCAGTGCGCCCGTCGCGGAGTGCCGGTGGCGCTGGCCAACGCGCGGTTGTCCGAACGCTCGGCGCGCGGTTATGGACGTTTCGCCGGGCTGACCGCGCCGATGCTGGCCGAGCTGGATCTGATCGCCGTGCAGACCGAGGCCGAAGCCGCGCGCTTCCGCCAGCTCGGTGCCCGCGCCGAGTGCGTCGAAGTGACCGGCTCGATCAAGTTCGACCTGAGCATCGACCCGGCGCTGCCGCCACGCGCCGCGCAACTGCGCGGCCAATGGCAGGCGCAGGATCGCCCGCTGTGGATCGCGGCGAGCACCCATCTCGGCGAGGACGAGATCGTCCTGGCGGCGCAGCGCAGGCTGCTGGCGAGCTATCCCGACGCGCTGCTGATCCTGGTGCCGCGACACCCGGAGCGCTTTGCCTCGGTATTCGAACGCTGTCGCCGCGAAGGGCTGGCTGCCGTGCGGCGCTCGACCGGCGAGGCCGTCCAGGCCACGACCCAGGTGCTGGTCGGCGACACCATGGGCGAGTTGCTGTTTCTCTATGCCCTGGCCGACGTGGCCTTCGTCGGCGGCAGCCTGGTGCCCAACGGCGGGCACAACCTGCTGGAGCCGGCGGCGCTGGGCAAGCCGGTGCTCAGCGGCCCGCACCTGTTCAACTTTCTCGAGATCGCCGCGCAACTGCGCGAGGCCGGCGCCCTGCGCGAAGTAGAGGATGCCGAGCAACTGGCGAGCGCGGTTGGCGAGCTCTGGCGCGATGTGGCTGCCGCACAAGGCATGCATGACGCCGGGCTGGGCGTGCTCAAGGCCAACCAGGGCGCGCTGCAGCGCCTGCTGGCAGAACTGGAGCGCTTGCTTGGCCGCTAGCGGCCTGGCGGTTGAACGAGCCTGTGAACGGCTGGGGTGCTCGGGGATGTCTGGTGGGCTGAAGCCCACCCACGCCTTGCGGCCCACCCTGCCGCACCAAGGCGTTGATTGCCGGTTCGGCTGGTAGGGTGGGCTTCAGCCCACTCAATCGCGGTTCAAGCGAACCACCGCAGGCCCTGCCTCAATAATCCACCCGCACCGGCTGGCCGACGCTCTGCGACAGGTCCGGTGGCAGGAAGTCGCGGTCCGGGTCGTAGTCGGGCTTGAGGTAGCCGGACAGTTCGGCAAGGTCGTCGGGGCTCAGGGTGCCGGCGGCCTGCTTCAGCCGCAGGGTGTCGAGGATGTAGTCGTAGCGGGCGTCGTTGTAGTTGCGCACTGCGGCATACAGCCGGCGCTGGGTGTCGAGCACGTCGACGATGTTGCGCGTGCCGACCTGGTAGCCGATCTCGGTGGCCTCCAGCGCGCTCTGGTTGGAGACGATCGACTGGCGCCGCGCCTGGACCTGCTCGATGTCGGTGTTCACTGCCCGGTGCAGGTTGCGGGTGGCCTCGACCACCTGGCGGCGCAGGCTTTCGCGCTGCTGCTCGGTCTGGTCCAAGCGATGGTAGGCCTCGCGGGTCTGCGAGCTGGTCAGGCCGCCGCTGTAGAGCGGGATGTTCAGCTGCAGGCCGATGCTGCGTTGCTCGACATCGCCGTTGTAGCGCGGGAAGTTCGGCAGGGCATCGGCCATGCCGCTGTTGCTGAAGCCCAGCGCATCGTTGTCGCCCCTGCGGTAGGAAGCCACCGCATCGAGGGTCGGGGCATGGCCGGCGCGGCGCTGGCGCAGGGTCTGCTCGGAGGCGTCCACCGCCTGGGCGGCGGCCAGCAGGTTGAGGTTCTGCCGGGTGGCGGTGTCGACCCAGGCGCCGGCATCGTTGGGCACCGGCGGCAGCACCGGCAGGCTGTGCTCGATGCCTTCGAGCGAGCGGTAGTCGCGGTTGGTCAGGGTGTACAGCGCCTGGAAGGCATCGTCCACCTGGCGCTGGGCGAGCATGCGGTTGGCCCGCGCGGTGTCATAGCCGGCCTGGGCCTCGAGCACGTCGGTACGATCCGACAGGCCGACGTCGAAGCGCTCGTTGGCCTGGTCCAGCTGGCGCTTGAACGCGGCCTCCTCGGCCTTGATGGTGGCCAGGTTGTCCTGCGCGCGCAGCACCGAGAAGTAGGCCTGGGCGCTCTGCAGGATCAGGTCCTGCTCGGCCAGCGAATACTGCAGCGCCGCCTGTTCGCTCAGCGCCTGGGCGGCCTTGAGCTGGAACCAGCGGTCGGCGCGGAACAGCGGCTGGCTGAGCACGGCCTGGTACAGCGTGCCGCTGCGCGAAAGGTTGTGATTGCCGAGGCTGGTGTCGACGTCCGTTTCGCTGTCGTTCAGCTCGGCACCGGCGCTGAGGTTGGGCAGCAGGCCGGCGCGGGCCTGTGGCACCACCTCCCGGCTGGCCTGGAACTGCGCGCGCGCCGCGGCGAGATCCGCGTTGTTGTTCACCGCCTGCTGGTAGACGCCGATCAGGTCGGTCCGGGCGGCCAGGGCCTGGTCGGCTTCGGCCGCGAGCGCTGCGCCGGCCAGGGTGGCCAGGGCGATAGCCAGGGGAAGTCTGCGCAGCATGGGTCCGTCCTCGGAGTCCGTCGTTGCGCGAAGGCTAAGCGCCGTGCCGGTGGGGGTCAAGGCGGCCGCGCGGGCGTTGTTTCGGCGCAGATCGCGGCCGAAAAATGACCCGTCGGTCGCCGACCTGACCGCCGGTCGATGGTGTTCGCCATCGCTCTCGTCTAGACTCGACGCGTTCTTGTCGGGGTGCCCAGCGTGGTGGGCTGAGATCGGACGATTCCGGATCCCGTTGAACCTGATCAGGTTAAGGCCTGCGTAGGGAACAAGATGTCCTCGCCCGCGGTTCCGGCGAGTCTCTGGCCGCCACCGCGGCATCCCGCTGCCTTGACCCACCGTGCTGCTCAGGTTCGCTCCGACATTCCCCAGGAGAAGCCGATGAGCGTGCAAAGCAACAAGAATCTGAGCGAAAGCGCCCAGGTCGACCAGCAGTCCATTCAACCCTTCCCGCGTTCGCAGAAGGTCTACGTGCAGGGTTCGCGGCCCGATATCCGCGTGCCGATGCGCGAGATCAGCCTGGACGTGACCCCCACCGCCTTCGGCGGCGAGATCAACGCGCCGGTGACCGTCTACGACACCTCCGGCCCCTACACCGACCCGAACGTCACCATCGACGTGCGCCAGGGCCTGGCCGACGTGCGCAGCGCCTGGATCGAGGAGCGTGGCGATACCGAGAAGCTGCCGGGGCTGTCCTCCGAGTTCGGCAACCGCCGGCTGAACGACGCCGAGCTGGCCGCCATGCGCTTCGCCCACGTGCGCAACCCGCGCCGGGCCAAGGCCGGGCAGAACGTCAGCCAGATGCACTACGCGAAGAAGGGCATCATCACCCCCGAGATGGAATACGTCGCCATCCGCGAGAACATGAAGCTCGCCGAAGCCCGCGAGGCCGGCCTGCTCGACGCCCAGCACCAGGGCCAGAGCTTCGGCGCGGCGATTCCCAAGGAGATCACCCCCGAGTTCGTGCGCCAGGAAATCGCCCGCGGCCGCGCCATCATCCCGGCCAACATCAACCACGTGGAGCTGGAGCCGATGATCATCGGCCGCAACTTCCTGGTGAAGATCAACGGCAACATCGGCAACTCGGCGCTGGGTTCCTCCATCGAGGAAGAAGTGGCCAAGCTGACCTGGGGCATCCGCTGGGGCTCGGACACGGTGATGGACCTGTCCACCGGCAAGCACATCCACGAAACCCGCGAGTGGATCATCCGCAACTCGCCGGTGCCGATCGGCACCGTGCCGATCTACCAGGCGCTGGAAAAGGTCGGTGGCATCGCCGAGGACCTGACCTGGGAGCTGTTCCGCGACACCCTGGTCGAGCAGGCCGAGCAGGGCGTGGACTACTTCACCATCCACGCCGGCGTCTTGCTGCGCTATGTGCCGCTGACCGCCAAGCGGGTCACCGGAATCGTCAGCCGCGGCGGCTCGATCATGGCCAAGTGGTGCCTGGCGCATCACCAGGAGAATTTCCTCTACACCCACTTCGAGGAAATCTGCGAAATCATGAAGGCCTACGACGTCAGCTTCTCGCTGGGCGACGGCCTGCGCCCGGGCTCGATCGCCGACGCCAACGACGCCGCGCAGTTCGGCGAGCTGGAAACCCTCGGCGAACTGACCAAGATCGCCTGGAAGCACGACGTGCAGACCATGATCGAAGGCCCCGGCCACGTGCCGATGCACATGATCAAGGAGAACATGGACAAGCAGCTCGAATGCTGCGACGAGGCGCCGTTCTACACCCTCGGCCCGCTGACCACCGACATCGCGCCCGGCTACGACCACATCACCAGCGGCATCGGCGCGGCGATGATCGGCTGGTTCGGCTGCGCCATGCTCTGCTACGTCACGCCGAAGGAGCACCTCGGCCTGCCGAACAAGGATGACGTGAAGACCGGCATCATCACCTACAAGATCGCTGCCCACGCCGCGGATCTTGCCAAGGGCCACCCGGGTGCGCAGATCCGCGATAACGCCCTGTCCAAGGCGCGCTTCGAGTTCCGCTGGGAAGACCAGTTCAACCTCGGCCTCGACCCGGACACCGCGCGTGCCTTCCACGACGAGACCCTGCCGAAGGAGTCGGCGAAGGTGGCGCACTTCTGCTCGATGTGCGGGCCGAAGTTCTGCTCGATGAAGATCACCCAGGAGGTGCGCGACTACGCCGCCGAGAACGGGCTGACCGAGGAGCAGAAGGCCATCGAGGCGGGCTTCAAGGAGCAGGCCGAGCGCTTCCGCGAGGAAGGTTCGGTGATCTACCGTCAGGTGTGACCGACCAGGTGCGACCGGCGAGGGGGCCTGGCCGATGCGCCAGGTCCCCTAAGCGTGGATGGGTTCTGCCATCCACGCGTGCATCAGCGGGGGCGGTTGCCGCAGGGCAGCCGCCCCCGCCCGCTTTCAGGGACGATAGCGCTCGCGCAGGATGCCCTCGAGCTGGTCGTAGCCGATGATCAGCTCGGGGTGCCCGTAGGAGTAGGGCGCGATGGCATAGACGTCGTACTTGAGCAGTACGCCGCTCTCGAGCAGGGCGACGTGGCCTGTCTCGCGAAACGGCCATTGCTCGAGGAACTGTGCATCGCGCGCCAGGCCGTTCTCGCCGAGCCAGCGCCAGTGGGCCTGCTCGGCCAGCCGCCAAAAGGCGCCTTCCTTGCCGGGCACCAGCATGTCCTGCAGCTCGACGGCGCGGTTCTGCTCGCGAGCGAAGTTGATGAAGCCGCGCCCCGGCATGCCGTGGGCACCGCCGGTGTAGAGATAGCTGGACAGCTCGACCACCAGCAGCCCGTCGTGCTGTTCGCGCAGCTTCGCCTGCAGGTAGCTGGCCCAACCGGGTTCGGCGCGGGCGAGGAACTCGGCCTGGTAGGCGTCGAGCGTGGCCGGCAGGCGGTCGTCCGGCGCGTTGAGGGTCATCTGGCGCAGCCGTCGGTCGACCAGTTCGTCGAGCGCCGGCAGCTCGAAGCGCTGCAGGTCGATGTTCACCAGCGGGCACTGTTCCCCCTCGCAGCCCGCCGGCCGTAGCTCGGTGACCTTGCGGGTCGGCTCCAGGCGCGGGTCGAGCCAGCCGTGCTGGCAGCCGGCGAGCAGCAGCGGCGCCAGCAGCAGGCCGGCGCGCAGGAACGGGGCGAGGGAGGGGGAACGCTTCATGGAATTGCCTATCGATACGGGTGCCGATTCGAGTGCCGGCAGCGGGTGAAGTTCGTCGCGGCGGTGACGGGTGGGGCGGCCGCCCGCCTTGTCGGGCCGAGGCTGCACATGCGCGGCAGGCACGCTAGCATGGCTGCGACGCTGTTACCCGAGCGGGGGCCTGCGTGGCGCCATTTCAACCAAAAGTGAGCAGTAATGAGCGAAACCTTCGAACCCGGCCCGGATGATGTCCAGATCCTCCGGCGAGAGCAATGCTTCAGCGGGTTCTACCGCCTGGAGCGCCTGCACCTGCGCCACCGGCTGTTCGCCGGCGGCATGGGCGCCGAGCTGAGCCGCGAGCTGTTCGTGCGGCACGATGCCGTCTGCGTGCTGCCCTACGACCCGCAGGCCGATGCCGTGGTGCTGATCGAGCAGTTCCGCGTCGGCGCCCTGGGCAAGGCCGGCAATCCCTGGCTGATCGAACTGGTGGCCGGGCTGATCGACAAGGACGAGCAGCCCGAGGACGTGGCGCGCCGCGAGGCGATGGAGGAGGCCGGGCTGACCCTCGGCGAGCTGTGGCCGGTGACGCGCTACTTCCCCTCGCCCGGCGGCAGCGACGAGCAGGTCCACCTCTATGTGGCGCGTTGCGACAGCGCCACGGCCGGCGGCGTGTTCGGCCTGCCCGAGGAGGGCGAGGACATTCGCGTGCATGTCTGGTCGCTCGAACGCGCCCTGCAGGCGGTGCGCGACGGGCGCATCGACAACGCGGCGAGCATCATCGCCCTGCAGTGGCTGGCGCTCAATCGCGACGAGGTGAGGGGGGCATGGTCATGAGGTTGCTGCGCGAGCGCTACCGGGTCGACCTGCTCGAGCTGCAGGCCGCCTGCGAGGCCAACTACCTGCGCCTGATGCGCCTGCTGCCGGGCATGCGCGCGGGCAGCGAGCCACGCCGCATCGCCCTCAGCCAGGGCGAGCTGTCGCTCGGCGTGCTGGTGCTCGAGGTGCTCGAGAGCTGCCCCTATACCACCACGGTGCAGGTCAGCCAGGAGCACTGCCTGAGCTGGTTGCCGGTGCCGAAGATGGAGGTGCGCGTCTACCACGATGCGCGCATGGCCGAGGTGGTGCGCGCGGAAAACGCCCGGCGCTTTCGCAGCATCTACACCTACCCCAACGCGCAGATGCACCAGCCGGACGAGAAGAGCCAGCTGAACCTGTTCCTCGGCGAATGGCTGAGCCACTGCCTGGCCTGCGGCCACGAGCTGGCACCGGTGGTCTAGAGGCCCGCCGGCCGGGCAGCGCGCGGTTCTGTGACCGAGGCACCAAACCCGTGGTTTACCCTGCACCGGGCTGGCCACCATAATTTCAGGCGATTCCGTTCGAGGAGAAGGGTCTTGCCGGGCGCACCCCTTGAAAACACCGAAGTGTCGGCGCTGCTGGTGCAGATCACCGACAGCCATCTGTTCGCCGAGGCGGACGGCCGGCTGCTGGGCCTCGATACGCGCGACAGCCTGAGCAAGGTCATCGACCTGGTGCTGGCCGAGCAACCGGCCATCGACCTGGTGCTGGCCACCGGCGATCTCTCGCAGGACGGCTCCGTCGCCTCCTACCAGTGCTTCCGCGAGCAGTCGGCACGCCTTGGCGCGCCCGCCCGCTGGTGCCCGGGCAACCACGACGAGCTGCCGGCGATGCGCGAAGTGGCCGAGCCGGCGCGGCTGCTGGAGCCGCTGGTCGAGGCCGGGCCCTGGCGCGTGCTGCTGCTCGACACGCTGGTGCCTGGCGCCGTGTTCGGTCGGCTGGCCGATGCGCAGCTGGCGCTTCTTGACGCGACCCTGGCGCAGGCGCCCGAGCGCCACCACCTGATCTGCCTGCATCACCACCCGGTGTCCATCGGCAGCCGCTGGATGGATCGCATCGGACTGCACAATGCCGACGCCCTGTTCGAGGTGCTCGACCGCCATGCCAACGTGCGGGCGCTGCTCTGGGGGCACATCCACCAGGAGTTCGACGGCTGGCGCGCCGGCGTCCGGCTGCTGGCCTCGCCCTCGACCGGCGTGCAGTTCGCCCCCGGCAGCGAAGACTTCCAGGTCGATACCCGCGCCCCCGGTTACCGCTGGCTGCGGCTGCTCGCCGATGGCCGTCTCGAGACCGGCGTGTCGCGCGTCAGCGGCATCGACTTCGAGGTCGACTACAGCGTCAAGGGCTACTGAGCGCGACGTACCGCCGGCCGCCGCGCCAGGCGTCCGGCTTGCGACAGGCGGGCCGGGCCTTGTAGCCTTCCCTGTCCACTTCGGCCCACGATCCCAATGACCCGCGCCCAACCTGCCGTCCTCTACATCCACGGTCTGAACAGCTCGCCGCGTTCGCAGAAGGCCAGCCAGCTGGCGGCGGCCATGCAGCGCCTGGGTCTTGGCCAGCAGCTGCGCGTGCCGGCGCTGCACCACCATCCGCGCCAGGCGATCGTCCAGCTCGAGCAGGCGATCGCCGAGCTCGGCCGACCGCTTCTGGTCGGCAGTTCCCTCGGCGGCTACTATGCGACCCACCTGGCCGAGCGCCACGGCCTCAAGGCGCTGCTGATCAATCCGGCGGTGCTGCCGCATCGCCTGTTCGACGGCTACCTGGGCCCGCAGACCAATCTCTACAGCGGCGAGGTCTGGGAGCTGACGCATGATCATGTCGCCGCGCTGGCCGAGCTGGAGACCGCGCCGCCGGCCGACCCGGCGCGCTACCAGGTCTGGCTGCAGACGGGTGACGAGACCCTCGACTACCGCCGCGCCGCGGATTTCTACAAGGGCTGCGCGCTGCGCATCCAGGCCGGCGGCGACCACGGCTTCCAGGGCTTCGCCGAGCGACTGCCGGCGCTGCTGGCCTTCGCCGGGGTTGCGCCGGAGCGCTGGCTCGGCACCGATTTTTCCGATTCGTAAGGACCGTAGAAGACCCCATGTCCTACAACGCAGAAGCCATTGAAGTCCTCTCCGGGCTCGATCCGGTGCGCAAGCGCCCGGGCATGTACACCGACACCGCACGGCCCAACCACCTGGCGCAGGAAGTCATCGACAACAGCGTCGACGAGGCGCTGGCCGGCCATGCGCGCTCGGTACAGGTGATCCTGCACGCGGACAACTCGCTGGAGGTGATCGACGACGGCCGTGGCATGCCGGTGGACATCCACCCCGAGGAGGGCGTCTCCGGGGTCGAGCTGATCCTCACCAAGCTGCATGCCGGCGGCAAGTTCTCCAACAAGAACTACCAGTTCTCCGGCGGCCTGCACGGCGTCGGTATCTCGGTGGTCAACGCGCTGTCGACGCGGGTGGTGGTCAGCGTCAGGCGCGACGGTAGCGAATACCGCATGAGCTTCGCCGACGGCTTCAAGGCCAGCGAGCTGGAGGTCGTCGGCAGCGTCGGCCGGCGCAACACCGGGACCAGCGTGCATTTCTGGCCGGACGCCAAGTATTTCGATTCGCCGAAGTTCTCCGTCAGCCGCCTCAAGCACGTGCTCAAGGCCAAGGCCGTGCTCTGCCCGGGGCTGGCGGTCAGCTTCGAGGACAAGGCCAGCGGCGAGCGCGTCGAGTGGCATTACGAGGACGGCCTGCGCTCCTACCTTACCGATGCGGTCAGCGAGTTCGCCCGCCTGCCTGACGAGCCCTTCACCGGCAGCCTGTCCGGCACCCGCGAGGCGGTCGACTGGGCGCTGCTGTGGCTGCCCGAGGGCGGCGACGCGGTGCAGGAAAGCTATGTCAACCTGATTCCCACGGCGCAGGGCGGCACCCACGTCAATGGCCTGCGCCAGGGCCTGCTGGACGCCATGCGCGAGTTTTGCGAGTTCCGCAACCTGCTGCCGCGCGGCGTCAAGCTGGCGCCAGAGGACGTCTGGGAGCGCATCGCCTTCGTCCTCTCGATGAAGATGCAGGAACCGCAGTTCTCCGGCCAGACCAAGGAACGGCTGTCCTCGCGCGAGGCCGCGGCCTTCGTCTCCGGCGTGGTCAAGGACGCCTTCAGCCTCTGGCTCAATGCCCACCCCGAGCTCGGCCTGCAGCTCGCCGAACTGGCCATCAGCAACGCCGGGCGGCGGCTCAAGGCCGGCAAGAAGGTCGAGCGCAAGAAGATCACCCAGGGCCCGGCGCTGCCCGGCAAGCTGGCCGACTGCGCCGGCCAGGACCCGATGCGCGCCGAGCTGTTCCTGGTCGAGGGCGACTCGGCCGGCGGCAGCGCAAAGCAGGCGCGCGACAAGGAGTTCCAGGCGATCATGCCGCTGCGCGGCAAGATCCTGAACACCTGGGAAGTCGACGGCGGCGAGGTGCTGGCCAGCCAGGAGGTGCACGATATCGCCGTGGCCATCGGCGTCGACCCCGGCGCCCACGACCTCGGCCAGCTGCGCTACGGCAAGATCTGCATCCTCGCCGACGCCGACTCCGACGGCCTGCACATCGCCACGCTGCTCTGCGCGCTGTTCGTGCGCCACTTCCGCCCGTTGGTCGAGGCCGGGCACGTCTATGTCGCGATGCCGCCGCTGTACCGCGTCGACCTGGGCAAGGAAATCTACTACGCCCTCGACGAGGCCGAGCGCGACGGCATCCTCGAGCGGCTGGCCGCGGAGAAGAAGCGCGGCAAGCCGCAGGTCACCCGCTTCAAGGGCCTCGGCGAGATGAACCCGCTGCAGCTGCGCGAGACCACCATGGACCCGAACACCCGCCGGCTGGTGCAACTGACCCTCGACGATTTCGACGGCACCCGCGAGATCATGGACATGCTGCTGGCCAAGAAGCGCGCCGGCGACCGCAAGAACTGGCTGGAAAGCAAGGGCAACCTGGCCGAGGTGCTGGCCTGATGCGCGGCTGGCTGATCGCCATGGGACTGGCCTGCGCGCCCTGGCTGGCGCAGGCGCAAACCGCCGAGCTGCAACTGGTCGCGGAACAGGCGGTCGAGGGCATGGCGGCGGGCAACCTGTCCGGCCTGGCCTGGTGCGGCGACGGCCTGTGGGCGGTGTCCGACCGCGAGGACGACCGGCTCTACCGGCTGGATACCCGCGGCACGCCCTGGCGCGCCGAGGCCGAGCAGTTCGAGCTGCCGGCGGTCAACGACAGCGGGCTGCCCTGGGGCATGCGCATGCGCGTGCTGGCCAGTGCCGCGGTGCGCGGCGGCGAGATGGACTTCGAAGGCCTGGCCTGCGATGCGCTGGGCAACCGCTACCTGGCCAGCGAGGCGCATGCCGGCGTGCTGCAGCTGACCCCGGCCGGCTCGGCAAAATGGTTGGTACTGCCCGAGGCGCTGGTGCGCCAGGCGCGGGCCAGCGGCATGCTGCTGACCTTCAATGCGATGTTCGAAGGCATCGCTGTGGACCCCGAGGCGAAGGGCCTGTGGCTGGCCGCCGAGCGCGAGCGCCGCGGCTTGCTGGTGCTGCATCGCAAGCAGAACAGCTTCCACTGCAGCGGCGGTTGCGTGCTGCTGGCCGAGGGCGGCAGCGAGTTGCCGCCGCCGGCGCTGGGCAGCGCGCCACTGCCGCGCAGCTTCACCGACCTGGCCTACCATGACGGCGCGCTGTACAGCCTGGAGCCCAATGCCCATCGCATCTGCCGGCGCAACCTCGGCAGTGGCACCAGCGAGCGCTGCTGGTCCTACGCGGCCACCGCGCTGGCCGAGACACGCCGCTATGCCACGCCATTCGGCAATGCCGAGGCGCTGTCGGTGGATGCCGAGGGCGCCTGGGTCGGCGTGGACAACAATGGCCAGGCCCGCGCCGATGGCGAGCAGCGCCCGGTGGTCTGGCGCTTCGCCGCGCCGCCCGGCGGCTGGGGAGCCCGGCCTTGACGCAGAGCGTGGGGCGGCGGGCCGGGCGGGTCATGCTGGTGCTGGCCTGGGGCGCGGGGCTGTTCCTGGCCACGCGCTTTTTTGCCGACTGGGAGGACAACCGCTTCAACCCCAACCGCGAGCCGCTCTCGCGCGTCGAGGGCGGGCACGTCGAGGTGCAGCTGGCCGGCAATGCCAGTGGCCACTTCGTCGCCGACGGGCGCATCAACGGTGAACGCGTGACCTTCCTGCTCGACACCGGCGCGACCGATGTCGCGGTGCCGATCGAACTGGCCAAGCGCCTGGGCCTGGAGCGTGGTGCGCCGGTCATGCTGCAGACCGCCAACGGCCCGAGCACCGGCTACCGCACGCGCCTGGCGCGGCTGGAACTCGGCGACATCGTCCTGCACAACGTGCGCGCCATCGTCGCGCCGGGCTTTCTCAGCGAGCAGATCCTGCTCGGCATGAGCGCCCTGAAACAACTCGAATTCACCCAGCGCGCCGGCACCCTGGTGCTGCGCCAACCTGCCACGGATCGACCATGAGCGAATCCCTCTTGAGCCTGGAAGGCGTGGAGCGCCGCTCCCTCGCCGAGTTCACCGAACAGGCCTACCTCAACTACTCCATGTACGTGATCATGGATCGCGCGCTGCCGCATATCGGCGACGGCCTGAAGCCGGTGCAGCGACGCATCGTCTACGCCATGAGCGAACTGGGGCTGTCGGCCGACGCCAAGCACAAGAAGTCGGCGCGTACCGTCGGCGACGTGCTCGGCAAGTTCCACCCGCACGGCGACAGCGCCTGCTACGAGGCCATGGTGCTGATGGCGCAGCCGTTCAGCTACCGCTACACGCTGGTCGACGGCCAGGGCAACTGGGGCGCGCCGGACGATCCCAAGTCATTCGCCGCGATGCGCTACACCGAGGCGCGCCTGTCGCGCTATTCCGAGGTGCTGCTGTCCGAGCTCGGCCAGGGCACGGTGGACTGGGTGCCGAACTTCGATGGCACCCTCGAGGAGCCGGCAACGCTGCCGGCGCGGCTGCCCAACCTGTTGCTGAACGGCACCACCGGCATCGCCGTGGGCATGGCCACCGACGTGCCGCCGCACAACCTGCGCGAAGTGGCCGCCGCCTGCGTGCGCCTGCTCGACGAGCCGAACGCCAGCGTCGAGCAGCTGTGCGAGCACATCCTCGGGCCGGATTTCCCCACCGAGGCGGAAGTCGTCACGCCGCGCGCCGACCTGCTGAAGATGTACGAGAGCGGCCGTGGCTCGGTGCGCATGCGCGCGGTTTATCGCGTCGAGGATGGCGACGTGGTGGTCACTGCGCTGCCGCACCAGGTCTCCGGCGCCAAGGTGCTCGAGCAGATCGCCGCGCAGATGCAGGCCAAGAAGCTGCCGATGGTCGCCGACCTGCGCGACGAGTCCGATCACGAGAATCCCTGCCGCATCGTCATCATCCCGCGCTCGAACCGGGTCAATGCCGACGAGCTGATGCAGCACCTGTTCGCCACCACCGACCTGGAAAGCTCCTACCGGGTCAACACCAACGTCATCGGTCTCGATGGCCGGCCGCAGGTGAAGAACCTCAAGGTCCTGCTCGCCGAATGGCTGACCTATCGCGTCGGCACCGTGCGCCGCCGCCTGCAGTACCGCCTGGACAAGGTCGAGAAGCGCCTGCACCTGTTGGAAGGCCTGCTGGTCGCCTTCCTCAACCTCGACGAGGTGATCCACATCATCCGCACCGAGGACCAGCCCAAGCCGGTGCTGATGGCGCGCTTCGAACTCTCCGAGCTGCAGGCCGACTACATCCTCGACACCCGCCTGCGCCAGCTGGCGCGGCTCGAGGAAATGAAGATCCGCGGTGAGCAGGACGAGCTGGCCAAGGAGCGCGAGCGCCTGCTGGCGCTGCTCTGCAGTGACGCCAAGCTGAAAAGGCTGGTGCGCAAGGAACTGCTCGAGGACGCCGAGACCTATGGCGATGCCCGGCGCTCGCCGATCGTCGAGCGTGCCGAGGCGCGTGCCCTGTCGGAAAACGAGCTGCTGCCGTCCGAGCCGGTCACCGTGGTGATCTCCGAGAAGGGCTGGGCGCGCTGCGCCAAGGGCCACGACATCGATGCGACCGGGCTCTCCTACAAGGCCGGCGACGGCTTCAAGGCCGCCGCCGCCGGGCGCTCGAACCAGTACGCGGTATTCATCGACAGCAGCGGGCGCAGCTACTCGCTGGCCGCCCACTCGCTGCCCTCCGCGCGTGGCCAGGGCGAGCCGCTCACCGGCCGCCTGACGCCGCCGCCGGGGGCGAGCTTCGAATGCGTGCTGCTGCCCGACGACGAGGCGCTCTACGTGCTCGCTTCGGACGCCGGCTACGGCTTCGTGGTCAAGGGCGACGACCTGCAGGCCAAGAACAAGGCCGGCAAGGCGCTGCTTTCGCTGCCCAGTGGTGCGCGGGTGCTGGCGCCGCGGCCGCTGGCCAGCCGCGACGAGGACTGGCTGGCCGCGGTGACCACCGAGGGCCGCCTGCTGGTGTTCCCGGTGCGCGACCTGCCGCAGCTGGCCAAGGGCAAGGGCAACAAGATCATCGGCATCCCCGGCGAGCGCGTGGCCAGCCGCGAGGAATACCTGGTCGACCTGGCGGTGCTGCCGGCCGGCGCCACCCTGGTGCTGCAAGCCGGTAAGCGCACCCTCTCGCTCAGGGCCGAGGACCTCGAGCACTACAAGGGCGAGCGCGGCCGGCGGGGCAACAAGTTGCCGCGCGGTTTCCAGCGCGTCGAGACGCTGCGGGTGGAAGTCTGACGCAATCTGAGCAAAATTCGCGCTGGAACCCGGGCCGCGATTAACGGAAGATAGCCGCCTTCCGAGCACCGACCCGGCCGCGGGCGGCCGGATGGGAATCCTGGCCGGTTCTCTGTCCGGCGAGCGTGGCCCTGATCGTCATGAAGGTAATGAACAACGTGCTGCGTTTTCCCCTCGTTCTGCTGCTGGCCTGTACCGGCCTGGTGGGTTGTGTCGCCCAGCAGCCCCTGCCGTTGTATCGGCTCGATAACGGCGTCGTCGAAATTCCCGAGCAGCAAGGCGAGGCCGCCGTGCTGCTGGGCCCGGTGAGCCTGGCCGACTACCTGCAGCGCGATGCGCTGCTGCAGCGCCTGCCCGACGGCAGCATCGCCGCCGATCCGCAGCAGGCACGCTGGGCCGGCAGCCTCAAGGAGGATGTCGACCAGTTGCTGTTGCGCCAGCTGGCCACCCAGCTCAAGACGCAGAAGGTTGAAGCCGCGCCGGCCGGCGAAGGCTTCGCGCCGGATGTACAGATCGAGCTGGCCATCACCCGGCTGGATTCCGGCCCGCAGCATCCGGCGGTGCTGGAGGCGCAGTGGCGCCTGATCGACGCCCAGGGCAAGCGCCAGGGCAGCCGCCTGGTGCGCCTGCAGGAAGAGCACCAGGGCAGTGTCAGCGACCAGGTCCAGGCGCAGAGCCGGCTGTTGCAGCGCCTGAGCACCCTGCTGGCGCAGGCCGTGGAGCCGGTGCTGCTGGCGCGCAAGGCACCCAAGCCCCAGGCCAAGGCGCCGGCCCGGCGCAACGAGTCCGATGGGCCGCGGCTGAAGGCGATCGAGCCGCTGCGTACCGATCTGGAAGTGTTCCGCTTCTAATTCCGCGACGCGACTGAAAAGGCCCGACCGGCGAACCCGGTCGGGCCTTTTCGTTTTCGCTGAGGACTGCTTGTATCCGTCAGGCGGTGCGGCTGCGCAGCTCGTGCATGCGCGCCAGCTGGCGCTCGATCAGCGAAGGGTAAGGGTCGAGCAGCCGCTCGACGCAGCAGGCGCCTTCGGGGCTGGCGATCGGACGGATGCGGGCGCGCTGGCGGATCAGCGGGTCGTCGCCGATCTCGCGCTCCAGCAGGACCAGGTTGCGGCTGTACTGCGCCATCTCCAGCGCGGCCTGGGCCGCGTCGCTGAGCAGCAGCTCGCCCTGGCTGAGCTCGACCAGGTCGTCGCCGAGGGTCAGGCCCAGCTGCAGCTGCAGGGTCATGCCGCTGTCGGCCACCTCGATCTGCAGCGCGTGGCCGAGGGCGCGCATCAGCTCGCCGCAGCACACCGCGTG
Organism: Pseudomonas oligotrophica; assembly: GCF_021726475.1. Taxonomy (GTDB): domain Bacteria; phylum Pseudomonadota; class Gammaproteobacteria; order Pseudomonadales; family Pseudomonadaceae; genus Stutzerimonas; species Stutzerimonas oligotrophica. The sequence continues at coordinate 758,126 of NZ_JAKJRU010000001.1, forward strand.
GGTCAGGTAGTTCTGCTCGTCGTCCTGGCTGTGGAACAGCATCAGGCTGCTGCCGTCGTTGAGCGTGTGCAGCTCGGCCTGGTACAGCGTGGCGGCCTGCTGCAGGCAGTCACGGTAGCGTTGCAGCAGGTCGGTCAGCCGCTCGCGGGGCAGGCGCCGGAGCTGCTCCTGGGCGCCGAGCTGGATGGCCAGCACCGCGCTGCGCGAGGGCGCGGCCGCAGGCGTGGGCGGCGTGGGCAGCGGTTCGGCGAAGGCCTCGGGCTCCTCGGCGAAGGGGTCGAAGTCGTCGTCCGCGCAGAGCCGGCCACGGGCGTCCAGCGGCGGCTCGTCGTCGTCTTCCTCGGGTGCGTACGGCAGCGCCGAGCGTGGTGCCGGTGTGCTTCGTGGCGGCGCTGGCCGCGGTTCGGCTTCTACGGCCTCGGGGTAGTCGTCGAGCAGGTCGCCGAGGTCGATTTCCGGTTCCGGCTCGGGTTTCTCCGGGACCAGGCGCGCCTGCAGCTGGCGCGCCAGGTCGCCGATCTCGTCCTGGCGGCCGGCGCCCGGCGCGGGGTCGTCCGGGTCGCGCAGCCACAGGCGCAGCTGCATCAGCGGCAGCGACAGCTGGCGCCCCAGGCGCATGCTCAGGGTCAGCGCCAGGGCCAGCAGGATCAGGCTGAGCAGGCCCATGCTCTGCAGGCTGATGGTCATCGGCTGCTGGAACTGCTGCATGTCCAGGCTGATGCGCAGGTGCCCGGCGATCACTTCCTGGAAGCTGATCGGCGTCGAATAGAGCCCGCGGTCGTCGCCCAGCAGGCCGTGCTGCGGGCGCGAACCCGACTCGGCGAGGACCCGGTTGTCGACGCTGTAGATCGCCGCATGGGCCACCAGCGGATTCTTCACCAGATTGCTGAGCAGTACGTTGAGGCTGAGGATGTCGTTGGCCACCAGCAGGTCGGTGGCCGAGGCGGCGGTCTGCGTCACCAGGCTCTGGCCGAGGGCGTCGGCCTGCTGTTCCATGGCGTGCTTGAACTGCATGCCGATGACCCAGGAGTAGATCACCAGCGCCAGGGCGACCAGCAGCAGCGTATGGCTGGCGATGCGCAGCACCAGCGGCACCCGGTGCTGGCGGATGGCGCGGTAGATGAGCAGGAAGAAATTGTCGGGCTTGACGGATGCGGGCCGGTTCACTGGAGCGCGGCTCTTCTCGAAGGGGAATTGCCGCGCAGTATAGGGAAAGGCCGCTGGGCGTTGAAGGTCTGCGGCCGGCCGCTGACGAAAAGTCATTTCGGCTGATGTGGCGCGGGGCGCTGCACTGCCGGCGGCCGGGGCGCGCCGGCGGGGCTTGATGTAGAATGCCGGCCTGCCTGCCGGGGCCGGCCGCGCGTCATCGCAAGCGCCGCTCGCGCCCGGCCGGGCACCACCATCCGCGCCGCGCGCCCGCCTGGTTGCGCGCGACGCACGAGAACCTCCAACCGACCCGAGGGGAGCTGCGCCTTGCGCGATATCGTCCTGATCAACATCACCGGCGAAGACCGTCCCGGCCTGACCGCCGCCATCACCGGCGTGCTCGCCCAGGGTGGCGTGACCATCCTCGACATCGGCCAGGCGGTCATCCATGACACCCTGTCGTTCGGCATCCTGGTCGACATCCCGGCCACCGAGGCCGCCTCGGCCGTGCTCAAGGACGTGCTGTTCACCGCCTACAAGCACGACCAGCAGGTGCGCTTCACCCCTGTCTCCGAAGACGACTACGGCCAGTGGGTCGCCGGCCAGGGCAAGGCGCGGCACATCGTCACCCTGTTGACGCGCAAGGTCACCGCCGAGCAGCTGCACCGGGTCAGCTCCATCACCGCCAAGTACGGCCTGAACATCGACCACATCGATCGCCTGTCGGGGCGCCGGCCGCTGGATGTGCCCGAGGAGAGCGGCAAGGGCTGCATCGAGTTTTCCGTGCGCGGCGAGCCGGCCGACACCGCGGCGCTGCGCGCCGAGTTCCTCAGCGTGGCGCAGGAGCTGAACGTCGACATCGCCTTCCAGCGCGACTCGGTATACCGACGCAACCGCCGCCTGGCGGTGTTCGACATGGACTCGACGCTGATCGAGGCGGAAGTCATCGACGAGCTGGCCAAGGCCGCCGGGGTCGGCGAGAAGGTTTCCGCGATCACCGAGCGGGCGATGCGCGGCGAACTGGATTTCCGCGCCAGCTTCAAGGAGCGCCTGGCGCTGCTCGAGGGCCTGCCGGAGACGGTGCTGGCCGAGATCGGCGCGAGCCTGCGCCTGACCGAGGGTGCCGAGGTGCTGTTCGCCGAGCTCAAGCGCCTGGGCTACAAGACCGCGATCCTCTCCGGCGGCTTCAGCTATTTCGCCAGGCAACTGCAGGCGAGGCTGGGCATCGATTATGTCTACGCCAACGAGCTGCAGATCGAGAACGGCAAGCTCACCGGGGTCGCCATCGAGCCGATCGTCGACGCCCAGCGCAAGGCCGACCTGCTGCGCGAGCTGGCCGAGCGCGAAGGGCTGTGCCTGGAGCAGACCATCGCCGTGGGCGACGGTGCCAACGACCTGCCGATGCTCGGCCTGGCCGGGCTGGGCGTGGCCTTCCGCGCCAAGCCGCTGGTCAAGCAGTCGGCCAAGCAGGCGATCTCCACCCTGGGCCTGGACGGCATCCTCTACCTGCTCGGCTTCCGCGAGCGCGACGGCGCCGAATAGCGGCCACGCACCTATTGGCGGAACAACGAAGCCCCGGGCCGGCCCTGCCGCCCCGGGGCTTGTGCTTGCCGCTCTGCGTTCAGGGCTTGATCGCGACCTTGAGCACGCCGTCGCGCTGGTGGGCGAAGAGGTCGTAGGCGGCCTCGATGTCGTCCAGGGCGAAGCGGTGGGTCACCAGCGGGCCGAGGTCGACCCGCCCCGATTCGACCACCTTGATCAGCCGGCGCATGCGTTCCTTGCCGCCCGGGCACAGCGAGGTGACGATCTTGTTGTCGCCCAGGCCCGCGTGGAAAGCGCCCAGCGGGATGCTCAGGTCGCTGGAATAGACGCCCAGGCTGGACAGGGTGCCGCCGGGCTTGAGTACCCGAAGCGCGCTTTCGAAGGTGCTCTGCAGGCCGAGGGCCTCGATCGAGGCGTCCACACCGCGGCCGCCGGTGAGCTTGAGGATCTCGTCCACCACGTCGACGTTGCGGAAGTTCAGCGTGACGTCGGCGCCCATCTTGCGGGCGATCTCCAGCCGCGCATCGACGCCGTCCACCGCGATGATGGTGCCGGCGCCGCGCAGCCGGGCGCCGGCGGTGGCGCACAGGCCGATCGGGCCCTGGGCGAAGACCGCGACGATGTCGCCGATCTTGATGCTCGCCGCCTCGGCGCCGGCGAAGCCGGTGGACATGATGTCCGGGCACATCAGCACCTGCTCGTCGCTCAGGCCGTCCGGCACCGGCGCCAGGTTGGCCTGGGCGTCGGGCACCAGCACGTATTCGGCCTGGGTGCCGTCGATGCTGTTGCCGAAGCGCCAGCCGCCCATGGGCTTGTAGCCGTGGCAGCTGCAGCCGCCATCCTGGGACGGGAAGCCGTCCTGGCAGGCGTAGGAAGTGAAGCTCGGGCAGATGGCGCCGGCGATGGCGCGCTGGCCTTCGCGGTAGCCTTTCACGTTGCTGCCGAGCTTCTCGATGATGCCGACCGGCTCGTGGCCGATGGTCAGCCCCGCGGCGACCGGGTACTCGCCCTTGAGGATGTGCACGTCGGTGCCGCAGATGGTGGTGGTGGTGATGCGCAGCAGCGCATCGTTCGGGCCGACCTCCGGGATCGGCTTGTCCTGCAGTTCGATGCGACCCGGTTCGACGAACACGGCGGCTTTCATCATGGCCATGGTGCTGCTCCTTCTGCGTGGCGAAAGATCAGCACACTCTAGTCGAGCCGGATGACGCCTGGCTGACCCTGGTCAAGGCTGGCGAGCATCGCCCGCCGGTCAGGTTTCGTCGGAGGAGAAGTCGTAGTTCATCGACTGGCTGGGGCCCTGCAGGTAGTGGCCCTGGATGTAGCTGACGCCGGCCTGCCAGAGGGTCGCCAGCACGGTGGCGCTCTCGACGAACGGCACGATGGTCTGGCGCTTCTGCTCATGCAGCTCGGCCAGGAGCGCCTTGAGCGCATCCTGGTTCTCCTGCTCGCTGAGGTCCTGGGTGTAGGAGCCGTCGACCTTGATGAACGGCGCGTCCAGATGGCGCAGCGTGTTGAACGGGTTGAGCGCGCAGCCGAAGTTGCCGATGGCCATGCGGCAGCCGAGCTCGCCCAGCCCCTGGTTGAGTGTCTTGGCAGCGGCGAGGTAGGCGATGGCGTCCGGCTCGGACAGCTCGAAGACCAGCGCATCGGCCGGCAGGCGCGCGGCCTTGAGGACCACGCCGAGCCAGGCCAGCAGGCCCGGGTCCTGCAGGCTGGCACTGGAGAGGTGCAGGAACAGGCGGGTGCGATGGCCCTTGGCGCGGTGTTCGGCCAGCAGCTTGATGGAGTTGAGGATCACCCAGCGATCGATCTTCGCCGCCAGGCCGGCCTGGTTGGCCGCCTGGATGAACTCCGCGGCCGGGACTTCCTGCTGCTGCGCGTCGAGCAGGCGCAGCAGCACCTCGTAATGCTCGTGGCTGTCGCCGCGCAGGCTGATGATCGGCTGGAACAGCAGGCGGAAGCTGTTGGTGTCCAGGGCATGGCGAACCATGGCCAGGAGGTTGCCACGGCTGGCCTGGGCGGCCAGCTCGTCGGCGGGATCGAAGATCTTCAGCGCATTGCCGTCCAGCTCGTCGGCGCAGCGGTGGGCGCGCTCGATGGCCTGCTGGGTACGCGCGGTCTTCTCGTCGAGTGCGGCGACGCCAATGCTCAGCGAGGTCTGCACGGTGCGCCCGGACACCTCGAACAGCTGGGCGTCGACACGGGCGAGCAGGGCGCGCAGCAGCGGCTCGATCTGCTGCGGCAGCTGGCCCTCGTGCAGCGCGGTGAAGACGTCGTCGGCGAAGCGGCCCAACTGCACGTCGGCGCCGAAATGCGCGCGCAGCAGGTCGGCCAGCTCGCGCAGCAGCAGGTCCACGTCGCCCAGGCCGATCTCGGCCTGCAGGGCGGCGAAGCGATCGATGCGGATGTAGGCCAGGCTGGCCTGCTGGCCGGCCTTGACCGCGCGCTCCACGGCAGCGTCGAGCAGTTCGACGAAACGGTTGCGGTTGTGCAGGCCGGTGACCGGGTCCTGGTTGCTGATCTCGCGCAGCTTCTGCAGCTCGGCGCTGTCCTGCTCGGCGCGAATCACCACCTGGATGCATGGCTCGCCGTCGTAGCTGGCCGGCGAGAAGTGCATGCGTGCCTTGAAGCTCTCGCCGCTGAGCTTGTTGCCGCTGCAGGTCAGCTCGGCGCTGCCCTCCAGGCTCTGGTAGTTCTTCAGGAACGTGCGGAACTGCACCTGGTCGCAGGCGCTGATCAGGTCGATCATCGGCATGCCTTCGAGCTCCTCGCTGTCGGCATAGCCGAACAGTTCGAGGTAGGCGCGGTTGGCATAGATGTGCATGCCGTCGTGGACATAGGCGATGGCGTCCACCGAGCTGTCGAGCAGCAGCTGGCAGCGCTTCTCGGCTTCGCGCAGCGCCAGCTCGGCGGTGCGTCGGGCGCGGCGCTCGTCGAGGTTGGCCAGCTCGCGGTTGGCCGCCAGCAGCAGCCATTCGTCCTCGCCGCGGGGCAGGGCGTCCTGGGCGCCGATCAGCAGCGCCTCGGTGATGGCCTCGGCGTCGTTGCCTTCGGTCAGCTGGATGATCGGGATGTCCCGCGCCTGGCGACGCACCGCGGCGATTGCCTCGCCGGGGTCGAGATTCACGCTCTGCGGGGCGCAGATCAGCAGGTCCCAGGTCTGTTGCAGCGCTTGCGCCAGGTCGTCGCTGGAGGTCAGGCGGTGCACCCGGGTGGCCTGGCCGGCATTGCGGAACAGGCTGACCAGGCGCTCGGCCTCGTTCTGCGAGTCTTCGAGAATCAGCAGGCGGACGGTTTTCTTCTGCAGGGCCATGGCGACAGCTTGAAAGCACACCGGAGCGGTGCGGGAAGGGCGGAAACAACGCGAACCGGCAATCTACAGCGACTTCCAGAGTGAGTCAAAATCCACCTCGGCGCTGGCCGCGGCAGTGCCCCAGGGTGTGACCGAAGTCTCTGCGGCGCGCGCCACCTCGCCGATCGGGTGGTATTCGAACTGGTTGTAGTTGCCGGTGTGTGCCTGGCGCCTGGCGAGAATCGCGCGGCACTCCTCGCCTTCCTGGTTGAGCATCACCTTGTGCCCCTGCCGGAACGGCAGCAGCGGGACGATCAGGCTGCTCGCCTGGGAGATCGCGCCGATCTCCGGCACCAGCAGCGCACGCAGGTACTCGCTGCCCTGGTCGGCCTTGCGCAGCAGGCGCACGCCGCAGGGCTGGGCATTCGGGGCGATCAGCTCGATGCCCATCTGCGTACCGCCGCCGCGCACCTGGCGGATCCAGCGCACCGTGGCGACGCGCCAGGGCTGCCTCTGGCCCTCGCGCAGGCCGAGCAGTTCGCCGGCCTGCAGTTGCGCCGGCACCTCGGCCGGCCAGGCCAGGCAGTAGCCGCCCGGGCTCTGGTTGACCAGCTGCACGGCGAAGCAGGGGAAGTCGGCGCCGGCGTTCGGCTCGGTGGGCTGCGCCATCGCCTCGCCCGGCTGCGCGGGACGGACGAACTCGATGCGCTCGTGCGGCAGCGGCATCGCGGCACTGCTGCTGCGGGCGTCGAAGGCCTTGGCCCAGACATCGGCCGCGCTGTTGTCCAGCGCGAACACCGCCCGGCTGGTGCGCTCGTGGTGCTCCAGCACCTGGTTGAACGGGCGCTGGCCGGCGAGGTGGTAGTGCAGTGCCGTCATGCCCAGGCACACCTCGAGCTGCCCGCTGGCCAGTCGGCGCTGGAAGCTGCGGTCGGACACTGCGCCCCAGGCGCCGGCCAGATGGCGCAGCAGGTCGTCGCTCAGCTCGACCCGTCCGGGCAACGGCGAGCGGTCGCGCAGCTCGGCGGGCAGTTGCAGGTGTTCCTCGATGGCCTTGACCAGCGCACCGGGATCGATGCCGAGCAGGTTCGGCAACGCCCCGGCGGCGAACAGCGAGCGGTAGCGCGGCGCGGCGTCGGTCTGCGGCGAGAACACGAACAGGCTGGCCGGATGCGTGGCCGGGCGCAGCAGCACCAGCGGGCTCCAGCTCTCCAGCGCCGCGGCCAGGGGCGCGATGTGCTGCTGACGCACCTGGTTGCAGCGCGCGCTGCCGAACAGCAGGGCGGCCAGGTAGCACTGCTCGACCGTCAGCGCATCGCCATGGCGGGCCAGCGGGTCGCGCACCGGCATGCTCTGCAAGGCGTGCTCGCCGGCCAGCTGGTAGAGCAGGTGCAGCTCGCGCCAGAGCCCTTCGCTGGCCGGGCTGTAGAGCTGGGTCGAGCGCAGCAGCAGGGCGGCGAGCGAATGGGTGGCGCGCTGCAGGGCGGCGGTCAGCAGTTGCGGGTGATCGAGCGCCGGCCGCGAGAGGGCGCGGCTGACGATCAGCTTGTAGCCGGCGGCGAGGTGGTTCTGCAGGGCCTGGCACAGGCCGGCGACCTTGCGCGGCCGTTCGCCGAGCACGATCGGCTGGTTGAGGTAGTGCCGCTCCAGGTGACGGCAGACGAAGTGCACCTCCGGGCGCAGCAACTCGAGCAGTTGCAGGCGCTGCTCCGACGACGCCTGCAGCCGGTTCAGCTCGACCAGTGCCTGGTACAGCTGGCGGGCGCTCTCGCCGAGATTGGCCTTGGGCAGGCCGGCCAGCCAGTCGCGCAGCGCCGGCGGGCTGGCCTCGCAGAACGAGAGCGCCTGCCGGTCCGGTGCCGGCACACGTAACTGGAGGTGGGGACTGGTGGTTTGCAACCGGCAACTCCGCGCAGGACCGTGCATCGGCCCCACTCTAACAGCTGGACGCTGGAGTGGCAGGTCAAAATGATGGCTTTTCGCCGCTATCCGATGGCCGGCGGTTGCTCGCCGTGCAGGCGGGGCCGGCCGGCGCCGACCCCGTGGGGCTTCAGGCGGCGCCGTGCGCCTGGCCGAGGGACTCGCCCATGCAGACGGGGCTGAGCGGGCCGAGCTGTTCGGCCCAGCGGACCTGCTCCGGGCCGAACAGCAGGATCACCGTCGAGCCGAGCTTGAAGCGGCCCATCTCGGCGCCCTTGTCCAGCTGGATCGGGGTGCGCGCGGCCTCGTCGTAGCGGGTGGTCCTGAGGGTGCGCTTGGGCGGCGTGACCAGCCCGGCCCAGACCGTCTCGATGCTGGCGACGATCATCGCGCCGACCAGCACCATGGCCATCGGCCCGCGCTCGGTATCGAAGATGCAGACGACCCGCTCGTTGCGCGCGAACAGCTCCGGCACGCCCTGGGCGGTAACGGTGTTGACCGAGAAGATGCGCCCGGGCACGTAGACCATCTCGCGCAGGGTGCCGGCCAGCGGCATGTGCACGCGGTGGTAGTCCTTGGGCGACAGGTAGACGGTGGCGAAGTCGCCGCCCATGAAGGGCGCGGCGCGCTCGTGGTCACCGCCGAGCAGCTCGGTCACGCTGTAGCTATGGCCCTTGGCCTGGAAGATGCGGCCCTGTTCGATGCGGCCGAGCTGGCTGATGGCGCCGTCGCAGGGGTTGAGGATGGCGCCGGGGGTCGGGTCCAGCGGGCGGGCGCCCTCCTTCAGGGCGCGGGTGAAGAAGGCGTTGAAGTGCTCGTACGCCGTCGGCTCCTCGACCTGCGCCTCGTGCATCTGCACCTGGAAGTGGCGCACGAACCACTTGATGAAGGTGTTCTTCACCCAGGGCAGCCGGCATTCGGCGAGGCAGCCGGCCAGCCGCGAAATCAGGTGGTGCGGCAGCACGTACTGGCTGAGGACGAACAGGCGATCTTTCATTGAGGACCTTTTCATGACTGGATCGGGGTGTCGGGCAGGTTGCCCCATTCGCTCCACGAGCCGGCATAGCCCTTGACCCGCGGGTAGCCCAGCGCCTTGGCGATGAGGTAGGTCAGGCCGGAGCGGTGGTGCGTCTGGCAGTGGGTGATGATTTCCTTCTCCGGCACGATGCCCAGCGCTTGCAGTTGCTCGGCGATGTCCTGGCGGATGCGTAGCGCGCGGGCCGGGTCCATGGCTGCGGTCCACTCGAAGTTGACGGCGCCGGGGATGTGGCCGCCGCGGGCGGCGAGCACCTTCTCGCCGCGGTATTCGGCCGGCGAGCGGGCATCCCAGATGACCAGGTCATCGGCGCCGAGGCGGCTCTCGAGGTATTCGCGGGTGGCGGTCGGCGCCGGGTCGAGCTCCAGCGGCACCGGGCCGCCGGCCGCCGGCATCGGCTCGCGCGACAGCGGCAGCTGCGCCGCCAGCCAGGCGTGCAGGCCGCCGTCGAGGTAGTGGTAGCGGTGATGGCCGATGACGTCGAGCAGCCAGATGAAGCGCCCGGCCCAGCCGCCGCCCTCGTCGTCGTAGACCACGTAGACCGCGTCGCGGCGGTGGCCGAGACGGCCGAACAATGCCTCGAGCTGCGCCTTGGGCGGCAGCAGGCCGGGGGTTGGCGGCTGCGCCAGCTGGGTCTGCTTCGGGTCGACGAAGTGGGCGCCGGGCAGGTGGCCCTCGGCGTAGCGCGCCGCGCTGGTCAGGTCGACGAGGATCAGCTCCGGCGCGTTGAGGCGCTGGGCCAGGTCGGCAGGTTCGATCACCAGCGGCAGGTTGGAGAAGGCGGACACGATGGGCCTCGGTGCAACGGACGAAAGGCGAAGTCTAGCGAAAACTTCAGCCAGTGCGCTTGGCGAAATGGCCGATCGCGCGCTCGATGCACTGCACCGTCTTCTCGAATGCCTGCAGGGTCGCATCGGCGATGGGCGCGCCGTCCTGGTCGACGACCAGCAGCATCGCCGGGCGGCCGGCGCCGAGCGAGCGCAGCAGCAGGTGTTCGCTGGCGAACAGCGACTTCAGCGAGCCCGGCAGCAGCGCCGAGTAGCTGGCCAGGTTGTCCGGCCGCAGGCGCAGCAGCGCGGGTTTCTCCAGCAGCCGGCGCAGCACCTGGCTCTGTTCCGGGGCCAGCACCAGCCGCGCCGCGGCATCCGGCAGGCCGGCGCTCTGCTGCGCCACCAGGCGCTGCTGGCGGCGGTCGACGAGCAGCAGCAGCACGCGTTGCAGGCCCAGGCTGTGGGTGGCCAGGCAGGCGGCCTGGGTCAGCTGCAGCACGTTGGCGAAGGGACTCGGCTCGGCCAGCAGCAGGCGGCACTGCTCGCGCCAGACCGCCAGGGCCTGGGCGTCGGGCGGCGCGGCACGGCTCTGGCGCTGCTGGAAACGGCTCTGCCAGGGCCACAGCAGGCCCTGGGCCGGGTGCCAGAGCTCGGTCGGGCCGAATGCCCGCGCGCTTTCCACGGCGTGCTGGTGCACCAGTTGCTGCACCTCGCCGAGCGGCAGCTGCAGGTAGAGCCCGGCCAGGCGCTGCCAGCGCAGGCTGTGCACGTCGCCCCAGCTGTGATGGGCCGCCAGCGCCAGGCCGTTGGCCAGAACGATGGTATTCGACGGCAGCGTCAGCCAGCGGCGCAGGTCCGGATCGGCATCGAGCAGCTGCTGCTGGTGCAGCGGATGCTCGTTGTCGCGGGCGATGCGCAGCGCCTTGATCAGCAGCCGGCGGTTGCCGCCCAGCAGCCGGTAGCCCTGGACGATCCATTCGGGCAGGTGCCAGTGCCGCGCCAGCGCCAGGCAGAGCTCCTGCAGCGGCACGCCAAGCAGCTCCTGCTCCAGCCGGCGGGCCGGTTCGCGGCGCACCAGCAGGCGTTGCTCCCAGGCCTCGAGCAGCTGCGGGTAGGCGGTGAGCAGGACCCACACCGGGGCCAGGAACAGCAGGCTGCCCCAGTGAATCTCCTGCCACAGGCGCGCCAGGCGGCCGGCGAACAGGCCGTTGGCCTGCTGGCTGGCATGCCGGCTGATGAGCACCATCTGGCGCAGCGCGCGCGGCATCTCCTGTGGTTCCCGGGCCGGGATGCGTGCGAGCAGTTCCTCGGCACGGCGCAGGCCGATACGGCTCAGCGCGCTTTCCAGGCTGTCCACCGGATTGACACCGGCGCTGCTGCGGTTGGCCTCGCGGATGAAGGTCAGCGCCAGCACCGGGCTGGCGTGGATCTCGTCGGCGATCTGGCGCATCGACAGGCTGCTGTCGCGCAGCGCCGCGCCAACCCGCGCGTGGGGGCCGGCGAAGGCCGGCAGCTGGACGTCGTCGAGCGCCCGGATCCAGGCGGGGATGCTGCGCGGAAGCGAAGGAGCTGTGGTCATGGTGCCAGGCTGGCTTTTTGTCGGGGTGGTCTTTAGTCTCGCGCAAAATTTCCGATAACCCGAACAATTCTTTGGCAACCCCGCGGCGTCGGGGCACTGCCGGCGTCCGACGGGCCGCCTTGCCGCGGCTTCGCTGTCATTCAACTGGGTTCGTATGGTCAAGATTCTCGGTATTTTCGTGGTCCTCGGCAGTGTGCTCGGCGGCTTTTTGCTGTCCGGCGGCAAGCTCGCCGCGCTGGTGCATCCCTTCGAGCTGATGATCATCGGCGGCGCCGCGCTGGGCGGCTTCCTGCAGGCCAACCCGGCGTCCACCACCAAGGTCGTCTTCCAGAAGTCGCTGAAGATGTTCGGCAACCGCTTCACCCAGGCCTACTACCTGGAAGTGCTCGGGCTGCTCTACGCGGTGCTCAACAAGAGCCGTCGCGAAGGCATGATGGCCATCGAGGCCGACCTCGAGGATCCGGCGGCCAGCGCGGTGTTCTCCCGCTACCCGGGCGTGCTCAAGGACGAGCGCATGACCGCTTTCATCTGCGATTACCTGCGCATCATGTCGTCGGGCAACATGGCGCCCCACGAGCTCGAGGGGCTGTTCGACATGGAACTGGCGAGCCTCAAGGAGGAGCTCGAGCACCCCGCGCACGCGGTGGGCAAGGTCGCCGACGGCCTGCCGGCGATGGGTATCGTCGCCGCGGTGCTGGGCATCGTCATCACCATGTCCGTGCTCGCCGAAGCCAACAACGCGGAGATCGGCGAGAAGGTCGCCACCGCGCTGGTCGGTACCTTCCTCGGTATCCTCGCCTCCTACGGCTTCTTCGGTCCGCTGTCCGGCGCGCTGGAGCACGATGCCAAGGAAGAGCTCAACCTCTACGAGGCGATCAAGGCGACGCTGGTGGCCTCGGCCTCGGGTATGCCGCCCTCGCTGGCCGCCGAGTTCGGCCGCAAGGTCCTGTTCCAGGCGCACCGCCCGAGCTTCGCCGAGCTCGAGCAAGCCATGCGCGGCAACTAAGGCGCGGACATGGACAACAACCAGCCGATCATCGTCAAGCGGGTCAGGAAGACCGCCGGCGGCCACCATGGCGGCGCCTGGAAGATCGCCTTCGCCGACTTCGCCACGGCGATGATGGCGTTCTTCCTGGTGATGTGGCTGATGAGCTCGGCCACCCCCGAGCAGAAGCGCGCCATTTCCGGCTACTTCCAGGACCCCATCGGTTTCACCGAGAGCGCCAGCCCGCACGCGATCGACCTCGGCGGCACGCCGACGCCCTCGCCGGAGCGCACGCTTAACCCGGAGATCCAGTCGGCGGCCAGCCAGGCCGACGAGCGGGTCGATGCGGACCAGGCCGAGGACCTGGCCGAGCAGATCGAGCGTGAACGCCTGGAGCTGCTGCTGCAGGAGCTGCAGAACAAGGTGGACGAGAATCCGGAGCTGGAGCGCTTCAAGGACCAGATCCTGTTCGAGATCACCCGCGACGGCCTGCGCATCCAGATCATGGATGCCGAGAACCGGCCGATGTTCGCCCTCGGCAGCGCCGAGCTGCAGCCCTATTTCGAGGACATCCTGCTGGCCATGGCCGAGACCATCGCCGCCGTGCCGAACAAGATCAGCGTCAGCGGGCATACCGATGCCAAGCCCTATTCGGGGCGCAGCGGCATCGGCAACTGGGAGCTGTCGGCGAGCCGTGCCAACGCCGCTCGGCGCACGCTGGTCACCGGAGGCTACCCGCAGGCGCAGATCGCCCGGGTGGTGGGCTATGCCTCCTCGGCGCTGTTCGACCGCGAGGATCCGCTCAACCCGATCAACCGGCGCATCGATATCCTCGTGCTGACCCGCAAGGCGCAGCGCAACATCGAGGGCGAGCAGGCGCCCGCTGCCGAGCCGGAGCAGGCCGCTACGCCGACGCCAGCGCCAGCCGAGGCCAGGCCGGCCGATGCCCCGCTGCAGGCGCCGGCGCTGCGCGAGCGGCTGAACATCTTCGAGGACGGCGCGCTGCGCTTCGACCAGCCCGAGGCGGACTGAGCAGCCGCGGTCAGTAGTCGGTTTCGGGCAGGCTGGCGAGGATGTGCCGGTAGCTGGCCAGGCGTTGCGGCTGGATGCGCCCGTCGGCCAGCGCGCCGAGCAGTGCACAGCCCGGCTCGCGGTCGTGCCGGCAGTCGCGGAAGCGGCAATGGCCGAGCAGCTCGCGGAATTCGATGAAGCCGGCCTCGACGTCGTCGCGGCTGACATGGCCGAGGCCGAATTCGCGGATGCCGGGCGAGTCGATCAGGTCGCCGCCGGCGGGAAAGTGGAACAGCCGTGCGGTGGTGGTGGTGTGGGTGCCCTTGCCGGTCTGCTCCGACAGCGCGCCGACGCGGGTATCCACCTCCGGCAGCAGGCTGTTGACCAGCGAGCTCTTGCCCACCCCGGACTGCCCGACGAACACGCTGATGCGCCCGTCCAGGCGTGCGCGCAACGCGTCCATGCCGGCGCCGTCGTGCGCCGAGACTTCCAGCAACGGATAGCCGAGCTGACGGTAGACCGCCAGCAGCGCCTCGATCCGCGTCTGGTTCAGCGCGTCGATCAGGTCGGCCTTGTTGAGCAGCAGCAGCGGGGCGATCCCGGCGTGCTCGGCGGCGATCAGGTAGCGGTCGATGAGGTTGGCGTGGGGCTCGGGCAGCGGCGCGAAGACGATCACGATCTGCTCGACGTTGGCCGCCACCGGCTTGAGCTGGCCGCGCATGTCCGGCCGACACAGCTCCGAATGCCGCGGCAGCTGGGCGACGATGACGCCGATGCCCTGGTTGCCCGGGCGCCAGACCACGCGGTCGCCGGTGACCAGCGCCGGCAGGTTGGCACGCAGGTGGCAGCGCAGTACCTCCCCGGCGTGTTCGCCATCCAGCGCCTCGACCTCGACCTGCACGCCGAAGTGGGCGATCACCAGGCCGTGCTGTTCGGGGCCCAGGTCGCCGCCCTCGAGTTCTTCGAGCGCACGCGACTCGCGGCGGGCCGCACGCGCGGCACGTTCTTCCTGGATTTTCTCGATACGCCAGCTTTGCCGGCGACTGAGTTGGCGTTTGGCCATCGATGCTGCACTGCGACTTGGGAAATTGGCCCGGGAGTCTAGCACGCCGCCGGCACTCGCCTCGCCGCGGCGCTGGAGTAGACTGGCCGCCCTTGCCGAGGTCCGCCCATGCTCGCCGGATTGCGCCACCGCCTGCCCGTGCTCGTCGCCCTGTTCGCCCAGTTGGCCGCGCTGGCGCTCGCCTGGCTGCTGCTGCAGCTGGCGCTTGCCGCCGGCCTGCGCCCGGGCCTGCTGCCGGTAGCCGTGCTGCAGGGCCTGCTGGCGGCTCTGCTGGGTCGGCGCCTGGGCCTGTCGCCCTGGTGGCTGCCGATCAATCTCTGCTTCGTGCCGGCCTTGCTGCTGGTGCAGGGGCAGGCATTGCCGCCGTGGCTGCCGCTGGCCGGCTTCGTCGTGCTGCTGCTGTTGAACTGGAACGCGATCGGCGAGCGGGTGCCGCTCTACCTCACCGGGCGCGCCGCCGAGCAGCGGCTGCTGCAGCAGTTGCGCGTGCTGCCGGCGGGGTTCGTCTTCGTCGACCTGGGCTGCGGGCTGGGCGGCACCCTGGCCCGGCTGGCGCGGGCCTGCCCCGAGGGACGCTTCGTCGGCGTCGAGACCGCGCCGCTGAGTTGCCTGCTGGCCTGGCTGCGCTGCCTGGCGCGGGGCAATTGCCAGGTGCGCCTGCGCAGCCTGTGGCGCGAGGAGCTGGGCGGCTACGACCTGGTCTACTGCTTCCTCTCGCCGGCGCCGATGCCGGCGCTCTGGGCCAAGGCCTGCCGCGAGATGCGCGGCGATGCGCTGCTGGTCAGCAACAGTTTCGCCGTGCCGGGCGTTGCCGCCGAGCAGCAGTGGCCGCTGGATGACTGGCGCCAGTCCTGCCTGCTGGTCTACCGCCCCGGCGCGCAGCGGCCTGACGGCCCTGTCGCGAGCGGCTAAACTGCGCGCCAAAGCCAAGGAGTCCCCCATGCAGAATCCGCAGAACCTGATCTGGATCGACCTCGAGATGACCGGCCTGGACCCGGACAACGACGTGATCATCGAGATGGCCACCATCGTCACCGACAGCCAGCTCAACGTGCTCGCCGAAGGGCCGGTGATCGCCGTGCACCAGGGCGACGAGGTGCTGGCACGCATGGATGAGTGGAACACCCGCCAGCACGGCGGCTCCGGGTTGACCCAGCGGGTGCGCGAGAGCAAGGTCTCCACCGCCGAGGCCGAGCGCCTGACCCTGGCCTTCCTCGAACAGTGGGTGCCCAAGGGCAAGTCGCCGATCTGCGGCAACAGCATCTGCCAGGACCGGCGCTTCCTCTACCGGCAGATGCCGGCGCTGGAAGCCTACTTCCACTACCGCAACCTGGACGTCTCGACGCTCAAGGAACTGGCCGCGCGCTGGGCGCCGCAGATCATGGACGGCTTCAAGAAGAGCAGCACGCACCTGGCGCTGGACGACATCCGCGACTCCATCGCCGAGCTGCGCCACTACCGCGAGCATTTCATCAAGGTCTGACGGGCTGCCGCCAGCCATCAGCCGCAGGCAAGCGCCCGCGGCGCGGGCCTGCCGTCTGGGGGCCTACTTGCCGAGCTTCCTCAGCTCGTCGCACTCGACGATGCGGGTGCCTTCGCCATCCTCCAGTGCCAGGCGCCAGAGCGCGCGGGCCAGGCTGCAGGCCTCGATGCCGTGGTACTTGCCGGGCAGCAGCTGCGACAGCGGGGCGGCCAGGCGCTCGCCCAGGCGCGGCTCGAGGCGCTGGCCGAGCAGCTGCGCCGGCCGGGCGATGGTCAGCTGCGGCCAGCCCTGCGCCTCGAGCGCGGCTTCCATCTCGCCCTTGACCCGGCAGTAGAACAGCGCGCTGTCGACATCCGCGCCGAGCGAGCTCAGCACCAATAGGTGGCGCGCGCCCAGCTCTTGCGCGCGGCGGGCGAAGGCCACCACCAGGTCGCGGTCGACGGCGCGGAAGGCGTCCTCGCTGCCGGCCTGCTTGAGGGTGCTGCCCAGGCAGCAGAAGGCGGTGTCCACCGGGCCCTGCAGCTGCGGCAGCAGCGCGGCCAGCTCGCCGACCGGGTTGTCCAGCCGCGGATGCTCGGCCAGCGGCCGGCGCGACGGTGCCAGGACGCGGCCGACCGTGGGCTCGTTGAGCAGGCGGTCGAGCAGGTGTTCGCCAGTCAAACCCGTGGCGCCGGCGAGCAGGATGTGCTGGGGCGTCAAATGCATTGCGAGTACTCCTTGTGGCGATCAGTCGTCGACCCGGCCCTGTTCGGCACGCAGTGCCCGCCATTCGGCGAGCACCGCCTCCGGCGCCCAGATCTGCGGTTGCGACGCTTCATAGTCGTCGGCCGTTTCCCATTGGGCAACCTGCGCCTGCGCAAGTGCGAACGCCTTGGCAAGGTCGTCGGTACGTTGCAGTGCCTGCTCGAACAGGGCGCGGCCGAAATAGGTGAAGTCGCTCTGCTCCGAGCAGCCGAACGACACCCGGTCGGCGCGCGCGGCGGTCATGACCAGAATATTGGCGTTTTTCAGCGGCTCGATGAAGCCGCCCGAATAGCAGGCCGAGATCACCACCACGCTGTGGCGTGCGGACAGCGGGCGCATCAGCTCGCCCAGCTCGTCGGCGTCGAGGTCGAGCAGTGACAGCCGCGGCTGCGCCAGCACCAGGCGATGCGCGGCGGTGCCGTGGCTGGTGAGGTAGAGGAAGACCAGGTCTTCCGGGCCGCTGCGCTCGGCCAGCGCCTGGATCGCCCGGGCCAGGTTCTCGCGCGTGGCCAGCGGGCGCTCGGCGAGCTGGTCGCGATGGTTGACCAGGCTGAGCCGGCCGCGCGCGGCGAAGCGCTCGCCCAGCAGCCGGTCGACGTACTCGGCTTCGCGGCGGAACACGCTCTGGCGCCCGTCGCCGGCCAGGGTCAGGGCATACAGCTCGCGTGCCGGCGTCGAGGCGGGCAGGGCGGCGATGGCCTGTTCCAGCAACCGGCCCTGCTCGAGCAGGGCAAGCTCCAGCGGATCGGCCAGGCGCTGGCCGGTTTCGTCGCGCAGGCGCTGGCCGTCCCGCCAGAGGCCCGCCTGGCGGCTGCCGTCGGCCAGGGTCAACTCGCCGTGGCCGGCGAAGTGGCCGTCACGGAACTCGCCGAGATAGACGCTGCCGTCGGCTCGCTGCAGGCGCCCGCGGCCGTGGTAGCGGCCGTTGCGGAATGGACCGCGGTAGTGGCTGCCGTCGGCGGCCAGGTGCTGGCCTTCACCGTTCAGCTCGCCGTTGTCGAAGCGGCCGATCCAGACCTCGCCGCCGGCTTCGTAGCGCCCCTGGCCGTGGAACTGGTCGTCGGCGAACTCGCCGCTGTACTGCGCGCCGGCGGCATCGACGAAGGTGCCCGGCCCGTTCAGCAGGCCGTCGCGGAACTGCCCGCTGAAGCGCCCGCCGGCGTCCTCGCGCACGCCCGGGCCGCTGGGCTGGCCGGCGACAAACTGGCCCTCGTAGCGGCTGCCGTCGGCGTACTCGAGCACGCCCCGGCCGTGGTAGAGGTCATCGCGGAATTCGCCGACGTAGCTCGCCGCGCCCTCGCTGAAGCGGCCGCTGCCGTGCATGTGGCCGCGGCGGAACTGCCCCTCGTAGACGCCGCCACTGGCGAAGCGCAGGCGCCCCTGGCCGTCGAACAGGCCGTCGCGGAAGTCGCCTTCGTAGCGCTCGCCACTGGCCGCCTGCCAGATCCCGGCGCCGTGCCGGCGGCCGGCCTGGAAGCCGCCTTCGTAGAAGCTGCCGTCGGGGTAGTCCAGGCGCCCGGCGCCCTGCAGCCGGCCGTCGACCAGTTCGCCGCGGTAGCGACCGCCATCGGGTAGCACGCCGTCGGCCGGCAGCAGGGGTTCGCCGTCACCGCAGGCGGCGAGCAGCAGGGCAAGCGAGACGGGAAGGAAGCGGCGCATGGCGGGTCCGGACAACGGCGTGGCCAGAGTATGCCGCAAAGCGCCGGGCACGCCAGCGCTGGTGTGGCGACCTCAGAGGATGCACAGCGCCAGGGTCTCGGCGACCAGCGCAGGCTTGTCCGCGCCTTCGATCTCCAGCACCGCGCGGCTCTTGAGCAGCCACTGGCCGGGGTTCTTCTCCTGGGCGTCGAGCAGGGTCAGCGCCAGGCGCACCCGCGAGCCGACCCGCACCGGCTGGAGGAAGCGCAGGCTGTCCAGGCCGTAGTTGACGCCCATGCGGGTGCCGGCCGGCGTCACCAGCAGGCCGTCCATGAGCATCGGCAGCAACGACAGGGAGAGGAAGCCATGGGCGATGGTGCCGCCGAACGGCGTCTGGCGCGCGCGCTCGGGGTCGACATGGATGAACTGGTGGTCGCCGGTGCACTCGGCGAAGCGGTCGACCCGCTGCTGGTCGATGGTCAGCCAGTCGGAGTGACCCAGATCCTGGCCGATGTGGTCCTTGAGCTGTTCGATCGGTACCTGCGGCATGTGACCTCCTGCGTGTTGTCGTTGTCCGGCTAGATCAGCACGCCGCCCGGCCGCCGACAACTCGCATGGCCGCCGCGAATGCCGCTGCATCAGCCTGCGGGCAGGCCGATGTTCCTGCCGGTCGCCGCCGGCGGCTTATACTCGACGCATCTTGTGGAGGTTCATTTCTATGCTGCTGCGCGGCCTGACCTGGCTGGTGCTGTTCCAGTTGCTCGGCACCGTCATCAACGTATTGCTGCTGCCGATGCTGCCCGGGCCGATCATCGGCATGGTGCTGCTGTTCGTCGCCCTGCTGGTGCGCGGCAGCGCCAGCGATTCGATCCAGCTGGCGGCCAGCAGCCTGCTGCGCTACCTGCCGCTGCTGCTGGTGCCGCCGGCGGTGGGGGTGATGGTCTACACCGAGGCGATCCTCGAGGATTTCTGGGCCATCGTCGGCGCGCTGGTGATTTCCCTGGTGCTATCGCTGGTGTTCACCGGCTGGCTGATGCAGCTGCTGATCCGCCGGCAGAAGCGCAACAAGGAGAAGGCATGACGATCTTGCAATGGCACGCCGCCTGGCAGGCGCTGATCCACCACCCGCTGTTCGGCGTCGGCATCACCCTGGCGGCCTTCCAGCTGGCCTTCGCCGCCTACGAGAAGACCCGCTGGGTATTCCTCCAGCCGGTGCTGCTGTCGGCGCTGATGGTGATCGGCATCCTGCTGCTGTGCGGGCTGTCCTACCCGGACTACTCCGCCAGCTCGCGGCTGCTCACGGTGCTGCTCGGCCCGGCCACCGTCGCCCTGGCGGTGCCGCTGTACCTGAACATGCGGCGCATCCGCGAGCTGTTCGTGCCGATCGTGGTGACCCTGCTGCTGGCCGGGTCGCTGGCCACCGCCCTGGGCATGGCGCTGGCCTGGGCGTTCGGCGCCGAGCGGATGATCCTGATGACCCTGGCGCCCAAGTCGGTGACCTCGCCGATCGCCATGCTGGTGGCCGAGCAGATCGGCGGGGTGGTCGCGCTGGCGGCGGTGTTCGTGATGATCACCGGGGTGCTCGGCGCCATCCTCGGCCCGGAACTGTTGCGCCGCTTTGGTGTTCAGCATCCTGCGGCCCGCGGCATGGCGCTCGGGCTGACCGCCCATGCGGTGGGCACCGCCCAGGCGCTGCAGGAAGGCGACGAGTGTGGTGCGTTCGCCGCGCTGGCGATGAGCCTGATGGGCGTGCTGACCGCCGTGCTGCTGCCGCTGGTGGTGTCCCTGCTGTTGTGACGGAGCCCGTATGAACCTGCCGCTGTTCCCGCTCGATACCGTGCTGTTCCCGGGGTGCATGCTCGATTTGCAGCTGTTCGAACCGCGTTACCTGGACATGGTCAGCGCCTGCCTGAAGGCCGGCCACGGCTTCGGTGTGGTCGGCATCCTCGAGGGCACGGAAGTCGGCCCGGCGCCGACGGCCCATGCGATGGTCGGCTGCGAGGCGCTGATCCGCGACTGGCAGCAGCGCCCCAACGGCCTGCTCGGCATCCGTGTCGAGGGCGCGCGGCGCTTCGCCGTGCAGGCCACCGAGGTGCGCCGCGACCAGCTGCTGGTCGCCGCGGTGGACTGGCGCGACGAGCCGCCGCCGCGGGCGCTGGACGAGGCCCACGAGGACCTGCTGGTGCTGCTGCAGGCGCTCGGCCAGCACCCGATGGTCAAGGCGCTGGGCATGCCCGGCGAGATCCGCGGCCAGGCCGAACTGGCCAACCAGCTGGCCTACCTGCTGCCGTTCGACGGCCAGCAGAAGATCGAACTGCTCGACCTCGACGAGCCCGGCGAGCGCCTGGCGCTGATCCAGCAGTGGCTCGAGCGCCTGCAGGGCGAGGGCGCGAACTAGCTCCGGCGCGCTGCCGTCGAGCGGCTAGCCCGGTTCCAGCGGCAGGTAGTGGTACAGCTGCAGCGCGGTCGGCAGGCCCCAGGCGGCGAAGGCGCCGAGCAGGCCGAGGCAGGCCGGCAGGACCAGCCACCAGACCCGCGCATCGAGCGCCGCCAGCGGGCGACGCCACTGCAGCAGGGTCAGGCTGCTGGCGCAGACCGTCGCCGCCAGCAGCGCGCCGGCGAGCACGTCGGTGCTCCAGTGCACGCCCAGGTAGACCCGCGACAGGGCGATCGCGGTCGCCGGCAGGCAGGCCAGCAGCAGCCAGGTCAGGCGCAGGCGAGGCGGCTGCTCGCGGCCGGCGAGCACGCCCAGGACCAGGAAGAAGGCGAACGCCGCCGAGCTGTGCCCGCTGGGAAAGCTGAAGCTGGCCAGCGGCTCGCTCAGCACCTCCGGGCGCACGCGGGCGAAGGCCACCTTCAGCGCGCCGTTGGCCAGGGCGGTGCCGAGCAGGGTGGCGATGGCGAAGGCGGCGGCGCGCCACTGGCGCAGCGCCAGCAGCAACCCGCCGAGCAGCACCGCGGCCCATAGCTGGGTGTGGAAGTCGCCGGCGCGGGTGATCAGCACCATGACGCGGTCCATCGGCGGGCTGCGCTCGCCCTGCACCACGGCCAGCAGGCCCTCGTCGAAGATCTTCAGGTAGGGCCAGCCGAAGAACAGTCCCATCAGCATCGCCAGGCTGGCGGCGGCGGCCAGCGCGGTGATCCAGCGAAACTGCCGCAGGCTGCCCTGCACGATCAGGCCGATCACCAGCAGCGTGCCGCCGGCGACGAGCGCCGCCTCGCCCCAGAAGCCCTCGGCCAGCGGCAGGCGCAGCGCGGCGCCGGCGGTCCAGCCGGGCATCAGGTAGGCCATCGACCAGCCCGCCGCGGCGACCAGGCTGACCAGCAGGAAACGGCCGAACGGCATGTCCAGCATGCCGGCGGTCATCGGCAGCATCGGTCGCAGCGGGCCGATGAAGCGGCCGACCAGCAGGCTGGCGACGCCGTAGCGGGCGAAATAGGCCTCGGCGCCGGCCAGCCATTCCGGGTGCCGGCGCAACCCGGGCAGGCCACGAATGCCGCGGTGGTAGCGCCGGCCCAGGGCGTAGGACAGCAGGTCGCCGAGCAGGCCGCCGATGAAGCCCAGCAGCAGCGTTTCGCCCAGGGTCAGCACGCCGTTGCCGGCGAGCACGGCGATGCCCAGCACCAGCACGGTTCCGGGGACCAGCAGGCCGACCACGGCCAGGCATTCCAGGCAGGCGACCACCACCAGCGCCAGCCCCAGCCATTGCGGGTTGGCGCCCAGCCAGGCGGTGAGCGGTTCGAGCCACTGGCTCATGAAAGGCTCCTGCAGTTGCGAGATAGCTTCGACAGCCCGCTGCGGTGCGCGGTTGCGTACCACGATGATAACGGCCGCGCGCCGGGCGGGGGCACGGCTTGCGCCGCCGGCGGCCCTTCGGTCGACGCCGCTGGGCGCCGGCGGCGCGCCTGGCTATAATCAGCCGCTTTCCCTTCAGTCAGGCCAGCCACACCATGACCGAGTCCGTGCTCGACTACATGATCCGCCTGGGCCGCGCCGCGCGCGAGGCCTCGCGGGTGCTCGCGCGCGCCAGCACCGCGCAGAAGAACCGTGCCCTGCAGGCCGCCGCCGCGGCGCTCGATGCGGCCCGTGCCGAGCTGGTCGCCGCCAACGAACTGGACCTGGCCAATGGGCGAGCCAGCGGCCTGGACGCGGCGATGCTCGATCGCCTGGCGCTGACGCCCAAGGTGATCGACGGCATGATCGAGGGCCTGCGCCAGGTCGCCGCGCTGCCCGATCCGATCGGCGCGATCCGCGACATGCGCTACATGCCGTCGGGCATCCAGGTCGGCAAGATGCGCGTGCCGCTGGGCGTGGTCGGGATCATCTACGAGTCGCGGCCCAACGTGACCATCGACGCCGCCAGCCTGTGCCTGAAGTCGGGCAACGCGACCATCCTGCGCGGCGGTTCCGAGGCGATCCATTCCAACCAGGCGATCGCCCGCTGCATCCAGCTCGGCCTCGCCGAGGCCGGCCTGCCGGCGGCCTGCGTGCAGGTGGTCGAGACCACCGACCGCGCCGCCGTCGGTGCGCTGATCGCCATGCCCGAGTTCGTCGACGTGATCGTCCCGCGCGGCGGCAAGGGCCTGATCGAGCGCATCAGCCGCGACGCCCGGGTGCCGGTGATCAAGCACCTGGACGGCATCTGCCACGTCTACATCGATGTGGCGGCCGATCCGGAGAAGGCCATCCGCATCGCCGACAACGCCAAGACCCAGCGCTTCGCGCCGTGCAACACCATGGAGACCTTGCTGGTGCACCAGGGCATCGCCGAACAGGTGCTGCCGGCGCTGGCCGCGATCTATCGCGACAAGGGCGTCGAGCTGCGCGGTTGCCAGCGGACCCGCGCCCTGCTGGGCGAGGGCGTGCTGGCGGCGAGCGAAGAAGATTGGTCCACCGAGTACAATGCGCCGATCCTGTCGATCCGCCTGGTCGACTCGCTGGACGAGGCCATCGCGCACATCAACCGCTACGGCTCGCAGCACACCGACGCCATCGTCACCGAGAACTTCACCGACGCGCGGCGCTTCCTCACCGAGGTGGACTCCAGTTCGGTGATGGTCAACGCCTCGACCCGTTTCGCCGACGGCTTCGAGTACGGCCTGGGCGCGGAGATCGGCATCTCCACCGACAAGCTGCACGCCCGCGGGCCGGTCGGCCTGGAAGGCCTGACCAGCGAGAAGTACGTGGTCTTCGGCGACGGGCACATTCGAACCTGATGGTCGCAGGCAGCGGCGCCCGGCGCATCGGCATACTGGGCGGCACCTTCGATCCGGTGCACATCGGGCACCTGCGGGGTGCGCTGGAAGTGGCCGAGATGTTCGATCTCGACGAGCTGCGGTTGATCCCCAATGCGCGCCCGCCGCACCGGGAAACGCCCAGCTGCTCGGCCGAGGACCGCCTGGCGATGGTGCGCCTGGCGGTCGCCGACCTGCCGCCGCTGGCGGTCGATGCGCGGGAACTGGAGCGCGAGCGCCCGTCCTACACCATCGATACGCTGATCTCGCTGCGCCAC
The DNA here is from genome assembly GCF_021726475.1 of Pseudomonas oligotrophica. Taxonomy (GTDB): domain Bacteria; phylum Pseudomonadota; class Gammaproteobacteria; order Pseudomonadales; family Pseudomonadaceae; genus Stutzerimonas; species Stutzerimonas oligotrophica. The sequence goes on from NZ_JAKJRU010000001.1 coordinate 781,851, forward strand.
GAGCTGGGCGCCGATGACCAGTTGCTGCTGATCGTCGGCTGGGATGCCTTCTGCGGGCTGCCCACCTGGCATCGCTGGGAGGAGCTGCTCGAGCATTGCCATATCCTGGTGCTGCAGCGGCCGGACGCCGGCAGCGAGGCGCCGCAAGTGCTGCGCGACCTGGTGGCGGCGCGCAGCGTGCCGGACCCGCAGGCCCTGGCCGGCGCGGCCGGGCAGATCGCCTTCGTCTGGCAGACACCGCTGGAGGTGTCTGCCACGCAGATTCGCCAATTGCTGGCCAGCGGCAAGTCGGTACGCTTTCTCGTACCCGATGCCGTCCTGGCTTATATCAACGCGCACGGGCTGTACCGGGCGTCGAACTGAGGTTGTTTTTCCCTATGCAGAATGAAGCACTGGTCCAGCTGGCGGTCGCCGCGCTGGAAGATCTGAAAGGCCAGGACATCGTGATCATCGATGTACGCGGCAAGACCAGCGTCACCGACTACATGGTGATCGCCAGCGGTACCTCCAGCCGCCAGGTCAAGGCGCTGGCCGAGAACGTGCTGGAGAAGGTCAAGGAACAGGGCGTGCGCCCGCTGGGCAGCGAAGGCCTGGACGGCGGCGAATGGGCGCTGCTGGACCTGGGCGACGTGGTGGTCCACGTGATGCAGGTGCCGACCCGCCAGTTCTACGACCTCGAACGCCTCTGGCAGGGCGCCGAGCAGAGCCGCGCCCAGCACGGCCCGGCCGCGGAGTAAGGCGTGCGCATCAGGCTCGTGGCGGTCGGCTCGAAGATGCCGCGCTGGGTGGAGGAGGGCTGGCAGGAATACGCCCGGCGCCTGCCCGCCGAGCTGCCGCTGGAGCTGGTGGAGATCCCGCTCAACACCCGCGGCAAGAACGCCGACGTGGCGCGCCTGATTCGCCAGGAAGGCGAGGCGATGCTGGCCCGCGTGCAACCGGGCGAGCGCATCGTCACCCTCGAGGTGCACGGCAAGCCCTGGAGCACCGAGCAGCTGGCCGCCGAGCTGGAGCGCTGGCGGCTGGATGCGCGCAACGTCAACCTGATGGTCGGCGGCCCCGAGGGGCTGGCGCCCGAGGTCTGCGCGCGCAGCGAGCAACGCTGGTCGCTGTCGCCGCTGACCCTGCCGCACCCGCTGGTCAGGATCCTCGTGGGCGAGCAGATCTACCGGGCCTGGACGCTGCTGTCCGGCCATCCCTATCACAAGTAGTCCGCCGATACGCCTGACATGCCCCAGCCGATTCAGCTCAAGGATCACGAAAAAGACGCACTGCTGGTCCGCCGGCGGGTGCTGGTCGGCGCGATCGTGGTGCTGCTGCTGTCCGGCGTGCTGGTGGCGCGGATGTATTTCCTCCAGGTCATCCAGTACGAGCATCATTCCACGCTCTCGGAAAACAACCGGGTACACGTGCAGCCGATCCCGCCGAGCCGCGGGCTGATCTACGACCGCAACGGCCGGGTGATTGCCGACAACCGGCCAAGCTTCAGCCTGACCGTGACCCGCGAGCGCGCCGGCGAGTGGCGCGAGGTGCTCGACCGGGTGGTCGGGGTGCTCGAACTCAGCGCCGAGGAGCGCGAGCTGTTCGAGAAGCGCGTGCTGCAGGGCCGCCGGCCGTTCGAGCCGGTGCCGATCATGTACGAGCTGACCGAGGAGCAGATCGCGCGGATCGCGGTGAACCAGTTCCGTCTGCCGGGCATCGAGGTCGCCGCGCAGCTGGTCCGCCACTATCCGCAGGGCGCGCACTTCGCGCACTCGGTGGGCTACGTCGGGCGCATCAACGAGAAGGAGCTGCAGAGTCTCGACCCGGTGAACTACTCCGGCACCCACCACATCGGCAAGACCGGCATCGAGAAGTTCTACGAGGACGTGCTGCATGGCCAGGTCGGCTACGAGGAAGTCGAGACCAACGCCCGCGGCCGGGTACTGCGCGTGCTCAAGCGCACCGACCCGATCCCCGGCAAGGACATCACCCTGACCCTCGACCTGCGCCTGCAGGAGGCTGCCGAGGCGGCGCTGGCCGGGCGCCGCGGTGCGATCGTCGCGCTGCTGCCGAAGACCGGCGAGGTGGTGGCGATGGTCAGCCAGCCGAGCTTCGACCCGAACCTGTTCGTCACCGGGATCAGCTTCAAGGACTACGGCGAGCTGCGCGATTCCATCGACCGGCCGCTGTACAACCGCGTGCTGCGCGGGCTCTACCCGCCGGGTTCGACGATCAAGCCGATGATGGCCATCGCCGGGCTGGATGCCGGCGTCATCACCCCGACCAGCCGCGTGTTCGACCCGGGCTACTACCAGCTGCCCAACGTCAAGCACAAGTACCGCAACTGGAACCGCGGCGGCGACGGCTCGGTGGACCTGGAGCTGGCGATCATGCGTTCCAACGACACCTACTTCTACGACATGGCACACAAGCTCGGCGTCGATCGCATGCATGACTACATGTCGCGCTTCGGCCTCGGCCAGCGCGTGGCGCTGGACATGTACGAGGAAACCGCCGGGCTGATGCCCTCGCGCGACTGGAAACGCGCGCGCTATCGCCAGCCCTGGTACCCGGGCGAGACGGTGATCCTCGGCATCGGCCAGGGCTACATGCAGGCCACGCCGCTGCAGCTGGCCCAGGCCACGGCGCTGATGGCCACCCGTGGCAAGTGGATCCGCCCGCACCTGGCCAAGCGCATCGGCAGCGAGCTGCCGGTCGATCCGGAGCCGATGCCGGACATCGAGCTGCGCGACCCGAAGTTCTGGGACTATTCCATCCGCGGCATGGAGCAGGTGCTGCACGGCGCGCGCGGCACGGCAAAGAAGGTCGGTGATACCGCCGCCTACCGCATCGCCGGCAAGAGCGGCACGGCGCAGGTGGTGGCTATCAAGCAGGGCGAGAAGTACGACAGCGCCCGCCTGGCCGAGCGGCACCGCGATCACGCGCTGTTCGTCGCCTTCGCCCCGGTGCACGCCCCGGAAATCGCCGTGGCGGTGATGGTCGAGAATGGCGAGTCCGGCTCCGGCGTGGCCGCGCCGGTGGCCAAGGCGGTGCTCGATGCCTGGCTGCTCGACGAGAACGGCCAGCTCAAGGCCGAGCATGCCCCGGCGGCGAAGGCGGACGGCGAACGATCATGAACGGCAACTTCGACCGCAACCTATCCCACGAAGACGTGCTGCGCCGGCGCGCCAGCCTGTTGCAGCGCCTGCATGTCGACGGCCTGCTGCTGTTGCTGCTGCTGACCCTGGCCGCCGCCAGCCTGTTCATCCTCTACTCGGCCAGCGGCAAGAACCTCGACCTGCTGGTCAAGCAGGCCAGCTCGTTCGGCCTTGGCCTCGGCGCCATGCTGGTGATCGCCCAGTTCGAGCCGCGCTTCATGGCGCGCTGGGTGCCGCTGGGCTACCTGGTGGTGGTCGGCCTGCTGCTGGCGGTGGAGTTCATGGGCCACACGGCGATGGGCGCGACGCGCTGGATCAACATCCCCGGGCTGATCCGCTTCCAGCCGTCCGAGTTCATGAAGATCATCATGCCGATGACCATCGCCTGGTACCTGTCGTCGCGGCCATTGCCGCCGCGCTTCAAGCACACGGTGATCAGCCTGGCGCTGATCGTGGTGCCCTTCGTGCTGATCCTCAAGCAGCCGGACCTCGGCACCTCGCTGCTGATCCTCGCCTCCGGGGCCTTCGTGCTGTTCATCGCCGGGTTGCCCTGGCGCTGGATCCTCGGCGCGGTGACCGCGGTGGTGCCGATCGCGGTGGGCATGTGGTACTTCGTCATGCACGACTACCAGAAGCAGCGCGTGCTGACCTTCCTCGACCCGGAGAGCGATCCGCTGGGCACCGGCTGGAACATCATCCAGTCGAAGGCGGCGATCGGCTCGGGCGGAGTGTTCGGCAAGGGTTGGCTGCTGGGGACCCAGTCGCACCTGGATTTTTTGCCGGAAAGCCACACCGACTTTATCATTGCGGTGCTGGCCGAGGAGTTCGGGCTGGTCGGCGTCTGCCTGCTGCTGCTGCTCTACCTGCTGCTCATCGCGCGCGGGCTGACGATCACCGTGCAGGCGCAGACGCTGTTTGGCAAACTGCTCGCCGGCGCGCTGACGATGACGTTCTTCGTCTATGTCTTCGTCAACATCGGCATGGTCAGCGGCCTGTTGCCGGTGGTGGGGGTGCCGCTGCCCTTTATCAGTTACGGTGGAACTTCGCTGGTGACCCTGCTGTCAGGGTTCGGGGTTTTGATGTCGATCCACACCCATCGCAAGTGGATCGCGCAGGTTTGACGAGAGTGAATTCCTTGATTCCTACAACGCGTGTCCGGATGACGCGAGCGCTCCGCATGCTGGGGCTGGTCGGCGTCCTCGCCGGCGCGCAGGGCGCCGTCGCCGCTGACTACCAGAGTCCCGCCGTGGACCAGTTCATCGCCGAAATGACCCAGGAATACGGCTTCGCCGCCGAGCAGCTGCACGAGCTGTTTGGCCAGGCACAACGCAAGCAGGCGATTCTCGACGCCATTTCGCGGCCGGCCGAGCGGGTCAAGCCGTGGAAGGAATACCGGCCGATCTTCATCACCGAGTCGCGCATCGCCCAGGGCGTGGACTTCTGGCGGCAGAACGAGCAGGCGCTCGCCCGCGCCGAGGCCGAGTACGGCGTGCCGGCCGAGGTGATCGTCGCGATCATCGGCGTGGAGACCTTCTACGGCCGCAACACCGGCAACTACCGGGTGATCGACGCGCTGTCGACGCTGGGCTTCGATTACCCGCCGCGCCAGCCGTTTTTCCGCCAGCAGCTCAAGGAGTTCCTCCTGCTGGCGCGCGAGGAGCAGGTCGATCCGCTGACGCTCAAGGGTTCCTACGCCGGTGCCATGGGCCTGCCGCAGTTCATGCCCAGCAGCTTCCGCGCCTATGCGGTGGACTTCGATGCCGATGGCCACATCGACATCTGGAACAACCCGGTCGACGCCATCGGCAGCGCCGCCAGCTACTTCAAGCAGCACGGCTGGGCCGCTGGCGAGCCGGTGGTCGCGCGCGCCGAGGTCGAAGGCGACTACCAGCGCGGGCTGACGGTCGGCCTGGAGCCGACCCACGACGCCGCGGCACTGCGCCAGCTTGGCTGGCGCACCGAACAACCGCTGGCCGACGACACTGCCGTTACCGCCTTCCGCCTGGAAGGCGCCGAAGGCGACGAGTACTGGGTCGGCCTGCCGAACTTCTACGTGATCACGCGCTACAACCGCAGCGTGATGTACGCCATGGCCGTCCACCAGCTGTCCGAGAAGCTCGCCGAAGCCAAGGGGGCCGCGCTATGAACCTGCGCCTCGGCCTGGCCCTGGCGGCGCTTGCCGGGGTTGTCCTGGCCGGCTGTTCCTCGGCGCCCGCCCCGACGGGCGCGGCCAGCGAGCCGGCGGGCACCAGCGGCCCGGCCAGCTACGCGCGGCCGAACAAGGACGGCGCGCCCTGGTGGGACGTGGATGTATCGAAGATCCCCGACGCCACGCCGATGCCGCACTACGGCGCGGTCAAGGCCAACCCCTATATGGTGCTGGGCAAGACCTACTACCCGATGAACGACGGCCGGCGCTATGCCGAGACCGGCACGGCGTCCTGGTACGGCACCAAGTTCCACGGCCAGGCGACCGCCAACGGCGAGACTTACGACCTCTACGGCATGAGCGCTGCGCACAAGACCTTGCCGCTGCCCAGCTACGTCAAGGTGACCAACCTGGACAACGGCCGCAGCGTCACCCTGCGGGTCAACGACCGCGGGCCGTTCTATTCCGATCGCATCATCGACCTGTCCTTTGCCGCGGCGAAGAAACTCGGCTATGCCGAAAGCGGCACGGCGCGGGTCAAGGTCGAGGGCATCGATCCGCAGCAGTGGTGGGCGCAGCGCGGCAAGCCGGTGCCGATGGTGCTGGCCCAGCCGGCCGCCGGCAAGGCGGCGCCGAAGGCCCTGGCGCAGCCGGTCGAGCAGTACACGCCGCCGCCCGCGCAGCATGCGGCGGCCGTGCTGCCGGTGCAGGTCGCCCGCGCCGAGGACACAGCGCCCGCGGCCGACGGTCTCTACCTGCAGGTCGGTGCCTTCGCCAACCCGGATGCAGCCGAGCTGCTCAAGGACAAGCTGGTCGGCGTGGTTTCCGCGCCGGTGTTCGTCAGCTCCGTCGTGCACAACCAGCAGATCCTGCATCGTGTGAGGCTCGGGCCGATCAGGACGCAGGGCGAGGCCACGCAGCTGGAAGAGAGCGTGCGACTCGCCAATCTCGGTCAGCCCCGGCGAGTCAAGGCCGACTGAGCCCCGCGCCATCTTCGTGGCACCCGATACACCAACCCATCGAGAAACGGATGAACATCACCATTTACCTGAAACGCTTCGTGGTTCTGGCCCTGCTGACGATCGCGCCGGCGGTCTGGGCGGCACCGATCATCCCCTCGCCGCCGCAACTGGCGGCCAAGTCCTACCTGCTGATGGACGCGGCCAGCGGCAACGTGCTGGTCGAGAACAACGGTGACGAGCGCCTGCCGCCGGCGAGCCTGACCAAGCTGATGACCGCCTATATCGCCACCCTGGAGATCAAGAAGGGCCAGATCAGCGACAGCGACATGGTCACCGTCAGCGAGAAGGCCTGGCGTACCGGCGGTTCGCGCATGTTCATCCAGGTCAACACCCAGGTTTCGGTGGGCGACCTGCTGCACGGCGTGATCATCCAGTCCGGCAACGACGCCAGCGTCGCGCTGGCCGAGCACATCGCCGGCAGCGAGGAAGCCTTCGCCGACCTGATGAACGCCACCGCCCAGCGCCTGGGCATGGGCAACACGCACTTCATGAACGCCACCGGCCTGCCGCATCCGGAGCACTATTCCTCGGCTGGCGACATGGCCAAGCTGGCGCGGGCGATCATCCACGAGGACCCGGCGCACTATGCGATCTACGCGCAGAAGGAGTTCTTCTGGAACAACATCAAGCAGCCCAACCGCAACCTGCTGCTGTGGCGCGACAAGACGGTCGACGGCCTGAAGACCGGGCACACCGAGGAGGCCGGCTATTGCCTGGTGGCCTCGGCGGTGCGCGATGGCCAGCGCCTGATCGCGGTGGTCTTCGGCACCAACAGCGAGCAGGCCCGCGCCGCCGAGACGCAGAAGCTGCTGACCTACGGCTTCCGCTTCTTCGAGACCCGCACCTTCTACCAGAAGGGTGTCGAGCTGGCCCAGCAGAAGGTCTGGAAAGGCCAGCAGGACAAGGTCAAGGCCGGCCTGGCCGAGGACCTGACCCTGACCCTGCAACGTGGCCAGCTGGACAAGCTGCAGGCCTCGATGAGCTTCGCCGACACCTTGGTCGCGCCCATCGAGCAGGGCCAGGTGATCGGCAAGGTGGAGGTCAAGCTGGACGACCAGGTGCTGCACAGCAGCGACCTGATCGCGCTAGAAGCGGTCGAGGAGGGTGGGCTGTTCCGCCGCCTGTGGGATAGTATTCGCCTGTTCTTCTTCAGCCTGTTCAACTGACGCTCTCGCGCACCGCTGCCCATCAGGCAGCCGGTGCGCCTGGCGGATCACGAGTCCGTCCCCATGACCGATACACCCAACGACGCCCAGGCGCCGAAAATCGAATTTCCCTGCGAGCGCTACCCGATCAAGGTGATCGGCGACGCCGGCGAGGGTTTCCGCGAGCTGATCATCGAGGTGATCCAGCGCCACGCCCCGGACCTGGACGAGTCCAGCGTGGTGCTGCGCGACAGCCGCAACGGCCGCTTCCTCTCGGTACAGGTGCTGATCACCGCCACCGGGGTGGAGCAGCTGCAGGCCATCCACGTTGACCTGCGAGCCACCGGCCGCGTGCACATGGTCCTGTGATGGAGCAGGGCGCGCTGGCGGTCCGCGAGCTCGGCCTGGTCGACTACCAGACCGCCTGGCGCGCGATGCAACGCTTCACCAACGAACGCGGGCCAGAGTCCGCTGACGAGCTCTGGCTGCTGCAGCACCCGCCGGTGTTCACCCAGGGCCAGGCCGGCAAGGCCGAGCACCTGCTGTTTCCTGGCGAAATCCCGGTGGTGCAGGTCGATCGGGGCGGGCAGGTGACCTACCATGGCCCCGGCCAGCTGGTCTGCTACCTGTTGCTGGACGTGCGACGCCTGGGTATCGGCGTGCGCCAACTGGTCTCGCTGATCGAGCAGAGCATCGTCGAGGTGCTTGCCGACTACGGGGTCGCGGCCGCGGCCAAGCCGGACGCCCCGGGCGTCTACGTCGACGGCGCGAAGATCGCTTCACTGGGCCTGCGCATCCGCAACGGCCGTTCCTTCCACGGCCTGGCGCTGAACGTGGACATGGATCTGGAACCCTTCCGGCGCATCAATCCCTGCGGCTATGCAGGCCTGCCGATGACCCAGCTGCGCGATCTCGCCGGCCGGCCTGTCGTTCTCGGCGAGGTCGCGCACAGGCTGCGCGAGCGTTTGGCCAGCCATCTGGGCTATACGCAACAGAAGACCCTTGCGGGCGGAATCGAAAGCTTATGAGTACTGTTGAAACGACGGACAAGCGACCGGCGAAAGTCGAGGCGGGGGTCAAGCTGCGCGGTGCCGAGAAGGTCGCGCGGATTCCGGTGAAGATCATTCCCACCGACGAACTGCCGAAGAAGCCGGACTGGATCCGCGTGCGCATCCCGGTGTCGCCGGAGGTCGAGAACATCAAGCAGACCCTGCGCAAGCACAAGCTGCACAGCGTCTGCGAGGAAGCCTCCTGCCCGAACCTGGGCGAGTGCTTCTCCAGCGGCACCGCGACCTTCATGATCATGGGTGACATCTGCACGCGTCGCTGCCCGTTCTGCGACGTCGGCCATGGCCGGCCGAACGCGCTGGATCCGGACGAGCCGAAGAACCTGGCCCAGGCCATCGCCGACATGCGCCTGAAGTACGTGGTGATCACCTCGGTGGACCGTGACGACCTGCGCGACGGCGGTGCCCAGCACTTCGCCGACTGCCTGCGCGAGATCCGCAAGCTGTCGCCGTCGATCCAGCTGGAGACCCTGGTGCCGGACTATCGCGGCCGCATGGAGATCGCCCTGGATATCACCGCCAGCGAGCCGCCGGATGTGTTCAACCACAACCTGGAGACCGTGCCGCGGCTGTACAAGTCGTCGCGCCCGGGGTCGGACTTCGAGTGGTCGCTGGACCTGCTGCAGAAGTTCAAGGAGCGCGTGCCCGGTGTGCCGACCAAGTCGGGCCTGATGCTCGGCCTCGGCGAGACCGACGAGGAGGTCATCGAGGTCATGCAGCGCATGCGCGAGCACGATATCGACATGCTGACCCTCGGCCAGTACCTGCAACCGTCGCGCAGCCACCTGCCGGTGCAGCGCTTCGTCCATCCGGATACCTTCGCCTGGTTCGCCGAGGAGGGCATGAAGATGGGCTTCAAGAACATCGCCTCCGGCCCGCTGGTGCGCTCCTCCTACCACGCGGACCAGCAGGCCCACGCCGCCAAGGTCGACTGACCCGCGACGAGCCCGGCAGCCTGCCGGGCTCGTCCTTCCTGCCCGTAGCTCCCGGTACCGGGTCGCGCTTGCTGCGCAATGCACATGTCAATGACGCCAGATAGTTAGCTTGGCAAGTATTTTGCGTCATTTCGCCGCATTAGACTTTGGTCTATAGTTGCGCCCGTCTACATCAGGCCGGGGGCCACTGCTCATGAACCAACCCGAGTTGCAGAATCTGCTCGATGATCTGGATACCGCCAAGGTCGAATGCGACGCGATGAGTCGCCTGGTGGTGACGCGCCTGGCGCGGCAGCACATCCCCTATCGCGCAATGCTTGGGCAGGTCGAGCTGGACGGCAAGGTGGTCAAGCCGCATTTCTGGGTCGAGGCCGATGGCTGCGTCATCGACTACCGCGCGCGCCAGCGCCTGGGTGGCGACGAGCGCGCGCCCCATGGGGTCGTGCCGCGCGAGGCGGTGCGCGCCCATTACCAGGGGCAGCCGATCGTGATCGATCCGCTGCCGGACTACCTGTACGAGGTTGCAGTCAAGCACTGACCACAGGTCACTTACGAAAAAGCCCCGGGCGATGCCGGGGCTTTTTCGTTTCCGTGCCGGTCAGGGCTGAGCGCGCAGGCGGCCGAGCAGTTCCTGGGTCGGATGGCCGTCGGCGGGCCAGCCCAGCGCCTGCTGGAAGCCGCGGATCGCCCGGCGCGTGTTGGCGCCGATGATGCCGTCGGCCGCGCCCGGGTCGTAACCCTGGCGGCCCAGGCGCTCCTGCAGTTCGAGACGTTCGGAGCGGCTCAGCGGCTGCTCGTCGCGTGGCCAGCTGCCAACCACTTCACCGCGGTCGCCGAAACGCTCGGCCAGCAGGCTGATGGCCAGGGCGTAGGCCGAGGAGTTGTTGTAGCGCAGGATGCTGCGGAAGTTGTCCAGCACCAGGAAGGCCGGGCCGCGGTGGCCGGCCGGCAGCAGCAGGCTTGCCTGGGCCTGCTCGTCGCCGCCCGGCATGCCCGTGAGGCCCAGGCGCCGCCATTCGGCGAGCGGCTTGCGAATCTCGGCATCGGCCAGGGCGTAGTCGAACCCCTCCGGCAGCTGCACCTCGGCGCCCCATGGCCGGTCCTGCCGCCAGCCCGAGGCCTGCAGGTAATGCGCGGCGGACGCGAGGGCGTCGGCCGTGCTGTTCCAGATGTCGCGGCGGCCGTCGCCGTCGAAGTCGACAGCGTGGGTGTTATAGGTGGTGGGGATGAACTGGGTCTGGCCCATGGCCCCGGCCCAGGAGCCGCGCAGCTGTTCGGGCCGGACATCGCCGTTCTGCAGGATCTGCAGCGCGGCGAGCAGCTGGCTGCGAGCGAAGCCCGGTCGACGGCCCTCGTGGGCCAGGGTTGCCAGCGAGCGGATCACCGACTTGTCGCCCTGGATCTGGCCGAAGCTGCTCTCCAGCCCCCAGACCGCCACCAGCGCTTCACGGTCCACGCCATAGTGCGCCTCGATGCGCGCCAGGGTGTCGGCATGTTCGGCCAGCAGGCGCTTGCCACGCTGCACGCGCTGCGGCGAGACGGCGCCGTCGAGGTACTGCCAGACCGGGCGGGTGAACTCCGGCTGGCTGCGGTCGGCGGCGACCACGCTGGGGTCGGGCTCGACCCCGGCGAAGGCGGCATCGAACACCCGGGCACTGATGCCCGCGGCCAGCGCCTCGCGGCGGAACTCGTCGCGCCAGTCGGCGAAGTCCACCAGCGGGGCGGATGCTTCGGTCGCGCTGCTGGACTGGGTGGGCGACGGCGCGGCCGTCTCGGCGGCGCCCGGCTGATAGCTGTCGGCCAATGGCTTGGCCGCGCAGGCGACCACGCCCAGCGCGGCGCCGGCGACCAGCGCACGCAACAACAGCACGGGAACGACGGTGTAGTGCATCACCACTCTCGCAGCGAAGATGGGCCGGGAACCTTATCACGCTTTTCGGCGCTTGGCCGCTACCGGCCGGCGTGGTGATCCCGGGCGAAGAGACGCTTGCCGGCCAGTTGCAGGCAGAGATCGGCGAGGCCGATCCAGGGGTCGCCCTCGGCCTGGCCCTTGATCTGGGCATCGATCTGCTGGGCGCTGCCGAGCAGCTGGCTCCAGCGCCGCGCGTCGTGGCGCTGCAGAGCCTTGGCTAGCAGCGGCCGGCGCTTGTCCCAGACGGGCGGGCGCGCCTGTGCGAAGGCGCGTTCCAGGGGGATGCCCTGGGCGTACTGCTGGGCGATCCCGCCCAGCTGGCGCAGCTCGCGCGCCAGCGCCCAGAGGATCACCGGCGGCTCGACGCCTTCGCCGCGCAGCCCTTCGAGCATGTGCAGCGCATGGCTGGCCTGCCCGTGCAGGCAGGCGTCGATCAGGCCGAACACGTCATAGCGGGCGCTGTCGGCGACGGCGGCCTGCACGGTCTCGGCGCTGACCTGGCCGGCGTCGGCCAGCAATTTGAGCTTCTCGATCTCCTGGGCGGCGGCGAGAAGGTTGCCCTCGACCCTGGCGGCGATCAGTTCGACGGCTTCCTGGTCGGCGGACAGGCCGGCCTGGGCCAGGCGCTGGCGAATCCATTGCGGCAGCTGGCCGGCGTCCACCGGCCAGATCTGCACGAACTGCACGTCCTTGCCGTCGATCAGGGCCTTGGCCCACTTGGTCTTCTGCGTGCTGCCGTCGAGCTTGGGCAGGCTGACCAGCAGCACGGTGTCCTCGGCGGGGCGGGCCAGGTAGTCGAGCAGCGCGGCCGCACCCTTGTCGCCGGGCTTGCCGCTGGGAATGCGCAGTTCGAGCAGGCGCTTGTCGGCGAACAGCGACAGGCTGGCGCCGGCCTCGATCAGCTGGCCCCAGTCGAAGCCGGTCTCGACATGGAACACCTGGCGCTCGCTGAAACCCTGTGCACGGGTGGCTGCGCGAATCGCATCGCAGGCCTCCTGGCACAGCAGGTGTTCATCGCCGCAGACGACATACACCGGTGCGAGCGTGCCCTGCAGATGCTTGGCGAGTTGGGCGGGGGACAGTTTCATGGGGGAAGGCGGGGGCGTGGGCCCCCGGACCGGTCAGCGGACGGGCAGCTGGATCGGCGACTGCTGCGGCTCGGCGGCCTGCTCGCGGCGTGCCGCTTCCAGTGCCTCGGCCTCGGCACGCGCCTTGGCTTCGGCGTCGCGCTGCAGTTCGTCGAGCTGCGCCGGGGTGATGCGCTGGATGCGCATGACCAGCTGCTGGATCAGCTCGCGGCGCATTTCCTGGCGCAGTTGCTCGGCTTCCTGGTCGGAGCCGATCAGGTTGTTCTCGTCATGCACATAGACCTTCTGCACCTCGACGCTGTCCTCGAGCAGCAGCAGGTCCTGCGGGCCGCGGAACTGGTAGGCCAGCTCGTTGCTGAGCTCGTACTCGGCGCTGCGCGCGGAGCTGGTGTAGCTGGCGGTGCGCTGGCGGCTGTCCTCGCGCACCAGCGCCAGGGTGTAGCGTGCCCCCGGGTGGACGCGCACCGAGTTGCGCTCGAGCACGTCGGCCAGTTGCTGGCGCGTCTCGCCGTAGCTGTTGCGCGCCTCGAGGTCGAGCTCCTTCAGGCCGAAATGCACATCCCCGGTGCCGCGCAGCTGGAAGCCGCAGCCGCCGAGCAGGGCAGCCAGGCCCAGCACAACCAGATTGCGTTTGATCATCCTGTTATCCCCTTGCGAAGTCCGGCGCCGCGCGGCGCCGGGCCCGAATCAGTTTGCGACGATGTTGACCAGCTTGCCCGGCACGACGATGACCTTGCGGATGGTCACGCCCTCGGTGAAACGCTGCACGTTCTCGTTGGCGCGAGCGGCAGCCTCGACTTCCTCGCGGGAGGCCGAGGCGGGCACCTCGATCTGGCCACGCAGCTTGCCGTTGACCTGGATGACCAGGGTCAGGCTGTCCTGCACCAGGGCCGACTCGTCCACCTGCGGCCACTGCGCGTCGATGATCGCGCCGACCTTGCCCAGGCGCTGCCACAGCTCGTGGCAGATGTGCGGGGTGATCGGCGCCAGCAGCAGGGCCACGGTCTCCAGGCCTTCCTGCAGCAGGGCGCGGTCCTGTTCGGTGGCGGTGGCGGCCTTCTCCAGCACGTTCATCAGCGTCATCACCTGGGCGATGGCGGTGTTGAACTTGTGGTGCTGGCCCACGTCGTTGCTGGCCTGCTTGATGGCCAGGTGGATGGCGCGGCGCACGGCCTTCTGCTCGTCAGTCAGGCTGGCGACATCCAGCTGGCCCGGCAGGCCGGCAGCGACATGGCTGTGGGCCAGGCGCCAGACGCGGCGCAGGAAGCGGCTGGCGCCCTCGACGCCGGAATCGGACCATTCCAGGCTCATGTCCGGCGGCGAGGCGAACATCATGAACAGGCGGCAGGTGTCGGCGCCGTAGGCATCGATCATCGCCTGCGGGTCGACGCCGTTGTTCTTCGACTTGGACATCTTCTCGGTGCCGCCGATTTCCACCGGCAGGCCGTCGGTCTTCAGCCTGGCGCCGATGACCTTGGCCTTGGCGTCGCGCTCGACCTCGACGTCGGCCGGGTTGAACCAGTCCTTGCCGCCGTTTTCCAGGGTGCGGTAGTAGGTTTCGGCGACCACCATGCCCTGGGTCAGCAGGTTCTTGAACGGCTCATTCGATGACACCAGCCCTTCGTCGCGCATCAGCTTGTGGAAGAAGCGCGCGTAGAGCAGGTGCAGGATGGCGTGTTCGATACCGCCGATATACTGGTCCACCGGCAGCCAGTGGTTGGCCGCCTGCGGGTCGACCATGCCCTGGTCGTAGTTCGGGCTGGCGTAGCGGGCGAAGTACCAGGACGACTCCACGAAGGTGTCCATGGTGTCGGTTTCGCGCTTGGCCGGTGCGCCGCATTTCGGGCAGCTGCATTCGTAGAATTCGGGCATCTTCGCCAGCGGCGAGCCTGCGCCGTCCGGCACCACGTCCTCGGGCAGCACCACCGGCAGCTGGTCTTCCGGCACCGGCACATCGCCACAGCTGTCGCAATGGATGATCGGGATCGGGCAGCCCCAGTAGCGCTGGCGGCTGATGCCCCAGTCGCGCAGGCGGAACTGGGTGCGCGCCTGGCCGAGGCCCTTCTTCTGCAGCGCCACTTCGATGGCGTCGAAGGCGCCTTCAAAATCCAGCCCGTCGAATTCGCCGGAATTGATCAGCTGGCCGTGCTCGCCGTAGGCGTCCTGCCAGGGGGCGGGCGTCTCGTCGCCGGCGCTGGTGCGTACCACCGGCTTGATCGGCAGGCCGTACTTGCTGGCGAATTCGAAGTCGCGCTCGTCGTGTGCCGGGACGGCCATCACCGCGCCTTCGCCGTAGTTCATCAGCACGTAGTTGGCGACCCACACCGGCAGCAGCTCGCCAGTCAGCGGATGCTGCACGCGCAGGGCGGTGGCCAGGCCCTTCTTCTCCTGGGTGGCGATGTCGGCCTCGGCGACGCCGCCGCGCTTGCACTCGTCGATGAAGGCTTGCAGCTCGGGGTTGTTCTGCGCCGCCAGGGTCGCCAGCGGGTGTTCGGCGGCCACCGCCACGTAGGTGGCGCCCATCAGCGTATCGGGGCGGGTGGTGAAGACCTTCATCACGCCTTCGCTGCCGATGCTGGCAACGTCGTAGGGGAAGCTGATCTCCATGCCGCGCGACTTGCCGATCCAGTTGCGCTGCATGGTCTTGACCTGTTCCGGCCAGCCATCCAGTTCGTCCAGGCTTTCCAGCAGCTCATCCGCGTAGGCGGTGATCTTGAAGTAGTACATCGGGATCTCGCGCTTCTCGATCAGCGCGCCCGAGCGCCAGCCGCGGCCGTCGATGACCTGCTCGTTGGCCAGCACGGTCTGGTCCACCGGGTCCCAGTTCACGGTGCCGTTCTTGCGGTAGATCACGCCTTTCTCGAACAGGCGGGTGAACAGCCACTGCTCCCAGCGGTAGTAGTCCGGCTTGCAGGTGGTGACTTCGCGCGACCAGTCGATGGCCAGGCCCAGCGATTTCAGCTGGGCCTTCATGTAGGCGATGTTCTCGTAGGTCCACTTGGCCGGCGCCACCTGGTTCTTCATCGCGGCGTTCTCGGCCGGCATGCCGAAGGCGTCCCAGCCCATCGGCTGCAAGACGTTCTTGCCCTGCATGCGCTGGTAGCGGGCGATCACGTCGCCGATGGTGTAGTTGCGCACGTGGCCCATGTGCAGCTTGCCGCTGGGGTAGGGGAACATCGACAGGCAATAGAAGGTGTCCTTGCCGGGCTGTTCGGCCACTTCAAAGGACTTGTTCGCGTCCCAATGGCTCTGGGCGGCAGCTTCGATATCGCGGGGCAGATACTGTTCGTGCATGGCTACTGGCGTTGAGGAGGTGGCGGGCGCTCCGTGCTGCAGGCGGTCGTGGCGGCGCCGACGCGGTCGGCGGGCCTGGCACGCGGCAGGCGGAGGCATGGAAACGCCGTAGCATACATGACCCCCCGCAACCTAGGGAAACCGGATTTGCCGCGGCCTCGCCCCGCCATCCGTCGTGTCGCAGGTGCCGGGCCAAGGCTGAGCTACGCTGTTTTCAAGGGGACGACGAGGTAGTCAAGATGAACAAAGAGCCATCGGATCGGAGCAGCCTCTATGGACGCGTTCTGCAACGCCTGGCGCTGGCTCTGGAGCAGGCGGAACGCGGTGCTGGCGATATCGAGGAACTGGAGGTGGATGGCCTGACCCCTGCCGAACTGGAGTTGATCCGCGCCTACTTGAGCGGCGACTCGCAATGGCTCTCGGGCTGGCATGCCGCCGCCCAGGAGCATGCCCGGCTGGCGCGCCAGCGCACCCGGCAGGTGCTGCGTGGTGGCGCGGACAAGCGCGGTGCAAGCCATGAAGCGCATCACCGCTTCGCCTTGCGCCAGATGCTCAGCTGTGCGCTCTGCCAGACCGAGGTCCAGTGGCCCGACAGCGCCGGGCCGGCCAGCTGCCCGCTGTGCGGCTCGCAACTGCTGCGAGCCCGGCGCCTGCGGCGCCTGGAACGACACTGAGGCCGACAAACGCCCGGATCGCCGCTAGAGTGGCCGCCATCGACTGGCTGGACGAAGGGGCGCCGTGTGCCGATCCGATATTTCTTCAAGCAGTTGCTGCTGCCGCCAGGCGGCCTGCTGATCCTCGTGCTGTTGGCCTGGCTGCTGCGCCGGCGGGCGCCGCGGCTGGCCGGGTTGTGCCTGGCGGTGGGCCTCGGCGGGCTGCTGGCGATGAGCTTGCCGGTGACCGTGGAATGGGGCGCCCGGGCGCTGGAGCGCGAGCCGGCACTGGTCGAGGCGCAGTGGCCGGGGCTGGCCGGGCAGGCAGGCGCCATCGTCGTACTTGGCGCCGGTCGCGAGCTGGCCGACGCGGCCTGGGGCAGCGACCAGCCGAGCCACCTCGCCTTCGAGCGGCTGCGCTATGCCGCACGCCTGGCCCGCGCCAGCGGCCTGCCGATCCTCACCAGCGGCGGGCTGCACTATGGCCGCCCGCCCAGCGAGGCGCAGCTGGGGGGCGAGGTGCTGCAGCGCGACTTCGGGGTGCCGGTGCGCT
Source organism: Pseudomonas oligotrophica (assembly GCF_021726475.1). Classification (GTDB taxonomy): domain Bacteria; phylum Pseudomonadota; class Gammaproteobacteria; order Pseudomonadales; family Pseudomonadaceae; genus Stutzerimonas; species Stutzerimonas oligotrophica. Next base: position 798,806 of record NZ_JAKJRU010000001.1, read on the forward strand.
GGCTCGAGGAGCGCAGCCGCACGACCTGGGAAAACGCCGTCTACAGCGCGCAGATGCTCCGCGAGGCGGGTATCGAGCGGGTGGTGCTGGTCACCTCGGCGGTGCACATGCCGCGCTCGCGCTGGTGTTTCGAGCAGAACGGCCTCGAGGTGATCGCCGCGCCGGTGGGCTTCCTCGGCGTCGCCAACGGGCGGCCCCTGGGCGGCTGGCTGCCCGAGGCCAAGGCGGTCTGGCAGAACAGCCTGCTGCTCAACGAGGCCGCCGGCATGCTGGTCTACCCGCTGCTGTATCGCTGACGATCGCGGCGCTCAGCGACGACTGCGCCGGGCCAGCAGGGCCCAGCCCAGCAGCAGGGCGCAGAGTCCGAGCAGCGGCCAGGAGCGCCAGCGTAGGTAGGGCGTGCTGCCCTGCATGGCGCTGACCTCGCCATAGAGCACCGCTTCCTCGAACGCCGGCACCTGTTCGGTGATCCGGCCGAAGGGGTCGATCAGCACGGTGACGCCGTTGTTGGTCGTGCGGATCATCCAGCGTCCGGCTTCCAGCGCGCGCATCTGGGCGATCTGCAGGTGCTGCAGCGGGCCGATGGAGCGGCCGAACCAGGCGTCGTTGCTCACCGTCAGCAGCAGGTCGCTCTGCGCCGCGAGGTCCGCGGCGAACTCCGGGTAGACCACCTCGTAGCAGATATAGGGCGCGATCCGCAGCCCCTTGGCCTGCAGCAGCGGCTGGCCGGCCTCGCCGCGGGCGAAGTCCGACATCGGCAGGTCGAAGAAGGCGATCAGCCCGCGCAGCAGGTCCTGCAGCGGCACGTATTCGCCGAACGGCACCAGTTTCTGCTTGAGGTAGGTGCCGCTGCCTTCGCCGACCACGGTGAGCGCGTTGTAGTAGCGCAGCTCGCCGGCGGCGTTGGGCTGGCGCAGCGGCACCCCGGTGATCAGCGCCGAATCGCGCTGGCGGGCAAAGCCGGCCATCATCGATAGGTAGCCCTCGGCGTGCTCCTTGAGGATCGGCACGGCGGTTTCCGGCCAGACGATCAGGTCCGCCGGCCGGCTGCGGAAGGTCATGTCGCGGTACAGCAGCAGCTGCATCTCGAGCTTCTTCGGGTCCCACTTCAGGCTCTGGTGCACGTTGCCCTGTACTGCGGCGACGCTCAGCGGATCGCCCTTGGACGCGGTCCAGGCATGCGCGCCGAGCAGGACGCCGGCCAGCCAGGGGGCGAGCAGCAGGCCCAGCGCCGGCACCAGCACGGCCGCTCGCCGCCCTAGTCGCGGCAGGTTGACCAGCAGCGCGGCGCTCAGCGCCAGGCAGAAGGTCAGCAGCCAGATGCCACCCAGCGGCGCCAGGCCCGCCAGCGGGCCGTCGAGCTGGCTGTAACCGGCGTAGAGCCAGGGGAAACCGGTCAGCAGCCAGCCGCGCAGTGCGTCGATGGCGGTCCACAGCGCGGCGAAGGCGAGGGCGTCGGCCAGCGGCGCCTGCGCGCGACGCAGCCAGCGTGCCCACAGCCAGCCGAACAGCAGTTGGAACAGCGCCAGGCCGGCGACGAAGCCGAACGTCAGCAGCCCGGCCAGCGGCGGCGCGGCGGCGCCGAAATCGTGGATACTGACATAGACCCAGCTCACGCCCGAGGCGAACAGGCCGAAGCCGTAGCACCAGCCGCGGCGTGCCGCCTGCCCCGGGCTCAGCTCGCGCAGGCCGAGGTAGAGCAGCGCCAGCGAGACCAGCGCCAGTGGCCAGAAATCGAACGGTGCCAGGGCCAGGGTGGTCAGGGTGCCGGCCGCGAGGGCCAGCAGGTTGCCCGGCCAGCCGGGACGGGTGATCCAGGGCATGGGAGTTCCTTGCGCGACAAAGGGAGCGAGGCTAAGGCCAGGCGCGCCAGCGGGCAAGCGCAGGGCGCGGGCGGGACGGCTGCCGCACGGGCCGCGGCCGGATGGCCGGGCCTGGCGGCGGGGAATCAGCGACCTTCGCGTTCCAGGCGGGTCATGCGCAGCATGTGCACCCGGCGGCTGTCGGCGTTGAGCACGCGCACGCGGAAGCCGTCGATCTCGATGATCTCGTTGCGCTTGGGCAGGTGGCCGAAGGCGTTCATCACCAGGCCGGCGACGGTGTCGAACTCGTCGTCGGGGAACTCGACCTCGAAGTAGTCGTTGAACTCGTCGATCGGGGTCAGCGCCTTGACCAGGAAATCGCCGGAGGGCAGCGGGCGGATGTAGCTGTCTTCCTCGACGTCGTGCTCGTCCTCGATGTCGCCGACGATCTGCTCGAGCACGTCCTCGATGGTGACCAGCCCGGCGACGCCGCCGTATTCGTCGATCACCACCGCCATGTGGTTGTGGTTGGCGCGGAACTCGCGCAGCAGCACGTTCAGGCGCTTGGATTCCGGCACGAAGGTCGCCGGGCGCAGCAGGTCCTTGATGTTGAAGGCCTGCTGGTCGTCCTGCAGGACCAAGGGCAGGAGGTCCTTGGCCAGCAGGATGCCGATCACCTCGTCGAGGCTCTCGCCGACCACCGGGTAGCGCGAGTGGGCGGCCTCGATGATGGCCGGGAGGAATTCACGCGGTGACTGGTCGGCGCGGATGCTGATGACCTGCGAGCGCGGCACCATGATGTCGCGTACCTGCAGGTCGGCGACCTGGATGGCGCCCTCGACGATGGCCAGCGCCTCGCTGTCGAGCAGCTTGTTGTCGTGCGCCTCGTGCAGGATTTCCAGCAGTTCCTGGCGATTCTTGGGTTCGTGGGCAAAAGCCTGGGTGATTTTCTCCAGCCAGGACTTCTGCCCGCTGATCGATCGGTCTTCGCTCATGGTGTGTGACTCAATGGTCCTTGCCAGTGCCCGCTTCGGGCTGTTGTTCTGCATAGGGATCGGGGTGGCCGAGCTCGGCGAGCAGCTCGCGCTCCAGCGCCTCCATCTCCTCGGCTTCCTCATCCTCGATATGGTCGTAGCCGAGCAGGTGCAGGCAGCCGTGGATGACCAGGTGCGCCCAGTGCGCCTCGAGCGGCTTGCCCTGCTCGGCGGCCTCGCGCGCGACCACCGGGGCGCAGATCACCAGGTCGCCGAGCAGCGGGATGTCGAGGATGCCCTCGGGCACCTCGGCGGGGAACGACAGCACGTTGGTGGCGTAGTCCTTGTGCCGCCAGGTGCGGTTCAGCTCGCGGCCCTCGGCTTCGTCGACCACGCGGATGGTCAGCTCGGAGTCGGCGCTGCGCTGGCGCAGGCCCAGCTCGCACCAGCGGCGCAGGTCGGCCTCGGCAGGTACCGCGGCCTCGCTGGCCAGCTGCAGGTCCAGCTCGATCACGCTTGCGGCTCCTCGCCCGGGCGACGGCTCGCCGCCGGTGCCTCGAAGGCGTCGTAGGCCTCGACGATGCGCTGCACCAGCGGGTGGCGCACCACGTCCTTGGGCTGGAAGTGGGTGAAGCTGATGCCCTTGACGTCCTTGAGCACCTCGATCACGTGGGCCAGGCCGGACTTGGTGCCGCGCGGCAGGTCGACCTGGGTGATGTCGCCGGTGATCACCGCGGTGGAGCCGAAGCCGATGCGGGTCAGGAACATCTTCATCTGCTCCTGGGTGGTGTTCTGGCTTTCGTCGAGGATGATGAAGCTGTTGTTCAGCGTGCGCCCGCGCATGTAGGCCAGCGGGGCGATCTCGATCACCTGCTTCTCGATCAGCCGCGCCACGTGCTCGAAGCCGAGCATCTCGTAGAGCGCGTCGTACAGCGGGCGCAGGTAAGGGTCGATCTTCTGCGCCAGGTCGCCGGGCAGGAAGCCGAGCTTCTCGCCGGCCTCCACCGCCGGGCGCACCAGCAGGATGCGGCGGACCTGCTCGCGCTCCAGCGCATCGACCGCGCAGGCCACCGCCAGGTAGGTCTTGCCGGTGCCGGCCGGGCCGATGCCGAAGTTGATGTCGTTGTCCAGGATCGCCTTGACGTAGCGCTGCTGGTTGGCCCCGCGCGGGCGGATGTTGCCCTTGCGCGTGCGCAGGCTGACGCCCTGGTTGGCGCTGGGGTTGGCCAGCTCCTCCATGCCCGACTCCTGCAGGAACAGGTGCACGGTGTCCGGCGACAGCTCGGTGGTCTTGGTTTCGCGGTACAGGCGGCGCAGCAGGTTTTCTGCCGAGCGGGCGGCATCCTTCGGGCCGACCAGTTCGAACTGGTTGCCACGGTTGCGGATTTCCAGGGCGAGGCGCTGTTCGATCAGTCGCAGGTGCTCGTCGAACTGGCCGCAGAGATTGGCGAAGCGGCGCGCTTCAAAGGGTTCGAGGGTGAAACGATGGGGTTCTATGGGTGCGTTCAAGGGCTTTCGATATGGCCGTAGGCGGCGAATTGGTGAAAAGAGAATAGCGCCGCCCGGGCAAAGCCGAAAGCCGGCGCTCGTTCGGCCTGCCAGGCCCCGGCTAGCCGGGGCCGGCGCCGGAACGGTCAGCCCGGCAGGCTGCCGCGCAGGGAGTGCGGCAGGGCGTCGTCGATGTGCACGTCGACGAACTGGCCGATCAGCCGCGGGTTGTCGCAGCGGAAATTGACGATACGGTTGTGCTCGGTGCGGCCCTGCAGCATGCCTGGGTCCTTCTTCGAGTAGTCGGTCACCAGGATGCGCTGGTTGGTGCCGACCATCCGTCGGCTGTTCTCGAAGCCGAGCTCGCTGATGCGGTGCTGCAGCCTGGCCAGGCGCTGCTTCTTCACCTCTTCCGGGGTGTCGTCGGCCAGGTCCGCCGCGGGCGTGCCGGGGCGGGCGCTGTAGACGAAGGAGAAGGAGAAGTCGAAACCGACCTCCTCGATCAGCTTCATGGTCTGCTCGAAGTCCTTCTCGGTCTCGCCGGGGAAGCCGACGATGAAGTCCGAGCTGATCAGGATTCCCGGCACCGCCGCCTTGAGCTTGCGGATGCGCGACTTGTACTCCAGCGCCGTGTGGTTGCGCTTCATCGCCGCCAGCACCCGGTCGGAGCCGGACTGCACCGGCAGATGCAGGTAGCGCACCAGCTGCGGGATGTCGGCGTGGGCCTGGATGATCGCGTCGGAGAACTCCAGCGGGTGGCTGGTGGTGTAGCGGATGCGCTCGATGCCGTCGATGGCCGCCACCGCATGCAGCAGGTCGGCGAAATCATGGCCGTCGTGGCGATAGCCGTTGACGTTCTGCCCGAGCAGGGTGACTTCCTTCACGCCGCCTTCGGTCAGGTGGACGATCTCGGCGAGCACGTCGGGCATCGGCCGGCTGACCTCGTCGCCGCGGGTGTAGGGCACCACGCAGAAGGTGCAGTACTTGCTGCAGCCTTCCATCACCGAGACGAAGGCGCTGGGGCCGTCGACGCGCGGCTCGGGCAGGCGGTCGAACTTCTCGATCTCGGGGAAGGAGATGTCCACCTGGGGCTTTTTCGTGGTGCGCGCGGCGTCGATCATCTCCGGCAGGCGGTGCAGCGTCTGCGGGCCGAACACCACGTCGACGTAGGGCGCGCGATCGCGGATCGCCGCACCTTCCTGGCTGGCCACGCAGCCGCCGACGCCGATCACCAGCTGCGGGTTGTCCTGCTTGAGTTCGCGCCAGCGGCCGAGCTGGGAGAACACCTTCTCCTGGGCCTTCTCGCGGATCGAACAGGTGTTGAGGAGGATCACGTCGGCATCGGCCGGGTTGTCGGTGATCTCCAGGGCCTGGTGCTCGCCCAGCAGGTCGGCCATGCGCGAGCTGTCGTACTCGTTCATCTGGCAGCCGTGGGTTTCGATGAAAAGCTTGCGGGACATGTTACGGGCCGGCGTTGTGCAAAAAATGACCGGCGATTATAAGCGCCTGCAGGGGAGGGGGAAAGCGCGCGATCGTCGCTGCCGGCTCAGGGGGCGAAAGGCGAATCGGCGGCCTGCAGCTCCTGCAGGTATTCGCGGAAGATCTGCCCGAGCACCTGGGTGGCGATTTCCAGCTCGTCGCGGCGCATCTGGTTGGCCACCCGGTCGGCGGTGTCCAGCGCGTCTTCGTCGCCGTTGACCGCGGCCATCTTCAGCACGATGTAGGCCTGCACGTTGTTGGCCTGCACGCCCTCGCCGCGGAAGAACATGATGCCCAGGCGATGCTGTGCGTTGGCGTGGCCCTTGAGCGAGGCCTGCTCGAACCAGTGCAGCGCCTTGTTCAGGTCGCGTGGAGCGCGCTTGCCGTCGTGGTAGAACTCGCCCAGTTCGAAGGCCGCCTGGGCATCGCCTTCGCTGGCCGCCTGCTGGCAGGCCCGCAGGGCCGCGGACAGTTCCTCGGGCAGTGCATTGAGCGCGCAGCGTGCGGTGGCCGGCACCAGCAGTGAGTTGCCACCGGCCAGGGCCATCGTCGGCAAGGCGAGGAGCAGGCAGCCCAGGGACAGAATGCGGCCGGTGCGGGTCATCAATTGGAGCGCCTCGAGGATCAGGGCGTTTTAATGGGACAGCCGCGCAAACGCGTCGGCGGTCACATTATGGGATAAGCCGCGGGCAGCTTACAAAGCCTTTCGGGCCGGGCGCCTCAGCCGGCGGCGGCCGGCGCTGGCTGGCTTGCGCTGCGCTGGCAAAGCCGCAGCAGGAGCGCAGCGGGCGGCAGCGCCAGGGCCAGCAGCAGGTTGCCGAGCGCCGCGTCGATCGGCCCCCGCCAGGGCGCACTCGGCAGCAGCAGCGCGCCTGCGGCGATACCGGCCAGTGCGATCCGGCGCTCCGGCCAGTGCACGAGTCCGGCGTAGGCCAGCAGCAGGGCGCTGGCCAGTGCCAGCGTCAGCGCGTAGGGCGCGCTCCAGCCGGCCTGGCGAGCCAGCTCGAAGCATGCGCACAGGCCCAGCAGCAGGCGGCCCCAGGTCGGTCGGCTCCATTGCCAGCCACGTGCGCCGGCCAGGCAGGCCAGCGCCAGCAGCGGCACGCCCAGTTGCAGCGTCGCCTGCTGCAGCCAGCTCGTCAGCGCCCGGGTATCGGCGCCCAGCCCGGCGGCGGCCTGGCTGCAGCCGAGCGCGGCAGTCAGGGTCAGGCCGAGCAGGGCGCAGAACAGCGCCGCTTGCTCGGCCTCGCCGGCCTGGCGACGGCAGCGACCGACGGCCAGCGCCGAGCTACCGGCCGCCAGGGCCAGCAGCGCGGCGGACAGCGTCAGCGCCACTCCGCTCATTTGAGGCCGGCGAAGGCGCGTTCGGCGGCGTCGAGGGTGATCGCCAGCTCCGCATCGCCGTGGGCGATGGAGGTGAAGCCGGCCTCGAAGGCGCTCGGCGCCAGGTACACGCCGCCGTCGAGCATCAGGTGGAAGAAGCGCTTGAAGCGCTCGGCATCGCTGGCCATGACGTCGGCGAAGGTGACGATCTCGCTTGCCTCGCTGAAGTACAGGCCGAACATGCCGCCCACCTGGGTGGTGACGAAGGGGATGCCGGCCGCCGCTGCGCGCGCCTTCAGGCCGTCGAGCATGCGTGTGGTGTAGTCGCTCAGTTCGGCGTGGAAGCCGGGGCGGCTGATCAGCTCGAGGGTGGTCAGGCCGGCAGCCATCGCCAGCGGATTGCCCGACAGCGTGCCGGCCTGGTAGACCGGGCCGAGCGGGGCGATGCACTCCATGATCGCGCGCTTGCCGCCGAAGCAACCGACCGGCATGCCGCCGCCGATGATCTTGCCGAAGGTCGACAGGTCCGGGGTCACGCCGTAGTAGGCCTGGGCGCCGCCGAGGGCGACGCGAAAGCCGGTCATCACCTCGTCGAAGATCAACACCACGCCGTGCGCGTCGCACAGGCGGCGCAGGCCTTCGAGGAAGCCCGGCGCCGGCGGTACGCAGTTCATGTTGCCGGCCACCGGCTCGACGATGATGCAGGCGACCTGCTCGCCCTTTTCCGCGAGCGTGGCCTCGACTTCGGCGAGGTCGTTGTAGGCCAGGGTCAGGGTGTGCTTGGCGAAGTCCGCCGGCACGCCCGCCGAGCTCGGCACGCCCTGGGTCAGGGCGCCCGAGCCGGCCTTGACCAGCAGGCTGTCGGAGTGGCCGTGGTAGCAGCCTTCGAACTTGATGATGGCGTCGCGACCGGTATAGCCGCGGGCCAGGCGGATGGCGCTCATGGTCGCCTCGGTGCCGGAGCTGACCATGCGCACCATTTCCATCGACGGCACCAGCGCGCAGACGCGCTCGGCCATCGCCGTCTCCATCGCGGTCGGCGCGCCGTAGGACAGGCCGTGCTCCAACTGCCGACGCACCGCATCGAGCACCTGCGGGTGGCTGTGGCCGAGGATCGCCGGGCCCCAGGAGCCGACGTAGTCGACGTAGCGCTTGTCGTCCTCGTCGATGACGTAGGCGCCCTCGGCGTGCTTGAGGAACAGCGGCGTGCCGCCGACGCTGCGGAACGCGCGCACCGGCGAGTTGACGCCGCCGGGGATGTGGGTCTGGGCCTGATTGAAGAGTGCTTCGGAACGGGACATGCGGGGCCTCGCAAAACAGCGGCGGTATCGACCGCCGGGATGGTCAGATGGATTCGAACAGCTGGCTGAACGCCCGCGCGCGACGCTCGACCTCGGCGGCCGAGTCGGCGGCGAACAGCGCATGGACGACCGCCACCAGGCTGGCGCCGGCAGCGATGAGGGATGTGGCGTTGTCCAGGGTCACGCCGCCGATGGCGACGATCGGCAGCTGCAGCTGGCGGCGCGCCTGCTCGAGCAGGGCGATGTCGGCGCCCGGGGCGCCGGGCTTGGTGCGCGAGTCGAAGAAGCGACCGAAGGCGACATAGCTGGCGCCTTCGGCGGCGGCCTGTTCGGCCAGTTCCAGGCGCGCATGGCAGGTCGCGCCGATGACCGCCCGGCGGCCGAGCAGCGCGCGTGCGGCCGCCAGCGAGCCGTCCTCCTGGCCGAGGTGCAGGCCGGCCCCGAGGCGCGCGGCGAGCTCGGCGTCGTCGTTGACGATCAGCTCGGCGCCGTGGCGCTCGCACAGCGCCTGCAGCGCCTGGGCTTCGCGCAGGCGGCGGGATTCGTCGCGCGACTTGTCGCGGTACTGCAGCAGCCGCGTGCCGCCGCGCAGGGCGGCCTCGGCGTAGGGCAGCAGGCGCCCGTCGGCGAGCAGGGTGCTGTCGGTGATGGCGTAGAGACCGCGCAGGTTGTTCATGGCGCGTCCTCAGGCCAGGTCCAGCGGCAGGCGCCGCGGGATGTACTGGCCGCGGCCCGGTGCCTCGGCATCGCGCAGGGTGCGCCAGGTGTAGTCCAGCGCGCTGCGCACGGCGCCGACCACGTCCTGGCCGAGCGCCAGGCGGCCGGCCAGCGCGCTGGCCAGGGTGCAGCCGGAGCCGTGGTAGCTGCCCGGCAGGCGCGCGCAGGTGAAGTCGTGGCGGCTGCCGTCGCGGCAGTAGAGGCGGTTGTGCACCTCGTGCTCGTCGCCATGGCCGCCGGTGATCAGCAGGTGTTCGATGTGCGGCAGCAGGCGCTCGGCGCATTCGTCGGCCGTGCCCTCGGGCAGCTCGGCGAGGATGCGTGCCTCGGGCAGGTTCGGCGTGGCGATGGTCGAGGCCGGGAACAGCCGCTCGCGCAATGCGTAGCCGACCTCGTCCTTGCCCAGCGAGCCACCGCCACCGGCGCGCAGCACCGGGTCGCAGACCAGCGGCACGCCGGGCAGGCGGCCCATGATCTCGAGCACCGTCTCGACCATTTCCACCGAGCCGAGCATGCCGAGCTTGACCGCTGCCACCGGCAGGTCGGCGATGATCGCCTCGGCCTGGGCCAGCACCCAGGCGCGGTCCAGCACGCGGAAATCGGTGACGTCGACGGTGTCCTGCACGGTCAGCGCGGTGACCGCCGGGGCGGCGTGGCACTGCTGCGCCAGCAGCGCTTCGATATCGGCCTGCAGGCCGGCACCGCCGACCGGGTCGTGGCCGGACAGGCAGAGGACGACGGGACGCGACGGGTGGCTGTGCATGCGGCGGTTTCCTGCATCGGGGCGCGCCGTGCCGGCGTGACGGCGGGCAGGCGGGCGGGGACGGACATGGCGCGTGAGCTTACCACCAAAGCTCGCGCGCGGCCGCCGCGCCGGTGCGTGCCGATGTGCCGCGCCAGCGCCGGGGTGAGTCAGAGGAGTCCGCCATACCTGCAACGGCCGTCACCCGGCCGCCGCGCGCGATTCCACTTTGCCACGCTTGACGCTACTGTCAGCGCATTCACCGGACCCGCTGTCGAGACACCTCATGGGATATTCCTGGCTGTTGTTCCTTTTCCTGGGGCTGTTGCCGGCGCTTGCCGGCGCCGTCGAACTCGACGAGCGCACCGAGCGCCTCGCCCTCGGCGAGCATCTCGCGGTGTTCGAGGATGCCAGCGGCACCGCGGACATCGAGCAGGTGCGCGGGGCCTTCGCCGAGCGCTTCCAGCCGCACGACCGTGCGGTGCTCAATGCCGGCTACTCGCGTTCGGCCTACTGGCTGCGCCTGGACCTGCTCTACCGCCCCGGCACCGACGTGGCGGCGCGCCGCTGGCTGCTGGAGCTGGCCTATCCGCCGCTGGACGATATCCAGCTGTTCGTGCCCGATGGCCAGGGCGGCTATCGCCTGGCCTGGCGCACCGGCGATACCCACCCGTTCTCCGACCGCCAGTTCCTCCAGGGCGACTACCTGTTCGCCCTCGACCTGCAGCCGGGCGTGCCGCAGCAGGTCTACCTGCGCCTGCAGAGCCAGGGCTCGGTGCAGGCGCCGCTGACGCTCTGGTCGCAGGATGCCTACCTCGAATACCAGCCCAAGCGCATCTACGTGCTCGGGCTGATCTACGGCGTGCTGCTGGTGATGCTGGTCTACAACCTGTTCGTCTACCTCGGCATCCGCGACGCCAGCTACCTCTATTACATCGCCTACATCGCGACCTTCGGGCTGTACCAGGTCTCGGTCAACGGTGCCGGGGTGCAGTTCCTCTGGCCTGACCACCCGCTGTGGGCCAACCTGGCCACGCCGCTGCTGATCGGCGCGGCGGGGCTGTTCGGTTGCCAGTTCACCCGCAGCTTCCTGCAGACCGCCAGGCACAGCCCGTGGATCGACCGCCTGCTGCTGCTGATGATGGGCATGGCCGGGCTGGTCATGGCGCTGGCGCTGTGGGCCGACTACAGCCTGTCGCTGCGCATGGCGACCCTGCTGGCGCTACTCTTCACCCTGGTGGTGTTCGCCGCCGGCATCGCCGCCTGGGCCAGCGGGATGCGCGTCGCCCGCTACTTCGTCATCGCCTGGAGCGCGCTGCTGCTGGGCGGGCAGATCAACACCCTGATGGTGCTCGGCTACCTGCCGCACACCTTCCTGACCATGTATGCCAGCCAGATCGGCTCGGCCATCGAGGTGGCGCTGCTCTCGCTGGCGCTGGCCGACCGTATCAATGCCCTGCGCGACGAACGCACGGCGATCCTCGAGGCCAGCGGGGCCGAGCTGGCCCGCCTGAACGGCCAGCTGGCCGAGAGCAATCGGCTGAAGGACGAGTTCCTCGCCACCGTCAGCCACGAACTGCGCACGCCGATGATGGGCGTCAGCGGTGCCCTGCAATTGCTGCCCGATGCGGAGAGCGCAGAGGAGCGCACGCAGTTCCACGGCCTGGCCGAGCGTTCGGCGCGGGCGATGCTGCGGATGGTCGACGACCTGCTGCTGCTCTGCGAACTGCGTGCCGGGCGGGTGGCGGCGCGGCCGGCGCCGCTGCGCCTGGGCGACATCGCCGAGTGCCTGCGTCGGCAATACGAGCTGCAGGCGCAGGCCAAGGGCCTGGTGCTGCGGGTCGAATGCGCGCCGGGGCTGGAGCGGCCGCTGCTGGGCGACGAGGAGCGCATCCTCCAGTGCCTGTCGCGGCTGCTGGACAATGCCATCAAGTTCACCGACGGCGGCGGCGTGACGCTGCGCATGACCGCGGCGCCGGAAGCGGACGGCGTGCTGCCGGTGCGCCTGGAGGTGATCGACAGCGGCATCGGCTTCAGCGCACCGGAGGGTGGGCTGGTCTACGAACACTTCCGCCAGCTGGATGGCTCCATGACCCGCCGTCATGGCGGGCTGGGCATCGGCCTGGCGATCTGCAGCCATCTGGCGCAGGTCCTCGGCGGCGCCCTCGGCCACCATTCCAGCCCGGGTGCCGGCAGCTGCTTCGGCCTGCAGCTGCGCTTGCCGCTGGCCGAGGGCGAGCAGGTGACGCCGCCTGCGGGCATCGTCCAGGCCGTCTGAGCGCGGGACCGATCGGCAGGCTCTTTGGCGCATACCTCGCTTCAGCACCCCGGCCGATCGTGCTTCACTCAGATCGTCCTCCAGCCGATCGAGAAGGAGCCCGCCATGCTGCCGCATCCCTGTGCCGAAACCCACGAGGTCATCAACCAGGTGCCGCCGCTGGACGGCGCCAACCTCTACCGCCTCGACCTGCCGCTGCAGCAGTGGGTGGCGCGCTTCGGCGGCACCTGGGCCGAGCCGCGCCTGGACACCTACGGCGCCCTCGCCGGCGGCCCGCTGATGGCTGCCGGCTTTCTCGCCAACGAGAACAAGCCGCAGCTGCGCAGCCATGATCGCTACGGCCACCGGATCGACCAGGTCGACTTCCACCCGGCCTACCACGAGCTGATGCGCACCGCCATCGAGCACGGCATCCCCTCGCTGCCCTGGACCGATCCGCAGCCCGGCGCGCAGGTGGCGCGCGCGGCGCTGATGTACCTGCACAACCAGGCCGAGGCCGGCACCAGTTGCCCGCTGACCATGACCTACGCCAGCGTGCCGGCGCTGCGCCTGCAGCCGGATTTGGCCGAGCGCTGGCTGCCGAAGATCCTCGCCACCGAATACGACCCGCGCAATGTGCCTATGGAGGACAAGGCCGGTGTCACCATCGGCATGGCCATGACCGAGAAGCAGGGCGGCACCGACGTGCGCGCCAACACCACCCGCGCCTGGCCGGTCGGCGCCGGCGGGCCGGGCCAGGCCTACGAGCTGGTCGGCCACAAGTGGTTCTGCTCGGCGCCGATGTGTGACGCCTTCCTGACCCTGGCGCAGACCGACAAGGGGCTGTCCTGCTTCCTGCTGCCGCGCCATCGGCCGGACGGCACGCGCAACGCCTTCGAGATCCAGCGCCTGAAGAACAAGCTCGGCAACTGGGCCAACGCCTCCAGCGAAGTGGAGTTCCGCGGCGCGCTGGCCTGGATGGTCGGTGACGAGGGCCGCGGCGTGCCGACCATCATCGAGATGGTCGCTTCGACCCGCTTCGACTGCATGGTCGGCTCCAGCTCGCTGATGCGCCAGGCATTGACCCAGGCCCTCCATCACTGCCGCCACCGCCGGGTCGGCGGGCGTGCGCTCGCCGAGCAGCCGCTGATGCAGAACGTGCTCGCCGACCTCGCCCTGGAAAGCGAAGCGGCCCTGGCGCTGACCCTGCGCATGGGCCATGCGCTGGACAACCGGGCCGACGAGGCCCAGGACAAGTTCGCCCGGCTGGTGACCGCAGTCGGCAAGTACTGGATCTGCAAGCGCGCCCCGGAAATGATCGCCGAGGCCAGCGAATGCCTGGGCGGAGCCGGCTACGTCGAGGAAACCATCCTCCCGCGGCTCTACCGCGAGGCGCCGGTCAATTCCATCTGGGAAGGCTCGGGCAACGTCCAGTGCCTGGACGTGCTGCGCACGCTGTCGAAGGAAGCCGGCGTGCTCGACGTGCTGTTCGCCGAACTCGGCGACGGCCACGGCGACCGCCATCTGGCCACGCATATCGCCCGCCTCAAGCGCGACCTGCACGACGCCGACGACAGCCAGTACCGCGCCCGCCAGCTCACCGAAGACCTGGCCATCGCCCTGCAGGCCAGGCTCCTGCTCGAGGCCGGCAACAGCGCGGTGAGCGACGCCTTCATCGCCAGCCGCCTGGCCAGCAGCCGCCGCGCCTACGGCACCCTGCCACGCGGCATCGCCCTGCCACCGATCCTCGACCGCTCCACCCCGAGCTGAGTAACCGGCCGGCGCGGTAGCTTGCGGCGATAGGGATTTTCCATTGCCGATCAGACGCATACGATTGGAGTGTTCCCCGCAGGCGCGGGGATGAACCGTTTGTACAATTCAGCGTACATATTTAGTTCTCGTGTTCCCCGCAGGCGCGGGGATGAACCGCCGCTTCGCAACGTCCTCTTGGGTGAGGCCGCGTGTTCCCCGCAGGCGCGGGGATGAACCGAATGGTATTCGATGCACCGTCATGAATTGGCGGTGTTCCCCGCAGGCGCGGGGATGAACCGCGCAAATTCAAATCCCGCTGGTTCCGCGTCGCGTGTTCCCCGCAGGCGCGGGGATGAACCGCCGATTGCGGACTTCCCGAAGACGAAACACAAGTGTTCCCCGCAGGCGCGGGGATGAACCGATCCTGTCAGGCCTAGGAGCTGCAGAGTCGACGTGTTCCCCGCAGGCGCGGGGATGAACCGCGGTCTGTAGCATTAGAGCACTGCGGGCGGAGGTGTTCCCCGCAGGCGCGGGGATGAACCGGCCATCGCGATACCGATGATCGCGACGCCAGCGTGTTCCCCGCAGGCGCGGGGATGAACCGGTCACGCACGGCCACGGCCACGGCGGCCGGATGTGTTCCCCGCAGGCGCGGGGATGAACCGCAGCACAGAAACGTCGTTCGAGACATCCGGGCGTGTTCCCCGCAGGCGCGGGGATGAACCGCAGCTACGACCATGCGGCCCATGCCCTGGAGTGTGTTCCCCGCAGGCGCGGGGATGAACCGGTTCAGGACGGTGTTCGGGGTGAGGTGGTCAAGTGTTCCCCGCAGGCGCGGGGATGAACCGCAACTGCTCAGACTTCAGCGTGACCTGAAATCGTGTTCCCCGCAGGCGCGGGGATGAACCGCGTGGCCATGGAAGCCGATGCGCGACTTTTCCGTGTTCCCCGCAGGCGCGGGGATGAACCTGGAGTCGCTCGCGCTGCTGATCTGTTCCGAGCGTGTTCCCCGCAGGCGCGGGGATGAACCGGCCGCAGGCGGATAACTGGGGGGAGTCCGCTTGTGTTCCCCGCAGGCGCGGGGATGAACCGGCCTCCTCGAGCAGCTCGATCTCGCCCTCGTCGTGTTCCCCGCAGGCGCGGGGATGAACCGCGCCGCGGCGCGGCATCGGCCGGGCGCCTGGTGTGTTCCCCGCAGGCGCGGGGATGAACCGGCATCAAGGCCGCCCGCATGCTGTTCCCGCGTGTGTTCCCCGCAGGCGCGGGGATGAACCGCACTACGGAACGCAGACTGGCCGCACGGTGGAAGTGTTCCCCGTAGGCGCGGGGATGAACCGGCGTGCATGCCTTCCTGGGCGCCGAATCCGTCGTGTTCCCCGCAGGCGCGGGGATGAACCGCTGGGCGACATGGTGGCGAAGATCGCCAGCGAGTGTTCCTCGCAGGCGCGGGGATGAACCGCCGCCGGCGTCGGCCGGCTCCGGTCGAACGGGGTGTTCCCCGCAGGCGCGGGGATGAACCGGGTACAAAGTTACCTGTTAAGCCGGCGTACGAGTGTTCCCCGCAGGCGCGGGGATGAACCGGCGTTGCCGAACTCGTCCGAGGCTCGCCCGCGGTGTTCCCCGCAGGCGCGGGGATGAACCGGCCGACCGAGCGTGCTCCGATGCGTTCCGCTCGTGTTCCCCGCAGGCGCGGGGATGAACCGGGGCGCCAGTTCCACAACCAGGACACCGGCTAGTGTTCCCCGCAGGCGCGGGGATGAACCGACCGTCCACAGCTGGAAAACCCGGGACGAATGGTGTTCCCCGCAGGCGCGGGGATGAACCGCTCCTCCTTCTCGGCGGTCGGGAAGTCAGCGAGTGTTCCCCGCAGGCGCGGGGATGAACCGGACATACTTCGACCTGCAGAACCCCGCCACGCATGCCCCGCACCCGCGGAAATGAACCAGATCAGGTCGAGCCCCTCCCACGAGTTCGGGATGAACAGGCTGTAGAGGTCCGTCGCGCCTAGGTATGCGCTGTTTTGCTACGTATCGAGGCGTCCATCGGATGCGCGCTTGGCTCGCTCGCCTAACGGCTGCTACGGAATATCAACGCTCAAGGCTCGCTAGCAAACGGTGCCTGTGCGCTCCTGTCGCAGCGAAAACTTTACCTGTCTGCCCGTACAGACCTTTTAAGCGCGACTTGATGCGTGATTAGCTATCGATGGCTATTTGATATCGATAGGTTGCATATGCACAGGATGTGCTCGCACAGGTTTTCAGAACTGTCGGGGCCAGCAAGAACCCTCTGGGCCAAAAGCGGCGAGCCCGCGGGGCATGGATTGTTGGCCCACTTGCTCGACGTGGCGGCTGTCGTCGAGACGCTGCTGGCGCTCGAGCCGCCTGCCTCCTTGCGCTGGGCTATGCAGCAATTCGGCTTGCCGCATGCGGCCGTGTCTCGCTGGATCGCGGCATTGGCGGGTTTGCATGATTTCGGCAAGGCGATTCCGGGTTTCCAGGCCAAATGGCTCGAGGGCATGCAGGCTGACATAGCGTGTGGCCTTGAATTCCCGCCGGCTGCGTGCCGCAAGGATCGACATGATCTGGCCACTGCAGCTCTACTCACCCGTGAGCTATACGGTCTGGATATCGCCGACGCTGGCTGGCTTTGCCACGCCGTGCAGGCCGTCAGCGCTCACCATGGCTACCACTTCCTCGCGGACGAAACGAATCAGGGCAGGCCCGCAGGCGAGCCCCCTGAATGGGAAGCGGCGCGACAAGAAATCCTCGGTTGCTTTTGGCACACCGTTGCGCCTGATCAGCGTCCTGCGACCGATGAACTTTCATTGCCTGCCGTGAACTGGCTGGCCGGCTTGACCAGCGCCGCCGACTGGATCGCCTCGAATCCCGAGTGGTTCGCGCTCGGCCAGCGCGGCTTCGATGAGCTGGATGCCTATTACCAGGACGCATGTCGCCTGGCGCGCCTTGCCTTGGCGCACATCGGCTGGCGCGCCTTTTTTCCGCTACTCGACCAGTCATCCAGCGTCGACGAGTTGTTGGGCAGGGTCGTTGCTCGCCCGGGGCTGAGCGCACGTCCCTTGCAACGGGCCGGTGATCGGTTGCTGCGAGGCGTGCAAGGCCCTGCCCTGGTCCTCGTCGAGGCGCCCATGGGGGAAGGCAAGACCGAGCTCGCCTTTCTCGCGCATCTGCGTCTGCAGGCAGCCAATGGGCATCGTGGGCTGTATGTCGCACTCCCCACCCAGGCAACGGGCAACGCGCTGTTCAAGCGGGCGCTGACCTTTCTCGAGCAGTTCAGCGAAGGCCCGTTGGACGTACAGCTTGTTCACGGCGGCGCGGCGATGAACGTCGATATCCAACATCTGCGCGGCATCGCCGATGATCGGCAGGAAAGCCTGTCGGCATCGGCCTGGTTCTCCCAGCGCAAACGACCTCTGCTGTCGCCCTATGGGGTGGGCACGGTCGATCAGGCGCTGTTCGGCGTGCTCAATGTCAAGCACCACTTCGTTCGCCTGTGGGGCCTGGCCAACCGGGTCGTGGTGCTGGACGAGGTGCATGCCTACGACACCTACACCAATGGCCTGATCGTCGCCCTGCTGCGCTGGCTCAGGGCGTTGGGCTGCTCGGTGGTGCTGATGAGCGCGACCCTGCCGCTGGCCCGACGAGAAGAGCTGTTGCGCGCGTGGGGCGTCGCAGACGGCGTGCCCGAACTGGCCTACCCGCGTGTTTTGCTGGCGGATGATGGCGGGGTGCGCGGCGAGCACTTCGGCGCTCGCCCCTTGGCGCCTATCCATCTGGCCTGGGTGGCCGAATCGATCGACGCGTTGGCCGATCAGGCCATCGGCTTATTGGATACGGGTGGGTGTGGCGCGCTGATCGTCAACACTGTGGACCGTGCGCAGCAGCTCTACCGCTGTGTGCGAGAGCGGCTGGGCGAAAGCTGTGAGCTGTTCCTTTTCCACGCACGCTATCCGGCCGACGAGCGAGGCGAGCGTGAACGCCAGGTGTTGTCTGCCTTTGGCGTTGCGGGTGAGCGGCCCCCACGGGCGCTGCTGATCGCTACGCAGGTCGCCGAGCAGTCTTTGGATATCGATTTCGACTTCATGCTCAGCGACCTGGCTCCGGTCGACCTGCTGTTGCAGCGGGCCGGGCGGCTGCATCGGCACGAGCGCGAACGGCCTCCGGCGCATCGCCAGGCGCGGCTATGGGTTGCCGGGCTGCAGCGCGACAAGCTCCCGGACCTGAAGGAGACCGCCTGGGGCTATGTCTACGACCCGTACGTCCTGCTGCGGACCTGGGCCTTCTTGCGTGACGAGCGCGAACTTCAACTGCCGGCCGATATCGACCGCCTGGTACAGGCCGTATACGACGATGACGCGCTGCCGGCCGATCTCGAAGCCGCGGCGCGTGAGCAGATCGAGATCGAATCCTACGGCGAATACCTGGCACGCATTCAGAAGGAGCGTCGTGAGGCACTGAACATCGCCATCGACCCGCGGGACGAACCGCAGCGCGCCTACGACAACAAGCCGCGCGGCAGCGAGGAGGGCGAGGGCACCGGGCTGGAAAACAAGACCCGCCTGGGCCGAGAGTCGATCACCCTGATTCCGGTCGAGTTGGCTGATGCCGGCTGGTGCGTGCGTCCGGGCGAGGCACCGTTCGCGCCGGATCGGCCGCTGTCCGACACGCTGGCGCGGCGCCTTTACGACCGCCAGTTGAAGGTGTCGCGCACGGCCCTGGTCAAGCGCTTCAAGTGCGACGAGCTGCCCGTTGCGTTCCAGCATCCGCTGCTTCGCAACTGCTATCCGTTGCCGCTGCAGCTAGGCCGTTACTCGCACGAGGGGCTTTGCCTGCAACTGGATGATGAACTCGGGCTGGTTTACCTGCCCGTCGAAGGACCGAACGAGGAGAAGGCATGAGCAAGGCGTTCTGCTTGCTGGACGAACCCTGGATGCCGGTACGCCTGGCTGACGGGAGCGTGGTCGAGCTGGGCTTGTTGGAGGTGTTCGAGCGCAGCGGGGAAATCGTCGCCCTGGCCGAGACAGCGCCGCCGAGCCTGGTGGCGCAGTATCGGCTGTTGTTGGCGATCACCCACCGCGCACTGACCAAAGCATTAGGCCAATGGCGCGACAAGGACCGGGTGCGCTGGTACCGCGAGGGGCTGCCCCTGGCCGATATCCGCGCTTATCTGGAGGCATGGCGCGAGCGCTTCTGGCTGTTCCATCCCGAATACCCGTTCATGCAGGTTGCGGCGTTGGCCAAAGCGGAAGAAACCCGCGACAAGCGCAAGCCGTGGACGCAGATTTCCCTTGCCAGCGCTAACGGCAACACGCCGGTCGTGTTCGACCACGCCTGGGATGGCGCGCCCGAGCCGATCCGCCCGGCGGATGCGCTCGCTACTTTGCTCGGCTTCTTGCAGTTCACGCCCGGCGGGCTGGTCAAGACGCTGCGCGATGCCGACAAGGCCGGTGCCTTGGTAAACACCGCTGCTGTCATGCCGGTCGGCAAGACATTGGCCGAGACGTTGTGCCTCGCATTGCATCCATCTCCCCGTGAAGGTGCAGCCCCCGACTTGCCGGGCTGGGAGCACGATGCGCCCACGATTGCCGCGCTGCGCGGCGATCCCATACTGGCCAGCGGGCCGAATGACCGTTACACCCGGCTGAGCCGGGCTGTCCTGTTATGTGAAGAAGCGCAGGGCCATGTTCGCTGGATCCGCTTCGCGGCAGGCCTGGCCTTGGGTGAAGATGCCAATGCACCAGATCCCATGGCGAGCTTTCGTGCCGGTAGTAGCGGGTTGGTCCGGCTGACGTTTGTGGACGGCAGGGCGCTATGGCGGGACCTGCCGGCGTTGCTGCCGAGCGCTGGTGCCAGTACCCAGGCAGCCGCGGTTGTGCAATACGCTGTCGGCCTGCATCAACAGCTAAACCCCTTCGAAAGCGTCTATCAGCCCTTGCTGGTCGCCGGGCTTGCCAGCGACCAGGCCAAGCTCTTGCGTTGGCGCATGGAGCAGATCCGGCTGCCCGCAGGCCTTTTGCTGGATGCCCACAAGGCGCTGCATCTTCGCGAACAGGTTGCCGTTGCCGAAACGCTCTTCGCTGAAATCAAGCGACTGGCGGTTGGTCTGGTCGCCGCGACGCTGCCCGATTCGAAAAGCAAGGACACCCGGACGCGCGCCCGTAGCATGGTCGACGCCGGCTCGCTGGCATCGACTTACTTCGCCCAGGCGCAGCGCAGCGTGGACCCGTTGCTAGAGCTGATTGCCACCGGCCAGACGGAGGATGCCGACCTGCTCTGGAGGAGCGCCCTGCGTAGCGCTGCCGAGCAAGGCTGGAGCGAAGTGCTCGTAGGGCTTGGCAGCTCGATCCAGGCCATACGAGCCGATGCGCGCTATTGGCCGCGCTTTTGCGGGCTTCTCAACCGCCAACTCTCCCGTATTGATCACCTCACGTCAGACAAGGAGGCCGCCTCGTGAGCGACCATGCCGAACAGTTCATCGTCCATCTGCTGGCGCTCAGGGAGCGCGGTCGCGGCGCGCTTGCCGTGTTGCGCCACAGCCTGGCGTTCGAGCCGGGCGCCTATCCCAAGGCGTTTCCCTACATTGAGCGCTTCGCCGGCAACGCCGTGCATGAGCGTGATGCGCGACGCTTGGCGCTATACGCGGTTGCGGGCCTCTTCGCGCGGCATCCCCTGCAGGCGCCGCAGAGCTTTGCCTCGGCACTCGGTGAGCTACAGCATCGCCGCGGCAGTACCAGCATCGAGGGGCGCTTCATCGCCCTGCTGGGGGCTGATGCGGAAAACATCGTCGACTACCTGCGCCAGGCCATCAGCCTGTTGGCGGCCGACGGGATCGGCTGCAATTACGCGCAGTTGCTCGAGGACCTTTCGCAGTGGATGAATCCCGCCACCGATCCAAGCCGCCTGCGGCAACGCTGGGCTCGCGACTACTACCGTGCCGCCGGAGCGGCAACCTCCGACACATCCGATAACGAGTAAAGGAAGACCGATCCATGAGCCTGTTTCTCGAGTTTCATCTGATCCAGAACTTCGCCCCTTCCAATCTCAACCGCGACGACACTGGTGCGCCCAAGGATGCGATTTTCGGTGGGCAGCGCCGGGCGCGCGTCAGTAGTCAGTGCTTCAAGCGCGCGGTGCGCCTGGCGGCCAGTCAGCACGACCTCCTGCCTGCGGCAAATCGCGGTGTGCGCACCAAGAAGCTTCAAGCGCTTCTGCTCGAACGCCTCGCCGGGCGCGACGTCGAGCAGGCCGGGGCCAAGATCGAAGTCGCTCTCGCGGCGGCAGGTCTCAAGATCAAGGACGATGGCAAGACCGAATATCTGCTGTTCTTGGGTGAGGGCGAAGTAGCGGCGTTCGCACAACTGATCGAACAACACTGGGATGAACTGCCGGTCGGCAGCGATAAGAAAAGCAAGAAGGATGCGAAGGCGAGCCTGCCAGCGGAGATCGTGAAGAAGGCCAAGGCTTTGCTGGATGGTGGCAAGGCCGTCGACGTCGCTTTGTTCGGCCGCATGCTGGCTGACCTGCCATCGGTCAATCAGGACGCCGCCTGTCAGGTTGCCCACGCCATCAGTACTCATCGCGTCGAGCGTGAATTCGACTATTTCACCGCCGTGGACGACAAGGGCGATGAGGATGAAACCGGTGCCGGCATGATCGGCCAGGTGGAGTTCAATTCAGCCACCCTTTACCGCTATGCCGTGCTTGATGTGCACAAGCTGCTCGGCAACTTGCAGCAGGACCGCGAGCTGGCGCTTTCGGCGGTCGAGGCCTTCACGCGTGCGCTGGTGCTGGCCATCCCGAGCGGCAAGCAGAACAGCTTCGCTGCGCATAACGCGCCGGAATTCATCGGCGTTTGCCTGCGTCACGCCACACCGCTGAGCCTGGCCAATGCGTTCGAAAAACCCGTGACGCCGCGGCTCGATCGGGCTCTGACCGAGCAGTCCGTCGAGCGTATGGCCGGTTACGAGGCCAAGCTCGCTGCAGTCTACGCGGCACCGGAAGATCGCTGGCTGACGCTCGATCTAACCGGCTGCTGGCCGGCTGAAAAGGGTGAAACTGCGTCCAATCTCGTTGCCCTGGCACAGCGTGTGCGCGAGCTGGCCGCCGCCGAGCTGGAGGCGTGAGCATGGCCACCTTGCTGCTGCGCCTGCAGGGGCCAATGCAGTCCTGGGGCACGACCAGCCGCTTCGACGAGCGGGATACCCAACTCGAGCCCTCGAAGTCCGGCGTGCTTGGGCTGGTGTGCGCCGCGTTGGGGCGCGACCGCGCCGAGCCGGTGGATGATCTGGCGAGGTTGCGCATGGGCGTGCGTGTCGAGCGCGAAGGCGTGCCGATGCGGGACTACCAGACCGCTACCGGCGTGGCGATTGCCTCCAGCGGCAAGGCAGACCTTGGGCGTACGGTAGTCAGCCCGCGTTTCTTCCTTGCCGATGCCGTATTCCTGGTGGGCCTGGAAGGCGGGCGCGACCTGCTCGAACAGATCCATGCAGCGCTGGCCCGTCCCGTCTGGCCATTGGCGCTGGGTCGCAAGAGTTTCGTGCCATCGCTGCCGGTGCATCTGCCCGATGCGGTGCTCGATCGGCCTCTGGAAACAGTCCTGGCCGAGTGGCCGTGCCTGCTGAACGGCGTGCTGCCGCAATTACCCAGGCGCGTCCTGCTGGAACATGCGAATGAAGGCAGCGTTCGTCTGGATCAGCCCGTTGCACCGTTCGCCGCGCGGCGCTTCGGCCCGCGTTACGTCAAGTCGGAGTTGTTTTTCACAGGAGTGACGCATGTACCTGACCCGTCTGCGGCTTGATCCGCGTAGCGCCCTGGCGCGCCGCGACCTTGCCGATCCTTACGATATGCACCGCACCCTGGTGCGCGCCTTCGTTCAGGACAGCGAACAAACGCCGCCACGCTTTCTATGGCGCGGCGAGCCGACTTCGGCCTGGGGCGAGCCGGTCGTGCTGGTGCAGTCCGAAGAGGCAGGACAGTGGTCGACTCTCGAAGCACTGCCGAATTACCTCAAGGAGACAGCCGAGACTCTGGAGTGGCAACCTGAGGCCCGTCTTCGTGTCGGTGAACGTTATCGCTTTCGGCTATTTGCCAACCCCACGGTTACCCGGAACGGGAAACGCCTGGGGCTGATGGCCGAGGAAGCGCAGCTTGCCTGGCTGGCACGACAAGGCGTGCGTCTGGGGTTTTCTGTCGATGCTGCGCTGGTTACCGGTAGCGAACTGCTGCGCAGTCGCAAGGGCGACAGCCGGATCAGCCTGCTCCGGGCCAGTTTCGAGGGGCGGCTCATAGTGGACGACGCGGATGTGCTGGCGCGTGCAGTGAGGACCGGCATCGGGCCGGGCAAGGCGTTTGGCTGCGGCTTGCTCAGCCTCGGACGGAGCTGAGCACCTACAGTTGGCAACCATCGACCGGCAAGGAGCCTATATGAAAGCCAAACTCCAGGTGCTCGACCAGCAGATCGGCACCGCCACACAGGACGGCGTCGAGTACATCAACATCACCGATATCGCCCGCTTCAAGAACAACGAGCGGACCGATGACCTGATCCGCAATTGGTTGCGCAACCGCAACACCATCGAGTTTCTCGGCATCTGGGAGCAACTCAATAACCCAGCCTTCAAACCCGTCGAATTCGACGGGTTTAGAAAACAGGCCGGCCTCAACAGCTTCACCCTGACGCCCAAGCAGTGGATCGAGCAGACCGGTGCCATCGGCCTGATCTCGCGCGCGGGGCGCTACGGTGGGACCTTTGCCCAGAAGGACATCGCCTTCGAATTCGCCAGCTGGATCTCGGTGGAGTTCAAGCTCTATCTCATCAAGGAATTCCAGCGGCTCAAGGAGCAGGAGTTCCAGCAGCTGGGCTGGGATATCCGGCGCAACCTGGCCAAGGTCAATTACCTGATCCACACCGATGCCATTCGGGAAAACCTGATCCCGGACACCCTGACGTCACAGCAGATCAGCCATGTCTACGCCAGCGAGGCCGACCTGCTCAACGTGGCGCTGTTCGGCGTCACCGCGCGTGAGTGGCGGGACGCCAATCCGGCGCTCAAGGGCAACATCCGCGACCACGCCGACGTGCACCAGCTGGTCTGCCTGGCGAACCTGGAGTCGATGAATGCGCATTTCATCGAGCAGGGCCTGAGCCAGGCCGAGCGACTCAAGAGGTTGAACGAACTCGCCATCCGGCAGATGCGTGTCCTGGTCGCGCGGTTGTCGACAGGCGAGGTCGAGTGACATGGCTTCGACCCTGTTGCCGCCGCTCAAGCCGCTGCCCATGAAAGACCGCATCTCCATGGTGTTCGTACAGTACGGGCAGATCGACGTGCTCGACGGCGCCTTCGTGGTGGTCGACAAGAATGGCGTGCGCAAGCACATTCCGGTCGGCTCGGTGGCCTGCATCATGCTCGAGCCGGGCACGCGCATCTCCCACGCTGCGGTGAACCTGGCGGCGACCGTCGGTACCTTGCTGGTCTGGGTCGGCGAATCGGGTGTACGGCTGTACTCCAGCGGGCAGCCCGGCGGCGCGCGTGCCGATCGCCTGCTCTACCAGGCCAGGCTGGCGCTGGATGACGACCTGCGGCTCAAGGTGGTGCGCAAGATGTACGAGGTGCGCTTCGACGAACCGGCCCCGGCCAGGCGTAGCGTCGAGCAGTTGCGCGGCATCGAGGGGGCGCGGGTGCGTGGCACCTACAAGCTGCTGGCGCAGCAGTACAAGGTGAACTGGCACGCGCGCAACTACGATCGCAACCAGTGGGACGCAGCAGATATTCCCAACCGCTGCCTGTCTGCCGCTACTGCCTGTTTGTATGGCATCACCGAAGCGGCAGTGCTCGCCGCAGGCTATGCGCCGGCCGTGGGCTTCATTCATACCGGCAAGCCGCTGTCTTTCGTTTACGACATTGCCGACCTGTTCAAATTTGAAAGCGTGGTGCCGTTGGCCTTTCGCATCGCCGCCAAGTCACCAGCCGAGCCTGAGCGAGAGGTGCGGATTGCATGCCGCGACCTGTTCCGCTCGGACAAGCTGCTCGGGCGCATCATCCCGCTGATCGAGGAAGTACTCGCAGCCGGCGGCATCAACCCGCCTGAAGCGCCCCCCGAATCCGTCCCGCCAGCCATTCCCAACCCCGCCACCCACGGCGACGTCGGCCACAGGGCGAAGTAATGACCTTTCTCGTCGTCGTCACCGAAAACGTCCCGCCGCGCCTGCGCGGGCGGCTGGCGATCTGGTTGCTGGAGGTTCGGGCAGGCGTCTATATCGGCGACGTTTCGCGACGCACCCGCGAAATGATCTGGCGGCAGCTCGAAGCCGGGTTCGAGGACGGAAACGTGGTCATGGCCTGGGCGAGCAAGAGCGAATCCGGGTACGACTTCCAGACCCTCGGCGCCAACCGGCGCGAGCCTATCGACTACGACGGCCTCAGGCTCGTCGCCTTCCTGCCTCCGCAAGGCGTCGATCTTTAACAAATAAATCGGTAGATTTTGCGTGGTTGATTTTCTCTTTCGAGAACAATCAGTTACGTTTAGAGCGTTCCCCGCACCCGCGGGGATGAACCGCTGGGGTATTCCTGCCACATCTTTTCCTCAGCGCGTTCCCCGCACCCGCGGGGATGAACCGCTGGCCGGCTTCGCTGTAACCGTGGACGGCGAGCGTTCCCCGCACCCGCGGGGATGAACCGACGCTACAGATTGTTAATCAAGGTATTATTGGGCGTTCCCCGCACCCGCGGGGATGAACCGCTGCTCCAGCAGGAATACGTTCTCGGCGCCGGGCGTTCCCCGCACCCGCGGGGATGAACCGCTGTCGGATCTGTTTTTCGCCATCGGTCACGCGCGTTCCCCGCACCCGCGGGGATGAACCGACCGGTAACCGCATCGAGCCGGCCACCGACCAGCGTTCCCCGCACCCGCGGGGATGAACCGAAGGCCGCACGGGTCGCCGAGTCGCTCGAGAAGCGTTCCCCGCACCCGCGGGGATGAACCGGTGCTGGTTTCGTGTTCGTCGGTCTGGCCATCGCGTTCCCCGCACCCGCGGGGATGAACCGTGCAGCACATCGCCACCGAACGCCGTGCAGTCGCGTTCCCCGCACCCGCGGGGATGAACCCGCTGGAGAACCTTGGCGCTGAGCTGGGGGCTGGCGTTCCCCGCACCCGCGGGGATGAACCAGCCGAACGCTTCAGCCAGCGCTTCCAGTGGGCGCGTTCCCCGCACCCGCGGGGATGAACCGGCCGGCGACTACCACTACGACGGCGAAAACGGGCGTTCCCCGCACCCGCGGGGATGAACCGTTAGAGCAAAGTCTGCCGCCTCGACAATGGCGGCGTTCCCCGCACCCGCGGGGATGAACCGTCTTCGCCGCCAACGGCAACAGTCGGAGCCGCGCGTTCCCCGCACCCGCGGGGATGAACCGGGTGGCCACTTCACATTCAACGGCTTGCTGATGCGTTCCCCGCACCCGCGGGGATGAACCGATGAGCAAGGTATTGGTTGATCGGGAGCTGCTGCGTTCCCCGCACCCGCGGGGATGAACCGCCGGAGATCAGCGCCGGCCAGATCACTCCCCAGCGTTCCCCGCACCCGCGGGGATGAACCGTCACTCCCCTTACACGCCCTGGGGATCTAGGCGCGTTCCCCGCACCCGCGGGGATGAACCGAGCACTACCAGCACGCTCAGCATCAGTACGCGGCGTTCCCCGCACCCGCGGGGATGAACCGCGGCCACCATGCTTCCTCTTGCCCGGTGAAACGCGTTCCCCGCACCCGCGGGGATGAACCGGTAGTAACTTGGCTGATTCGAAGCAGAGTTATGCGTTCCCCGCACCCGCGGGGATGAACCGGCCTATCCGTCCGCGGTGTGCTGCGTCGAGTGGCGTTCCCCGCACCCGCGGGGATGAACCGTTGCCACTTTGGCGGGGGAGGCACCGAAAAATGCGTTCCCCGCACCCGCGGGGATGAACCGCCGCCGAGTGGCTCAGCATACTTCTCGGTCACGCGTTCCCCGCACCCGCGGGGATGAACCGGCGCAGCCTTACTTGCGCCCAGCCATAGAGGGGCGTTCCCCGCACCCGCGGGGATGAACCGGCATGCTGGATATGCGAAGTCCACCCGAACGCGCGTTCCCCGCACCCGCGGGGATGAACCGGCGCTCAAGCCGAACCGCTTCGCGTGCGTGGTGCGTTCCCCGCACCCGCGGGGATGAACCGGAGTTTCCCGGCGGGATCCTGCTGCTGGCTGGCGCGTTCCCCGCACCCGCGGGGATGAACCGGCGCCGCGATGGTCGGGAGGTCAGGCCAGGTAGCGTTCCCCGCACCCGCGGGGATGAACCGTGGCGCGGCCTGACGGCGTGATGCGCATCAAGGCGTTCCCCGCACCCGCGGGGATGAACCGGGAGGCATCGTGCCGGTCGTAGGCGTGGACGGAGCGTTCCCCGCACCCGCGGGGATGAACCGGCGGAGGGGGTAGACGAATGAACAAGGTATTGGCGTTCCCCGCACCCGCGGGGATGAACCGCTACGAGACGGTGAAGGAAGCGTTTCAGGCGCGCGTTCCCCGCACCCGCGGGGATGAACCGCTGACCGTCACGCTGGATTACCTGAGTAGGTCGCGTTCCCCGCACCCGCGGGGATGAACCGGGATGTAGTCCTTCGGCAGGTTCTTGGCGTTCGCGTTCCCCGCACCCGCGGGGATGAACCGCCCCTTCAGCACGCGGTCCCGGTGCGCGCTGTGCGTTCCCCGCACCCGCGGGGATGAACCGGAGAAGGACGCCACGATCAACCAGCTGCGTCTGCGTTCCCCGCACCCGCGGGGATGAACCGAGCTGGAGCGCATCGGCGCCGAGCGCGGCTACGCGTTCCCCGCACCCGCGGGGATGAACCGCCCTTGGTCGGGCCCCCGCCATGCCCTTCCGGCGTTCCCGGTCCCCCCAGATGCCCCGCTGTATTCGCCGTTCCCGGCATGCAATCGAGCGCTCCCGGCGCGCTTCTTGTCCACGGTAATTTCCTTGGGCGCTGCGTTGTGGTTAGCTGCGGTCGGCGGCGTGCTGGCTGCCGGGCTCGGGCGGGACGGTCGACCTTGGTATAGCTGCCGAAATGGCGGGGGCTCCTAGAATGGTGGGGCAATTCGACGCGCGTTCGTTCTGGCGCGAGCGGTCCTCGGGGCGCAGCTGGCAGCGTGCCGCTGAACTCGGCCAACGGGCCGTCAGGTTATGTGAAGGGTATTCAGACCTACCACGGAAGATTTCCAACGATTACAGAGGTGTTGCATGGCAACGGATTTGAGCAAGTACATTCGCAATGCTGCGTTCCTGGACAAAGTCGTGTCCGCCGAGGAAGCAGCGTCTTGGATCGAGGACGGCATGACCCTGGGCATGAGTGGTTTCACTCTGTTCGGCGAGCCGAAGGAGTTCCCGAGAGCGTTGTCCGCCCGTGGTCAGAACGAGAAGTTCAAGGTCAACCTGTTCACCGGCGCCTCCATGGGCCCGGCGGCTGACCAGGCCATGGCCGAGGCCGGCATCATCAACAAGCGCATCCCGTACCAGGGCAACCCGGTGCAGCGCAAGAAGATCAACGCCGGCGAAGTGCTCTACATCGACCAGCACCTCTCGCACATGGCCGAGCTGATCCGCCAGGGCGTGCTGCCGCAGGTCGACTACGCGATCATCGAAGCCGCGGCCATCACCGAGGATGGCCAGATCATCCCCACCGGCTCGGTGGGTAACTCGCCGATCTTCGTGCAGACCGCCAAGCACGTCATCGTCGAGCTGAACACCTCCGCGCCGCGCGAGTACGAAGGCATGCACGATATCTACGTGCCTGGCCCGGCCGGCGAGAATTCGCGCAAGGACATCCCGGTCTACGACGTCAGCACCCGCATCGGCACCGTCGGCATCCCGGTGGACCCGGCCAAGGTGCGCGGCATCGTGCTGTCCAGCCAGCCGGACATCCCATCGCCGCTGTTCGAGCCGAACGAAGAAACCCAGAAGATCGCCGACAACCTGCTGGACTTCCTGCGTGCCGAAGTGAAGTCCGGCCGCCTGACCAACAGCCTGGCGCCGCTGCAGTCGGGCGTGGGCTCGGTGGCCAACGCGGTGCTGAACGGCATGCGCACCTCCGAGTTCAAGGACCTGGTGGTGGCCTCCGAAGTGCTGCAGGACGGCGTGTTCGACCTGATCGACGCCGGCGTGGTGAAGTTCGCTGCCGGTACCGCCTTCTCGCTGTCGAAGAAGCGCGTGGAAAACCTCGCCTCGGACATGGCCAAGTACGCCGGCAAGGTGGTTTTCCGTCCGCAGGAGATTTCCAACCATCCGGAAGTCATCCGTCGCCTGGGCATCATCTCCTTCAACACCGCACTGGAAGTGGACATCTACGGCAACGTGAACTCCACCCACGTCAGCGGCACGCACATGATGAACGGCATCGGCGGCTCGGGTGACTTCGCCCGCAACGCGCGGATCAGCATCTTCGTGACCACCTCCACGGCCAAGGGCGGCAACGTCTCGTCGATCGTGCCGTTCGTGACCCACGTCGACCACACCAACCATGACGTCGACGTGATCATCACCGAGCAGGGCTACGCCGACCTGCGCGGCCTGGCGCCGATCGAGGCGGCCGAGCGCATGATCGAGAACTGCATGCACCCGGACTACAAGCAGCAGGCGCGCGACTACCTCAACGAGGCCAAGCAGCGCGGCGGCCACACCCCGCACGTGCTGGAGAAGGCCTTCTCCTGGCACACGCACCTGGCCGAGCACGGCACCATGAAGCTGGACAAGTAATCGGCGCTGCCGATCGGCACGCGGGCGGCGCGTTAGCGCGCTGCCGGGTTGCTACGAAGACCGATGCCGCCTGGCATCGGTTTTTTTTCGCCTGCGCCCTGGCTGGCGTGTGCCGGCGGCCGCTGCCGCAGGCCCTGGCATGGCGCTTGCTGCGGCGATGGTGAGATTCGTTGCGCGGCATTTGCCGCGGCCGCCGGGCTTGCCGGTCGGCGATGTACATCCGTCAACGATTCCGGCCAAGATAGCCGCATCCGCATAGACAGGGCCCCGCCGCATGACTCCCGAGAACCAGCGTTTCATCGTCGCCAGCACGGCCGAAGCAGCGGTCGATCACCTGGCCGAACTCCACCAGCGTGCGATCAACGCGCTCAACCAGGCGCTCAAGCGCTACGTCAGCGACCGCATCGAGCCGGACGCCGCGCAACGCGCGCTGTTCCGCTACCCCGAGCTGCGCCTGACCTACCAGTGCCACGGCGAGGTGCCGGCTTCCACCCGCGCCTATGCCAAGGTGCAGACCCCGGGCGTGTACAGCGCCACCGTCACCCAGCCGGCGGCCTTCCGCAACTACCTGCTCGACCAGCTGCGCCCGCTGATGCGCGACTTCAACGTGCAGGTGGAGGTGGGCATCAGCGAGCGCAACATTCCCTATCCCTACGTCATCGAGCAGGGCGACGAGCTGGCCGGCAGCGGCGTGACCGCCGCGGAGCTGGCGCGGGTGTTCCCCAGCACCGACCTGTCGGCGGCCACCGACGACATCGCCGACGGCCTCTACGACTGGGAGAACGCCGACCCGTACCCGCTGGCGCTGTTCGACGCCGCGCGGGTGGATTTCTCCCTGCGCCGGCTGGTGCACTACACCGGCAGCGACTGGCGCCAGGTGCAGCCGTGGATCCTGCTGACCAACTACCACCGCTACGTCGACCAGTTCATCCGCCACGGCCTGGACATGCTGCGCGAGGACACCCGCTTCGTGCGCATGGTGCTGCCGGGCAACGTGGTCATCGAGCGCGGCATGGAGGAGGGCGAGGCCCAGGCGATCATCGGCGGCGTGCTCTGGCACCGCTACCAGATGCCGGCCTACCACCTGATCGCCGCGGACGGCCACGGCATCACCCTAGTCAACATCGGCGTCGGCCCGTCCAACGCGAAGAACATCACCGACCACCTGGCCGTGCTGCGCCCGCATTGCTGGCTGATGATCGGCCACTGCGGTGGCCTGCGGCAGTCGCAGTCGATCGGCGACTACGTGCTGGCCCACGCCTACATGCGCCGCGACGGCATTCTCGATCGCGTGCTGCCGCCGCACATCCCGCTGCCGGCGCTGGCCGAGGTGCAGCAGGCGCTGCAGGGCGCCGCCGCGCAGGTCACCGGCGAACAGGGCGATGCACTGAAGAAGCGCCTGCGCACCGGCACCGTGCTGACCTACGACGACCGCAACTGGGAGCTGCGCTGGGCGCAGGAGCGTCCGCTGATCAACCTCTCGCGGGCGGTGGCGGTGGACATGGAGAGCGGCACCATCGCCGCCCAGGGCTATCGCCTGCGGGTGCCCTACGGCACCTTGCTGTGCGTCTCCGACAAGCCGCTGCATAGCGAGATCAAGCTGCCGGGCTCGGCCAACGCCTTCTACGAGCGTGCCGTGACCCAGCACCTGAAGATCGGCATCTGCGCACTCGAGCTGCTGCGCTGCCAGCTCAACTCGCTGCACTCGCGCAAGCTGCGCAGCTTCGACGAGCCGCCGTTCCGCTGAGGCCGAATGCCGCCGACGCGCTGGCGGGAATGGACGATACTCAAGCGTGCATTCCCGCCACCTCGGAGGTTCACATGGAACAGTCGATCCACGCCTTCCACCAGCTGTTCGAGCAGCTTGGCCTGCCCAACGACGACGCCTCGATCAGGCGCTTCATCGAGACCCATTCGCCGCTGCCGGAGGAGACCGAGCTGGCCGACGCGCCGTTCTGGACGCCGGCCCAGGCCACCTTCCTGCGTGACGAGTTGCTCGAGGATGCCGACTGGGCCGAGGTGGTCGACCGGCTCAACCTGGCCCTGCGCCGGGGCGCGACGCACCCGGCGTAGCGCCCGGCCTCAGGCTGCCAGCAGCCAGGCCCCGGCCAGTGCGGCGGCAGCCCCGGCGAGGCGAACCAGCGGTGCCGCGGCCTGCGGCAGGGTGCGTACCAGCAGGTAGCCGAGCCCATGCAGCGCGGCCGTGGCGGCGACGAAACCCGTCGCATAACCCCAGGGGCTGGCCAGCGCCGGCAGTTCCAGGCCATGGGCGATGCCATGGCTGATGGCGAACAGCGCCGTCAGGCCCGTCGCGACGGTCAGCGGCGGGCGTACCGCCAGCGCCACCAGCAGGCCGAGGGCGAGCAGCGAGCCGGCGATGCCGGTTTCCATCAGCGGCAGCCGGAACCCGGCGAAACCGGCGAGGCCACCGAGCAGCAGGGTCGCGACGAAGGCCAGCGGCAGGGCCCAGCGTGCCGCACCGCGCTGCTGCGCCGCCCAGAGGCCGACGGCGAGCATCGCCAGCAGATGGTCGGCGCCCAGCAGCGGGTGGGCGATACCGGACAGCACGCCGGCGTGGTCATGGCCGGCATGGGCGAAGGCCAGCGCCGGGCTGAGCAGCAGGGGGGTGGCGAGGGTGAAATTTCTGAGCGCGTTCATCTACTGTTCCTCTGGTTTTGCATGGCGGTCGCGAATCGTCGGAGGCGAGTCGTCACGGTCGGATGAGGTTTGCCGTTGCGGCAGCCTGGAGCCGCCGAGCCCTTGCTGGCGCAGCGCCTCGGCCTGCGGTCTTTCGCGAGCAAGCTCGCGCCTGCAGGAATGATTCCGCTCAGGCGGTGCCGAGCATTCCCTGTTTTTCGATGAAGGCGATGATCTGCTCGAGGCCGTGGCCGACCTTCTGGTTGCTGAACACGAACGGCCGCTCGCCGCGCATCGTCTTCGCGTCGCGTTCCATGATCTCCAGCGAGGCACCGACCATGGGTGCCAGGTCGATCTTGTTGATCACCAGCAGGTCGGACTTGCAGATGCCCGGGCCGCCCTTGCGCGGCAGCTTGTCGCCGGCCGACACGTCGATCACGTAGATCGTCAGGTCCGACAGCTCCGGGCTGAAGGTGGCCGAGAGGTTGTCGCCGCCGGACTCGACGATGATCAGCTCCAGGCCGGGAAAGCGCCGGTTGAGCTGCTCCACGGCCTCGAGGTTGATCGAGGCATCCTCGCGGATCGCCGTGTGCGGGCAGCCGCCGGTTTCCACGCCGATGATCCGCTCGGGTGCCAGGGCCTCGTTGCGCACGAGAAACTGGGCGTCTTCCTGGGTGTAGATGTCGTTGGTCACCACGGCGAGGTTGTAGCGCTCGCGCAGCGCCTGGCACAGGGCGAGGGTCAGGGCGGTCTTGCCGGAACCGACCGGCCCGCCAATGCCGACGCGCAGGGGTTGGGTGGTCATGGGTGGTCTCCTCTGGGGGCGATGTGGCTGCCTTGGGGCTGATGCGAAGGGCGTGCCGCTGCCGGAGTGGGCAGGGAATGGGATTCGTTGGCTGTCCGCACGCAGATGCGGGGCATGCATTGGCAAGGCCGTAGGGTGGGTAACGCGAAGCTTGCCCACCGGTTTGAAAAACGTCCGCCCTTGTCCGGCGGGAATTTGCTTGTGGCCTGGGGTGGAGACCGCGCTGTCGAGCCGCCCGCCGCAAAAGGTGCCGCCAGCATCAAGTGCCACACCCCTCATGACCTGAACAACCGACTGTACTGCCGCTCATGCGCCATGCTGGTCAGCGCCAGCCCGAACGGCACGCTGCCCCATTCCCGCTCCGGCAGCTCGCTGGCCTGCCGCTGCGCCTGGTCGAGAACCGACAACAGCTGCGAGGTCAACCGCTGCGCCGCCTGCTGCCCCAGCGGCAGCGTCTTCATCAGCACGGCGAGCTG
The DNA here is from genome assembly GCF_021726475.1 of Pseudomonas oligotrophica. Lineage (GTDB taxonomy): Bacteria > Pseudomonadota > Gammaproteobacteria > Pseudomonadales > Pseudomonadaceae > Stutzerimonas > Stutzerimonas oligotrophica. The sequence goes on from NZ_JAKJRU010000001.1 coordinate 832,349, forward strand.
GTTCTCCAGCCAGCCCCACAACCAGGCGGCCAGCGCCTCGCTCGGCGGGATGCGCCAGGCGCGGGCGGCCAATGCCCAGGTCAGCGCCAAGCCGGGCTCGCGGGTGCGGGCGAGCAGGGCGCGGGCCGGGGCGTCCAGTTCCGGCAGGCCGTCGAGCAGCTGGCCGAGCGAATAGCCCATCTGCCGGCTTTCCAACTGCAGCTCGCGGGTTTCCCGGCTGGCGCGATGGCGCTCGGCGAGCTCGGCGAGCGCCGCCCAGTCCTCGCGGGCCGCGGCTTCGCAGTGGGCGAGCAGCAGCGGCGCCTCGAAGCGCGCCAGATTGAGCAGCAACTGGTCGGCCAGCCAGCGCCGGGCGCGGTCCGGGTCGTTTACCTGGCCGCTCTCCACGGCCATCTCCAGCCCCTGGGAGTAGCTGTAGCCGCCGATCGGCAGCTGCGGGCTGGCCAGGCGCAACAGGCTCCAGGCCATGCGGCTGGTCACTGGCGGGCTCCGAACTGGTGCAGCCGCGGTGCGTAGCTGAATTCCGCCTCGCCGGCGTGCGAATGGTGATGGCCGCCGCCGTAGGCGCCATGCTCGGGCTGGAACGGCGCCTCGACCGGCTCCACGGTCGCGCCCAGCTGCAGCAGCATGTCCCTGAGCACGTAGTCGTCGAGCAGGCGCAGCCAGCCGTCGCCGAGCTGCAGGGCGACATGGCGGTTGCCCAGGTGGTAGGCGGCGCGGGTCAGTTCGAAGGCATTGGCGCAGGTCACGTGCAGCAGCCGCTCGGCGCGGGCGCAGACGCGCACGATGCGGCCGTCGTTGGCCAGCAGGCATTCGCCATCGGCCAGCGGCGGCTGGCCGCGCTCGAGAAACAGGCCGACCTCCTCGCCACTGCGGGTGAAGCAGCGCAGGCGGCTCTTGCTGCGGGCATCGAAGGTCAGTTCGAGTTCGGCCTGCCAGCCCGGGCTGGGCGGAAGGCGGCGGTGGATCACCAGCATGGGGCTGTCCTGGTCGGGCGATGACACAGATACAGCAAGGCCCTTGCCAAGCCGCCGCAACGCCCCGTCATCGGGCGTCTGCGACCTGGTTATCGGGCTGCCGGCGGCTCCATTTGGTGCGCGCGGCCGGGTGGTCGCTGCGCTCGTGCCGTTTAATGGTGCAGGTTGCGCACCATGTACACGGCCGGAATGCCGTAGCTGGCCAGGTGCGCCTGCTGGCGGGCGTCGAGCGCCTCGTGCGGCTGGTAGCCCTGGCGCGACCAGAAGGCCTCCGAGCCCTGCACCGAGACCAGCGCCGAATAGCGCAGCCGGCTGCCGCTGGCCTGCTCGAGGTTGTGCCGCACCAGCGCCGGGCCGATGCCGCGGCCCGCGGCGCGGGCGGCGACGGCAAGGTCATGCAGATAGAGACAGTTCGGCTCGGCGTACGCCTGGAACTCGCCGTCCAGCGGGGTCACCTGGCCGACCTGCGAGTGGTAGGCGAACAGATAGGCGCACAGGCCTTGCTCGTCCTCGGCGACCCAGGCCAGCTGGGGACAACGTACGAGGCGACTGCGGATGACCGCTTCGTCCTCCAGCACCTCGGCCGCGTAGGCGTCGGCCTGGATGCGCATGACCGCAGGGATGTCACCCTCCTGCATGGGTCTTAGCTTGTACATCGGAAACTCTCACGCACCGCTGAACGACCGCGCGGCCCGGCAAAGGGCGGCGATGATAGCCGAAAGCGCGCCGCCTGGCCCGACCGCACGGCTGACCGCGGCGCCATCCGCCGGGCGGAATGCTCGCGCGCTGACGTGACAGGCGTTATGCGGGCATAATCGTTAGTCGCCTATCTAGATATCGGTCCTGCCCCTTGAACGAACCGCTTCGCCATCCGCTCTACGGCGTGTTGCTGATCCTGCTGTCCGGCCTGGTGCTGGCCAGCCACGATGGCCTGGCCAAGCACCTCACCCAGTTCTACCCGGTGCTGCTGGTGGTCTGGGCGCGCTACCTGTCGCAGACGCTGCTGATGGCGACGCTGTTCGGCCCCGGCATGCGCCGGCGCCTGTTCGTCACCCGGCGGCCCTGGTTGCAACTGCTGCGCGGGCTGAGCCTGGTCGGCGTCAGCCTGACCTTCATCAGCGGCCTGCGCTACATCCCGCTGGGCGAGGCCACCGCGGTGATCTTCCTGGCACCGCTGATGGTCACCATCGCCTCGGCCTGGCTGGGCGAGAAGGTCGGCCCGGTGCAGTGGCTGGCGGTGGCGGCCGGCTTCATGGGCGTGCTGATCATCGTCCGCCCGGGCGGTGCGCTGTTCACCCCGGCGGTGCTGCTGCCCTTCGCCGCGGCGCTGAGCTTCAGCCTCTACCAGCTGGTGACCCGGCGCCTGGCTGGCACCGACCATGCGGTGACCAGCAACTTCCTCACCAGCGTGGTCGGCACGCTGCTGATGAGCCTGCTGGTGATCTTCAACTGGCGTACGCCGAGCCTGCTGGATGCGCTGCTGATGAGCCTGCTCGGGGCGATGGCGATGCTCGGCCACCTGCTGCTGACCAACGCGCTGCGCTTTGCCAGCGCCGCGACCCTGGCACCGTTCACCTACGGGCAGATCGTCTTCGCCGGCCTCGTCGGCCTGGTTGCCTTCGGCCACCTGCCCGATGCCGGCGCGCTGCTCGGCATGGCGGTGATCATCGCCAGCGGCCTGGGCATGGCCTGGATGCAGCGCGTGCAGGCGCGGCGGTTGCCTTCATCTTCCGGCCGCTGAGATCGCCATGTGTCTTCTGACCGGGTGGACAGCTTCCCAGTAATCAACAAGGCGAGGGACGAACCCTCCTTGCGTGCTCGTTCAATTCAGGTACCCACCACAATGCAGAGACTTTCCCACCACAGCCTGCGCAGCGAATTCCGCCAGCTGCTGGCTTCCGACCGCTGCTATTCCACGGCTTCGGTATTCGATCCCATGTCGGCGCGCATCGCCGCGGACCTCGGCTTCGAGGTCGGCATCCTCGGCGGCTCGGTCGCCTCGCTGCAGGTGCTCGCCGCGCCGGACTTCGCCCTCATCACCCTCAGCGAGTTCGTCGAGCAGGCCACCCGCATCGGCCGTGTCGCCCAGCTGCCGATCATCGCCGACGCCGACCACGGCTATGGCAACGCGCTGAACGTGATGCGCACGGTGATCGAACTGGAGCGCGCCGGCATCGCCGCGCTGACCATCGAGGACACCCTGCTGCCGGCCAAATTCGGTCGCAAGTCCACCGACCTGATCGGCATGTTCGAGGCGGTCGGCAAGATCCGCGCGGCGATCGAGGCGCGCATCGACCCGGAGCTGGCGATCATCGCGCGGACCAACGCCGCGGTGATCGGAGTCGAAGAGGTCATCGCCCGCGCCCAGGCCTATGAGAAGGCCGGTGCCGACGGCATCTGCGTGGTCGGCGTGGAGGACTTCGAGCACCTGGAGCGCATCGCCGGGAACGTCAGCGTGCCGCTGATGCTGGTCACCTACGGCAACCCGCGCCTGCGTGACAGCGCCCGGCTGGCCGCGCTCGGCGTGCGCATCGTGGTCAACGGCCACGCCGCCTACTTCGCGGCGATCAAGGCGACCTACGACTGCCTGCGCGAGCAGCGCCAGATCGACGCCAGCGACCTCAGCGCCTCGGAACTCTCGGTCAAGTACTCGACGGCCGACGAATACATGGTCTGGGCCGAGGAGTTCATGCAGGTCAAGGAGTGACGCTCAGAACAGCGGGCGCTCGGCGCGGAAGGTGACCACCTCGCCGCACTCGGCGTTGATCCCCGAATAGACGCCGCACTGGCGGGTGCGCAGGTTGGAGTCGGTGTAGGACAGGTCCAGCTGGATGCCCAGCCAGGGCCGCGACAGGTTCAGCGACCAGTCGCTGAAGACCCGCACGCGCTCGCCGCCGGGCAGGGTGCGCGGGCTGTCCAGCGCGTGGGTGGCGTACTTCATGCGCAGGCCCACGGCGAACGGGGTTACCGAGCCGAGGTCGAGGTACAGCGTGCTGTCGGTGCGCCCCGGGGCGTCGCTCAGCGCCGCGCCGATGCGCCGCTCGTCCAGCGTCAGTCCGGCGTAGTACTCGTTGCGGTTCCACTGCTGCAGCTCGGGGAAGCTGTAGCGGATCAGCCCCAGCTCGTAGCCCGGCCCGCCAGCGGCCGGTTGCTCGGCATACCCGGCGTAGGTGTTGAGTTCCAGCTGCCGCTCGGCGCTGAGGCCGGCGCTCGGCGACCACTGGCCGACATACCAGCCGCTGGCGTGGCTGAGGTCCAGGCCGCCGTGAAAGGCGCCGGCCGTGGTCGGCGCGACCAGGCCCTGGGCCATGCTGCGGGTCGGCGCGGTGCCCATCTTCAGGTCGAACTCACCCAGCTCGCGCTCGATCACGCGCGTGTCGCTGGCGCAACCGGCGAGCAGTACAAGGCAGAGCGGCAGGCAGGTCCGAAGCATGATCCAGAGGCGGTGAACGGGGCGCCGGGGCGCGTGGCAGAGCGGCCAGAGGATAACCAGCGAGACCGCTTGCCGGGCCCCGTTCATCGATTGCCGGGCACCGGCTCGACGAACGGGGCGAGGATCGGGGACTCTATCGAGAACACAGCCACAGGCCCGGGCAGGGCGGGAGGCAGCCATGGCGACCGGTTGGGCCGGAGACGGCGCAGTACAGGAGCAGATCGACAGCACCATCGAGGATGCGGTCCAGCGCGCCCGCAGCCGGCTCGCCCGCGGCGAGAGCCTCAAGCACTGCGAGGAATGCGGCGCGGCGATTCCCGAGGCTCGTCGCCAGGCGGTGCCCGGCGTGCGGCTGTGCATCGAATGCCAGGCCGAACAGGACAAACAGGACGCCCACACCAGCGGCTACAACCGCCGCGGCAGCAAGGACAGCCAGCTGCGCTGAACGGCGCGAGCGACACCCTGCCCGGGTGGGCAGAAATCCAGCCTACCGACCTACGCGAAGGTGCTGTCGTTTGCGGTTTGCTGTTTGTAGGAGCGAGCTTGCTCGCGATCAGGGCTCGAGCGCTTCGCCAGCAAGCTGGCCTTACGGGGGCGGTGCCCGGCGGAGCCGCTGAGCGGGTTATTCCAGCTTCGTAGGGCGGGGCTTCTGCCCACCGAGTCGGGGTTGCGGCGGCGCCAGTTCAGAACAGCTAGTGCAGAACAGCCAGGGGTCAGAACAGGAAATAGCGCTGCGCCATTGGCAGCACTTCGGCCGGCTCGCACCAGAGCAGCTGGCCGTCGGCGCGCACCTGATAGTTCTGCGGGTCGACCTGGATGTCCGGCGTGTAGTCGTTGTGGATTAGGTCCTTCTTCTGCACTTGGCGGCAGCCCCGGACCACGCCGATCTTCTTCTTCAGGCCTAGCTGCTCGGGCACTCCGGCTTCGAAGGCGGCCTGGCTGATGAAGGTGAAGCTCGACGCGTGCAGTGAACCGCCGAAGCTCGCGAACATCGGCCGGTAGTGCACCGGCTGCGGCGTGGGGATCGAGGCGTTGGCGTCGCCCATCAGGCTGGCGGCGATGGCCCCGCCCTTGAGGATCAGCGTTGGCTTGACGCCGAAGAACGCCGGGCGCCAGAGCACCAGGTCGGCCCACTTGCCCACTTCGATCGAGCCCACCTCGTGGCTGACGCCGTGGGTGATCGCCGGGTTGATGGTGTACTTGGCGATGTAGCGTTTGGCGCGGAAGTTGTCGTTGCCCGCGCCGTCGCCGGGCAGGGCGCCGCGCTGCTTTTTCATCTTGTCGGCGGTCTGCCAGGTGCGGGTGATCACCTCGCCGACGCGGCCCATGGCCTGGCTGTCGGAGCTGATCATGGAGAATGCGCCGAGATCATGCAGGATGTCTTCGGCGGCGATGGTCTCGCGGCGGATACGGCTCTCGGCGAAGGCCACGTCCTCGGCGATGCTCGGGTCGAGGTGGTGGCAGACCATGAGCATGTCCAGGTGCTCGTCGATGGTGTTGCGGGTAAAGGGCCGGGTCGGATTAGTGGAGCTGGGCAGCACGTTGGCGAAGCCGCAGGCCTTGATGATGTCCGGCGCATGGCCGCCACCGGCGCCTTCGGTGTGGTAGGTGTGGATGGTGCGGCCCTTGAACGCGCCGAGGGTGGTCTCGACGAAGCCCGATTCGTTCAGCGTGTCGGTATGGATGGCCACCTGCACGTCGTACTGGTCGGCGACCGACAGGCAGTTGTCGATGGCCGCCGGGGTGGTGCCCCAGTCCTCGTGCAGCTTGAGGCCGATGGCGCCGGCCCTGACCTGCTCGATCAATGGTTCGGGCAGCGAGGCGTTGCCCTTGCCGGTGAAGCCGATGTTCATCGGAAAGGCGTCGGCGGCCTTGAGCATCATCGCCATGTGCCAGGGGCCGGGCGTCACCGTGGTGGCGTTGGTGCCGGTAGCAGGGCCGGTGCCGCCGCCGATCATGGTGGTCACGCCGCTCATCAGCGCCTCTTCGATCTGCTGCGGGCAGATGAAGTGGATGTGCGAGTCGATGCCGCCGGCGGTGAGGATCATGCCTTCGCCGGCGATCACTTCGGTGCTGGCGCCGATGGCGATGGTCACGTCGGGCTGAATGTCCGGGTTGCCGGCCTTGCCGATGGCGGCGATGCGGCCGTCCTTGAGCCCCACGTCCGCCTTGACGATGCCCCAGTGGTCGAGGATCAGCGCGTTGGTGATCAGGGTATCGACCACCTCGGCGGCGCACCGCTGGCTCTGGCCCATGCCGTCGCGGATCACCTTGCCGCCGCCGAACTTCACCTCTTCGCCATAGGTGGTGAAGTCTTTTTCGACTTCGATCCACAGGTCAGTGTCGGCCAGGCGCACCTTGTCGCCAACGGTGGGGCCGAACATGTCGGCATAGGCTTGGCGGGAAATCTTCATTGCATCTCATCCTGTCCGTAGGGTGGACAACGCGAAGCTTGTCCACCGGCAATCTGGGTGGTGGAAAAGCCTTCGGCGTTTTCCACGGGGTGGCCATCCACCCTACGAAGCTTGCTTGTCGCTTGCGGCTGCGCCCTAGAGCGCGCCCATCACCCGCCCGGCAAAGCCGAACACTCGGCGCTCGCCGGCCAGCTCGACCAGTTCCACCTCGCGGCTCTGGCCCGGTTCGAAGCGCACCGCGGTGCCGGCCGGGATGTTCAGGCGCATGCCGCGCGTGGCGGCGCGATCGAAGCTGAGCGCGTCGTTGGTCTCGAAGAAGTGGTAGTGCGAACCGACCTGGATCGGCCGGTCGCCGCTGTTGGCCACGCAGAGCGTCAGGGTGCGGCGGCCGGCGTTGAGCTCGATGTCGCCGTCCTGGATCTGGTATTCGCCGAGAATCATGGTTGGGGCGTCCTGTTCAGGGTCAGTTGCATCATGGTCAGGTCCAGCCAGCGGCCGAACTTGCAGCCGACCTGGCGCATCTGGCCGACATGGATGAAGCCCAGTTGCTGGTGCATATGGATCGAGGCGCGGTTTTCGCTTTCGATGAAGGCGACCATCACGTGCTTTTCCAGCTGTCGGGCGCGCTCGATCAGCGCCTGCATCAGGCTGCGGCCGATGCCGCTGCCGCGGTGGTCGGGGCTCACGTAGACCGAGTTCTCCACGGTGTGGCGAAAGCCGTCATGCGGTCGCCAGGGGCCGAATGAGGCATAGCCGGCTACGCGGCCCCCTTCGTCGATGGCGACCAGCACGGGGTAGCCCTGCGCGTGGCGCTCGGCCAGCCAGGCCTGGCGGTTGGCGAGGTCGACGCAGTGGTCGTTCCAGATCGCCGTGCTGTTCTCTACCGCGTCGTTGTAGATCTGCAGGATGCCTTCGAGGTCAGTGTCCAGGGCGTCGCGTATCTGCACGTTGGTTTCCTTCAAGAACGGTTCAAGGTCGTGGGCAGTAGACATTGACCGATATTTCAGGCGATTGGTTGATGCACCGTGACCAGCTTGGTGCCGTCCGGGAAGGTCGCCTCGACCTGGATTTCCGGAATCATCTCGGGCACGCCTTCCATCACCTGCTCGCGGCTAAGCAGGGTGGTGCCGTAGTGCATCAGCTCGGCGACCGTCTGGCCGTCGCGCGCGCCTTCGAGCAGCGCGGCGGAGATGTAGGCCATGGCCTCCGGGTAGTTGAGCTTCACACCGCGGGCCAGCCGGCGCTCGGCCACCAGGCCGGCGGTGAAGATCAGCAGCTTGTCCTTCTCTCTTGGTGACAGATCCATAACCGCTCCAGTTGTAGGGTGGATGTCGCTCTTCGTATCCACCGGCCAGTGGTCGAGACCACGCAGCGTTGTTCAGGGCGACGTGCACGCCAGCGCGCCGGCGTAGGGTGGGCAACGGCGCAGCCTTGCCCACCGGTCATCAGGTACTCCAGATTCGTGGCGGTAGCGCCTCGCGGCCCAGCAGTTCGGGGCGCAACAGTCGCCACAGAGCGATCAGCCAGGCGCGCGCATGCAGCGCTTCGTCGGCCAGGCAGCGCGCCACGATGAGCCCCGGCAGTTGCGTCAGGTCACCGCGCACGCGGCTGGGCAATTCGCGGCAGCGCTCCAGCAGGTCCGCGTCGAGCTCGCCGTTGGCAATGAGGGTGGCGAACACCGAATGCCCGTCGAGGCCGATCGGTGAGTCGAGCAACGCATCGGCGCCGGCGATGCGCTGGCGCTCGTGCCAGATCAGCCGGTCGTCGCGACGGATATCCAGGCGCGCCTGGAAATGCCCGGCGTCGAAGCGCTCGCCTGCGGCCGGCCGGCCGAGGGCAACGATGTCCCAGTAGAACAGCCGCGCATCGCCTTCCAGTTCGATGCAAGTGTTCAGCTCGGCCTGCGCCGCCGAGTAGACGATGGTCTCCTGCGGCAGCCATTCCAGCGTGGCGCCGGCCTCGACGCGCAGGCGCAGGTCCTGAAAGGCCGGGCTGGCGGCGCGATACCACTTGGCTGCACCGGGGCTGGTCAGCTGCGCCCAGGCGCCGGGGCCGAGCGTGACGCTGATGTCCAGCCGATCCCCGCCGGCGATGCCACCCGGGGGGTGAACGATGATGTGCTGGCAGACTTCCGACCCTTCGGGATACAGATGCTTCTGCACCCGCAACGGTCCGCTATGGCGGCGCAGCACCGGGCGCGTCGCGTCGCCGATGCGGGTATAGCCGAGCTCGAGTTCGGCCTGCCAGTGCGGAGTGAAGGGGTGAGTCAGAACGGTCATGCGCGGCTGCCGGTGGTAGTTGACTGGGCAGACAGCAATAGTCGTGCCTCCATCCGACGGTATGCGCAGCTTCGGGGCGTGCAAGGCCTCGTCGACGACGAGACCTGTGGGATATGCACCGTTACGGTGCGATCTGCTGCCGCCCGGTTCGCCATGCCCTTTCGTGGTGCGCCTGCTGCGCTCTTGCTCAGGGCTGACGGGATGCGCCGAGCCGGGCGAAGAAGCGCTGCTTGGTCCATTCCGAACAGGCCGCATAGAGCAGCGTGATCAGCAGAACCGCCCCGAGCACCGTGGCTGGCAGCGGCTGCAGGGCGAACCAGGCGCCCACCGGCGTATAGGGCAGCAGCACGGTCAGCAGCGCGATGAGCAGTGAACTGACGAGCAGGAAGCGCCCCGACCGGCTGCGATAGAACGGTTTGTGCGTGCGCACCACGAAGATGATGGCGAGTTCGGTGATTAGCGACTCGACGAACCAGCCGCTGCGAAACAGCTCCGGATGCTCGCCTACCAGATACAGCAGCACGCCGAAGGTGAGCAGATCGAAGGCCGAGCTGATCAGGCCGAACTGGATCATGAAGCGGCGCACCTCGCCGATGTCCCAGCGATGCGGCGTGCGTGACCAGTCGGCATCGACGCGGTCGCCGGCGATGCCGATGGCCGGAATGTCGGAGAGAAAGTTGTTGAGCAGGATCTGCTTGGCCAGCAGCGGCAGGAAGGGCAGGAAGAACGAGGCCACGGCCATGCTGATCATGTTGCCGAAATTGGCGCTGGTGGTCAGGTAGATGTATTTCAAGGTGTTGGCGAAGGTACGCCGGCCTTCGTCGATACCCTGGCGGACCAGGCCCAGCTCGTGGCGCAGCAGGACGAAATCGGCCGCCTCCTTGGCCACGTCCACCGCGTTGTCCACCGAGATGCCGACGTCCGCGGCATGCAGTGCCGGCGCGTCGTTGATGCCGTCGCCGAGAAAGCCCACCACGTGGCCGGTCTTCTGCAGCGCGCGGATGATGCGCTCCTTCTGGTTGGGATCGACCTCGGCGAACAGGCTGACCCGCGGCGCCAGGTTGATCAGCGCCTCGTCGCGCATCTGCCCGATCTCGGCGCCCGTGATGACGCGCTCGACATCGATGCCGACGCTCTCGGCCACCTGCCGCGCGATCAGGCGGTTGTCGCCGCTGATGATCTTCACCGCCACGCCCAGCTCGCGCAGCGCCGCCAGCTCCTCGCGCACACCGGGCTCGGGTGGGTCGAAGAACAGCAGGAAGCCGGCGAAGACCAGCGCCTGCTCATCATCGACGGTGCAGCGCTCGCCTTCCATGGAGCGCCAGGCAAGGCCGAGCACCCGATAGCCGGCGGCGCTCCAGGCAGCGAAGCGGGCCGCCAGCGCCTCACGCCGCTCGGCGGTCAACGGCAACACGGCATCGCCCTGCTGCACGAATGCCGACATCTGCAGCACGTTATCCAGCGCACCCTTGCAGATCAGCCGTGGTGTGGGCTCGCCGGCGTCGCGCAAGAGCACGCTCAGGCGCTTGCGGACGAAGTCGTAGGGAATTTCATCGAGCTTGTCGGCGCCAGTCATGGCCGGCGCCTTGTCGCGGGCGTAGTCGCCGATCGCCTCGTCCAGCGGGTTGCGCAGGCCGGTCTGCAGCGACGCGTTGAGCCAGGCCATGCGCAGCACCCTGGTGCTGGGCTGGCCGTCGGCGTCCAGCGCGCCGTCGAGGGCCACCACGCCGCGGGTGAGGGTGCCGGTCTTGTCGGTGCAGAGGGTGTCCATCGCGCCGAGATTCTCGATGGCGTTGAGATGGCGCACGATCACGCCGCGCCCCGCCATGCGTCGCGCGCCGGCCGAAAGGGTCGCGCTGAGGATCGCCGGCAACAGCTCCGGCGACAGCCCGACGGCCAGGGCGATGGCGAACATCAGGGTGTCCAGCGGCGGTCGGTCGAGGAACAGGTTGAGCCCGAGCACCGCCGTGACCATCACCAGCATCACCCGCAGCAGCAGACCGCCGAACTGGCGCAGGCCGCGCTCGAACTCGGTTTCCGGCGGGCGCAGCACCAGCGAGCGCTCGATATGGCCGAGCTCGGTATGCAGGCCGCAGCGCACGGCCAGCAGGCGCGCCGTGCCGCTGCGCAGCGAGGTGCCGCGGAACAGGCAGTTGTCGCGCTGCGCCAGGGCGGCGTCGCTGGCGATCCGGCTCGCCTGCTTCTGCACCGGAAAGGTCTCGCCGGTCAGCAGGGCCTGGTTGACGAAGCAGTCGCGCGCCTCGACCAGCCGGCCATCGGCCGGAATCAGGCTGCCGGCCGAGAGCTCGACGATATCGCCGGGCACCACTTCATCTGCGGCCAGGCTCTGCAGGCGCCCGTCGCGCCAGACATCGGCGCGGCTGGCCACCTGTTCGCGCAGGCGTGCAATCGCGCGGTTGGAACGGACCTCGTGCAGGCTGCCGACCAGCGCGCTGGCGATGACGATGGCCAGCACGATCAGGGCATCCAGCCAGTCATGGGCGATCAGCGCCACCAGCGCGCCGATCAACAGGATCAGCACCAGCGGGCTGGACAGCTGGCGCAGCAGCGAGGCGCCGACCTGCCGCGCCAGGTTCGGCCGGTACGTACGCCTGACCGACGGCTGACGCGCGGCGGCAGCGTCGCTGGCGAGCCCGTTCGGGCCGCTTTTCAGGCTGGCGTAGAGCTCATCCAGCGGCTGGCTCCAGTAGTCCGGCGTGGCGGCTTCGGTGTCGTCGGGGTGGCGCTTGCCTGAGAGCCAGCGATCGAACGCAGCGTGCATGCCTTGCCTCCCGAGCGGCGCGCGAACCTGTCCCGATAGTCCGCCTAGCGGCCTCGTGCGGCATTGACATCGGTCAGCCCCCGTGGGGGCGCTGCAGCAAGGCTAGATCGCCACCAGGCGTTGCACACCCTCGGCGGCCATGTCTGCGCCGCGGCCCTGCTGGATGATCTCGCCGCGGCTCATCACCAGGTACTGGTCGGCCAGGTCGGCGGCGAAGTCGTAGAACTGCTCCACCAGGAGGATCGCCATGTCGCCGCGGGCCGCGAGCTTCTTGATCACCGCGCCGATCTCCTTGATCACCGAGGGCTGGATGCCTTCGGTGGGCTCGTCGAGGATCAGCAGGCGCGGCTTGCTCGCCAGCGCGCGGCCGATGGCCAGTTGCTGTTGCTGGCCGCCGGAAAGGTCGCCGCCGCGGCGGTGCTTCATTTCCTGCAAAACCGGAAACAGTTCGTAGATGAACTCGGGTACTTCCTTGGCTTCCCCGGCGCTGAAACGGGACAGGCCCATCAGCAGGTTTTCCTCGACGGTCAGGCGGCCGAAGATTTCCCGACCCTGCGGCACGTAGGCGATGCCGGCGTGCACGCGCTGGTGCGGCTTGAAGCCGGTGATCGGCTTGCCCTCCCAGTTCACCGCGCCTTCCTTGGCCGGGATCAGGCCCATCAGGCACTTGAGCAGGGTGGTCTTGCCGACGCCGTTGCGTCCGAGCAGGCAGGTGACTTCGCCGACCTTCGCCTCGAACGAGAGGCCGCGCAGGATATGGCTGCCGCCGTAGTACTGGTGCAGTTGCTGGACTTGCAGCATGTCGATGTCCTTGTTCGTATGTCCGCGTGGAAAAGGCTTTGCCGTTTTCCACCCTACGTTCGACGGGCGTAGGGTGGATGGCCGAAGCCATCCACCTTTTTTGCTCAACGCCCCAGATACACCTCGATCACCCGCTCATCCGCCTGCACCTGTTGCAGCGAACCCTCGGCCAGCACCTGGCCCTGGTGCAGCACGGTGACGTGGTCGGCGATGGTCTCGACGAAGCCCATGTCGTGCTCGACCACCATCAGCGAATGCTTGCGCGCCAAGGACTTGAACAGCTCGGCGGTGAATTCGGTCTCGGCATCGGTCATGCCTGCTACCGGCTCGTCGAGCAGCAAGAGCTGCGGCGACTGCATCAGCAGCATGCCGATCTCGAGGAACTGCTTCTGCCCGTGGGACAGCAGCCCGGCCGGGCGATGACGCGACTGGCCGAGGCGGATGGTCTCCAGCACTTCGTCGATGCGGTCCTTCTGCTCGCCGTTGAGCTTGGCTCTCAAACTCGCCCATACCGACTTGTCGGTTTTCTGCGCCAGCTCCAGGTTCTCGAACACCGAAAGCGCCTCGAACACCGTGGGCTTCTGGAACTTGCGACCGATGCCGGCCTGGGCGATGTCCACCTCGCTCATGCGGGTCAGGTCCAGGGTTTCGCCGAACCAGGCGCTGCCGCTGGTGGGGCGCGTCTTGCCGGTGATGACGTCCATCATGGTGGTCTTGCCGGCGCCGTTGGGGCCGATGATGCAGCGCAGCTCGCCGACGCCGATGTACAGGCTGAGATCCGTCAGCGCCTTGAAGCCGTCGAAGCTGACGTTGATGTCTTCCAGGCTGAGGATGGTGCCGTGGCGTACGTCCAGGCCCTTCTCGGCGACCCGGCCGAGGCCGATGGCATCGCGGGTCAGGCCACCGCCAGTGGGGTCGAAGCCGTCGATGACGGCGCTGCAGGGTACGGTTTTCATCATTCGCCCCTCCGCTTGATGAGGCCGATGACGCCCTTGGGCAGGTACAGGGTGACGACGATGAATAGCGCACCGAGGGCGAACAGCCAGTATTCGGGTAAGGCCACGGTGAACCAGCTCTTCATGCCGTTGACGAGGCCGGCGCCGAGCAGCGGGCCGATCAGCGTGCTGCGCCCGCCGAGTGCGACCCAGACGGCCGCCTCGATGGATTGCGTCGGTGCCATCTCGCTGGGGTTGATGATCCCCACCTGCGGCACGTAGAGCGCACCGGCCAGGCCGCAGAGCACCGCCGACAGCGTCCAGATGAACAGCTTGTAGCCGCGCGGGTCGTAGCCGCAGAACATCAGCCGGTTCTCGGCATCGCGCAGGGCGGTGAGCACCCGGCCGAACTTGCTGCGCGCCAGGCGGAAGCCCAGGTACAGGCTGCCGGCCAGGAGCGCCACGGTGGCGAGAAACAACGTGGCGCGGGTCGCCGGCGCCGAGATCGAGAAACCGAGGATGGTCTTGAAATCGGTGAAGCCGTTGTTGCCGCCGAAGCCGGTCTCGTTGCGGAAGAACAGGAGCATGCCGGCGAAGGTCAGCGCCTGGGTCATGATCGAGAAGTAAACGCCCTTGATCCGCGAGCGGAAGGCGAAGAAGCCAAAGACGAAGGCCAGCACGCCGGGCACCAGCACCACCAGGCACATGGCCCAGAGAAAGCTCGACGTGCCATACCAGTACCAGGGCAGCTCGTTCCAGGCGAGGAAGCTCATGAACGCCGGCAGGCCGTCACCGGCGCTCTGGCGCATCAGGTACATGCCCATGGCGTAGCCACCGAGGGCGAAGAACAGGCCGTGGCCGAGGGACAAGAGCCCCGCGTAACCCCAGACCAGATCCAGCGCCAGGGCGACGATGGCGTAGCAGAGGATCTTGCCCACCAGGGTCAGGGTGTAGGCCGAAACGTGCAGGGCATGCTCGGCCGGCAGCAGATGCAGCAGCGGCATGGCGACGAGGACGGCGAGCGCCAGGCCGAGGGCGGTGACCGTGGCTTTCGGCCCGGCTTTCTGCGCGGCAGTGAGGGTAAGTGGCTGGTTCATGCGCAGCTCTCCTGTAGGAGCGAGCTTGCTCGCGAATGCGGGATTGGTGTCCGCGAGAAATTTCGTAGGGCGGGTGAAACCCGCCGAACGTGCTGAACGGCGACCGGGAGTTGGCGGGTTGCACCCGCCCTTCGGTTGCTGAAGGGCCCGCTGGGCGCCAATTCGCGGACAAGTCCGCTCCCACAAAGGGCGCGAAGCGGGCGGGGAGAAGTTTTCAATCGATCACCCTCCCTTTCAGCGCGAACAGCCCCTGCGGACGCTTCTGGATGAAGAGGATGATCAGCGCGAGGATGAGGATCTTGCCCAGCACGGCGCCGATCTGCGGTTCGAGGATCTTGTTGGCGATGCCGAGGCCGAAGGCGGCGAAGATGCTACCGGCCAGCTGACCGACACCGCCGAGCACCACCACCAGGAAGGAATCGATGATGTAGCTCTGGCCGAGGTCCGGGCCGACGTTGCCGATCTGGCTCAGGGCCACGCCGCCGAGCCCGGCGATGCCGGAACCCAGCCCGAAGGCCATCATGTCGATGCGCCCGGTGGGCACCCCGCAGCAGGCGGCCATGTTGCGGTTCTGCGTGACCGCGCGCACGTTCAGGCCCAGGCGCGTCTTGTTCAGCAAGAGCCAGGTCAGGAGCACCACGAACAGCGCGAAGCCTATGATCACCATGCGGTTGTACGGCAGCACCAGGTTCGGCAGCACCTGCAGGCCACCGGACAGCCAGCCGGGGTTGGCGACCTCGACGTTCTGCGCGCCGAACAGAACGCGCACCAGCTGGATCAGGATCAGGCTGATGCCCCAGGTCGCCAGCAGGGTTTCCAGCGGGCGGCCGTACAGATGGCGGATCACCGTGCGCTCCAGCGCCATGCCGATTGCGGCGGTGACGAAGAAGGCCACCGGCAACGCCACCAGCGGGTAGAAGGCGAGGGCTTCCGGGGCGAGCCGCGCCATCAGCACCTGCACCATGTAGGTGGTGTAGGCCCCGAGCATCAGCATCTCGCCGTGGGCCATGTTGATCACCCCGAGCAGGCCGAAGGTGATCGCCAGGCCGAGGGCGGCGAGCAGCAGGATCGAGCCCAGCGACAGGCCGCTGAAAGCCTGGCCGAGCAGCTCGCCGATCAGGAGCTTGCGCTTGGCCTGGGCCAGGCTGGTCTCGGCGGCCTTGCGCACGTTGGCGTCGGTTTCCGCCTCGTCGGCCAGCAGGTTCTCCAGGCGCACCCGGGCCATGGGCGCGCCGGTTTCGCCGAGCAGGCGCACCGCGGCGAGGCGTACGGCGGGGTCGCTTGCGGTCAGCTGCAGGTTGGCCAGCGCCAGGGTCAGCGCTTCGCTGACGGCGGCATCGTCCTCGGCGTCCAGGCGCTGCTGGAGCAGCTCGAGCTGTTCCGGTTGGCCGCTGCGCTGCAGGCGCTTGGCCGCGGCGAGGCGCTGCGCGGGGTCTTCGGCGAACAGCTGGTGGCTGGCCAGGGCGGTGTTGAGCAGGCCGCGCAGGCGGTTGTTCAGGCGCAGCTTCTTCGGCGTGCCGACCGGCTCGGCATCACCTTCGAGGGCACGGTAGGCCCCGTTTTCCTCAATGAAGGGCGTCTTGTTCTGGTCGATGGCCACGCGATTGGCGCGCAGCGCTTCGATCAGCGGCAGCCGCTCAGGCGCGGGCGCGGCGGCCCAGCTTTCCAGCAGCCTGGCCTGTTTGGCCGGGCTGGCCTTGGCGTAGTCGGCCGCGTCTCCGGCCTGGGCTGCCCAGGGCAGAACCAGCAGGAGCAGCAGCAATAATCGGTGCAGGGCAGTGTTCATGCGTGAATTCCCCAAGGGGCGCCGTGTGCTCTCTTGGCGGAGCTGGCGGCGATGGGCGGGCGGATGAGAACGTCTCGACTACGCGTCCCGATCCGCCCAACGAAAGCCGAGCGATCGTGGGGTGGATCGGGACGCGAAATCGGTGCGTCACGCATCCACCATGACGACCGCAGCGGTTAGTTGGACTTCACCGCGTAATCCGGCTTCTTGTCGTTGCCCGGGATGTAGGGGCTCCACGGCTGGGCGCGGACCGGGCTTTCGGTTTCCCAGACCACCGAGAACTGTCCGTCCTCCTGGACCTCGCCGATCATCACCGGCTTGTGCAGGTGGTGGTTCTTCTCGTCCATGGTCAGGGTGTAGCCGCTCGGTGCCTTGAAGGTCTGCCCGGCGAGTGCATCGCGCACCTTGTCCACCTCGGTGCTGCCGGCCTTCTCGACCGCCTGCGCCCACATGTGGATGCCGACGTAAGTGGCCTCCATCGGGTCGTTGGTCACCGCCTTGTCGGCGCCTGGCAGGTTCTGGGCCTTGGCGTAGGCCTTCCACTTGCTGACGAAGGCTTCGTTGACCGGATTCTCCACCGACTGGAAGTAGTTCCAGGCGGCCAGGTGGCCGACCAGCGGCTTGGTGTCGATGCCACGCAGCTCTTCTTCACCGACCGAGAAGGCGACGACCGGAACGTCGGTGGCGTCCAGGCCCTGGTTGGCCAGCTCCTTGTAGAAGGGCACGTTGGAGTCGCCGTTGATGGTCGACACCACGGCCGTCTTGCCGCCGGCGGCGAACTTCTTGATGTTGGCGACGATGGTCTGGTAATCGCTGTGACCGAAGGGGGTGTAGACCTCTTCGATGCTGGATTCCGGCACGCCCTTGCTGATCAGGAAGGCGCGCAGGATCTTGTTGGTGGTGCGCGGGTAGACGTAGTCGGTACCGAGCAGGAAGAAGCGCTCGGCGCTGCCGCCGTCTTCGCTCATCAGGTACTCGACGGCCGGGATGGCCTGCTGGTTCGGCGCGGCGCCGGTGTAGAAGACGTTCGGCGACAGCTCCTCGCCTTCGTACTGCACCGGGTAGAACAAGAGGCCGTTGAGTTCTTCATAGACCGGCAGCACGGATTTGCGCGAAACCGAAGTCCAGCAACCAAAGGTCACCGCGACCTTGTCCTGGGTCAGCAGCTGACGGCCTTTCTCGGCGAACAGCGGCCAGTTGGACGCCGGATCGACCACCACCGGCTCGAGCTGCTTGCCGAGCACGCCGCCCTTGGCGTTGATCTCGTCGATGGTCATCAGCGCCATGTCCTTGAGCGAGGTCTCGGAGATGGCCATGGTGCCGGACAGCGAATGCAGGATGCCGACCTTGATGGTTTCGGCGGCCTGCAGGGTGAAGGGGAACAGGCCGCTGAGCATCAGGGCACTGGCGGCGAGGGTGGTCTTGATCAGAGGACGGCGTTTCATTTGGGGCTCCTTGGCTGTCCGTGCGCAACTGTGGGCTGAAAACATCGGAACGCCTGGAGCAATGGCAGCATCCGTGCCAAATGGCGCAAAGCCAGGAATGGCGAGGCCTTGCGCGGAGAGTCGCGGTTTCGATGGTGCGCCAGGTGGGCTGCGCTGGTGCGCGGCGGGGCGCGTGGTGCACTGCCGAGGGCCGCTTTGCCCGATTTCGGTGCCGGCAGCCGTTCTTGCAGCGACCGGCAGCGGCTTCTAGCATGGCCGGCCCGTACCGAGATCGTCCCGCCATGCCCCGTCCGCCACGCGCTCCAGCACCCCGTTCCGCCCGGCCAGCTCGCGCGTCCGCGCCGCGGCGCGTCGCCAAGGCGCCGCCGGCCGAGCCGCGGTTGTTGCTGCTGAACAAGCCGTTCGATGTGCTGACGCAATTCAACGATGCCGATGGCCGCGCGACGCTGAAGGACTTCGTGCAGGTGCCAGGCGTCTACCCCGCCGGGCGGCTGGATCGCGACAGCGAGGGCCTGTTGCTCTTGACCAACGACGGTCTGTTGCAGGCGCGTATCGCCGACCCGAAGCACAAGCTGCCCAAGACCTACTGGGTGCAGGTGGAAGGCGAGGTAGACGAGACGCAACTGGAGCGGCTGCGCCAGGGCGTCGAGCTGAACGACGGCATGACCCTGCCGGCCGAAGCGCGGCAGCTCGACGAGCCCGCGCTGTGGCCGCGCAATCCGCCGGTGCGCTTTCGCAAGAGCGTGCCGACCTGCTGGCTGGAGCTGGTGATCCACGAGGGGCGCAATCGCCAGGTCAGGCGGATGACCGCGGCGGTCGGGCTGCCGACCCTGCGCCTGGTGCGGGTGCGCATCGGCCCCTGGGCGCTGGATGGCCTGCAGCCGGGCGAGTGGCGGGAAGTGCCGGCGCAGCTGTAGCGCGCCGGCGAAGGGTCAGTAGTAGGACTTGATGACCTCGATGCCCTTGCCGAGCACCGCGCGCCAGGCGTCCAGGTCCTCCTTGACCGAGTTCGGATCGTGTTGGCGCACGGTCTGCAGCACCGCGGCGAGCCAGAGGTCGTAGAGCTCCGGGCGGATGTCGAAGCCGCTGCGCGAGTGGCTCTGCCCCAGTGCCCGGAGCTTGGTGTCCGGCATGCCGCGGGCGAACAGCACCAGGTTGAGAATGCCGGCGCGCAGCAGGTGCTTCTGTGCGGCCATGTCGGTACGGGCGAACTTGTCGCGTACCGCCGGCGAGCTGGCGAGGAAGTTGACGTAGAAGTCGTCGAAGAAGCCGGCACTGGCACAGCAACGGCCATAGCTCTGCATCACGCGATCGGTGTCTTTCATGGCTTTCCTTGGCAAAGGCAGACCAGGGCCGTGCCGCGAAGGCACAGCCTGCTGGAGGAGGGAGAAGGAGGTGGGGCGGTCAGATGCCTTCGAGGCTACCGATCACCAGCGTCTTGATGACGAACCCCAGCACGCCCAGGCCGAGCGCGCCGAACAGCACCAGCGTGCCATAGCGGCCCGCCTGGGATTTCTTTGCCAGGTCCCACACGATAAAGGCCATGAAGGCCACCAGCCCACCGATCAGGCTGATCATCATCCACTCTTCGAAAACAGCTGGATCCATGCGTCCTCCGCAAGTCGTTCTGTTCAGGACAAGCGCTATGACAGCGGCAGGCGGCTATTTATCGAGCGTGGCTCTTATTGGATGTGCGTGCAGGGCATAGCAAGGCGGCGCGGATTATACGCAATCGTTTGCGTGAATGTTGTTCCGCTTCGTGAGCGGCGTCTCAGCCACGCAGATGCTCCAGTGGCAGCTCGGTGCTGGAGGCCACCTGGCGCAGCACGAAGCTGGAGCGGACGCTGGAGACGCCGTCGATGCGCGTCAGCGTACCGAGCAGGAACTGCTGGTAGTGCTCCATGTCGGGTACCACCACCTTGAGCTGGTAGTCGGCGTCCATCCCGGTGACCAGGCTGCACTCGAGCACCTCGGGGCACTTGCCGATCACCCCTTCGAAATGCTCGAAGCGCTCCGGCGTGTGCCGATCCATGCCGATCAGTACGTAGGCGGTCAGGGTCAGGCCGAGCTTCTTGCGGTCGAGCAGCGCGACCTGGCGGGCGATGTAGCCATCATCCTCCAGTTGCTTGACCCGCCGCGAGCAGGGCGAGGCGGACAGGCCGATACGCTCGGCCAGCTCCTGATTGGAAATGCGCGCGTCGTGCTGCAGTTCGGCGAGGATGCGCAGGTCGTAGCGATCGAGTTTGCTCATGGCGCGATACTTCCGTGGTTTTATTGCGCCGATTGTTGATGTTTGGCGATCAGTTGCGCAAGAGGCGCTTAACCAAGCAATCTTCGCAAACATCTGTCGTGCCGGCGGCGGTAAGCTACTTCCAACTTCCGCTCCCGGCACAACCGGTGCGGGCCAACCAGCCCGCACCCACTGCCCGCCTCACGAGGGCCGGCATCCGGAGCCGCACCGCCTTACCCCGGCGCTGCCTGAAGAAGCCGCTATCCGCGGCTGGCCGAACGAGATACCAAGACCACGCCTCGGCGTGGTCTTTTTTTGTGTGGCGCTCAGATGCGGTAGGTGGTCTTGGTCATCGCCTTGGCGACCAGGCTCATGCCGAACTTCACCGGCGCCGGGAAGCGCAGCCCGCCGGCGTCGATCGCCGCGGTCGAATGCCTGGCCTCGTCCTCGCGCATCTGCTCGAGGATCGCGCGGGACTTGCCGTCCTGCGCCGGCAGGCGCTGCAGGTGGTCGTCCAGGTGCTTGCACACCTGGTCCTCGGTGGCGGCGACGAAGCCCAGGCTGATGCGGTCGCTGATCAGCCCGGCGGAGGCGCCGATACCAAAGGACAGGCCATAGAACAGCGGGTTGAGCACGCTGGTGTGGCTGCCGAGCTGGCGGATGCGCTGTTCGCACCAGGCCAGGTGGTCGACCTCCTCGTCGGCGGCCTTCTCCATCGCTTCGCGCACCCGCGGCAGCCGGGCGGTCAGCGCCTGGCCCTGGTAGAGCGCCTGGGCGCAGACTTCACCGGTGTGGTTGATGCGCATCAGCCCGGCGACGTGGCGGGCTTCGCTCTCGTTGAGCTCGGGCTCTTCGCGGATCACCGCCGGCGACGGCCGGCCGGGCTGGCCGCTGAACGGCAGCAGGGTGCGCAGGGCGGAGTCTGCCTGCATCAGCAGGCGGTCGACGGGCGAGTAATGGCGTTGGCTGGTCATTCTGGGCTCCCTGTAATCGAAACCGTTGGGCGCTGGCGTGTGGCGCTCAGCCCGGCGGCCAGTGCAGCTGGCGCTGGCCGAGTACGTGCATGTGGATGTGATAGACCGTCTGGCCACCGAGGTCGTTGCAGTTCATCACCACGCGGAAGCCCTCCTGGCAGCCCTGCTCCTCGGCCAGGCGCTGGGCGGTGAACAGGATGTGCCCGGCCAGCGGCTTGTCGTCCGCCTCGCTGAGATCATGCAGGGTGGGGATGTGCTTCTTGGGGATGACCAGGAAATGCACCGGCGCCTGCGGCGCGATGTCGTGGAAGGCAATCAACTGGTCGTCTTCGTAGAGCTTGCGGGCGGGAATCTCGCCCGCCACGATCTTGCAGAACAGACAGTCCATCGTGTTTCTCCGATGCTCGGCTGCCGGACAGTGTATCAGCCCGTCGCGCGGGCGGAGTGGTGGCCGGTCCTGGAGGCTAGCGTGCCAGCATGCCGAAGACGAAGGCGCCGGCCAGCACGAGCAGCCAGAGCGCGGCGAGCAACTTGACCGACGTGCCATTGGGCGGTGGCGGTGCGCCGAAGCGGTTCGCTTCGCGCTTGCCGGGGACCGCTGCGAGGGCCAGCGGCATCAGCGAGCCGAGCACGGGCACGAAGTGCAGCGCCATGAGCCAGCCGGACAGGCCGATGTCGTGCAGGCGCTGGACACCGATCTGCACGTTGACCACGCCGGCGGCGACCAGAATCAGCAGCATGGCGCCGATCCCGGTGGGCGCGAGCAGTCCCAGCAGCAGGCTCGCCAGCAGGAAGGCTGCGCTGACCGCAGCGAGCGCGACCATCGACCAGGCCAGGTAGCGCAGCCGGCCGATGCGCCCGCTCAGGGAAAATACCTTCAGCTCGGCCGGGCCCGTGATCGGGTCGGCGAGCGGCGTGCGCGGTGGCGCATAGGGCGATTCGGTCCCCGCTTGCAAACGGGCCGCCTGCCGCGCCAGGTACTTGTCGATGACGATCGAGCAGTGGCTGCACTGGCTGGCGTGTGCCTGCTCGGCCTGGCATTTCGGGCAGGTCATCCTTGGCGCCACTGGAGCGGGCGAAGGCTCGACATCGACCCGCTGCGCCTGCGGTGCGGCCGGCGGTGCTTCCTCTTCCAGGCGTGCCAGCGCGCCGGCACGGTGCAGGGCGGCGAGGTAGCGCCGGGCGTGCTCCGCGCCGAGGCCCTTGCGCAGCACTTTGCTGCGCCCGTCGAACAGGCCGCGCAGGCGGCTTTCGTCGATCCGGAACAGCGCCGCCAGGTTCTGCCTGACGGCCTCGGCGCTCATGGTTGGTGCGCAGTCACCGGAAAACACGATGCGATAGCTGGGTTGGTCCATGTGGCATCCCTGTCACATTCGGGCCGCACGGGCCTCAGAAGGGTTTGACGATCACCAGGATGACGATCGCGATGAGAAACAGCACCGGCACCTCGTTGAACCAGCGGTAGAACACGTGCCCGCGGGTGTTGGCGTCGCGGGCGAAGCGCTTCAGCTGGGCCCCGCAAACGTGGTGATAGCCGATCAGCAGCACCACCAGCGCCAGCTTGGCGTGCAGCCAGCCGCCGGTGGCGAACAGCGCCGGGTTGAGCGCGATCATCCAGAGGCCGAACACCAGCGTGGCGATCATCGACGGCACCATGATGCCGCGGTACAGCTTGCGTTCCATGATCTTGAAGCGTTCGCGGCTGGGCTGGTCCTCGCTCATGGCGTGGTAGACAAACAGGCGCGGCAGGTAGAACAGGCCGGCAAACCAGCAGACCACGGCGATCAGGTGCAGCGCCTTGAGCCAGAGATAGAGCATCGGGTTCATCCTTCTGTGCGATCGCGCGATAGTAGAGGTTCATACGGCTGCTCGTCATCCGGGCGGTTGGCCGCCATCCAAAGCGGCTTTATCATCGCCTTCCTTTATGGCGCTTTTTCATCGCGAGGCAGCACATGGTCAAGGTCGGAATCGTCGGCGGAACGGGCTACACCGGAGTGGAGCTGCTGCGCCTGCTGGCGCAGCACCCCCAGGCGGAGGTGGCGGTCATCACCTCGCGCTCCGAGGACGGCGTCAAGGTCGCCGACATGTTTCCCAACCTGCGCGGGCACTACGACGGCCTGGCCTTCAGCGTGCCGGATGCCGCGACCCTGGGCGCCTGCGATGTGGTGTTCTTCGCCACGCCCCACGGTGTCGCCCATGCCCTGGCCGGCGAGTTGCTGGCGGCGGGCACCCGGGTGATCGACCTGTCGGCTGACTTCCGCCTGCAGGATGCCGATGAGTGGTCGCGCTGGTACGGCCAGCCCCATGGCGCGCCGGAGTTGCTGGAGTCGGCGGTCTACGGGCTGCCGGAAGTCAATCGCGAGAAGATCCGCGCGGCACGCCTGATCGCCGTGCCCGGCTGCTATCCGACGGCTACGCAGCTCGGCTTCCTGCCGCTGCTGGAGAACGGCCTGGCCGATGCGACGCGGCTGATCGCCGACTGCAAGTCGGGCGTCAGCGGCGCCGGGCGCGCGGCCAAGATCGGCTCGCTGTTCACCGAGGCGGGCGAGAGCATGATGGCCTATTCAGTCAAGGGCCACCGGCATCTGCCCGAGATCAGCCAGGGCCTGCGTCGCGCGGCCGGTGGTGATGTCGGGCTGACCTTCGTGCCGCACCTGACACCGATGATCCGCGGCATCCACGCCACGCTCTACGCGACCGTGGCGGATCGCTCGGTGGATCTGCAGGCGCTTTATGAGCAGCGCTACGCCAACGAACCCTTCGTCGACGTGATGCCCGCCGGTAGCCATCCGGAGACGCGCAGCGTACGCGGCGCGAATATCTGCCGGATCGCCGTGCATCGCCCGCAGGGCGGCGACCTGGTGGTGGTGCTCTCGGTCATCGACAACCTGGTCAAGGGCGCCTCGGGCCAGGCGGTGCAGAACATGAACATTCTCTTCGGCCTGGACGAGCGGATGGGCCTGACGGCGGCTGCGCTGTTGCCTTGAGGCCTTGTCGCGTGCGATAGCCGGCCTGTGCGAATAGTTGATCATTCTGGTGGGGTAAGCGGATAATGCGCCGCATCAGGCAGTTTTGGCGTCACGTACGCTAGGAGATCCGAATGAGTGTCGAATCCTTCACGCCGATGGCTATCCAGTTCACCCAGGGAGCCGCGAGCAAAGTGAAGAGTCTTGTCGAGGAGGAAGGTAATCCTCGGCTGAAATTGCGGGTTTTCGTGACGGGTGGCGGCTGTTCCGGCTTCCAGTACGGCTTCACGTTCGATGAGGACCTCGCCGAGGACGACACCATCATCGAGCGTGAAGGCGTCAGCCTGGTGGTCGATGCGATGAGCTTCCAGTATCTGGCGGGGGCGGAGGTTGATTATCAGGAAGGGCTGGAGGGGTCGCGCTTCGTGATCAAGAACCCGAACGCGAGCACGACCTGCGGCTGCGGCCAATCGTTCTCCATCTGACGCCGGCGTGGTCGAAGAAGCCGCACAGCCCTTGGGCGTGCGGCTTTTTTCATGCCGGATAAATGGCGCCGAGGATGCGCGGGCCGCGGGCTCCGGTGACCGTCGGCTCGTTGCCGGGCAGGCCTTCCAGGCAGCGCTGCGCGAGCCAGGCGAACGCCATCGCTTCGACCCAGTCGGCAGCGATGCCGAAGGCGTCGGTGGTGCCGACCCGGGCGGGGGCGTTGAGCTGCGCGAGCCGTTGCATCAGTGCGAGGTTGTGCGCGCCGCCGCCACAGACCAGGATGCGCTCGACATCAGGTTGCGCGGCTGTCAGGGCGTCGCTGATCGAGCGGGCGGTGAGCTCCAGCAGGGTGGCCTGCACATCCTGCGCGACGATGGGAGGCAGGCAAGCCAGATGCCGGTCCAGCCAGGCAAGGTTGAACAGTTCACGGCCGGTGCTCTTGGGGCCCGTTGCGCAAAAGAACTCGTCGCTCAGCAGGGCTTTTAGCAGGTGCGGGTCTGGGGTACCGCTGGCGGCCCAGGCGCCGTCGCGATCGAAGTCCAGGCCCTTTTCTCGCTGGATGAAAGCATCCAGCAGCACGTTGCCAGGGCCGCAATCGAAGCCGCGCAGTGGCTGGCCTGGCGCAAGCAGGCTGAGGTTGCTGAACCCGCCGATGTTGAGAATCGCCTGCCGCGTGCGCTCGTCACCGAATACCGCCTGGTGGAAGGCCGGCACCAGTGGTGCGCCCTGGCCCCCTGCCGCGACATCGCGCCGGCGGAAATCGGCGACCACCGTGATGCCGGTCAGCTCGGCCAGCAGTGCCGGATTGCCGATCTGGAGGGTGAATCCGCGTGCCGGCTCGTGGCGCACGGTCTGGCCATGGCTGCCGATGGCGCGTACGGCCGAGGGGGGGAGGGATTGCTCTTCGAGCAGGTTGTTGATGGTCTGCGCCGCGAGCCGGACCCAGGCGGCTTCGGCGATGGCGGCGCGCGCCAACTCGTCGACGCCGGGCTGGCAGAGGGAGAGGAGGTCGGCGCGAAGCCCGGCGGGCATCGGCTGGAACCGGCTGGCCACCAGCCTGGGGCTGTCTGACTGCTCGACAAGGACGATGTCCAGGCCGTCGAGACTGGTGCCGGACATGACACCCAGGTAGCGGTCCATGGTCAGTCTTGCTTCAAGGCCAGCATGCTGGCGCGCTCTTCGTCCATGCGTGCCATGAGCGGGCGGCTCGCGGCAAGGAAGCGGGGCAGTTCGCTCTTGGCGATCGGGTCGGCCATCGGCAGCTTCAGGCCAAGGGGGTCGACATGCACGCCGTCGACCTGGAACTCGTAGTGCAGATGCGGCCCGGTGGACAGGCCGGTCGTGCCGATGTAGCCGATGATCTGGCCCTGCTTGACCGCAGCCCCGTTGCGCACGCCCTTGGCGAACCCCTGCATGTGCGCATAGAGCGTGCGATAGCGGTTACCGTGCTGGATGATCACGGTGTTGCCGTAGCCGCCCTTGCGCCCGGCGAGGAGCACCTTGCCGTCGCCCGAGCTCTTGATCGGCGTGCCGTGCGGGGCCGCGTAGTCGACGCCCTTGTGCGCGCGGATCTTGTTCAGGATCGGGTGCTTGCGACCGTTGGAGAAGCGCGAGCTGATGCGCGCGAAGTCCACTGGGGTGCGGATGAAGGCCTTGCGCATGCTCGAGCCGTCGGCCGTGTAGTAGCTGGTGGTTCCGTTCTTGCCGGTATAGCGCACCGCAGTATAGGTCTTGCCTCGATTGACGAAGCGCGCGGCGAGGATGTTGCCGGTGCCGACACGGCGGCCGTCGACGATCTTCTCTTCGTAGACCACGTCGAAGCTGTCGCCCTGGCGGATGTCCAGGGCAAAGTCGATGTCATAACCGAAGATGTTCGCCAGGTCCATGGTCAGGTTGTGGCTCAGGCCGGCGTGCTTCGCGGCAAGGAACAGGCTGCTGGCGATCTCCCCGTGCGCGTAGCGGGTCTGCACGTCGGGCTTGATCTGCTCTTTCTTGAATGCATAGCCCGAGTCGGTCTTCTCGATCATCAGGCTCTGCAAGGGGCTGATCCTGCTGGAAAGACTGCGCAGTTGGCCTTGTTCATCGATGTCGAAAACCAGCTCCTGGCCGACTTTCAGCTGGGCGATCTGTTTGGCGTCCTTGCTGGAGGCCAGCACATCGTGCACGGCCGCAGAGGGCAGGCCGGCCTTGCTGAACAGCGTCGAGAGCGTGTCGCCGTTGGCCACCTTGAGGCGCTTGGTCGATTCGTCGACCGCAGGAGCCGCAGGCTCTGCCTGGGCGTTTGCCTCATTTGCCGGATCGGTAGCCGCTGCTTCGTTGCCGAAGGGGGACTCCGCGAGGGACGGAGTCGGCTCTCTGCTTTCGGTGTTCTCCTCGAGGATCTGCTCGGCTGCGTACTCGAGCTTGAGATCGATGAAGCTCTTCTTCGCTTCGACCTCGCGAGAAGGAAAGACCAGCAGAGCCAGGCTAAGCAGAGCAGCTACACCGCTGGCGGCCAGGAGATGGCTCTTCGGGTAGAGAGGCGCTTTTTGTGTTGGATACGTCATTAGCGTCTGGCGTTTTTGTGCTCGGAGTAACTGCCTAAAATATAAGCAAAGCCGGAGCGGGGCAACCCTGCGAGCCGGATTTCGGTCCCCGTCTGACCGGTGGATGGCTTGTATTTCGGCCCTGTTCTTGTAACGTTACGGCCTTCGATTTTGCTGGGGTGAGCTGTAATGAGGTCAGTCAAGGAACAGTTGTCCGTCATCAAGCGCGGCGCCGACGAGGTGCTCGTCGAGTCGGAGCTGGTCGCCAAGCTTGAGCGCGGGCAGCCGCTTCGGATCAAGGCAGGCTTCGATCCGACCGCCCCGGACCTTCACCTCGGACATACCGTCCTTATTAATAAGCTGCGTCAGTTTCAGGAACTGGGGCATCAGGTCGTCTTTCTGATCGGTGACTTCACCGGCATGATCGGCGACCCGAGCGGCAAGAGCGCCACGCGCCCGCCGCTCACGCGCGACCAGGTGCTGGAGAACGCCGAGACCTACAAGGCACAGGTGTTCAAGATCCTCGATCCGCAGAAGACCGAGGTCGCCTTCAATTCCTCCTGGATGGATCAGCTCAGTCCTGCTGACTTCATCCGGCTCGCCTCGCAGTACACCGTGGCCCGCATGCTCGAGCGCGATGACTTCAAGAAGCGGTACGAGGGCAATCAGTCGATCGCCATCCACGAATTCCTTTATCCGCTCGTCCAGGGCTATGACTCGGTTGCGCTGCGTGCCGACGTCGAGTTGGGCGGTACGGATCAGAAGTTCAACCTGCTGATGGGGCGCGAGTTGCAGCGCGCCTATGGCCAGGAGAGTCAGTGCATCGTCACCATGCCGCTGCTGGAGGGGTTGGACGGGATCAAGAAGATGTCCAAGTCGCTGGGTAACTATGTGGGGATCCAGGAAGCGCCTGGCGTCATGTACGGGAAGCTGGTGTCAATGCCGGATGCCCTGATGTGGCGTTACTTCGAACTGCTCAGCTTTCGGCCGCTTGAAGAAATCGAAGCATTCCGCGGTGACGTGGAGCGTGGGGCCAATCCGCGAGACATCAAGATCAAGCTTGCAGAGGAGCTGGTGGCTCGCTTCCATGGCGAGGAGGCGGCGGCCACGGCGCATCGCTCGGCAGGCAATCGCCTGAAGGATGGCGAGGTGCCTGAAGATATTCCGGTGGTCGAGCTCGCCTCGTCGGAGCCGATGCCGGTTTCGTCTGTGCTGAACAAGGCGGGGCTGGCCAAGAATGCTGCGGCGGCAAGGGATCTGCTCGGTGCCGGGAGCGTAAAAGTGGATGGTGCGGTGGTGGATCGCTCCTTTGTCTTCGCGCTGGGTTCGGAGCATGTCTGCCAGGCAGGCAAGAAGGCATTTGCCAGGATTCGCGTCGCCGAGGAGAAAAATTGAATATTGGTGTTGACGCCCTCCGAAACCCGCCTATAATTCGCACCACTTTCGCAGCGAACTTCGACGGAAAAGCCTGATAAATCAACAGGTTAGGAAGTCGAAAGGGGTTGCAAGGGCGGTGGATTCGAGTAGAATGCGCCGCGCCGGCAGGGTGAGGTTGAAGCGCTGCCGGTGTCTCGTTCGAAGCTCGGGCGAGGCGGTGAAAAAGGCGGTTGACAGCGAAGATAGACGCTGTATGATTCGCCTCCCGCTTCAAGAGGTTGAGAGATCGGCGAGGCGGCAAGCGATTGAGTAGAAAAGAAAA
>NZ_JAKJRU010000017.1 GCF_021726475.1 Pseudomonas oligotrophica
CGTCGGACTGCAGGGCGTCGAGCACGCGCAGGACCTCGTCGACGTTGCGGCCGACCGAGCCCGCGGTGACCGACACGAACTGGATCTCGTTGTTCGGGTCGATGATGAAGGTGGCGCGATCGGCGACGCCGTCGGCGTTGAGGACGCCGGTGGCCTCGACCAACTCGCGCTTGAGGTCCGAGAGCATCGGGAAGGGGAGGGTCTTGAGGTCCTCGTGCTGGGCGCGCCACTGGAAGTGGACGAACTCCGAGTCGATCGAGGCGCCGAGCACCTGGGTGTCGCGGTCGGCGAACTCGTCGTTCAGCTTGCCGAAGGCGGCGATCTCGGTGGGGCAGCCGAAGGTGAAGTCCGTCGGCCAGAAGAAGACGCCGCGCCACTTGCCCGCGTGGTCGTCGCTGGTGACCGTGGTGAAGTAGTCGTCCGGCTGCTGCGCGTCGACCTTCGAGAGGTCGCCGCCGATGACGGCGGTGAGGTTGTAGGCCGGGAACTGGTCGCCGATGGTGAGCAGAGCCATGTGTGTACTCCTTCAATTCGGATTCATGTTGCGGGAG
>NZ_JAKJRU010000018.1 GCF_021726475.1 Pseudomonas oligotrophica
ACCGTCGCGCCGACCACGCTCAGCGTCGGGCCGTCGTTGTTGCCGGTGATGGTGATGGTCAGGGTCGCGCTGGACGGGTCGCCGTCGGCGTCCTGCATGCTGTAGTTGAAGGTCTCGGTCAGCGTCTCGCTGCTGTCCAGCCCCTGCACCGCGGCCAGGCCGGTGTTCAGCACGTAGCTGAAGGTGCCGTCGGCATTGAGTGTCAGGGTGCCGTAGCTGCCGGCCTGGTTGCCGGTGGTGGTGACGCTGCCGCTCACGTCAGCGCCGATGGTGTCGTTGCCCAGCACGTTGCCGCTGACCGAGGCGGTGTCCTCGCTGAGGCTGACGCTGTCGTTCTGCGCGCTGGGCACGTCGTCGACGATGGTGATCACCAGGTTGCCCGAGGCCGAGGCCGTGCCGTCCGAGACGCTGACGACGAAGGTGTCGGTTTCGGCCACGTCGGGCACGTCGGTGGTCGGGCTGGTCAGCTGGTACTGGTAGCTGACCACGCCGGTCGTGCTGTCGTAGCCGGTGAT
>NZ_JAKJRU010000019.1 GCF_021726475.1 Pseudomonas oligotrophica
ATTCAATATGGTCTTTACGTTAATGGATTCTATTCAGGCGCCTTCAATGGCCAATATACACAAAATGTTGACGACGGTATAGTTTCCTTTAGAAAATTCATGAAGTTGCCTCCTTATACTTCAACTGCTGACCTAACTGTGATCAAAGGCTTATTAACTAGTAATGGTAACACTAACCGATCTTCAGATGGTGTCGACATGGCTACTCAAATCACATCAGCTGCTACGGCTAAATCACTGAAAGCAGCTGGCTATAACATTATCGGCCGTTATTTGACAGGAAGCGTCGGGACTGGTGCTGATAAACGAGATAAAAATTTGACTAACACTGAAGTTAAACTGCTATTAGATGCTAACCTTAAGATTTTTCCGATTTACGAAGATGGAGGTTATGAAGAAAGTTATTTTAATAGCAAGCAAGGTTTCGCAGACGCTTCTATTGCCGTTAATACTGCACGTCAGCTTGGCCTACCAAGTGGGACAGTTATCTATTTTGCCGTTGATGTTGAT
>NZ_JAKJRU010000020.1 GCF_021726475.1 Pseudomonas oligotrophica
GGCGCTTGTAGGAGTTGATGGTCGGGTTGGTGAAGGCCAGCAGCGACGGAGCGTGGTGCAGGATGCCGCCGATGTAGTAGCGCGCGATGTCCGACAGTCCGGCGTAGCCCGACTCGTCGTGGAACAGCGGCTTGCCGTCCTTCCAGAGCGACTGGTGAGCGTGCATGCCCGAACCGTTGTCGCCGAAGAGCGGCTTCGGCATGAAGGTGACCGACTTGTTGTTCTGCCACGCGGTGTTCTTTATGATGTACTTGAACAGCTGAACGTCGTCCGCGGCGTGCAGCAGCGTGTTGAAGCGGTAGTTGATCTCCGCCTGGCCGCCGGTGCCGACCTCGTGGTGGCCGCGCTCGAGGGTGAAGCCCGAGTTGGTCAGGTTGGTCGACATCTCGTCGCGCAGGTCGACGTAGTGGTCGTACGGGGCGACGGGGAAGTAGCCGCCCTTCTGGCGGACCTTGTAGCCCTTGTTCGGGGTGCCGTCGGGGTTGGTCGGCGACGCGGCGTTCCAC
>NZ_JAKJRU010000002.1 GCF_021726475.1 Pseudomonas oligotrophica
GCCTCATGCCAGCCTCGGCTACCGGCCTCCCATCAGCCGCGCTCCGCTTCCACTGAACAACGTAGTGGGTTTACACACCTAGCCACCCCGCCAGCGCTTCGCGCGAGCCCCGACAGCGCGCCGTGACCTGTCATGACCTTGGGGCTACAATGCGCGCCAATTCCAACGCCGGTCCTCCGCGGATCGGCCCCCATCAAGCGTCATCGCGCCGCTTCGGCGACCTGCCCGGAAGGAGAAACCCATGGGTCAGCGTACACCCCTCTACGATCAGCACCTCGCCCTCGGCGCCAAAATGGTCGATTTCGGCGGCTGGGACATGCCGCTGCATTACGGCTCGCAGGTCGAGGAACACCACCAGGTGCGACGTGATTGCGGGGTGTTCGATGTCTCGCACATGACCGTGGTCGACGTCACCGGCGAGCAGGCCACGGCCTACCTGCAGCGCCTGCTGGCCAACGACGTGGCGCGCCTGAAGACGCCGGGGCGCGCGCTCTACAGCGCCATGCTCAACGAGCGCGGCGGGGTGGTCGACGACCTCATCGTCTACCTCACCGAGTGGGGCTACCGCCTGGTGGTCAACGCCGCCACCCGCGACAAGGACCTGGCCTGGATGCAGGCCCAGGCCGCAGGCTTCGCCGTCGAGCTGCGCGAGCGTCCCGAGCTGGCCATGCTGGCGATCCAGGGACCCCATGCCCGCGAGCGCACCATGGAGCTGGTCAGCCAGGGCTGCGCCGCGCTGATCGAGCAGCTCAAGCCGTTCCAGGGCCTGGCCGAGGGCGACTGGTTCATCGGCCGCACCGGCTACACCGGCGAGGACGGCCTGGAGATCATCCTGCCCGCCGAGCAGGCGCCGGACTTCCTCAGCGAACTGGTCGGCGCGGGCATCCCGCCGATCGGCCTCGGCGCGCGCGACACGCTGCGCCTGGAGGCCGGCCTGAACCTCTACGGCCAGGACATGGACGAGGACGTTTCCCCGCTCGCCGCCAACATGGGCTGGACCATTGCCTGGGAGCCGGCCGAGCGCGATTTCGTCGGCCGCCAGGTGCTCGAACAGCAGAAGCTGCGCGACGACCTGCCGCGGCTGGTCGGCCTGGTACTGGAGGAGCGCGGCGTGCTGCGCGCGCACCAGGTGGTGCGGGTCGCCGGGCTGGGAGACGGCGAGATCACCAGTGGCAGTTTCTCGCCTACGCTTGGGAAATCCATCGCCCTGGCCCGCGTGCCGGCCGCCACCGGCGAGCGCGCCGAAGTGGAAATCCGTGGCAAGTGGTATCCGGTGCGGGTGGTGCAGCCGACGTTCGTGCGCCACGGCAAGGTCCTGGTGTAAATTCGGCCGCACTTCGCGCCCAACCGCGTCACCTACTGTCGACAGCCTTGAGGACATTACAAGATGAGCAACATCCCCAGCGATCTGCGTTACGCCTCCAGCCACGAGTGGGCTCGCCTCGAAGCAGACGGCAGCGTCAGCGTCGGCATCTCCGACCACGCCCAGGAAGCGCTGGGCGACGTGGTGTTCGTCGAGCTGCCGGAAGTCGGCCGCAGCCTGAGCGCCGGCCAGGAAGCCGGTGTGGTCGAGTCGGTCAAGGCTGCCTCGGACATCTACGCGCCGGTCTCCGGCGAGGTGATCGCGATCAACGAGGCGCTGACCGATGCGCCCGAGCAGGTCAACGGCGACCCCTATGGCAGCTGGTTCTTCCGCCTGCAGCCGAGCGACCCGGCCGAGCTGGAGAAGCTCCTGGATGCCGCCGCCTACGAGTCCGCCTGCGCCAAAGCCTGACCCATCTGCAAAAGCCCCGCCCTGTCGGGGCTTTTTGTTTTTCGAGAGTGCCGCCATGCCCCATACGCCGAATCTTTCCCAACTCCAGCAACCCGATGCCTTCCTGCATCGCCACCTCGGGCCGGACGCCGGCGAACAGCAGGCGATGCTCGACGCCCTCGGCCTGGCCGGACGCGACCAGCTGATCGACCAGACCGTGCCGCCGGCGATCCGCCTGCAGGGCGAGCTGGCGCTGCCGCCAGCGCTGGACGAGCAGGCGGCCCTCGCGCGGCTGCGCGGCTATGCCGAGCAGAACCAGCTGTGGACCAGCCTGATCGGCATGGGCTACCACGGCACCATCACGCCCACGGTCATCCTGCGCAATGTGCTGGAGAACCCAGGCTGGTACACCGCCTACACCCCCTACCAGCCGGAGATCGCCCAGGGCCGGCTGGAAGCGCTGCTGAACTACCAGCAGATGGTCATCGACCTGACCGGCCTGGACCTGGCCAACGCCTCGCTGCTGGACGAGGCCACCGCGGCGGCCGAAGCCATGGCCCTGGCCAAGCGCGTGGCCAAGAGCAAGAGCAACCGCTTCTTCGTCGACGAGAACTGCCACCCGCAGACCATCTCGGTGGTGCAGACCCGTGCCGAGGCCTTCGGCTTCGAGCTGGTCGTCGCCCCGCTGGACGAACTGGCCGCGCACGAGGTGTTCGGCGCGCTGCTGCAGTACCCGGACACCCATGGCGAGATCCGCGACCTGCGCCCGCTCATCGAGCAGCTGCACGCCGGCCAGGCCCTGGCCTGCGTCGCCGCCGACCTGCTCAGCCTGCTGCTGCTGACCCCGCCGGGTGAACTTGGCGCCGACGTGGTGCTCGGCTCGACCCAGCGCTTCGGCGTGCCGATGGGCTACGGCGGCCCGCACGCCGCCTACTTCGCCAGCCGCGACGAATTCAAGCGCGCCATGCCCGGGCGCATCATCGGCGTGTCCAAGGACGCGCGCGGCAACACCGCGCTGCGCATGGCGCTGCAGACCCGCGAGCAACACATCCGCCGCGAGAAGGCCAACTCCAACATCTGCACCGCGCAGGTGCTGCTGGCCAACATCGCCGGCTTCTACGCCGTCTACCACGGCCCCGAGGGGCTCAAGCGGATCGCCCAGCGCGTGCACCGGCTGACCCGCGTGCTCGCCGCCGGGCTGGAGCGCAAGGGCGTGCAGCGCATCAACACGCACTTCTTCGACACCCTGACCCTCGACGTCGGCGGTGCGCAGACGGCGATCATCGAAAGCGCCGTGGCCGCGCGCATCAACCTGCGCGTGCTCGGTCGCGGCAAGCTCGGCATCAGCCTCGACGAGACCAGCAGCGAAGAGACCGTCGAGCAGCTGCTGGCGATCTTCCTCGGCGCCGATCATGGCCTGGACCTCGCCGAACTGGATGCCGGCGAGCTGCCGGCGGGCATCCCGGGCGAACTGCAGCGCGCCAGCGGCTACCTCGCCCACCCGGTGTTCAATGCGCACCACAGCGAGACCGAGATGCTGCGCTACCTCAAGCAGCTGGAGAACAAGGACCTGGCGCTGAACCAGGCGATGATCCCGCTCGGCTCCTGCACCATGAAGCTCAACGCCACCAGCGAGATGATCCCCATCACCTGGCCGGAGTTCGCCAACCTGCACCCCTTCGCCCCGCGCGAGCAGGCCGCCGGCTACAAGCTGATGATCGACGAGCTGGAGCGCTGGCTGTGCGCGATCACCGGCTTCGATGCCATCAGCATGCAGCCCAACTCCGGCGCCCAGGGCGAGTACGCCGGGCTGGTCGCGATCCGCAAGTACCACGAGAGCCGCGGCGAAGGGCAGCGCGACATCTGCCTGATCCCGTCGTCGGCGCACGGCACCAACCCGGCCTCGGCGCAGATGGTCAGCATGCGCGTGGTCATCGTCGACTGCGACAAGGCCGGCAACGTCGACCTGGAGGATCTCAAGCGCAAGGCTGCCGAGGCCGGCGAGCGGCTGTCCTGCCTGATGATCACCTACCCGTCGACCCATGGCGTCTACGAGGAGAACGTGCGCGAGATCTGCGCGGCGATCCACGCCCAGGGCGGCCAGGTGTACATGGACGGCGCCAACCTCAATGCCCAGGTCGGCCTGGCGCGCCCGGCGGACATCGGCGCCGACGTCTCGCACATGAACCTGCACAAGACCTTCTGCATCCCGCACGGCGGCGGCGGCCCGGGCATGGGCCCGATCGGCGTCAAGGCGCACCTGGCGCCCTTCGTCGCCAACCACCCGGTGGTCGACCTGGACGGTCCGGCGCCGGGCAACGGCGCGGTCAGCGCGGCGCCCTGGGGCAGCGCCAGCATCCTGCCGATCAGCTGGATGTACATCGCCATGATGGGCCCGCGCCTGCGCGATGCCACCGAGGTGGCGATCCTCAACGCCAACTACCTGGCCAACCGCCTGGGCGGCGCCTTCCCGGTGCTCTACGCCGGGCGCAACGGGCGCGTCGCGCATGAGTGCATCCTCGACCTGCGGCCGCTCAAGGCCGAGACCGGGATCAGCGAGGAGGACGTCGCCAAGCGCCTGATGGACTATGGCTTCCACGCGCCGACCATGTCCTTCCCGGTGCCCGGCACGCTGATGATCGAGCCTACCGAGAGCGAATCGAAGGCCGAGCTCGACCGCTTCGTCGAGGCGATGCTGAGCATCCGCGCCGAGATCGCCAAGGTCCAGGAAGGGCAGTGGCCGGCGGACGACAACCCGCTGGTCAATGCGCCGCACACGCTGGCCGATGTCGTCGGCGAGTGGACGCGTGCCTACAGCATCGCCGAGGCGGTCACCCCGAGCGCCCACAGCCGTGCGCACAAGTACTGGCCGGCGGTGAACCGGGTCGACAACGTCTATGGCGACCGCAATCTGTTCTGCGCCTGCGTCCCGGTGGAAGCCTACCGCGACTGAGGGGATGACGGGCTGGGCGGGCGCTGTTGAGCGGCGTCCAGCCGGCAGCGTGGAACGGATCGAGGCATGGCGCTCCGCGCCGGGCGGCGGGTAGCAAGTCGGCACCGCCGCCTCGCAGGCTGGCGGTCGCTTCCTGCATTCACCCAAGGCGCGGCGCGCCGAGGTGACGCTGGCCTGCTACGCGTCAGGCGCCTGCGCGTCTGCGGACGCCTCTTCCAGCAAGCCCAGCCAACTGGCCAGCACCCGCTGCGCCTCTTCCACACCCTGGCGCTTGGGCGCGGAGAACAGCTGCACGCTGACGCCCTCGCCCCAGCCCTTGCGTACCTCGCGCTGGATGGTCAGCAGCGCGCCCTTCGCCGCGCCGAAGGCCAGCTTGTCCGACTTGGTCAGCAGGATGTGCAGGGGCATGCCGGTGGCGTTCGACCAGTCCAGCATCATGCGGTCGAACTCGGTCAGCGGATGGCGGATGTCCATCATCAGGAACACGCCGACCAGACTTTCGCGGCTGCCCAGGTAGGCCTCCAGATGGCGCTGCCAGTGCTGCTTGAGCGGGATCGGCACCTTGGCGAAACCGTAGCCGGGCAGGTCGACCAGGCGGCGCTCGTCGTCGAGGCGGAAGAAGTTCAGCAGCTGCGTGCGCCCCGGTGTCTTCGAGGTGCGCGCCAGGTTGGCGTGGGTCAGGGTGTTCAGCGCGCTGGACTTGCCCGCGTTGGAGCGTCCGGCGAAGGCGACCTCCCGGCCCTCGTCGGTGGGGCACTGGTCCACCTTGGCGGCGCTGATGAGAAAGCTGGCCTGTTGGCAAAGGCCGAGGATGGGATTCTTCGGGAGCATGGTGGGTCCGGTGAGGGCGGCAAGCGCAAGGGGGTGCGGCAATGGTTCATTTCCGTTTCGCAAGCGGAAGTATATAATGCCGCGGATTTTGTGTGCGCTTTGCTCTTAGGAGCCTGGGCACATGCGCGCCGGCATGACGACTGCAGCCGCCTGCCGGATCGCTGCCCGGCGCGTCCATAACGAAGCGCCGCCACTACCGTGCCGGTCTGCGCGGCCCAAGAATTCCACAAACCTTTTAGCCGTAGTTGGATGAGCTGATGAACAAAGTACTCGTGAGTCTGCTGTTGACCCTTGGCATCACCGGTATGGCCCACGCGGCTGGAAACGCCGAGGCCGGGCAGAGCAAAGTTGCAGTCTGTGGCGCCTGCCACGGCACCGATGGCAACAGTGCAGCGCCGAATTTCCCCAAGCTCGCCGGTCAGGGCGAGCGTTATCTGCTCAAGCAGCTGAATGACATCAAGGCCGGCAGCACGCCGGGCGCCGCCGAAGGCGTCGGCCGCAAGGTGCTGGAGATGACCGGCATGCTCGATCCCTACAGCGAGCAGGACCTGGCCGACATCGCCGCCTACTTCTCCAGCCAGAAGATGACCGTCGGCATGGCCGATCCCAAGCTGGTCAAGCAGGGCGAGAAACTGTTCCGCGGCGGCAAGGTCGATGTCGGCATGCCAGCCTGCACCGGCTGCCACGCGCCGAACGGCGCAGGTGTCGCCGGCGCCGCCTTCCCGAAGCTCGGCGGCCAGCATGCGGCCTACACCGCCAAGCAGCTGACCGATTTCCGCGAGGGCAACCGCACCAACGACGGCGACAGCATGATCATGCGCAGCATCGCCGCCAAGCTGAGCAACAAGGACATCGAGGCGCTGGCCAGCTACATCCAGGGCCTGCACTGATTCCTCCGGCTTGAATCGTCGCAAGGGCGGTCAGACCCCAGTCTGACCGCCCTTTTTCGTTGTGCCGGCGGGCCGATCGCCGCGCCGAACCTGTCAAGGCTGCCGCCGGGGCGCCAGAATGTGGCGCCTGCGCGATCGGCCGGGAAAAGCACTGGCGGGCTCCGGCGTTTTGTAGGAGCCTGTCGCGCAATCGTTCAGAGGGTCAAAGGAGTCTCACATGCGTAAGTTCGTACTCGCCGCCGTTCTGGCCACCAGCAGCCTGTTCGGCCTGCCCGCCCTGGCCGCGGATTTCCAGGCCGGCAAGGAGTATGTCGAGTTGAAGAGCCCGGTCCCGGTGGCCGAGCCCGGCAAGGTCGAGGTGGTCGAACTGTTCTGGTACGGCTGCCCGCATTGCTACCAGTTCGAGCCGACCATCAACCCATGGGTCGAGAAGCTGCCCGAGGACGTCTCCTTCAAGCGCATCCCGGCCATGTTCGGCGGCATCTGGAACCTGCACGGCCAGCTGTTCCTGACCCTCGAGAGCATGGGCGTCGAGCAGCAGGTGCACGATGCCATCTTCCGTGCCTACCACGAGCAGGGCAACAAGCTGGCCACGCCCGAGGCGATGGCCGACTTCCTCGAGACCCAGGGCATCGAGCGCGAGGCCTTCCTCAAGGCCTACAACTCGTTCGGCGTGAAGAGCCGCGCCGAGCAGGCGAAGAAACTCGGCATGGCCTACCAGATCACCGGCGTCCCGGTGATGATCGTCAACGGCAAGTACCGTTTCGACCTGGGTTCGGCCGGCGGCCCCGAGCGCGCCCTGCAGGTGGCCGACTTCCTCATCGAGAAAGAGCGCGCGGCGCAGTAAGCGATGTTGCGCCGCTGGAGCTCCGCGCGGCCGGCCAGGCTCCGGCAGGCGCAGGTCAATGCCAACTGCCTGGATCGCAGCGGCCTGCCGAGCGACGGCCGGCTGCGCCTGCTCAGCTTCAACATCCAGGTGGGCATCAACACCCAGGGCTACCACCACTACGTCACCCGCAGCTGGCAGCACCTGCTGCCCCATGCGGGACGCGCGGTGAACCTGCAGCGCATCGGCGAGCTGCTCGGCGGCTATGACCTGGTGGCGCTGCAGGAGGTCGACGGCGGTAGCCTGCGCTCGGACTTCATCAACCAGGTCGAGCGGCTGGCGCACCTGGGTGACTTCCCCTACTGGTACCAGCAACTCAACCGCAACCTCGGTCGCTTCGCCCAGCACAGCAACGGGGTGCTCAGCCGCCTGGCGCCACGCGAGCTGGAGGACCACCCCTTGCCTGGCCCGTCCGGGCGCGGCGCCATCCTGCTGCGCTTTGGCGAAGGTGCCGACGCGCTGCTGGTGGTGGTCATGCACCTGGCCCTCGGCGGCCGCACGCGTACCCGCCAGCTGGCCTACATCCGCGAGACCATCGGCGACTGTCGCAACCTGGTGCTGATGGGCGACATGAACACCCATGCCAGCGAGCTGCTGGAGAGTTCGCCGCTGCGCGACCTCGGCCTGCTGGCGCCGCAGGTCGAGGCGACCTTCCCCAGCTGGCGTCCGCAGCGCTGCCTGGACCACATCCTGCTCAGCCCCAGCCTGGCCCTCGAGCGGGTCGAGGTGCTGCCGCTGCCGATCTCCGACCACCTGCCGGTGGCCGTGGAGATCCGCCTGCCCGACGCGCTGCATGGCGCTGCGCTGCCGGCCCGGCAAGGAGCGCCCGGATGACGGTCGAGACCGAGCGCTGGAAGGAAAAGTACCTGCAGCTGATCGAGCAGCAGGAGCGCCAGGAAGAGCGCTGGAATCACCGTCTCGACCTCCTGCGCCGCAGCCTGGTGCGCAGCAGCCT
This sequence comes from Pseudomonas oligotrophica, assembly GCF_021726475.1. Classification (GTDB taxonomy): domain Bacteria; phylum Pseudomonadota; class Gammaproteobacteria; order Pseudomonadales; family Pseudomonadaceae; genus Stutzerimonas; species Stutzerimonas oligotrophica. The sequence goes on from NZ_JAKJRU010000002.1 coordinate 8,269, forward strand.
GGCCCTGGAGGGCGCTGACCCGGCGGTCGAGCAGTGTCTGCAGCAGATGCGCGAGGTGCTCGGTGATGGCGATCTGGACAACGGCCTCGACGTACTGGTACCGCGCCTGGAAAAGGCCGTGCTGGATTCCGATCGCCGCCGCCAGGAACGCACGCAGCAGATGACCGAGGCCCTGCAGCGGCTGCTCGGCCAGTTGCTCGCCCTGCAGCCGCCGGCCGACGTGCGGCGCGGGCTCAAGCGCTTCGGCCGCCTGTTGCAGCGGCGTGCCGCGCAGCCGCGCGAGCTGCCGGCGGTGCTGATGGAGCTTGGCTCGCTGCAAGAGCAGACCCTGCAGGCGCTGGATCGCGAGGCACCGCCCGCCGGGCTGCTGCAGCGCCTGTTCGGTGGCCGGGTGGCGGTGCCGGCCGCCGAATTGCCGGAAGCCGGTACGCAGGAGACGGCCGAGGTCGACGCCGTGCCGGCCACCGACGCCGCCGCGCCTGTGCCGTGCGCTGCGCCAGCCGACGAGACGCCAGCCCCTGAACCGATTCCACAGCCCTGGCTCGAGGCCGCGGCGGCATCCGACTTCGCCCTGCCCGAATCACCCGAGCAGCCCTACAGCGCCATCGCCGAGCATGTCGAAGGCACCCTGCATGCGCTGCTCGATGCCCTGCGCCTGCCGGCGCACCGCCAGCCGCAGGTCGAGGCGTTGCGCGCGCGCATCCAGCAGGGCCTGAACTGGTACGAGCTGGTGCCGGTGCTCGACGACCTCGCCGGCCTGATGATCGCGCTGAGCGACCAGAGCCAGCGCGAGTTCGAGGCCTACCTGCAGACCCTCAACGAGCGCCTGCAGGCGATGCAGAGCAGCCTGAGCGCGGCCCACCAGGGCCACACCGAGGCACAGGCGGCGGCCGACGTGCTCGACAGCCAGTTGCGCGAGCAGGTCGGCGGGCTGCAGGACAGCATGCACCAGGCCACCGACCTGGCCGATCTCAAGCAGGCGGTGGAAGCGCGGCTGGACGGCCTGCTGCACACCGTCGACTGCTACAAGCAGCAGCGCAGCGTGCAGGAGCAGGTGCTGGGCGAGCGCCTGCAGCAGCTGGTCGGCCGGGTCGGCGCGCTGGAGGAGGCGGCGCGCGGCCTGCGCGAGAACCTCGCCGAGCAGCGCCAGAAGGCCCTGGAGGATCCGCTGACGGCGCTGCCCAACCGGGCCGCCTGGAGCGAGCGCCTGGAGCTGGAGGTCGCCCGCTGGCAGCGCTACGGCGGCGAGCTGCTGCTGGCGGTGATCGACATCGACCACTTCAAGCGGATCAACGACAGCTACGGCCACCTGGCCGGCGACCGCGTGCTGCGGATCATCGCCACCGAGCTGCGCAAGCGCCTGCGCAAGACCGACTTCATCGCCCGCTTCGGCGGCGAGGAATTCGTCCTGCTGCTGCCGGCCACCAGCCGCGCGGCCGGTCGCGGCGTGCTGGAAGCGCTGCGTACCGCGATCCAGGCCTGCCCGTTCCACTTCAAGGGCGAACGGGTGGAGGTGACCCTGTGCGCCGGGTTCGCCGAATTCGCCGCGGGCGACGATGGCGAGCAGGTCTTCGAGCGTGCCGACCAGGCGCTCTACCGCGCCAAGCACCTGGGGCGCAATCGCGTCGAATCGGCCTGACGGGCTGCCTGGGACGGCATCGGGCGGCCACGTATAATCGCGCGCCTTCCACTGCCTGCGTCATCGAGCCGTCGACCCGAGGTCCCATGAAAGCCATCGCCCTTGCCGCCCTGCTCGTCCTGCTCGCTGGTTGCGCCAGCGGGCCGCGGATCGATACGCGCCACCGCGCCGTCGCCCAGGACAGCCGCGTGCAGTTCATCGTGCTGCACTACACCTCCACCGATTTCGCCCATTCCCTGGAGCTGCTGTCGCAGGGCGAGGTCAGCAGCCACTACCTGATCGACCGCGAGCCGGGGCCGATCTACCAGCTGGTGGACGAGCAGCGTCGCGCCTGGCATGCCGGCGAGAGCGAGTGGCAGGGGCGCACCTGGCTCAACTCCAGCAGCATCGGCATCGAGCTGGTCAATGCCGGCTACGCCGAGGGTGCCGATGGCCGCCGCCTCTGGTACCCCTATTCGGAGGCACAGATCGACGCGCTCATCGTGCTGCTCAAGGACATCATGCAGCGCCACGGCCTGAAGCCCGGCGCAATCGTCGGCCACAGCGACATCGCGCCCCAGCGCAAGGTCGATCCCGGCCCGCTGTTCCCCTGGCAGCGCCTGGCCGAGGCCGGCCTGCTGCCTTGGCCGGCGGACAGCGCGGTGGCGGCGCACCGGGCGGCGTTCGCCGCGGCGCTGCCGCCGGTGGCCTGGTTCCAGGAGCGTCTCGCCGCCCAGGGCTACGCGGTGCCGCGCCACGGCATGCTCGACGAGCAGACCCGCAACGTGATCGCCGCTTTCCAGATGAAGTACCGCCCGGCCCGCTACGACGGCGAGCCCGACGCCGAGACCGCGGCCCTGCTGGCGGCGCTGCAGACCGCGCGCTGAGGCCGCCATGCCGGCCGGCTCAGACCGGCAGGGCGACGTAGAAGATGGTGCCGTGGCCGATGCGCGAGTGCACGCCGATGCGCCCGCCATGCAGCTGGGCGATTTCCTTGCACAGCGCCAGGCCGAGGCCGGCGCCGCCGCGGCGGCGGCCGATCTGCACGAAGGGCTCGAAGATGCGCGCCTGCTGGCTGTAGGGAATGCCCTCGCCGTTGTCCTCGACGCTGAGGATGATCCGCTCGCCGTGATGGCGCGCCAGCAGGCGCACCTCGCCGCCGTCCGGCGTATGGCGCAGGGCGTTGCTCAGCAGGTTGTCCAGCACGCGGTCGATCTGCTGACGGTCGAGCAGCATGCCCGGCAGCGGCTCCTGCACCTCCAGCGACAGCTGCACCTGCCGTGCGGCAGCCAGGGCGACGAAGCGCTGGCGTGCGCCTTCCAGCAGCTCGCCGATGTCGCACTGGACCAGTTCCAGCTTCTGCTGGCCGCTCTGGTAGCGCGAGAAGTTGAGCAGGTCGTTGATCAGGCGGACCAGGCGCTGCATCTCCTCGTGCACGGTGACCAGCAGGTCCGATTCACGGCTGCCCTGGGGAAACTGCAGGCGTTCGCGCAGCAGGCTGAAGGCCATCTGCATGCCGGTCACCGGCGTGCGCAGCTCGTGGGACGCGCGCAGGACGAACTCGTTGCGTACGCGCTCGAAGGTGCGCTGGTCGGTGACGTCGTGCAGCACCATTACCGCGCCGCTGATGCTGCCGTCGTGATGGCTGACCGGGCTCATGCGCCAGGCCAGCAGGCGGCGCTCGCCGTCGGCCTCGATGATCAGGTCCTGCGGCGGCGCCGACAGTGGCTTGTCCTCCAGGACCTGGCGCGCGGCCTCGTCGAGCTCGGGGCTGGCCAGGGCCTCGCCGACCCGCGCGCCGAGGTGCTCCTCGTCCCAGGCCAGCTGGCGCTGCGCCACCGGGTTGGCGTGTTCCAGGCGGCCGTCGCGGTCGATGATCAGCAGGCCGTCGTCGATGCTGTCGAGCAGCGCCTGCAGGCGTTGCTGGCCGTTGACCAGGGCTTCCACGTTGGTCTGCTTGAACTCGTTCAGGGCCTGGGCCATCAGGCCGAAGCGGCGGCTCAGCGAGGACAGCTCGGCGATCGGCGAGGCGGGCAGGTCGATGGCGAAGTCGCCGCGGCCGATCTGGTCGGCGGCGGCCGACAGCCGCTCGATCGGCTCGCCGAAGCGGCGGGCGAAGCTGTGCGCGGTGATGAAGCCGATCAGCAATACCGCGACACCGGTCAGCCCGAGCACGCCGGCCAGCAGCATGGCGCGGTTGCGGCTGTGCGACTCCATGTCGCGGATGCGCTGGTAGGCGCGTTCCTGGCTCGCCAGCAGCTGTTCGCGCACCGCGGAAAAGGCATCGCCCAGGGCTTCCTGGTCGGGGGGCCGTATCCCGGGGCGTTCGAGGTGCAGGGCGAAGCGTGAGAAGGTCTCGCCTATGGCGCGCAGCTCCTGCTGCTCGTCCGGATTGCGGCTGCTGTTCAGGCGTTCTCCGAGGGTGCGCTCGAATCGGCTGCGCTCGCGCGTCAGTTGCGCCGCGTCCGGCTCGGCGCGCAACCGCTCGATGAGCAGGTTGCCGAGCGCATGGCGCATCTGCTGGGTCAGCTCGATGGTGCCGAAGTTCTCATCGATCAGGCGCTCCTGGCTCTTGGCCATCTGCATGACGCTGACCAGCGCCAGCATCAGGCCCAGCAGGGCCACGGTCATGAGCGCCGAGAACCCGAGGAACAGTCGGGTCCGAAGCTTCATGTGCAGTTTCATAGGCCGTACTGCTTGCGCTTGCGATACAGCGTCGAGGCATCGATGCCGAGGATGCGCGCGGCCTGCTCGAGGGTGTCGCTGGTGCTCAGCACGCCGGCGATGTGCGCGCGTTCCAGTGCCTCCAGGCTCATCGGCTCGCCGATGCGCGGCGCGTTGCTGCCGGCCTGCTCGCCGAGGCCGAGGTGGTGCACCTCGATCATCGGCTGCGGGCAGATGATGCTGGCGCGCTCGACCACGTTGCGCAGCTCGCGCACGTTGCCCGGCCAGCGGTAGGCCTTGAGCGCGGCGATGGCGCCGTCGCTGAAGCCGCGCGCCGGGCGGCCATAGCTCTTGACGAAGGAGGCGAGGAAGCGCTCGGCCAGGGCCAGCACGTCCTCGGGCCGCTCGCGCATCGGCGGCAGGTTGAGGGTGATGACGTTGAGGCGGTAGAGCAGGTCCTCGCGGAACTTGCCCTCGCGCACCATCTCCTCGAGGTTGAGGTTGGTCGCCGCGAGGATGCGCACGTCGGCGCGGCGGGTCACCGGGTCGCCGACGCGCTCGTATTCCTTGTCCTGGATGAAGCGCAGCAGCTTGGGCTGCAGGGCCAGCGGGAAATCGCCGATCTCGTCGAGGAACAGGGTGCCGCCGTCGGCCTGGTTGACCCGCCCGAGGGTGCTCTCGGTGGCGCCGGTGAAGGCGCCGCGGTTGTGGCCGAACAGCTCGCTTTCCATCAGGTCGGCCGACAGCGACGGGCAGTTGATGGTGACGAAGGCCTTCTTCGAGCGCCGGCTCCAGTTGTGGATGGCGCGCGACAGTTCGCCCTTGCCGGTACCGGACTCGCCGAGGATGAGGATGTTGGCGTCGGTGTCGGCGACCTGCCGGGCGGTCTCCAGCACCGCCATCATCGCCGGGCTGTGCGAGCCGAGCGCATCGTTGCGCTGCTGGATCTGGCCTTCCAGCGCCTCCAGGCGCGCCGCCATCTGGCGGACTTCCAGCTGCTTGGCAGCGGAGAGGCGCAGTTGCTCGGGGCTGCAGGGCTTGAGCAGGTAGTCGGCAGCGCCGGCCTGCATGGCATCGACCGCGGTATCCACCCCCGAATGCGCGGTGACGATCACCACGCGCATCCAGGGCGCCAGGGTGCGCATCATCTGCAGCACGTCCAGGCCGTTGTCTTCGCCCAGGCGCAGGTCGAGGAAGCACAGGTCGAACACCTGGCGCTGCAGCACGGCCTCGGCCTGGGCGGCGCTGGCAGCGGTCATCACGGTGTAGCCGCGATCCTCCAGGCAATAGCGGAAGGTACGCAGGATCGCCGCTTCGTCATCCACCAGGAGGATGCGTCCGCCGGTTTCCGTGGTCTGCTCCATGAAGGCTCCAATCAGCAAAGGCGAGAAAAAAGACCCCCGCAACGGCCCGAGCGGCCGGCGCGAGTGCTTAGTCTATGAAAAGTCTTGCAAGTTGCACGGTCCCGCTGTCGGCTGCCGTCGCCGAGGCTTTGCATGGTGGTGGAGCACGGCTCGCCGATTGCGGTCGAATCCAGACCGGCACGTGCGTGCCGGACGACTCGAAACGAGGAGGATCGCATGAACACAACCGTCCAACAGCTCAACGAACTGATCGAGATCACCCGTGACGGCCAGCGTTTCTACCAGCACGCCATCGACGAAGTAAAGGACGTCGAGCTGCAGCACCTGTTTCGCGACCTGGCCCAGGCCAAGACCCAGGTGATCCAGGCGCTCGCCGTCAAGGTCGCGGCGCAGCACGAACAGCCGGCGGTCGACGGCACGGCCGTCGGGCGCTTGCGCGAGTTCTATGCCGACCTGCGGGCGCATGTCGGCGACCGCTCCAAGGCCTATGTCGAGCAGCTCGAGCATGCCGAGGCGAGGATTCTGCAGGCCTTCGAGGATGCGCTCGACGGCGCTGCGCCGGACGTCAAGGCGCTGCTGGCGATCGAGCTGCCGCGCCTGCGCGCCTGTCATCAGCGGATTCGCGAGGTCCGCCAGCGGCTGGGATGAGCCATTGCAAATTGCATGGGCCAGCACGGGGTCTCTTGCAATTTACGTTGCGCGCTTGGCGCACTGCTTTTATAACTAGTTGAAAAATAAGAAGAAAATAAAGGATGCGTTCTGGCATGCCGGCTGCAATGAGTCATGCAAACCCGTTTGCACGACCACATGCTTAGAAGGAGTTGAGGATGAACCGCCAAGCCCGCTTTTCCCTAGCCAGCAAAGGTTTCCTCACCGCAGCCGTCGTCTTCCTGATCGTGGGCGCGGAGCGTCCGCTGTCCCAACCGCTCGAGCAGGAAACCCCGATGGCGGCGGAACGAATCGGCATATACGACGCTCAACCAATTGAGATCACGCGAACCGGTCAGGCGCCGCAGGCGCTGGACTACCGCTCGCTGCGCTCGGAGCAGCGCTGGGTCTTCTGACCCGACGCTGAGCTGGGATCAAGGAAGCGACAGGGTCAGGGACGACCGGCGAGCAAGTTCGCTGAATGTTCCGTAGCAAGAGGAGTCAAGCCATGCTGAGTTGGGCCATTACCTTCCTGATCATCGCAATCATCGCCGCGGTACTGGGCTTCGGTGGCATCGCCGGTACGGCAACGGGTATCGCCAAGATCCTGTTCGTGGTGTTCCTGGTGCTGTTCGTGGCATCGCTTATCTTCGGCCGCGGACGCGGTCCACGCGTCTGATCGTAGTACGGGCCGCCCTCCGGGGCGGCTGCCACCCAGGGAAGCGGTAGCGGCACAGGACGCCGGAATCTTGCGAAGGGCGCCCAGGCGACCTTCTACATCGGAGCGTTCGCCCAGGCGAACGTTCCCAGGGATCGGTCCCATTGCGGGTGAACCAGGGGGTCGGGACGCTCTGCCAGGCGGAGTGACCTAGGGGTACAGGGAGTACCCCCGAGCTTCGGACCAGGTTCGGCAGGCTGCCGCCGGGGTGGCTGAGATGATCGCCCCGGCAGGCAGCCCGACACAGCGCATCGGCGCTGTCACGTCATTGACGTTCTGCCTTGCGGCCGGCACCGCTATCATCGCCGCCAGTCGCAACGGGAGAATGTCATGCTCAACGGCCTCTGGCTGGGTTTCTTCGTCGTCGCCGCGCTGGCCGCCTTTGCGCGCTGGCTGCTGGGCGGCGACGCCACCGTCTTTGCCGCCCTCGTCGAAAGCCTGTTCGCCATGGCCAAGCTGGCCGTGGAAGTGATGATCCTGCTGTTCGGCACCCTGACGCTGTGGCTGGGGTTCCTGCGTATCGCCGAGAAGGCCGGCCTGGTCGAAGCCTTGGCGCGGCTGCTCGGCCCGCTGTTTCGTCGGCTGATGCCGGAGGTGCCGGCGGGCCATCCGGCGCTGGGCCTGATCACCCTCAACTTCGCCGCCAACGGCCTCGGCCTGGACAACGCCGCCACGCCGATCGGGCTCAAGGCCATGCGCGCCCTGCAGACGCTCAACCCGTCGGAAACCACCGCAAGCAACGCCCAGATCCTGTTTCTGGTGCTCAACGCCTCTTCGCTGACCCTGCTGCCGGTGTCGATCTTCATGTACCGCGTACAGCAGGGCGCCGACGATCCCACCCTGGTGTTCCTGCCGATCCTGCTGGCGACCAGCGCCTCGACGCTGGCCGGCCTGCTGTCGGTGGCTGTAATGCAGCGCCTGCGCCTCTGGGACCCGGTGGTGCTGGCCTACCTGGTGCCCGGGGCGCTGTTGCTCGGTGGCTTCATGGCGCTGCTCGCCGGGCTCTCGGCGACCGCGTTGGCGTCGTTGTCCTCGCTGCTCGGCAACCTCACGCTGTTCGGCCTGATCGTCGTCTTCGTGATGGTCGGCGCGCTGCGCAAGGTGCCGGTCTACGAAAGCTTCGTCGAAGGCGCCAAGGAAGGCTTCGACGTGGCCAAGAGCCTGTTGCCCTACCTGGTGGCGATGCTGGTGGCGGTCGGTGCCCTGCGCGCCTCCGGTGCGCTGGAGTTCGGCCTGGACGGCATCCGCTGGCTGGTCGAGGCGTTCGGCTGGGACACCCGCTTCGTCGATGCCTTGCCCACCGCGCTGGTCAAGCCGTTCTCCGGTTCGGCGGCGCGGGCGATGCTGATCGAGACCATGCAGAACCACGGCGTCGACAGCTTTCCTGCGCTGGTCGCCGCGACGCTGCAGGGCAGTACCGAGACCACCTTCTATGTACTGGCGGTGTATTTCGGCGCGGTGGGCATCCAGCGGGCGCGGCATGCGGTGGGCTGTGCGCTGTTGGCGGACCTGGCCGGGGTGATCGCAGCGATCGGGGTGTGCTACTGGTTCTTCGGTTGACGCCGACTGCGGCTTGATGCGCGCGTAGGGTGGATGGCCGAAGCCATCCACCGGGTGCGGTACCGAGCTTCATCGTCCTGCCGTTTATCGAGCCGCCTGGTGGGCCGGGTTCTCTTCGCCCGCGCAAAGAGCAACGTGCGCGGCTCTGCCGCTGGATGGCCTCGGCGATCGAACCCTATACGAAGCCTTGTCCCTGCGGCTGCCACAAAAAAAGAGCCCGCCGGGCGGCGGGCTAAAGCGCGGCTCGTTGCCAGAGCCGAAACACCGGCTCGGCGAGAAACATCACCAGGAACAACCTGAGCACCTGCACCGCCGTCACCAGCGCCACCGACAGCTGCAACGCCTCGGCGGTCAGGCACAGCTCGGTGATGCCGCCGGGCATCATGCCGAGCATCAGCGACACACCGTCCAGGGCGGTCAGCCAGCCCAGCCCCGCGCCCAGCGCGGCGGCCGCCAGCATGGCCAGCAGGGTGAAGGCGAGGATGCGCAGCAGGAAGGCCGGCGCACTGCGGAAGAACGGCCGGTCGAAATGACAGGCCAGCGAGCAGCCGATCAGCCACTGGCCGAGCGCGCCGGCCCAGCCCGGCAGGCCGATGTGCAGGTCGAACGCCACACTGGCCAGCGCGCAGGTGGTCAGCGGGCCGAGCATCCAGGGGTTGGGCTGGCCGAGGCGCTTCCAGAGCAGCGCCAGCAGGCCGCCGGCCGGCAGCAGCACGGCCAGCCAGGGCCAGCTCACCGGCGCCGGCGGCGGTGCGTCCATCGGCGGCAGGCCCCAGGTGAACAGCGCCGGCACCACCAGCACCACCAGCAGCAGGCGCAGGCTGTGCGCCGCCGCCACGCTGGCCGCCTCGGCCCGGTGCCGGTTGGCCAGCACCACCATCTCGCTGGCGCCGCCCGGCATGCTGGCGAAGAACGCGGTGGCGCGGTCGCTGCCGCTGCGCAGCAGGATGAACAGGCCGATCAGGCTGAGCAGCAGGGTGCCGAGCGCGCCGGCGAGGATCGCGCCGAAGTGCGCCAGCACCTCGCGCATCACCTCGCCGGTGAAGTGCAGGCCGATGGCGCTGGCGACGATCCATTGCCCGACCTGCCGGCCGCGCGGCACTTCAGTGACCAGCCAGCCGCTGCAGCGCACGGCGATCACTGCCAGCAGCGAGCCGACCATCCACGGCAGTGGCCAGTTGGCCAGGCTCGCCAGCCAGCCGCCGAACGCACCGATCAGCGGGGTCGCCCACCAGGCCGGCAACCGTTGGCGCATGTCAGGCCTGCGCCTCGACCACGTTGCCGCGACGGCGCTTGAGGTACCAGCGCAACCCCGGCATGGCCAGCATCGCCACGGTCAGCGCCCACAGCGCCAGGGTGATCGGGCTGCCCCAGAGAATGCCCAGCTCGCCGTTGGAGATCGACAGCGCGCGGCGCAGGTTGTCTTCCATCATCTCGCCGAGCACGAAGCCGAGGATCAGCGCCGACAGCGGGAAGTCCAGCTTGCGCAGCAGGTAACCGAACACGCCGAGGCCGACCATCAGCACCAGGTCGAAGGTGGTGCTGTGTACCGAATACACGCCGACCATGCTGATCACGGTGATCGCCGGCACCAGCACCCAGTTCGGCACGGCGAGCATGCGCGAGAACAGGCCGACCAGCGGGATGTTCATCACCAAGAGGATCACGTTGCCGATGAACAGCGAGGCGATCAGGCCCCAGACCACGTCCGGCTGCTGTTCGAACAGCAGCGGGCCGGGGGTGATGTTGTACAGCGTCAGCGCGCCGATCATCACCGCGGTGGTGCCCGAACCCGGCACGCCGAGGGTCAGCATGGGGATCAGCGAGCCGCAGGCCGAGGCGTTGTTGGCCGATTCCGGGGCGGCCAGGCCGCGCAGGTCGCCGTCGCCGAAGCGGCCCTTGGCACCGGCCATGCGCTTCTCGCTCATATAGGTCATGGCGCTGGCGATGGTCGCCCCGGCGCCCGGCAGGGTGCCGATGACGAAGCCGGCCACGGCGCTGCGCACCATGGTCCAGAAGGTCAGGCACAGTTCCTTCATGTTGAACAGCAGCCGGCCGCTGGCCTTGACCGCCTGCTGGCCGCTGTGGGTCTTCTCCAGCATCAAGAGAATCTCGCTGACGCTGAAGAAGCCGATCACCACGATGACGAACTGGATGCCGTCGGACAGGCTGACGCTGCCGAAGGTGAAGCGGTAGACGCCGGTGGTCGAGTCGACACCGACGGTAGCCAGGGCCAGGCCCATCAGCGCGGCCATCAGGGTCTTCACCGGCTTGTCGCCGACCATGCCGCCGAGACAGGCGATGGCGAAGATCATCAGCACGAAGTATTCCGCCGGGCCGAAGGCCACCGCCCACTTGGCCAGCAGCGGGGCGAACAGCACCACGCCGCAGGTGGCGATGATGCTGCCGATGAACGAACTGACCGCGGAAAGCGAAAGGGCGATGCCGGCCTTGCCCTGGCGCGCCAGCGGGTAGCCGTCGAGGGTGGTCATCACCGCGGCGGCATCACCCGGCACGTTGAGCAGGATCGCCGAGATACGCCCGCCGTATTCGCAGCCCAGGTACACCGCGGCGAGCAGGATCAGCGCGGTCTCCGGCGGCAGGCCGAGGGCGAACGCCAGCGGCAGCAAGAGCGCCACGCCATTGATCGGGCCGAGGCCGGGCAAGAGGCCGACGACGGTGCCGACGAAGGCGCCGAACAGCGCCACCAGCAGGTTGGTCGGCCGGGTGGCGACATCGAAGCCCTGCATCAAGAAGTTCAAAGTTTCCATATCAGCTCTCCAGCAGACGCAGCAGGCCGAGCGGCAGCGGTACGTCCAGCAGGTAATCGAACAGCCCGTAGAGCAGCACGCCGAGCAGCACGCCGCTGATCACGCTGGGCCACAGGCGACCGTTGAACAAGAGGCCGAGGGCGAAGCCGGCCAGCGCGGTGGCGATGACGAAGCCGAGGGTCTCGAACAGCAGCGCGTAGGCCAGCAGCGCCAGCACGCAGAGCAGGGCGCGACTCGCCATCGCCCAGTCGAAGGGTGGCGTCGCTTCGCCCTTGGGTTTGATCAGCAGCCACAGCGCGCCGCAGCCCATCAGCGCCAGCAGCAGCAGCGGGTAGGCGCGCGGGCCGACCGGGTCATAGGCGAAGGGCGCCTCGAAGCCCCAGGCGAGCAGGGCGAGGCCGGCGCAGGCGAGCAGCCACAGCGCGGCGAAGACACGTACGTACATGGCGGGATACCTCAGGGAGTCGGCGACCCGGCAACTGCCGGATCGGCCGTGCGGCCCGCGGGCGCGGGCCGGTTCGCGTTACTTGACCAGGCCGAACTCGCCGGCCAGGGCCTTGTAGTCCTGCACCTGCTGCTTGACGAAGGCTTCCAGCTCGTCGCCGGTCATCGACAGCGGGAACAGGTCGCGCTGCTCGCGCAGCTTGGCGAAGTCCTCGTCGGCGAGCAGGCTGTCGAACTGGGTCTTCCACCAGTTGAACTCCTCGTCAGGCACTTCCGGCCCCATGTAGAAGCCGCGGATCACCGGCCAGCTGATGTCGTAGCCCTGCTCCTTGGCGGTGGGGATGTCGGCCAGCTTGCCCGGCAGGCGCTCGTCGGCGAGCACCGCGAGGATGCGGATCTTGCCGGCGTCGAGCTGCGGGGTGACTTCGCCGAGGCCGCTGGAGGTGACCTGCACGTGGCCGCCAAGCATGGCGGTGAGCGTCTCGCCGCCGCCCTCGAAGGCGACGTAGCGCAGCTTCTTCGGATCGACCCCGGCGGCGCGGGCGATCAGCGCGGTCTGCATCCAGTCCTGCCCGCCGATGGTGGCGCCGGCGCCGAACACCACGCTGCCCGGATCCTTCTTCACTGCAGCAATCAGCTCGTCGAGGTTCTGGTAGGGCGCGTCGGCGCGCACCGAGATGGCGCCGTAATCGGTGCCCACCGCGGCCAGCCAGCGCACGGCGTTCTCGTCGTAGCGGCCGAACTTGCCCTGGGCGAGGTTCAGCAGCGAGCCGCTGGAGAAGGCGGTGATGGTGCCGGGTTCGGCGGCGCGCTGGGCGACCACCGCGTTGTAGGCCACCGCGCCGACGCCGCCGGGCATGTAGGTGACGCGCATCGGCGCCTGGAGCAGGCCGCTGTCCTTCAGGCCGCTCTGGGCCAGCTTGCAGGTCAGGTCGAAACCGCCGCCGGGCTTGGCCGGGGCGATGCACTCGGGGCGCTTGGGTTCGGCCAAGAGCTGGCTGGAGAGCAGCAGGCAGGATGACAGCAGGGCGAAACGGCTGAGTCGGGTTTTCATGGGAATCCCTCGGGTACTTGTTCTGTTTACCAGATCGGCAGGCTGTAGCTGACGATCAGACGGTTCTCGTCGGCGTCGCGGGCGAAGTCGGAGCGGAACATCGCGTTGCGCCAGCGCAGCGCGACGTTCTTCAGTGGGCCGCTCTGCACCACGTACTTGAACTCGAAGTCGCGCTCCCACTCGCTGCCGTTGCTGCCGCCTGAGTACTCGGCGTTGTCGCCGGAGATGTAGCGGGTCAGGAAGGTCAGCCCGGGGATGCCCATGGCGGCGAAGTTGTAGTCGTAGCGCGCCTGCCAGGAGCGCTCGTCGGCGTTGGCGAAGTCGTTGATCTGCACGAAGTTGACCAGGAACGGATCACCGCCGTCGATGTAGGCGTAGCCGGTATCGCCACGCATCTGCTGGTAGCCGACGCTGACCTTGTGCCCGCCCAGGCTGTAGCCGAGCATGCCGTTCCAGGCCTGGTTATCGATCTTGCCGGCATTCGCCGCGCCGGTGTCGTCGCTGAGCATCACGCGCAGGTCCGCACTCAGCGCGGAGTTGTCGCTCAGCGGCTTGTTCGCCAGCAGGCCGAAGAAGTGCTGGCGGTACACGTCATCCAGCTCGCCGTAGTAGTAGCGCCCGGTGAGGTTCTCGTTGAAGGCGTATTCGGCACCGGCGAAGGTCAGGTGGTCGGCCTCGGCGGCGCTGGCGAAGCGGCCGTTCTTGTTGTTCAGCTGCAGGTCCTGGGAGTTGGTCGAGGAGCGGTCGATCACCTTGTCCAGGCGGCCGCCGGTCAGGGTCAGGCCGTCGATATCGGTGGAGGTGACGGTAGCGCCCTCGAACACCTGCGGCAGCGTGCGGCTGTCGCTGGCCTTGACTACCGGCGTCTCCGGAATGTGCGAGCCGTAGCGCAGTTCGGTCTCGGCAATCTTGGCCTTGGCGGTCAGACCCAGGCGGCTGAACTCGTCCGGCGTGCTGCCATCGTCGTGCACCGGCAAGAGGTCGGTGCCAGCGCGGCCGCCACCGGAATCCAGCTTGACGCCGAGCATGCCCAGGGCATCGAGGCCGACGCCGACGGTGCCTTCGGTGAAGCCCGACTGCACATCGAGGATGAAGCCCTGGGTCCACTCTTCACGCTTGGACTGGCCGCTGCCTTCGCGGAAATCGCGGTTCAGGTAGATGTTGTGGGTCTGCAGGGTCGCGCTGCTGTCCTCGATGAAGGCGGCCTGGGCCAGCGGCGCCAGCGAGGCGGCGGCAACGGCGAGGGCGAGACGGGCAGGTGCGGATGGGTGTCTGACGGCAGTCAGCATCGGGTATCTCCACTGTTGTTTTTGTTGTAGCGGCCTCGGGGCCGCGCGTGGTGGTTCGAGCCACCTGCGAGCGATCCTAGGCAGTCAAGCTTTCGCCAGCCTTTCAGGCCGCCGCGGGGTGGTTTCTGCCGCTACACTGGCGCTCCGTTGGCAGATCGCAGAGGGACAGGACATGCGCATTCTCCTGGTCGAGGACCACCCGCCGCTGGCCGAGAGCGTGGCGCAGGCGCTGCGCGCCGCCGGCTGGACGGTCGACCTGCTCGACGACGGCATCGCCGCCGACCTGGCGCTGGCCAGCGAGGACTACGCGCTGGCGATCCTCGATGTCGGCCTGCCGCGGCTCGACGGCTTTGGCGTGCTGGCACGCCTGCGCCAGCGCGGCAAGACCCTGCCGGTGCTGATGCTCACCGCGCGCGGCGAGGTCAGCGACCGCGTGCACGGCCTCAACCTCGGCGCCGACGACTACCTGGCCAAGCCGTTCGAGCTGTCCGAGCTGGAGGCGCGGGTCAAGGCGCTGCTGCGGCGCAGCGTCGGCGGCGGCGAGCGCCAGCAGCGCTGCGGGGCGCTGGTCCACGACCTGGATGCGCGACGCTTCAGCCTGGCCGGCGAGCCGCTGAGCCTGACCTCCCGCGAGCAGGCGGTGCTCGAGGCGCTGATCGCCCGTCCCGGGCGGGTGATGAGCAAGGACCAGCTGGCCGCCCAGGTGTTCGGCCTCGACGAGGACGCCAGCGCCGAGGCCATCGAGATCTACATCCACCGCCTGCGCAAGAAACTCGAGGGCCAGCCGGTGCGCATCGTCACCTTCCGCGGCCTGGGCTACCTGCTCGAGGCGCTGGATGGCTGAGCGGGCGATGGCCGGCAGCCTGCGCGGCGGGCTGCTGCTCAGGCTGGCGATCCTGCTCACGCCGCTGCTGCTGTTCAGCGGTTGGAGCGCCTACTGGAACGGCCGCGCCGCCGCCGACACCGCCTACGACCGCACCCTGCTGGCCTCGGCGCGGGCCATCGCCGATGGCCTGGTGACCAACGAGGGCAAGCTGCGCGCCAACGTGCCCTATGTGGCGCTGGATACCTTCGCCTACGACAGCGCCGGGCGCATCTACTACGGGGTGCTGGACACCGAGGGGCAGCTGGTCAGTGGTTACGAGCAGCTGCCGGCGCCCGGCGCCGAGGTGCCGCGTACCGACGACTACCCGGCGCTGGCGCGCTTCTACGATGGCGAGTTCCAGGGCCAGGGCGTGCGCCTGGTGAGCCTGCTGCAGCCGGTCAGCGAGCCCGAGCTCAACGGCATCGCCGAGATCCGCGTGGCCGAGACCCTCGGCGCCCGCGAGCGCATGGCGCGCAGCCTGTTGAGCGACACGCTGTGGCGCCTGGGCTTGCTGGCGCTGGCCGCGCTGCTGCTGGTGTGGCTGGCGGTCAGCGCCGCGCTGCGCCCGCTGGGCCGGCTCAGCGAGGCGGTCGAGGAGCGTGCGCCGGACGACCTGCGGCCGCTGCCGCTGGTGCATGTGCAACGCGAACTGCGCCCGCTGGTGGCCGCCCTCAACCAGTTCACCGAGCGCCTGCGCGGGCAGTTCGAACGCCAGGCGCGCTTCATCGCCGATGCCTCCCACGAGCTGCGCACGCCGCTGGCGGCGCTCAAGGCGCGCCTCGAGCTGGGTCTGCGCGAGGCCGAGCCGGCGGCCTGGCGCAGCACCCTGGAGGATGCCGGGCAGAGCACCGACAAGGTCATCCACCTGGCCAACCAGCTGCTCTCGCTGGCGCGCATCGAAAGCGGCGCGCAGTCGATCGCCGAGGGCAGCGCCGAACGCCTGGACCTGTCGGCGCTGGCCCGCGAGGTCGGCCTGGCGATGGCTGCGCTGGCGCACCAGCGCGGCGTGGCGCTGGCGCTGGAGGCCGAGCGCCCGGTGTGGGTGGTCGGCGAGCCGACCCTGCTCAGCGAGCTGCTCGGCAACCTGGTGCACAACGCCCTGGCGCACACCGCCGGCGGCGGCAACGTGGTGCTGCGGGTCGCCGACGGCGGCCTGCTGGAGGTCGAGGACGACGGCCCCGGGATCCCCGCCGACGAGCGCGACAAGGTGTTCACGCGCTTCTACCGGCGCGACACCGGCGGCCATGGCGCCGGCCTCGGCCTGGCCATCGTCGGCGAGATCGTCCGCGCGCACCGGGCCAGCGTCGAACTCGGCGAGGGCGCCCTCGGCGGCCTGCTGGTGCGGGTGCGCTTCCCGGGCGAGGCCTGAGGCGCCCGGCTCAGGCGCGCCGACGCCCCCAGAACTGCTGCGCCAGCTGCTGCATGCCGGCCACCAGCCCGGCGACGCCGGCGGCGCTTTCGCGGCTCTGCAGGCCGACCACCGCCTGCTGCTCGGAACCGGCGCGGATGCTCGCCAGGCTTTCGCCGATCTGTGCGGCGACCGCGCTCTGCTGCTCCACGGCGGCGGCGATCTGCGTGCTCATGCCGCTGATGTCGGTGACCTGGGCATTGATGTCGTCGAGCGAACGCTCGGCCTCGCCGGCACGTTCGACGCTGATCTGCGCCTGTTCGCGGCTGCGCTGCATCACCGCGACCGCCTCGCGCGAACCGCTCTGCAGGGTGCCGATGATGGTCTGGATCTCGGCGGTGGCCTGGGCGGTGCGCGAGGCGAGGCTGCGCACCTCGTCGGCGACCACCGCGAAGCCGCGCCCCTGCTCGCCGGCGCGCGCCGCCTCGATGGCCGCGTTGAGCGCCAGCAGGTTGGTCTGCTCGGCGATGCTGCGGATCACCTCGAGCATGCGGCTGATGTCCTGGCTGTGGTCCTCGAGGTGGCCGATCACCTCGGCGGCCTGCTGGATCTCGCCGGCCAGGCGGGCGATGCAGCTGCCGGTCTGGCCGACCATGCCGCGACCGGCGGCGGCATCGCTGTCGGCCAGGGTCGCCGCCTCGGCGGTGCGCAGCGCGCTCTGCGCGACCTCCTGCACGCTGGCGACCATCTGGCTCATGGCGCTCGCCACCAGGTCGGTCTGCTGCTGCTGGGCACTGGCGCTGGCCGCGCTCTGCTGCATGGCGCCGGCCAGCTCCTCGGCATGGCGGCTGATCTGCCGGCTGCTGTCGGCTATGCGGCCGACCACCGCGCCGGCTTCGGCCTCGAGCATGCGCAGGGCGAAGGCGATCTCGCCCAACTCGTCGTCGCGCCCGCTGTAGATCAGCTGGCTGAGCGGGTTGTGGCCGACCTGCCGGGCCTGCGCGCGCAACGCACGCAGCGGCGCCAGGGCCAGCAGGCAGCAGGCCGTGCTGGCCGCCGCGCCCGCCACGCCGGCCAGCAGCGCCAAGGGCCCGGCGCCACCGGCCAGCAGCCCGGCGGCGGCCGCGCTGGCCAGGCTGCCGAGGCCGGCGCACAGCGCGAGCCGCGCCTGGAAGCCCGGGCGCCAGCGGCGCAGGCCGGCGCGCCGCGGGGCGTTCAGCGCGGCATACAGGGTCTCGGCGGCGCGCACCTGTTGCGGCTGCGGCTTGGTGCGCACCGACTGGTATTCGACCACCTCGCCGTCGCGGCTGACCGGCATGACGTAGGCGCTGACCCAGTAGTAGTCGCCGTTCTTGCTGCGGTTCTTGACCATGCCCATCCACGGCCGCCCGGCCTGCAGCGTGCTCCACAGGTGGGCGAAGGCGGCCGGCGGCATGTCCGGATGGCGCACGATGTTGTGCGGCTGGCCGAGCAGCTCGGCCTCGCTGAAGCCGCAGAGCTCGATGAAGTCCGGGTTGGCGTAGCTGATCCGGCCCTTGAGGTCGGTGGTGGAGAGGATGTTGGCGTTGTCGCGGACGGGGACTTCCCGGTCGTTGACCGGCAGGTTGGCTCGCATGTGACGAATCTCTTCCTTGTGGGTTCGGGGTACGCGAGGCCGGGGGTGTGGCGCCGCTTCGGCCGAAGGCCGGCGGCGTCTCATGATGAGTGTCACGGGGCGACTGCGGCGAAGGCTAGGTCGGTTCCATGACGCAATGATGTCAATGTGGCATTACATGCAGGACAATGCCAGCGGCAAACGCTTCGGCGTGGCCGTGGTCCAAGCAGGGCGCCGGGGAACACCGGCGCAGCGCGCGCCCTGGCCGCAGAATCCGGCGCATCGTTCGGGGCGTTCCCCTGCTAGACTCATGCTTCCGTGCAGACTCACGAGGAATGCCCGGACAATCCAAAACAACCAGAAAGGAGAGCATCCATGAAGGGCAATTCCTTGGCATGGATCTTCGCCGCTGCTTTGGCGGGAACCGGCCTGAGCGGTGTGGCGCAGGCGCAAGAGAAGTTCGTCACCATCGGTACCGGTGGGCAGACTGGCGTCTACTACGTGGCGGGTCAGTCGATCTGTCGCTTCGTCAACCGCAATGCCGAGAACATCAAGTGCAACGCGCCGGCCAGCGGCGGCGGCGTGGCCAACGTCAACGGCCTGCGGACCGGCGAATTCAACTTCGGCATCATGCAGTCCGACCACCAGTTCAAGGCGATGGAAGGCCTGGCGCCCTTCGAGAAGGAAGGCAAGATGGATGACATCCGCGCCGTCTTCTCGCTGCAGAGCGAGGTGTTCACCGTGCTGGCGCGCCGCGATGCCAACATCAAGGGCCTCGACGACCTCAAGGGCAAGCGCGTCAACATCGGCAACCCGGGCTCCGGCCAGCGCGATACCCTCGAGGAGATCATGCAGGTCAAGGGCTGGGACAAGTCGGCCTTCGCCCTGGCGGCCGAGCTGAAGCCGGCCGAGCAGGCCAGCGCCCTGAGCGACAACAACATCGACGCCATGACCTACTTCGTCGGTCATCCCAACGGCGCGATCCAGGAAGCCACCACCACCGTCGACGCCGTGCTGGTACCGATCACCGGTCCGGAGATCGACAAGCTGCTGGAGCAGAAGACCTACTACACCAAGGCCGAGATCCCCGGCGGCCTGTACAAGGGCAACGATTCGGCGACCCAGTCCATCGGCGGCAAGGCCGTCCTGTCGACCAGCGCCAAGGTCGATGCCGAGGTGGTCTACCAGCTGGTCAAGTCGGTGTTCGAGAACATCGAGCGCTTCCAGCGCCTGCACCCGGCGTTCAAGGACCTCAAGCCGGAAGACATGATCAAGGTCGGCCTGACCGCGCCGCTGCACGAAGGCGCCGAGCGCTACTACAAGGAGCGTGGCTGGCTGTAAGACCGCCGACGGGCCGCTGCTGCGGCCCGTTCGCGTCTCATGCCTCACCCGGAACCCGTGTGCCGAGCCGGCCACGGGTTTCTTGGGTTAACGATTCCTGAAAAACAGGCCCGATTTGATGCAAGACAAACACCTATCCACCGAGGAACTGATCGCCCAGGACGTCGGCGCCCGCCTGCCGGAAGGCGTCATGGCCAAGGCCATCGCCGGCCTGGCCCTGGCCTGGTCGCTGTTCCAGCTGTGGATCGCCTCGCCGCTGCCGTTCATGCTGCGCATCGGCGTGCTCAACGACACCGAGACCCGCTCGATCCACCTGGCCTTCGCCCTGCTGCTGGCCTTTCTCGCCTACCCGGCGTTCAAGCGCTCGCCGCGCGACCGCGTGCCGCTGCTGGACATCGCGCTGGGGCTGGTCGCCGCGGCCAGCGCCGCCTACCTGTTCATCTGCTACGAACAGCTGGCGCAGCGCCCCGGCAACCTGACCACCCTGGACCTGGTCACCGCCTGCATCGGCATCCCGCTGCTGCTGGAGGCCACCCGCCGGGCCCTCGGCCCGCCGCTGGCGATCATCGCCCTGGTGTTCATCGTCTACAGCCTGGCCGGCCCCTGGATGCCGGGGCTGCTGGCGCACCGTGGCGTCAGCTTCACGGCGATGGCCAACCACCAGTGGATCACCACCGAAGGCGTGTTCGGCATCGCCCTGGGCGTGTCCACCAGCTTCGTCTTCCTCTTCGTGCTGTTCGGCGCGCTGCTCGAACGGGCCGGCGCCGGGCACTACTTCATCCAGCTGGCCTTCAGCCTGCTCGGCCACATGCGTGGCGGCCCGGCCAAGGCCGCGGTGGTCGCCTCGGGCATGACCGGGCTGATCTCCGGCTCGTCGATCGCCAACGTGGTGACCACCGGCACCTTCACCATCCCGATGATGAAGAAGGTCGGCTTCTCCAAGGAGAAGGCCGGCGCGGTGGAGGTTGCCTCCTCGGTCAATGGCCAGATCATGCCGCCGGTGATGGGCGCCGCGGCGTTCCTGATGGTCGAGTACGTCGGCATGCCCTACGTGGAGATCATCAAGCACGCCTTCCTGCCCGCGGCGATCTCCTACATCGCGCTGCTCTACATCGTGCACCTGGAAGCGCTCAAGCAGAACATGCAGCCGATCGGCACGCATCAGCCCAAGCCCTGGCTGCGCCGGCTGACCGGCTTCGCCTTCGGCGCGGCGCTGATCAGCGGCCTGTCGCTGGCGGTCTACTACGGCCTCGGCTGGCTCAAGCCGGCGCTCGGCGACTACGCCCTGGCCGGCGTGTCGGTGCTGCTGGCGCTGGTCTACCTGGGGCTGCTGAAGGTGGCGGCGAGCAACCCGCCGCTGCCGGCCGAAGACCCGGACAAGCCGCTGGAAGAACTGCCCAACACCCGCGCGGTGCTGCTCTCGGGCCTGCACTTCGTGCTGCCGGTGGTGGTGCTGGTCTGGTGCCTGATGATCGAGCGGCTGTCGCCCGGGCTGTCGGCGTTCTGGGGCACGGTGATGCTGGTGATCATCCTGCTCACCCAGCGTCCGTTGCTGTCCTGGATGCGCGGTGACGGCGGGGCGACCCATGGCACCGCCATGGACGGCCTGGTCGACCTGCGCGAAGGCATGATCGCCGGCGCGCGCAACATGATCGGCATCGGCATCGCCACCGCGGCGGCCGGGGTCATCGTCGGCGCGGTGTCGCAGACCGGCGTCGGCCTGGTGCTGGCCGACCTGGTCGAGCTGCTGTCGATGGGCAACCTGCTGCTGATGCTGATCCTCATCGCCATCTTCAGCCTGATCCTCGGCATGGGCCTGCCGACCACCGCCAACTACATCGTGGTGTCCAGCCTGCTGGCGCCGGTGGTGGTCGCCCTCGGCCAGCAGAACGGTTTGATCGTGCCGCTGATCGCGGTGCACCTGTTCGTCTTCTACTTCGGCATCATGGCCGACGTGACGCCGCCGGTGGGCCTGGCTTCGTTCGCCGCCGCCGCGGTGTCCAAGGGCGACCCGATCAAGACCGGCCTGACCGCCTTCTACTACAGCCTGCGCACCGCGGCGCTGCCGTTCCTGTTCATCTTCAACACCGACCTGCTGCTGATCGACGTGGACTTCTGGCACGGCGTGCTGATTTTCATCGTCGCCACCGGCGCCATGCTGATCTTCGCCGCCGGCACCCAGGGCTACTTCCTCGTGCGCAACCGCTGGTACGAGACCATCCTGCTGCTGCTGGTGGCCTTCACCCTGTTCCGTCCGGCGTTCTGGATGGACCTGCTGCACGACCCCTACCGTGACATCCCGCCGGCCGAACTGGTCCAGGCGCTGGAGACCGTGGACGAGGACAGCCAGCTGCGCATGCGCATCCGCGGCGAGAACGAGGTGGGCGACCCGCGCGAGTTCGTCGTGCTGCTGGCCATCCCGGACGGCGAGAGCGGCGAGGACAAGCTCGGCAAGATCGGCCTGGCGACCTACGAGGAGGGTGGCAAGCTGTTGATCGACAGCGTCGCCTTCGGCAGCCCGGCGGCCGAGGCGGGCCTGGAGTTCGACCAGGAGATCGTCCGCGTGCGCGCACCCACCGACCGCTGGCACAAGGAGTGGATGTGGATCCCGGGGCTGCTGCTGTTCGGCCTGATCGTCTGGCTGCAGCGCCGGCGCCTGCCGCGCTGAACCACTGAGCGCTGTGCTCGAAACCGGCCACCGCCCACGCGCTGGCCGGTTTTTTTGTGCCCCGGCGCAGGCCGGCGCGAGTGCCTAGACCGGCTTGCCCGGTAGTGGCGCCTTGGGCAGCACCAGGGCGGGAGTCTCGTCGGCGCCGCGCGGGGCATGCGCGCCCTGGCCTTCCAGCGCGGCATAGGCCGGGCTGCAGAACAGCGAGTTGAGCCGCTTCATGTCGGCGATCAGCTCCAGGTGCGCGGCACTGCTCTCGATGCTCTCGAGCACCTGCTGGTGCAGGCGTTGCACGTGGGCGTGGGCCAGCGCGCGTTCGCAGTGACGGAACTCGTGCTTCTGCCGCAGCAGGCGGCGGGCGCTCTGCGGGTCGCCGGAGAGGAACACCGACAGCCCCAGGGCGAGGTTGGCGCTGAGCAGCCCGTGCAGCTGGCGCAGCTCGTCCAGGCCATGCTCGGAGAAGCTCAGGCGCCGTGATTTCTTCAGGTTGTGCACCTTGCCCTGCATGTGCTCGATGATGTCGCCGGCGTGCTCGAGGTTGATCGCCAGCTCGATGATCTCCGCCCAGCGCCGGCTTTCCTGCTCGGCCAGGTCCTCGCGCGGCATCCGCGCCAGGTACAGCTTGACGCCGCTGTAGAGCGCGTCGACGTCGTCGTCCAGGCGGCGGATTTCCTCGGCCGCCTGCGGGTGCTCGCTCTGCAGCACCTCCAGCAGGCGCGCCAGCATGGCCTCCACCAGGTCGCCGATGCGCAGCGTCTCGCGCACCGCGTTGGCCAGCGCCAGGCTCGGCGTCTCCAGCGCGGCCGGGTCCAGGTGGCGGGGCTGGGCGATGCCCTGTTCGGCGACGCGCTCGGGCAGCAGGTGTTCGCACAACCGCGCCATCGGCCGCACGCTGGGCAGCAGCACCAGGCAGCGCAGGCTGTTGTAGAGCAGGTGGAAGGCGATCACCTGGGTCTGCAGGCTGAAGCCGAAGGTCGCCAGCCAGCCCACCAGTGGATGCAGGAAAGGCACCACGACCAGGCCGGCGAGCTTGTACAGCAGGTTGCCCAGCGCCACGCGGCGCGCCGCCGCCGGCTGCAGGCTGGCGTTGAGCCAGGCCAGCACGCCGCTGCCGACGTTGGCGCCGATGACCACGCCGAGGGCCACCGGCATGCCGATCAGCCCGGCGCCGGCCAGCGTCGCGGTGAGCAGCACCGCGGCCAGGCTGGAATAGGAGAGCAGCGCGAACAGCGCGCCGACCACCACCGCCAGCAGGGTGTCGCCGGCCAGTTCGGCGAACAGCACCTGCATGCCGCGCGCCGCGGTGATCGGCTCGGCGGCGGCGACGATCAGCTGCAGGGCGAGGATGATCAGGCCCAGGCCGATCAGCACCCGACCGAGCTGGCCGGCGCGGCTCTGCTTGCGCGAGAGGAACAGGCAGACGCCGACCAGCGTCAGCACCGGCGAAAGCCAGGACAGGTCCAGGGTCAGCACCCGCGCCATCAGCGCGGTGCCGACGTCGGCGCCGAGCATGATCGCCAGCGCGGTGGGCAGCGCCATCAGGCCCTGGGCGACGAAGGACAGGGTCAGCAGCGCGGTGGCGTTGCTGCTCTGCACCAGCGCGGTGACGCCGATCCCCGCGCCGAAGGCCAGCGGCGCGTGGGCCATGCTGTGGCCGAGCAGCCGCCGCAGGTGCGAGCCGTACACCCGCATGATCCCGGTGCGCACGATATGCGTCCCCCAGACCAGCAGGGCGATCGACGACAGCAGGTGCAGCAGCGTGAGCATGGGTGCGCAGAGCCTCGGTCAGTGGTCAGCCGCGTGCCGGCGCGGCTCGGCATACAGGGTTGACCACTGGCGCGAGGGCGCCGTTCACCGGACTGTCACATCGGCCGCTGGCCGAGCGGGCTCAGCGCGGGCTGTAGTAGCCGACGCCGAGCAGCACGTCGTCGACCCGGCGGATCAGCGTGTGCTTGGGTTCCACCGCATTGGTCGCCGGGTTGCGCCAGACGTAGTCGACGTTGCCTTCGCCCTTGCTGCGCGCCAGCTCGATCATGTCGCGGAACAGCGGCTTGCCGGCGGCGTCGCGCACCTCGCGCACGTCGGTGCCGACCAGGCTCGGCGAACCGCCGCTGGCGCGGTACTTGCCGTCCTCCAGGCCGATGGCGAAGACGTACTCGTCGCCGATCACGAAGCCGCCCTGCGGGTCGTTGAAGCGCCGGTAGGCCGCGTCGCCGCCTTCCTGCTGCAACAGCGCGACGGCCTTGTCGAGCAGCGCACGGGCCTGCTCGGCGCTCGAACGCGGGATGTAGTAGCCGACGCAGACGACGTAGTCGCCGACGCGGCGGAACAGGCTGGTCTTGTTCTCCAGCTTGTTGTTGGCCGGGTTCAGCCAGTGGTAGTCGATCGCGCCGCTCTGGGCGCCCTTGGCCTGGCTCAGGATCGCCGCCATGAAGTTCTTGCCGGCGGCGTCCTGCAGCTGGCTGACGTCCAGGCCCACCAGGCTGTGCGAGGCGCCGCTGCTGGCGCGCATGGTACCGGCCTGGTCCAGCACGAAGACGTAGTACTCGCCCATGGCGAAGCGGCCGTTGCGCGCGTTGAAGTCGGCCAGCGCCTGCTCGGCGCCGCGTTTTTCCAGATGCTCGACCGCCTGGGCGAGCAGGTTTTCGGCCTGCCGCGCATGGCTGCGCTCGACCGAGCCCATGGGCCGGGCCTGGCTGGAATCGGGCGCGGCATGCACCAGCGGCGCGCCGCCCAGCGCGCCGAGCATCGACAGAACAAGCAAGGTCTTGTGTTTCGTATGCATGGATGGCTCCTGGCGAAGGCAGGCGCGGCAGCGCCCTTTGCGGCATCCTCCGACGGGTTTGCGGCGATTGGAATTGGTCTGAGGGAGTAGAAACGCCGGGCGAAAGGACTAGCACGCCGCGCCGCTGCGGCCCGCGACAGCCGCTGTCGCGACCGGTTGTCACACTGCCTGGACGCTCGCCCTGCCGGCGCCTGCTCGGTAACCTAGCCGCCTGCTCAAAAGGACCGCTCATGCTCAGCCTCTACCACGCCCCCGACCTGGAAACCCTCGGCGAGCTGGCCACCACGCTGCTGGCGCAGCCGCTGGCCGACCCCTTCGCCCCGGCGCAGGTGGTGGTGCCCAGCCAGGGCATGGGCCGCTGGCTGACCCTGGCGCTGGCGCGCCGGCAGGGCATCGCCATGCAGCTGCAGATCCAGTTGCCGGCCCGCTTCGTCTGGGACCTGAGCCGCGCGGTGCTCGGCAGCCTGCCGGAGCAGTCGGCGTTTGCCCCGGGCACCCTGACCTGGCGCCTCTACGACTGGCTCTGCGAACCGGCCAACCTGCAACAGGCGCCGCGCCTGGCGCGCTACCTGGCCGGCGCTGACGAGCGCCGCCGGCTGTCGCTGGCGAGCCGGATCGCCGACACCTTCGACCAGTACCTGCTCTACCGCGACGACTGGCTGGCTGCCTGGGAGCGCGGCGAGACGCGCGAGCTCGGCCCCGACGAGGCCTGGCAGGCGCTGCTCTGGCGCGAGCTGACCAAGGATGGCCACCCGCACCGCGCGCGCCTGCTCGGCGACCTGCTGGCCCGGCTGTACCGCGACGAGCCGCTGGCCGGCCTGCCCGAGCGCTTGCTGGTATTCGGCATCAGCAGCCTGCCGCCGCACCACCTGCGCGTGCTCGATGGCCTGGCGCGGCACATCGACGTGGTGGTCTGCGCGCTCAACCCGAGCCGCGAGGCCTGGGGCGAGATCCGCGACGTCCGCGAGCTGGCCCGCCAGGCGCCCGCCGCGCCGGCCGCGGACGACTGGTACCTGGACGTCGGCCACCCGCTGCTGGCCAGCCTCGGCAAGCAGGGGCGCGACTTCTTCGACGCGCTGTTCGAACTCGGCGGGCAGGAGATCGGCCTGTATACCGAGGACCAGGACCTCGCCGACGACAGCCTGCTGCATGCCCTGCAGAACGACATCCTGCGTCTGCGCACCCGGCGTCCCGAGGAGCGCCTGCAACTGGCCGCGGACGACCGCTCGTTGGAGGTGCAGGTCGCCCATTCGCCGCTGCGCGAGGTCGAGATCCTGCATGACCAGCTGCTGGCGCGCTTCGCCGCCGACCCGGGGCTGAGTCCCGACCAGGTGGTGGTGCTGACCCCGGACATCGAGCGCTACGCGCCCTTCATCGAGGCGGTGTTCGCCCCGCGTGCGGCCGGCCGGGGCGCGGCGCGCATTCCCTACAGCCTGGCCGACCGCAGCCTGCGTGCCGAGGTGCCGCTGATCGAGGCGTTCGTCGAGCTGCTCGACCTGCCGCAGAGCCGCTTCGCCGCCGAGCAGGTGCTCGCCTGGCTGGAGCAGCCGGCCGTCGCCCGCCGCGCCGGCATCGACAGCGAGGAGCTGCCGTTGCTGCGCGACTGGCTGCGCGAGGCCGGCGTGCGCTGGGGCCGCGATGCCGGCCAGCGCGCGCGGCTCGGGCTGCCGGACGATCCGGCGTTCACCTGGCGCCAGGGCCTGGACCGTCTGCTGCTCGGCTTCGCCGCGCCGCCCCAGCTGGCTGGTGCGCAGGCGCCGTTGCTCGGCGAGCACTGGCCGCTGGACGCCGTCGAAGGCGCCCGCGCGCAGCTGCTCGGCCGCCTGGCGGAATTCGTCGAGCGCCTCGGCCGGCTCGCCGACCGCCTTGCCGCGCCGCGCCCGCTGGCGGCCTGGGCCGACGCGCTGCAGGCGCTGCTCGACGAGCTCTTCGACGAACGCGAAGCCGGCGACACGCTGCTGCTGCTCTCGCAGGCCTGCGCCGCGCTGCGCGAACAGGCCGCCGCCGCCGGTCTGGAGCGGCCGGTGGAGCTGGAGCTGGTGCGCCAGCAGCTGAGTGCCGCGCTGCAGCAGGGCGGTGGCGCCTCGGGCTTTCTCACCGGCGCGGTGACCTTCTGCACCATGGTGCCGATGCGCAGCCTGCCGTTCCGCCTGGTCTGCCTGCTGGGGCTGGATGACGGCGCGTTCCCGCGGCGCAACCCGCCGGCCGGCTTCGACCTGATCGCCCGCCACCCGCGGCGCGGCGACCGCGCGCGGCGCCTGGACGACCGCTACCTGCTGCTGGAGACGCTGCTCTCGGCGCGCCAGGCGCTGTACCTGTCCTACGTCGGCCGCGACCCGCGCGACAACGCCGAGCTGCCGCCCTCGGTGCTGCTCAGCGAGGTGCTCGAGGCGGTGGACCTCACCGCGGTCGGCCCCGACGGCGCCAAGGCCAGCGCCTGCGTCACGCTGCAGCATCCGCTGCAGCCGTTCAGCCCGGACAACTTCCAGGGCGGGCGCCACGCCGGCTTCGCCGAGCCCTGGTTCCAGGCCGCGGCACGCCTGGCCGCGGCGCCGGCGGCGGCGCAAGCGTTCGCCGGCACGTTGCCGGCGCCGGCGGCCGACTGGCTGACCGTCGAGCCGGCGCAGCTGATCCGCGCGCTGCAGCATCCGGCACGTTTCTTCCTCGAACAGCGCCTGGGCCTGCGGGTACCCGAGGAGGTCGAGGCGATCGCCGCCGACGAGCCGTTCAGCCTCGAATACCCCGCCGCCCGCGGCCTGCGCCGCCTCGCCCTGGAGGCGGTGGAACAGGGTTGGGCGGAGGCCGACGAGCGCCGCCTGGCCAGTGCCGCCGGCTGGCTGCCGCCGGGCGAGCTGGGCCAGGCGCTGTGGGGCAAGCAGCGTGGCCCGGTGCGCGCCTTCGCCCCGCACCTGCTGGCGGAGCGCCCGGCGGCCGTCCCCGAGCCGCTGGCGGTGGATATCGACCTGGCCGGCGTGCGCGTGCACGGCTGGCTCGACGGCGTCACCGCCAGCGGGTTGTTCGGCTACAAGCTCACCGCGCCCGGCGCCTGGGACCTGACCGGCTTCTGGCTGCGCCACCTGCTGCTCAACATCGCCGCCGGGCCGGGCATCGAGTGCCGCAGCCGGTTGCTGGCACCGGGTGGCGACTGGGAGCTGGGGCCGCTGGCCGATGCTGCCGAGCGCCTGCAGCCCTGGCTGCAGGCCTATCGCGTGGCGCTGTGCGAGCCGCTGCCGCTGTTCGCCAAGGCCAGCCACGCCTTCGCCAAGGCCTTGGTCCAACCCGCCGAGCGCAGCCGCAAGGCGCCGCTCGACGCCGCGCGGGACAACGCGCGGATGGCCTGGGAGGGCAACGAGCATTTCGCCGGCGAGGGCCAGGAACCCTGGAACGCCCTGGCGTTCCGCGACCGCGAGGCGCTGGACGAGCGCTTCGAGCACCTGGCCGAGGAATTGCTCGGGCCGGTGGTGACGGCCTTGGCTGATTCCCCGGAGGAGGCGTGATGGCCAGCTGCATCACCGCAACACGCTGCCGTTCCCTGCCCATGGGTTTCGCCCGCGGGGCGCAAGCCGTGCTGGCAGGCAACGCCGCGGCCAGTGCGCGAATCGCCATCTCCCGTTGCATCCCTACGCAGGAGCCAGGGGCATGACGTTCAACCTGCTCACCGATTCCTTCAGCGGCCGCACCCTCATCGAGGCCAGCGCCGGCACCGGCAAGACCTGGACGCTGACCGCGCTCTACGCCCGTTTGCTGCTCGAGCGCCAGCTCTCGGTCGGGCAGATCCTCGTGGTCACCTACACCAAGGCCGCCACCGCCGAGCTGCGCGAGCGCATCCGCACGCGCCTGGCCGAGCTGCTGGCGGTCTACGACGGCCAGCCGAGCGACGACGCCCTGCTCAACGAGCTGCACGCGCGCTTTCCCGGCGAGGAGGCCCGGCGGCGCCTGCTGCTCGCCGTGCACGGCTTCGACGAGGCGGCGATCTTCACCATCCACGGCTTCTGCCAGCGCGCCCTGCAGGACGCCGCCTTCGAGGCCGGCGGCGACTTCGACAGCGAACTGACCCAGGACGACCGCGAGGTGCTCGACGCGCTGCTCGCCGACGCCTGGCGCCACGAACTGGCCGCCGCCGACCCGGCCTGGGCGCGTTTCCTGGCCAAGGCCGGGATCACCCCGGCGACCTTGCGCCAGAGCCTGCGCAGCCACCTGGGCAAGCCCTACCTGCGGGTCGAGCCGGCCGAGCCGCCGCCGGCCGCCGACCTGGGCGCAGTGGATGCCGCCTGGCAGCGCGCCGCACAGTGCTGGCACGCGGCCGGCGCGGCCTGGGTCACGGAGCTGCGGGCCCATGGCGGGCTCAGCCAGTCGACCCACAAGGTCGCCAAGCTCGACGGCTGGCAGGCGCAGCTGGATGCCTACTTCGCCGATCCGGCGGCGCTGCTCGAAGCGCCCGAGGCGCTGGCCAAGCTGGGCGCCGCGGCCATCGCCAAGGCCTGCAAGAAGGGCCATGCGACCCCGCTGTGCGCACTGGCCGAGGCGCTGGACGAGCTGAACGAGGCGCTGTCGCAGGTGCTGCCGGCCGGCCAGCAGCGCCTGGTCGCGCTGCAGGTACGGCTGTTGCAGCAGCTCGACCGCGAGCTGCCGGCGCGCAAGGCCGCGCAGCGCCTGCTGGCCTTCGATGACCTGCTCAACTGCCTCGACCAGGCACTGACGGGCGAGGGCGGCGAGCAACTGGCCGAGACCCTGCGCACGCAGTATCCGCTGGCGCTGATCGACGAGTTCCAGGACACCGATCCGATCCAGTACGCCATCTTCAGCCGCATCTACCCCGCCGGCCAGGTGGGCGCGGACCTGTGCTTCGTCGGCGATCCCAAGCAGGCGATCTACGGCTTTCGCGGCGCCGACCTGGCGACCTACCTGCAGGCCAAGCGACAGGTCGACCGCCCGCCCTACACGCTGCCGGTCAACCACCGCTCGACGCCGCAACTGATCGATGCGCTGAATCGCCTGTTCGACCGCCCGCGGCCGTTCGCTGCCGCGGATCCGGACTACCTGCCGGTGGCCGCGGCACAGCGCCCGCGACCGCGCCTGCGGCTGCCGGATTCCGGCGCGCCGCTGTCGCTGGTCTGGCTCGGCGAGGAGAACCTCAGCAAGGGCCGGGCCGGCGAACGGGCGGCGGTGGATACCGCGCGGCGCATTGCCACCCTGCTGGCCGCCGCGGCGCGGGGCGAGGCGGGGTTCGAGGAAGACCAGGGCCTGCGCCCGCTCAAGGGCGGCGACATCGCCGTGCTGGTGGCCAACCACCGCCAGGCCGGGCTGGTCGCCGAGCAGCTGGCCCGGCGCGGCGTGCCCAGCGTGCGTCGCGGGCGCGACAGCGTCTGGCAGAGCGAGGAGGCCGCCGAGCTGGCCGCGGTGCTCGCCGCCTACGCCGAACCGGGCCGCGAGGGACTGCTGCGCTATGCCCTGGCCACCCGCCTGCTCGGGCGCAGCGCGGCGGACCTGGCGCGCTGCCAGGACGAGCAGCGCGAATGGGACCGCGAGCGCGAGGCCGCCGAGCGCTACCACCAGCTCTGGCAGCAGCAGGGCTTCCTGCGGCTGTTCCGCAGCTGGCTGGACGAACAGGGTGTCGCCGCGCGCCTGCTGGAACGGGTCGACGGCGAGCGCCGGCTGACCAACCTGCTGCACCTGGGCGAACTGCTGCAGACCCAGAGCCTCGGCCAGCCGGGCCTGGAGCCGCTGCTCGCCTGGTTCGCCGAGCAGCGCAGCGGCGAGGGGGCCGCCGAGGACGCCCTGCTGCGCCTGGAGAGCGATGCCGAGCGGGTGCAGATCGTCACCATCCACACCAGCAAGGGGCTGGAGTACCCGCTGGTATTCTGCCCGTTCCTCTGGGACGGCAAGCTGCTGGGCCGCAACACCGCCAGCGCGCGCTGCCACGACGAGCACGGCCGGCCGCTGCTGGACCTGGGCAGCGCGCAGCTCGACGAACATCTGGAGCAGGCCCGGCGCGAGGTCTTCGCCGAGCAGCTGCGCCTGGTCTACGTGGCCTTGACCCGTCCGCGCGACCGCCTCTGGGTGCACTGGGGGCCGGTCTGCCTGTGCCAGCCGAAAAAGGACGGCAGCTACGCCGACGAGGGCCTGCACACCAGCGCCATGGCCTGGCTGCTGCACGGGCGCGGCTGCCCGGGCGAGGATGCCCTGGCCGAACTGGCCGGGCACCTGGGCGGCCTCGACGAAGCCGCCCTGGTCGGCGAGCTGGACGCGCTGGTCGCCGCCAGCGCCGGGACCCTGGCCCGGCTGCCGCTGGAGGAGGAAGCGACCGGCACGCTGGGCGAGTCGCGCGCCGAACCGCCGCGGGCCCTGGCGCAGCTGTCGCGCAACCTGCACAGCGCCTGGCGTATCGGCAGCTTTTCCGGGCTGGCCGCCGGCCTGCACATGGAGGCGCCCGACCGCGACGCCCTGGCGCTGCCCGACGCCAGCGAACCGGGCGCCGGCTTCTTCGCCTTCCCGCGCGGCGCCCGGGCCGGCACCTGCCTGCATGCCATCCTCGAGGACTGGGCGCGCGGCAAGGCACCGCTGGCCGAGCTGGTGGAGCCGGCGCTCGCCGGCCACGGCTTGTCGACCGACTGGACCGAGAGCGCCCGCGCACAGCTGCAGCAGGTGCTGGACACCGACCTCGACGGCCACGGCCTGCGGCTGGCGGCGCTGCGCCCCGAGCGCCGGCTGCCGGAGCTCGGCTTCACCTTCCCGGTGCAGGACCTGGAGGTCACCCGCCTGCGCGCGCTGCTCGGCGACCCGGCCAGCGGCCTGCCGGCGCCGCTGCGCGAGGCCGCCGCGCGGCTCGAGTTCGACACCCTGCGCGGCTTCCTCAAGGGCTTCATCGACCTGACCTTCGAGCACGACGGGCGCTGGTACATCCTCGACTACAAGTCCAACTGGCTCGGCCCGGATGCCAGTTACTACGGCGGCGAGCGCCTGCTGCAGGCCCTGGCCGGCGAGCACTATTACCTGCAGTACCTGATCTACCTGGTCGCCCTGCGCCGGTTCCTGCGCCAGCGCCTGCTGGACTACCGGGACGACTGCCTGGGCGGCGCCTACTACCTGTTCCTGCGCGGCATGCCCGCGGCCGGCGTGTACTTCGCCCGGCCCGACGATGCCCTGCTAGACGCGCTGGACCGGCTGTTCGCGGAGGGCAGGTGATGGCCGTGGGTGTGCAGATCGGCAGGTTGCAGCGGGCGGCGGGTCAACGCGCTTGCCGTGCGGGGCTGGCCGGTGGGGGGCGGGCGAGCCGGCCGTGCCTTTGTGGGAGCGGTCTAGACCGCGAATCGGCGTCGCGCAGCGCCGCGATCTTTGCTTTCAGGAACGACCTATGAGCCTTGCCGATCTGCCCCTCGGTCCGCTGGAGCGCGCCTTCGTCGCCAGCCTGCAACGCCTGGAACCGGAGGCTGCGGATAACGTGCTGATGGCCGCCGCATTGTGCTGCGAGGCGCTTTCGGCCGGGGATGTCTGCCTGCCGCTGCAACGGCTGGCCGGCCGGCGGCCCTGGCCGGAGATCGACCTCGCGCTGCCGCCGCTGGCGACCTGGCGCGCCCAGCTCGAGGCCTCGCCGCTGGTCGGCGGGCCCGGTGGCTATGCGCCGTTGATCCTTCACGCAGACCGTCTCTACCTGGCCCGCTACCAGGCCTACGAGGAGCAGCTCGCCGAACGCCTGCTGGCCCGCGCCGGCGCGCGCCCGGAGGTCGACGAAGCCCGCCTGGCCGACAGCCTGGCCCGGCTGTTCGCCTTCAACCGGCAGGTGCCGGACTGGCAGCGCCTGGCCGCGGCGCAGGCGGTGCGCCGGCGGCTGGCGGTGATCTCCGGCGGCCCCGGCACCGGCAAGACCACCACCGTGGTGCGCCTGCTCGCCGCGCTGCTCGAGCAACCCGGCGGCGAACGCCTGGCCATCGGGCTGGCCGCGCCCACCGGCAAGGCTGCCGCGCGCATGGCCGAGGCGATCCGCAATGCCAAGGCCGAGCTGCCGGTCAGCGAGACGGTCAGGGCGGCGCTGCCGGACGAGGCGCGCACCCTGCATCGCCTGCTCGGCAGCCGCGGCGACAGCCCGCGGGTGCGCCACGATGCCGGCAACCCGCTGGCGCTGGACGTGCTGGTGGTCGACGAGGCCTCGATGGTCGACCTGGCGCTGATGGCCAAGCTGGTCGAGGCGCTGCCGCCGCAGGCGCGGCTGATCCTGCTCGGCGACAAGGACCAGCTCGCCGCGGTGGAGGCCGGCGCGGTGTTCGCCGAGCTGTGCGAGGGGCGTGGCTTCGATGCGCAGGCGGCGGCGGAGCTGCAGCGGCTGACCGGCCAGGCGGTGCCGGTCCTGGCGCCGCAGTCGCGGCTGGGCGACGCGGTGCTGCTGCTGACCCACAGTCATCGCTTCGCCGGTGACAGCGGGATCGGTGAGCTGGCCCGGCGGATCAACGCCGGCGATGCGCCGGCCACCCGGGCGCTGCTCGAGCAAGGGCGAGCCGACCTGGCCTGGAACGCCGCGCCCAGTGCGGTGGCGCTGGTCGAGCGGCTGGAGCAGGCCTATGCGCCCTATCTGCAGGTCGCTGGCGAGGGTGACCCGGCCAGTGCCTTCGCCGCCTTCAACGCCTTCCGCGCGCTGACCGCGCAACGCGAGGGCGCCTTTGGCGTGAGCGGGTTGAACGAGGCGCTGGAGGCGCGCTTCAAGCGCCAGCTGAAGGTGCCGGTGCGCGAGCGCTGGTACCCCGGCCGCGCGGTGATGGTGCGGCAGAACGACTATGCCCTGGGCCTGTTCAACGGCGACATCGGGCTGTGCCTGGGCGGCGCCGACGGCCTGCGCGTGTACTTCGAGGGCGACGAGGGCTTTCGCGGCTTCGCCCCGGCGCGCCTGCCCAGCCACGACTGCGCCTTCGCCATGACCGTGCACAAGAGCCAGGGCTCGGAGTTCGCCGAGGTGCTGCTGGCGTTGCCCGAGCAGCCGAGCCCGCTGCTGACCCGCGCGCTGCTCTACACCGGCATCACCCGCGCCAAGCGCCAGGTGGAGATCTGGGCGCTGCCGGCGCGCCTGGCCGAGGCGGTCACGACCCGCGCCGAGCGTGCCTCCGGCCTGGCCGAGCGCCTTGCCGTCGCGCTCGCTGCGCCGCCTCCGGCTACCCCCAACGAGCAGGTGCCGGCAGGCGACCAGCTGCGCCTGTTCTGAGCTGCAGGCCGCGGCTGCTGCGGTCTGCAGCCGGTTTCGCCGCGGTCGGTGCGCAGTTTCGTGACGTCGTCCTGGGTTTGCCCGCGGGCTTTCTGCTCCGATGCGCGTTCCTTTCTGGCGAGCGGAACCGGCGTCCATGGAAAAGCTGTTCTACGCACTCTGGGCGGTATCGAGCCTGGCCTTCGGCGGCCTGGCGGCGTTGGCGCTGTGGCAGCAGCCCGGCCTGGAGAACCTCCTCGCGCTCGCCCTGGTGGTCTACTACGCGTTCTGCTTCTTCCGCCTGATCGGCGCGGTCTACCTGCCCTGGGGCTTGCTGGGCCGGCACCGGCGCGGCGGCTTCTGGCTGTGCCTGATCCTGCTGCCGGTGGCGCTGCTGCCGCTGCACGCGGGCTATGCGTACTGGCTGGGGGGCGGCTACCCGGTCGCCGAGGCCGGCGCGGCCTCTGCCTGGCCGCAGCTGCTGCTCGACTGGCTGCAGGATGGCCTCGGCTACCTGGGCCCGCTGCTGCTGCTCGGCGCCAGCGGCGTGGGCATGGCGATCCTGCTGCTGCGCCTGCTGCGCGGCCAGGTGGTGCGCTGATCAGCCGTTGAGCAGGGTCAGGATCAGCGGCAGGCTGGCCGCCGCCAGCAGCGTCTGCAGGGTGATGATCCCGGCCATCAGGTGGCTGTCGCCACCGAGCTGTCGGGTCAGCACGTAGGCGGTCGGCGCGGTGGGCAGGGCGAAGAACAGCACCAGGATGGTGGTTTCCATGCTCGGCAGGCCGGTCACGCGGGCCACCGCATAGGCCATCAGCGGCACCAGCAGCAGGCGCGCCGCGCTGTTCCAGCCCAGCGCGGGAATCTCGCCACCCAGTTCCTGCGGCTTCAGCGCGGCACCGACGCAGAGCAGGCCGAGCGGCAGGCTGGCGGCGGCGAGCAGGGCAAGCAGGCGGTCGCTGCCGCCGGGCAGGCCGAGGCCGGAGAGATTCACCAGCGCGCCGGCCAGGCAGGCGAGGATCAGCGGGTTCTTCAGGATCGGCAGCAGCAGCCCGCGGGCGCTCAGGCCGCGTTCGGCGGTCAGCGACCAGACCGACATCACGTTCACCGTCGGCACCATCAGCGCGAGCATCAGCGCCGCCATGGCCAGCCCCTGCTCGCCGAACAGGCTGCCCACCGCCGCCAGGCCCAGGTAGGTATTGAAACGCAGCGTGCCCTGGGTGATGGCACCGAAGCGGCTGGCCGGCCAGCCGCGCAGGCGCTTGCCCAGCAGCAGCGCCAGCCAGCCGAGGCCCAGGGCCAGCAGCACGGCGCCGGCCAGGCCGGGCAGGGCGGGGTTGTCGAGCGGCGCCCGGGCCAGGCTGCTGAACAGCAGCGCCGGGAACAGGATGAAGTAGTTGAGGCGCTCGGCACCGGGCCAGAAGGCCTCGCTGGGGAAACCGCGGAGCCTGAGCGCATAGCCGGCGACGATCAGGGCGAACAGTGGCCAGAGGGCCAGCAACAGGTCGATCACGGATACATCCATCCTTGCAGGTCAGGGCAATCTAGGGCCCCTGCGACACCCGGGGCAAGTGCTGTTGTCCTATCCGGCGGCGCGGCATGACCGCGTGGCGCTTTTTTCGCCGAGAATGATGGCCTGCTGATATCATGATTGGCGTCAAGAATCCGGGGTCCCCGATGCGCAAGCTCGCCCATCCCTATGCCGACGACTTCCGCGACACGCCCTACGGACGGCAGTTGCACGAAGGCTTTCGCCTGCTGCGCTTCCGCGAGCCGCTGGAGAGCGGCTTTCGTCGCTACCTGGATCGCCATGCGCGGTTGTCGCAGCAGCTGGCGGCGCTGTTGCTGATCGTGGTGGTGAGCAGCTACCTGTACATCGAGTGGCATTACCTGGCGATCGCCGACAGCGGCTGGATGGCCGAATTGACCGTGCTGCGCCTGCTGCA
Organism: Pseudomonas oligotrophica; assembly: GCF_021726475.1. Classification (GTDB taxonomy): domain Bacteria; phylum Pseudomonadota; class Gammaproteobacteria; order Pseudomonadales; family Pseudomonadaceae; genus Stutzerimonas; species Stutzerimonas oligotrophica. Next base: position 44,112 of record NZ_JAKJRU010000002.1, read on the forward strand.
GCTGGCGCCGGGCGTGGCGGTGCTGCTGCTGTCGGTGCTCAACCGCTGGCTGAGCGCGCAGGCCGAGCGCCTGTTCCCGGTGCTGCTGGTGCTGATCGGCGTGATCGCCTCGCGGATCGACATCCAGTACGAGCTGATCGGCCTGGAGGTGGCCTTCCGCTACGGCGCCGGGCTGCTGATCATCGCCTCGTTCTTCTTCCTCGGCATCACCTTCTGGATGTCGCTGCTGTGCGCCGCGACGATGATCGCCCTCGACGTGCTGCTGGCCCTGCTGCTGCTGGCGCCGGCGCAACTGCCCGGGCACTGGATCGCGATCAGCTACTACAGCGTGCTGCTGGTGATCGGCGCAGTCAGCCGCTATGTCCATGAATACTCGCAGCGCGAGCAGTTCCTGGTGCGCAAGCTGCTCGGCTGGGTCGCCGAGCACGATGCCCTGAGCGGGCTGGCCAACCGCCGCAGCCACGACGCCAGCCTGCTGCGGCTGGCCGGGCAGGCGCGCCGCGAGCGGGCGCCACTGGCAATGCTGCTGCTCGACCTGGACGACTTCAAGGCCTTCAACGACCGCTTCGGCCACCCGGCCGGCGATGCGCTGATCCGCGAATGCGGCGAGCTGTTGGCGGGGTTCGCCCGGCGGCCACTGGATCATGTGGCGCGGGTCGGTGGCGAGGAGTTCGCGGTGCTGCTCTACGACTGCGATGCCGCGGCGGCCCGGCAGATCGCCGAGCAGGTGCTGGCGGCGCTGGCGGCGCTGCAGATCGAGCATCCCAAGTCGAGCGGGGGGTGGGTCGGGGCCAGCATCGGCGTGGCCCTGCTCGCCCCGGGGCAGCCGGCCGAGCAGCTCTACCACGAGGCGGACGCTGCGCTCTATCGGGCCAAGGCGGGCGGCAAGAACCGCATCGAGATGGCTAGCGGGGAAGGCGCCGGCTGATTCAGCTGCGCCGTGGCGTTACCGGGCGGGTGCGGCCGCTGCCGTCGATGGCGACGAAGACGAACACCGCCTCGGTCACCTTGCGCCACTCGCTGGACTGCGGGTCGTCGCTCCAGACTTCCACCAGCATGCGGATCGAGCTGCGCCCGACTTCCAGCGTCTGGGTATAGAAGGACAGCTGCGCGCCCACCGCCACCGGCACCATGAAGGCCATGCGGTCGATGGAAACCGTCGCCACCCGTCCGCCGGCCACGCGGCTGGCCATGGCGGTGCCGGCCAGGTCCATCTGCGAGACCAGCCAGCCGCCATAGATGTCGCCGAAGCCGTTGGTTTCCCGCGGCAGGGCGGTCAGCTGCAGAGCCAGGTCGCCCTGGGGGATCGGATCTTCCTGTTCGTAATCTTTCATCGGAGAAGGCTCGCGGCGCGGTTGTTCTTGTGGCGCAGGCCCGGATGGGCGCGGCTGAGTATATCGATTGACCGAATGGCCGGCGACCGCTGCAGATCAAGACTTTCGCCGTCACCAGATTGTCATATTCAGTTCATAGAGTGTTCACACGGCCTGCCGATACTGGCCCCCGTTCCAACACACTCGAACACAAACCCTGCTAGGAGCATGGTATGAAACTGACTCGTTTGATGGCGGCCCTGACCTTCGTTGCCGCCGGCGTGGGCGCCGCCAGCGCGGTCGCCGCTGTCGATCCGGCGCTGCCGAGCTACGAAAAGACCTCGGGCGTATCCGGTAACCTGTCCAGCGTCGGCTCCGACTCGCTGGCCAACCTGATGACCCTGTGGGCCGAAGAGTTCAAGCGCAGCTATCCGAACGTCAACATCCAGATCCAGGCTGCCGGCTCCTCCACCGCACCGCCGGCGCTGACCGAAGGCACCTCCAACATCGGCCCGATGAGCCGTCCGATGAAGGACAACGAGATCCAGGCCTTCGAAGAGAAGTACGGCTACAAGCCGACTGCGGTCCCGGTCGCCATCGACGCCCTGGCGGTGTTCGTGCACAAGGACAACCCGATCAAGTCGCTGGACATCGAGCAGGTCGACGCGATCTTCTCCAGCACCCGCCTGTGCGGTGGCGAGAAGGACATCAAGACCTGGGGCGACCTGGGCCTGACCGGCGAGTGGGCGGGCAAGCCGATCCAGCTGTTCGGTCGCAACTCCGTATCCGGCACCTACGGCTACTTCAAGGAAGAAGCCCTGTGCAAGGGTGACTACAAGCCGAACGTCAACGAACAGCCGGGTTCGGCCTCGGTGGTGCAGTCGATCTCCAGCACCCTGAACGCCATCGGCTACTCGGGCATCGGCTACAAGACCTCCAGCGTGCGCGCCGTACCGCTGTCCAAGGGTGGCGAGGCCTTCGAGGCCAACGAAGAGAACGCCCTGGCTGGCAAGTTCCCGCTGGCACGCTTCTTCTACGTCTACGTGAACAAGGCGCCGAACAAGCCGCTGAGCCCGCTGGATGCCGAGTTCATCAAGCTGGTGATGTCCAAGCAGGGCCAGGAAGTCGTGGTCAAGGACGGCTACATCCCGCTGCCGAAGAAGGTCATCGACAAGACCCTGCAAGACCTGGGTCTGTAAATGACGCCGCGCCGGTGGCCCAGGCCGCCGGTGTCGACCAAGCCCGCCGTGCGTTCTGCGCCGGCGGGCTTGGTCGTCTTCGTTCTGTAACTTTTCTGTCATGCGTCGGTAGTAAAGTGTGCCCGCTGTGAAAAGCCGGCACTTTGCCGGCAGGACCTCCAGGCATGAACGACATAGAGCCCATGACCGCTAATTCCGATGTGCAACGGCTGGATTTCAATACGCCGGCCCTGCAGCGCAAACGCCGCATTCGTGCGCTGAAAGACCACCTGGCGCGCTGGTACGTGTCCATCGGCGGCCTGGCCGTGCTGGGGGCGATCACGCTGATCTTCTTCTACCTGGCGCAGGTCGTGGTGCCCATGTTCCAGGGCGCCGAGATCGAGGCGCGCGACGCGCACAAGCCGGCCTGGCTGGCCGAGGCTGGCGCGCCATTGCTGCTGGCGGTGGAGGAGCAGAACCAAGTGGCCATGCGCGTCGGCGCCGATGGCCAGGTGCGCTTCTTCGCCGTGAAGGACGGCGCGCTGCTCAAGAGCTTCGCCCTGCCGTTGCCCGAGGGCGTACGCATCGCCTCGATCGGCGAGGACGTGCCGGGTAGCCGGCGCCTGGCGCTGGGGCTGGACAACGGCCAGTTGCTGGTGCTCGAGCACAACTACAAGGTCAGCTATCCGGACAACAAGAAGACCATCACGCCCGAACTCAGCTACCCCTATGGCGAAACCGCGCTGACCCTCGACGAGCAGGGTCGACCCCTGCTGCATGCGGCGGTCAGCCGCAATGGCGATACGTTGCTGGTTGCCGGCGCCACCGATACCGAGCTGCACGCGCTGCGCATCTCCGCCACGCAGAACCTGCTCACCGGCGAGACCAGCCTCGAGCAGCAGCGCCTGAACCTGCCGCAACTGGCCGCGCCGATCCGCGAGCTGAAGGTCGACCCGCGCCACCTGTGGCTGTACGCCTTCAGCGGCACGGCCAGCGTCGATGTCTTCGACCTGCGCCGCAAGCAGCTCAACGGGCGCTACAAGCTGGTGGGCGATGGCCGCGAAGTGACGACCATCAGCCCGCTGCTGGGCGGCATCTCGCTGATGGTCGGCGATTCCAAGGGTGGCATCGGCCAGTGGTTCATGGTCCGCGGTGCGGACGGCAGCAGCGAACTCAAGCCGGTGCGCCAGTTCAGCCTGGGCGATGCGCCGGTGACGCAGATCCTCCCGGAGGAGCGCCGCAAGGGCTTCCTCGCGCTGGACGCCAAGGGCCGGCTGGGCATCTTCCACAGCACCGCGCACCGTACCCTGCTGGTCGAGCCGGTGGCCGACGGCCAGGCGCTGGCCGCCCTGTCGCCGCGCGCCACCCGCGTGGTGGTGGAAAGCGCCGCCGGCCTGCAGCGCTTCGTGATCGACAACCCGCATCCGGAGATTTCCTGGAGCGCGCTGTGGAGCAAGGTCTGGTACGAAAGCTATGCCGGCCCCGACTACGTCTGGCAGTCGACTTCGGCGAACACCGATTTCGAACCCAAGCTGAGCCTCGCGCCGCTGGCCTTCGGCACGCTCAAGGCCGCCTTCTACGCGATGCTGCTGGCAGCCCCGCTGGCGATCTGCGCGGCCTTCTACACCGCCTACTTCATGGCGCCGAGCCTGCGCCGCAAGGTCAAGCCGGTGATCGAGCTGATGGAGGCGCTGCCGACGGTGATCCTCGGCTTCTTCGCCGGCCTGTTCCTCGCGCCGTTCCTGGAGAACCACCTGCCGGGCATCTTCAGCCTGCTGCTGCTGATGCCGCTGGGCATCCTCTTCGCGGCCTGGAGCTGGAGCCGCCTGCCCGAGCGCATCCGCCTGAGCGTGCCGGACGGCTGGGAAGCGCTGCTGCTGATCCCGGTGATCCTGCTGGTCGGCGCCGGTTCGCTGGCCATGAGCGGCCACCTGGAGAACTGGTTCTTCGGCGGTGACATGCGCCTGTGGCTGTCCAACGACCTGGGCATCCCGTTCGACCAGCGCAACGCCCTGGTGATCGGCCTGGCGATGGGCTTCGCGGTGATCCCGAACATCTACTCGATCGCCGAGGACGCCGTGTTCAGCGTGCCCAAGAGCCTGACCCTGGGCTCGCTGGCCCTCGGCGCCACGCCCTGGCAGACGCTGACCCGCGTGGTGCTGCTGACCGCCAGCCCGGGCATCTTCTCGGCGCTGATGATCGGCATGGGCCGCGCGGTGGGCGAAACCATGATCGTGCTGATGGCCACCGGCAACACGCCGATCATGGAAGCCAACATCTTCGAGGGCATGCGCACCCTGGCCGCCAACGTGGCGGTGGAGATGCCCGAATCGGAGGTGGGCAGCACCCACTACCGCGTGCTGTTCCTCGCCGCCATGGTGCTGCTGATGTTCACCTTCGTGATGAACACCGCCGCCGAGCTGATCCGCACCCGCCTGCGCAAGAAATACGCGTCGCTCTGAGAATCGAAGGTAGATGAACGTGAAACAGCAGAATCTGAAGACCTGGTTCAAGAGCGGCACGCCCTGGGTCTGGATGAACGCCGGCGCAGTCGCCATCGCCATCCTCATGACCCTGGGCCTGCTTTCGGTCATCGCGGTGCGCGGCCTGGCGCACTTCTGGCCGGCCGACGTCATCGTCGCCGACTACCAGGTGCCCGGCAGCGAGGCGCGGGTGATCGCCGGCGAGGTGGTCGAGGCCGAGGAAGTGCCGCGCGCGCGCCTGGCTGCCAGCGGCCTGCCGGTGGACGTCGAGGGCGGCGAGTTCATGACCCGTGAGCTGCTCAAGGTCGGCAACCGCGAGGTCTACGGCGCCGATTTCTCCTGGGTGGTCGGCGAGTGGCTGCGCGATACCCGGCGCCCGGCCGAGCTGATGGTGGTCGAGCGCCGCGAGTGGGGCAACTTCTACGGCTACCTGCTGAACGTCAAGGAGCAGGGCCAGCTGGTCGCCGAGGGCGAGGCTGCCTGGGCCGCGCTGCAACAGCGGATCGAGCGCGTCGACGAACTGCACGAGCAGATCGCCGAGCTGGAGAAGGTCGACATCGGCCGCATCAACCACGGCCTCGAGCGCCTGCGCCTGAAGACCCGCAAGCTGGAGCTGGAGGGCCGCCTGGACGCCGCCGCCCAGGCCGACCTGGATGCCGAGCGCGCCGAGTGGGACGCCCAGTACCAGGCCCTGGAAAGCCAACTGGTCAGCCTGAACCAGCAATTCAGCCGCGACAGCATCGGCGTGCGTACCGCCGATGGCCGCGAGCTGGAGATCAACCTCGGCAAGGTGGTGCGTGCCTACCAGCCCAACGCCATGTCGACGGCCGACAAGCTCGGCTTCTACTTCGCCAAGCTGTGGGAGTTCGTCAGCGACGAGCCGCGCGAGGCGAATACCGAGGGCGGCATCTTCCCGGCGATCTTCGGCACCGTGCTGATGACCATCATCATGGCGGTGATCGTCACCCCGTTCGGCGTGATCGCCGCGGTCTACCTGCGCGAATACGCCAAGCAGGGGGCGCTGACGCGGGTCATCCGCATCGCGGTGAACAACCTGGCCGGCGTGCCCTCGATCGTCTACGGCGTGTTCGGCCTGGGCTTCTTCGTCTACGTGCTGGGCGGCTCGCTGGACCGGCTGTTCTACCCCGAGGCGGCGCCGGCGCCGGTGTTCGGCACCCCCGGCCTGATGTGGGCCTCGCTGACCCTGGCGATCCTCACCCTGCCGGTGGTCATCGTCGCCACCGAGGAAGGCCTGGCGCGCATCCCGCGGATGATCCGCGAAGGCTCGCTGGCGCTCGGCGCGACCAAGTCCGAGACGCTGTGGAAGGTGGTGCTGCCGATGGCCAGCCCGGCGATGATGACCGGCCTGATCCTCGCCGTGGCGCGTGCCGCCGGCGAAGTGGCGCCGCTGATGCTGGTCGGCGTGGTCAAGCTGGCGCCGACCCTGCCGCTCAACGGCAACTACCCTTACCTGCACCTGGACCAGAAGATCATGCACCTGGGCTTCCACATCTACGACGTCGGCTTCCAGAGCCCGAACGTCGAGGCTGCGCGCCCGCTGGTCTACGCCACGGCGCTGCTGCTGGTGCTGGTCATCGCGATCCTCAACTTCAGTGCGGTCGTCATCCGCAACCACCTGCGCGAGAAGTACAAGGCGCTGGACCACTAATCATCGGTCGGACGCCAGAAGCCGGAAGCAGGAGTGCTTTCATCCCGGCTTCCGGCGCTCCGCCTCAAGCTCGTCCCGGAGTGAGCACATGCAAAGCAATACCCATTCCATCGACATTTCCGCCCTCGGCCGCGACAAGCGCAGCCTGAACCTGGCCGACGAGCAGGTAGCGATCGAGGTGCCGGACCTGAGCCTGTTCTATGGCCAGAAGCAGGCGCTGCACAACGTCAGCATGAACATCCCGCGCCAGCGCGTGACCGCCTTCATCGGCCCGTCCGGCTGCGGCAAGTCGACCCTGCTGCGCTGCTTCAACCGCATGAACGACCTGGTCGACGGCTGCCGCATCGAGGGCGAGATCCGCCTGGACGGCACCAACATCTACCGCAAGGGCGAGGACGTCGCCGACCTGCGCCGCCGCGTCGGCATGGTGTTCCAGAAGCCCAACCCGTTCCCCAAGAGCATCTATGAGAACGTGGTCTACGGCCTGCGCATCCAGGGCATCAAGGGCAAGCGCGTGCTCGACGAGACCGTCGAGTGGGCGCTCAAGGGCGCGGCGCTGTGGGACGAGGTCAAGGACCGCCTGCACGAGTCGGCCCTCGGCCTCTCCGGCGGCCAGCAGCAGCGCCTGGTGATCGCGCGCACCATCGCCGTGCAGCCGGAAGTGCTGCTGCTCGACGAACCGAGCTCGGCGCTCGACCCGATCTCCTCGCTGAAGGTCGAGGAGCTGATCTACGAGCTCAAGTCCAAGTACACCATCGTCATCGTTACCCACAACATGCAGCAGGCCGCGCGGGTGTCGGACTACACCGCGTTCATGTACATGGGCAAGCTGATCGAGTACGGCGATACCGATACGCTGTTCACCAACCCGGCCAAGAAGCAGACCGAAGACTACATCACCGGCCGCTACGGCTAGCCGGCCATGGCAAACCGCGCTGCGCGTTGTCGGCGGCGCTTGCCGTACTCGTTTGTACTGTCTGCGCGCCGCCTCCTAGCGCAGCACGCTTTGCCAAGGGCCGGCTCGTCCGGCGAGAGAACCACAGTTTCGCAAGGGCTCGATGATGATCAGCAAAGACAGCCACACCCAACACATCTCCCAGCAGTTCAACGCCGAGCTCGAGGAGGTGCGCAGCCACCTGCTGGCCATGGGCGGGCTGGTGGAGAAGCAAGTCAACGACGCGGTCACCGCGCTGATCGAGGCCGACTCGGGCCTGGCGCAGCAGGTGCGCGAGGTCGATGACCAGATCAACCAGATGGAGCGCAACATCGACGAGGAGTGCATCCGCATCCTCGCCCGGCGCCAGCCGGCGGCCTCCGACCTGCGCCTGATCATCAGCGTGTCGAAGTCGGTGATCGACCTCGAGCGCATCGGCGACGAGGCCTCGAAGATCGCCCGCCGCGCCATCCAGCTCTGCGAGGAAGGCGAGTCGCCGCGCGGCTACGTCGAGGTGCGTCACATCGGCGACCAGGTGCGGCGCATGGTGCAGGAGGCGCTCGACGCCTTCGCCCGCTTCGACGCCGAGCTGGCACTGTCGGTGGCGCAGTACGACAAGACCGTCGACCGCGAGTACAAGACCGCGTTGCGCGAGCTGGTGACCTTCATGATGGAAGACCCGCGCTCGATCTCCCGCGTGCTCAACGTGATCTGGGTGCTGCGCTCGCTGGAGCGTATCGGCGACCACGCGCGCAACATCGCCGAGCTGGTGATCTACCTGGTACGCGGCACCGACGTGCGCCATCTGGGCCTGGCGCGCATGGCCGAGGAAGTCGAGAGCGGCAAGAACCGCTGAGGCTCGCCCGGCCCGCCCAGAGAGGTCGGCCGGCCGGCGCAGTTCAGTCGCGCTGCAGTTCGTCTTGCAGCTGCCCGATGGCGGCCTGGCGCTCGCCGTCCTGCAGGCGGGCGCCGGGGTTGAGCGAGGACCACTCGGGATGCGCGCGACAGCGTTGCAGGGCTTCGGGCAGCTTGCCCTCGCGCCAGCCCTGATCCTGCGGCGTGGCCAGGCGGATCGCCTCGGTGGCGGCGTGCCCCCGAGTCGCAAGCACGGCCAGCAGTTGACGCTGGCGCAGGGCGAGCAGGCGCAGTACGGCGTCGTCGACGCTCAGCTCGCGCTGCCCCTTGAGCTTGCCGAGCAGGCGATTGCCATAGTGCCGCGCGGTCTGCGCGCCGCCGCCGGCGATGGCGCCGAGCAGCGCCGCGGCGCCGAGGGTGATGCCGCCGACCATCAGGTCGACGCCGGCACCGGCCGCGGCACCTGCGGCCATGCCGCCGCCGATCTTCACGCCCAGCTGCTTGAGGGTCTCGGGGTTGAACAGGTCGTCGCCCCAGCGCCCGTCGAGCAGCGGCAGATCGCTGGCCGCTGCATCGTCCTGGCGAAAGGCATACAGGCGCAGCAGCGCCTCGACGCAGCGCTGCTCGCGGCGGCGCACGGCATCGTGCAATTCACGAATGGCGCCGCGCTCCAGTTCCGGCTGTGCGGCCACGCTGCGTCGGCAGGCGGCGACATCCACCAGCAGTTCGGCGATCAGTCGCTGGCCGCTGGCCAGGCGTGCGGCAGCCTGGGCCTCGTGGTCCTCGATCAGTCGCTGCAGCTTGGGGCGCGCCTGTTCCAGCAGCAGCGCCAGGCTTTCGTACAGCCGGCGTTCACCGTCCACGGGTGGCGCCACGCTGTCGAAGCGCACCAGTGCATGCAGGCCGAGACGGGCCAGGGCCTGACGCCATTCCTCGTCGCGGTGCCCCGGCTGGGCGACGAAGTTGAGCACCGGCAGCAGCGGCTTGCCGCAGCCGGCGAGTACCGCCAGCTCGTCCTTGTACTTGGCCAGCACCGGCTCACGGGCGTCAATCACGTAGAGCCCGGCGTCGCTGGCCAGCAGCTGGCGCAGCACCTTGGCTTCCTGCTCGAAGCGCCCCCGCGCCTCGCTGCCGTCGAGAAAGCGCGCGGTGCGTGCCGGGCCGTCGAGGCGCTCACCGGGGCGCTCCAGCCGTTCGAGGTAGTCGAGCAGGGCGATGGCATCTTCCAGGCCCGGGGTGTCGTAGAGCTCCAGCAGTGGCTCGCCGTCCACCGACAGTCGCGCACCCTCGACGTGGCGGGTGGTGCTCGGCCGGTGCGAGACCTCACCGAAGCCGATGTCGCGGGTCAGGGTGCGCAGCAGCGAGGTCTTGCCGACATTGGTATGGCCGACCACGGCCAGTTTCAGCGCTTCAGTCATGGCCTGTCTCCAGCCAGCGCAGCGGGGCGCAGCTCGAATGCGCCAGCCCCAGGGCATCCAGCGCCTGGTGCCAGTCTTCCAGGCGCGCGCTGTCCAGCGCCTCGCCCGGGGGTGCCTGCAACAGCCAGACGCGAGTCGCCGCCGCGCAGCGCGACAGCTCGCCGATCAGCGCCAGGGTGCCGCGGTCGGGTGAGCGTCGCGGATCACAGGCGACGGCCAGGCGTGCCGGCGGAAAGCGGGTGAGTTGATCGAGCAGCCGTCGGCGCCCCTCGCGGTCGTCGAGAATGCCGGCATCGGCGATACCCTTGGACAGAGCCGGCGGCCACGGGCGGCTGCCATCCAGCTCGATGGCCACCAGCACGGCGCCCTCGCTGCCATCGAGCTGAGCGCCGGCAGTCGGTGCGTGCAGTTGGGCGGGCGCCGCATCACGGATGCCGAGGCGCTCGCTGGGTGGCCGCAGGCGTTCGCGCAGCAGGCGGTAGGCCGGCAGGTTCAGGTCGAGTTTCAACGCGTCGCGGCCGCGGCGCCAGCGCCACAGGCAGAGGCTCGCCAGCAGCAGCCGTGGCAGCAGGCCGTAGATCAGCAGCACGCCGACCAGCCAGCCGGCCCAGCGTTGCCGGGCGCCGTCCAGATCGCCGGCGAGTGCGCCGCTGGCGCGGATCTGCTCGACATCCGGCACGCTGAAGCCGAGCAGGGCCGGCAGCGCGCCGAGGGCCTGGGTCAGGCCGACGAAGGCGTTCTCACCAAGGATGGTGGTTTCCCAGACGAAGCCGTAGCGGCGGGTCGCCAGCAGGGCGAGGAGGCTGAGCAGGGCGCTGGTCATCGCCAGCAGCCATAGGGCGTGCACGCCTGTTCCCAGCAGCCAGCGGCCGAGTCGGCGCTGATGCAGCACGGCGAGCAGGGCTGGGGCCAGCTGCGCGGCGCGGGCATCACGGGCGAGCTTTTCGCTGAGCCAGAGCCACAGCCGCCCCAGCGCGCCGCCGCTGTCACCGGTCAGCAGCAGGCCGAGCAGCCAGCCGAGCAGGGTCAAGAGGTTCAGCCCGAGCAGGCTGCCCAGCGCCCAGAACACGTTGACCGGCCGCTGCCCGTCGCCGAGCGCGGCGAAGGCCAGCCCGGCACCGGTGAAAAGCGCCAGCAGGATCAGCGCGAGCGCACCCAGGCGGGCGCCCTGCCGCCAGTGCCGGAGCGCCTCGACCAGCCCGTCGCGGCGGGCCAGCCAGAGCGCACGATGCTCGATCAATTGGGTCAGGTCGCCGCCGACTGCGCGGGCCTGGCGATTGGCCTCGTCATCGTCCAGCGGGCCGGCGTGTTCCTCGCGCAGGCGCACCGCTTCGGCGAGCCAGAGGCGGTCGAGGCGCGACAGCGGGGGGGCGGGGGGTCGAGGGTCGCTCACCAGGGGCTCCGTGGCCGGGGATGAGCGAAAGCATAACCGCAGCCGGGCGGGCCATGCACGGCGCCGCCCGGCTGCCTGCCTCAGGCGCTGCTGGAGCTGGCCGCGCGCAGCGGGGCGGGCGCGGGTGGCGTGGGATGATGGGCGTCGACCAGCGGCACCTCGTTGCCGTCGATGTCGTACAGCTTGCCGTTGCGGAAGTAGTCGCCATCGTGCAGCGCGGCGATGTCCTGGTACCGCAGGCTGCGCTCGCTGCCGGCGACGAACACCGACTGCTGGTCGGAATTGCCGGCCTTCAGGTGGTTGAAGGCCAGGTTGAGGACGATCGCCATGATCGCCGCCGAGCTGATGCCGGAGTGGAAGATGGTCTCGAACCAGGCCGGGAAGTGGTGGTAGAAGCTCGGCGCGGCGATCGGGATCATGCCGAAGCCGATCGAGGTGGCGACGATGATCAGGTTCATGTTGTTGCGGTAGTCGACCTGCGCCAGGGTGCGGATGCCGCTGGCCGCCACGGTGCCGAACAGCACCACGCCGGCGCCGCCGAGCACCGCGGTGGGGACCGCGGCGATCAGCCGGCCCATCACCGGCAGCAGGCCCAGGGTGACCAGGATCAGGCCGGCGCTGGCCACGACGTAGCGACTCTTCACCCCGGTCACCGCCACCAGCCCGACGTTCTGGGCGAAGGCGCTCTGGGTGAAGGAGCTGAACAGCGGGGCCAGGGAGCTGGAGATCATGTCGGCGCGCAGGCCGTTGCCCAGGCGCTTGGAGTCGACCTTGGTGTCGATGATCTCGCCGACGGCGAGGATGTCGGCGGAGGTTTCCACCAGGGTGACGATGATCACGATCAGCATCGAGAGGATCGCCGCGACCTGGAACTCCGGCATGCCGAAGTGCAGCGGCGCCGGCATGGCCACCAGCGGGCCGTCGAGCACGCGGGAGAAGTCGGCCATGCCGAAGAACACCGCAACCAGGGTGCCGATGACCATCGCCAGGAGGATCGACAGGCGCGAGATGCTCGCATTGCCGACCTTGCTCAGCGCCAGCACGGTGAACAGGGTGAAGGCCGCCAGGCAGATGTTGGCCACGCTGCCGAAATCCGGCGCCTGGCTGTTGCCGCCCATGGCCCAGCGCGCCGCCACCGGCATCAGCGTCAGGCCGATGGTGGTGATGACGATGCCGGTGACCAGCGGCGGGAAGAACTTGGTGATGCGCGAGAATACCGGGGTGATCAGCAGGCCGATCAGCGAGGCGGCGATGACCGCGCCGAACACCACCGGCAGGCCGCCGGCACCGTCGCTGCCGATGATCGCGATCATGGTCGCCACGCCGGCAAAGGACACGCCCTGCACCAGCGGCAGCTGGCAACCGAAGAACGGCAGGCCAAGGGTCTGCAGCAGGGTGGCCAGGCCGCCGGCGAACAGCGAGGCGGCGATCAGCAGGCCGATGTCGGCCGGCGACAATCCGGCCGCCTGGCCGACGATCAGGGGGACGGCGACGATGCCGCCATACATGGTGAGCACGTGTTGCAGGCCGTAGGCCAGGTTGGCGCCGATGCCGAGGTTCTCGTCTTCGGGGCGTTTTTCGGGGGTGGACGCGACTGTCATGGGGTTGCTTCTCCCGTCTTTTTTATTGTGTCGCCCACTGTAGACAATTGTTCTACCTATGCGCCAGTTTTTGTATACAAGTTTTCTGGTGGATGAGTGTTCCCGACTGGGCATTGCATGCCTGGGCTCAGGATTGGCGGGGCGATTCGCGGGTGCGGCGTGGGTCCGGCAGCCGACGAACGGTCGCATGCCGGCTGCTGTGGCGGGTCGTGCAGCGCAGGGGCGCTGGCGGCCAGGTGGCCGCCAGCTACGGTCACTGTGCCTGGCGCAGGCGTACCGCGATGTCCGGCTGGTCGATGAACAGGCCATCGACGCCGGCGTCGAGGAAGGCCGCGATCTCGGCCTCGAGGTCACCGCGTGCGGAAGGCTCGTCGCTGCTGCGCAGGCTGGCCGGGAGGAAGGCGTTCTCGGCGCGGAAGGTGTACGGGTGGACCTCGAGGCCGGCGGCGTGGGCATCGCTGACGAAGCGGGTCGGCGTGCCGAGGTTGCCGTTGGCGTCGCGCGGGATGATGTAGCCCTTGTCCGGGCCGACACCCCGGGCATAACGGGCGATGTCACGCAGGCCCTCGGCGCTGGCCATCCGCGCGTAGGTCAGGGTGCTGCCGCGCAGCTGTTGGTCGTAGGGCTGGCCCTCGCCGAACAGCTGCACCAGCGGCAGCTCGGTCAGGCGGCTCAGGCGCTTGAGGTTGTCCACTTCGAAGGACTGGATGTACACCGGTGCGTGGCGGCCGGCATAGCCGTTGCGTGCAAGGATGCGCACCAGCGGCTTCTCCATCGCCAGGCCGAGCTGCTGGAAGTGCGTCGGGTGCTTGGTCTCCGGGTACAGGCCGATGCGTCGGCCCTGGGCCAGCTGCAGGGTCTTCACCAGGTCGATGATTTCCTGCAGCGTCGGGATCTGCAGGCTGCCGTCCAGGCGCGCGTTGCCGGGACGGATCTCGGGGATGCGCTCGATGGCGCGCAGGGTCTTCAGCTCGGCCAGGGTGAAGTCCTCGCTGAACCAGCCGGTGAGGCTGACGCCATCGACCGCCTGGGTGCGCCTGCGGCCGGCGAATTCCGGGCGGCTGGCGACATCGGTGGTCAGGTCCAGTTCGTTGTCGTGGCGCGCCACCAGCTCGCCGTCGCGGGTCATCACCAGGTCCGGCTCGATGTAGTCGGCGCCCTGCAGGATCGCCAGGGCGTAGGCGCCGAGGGTGTGTTCCGGCACGTAGCCGCTGGCGCCACGGTGGGCGATCACCAGCGGTCGCGGTTCCTCGCCGTGCGTTCTGGCGGCCGGCTCGCCGGCCAGTGCCGGGACGGCGATGCAGGCGCTGGGCAGCGCCAGGACACAGGCGGCGAGCCAGCCGCGAAGGGTGTGGTCGAAGATCATCGGACGGTTCTCCTGGAAGGGAGCCTGCAGCCTGGCGCAGCGAGATGACCTGGCATTGACGGAATCGCGGCGCCGCGGTTGCAGAGCGATGAACCCGACGGACGGTTGACGCTGTAGCAAGGCCTGGCGCTCTGTTATTCTCGTCGCCATGAATCAGCCCCACCTCCCACTCGCAATGATCGCTGCTCTTGCAGAGCGAAACGTGATCGGTCGCGACAACAGCATGCCCTGGCACCTGCCGGCGGACCTGCGCCATTTCAAGGCCATGACCCTCGGCAAACCGGTGATCATGGGCCGCAAGACCTGGGATTCGCTCGGCCGACCGCTGCCGGGACGGCTCAACCTGGTGGTCAGCCGCCAGCCCGGCCTGCAGCTCGCGGGCGCCGAGACCTTCACCGCGCTGGACGCCGCGCTGGCACGCGCCGAGCAGTGGGCGCGCGAGCAGGGCGCCGCCGAGCTGATGCTGATCGGCGGGGCGCAGCTTTATAGCCAGGCGCTGGACCGCGCGCAGCGGCTCTACCTGACCCGCATCGATGCGCGCCCGCAGGGCGATGCCTTCTTCCCGGCCTTCGACGAGGCCCAGTGGCAGTGCGTCGAGCGCCAGGCGCACCCGGCCGAGGGCGATGCGCCGGCCTACTGCTTCGAGACCTGGGTGCGCGCCGCGCGCCACGCTTGACCGGCGCCAAGGCAGGTTCGGGCGGCGCCCTCTAAGCTGCTGCCCAACGTCAACGGAAATTACCTTCATGCAACCGGACCACACCGGCGCGCCGGCCAGCGACCGCGTCGCCCCGATCTTCGTGCGCCACCCGTTCTGGGAGGATGTCCTGGCCGTGCTGCTCGGCACCGCCATGGTCGCCCTGGGCATCACCTTCTACAGCCATGCGCAGCTGCTCACCGGCGGCACCGTGGGTGTCGCCTTCCTGCTCAGCTACCTGAGCGACTGGTCGTTCGGCCCGCTGTTCTTTCTGGTCAACCTGCCGTTCTACGGGCTGGCGATCTGGCGCATGGGCTGGAAGTTCACCCTGCGCACCGCCTGCGCGGTGGCGCTGGTCTCGCTGTACGCCGAGCTGATGCCCAACTGGGTGCAGTTCGCACGGCTCGACGTGGTCTATGCCGCGCTGTTCGGCGGCTTCGCCATGGGCGTCGGCTTGCTCATGCTGTTCCGCCACCGCGCCAGCCTCGGCGGAGTGAACATCCTCGCGCTGTACATCCAGGAGCGCTTCGGCGTGCGTGCCGGCAAGGTACAGATGGGCATCGACGCGCTGATCGTGCTCACCGCGATCCTCGCGGTGCCGGCCGATCGTGTGCTGCTCTCGGTGCTCGGCGCGGTGGCGCTGAACCTGGTGCTGGCGATCAACCACCGCGCCGACCGCTATACCGGCGTCAGCTGAGCTGGATCAGCTCGGCCTCGGCGCGGTCTGCGCCGAGGTCCAGATGCGCCAGGCAGATCGGCAGGCGAAAGCGTCGCGGCCCGGCGCTGCCCGGGTTGAGGTAGAGCACGCCGTCGCGCCTTTCGATCAGCGGCTGGTGCGAGTGGCCGGCGATGACCACGGCGACGCCAGCGGCGGCCGGGTCGAAATCCAGGGTCTTGAGGTCGTGGCGCACATGCAGGCGCCGGCCGGCATATTCGAGGTCCAGCGCTTCGGGCAGCGCCGCCGCCCAGTCGCTGCTGTCGACGTTGCCACGGATCGCCTGCAGCGGTGCGACCCGGCGCAGGCCGTCGAGCACCTCGGGCTTGCCGATGTCGCCGGCATGGATGATCAGCTCGCAGCCCTGCAGGGCCGTGATCGCCTGCGCTCGCAGCAGGCCGTGGGTATCGGAGATGACGCCGATGCGCATGCCGGGTTCTCCCGCCGGGCAAAGCGCCCAGCATAGGCCGGCGGACACGGCGGCGGCGACCGTCGATCGGCCCGCCCGGCGCACGCTTACTTGTGCAGGACGTACTGGCCGGTGAAGCGCACCGCGTCGCGGCCGTCGGCGCCGAGGATGCGGCTGTTCAGCTCCAGGCGGGCGCGGCCGCGCCGGCGGTAGATCGTCTCGAAACGCTCCCAGGCGCCTTCGGCCGGCGCGCTGCAGATCGCGGTGGCGTCGTCGACCACCGGCAGCGGGTACGCGATCTGGCCGTCCTGGATGACGATGTGCCCGTCCTCGATGCCGGCCTCGCGCAGGCGCAGGAACAGCCAGCCCCAGCCGGCGAGCACCGCGGCGCAGTACAGGCTGCCGCCGAACATGCTGCTCTTGTGGTTGATGTTGGCCTGCAGCGGTACCTTCAGGCGCAGCTCGTGGTTGTTCCAGGCGTCGACGCGCAGGCCCATCGAGCGGGTCAGCGGAATGTCGTGATGGAGGATGGCTTCCAGGTAACGGCTTTCGCGGCTCATGCCGGTTGGCTTCCTAAAACGTGACGAAGATACAGGCAGACGCCAAGCATGACCGTTGAGTCACGTTTGCGCCAGTTCCGCTCGGCGTTCGTCCGCGATCCCGGCGCGATCTGCGCGGCTTGCGCCGTCTCAGCGCTCGCCCTTGCGCACGTAGGCGCAATGCCCCGGCCGCGGGCCGATGCGTGGGTGGTTGCGGCAGGTGTCGGGGCGCCTGTCATAGACCTTGCACAGTCGCGTGCGAGTATCCAGGTAGAGGCAGTCGCCGTTGGCCATGCGGGCCAGGGTGAAGATGCCGTGCTTCTGGTTGTAGCGCTCGATCACCCCGTCGCGCTCCAGCCGGCGGGCGACCTGCTTGGGCGGTTCGTCGCGCTCGAATTCGTCGACCAGCTGCAGGCGGATCAGGTCGTCGATGCGCACCTCCACCGGCAGCGTGCAGCAGGTGGCCTGGCAGTCGCGGCACAGGCCGGCGCTGTAGCGCACCCAGGTTTCCAGGCGGTCGGGGTCGGCGGAGGCGATCAGTCGAGGCTTCACGGTGGTCATCGCAGGCAGGCAGGGCGCGCGATCATAGCGCCCGCCCCGGGAATTTCCAGCCCGGGCGCGGGTTCGAATGCGAACCGCCGGTCCAGCGCCGACAGAAGGGCGTGCAAAGCTGTCTAGACTGCCCTTTGCCGGGCTGGTGGCAGACCCCTCCAGCCGAACCGTCTTGCTTCCGAGGTCCATCCATGACGCAGGAAACCAACGCCCCCACCGCCGACGAAGTGGCCGCCTTCCGTGACAACGTGCTGCGCAAGCTGACCTACTCGGTCGGCAAGGATCCCGAGCATGCCGCCGACTTCGACTGGTTCGAGGCGGTGGCGCTGGCGACCCGCGACCGCATCATCGACCACTGGATGGACTGCACCCGGCAGACCTATGACAAGGGTTGCAAGCGGGTCTACTACCTCTCGCTGGAATTTCTCATCGGCCGCCTGCTGGTCGACAGCCTGAGCAACCTCGGCCTGCTGGAGACCGCGCGCCAGGCGCTGGACGGGCTGGGCGTGGACATCGAACGCATCCGCCAGCTCGAGCCGGACGCCGCGCTCGGCAACGGCGGGCTCGGCCGCCTGGCGGCCTGCTTCATGGAAAGCATGGCGACCCTCGGCGTGCCGGCGCACGGCTACGGCATCCGCTACGACCACGGGCTGTTCCGCCAGGTGATCGTCGACGGCTGGCAGCACGAGCAGACCGAGACCTGGCTCGATTTCGGCAACCCCTGGGAGTTCGAGCGCCCCGAGGTCAGCTACCTGATCGGCTTCGGCGGGCACGTCACCGCCAAGCCCGACGAGAACGGCGAGCCGCGGCACTTCTGGCACTGGGCCGAGGGCGTGCGGGCCAATGCCTACGACACGCCGATCGTCGGCTGGCGCGGCGCCAGCGTGAACACCCTGCGCCTGTGGCGCGCCCGTGCCGAGGCGGACTTCCACCTCGAGCGCTTCAACGCCGGCGACCACATCGGCGCGGTCGCCGAAGAGGCCAAGGCGCAGAGCATTTCCCGCGTGCTCTACCCGGCCGACAGCACCGAGGCCGGCCAGGAGCTGCGCCTGCGCCAGGAGTACTTCTTCGTCGCCGCCTCGCTGCAGGACCTGCTGCGCCGCCACCTCGACCAGCGCGGCACGCTGGACAACCTGCCCGAGTTCGCCGCCATCCAGCTCAACGACACCCACCCGGCGATCGCCGTGGCCGAGCTGATGCGCCTGCTGGTCGACGTGCACGGCATGCCCTGGGACAAGGCCTGGCAGCTGACCACCGCGACGCTCTGCTACACCAACCACACGTTGCTGCCCGAGGCGCTGGAAACCTGGCCGGTGGGCCTGATGGAGCGCCTGCTGCCGCGGCACATGCAGATCATCTACCTGATCAACGCCCAGCACCTCGACGCGCTGCGCAACCGCGGCCTGCACGACGCCGACCTGCTGCGCTCGGTGTCGCTGATCGAAGAAGGCCACGGCCGCCGCGTGCGCATGGGCAACCTGGCGTTCCTCGGTTCGCACAGCGTCAACGGCGTCTCGGCGCTGCACACCGGGCTGATGCGCAAGACGGTGTTCACCGACCTGCACCAGCTGTACCCGCAGCGGATCAACAACAAGACCAACGGCATCACCTTCCGCCGCTGGCTGTACCAGGCCAACCCGCGGCTGACCGACCTGCTGGTCGAGGCGCTCGGCGAGCAAGTGCTCGACGCGCCGCAGACCCACCTGCGTGCGCTGGAACCGTTCGCCGAGCAGGCCGGCTTCCGCCGCCGCTTCGCCGAACAGCGCCTGGCCAGCAAGATGCACCTGGCAAAGGTCATCCACGAACGCCTCGGCGTGCAGGTCGACCCGCACGCGCTGTTCGACGTGCACGTCAAGCGCATCCACGAGTACAAGCGCCAGCTGCTCAACCTGCTGCACACCGTGGCGCTGTACCACGCCATCTGCGCCGACCCGGGCGGCGACTGGGTGCCGCGGGTGAAGATCTTCGCCGGCAAGGCGGCGGCCAGCTACCACCAGGCCAAGCTGATCATCAAGCTGGCCAACGACATCGCGCGGACCATCAACGACGACCCCACGGTGCGTGGCCTGCTCAAGGTGGTGTTCCTGCCCAACTACAACGTCAGCCTGGCCGAGCAGATCATCCCGGCGGCCGACCTCTCCGAGCAGATCTCCACCGCCGGCCTCGAGGCCTCGGGCACCAGCAACATGAAGTTCGCCCTCAACGGCGCGCTGACCATCGGTACGCTGGACGGCGCCAACGTCGAAATGAGCGAGCAGATCGGCCGCGAGCACATGTTCATCTTCGGCCTCACCGCACAGCAGGTCGAGGCGCGCAAGCGCGCCGGCGAGTACAACGCCGAGGCCACCATCATCGGCTCGCCGCGCCTGGGCGAGGTGCTCTCGGCGATCCGCCGCGGCGCCTTCTCGGCCGACGACCCGGGGCGCTACACCGGGCTGATCGACGGCCTCGGCTGGCACGACACCTTCATGGTCTGCGCCGACTTCGAGGCCTACTGGCAGGCGCAGCTGGAGGTCGAGGCGCGCTGGCGCGACCCGGACGCCTGGTGGCGCTCGGCGGTGCTCAACACCGCGCGCACCGGCTGGTTCTCCTCGGACCGCACCATCGGCGAGTACGCCCGCGAGATCTGGCAGGTGATGTAGCCGGCCAGCGCTGGCCAGTTGCCGCCCCGGGCTGAACTCGCCCGGGGCGGGCCGGTCTGAGGGGAGTCTGTTTTCCGCCGGCCTGCTAAACTGCGTCGGTTTTTTCCCCCTCTGGAGCCAGTCCATGTCCCGCATCACCCTCAGTCGCTACCTGATCGAGCAGACCCGCAGCAACAACACACCGGCGGACCTGCGTTTCCTCATCGAGGTGGTGGCGCGCGCGTGCAAGGCCATCAGCCACCAGGTGTCCAAGGGTGCGCTGGGCGGCGTGCTCGGCAGCATGGGTACCGAGAACGTGCAGGGCGAGGTGCAGAAGAAGCTCGACGTGCTGTCCAACGAGATCCTGCTGGAGGCCAACGAGTGGGGTGGCCACCTGGCCGGCATGGCCTCCGAGGAGATGGACAACGCCTACCAGATTCCCGGCAAGTACCCCAAGGGCGCCTACCTCCTGGTGTTCGACCCGCTGGACGGCTCCAGCAACATCGACGTCAACGTCTCGGTCGGCACCATCTTCTCGGTGCTGCGTTGCCCCAACGAGTGCTTCAGCCAGAACGACTCGCTCGGCGAGGAAGCCTTCCTCCAGCCTGGCACCGAGCAGGTGGCCGCCGGCTACGCCATCTACGGCCCGCAGACCATGCTGGTGCTGACCCTGGGCAACGGCGTCAAGGGCTTCACCCTGGACCGCGAACTGGGCAGCTTCGTGCTGACCCACGACGATATCCGCGTGCCGGAAGCCACCGCCGAGTTCGCCATCAACATGTCCAACCAGCGCCACTGGGAAGCGCCGGTCAAGCGCTACGTCAGCGAGCTGCTGGCCGGCAAGGAAGGCCCGCTGGGCAAGAACTACAACATGCGCTGGATCGCCTCGATGGTCGCCGACGTGCACCGCATCCTCACCCGTGGCGGCATCTTCATGTACCCGCGCGACGCCCGCGAGCCGGAGAAGCCCGGCAAGCTGCGCCTGATGTACGAGGCCAACCCGATGTCGATGATCATCGAGCAGGCCGGCGGCGCCTCCACCAATGGCACCCAGCGCATCCTCGATATCCAGCCCGAATCCCTGCACCAGCGCGTGGCGGTGTTCCTCGGCTCGAAGGAAGAGGTCGAGCGCGTGACCGGCTACCACCAGGCCTGAACCATGCAGGCCCCCTGGCAGGCGTTGCTCGACTGGTGGTTCGGCGACGGCGCCACGGCCGGGGAGGTCGCCGCGCACAAGCACCGGCTGTGGTTCGGCTACCGCGCCGAACAGGACGCCAAGGCGACCGCACGCTTCGGTGCACTGGTCGCCGAGGCGCTCGACGGCGGGCTCGAGGACTGGACGGCGACTCCGCAGGGCTGGCTGGCGCTGGTCCTGCTGCTCGACCAGCTGCCGCGCATGATCCATCGCGGCACGCCCGCGGCCTTCGCCGGCGATGCCCGTGCCCAGCGGATCGTTCGCGACGGTCTGATGCAGGGTGGCGACGTGCTGCTGGCGCCGATTGAGCGCGTGTTCATCTATCTGGTACTCGAGCATGCCGAGAACCTGGCCATGCAGGACCAGGCGGTGGCACAGTTCAGCGCACTGCACGAGCTGGCCGATGCTGCGGAGAAGCCGCTGTTCGCCGATTTCCTCGATTTCGCCCTGCGTCACCGCGCGGTCATCGCCCGCTTCGGCCGCTTCCCGCACCGCAACGCCATTCTCGGGCGGGCGTCGACCGCGGCGGAGCTGGAGTTCCTCGCCGAGCCGGGCTCGCGCTTCTGAGCGGGCCGGCAGTGAATCTCCCGTTCGCTATCGTTGTCTAGACACTTCAAGGAGTCCGATATGTCTTTGCGTCCCTTTGCCCTGCTCGCCGTGTTGCTCGCCCTCGCGGGGTGCAGCAAGGTCACCCAGGAGAACTACGCCAGGCTGGAGGCCGGCATGAGCCGCGCCCAGGTGGAAAAGCTGCTTGGCAAGCCCGAGGAGTGCGCCGGTGCGCTGGGCATGTCCAGCTGCACCTGGGGTGACAAGAACCGCTTCATCAGCATCCAGTTCGCCGGCGACCAGGTGATGATGTTCTCCGGCAAAGGCCTGAAATGACGGAGGTCCCATGCGCTTGCCCGGCCTGCTGCTGGCGTTCCTGCTGAGCGCCGGCTGCGCCAGCGACAACGCTCAGCCGCCACCCTACAGCGCCGGCGAGGTGGACCTGGCGCGCTACCAGGGAACCTGGTACGAACTGGCCCGCCTGCCGATGTTCTTCCAGCGCCACTGCGTCGAATCCGAGGCGCATTACCGGCTGCAGGCCGGTGCTCGCGTCGGCGTGACCAACCGCTGCCGCACGGCCGAGGGTGAATGGCAGCAAGCGCACGGCACCGCCGAGCCGCAGCAGGCCGGGCGCAGCGACCGCCTGTGGGTGCGCTTCGACAACGGGTTCAGCCGGCTCTTCCCGCGGCTGGCCCGGGGCGACTACTGGATTCTCTACCTCGACCCGGACTACCGCGTGGCGCTGGTCGGCAGTCCCGATCGCGACTACCTCTGGCTGCTGTCCCGCACCCCCGAAGTCGACGCCAGGACCCGCGAGCGCCTGCTCGACGAGGCGCGGGCGCGCGGCTATGCCACCGGCGAGCTGGTCTGGCGCGGCGAAAGCCAGTGAGCCGTGGCGGCTTGCGCGTGCCGGCACGCGAGTCGCCAGCAGGCGTGGCCGGGGCGTGACATGCCCAACGCGGTGAACCTCGCTATGATGCCGTGAATCCTCACGCGGGCCGGCGGCCCGCCATGCAGACGCGGGAGTGTGCCATGCAGAGCCTGTATCCGGAGATCAAACCCTACGCCCGGCACGAGCTGGCGGTGCAGGAGCCCCATGTGCTCTACATCGACGAGAGTGGAGAGCCCGACGGCCTGCCGGTGCTCTTCGTGCATGGCGGGCCCGGCGGCGGCTGCGATTCGCTCAGCCGGCGCTTCTTCGACCCGACGCTGTACCGCATCGTCACCTTCGACCAGCGCGGCTGCGGTCGTTCCACGCCGCATGCCAGCCTCGAGCACAACACCACTGCGCACCTGATCGACGACATGGAGCGCATCCGCGAGCACCTCGGCATCGAGAAGTGGGTGCTGTTCGGCGGCTCCTGGGGCTCGACGCTGTCGCTGGCCTATGCCCAGGCGCATCCCGACCGCGTGCACGCGCTGATCCTGCGCGGCATCTTCCTCTGCCGCCCGCAGGACCTGGCCTGGTTCTACCAGGAAGGCGCGAGCCGGCTGTTCCCCGACTACTGGGAGGAGTTCGTCGCGCCGATCCCGCCGGAGGAGCGCGGCGACATGATCGGCGCCTACTACCAGCGCCTGACCGGCAGCGACCAGATCGCCCAGATGCACGCGGCCAAGGCCTGGTCCTGCTGGGAAGGGCGCACCGCCACGCTGCGACCCAATCCGCAGGTGGTCGACCGCTTCGGCGAGGCGCACCGTGCGCTGGCCATGGCGCGGATCGAATGCCACTACTTCGTCAACCAGGTGTTCCTGCAGCCCGACCAGATCCTGCGCGACATGCCGAAGATCGCCCACCTGCCGGGCATCATCGTGCACGGCCGCTACGACGCGATCTGTCCGCTGGACAACGCCTGGGCGCTGCACCATGCCTGGCCGCAGAGCGAGTTGCAGATCATCCGCGACGCCGGCCACTCGGCGGCCGAATGCGGCATCACCGACGCCCTGGTGCGCGCGGCGGCGACCATCGCCCACCGCCTGCTCGGCCTGCCACCGGCGGACGACGCCTGATGAAGGCGCTGATCCAGCGGGTGCGCCAGGCGCGGGTGGAGGTGGCCGGCGAGGTGGTCGGTGCGATCGACCAGGGCTTGCTGGCGCTGATCGGCGTCGAGCAGGGCGACGACCCGGCGCGTGCCGACAAGCTGTTGCACAAGTTGCTCAACTACCGGGTGTTCGCCGACGACGCCGGGCGCATGAACCGTTCGCTCAGGGATGTCGGCGGCGGCCTGCTGCTGGTCTCGCAGTTCACCCTCGTCGCCGATACCCGCGGCGGCCTGCGCCCGAGCTTTTCCAGCGGTGCATCGCCGGCCGAGGGCGAGGCGCTCTACGACTACCTGCTCGGGCAGGCCCGGGCGCAGCATGCGCCGGTCGCCTGCGGACGCTTCGGCGCGGACATGCAGGTGTTCCTGCAGAACGACGGGCCGGTCACCTTCCTGCTCGAGGTCTGACGGCAACGCGGGGCTGCGTTCCATGCCGAAACGCCGCGCGCCATGCGTACGAAGGAGCAATGCGCATGGGTGGCGGTGCGCACGGCGCACCTCTCATGACTCAGAACAGCCGTGCCAGCAGCGCGCTGACCGCGGTCTCGACCCGCAGGATGCGTTCGCCGAGCTGTACCGGCTCGAGGCCGGCTGTGGTGAGCTTCTCCACCTCGTAGGGTATCCAGCCGCCTTCCGGGCCGATGGCCAGGGTCACCGGCTCGTTCAGCGCGCGCGGGCAGGCTGGGTAGTCGCCCGGGTGGCCGACCAGGCCGCGGCTGCCGGCAACCAGCCCCGGCAGGCGGTCTTCGACGAAGGGCTTGAAGCGCTTCTCGATGCTCACCTCGGGCAGCAGGGTATCGCGTGCCTGCTCGAGACCGAGCACCAGCTGTTCGCGGATCGCCGCCGGCTCGAGGAACGGGGTCTGCCAGAAGCTCTTTTCCACGCGGTAGCTGTTGAGCAAGACCAGCCGCGGTACGCCCATCGCCGCTACCGTCTGCAGCACGCGGCGCAGCATCTTCGGCCGCGGCAGCGCCAGCAGCAGCGTGACCGGCAGCTTGGCCGGCGGCGGCTGGTCGAAGGCGACCTCCAGCTCGGCCTCGCCGGTGGTCAACTGCAGCACCCGGCCGCTGCCCATGTCACCGCCGAGCAGGCCGACGCGCAGTGTTTCGCCCGGCTCGACCCGATGCACCTCGCGCATGTGGATCAGGCGCCGGCCGCGCAGCAGCACGCGGTCGGCGGCGACGAAGTCGTCCGGTTCCAGCAGCAGCAGGTTCAAGGGCGGGGCGCAGGCGGCTGGCTGTCGGTCTCGGTGGCCCGCTCGTTTTCGTCGGCATCGCCGCGGAACTCGGCCTCGCGCTTGATCATGCTGCCGCACAGCAGGCCGGCCTCGAACAGCAGCCACATGGGCACCGCCAGCAGGGTCTGCGAGAACACGTCCGGCGGGGTCAGCACCATGCCGATGGCGAAGCAGCCGACGATCACGTAGGGGCGGCTCTTGCGCAGGGTGGCGACGTCGACGATGCCGACCCAGATCAGCAGGAAGGTTGCCACCGGGATCTCGAAGGCCACGCCGAAGGCGAAGAACAGCGTGAGCACGAAGTCCAGGTACTGGCCGATATCGGTCATCATCGCCACGCCTTCGGGCGTCACGCTGGCGAAGAAGCCGAACATGATCGGGAACACCACGAAGTAGGCGAAGGCCATGCCGGCGTAGAACAGGAAGATGCTGGAGATCAGCAGTGGCACGGCGATGCGCTTTTCGTGCTTGTACAGCCCGGGGGCGATGAAGCCCCAGATCTGGTAGAGGATGATCGGCATCGAGATGAACAGCGCCGCCATCAGCGTCAGCTTGAACGGCGTGAGGAACGGCGAGGCCACGCCGGTGGCGATCATGGTCGCGCCTTCGGGCAGGTAGGCGCGCAGCGGTGCGGCGACCAGGGCGTAGATCTGCTGCGAAAAATAGAACAACCCGGCAAACACCAGGCCAATGGCGATCACGCTGCGCAACAGGCGCTTGCGCAGCTCGGTCAGGTGCGCGATCAGCGGCATTTCCTGATCGTCGAGGGAGGGCTTGCTCATGGGTTGGGGCGTTCTGTCTGGGCCGGGGGCTCGGTGGGCTGGGCGGCAGTGGCGCCGCTGTCGGCCGGGGGCGGCATGGCAGTGCTGTCGCTGGTTGGTGCCGGTGCTGGTGCCGGTGCTTCGGCTTCGGTAGCCGGCGGCGGGCTGCTCGGCTTGGCGGTCATGCTCGGTGGCATGATGCTTTGCTTCATCTCGCGTTCGAGGTCGAGGATGCGCTCGTTGTGCAGCTGGCGGCGGATCTCGTCCGCGCCGATCTCACGCTCCACCTCGGCCTTGATGTTGCTGAAGCTGCGCTTGATCCGCCCGACCCACAGGCCGGTGGTGCGTACGGCGCCGGGCAGGCGCTCGGGGCCGAGCACCACCAGCGCCACCAGGCCGACCAGCAGCAGTTCGGTGAAACCGATATCGAACATCGCGGCGCGCCTGTGTCAGTCTTTCTTCGCCGGATCTTCGACCTTGCGTGCCTGGGCATCGATGGTCTGCCCCGGTTTTTCCTCCACGCCGGGCTTTTCCTCGTCGGTGCCCATGGACTTGCGGAAGCCCTTGATCGCATCGCCCAGGTCCGAGCCCAGGCCCTTCAGGCGCTTGGTACCGAACAGCATGATGACGATGAGCAGGATGATCAGTAGTTGCCAGACGCTGATGCCGCCAAAACCCATGGTGATGTCTCCGAAGTGAGTCAGTTGTGCGGGCGCGCGGCTTTTTCCGCGTGTCCGGAGAGGCCGAAGCGACGCTCGAGCTCATCGAGCACGGCCTGGGGATGCTGGCCGAGCGCGGCGAGCATGACCAGGCTGTGGAACCAGAGATCGGCGGTTTCGTAGATCACATCCTTGCAGTCGCCGCTGCTGGCGGCGTCCTTGGCGGCAAGAATGGTCTCGACCGACTCTTCGCCAAGTTTCTCGAGGATCTTGTTCAGACCCTTGTGATAGAGGCTGGCGACGTAGGAGCTTTCCGGCGCGGCGCCCTTGCGGGCCTCGAGCACTTCGGCCAGTCGGGTGAGGGTGTCACTCATGCTTGTGCTCCGCATAGATGGCGTGCGGGTCCTTGAGCACCGGCTCGACGGTCTGCCAGCCGTCCTGCCCGAGGACGCGGTAGAAGCAGCTCTGCCGGCCGGTATGGCAGGCGATGCCACCGAGTTGCTCGACCATCAGGATGATCACGTCGGCGTCGCAGTCCAGGCGCAGTTCGTGCAGCTTCTGCACATGCCCGGACTCCTCGCCCTTGCGCCACAGCTTGCCACGCGAACGTGACCAGTAGATGGCGCGCTGTTCCTGCACGGTCAGCGCCAGCGACTCGCGGTTCATCCAGGCCATCATCAGCACGCGGCCGGTCTGGTAGTCCTGCGCGATCGCCGGGACCAGGCCGTCGGCGTTCCAGTTGATCTCGTCCAGCCAGTTCATCGAATTCTCCGCTCAGTGCCGCCAAGTGTGCCAGTCGCTCCGGCGGCTGGCTATCGGCGCACGACGATAAAGCCGCCCGCGGCGAGCATCAGCCAGGCGGGCCAGACGGCCAGCGCCGTCAGGCTGGCGGCCTGGGCGGCGAGGAACGCGCCGGCACCGAGCAGCACGGCGCCGACCAGGCGCAGCGGCCAGCCGCGATGGCGGTCGTGCCAGGGTGGCGGCGGGTTGTCGGCGTGAGGGTGGGCCATGCGCTCGAGCAGCTCGCGGGTCATGTTGGCCAGGTGCGGCAGCTGCTCGACCTGCGCCTGCACGTTCTTCAGCACCTGCCGGGGGCTCATGCGCTCGCGCATCCAGCGCTCGAGATAGGGCTGGCCGGTGGTCCACAGGTCCAGCTCGGGGTAGAGCTCGCGGCCCAGGCCCTCGATGTTCAGCAGGGTCTTTTGCAGCAGCACCAGCTGCGGCTGCACTTCCATGTTGAAGCGCCGTGCCACCTGGAACAGGCGCACCAGCAGCTGGCCGAAGGAGATGTCCTTCAGCGGCTTCTCGAAGATCGGCTCGCAGACGGTGCGGATCGCTGCCTCGAACTCGTTGACCTTGGTCTCGGCCGGCACCCAGCCCGAGTCGATGTGCAGCTGCGCCACCTTGCGGTAGTCGCGCTTGAAGAAGGCCACCAGGTTGCGCGCCAGGTAGTCCTGGTCCTCGGGGGTCAGGCTGCCGACGATGCCGAAGTCCACCGCGATGTACTGCGGGCTCCAGGGCTCGTGGGTGCTGACGAAGATGTTGCCCGGGTGCATGTCGGCGTGGAAGAAGCTGTCGCGGAACACCTGGGTGAAGAAGATCTCCACGCCGCGCTCGGCCAGCTGGCGCATGTCGGTGTTCTGCCGGCGCAGCGCGGCCATGTCGGTGACCGGCACGCCGTAGATGCGCTCCATCACCAGCACCTGCGGGCGGCAGTAGTCCCAGTAGACCTGCGGCACGTAGAGCAGCCGCGAATCCTCGAAGTTGCGCCTGAGCTGGCTGGCGTTGGCCGCTTCGCGCAGCAGGTCGAGCTCGTCGTAGATGGTCTTGGCGTAGTCGTCGACCACCTCGACCAGGTGCAGCCGGCGGGCGTCGGCCGAGAGGCGCTCGGCCGAGCGCGCCAGCAGGAACAGCCAGGCCAGGTCCTGGCTGATGACCGGGCGCAGGTTCGGCCGGACGACCTTGACGATGACTTCCTCGCCGGTGTGCAGGCGTGCGGCATGCACCTGGGCGACCGAGGCCGAGGCCAGCGGCTTGGTGTCGAAGCGGGCGAACAGCTTGTCGATCGGCGCGCCGAGCTGCTGCTCGATCAGCGCCACCGCGCGCGCGGAGTCGAACGGCGGCACGCGGTCCTGCAGCAGCGCCAGCTCGTCGGCGAGGTCCGGCGGCAGCAGGTCGCGGCGGGTGGAGAGGATCTGGCCGAACTTGATGAAGATCGGCCCCAGCCCTTCGAGCGCCAGGCGCAGGCGTGCGCCGCGGCTCAGCACGCTGTGGCGTCGCGGAATCCAGCGCCAGGGCAGCAGGTAGCTGGTGGCGCGCAGCCAGAACGGCATCGGCAGGTCGAGGATGATGTCGTCGAGGCGGTAGCGGATCACCACCAGCAGGATGCGAAACAGGCGGGCGGCGGCGGCGAACAGCTTCATTCGGGTCGTTCTGGGGCGAGGTTGTGGGCGAGGCGCTCGATGCGCGCCTCGAGGCGGTCGAGGGCCAGCTTGAGTTCGTCGATGTCAGCGAAGCGGGCCTCGGCCTCTTGCTGGCCGACCAGCGCGCGACTTTCTTCGGTCAGGTAGTCGGCCAGGTCCTGGCGCAGCGAGTCGCCGCTGTCGCGCAGCCAGTGGGCCGGCGTGCGCAGGCCACGGCCAAGCAGTTCGGCGCCGACCGGGCCGAGCCAGCGCGAGGCTTCGTATTCCCAGTCCAGCTCCAGGTCCTGCAGCACCTCGGCGAGGTTCATCAGTACGCCGCTGTCGCCGTCGATGCTCACCTGCGGCTCGTGCAGGACGGCGGTCTTCTGCCGGCTGGCGAGCAGGCGCAGCAGGCTGGAGGCGGGCGCGCGCAGGCGGCAGTCGGCCTCGCTGGCCCAGCTCGAGGCCAGGCGCAGGCCGTCCTCCTCGACGAGGATGAACAGCCTGAACGCCGGTGAGTTGCAGTCGATCTCGATGATCCGCCCGGCCAGGCGGGCCAGGCGCGGCAATGCGACCGGGTCCAGCCGCAGCACGCGGTTGATCCCCTGCTCGGCGGTGGCGAGCAGCGCCTGGCGCAGCATCAGGGCTTGATTCCGCGGTGCAGGGCGACGATGCCGCCGGTCATGTTGTGGTAGGTCACGCGCTCGAAGCCGGCGGTTTCCATCATGCCCTTGAGGGTTTCCTGGTCCGGGTGCATGCGGATCGACTCGGCCAGGTAGCGGTAGCTGTCGGCGTCGTTGGTGATCAGCTTGCCCATCACCGGCAGCAGGCTGAACGAATAGGCGTCGTAGGCCTTGGAGAACAGCTGGTTGGTCGGCTTGGAAAATTCCAGTACCAGCAGCCGGCCGCCCGGCTTGAGCACGCGCAGCATCGAGGCGATGGCGTCTTCCTTGTGGGTGACGTTGCGCAGGCCGAAGGCGATGGTGACCACGTCGAAGTGGTTGTCCGGGAAGGGCAGCTTCTCGGCGTCGGCCTGGACGAAGCGCACGTTGCCCGAGACACCCTTGTCCAGCAGCTTGTCGCGGCCGACCTTGAGCATCGAGGCGTTGATGTCGGCCAGCACCACCTCGCCGCCGGGGCCGACGATGCGCGCGAACTGGCGGGCCAGGTCGCCAGTGCCGCCGGCGATGTCGAGAATCCGGTTGCCCTGGCGCGCGCCCGACAGCTCGATGGTGAAGCGCTTCCACAGGCGATGGATGCCGCCGGACATCAGGTCGTTCATCAGGTCGTACTTGGCGGCCACGGAGTGGAACACCTCGGCCACCTTCTGCGCCTTCTGGCTCTCCGGCACGTTCTGGTAGCCGAAGTGGGTGGTCGGTTCTGCGTCATGCACTTTGCGAGGATCGGTCATGTCACTGTCACCGGAAGAATGTCGCGGCATTCTAAACCCAAAGCCGGCGCCAAGCTCCACGCTTGTGGCGGGCGCGGCGATCGGGCGAACGGAAAACTTGATCTGGATCGGGCGGGGCGATTTCGCGTAACGCGTGCTGCTGTATAGTGCCGGCCGTTCATCGGCCCGCAGTCAGGAGTCGGCATGGCCCGAATCATCGTTGAGCGTTCCCACAGCCTCGGTCGCGAAGCCGCGCGCGCCAAGGCCGAGCAACTGGCCGGCCGCCTGGCCAGCGAGTTCGGCGTGAGCTGTCAGTGGCAGGGCGACGTGCTGGCCGTGCGGCGCAGCGGCGCGGATGGCCATATCGAGGTCGGCGAGGACCGGGTAAAGGTGTTGCTGAACCTCGGCCTGCTGCTCTCGGCGATGGGCCCGAGCATCCAGGGTCAGATCGAGCGGGCGCTGGACAAGGCATTGGCCTGAACGCGCGCTGCGGCCGGCGGATCGCATAAGGTGCGACATCGCCCCAGGGTTGATCGCGTTGCACCGTTCCACCGCACCGCACCGCGCTGGGGTGGATGCAAGAAGCGACATCCACCCTCCGGCTGTGTTCAGAGCATCAGCTTGACCACCGATTCATCCGGGTCGCGTGACTTGCCGGCCTGCTCCAGCGCCCGCAGGTAGTCGGCCCAGAGCGCCTGCTGGTGGTGCGCCAGGTGGTCGAGGTAATCCCAGGAGTACAGCCCGCTGTCGTGACCGTCGCTGAAGGTGAGCTTCAGCGCGTACTGGCCGGCCGGCTCGATCTTGTCCAATGCGACATTCAGCTTGCCGGTCTGCAGCACCGGGTTGCCGTGGCCCTGGACTTCCGCCGAGGGCGAATGCACGCGGAGGAACTCGGCCGGCAGCACGTAGCGCTCGTCGGCGCCGTATTCCAGTTCCAGCGTTCTGGACGCCTTGTGCAGCTTGATTGCGGTGGGGATGCGCATGCAACGCTCCGGAAAGGTCGGCCGCAGCCCACGCCGCGGCCGCAACGGTTAGAGGATGTAGCGCGACAGGTCTTCGTCCTGCGCCAGTTCGCCGAGGTGCTGGTTGACGTAGGCGGCGTCGATGCGGATCGCCTCGCCATCCTGCTTGGCCGCCAGGTCCGCGGCGCTGAAGGAGACTTCCTCGAGCAGACGCTCGAGCAGCGTGTGCAGGCGGCGCGCACCAATGTTCTCGGTCTTCTCGTTGACCTGCCAGGCGATCTCGGCGATGCGCTTGATGCCGTCCTCGAGGAATTCCACCTGCAGCCCCTCGGTCTTCAGCAGCTCGGTGTACTGCTCGGTCAGCGAGGCGTGCGGCTCGCGGAGGATGCGCTCGAAGTCCTGCGGGGTCAGTGCCTTGAGCTCGACGCGGATCGGCAGGCGACCCTGCAGTTCGGGCACCAGGTCGCTGGGCTTGGACAGGTGGAACGCGCCCGAGGCGATGAACAGGATGTGGTCGGTCTTGACCATGCCCAGCTTGGTGTTGACCGTGCTGCCTTCGATCAGCGGCAGCAGGTCGCGCTGCACGCCCTCGCGGGACACGTCGGCGCCGCCGGTGTTGCCGCGCTTGGCGACCTTGTCGATCTCGTCGATGAAGACGATGCCGTTCTGCTCCACCGCCTCCAGGGCACGGGCCTTGAGGTCTTCTTCGTTGACCAGGCGCGCGGCTTCCTCATCGCGAATGAGCTTGAAGGCTTCCTTGATCTTCAGCTTGCGGCTCTTCTTCTTGCCCTTGCCCATGTTGGCGAAGAGGTTCTGCAGCTGGCTGGTCATCTCCTCCATGCCGGGCGGGGCCATGATCTCCACGCCGGCCGGGCTCTCGGCGACCTCGATGTCGATCTCCTTGTCGTCCAGCTGGCCTTCGCGCAGGCGCTTGCGAAACAGCTGGCGGGTGTTGGAATCGCCGCTCTGTACCGGTTCCTCGGAAAAGCCCACCGGCCGCGCCGGCGGCAGCAGGGCGTCGAGGATGCGCTCCTCGGCGGCGTCCTCGGCGCGGTGGCGCATCTTGTGCACCTCCTGCTCGCGCAGCATCTTCAGCGCCGCGTCAGCCAGGTCGCGGATGATCGACTCGACGTCGCGGCCGACATAGCCGACCTCGGTGAACTTGGTCGCCTCGACCTTGAGGAACGGCGCGTTGGCCAGCTTGGCCAGGCGGCGCGCGATCTCGGTCTTGCCGACGCCGGTGGGGCCGATCATCAGGATGTTCTTCGGCGTGACTTCCTGGCGCAGCTCGGCCGGCAGCTGCATGCGTCGCCAGCGGTTGCGCAGGGCGATGGCCACGGCGCGCTTGGCGTCGTCCTGGCCGATGATGTGGCGGTTGAGTTCGTGGACGATCTCGCGGGGCGTCATGGACATGGTGCGGTACTCCGGAACGACAGGCGATCAGATCGCGCTGTCGAGCTCCTCGATGGTCAGGTTCTGGTTGGTGAACACGCAGATGCTGCCGGCGATGTTCAGCGCGGTCTCGGCGATCTCGCGGGCGCCCATTGCGTCGCCGCCCTTCTGCAGCAGCGCCAGCGCGGCGGCCTGGGCGAAGCCGCCGCCCGAGCCCATGGCGATCAGCCCGTGCTCGGGTTCGACCACGTCGCCGTTGCCGGTGATGATCAGCGAGGCATCCTTGTTGGCGACGGCGAGCATGGCTTCCAGACGGCTCAGCGAGCGGTCGGTGCGCCAGTCCTTGGCCAGCTCGACGGCGGCGCGCACCAGGTGGCCCTGGTGCTTCTCCAGCTGGCCTTCGAAGCGCTCGAAGAGGGTGAAGGCGTCGGCGGTGGCGCCGGCGAAGCCGGCCAGCACCTGGCCGTGATAGAGGCGGCGGACCTTCTTGGCGTTGCCTTTCATCACGGTGTTGCCCAGGGAAACCTGGCCGTCGCCGCCCATGACGACTTTGCCGTTGCGGCGCACTGAAACGATGGTGGTCAAGGGAGAATCTCCACGCAGCGGGGCGATGAATGCCCGAATGCGGGTGATATGGGGGCCGGTGCAGGCATTTCAACGCCGACCATCGTCAGTCCATGGCGAAGTCCAGCTGGCGCCAGGCTTCGTAGACGGCCACGGCCACCGTGTTGGACAGGTTCAGGCTGCGGCTGTCCGGACGCATCGGCAGGCGCAGGCGGCGCTCGGCAGGGAAGGCATCGCGCACCTCGTCGGGCAGGCCGCGGCTCTCCGGGCCGAAGAGAAAGGCGTCGCCGCGGCGAAAGGCGACCTGGTGGAACGGCTGCGAGCCCTTGGTGGTGAAGGCGAACAGCCTTGGGGCCTGTTCATCGCCGGTCTGGCCGGGCGGCGCGATGCCCAGCTCGGCCAGGCAGGCGGCGAGGTTGGCGTGGCGGCGCAGCGGGGCGTACTCGTGGTAGTCCAGGCCGGCGCGGCGCAGGCGCTTGTCGTCCAGCTCGTAGCCCAGCGGCTCGATCAGGTGCAGGCTGCAGCCGGCATTGGCGCAGAGCCTGATAATGTTGCCGGTGTTCGGCGGAATCTCCGGCTGGAAAAGGATCACGTGAAACATGCGCAGCACTCGAGTGGACGACCGCGGCGATTCTACTGCGCACGACCCGCGACCGCGCCTGCGCCGGCGTTTTTTCGCCGCGCTGGTGCTGATCGGCTTTCTCTTCGGCGGGCTGCTTGGCCGGCTGATGGCCCCCGAGCCGGTGCGGCTGCTCGAGGTGCAGGCCTTCGATGCCGGCCTGCGGCTGCGCCTCGATGGCCAGGCGGACTATCGCGAGGCCTCCGCCGCC
The DNA here is from genome assembly GCF_021726475.1 of Pseudomonas oligotrophica. GTDB lineage: Bacteria > Pseudomonadota > Gammaproteobacteria > Pseudomonadales > Pseudomonadaceae > Stutzerimonas > Stutzerimonas oligotrophica. Next base: position 77,826 of record NZ_JAKJRU010000002.1, read on the forward strand.
GGTGGCTACACCCTGTCGCTGCAGGCCGAGGGGCGCGAGGCCGCCGGGCAGCTGAACCTCGAGGGCCAGGCCGTGCGCTGGCGCGTGCAGCCTGGCGAGCAGGGCCTGAGCCTGCGGCTGGTGGCGCTCAGGCCGCTGCAGGTGCGCGCCAGCGCCAGGGAGGAGGGCGGCGCCTGGCTGCTCGAGCTGCGGCTGGCGACACCGGCCGGCGAGCGCTGAGCGGGCCGCGCAGCCTGCGGTCGGTCACTCGTCCTCGTCGTCCCCGCCGTCGCCCATGCCCAGCTCCTTGATCTTGCGGGTCAGGGTGTTGCGGCCCCAGCCGAGCAGGAGCGCGGCGTCGCGACGACGGCCGGCGGTGTGCTTGAGCGCGGTCTCGATCATGATCCGCTCGAAGGCCGGCACCGCCTCGTCGAGCAGGTTCGACTGGCCGCGGCCAAGGGCCAGGTCGGCCCAGTTGCGCAGCGCCTGCTGCCAGTCGTCGACCGGCTGCGCCTCGCCGTGCTGGTGCAGCAGCTCCGGCGGCAGGTCGCCGACCAGCACCTCGCGGCCCGAAGCCATCACCGTGATCCAGCGGCAGGTGTTCTCCAGCTGGCGCACGTTGCCCGGCCAGGGCAGGTGCTTGAGGTAGTCCTCGGTCTCCGGCTTGAGCAGCTTGGTCTCGACCGCCAGCTCCTGCGCGGCGTTGGCCAGGAAGTGCCGCGCCAGCGCCGGGATGTCCTCGCGGCGGTCGGCCAGCCGCGGGATGTGGATGCGGATCACGTTGAGCCGATGGAACAGGTCCTCGCGGAACTTGCCGGCCTGCACCAGCGTCTCGAGATCCTGGTGGGTGGCGGCGATGATGCGCACGTCGACCTTCACCGGCGTATGCCCGCCGACCCGGTAGAACTCGCCGTCGGCGAGCACGCGCAGCAGGCGGGTCTGGGTATCGGCCGGCATGTCGCCGATCTCGTCGAGGAACAGCGTGCCGCCGTCGGCCTGCTCGAAGCGCCCGCGGCGCTGGTTCGCCGCGCCGGTGAAGGCGCCCTTCTCATGGCCGAACAGCTCCGATTCCATCAGGTCCTTCGGAATCGCCGCCATGTTCAGTGCGATGAACGGCGAGGCCGCGCGCGGGCTGTGGCGATGCAGGGCGTGGGCGACCAGCTCCTTGCCGGTGCCGGACTCGCCATTGATCAGCACGGTGATGTTGGAGTGCGACAGCCGGCCGATGGCGCGGAACACCTCCTGCATCGCCGGCGCCTCGCCGATGATTTCCGGCGTGTGATGCTGGTCGGGGGCCGGCGCCTGGGCCTGCTGCTCCTGGGCGTGCTGGTAGGCGCGTTTGACCAGCGACACCGCGTCGTCGACGTCGAACGGCTTGGGCAGGTACTCGAAGGCGCCGCCCTGGTAGGAGGCCACCGCGCTATCGAGGTCCGAGTGCGCGGTCATGATGATCACCGGCAGGCGCGGGTGCTGCTCGCGGATCTTGGCCAGCAGGTCCAGGCCGCTGGTGCCGGGCATGCGGATGTCGGAGATGATCACGTCCGGCTGCTGGCGGGCCAGGCGGCTGAGCACGCTGTCGGCGCTGTCGAAGCTGTGGATGTCCATGCCTTCCTGTTGCAGGGCCTTTTCCAGTACCCAGCGGATGGAGCGATCGTCGTCGACGATCCAGACGGTTTCGCTTCGGCTCATGGCGTTGTGGCTCCTTGTTCCAGCGGCAGGAAGATCGAGAAGGCGGTGTGCCCCGGGTGGCTCTCGCATTCGATCAGGCCCTGGTGCTGGCTGATGATGTTCTGGGTGATGGCCAGGCCCAGCCCGGTGCCGTCCGGGCGACCGCTGACCATCGGGTAGAAGAGGGTGTTCTGCAGTTCGGCGGGGATGCCCGGGCCGTTGTCGATGATCTCGATGCGCGCGACCAGGCGGTGGCGCACGTGGCCGATGGTGAACTGGCGCAGCGTGCGGCTGCGCAGGGTGATGCGGCCCAGGCCCAGTTCGGTCTGCCCGGCCAGTGCCTGCATGGCGTTGCGCATGATGTTGAGCACCGCCTGGATCATCTGCTCGCGGTCCATGAGGACCTCGGGAATGCTCGGGTCGTAGTCGCGCACCAGAATGATGCGCCCCTGGCATTCGGCCTCGATCAGGCTGGCGACGTGCTCGAGCACCTCGTGGATGTTGGTCAGCGCCAGCGACGGCAGCTTGTTCGAGCCGAGCATGCGGTCCACGAGATTCCTCAGCCGGTCGGCCTCCTCGATGATCACCTCGGTGTAGTCCTGCAGGTGCTCGTCGGGCAGCTCGCGGGCCAGCAGCTGCGCGGCGCCGCGGATGCCGCCCAGCGGGTTCTTGATCTCGTGGGCCAGGCCGCGCACCAGCAGCTTGGTGGTCTCCAGGGTCGACAGCTGGGCCTCGTCCTTGGTGATGCGCAGCAGGCGGTCGCGCGGCAGCACCTCGAGCAGCAGCATGGTCTCGCGTGGCGTGGGAATGGGTGTCACGGCGTAGTCGACGGTCAGCGTCTGGCCGCTGACCGAGGTCAGCGTCGCCTCGCGCTTGGTGAACGGATGCGCCTCGGCGACCGCCTGGCGCAGCGCCGAGAGCGCCTCGGGGGATTCGGTGAACAGCTCGCTGATGAACTGGCCGTGGCTGCGCTGGCCGCTGATCGCCAGCAGCATCTCGGCGGCCGGGTTCATGTATTCCAGGCGCAGCCGGGCATTGAGCAGAAGGGTTGCGGTGGTCAGATTCTCGAGCAGCAGGCGTTGCAAGGCTTCGTTGATCATGGCGAGTCCGCATCCAGTGGGTAGCCCGGCAAATGCAAGAAGCAAACCAACGCGCCATTGCGGCGCGAAAAGCCGTTTTGCTGCCTGCTGGTGGCCGGCCGCGTGAACCAAATTGGTGAGCGGTCGCCCGCTCTCAGGTGCCGTGCACCAAAAAGGAGCGCTGCTTGATCATAGATAGGGCACGAAGGGGATGTCGCGCTTTTCCTTCGGCTTGTCGGCCAGCGGGCATTCGGGGCGCACGCCGTAGTCGTCCCGGCGGCAGGGATGAATCCGGCGTCGCTGGATCAGCGAGGTGCGCAGCATGTGGAAGCCCTGCTCGGCGCTGCGTGCCAGCTCCTGGCCGTCGCCATCGAGGATCAGCAGGGCGATGCGGTGGGTGCCGCGGTCGAGGTTGCCCAGGCTGAACAGCGGCGACAGACCGGGCTCGCCGTGGGGCTGGCCGTCGAGCAGCAGCCGGTAGCGGTGCCCCGGGCGCAGGGCCGGCTCGCTCGCGCCGCTGACGCTCAGCTCGCCGGCATTGTTGCGGACGGTTTCATCCGGCGCGGGCGTGAGGATGCGCACCGCCTGGTAGCGGGCGCGCGCCTCGCTGACCTTGGCTGGCGGCGGCTCGCGCGGCGTGGCGGGCGCTGCCGGCATGCGGTTGGCCGGACGCAGCTCGACCGCCTCGGCGGCGTTGCCGGCCGGGCGGTCGGTGAACACGCGATTGCCGTCGGCATCGACATAGCTGTAGATGCCGGCGCTTGCCGGTCCCGCCAGCAGCGCCAGCAGCAGCAACCCGCTGCGACCGCGCACCTCAGCGGCCCCGCTGCGCTGGGCTCGAGGTGTGCACGCGCTGCACGGTGAACAGCTGCGGCTCGCTGCGCTGGATCACCCGCTCGCCCTGCAGCACCTGCACCTCCAGGCGATGCTGGCCGCGCTCGACGTTGTACAGCTGCAGGCTGGTGGCCTGGCTGGGCTCGGCCTGCGGGATGCCATCGAGCACGAAACGCAGGCGATGGCCCGGCCGCAGCGGCGGGTCGAGCTCGGCGCTGACCACGAAGGTGCCGTTGTTGGCGCGCAGCGCGTTGCCTTCCGGGATGCCGAGCAGCACCACGTGGCGATACGGCTGGCCGCCAGGCTGGGTCTCGGAGACCGGCGAAGGCGGCGGTTCCGGCGTACGGATGTCGACGCTGTTGGTCGGCGACAGCTCGACGGGGGCCGCCTGCACGTGTTCCGGCGGCTGGTTGGTGAACACCGTGTTGCCCTGGGCATCGGTGTAGCGGTAGATCTCGCTGGCATGGGCCTGGGCCGCCAGCAGCGCCAGCAGGCCGAGCAGTGCGTTGCGCATGGTTGAGGCTCCGCGGAAGGGGTGAGCGCAGCCTTGCACCGCGCCGTGCGACAGGCAAGCCGGATCGCCCGGTTTTGCGAGCGATGCCCTGCCGCGGCGCTCCTGCGCAGTGGCGGGCGGAAACGAAGAACCCCGCCGGAGGGCGGGGTTCGGGTGTCGCGTGGGGCCGGCAGGCCGGCCCCGGTAGCCGTGATCAGCAGCTGTAGTACAGATCGTATTCCAGCGGGTGCACGAAGGTGCGTACCTTGATTTCCTCGGCGGCTTTCAGCTCGACGTAGGAATCCAGGAAGTCCTTGGTGAACACGCCGCCCTTGAGCAGGAAGTCGTGGTCGGCTTCCAGCGCCTCCAGGGCTTCCTTCAGGCTGCCGCAGACCTGCGGGATGTTGGCCGCTTCTTCCGGCGGCAGGTCGTACAGGTTCTTGTCGGCGGCATCGCCCGGGTGGATCTTGTTCTGGATGCCGTCCAGGCCGGCCATCAGCAGGGCGGCGAAGGCCAGGTAGGGGTTGGCCGACGGGTCCGGGAAGCGTGCCTCGATGCGACGGCCCTTCGGGCTGGCGACGTACGGGATGCGGATCGAAGCCGAACGGTTGCGCGCCGAGTAGGCCAGCATCACCGGCGCCTCGAAGCCCGGGACCAGACGCTTGTAGGAGTTGGTCGACGGGTTGGTCAGGGCGTTCAGCGCCTTGCCGTGCTTGATGATGCCGCCGATGAAGTACAGGGCGGTATCGGACAGGCCGGCATAGCCTTCACCGGCGAAGGTGTTCTTGCCGTCTTTGGCGATGGACATGTGCACGTGCATGCCCGAACCATTGTCGCCGTACAGCGGCTTGGGCATGAAGGTCACGGTCTTGCCGTAGGCAGCGGCGACGTTCTGCACGCAGTACTTCAGGGTCTGGACTTCGTCAGCCTTGGCCACCAGGGTGTTGAACTTCACGCCGATTTCGTTCTGCGCGCCGGCCACTTCGTGGTGGTGCACTTCGACGATCTGGCCCATTTCTTCCAGGGCGTTGCACATGGCGGTACGGATCTCGTGATCCGGATCGGCCGGCGGAGTCGGCAGGTAGCCGCCCTTCACGCGGATGAAGTGGCCGCTGTTGCCCTGGCGGCCGTCGAGGTCGGCGTCGGTGCTCCAGGCAGCCTGCTCGGAGAAGATCTTGAACATCGAGCCGGACATGTCCGACTTGTACTTCACGGAGTCGAAAATGAAGAACTCCGGCTCCGGGCCGGCGAACACGGTGTCACCGATGCCGGTGGACTTGAGGTATTCCTCGGCACGCTTGGCGATGGCGCGCGGGTCGCGCTCGTATCCCTGCATGGTGGACGGCTCGATCACGTCGCAGACCAGGATCAGGGTCGGCTCCTCGGTGAAGGGGTCGAGCACGGCGGTGCTGTCGTCCGGCAGCAGGATCATGTCGGAGGCTTCGATACCCTTCCAGCCATCGATCGAAGAACCGTCGAACATCTTGCCGACTTCGAAGAAATCGTCATCCGCGTCGCGGGCCGGCATGGTGATGTGGTGCTGGCGACCCTTGGGGTCGGTGAAGCGCAGATCAATCCACTTCACATCGTTATCTTTGATCAGTTGAAGCGACTTCGACATGGGGGTTCTCCAAGTGGTGGAAGCGTGACAGTGGGCTTCCCTGAATCGATGATGAAGCCGGGCGGCGATGTTCCGCCAAGGCAACCTGCCTCACAAGGGAGCAAATTGCATGCCAGTGCTCCGTGTTGGGTCCGCGAGGTCGGTAAACCGGGCCGCCTGCCCCGGCGAGTGGCTTGGCGCCGCCAATCGGGCGGGCAAGCGGTGCGTGCGGTGCTCGATAATGGTGCGACAGCCGGCGTGTATGCATTGTTTTGGTGCCTCGTCGCGCGAGCGCAGAAAAGCGACTAAAGGTCCAGCGCTTTCCGCTATACTCCGCGCCCCTCTTTTCAGGCCCGCGTCGGCCACGCGCTGTTTCCATGAAGCTGATCGTCAAGGTTTTCCCCGAAATCACCATCAAGAGCCCGCCGGTGCGCAAGGGCTTCATTCGTCAGCTGACGAAGAACATCCGCGCCGTGCTCAAGGACCTGGACCCCGCGCTCCAGGTCGAGGGTGTGTGGGACAACATCGAACTGGAAACCGCGGTCGCCGAGCCCAAGGCGTTGCGCGAGATGATCGAGCGCCTGCGCTGCATGCCGGGCATCGCGCATTTCCTCGAAGTCCATGAGTACCCGCTGGGCGACCTGGACGACATCGTCGACAAGTGCCAGGCGCACTACGCCGAGCGCCTGCCAGGGCGCATCTTCGCGGTGCGCTGCAAGCGTGCCGGCAAGCACCCGTTCAGTTCGATGGACGTCGAGCGCCATGTCGGCAGCCAGCTGCGCCAGCGCTGCGGCGCCGCCGGCATCTCGCTGAAGGCGCCCGAGGTCGAGGTGCGCATGGAGATCCGCGACCAGCGCCTGTTCGTCGTGCACCAGCAGCACGACGGCATCGGCGGCTATCCGCTCGGCTCGCTGGAGCAGAGCCTGGTGTTGATGTCCGGCGGCTTCGACTCGACCGTCGCCGCCTACCAGATGATGCGCCGCGGGCTGATGACCCACTTCTGCTTCTTCAACCTCGGTGGCCGCGCCCATGAACTGGGCGTGATGGAAGTGGCCCACTATCTATGGAAGAAGTACGGCAGCTCGCACCGCGTGCTGTTCATCAGCGTGCCCTTCGAGGAAGTGGTCGGCGAGATCCTGCAGAAGGTCGACAACAGCCAGATGGGCGTGGTCTTGAAGCGCATGATGCTGCGTGCCGCGACCCGGATCGCCGAGCGCCTGAGCATCGATGCACTGGTCACCGGCGAGGCGATCAGCCAGGTCTCCAGCCAGACGCTGACCAACCTCAAGGTGATCGACTCGGCCACCGACATGCTGGTGCTGCGCCCGCTGGTCGCCAGCCACAAGCAGGACATCATCGACACCGCGACGGCCATCGGCACCGCCGAATTCGCCCGCAACATGCCCGAATACTGCGGCGTGATCTCGGTGAACCCGACCACCCGCGCCAAGGGCTACCGCGTCGAGCACGAGGAAAAGCAGTTCGACATGGCGATCCTCGAGCGCGCCCTGGAGAACGCCCGCCAGGTCGCCATCGACCGGGTGATCGACGAACTCGGCCAGGATCTTTCGGTCGAGGAAGTCGGCGAAGCGCTGCCCGGGCAGGTCGTGCTCGACATCCGTCACCCCGACCTGGCCGAGGACGAACCCCTGGAGCTGGCCGGCATCGAAGTCCAGACGGTGCCTTTCTACGCACTGAACAACCGCTTCAAGGAACTGGATGGCAACCGCCAGTACCTGCTGTATTGCGATAAAGGTGTCATGAGCCGCCTGCATGCTCACCACCTGCTGAGCGAGGGGCATGTGAATGTTCGCGTCTATCGTCCGGCCTGACGCATCGGTGAAACAGCCGGGGCTGTTGGGTGGCAGCATTCGCCACCGCCCTCCCGACCGCTGCTGACCGCAAGGCCCAGTCGCTACCACTCGGACGCCTGACGACGTCCGGACTATTCCCAGCTTCCAGCCAGCGCTCGAAGCTTATCTACAGAGAAACGAATCCAGTGATCGAGAATCTTCGCAACATCGCCATCATCGCCCACGTCGACCATGGCAAGACCACCCTCGTCGACAAGCTGCTGCGCCTGTCCGGCACCCTCGACCGCAAAGAAGCGGAAAACGAGCGCGTGATGGACTCCAACGACCAGGAAAAGGAACGCGGCATCACCATCCTGGCCAAGAACACCGCGCTGAAGTGGAACGGCTACAACATCAACATCGTCGACACCCCCGGGCACGCCGACTTCGGCGGTGAGGTCGAGCGCGTGATGAGCATGGTCGACTCCGTACTGCTGGTGGTCGACGCCCAGGACGGCCCCATGCCGCAGACCCGCTTCGTGACCCAGAAGGCGTTCAAGGCCGGCCTGCGCCCGATCGTCGTGGTCAACAAGATCGACCGTCCCGGCGCGCGTCCGGACTGGGTCATCGACCAGATCTTCGACCTGTTCGACAACCTCGGCGCCACCGACGAGCAGCTGGACTTCCCGATCGTCTACGCCAGTGCCCTGAACGGCATCGCCGGCATGGACCACGAGAACATGGACGACAACATGGATGCCCTGTTCCAGGCCATCATCGACCACGTTCCGTCGCCGAAAGTCGACCTCGAGGGTCCGTTCCAGATGCAGATCTCGCAGCTGGACTACAACAGCTTCCTCGGCGTGATCGGCATCGGCCGCATCGCCCGCGGCACCATCAAGGCCAACAGCCCGGTCACCGCGATCGGCGCCGACGGCAAGAAGCGCAACGGCCGCATCCTCAAGATCATGGGCCACTCCGGCCTGCAGCGCGTCGAAGTGCAGGAAGCCGAAGCCGGCGACATCGTCTGCGTCTCCGGCATGGACGAGCTGTATATCTCCGACACCCTGTGCGACCAGAACGCCGTCGAGGCCCTGCCGCCTTTGACCGTCGACCAGCCGACCGTGAGCATGACCTTCCAGGTCAACGACTCGCCGTTCGCCGGCAAGGAAGGCAAGTTCGTCACCAGCCGCAACATCAAGGACCGCCTGGAGAAGGAACTGCTGCACAACGTCGCCCTACGCGTCGAGCCGGGCGACAGCCCCGAGAAGTTCAAGGTTTCCGGCCGTGGCGAGCTGCACCTGTCGGTGCTGATCGAAACCATGCGCCGCGAAGGCTTCGAGCTGGCCGTTGGCCGTCCGGAAGTGGTGATCATCGAGAACGAGGCCGGCGAGAAGCAGGAGCCGTACGAGAACGTCACCATCGACATCGAGGAGCAGCACCAGGGCCCGGTGATGGAGCAGATGGGCCTGCGCAAGGGCGACCTGAGCAACATGGTTCCGGATGGCAAGGGCCGTGTCCGCCTGGAATACACCATCCCGGCGCGTGGCCTGATCGGCTTCCGTAACAACTTCCTGACCCTGACTTCCGGCTCCGGCATCCTGACCTCGACCTTCAGCCACTACGGCCCGATCAAGGCCGGCGAAGTGACCAACCGCCAGAACGGCGTGCTGGTCTCGATGGCCACCGGCACCGCGCTGACCTACTCGCTGGAAACCCTGCAGGCACGCGGCAAGCTGTTCCTGGCGCCGGGCGACGAGATCTACGAAGGCCAGCTGTGCGGCATCAACAGCCGTGACAACGACCTGGTGCTCAACCCCACCAAGGGCAAGAAGCTCGACAACATGCGCGCTTCCGGCAAGGACGAGGTCATCGCCCTGGTGCCGCCGATCAAGTTCACCCTCGAGCAGGCGCTGGAATTCATCGCCGACGACGAGCTGGTGGAAGTGACGCCGAAGTCGATCCGCCTGCGCAAGAAGTACCTCAACGAGAACGACCGCAAGCGCTACGAGCGCAGCAAGGTCTAAACGCCGTTGCAGTCAGACAAAGGCGCCTTCGGGCGCCTTTGTTGTTTCTATCCAAAAATCGCGCCCATGGACTTGAGTCACGGCATCTGCGCGAACTACCCTGCCAGGGTAGTGGCACGTCGCCACCTTCCTGGCAGGGACCGCCGTCATCAATACCCAGACGCCCAACCATGGGTCGCCCTACCGCTCAACCCAGCGGGCTGCGCACCCCCGCAAATGCCTGGCCCAGCACATGCGTATAGATTTGCGTCGTGCGCACGTCGGCATGCCCGAGCAGCGTCTGTACCGTGCGGAAATCACTGCCCCGGCGCAGCAGCTCGGTAGCAAAGGTATGCCGAAAGGTGTGGGAACTCGCCGGCTTGCCCAACCCACACGCCTGCACCGCCTGCTTGATGGCACGCTGAATGGAGCTGACATGCATGTGATGACGAGCCGGGTCGCCGTCCGCATCCATGCATACCCCGGCGGAGGGAAACAGCCATTGCCATTGCAGCGAACCGGAAGCGCTGGGGTACTTGCGTTTGAGTGCGTGGGGCACCGTCACCGGCACTTGGTAGAACGCCTCCCGCGCCTGCCGCCGCGCGCGAATCAGCGCAATCCGTTCCGTCAGCCGCGCAATCAGGCTGGTTGGCAGCAAGGTGGTGCGGTCCTTACCGCCCTTGCCGTCACGCACGATGATCACCTGCTTGTCGAAATCGATGTCCTTCACCCGCAACCGCGCGGCTTCCACCACGCGCAAGCCTGCGCCATACATCAGCGACGCCAGCAGATCATAGGGTGGCGCCAGCCGACCAATGACCGCCAGCCCCTCCTGGTGCGACAGCACCACCGGCAAGCGCGGTGGGCGTTTGGCACGGATCGTCTCGCCAATATCACCCAGCGATCGCTCAAGTACACGGGCGTACAGAAACACGATGGCATTCAGCGCCAGATTTTGCGTGGCCGCCGCCACGTGGCGTTCGCTGGCGAGCCAGCTCAGAAACTGGTTGACCTCGGCAGGCCCCAGCTCCAACGGATGGCGCATCTGGTGAAACCGCAGGTAAAAGCGTATCCAGTACCAGTAACTTTTCTCGGTGCGGATGCTGTAGTGATGCGCGCGCATCACTGCGTGAAACTGCTCCCGCAGGCGCGACTTGGGAGATTCACAAGAGACAACCGTCAAGCGAACACAGTGGAAGCCATGATCGATCAGCTAAGAATTTGTTTTAAAAGAGAAATATTTTACGAAGCGACTCCGTGTTTTCGGAGTTATACCGAACGCTACCGTTATGCGTTAACGCCGCATGCGGTCTAATCACTGTTAGATGCAGTGTCAAAAATCACGGAACCATCATGGCATTCGACATGTATCACGGTAGCGAGAAAGCATGCATAGAAACGCATGAAGAGTCGCTATTCGTTCCTGTTAACGAAAATCCGAATTACCCATGCCTCGACTGGCTTTTAGCAGAACTTTATAACTCTCCCAGGATTCCGCCAGAAAAATCGAACATTATTGTTCATGAGCTTATTGCGTTGCGCGAGGAGGTTCTTGGCACGGAGCTAAGTTATGTAACAAGAACCATTGACAGAATCATGCCTTTCTTCAGCAAAGCATACATACTCAAAGCGGAGATAAAGTGCTTAAGCGATTAAGGCTCGTGCCATATATCTAACTAGAACAATAGGGGACAGACCACGTTTTTCTACGATTTGCATCGGAGATCGAACAGGCTCTAGGGCGTCGAGCGGTGCGTGGGAAGGCGGGGCGTCGGAAGCGTTCGATGTGGCTAGTTATCGACACGAAATCGTGGTCTGTCCCCTATAAACTCGCTGGTTGGATCAGTGCTGATGGTACGCGTGTCTATAGGGCTCCTACTGTTAAGTCATCGCAGTATGCTACTACTGGCGTGCAGGCAAACTTTGAGACCTATTCAATCAATCCAGTGACTGGTCAGAAAATTAAAGTCAGTAACGGGCATCTGAATGTCACTGACTAAGAGGTGTTCCATGCGTGCGGAGCTAAAGGGGATTTCGGCTGATGACGTGGATATTCACTCGGATGTGCCAGATGATCCAGAATGTTTTTTATAACTCTAAGGCTTCGCATTGGCCCAGAAGGTGATAATGGTGGGGACGATTTCGAGGTGTTCGTTTGCACTCCGACATGGCTGCAGAACAATGTATGGGAGCCCATGTGGGGTAGGCACTTTTTGATAGTCAAAGAATTTAACTATCAGTTAATTGTCGACACGATAATTAAGGCTATATCGCAATATGAAGGGGTGGGTTGGACTGAGATTGCGTGCAAGTTGGCAAGGCTTTACGCTTGGGAGTTTGAAGACTACCAAGCCTGATCCGGCCCCGCGCCGGTGTTGTTTTATTCGTTGCCAGCATGGGAAAAGGGGACAGATTTATTTTTCCGGCTAGTTTGTGTGGAGCAGTCCAGATCGTCTCGTCCTCCTTGGCTAAACTAGGGTTTTTCACGGAACGGAGAACACCACTATGCCCAGGATGGGCCGTCTTGTTTTAGCGAACTACCCGCACCATGTCGTCCAGCGAGGCCACAACCGCCAGGTTGTGTTCGCCGCTGACGAAGATTACCAGCGATACCTGACTGATCTGCGTGAGCTGAAGGATGCCTTTGGCGTCAAGGTCTACGCGTACTGCTTGATGACGAACCATGTGCACTTGCTGCTGGCTCCGGGTGAGGCGATAGCAGGGCTTGGTCAGTTGATGAAAGCACTCGCCGCACGAGCCACTCGGTATCGAAATCGACTGGAAGGCCGGTCTGGGACGCTTCGGGAAAGCCGCTATAAATCGAGCGTCGTACAAACCGATACCTATCTACTCGCATGTTCTCGCTATATCGAGCTGAACCCTGTTCGTGCACGGATGGTGGCCGATCCAAGCGACTATCGTTGGTCTAGCTACTACAGTCGCATAGATGCTGGTGATTCGACGGGATGGCTGGATAGCGATCCTTGCTTCCTGGCGTTAGGGGACACAGCGCAGCAGCGAAGCGAGCGATACGGGACGTTCGTTCGTGGCGCTGTATCGCAAGCGGAGCTATCTCTGATTCGTGAAGGTCTGCAGCGCGGCCAGTTGACGGGCAATTGTCGCTTCATAGACGAAGTAGAGCGGATTGCCGGGCTGCGAATAGAGCGAAGAGGGCAAGGTAGGCCGCGAGCGGTCACAGAAAAATAAATCTGTCCCCTTTTCTTTATATTTACGCCGAAGATAAGAGTGTTACTTTTGCTGCAACGACTGGTGCACTTGGTGGCGTTGCGGGTAGTTACATGGGACGGTCCGCAATGGACGTTTCTTCCGTCCTTCTTCCATCGAAGGTTTCTACAGGGATTGTTATTGATCCGAATAAGCTAATACTTCTACAAGGTATATGGAAGCCAACTCCGTATCCAGGATATGTTGGTGAGGCGGCGGGCGGTGCGGCAAGTGGGGTACTGCCAATTTTTGTTGGTTGGAGCTTTGATAAATATAGAGGAGCGCAGTAACAATAGAAACAATAGGGGACAGACCACGTTTTTCTACGGTTTGCATCGGAGATCAAACAGGCTCTAGGGCGTCGAGCGGTGCGTGGGAAGGCGGGGCGTTCGAAGCGTTCGTGTAGCTAGTTATCGACGCGAAATCGTGGTCTGTCCCCTATAATGTCCTATAAACTTGCTAAGCTGCTTGAGGGGTTGGGGAGCGGTCCAAAAGCGACTGGAAAGGATTATGTCGATATTCTTTCCCCTGAAGCTAAAAAACATATTTTGTATGGTGACAAGCCTGGAAGTGGTGGCCATATGTGGCCAGGGCAACCAGGGAAGACAGTTTTTCCTCAGAGTTGGTCGGCAGATAAAATAGTTCACGAGGTTGGCGACATTGCGACGTCCCCTAATACCAAGTGGTACGCCCAAACAGGAACTGGCGGGATTTATACAAGCAAAGGCGATCCTGCCAAATGGGTTGCTTATGAAGTGCGTGACGGAGTTCGTATGCGTGTTGTTTACCAGCCAGCCACAGGCAAGGTGATCACGGCCTTTCCCGACAATGCACCAATTCCATCCTATAAGCCTATAAAGTAGGTCTCTATGTACGCTGATCGTATTGTCAAATTTGGAGAGCGATTCCGGGGGCGGCTAGATTCTACGCTGCTTCAGGGAGCATTAGATTATGTCGGATATAGTGAAGAGAGCCTGGCTTTCGAGATATTGTGTGACCATATTTGCGAATATGATGTATCTATAAGTGATGAGGAATATTCCGAGGCTATTCAATTAGCCTTGGATATGGGCTTCTCTTTGGAAGAGGGGCCATTCAAGCATCTGAAGGGCTTGAAGTCATAGATTTACAGTTGGTGCAAAAGCCACTGGGAATCCGGTAGTTGATGCTGAAAAATCTGCTCTGGACCGCATTGCACAGAACCCCAAAGGCCCTGATCTGACAGGCAAGCAGCCTGGCATGGTGCTGCAAGCGCAATCACAGAAGAGAATTGATGATCTCGCTGTGCAGTACAACACCAAATCAATTGAGCCGAAGGATTTTCAATTGAATTTGGGTGGTAAGGTATTGAAGACCGATTTTCAGGTTAGCAAGGGGGCCCCGGTCTATATGGGGGCTACCACATCCGATGTGATGTATTACTTTAGGCAGTTAGCTGGGGTTGAAAGTATGCCTATAGCTAAAGTAATTCCTGGGAAGGGGAAAATATATACAGCCAAAACTGGCGCCGGAGCTCGAATAACTCTTCGAGACTTTTCCACGTCTTCGCAGCAGACAGGGGCTTCTTGGACGATAGATGTTATGGATAAGTCCATTAATGGCGGAAGAATGGTGGAGATCAAGTTCAAATGATTGAGGGTCTCTATAAGTCGGTGTTACAAAGCGCGTTTGGGCTCTCAATGGGCGTTATATGGCAGCATATGACGGTTGAGCTTCTTGGTTCGCCTGTTGATTACTCGTGCCGAGTCAATCTGTTCTTCTCTCTGATGGAGCGTTTGATGTTGGAGGGGAATATAAGACTTGCGCATGGTGGCCTTTTCCTTGTTGGTACTATCCAAGCTCAGCTAGACGCGCTCAAGGAAGCGTGGCCTGAAGAGCCCGGTGAAGACGATCTTGATGGCTTCGGACTTTGGTTTATCACAGAGGCCCCTGCTGGGGTTGTATGGATAGACTCGGATGGGAAGGAGTTTTGGACGTAGTTCGTAAATTCAAATTGAAAAAGGGGACAGATTTATTTTTCGGCCGGTTAGGTTGGCTAATTAAATAAAGCTGTCCCTCTTTTTCGATGGCCACCGGCACCGCGCTGACCTACTCGCTGGAAACCCCGCAGGACCGCGGCAAGCTGTTTCTCAGCCCGGGCGACGAGGTCTACGAAGGCCAGCTGGCCGGCATCCACAGCCGCGACAACTGAGTAATAGGGGACAGACCACGTTTTCCTAGATGTTGATGTGGTTGAATAGCAGTTCACTTGAAGGGAAAAGGATTTCCTATGCCACGTCGAGCAAGGCTTTTGCTACCTGGTGTGCCGCTGCATTTGATACAGCGCGGTAATAATCGCAGCGCTTGTTTCTATGCAGACGAAGATTATTTATTTTATCTGGACAACCTGAAGCTTCAGGCAGAGCAACATGGCTGCGCTGTACATGCTTGGTGCTTGATGACCAACCATGTTCACTTGCTAGTCACCCCATCAAAACCGGAAAGCGCCAGCCTTATGATGAAGGGCCTGGGGCAGCGATTCGTTCAATACATCAATCGAACCTATGACCGTAGCGGTACGCTGTGGGAGGGGCGTTTTAGGTCTTGCTTGCTGCAACAAGAGGATTATGTGCTTGCATGCTATCGCTACATTGAGATGAACCCTGTACGCGCCGGCATGGTCGAGCATCCCGCCGAGTATCGTTGGTCCAGCTACGGCGCTAACGCGCATGGGTTACCCTCAGCAATCATCGAGGCGAATCCGCTCTATACCCAACTTGGTGAAACCGCCGATCTACGAGCCAGTGCCTATCGTGAGCTCTTCAGGTATCAGCTTGACCCTGGCTTGGTTGACCAGATTCGGTCAGCAACCAATGGCAACTACGCCTTGGGCAACGCCCGGTTTGCCTCGGAGATCGAACAGGCTCTAGGGCGTCGGGCGGTGCGTGGGAAGGCGGGGCGTCCGAAGCGTTCGTGTAGCTAGTTATCGACGCGAAATCGTGGTCTGTCCCCTATAAAAGACGAACCCAGGTCTGGCTGCGCCCTAGCGCCTCGATACCGATGTAGCCGCGCACCTCCAGCTTCTCGCCGCCGTCCAGCAACGTCGCCTTGGAGCGGTAGGTCTTGCCATTGGCCGGGTCGAGGATGGTGCCGTTGCTCCAGACCTGCTCACCGTCCGGTTTCAGGTCCCAGAGGATGGTCATGCCGGTGATGGGCTGGTCCTTGCGCTCGCCTTCGCACTCGTTGCACAGCGGGTTTGGCCCGTGCTCCGAATGCAGGATTTCCACGACCTTGCCGGCCAGCGAGCCGTCGGCAGTCTGCTGAATCTCGACGATGGACTTGGGCTTGCCGGTTTCGTCGTCGATGGTCTGCCAGCGCCCGGCTGGCGACTCGGCAGCGAATGCCAGTGACGAGAGCGAGAGGGGCAGGGCCAGCAACAGGGTATTGAACAGTCGGCGCATGATTTCTCCAGTGATCGGGAAGGCTCCGCCGACTCTACCAGCGGCGATTCCGCCCCGTTGCGCCTGACCGGCTGACCGGTTGGTTCTCGTCATACATGCCCTTCGAGTCGTCCTTTTTCGGGGCTGTTGCGGGCAGCGTCAGGAGGTGATGCGACCGCGATGATCGCGGCATGCGTCATGCCGAGAGGATGCTTGGCGAGCACGCCGCGCCGCTTCGGAAGTGTCGTTTCGATCGGCAGTCGCCTGTCGGTCGCGGGGTCGGCTGTCCGAGCGCCGCCGGTACCACCCTTCCGGGTTCGCCGTGCTGGATGCCAGCGCCTGCCGCGCCCCCCTCGCGTTGCACGCAACCTGTACAGGCGGTTGCAGACGTAACGCTTTTATTTTCCTCCTGCTTTCCGCGAGCTTGGCGGTTTATGGCGCTATAGGGCTTTTACGGCGCTTGTACAGTGCTCAGAAAAACTTGTACAAAATGCTGGCAAGGTGACAGTATCTTGTACAGGTTTTTTGCCAGAGCCGCCGAGCTTCGTTCGGTCGGTGGAACGATTGAACTCGCTAACAGGGGAAACAGCGAATGAACAGGCAGATGTCGGTATCCATGCGCCTGGGGCTGGGGTTCTGCGTGATCCTGGCGCTGATGGTCGCGGTGGCGGTCCTCAGTGCCGTGAAGGTCGGCATCATCGACCGCAGCATGAACCAGATCGGCACCCAGGCAGGCCTGAAGCAGCGCTACGCGATCAACTTTCGTGGCAGCGTGCACGACCGGGCGATCGCCGTGCGTGATGCCGTCAGCGCCGCCGATCCGGTATTCGCGCGTAGCCAGGTGGCCGAGATCGAGCGCCTGGCGCAGCTCTA
Source organism: Pseudomonas oligotrophica (assembly GCF_021726475.1). Taxonomy (GTDB): domain Bacteria; phylum Pseudomonadota; class Gammaproteobacteria; order Pseudomonadales; family Pseudomonadaceae; genus Stutzerimonas; species Stutzerimonas oligotrophica. The sequence continues at coordinate 94,795 of NZ_JAKJRU010000002.1, forward strand.
TGCGGACTCGGCGGCACCGATGAAGACAATGCTCGCGCAGTCCACGGCCGAGCCCGTGGAGAAGCAGCTGATGGCGCAGATCGAAGCCATCGAGGCGAAAACCAACGCGCTGACGCAACAGGTGGTCGAGCTGCGCTTCGCCGAAGGCTCGGAGCGCGCCCATGCCTTCCTGCTGGATAACGTGGCCGGCGCCTACACCGAGTGGCTGCGCCTGATCAACGCGTTCATCGACCATCAGGAAGCGAGCATCAACGAGGATGTGACCATCGTGCGCGACACCGCCAGCGGCTTCCTCGCGCTGATCGTCGCGGTGACCGGGGTCGCCGTGCTGCTCGGCGCGGCCATCGCCCTGGTGATCATCCGCAAGCTGCGCTTGACGCTCGGTGCCGAGCCGGACGAAGTGGCCCGCGTGATCAACAACCTGGCCGGTGGCGACCTCGGGCAGGTGATCGTCACGCCGTTCCCCAATAGCGTCATGGGGGCGACGGCTAGGATGGCCACGCAGCTGACGGCGATCATCGCCGAAGTGCGCGCCGCGGCCGACGGCGTCGGCAGCGCCTCGCGCGAGCTGCTGACCTCGTCGGCCAGCAGCCACCAGCAGATCCAGCAGCAGTCGGCCGAGGCCGAGCAGGTGGCCACCGCGATCAACCAGATGGCGACCACGGTGAACGAGGTTGCCGGTTTTGCCGCCCGCGCGGCCGCCGCGGCGCGCAGCGCCGACGAGCAGGTCGGCACCGGCACGCGCATCGTCGGGGAAACGGCCGCCTCCATCCATGACCTGGCGCGGGTGTTGGAAAGCGCCACGGACACCGTCGCCCAGGTCTCGGCGCAGAGTGGCGACATCGAGAAGATCCTGCAGGTCATCACCGCCATCGCCGAGCAGACCAACCTGCTGGCGCTCAATGCGGCCATCGAGGCGGCGCGGGCCGGCGAGCATGGCCGTGGCTTCGCCGTGGTCGCCGACGAGGTGCGCTCGCTGGCCAATCGCACGCAGCAGTCGTCCAGCGAGATCAGCGAGATGATCGCCTCCCTGCAGGCCGGCGCCGGCCGCGCCGTGCAGGTGATGCAGTCGAGCCGGCAGCTGGCACAGCAGACCGTCGAGCAGACGCTGCAGGCCGAACATGCGCTGGCCAGGATTGGCCAGGAGGTCGGCTCGATCAACGAGATGAACGCACAGATCGCCACGGCAGCGGAGGAGCAGAGCGCGGTGGCCGAGGAGGTCAACCAGAGCGTGACGCGCATCCACGATTCGACGGTGACCAGTTCGGCGGCCTCCAACCAGGTCGCCGCCTCCAGCCAGGACCTGACCTCGCTGGCGCAGGACCTCAATCGCAAGGTGGGCTACTTCCGCGGCTGATCGACGCCGGCCCCGCCCGCCCGGGATGCGCGCCTGGCAGAACGCTGGGCCGCGCACCATCCGGCGCTTCGGCTGGCAAACGGGCGGACCGTCGCTACGCTGAAGCAGGCTGCACTCGCATTGCCCGGCAGGCAGCCGGGACCGCCATAACAACAAGAGGACCGCCCGACCGCGGCGGTGCCAGGAGGTGCGTGCCATGAAGACCTTTCCCCTGACCCTGGGCGCCTTGCTCGCCCTCGGCTGTGCCGCTGCCAGCGCCGCGCCGACCAGCGACGAAGCGCTGGAGCGCATGCGCTCGATGAAGACCACCGGCCAGTCGCTGGAGATGAAGACGATCCCCCAGGATGGCTCGACCGCCGAGGCCATCCGCGCGAACCTCAAGCGCATCAAGCTGCCCGAGGGCTTTCGCATCGACCTCTACGCCGTGGTGCCGGACGCGCGGCACATGGCGGTCGGGCCGTCCAGCGGGGTGGTCTTCGTCGGCACCCGCAAGACCGACCTCTGGGCCGTCACCGACCGCACCAAGAACCGCACCGCCGACGAGGTCAAGCGCTTCGCCCCGGCGATCTCCTTCACCCAGCCGGGGCCCTGCTTCAGCCCGGATGGCTTCCTCTTCGTCGCCGAGCACAACCGCGTGCTGGTGTTCCCCGCCGCCGAATTCTTCTACGAGGGCCCGGACGTCGCCGCCGACATCGTGGTGCCGACCGGCAAGCTGATACCCACGGACGAGGAGAGCTACAACCACGGCGCGCGGGTCTGCGCCATCGGCCCGGACAACAAGCTCACCGTTTCCCTCGGCCAGCCGCACAACGTGCAGCCCAAGGACAAGCGCGAGCTGTACGAGCAGCACGGCATCGGCGGCATCGTGCGCATGGAGCGTGACGGCAGCAAGCGCGAGGTCTACGCCACCGGCGTGCGCAACTCGGTGGGCATCACCTACCACCCGACCACCAAGGAGCTGTGGTTCACCGACAACCAGGTCGACGGCATGGGCGACGACATTCCGCCGGGCGAGATCAACCACGCGCCGAAGGCCGGCATGAAGTTCGGCATGCCCTGGTTCGGTGGCGGCCAGGTGCGCACCAAGGAGTACGCCGACGAAACCCCGCCCGACGGCCTGACCCCGCCGGTGGTGGAGACCACCGCCCACGCCGCCGACATGGGCCTGACCTTCTACACCGGCAAGCAGTTTCCCGAGCAGTACCGTGGCGGGCTGTTCAGCGCCCAGCGCGGCAGCTGGAACCGCACCGTGCCGGCCGGCGCGCGGGTGATGTTCACGCCGTTCGCGGCCGATGGCAGCGGCCCGTCCGGGGAGACCATCCCGTTCGCCGAGGGCTGGCTGGACGAGGAAACCGGCGAGTACTACGGCCGCATCGTCGACGTCGCCCAGCTCAAGGATGGCTCGCTGCTGGTCAGCGACGACACCGCCGGGGCGATCTACCGCATCTCCTACCAGGGCAAGTGAGCCGCCGCGCCGGCCCGCGCGGGCCGGCGCCTGTTTCGAGGAATCCTGCATGCCGAGCATTTCCGATCCGCGCCGCGGGTTGTCGCGGGCGCTGCCGCTGTGGCTTTGCCTGGCCGCCCTGCCGTTGCAGGCCGCCGACCTCGCCGCGGCCAAGGCCAAGGCGAAGATGTGCGCCGCCTGCCATGGCATCGACGGTATCGCCAAGGTCGCCGACGCGCCGAACCTGGCCGGCAACGGCCAGCTCTACCTGGCCCGCCAGCTGCAGGCGTTCCGCGCCGGTGAGCGCAAGCACCCGCAGATGAGCGTGATCGCCGCAGGCCTGAGCGACGCCGACATTGCCGCGGTGACCACCTGGTATTCGTCGATCAAGGTCAGCGTCGAGCTGCCGCAGTGAACGCCGGCGGCGCTGCGCTGGCCTAACGGTCGACGCAACCCAGGAGCGCGAACATGACCTTTTCCATCGTCGCCCGCTGCCCGCGCAGCGGGCAGTTCGGCGTCGCCGCGGCCACCGCCATGCCGGCGGTCGGCAAGCTGCTGACCCACGCCGCGGCGCATGTCGGCGCGGTGGCGACCCAGGCGCAGATCAACCCGTACCTGGGCATCGACGGGTTGCGCTTTTTGCGCGAGTTCAGCCCGGCCGCCGAGGTGCTCGAACGGTTGCGGCGCACCGACCCCTGCATGGAACTGCGCCAGTGTGCGGTGATCGACGGCCAGGGTCGCACTGCCTGCTGGACCGGCGAGCGCTGCCTGCCCTGGGCCGGCTCCATCGCCGGCGAGCAGTTCTGCGTGCAGGGCAACCGGCTCAAGGGGCGCGCCGTGCTCGAGGCCGCCTGCGCGGCCTACCTCGGCAGCGCGCGGTTGCCGCTGGTGGAGCGCCTGATGGCGGCGCTGGAGGCCGGTGACGCCGAGGGTGGCGACCGCCATGGCGAGTCCTCGGCGACGGTGTACGTGGTCGACCGGGAGCAATATCCGCTATGGGATATCCGCGTCGACCATCATCCTGATCCGTTCGCCGAGCTGCGCCGGTTGCACGAGGTGTTCGCCCGGGCGGTGGTGCCGGAGATCCTCGCCATGCCGACCCGCGCCAACCCGGCCGGTACGACGGGCGAGGAGAGCATCTGAGCCGCATGCGGCCGGGCGCGGCGAACTATGCTTCGGGCAGTGGCCATGCCTGTGCACTGGCCGATTGCCGCGGAGCCGCCGATGCGCATCCTGCCGATCCTCCTGCTGGCCCTGCTGGGTGGCTGCGCCAATATCTGGCGCCTGGAGAACGGGCCGCTGGTGGCCTTCAGCGAGTCCGTCCACGAGGCGCCGGAGCCGCGCTACACCATGCTCTGGATCGACTTGCGGAAGAAGACCGATGCCCGCGTGCTCGCCGCGCGGATCAAGCTGGCCGAGCAGGCGCCGCTGACCGCCATCGGCGCGCTGCAACCGGCGTTCGTCGCCCGGTACCTGCCGCCCTTCGTGCCGCCGCAGCAGTGGCCGGAGGTGATCCGCGAGAAGGCGCGCCGGGATGACAGCTACGAGGGCGGCGGCATCTACGTGAGCTTTCGCCAGGGCCGGCTGGTGTACGTCAGCCTGGTGTCGCGCCAGGGCGACCAGCGCTTCGCCCCACGCGTCGCCGCGCCCGGCTCGGCCGAACTGCTGAGCCTGCCGCTCAGCCGCGCGCAGATGGAACAGGTGTTCGGCGCGCCGCGGCGGGTCTACCGGGTCTCGGAGGTGCGCTACTAGGCGGGCGGCCGGTTGACCGCGCGTCCTTACGGCGTAAACCTGAAGTTAATAAAGCAATGATTCTGCGTCGGCTAATCGCTCCACGTTAATTCCATATACTCGCCCGGCGATGCCATGTCGCCGGAACCTGCAGGCATGCGCAGGCCGGGGGACGACGAGCGGCCCCGGCGCTGTGCCGTCCGGCTCGCTCCACAGGCACGGGCATCGCAGGCGAGCCTGAGCGCCGGCCAGCGCCGGACGCAGGCCAATCAATAAAAACAAAACACCGTGGAGACTCCTTCGCACGAAGGAGGAAAAGCATGAGTCCTATCGAGATCACGCTCTACCTGCTGCTGTTCGCGACCCTGATGTTCGTCTGGGAACGCATTCCCCTCGCCCTGACGGCGATCATCGTCTGCCTGGCGCTGGTGCTCACCGGCGTACTCGATGCGAAGGTCGCCTTCAACGGCTTTATCAACACCAACGTCATTCTCTTCGTCGGCATGTTCATCGTCGGCGGCGCGCTGTTCCAGACCGGCATGGCCAACCGCATCGGCGGCCTGGTGACCCGTTTCGCCCGCACCGAACGCCAGCTGATCGTGGCGATCATGCTGATCGTCGGCGTGCTCTCCGGGGTGCTCTCCAACACCGGCACGGCGGCCGTGCTGATCCCGGTAGTGATCGGCATCGCCGCCAAGTCCGGCTTCTCGCGCTCGCGCCTGCTGATGCCGCTGGTATTCGCCGCGGCGATGGGCGGCAACCTGTCGCTGATCGGCGCGCCGGGCAACCTGATCGCGCAGAGCGCGTTGCAGCAGATCGGCCAGGCGTTCAGCTTCTTCGAATACGCCAAGATCGGCCTGCCGATCCTGGTCGGCGGCATCCTCTACTTCGCTCTGTTCGGCCATCGGCTGCTGCCCGCCGGCAACGCCCAGGCGGCAAGCGAGGTGGTCGGCAAGCCGCGCGATTTCAGCGAGGTACCCAGGTGGAAGCAGCTGACCTCGCTGGCGGTGATGCTGGCGACCATTCTCGGCATGGTCTTCGAGAGCGCCATCGGCATCCCGCTGCACATCACCGCCTGCATCGGCGCGGCCTTCCTGGTACTGGTCGGCGTGCTGACCGAGAAGCAGGCCTACCAGTCGATCGACACCCAGACCATCTTCATCTTCGGCGGCACCCTCGCGCTGGCCACGGCGCTGGAGCAGACCGGCGCCGGCACCCTGGTGGCCTCGACCATCATGGACGCGCTGGGCAGCACGCCGTCGCCCGCGCTGCTGCTGATCGTCATCTTTACGATCTCCTGCGTACTGACCAACTTCATGTCCAATACCGCGACCACCGCGCTGCTGGTGCCGATCGGCATGTCGATCGCCGCCAACCTGGGCGCCGACCCGCGCGCCGTGCTGATGGCCATCGTGATCGGCGGCTCTTGTGCCTACGCCACGCCGATCGGCATGCCGGCCAACCTGATGGTGCTCTCGGCCGGCGGTTACCGCTTCGTCGACTACGTCAAATGCGGGCTGCCGCTGATCCTGGTGGCCGGCGCCATCGCCATCCCGCTGTTGCTACTGCTGTTCCCCTTCTTCCCGTCCTGATCGCGCCGCTTGCGCCCGGCGCCCGGTCCTGCAAGGCAGGACCGGGCGTTGGTCTTTCTGCGCAGTGCCCCGCGGCAGCCGGGGCCGCCGCGACGCGGCGCTCACTCGTGCACGTCGAGGAATTCGCGGGCCCAGGCCAGGTAGTCGTCCGGCTGGCTGTAGCGCGCCACCAGTTCGGAGGCGCCGGCCGGCTCGGCGGCGGCCAGCCCGCGCTGCGCGCGCAGGCTGTCGTAGGTGGCCTTGACCGCCGCGAAGTAGGCGCCATGCCCGTTCACCACCAGGCGCACGCCGAGTTCGGCGAGCTGCCGGCCATCCTGCAGCACCGGATTGCCGTAGGCGATCAGCATCAGCGGCAACTGCAGCCCTTCGGCAAGCTGCTGCAGATGGGCGATGTCGCGCACGCCGATCAGGCAGATGCCGTCGGCGCCGGCCTGCTGGTAGGCCTGGATGCGCTGCACCGTCCGGGTCGTGTCCTGCACGCCGGCGTGGGTGCGCGCGATCAGCGCCAGCGCCGGATCGGTGCGGGCCTGGCGGGCGGCGCGCAGCTTGCCGACGCCCTCCTCGACGCTGATCAGGTCGTGGGAGCGGCGCCCGAAGGCCGCCGGCAGCAGGGTGTCCTCGAGGGTCAACGCGGCGACGCCGGCGCGCTCCAGCTCGGCGACCGTGCGCATGACGTTCAGCGCATTGCCGTAGCCGTGGTCGGCATCGGCGATCACCGGCAGGCGCGCGACGCGGCCGATGCGAGTGGCCTGCTCGACGAACTCGCCGAGGGTGAGCAGCGCCACGTCCGGCGCGGCGAGCACCTGCAGCGAGGCGACCGAGCCGCCGAGGATGCCGACCTCGAAGCCTAAGTCCGCGGCGATGCGTGCCGAGAGGGGATCGAACACCGAGGCGGTGTGATGGCAGGTCGGGCCCGACAGCAGCGCGCGAAAGCGCTGGCGCAGGGCAGGGTGGGAGTCGTGATGCATGATGAGGTCCTGGGAAGGCTCGCTCGCGCGGGGCGGTGGGACGGCGCAGGGGCAGGTCGCATGCCGGGGGCTGGCAGGCGCGGGCGCGGCTCGGCACGCCGGGGAGCGGAGGGGAAGAAAAGTGCGCGCGCTGACCGCGCGCACCTGTCGCTTACTTGATGAAACGCACCTGGCTGTTGATCTTCTCGATGATCGAGCCCTTCTTCTCGTTGAAGCGCGCCTTGTTCTGCTCGAACAGGTTGTTGCCCTTGGTATCGATGGAGATGATCAGCGGTCCGAACTCGCGCACGCGGTTCACCCAGAGGGTTTCCGGCATGCCCAGGTCCTGCCATTCGGCGCGTTCGATCGCCTCGACCTTGGTCGCCGCGAGCACCGCGCAACCGCCGGGGAATACCGCGTGCACCGCCTTGTTCTCCAGGCAGCCGGTGGTGGTTTCCGGGCCCATGCCGCCCTTGCCGATGATCAGCTTGACGCCGGTTTCCTCGATGAACTGCTTCTCGAACTTCTCCATGCGCATGCTGGTGGTCGGGCCGATGGAAACCATCTCGAAGCTGCCGTCGTCCTTGGTGCGCACGATGGGCCCGGCATGGAAGATCGCCCCGCCGCGCAGGTCCACCGGCAGCTCGCGCTTGAGCTCGATGAGCCGGCGGTGCGCGACGTCGCGGCAGGTCACCAGCTGGCCGGTCAGGTAGACCACGTCGCCGACATTCAGCGAGGCCAGGTCTTCGTCCTTGATCGGAGTAGAAAGGATCTTCTTCACAGCACTACTCCTTCGTGGGAGAGGATCTCGTAGGAGAGGTCGGCGTTGATGCGGATCTTGCCGCGGCGGTGCGCCCAGCAGCCGGTGGACACGGCGACGCCGATGGTCGAGGGATGGCGCGCCGAGGATTCGATGTTCACGCCCATCACGCTGCTGTTGCCGGTCAGCCCCTGCGGGCCGATGCCCACCTCGTTGAGGCCATCTTCGAGGAGCTTTTCCATCAGGGCCGCGTTGGCGTTGGGATGGCTGGAATCCACCGGGCGCAGGATGGCCCGCTTGGACAGGCGCGCCGCGGTCTCCACCGAGGTGGACACGCCGACCCCGACCAGCAGCGGCGGGCAGGCGTTGACGCCGCGCGAGGTGATCACGTCGAAGACGAACTCGGTGACGCCCTCGTAGCCCTGGCCGGGCATCAGCACCTTGGCCGAGCCGGGCAGGGTGCAACCGCCGCCGGCCATGTAGACGTCGATCAGCGCGTAGTCGGCGTCGGGGATGATTTCCCAGTCCAGCCAGGGAATCTTCGAGCCGGTGTTGGTGCCGGTGTTCTTCTCGTCGAAGGTTTCCACCGCGTTGTGGCGCAGCGGGCCTTTTTTGGTGGCTTCCAGGGTGGCGTTCTGCAGGATGTCTTCCAGCTCGCCGAGCAGCGGGAAGTGCGCGCCGGCGGAGATGAAATACTGGATCACCCCGGTGTCCTGGCAGCTCGGGCGGTCCAGCTTGTCGGCGTAGTCCTGGTTCTCGGCCATCGAATCGTAGACGGCGATGGCCAGCGGGTTGGTTTCTGCCTCGCGCAGCTTGGCGGTCTTGGCCTTCACGTCGGTGGGCAGGCGTTTGCCGATATAGGCGGTGAACTTGGCCATCACGTCGGTGAGTGACTGAACGGCTGATTCTCTTTCCACTTGTTGTTCTCCTCATCGCTCACAGGGCGGGCGGACGCCCTGCCGGGTCTTCACGCAAAGCAGGGCGTGGCGCCGTGCACGATGGGGACGATAATGCCTTTGCTGAAATGCTGTAATACAATGAATTTCAATTCATTAGTTCTTGCAGGTTACCTATGAATGCGGTTTCCGAGCTGGCCTTCTTCACCCTGCTGGTGCGCCTGGGCAGCCTGGCCGCCACGGCGCGCGAGCTGAACCTGACTCCGCCGGCCGTCTCCAAACGCCTGGCGCAGCTCGAGCAGCGGCTCGGCGTGCGCCTGCTCAACCGCACCACGCGCAGCATCAGCCTGACCAGCGAGGGCGAGGTCTACCTGCGCAATGCCCGGCGCATCCTCGAGGAGATCGAGGAAATGGAGCGCCAGGTGTCCAGCAGCCGTGCGGCGCCGCGCGGGCTGCTGCGGGTCAACGCGCCGCTGGGGTTCGGCCGCACCCACATCGGCCCGGCGATCTCTTCCTTCGTGCAGCGCTACCCGGAAGTGGAGGTGCAGCTGCACCTGACCGACCGGCCGATCAACCTGCCGGACGATGCCATCGACGTGGCGATCCGCTTCGGCGAGTTGCCCGATTCGCGGCTGATCGCCCGCAAGATCGCCACCAACCGTCGCCGCCTGTGCGCCGCGCCGGCCTATCTGGATCGTTGCGGCCGTCCGCAGGTGCCGCGCGACCTGCTCGGCCACAACTGCATCGTGCTGCGCCAGAACGATGCGGCGTTCGGCATCTGGCGGCTGAGCCGCGGCAAGCAGAGCGAGGCGCTCAAGGTGCGCGGCGGGCTGAGCACCAACGACGGCGAGGTGGCGCTGAACTGGGCGCTGGACGGCCACGGCATCCTGCTGCGCGCGGAATGGAACCTGGCCAGCCATCTGCGCAGCGGCCGCCTGGAGGAAGTGCTGGGTGACTACCAGACCGAGCCGGCGGACATCTACGCCGTCTATCTGGAGCGGCTGAACCTCTCGGCCAAGGTTTCCTGCTTCATCGAGCATCTGCGTGAATTCTTCCGCGGCGCCGCCGATGCGCCGGACGGCAGTCTCGCCGCCTGGCAATGACTCGCCCGGCGGCGGCGCGTCGCAGGTGGCGGCGCCTGCCGGGTCGCCCAGCCTGTGCTTTGCTGAGCAGATAACAGGCTTACCAGGAGCGGGACTGCCATGCAGGTCATTCCGAGCATCTGCACCTTCTGCGGCGTCGGCTGCGGCCTCGGGCTGCGCGTCGAGGGCGGCCGCGTGGTCGGCGTCGAGCCGCAGCCGGGGCATCCGGTGAGTGCCGGGCAGCTGTGCGCCAAGGGCTGGGCCAGCGGCTTTGCCATCGACGCCGGCAACCGCCTGCGCACGCCGCTGATCAAGGAGCACGGGCAGTTCCGCGAAGCCGGCTGGGACGAGGCGCTGGCGCTGGTGGCCAGCGAGTTCCGTGCGGCGCTGGAAGCAGTCGGGCCGGACGGCGTCGGGGTGATCAGCTGCGCCCACGCCACCAACGAGGATAACTACGCCGCGCAGAAATTCGCCCGCGCGGTGCTCGGCACCGCCAACATCGATCATTGCGCACGTATCTGCCACAGCCCCTCGGTGGCCGGGCTCGGCCGCAGCCTGGGCTCCGGGGCGATGACCAATTCGATCGCCGACATCGACGAGGCCGAGCTGATCCTGGTGATCGGCGCCGACGTCAGCGAGAACCACGCGATGATCGGCGCGCGCATGCTCAGGGCGCAGGCCCGCGGCGCCCGGCTGATCGTCGTCGACCCGCGGCGCACCCGCCTGGCACGGCTGGCCGACCAGCACGTGCAGCTGCGCGTGGGCAGCAACATCGCGCTGCTCAACGGGCTCTTGCACATCATCTTCGCCAACGGCTGGGAGGACCGCGCCTTCCTCGCCTTTCGCTGCGCCAACGAGGCGGCGCTGCGCGCCCATGTGCGCGCGCTGACCCCGGAGCTGACCAGCGCGCAGACCGGCGTGCCGGTGCTGGCGCTCTACGAGCTGGCGCGCGCCTACAGCCAGGCGCGGCGCGCCTTCATCGCCTACGGCATGGGCATCACCCAGTTCCAGAGCGGCACCCACAACGTCATCGCGGTGGCCAACCTGGCGCTGGCCTGCGGTCAGCTCGGCCGGCCCGGCACGGGGGTCAACCCGCTGCGCGGGCAGAACAACGTGCAGGGTGCCTGCGACATGGGCTGCCTGCCGGACGTCTATCCGGGCTACCAGAAGGTCAGCGACCCGGAGGTGCGCGAGAAATTCGCCCGCGCCTGGGGCGTGGCGCAGCCGCCGGCGCCCGGGCTGACCTCGCTGGGCATGAGCGAGGCGGCGCTGCGCGGCGAGTTCCGCGCGCTGATGGTGCTCGGCGAGGAGCTGGTGGTCACCGACCCGGACCAGCACAAGCTGGCCCGGGCGCTACAGGCGCTGGATTTCCTGGTGGTGGTCGAGCTGACCCTGAGCGAGACCGCGCGCTTCGCCGACGTGGTGCTGCCGGCCGCGTCGTTCGCCGAGAAGGACGGCACCTTCAGCAACTGCGAGCGGCGCATGCAGCTGCTGCACAAGGCCATCGAGCCGCCTGGGCAGGCGCGGGCGGACTGGCAGATCCTCGCCGCGCTGGCCGAGCGCATGGGCTACGCAGGGATGCGCTGGGCCAGTGCCGAAGAGGTGTTCGCCGAGATGGCGGCGCTGGCGCCGCCGTTCAGCGCCATCAGCCACGCGCGGCTGGAGCAGGCGGGTGGGCTGCAATGGCCGTGCGACGAGGCGCACCCGGACGGCACGGCGATCCTGCACCGGCACTGCTTCCCGCGCGGGCGGGCGCAGCTGATTCCGGTGTCGCAGGTCGAGCCGGACGAGTGCCCGGATGCCGACTACCCGTTCTGCCTGACCACCCAGCGCCTGCATTTTCACTACGGCGGCGGGGCGATGACGCGCAAGTCGCCGCTGCTGGAACGGGAGATTCCCGCAGGATTGCTGTTCATCCACCCGCAGGACGCCGCCCGGCTGGGCCTGGGCGAGGCGCAGGGGGTGCGTGTGGCGTCGCGCCGCGGCGCGCTCGAGACCCGTGCGCACCTCACCGACGACGTGCCGCCGGGCACCGTCTCCATGCCCTATCACTTCCGCGAGGCGCCCTGTAACCGCCTGACCAATAGCGCCCAGGATCCGATCAGCCACATGCCGGAGCTCAAGGCCTGCGCGGTGGCGCTGCTGCCCTTGCCGCCCGGCCAGGCGCCGCGCATCGAGCTGGAACGTCCGCAGGAGGCCGAATATGCAGGCCTATGAGCTGGATAGCCCCGAGCGGCTGCGCAATCATCTGGCACGCGAGCGGCTGCTCTACCAGCCGCAGGCGGACGGGCAGGGCGCGCTGCGCTGGCAGCGCCTGGACGATCCGGCGCAGCCCTTCGTGGTGCCGGCCGAGCCGCCGGTGTTCTCCGCCAAGGCGTTCTTCTTCGCCGAGCGCGAGGCGCTGTTCCGCTACGAGAACGGCCGTTTCATCGCGCTGGTGCCCGAGGCCCGCCCGCAGGTGCTGTTCGGCCTCGCTGCCTGCGACCTCACCGCCGTCGCCTATCAGGACCGCTTCTTCGCCGTCGACCCGCACTACCAGGCGCGCCGCGCGGCGACGCTGCTGGTCGGCCTCGATTGCGCGCACAGCTGCCGGCACGGCTTCTGCGCGATGATGGACAGCGGCCCGGAGGTGCGCGCGCAGACCGCCGACCTGATCCTCTGCCCGCTGGCGCAGCGCTGGCTGCTCCTGGTCGCCTCCGAACGCGGCGCCGAGGTGCTCGCCGGGCTGGCGCTGCAACCTGCGCCGGCGGACTGGGCGCAGCAGCGCGACGCCCAGGCCTTGCAGGTGGCCGTCGAGCAGGGCGAACAGGAAGAAATCGCCCTCGGCTGCGCGGCGCTCAATGGCGAGACGGTGGACAGCCAGGCCTGGGAGGCGCTCGGCCTGCGCTGCCTGGGCTGCTCGGGCTGTACCTCGGTGTGCCCGACCTGTTCCTGCTTCGCGCCGCTGCAGCAGCCAAGCGCGGGTGGCGTGGTGCAGGAGCGCGTGTGGGATTCCTGCCTGTACCAGGGCTTCCAGCAGGAGGCCAGCGGGCACAACCCCGGCGCGACGCCCGGCCAGCGCGTGCAGCGCTTCTGGTACCACAAGTTCGGCGAGGATTTCCGCCAGCGCTTCGGCCGCGACGGCTGCGTCGGCTGCGGGCGCTGCGATGCGGTGTGCCCCGGCGGCATCGGCGTGCACCAGGTGATGAAGAGGATCGGCGAGCCATGATCGACCTGACCCCGCGGCCGCTGCGCCTGCTGGAGTTCTACGAAGACGGCGAGGCGGCGCGACACTTCAGCTTTGCCGTCGAGCCGTTGGCCGGCGAGCCGGCGGCGCAGCCGGGGCAGTTCTTCATGCTCGCCGTGCCCGGCGTCGGCGAGGCCGCCTTCACCTATGTCAGCCCGCCGGATGCCGAAGGGCGCTTCAGTGCGCTGATCCGCCGGACCGGCACGCTGACCGCCGCGCTGTTCGCCCTCGCGCCGGGCGCCGTGCTCGGCTATCGCGGGCCGTTCGGCCGTGGCTGGCCAGCCGCCGGGCCGGGCGAGCGGTTGCTGCTGGTGGCCGGTGGTTGCGGGCTGGCGCCGCTGGCCGGGGTGATCGACAGCGCCGCCGGCGAGCTGCAGCTGATCTACGCCGCGCGCAACCGCGCCTACCAGGTACTGGCGCGCGAACGGGCGCGGTGGCATGAGCGACATGCGCTGGTCGAGACGCTGGACCAGGGCGATGACGGCCGGCCGCAGGGTCATCCGCTGGAGGCACTGGCGCGGGTGCTTGACGAAGATGGGCTGCCGGCCAAGGTGCTCTGCTGCGGGCCGGAGCCGCTGATGCTGGCGGTGGCGCGCGGCTGCATCGACCACGGCCTGCCGGCCAGCCGGATCTGGCTGTCGCTGGAGCGGCGCATGCATTGCGGGGTGGGGCTGTGCGGGCATTGCTACATCGGCAGCAGCTACGCCTGCGTGGACGGGCCGAGCTATCGCTACGACGAGTACCTGCGGCTGCTGGCGGCCAGCGGGCAGGCGGCGGCGACGGCCCTGCCGCCGCAGCCCTGCTGAGCCTGGCTGGCGTCGTTCAGTCGCGTTGCCAGTTCACGTCGACGAAATATTCCTCGTTGTTGTAGTGGATCTTCAGCTCGCCGTCGTAGGCCGCCTCCAGCGCATGGCCGATGCGCTGCGCCAGGTGCATGCCGGTGGTGGTCACGTCCAGGCCGTCGGTGCTGTCGCTGATGGCGATCAGCCGTTCCAGCGGGTGCTCGCTCTTTTCCAGCTCCTCGGTGTTGCGCACCAGCCCGCACAGCTCGTCGGCGTGCTGCCTGACGAAGGCGCCGCGCAGGCGGATCGTGCCGGCCGGCACGTTCTCGGCGATGCGCTGGCAGGCCGGGCAGGTGGCCTCTTCCGCGCTGCTCGCGTCGACCAGGCCGTGCCAGGTCCAGCGCCCGGCCTGGTAGGCCGCGCCGCACTGCGGGCACAGCGTGTCGCTGCGCTGGTGCCAGGGCTTGAGGTAGGGGTCGTGGTGTTCGGGTTTGAGCAGTTTGTCGCTGATGCTCTGGCGATGCTTGTCCATGTCGGGGCCTCGACCGGGGGAGTGTTGATGGCTCTTTCAGCGTAGTCCAGCGGCGCTGCCGTGCAGCTCGTCCAGGCGTGAGGCAAGGTGCCGCGGATTTGCCGACGGCGGCGCATTCCTGGGCCAGACTCAGAAGACCGACCCGCCTTGCCAGGAGCCCGCCATGTCCGTGCGCATTCCCTTCCCCGACCGAACCTACGCCGGCCAAGCGCTGGCCGAGCGCCTGGCCCGGCAGGGCGACTGGCCGGGCGCGCTGGTGCTGGCCCTGCCGCGCGGCGGCGTGCCGGTGGCCTACGAGGTCGCCGAACGGCTCGGCCTGGAGCTGGACATCCTCGTCGTGCGCAAGCTCGGCGCGCCGGGCAACCGCGAGCTGGCCATGGGCGCCATCGCCAGTGGCGGGGTGCAGGTGATGAACGAGGACATCGTCCGCCTGATGCACATCTCGCAGACCGACATCGCCGCCACCGTGGCCGCCGAGACCGCCGAGCTGCACCGCCGCGAGGGCGCCTACCGGGGTGAGCGGCCGCGCCCCGGGGTGGCCGGGCGGGCGGTGATCCTGGTCGACGACGGCCTGGCCACCGGCGCCACCATGCGCGCCGCGGTACAGGCCGTGCGTGCGCTGGGGGCCGCGCGGGTCGTCGTCGCGGTGCCGGTGGCCGCGCCGGAGAGCGCGGCGCAGCTGGAAGACCTGGCCGACGAAGTGGTCTGCCTGCACCTGCCGGTGGACCTCCTGGCCATCGGCCGCTGGTACGCGAACTTCGAGCAGACCGCCGACGACGAGGTGATCGGGCTGCTGCAGCGCGCCTGGCAACGCGCGGTGCCGCGGCGATGAGCGCGCATGGCACGCCGCTGCAGTTCAACCTCGGCAGGGTGCGCCTGCACGGCGATCTCAGCGTGCCGGCCGGGGCTGCCGGCCTGGTGGTGTTCGTCCACGGCAGCGGCAGCAGCCGGCACAGCCCGCGCAACCGCAGCGTGGCGCAGTACTTCAACGAGCGCGGCCTGGCGACCCTGCTGTTCGACCTGCTGACGCTGGCCGAGCAGCCGATCGACGAGCTCACCCGCCAGCTGCGCTTCGACATCCCGTTGCTCAGCGAGCGGCTGACCGGCGTGCTCGACCGGCTGCAGGAGGACGCCAGCCTGCGCGCGCTGCGCATCGGCCTGTTCGGCGCCAGCACCGGTGCCGCCGCGGCGCTGATCGCCGCCGCTGCGCGGCCGGCGGCGGTCGCTGCGGTGGTGTCGCGCGGCGGGCGGGTGGACCTGGCGGCCGATGCACTGGAGCAGGTCGGTGCGCCGACGCTGTTCATCGTCGGCGGGCGCGACTACGAGGTGCTGCGGCTCAACCGCGAGGCCGCCGAGCGGCTGCGTTGCCCGTACCGGCTGGCGGAGGTGGCGGGCGCCACCCACCTGTTCGACGAGCCGGGCACCCTGGAGGAGGTGGCGCGGCTCGCCGGCGACTGGTTCGTCGCGCACCTGGCGCGCTGAGTGCGGACGTGCCGCGCCTGGCGCCCGGGCGTGGGCTCAGGCGCGACCGAGGTCGCCGAGCAGGTCGGCCTGGACGATCTCGATCCAGTAGCCGTCCGGGTCGCGGATGAAGGCGACGTGCTTCATGCCCTTGTCCAGCGTCTTGACGAAGGACACGTCCAGCTGCGCGAAACGCGCACAGGCGCGCTCGATGTCCGGCACCGAGAAGCAGATATGGCCGAAGCCGCGCGGCTCGGCGTTGCCGTTGTGGTACTGGCTGTCGTCGGACTCGGTGCCCCAGTTGTGAGTCAGCTCCAGCACCGACTGGCGGCCGAAGGCGTAGCGCTGGCGCTCGGCGACGTCCTCGGGTACCGCTTCGCCACGGGTCATGGCCAGGAAGTACAGCGAGAAGCGCGCCTGCTCGAAGTCCAGCCGGCGCAGCAGGCGCATGCCCAGCACGCGGCTGTAGAAGTCCAGCGAGCGCTCCGGGTCCTTGACCCGCAGCATGGTGTGGTTGAGGACGTAATCCTGGGTCTCGGCGTCCGGCTGTTGGCAGACGCCTGGCTGGTATTCGGTATTGAACGGCATGCCGCTTTCTCCGTCGGGCTGTGCAAGGCAGGCCATTCTAGGAGGGCGCGGCAGGCCGGCTGGTAGCACCCGGGTACTACGCCGGACCGGCGGCGTTCAGGCCTGCACGGCGCTGCGCCGCGTGCGGCCGGGGATGGCCAGCAGCTCGAGGGTGCGTGCCGACTGGCGGCCGTGGGTCAGGTACACGGTGCAGACCACGCGCAGCATCGAGGCCAGGTTGCCGACCTCGCCACGCCGGCGGATCACCTCGCCGTACAGTTGGTTGATGAACTGCGGCACGCCGTAGCCCTCGCCGGCGGCAATTTCCTCGAGGATCGACCAGAACTCGCGCTCCAGGCGCACGCTGGTCACCGCGCCCTGCAGGCGGATCGAGCGCGTCTGGTGCTCGTAGAGGGACGGGTCGGTGGAGGAGTAGAGGTTGCACATAGCGGCTCCGAGGCTCGGTTGCGCCGTCCTGGCGGGATCGCGGATCGCCCGGTGCGCTCGGCGGCCGGGGCTGTGGGGGTTATGACCATATCGGGTATCGCAACGCTCCGCCAACCGCCGAACGTAGTAGACCAGTGTTACCCGCCGCCGCCGGGCGCTGCCTAGGATGGCTGCCAAGGCAGACTCGTCCCGTCCTGCCCACAAGAACAACAAGAGGAGACATGCCATGAGCGAGATGACGCTCAATCGCCGGCGCTTCCTGCAGGGCGCCGGCAGCGTGCTGCTGGGTACCCTGCTGTTTGTCAACGGCCCGGTGGCGCTGGCCGCACCGACGCACAGCTGGTCGCTGCCGCTGACCCGCCTGAGCGGCGACCAGGCCGAGCGGCTGCTGGTCATGGTCCGCCGGCTCTACCCCCACGACAGCATGGAAGATGCCGTCTACGCCCTGGTGGTCAAGGAGCTGGACAGCCGCGCCGCCGCCGACCCGGGCGTCGCCGAGCTGCTGGCCAGCGGCGTCGCCACGCTCGATCGCGAGGCGGGCGGCGATTGGCGCACGGCCGAGGTGAAGCGCCAGCTGGCGATCCTCGGGGCGATGGAGGGGCAGCCCTTCTTCACCCAGGTGCGCAGCGTCGCGGTGGTGGCGCTGTACAGCAACGAGCTGGCCTACCTGCACTTCGGCTACGAAGGTGCGTCCTACCCCAAGGGCGGTTACCTGCATCGCGGCTTCAACGACCTGTCCTGGCTTCCCGATCCGCCGGTGAAAGCCAGCCCGAAGCCCTTTGCCTGAGGTGACCCCAGATGACGACCTATCAGTATGACGACGATTCGGTAGTGGTAATCATCGGCTCCGGTGCCGGTGGCGGCACCCTGGCCAACGAGCTGTGCCAGAAGGGCGTGCCGGTGGTGCTGCTCGAGGCCGGCAAGCGCGAGTCCCCGGCGACCTTCATCAACGACGAGTGGCCCTCGTTCAGCCAGCTGAGCTGGAGCGACCCGCGCACCACCTCCGGTTCCTGGCGCATCGCCCGTGACTTCCCCAACCTGCCGGCCTGGATCTGCAAGACCGTCGGCGGCACCACCACGCACTGGGCCGGTGCCAGCCTGCGCCTGCAGGAGCACGAGTTCCGTGCCCGCGACACCTACGGCGCGATCGACGGCGCCGACCTGCTCGACTGGCCGCTGACCCTCGAAGACCTCGCGCCGTACTACGCGCGCGCCGAGGACAAGATGGGCGTGACCCGCACCAACGACATCCCCGGGCTGCCGGGCAATAACAACTTCAAGGTGATGTACAACGGCGCCACCAAGCTCGGCTACCAGCACTGCTCCACCGGACGCATGGCGATCAACAGCCAGCCGCGCCACGGGCGTCCCGGTTGCCAGCAGCTGGGCTTCTGCTTCCAGGGCTGCAAGATGGGCGCGAAGTGGTCGACGCTGTACACCGAGATCCCTGCCGCCGAGGCTACCGGCAAGCTGGAGCTACGTACCCAGGCGCAGGTGCTGCGCATCGAGCACGACGCCCGCGGTCGTGCCAGCGCGGTGGTCTACGCCGACGCCAACGGCCAGCTGCAGCGGCAGAAGGCGCGGGTGGTGGCGGTGGCCGGCAACGCCATCGAGACGCCGCGCATGCTGCTCAACTCGCAGTCGAGCCTGTTCCCCCAAGGCCTGGCCAACGGCTCGGGCACGGTCGGGCGCTACTACATGCGCCACACCACCGGCTCGGTGTTCGCCGAGTTCGACGAGCCGGTGCACTTCTACCGCGGCACCATCATGGCCGGGATCATCAGCGACGAGGTGGTGCATCGCCCCGAGCGCGGCTTCGCCGGCGGCTACGAGATGGAGACGCTGTCGCTGGGCCTGCCGTTCATGGCGGCGTTCTTCGACCCGGGCGCCTGGGGCCGCGACTTCGCCAGCGTGATGGACCGCTACACGCACCTGGCCGGCATGTGGATCGTCGGCGAGGACATGCCGCGGCCGACCAACCGCATCACCCTCAACGACGAGGTGCGCGACGCCTGGGGCCTGCCGGTGGCCAACGTGCACTACGACGACCACCCCAACGACCAGGCCATGCGCGAGCACGCCTATCGCCAGGGCGAGGCGGTCTACCAGGCGGTCGGCGCGACCAGGACGCACCGCCTGCCGCCGTTCCCCTCGACGCACAACCTGGGCAGCTGCCGAATGAGCGCGAAGGAGAGCGACGGGGTCTGCAACGGCTACGGGCAGAGCCACGAGGTGGCCAACCTGTTCATCTCCGATGGCAGCCAGTTCACCACCAGTGCGGCGGAAAACCCCACGTTGACCATCGTCAGCCTGGCCATCCGCCAGGCCGACTACATCGCCGAGCAGTTGCGCACTCGCGCGGTGTGACAGCCCCTGGCGCCGCCGCCCGGCGGCGCCGGTCTGTGCCGGGTGCGGCGGCTTTCCCCGCGCCGCCGCCAGGCGCAGCGGCAAACTGCTGCAACGCTCGCGAGTGGACAGCACCGAACTCTTGACCTCGACTGTTAAACAAAAGAGGTCAATGAATCGGGAAATCCACATGGCGCATTCCTCCTCACCGTCCGGCCTGCACGCGCTCGGCTGGCTGCTGGCCGGCGCCGCGCTGTGGGCGCTGTTCAGCGGCGGCGATGGCTGGCTGCTGGGCCTGCCCACGGTGTTGCTCGCCACGCTGCTCGCCCTGCGGCTGGGGCGGCGGCCGCTGCGTTTGCGCTGGCGCGCGCTGCCGGGCTTTCTCGCCTTCTTCCTGCGGCACATGCTGCTGGGCGGCTGGGATGTGGCCTGCCGCGCCCTCGGCCCGCGCGGGCGGGTCGCCCCGCAATGGCACGACTACCGGCTGGGCGAGGGCTCGCCGCGCGTGCGCCTGCTGCTTTCGGCGCTGGTCGGCCTGCTGCCGGGCACCCTGGCCTCGCGGGTCGATGGCGACACCTTGCGCGTGCACGTGCTCGACAGCCACCAGCCCTGGCAGCCGACCGTGAAGGCGCTGGAGCGGCGCCTGGCCGCGCTGGTGCAGCCGGAGCCCGGCACATGATCCTGTTCGCCGGCCTGCTGCTGCTGACCCTGCTGATCGGCCTGGTGCGCGTGCTGCGCGGGCCGGGGCGGGTCGACCGGCTGCTGGTGATCCAGTTGTTCGGCACCACCGGCACCGCCGTGCTGCTGGTGCTGGCCCAGCAACAGGGCCAGCCGGCGCTGCGCGACGTGGCGCTGCTGCTGGCCCTGCTCGCGGCCATGGCCAGCGCCGCGCTGGTGCAGCTGCTGCGCCGGAGTCGTCATGGCTGAGCTGCTGCAGGCGCTGAGCTGGCTGCCGCTGGGCGCCGGGCTGCTGTTCTTTGCCGCCGGCAGCCTCGGCCTGCTGCGCTTTCCCGATGCGGTCAGCCGCCTGCATGCGCTGACCAAGGCCGACACCCTCGGCCTGGGGCTGGTGGTCTGCGGGCTGGCGCTGCGTGCCGAGGGCCTGCTGGAGGTCGTCCAGATGCTGCTGATCTGGCTGCTGGTGCTGGCCTCGGGCGCGGTCGCCTGCCAGTTGCTGGCGCGCCAGACCGAGGAGGATGGCGATGGCTGACTGGCTGCTCGACGGCACCCTCGGCCTGCTGCTGCTCGGCCTCGCCGGCGGGGCGCTGCATGCGCGCCAGCTGTACGCCGCGGTGCTGCTGTTCATCGCCTTCGGCCTGGTGCTGGCGCTGGTCTGGGCGCGCCTCGGCGCGGCGGACCTGGCCCTGGCCGAGGCTGCCATCGGCGCCGGGCTGACCGGCGTGCTGCTGTTCACCGCGCTGGCCGGGCAGCCGCTGGAAGGCAGCGAGCCGCGCCTGCCGCGCCGCCAGCGCCTGGCGGTGGCGGGCGTCCTGCTGCCGCTGTTCTGGCTGCTGGGCGATGCCGTGGCGCCGCTGGCCGACGGGCATTCGGCGCTGCCGGTGCTGATCGCCGCGGCCGTGCCGGACAGCGGCGTGAGCCATCCGGTGACCGCGGTGCTGCTCAACTTCCGCGCCTGGGACACCCTGCTCGAGCTCGCCGTGCTGCTGCTGGCGCTGATCGGCGCTCGGCAGCTGGGCCCGGCGCGGCTGGAACTGAGCCGGCCCTGGCCGCTGCTGCAGGCCTGGGGGCCGGCGCTGGCGCCCCTGCTGGTGCTGGCCGGCGGCTATGTGCTCTGGCGCGGCGCGGCCTCGCCCGGCGGTGCGTTCCAAGCCGGTGCGGTACTGGCCGCCGGCATCGTCCTGCTGCGCCTGGCCGAGGCCTTGCCGGCGCTGGGCTGGCGGCACTGGCCGCTGCGCCTGGCGGTGCTCGGCGGGCTGCTGCTGTTCGTCGCGGTCGCCGCGCTGTGCGCCTGGTTCGGCCGCGGCTGGCTGAGCTACCCGGTGGGCTGGGCCAAGCCGCTGATCCTTGCCATCGAGGCCGCCGCGACCCTGGCCATCGCCTGCAGCCTGGCGCTGCTGGTGATCGGCGATGCGCCGGAGCCGCCGCGATGAACGCCAGTCTCTGGTGGATGCTCACCGGCCTCGCGCTCTGGCTGCTCGGCCTGCACGGTTTGCTTACCCTGCGCCAGGCGCTGCGGCGCATCATCGCGGTGAACCTGATGGGCAGCGGCGTGTTCCTGCTGCTGATCGCCCTGGCGCTGCGCAGCCGGCCGCTCGACCCGCTGCCGGTGGCGCTGGTGGTGACCGGCCTGGTGGTGGCGGTCAGCGCCACGGCGCTGGCCCTGCGCCTGGTCAACGGCCTGGCCCAGGGCGGGGACCAGCCATGAATGCCGCGCTGGCGGGCCTGCTGCTGCCGCTGGCTGCCGGCCTCGGCTTGTTGCTGCTGCGCCCGCGACGGCCCGGGCGCTGGGTGGTGGCGGTCGCCGCGCTGGGCGTGCTGGCGGCGGCGCTGGCGCTGCAGCAGGCCATGGCCCAGGGCGACCAGCAGCTGCTCGTCGGCGGCTGGGCTGAGGGCCTGGCGATCCGCCTGCGGCTGACCCCGCTGGCGGCGCTGCTGCTGCTGTTCAGCGCCACCCTGCAGCTGCTGGTGGCGCTCTATGCCTCGCGCATCGCGCATGCCGCCGGCAATCCGGACTACTGGCCGCTGTCCTGCCTGCTGCAGGCGGCGCTGGCCGCGCTGTGGCTGTCGGCGGACCTGTTCAACCTCTACGTCACCCTCGAGCTGCTGGCGCTGTGCGCGGTGGCGCTGGTCGCCCTGGCCGGGCGCAGGGCCTGGCGCCCGGCGCTGAACTACCTGCTGCTGTCGCTGGCCGGCTCGCTGGCCTACCTGCTCGGCGTGGCGCTGCTCTACGGGCGCTACGGCACGCTGGATATCCCGCTGCTGGCCGCCGCCGCCGAGCCCGACCGGGCCACCGCCATGGCCCTGCTGCTGGCCAGCCTGGGGCTGATGCTCAAGGCGGCGCTGTGGCCGCTGCACCTGTGGCTGCCGCCGGCCCACGCGGCGGCGCCGACGGCGGTCAGCGCGCTGCTCTCGGCGCTGGTGGTCAAGGGGCCGCTGTACATCCTCTGGCTGCTGTGGAGCGAGATCGCCCCGCCGGCGCTGGGCCAGGCGGCGGGCCCGCCGTTCGCCCTGGCCGGCGTGCTGGCGCTGGCCGCCGGTGGCTGGTCGGCGTTGCGCGCGCCGCTGCTCAAGTCGCTGGTGGCCTTTTCGACGGTGGCGCAGCTGGGCTACGCGCTGCTCGCCCTGGGCCTGTTGCTGCACCTGCAGGAGCCGCGCCTGCATGCCGCGCTGTGGCTGTTCGTGCTGGCCCACGGGCTGGCCAAGGTGTCGATGTTCCTCGCTGCCGGCGAGCTGAAGAGCATCCTCGGCAGCCGGCGGGTCAAGGGCATCAAGGGTGCCAGCCAGAACCTGCCGGTGGCGCTGACCGCGTTCGCGGTGGCCGGCGGCAGTCTGATCGGCCTGCCGCCCAGCGGCGGCTTCCTGGCCAAGTGGCTGCTGCTGCAGCCGCTGCTGGCCGAGCCGCGCCACTGGCCATGGGCGCTGGGCATCCTGCTCGGCACGCTGCTGTCGGCGGCCTATGTGTTCCGCGTGGTGGCCCACGGCTTCGACCGCGCGCGGCCGAACCCGCCGAGCATCCGCCCCGATCGTCTGGCGCAATGGCTGGCGCTGCTGCCGGCGCTGCTGGTCTGGGGGCTGGCGCTGATCAGCGAGCCGCTGCTGCTCTGGCTGGGAGGGCTCGGCCGATGAACTGGCAGGGCCTGTTGCCGCTGGGCATCGTGCTCAGCTCGCTGCTGCCGGGGCTGGTGATCTTCACCCTGCGCGAGGACCAGCAGCGCCTGCGGGTGACGCTCAACCTGCTCGGCGTGACGCTCAAGCTGATGCTGGTGGGGCTGATGCTCTACGGCGTCAGCCAGGGCGCCGAGTACCGCTTCGAGCTGCCGCTGCTGCCGGGCGCGCCGCTGGTGCTGCAGGGCGATGCGCTGTCGCTGCTGTTCGTCGCGCTGTCCTCGCTGCTGTGGGCGGCGACGACCGTCTATGCCATCGGCTACCTGGAACGCTCGCCGCTGCGTTCGCGCTTCTTCGGCTATTTCAGCCTGTGCGTCAGCGCCACCGTGGGCATCGCCCTGGCCGGCAACCTGGTCAGCTTCCTGCTGTTCTACGAGCTGCTGACCCTGGCCACCTTCCCGCTGGTGGTGCACCGCGGCACGCCGGAGGCGCTGGCCGCCGGGCGCGTCTACCTGGCCTACACCGTGGGCGGCGGCAGCCTGGTGCTGATGGGCGTGGCGCTGCTGCACAGCCTGGCCGGCACGCCGGACTTCCAGGCCGCCGGCTACCTGCTCGACGAGGTCGGTGAGCACGAGGTGGCGCTGCGCGTGGCCTTCGTCCTGCTGATCCTCGGGCTTGGGGTGAAGGCCGCGCTGATCCCGCTGCACGGCTGGCTGCCGCAGGCGATGGTCGCGCCGGCGCCGGTCAGCGCGCTGCTGCATGCGGTGGCGGTGGTGAAGGCGGGGGCGTTCGGTATCGTGCGGGTGGTCTATGACGTCTTTGGTGCCGAAGCGCTGACCCGGCTGGATCTCACCAGGCCGCTGCTCTGGCTGGCCGCGGCCACCATCCTCTACGGCTCGCTGCGCGCCTTGCAGCAGCAGGAGCTGAAGAAGCGCCTGGCCTACTCGACCATCAGCCAGGTCTCCTACGTGACCCTGGGCGTGGCGCTGCTCGGGCCGATCGCCGCGGTGGGCGGGTTGGTGCACCTGGTGCACCAGGGGCTGATGAAGGTCACGCTGTTCTATTGCGCGGGCAACTTCGCCGAAACCCTGGGTATCCACCGCATCCGCGAGATGGATGGCGTCGGTCGGCGCATGCCCTGGACCATGGCGGCCTTCACCGTCGGCGCGCTGGGCATGATCGGCATCCCGCCGATCGCCGGCTTCATCAGCAAGTGGACGCTGGGCCTCGGCGCCCTCGAGGTCGGGCAGGACTGGGTGGTGCTTGTGCTGCTCGGCTCGGCGCTGCTGAATGCCGGCTACTTCCTGCCGCTGCTCTGGCGCGGCTGGTTCGCCGAGCCGGCCGACTGGCACGAGAACCGCTGGGCCGGGCGACGCCTGGAGACCCACTGGATGCTCCTGCTGCCGGCGCTGCTCACCGCGCTGCTGTCGCTGCTGGTCGGCCTGCTGGCGGCCACCGGGCTGAGCCCGCTGGGCTGGAGCCAGTTGATCGTCGAGCGGGAGTTCGCCCTGTGAGCGCCTGGCTCTGGTTGCTGGCGCCGTTCGCCCCGCTGCTGGCCGCGGCCCTGCTGCCGGTGCTGGGCCAGCGGCTGCTGCCCTGGTTGTGGCTGGCCTGCCTGCCGGCGCTGCTGGCGGCGTTGCAGCCACCGCCGGCGCTGGAACTGCCCTGGTTGTGGGAGGGTATCCGCTGGGGCGCGGGCGACCCGCTGACCCGCGCCTGGCTGGCCTTTGCCGCCGTGCTCTGGGGCTCTGCGACGGCGTTCGGCAGCCGCAGCCTGGCCGGCACGGCCCATGGCTTGCGCTTCTGGATGTGCTGGCAGCTGGCGCTGGCCGGCAACCTGCTGCTAATCGTCGCCACCGACGCGCTGAGCTTCTATCTCGGCTTCAGCGCCATGAGCCTGGCGGCCTACGGGCTGATCGTGCACCACGGCGGGCCGGCCCCGCGGCGCGCCGGGCGGCTCTACCTGCAACTGGCGATCTTCGGCGAGATGCTGTTGCTCGCCGGCCTGCTGCTGCGCAGCCATGCCAGCGGCCTCGCCTTCGACTTCGCCAGCTGGCAGACGCAGCCGGTCGACCACCTGACCCTGGCCCTGCTGCTCGCCGGCCTCGGCCTGAAGGCCGGCTTCTGGCCGCTGCACGTGTGGCTGCCGCTGGCGCATCCGGCGGCGCCGGCGCCGGCCAGTGCGGTGCTCTCCGGGGCGATGCTCAAGGCCGGGGTGCTCGGCCTCTGGCGCTGCCTGCCGCCGGCCGATCCGACGCTGCTGCAATGGAGCGCGCCGCTGCTCGCCGTGGGCCTGTTCGGCGCGCTGTATGCCGCGCTGCTGGGGCTGTGCGCCGGCAAGACCAAGGCGGTGCTGGCCTGGTCATCGGTCAGCCAGATGGGCTGGCTGCTGATGATCCTGGCGCTGGCCTGGGCCGGCGAGGGCGGTTCGGCGGCGCTCGGCACGCTGCTGCCGCTGTTCGGTGTGCACCACGGGCTGGCCAAGGGCGCGCTGTTCCTCGGCGCCGGCCTGGCCCACGAGCATCGCCTGCCACGCCTGGCCTGGCCGCTGCTGTGGCTGCCGGCGCTGGCGCTGATGGGGGCGCCGCTGAGCAGCGGCGCGGCGGTGAAATACCTGCTCAAGGAGGCCTGGCACGCCAGCGCCTTCGCCGCCTGGGCGCCGTGGCTGGCGCTGGCCAGCTGCGCCACGGCCGTCCTGCTGCTGCGTGCGCTCTGGCTGCTGCGCGCCGACCAGCGCGAGGCGCCAGCGCAGAGGCCGCCGCTGGCCTGCTGGTGGCCCTGGGCGCTGCTGTCGCTGGCGCCGCTGCTGTGGCCCTGGGCCTGGGCGCCGCTGCGCGAGCCGCTGTTGGCAGGCCTCGCTGGGCACGGGCTGTGGGCGGCGCTCTGGCCGCTGTTGCTGGCCGCCGTGCTCGCCGGGCTGGCCGTGCGCCGGCGCTGGCGTGTGCCGGCACGGCTGGCACGCCTGCCGAACCCGGCGCTGCGGGCCTCGCTGGCGGTGACCCGGCTGCTGCGCCGGCCGCCGCTGCCCGAGCCCGCCTGGCGCCCGGACCGGCCGCGCTGGCGCGCGCGGGAACGGCGCTGGAACCGCCTCTGGCGGCTGGACCCGCTGCCGCTGAGCGCCTGGCTGCTGGCCGCGCTGCTCTGGCTCGGCTGGTTCTGGTAGGCGGCTGGCTGGTCGGGCGAGCCGGTCGTCTGCCCGCGATCTTGTTACAGAACTTTTCTGACCCGGACCCGCTCCTATTTTTCGTGATGGCCAGGCGCCTGCCTTGCGCACAGGTCCACCCGGGATGCCAGGCAACAGGGAGGTGAAAGGATGCAACGCTTCGATGTGCTGGACAGCTTTCGTGGGCTTTGCGCGATGGCGGTGGTGCTGTTCCACACGCAGATCCTGCAGAGCTTTTCCGAGCTGGCGTTCTTCCGCCATGCGGACCTGTTCGTCGAGTTCTTCTTCGTCCTCAGCGGTTTCGTGCTCTGCCATGCCTACGGCAACCGGCCGTTCACCCTCGAACTGCTGCGCCGCTTCGTCATCACCCGCACGTTCCGGTTGATGCCGCTGCACCTGGTGATGCTGGCGGTGTTCATCCTCCTCGAGTGCGGCAAGCTGCTGGCCCAGCACCATGGCTTCACCTTCAACGACCCGGCCTTCAGCGGCAAGACCGCGCCGCACGAGATCCTGCCCAATGCGCTGCTGCTGCAGTCCTGGCTGCCGTGGACCGAAAGCCTGTCGTTCAACACGCCGGCCTGGAGCATCAGCATCGAGTACTACCTGTACCTGGCGTTCGGCCTGGTGCTGCTGCTGGTGCCGCGGCACAGCGTGCGCATCTTCGCGGCCCTGGCGCTGGCCAGCGCGGCGGTGCTGGCGGTCGAGCCGCAGCCGATGCTGGCCTTCATCTGGCGCGGCGGGGCCTGCTTCTTCGCCGGCGTGCTGGTCTACCGGGTCTACCAGCGCATCCGCGCAGTGGTCGAGGCGCTGCGCGACGAGCGCTTCTTCGACCTGCTGGAGATCCTCTGCCTGCTGCTGGTCTACCGGGTGATCACCGCCGAGCTGCCGCACAAGGGGCTGCTGGCCAGCCTGCTGTTCTGCGGCGTGATCCTGGTCTTCGCCTTCGAGCGCGGCATGGTCTCCGGACTGCTGCGCCTGCGCCCGTTCAAGCGCCTGGGTGAGCTGTCGTTCTCCATCTACCTGACCCACGCGGCGGTGCTGTTCGTCTTCACCAGCGTGGCCATCGTGCTCTCGCGCCTGCTCGGCGGCGAGTTCACGCTGATCCTCGAGGACCCCCGCAGCCACCAGATCATGCGCTACATCAGCACCGGCGAGCCGCTCAGCGACGGGCTGCTGACCTTGACGCTGCTGGCCGCGGTGCTGGCGGTGTCGACGCTGACCTACCAAGTGGTCGAGCTGCGCGGCATCGCCCTCGGCCGGCGCCTGAGCCAGGGCCGGTCGCCACGGCTGTCGCGGGCCTGAGCGTCCGCAACGCGCGACGCGGGTGAGCCTGGCGGTCGGGTTCAGCGCCGCTGGATGAGCTGGATGTCCAGCCCCGAGCCGCGCTGGATGATCGCGCCGTCGAGGCCGTCGCCGTGCTGCTCGAGGCGTGCCTGGTTGTGGTTGCCCCGCTGCTCGATGTGGGCGCTGCTGGCGTTGCCGAGCTGGACGATCTCGGCGCGGTTGCCGTAGCCGGCCTGGCTGATCAGCGCCTCCAGCCCGCTGCCCTGCTGCAGGATCAGCGCCTCCTGCGCGGCGCCGTGCTGCAGGATGCGCCCGCGCAGCCACTGGCCACGCTGGTCGAGCAGGGCGTGGTTGTCATTGCCACGCTGCAGGACCCAGGCGGCCTGGCCGGCCAGAGGGTCGCTGCCGGCGGCAAGGTCGGCGGGCGGGCCGGCGAGGTCGCCGTTGTCGAGCAGGTCGGCGGCCGGCAGGGCGGTTGAGGCCAGCAGCGCGGCCAGCGCCAGCGGGGCGAGGATACGGCGGTTCATGGCGCGCGCTCCGGACGGGATCGGCCGATTCTTCGCCAGCGCGGTGCGGCCTGCCATCCATCGAAGGATGGAAAGCCCCCGCGCCAGGCGCCGACGCAGGATTAATCAGGCGCGGCTCAGGCCTTGCAGGGCTCGGCCCAGTCCAGCCGGCTGCGCAGCAGGTAGGCGGCCTCGGCGCGGTTGGAAGCGCCGATCTTGCGCAGCAGGTTGTGGATGTGGCTCTTGATGGTGTGCGGGCTCAGGCACAGCCGCTCGGCAATCTCGGCGTTGGACAGGCCCTTGCTGGCCAGGCTGAGGATCTCCCGTTCGCGCAGGGTCAGGCTGGCCTTGCTCTCGGCCAGCTGGCGCATGCGTCGCAACTGGCCGAGCAGGCGCTCCATCAGCATGCGCGGCAGCCAGTCGCCGCCAGCCAGCAGGGTGCGGATGCCGCTG
Organism: Pseudomonas oligotrophica; assembly: GCF_021726475.1. GTDB lineage: Bacteria > Pseudomonadota > Gammaproteobacteria > Pseudomonadales > Pseudomonadaceae > Stutzerimonas > Stutzerimonas oligotrophica. The sequence goes on from NZ_JAKJRU010000002.1 coordinate 123,157, forward strand.
AGCAGGTGCTCGGGCGTGGCCTGGGGGTAGAACACCCCGCGAATCCACGGGTGGCGGTCGACGAGGGTCATGGCCTGTTCCGGCACGATGTTCACCAGGGCGATCGGCTGCTTGCCGTCGATGCGCTCGATCAGCGATGACAGCTGGCCGGTTTCGCTCTGGCCAGCATCGACCAGGATCAGGTCGCCGCCGACCGTCGCCGGCGTCTCGGCCAAGCTGGCCAGGGCGACCTTCAGCTGGGCCTGCTCGTCGAGAAAACGGCGGAAGAAGAGCCCCAGCAGCTCGTTGTGGGTCAATAGGGTGACTCTGCCGCCGGCAGAGGTTTCGCCCCGGGTCAGATCCGCATCCATGTCCGGTACCTAGAGTCGGGCTTAAAGAGAAAGTGACGAAGTCACTAACCGACCCGTAGCAGGCTACGAAGTTCAGGATGCCGACGAAAAAGCTGCGATTCGGCGGCAATCGGACGCGATAGCTTCGCAAAGCCGACGGATGGCGCTAGGGTTGGAGCATGCTTCCGTTCCAGGCCGACACCGTCAAGACCCGCGAGCTCAGCCTGCGCGCACTGCTCACCGGCCTGCTGCTGGGCGCGCTGCTGGTGCCGGCGAATATCTACTCGGGGCTGAAGATCGGCTGGTCGTTCAACATGTCGATCATCGCTCTGCTGGTCGGCTATGCCTTCTGGCAGGGCGTGGCCGCGGCGCTGGGCCGGCCGCGCTGGACACTGCACGAGAGCAACATCAGCCAGACGACGGCCTCGGCCTGCGCGTCGATCGCCTCGGCCGGGTTGGTCGCGCCGATTCCCGCCTACAGCTTGCTCAGCGGCCAGACGCTGCCCGACGCCGCGCTGATGGCCTGGGTCTTCTCGGTGTCCTTCCTCGGCGTCTGGGTGGCCTGGTACCTGCGGCCGGCATTGATCGTCGGCGCCGGGCTGCGCTTTCCCGAGGGCATGGCGACCCTGGCCACGCTGGAGCAGATCTACGCCCATGGCGCCGAGGCCGGGCGCCGGCTGGCGGTGCTCGGCGCCAGCGCGGTGCTGGCGGCGGCGGCCAAGCTGGCCGATGCGCTCTGGTGGACGCTGCCGCGCTGGGCGCCGAGCGCGCAACTGGAGCGGCTGACCTTCCAGCTCGAGCCGTCGTTCCTGCTGCTCGGCTTCGGCGGCATCGTCGGCCTGCGTGTCGGCCTGTCGCTGCTGCTTGGCGCGCTGCTGGCCTGGGGCGTGCTGGCGCCCTGGCTGCTGGCCAGCGGCCGGGTGGCGCTCGCCGCCGGTGCCAGCGGCCCGCAGTTCGCCGCGCTGGTGGAATGGCTGCTCTGGCCGGGGGTGAGCCTGATGGTCAGCGCGACCCTCACCGGCCTGGCCGTGCGTCTTCTGCGCGAGCGTCGCGTGACCGGCGCGCCGCGCCCGGCGTTCGCCCGCCTGCCGCTGCTCGGCCTGGCACTGGCGGTGCTGCTGGTGGTGCTGCTGCAGGTCGGCCTGCTCGGTATCCGCTGGTGGCTGGCGCTGCTGTCGATTCCGCTGGCGCTGCTGCTGGCGAGCGTCGCTGCGCGGGTGGTCGGCAGCACCGGCATTCCGCCGATCGGCGCCATGGGCCAGCTGTCGCAGCTCGGTTTCGGCGTGCTGGCGCCGGGGCAGATGACGGTCAACCTGATGAGCGCCAACACCGCCGGCCAATGCACGGACCTGCTCAACGACTTCAAGGTCGGCCATCTGATCGACGCCTCGCCCGGGCGCCAGGCTGTGGCGCAGTGCCTGGGCATCGCGCTCGGCAGCCTGGTCGGGGTGCTGGTCTACGGGCTGCTGATTCCCTCGCCGAGCGTGCTGGTCACGCCCGATTGGCCGGCACCGGCGGTGGCGACCTGGAAGGCCGTGGCCGAGGCGCTCGGCGGCGGGCTCGATGCGCTCGCCAACGAGACGCGCCTGGCGATGCTCGCCGGTGCGGCGGTCGGCCTGCTGCTGGGGCTGCTCGAGGCGCTACTGCCGGCCACCTGGCTGCGGCGGCTGCCGAGTTCGGCGGCGCTGGGCCTAGCCTTCGTCATCCCGGCCTCGGTGTCGCTGCTGATGAGCCTGGGCGCGCTGCTCGCCTGGCTGCTGGCACGGCGCGCGCCGGGGCTGGCCGAGCGCTTCGTGGTGGTGGCGGCAGCCGGGCTGGTGGCCGGCGAGAGCATGGCCGGGGTCGGTGCGGCGTTGCTGCAGCTGCTGCGCTGACGCGATGCAACCTTATGCCGCGCGCGGCGCTCTAATTTTCCGCACCCCTCGAAGGAGACGCGCAATGAACTGGAGCAAGATCGCGGCACTGAGCCTGTCCCTGTGCCTGCCGGCGGCCGTCTTCGCTGGCGAGCAGGAGCAGCGGAACGCCGAGCCGGCGGCGGCGCAGTCCGAGCAGCCCGAGGCCCGCGGCAACGACATGAGCGGCAAGGGCTTCGGCAGTGCGGCCCAGGGTTCGGCCCAGGGCGGCGGCTCGACCGACACCCGTGGCACCGGCGGCGACGGCTCGCAGCCGGAGGTCGAGCAGGGCGCCGACGGCAGCCCGCCGGCCGAGCCGGGCACCAGCGGCACCGGCGGTGAAGGCGGCGCCCGCGGCGCCTACTGAGCCGCACAAACGAAGAAGGGAGGCCGAGGCCTCCCTTCTTCGCAGCAGCGCGTGGCGGTCAGAACAGCACGCGGCTGCGGATGGTGCCGTTGACGTGCTGCAGCTTCTCCAGCGCGAGGTCGGAGTATTCCTTGTCCACGTCGATGACGACGTAGCCGACCTTGTCGTTGGTCTGCAGGAACTGGCCGCAGATGTTGATGCCGTTGTCGGCGAACACCTTGTTGATCTCGCTCATCACGCCGGGGATGTTGCGGTGGATGTGCAGCAGGCGGTGCTTGCCGGGGTGCGACGGCAGGGCGACTTCCGGGAAGTTGACCGAGGACACCGAGGTGCCGTTGTCGCTGTACTTGACCAGCTTCTCGGCGACTTCCAGGCCGATGTTGGCCTGCGCCTCGGCGGTGGAGCCGCCGATGTGCGGGGTCAGGATCACGCGGTCCAGGCCACGCAGCGGGCTGGCGAACTCCTCGTCGTTGGACTTCGGCTCGACGGGGAACACGTCGATGGCGGCGCCGATCAGGTGCTCGTCCTTGATCGCGTCGGCCAGGTGGTCCAGCTCGACCACGGTGCCACGCGCGGCGTTGATCAGGATGCCGCCCTTCTTCATCGCGCGGATTTCCTTCTCGCCGATCATCCACTGGGTGGACGGCAGCTCCGGCACGTGCAGCGAGACGATGTCGCACATGCCCAGCAGGTCGTACAGCGAGCCGACCTGGGTGGCGTTGCCCAGCGGCAGCTTGGTCACCACGTCGTAGAAGTAGACCTGCATGCCGAGCGCCTCGGCCAGCACCGAGAGCTGGGTGCCGATGGAGCCGTAGCCGATGATGCCGAGCTTCTTGCCGCGGATCTCGAAGGAGTTGGCCGCCGACTTGATCCAGCCGCCGCGGTGGCAGGAGGCGTTCTTCTCGGGGATGCCGCGCAAGAGCAGGATGGCTTCGGCCAGCACCAGCTCGGCCACCGAGCGGGTGTTGGAGTAGGGCGCGTTGAACACCGCGATGCCACGCTCGCGGGCGGCGTTGAGGTCGACCTGGTTGGTGCCGATGCAGAAGCAGCCGACGGCGATCAGCTTCTTGGCGCAGTCGAAGACTTCCTCGGTGAGCTGGGTGCGCGAGCGGATGCCGATGAAGTGGGCGTCGGCGATCTTTTCCTTCAGCTCGTCGCCGGACAGCGCGGTCTTGAGGTACTCGATGTTGGTGTAGCCGGCCGCCTTCAGGGTGTCGACAGCGTTCTGGTGCACGCCTTCGAGAAGAAGGAACTTGATCTTGCTCTTGTCGAGAGAGGTCTGGCTCATCTGCGTTTAAACCTTAGGGCCGAAAGAGAGGACGAAGTGTCCAGCGAAGGCTGACCGACCCGGGCTTGCCGGTGCCGGGAGTCTGCCGAGGCACGTTTGAAAAGGGTGCGTATGCTAGCATACGAGCCCCCCGAAACACCCCACCTCCTGAGCTGAAGCGTACTCAGGGTGACCATGAATCGTATGAGAGTTCCCGTGATGACCGATCTCGCCCTGATCGATGAGCTGAAGACCCTGGTCGAGCCTGGCAAAGTGCTGACCGATGCCGATTCGCTGACTACCTACGGCAAGGACTGGACCAAGCAATTCGCGCCGGCGCCGTCGGCCATCGTCTTTCCCAAGAGTATCGAGCAGGTCCAGGCCATCGTGCGCTGGGCCAACCAGCACAAGGTCGCGCTGGTGCCGTCGGGCGGTCGCACCGGGCTCTCCGCCGCCGCGGTGGCGGCCAATGGCGAGGTGGTGGTGGCCTTCGACTACATGAACCAGATCCTCGACTTCAACGCCACCGACCGCACCGTGGTCTGCCAGCCGGGCGTGGTCACCGCGCAGCTGCAGCAGTTCGCCGAGGACAAGGGCCTGTACTACCCGGTGGACTTCGCCTCGGCCGGCTCCAGCCAGCTCGGCGGCAACATCGGCACCAACGCCGGCGGCATCAAGGTGATCCGCTACGGCATGACGCGCAACTGGGTCGCCGGCCTGAAGGTCGTCACCGGCAAGGGCGACCTGCTCGAGCTGAACAAGGACCTGGTCAAGAACGCCACCGGCTACGACCTGCGCCAGCTGTTCATCGGCGCCGAGGGCACCCTGGGCTTCGTCGTCGAGGCGACCATGCGCCTGGAGCGCCAGCCGACCAAACTCACGGCGATGGTGCTGGGGACGCCGGACTTCGATTCGATCATGCCGGTGCTGCACGCCTTCCAGGACAAGATGGACCTGACCGCCTTCGAGTTCTTCTCCGACAAGTGCCTGGACAAGATCCTCGCCCGCGGCGACGTGCCGGCGCCGTTCGAGACCCGTGCGCCGTTCTACGCGCTGCTGGAGTTCGAGGCCACCACCGAGGAGCGCGCCGAGCAGGCGCTGGCGACCTTCGAGCACTGCGTCAACGAAGGCTGGGTGATCGACGGGGTGATGAGCCAGAGCGACCAGCAGTTGCAGAACCTGTGGAAGCTGCGCGAGTTCATCTCCGAGACCATCGCCCACTACACGCCATACAAGAACGACATCTCGGTCACCGTCAGCAAGGTGCCGGCCTTCCTCGCCGACATCGACGCCATCGTCAGCAGCAACTACCCCGACTTCGAGGTGCTCTGGTACGGGCACATCGGCGACGGCAACCTGCACCTGAACATCCTCAAGCCCGAGGCGCTGTCGAGGGAGGAGTTCTTCGGCAAGTGCGCCGCGGTGAACAAGTGGGTGTTCGAGACGGTGCAGAAGTACAACGGCTCGATCAGCGCCGAGCACGGCGTCGGCATGACCAAGCGCGACTACCTGGAATACAGCCGCTCGCCGGCCGAGATCGCCTACATGAAGGCGGTCAAGGCGGCGTTCGACCCGAACGGCATCATGAACCCCGGGAAGATCTTCTCTCTCTGATCCGTCGGCTGGGCGCGCCCTCGCGCGCCAGCCCCGACAGCTACCTGATGGCGGCGCCGGGCGCCTGCCACCCACGGCCGAGGACTGCCATGAACTACAAGCATCAGTACACCGACGGTACGCCGATTCACTACCCGCTGGGCAAGGTGGTCTGCATCGGGCGCAACTACGCCGAGCATGCCAAGGAGCTGAACAATCCGGTGCCCAGCGAGCCGCTGCTGTTCATCAAGCCGGGCAGCTGCGCCGTGCCGCTGGCCGGCGGCTTCGCCATCCCGCGCGAGCGCGGCGCGGTGCACTACGAGGCGGAGATTGCCGTGCTGATCGGCAAGCCGCTGTCGCGCCAGCCGGGCGAGGAGGAGATCCGCGATGCCATCTCCGGCTTCGCCCCGGCGCTAGACCTGACCCTGCGCGACGTGCAGGCCAGGCTCAAGGAAAAGGGCCACCCGTGGGAGATCGCCAAGAGCTTCGACGGCGCCTGCGTGCTGGCTCCCTTCGTACCCGGTGATGCGATCGAGGACCTGGGCGATATCGGCATCCGCCTGACGCTCAACGGCGAGCTGCGCCAGGACGGCAACAGCAGCCAGATGCTCAACGCCATCGTCCCGCTGATCCGGCATATCGCCGGCCACTTCAGCCTGCAGCCGGGTGACGTGGTGCTGACCGGCACGCCCGCCGGTGTCGGCCCGCTCAACCAGGGCGATGAGCTGCTGCTGGAACTGGTCGGCCTGTCGCGCTTCGAGAGCCGCGTGCTCTGACCCTGCCGCCTGCCGGCCCCTGGCCGGCAGGTGCGTCTGCCGAGTTCCGCCGGTCGGTCGGGCGTGCTGTAATCCCTCGCCCTGGCCCGACGGATCCTGACATGCCTTCCCTGTTCAAGCGTTCCTGGCGACAGTTCGCCTGGGTGACCCTCGTCGCCCTGCTCGCGGTGCTGCTGCTCTGCGCCCGGCTGCTGCACTGGGACGACCAGCTGCTGCTGCTCTGGCAGGAGCGCAGCGTGCCGGCCGAGGCGCGCGCGGCGAGCATCTGGCTGCCGGACTATGAGCTGGCGCTGGAGACCGAGCTGGCCGGGCTGGCCGATGACGAGACTTCCGGGCTGACCTGGAACCCGTTGACCGGCACGCTGTTCACCGTCACCGGGCAGCACCCCAAGCTGGTGGAATTCAGCCCCGCCGGCGTGGTGCTGCGCAGCATCGAGCTGGTCGGCTTCGCCGATCCGGAAGGTGTCGAGGCGCTCGGCGACGGACGCATGGCGGTGGTCGACGAGCGCCGTCGCCAGGTCACGGTGTTTCGCGTGACGCCGGACACCGAGCGCCTCGAGCTGGCCGATCTGCCGAGCTACGACCTGGGCTTCGCCGATGCCGGCAACAAGGGCTTCGAGGGGCTGGCCTGGAACCCGCTCAGCCAGCGCCTGCTGCTGGCCAAGGAGCGCGACCCGCAGGGACTGTTCGAACTGCCGTTCCCTGGCGAGGACGGTGCGGTCGGGGCGCTCGAGCCCCTGCCGCGCCAGCCGCTGCTGGTGCGCGATATTTCCTCGGTGACCATCGACCCGCGCAGTGGGCACACGCTGATGCTGTCCGACGAATCGCGGCTGCTGGTCGAGCTGGACCTGCAGGGCCGGCCGCGCAGCTTCATGAGCCTGTTCGGCGGTCTCAACGGTCTGGTGCAGGGCATCGACCAGGCCGAGGGCGTGGCGATGGACGCCGACGGCACCATCTACGTGGTCGGCGAGCCGAACCGCTTCTATGTGTTCCGGCGCCGGAGCGAGGCGCCGGAGCCCCGTTGATCCTGCCCGCGGCTCAGGAGGCGGCGGCCAGGCTCTCGTCGGCCAGTGCCGCGTCCGGCGCATGCCGGCGCACCGAGTCGCAGCCCTGTTCGGCGCTGGCCAGGCTGGCGTACATCTGGCTCTGGCCGACCACCTGGCCGTTGGTGGCCTTGAGCACGAAGTAGTGCTTGCCGTTGCTGGCCTGCTTGACCTCGAAGGCGCCCTCGCGCACGGCATTCTTGCGTACCGACTCGATGCCGTTCAGCGCCGAGGCATGGGCCTTGTACTGCTCGCTGGAAAGGATGACCTGGCCGTTGCCGGCCAGCAGGTTGAAGTGGAATTGCCCGTTGCTGGCTTTCTTCAGCTGGAACTTGCCGGACATGGCACACCTCCTGTGATGGTCCGCGCCCGGGCGGCGCGGCTCATCACAAGCGTAGCCGCTGCGCTTCAGCGCGCGAGCTTTTGCACGCCGCTGTCGGTGCCCAGCAGCAGGACGTCGGCCGGGCGCGCGGCGAACAGGCCATTGGTGACCACGCCGACGATGTTGTTGATCTTCGCCTCGACCTCCGGCGCGAAGCCGATCGCCACGTTGTGCACGTCGAGGATCACGTTGCCGTTGTCGGTGACCACGCCCTCGCGGTAGACCGGGTCGCCGCCGAGCTTGACCAGCTCGCGGGCGACATGGCTGCGCGCCATGGGGATCACCTCCACCGGCAACGGGAAGGCGCCGAGCTGTTCGACCAGCTTGCTGGCATCGGCGATGCAGATGAAGGTCTCGGCCACCGCGGCGACGATCTTCTCGCGGGTCAGTGCGGCGCCGCCGCCCTTGATCAGCTCCAGGTGCTTGTTGGCTTCGTCGGCACCGTCGACGTAGAACTCCAGCTCGGCGACGTTGTTCAGGTCGTAGACCGGGATGCCGTGCTTCTTCAGGCGTTCGGCGGTGGCCTCGGAGCTGGCTACGGCGCCATCGAAGAAGCCCTTGTGCTGGGCCAGCAGGTCGATGAAGAAATTGGCGGTCGAGCCGGTGCCGACGCCGACGATGCTGCGGTCGGTGAGCTGCGGAACGATAAGGTCGACGGCGGCCTGGGCGACGGCCTGCTTGAGCTGATCCTGGGTCATCGGGTAAATCCGGGGCAGGTGACGGGCCGGCAATTATAGCCGCGCGCCGGCGCCCCATGTTGCGCCGCGGGCCGGCGGGATTGCCGGTGGTCGTCGGGTCGGGCGCGGGGTAGACTCGGCGCTTGCCCGCAACACCCGCCCACCCGCCAAGACCGCCACGATGCTCGAACAGTACGTCAAGAAAATCCTCACCTCGCGCGTCTACGACGTCGCCGAGGAAACCCCGCTGCAACCGGCCCGCCAGCTGTCCGAGCGCCTCGGCAACCAGGTCCTGCTCAAGCGCGAAGACCTGCAGCCGGTGTTCTCCTTCAAGATTCGTGGCGCCTACAACAAGCTGGCCCAGCTGTCGCCCGAGGAACTGGCGCGCGGCGTGGTCACCGCCTCGGCCGGCAACCATGCCCAGGGCGTGGCGCTGGCGGCCAGGCAGTTGGGGATCAAGGCGACCATCGTCATGCCGCGCACCACGCCGGAGCTGAAGGTGCAGGGCGTGCGCGCCCGTGGCGGCAAGGTGGTGCTGCATGGCGATGCCTTCCCCGAGGCGCTGGCCTATTCGCTGAAGCTGGTGGACGAGAAGGGCTACGTCTATATCCATCCCTATGACGATCCCGACGTGATCGCCGGGCAGGGCACCGTGGCGATGGAAATCCTCCGTCAGCACCAGGGGCCGATCGATGCGATCTTCGTTCCCGTGGGAGGTGGCGGGCTGGTGGCGGGCATCGCCGCCTACGTGAAATACCTCTATCCGCAGACCCGGGTGATCGGCGTCGAGCCGGACGATTCGAACTGCCTGCAGGCGGCCATGGCGGCCGGCGAGCGGGTGGTGCTCGAGCAGGTCGGGCTGTTCGCCGACGGCGTGGCGGTGGCGCAGATCGGCCAGCATACCTTCGATGTCTGCAAGCGCTACGTCGACGAGGTGATCACCGTCAGCACCGACGAGATCTGCGCGGCGATCAAGGACATCTACGACGATACCCGCTCGATCACCGAGCCGGCCGGTGCCCTGGCGGTGGCGGGGATCAAGAAGTACGTCGAGCGCGACGGCGCCAGCGGCCAGGTGCTGGTGGGCATCGATTCGGGTGCCAACATCAACTTCGACCGCCTGCGCCACGTCGCCGAGCGCGCCGAACTGGGCGAGAAGCGCGAGGCGATCATCGCCGTCACCATCCCGGAGCAGCCGGGCAGCTTCAAGGCCTTCTGCGAGGCGATCGGCAAGCGCCAGATCACCGAGTTCAACTACCGCTACCACACCGATCGCGAGGCGCACATCTTCGTCGGCGTGCAGACCCACCCGGAGAACGACCCGCGCGCGGCGCTGGTCGAGGGCCTGCGCGACAAGGGCTTCCCGGTGCTCGACCTGACCGACAACGAGCTGGCCAAGCTGCACATCCGGCACATGGTCGGCGGGCATGCGGCCGGGGTCAGCGACGAGATGGTGCTGCGCTTCGAGTTTCCCGAACGCCCGGGCGCGCTGTTCAACTTCCTCAACAAGCTCGGCGGGCGCTGGAACATCTCGATGTTCCATTACCGCAACCACGGCGCGGCGGACGGGCGGGTGGTCGCCGGGCTGCAGGTGCCGGCCGAGGAGCGTCACCTGGTGCCGGCGGCGCTGGACAAGATCGGCTACCGCTACTGGGACGAGAGCGACAACCCGGCCTACCGGCTGTTCCTGGGCTGAGCGTCGACGAGGAAGACCGATGGAACCCTACCTGCTGATCCGCATTGCCCATGGCGCCGCCGCGGTGCTGCTGGTGCTCGGCCTGCTGGCGCACCTGTTCATGTTGTGGAAGGCCGGGCGCGGCGCCGACGCCGCCGCGCTGCAGCGCAAGCTTGGCCGTACCCGCCGGCTGTCGCTGCCGCTGCTGGCCCTGCTCGGCCTGTCGCTGCCGGTCAGCGGCTGGTGGCTGGTGCACCTGGCCGGCTGGCCGCTGGGCCAGCTCTGGCTGCTGGCCAGTTCCGTGCTGTTCCTGGCGCTGATTCCCCTCGGCCTGCTGCTGGCCGGTCGCCTGGCCGCCTGGCAGGCGCTGGGCGAGGCGCCGGCACCGGCCCGCCTGCTGCGGTTCGCCGGTGCCTATGCCTTGCTGGTGCTGCTCGTGCTGCTGGCGATCATGGCGCTGATGGGCGCCAAGCCGGCCTGATCCGCCTCAGCGCAGCGAGATGACCCGCCAGCCGCGCTCCTCGGCGATGCGCCGCAGGGTCGGGTCGGGGTCGACCGCCACCGGATGGCTGACGCGCTCGAGCAGCGGCAGGTCGTTGCGCGAGTCGCTGTAGAAGTAGCTGCCGTCGAGCGTCTGCTCGTTCTCCGCCAGCCAGCGTTCGATGCGTGCCACCTTGCCCTCCTGGAAGCACGGGATGTCGGTCAGCCGGCCGGTATAGCGGCCGTCGACCGTCTCGCACTCGGTCGCCAGCAGGGTGTCGACGCCCAGTCGCGCGGCGATCGGCCCGGTGATGAAGCGGTTGGTCGCGGTGATGATCACTACCCGGTCGCCGGCATCCAGGTGCTGGCGCACCAGCGCCTCGCCCTTGGCCAGCACGATGGGCTCGATGTGCTCGCGCATGAACTCGGCGTGCCAGCGCTCGAGCTGTGCCATCTCGCTGCGGCCCAGCAGTTCCTGGCAGAAGTTCTGGTAGGCGTGCACGTCGAGGCTGCCGTCGAGGTAGTCCTGATAGAAGGCGTCGTTGCGCGCCCGGTAGTGGTCGGCATCCACCAGGCCGCGCTGGCAGAGGAACTCGCCCCAGGCATGATCGCTGTCGCCGGCCAGCAGGGTGTTGTCCAGGTCGAAAAGAGCCAAGCGCACGGTGGGAAACCTCGGTCGTGGTGAAGGAAGGCGCCAAGCATAACGGAACTGTCCGGCGGCCAGGTGACACGCTGCCGGCGAGCCTCCGGCCGGCGTGCCAGGCGGGCCGGAACTGGCCGCTTGCCGCGCTTTCGGCTCGTGTCGGTTTTGTGGAACAATGCGGCGAATTGCGTTTTCGAGGTTGCTAGTCGTGATCGATTCCGATGGTTTCCGCCCGAATGTCGGTATCATCCTGACCAATGATGTCGGCCAGGTCCTCTGGGCCCGGCGGATCAATCAGGACGCCTGGCAGTTCCCCCAGGGCGGCATCAATGCCCAGGAGACGCCCGAGCAGGCGCTGTACCGCGAACTCAACGAAGAGGTCGGGCTCGAGGAGCAGGATGTCGACATCCTCGCCTGCACCCGCGGTTGGTTGCGCTATCGCCTGCCGCAGCGCCTGGTACGCACCCACAGCCAGCCGCTGTGCATCGGGCAGAAGCAGAAGTGGTTCCTGCTGCGCCTGGTCGGCGCCGAGGACCGGGTCCGCATGGACCTGACCGGCAAGCCGGAGTTCGATGGCTGGCGTTGGGTCAGCTACTGGTACCCGCTGGGACAGGTGGTCACCTTCAAGCGCGAGGTCTACCGTCGCGCACTCAAGGAACTGGCTCCGCGCCTGCCGGTGCGGGACTGAAGGGGAGAAAGCCTCTTTGAGCATGCTCGGCACGCTGCGCAAGATCGTCCAGGAAGTCAACGCCGCCAAGGACCTCAAGGCGGCCTTGGGGATCATCGTGCTGCGGGTCAAGGAGGCCATGGGCAGCCAGGTCTGCTCGGTCTACCTGCTCGACCCGGAGACCGAGCGCTTCGTGCTGATGGCCACCGAGGGCCTCAACAAGCGCGCCATCGGCAAGGTCAGCATGGCGCCCAGCGAGGGCCTGGTCGGCCTGGTCGGCACCCGCGAGGAGCCGCTCAACCTCGAGCATGCCTCCGAACACCCGCGCTACCGCTACTTCGCCGAGACCGGCGAGGAACGCTACGCCTCCTTCCTCGGTGCGCCGATCATCCACCATCGGCGGGTGATGGGCGTGCTGGTCATCCAGCAGAAGGAACGCCGCCAGTTCGACGAGGGCGAGGAAGCCTTCCTCGTCACCATGAGCGCGCAGCTGGCCGGGGTCATCGCCCATGCCGAGGCGACCGGCTCGATCCGCGGCCTCGGGCGCCAGGGCAAGGGCATCCAGGAGGCACGCTTCGGTGGCATTCCCGGTGCGCCGGGCGCGGCGGTGGGCACCGCCGTGGTGGTGCTGCCACCGGCCGACCTCGATGTCGTGCCGGACAAGCAGGTCGAGGACTTCGAGGCCGAGCTGGCGCTGTTCCACAACGCGCTGGAGGCGGTGCGCGCCGACATGCGCGCGCTGTCCGAGAAGCTCGCCAGCCAGATGCGCAAGGAAGAGCGCGCGCTGTTCGACGTCTACCTGATGATGCTCGACGATTCGGCCCTCGGCGGCGAGGTGACCAAGGTCATCCGCACCGGCCAGTGGGCCCAGGGTGCGCTGCGCCAGGTGGTCACCGAGCACGTGCGGCGCTTCGAGCTGATGGACGACGCCTACCTGCGCGAGCGCGCCTCGGACGTCAAGGACATCGGCCGGCGCCTGCTTTCCTATTTGCAGGAAGCCCACCAGCAAACCCTTACCTACCCGGACAAGACCATCCTGGTCAGCGAGGAACTGTCGCCGGCGATGCTCGGCGAGGTGCCCGAAGGCAAGCTCGCCGGCATGGTCTCGGTGCTTGGCTCGAGCAACTCGCACGTGGCGATCCTGGCCCGCGCCATGGGCATCCCGACGGTGATGGGTGCGGTCGACCTGCCCTATTCGAAGCTCGACGGCATCGAGCTGATCGTCGATGGCTACCGCGGCGAGATCATCACCAACCCCGGCAAGGTGCTGCGCGAGCAGTACGAGGTGCTCGCCGAGCAGGAACGCCAGCTCTCCGAGGGGCTCGACGTGCTGCGCGAGCTGCCCTGCGAGACCACCGACGGCCACCGCGTGCCGCTGTGGGTCAACACCGGCCTGCTGGCCGACGTGGTCCGCGCGCAGGAGCGCGGCGCCGAGGGCGTCGGCCTGTATCGCACCGAAGTGCCCTTCATGATCAAGGAGCGCTTCCCCAGCGAGAAGGAGCAGATGGCCATCTACCGCGAGCAGCTGGAGGCCTTCCACCCGCTGCCGGTGACGATGCGCAGCCTGGACATCGGTGGCGACAAGTGCCTGCCGTACTTCCCGATCAAGGAAGAGAACCCCTTCCTCGGCTGGCGCGGCATCCGCGTCACCCTCGACCATCCCGAGATCTTCCTGCTGCAGACCCGCGCCATGCTCAAGGCCAGCGCCGGGCTGAACAACCTGCGCATCCTGCTGCCGATGATCTCCGGCATCCGCGAGCTGGAGGAGGCGCTGCACCTGATCCACCGTGCCTGGGGCGAGGTGCGCGACGAGGGGCTGGACATCGAGATGCCGCCGGTGGGCGTGATGATCGAGGTGCCCGCGGCGGTCTACCTGACCCGCGAGATGGCGCGCATGGCCGACTTCATCTCGGTCGGCTCCAACGACCTGACCCAGTACCTGCTGGCGGTCGATCGCAACAACCCGCGGGTCGCCGACCTCTACGACTACCTGCACCCGGCCGTGCTCGAGGCGCTGCAGCGGGTGGTCAGGGAGGCCCACGAGGAAGGCAAGCCGGTGAGCATCTGCGGCGAGATGGCCGGCGACCCGGCGGCGGCGATCCTGCTCCTGGCGATGGGTTTCGACAGCCTGTCGATGAACGCCACCAACTTGCCGAAGGTGAAGTGGCTGCTGCGCCAGATCAGCATGCAGACCGCCAGGGACCTGCTGGCCCGGGTGATGGTGCTCGACAGCCCGCAGGTGATCAACGCCACCGTGCAGCTGACGCTGCGCAACCTCGGTCTCAACCGCCTGCTCAATCCCTCCGCCGCGGTCTAGCCCACCGCCTGCGCCGGCAGGCACAGCCGCACCTCCCGGTGCGCCCCCTCGGGCGTGAAACTGCGTTCGACCATCAGCAGCTGGCCGTCGGCCTGGCGCAGCAGGGCGGTGCTCGAACGGGTGCCATATTCGCGGCTGGCGATGAACACACTCGACAGCAGCCGCTCCCATTCCAGCGGTACGCCGGTGGCCGGCAGCCTGTCGTCACTGGCCTGCCGGCGGTCGCCCAGCAGCTCGAGCAGCGCCTCGGGCGTCGGCCGGGCGAGGCTGGCGCGGAAGGCCGCCAGGGCGCGCTCCAGCTTCGGCCAGGGGGTGTTCAGCCCGGCGTTCGAGAGACCGTAGACACCGCTCTCCAGGCGCTGCGGTGCGCCCTGTTGCGAGTTCAGGTACCAGAGTGCCTGCCCATCGCCGACCAGCAGGTTGAAGCCGGTGTAGTCCTGCAGCTGCCCGGCCAGCTCGCCGAGATAGCCCTCGGGCGAGTCGTCGCCGCGCAGGAAGTCCTCGACCAGCTTGCCGCGGCTGCGCCGGCCCAGCGGCTGGCCGTCGGCGCGGATGTTGGTCAGCGCGGCGAAGCGCCCGGCGGGGGTGATGCCCATCCAGGTGCCGCCGGCCAGCAGGTCGCGCCCGGCCAAGACCTGTGGCGCATCGGCCCAGCGTCCGAGCGGCTGGCTGGGGCGCTCGTGGAATTCGTCGCGATTGGCGGCCACCACTAGCGGCAGCGCGTGCCCGGGGCGCCAGGCAAGGACGATCAGGCACATGGGCTGCAGTCTCCGTCGATCGGTGGGCGAAGACGCAGAGTGCCGTCCGGCCGGCGCTTCGGCAACCGCGATTCGGCGGCGGGCGGGCTTTTCCGCTACCATTTCCGACCTTGTTCGCCTGACGGGATGCAGCGATGGAGTTTGTGCTTTACCTGGCGCTCGGTGCCCTGGCCGGCGTGCTGGCCGGGCTGTTCGGCGTCGGCGGCGGGCTGGTGATCGTCCCGGTGCTGGTGTTCAGCTTCAGCGCCCAGGGCGTGGCGCCGCAGATCCTGACCCACCTGGCGGTAGGCACCTCGCTGGCGACCATCGTCTTCACCTCGATCAACTCGGTGCTGGCGCATCACCAGCGCGGCGCCGTGCGCTGGCCGCTGGTGGGCTGGATGACCCTCGGCATCCTCGCCGGCGCCGCGCTGGGCAGCCTGACCGCCGCGGCGCTGCAGGGACCGGTGCTGCAGAAGGTGATCGGCGTGTTCGCCATCCTGATGGCGATCCAGATGGGCTTCGACCTGCGCCCGAAGGCGGCCGGTAGCGTCCCCGGCAAGCCGGGGCTGACGATCGCCGGCGCGGTGATCGGCTGGGCCTCGGCGATCTTCGGCATCGGCGGCGGCTCGCTGACGGTGCCCTTCCTCAGCTGGCGCAGCGTGCCGATGCAGCAGGCCGTGGCGACCTCCGCCGCCTGCGGCCTGCCGATCGCCATTGCCGGGGCGCTGAGCTTCATGGTCGTCGGCTGGGGCGAGCCCGGGCTGCCGGCGTGGAGCCTGGGCTTCGTCTACCTGCCGGCGATGCTCGGCATCGCCCTGACCAGCATGTTCTTCGCGCGCCTGGGCGCGCGGCTGGCGCATCGGCTGTCGGCCCGGGTGCTCCGGCGCCTGTTCGCCCTGCTACTGCTCAGCGTTGGCACCCAATTCTTGCTCTGAAGGAGATTTTCGATGCTGCCCTATCCGCAGATCGACCCCGTGGCGCTCGCCCTCGGCCCGCTGAAGATCCACTGGTACGGCCTGATGTACCTGATCGGCATCGGCGGTGCCTGGTGGCTGGCGTCCGGCCGGGTCAAGCGCTTCGCCCCGGAATGGCCGAAGGACAAGCTCTCCGACCTGGTGTTCTGGGTGGCGATGGGGGTGATCGTCGGCGGGCGCCTGGGCTACGTGCTGTTCTACGACCTGCCGGCCTACCTCGCCGATCCGAGCCTGATCCTGCAGATCTGGAAGGGCGGCATGTCCTTCCATGGCGGCCTGATCGGCGTGCTGCTGTGCAGCTGGATCTTCGCCCGGCGCAACGGCAAGGGCTTCTTCGAGCTGATGGACTTCATCGCGCCGCTGGTGCCGATCGGCCTGGGTGCCGGGCGCATCGGCAACTTCATCAACGCCGAGCTGTGGGGCAAGGCGACCGACGTGCCCTGGGCGATGGTCTTCCCCACCGATCCGCAGCAGCTGGCGCGGCATCCGTCGCAGCTCTACCAGTTCGCCCTGGAGGGCGTGGCGCTGTTCGTCATCCTCTGGTTCTACTCGCGCAAGCCGCGGCCGACCATGGCGGTGTCCGGGCTGTTCGCCATCTGCTACGGCATTTTCCGCTTCATCGTCGAGTTCGTCCGCGTGCCCGATCCGCAGCTCGGCTACCTGGCCTTCGGCTGGCTGACCATGGGCCAGGTGCTTTGCGTGCCGATGATCCTCGGCGGTGCCGGGCTGATGGCCTGGGCCTACCGGCATAACCCGCCGAGGGCGATCGCCTGAGCGTGGGATACGGGCCTGTGGCGCACCCGACGCTGTCGAGACGCCCGTAGGGTGCGCCGCGCGCACCATCAACCGCCTGGCGGCCAGCCTTGAGTGCCGCCGAGGCGACCCTTACCATTTCAGCCCCTTCCGAGCCGCGAACCCGCAATGAAACAGTACCTCGACCTGATGCGCCACGTGCGCGAGCACGGCACCTTCAAGAGCGACCGCACCGGCACCGGCACCTACAGCGTGTTCGGCTACCAGATGCGCTTCGACCTGGGCGAAGGCTTCCCGCTGGTGACTACCAAGAAGTGCCACCTGCGCTCGATCATCCACGAGCTGCTGTGGTTCCTGCAGGGCGATACCAACATCGGCTACCTCAAGGAAAACGGCGTGTCGATCTGGGACGAGTGGGCCGACGAGAACGGCGACCTCGGCCCGGTGTATGGCTACCAGTGGCGCAGCTGGCCGGCGCCCAATGGCGAGTCCATCGACCAGATCGCCAAGCTGCTCGAGATGATCCGCAAGAACCCCGACTCGCGCCGGCTGATCGTCTCGGCCTGGAATCCGGCACTGGTCGACCAGATGGCGCTGCCGCCGTGCCATGCGCTGTTCCAGTTCTATGTCGCCGACGGCAAGCTGAGCTGCCAGCTGTACCAGCGCTCGGCCGACATCTTCCTCGGCGTGCCGTTCAACATCGCCAGCTATGCGCTGCTGACCCTGATGATCGCCCAGGTCTGCGACCTTGAGCCCGGCGAGTTCATCTGGAGCGGCGGCGACTGCCATCTCTACGCCAACCACCTGGAGCAGGCCGACCTGCAGCTCACGCGCGAGCCGCTGCCGCTGCCGACGATGAAGCTCAACCCCGAGGTGCGCGACCTGTTCGCCTTCCGTTTCGAGGATTTCGAACTGCTCGGCTACCAGAGCCACCCGCACATCAAGGCACCGGTGGCCGTCTGACCGGCCCTGGCGCCCGCGCGAGGCGGGCGCCGGCCCGGTTCAGTCCTCGTCGTCGCGCCGGCTTAGCCGGCGCCCCAGGCGGGAGGCGTACAGCTCGCCGATCATGCCGCGGCGGAACACCAGCACGCAGATCATGAAGATGATCCCGGTTACCAGCGTCACCGGCAGTTCCGAGGTGGCGAAGTAGTTGCCCAGGCCGGTCACCAGGGCGGCGCCGAACACCGGGCCGACCAGCGTGCCGATGCCGCCGAGCAGGGTCATCAGCACCACCTCGCCGGACATCTGCCAGCTGACGTCGGTCAGCGTGGCGAACTGGAACACCAGTGCCTTCAAGCCGCCGGCCAGCCCCGCCAGCGCGGCGGACATGACGAAGGCGCCGAGCTTGTAGCGCGCCACCGAATAGCCCAGCGAGATCGCGCGGTTCTCGTTCTCGCGGATCGAGCGCAGGATCATGCCGTACGGCGAATGGATCACCCGCCAGATGACGAACATGCCGGCGAGGAACGCGGTGAGCACGAAGAAGTACATGTACAGCGGCTGTTCCAGGTCGATGAAGCCGAACAGGTGGCCGCGCGGGATGTTCTGGATGCCGTCCTCGCCGTGGGTGAACGGCGCCTGCAGGCAGAAGAAGAAGAACATCTGCGACAGCGCCAGGGTGATCATCGTCGAGTAGATGCCCTGCCGGCGGATCGCCAGGAAGCCGATCACCAGGCCGAGCAGGGACGCCCCGGCGACCCCGACGAGGATGCCCAGCTCCGGCGAAAAGCCCCATTCCTTCACCGCGTGGGCGGTGAAATAGGCGGAGCCGCCGAAGAACGCCGCATGCCCGAAGGACAGGATGCCGGTGTAGCCGAGCAGCAGGTTGAAGGCGCAGGCGAACAGCGCGAAGCACAGCACCTTCATCAGGAAGATCGGATAGAAGTAGAACGGCGCCAGCACCAGGGCGAGCACGCCGATGCCGAGCAGGATGGTTTCCAGGCGCAGCAGCGGGCGCCGGGTCGAGCTGGCGATACGGGCTTGGCTGTTCATCAGGCGTCCCTCCCCATCAGGCCTGCCGGGCGCACCAGCAGGATGATCGCCATGATCACGAAGATCACGATGTTCGAGGCCTCGGGATAGAACACCTTGGTCAGCCCCTCGAGTATGCCGAGCATGTAGCCGGTGATGATCGCGCCGAGGATCGAACCCATGCCGCCGACCACCACCACGGCGAACACCACGATGATCAGGTTCGAGCCCATCAGCGGGCTGACCTGGTAGATCGGCGCGGCGAGCATGCCGGCCAGCCCGGCCAGCGCGGCGCCCATGCCATAGGTGAAGGTCAGGAGCAGCGGCACGTTGATGCCGAAGGTGCGCACCAGCGTCGGATTCTCGGTGGAGGCGCGCAGGTAGGCGCCCAGCTTGGTCTTCTCGATCAGCAGCCAGCTGGCGATGCAGATCACCAGCGAGGCCAGCACCACCCAGGCGCGGTATTTGGGCAGGAACATGAAACCCAGGTTGTAGCCGCCGGCCAGCTCCTTGGGCACCGCGTAGGGTTGCCCGGAGGCGCCGAAGAAGTAGCGGAAGGCGCCTTCCAGGGTCAGCGCCAGGCCGAAGGTGAACAGCAGGCTGTAGAGGTGGTCGAGGTTGTACAGCCGCGACAGCGCGATGCGCTCGATCGCCGCGCTGGCCAGGCCGACCACCAGCGGGGCGAGGATCAGCGCCGGCCAGTAGCCGACGCCGATGCCCTTCAACAGCAGGTAGCCGGCGAAGGCGCCGACCATGAACTGCGCGCCGTGGGCGAAGTTGATGATCTTCAGCATGCCGAAGATGATCGCCAGGCCCAGGCTCAGCATGGCGTAGAACGAGCCGTTGATCAGGCCGATCAGCAATTGGCCGAGAAACGCCTGCACGGGTACATCGAAAATCGTCGTCATCAGACCCCCAGTGCCTCGTTGAGCATCGACATGCGACCGGGCAGTTCGTCGACGCGGAAGTTGTCGATGACCTTGCCGTGGTCGACCACATAGAACCGGTCGGCAACCTTGCTGGCGAAGCGGAAGTTCTGCTCCACCAGGAGGATGGTCATGCCGCGCTGCTTGAGCGTCTGCAGCACTTCGCCGATGCGCTGGACGATCACCGGCGCCAGGCCTTCGGTGGGTTCGTCGAGCAGCAGCAGGCGCGCGCCGGTACGCAGGATGCGCGCCATGGCCAGCATCTGCTGTTCACCGCCGGAAAGCTTGGTGCCCGGGCTCTTGCGCCGCTCCTCGAGGTTGGGGAACAGCTCGTAGATCTCGGCCAGGCTCATGCCATCCTTGGCGATCACCGGCGGCAGCGTGAGGTTTTCCTCGACGCTCAGGGTGGAGAAGATGCCGCGCTCCTCCGGCACGTAGCCGATGCCGTGGCGCGCAGTACGGTGCAGGGGCACGCGCATCATGTCCTTGCCGTTGAAGCGGATGTCGCCGCTGCGCTTGCGGATGATGCCGACGATCGAGCGCAGCGCGGTGGTCTTGCCCACGCCGTTGCGCCCGAGCAGCGTCACCGTCTCGCCTTGGTGCACGTCCAGGTCGATGCCGTGCAGGGCATGGCTCTCGCCGTACCAGGCGTTGAGATTGCGTACCGAGAGCAACGCTTCAGTCATGTTCGGTCCCCATGTAGGCCACCCGGACGCGCTCGTCCTGGCTGACCGTGCGGTAGTCGCCGGAGGTGAGGATTTCGCCGCGTTGCAGCACCGTGACCTGGTGGCAGAGGTCGGCCACCACCTTGAGGTTGTGCTCGACCATCAGCACGGCGCGCTGGGTGGCCACCTCGCGGATGATCTCGGCGACCGTGTGCACGTCCTCGTGGCCCATGCCGGCCAGGGGTTCGTCGAGCAGCAGCACCTTGGGCTCCAGCGCCAGCGTGGTCGCCAGCTCCAGCACCCGCTTGCGGCCGTAGGACAGGTCGGCGGCCGGCTCGTTGCGCTTGTCCGCCAGGCCCACCGTCTCGAGCAGTTGCATGGCGCGCTCGTTGAGCCGGTTGAGCGAGCGCATCGGCAGCCAGCACTGGGTGGCCAGGCCGTTGGGACGCTGCAGGGCGACGCGTACGTTGTCCAGCACCGAGAGGTGCGGGAACACCGCGGAGATCTGGAACGAGCGCACCAGGCCCATGCGCGCGACCTTCGCCGGGTCGGTGCGGGTGATGTCATGGTCGAGCAGGTGGATGGTGCCGGCGGTGGGCTGCAGGAACTTGGTCAGCAGGTTGAACACCGTGGTCTTGCCGGCACCGTTGGGACCGATCAGGGCGTGCACCTGCGCGTGGCGCACGTCCAGATCGACGTTGTTCACCGCGACGAAGCCGCCGAACTCCCGGCGCAGACCGCGCGCCGAGAGCACCACGGGCTTGCTCGCGTCGGGGCCGGCGCCGGGAGCGCTGGCGCTCCCGGACAGCCCGGGGCTGGCGGCGGCCATGCTCATTGCCCGACCAGCTCGCAGCCGCTTTCGGCCGGCTTGATGTAGGCCTCGTCGCCCGGCACGGTGGCCAGCACCTTGTAGTAGTCCCACTCGCGCTTGCTTTCCTCGGGCTTCTTCACCTCCATCAGGTAAACGTCGCTGATCAGGCGGCCGTTGGCGCCGACCTTGGCGTTGCGCGCGAAGACGTCGTCCACCGGCATCTCGTGCATGGCCTTGGCCACCGGCTCGGTGGCATCGCTGCCGACCTGTTCGATCGCCTTGAGGTACTGCATGACGCCGGAGTAGGTGCCGGCGTGGACCATGTTCGGCATCCGCCCGGTGCGCTTGAAGAAGCGCTCGGCGAACTCGCGCGACTGGTCGTCGCGATCCCAGTAGAAGCTCTCGGTCAGGGTCAGGCCCTGGGCGGCGTCGAGGCCCAGGCCGTGCACCTCGGAAAGCGTGAACAGCAACGCGGCCAGGCGCTGGCCTCCGGCGACGATGCCGAACTCGGCGGCCTGCTTGATGCTGTTGGCGGTGTCCAGGCCGGCGTTGGCCAGGCCGATCACCTTGGCCCCGGAGGACTGTGCCTGCAGCAGGAAGGACGAGTAGTCGGTGGTCGACAGCGGATGGCGGACCGAGCCCTTGACCTCGCCGCCCTTGGACTTGACGAACTTGGCGGTCTGCTCCTCCAGCGAATAGCCGAAGGCGTAGTCGGCGGTCAGGAAGTACCAGCTGTCGCCACCCTGGGACACCAGCGCACCGCCGGTGCCGACCGCCAGGGCGTGGGTGTCGTAGGCCCAGTGGAAGCCGTAGGGCGAGCACTGCTTGCCGGTCAGCTCGGTGGTCGCGGCGCCGGTGACCAGGTTGATCTTCTTCTTGCTCTTGGAGATGCCCTGCACCGCCAGCGCCACCGAGGAGGTGGTCAGCTCCATGATCGCGTCCACCTGTTCGCGGTCGTACCACTGGCGGGAAATGTTGGAGGCGATGTCCGGCTTGTTCTGGTGGTCGGCGGTGACGATCTCGATCGGCACGCCCCTGACCTTGCCGCCGAAGTCCTCGGCGGCCATCTTCGCCGCTTCGTACGACCACTTGCCGCCGAAGTCGGCATACACGCCGGACTGGTCGTTGAGGATGCCGATCTTGACCTTGCCGTCGGAAAACTCGGCGGCCGAGGCCGGCACGGCCATGGCGGCCGTCAGGACTGCCGCTGCGATTGCGGTGAGCTTCATGCGTGTCTCCTTGCGCGTGTTTACCGCTGACAGGGCGTCTCGAGCCGAGACGCCGCGCACCAGGCGGCTGGCTGGGAAGGCGGGGCGATCTGCCTACGGGCCGGGCGGCCACGGCATTGCCTGGATGAGGCCGCTGTGGCGTCGCTTGTGGGCAGGATCGGGAAAGAAGGAATGTGCGGACCCCGGGCGGCGGGATGGGCGCTGGGCGGGTTGCCGGCATGCTCGGCACGCAGCCGGGAAAAGCGATGTCGAGGCTGTCGGTGGGGCATTGGCTGTCCCTTTGTTATTTATTGTTATTAGTAGGACTAACCGTAGCAGGGCTTTGCCGGTGCGCAACCGACGGCGCATGAAACTTTCGCTACCTGCGCCGTGCTGTCCGATTTGGCGGCCTGCACGGCAGCGATGCCGTATAGACTCCAGCGACCGGTTCGAAGGAGATCAGCGATGCGCAGGGTGGTGTTCAATCAGAAGGGCGGCGTCGGCAAGTCCAGCATCGCCTGCAACCTGGCGGCGATCAGCGCGGCGCAGGGCTATCGCACGCTGGTGATCGACCTCGATGCCCAGGCCAATTCCAGCCATTACCTGAGCGGCCTGCTCGGCGACGACATTCCGCTGGGCATCGCCGACTATTTCCGCCAGGTGCTCGACGGCGGCACCAGTGCGCGCAAGGCGCGGCCGCCGATCAGCGCGACGCCGTTCGCCAACCTCGACCTGGTCACCGCCAGCCCCGAGCTGGCCGACCTGCAGCCCAAGCTGGAGGCCAAGCACAAGATCAACAAGCTGCGCAAATTGCTCGACGCGCTGGCCGAGGACTACGAGCGGATCTACCTGGACACGCCGCCGGCGCTGAACTTCTACACCGTCTCGGCGCTGATCGCCGCCGAGCGCTGCCTGATTCCCTTCGACTGCGACGCCTTCTCGCGCCAGGCGCTGTACGGCCTGATGGCCGAGATCGAGGAGGTGCGCGAGGATCACAACCCGGCGCTGAAGGTCGAGGGCATCGTGGTCAACCAGTTCCAGCCGCGCGCGGTGCTCCCGCAGCAGATGATCGAGCAGCTGCTCGCCGACGGCCTGCCGGTGCTGCCGGTGCACCTGATGAGTTCGGTGAAGATGCGCGAATCGCACCAGGCCTGCCTGCCGCTGGTGCACCTGGATGCGCGGCACAAGCTGAGCCGCCAGTTCGTCGAGCTGCACGACCTGCTGGAGGCGCGCTGACGGGCGCGCCGCGGCTCAGCGGGCGACCAGCACGTCGCAGGGCGGGTGGTCGAAGAAGTAGCGGGTCAGGCTGCCGAGCAACGCATGGCTCAATTCGCTGCGGCTGTGGCTGCCGAGCGCCAGCAGCTGCGGCTGCAGCTCGGCGATGGCCGCCTCCAGGCAATTCAGTCGCTCGCCCTGGCGCAGGCCCAGGTCCAGCCGGGCCTGGTCGCCCGGCAGCTCGGCGCGGAGGTCCGCAATCAACTGGCCGAACAGCTCGGCTTGCAGCGCTTGTGCGGCCGGGTCGGCGCCATGCACCTCGGCCATCTCCTCGACGTTCAGCGCCAGCAGCCGTCCATCGGTCGCCAGCAGCCGCCAGGCCGCCTGCAGCGCACGGCTGGCGCAAGGCGAGAAATCCAGCGCCGCCAGCGCCCGCCGGTAGGGCTCGACCGCCGGATGCACCACCAGCAGCAGCGGGATGCGCGCGGCCAGCAGCAGCTGCTCCAGCGTGGTGCCGGCGAACCCGGCGGGGGACTGGCGATGATGCCGGCCGAGCACCAGCAGGTCGGCCTCGAGGCCGTCGGCCAGGCCCAGCAGCGTCTCCACCGTCGGGCCCTGGCGCAGCCAGAGGCGCGAATCGGCCAGGCCCAGGGCTTCGAGGCGTGCCTGCAGCGGAGCGCCCGCGGCCTGCTCGTCGCCGGCCTGCTGCCGCACGTGCACCAGGCTCAGGCGGGCCTGGCACTGCTGCGCCAGCTGGGCGGCGCGGCGCAGCGCCAGGTCGGCTTCGGCGCTGAGATCGTGGGCGACGAGAATGTGCTGAACCATGCGGGCCTCGGCTGGCGCTCAAAGCGGCGAGTATGCCGCGCCAGGGCGCCGGCTGTCTGCGTCGCCATGCGCTGCCGGCCATGGCGCTACAGTCTGCGCGTCGCTGGCCGATATGCTGGCGGCTACCGGGAAGGGGGAATCGATGAGCAAAGTCAACGTGTTGGTGGTGGATGACGCGCCGTTCATCCGCGACCTGATCAAGAAGGGCCTGCGCGGCCAGTTCCCCGGCATCGCCGTCGAGGAGGCGGTGAATGGGCGCAAGGCGCAGCAGCTGCTGGGCCGCGAGCGCTTCGACCTGATCCTCTGCGACTGGGAAATGCCGGAGATGTCCGGGCTGGAGCTGCTGGCCTGGTGCCGTGCGCAGGAGGCGCTGAAGACCGTGCCCTTCATCATGGTCACCAGCCGCGGCGACAAGGAGAACGTCGTGCAGGCCATCCAGGCCGGCGTCTCGGACTACATCGGCAAGCCCTTTTCCAACGAGCAGCTGGCGACCAAGGTACGCAAGGCGCTCGGCCGGGCCGGCAAGCTCGATGCCCTGGCGGCGGGCGCGCCGACGCGAATGCTCGCCACCGGCGTGGCCAACGACTCGCTGGCGGCACTGACCGGCGGCAGGGCGGAGGTGGTTCGCCCGGCGGCTGCGCAAGCGCCGCAGCCCGCCCCAGCGGCCGCCCAGGCGCCGGCTGCGGCCAGGCCGTCAGCGGCCAGTGGCGGGCGCGGCCAGGGCCAGTTGCGCCTGGCCGCCGGCACGCTGCCCTGCGTGATCAAGGCGCTGAGCCTGAAGGAGGCGGCGCTGGTGGTGCGCCGCGGCGAGCTGCTGCCGCAGGTGCTGGAAAGCGCGGTGCTCGACCTCGAGCAGGGCGAGGGCGCGGAGACTGCCCGGCTCAACGGCTACCTGCATGCGGTCGCCGCGCTGGAGCCCAGGCCCGACAGCGAGTGGCTGCAGCTGTCGTTCCGCTTCGTCGACCGCGACCCGCAGAAGCTCGACTACCTGTCGCGGCTGATCGCCCGCGGCACCGCGCAGCGGCATTTCGTGCCGGGGGCCTGATGCGCGCCGGGCAGTCGGCCGGCCTCGCGTGGCCGGCGAGCGCCAAGCGGCCGCCGGTCGCCCGCTGCCGGCTGGTGCTTGATAGGCTTCACAGCGTCGCTGCCGGGCGCTCGCCGCTGCCGGTGGGCGCTGTTAGGCTCTGGCCGCCAACCTACCGATAACCATCAGAATCATCTGTCATGCTGGGGCGAATCCTTCTGCTGCTCGGGCTGTCGCTGGCGGTGATGCCGGCCACGGCCCTGACCATCTACAAGTACACCGATGCCAACGGCGTGGTGACCTACAGCGACCAGGCCGCACCGGGCGCGCGGGTGTTCGTGTTCCGCGACCGCATGGTCGAGAAGCTCGACAACCAGGTGAAGCTGGAAACCCGCCGGCATGCCGCCGGCGAGACCCTGGTGGTGCGCAACGACCTGTTCGCCCCGGTGGATATCGAGCTGAGCCTGAAGGACGTCAGCAACGCCGTGGGCGCGCCGGACAAGCCGATCCGCTGGGTGCTGCCGCCGCGCAGTCAGATCCGCCTGGCGACCCTGGCCCCGCGCGACCCCGGCCAGCCGCTGCGCTATACCCCGCGCCTGCGCCATGCGCTGGGCGACCCGCGCCTGCTGCCCAAGCCCTACAAGTATCCGCTGCCCTGGCGCGGTGGCCCGTTCCGCCAGACCCAGGGCGCCAACGGCCAGTACAGCCACTTCACCGCCAAGGGCCGCTACGCGGTGGATATCGCCATGCCCGAGGGCACGCCGATCATCGCGGCGCGCGGTGGCATGGTGGTGAAAATCGAGAACGAGCAGAGCGGGCGCGGCAACAATCCGGCCGGCAACTTCGTCCGTGTGCTGCACGACGACGGCACCATGGGCGTCTACCTGCACCTGATGAAGGGCTCGGTGACGGTGCGCGAAGGGCAGCGGGTGGCGACCGGCGAGGCGCTGGCGCGCTCGGGCAACACCGGCAACAGCACCGGCCCGCACCTGCACTTCGTGGTGCAGCGCAACGTCGGCCTGGCGGTGGAATCGATTCCCTTCGTCTTCGCCCAACCGGTCAACAGCCTGCCGAACTTCGCCGTCGGCGGCGAATAGCAGCGGCGAGCTGCACGCCCGGCGCGGCCCGGCCTGCCAGCCTCACGCCAGCTTGAGCACCTTGGCCAGCACGATCTTCGGCCCGCGCATCTTCTTGATGACGATCTGCAGGCCCTCGACGCGCAGTTCCTCGTTCTCCTCGGGGACGCGCTTGAGGCTCTCGTAGACCAGCCCGGCGAGGGTCTCGGCCTCGATGTGGTCCAGGTCGACGCCGAGCAGGCGCTCGACCTTGAACAGCGGCGTGTCGCCGCGCACCAGCAGCTTGCCGGGCTGGTAGGCGAGCACGCCGCGCTCGGCCTTGCGGTGCTCGTCCTGGATGTCGCCGACCAGCACTTCGAGCACGTCCTCCATGGTCAGGAAGCCGATCACCTTGTGGTCGCCTTCCTCGACCAGCACGAAGTGCGCGCCGCCCTGGCGGAACTGCTCGAGCAGCGCGTTGAGCGGCATGTGCTTGGAGACGCGCTCGAGCGGCCGCAGCAGGCCGTCGAGGACGAAGTGCTCGGCCAGGTGCTCGTCGCCGGCCAGCGCCAGCAGCAGATCCTTGATGTGCAGCAGGCCGACGTACTCGCCCGACTCGCGCTCGTACACCGGGTAGCGGCTGTATTTGTGCCGGCGCACCACGTCGAGGATTTCGGCCAGCGAGGCGTCGTGCTCCAGCTGCACCAGGTCCTCGCGCGAGTTGGCCCAGTCGACCACTTCCAGCTCGCTCATCTCCACCGCCGAGGCGAGCACCTGGATGTGCCGGTTGCTCGGGTCCATGGCGCGGTTGGAATGCAGGATCAGCTTGAGCTCGTCACGGGTGTAGTGGTGCTCGTGATGCGGCCCCGGCTCGCCCTGGCCGGCGATGCGCAGGATGGCGTTGGCGCTGGCGTTGAGCAGGTAGATCGCCGGGTACATCAGCCAGTAGAACAGGTACAGCGGCGCGGCCGTCCACAGCGACAGCAGCTCCGGCTTGCGGATCGCCCAGGACTTGGGCGCCAGCTCGCCGACCACGATGTGCAGGTAGGAAATGATGAAGAAGGCGGTGAAGAAGGCGATGCCGTGCACCAGCGCCGGGGTGTCGATGCCGATGGCCGCCAGCAGCGGTTCGAGCAGGTGCGCGAAGGCCGGTTCGCCGACCCAGCCCAGGCCCAGCGAGGCCAGGGTGATGCCCAGCTGGCAGGCCGACAGGTAGGCGTCGAGCTGGTTGTGCACCTTGCGCAGGATGCGCCCGCGCCAGCCGTGGGCATCGGCGATGGCCTCGACCTTGGTCGAGCGCAGCTTGACCATGGCGAACTCGGCGGCGACGAAGAAGCCGTTGAGCAGGACCAGGAACAGGGCGAAGAAAATCAGGCCGAGATCGGCGAAGTACGAGGGAGCGGTGTAGCCGGGGGAGGGGTCCATGGGTGCTTTGCGTGATGGGTGAGCGATCGAGAATGGAGGCTGGCCGGCGGCATTTCAAGCGCCCGGGGCAGCCGCCGGCCGGAATCCGGCCTTCGGCTCAGTCGCCGACCAGCTGCTCGGGCTGGAAATGGCAGGTGAACACGCTGCCTTTGCCCGGTGTGCTGCTGATATCCAGGCGGCCATGGTGGCGCAGCAGCACGTGCTTGACGATGGCCAGCCCCAGGCCCGTGCCGCCGGTGCTGCTGGCGCGGCTGGAGTCGACCCGGTAGAAGCGCTCGGTCAGGCGCGGCAGGTGCTTGGGCTCGATGCCGATGCCGTTGTCCTCGACGCTCAGGTGCGCGCCGTATTCGTTGCGCCACCAGCGGATGCGGATCTCGCCGCCGTCGGGGGTGTACTTCACCGCGTTGAACACCAGGTTGGAGAAGGCGCTGCGCAGCTCCGCATCGCTGCCCTTGAGCCGCAGCCCGGCCTCGGCGTCGAGGCTGATGCGGTGTCCACGCTCGCCGGACAGCGCCTGGGCGTCGTTGCGGATGCTCTGCAGCAGTGCGCCGACTTCCACCGGGTGGCTGCCGCTGGGCGGGTTGGTGGCCTCCAGCTTGGCCAGCAGCAGCAGGTCGTTGAGCAGGTGCTGCATGCGCCCGGCCTGCTGGTTCATCTGCTGCAGCGCGCGCAGCCAGCGCGGGTTGACCTGCTCGGTGTTCTCCAGCAGCGTCTCCAGGTAGCCGGAGATCACCGTCAGCGGCGTACGCAGCTCGTGGCTGACGTTGGCGACGAAGTCCTTGCGCATCTGCTCGAGCTGGTGCAGCCGGGTGACGTCGCGCACCAGCAGCAGATGCTCGCTGTTGCCGTAGCGGGTGATGTTGAACTGCAGGCGGATGCGGTCGTTGACCGGCGAGGGCAGCTCCAGCGGCTCCTCGTAGCGGCCCTTCGCGAAGTAGTCCTTGAATGCCGGATGGCGTACCAGGTTGCCGATGGGGTGGCCGCTGTCCTGGCGTTTCTTCAGGCCGAGCAGGTGGTCGGCGGCGGGGTTCCACCATTCCAGGTTGCCGTCGCTGTCGAGCATGATCACCGCGTCCTTGAGCGCAGCGGTCGAGCCCTGCACGCGGTCGATCACCGCCTGCAGCTGGCCGCGCAGGCGCAGGTCGCGGCGTTGCATCTGGTAGAGGCTGTCGAACACGTCACCCCACAGGCCGACCGCGTCGGGCGGCGGGCTGTCCGGCTCGCTGCTCTTGAGCCAGCGCTGCAGGCGCAGTACCTGGTAGAGCGTCCAGGCCAGGTAGCCGAGCGCGCCGAGCGCCAGCGCCCAGCCGTATTCGCCGGTCACCAGGCCCGCCAGCAGGCAGATACCCAAGAGAAGCAGCAGCTTGCGCACCAGCGCGCCTTGCCAGTCCTGATTCAATCAGCGAGCTCCCGATCAGTCGCAGATGCGCCGCAATGGTGGCGCCCGCAGGGCGTTACATCCTTGTGCTCCACCGGCGGGTCAGCTTTTCGTCGAGAAACGATAGCCTGTCCCGCGCACGGTCTGCACCAGGTTCTCGTAGGCTTCGCCGAGCGCCTTGCGCAGGCGGCGGATGTGCACGTCGACGGTGCGCTCCTCGACGTAGACGTTGCCGCCCCAGACCTGGTCGAGCAGCTGGCCGCGGGTGTAGGCGCGTTCCTGGTGGGTCATGAAGAACTGCAGCAGGCGGTATTCGGTGGGGCCCATCTCGGCCGGCTTGCCGTCGATGGTCACGCGATGGCTGACCGGGTCGAGCAGCAGGCCGCCGATCTCGATCGGCGTCTCGCTGTCGGCCGGCGCGGTGCGGCGCAGAACGGCCTTCAGGCGGGCCACCAGCTCGCGCGGCGAGAAGGGCTTGGTGATGTAGTCGTCGGCGCCGACTTCCAGGCCCTGGATCTTGTTGTCTTCCTCGTCCTTGGCGGTGAGCATGATGATCGGCGTGTCGGCGGTCAGCTCGTCGCGCTTGAGCCGGCGCGCCAGCTCGATGCCGGAGGTGCCCGGGAGCATCCAGTCGAGCAGGATCAGGTCGGGCTGGCGGTCGACGATCAGGGCATGGGCCTGCTGGGTGTTCTCCGCCTCCAGGCAGTCATAGCCGGCCATTTCCAGGGCGACGACGATCATCTCGCGGATCGGCGCTTCGTCGTCGACGATCAGTATGCTCTTGCCGTTCATGGTCAAGCCTCGGTCGTTCTTGTCGCCCGGCATTAGATAACGCAATTGTTGCAGCGATGTGACAGCTTGGCGAACCCCGTTAGAGCCCTGCGCCGCACCCGCCAGGCTGCCGCGCTGGGGCCCTGGCGGCGGCTCAGCGGACCGCGTAGTCGAGCATGCAGCCGAGCAGCACGGAGAGCCCGGCCCAGTGGTTGTGCAGGAAGGCGTGGAAGCAGGCCAGGCGCTCGCGCGTGCGGGTCTGGCGGAACTCCCAGAGGTACAGGCCGAGGGCGACCAGCAGCCCGGCGTGGAACCACAGGCCCAGCTCGAAGCGCGCGCCGGCCAGCAGCAGGCAGAACAGCGCCAGGCACTGCAGGGTGAGGATCACCACGCGGTCGGCATCGCCGAACAGGATCGCGGTGGACTTGATGCCGATCTTCAGGTCGTCCTCGCGGTCGGCCATGGCGTAGTAGGTGTCGTAGGCCACCGTCCACACCACGTTGGCGACGAACAGCAGCCAGGCCTCGGGCGGCAGGCTGCCGCGCTCGGCGGTGAAGCACATCAGGATGCCCCAGGAATAGGCCGCGCCGAGCACCACCTGCGGGTAGTAGGTGTAGCGCTTCATGAATGGGTAGAGCGAGGCGACCGCCAGCGCGCCGAACGACAGCCACACGGTGGTGGCGTTGGTCAGCAGTACCAGGCCGAAGCTCAGCGCCACCAGCACGGCGAACAGCAGCCAGCCCTCGCGCGGCTTGACGCGGCCGGTGGCCATCGGACGCTCGCGGGTGCGCTGCACGTGGCCGTCGAAGTTGCGGTCGGCAAAATCGTTGATCACGCAGCCGGCCGAACGCATGAGGAACACGCCGAGCGTGAAGATCACCAGGTTGGCGATGCCCGGCTGGCCTTCGCCGGCGATCCACAGCGCGGTCAGCGTCGGCCACAGCAGCAGGTAGATGCCGATCGGCCGGTCCCAGCGCATCAGCTGGATGAAGTCCCAGGCGCGCGGGTGAAGGCGATTGCACGATTGCAGGAGTTTCAGATACATCGGCGGCTCCGTGCGGAAGATGACGAATCAGACGCGGCAGCGCGGCTCACGGTGCGATGCCGGCGGCTTGCCAGAGTTCGGGCAGGAATACCTCGGCTACCAGCACGCCGAGGTGCTCGCGGCTGAAGCGCGAGCGGCGCGCCCACAGGTCGGGGTGGCGATGCTCCGGCGGCAGCCAGGCCGCCGGGTAGCGGCAGGCTTGCAGCGTGCCGCGGGTGAATGCCGGATCGCTGAACAGCAGTTCGCCGAGCGAGCGGCTGCCCAGGCCCTGTAGGTCCATGTCGGAACGCTCCAGCGCGGCGCGCGCGGCGACGCTGCGGGCGAACACCCAGGGCCGCCCGTGCCCGCACAGGTAGACTTCGCGCACCCAGCCCTGGCTGCCCCCGGCCACGCCCAGCGCACTGCATTCGTCGTCACGCAGCAGCTGCCAGCCCTCGGCGAGCGGCGTGACGCTGAACGCACCGCCTGCCAGCTCGGTGAGGCGTCGGGTGAGCGAGCCTTTGTCGACGTAGAGCCAGTCATGCTGCAGCGGGTCGAGCGGCGTCGGCAGTTGGTTGGCGGTCAGCCAGGTGTGGAGTTCAGGCACAGGCGATAGAGGGTGCGGTTCCGAGAAGGCGGGGAGTCTAACAAGAAAGCCGGCCAGCGCGATGGCTCCGGCGGTTGCGCAGCTTGTCGATGTTGGTTACAACCCTGCGCATTCCCCGCCCGGAATGTCCGCCATGCACCTGCACGACTCGATGATGAACGGCTCGATGATGAACGATAGTGCGGTGTACAAGACCTTACTGGAATCGACCAAGGCCATTCCCTGGAAGATCGACTGGGCCACCATGACGTTTGCCTATATCGGCCCGCAGATCGAAACCCTGCTGGGCTGGCCGCAGGGCAGTTGGCTGAGCGCCAATGACTGGGCAGAGCGCATGCACCCGGAAGACCGCGAGTGGGTGGTGAATTTCTGTGTGGCGCAGTCCCAGTCAGGCCTCGACCACGAGGCCGACTATCGCGCGCTGACCCGCGACGGTCGTTATGTGTGGATTCGCGATGTGGTGCATGTGCTGCGCAATGCCGCGGGCGAGGTCGAAGCGCTGGTTGGCTTCATGTTCGACATCAGCGAGCGCAAGCAGACCGAGCAAAAGCTGTTGCAGCTGCAGAAGCAGCTGGAAGAACTTTCCTATCAGGACGGCCTTACCGGCGTGGCCAACCGGCGCATGTTCGACAACCGCTTGCAGATGGAGTGGAGCAATGCCCAGCGCAACAGCCTGCCGCTTTCCCTGATCCTGCTGGATATCGACTATTTCAAGCAGTACAACGACCACTATGGCCATGTGCGCGGCGAGGATTGCCTGAAAAGCGTTGGCCAGGCCCTGAGCGGTGCCGCCGTGCGCCCGCGTGACCTGCTGGCCCGTTATGGCGGTGAAGAGTTCGTCCTGTTGCTTCCAGAGACCGATGCGCAGGCTGCGGCCCAGGTTGCCGAGCGCTGTCGCCAGCTGATTCGCGGACAAAATATCCAGCACGCCCACTCCCAGGTCGCACCGCTGCTGACGATCAGTCTGGGCGTCGGTACTCTCGTACCAGGCCCGTTCGACCAGCCCGAGGCCTTTCTCGAAAGGGTGGATAGCCTGCTCTACAAGGCCAAGCATCAGGGCCGCGACCAGGCGGTACTCGCTTAGCCCTGAGGGTGAGCTTTCGAGGGGGGCCGGTTTGGGTGTAAGAATCGACAGCCACCCTGCGTTCGTCCAGCCTCCGGTTTTTATGCCCAACCCTCCAGCCGCATGGTCGCCCGCACCAGGCGCTGCTCCTCCTGCTCGATCTCCTTGAGATTGTCGCGGATGCTGTGGATGTGGTCGCGCGCCGCGCGCTGGGCCTGCTCGGGCAGGCGCTCGGTCACCGCGTGGTAGAGCCGCGAGTGCTGGCGGTCGATCTGCCGCTTGGGCGCCGGGCGGTGGTAGAGGTTGTTCACCGAGGCGAACACGGTGCTGAGCATCAGGTCGGTCAGCGAGCGCAGGGTGTGCACCAGCACCGGGTTGTGCGAGGCCTCGCAGATGGCCAGGTGGAAGGCATGGTCGAGGCGGGCGTGCTCGCGCGGGTCGGCGCCCTCGCCCTCGGCATGCGCGGCGAGCATCTCCTCGTAGCGCCGGCGCAACAGGACGAAGTCCGCCTCGGTGCCGCGCAGCGCCGCCAGCCGCGCCGACTCGCCTTCCAGCAGGGCGCGCACCTCGAGCAGGTCGTAGAGCGTGCGCGGCTGCGAGTTGAACAGGTGCATCAGCGGGCTGGCGTCGTGGCTGTCCGACAGCTGCGCGACGAACGAGCCGCGACCCTGCGCCGTCTCGATGATGCCGCGCCCGCGCAGCACCCGCAGGCCCTCGCGCAGGGCCGAACGCGAGATGCCGAGCTTCTCGCACAGGCGCCGCTCCGAGGGCAGCGCCTGGCCGACCTTGAGCACGCCGTCGACGATCAGCCGCTCGATGCGCTCGGCCACCACATCGGCAACTTGACGACGGTCATTGTGTTTTTCGCTCAGCATGCAGGGTTCTCCCAAGCTGGTAGGACCAGTTGCCGGAAAGTTTAGCCCGAAGCCCGCCGGCTGTGCAGTGGCGCCGGTCCGAGCGGGTTTCCGCTAGTCCCGCACCGGGTATCGCTACAAAAACTGGTAGGACCAGTTATCGCGCCCATGGACGCCAGGTGGCGGGCCAGCTAAAGATGCGGCATCTCACCGCAGCGGCCGTGCTGGGGTGACCGTACGAGAGCGGCGAACCTGCATGAATATCCTCTACGACGAACGCGTCGACGGCGCGTTGCCCAAGGTCGACAAGGCCGCCCTGCTGGCCGAGCTGCAGCGCACGCTGCCGGACCTGGAAATCCTCCATCGCGGCGAAGACCTCAAGCCGTACGAATGCGACGGCCTGTCGGCCTACCGCACCACGCCGATGCTGGTGGTGCTGCCCGAGCGGGTCGAGCAGGTCGAGACGCTGCTCAAGCTCTGCCACCGGCGCGGCGTGCCGGTGGTCGCCCGCGGCGCCGGCACCGGCCTGTCCGGCGGCGCGCTGCCGCTGGAGCAGGGCATCCTGCTGGTGATGGCGCGCTTCAACAAGATTCTCGAGGTCGACCCTGCCGGCCGTTTCGCCCGCGTCCAGCCCGGCGTGCGCAACCTGGCGATCTCCCAGGCCGCCGCGCCCCATGAGCTGTACTACGCGCCGGATCCGTCGTCGCAGATCGCCTGCTCGATCGGCGGCAACGTCGCCGAGAATGCCGGCGGCGTGCACTGCCTGAAGTACGGGCTGACCGTGCACAACCTGCTCAAGGTGGAGATCCTCACCGTCGAGGGCGAGCGCATGACGCTCGGCTCCGACGCGCTGGATTCGCCGGGCTTCGACCTCCTGGCGCTGTTCACCGGCTCCGAGGGCATGCTCGGCATCGTCACCGAGGTGACGGTCAAGCTGCTGCCCAAGCCGCAGGTGGCCAAGGTGCTGCTCGCTGCGTTCGACTCGGTGGAGAAGGCCGGCCGCGCGGTGGGCGACATCATCGCCGCCGGCATCATCCCCGGCGGGCTGGAGATGATGGACAACCTGTCGATCCGCGCCGCCGAGGACTTCATCCACGCCGGCTACCCGGTGGACGCCGAGGCGATCCTGCTCTGCGAGCTGGATGGCGTCGAGGCCGACGTGCACGACGACTGCGCGCGCGTCAGCGAAGTGCTGAAGCTGGCCGGCGCCACCGAAGTACGCCTGGCCAGGGACGAAGCCGAGCGCGTGCGCTTCTGGGCCGGGCGCAAGAATGCCTTCCCGGCGGTCGGTCGTATCTCGCCGGATTACTACTGCATGGACGGCACCATCCCGCGGCGCGAGCTGCCGGGCGTGCTCAAGGGCATCGCCGATCTGTCCGAGCAGTTCGGCCTGCGCGTGGCCAACGTGTTCCACGCCGGCGACGGCAACATGCACCCGCTGATCCTCTTCGATGCCAACCAGCCCGGTGAGCTGGAGCGCGCCGAGGAACTGGGCGGCAAGATCCTCGAGCTCTGCGTCGAGGTCGGCGGCAGCATCACCGGCGAGCACGGTGTCGGCCGCGAGAAGATCAACCAGATGTGCGCGCAGTTCAACAGTGACGAGCTGACCCTGTTCCACGCGGTGAAGGCGGCCTTCGACCCGAGCGGCCTGCTCAACCCCGGCAAGAACATCCCGACCCTGCATCGCTGCGCCGAATTCGGCCGCATGCACATCCACAACGGCCAGCTGCCCTTCCCCGAACTGGAGCGTTTCTGATGTCCGTGATCGCCAACGACGCCAGCGCGCAACTGCTGGACCAGGTCAACCAGGCGCTGGCCGCCAACACCCCGCTGCGCATCCAGGGCAGCGGCAGCAAGGCCTTCCTCGGCCGCGCGGCCGAGGGCCAGCTGCTCGACGTGCGCGAGCATCGCGGCATCGTCAGCTACGACCCCACCGAGCTGGTGGTGAGCGTGCGTGCCGGCACCCCGCTGGCCGAGCTGGAAGCCGCGCTGGACGCCGCCGGGCAGATGCTGCCCTGCGAGCCGCCGCATTTCGGCGAAGGCGCCACCGTCGGCGGCATGATCGCCGCCGGGCTGTCCGGCCCGCGCCGGCCATGGAGCGGTTCGGTGCGCGATTTCGTGCTCGGCACGCGAATCATTACCGGCCAGGGCAAGCACCTGCGCTTCGGTGGCGAGGTGATGAAGAACGTCGCCGGCTACGACCTGTCGCGCCTGATGGCCGGCAGCTTCGGCTGCCTCGGCGTGCTCACCGAAGTCTCGCTCAAGGTGCTGCCCAAGCCGCGCCAGTGCAGCAGCCTGCGCCTGGAGATCGACCTCGAGCGTGCGCTGCTCAAGCTCGCCGAATGGGGCCAGCAGCCGATTCCGATCAGCGCTGCCAGCCATGACGGGCAATTCCTCAACCTGCGCCTGGAAGGCGGCGAAGGATCGGTCAATGCCGCGCGCGAACGCATCGGTGGCGAGGACCTCGACCCTGGCTACTGGAACGAGCTGCGCGAGCAGCGCCTGGCCTTCTTTGCCGACGCGCGCCCGCTGTGGCGCCTGTCGCTGCCGAACAACACGCCGGCCGTGGCGCTGCCGGGCGAGCAACTGGTCGACTGGGCCGGCGCGCAGCGCTGGCTGAAGTCCGACGCCGACGCCGCAGGCATCCGCGCCATCGCGGCCGAAGTCGGTGGCCATGCCACCTGTTTCACCGCCGGTGCCGCCGAGCCGTTCCAGCCGCTGTCCGCGCCGCTGCTGCGCTACCACCGCCAGCTCAAGGCCGCGCTCGACCCGCAGGGGATCTTCAACCCCGGCCGCAT
Source organism: Pseudomonas oligotrophica (assembly GCF_021726475.1). GTDB lineage: Bacteria > Pseudomonadota > Gammaproteobacteria > Pseudomonadales > Pseudomonadaceae > Stutzerimonas > Stutzerimonas oligotrophica. Next base: position 159,352 of record NZ_JAKJRU010000002.1, read on the forward strand.
GTATCCCGAGGTCTGACGACGTATGCAAACGAATCTGAGCGAAGCCGCCAAGCAACTGCCGCGCGCCGAGGAAGCCGAGAGCATCCTGCGCTCCTGCGTGCACTGCGGCTTCTGCAACGCCACCTGCCCGACCTACCAGCTGCTCGGCGACGAGTTGGACGGCCCGCGTGGGCGCATCTACCTGATGAAGCAGATGCTCGAGGGCGGCGAGGTGACCGAGAGCACCCAGCTGCACCTGGACCGCTGCCTGACCTGCCGCAACTGCGAGACCACCTGCCCGTCCGGGGTGAAGTACCACAACCTGCTGGATATCGGTCGCGACTTCATCGAGCGCCAGGTGCCGCGTTCCACTGGCGAGCGCCTGGTGCGTGGCGGCCTGCGCACGGTGATCCCGCGTCCGGGCCTGTTCAAGGCGCTGCTGGGCGCCGGCAATGCGCTGAAGCCGCTGATGCCGGCCTCGCTGAAGGGCCACCTGCCGCGCGAGATCCGCCCGGCCAAGCCGCGCCCGCAGGTCATGCACCAGCGTCGCGTGCTGATGCTCGAGGGCTGCGTGCAGCCGAGCCTGTCGCCGAACACCAACGCCGCCGCCGCGCGCGTGCTCGACCGCCTGGGCATCAGCGTCAGCCCGGCGCGCGAAGCCGGCTGCTGCGGCGCGGTGGATTACCACCTCAACGCGCAGGACGCCGGCCTCGAGCGCGCGCGGCGCAATATCGATGCCTGGTGGCCGGCCATCGAGGCTGGTGCCGAAGCCATCGTGCAGACGGCCAGCGGCTGCGGCGCCTTCGTCAAGGAATACGGCCACCTGCTCAAGGACGACCCGGCCTACGCGGCCAAGGCCGCGCGGGTCAGCGAGCTGGCCAAGGACCTGGTCGAGGTGCTGCGCAGCGCCGAGCTGGAAAAGCTCGACGTGCGCGCCGACAAGCGCATGGCCTTCCACTGCCCGTGCACCTTGCAGCACGCGCAGAAGCTCGGCGGCGCGGTCGAAGACGTGCTCACCCGCCTGGGCTTCCAGCTCACCGCGGTGCCCGATGCGCACCTGTGCTGCGGCTCGGCGGGCAGCTATTCGATCACCCAGCCGGAGATTTCCCATCAGTTGCGCGACAACAAGCTCAACGCGCTGGAGAGCGGCAAGCCGGAAGTGATCGTCACCGCCAACATCGGCTGCCAGACGCACCTGGACGGCGCCGGCCGCACGCCGGTCAAGCACTGGATCGAAGTGGTCGAGGAATCGATGGGGTGACGGTGGAAAGGCTGCGCCGTTTTCCACCCTACGACGCCGTAGGGTGGAAATCTCGCAAAGCGAATTTCCACCGAATCGAACCCTCCGGCCCGCCCGCCGCGCGCCAACCGAACAACCGAAATACGCAGACAGGAGAATCGAGATGAAAAGCAAAGCCGTACTGAGCCAGACCGAAGTCGCCACCATCCTCGCCGCCGCCCGCGCCGAAGCGCAGACCAACGGCTGGGCCGTGACCATCGTCGTCGCCGACGACGGCGGCCACCCGCTGGCGCTGGAGCGTCTGGACGGCTGTGCGCCGATCGCCTCCTACATCGCCAGCGAGAAGGCCCGCAGCGCCGCGCTCGGTCGCCGCGAAACCAAGGGTTATGAAGACATGGTCAACGGTGGCCGCAGCGCCTTCCTCTCCGCGCCGGTGGTCTGCTCGCTGGAAGGCGGCGTGCCGGTGGTGGTCGACGGCCAGGTCATCGGCTCGGTCGGCGTGTCCGGCGTGACCGCCGCGCAGGACGCCCAGATCGCCAAGGCCGGCGTCGCCGCCCTGGCCAACTGAACAGACAAGGAGAACGACAGATGACCGAGCGTGTAACCCTGGGCCGCCTGCAAGTCGCAGCCAACCTCAAGCGCTTCATCGAAGACGAAGTGCTGCCGGGCACCGGCATCGAAGCCGGCGCCTTCTGGAGCGGCCTGGACCAGCTGGCCCATGACCTGGCACCGAAGAACCGTGCCCTGCTCGCCGAGCGCGACCGCCTGCAGCTCGAGCTGGACGCCTGGCACAAGGCCAACCCCGGCCCGGTCCAGGACATGGCTGCCTACCGCGCCTTCCTCGAGTCCATCGGCTACCTGCTGCCGGTGCCGGGCGAGGTGAAGATCGACACCGCCAACGTCGACAGCGAGATCGCCACCCAGGCCGGCCCGCAGCTGGTGGTGCCGATCATGAACGCGCGCTACGCGCTGAACGCCGCCAATGCCCGCTGGGGCTCGCTGTACGACGCGCTCTACGGCACCGACGCCATCTCCGAAGAGGGCGGTGCGCAGAAGGGCCCGGGCTACAACGAAGTGCGCGGCGCCAAGGTCATCGCCTATGCGCGCAACGTGCTCGACCAGGCCGCGCCGCTGGCCCAGGGCAGCCACGCCGACGCCACCGCCTACCGCGTGCAGGATGGCCAGCTGAAGGTGACCCTGGAGAACGGCACCGTCACCGCGCTGGCGCAGCCGGAGAAGTTCGTCGGCTTCCAGGGCGAGGCGGTCGAGCCGCGTGCCGTGCTGCTGAAGAACAACGGCCTGCACATCGAGATCCAGATCGACCCGAACAGCCCGATCGGCCAGACCGATGCCGCCGGCATCAAGGACCTGCTGATCGAAGCCGCGGTCTCCACCATCCTCGACTGCGAGGACTCGGTCGCCGCCGTGGATGCCGACGACAAGGTGCTGGCCTACCGCAACTGGCTGGGCATCGTCCAGGGTACCCTCAGCGAGGAAGTCGCCAAGGGCAGCTCGAGCTTCGTCCGTCGCCTGAACCCGGACCGCGAGTACAGCGCGCCGAACGGCGGCAGCCTGACCCTGCATGGCCGTTCGCTGCTGTTCATCCGTAACGTCGGTCACCTGATGACCAACCCGGCGATCCTGCTCGAAGACGGCCGCGAGATCCCCGAAGGCATCATGGACGGCGTATTCACCAGCCTGATCGCCAAGCATGACTTGAAGCGCAAGGGCAACTCGCGCACCGGCAGCTTCTACATCGTCAAGCCGAAGATGCACGGCCCGGCCGAAGTCGCCTTCGCCGACGAGCTGTTCGGCCGCATCGAGGACCTGATCGGCGTGCCGCGCTTCACCCTGAAGATGGGCATCATGGACGAGGAGCGCCGCACCAGCGCCAACCTCAAGGCCTGCATCGCCGCGGCCAAGAGCCGTGTGGCCTTCATCAACACCGGTTTCCTCGACCGCACCGGCGACGAGATGCACACCTGCATGGAAGCCGGCCCGGTGCTGCGCAAGGGCGACATGAAGAACACCCCGTGGATCAAGTCCTACGAGCGCAACAACGTGCTGGTCGGCCTGGCCTGCGGCCTCGCGGGCCGCGCGCAGATCGGCAAGGGCATGTGGGCCATGCCGGACCTGATGGCCGCCATGCTCGAGCAGAAGATCGGCCACCCGAAATCCGGCGCCAACACTGCCTGGGTGCCGTCGCCCACCGGCGCGACCTTGCACGCCCTGCACTACCATCAGGTAGACGTACAGGCGGTGCAGCGCGAGCTGGCGAAGATCGACCTGGCCGCCGAGCGCGAGCAGCTGCTCAATGACCTGCTGACCATCCCGGTGGTCGCCGAGGACAAGTGGAGCGCCGAGGAAAAGCAGCAGGAGCTGGACAACAACTGCCAGGGCATCCTCGGTTACGTGGTGCGCTGGGTCGAACAGGGCGTCGGCTGTTCCAAGGTGCCGGACATCCACGATGTCGGCCTGATGGAAGACCGCGCCACCCTGCGTATCTCCAGCCAGCACATCGCCAACTGGCTGCACCACGGCGTGGTCAGCCGCGCGCAGGTGCAGGAGACCCTGGAGCGCATGGCCAAGGTGGTCGACCAGCAGAACGCCGGCGACCCGCTGTACCGCCCGATGGCGCCGGACTACGCCAAGTCCATCGCCTTCCAGGCGGCCAGCGACCTGGTGTTCAAGGGGCGCGAGCAGCCGGCCGGCTACACCGAGCCGCTGCTGCACCAGTGGCGCCAGCGCTTCAAGGCGGCCAACCCGGCCTGAAGCAGGCCATGGATGGCGCGGCGCGAGCCTGCCTCCCGCCGGCACGAGACAGGAGCCCCGGACGCCGATTTTCGCGTTCGGGGCTTTCGAGCATGGGGACCTGCCAGGCAGTTCGGCAGGCACCCGGGGGTCCGCAACAGTCGGCCGCAAGGCCGTGACGGAGCGGGGTTCCATGCAAGGCACCGGGCTTGCCCGGACAAAAAAGCGGTTCACAACAAAAACAGGAACCAACAATGAGTCAAACACTACTGTCCATACTGGCCTTCGTGCCGCTGGTGCTGGCGGGTGTCCTGCTGATCGGCTTTCGTTGGCCGGCCAAGTACGCGATGCCGCTGGTTTTCGTCCTTACTGCGCTGATCGGCCTGTTCGCCTGGGACATGACGTTCAACCGCGTCCTGGCCTCGACCCTGCAGGGGCTGATCCTCACCGCGGCGATCCTCTGGATCATCTTCGGTGCGATCCTGCTGCTGAACACCCTCAAGCACTCCGGCGGGATCGCCGCGATTCGCCGTGGCTTCTCCAACATCAGCCCCGACCGCCGCGTCCAGGCGCTGATCGTGGCCTGGCTGTTCGGCTGCTTCATCGAGGGCGCCTCGGGCTTCGGCACGCCGGCCGCGGTCGCCGCGCCGCTGCTGGTGGCGCTGGGCTTCCCGGCGCTGGCGGCGGTGGTGCTGGGGATGATGGTGCAGTCGACCCCGGTGTCCTTCGGTGCCGTGGGTACGCCGATCCTGGTCGGTGTGGGTGGTGGTCTGGACAAGACCGGCATCGGTGAGCAACTGATCGCCCTGGGCAGCAACTGGGATGTGTTCTTCCACCTGATCTTCTCGCGGGTGGCGATCATCCACGCCCTGTGCGGCATCCTCATGCCGCTGATCATGCTCAGCATCATGACCCGCTACTTCGGCCGCAACAAATCCTGGGCTGAAGGCCTGGCGATGGCGCCGTTCGCGGTGTTCACCGGCCTGTGCTTCGTCATCCCCTACGCCGCTGCCGGCGTGTTCCTCGGCCCGGAATTCCCCTCGATGATCGGCGCGCTGGTCGGCCTGGCCATCGTCGTGCCGGCGGCCAAGGCGGGCTTCTTGCTGCCCAAGGAGAGCTGGGACTTCGCCCCGGCCAGCGAGTGGCCGGCCGAGTGGATGGGCAAGATCGAGATGAAGCTCGACGACGTCGCCGGCAAGACGCCGATCTCCGTGCCGATGGCCTGGGCGCCGTACCTGCTGCTGGCCGTGTTCCTGGTCATCTCGCGGGTGTTCCCGGACGTCAAGGCGGCGCTGATGTCGATCAGCTTCGGCTGGAAGGACATCCTCGGCGAGACCGGCATCGCCGGTACCCTCGAGCCGCTGTACCTGCCGGGTGGCATCCTCTGCATGGTGGTGATCGTCACCTTCTTCCTGCACCGCATGCGGGCGGGCGAGCTGGTCGCCGCGGTCCACGAGTCGAGCCGTACGCTGCTGGGTGCCGGCTTCGTGCTGATCTTCACCATCCCGATGGTGCGGATCCTGATCAACTCCGGCGTCAACGGTTCGGACCTGGTGTCCATGCCGGTGGCCATGGCGCAGCTGGTGGCCAACAGCGTGGGTAGCGTCTACCCGTTCTTCGCCCCGGCAGTCGGTGCGCTGGGTGCCTTCATCGCCGGCTCCAACACCGTGTCGAACCTGATGCTGTCGCAGTTCCAGTTCAACACCGCAGGCCTGCTGGGCATCTCCGGTGCGCTGATGGTGGCATTGCAGTCGGTCGGTGCGGCGGCGGGCAACATGATCGCCATCCACAACGTGGTGGCGGCCTCGGCCACCGTCGGCCTGCTCGGTCGCGAAGGGATCACCCTGCGCAAGACCATGCTGCCGACCCTGTACTACCTCATCCTGGCCGGCAGCATCGGCCTGATCGGGTTCTACGTGATGGGCATCAGCGATCCGCTGGTCGCCGCTCGCGGCTGAGCGCCGTAGCGCTGTGACGACGGGCGGCCCAGGCCGCCCGTTTTCTTTTGTCGCCTGGGCGACCAGCCTGTTCTGGTATAGCCTGCGGCGCAACGCAATGAAGCGAGGTGAAGCATGAAGAAATGGCAGTGCGTGGTCTGTGGTTTCATCTACGACGAGGCCGAGGGCTGGCCGGACGACGGCATCGCCCCCGGCACCCGCTGGGAAGACGTGCCCGAGGACTGGGTCTGCCCCGACTGCGGCGTCGGCAAGATGGACTTCGAGATGATCGCCATCTCCTGATCCGATTCACCTGAAGCGAGGAGCCTTCGTGAGCGCACCCATCGTCATCATCGGCACCGGCCTGGCCGGCTACAACCTGGCGCGCGAGCTGCGCAAGCTGGACGGCGAGGTCCCGCTGCTGCTGATCACCCGTGACGACGGGCGCTCCTACTCCAAGCCGATGCTCTCCACCGGCTTCGCCATGAACAAGGATGCCGAGGGCCTGGGCATGGCCAGCGCCGGCGCCATGGCCGAGCAGCTCAAGGCGGAGATCCGCACCCACACCGAGGTGACCCGGCTGGAGCCCGCGGCGCAGCGCATCTGGCTGGGCAACGAGCCGGTCGCCTACCGCGACCTGGTGATCGCCTGGGGTGCGCAGGCGCTGCGTGTGCCGCTGGCGGGGGATGCGGCCGAGGCGGTCCACCCGGTCAACGACCTGCTCGACTACGGGCGCTTCCGCGCCGCGGCGCATGGGCGCAAGCGCGTGCTGATCATGGGCGCCGGGTTGATCGGTTGCGAGTTCGCCAACGACCTGCGCCTGGGCGGCTACGAGGTCGACGTGGTGGCCCCGGCCGAGCAGCTGATGCCCGGCCTGTTGCCGCCGCAGCCGGCCGCCGCGGTGCGCCAGGGGCTGGAGACGCTGGGCGTGCGCTTTCACCTGGGCACCCTCGTCGAACACCTGGATCGCCACGACGAAAGCCTGCAGGCGCAGCTTGCCGACGGCCGCACGCTCGATTGCGACCTGGTGGTCAGCGCCGTCGGCCTGCGCCCGCGCACCGAACTGGCGGCCCAGGCCGGGCTGGCGGTGGCGCGCGGCATCGCCGTCGACCGCCAGCTGCGCACCAGCGCGCCGCACGTCTATGCGCTGGGCGACTGCGCCGAGGTCGATGGCCTCAACCTGCTCTATGTGATGCCGCTGATGAGCGGCGTGCGCGCCCTGGCGCGCACGCTGAGCGGTACGCCGACCGAGGTCAGCTACGGTCCCATGCCGGTCACGGTCAAGACCCCGGCCTGCCCCCTGGTAGTCTCCCCGCCGGCCGCCGATGCCGAGGGCCGGTGGGTCGTCGAAGGGCAGGGCACGGACATCAAGGCGCTGTACCTCGACCGTGACGACAGGTTGCTGGGCTACGCCCTGACCGGCGAGGCGGTGAAGGAGAAACTCGCGCTCAATCGCCAGCTGCCGCCGGTGCTGGCGGAACTGCCGCAAGCTCTGACGCTAAAGCCTTCGCCGTGACTAAGCCATGAGTCGTAGAGGACTGGCGCAGGTGCTAGCAGCGTGCCATTCTCCCTGAGTCTGCCCAGCCAGAGCTGTCGCAGCGCCTTCAGGGCTGTCCGCGGACAGCCAGGACACAACAACAACAAAGTCTCAGAGGCTACCAATGCGCAAACCGGAACTCGCCGCCGCCATCGCCGAGAAGGCCGATCTGTCCAAGGACCAGGCCAATCGCGTTCTCAACGCCCTACTGGACGAAATCACCAATGCGCTGAATCGCAAGGACAGCGTCACCCTGGTCGGTTTCGGCACCTTCGTCCAACGCCATCGCGGTGCCCGCGCCGGCAAGAACCCGCAGACCGGCGAGCCGGTCACCATCAAGGCCAGCAACACCGTAGCCTTCAAGCCCGGCAAGATGCTGCGCGACGCCATCAACTGATGCGCCCTCCCGGAGCCTTCGGGCTCCGGGCGATCTGACCGCCCGGTCCCGGGCGGACCCGCCGTTACCCGAACTTCTCCGCTGCCGACCAGCCGCTACAATGCGGCGAATTTCCCGCGTCGGATGCCAATACGATGAAATTCCGTTTCCTGCTGTGGATGCTCGGCCGCCTGATGGCCAAGGCCAGCCGCCGCAATCCCGAGTTCCAGCAGCAGCTGGGTGACAAGGACCTGACCTTCCAGCTGCATACCCTGGACGGCAAGGTCGCCCGGCACTTCGTGGTGAAGGACCAGCGCGTCACCAGCAAGTGCGGCCCGGCGAGCGAGCCGGCGTTCTCGCTGGGGTTCAAGGATGCCGCCTATGGCTTCGCCACCCTGACGGCGAAGAACAAGCAGCTGGCGTTCATGCAGGGCATTCAGGACAAGCACATCCAGATCCAGGGCAATCCGGCGCTGGTGATGTGGTTTCAGGGGCTGACGAAATACCTGAAGCCGAAAAAGAAGAAGTAGTTTCGCCCTGATCCCGCGATCTGGTGCCCTCATGTCGGGGAGCTGGGCTCCTGGCTCGTCAGACGCAGACCTGCAGGCTACCTGGGGTGGAAAACGCTGCGCGGCTTTCCACCCTACGGCCCTTCTGGTGCCAAATCCCTCACGGCCCTACACCTCCTCCCGCCAAACCCTCGCCTCGCCCTTCAACCACTCCCGAAACGCCACCAGCCCCGCCGATTCGACCTTGCGCTCCGGAATCATCAGGTAGTACGCCCGCGTCTCGCTGCGATAGGCCTGCGGATGCGCCAGCACCAGCCGCCCCTCGGCCAGTTCCCGCTGGATCAGGAACGGCGGGACCAGCGCTACCCCCATGCCATGCTCGGCCGCCTGCGCCAGCATGGAGAACAGCTCCAGCCGCGGACCGGTCATGTCGCGGGCGACCTTCAGCCCCAGCGAGTCGAACCACTGCCGCCAGGCATAGGGCCGGGTGGTCTGCTGCAGCAGCGGCATGTCCGCCAGCGCCTGGGCGGTGAAGGGCTGGCCGTCGCTCAGCAGGGAGGGGCTGCACACCGGCTGCAGGTCCTCGGGCATCAGGTAGTGCGCCTCGGTACCGGACCAGTCGGCGTCGCCGAAGTAGATGGCGGCATCGAACTCGGTGTCGGCGAACAGGAAGGGCCGGGTACGGTTGGTCAGGTTCACCGTGATCTCCGGGTGCAGCGCCTGGAAGTGCCTGAGCCGCGGCACCAGCCACTGGGTGCCGAAGGTCGGCACCACGGCCAGCTCGATGCTCATGGCGCCCTGCTGGCCCATCACCGAGAGCGTGTCGCGCTCCACCGCGTCCAGCTGCGCGGCGATGCGGCGGGCGTAGGACTGGCCGGCGGCGGTGAGCTTCACGCCGCGCCGTGAGCGGCGGAACAGCGCCAGGCCGAGGAATTCCTCCAGCCCGCCGATCTGCCGGCAGATCGCGCTCTGGGTCAGCGCCAGCTCGTCGGCCGCGCGGGTGAAGCTCTCGTGGCGGGCGGCTGCCTCGAAGGCGATCAGTGCGGCGGTACTGGGAATCTTGCGGCGCATTATGCGAAGACCTCACGGGATAAGCCTGCTGGTGGTCGCAAAGCTTATCTCGGAGTGAGCAGAACGCACAGCTGGATGCGAAATCCTCGTTTGCGACGCAGCGGCGCCGCGCCTAGGATCTGTCCATCCCGCCCGCACGACCGCGGTGTCGAAGACCACAAGAGGAGCCCCCATGGCCGGCAAAGCAAGCTTCAACTGGATCGACCCGCTGCTGCTCGATCAGCAGCTCACCGAAGAAGAGCGCATGGTGCGCGACAGCGCCGCGCAGTTCGCCGCCGACAAGCTGGCGCCGCGGGTGCTGGAAGCCTTCCGCCACGAGCACACCGACCCGGCGATCTTCCGCGAGATGGGCGAGACCGGCCTGCTTGGCGCGACCATCCCCGAAGCCTACGGCGGCAGCGGGCTGAACTACGTGTGCTACGGCCTGATCGCCCGTGAAGTGGAGCGCATCGACTCGGGCTACCGCTCGATGATGAGCGTGCAGTCCTCGCTGGTGATGGTGCCGATCAACGAATTCGGCAACGAGGCGACCAAGCAGAAGTACCTGCCCAAGCTGGCCAGCGGCGAATACATCGGCTGCTTTGGCCTCACCGAACCCAACCACGGCTCCGACCCGGGTTCGATGGTCACCCGGGCGAAGAAGGTCGACGGCGGCTACCGGCTGACCGGCAGCAAGATGTGGATCACCAACAGCCCGATCGCCGATGTCTTTGTGGTCTGGGCCAAGGATGACGCCGGCGAGATCCGCGGCTTCGTGCTGGAGAAGGGCTGGCAAGGGCTGTCCGCCCCGACGATCCACGGCAAGGTCGGCCTGCGCGCCTCGATCACCGGCGAGATCGTCATGGACAACGTGTTCTGCCCGGAAGAGAACGCCTTCCCCGACGTGCGCGGGCTGCGTGGCCCGTTCACCTGCCTGAACAGTGCCCGCTACGGTATCAGCTGGGGTGCGCTGGGCGCCGCCGAGTTCTGCTGGCACACCGCCCGCCAGTACGTGCTCGACCGCCAGCAGTTCGGCCGCCCGCTGGCGGCCAACCAGCTGATCCAGAAGAAGCTGGCCGACATGCAGACCGAGATCACCCTGGCCCTGCAGGGTTGCCTGCGCCTCGGCCGGATGAAGGACGAGGGCACCGCCGCGGTGGAAATCACCTCGATCATGAAGCGCAACAGCTGCGGCAAGGCGCTGGACGTGGCGCGCCTGGCTCGCGACATGCTCGGCGGCAACGGCATCAGCGACGAGTTCGGCGTGGCCCGGCACCTGGTCAACCTGGAGGTGGTGAACACCTACGAGGGCACCCACGACGTGCACGCGCTGATTCTTGGCCGCGCGCAGACCGGCATCCAGGCGTTCTTCTGACGACGCCGTAGGGTGGAAAACCGCGCCAGCGTTTTCCACCTTTGCTCACGGTCCCGTATTCACTGGTGGAAAAGACCTGTGGTCGTTTTCCACCCTACCCATGAAGGAAATCCGCGATGCCCGGCGCCCTGTCCCATATCCGCGTCCTCGACCTGTCGCGCGTGCTCGCCGGGCCCTGGTGCGGGCAGATCCTCGGTGATCTCGGCGCCGAGGTGATCAAGGTCGAGCGCCCCGGCACGGGCGACGATACCCGCCACTGGGGCCCGCCCTATCTCAAGGACCAGCACGGCGAGAACACCTCGGAGGCGGCCTATTACCTGACCGCCAACCGCAACAAGCAGTCGCTGACCGTCGACTTCACCCAGCCCGAGGGCCAGCGCATCATCCGCGAACTGGTGGCGCAGTGCGATGTGCTGCTGGAGAACTTCAAGGTCGGCGGGCTGGCCGCCTACGGGCTGGATTACGAAAGCCTGAAGGCGATCAATCCGCAGCTGATCTACTGCTCGATCACCGGTTTCGGCCAGGACGGGCCCTACGCCACACGCGCCGGCTACGACTTCATGATCCAGGGCCTCGGCGGGCTGATGAGCCTGACCGGGCGCAGCGATGCGGAGGAGGGTGCCGGGCCGGTGAAGGTCGGCGTGGCGCTGACCGATATTCTCACCGGCCTGTACGCCAGCGTTGGCGTGCTCGCTGCGCTGGCACATCGCGAACGCAGCGGCGAGGGCCAGCATATCGACACGGCACTGCTCGACGTGCAGGTCGCCTGCCTCGGCAACCAGGCGCTCAACTACCTCACCACCGGCGTGGCGCCCAGGCGCATGGGCAATGCCCATCCGAACATCGTGCCCTATCAGGATTTCCCCACTGCCGACGGCGACATCATCCTCACCGTCGGCAACGACGGTCAGTTCCGCAAGTTCTGCGAGGTGGCCGGGCGTCCCGAGTGGGCGGCCGATCCACGCTTCGCCACCAATCGCGCGCGGGTTGCCCATCGCGCCGAACTGATTCCGCTGATCCGCCAGGTCACGGTGTTCCGCACCACGGCCGAATGGGTCAGTGCGCTGGAGCAGGCCGGCGTGCCCTGCGGGCCGATCAACGACCTGGCGCAGGTGTTCGCCGACCCGCAGGTGCAGCATCGCGGGCTGAACGTCGAGATGCCGCACCCGCTGGCCGGCCGCGTGCCGCAGGTGGCCAGCCCGCTGCGGCTGTCCGCCTCGCCAGTGGAATACCGCGACCCGCCGCCGTTGCTCGGCGAGCACAGCGAGGCGCTGTTGCAGCGCCTGCTGGGCATGAACGACGAGCAGATCGCCGGCCTGCGCGCGGCCGGCGTCATTTAGCTCAGAAGCCTTCCAGCACGATCTTGCCGCGGGCCTTGCCGCTTTCCAGCAGGGCATGGGCGCGGCGCAGGTTGGCCGCGTTGATGGTGCCGAAGTGCTCGCCGAGGGTGGTGCGCAGCACGCCCTGATCGACCAGCTGGCTGACGCGCTGCAGCAGGTGGTGCTGCTCGATCATGTCCGGCGTCTCGAACAGTGAGCGGGTGAACATCAGCTCCCAGTGCAGCGACAGACTCTTGCGCTTGAGCTTCATCACGTCCAGCGGCCGGGCCGGATCGTCGATCAGCGCCAGGCGGCCCTGGGGCGTCAGTGCCTCGACCAGCTGGTCGAAATGCTGGTCGGTCTGGGTCAGGCTGGCGACATGGCTGACGCTGGCGAAACCGGCGCGCTGCAGCTCGGCGTGCAGCGGCTGGCTATGGTCGATAACATGATGGGCGCCGAGTTCGCGGGCCCAGGCCTGGGTTTCCGGGCGCGAGGCGGTGGCGATCACGCTGACCTCGGTGAGCTGGCGGGCCAGCTGCAGCATGATCGAACCGACCCCGCCGGCGGCGCCGACGATCAGCAGCTGCTGCCCGGCGCCCTGGCCCTCCACCAGTTGCAGGCGTTCGAACAGCAGCTCCCAGGCGGTGATGGCAGTCAGCGGCAGTGCGGCGGCCTCGGCGAAGCTCAGGCTCCGCGGCTTGCGCCCGACGATGCGCTCGTCCACCAGATGGCGTTCGCTGTTGCCGCCGGCGCGGGCGATGGAGCCGGCGTAGAACACCTCGTCGCCGACCTTGAACAGGCTGACTTCGCTGCCCACCCCGACCACCACGCCGGCGACGTCCCAGCCCAGCACCTTCGGCTGACCGGCCTCGGGCTGGGTGTTGCGGCGTACCTTGGTATCCACCGGGTTGACCGAAATGGCGCGCACCTCCACCAGCAGGTCACGCGGGCCGGGTACCGGCTCGGGCAGTTCCACGTCCTGCAGGGCGCGGGGATCGTCGATGGCGTGGGATTCGAAATAGGCGACCGCTTTCATGCTGTTGCTCCATTGGGTTCGGTTGAGTGCGGGCATGCTCGTTTATTTGACGCGGCGGAAAAACGGGGCGATAAGCGAGGCTCTTTCAACAGGATTTTGAAAATGCTGCGTATCGACGACCTCCAGCTGTTCGTCCGCACCGCCGACAGCGGTAGCCTTTCCGCGGCCGCGCGTGGGCTCGACGTGTCGCCGGCGGTGGCCAGTGCGGCCTTGAAGCGCCTGGAGGCGAGCCTGGGGGCGCGACTGTTCGCGCGCTCCACGCGCAGCCTGCGTCTGACCGCCGAGGGAGAGGCGTATCTGCTGCATGCCCGGGCAGCACTGGCCAGCCTGCACGAGGGCGCCCAGGCACTCGCTGGCGGCCGCGAGGCGATCAGCGGCGTGCTGCAGCTGTCGGCGCCATCGGACTTCGGTCGCAACGTCCTGCTGCCCTGGCTCGACGAATTCCAGGCGCGTCATCCGCAGTTGCAGCTGCGCCTGCTGCTCGGCGACGGGCTGACCGACCTGTTCCGCCAGCCGGTGGATATCGCCCTGCGCTATGGCGAGCCGCAGGACTCCAGCCTGGTGGCGCTGCCGGTGGCCGCGGGCAATCGCCGGGTGCTCTGTGCCTCGCCAGGCTACCTGCAGCGCCACGCCGCGCCGCGCACGGTGGCCGACCTGCAGGCCCACAACTGCCTGCGCTTCATGCTCGCCGGCCGCGTGCATGACCGCTGGTGCTTCGAGGACGGCCGCAGCTCGCTGGCCGTGCAGGTTTCCGGGGACCGGCTCAGCGATGACGCCGACGTGGTGCGCCGCTGGGCGCTGGCCGGCGCCGGGCTGGCCTACAAGTCCTGGCTGGATGTCGCCGACGACGTCGCCACGGGGCGCCTGCAAGTTCTTCTGCCGGAACTGGGCGGCGAGCCCGCGCCCTTGAACCTGCTCTGCGCCCATCGCGCGCAGCTGGGCCAGCCGGTGCGGCTGCTGCATGAGCATCTGCAGCAACGCTGTGCCGGGTTGCTGGCGCAGGCGCCCTGGCCGCTGCGGCATCCGGCCCCGGCGCGCCGGCCCTGAACTCTTGCGCCGGCTGGCTATCCTTAGAGGAACACTTCGGATCGATGGACGAACGGATCATGCGAACCCTGCGCTTCACCCACGCCTGGCACCTGGCGGTCGTGCTTTTCATCTCGTCGCTGCTGGCCGGCTGCGGCATCAACAACATCCCGCAGTACGACGAGCAGGTGAAATCCGCCTGGGCCCAGGTGGAAAACCAGTACCAGCGGCGCGCCGACCTGATCCCCAACCTAGTGGAGACGGTCAAGGGCTTCGCCCGCCAGGAACAGGAGACCCTGACCGCGGTGATCGAGGCGCGGGCCAAGGCCACTTCGATCCAGGTCGATGCCAGCACGCTGGACAATCCCGAGCAGCTGCAGCGCTTCCAGCAGGCGCAGAACCAGCTGTCCGGTGCGCTGAGCCGGTTGATGGTGGTCTCCGAGCGCTACCCGGAGCTCAAGTCCAACCAGAACTTCCTCGCCCTGCAGTCGCAGCTCGAAGGCACCGAGAACCGCATCGCGGTGGCCCGGCGCGATTTCATCGCCGCGGTCGAGCGCTACAACACCGAGATCCGCACCTTCCCCGGGCGTATCTGGCACACGCTGATGTACAGCGACATGCCGATCCGCGAGACCTTCGAGGCCACCGCGACCAACGCCGAGCAGGCGCCGCAAGTGAAGTTCGAATGATCCGCGCGCTGTGCCTGCTCGGCCTGCTCCTGCTGGCCGGCCCGCTCGCCGCGCAAGAGCGCGACCTGCCGGCGCTGAGCGGGCGGGTGGTCGATCGCGCCGGGTTGCTCGACGCCCAGACCGAAGCGCGCCTGACCAGCCTGCTGGCCGGTCATGAGCAGCGCAGCGGCGGCGAGCAGCTGGTGGTGGTCACCGTGCCCGACCTCGGCGGGCGCAGCATCGAGGACTTCGGCGTCGAGCTTGGGCGCGCCTGGGGCATCGGGCAGAAGGGCGAGGACAACGGCACACTGCTGATCGTCGCCCGCGACGAGCGGCGGATTCGCATCGAGGTCGGCTATGGCCTGGAAGGGCGCCTCACCGACGCGCAGTCCTCGGTGATCATCAATCGCATCATGGTGCCGGCGTTCCGAGACGGCGACTTCGCCCGCGGCATCCTCGATGGCGCGACGGCGATCATCCAGGTGCTCGGCGGCGAGCCGCTGCCGGCCGAACTGCGCCCGGTGGTGCCGCTGCAGGGCGAGCAGCCCGGCGGGCTCGGCTTGCTGATGTTCTTCGCCATGCTGGTGGTGATCTTCCTGCTCGGCGGCGGCCGTGGCGGGCGCGGCGGCGGGCGTGCCTTGCTGCTCGGCGCACTGCTCGGCAGCCTGGGCCGCGGCGGTGGCTTCGGCGGCGGTGGTGGCTTCGGCGGCGGTGGTGGCTTTGGTGGCGGCGGCTTCGGCGGGGGCGGCGGCGGTTTCGGTGGCGGCGGCGCTTCCGGCGGCTGGTAAGGAGAGAACATGACGCTACTGAGCGAAAGCGAGCTGCAACAGATCGCCGCGGCGATCGAGCGGGTCGAGGCGCACACCGATGCCGAGCTGGTGACGGTGCTCGCCGCGCGGGCCGACGACTATCGCTATATCCCACTGCTCTGGGCCAGCCTGATCGCCCTCTTGCTGCCCGGTGCGCTGCTGTTCTTCAGCGGCTGGCTGAGCGCCTGGCAACTGGTGCTGGTGCAATGGGCGACCTTCGTGGTGCTGGCGCTGCTGTTCCGCCTGCCGGGGCTGACCACCCGGCTGATTCCGCCGGCGGTGCGCCGCTGGCGGGCCTGCAACCTGGCGCGCCGGCAGTTCCTTGAGCTCAACCTGCACCATACCGACGGCGAGACCGGCATGCTGATCTTCGTCTCCGAGGCCGAGCGCTACGTGGAGATTCTCGTCGACCGTGGCATTTCCAGTCGCATCGACAACAGCGCCTGGCAGGCCGTGGTCGCCGCGTTCACCAGCAAGGTCCGCGAGGGGCAGGTGCTCGAGGGTTTTATCGCCTGTATCGAATCCTGCGGCGAGCTGCTGCGCGAGCAGGTACCCAAGACCCACCCGCGCAACGAGTTGCCCAACCGGCTGGTGGTGCTGGACTAGCAGCGGCCGGGTGGCGCCGTGTCTGCCTACGCGGGCAAGGCCGCGACCGGGGCTATCGGTGGATGCTTCGGCCATCCATCCTACGTGGCTTGCTGGAGCGTAGGGTGGAAAACGCGCGCAGCGCTTTTCCACGCAGTGGGCGAGGGGCGCGCAGGTTCGGGTGGCGGGTGGCGAGGGCTGCGGGCGGGGCTTCCGGTGGATGGCTTCGGCCATCCACCCTACGCAGTGCTCGTTGGAGCGTAGGGGGGGAAAACGCGCGCAGCGCTTTTCCACGCAGTGGGCGAAGGGCGCGCAGGTTCGAGTGGCGGGTGGTGGGTGGCGAGGGCTGCGGGCGGGGCTTCCGGTGGATGGCTTCGGCCATCCACCCTACGCAGTGCTCGTTGGAGCGTAGGGTGGAAAACGCGCGCAGCGCTTTTCCACCGAAGCCGTTACCGGGGCGCGCCGGCCTCAGGCCATTCCCGGCCCGTCGTCGCGCGGGTTGTCCTGCGGCGACAGCTCGAAATGCTCGGCATGTTCCAGCGCGCTGGCGGCGACGCGATCGATGGCATGCAGCACATGGCCGACGATATGGCTGACGCTGGCTTCCTGCGACACCTCCGGCAGCGTGGCGATGGCGGCGTAGACGGCCTCGCCCGGCACGGTTTCCTCGTCCAGCAGGCGCGTGGTGATCGCATCCAGCGCCGGGCGGATGCGCTGCAGCAGCGCCAGGCAGTCGCGTTCGAGCTGGCGCAGCAGGTCGTCGGCGGCGCGGATGGCTTCGCCGGAGTCGAACTCGATGTGCGCATCGCGCACCGCCTGCAGGCTGAGCAGCGAGCCGCTCGGGCTCATGCCCAGCGCGCCGACCATCGACAGGGCGATCTTCGAGGCTTCCTGCAGGTCCTGCCCGGCGCCGGACGACACCTCGTGGAAGTACAGCTGCTCGGCACCGCGGCCGGCGAGCAGCATCTGGATGCGCGCGCGCAGCTCCGAATGCAGGTGCAGGCGCTTGTCCTCCACCGGGGTGACCAGGGTGACGCCGAGCGCCTGGCCGCGCGGCAGGATGGTGACCTTCTCCACCCGGCCGACCTTCAGCGCCGCGGCGACCAGCGCGTGGCCGGCCTCGTGGACGGCGATGCGCTTGCGCTCGGTTTCCGACATCGGGCTGACACCGGCAGGCTTCTCGCCGATGCGGCAGGTCTCGATGGCGTCGACGAAATGCCCCATGGCGACGCTGCCGGCCCCGGCGCGGGCGGCCAGCAGCGCGGCATGGTTGACGATCTGGGCGATGGCTGCGGGCGTCAGGCCGACGGTATTGCGCGCCAGCTGGGCGAAGTCCAGGCCCTGCTCGGCACGCACGCGGCCGGCATACAGGCGGAACAGCGCTTCACGGTCATCGAGGCCGGGCAGGCCGACGGCGATGCTGCGGTCGAAGCGGCCCTCGCGCACCAGCGCCGGGTCCAGCGAGTTGGGGAAGTTGGTTGCGCCGAGCACCAGCACGCCGCTGCTGCCGTCGAAACCGTCCAGCTCGGCGAGGAACTGGTTGATGATGCGGTTGCTCTCGGCATCGCTGGAGCGCTGTTGTTCGGCGCGCTTGCCGATGCCGTCGATCTCGTCGATGAAGATGATGCACGGTGCCTGCTTGCGCGCGGTGCGGAACAGGGACTTGACCTTCTGGATGCCGACGCCGAAGTACATCGAAGAGAAGTCGCTGCCGGTCACCTGGATGAAGCTGGCATTCGCTTCCCCGGCCAGCGCCTTGGCCAGCTGGGTCTTGCCGGTACCGGGTTCGCCGGTCAGCAGCACGCCCTTGGGCGGGCGCGCGCCGAGCCGCGCGTAGGCCTGCGGGTCGCGCAGGTAGGCGGTGACGTCGCGCAGTGCCTGCTTCGCCTCGCTGGCGCCGATCACGTCGTCGAAGCTGACCTCGCTGCGCTTGCGCTGGATCTGGAAGCCGCTGCTGCGTACCGCCAGGTAGACCAGCGCCAACACCAGCACCAGGGCGAAGGGCAGGTAGGGCAGGAGCGTCTTGAACCAGCCGGCTTCGGCGTCGGTCTCGTAGAGCGCCAGCGGGAACAGCGGGGCCGTGGTGGCGGCATAGTGGTTCAGCAGCAGCTCGGCCGCGCGCCCGGAGATGTCCGGCACCCAGTAGCGGGCACCGTCCTGAGCGGTCACGTAGACCGCGTCCGGCGCCAGCGCGGCGCTGGCGATCCGCTGGCCGCGCAGGTCGCCGACCAGCTGCGAGAGGTCGCCACGGTTGGCTTGCCAGGGAGCGCGGGAATCCTTCAACTCGGCGAGCATGGCGGCGGCCGTGCCGGGTTCTGCGGGCGTCGTCGGGACGGCCGGGCGCAGCGCCCAGAAGGCCAGCGCGGCGCCGGCGAGCAGCAGCAGGGCGAGGAGCGCAAGGCCGCGTTGGCCCTGCAGGAGGCGTGGTTTCTTCATTTCACATCCAATCGGGACAGCCCGATGCATCGACAAACAACCGCCTAGGCGGACCACAGTTTTTTCGCGGGCCGACCCGCAAGCACGTCACATAGTGCTTTGCGGCCACAGGCTTATGGATGTGAGTTATGTGCTCGACCGCTGGTCGGATTCCCCCGCTCCGACTGCTGGCGAGGATACGGCAAGCGTCGCCCGGCTTGGCGCGGTGCGACGAACGGAGGGTCGCTTTGCGACGAATGACCGGTGAGGGCTGGAACTCGAATCGGGGTTTGGCAGCCATGGCGCGCTGCTCGGGCACGTACTCGTGGCCAATCGATCAGGGGCCATGGAGGATCTTTTCGGGCGTTCGAGGCTCGCCCTTGACTGGGAGCGGTTGTACAGCGGCGTGCACTTTTTGCCCGAGCCGACGGAATCTCCGGGCATTGTCGCTGCCAGAGAAAGGCAGCCGTAACAGGGGAGGTTTGGCTATCCATGTATCGAGCTTCGCGGTTCTGTGCCCTGCTGGTCGGGCTGAGCTTGGGCGTGGATGCCTTCGCGGCGGCCCTGCCCGAAGCCATCGGGCTGGTGCGGGCGGTCGATGGGCTGGCCGTTTTTAGCAGTCGCGGGCACGAGGCTCCGGCGCAGGTCGGCCAGGCGTTGGTGGTCGGTGCCACCCTGAGCACGGCGGCGGGCAGCCTGGGCCTGGCTTTGGTCGACGGTACGCGCCTGGTCCTGGGCCCGCACAGCCGCCTGCAGCTCGAGACCTTCCGCTTTGCGCCTGCCGCCGGCGAGCTGGCGTTCCGGGCGCGCCTGCAGCGCGGCAGCCTGTACGCCCATGGCGGCGAACTGGCGCGGCTGGGCAAGGGTGCCTGGCGCATCGAGACCGCCGGCGGCGAGGTCAGCCTGGACGGCGAAGCCGCGGTGCTGGTGAGGGCGGGCCGATGAGTGCCTGGCGCTGGGTGATCCTGCTTGCCGGATTGGCGCTGGCGGGCTGCGGCACCAGCCAGGTCGTGCTGCTCGAAGAGGGCGGGGCGGGTACGGCGACGCTGCAGACTGCCCGGGAGCGGGTGGTCCTCGAGCAGCCGGGCGATGCCGCCTCGGTCACTGCCGGCGCCGTGCAGCGGTGGCAGGCGAGCGCGGCCGCGCCGGACTGGGGCGCCGCGTCGCTACCGCCTGATCCGCTTCGCTTTCGCCTGTACCTGCGCGATGCCGGCGCACTGAGCCGTGAGTCGGAAGGGACATTCGCCGAGGTGCTGGGCGCCATGCGGCAACGGGCGCCGGCGATGGTCAGTGTGGTCGGTCATACCGATTCGCTGGGTGAGGCCCGCTACAACGAGCAGGTGGGAATGCAGCGGGCGCAGCAGCTGGCGAGGCGACTGCAGCGGAGCGGGGTCGAGGTGTTGCACTGGCGGGTCGCCTCGCATGGCGAGGCGGACCCGCTGGTAAAGACCCCGGACGAGACCTACGAGCCGCGCAACCGGCGGGTCGAGGTCTGGGTGCAGTAGCGGCCGCTCAGCGGGGCCCGGCTGGACGCCCCGCAGCGCGGCAGCGACTTGGCTTGCCGGGTGTCGGGCTCAGTCGAGCACCATGATCGCGTCCATTTCCACCTGCGCGGCCTTCGGCAGCGCGGCGACGCCGATCGCGGCGCGGGCCGGGTAGGGCTGCTGGAAGTAGCGGCTCATCACCTCGTTGACGGTGGCGAAATTGCCGAGATCGGTGAGGAAGATGTTCAGCTTGGCCACGTCCTTGAGCGAGCCGCCAGCCGCTTCAGCGACCGCCTTGAGGTTCTCGAACACCTGCACGGCCTGGGCTTCGAAGCCCTCGACCAGCTCCATGGTCTGCGGGTTCAGCGGGATCTGCCCGGACAGGTAGACGGTGTTGCCGGTCTTGATGGCCTGCGAGTAGGTGCCGATGGCGGCCGGGGCCTTGTCGGTGCTGATGACGGTGCGGGACATGGGATCTCCTTCGGGGGTGCGGCACACCTTGAGTGGCGAGCCTCAAGTGAAGAGTGAAAGCTGCGGAGAAGGATTCTAACCCGGTATTGCGCGCAAACAGTGGCCGCGGCATGCGCCTGCCTGCTCACCAGGATCCATAGGGGATGCCGTGTTTTTCGATATAGGCTCTGGATTCGGGCTCTAATGGCAGTGCGTACTGGCCGCCGGTCTTGCCTTGGGATGGCCCCTTGGGCTCGATTTCCGCCTGGGCGCGCAGGACTTCGATGGGCCCGCCGCAGGTGCTCATGACCCAGCCCCTGACCACGCCGCCAGGGGCGAGGCCCAAGGCGAGGGCTTCACGGTATTCACTGGCGGGACAGGGCGGGTCGAGGCGCTCGCTCATCAACTGTCGCGCACGTTCGGGGATATCGAGAATGACCCGGTAGGTCTGGGGCTCGGCCAGGGATTGCCAGCGCAGGTAGATGCGCTTGGGCAGATCGGCGCCATTGACGTAGCGTCCCTTGCCCCAAGTCTTCGGCCAGCCTCTGGCATTTCCTGTTCCGTCTGTGGGCAAGTGCACGGATACGGTACCGCTGCCTACATGGAAAAACCTATATCCGCGAATATCTTCCACATCGGCGGTTTCTACCCAGGTCTCCATATGGTCCGGGGCCAGGAAGCCCAGGCGCCAGTACTTATAGGGCAGGCTTCCGGGGTTTCTCTCGGCGCAGCCGCCGAGAAACAGTAAGGCCAAGATGAGCGGCAACTTGGAGGCGGTCATGATTGCTTGCCTGCTCACCAAGAGCCGTAGGGGATGCCGTGTTTTTCGATATAGGCTCTGGAGGTTTCCGAAAGGAAGTAATACTCGCCATCGGATTGCCCGCCATAAGGCCCCTTGGGCTCGATTTCCGCCTGGGCGCGCAGGACTTCGATGGGCCCGCCGCAGGTGCTCATGACCCAGCCCCTGACCACGCCGCCAGGGGCGAGACCCAACGTGAGGGCATAACGGTAATCACTGGCTGGGCAGGGTGGATCAAGCCGTTCGCTCATCAATTGCCGGGCGCGTTCGGGAATGTCCAGGATCACCCGATAGGTCTGGGGTTCCGCCAGGGACTGCCACCGCACGTAGATGCGCTCGGGCAGATCGGCGCCATTGACGTGGCGCCCCGCGCCCCTGCCGAAGCGTTCACCCCAGCCGGCAGCGTTCCCTTGGCCTTCTGGCGGGGTACGAACGGCAACTATGCCGCTACCTACGTGAGAAAAATTACGTCCACGAATATCTTTCACGCCGGCGGTCTCTACCCAGACCTCCATATAGTCCGGCGCCAGAAAACCCAGGTACCAGTATTTGTACGGCAGGCTTCCGGGGTTTCTCTCGGCGCAGCCGCCGAGAAACAGTAAGGCCAAGATGTGCGGCAACTTGGAGGCGGTCATGATCGCTTGCCTGCTCACCAAGAGCCGTAGGGGATGCCGTGTTTTTCTATATAGGCTCTGGATGTTTCCGAAAGCGGCCGATGGGCCCCTTGGGAGGTTCCTTCATAGGGGCCCTTTGGCTCGATTTCCGCCTGGGCGCGCAGGACTTCGATGGGCTCGCCGCAGGTGCTCATGACCCAGCCCCTGACCACGCCGCCCGGTGCGAGTCCCAAGGCGAAGGCTTCCCGGTATTCGCTGGCGGGGCAGGGCGGATCGAGCCGCTCGCTCATCAACTGTCGGGCGCGTTCGGGGATATCGAGAATGACCCGGTAGGTCTGGGGCTCGGCCAGGGATTGCCAGCGCACGTAGATGCGCCGGGGCAGGTCGGCGCCGTTGACGTAGCGTCCCTTGCCCCAAGTCTTCGGCCAGCCTCTGGCATTTCCTGTTCCGTCTGTGGGCAAGTGCACGGATACGGTACCGCTGCCTACATGAAAAAACCTATATCCGCGAATATCTTCCACATCGGCGGTTTCTACCCAGGCCTCCATATGGTCTGGAGCCAGGAAGCCCAGGCGCCAGTATTTGTAGGGCAGGCTTCCGGGGTTTCTCTCAGCGCTGGCACAGCCGCCGAGCATCATAAGTAACAGCACAAACAGCGGTGCTCTCATCGCTTTTTCTCCAGGGGTCGCTCGGTATGGCGTATCCGTCCGCGCTTGGCCGGGGCATTGACGAAGACCACATCGAGCACGCTGCCGCCCCGCCCCGCGGTGGCATTCCAGTTGGCTGATAGATGGATATAGCGCTGGCGCAGCAGGCGCTCCTCTTCCATATCCAGCGCGCCGTTGCCGCTTCTGGCCCAGGCCAGCAGCTTGCCGCTGATAGGTACAAGCTCTGCGGGTAGAGAGAGTTTGCTGTCTTGTTCGTCGATGAAATCGAGCGGAACGCCTGCTTCCACCGCAAGCGCATGCATGACCCGCAGATACACCCGCGAAAGGTGCCCGTAGACCCTGCGCTCCAGATAGGGCGCCGCCAGCACGTACTTCATCTGGTCGCCGCGCCCGTCGCTGGACGGCATGAAGTGTTCCCAGGCGTCCGTTCCCAGCTGTGCGGTGCGGTCTAGTGGGTCGAGAAGGTCGGCCTGGCGGGCGAGTTCGGTGTCTTGCTGCGCCTGTTGGTAGGCCAGCGTGTTGGATGGGGTGGTCGTTCGGCTGACCCAGTTGCTGCGTGGGCGTATGGGGTAGAGCCGCTCGCGGCACAGTGGCTGGTAGCCGCCGCCCAGGTCCGAATGGGCGCCGGGCAGCACGATCTCCCGGTGCGGCGGGGAGACCTGGTTGAGGGCGAAGTTGCGCCGGTATTCGTCGCGGGCGACCAGATGCACCACCTGGCGGGCCGCATCGGGCGCCAGATGGAGATCGATTCCGCCGTTGACGTCATCGCTGGGATCGCCCCAGTCGTCCCAGCCGCCGATAGCGGCCACGGTATCGAACAGACCTATGAAGTTGATGACGACGGCGTCTCGCCAATCGAAGCCGGTTGCCATGCCGAGCTTGCCCGTACGGTGCAACTTGCCCAGCGGCCCCTGTTCGCGCAGGACGATCCGATTGGCGAAATGCCGGGCCGCCGCCGCGCCACGGCTGAAGCCGAAGATGTCCAGCTCCAGCCGGGCCAGTGTGCTTTCGGAGTTTTTGTCGTTGAAGCTAACCAGCGCTTTTTCCAGCAAGGCCAGGCCTTCGTCGACCTTGGCCAGCACGCCCGTGGCGCCGCGACCAAAGGCCTGACCGGGAAATAGGGTGTCCGGCTTGCCGGAGGTCGTACCGATACCTGCGACATATATAGGAAAGTAGGCAGCGAGTGCATCTGAGGCTTCTTTCGCTTCAGAGTCTTCTTGGTAGAGGTTGTATAGCCGCCAGATATTGCTCACATCGTTGGCATAGCTGCTGTCCGGATCAAGGTGATGGGCTTCGCAGTGCTGGACCATGGCCAGCGCTTCCTGCTCGCCGAGGCCGAGCGCTGGTGCGCGGCACTGGGCGCCGATCGCGCTGTTGGCGGCATTGTTGCCGGTGCCGTCGAAGAATACGCCGATGCGCAGGGTGATGGCCTGGCGCACCTTCTGCTGCGGCTGCTCGTCCAGCTCTTCCTCTTCGTCCTCATCTTCCAGCCCCAGTGGGGCGAGGTCGCCGGGCTCTTCCTGCCAGGCGCGGGCGATGGGGGTGGTTGGCCGTTGGGGCAAGGCGGGGCTGGCCGGCATGGCACGCGCGGAGGTGGCGATATTCAGCGGCCCGGGTGGCACGAAGGGCGCCGGGGTGTGCGAGGTGCCGATGATCACGGTGCCCGAGCCGCCGATCACTACGCTGCCGTGGTCGCCGAGGCTGCCCAGGGTGGCGGCTGGTTTGCCATTGATCAGCACATTGGGAACGAGATTGCTCGACAGGGTGCTGCCGCAGCCGGTGCTGTCGCCAGCGCGGGCGGCGGGTAGACCGTCGAAGAAAACATCGGGCGAGCCGCTCGCGATGGGGTTGTTCCCATGCCCGGCCTTCGGGCAGCTGCTGGAATCGCCCAGGCGGGCGGCGGGTTTGCCGGACATGACCAATTTCCTTATCGGTATGCGAGGCGGCACCTTGCCTAAACAGGCGAGTGGTGCGCAAGCGGGCTGCCGGTTTTCAAGCGCTGGTTCGCAGTTGCCCGCGTGATCATGTGCGGCGGTTGTATCGTCGTGGCGCGACAAGGCCTCGCCCGGTTTGCGCAGGCGGAAACTGCGGTGCGCCTCAAGCGATAAGGCAAAGTGGAGTCAGGGGGATGTGAAAGCGACATCCACCCTGGGCTCGCCGGCCGATACGGTTAAGCCTTGACGCGGGTGATCCGCGTGACGCCCTTGATGGTGCGCAGTTTCTTGATCACGCGTGCCAGATGCACGCGGTCATGCACGCTGACCACCAGCTGGACGACGCTGATGCGGCCATCGCGCTCGTCCATGCCGATCTTCTCGATGTTGCCGTCGGCGGCGTTGACGCTGCCGGCGAGCAGGGCGATCAGGCCGCGCTGGTGCTCCAGTTCGATGCGCAGCTCGACGTTGAATTCGCCGGTGACATCCTTCGACCAGGACAGCTGGATGCACTTGTCCGGGTTGTGGCGGATCTCGCTGATGTTCCGGCAGCTTTCCTGGTGCACCACCATGCCCTTGCCGGCCGACAGGTGGCCGACGATCGGGTCGCCCGGGATCGGCGTGCAGCACTTGGCGTAGTTGAGCACCAGGCCCTCGGTGCCGCGGATCGCCAGCGGGCCTTCGGCGGCTGGCGCCTGCTCGCCCTCGCTGGCCACCAGCCGGCGGGCGATGACGTAGGCCATGCGGTTACCCAGGCCGATGTCCTCGAGCAGGTCGTCCATCGAGCCGACCTGGTATTCGGCGAGGGTCTGGCGGATGCGCTCGGCGCCGATCCGCTCCAGGCTGGTCTCGAAGCCGGCCAGAACCTTGTTCAGCAGGCGCTCGCCGAGGTTCACCGATTCGGAACGGCGCTGCAGCTTGAGCGCGTGACGAATGTGCGTGCGCGCCTTGCCGGTGGCCACGAAGTTCAGCCAGGCCGGGTTCGGCCGGGCGCCGGGCGCGGTGACGATTTCCACCGTCGAGCCGCTTTCCAGGGGCTGCGACAGCGGCGCCAGGCGACGATTGACGCGGCAGGCGATGCAGGTGTTGCCGACGTCGGTATGCACCGCGTAGGCGAAGTCGACGGCGGTCGAGCCCTTGGGCATCTCCATGATGCGGCCCTTGGGGGTGAAGACGTAGACCTCGTCGGGGAACAGGTCGATCTTCACGCTCTCGATGAATTCCAGCGAATTGCCGGCACGTTGTTGCAGTTCCAGCACGCCCTTGACCCACTGCCGGGCACGTGCGTGGGTGCCCTTGGGCACTTCCTCGTCGCTGGACTTGTACAGCCAGTGCGCGGCGATGCCGTTGTTGGCCATCTCCTCCATCTCGCGGGTGCGGATCTGGATCTCGATGGGGACGCCGTGCATGCCGAACAGGGTGGTGTGCAGCGACTGGTAGCCGTTGGCCTTGGGGATCGCGATGTAGTCCTTGAAGCGGCCGGGCAGCGGCTTGTACAGGTTGTGCACGGCGCCGAGCACGCGGTAGCAGGTGTCGACCTTGTCGACCACGATGCGGAAGGCATAGACGTCCATGATCTCGTTGAACGCCCGGCGCTTGCCGCGCATCTTCTTGTAGATGCTGTAGAGGTGCTTCTCGCGGCCCATCACCTCGCCTTCGAGCCCTTCGCGGGCGAGGCAGTGGATCAACGACTGCTCGATCTTCTCGACGATCTCGTTGCGGTTGCCGCGCGCACGGCGCACCGCGGCACGGATGCGCTCGGAGCGCATCGGGTGCATGGCCTTGAAGCCGAGGTCCTCGAACTCCACGCGCATGCTGTGCATGCCCAGGCGATTGGCGATCGGCGCGTAGATTTCCAGGGTTTCCTTGGCGATGCGCCGACGCTTCTCGCCGGCGAGCACTTCCAGGGTACGCATGTTGTGCAGGCGGTCGGCGAGCTTGACCAGGATGACGCGGATGTCGCGCGCCATGGCCATGGCCATCTTCTGGAAGTTCTCGGCCTGCGCCTCGGCCTTGGACTGGAAGTCCATCTGGGTCAGCTTGCTGACGCCGTCGACCAGTTCGGCGACGGTTTCGCCGAACTGCGCGACCAGGGCTTCCTTGGGGATGCCGGTGTCCTCGATGACGTCGTGCAGCATCGCGGCCATCAGGCTCTGATGGTCCATGTGCATGTCGGCGAGGATGTTGGCTACCGCGAGGGGGTGAGTGACGTAGGCTTCGCCACTGCGCCGGCGCTGGCCGTCATGGGCCTGCTCGGCATAGAAGTAGGCGCGGCGGACCAGGTTGACCTGGTCCGGGCCGAGGTAGGTCGACAGGCGATCGGCAAGTGCGTCTATGGCTGGCAAGGCAGTGCTCCTCGCCGGCAGGCATCACATGAGGCGGCTCGACGTCGACCGGGCATTGATCAGATGGACTCGTTCGGCTCTTCCTCGTATTGGACGAAGAGCGGTTCTTCATCGACGATTTCGTCCTGGGCGATGACGTCGTAGTCGACCAGGGCCGAAGCGATCTCGCGCAGGGCGACGACGGTCGGCTTGTCGTTTTCCCAGGCTACCTTCGGCTCCTTGCCGCCGGTGGCCAGCTGGCGCGCGCGCTTGGTGGCCAGCATGACCAGCTCGAAGCGGTTTTCGACGTTGTCCAGGCAATCTTCAACGGTAACGCGGGCCATGGTGTTCCTCGTGATCAGTAGCGATAAGCAGGCCCGTGCGGGCGAGCGGACGGAATAGTCTAAAAAATCACCAGCTATTAGGGAAGCGGCAAAAATCCAGCGGCCGCGCGTGCCCTGGCCGCTCGGTCAGGCTAGCAGCTGTTCGAGAAGCTGGCGATGGCGTTGCTGCTGCGCCTGCTGGCGTAGCTGGTTGGCGCGGAAGATCGCCTGCAGGTCGGTCAGCGCATGGCTGAAGTCGTCGTTGATGACCAGGTAGTCGTACTCGACATAGTGGCTCATCTCGCTGACCGCTTCGCGCATGCGCCGCTCGATGATCTCGTCGCTGTCCTGGCCGCGGTTGTTCAGGCGCTGGCGCAGGGCTTCCTGGGTCGGCGGCAGGATGAAGATGGAGCGGGCCTGGGGCATCAGCCGGCGGACCTGCTGTGCGCCCTGCCAGTCGATCTCCAGGATCAGGTCGAAACCCTCGGCGAGGGTCTGTTCCAGCCAGCGCTGCGAGGTGCCGTAGAGGTTGCCGAACACCTCGGCGTGCTCGAGGAATTCGTTGTGCTGCAGGCGCTCGAGGAAGTCCTCGCGGCTGACGAAGTGGTAGTTCACACCGTCCACCTCGCCCGGGCGCATCGCCCGGGTAGTGTGCGAGACCGAGACGCGCACCTGCGGCTGGGCATCGATCAGTGCCTTGACCAGGCTGGTCTTGCCGGCCCCGGAAGGCGCGGAAATGATGTAGAGCGTACCGGTGGTGGCGGCCATGGCGGGTTCCTGCAAAGAAGCTGTGGGTCTGTCGAGCCGGTGCGGTGGCGCCGGCGGCCTCGCTATTCGATGTTCTGCACCTGTTCGCGCATCTGCTCGATCAGCACCTTGAGGTTGACCGCCGCCTGGGTGCTGCGCGGGTCGAAGGCCTTCGAGCCGAGGGTGTTGGCTTCGCGATTGAGTTCCTGCATGAGGAAATCGAGGCGTCGCCCGGCGGCTCCGCCGGCGGCGAGTACGCGCCGGACTTCGCCGACATGGGTGGCCAGCCGGTCGAGCTCCTCGGCCACGTCGCTCTTCTGCGCCAACAGCACCATTTCCTGCTCGAGGCGCTGCGGATCCATCTCCAGCTGCATCTCGCTGCAGCGGTCGAGGATCTTCTGGCGCTGGGCGGCGAGCATCTGCGGCACCTGCTCGCGCAGCGTGGCGACCTGCTCGAGGATGCCTTCGAGGCGCTCGTCGATCAGCCGGGCCAGTTCCTCGCCTTCGCGCTGCCGACCCTGGCGCAGCTGCTCGAGAGCCTCGCCGAACAACTGCAGCGCGCTGCGGTTGAGTGCCTGCGGGTCGGCGGCATCGGCGGCCAGCACGCCGGGCCAGGCCAGCACTTCCAGCGGCGACAGCGGCGCAGGGTTGTCGATCAGCTCGGCGATCGACTGCGCCGCCTCGATCAGCTGGCGGGCGCGCTCGGCATCGACCTTCAGCGTGCTGCCGGCTTTCTCCTCGGCAAAGCGCAGGGTGCACTCGACCTTGCCGCGTGACAGGCCCTTGCGCAGCGCCTCGCGCAGCGGGCCCTCGAGATCGCGAAAGGCCTCCGGCAGGCGCAGGTGCGGCTCCAGGTAGCGATGGTTGACCGAGCGGATTTCCCAGCTGAGGGTGCCGTGCGGCCCGGCCTGCTCGCTGCGGGAGAATGCGGTCATGCTGTGGACCATCTGTGCCTCTCGATGCCGATCGTGAAAAGCGAAAGATTGTAAAGGAAAACCGCCTGCCGCGTGGCGCCTTCGCGGTGCGGCAGTCGTTTTTCCGCCGCGGACTTCTATAATGGCCGCCACACCAGAACGAGACAGGATCCTCCCCATGAAGCGTCCCAGTGGCCGTACCGCAGATCAGCTGCGCACGATCCGCATCACCCGCAACTACACCAAGCATGCCGAGGGTTCGGTGCTGGTCGAGTTCGGCGACACCCGCGTGATCTGCACCTGCAGCGTCGAGTCGGGTGTGCCGCGCTTTCTCAAGGGCCAGGGGCAGGGCTGGCTGACCGCCGAATACGGCATGCTGCCGCGTTCCACCGGCGAGCGGAACCAGCGCGAGGCCAGCCGCGGCAAGCAGGGCGGGCGCACCCTGGAAATCCAGCGGCTGATCGGCCGCTCGCTGCGTGCGGCGCTGGACATGAGCAAGCTGGGCGAGAACACCCTGTTCATCGATTGCGACGTGATCCAGGCCGACGGCGGTACCCGTACCGCGTCGATCACCGGGGCGATGGTGGCGCTGGTCGATGCGCTGGCGGTGATGAAGAAGCGCGGTGCGCTCAAGGGGGGCGACCCGGTCAGGCAGATGGTGGCCGCGGTTTCGGTGGGCATCTACCAGGGCCAGCCGGTGCTCGACCTGGATTACCTCGAGGACTCGGCGGCCGAGACCGATCTCAACGTGGTGATGACCGACGCCGGCGGCTTCATCGAGGTGCAGGGCACCGCCGAAGGGGCGGCGTTCCAGCCGCACGAGCTCAATGCCATGCTCGAGCTGGCGCAGAGCGGCATGCGCGAGCTGTTCGAGGTCCAGCGCATGGCGCTGCTGGCCGGTTGAGGCGCGCGCGATGATCGACCAGCCACCGGTACCACTGCCCAGCCGCGAGGCGCGGCAGTGGGCGATGCTCTGTCACTACGCGGCGTTCTTCTGGTTTCTGGCGCCGATGATCGGCAACGTCGTCGGGCCGCTGCTGGTCTGGCAGCTGAAGAAGGATCTCGATCCGTTCGTCGACCAGCAGGGCAAGGAGGCGCTGAATTTCCAGATCACCTTCAGCATCCTGATGATGGTCTGCGGGGTGTTGGCCTGGATCATCATCGGCTTTCCGCTGATGGTGCTGGTCAGCGTGGTGGCGCTGGTGCTGGTGGTCATCGCCGGTATCCGTGCCAACGAGGGCAAGCCCTATCGCTACCCGTTCTGCTGGCGGCTGGTGAAGTAGCCGCAGGCGCGCGCCGTGGCGACGGCGCGGGCAGCGATCAGAGGCTCAGGGTCCAGTCGTAGTCGACGATCAGCGGCGCGTGCTGGGAGAAGCGCGGCTGGCGCGGCAGGCGGGCGCCGCGTACGAAGCGACGCAGACCGGGCGTGAGGATCTGGTAGTCGAAGCGCCAGCCGAGGTTGAGCATCTCGGCCTGCTCGGTATCGGGCCACCAGCTGAACAGGTCGCCCTCGCGATTGACCTCGCGCAGGGCATCGACATAGCCCATGGTGCCAAATACCTCGTCCAGCCAGGCGCGCTCGGGGGCGAGGAAGCCGGGGCTCTGCTGGCAGTCGCGCCAGTTCTTCACGTCGAGCTTCTGGTGGGCGACGTACAGCGAACTGCAGTACAGGTACTCGCGGCGCTTGCGGCGCTGCTTGTCCAGGTAGTGGCCGAAGTCGTCCATGAACTTGAATTTCTGGTTCAGGTTGGCGTCGCCGCCCTGGCCCGAGGGCAGCAGCAGGCTGGCGATGCTGACCTTGTCGAAGTCGGCCTGCAGATAGCGTCCGTAGCGGTCGGCTGTCTCGAAGCCGAGGCCGGTGATCACGGCCTTCGGTTGCAGTCGCGAATAGAGCGCGACGCCGCCCTGCTCGGGAATCTCGGCATCGCAGCAATAGAGGAAGTAGCCGTCCAGCTGGTAGGCCGGGTCGTCGAGTTCCACAACGGAGGCGCGGGTATCCTGCAGACAGATGACATCGGCATTCTGCGCCTGCAACCAGCTGAGCAAGCCTCGCTGCGCTGCGGCTTGAATGCCATTCACGTTGACGCTGATGATCCGCATAAATGGCCCCTAAAAACACGTCCGTGTATGATAACCCAACCTTTTCGCAATTAGCTAAATCGCTGTTTCCGGGGCTTTTCCTACATGCAGGCGTACCAGCGCGAGTTCATCAGTTTCGCCATCGAGCGCGGGGTTCTGCGCTTTGGTCAGTTCACCCTGAAGTCCGGGCGCACCAGTCCGTATTTCTTCAATGCCGGCCTGTTCAATACCGGCAAGGCGCTGGCGCAGCTCGGCCGCTTCTACGCTGCCGCGGTCGCCGACAGCGGGATCGAGTTCGATGTCATCTTCGGCCCGGCCTATAAGGGCATTCCCCTGGCCTCGGCCACGGCGATCGCGCTGGCCGAGCAGCACCAGCGCGACCTGCCCTGGTGCTTCAATCGCAAGGAAGCCAAGGACCATGGCGAAGGCGGCACGCTGGTCGGCGCGCCGCTGGACGGTCGCGTGCTGATCGTCGATGACGTGATCACCGCCGGCACCGCGATCCGCGAGGTGATGCAGATCATCCAGGGCCAGGACAGCGCCCAGGCGGCGGGCGTGCTGATCGCCCTCGATCGCCAGGAGCGTGGCCAGGGCGAACTGTCGGCGATCCAGGAAGTGGAGCGCGACTACGCGATGCCGGTGGTCAGTATTGTGTCGCTGTCGCAGGTTCTCGAGTATCTGGCTGGCGATAATCAGCTCAAACAACATCTGCCGGCGGTGGAGGCCTACCGCGCGCAGTACGGGATCTGACCTTCAGGAACTGCTCCATGCCGATGCCGCGCGTCGCCTCTGCCGCACTCTGCACAGCGCTCCTCCTCCTCGCCGTCGGCGATGCCTGTGCCGAGCTGTATCGCTACACCGACGAGCGTGGGGTGATGGTGCTCGATCGCCAGGGCGTGCCGCCGCAGCACGTCGGCCGCGGCTACCAGGTGCTCAACGAGCAGGGGCGGGTGATCCAGGTGGTGCCGCCGGCGCCCACCGCGGCGCAGCGCCAGCGCCTGCTCGAGCAGCAGCAGCGTGCCGCGGCGGATGCGCGGCTGCTGCGGCTCTATGCCAGCGTCGAGGATGTCGAGCGCGCCAGCAAGCGCAAGCTGGCGGAGCTGGAAAGCCTGATCGGCATCGTGCGCGGCAACCTGCAGGCGCTGCGCAAGCAGCAGGCCGGCCTGCGCCAGCAGGCGGCGAGCCATGAGCGGGCCGGTCGGGGCGTGCCGGACAACCTGCTGACGCAGATCGCCAACCTGGAACAGGAAGAGGCCGGGCTGCAGCGCGACCTGCAGCGCCACGAGGCCAGCCGCCGAGAGGCGGAGGCGGCGTTCGGCGAGGAGCGCCGGCGCATTGCCGAGTTGCTCGGCGAGCGCTGAGCCGCCTGCGGCTTCGCCGCGGCCGAAATCTTGATCACACGCAGCTATACCCGGGGCGGTAACAAACAAGCCGCTCTGGATCAATGCTTTTAAGGTATGGGTGAGTATTCGACTCCGGGCCTGTACCTTTCGCCGCGAATTTTTCGACGGTGAGATGATCGCATGAAAGATAGCGACCTAAGCAGTTACCGGGAGCGCCACAGACCGCAGTCCGAGTTCACCTCGCGCAGTGACTATCTGGAGCATGAGCTGCAAATCATGGCGCCGCGACGCTGGCGTCCGAACCTCCCATTTCGCGATTACCGCTTCGAGATCGAGGACTGGGTGCCGGCCATGGCGGCCACCATCGGCAAGATCGTGATGGTCGCCGCGGTGGTGGCGGCCTTCGCCGGGCCGCTGGGGCTGTCCAACGACTTCGTCATCGAGAACGTGCGCTTCGAGATGCTGATCGCGGCGATCCTCTTCGTCGTGCTGTTCTCCGGTTTCCTCAATCCGACCGCCAACCTGGCCGGCACCCATGGCCCGCTGATCCCGCTGATCCCGCTGATCGTGGCCTCGGGCGGGCATCCCATGGCGCTCGGCCTGATGGTCGGCGTGCTGGGATTCGCGCTGGGAATGTCCAAGGGCGGCAGTCTGCTGGCAAAACTCACCAGTGATGGCGTGTGCGGCGGCCTGCTGCTCTACCTCGGCTTCATCGGCGTGTCGTCGCAGATCCAGAAGCTGTTCGCCTGGGCCAACGGCTTCGACATGGGCTACATCGCCTTCGTGGTGGTGCTGTCGACCATCGTCATGTACGCCTACCTCGAGCACATCCGCATGCGCTGGCTGGCGATTCCGCTGGGCTCGGTGCTGGCGGCGGTGATCGCCTTCGCGCTCGGTGCGCCGTTCGAGTTTTCCACCGAGCCGGGCATTCCCAACCTCAACCCGGCCTACTGGTGGGGCGAGAGCAGCGGCTGGCAGCTCGGCCTGCCGGAACTGCACCACTTCGTCGCCGTTGCGCCGTTCGCGGTGCTCGCCGTGGCGATGTGGTCGCCGGACTTCCTCGGTCATCGCGTGTTCCAGCAGTTGAACTACCCGCCGCGCACGGACAAGGTGCTGATGAACATCGACGACACCATGTGCGTCGCCGCGGCGCGCCAGGCCGTGGGCACGGCCCTGGGGGGCGGCAACCTGGCCTCGTCCTGGGGTACCTACATGGTGCCGGCGGCGATCGCCAAGCGGCCGATCCCGGCGGGCGCGGTGCTGACCGGCCTGCTCTGCGTGGTGGCGGCGATCCTCGGCTACCCGATGGACCTGGCGGTGTGGCCGCCGGTGCTCTCCGTGGCCTTGCTGGTAGGGGTGTACCTGCCGCTGCTCGAGGCCGGCATGCAGATGACCCGCGAAGGCAAGACCTCGCAGTCGGCGGCGATCGTGGTGTTCTCCTCGGCACTGGTCAACCCGGTGTTCGGCTGGTCGCTGACCGTGCTGCTCGACAACCTCGGGCTGATCGGCGACAAGGAGCGCGGCCAGAGCCTGAGCCACATGCACCGCTGGGTGATCCCGTCGATCGTGTTCATCCTGCTCTGCGCGGTGATGCTCGGCGTCGGCATGTTCCCGGGGATCCCGGCGATGTTCGAGTCGTTCCGCGTCGACCACTGACGCGACGGGACAAAAAAAGGGGAGCCGGTTGGCTCCCCTTTTCGTTTGCTTGGCGATCAGCGCGCGCTGTTGGTGATCAGCGTGCCGACGCCGACGTCGGTGAAGATCTCCAGCAGTACCGCGTTGGGCACGCGGCCGTCGATGATGTGGGCGCTGGTGACGCCGCCCTGCACCGCGTCGAGCGCGCAGCGGATCTTCGGCAGCATGCCGCCGTAGATGGTGCCGTCGGCGATCAGCGCGTCGACCTGCTCGGTGGACAGGCCGGTGAGCACCTGGCCCTGCTTGTCCATCAGGCCGGCGATGTTGGTCAGCAGCATCAGCTTCTCGGCCTTCAGCGCCTCGGCCACCTTGCCGGCCACCAGGTCGGCGTTGATGTTGTAGGACTCGCCGTTCTCGCCCACGCCGATCGGCGCGATGACCGGGATGAAGTTGCCCTTGACCAGCATCTCCAGCAGCTCGGAATTGACCCCGGTGACCTCGCCGACGTGGCCGATGTCGATGATCTCCGGCTTGGTCATCTCCGGCGTCTGCCGGGTCGCCTTGAGCTTCTTCGCGCGGATCAGCCCGGCATCCTTGCCGGTCAGGCCGATGGCGCTGCCGCCATGCTGGTTGATCAGGCTGACGATGCTCTTGTTGACCTGGCCGCCGAGGACCATCTCGACCACGTCCATGGTCTGGCTGTCGGTCACCCGCATGCCGTCGATGAAGTGGCTCTCGATGTTCAGACGCTTGAGCAGGTCGCCGATCTGCGGGCCGCCGCCGTGCACCACCACCGGGTTGATGCCCACCGCCTTCATCAGCACGATGTCGCGGGCGAAGCCGGTCTTCAGCTCCTCGCTCTCCATCGCGTTGCCGCCGTACTTGATGACCAGCGTCTTGCCGACGAAGCGGCGAATGTAGGGCAGCGCCTCGGACAGTACCTTGGCGAATTGGGTGGCAGCTTCACGGCTGAGGGTCATGCAGGGCTCCGCGGGTCAGAACGGCAGTTTCAGGTCGGGCGCAACGCGCTGCAGCTGTTCGTGGAAGACCGCCTGGATGCGGCTGAGCTCTTCCTCGCTGTCGGCCTCGAAGCGCAGCACCAGCACCGGGGTGGTGTTGGAGGCGCGAACCAGGCCCCAGCCCTTGGGATAGTCGACCCGCACCCCGTCGAGGGTGGTCAGGTTGGCCTCGCCCCACTGGGCGTCGCGTTGCAGGGCGTCAATGATGGTGAATTTGCTTTCCTCTGTCACCGTGATGTTGATCTCCGGGGTGGAGACATCGCAGGGGAAGGCGGCGAACACCTGTTCGGCGTCGCGCTTGTCCTGGCTGAGGATCTCCAGCAGGCGGGCGGCGCTGTAGATGCCGTCGTCGAAGCCGAACCAGCGCTCCTTGAAGAAGATGTGGCCGCTCATCTCGCCGGCCAGCAGCGCGCCGGATTCCTTCATCTTCTTCTTGATCAGCGAGTGGCCGGTCTTGTACATCACCGGGCGGCCGCCGTAGCCGCTGATCAGCGGGGTCAGGCGGCGGGTGCACTTGACGTCGAAGATGATGTCGGCGCCCGGGTTGCGCGCCACCACGTCCTTGGCGAAGAGCATCAGCAGGCGGTCGGGATAGATCAGCGTGCCGGCGTTGGTCACCACGCCGACGCGGTCGCCGTCGCCGTCGAAGGCCAGGCCCAGGTCGGCCTTCTCCGCCTTTACCCGGGCGATCAGGTCGACCAGGTTCTCCGGCT
Organism: Pseudomonas oligotrophica; assembly: GCF_021726475.1. Classification (GTDB taxonomy): domain Bacteria; phylum Pseudomonadota; class Gammaproteobacteria; order Pseudomonadales; family Pseudomonadaceae; genus Stutzerimonas; species Stutzerimonas oligotrophica. Next base: position 195,010 of record NZ_JAKJRU010000002.1, read on the forward strand.
TGCCCGGGTCCGGGTGGTGGTTGGGGAAGTTGCCGTCGACCTCGCAGTACAGCGGGATCACCTCGCAGCCCAGGGCCTCGATCAGGCGCGGGGCGATTACGCCGGCGACGCCGTTGCCGCAGTCGACCACCACCTTCATCCGGCGGGCCATGGCGATGTCGCCACGGATCTGCTCGAAATAGCGGTCCAGCACGTCGACCGGCTCGACACGGCCGACGCCCTCGCTCAGCTCGCCGGTCTCGATACGCTCGCGCAGCCGCTGGATCTGCTCGTTGGCCAGGGTGTCGCCGGCGATGACGATCTTGAAGCCGTTGTAGTCCGGCGGATTGTGGCTGCCGGTGAGCATCACCCCGGACTTGCCGGCGAGGATGTTGGCCGCGTAGTAGAGCACCGGCGTCGGCACCATGCCGACATCGCTGACCGTGCAGCCGCTGTCGACCAGGCCGTGGATCAGGTGCTGGACCAGTTCCGGGCCGGACAAGCGACCGTCGCGGCCGACCGATACGTTGGGTTCGCCCTTGGCGAGGCTCTCCGCACCCACCGCACGGCCGACCCAGTAGGCGGTCTCGTTGGTCAGGCTGTCGCCGACCACGCCGCGGATGTCGTAGGCGCGGAAGATGCTCGCGGGCAGGGTCGGGGCTTTGGCGCTGTTCATTGCGTTCTCTCGCTCCTTGATGTCGAGGCCGAAGGGGTCCTGGTCCTCGTCGAGAATGTCGATGTCGAGAATGTCGGTGGCCGGCAGGCGCGGATCGACGAACTCGCTGGATGTGCTGCGCTTCGCGGCGGGAGCCGCGACTGCGACCTTGCTGGCGCCGGCCGAAGCGGCCTGGCGATTCGGCAGCCGGGCCATGTTCCGGGCCAGCGCATCGAGCGCCGGCAGGCTCAAGGTCGGTAGTTGGATGACCTTGCCATTGGAGAGTTCCTGCAGCAGCCGGCCGATTTGCAGCACGTCCTGACGCAGGCGCCGTTGCTGGCCGCCGAGCACCAGCTGCAGGCCGAGCAGCGCGCCGGCCAGCGCCAGCACGGCCGCGGCCGCCAGCAGCAGGGCCGGCACGCCGGCGGCGGGCGCAGGCTGGAAGCGCAGGCTCCAGTTCGGGTGGCTGCTGGCCAGGCTGAGCGCCGGGGCTGTGCCGCTGCCTTCGCCGGCCAGGACCTGCGCCGCGCTGCCGCCGAACTGCTGCACGATCTGCAGCTGCCCGGCGTCGGCCGGCAGCTGCGGCAGGGTGCCGAGCACGCGGTTCAGCTCGACCACGCGCAGCAGCGTGCCTTGCAGCGGCTGCTGCGGATCGGCTTGCACGGGTGCGACGCTGTACACCAACCAGCGCTCGCCGACCTTGTAGGCCTCCGGCGCCGGCGCCTTGCCGTTCTCGGCGCGCTGCAGCAGGTCGAGCGCGGCGAAGTTCATCGGCCCCGGGCGGCTGCTGTCCGGCCTGGCCTGGCCGCGCCGGTGCAGATGCACGTCGACCACCCCGGAAGGGGCGCGCAGGCTGCGCTCGGTGGCCTCGATATGCGCGGCATCGCCGCTGGCCAGCGCCGCGAGTACCGCCGGGCTGGCGGCGGCGCTCTGGGTGTCGGCGGCGAGCTGGCGCAGCGCCTGGTCGAGGGCGCTGACCTGGCTCTCGCCCCAGGCGCGGGCCAGGTTGCGTTGTTGCTCGGCGCTGTCGCGCTGCAGGCCGAGCCAGAGCACGGCGGCAGCGGCGACTACGCCGAGCAGGGCGACGGCCGCGCCCGGCAGCAGTGCGGCGAGGCTCGATTCGCGGCGGGGCGCGGTCTGTGGCTGGGCCGGATTCAGTACGCCTGAGTCCTTGGCATTGCGCTTGAAGAGTGGCATGGGGCTCCTCGGTTTCGTCCTGAAAGTTTGCGGCCTGCGGGTGTCGTTGCTCAGCGCGTGCCGGAGTGCCCGAAGCCGCCGGCGCCGCGGCTGCTGTCGTCGAACTGTTCGACCAGCTCGAACTGCGCCTGGATCACCGGCACCAGCACCAGCTGCGCGATGCGCTCGCCGACGGCGATTTCGAAGGCCTGCTGCCCGCGGTTCCAGCAGGACACCATCAGCTCGCCCTGGTAGTCGGAGTCGATCAGCCCGACCAGGTTGCCGAGCACGATGCCGTGCTTGTGGCCCAGGCCCGAGCGCGGAAGGATCAGCGCGGCCAGCGTCGGGTCGCCGATGTGGATCGACAGGCCGGTCGGAATCAGCAGCGTCTGCCCGGGCTCGAGGGTGGTGGACTGCTGCAGCATGGCGCGCAGGTCGAGGCCGGCCGAGCCGGGCGTCGCGTATTCGGGCAGCGGGAAGTCGCGGCCCAGGCGGGGGTCGAGGATCTTGGCTTGAAGCTTGTGCATGTCGGGGCCTGTGGGTTCGTGGGGCGCGGCGTGCCGCGCTGCAAGGGCGTTATGCCTGCCGGTAGCGGTCGGCGATGAAGGCCACCAGCGTGCGCGCGATGTGCCCCTTGCTGGCCTGGGCGAAGCGGGTCACCTGCTGCTGGCGATCGATCACGCTGACCGCGTTCTCCTCGCTGTTGAAGCCGATGCTCGGGTTGGCCACGTCGTTGGCGACGATCAGGTCGAGGTTCTTGTCGCGCAGCTTGCGGCTGGCGTACTCGAGCAGGTTCTCGGTCTCGGCGGCGAAGCCCACGCAGAACGGCCGGTCGGCGCGCGCGGCGAGGGTGGCGAGGATGTCCGGGTTGCGTACCATCTGCAGCAGCAGGCCGTCGCCGGAGTTGGGGTCCTTCTTCAACTTGTGCGGCGCGACCACTTCGGGGCGGTAGTCGGCCACCGCGGCGGCAGCGATCAGCAGGTCGCAGGGCATCGCCGCTTCGCAGGCGGCGAGCATGTCGCGGGCGCTGACCACGTCGACGCGCTGCACCCGGTCGGGGGTGGGCAGGAACACCGGGCCGGTGACCAGGGTGACCCGGGCGCCCGCCTCGGCAGCGGCCTCGGCCAGGGCGAAGCCCATCTTGCCGGAGCTGTGGTTGGTGATGTAGCGCACCGGGTCGATGTTTTCCTGGGTGGGACCGGCGGTGATCAAGAGGTGCAGGCCGGTCAGCAGGCCGCTTTCGAAGCAGTCGGCGGCGGCCTGCGCCAGCTGCTCGGCCTCGAGCATGCGGCCGAGGCCGACATCCCCGCAGGCCTGGCTGCCCGAGGCCGGGCCGAACAGGCGGATGCCGCGCTCGAGCAGCAGCTCGCGGTTGGCCTGGGTCGCCGGGTCGGCCCACATCGCCTGGTTCATCGCCGGGGCGAGGGCGACCGGCGCCTTGGTCGCCAGCACTAGGGTGGTCAGCAGGTCGTTGGCCACGCCCTGGGCCAGGCGCGCCATGAGGTCGGCGGTGGCCGGGGCGATCAGGACCAGATCGGCCCAGCGCGCCAGTTCGATGTGGCCCATGGCCGCTTCGGCGGCCGGGTCGAGCAGGTCCAGGTGCACCGGATGGCCGGACAGTGCCTGCAGGGTCAGCGGGGTGATGAACTCGCGCCCGCCGTGGGTCATCACCACGCGGACCTCGGCGCCGTGGTCGCGCAGACGGCGGACCAGCTCGGCGCTCTTGTAGGCGGCGATGCCGCCGCCGACGCCCAGGACGATGCGTTTACGATACAGCCGCTGCATAGGCCTGCCTTGTTTCTTGTAGGGGAGTGCCGGGGTGAGAACTGCGTCGAAACTGCGCGGGGCACCCCGGAAAAATGACGGGCTAAGATAGCACAGCGCCCATCACGGAATAGTGGGCCCGCTCGACAGGGAGGTGACATGAGCATACGGGACTGGCCGGCGGCGGAACGCCCGCGGGAGAAGCTGCTGCAACAGGGCGCGGCGGCGCTGTCGGATGCCGAATTGCTGGCGATCTTCCTGCGCACCGGCGTCGCCGGCAAGAGCGCGGTCGACCTGGCGCGCCAGCTGCTCGGCGAGTTCGGCGGCCTGCGTGCGCTGCTCGAGGCCGATCTTGCGCAATTCGGTGCGCACCTGGGCCTTGGCCCGGCCAAGTACGCGCAGTTGCAGGCGGTGCTGGAGATGGCCCGCCGGCACCTGGCCGAGCGGCTGCGCCGCGAATCGGCACTGGAATCGCCGCAGGCGGTGCGCGACTACCTCAAGGCGCGCCTGCGCCACGAGCCGCACGAGCTGTTCGGCTGCCTGTTCCTCGACGCCAGGCACCGCGTGCTGGCCTTCGAGGTGCTGTTCCATGGCACCATCGACGGCGCCAGCGTCTACCCGCGGCAGGTGGTCAAGCGCGCCCTGGCGCAGAATGCGGCGGCAGTGATCCTCACCCACAACCATCCCTCCGGCGTCGCCGAACCGAGCCAGGCCGACCGTCAGTTGACCCAGCGGCTGAAGGACGCGCTGGGGCTGGTCGACGTGCGCGTGCTCGACCACTTCATCGTCGGCGACGGCGAGCCGCTGTCGATGGCCGAGCTGGGCTGGATGTAGCGCAGCTAGGCCAGCAGCGGCAGCAGCAACAGCGGCCCGAGCACCAGCGCCACGAAGCGACCGTTCCAGCCGAAGGCGATGCGCCACGGCGAGAGCCCGGCGTGGCGCGCCAGCAGCAGCGCCGAGGGGCCGTAGGGCGAGAGCAGCATGGCCAGCGAGAAACCGATCAGCAGTGCTACCGCCGGTTGCATCAGCGGTACGCCATGGGTGGCCAGCTGGGCGAGCAGCGCGGTGAACAGGCTCAGCGACACGATCGGTGCGACGCCCAGCAGGGCCAGCAGGATGATCCCCAGCAGGCCGGCGCTGGCGAGGCCAAACAGCGCCGCCGGGGTCAGGCTGAGCTGGTCGGCGAGCGCCTGCACCGGCACCAGGCTGGCGGCGAGCCCGCCGAGCACGGCCGAGATGGCGAAGATAAAGGTCTCGTTGCGCATGCCGGCCAGGGTGTCGCGCACCTCGCGATAGACCGCCAGTGGCGCGTTCCCCTGGCCCAGCAGCGCGCCGAGCACCGCCAGCGGGACCAGCAGCATCGCCGCCTGGGTCGCCGACAGCCAGGTCAGCATGGCCAGCGCGGTGATCGCCAGGATCCCGGCGAGACTGGCCAGCAGCAGGCCGCCCAGGCGAGCGGGCGCGGCTTGGGCGGGCGGCGCGGCCAGCGGCCTGGCCTGCTTCAGGCCGCGCAGTCGACGGTTGTCCAGCGGCCAGCCCGCCAGCAGCAGCACCGCTGAGGCGAGCAGGCCGAACGGCAGCAGCTGGGGCCAGCTGAGGCCGGGCAGCTCGCGGGTGAGGATCGCCACCACCACGCTGGTCGGCGCCAGCAGCGGGACCAGGGCGAAGCCGCGCAGCGCCGTGACCATCACCCCGCGGCTCGCCTCGCGGCGCTGCGCCTCGTTGCAGTCGCGCCGCTGCAGGTGGCTATCCAGCGAGCCGCAGACCAGGTTGAGCATGCCGAAGCTGAGGATCGAGCCGAGCGCGAAGGTGCTCAGCAGGTAGCCCGGGTAGAGGCTGGCCGGCGGGCCGGCGAGCAGCAGGCGATGCAGTTCGCCGAGCTGCTGCAGGCGCTTGACCAGGCAGTGCATCAGGCCGAGTGCGCCAATGAAGGCGCCATAGTAGGCCGCCGAGGCGAGCATGCGCTGGCCCTGCGCCCAGTTGGCCTCGCCGTGCAGCAGCCAGAAGCCGAGGAGCGCGAGGGTGACCAGCCCGAGGCGCCGCGGATAAGGCATCAGCGAGCGCCAGTGGCAGGCGAAGAACAGCAGCAGCAGACAACCGCTGGCCACGCTCAGCGCGGGCAGGCGGGTCAGCAGCGCCAGTAGCTCGCAGGCCAGCGCCAGGGGCAGCAGGACGAGCATCAGGCGGACCGGACGCCGGGCAGGCGGGCGCACAGCGACGACGCGCGGGCGAGGATTCGGCGGGGGCTGGGCATGACGGGCATCACGACAGGCGGCTGGGTAGCGCCGCAGCCTGGCAGCCTTCGGGCCTTCGGTCAATATCACGGAATCTTGTTCCGCTTGGCGAAATTGGCCGCGCTGAGGGTGCCAACGGGGCACCTGGAGCCCGGTCCGCTCCGCGACCCGCAGGGTGCCAGCCCGGCCGCCCGCACGGATGCGACGCGACGCCGCGCGACCGGTGGCCTTCAGCTTTGCCGGCAGCGGCCGCTAGCCTGATAGGCCTTGCATACAGGCCAATTGCTACCAAGGGCCAGTGTCGCCAGACGCCGGGCCGGGGTAAAAGTGTCCGCTCGACGACGAGAACAACAAGAGGCCCTCGATGCGTCCCGCCAATCGCCGTTATCTGTCGGCCGGCCTGGTTCACGGGCTGGGTGTCTGCGCTGTGTTGCTGCTGCATGTCTGGCTGGCGCCGCCGGTGCCGGTCACGCTCGCCCTGCTGCTGGGCGCGGCGCTGTGGCCCTGGTTCGTCGGCTGGCGCGCGCACGCCGAGGCCGGGCCTGCGCCGGCCGAGCAGACCGACTTCACCGAACTGAGCAAGAACCTCTCGCGTACCACCTGCCACAACGCGCTGGCCTCGGCGCAGGTGGCCTTCAGTGCCGAGCAGCTGGCCAGCCGGCTGCAATCGCAGCTGCAGGCGATCAGCGAGATCGCCAACGGTGCCGAGGCCGTGACCCAGACCGAGCAGCACGGCGCCGAGCAGGCGCGCCAGGCACTGCAGGCGGCCGGCAGCGTGCGCCTGAGCAGCGACACCGGCCAGGCCGGGCTGTCCCAGGCGATCGCCCGGATGCAGCAGCTCAGCGAGCAGACGCGCACCAGCCGCGCGCTGATCGACGGGCTGTCGGCACGCACCGAGGACATCCGCCAGATCACCGACGTGATCCAGTCCATCGCCAGCCAGACCAACCTGCTGGCGCTCAACGCGGCCATCGAGGCGGCGCGCGCCGGCGAGGCGGGGCGCGGCTTCGCGGTGGTCGCCGACGAGGTACGAAACCTGGCGGCGCGCACCAGCAGCGCCACCGAGGAGGTCGGCCGGATGGTCGCCGACATCCGCCAGCAGAGCGAGGCGGTGGTCAGCTACATCCAGCAGCAGGCGCAGGAGCTCGACCAGGCGGCGGCCCAGGTCGCCGGGGCCGGCGAGCAGTTGACCGGCATTGCCGAGCTGGCCAGCGGCGTCGAGGCGCAGGTGGCGCAGATCACCGATGGCACCGCCAGCAACCACGAGCGTCTCAGCGCGCTGTTCGTCGCCCTCGACCAGCTGCGCGGCGATGCCCTGGACAGCGGCGAGCAGACGCGCCAGCTCGAGCGCGCCGCGGAGAAACTGGTCGGCCAGGCCGAAAGCGCCAGCGAGCAGCTCGCCGAGGTGCAGCTGGACGACTACCACCAGCGCATGTACGACCTGGCCCGGCGCGGCGCCGCCGACATCGGGGCGCGTTTCGAGGCGGATGTCGATGCCGGGCGCATTCGCCTGGAGGACCTGTTCGACCGCAACTACCAGGCCCAGGCCGGTACCGATCCGCTGAAGTACCACACCCGCTTCGACCGCTATGCCGACGAAGTGCTGCCGGCGATCCAGGAGCCGTTGCTGGCCGACAGCGAGGTCATTGTCTACGCCATCGCGACCACTGCCGAAGGCTACGTGCCGACGCACAACCGGGCGTTCAACCACCCGCCGGTCGGCGACCCCGAGGTCGACCGCGCGCGCAGCCGCGGCAAGCGCCTGTTCAACGATCGCACCGGTGCACGCTGCGGCAGCCACCGCCGGCGCCTGCTGTTGCAGACCTACAGCCGCGACACCGGCGAGCTGATGCACGACCTCTCGGTGCCGATCCTGGTCAAGGGTCGCCACTGGGGCGGCCTGCGCCTGGGCTATCGCCCGGAAGACTGATTCTGTTGCGACTGTGCGGCAATCGGTCGCAGGCGGCGCTAGGATGGGCCGATTCTCGGTGGGCCCGCGATTCCCGCGGGCTCGCTGAAAACCGGAGACCTGGCCGTGAAGACGCTGACCGATCACCTCTGCCAATACGCTGCCTATCACCGCGACCCGCGCAACCTGCTGACGCACTTCGTCGGCATCCCGCTGATCGTGCTGGCGGTGGCGATCCTGCTGTCGCGCCCGGGCCTGGACGTGGCCGGGTTCTGGCTCAGCCCGCTGTGGCCGGTGGCGTTCGCCGCCGGTGCCTTCTACCTGCGCCTGGACCTGCGCTACGGCCTGGTGATGGTCGCGTTCCTGGCACAGTGCCTGTGGCTCGGTGCCTGGCTGGCGCGCGGGCCGACGGCGGTCTGGCTGGCGCTGGGCCTGGGGCTGTTCGTCGGCGGCTGGATCGTCCAGTTCGTCGGGCACTACTTCGAAGGGCGCAAGCCGGCATTCGTCGATGATCTCAGCGGGCTGCTGGTCGGCCCGCTGTTCGTCGCCGCCGAGCTGGGCTTTCTGCTCGGCCTGCGCCAGCCGCTGCGCCAGGCGATCGAGGCGCGGGTCGGCCCGGTGCGGCTGCGCGAGGCGCGTGCCAGGGCCTGAGGATCAGCGCGCCCGCGCCATCCACTGGTCGCTCAGGCTGCGCGTGTGGCGGTCGACGGTGATCGGCGCGAAGGGCCGGCCCGAAGCGGTGGAGAAGTTGTTGCTGGCGCTGTTCATGTCCTGCAGGGCGACCTTGAGGAAGTCCCAGCGGGTCTTGAGCGGGGCCAGCTGCGGGCCCAGCGAGGCGAACTCGGCGTCGATCGCCGGGACCAGCTGGCGCTCGTCCTGGCCGAGATAGGTGTCGGGCTGCTCGCGGGCCGTCTCGAACGAGCCGATGTAGGCACGGCTCAGGTACTGCACGGCGAGGTACTCGACCTTGGCCGGCAGCTCGGCCCGGGTATTCCCGCCCTGCTGGCTGCGCGCCGCGGTGAGGAAGTCGCGCAGGGCCTTGCTCAGCTCCAGCGGCCAGCCCCAGGGCATGTCGTCCTCGGCGAAGCCGAAGGCTGCGCCCTCGCGCAGCTTGGCTTCCAGCGCCTGGTGCCGTTCGCGCAATTCCGCATTCGGCGAAGGGGTGGCCTGCAGCGCCGCGGCGAGCGCGCGGATGTCTTCCTCCATGCGGGCCAGGTGGGCTTTCTGGAAGCCTTCGCCGCGGTAGAGCAGCAGGCTGCTGGTGGCGCGGCTGGCGTGGATCTGCAGGCTCTGCAGGGGCGAGACGCCCGGCTCGGGGCTGCTTTCGGCGAGCGCCGGCAGCCAGCCGATGAACAGGGCGATGAGCCATATCCTCATGCGATGGCGCATGTTGTGCTCCTTTGTTGTTCTTATCGAAGCGTGGTGGGTGCGTATTGGCAACCGCCAGAGCCTAGTCCAGCGCTGGCAAAGTGGTATCACTCCAAGGTGTGATTTGCGCGACCGGCCGGCGGACCGCTCAGAGCATGTGCTCCAGGCCGATGATGTCGGTCAGCCAGGCATTGATGCGGCGCCACAGGCCGCCTGGCTCGCGCAGCAGCATGTGCCGGCGGCCGTTGTCCTCGGCGACCCAGGCGAGCACCTTGCGGCCGTCGAGACGCACCAGGCGGACCTCGTAGCTGACCGCCGGCGCCATGCCCTGGGCGGTCAGGCGCTGCACCTCGTCGGCCAGCGCCGGGCTCTGCACCAGCACGCCGACCTCGGTGTTCCACAGCACCGAGCGCGGGTCGAAGTTCAGCGAGCCGATGAACACCTGCTTGCGGTCGAAGATCGCCGCCTTGCTGTGCAGGCTGGACTCCGATTCGCCGAAGAAGCTGTAGCTCGGGCGTTCGTCGGGCTGGCGGCGCAGCTCGTAGAGGCGCACGCCGCGCTCGAGCAGCTCGCGGCGGTAGGGCGCATAGCCGCCATGCACGGCGGGAACGTCGGTGGCCTCCAGCGAGTTGGTCAGCACGCGCACGTCGACCCCGGCTTCGGCGCGGCCGGCGAGGAAGTCGACGCCGTTGTCGGTCGGCACGAAGTACGCCGAGACCAGCGTCAGCTCGCGCTTGACCGAGCGCAGGGCCGGCGCCAGGCGCGTGGTCAGCAGCAGCTCGCGGGCCGGCCGGCCGTCGGCGGTGACCTTGTCGGGGGCATCCCACAGCGCCTCGCCCGGCGCCCAGATTAGCTCGCGGAACCACTGCTGCAGGCGCGGCTGGCGCTGGTAGCTCATCAGCCGGCGATAGAGCGGGCCGTCCTCGCGCCGCGCCTTGGCAAGGTAATGCTCGAGCTGCTGGCGGACGCGCTCCAGGCGCGACGGGCGCGACGGCCGCCAGAGAAAATGCTGGATGGGTACGCTCAGCGAGTGGTTCCAGTACTGGTCGAAGCTCTGCGCCAGCTGCCCGGCCACCGGGCCGACGGCGAGCAGGTCGATATCGGTGAAGTTCAGGCGCTGGTCGGCATCGAAGTATTCGTCGCCCAGGTTGCGGCCGCCGACGATGGCCAGCTGGCTGTCGGCGAGCATCAGTTTGTTGTGCATGCGCCGGTGCTGCTGCGACAGGTGCAGCAGGCGGCCGACGGCGCGGGTGACGCCGGTGCTGCGGCCCAGGTGCAGCGGGTTGAACACGCGGATCTGGATGTTCGGGTGCGCGGCCAGGGTGGCGATGCGGTAGTCGCCGCCGTCACTGGCGGTGTCGTCGAGCAGCAGGCGCACGCGCACGCCGCGGTCGGCGGCATCGATGAGCTCGGCCACCAGCGCCCGGGTCGAGAGGCCGTCGTGCAGGATGTAGTACTGGATGTCGAGGCTGGTGTGCGCCGCGCGGATCATCTCGGCGCGGGCGCCGAAGGCATCGTTGCTGTGCGGCAGCAGGCGGAAGCCCGAATGCCCGGCAGGCTGCCCCGCGGCCAGGCGCTCGACCTGCCGGGTGAGGGGTGAACCCGCGGCCGGCAGCGCATGGCTGGGGAGCGGTGGCGGGTGGCTGGCGCAACCGGCAAGCGCCAGCACGATCAGAAGCAGCAGGTAAGCGCGCACGGTGGTTCCTGTCCGAGGGCTCGTTTCGCTTGGACGCCAGGCCGCCGCCGAAATTCAGAAACGGTCCTTCAGGCGGTGCCAGAGCATGCCCAGCGCCAGCAGCGGCGAGCGCAGCGCGGCACCGCCGGGGAAGGCGCGGTGCGGCACCTTGGCGAACAGCTCGAAACCCGTGCTCTCGCGCTCGGCGATGGCCTGGGCCAGCAGTCGTCCGGCGAGGTGTGTCGCGTTCAGTCCGTGACCCGAGTAGGCCTGTGCATAGTAGACGTTGGGCTGCTCGGCGAGCCGGCCGATCTGCGGCAGGCGGTTGGCGCCGATGCCGATCATGCCACCCCAGGCGTAGTCGATGCCGATGCCCTGCAGCTGCGGGAAGACCGCGAGCATCTTCGGCTGCATGTAGGTGCGGATGTCCTGCGGGTCGCGCCCGGAGTAGTGGCAGGCACCGCCAAACAGCAGGCGCCTGTCGGCCGACAGGCGGAAGTAGTCGAGCGCCACGCGTTGGTCGCAGACCGCCATGTTCTGCGGCAACAACTCGTGCGCCAGCGCCTCGGGCAGGCGCTCGGTGGCGATGATGTAGCTGCCGGCCGGCAGCACGCGGGCGGCCAGGCGCGGCTGCAGGCGGCCGATATAGGCATTGCAGGCCAGCACCAGCGAGTCGGCGTGGACGCTGCCGCTGGCCGTCTCGACCCGCACCGTCGGGCCATAGTGGATGCGCTCGACCGGCGACTGCTCGAACAGCTGCACGCCCAGCGCGCGCGCGGCCCGGGCCTCGCCCAGCGCCAGGTTGAGCGGATGCAGGTGGCCCGAGCCCATGTCCACCAGCCCGCCGATGTAGCGCTGCGAGCCGACGATGGTCGGCATGTTGGCCCGCGAGACGCGCTGCAGGCGGTGCGCATAGCCCAGGCGAAGCAGGTCGGCATACTCCTCCTCGAAGTGCTCGAGGTCGCGCGGCTTGGTCGCCAGGTCGCAGTAGCCCCAGGTCAGGTCGCAGTCGATGGCATGCTGCTCGATGCGCTCGCGCACGATCTGCACGGCCTCGATGCCCATGCGCTTGAGTTCGTTGACGCCGTCCTCGCCGAGCACGCCGGCGAAGCGCCCGACATCGTGGCCGACCCCGCGGATCAGTTGGCCGCCGTTGCGCCCGCTGGCGCCCCAGCCGATCCGGTGGGCCTCCAGCAGGACCACCGAGAGGCCGCGCTCGGCCAGTTCGATGGCGGTATTCAGCCCGCTGAAACCACCGCCGACGACGCAGACGTCGGCACGCTGCTCGCCTTCCAGGCTGGGCAGGTCGAGTTCGTGGTGGCGGCTCGCGGCGTAGTAGGAAGGCGCGTGTTCGCTGGCGGAACCGGCGCGGGTGATGGGGTGCGGAAGGGTGTCTTGACGTGCTTGCATGGGCCCAAGGGTAGACCGGATCTGACCCGGCGGGCAAAAAGCGCCGCCGGTCGGCACCGGGCAAGGGCCGCTGCCGGTCAGTCCGGAACCGGCAGCTCCAGCGACTCCTTGACCTCCTCCATGACGATGTAGCTCTTGGATTCGCGCACATGCGGCAGCTTGAGCAGGATGTCGCCGAGCAGCTTGCGATACGAGGCCATCTCCGAGATGCGCGCCTTGACCAGATAGTCGAAGTCGCCCGACACCAGGTGGCATTCGAGCACGTGCGGCAGCTTGAGCACCGCGCGGCGGAACTCCTCGAAGATGTCGCCGGACTTGTAGGCCAGGCTGATCTCGACGAACACCAGCAGCCCGGCCTTGAGATGCTGCGGATTCAGCCGCGCCGAGTAGCCCATGATGATGCCCTCGCGCTCCAGGCGCCGGACTCGCTCGGTGCAGGGTGTGGTGGACAGGCCGACGCGCTCGCCCAGCTCGGTGAACGGAATGCGCCCTTCGGCCTGCAGGATGCGCAGGATGTGGCGGTCGATCTTGTCCAGCTCGCGGCGGGTCTGATGGCGGGTTCGCATGGGGAAATGCACTCCAGAAAAACCAATGAAGGCGTTAATAACTGCCAAATTTAGCCTTTTATATAGGCAATAACACTGCGCGCGCCTTTCTATACTCCGCTCGAGAATGACTTTCAGCGACACCCGCGACGAATGGGTGAGGAGGCGTGCGATGCGTGTTCTGGTACTGGGCGGCGGCGTGGTCGGTACGGCCAGCGCCTACTATCTGGCCAGGGCCGGTTTCGAGGTGGTGGTGGTCGACCGCCAGCCGGCGGTGGCCATGGAGACCAGCTTCGCCAATGCCGGGCAGGTCTCGCCCGGCTACGCCTCGCCGTGGGCTGCTCCTGGCGTGCCGCTGAAGGCGATCAAGTGGCTGTTGCAGCGCCACGCGCCGCTGGCGATCAAGCTGACCGGCGACATCGACCAGTACCTGTGGATGGCGCAGATGCTGCGCAACTGCACCGCCGCGCGCTATGCGGTGAACAAGGAGCGCATGGTGCGGCTGTCCGAGTACAGCCGCGACTGCCTCGACGAGCTGCGCGCCGAGACCGGCATCGCCTACGAAGGCCGCCAGCTGGGTACTACCCAGCTGTTCCGCAGCCAGGCCCAGCTGGATGCCGCGGCCAAGGACATCGCCGTGCTGGAGCGCTCCGGGGTGCCCTACGAGCTGCTCGATCGCGCCGGCATCGCCCGCGCCGAGCCGGCCCTGGCCAAGGTCGCGCACAAGCTGTCCGGTGCCCTGCGCCTGCCCAACGACCAGACCGGCGACTGCCAGGCGTTCACCACCCGGCTCGCCGAGATGGCCCTGGGGCTCGGCGTCGAGTTCCGCTTCGGGCAGGACATCCAGCGCCTGGAATGCAGCGGCGATCGCCTCGCCGGCGTCTGGATCGACGGCAAGCTGGAGACGGCCGACCGCTACGTGCTGGCGCTGGGCAGCTACAGCCCGCAGATGCTCAAGCCGCTGGGCATCCGCGCGCCGGTCTACCCGCTCAAGGGCTATTCGCTGACGGTGCCGATCACCGATCCGGCGATGGCGCCGATGTCGACCGTGCTCGACGAGACCTACAAGGTGGCGATCACTCGCTTCGACCAGCGCATCCGCGTCGGCGGCATGGCGGAGATCGCCGGCTACGACCTGTCGCTCAACCCGCGCCGGCGCGAGACGCTGGAGATGGTGGTCAACGACCTCTATCCGCTGGGCGGCGACACGCGCGAGGCGCTATTCTGGACCGGACTGCGCCCGGCTACGCCGGACGGTACGCCGATCATCGGCGCCACGCCGTATCGCAACCTGTTCCTCAACACCGGTCACGGCACCCTGGGCTGGACCATGGCCTGTGGTTCCGGCCGGGTGTTGGCCGACCTGCTGGCCTCCAAGCGCCCGCAGATCAGCACCGAGGGGCTGGCCATCTCGCGCTACGGCAAGCACAAGGAGAAACGCAAGCATGCCCATCCGGCGCCTGCACACTGAGACCCGCTACAGCGAGGCGGTCCTGCATAGCGGTACGGTCTATCTGTCCGGCCAGCTGGCCGACAACCTGGACGGCGACATCCGCCAGCAGACCCGCGAGACCCTGGCCAGCATCGATCGCCTGCTGGCCGAGGTGAGAACCGACAAGACGCGGCTGCTCTCGGCGCTGATCCACCTGCGCGACCTCGATGACTACGCCGCGATGAACGAGGTCTGGGACGCCTGGGTCGCACCGGGCTGTGCGCCGGCGCGCACCACCGTGCAGGCGCTGATGTATGCCCCCGAGGTGCGGATCGAAATCACCGTGGTCGCCGCGCTGCCCGATCTTTCCGGGCCCGATCTCTGAGGCCCCGCAGCAAGTCGTCGCCTGTGCGATGACTCGCTTCGCCGTGTTGTAAATTCTGAACGCCGTTGCCATCATTAGCGCCAATCCGCATCGCTCTTTCAGAGGATCCCCGTATTGGACGTCGGCGTTCGACTGCAGACCATTCGCAAGCTCAAGGGGCTGTCCCAGCGTGAGCTGGCCAAGCGCGCAGGCGTGACCAACAGCACCATCTCGATGATCGAGAAGAACAGCGTCAGCCCCTCGATCAGCTCGCTGAAGAAGGTGCTCGGCGGCATTCCCATGTCGCTGGTGGAGTTCTTCTCCCCGGACTTCGATCAGGACAGTGATACCCAGGTGGTCTACAAGGCCGACGAACTGATCGATATCTCGGACGGCGCGGTGAACATGAAGCTGGTCGGCAAGGCCCACCCGGGGCGCGCCATCGCCTTTCTCGACGAGACCTACCCGCCGGGTACCGACACCGGCGAGGAGATGCTCACCCACCAGGGCGAGGAGGCCGGCATGTTGGTCGAGGGCCGCCTCGAACTCACCGTCAACGGGCAGATCTACGTGCTCGAGCGCGGCGACAGCTACTACTTCGAAAGCAGCAAGCCGCATCGCTTCCGCAACCCCTTCGGCGAGCCGGCGCGGCTGATCAGCGCCACCACGCCGGCGAATTTCTGAGGCCTGGCCATGCAATGCGACACAAGGTCGCTGGCGTTTCGTATTGTTTCGGCTGACCCGGCTTGCCGCTATACTACCGGCCGCTCGCGATACCGTGGCCGCGGGCGTAACCAGCCACATGAGGGTAAAAGGTGAACCTGATTAAGAAGATCCTGGTAGCGCAGGCTGCCGCAGTGGCCCTGTGGGCAGTGAGCGCTCAGGCTGCGACCAACGACGATATCGCTGCACGCCTGAAGCCGGTTGGCGAAGTCTGCGTGCAGGGTGAAGAGTGTGCAGCGGCCGGTGCCGGTGCTGCCGCAGCGGCCGGTGGTGCAGCGCGCAGCGGTGCCGATGTGGTCGCCAAGTTCTGCAACGCCTGCCATGGCTCCGGCCTGCTGAATTCGCCGAAGGTCGGCGACACCGCCGACTGGAAGGCCCGTGCCGATGCAGCCGGTGGCATGGACACGCTGCTGCAGCATGCCATCAACGGCATCCGCGCCATGCCGCCGAAGGGCACCTGCTCCGATTGCTCGGACGACGAGCTGAAGGCCGCCATCGAGCACATGTCCGGCCTGTGATCGCCCTGCGCTGAGCGCTGTGCACGAAGCCGCCCAACCGGGCGGCTTCGTCGTTCTCGCGGGGAGAAAAGTCCGACTGCACCGGTCCATAGGGCAATGTCCGGGTGCGCGCATCCTGCGCGGCGCCCGTGAATGACGGGAGGTCAGACATGCCCAGCAGCGCCCCGCAGCCCGAGCGGCTGTTCTTCGCCAGCGACGGCCGGACGCCCAACAGCGCGCATCCGGTCCTGCTCTATCGCCAGCTGCCGCTGGCCGGCGGCGACTACGCCAGCGCCTTCGAGAGCCTGTTCGCCAGCCACCTGTGGCCTGCGCAATGGCGGGCGTCGGTCTACGACTACCAGCATTACCACTCCACGGCGCACGAGGTGCTCGGTGTTGCGCGCGGCCATGCGCGACTGATGCTCGGTGGCGAGTCCGGGAAGGTGGTGGAGGTCCGCGCCGGCGATGCGCTGGTGCTGCCGGCGGGCACCGGGCATTGCCAGCTGCAGGCCAGCGACGATTTCGAGGTGGTCGGTGGCTATCCGCTGGACCAGCGTTACGATTCGCTGCGTCCCGACGCGGCCAGCCATGACCAGGCGGCAGCGCGCGCGGCACGGGTCGCGGTGCCGGTCAGCGACCCGGTGGCCGGCACCCAAGGGGCGCTGGTCGCGCTCTGGCGCCAGCAGCCGGGCGGGGAATGACGCGCGTTTACTCGATGAACTGGACCTGGCCGTTTTCCAGCGACTTGACCCGTGCCAGCGATTCCACCCGCAGGCCGGCTGCCTCCAGCTCCTGGCGCCCGGCCTGGAAGGACTTCTCGATCACGATGCCGAGGCCGGCGATGCTCGCACCGGCCTGCTGAATGATCGAGATCAGGCCCTTGGCGGCTTTGCCGTTGGCCAGGAAGTCGTCGATGATCAGGATGCGATCGCTGGCCGAGAGATGGTTCGAGGCGATGGCGATGGTGCTTTCCACCTGCTTGGTGAAGGAATACACCGAGGCGGTCAGCAGGTTGTCGGTCAGCGTCAGCGACTGGTGCTTGCGCGCGAAGATCACCGGCACGCCCAGTTCCAGGCCGGTCATCACCGCCGGCGCGATGCCCGAGGCTTCGATGGTGACGATCTTGGTCACGCCGGCATCGCGAAAGCGCCGGGCGAATTCCTGGCCGATCGCCTGCATCAGCTGCGGGTCGATCTGGTGATTCAGGAAGGCGTCGACCTTCAGGACTCGGTCGGACAATACGATGCCTTCACTGCGGATTTTCTGTTTCAGCTGTTCCACGAACGCGCAACCTCAAGCGAACCCTTGGGAAACAGGCCGGACAAGACATCGGTGACGGGCCCTGAAACGGCACGAGGCGACGCCTGGTTCGCGTCGCCTCGTCGTCACTGCAGCTTTCCGCAGCCTGGAAAGCCGCGCATTCTCGCGCAAATCGGGGCGCCAGTTCAAAGCGCGTCGCTCAGCCCGGCGGCTCGATCGACAGGCGGCGAAAGCGCGCGGCCTTGCTGTGATGCTGCAGCATCAGCTGCCGCGGCGGCACGGATGAAGGCGGGCGAAGGCGGTGAACGCGCCGTGCGTGAAATCGGCGCAGTGACGGCCGCGTCAGACCGGCTGTGCGGCAGGCCTGGTTCGCTCCGCAAGGCCCCGTCCTTGAGCCTGCCGTCGGCGAGTTCGGCGATTGCCGGGCAGCCTGGGCGCAGGCGCCTAAGCTTGGGGCAGCCCCTGTCACTGGAGACTGTCATGTTGCGAATCGCCATCAACGGTTATGGCCGTATCGGTCGCTGTGTCCTGCGTGCGCTGTTCGAGCGCGAACTGGAGACGCGCATCCATGTCGAGGTCATCAACGACCTCAGCGACGCCGCCACCCTGGGCCACCTGACCCGCTTCGACTCCACCTTCGGCCGCTTCCAGGGCCAGGTCGACGTGCGCGAGGACATGCTGCAGGTGCGCGGCCAGTCGATCCGCCTGCTGCGCGAGCGCGACCCGGCGCGGCTGCCATGGAAAGAGCTCGATGTTGACGTGGTGCTGGAGTGCTCGGGCGTGTTCAAGACGCGCGAGCAGGTCGACCAGCACCTGCAGGCCGGCGCCCGGCGCGTACTGGCCTCGCATCCGCTCGAGGGTGCCGACCTGACGGTGGTCTACGGCGTCAACCACCAGCGCCTCGGCGACCAGCGGGTGGTGTCCAACGCGTCCTGCACCACCAACTGCCTGGCGCCGCTGGCCAAGGTGCTGCACGAGGCGGTGGGCATCCGCCAGGGCCTGCTCAACACCGTGCATTCCTATACCAACGACCAGAACCTGCTGGACAAGCCGCATCGCGATCTCTACCGCGCACGCGCCGCGGCGCTGTCGATGATTCCCTCCACCACCGGCGCGGCCAAGGCCATCGGCCTGGTGCTGCCGGAACTGGCCGGGCGGCTCGATGGCCTGTCGGTGCGGGTGCCGACGCCGAACGTCTCGCTGGTCGACCTGACCTTCGTCGCCGAACGCGCGCCAGGCAGCGCCGAGGCGATCAACCAAGTGCTGATCGAGGGCGCCCGGCGCCTGCCGGCCGGGGTGATGGAGTGCAACGCGCTGCCGCTGGTGTCCAGCGACTTCAATGGCTACCCGCTGTCGTGCGTCGCCGATCTCAGCCACACGCGGGTGCAGGACGAGCTGGTCAAGGTGCTGGCCTGGTACGACAACGAGTGGGGCTTCTCCAACCGCATGCTCGACGTGTTGCTGGCCTGGCAGGAGGCGGCGGCTTGATGGACGACCCCTGGCAGGCGCGGTTGGCCGAATTCCGCGGTGCGCTGGCCAGCAGCGCGCCGACGCCGGGCTGCGGTGCCGCCGCCGCGGTGGTGGCGGATCTCGGCCTGGCGTTGGTCGCCAAGGCCCTGCGCATCAGCCAGGCGCATGGTGGGAATGGCGAGCGCAGCGCCCTGCTGGCCGAGGCCGATCGCCTGCTCGGGCGCCCCGGGCGTTTCGCCGAGGACGACATGCAGGCCTTCACCGCCTACCTGCGGGCGGCGCAGCAGGACGATGCCGCGCTGGCCGAGGCGGCCCGGCAGGCCTGCGCGGTGCCGCTGGCCACCGCGCACAGCTGCCTGCAGGGCCTGGAGGTCGCGGTGGCTGCGTGGCCGTTGGCCGCCGGCAGCCTGCAAAGCGATGTCGAGGCTGGTGCCAGACTGCTGCATGTGGCGCTGACGGCGGTGCTGTTGAATGTCGATGCCAACCTGGCGCCGATCCGCCCGGCCGCCGATGCACGCCGTGCGCGGGCGGCACGCCAGCGCTTGCAGGGCGATGCCGATGACTGCCTGGCGCGGCTGGTCAGTTCCCAGTCTGTCGAATAACGAGACGAAAGCTCTCATTTCTGTCTTGACGGGTGAGTCGAGCACTTCTAGTCTGCCAAAGCCATAACGGTACTTTAAGTCTCAGAATAAGAATGATGGGCGCGAAAAACTCGGGCCCGGAGGACCTCACATGAGCCACCGCATCGTCCTGCCGCGCCTGATGGAAGTCGGCGCTGGCGCCAGCGGGCAACTCGCCCGCGTGCTGCAGGAGCTGGGCTGCAGTCGCCCGCTGATCGTCACCGACCGCATGATGGTCGAGCTTGGCTATGTCGCGCGCATCGCCGGTCAGCTGGAAGAGGCCGGCATCGCCAGCCAGTGCTTCGCCGACACCCTGCCCGAACCCACCGCTGCCTCCATTCGCGCCGGCGTCGAGATGGTCCGCCAGGGCGATTTCGATTCCATCGTCGCCCTCGGCGGCGGCAGCCCGATCGACTCGGCCAAGGCCATCGGCATCCTCGGCAAGTTCGGCGGCGAGATGCGCGACTACCGCTTCCCGCGCGATGTCAGCGAAGCCGGCCTGCCGCTGATCGCCATCCCCACCACCGCCGGAACCGGCTCGGAGGCGACGCGTTTCACCATCATCACCGACGAGACCAGCGACGAGAAAATGCTCTGCGCGGGCCTCGGCTTCATGCCCATCGCCGCGCTGATCGACTACGAGCTGACCCTCTCGCTGCCGCCGCGGGTCACCGCCGACACCGGCATCGACGCGCTGACCCACGCCATCGAGGCCTATGTCAGCCGCAAGGCCAGCCTCTACAGCGATGCCCAGGCGCTGCAAGCCATGCGCCTCTTGGCGCCGAACCTGCGCGCAGCCTTCCACGAGCCGGACAACCGCGCCGCGCGTGAGGCGATGATGCTTGGCGCGACCCTGGCCGGCATCGCCTTCTCCAACGCCTCGGTGGCGCTGGTGCACGGCATGAGCCGGCCGATTGGTGCCTTCTTTCATGTGCCCCACGGGCTGTCCAACGCCATGCTGCTGCCGGCGATCACCGCCTTCTCGATTCCCGCGGCGCCGGAGCGCTATGCCGACTGCGCGCGGGCTATGGGCGTCGCCACGCAGACTGACAGCGTCGAGGTGGCGAACGACAAGCTGCTCGCCGAGCTGCGCGCAATCAACCAGGAACTGAAGGTGCCGAGCCCGGAACAGTTCGGCATCGCCCGCGAACGCTTCTTCGAGCTGCGCTCGACCATGGCGCGTCAGGCGCTGGCCTCCGGCTCGCCGGGCAACAACCCGCGCGTGCCCACGGAAGCGGAAATCATCGACCTCTACGAAACCGTCTGGAACCAGGAGTGAAGCCATGCAGACCCTCGGCAACCTGATCAACAACGAGGCCGTCGCCGGCCGCTCCGAGCGCCACGCCACCGTCTACAACCCGGCCACCGGCGAGCCGCGCCTGTATGTCTCGCTGTCCTCGGCGGACGAGACCCGTGAGGCCATTGCCGCTGCCCAGGCCGCCTTCGAAGGCTGGTCGAAGACGCCGCCGCTGGTGCGCGCGCGGGTCATGTTCCGTTTCAAGGAACTGCTCGAAAAACGTCGCGACGACGTTGCCCGGCTGATCACCAGCGAGCACGGCAAGGTGTTTTCCGACGCTCAGGGCGAAGTCACCCGCGGGCTGGAAGTGGTGGAGTTCGCCTGCGGCATCCCGCATCTGCTCAAGGGCGAGTTTTCTTCCAACGTCGGCCGCGACATCGATTCGAATTCGCTGATGCAGCCGCTCGGTGTCTGCGCCGGGATCACCCCGTTCAACTTCCCGGCCATGGTGCCGCTGTGGATGCTGCCGGTGGCCATCGCCTGCGGTAACACCTTCGTCTTGAAGCCCTCGGAGAAGGACCCCAGCGCGACGATGCTGATCGGCGAACTGCTGGCCGAGGCGGGGCTGCCGGCTGGTGTGCTGAACATCGTCAACGGCGACAAGGAGGCGGTGGACGTGCTGCTCACCGATGAGCGGGTGCAATCGGTCAGCTTCGTCGGCTCGACGCCCATCGCCGAATACATCTATGCCACCGCCTCGGCCCACGGCAAGCGCTGCCAGGCGCTGGGCGGGGCGAAGAACCACATGGTGGTGATGCCCGACGCCGATCCGCAGCAGGTGGTCAGCTCGCTGATGGGCGCGGCCTACGGCTCTGCCGGCGAGCGCTGCATGGCGATTTCCGTCGCGGTGTGTGTCGGCGACGAGGTGGCTGACAAACTGGTCGAAATGCTCAAAGGCGAAATCAGCCAGATGCGCACCGGCCCGGGCCTGGGCGTCGAGCCCGAGCCGCACATGGGCCCGCTGGTGACCCGCGAGCACCAGCAGAAGGTCAGCGGCTACATCGATCTGGGCGTGGAGGAAGGTGCAACGCTGGTCTGCGACGGCCGCGGCATCAAGGTCGAGGGCCATGAGAACGGCTTCTATGTCGGCCCGACGCTGTTTGACCGGGTCACGCCAGACATGCGCATCTACCGCGAGGAGATCTTCGGCCCGGTGCTGGCCGTGGTGCGGGTTGCGTCGTTCGACGAGGCGCTGCAACTGATCAACGACCACGAGTTCGGCAACGGCACTTCGATCTTCACCCGTGACGGCGACACCGCACGGCAGTTCGAGGAGAACGTCAGGGTCGGCATGGTTGGCGTCAACGTGCCGATCCCGGTGCCGATGGCCTTCCACTGCTTCGGCGGCTGGAAGCGCTCGGTGTTCGGCCCGCTGAACATGCACGGCCCGGATGGGGTGCGTTTCTTCACCCGGATGAAGACCGTGACCCGGCGCTGGCCCACCGGTATCCGTGCCGGCGCCGAGTTCGCCATGCCGACCATGAAGTAACCCGCGCGGCACCGTTGCACTGGCGGTGCCGGTCGCTACACTCCCGGGCGCCCTGTGGGGCGTCCATCTTCATCGAACGACAAGGCAGACGATGCGCAGCACTCCCCGCGAGAAAGGCTCTTCCATCACCCGCGTGCTGGAAATCATCGAGGCGGTGGCGGCGGCGCCCCAGCCGCTGACGCCGACGGCGCTGGCCGCGAAGCTGGACATTCCCAAGGCCAGCGCGCATCGATTGGTGCAGACCCTGGAGAAGGAGGGCTTCCTGCAGTTCGGCTTGCGTGGCGGGCTGTTGCCGGGCGATCGCCTGCACACCACCGCCATCGACGTGCTGCGCGGCGGCCGGCACAAGGCGCTGCGCCAGGCGGTGCTGCGCCAGCTGTCGGAGAGCATCGGCGAGACCTGCGGCTTGGCCATCCCGGATGGGCTGGACATGCTCTATTTCGACCGGGTGCAGACCAACTGGCCGCTGCAGATCAACCTGCCGATCGGCAGCCACACGCCGCTCTGGTGCACCGCCAGCGGCAAGCTCTACCTGGCCTCGCTGCCCGAGGTCCAGCTGGAGCGGGTGCTGCGCCAGCTGCCGATCCGGCGCCTGGCGCGCAATACCGTGACCGACCCCAGCGCGCTGCGCGACGACCTGGCGCGCATCCGCGAGGAGGACCTGGCGACCGATTCGGAAGAGTTCATCGACGGCATGGTCGCCTGCGCGGTGCCGGTGCGCGACGGCCGCGGCGAGCTGAGCGCCTGCCTGTTCACCCACGCGCCGGTGATCCGTTGCTCGATGGCGCAGTTGCTCGAGTTCGTGCCGCGCCTGCGCAGCGCCGCCGGCGAGCTGGAAGCCATCCTCGGCAGCCAGGCGACCCCGGACGGCGGTCAGAGCACGTAGAACAGGATGGCGATGAAGTGCAGCAGGCTGCCGACCATCACGAAGAGGTGCCAGATGCCGTGCCAGTGCCGGAAGCGGTCGTCGAAGACGAAGAACACGATGCCCACCGTGTAGCAGAGGCCGCCGGCCAGCAACCAGCTGAAACCGGCGCCGCCCAGGGCGGCGAACAGCGGCTTGACCGCCACCAGCACGATCCAGCCCATCACCGCGTAGATCACCAGTGACAGCACGCGAGCCTCGGAGCGCGGCTTGATCTCCTGCAGCATGCCGATCACCGCCAGGCCCCAGACGATGCCGAACAGCGTCCAGCCCCAGGCGCCGGCCAGGGTCACCAGGCAGAACGGCGTGTAGCTGCCGGCGATCAACAGGTAGATCGACAGGTGGTCGAGCTTGCGCATCACCCCTTTCGCCCGCCCGCGCAGGCTGTGGTAGAGCGTCGAGATGCTGTAGAGCAGGATCAGGCTGAGGCCGTAGATCGCCACGCTGACGATCTTTGCCGGCGAGCCGTCGAGCGCGGCGAGGACCAGCAGCCAGATGGCGCCGAAGCTGGCGAGCAGGGCGCCCACCAGGTGCGTCCAGGCATTGAAGCGTTCGCCGTGATACATCCCGACCCTCCCGTAACCGCGACGCCACCAGCATGCCGCGGCCGGGTTACGGGATTCAAACCGGCCGTCGCGGGAAAACCGGACCCGGCCGTCAGCGCTTGAGCATCGCCCGCATCGCCGCCAGGGCGTCATTGCCGCGCGCGGCCTTGACCTCCACCGGCGCGTCCTCCCCGCCTTCCCAGACCAGGTCCTCGGGCGGCAGTTCGTCGAGGAAGCGGCTCGGCGTGCAGTCGATGACCTCGCCGTACTGCTTGCGCTTGGCGGCGAAGGTCAGCGCCAGGTTGCGCTTGGCGCGGGTGATGCCGACGTAGGCCAGGCGCCGCTCTTCCTCGATGGTGTCGGCCTCGATGCTGGAGCGGTGCGGCAGGATCTCTTCCTCGAAGCCGATGATGTACACCGAGGGGAATTCCAGTCCCTTGGAGGCGTGCATGGTCATCATTTGCACGCCCTCGGCACCTTCTTCCTCTTCCTGCTGGCGCTCGAGCATGTCGCGCAGCACCAGCTTGCCGATGGCGTCCTCGATGGTCATGTCGCCGTCTTCGTCCTTGTCCAGGGTGTTCTTCAGCGCCTCGACGAGAAACCAGACGTTGCCCATGCGCGCGTCGGCGACCTTGTCGCTGGAGGCGTTCTGCCTGAGCCAGTTCTCGTAGTCGATGTCCATCACCATGCTGCGGATGGCGGCGATCGGGTCGTTCTGCGCGCACTGCTGGCGCACCTTGTCCATCCAGTGCTTGAAGCGCGCCAGGCGCTCGGTATAGCGGCTGTCCAGGTGCGCGCCGAGGCCGATTTCGTCGGCGGCGGCGTACATGCTGATCTTGCGCTCGCTGGCGTAGTTGCCGAGCTTTTCCAGGGTGGTGGAGCCGATCTCGCGGCGCGGCACGTTGATCACCCGCAGAAAGGCGTTGTCGTCGTCCGGGTTGACCAGGAGGCGAAAGTAGCTCATCAGGTCCTTCACCTCCTGGCGGGCGAAGAAGCTGGTGCCGCCGGACAGGCGATAGGGAATCTGGTGGTGCTGCAGCTTCAGCTCCATCAGCTTGGCCTGGTAGTTGCCGCGGTAGAGGATGGCGAAGTCGCTGTAGGGGCGCCCGGTGCGCAGGTGCTCGGTGAGGATTTCCAGCGCCACCCGCTCGCATTCGGCCTCCTCGTTGCGCGTGCGGATCACGCGGATCTCGTCGCCATGGCCCATCTCCGACCACAGCTGCTTCTCGAACACGTGCGGGTTGTTGGCGATGAGGATGTTGGCGCACTTGAGGATGCGGCTGGTGGAGCGGTAGTTCTGCTCCAGCATCACCACCTTCAGCGACGGGTAGTCCTCTTTGAGCAGGTTGAGGTTTTCCGGGCGCGCGCCGCGCCAGGCGTAGATCGACTGGTCGTCGTCGCCGACCACGGTGAACTGGTGGCGCATGCCCACCAGCATCTTCACCAAGAGGTACTGGCTGGCGTTGGTGTCCTGGTATTCGTCGACCAAGAGGTAGCGGATGCGGTTCTGCCACTTTTCCAGGATGTCCTTGTGCTCCTGGAACAGCTTGACCGGCAGCAGGATCAGGTCGTTGAAGTCCACCGCGTTGTACGCCTTGAGCGTGCGCTGGTAGTGCAGGTAGACGATCGCGGCGGTCTGCTCCTTCGGCCCGCGGGCGTTGGCCAGGGCTTCGTCCGGCAGGATCAGGTCGTTCTTCCAGCTGTCGATGAGGTTCTTGATCTCGTCGGCACCGTCGTCGCCGGCGTATTCCTTCTGCATGATGTCGGTGAGCAGCGCCTTGATGTCGCCGTCATCGAAGATCGAGAAGCCGGGCTTGTAGCCCAGGCGCGCGTATTCCTTGCGGATGATGTTCATGCCCAGGTTGTGGAAAGTGGACACGGTCAGGCCGCGCGCCTCGCTGCCCTTGAGCAGGGTGCCGACGCGCTCCTTCATCTCCCGCGCCGCCTTGTTGGTGAAGGTCATGGCGACGATGTGGCGGGCCTGGATGCCGCAGTTCTGCACCAGGTGGGCGATCTTGCGGGTGATCACGCTGGTCTTGCCGGAGCCGGCACCGGCGAGCACCAGCAGGGGGCCGCCGACGTAGTTCACGGCTTCCTGCTGCCGAGGGTTGAGTCGGGACATGTCTCGTTCAGGTCGTTTCGAGGGGGGCGAGAGTTTAGCAGGCCGGCGGGCCGAAGCCTCGCTCGCCACCCGTTGTCCGTCGCCCCGGATGGCCGTGACGCAGGTGGCGGTTTTGCGGTCGATTGCCCCTGCAAGGGCGCCGCAGACGCGTCTGGGCCTTGGCTAATGCGCAGATTGCTTTAGTCTTGTGGCGCGGTGCCGGAAGCAGGCCTGGCCTGGTGCACCCGCGCTACACAGGGAGGTGGCGTCAGCGGGGCGATCTGTTTGCCTCCATCCTTCGCCAATCGGGAGGTCGCGTGTCCGCGCCCAGCCAAACCATGCCCCTGGTCCTGCTTGCCGACCAGCCTGCCTGGGCCAGGCGCCTGCGCTCGTGCCTGGCGGCCGTCGAGAGCCGCCAGCCACTGATCGTCGCGCCGGGGGCCGACAGCGTGCGCGAGCGCCTCGAAGGCGACCAGCCCTGCGTGGTGCTTGCCGCGCCGGCCTGCCAGCCGGCCCCCGGCGCGTGCCGCTGGCCGGTGATCCTGCTGCTCGAAGAGGAGCCGGACGAGCCGCCGGAGGGCGTGGTGGACTGGCTGGTCCGCAGCCAGCTGAGCCCCGAGGTGCTGCGCCGCTGCCTGCGCTACGTGCGCGAGCGCTGCAACATGCAGGGCACCCTGCAGCGCCTGGCCGACCATGATCCGCTGACCGGCATCGTCAATCGGCAGGGCTTCCAGGCGCAACTGATGGAGGCGCTCGCCGACCACCATGGCCGCGGCCTGGCGTTGGGCTACCTGGACCTGGACAACTTCGGCCGGGTCAACGACACACTTGGGCATGCCGCCGGCGACCGCCTGATGCTGCAGGTGGTGGCCCGCCTGGAGACCGCGCTGGAGCCGGGCGATGCGCTGGCGCGCCTGGGCAGCGACGAGTTCGCCCTGCTGATCGACACCCGGCGCAGCCCGCAGCGCGCCGAGCAGCTGGCCGAACTACTGGTCGAGGCGCTCGGCGAGCCCTACTGGCTCGACGGCGAAAGCCTGATGCTCGGCTGCAGCCTGGGCCTGGCCCACGCCCATGCCGGCATTGGCGCCGACCCGCTGCTGCGCCATGCCCAGCTGGCCATGCGCCAGGCCAAGGTCAGCCAGGGTTGCACCTGGCATGCCTACGACGAATACAGCAGCCGCGCCGCACGCACCCTGGTGGATCTGGAAGGCGAGCTGCGCCGCGCCCTGCGCCGCGGCGAGCTGGAACTGCACTACCAGCCGCGACTGTGCCTGCACAGCGGGCGCATCCTCGGTGTCGAGGCACTGGTGCGCTGGGCGCATCCCGAGCGCGGCCTGCTGGCGCCGGATGCCTTCATCCCGCTGGCGGAGGAGAGCGGCCTGATCGTGCCGCTGGGCTACTGGGTCATCGCCCGCGCGCTGCATGACCTGCAGGCGCTCGTCGAGGCCGGGCAGGATCACCTGCAGATGGCGGTCAACCTGTCGTTCCGCCAGTTCCAGGACAGCCAGCTCTTGCCGACCCTGAGCCGGCTGATCGAGGAGTGCGGCGTCGATCCGCGCTGGCTGGAATTCGAACTCACCGAAACCGCGGTGATGCGCCGCAGCGAGCAGGTGCGGCGGACCATGGAGAGCCTCGGCCGCCTGGGCGTGCGCTTCTCGCTGGACGACTTCGGCACCGGCTTTTCCTCGTTCGTGCACCTGTCCAGCCTGCCGATCACCCTGTTGAAGATCGACAAGAGCTTCGTCGCCGGGATGGACGGCAACCGCCAGCTGGTCCAGGCGATGATCGGCCTGGCGCACAACCTCAAGCTGGAGATCGTCGCCGAGGGGGTGGAGACCGCCGAGCAGCTGCACTGGCTGCAGCGCTTCGGCGCGCACCAGGTGCAGGGCTACCTGGTGAGTCGGCCGCTGCCGCTGCCCGAGCTGCTCGGCTACCTCGGGCGCGAGCCGCTCGGCGAGGGCATGCGGCTGAACTGAGCCGCCGCCCTGGCTTCAGCGCACGATGTGCAGGAAGTGCAGGTGCTTCTCGTACTGGTCGATGATGTCGCCGATCACATCCTCGCGGTTCCAGCCCATCAGGTCGTAGTCCTGGCCGCCTTCCTTGAGGTGCACCTCGGCGCGGAAGTACTGGCGCTCGTCCTGCTCGTCGAGGCTGGGCACGAAGTTGGGCATCTCGTAGGCGCGCGGGCGCACCTCGTAGATGAAGTCCGGCTCGCCCTCGTGGCGGATCTCGATGCGCACGCGGCGATCCTCGCCCTCGCTGACCTCGGCCACGTAGCCCTCGCTGCGCATCTGCTCGGCGACCGCCTCGCAGGCCGGGCGGACCACGCCGGCAATGAAGCGCACCACATCGGGGCGCCGCGGGAACTGCATCAGGTTGTGCAGGCGCCGCTGCCAGCCGCCGGCCGCGCGCGGTGCGCTCGGCGAGGTGTTCAGCGACTGGTAGCGCAGGCCCTGCTTGGTGGCGTCCAGGCGCAGCGCCTTGAGCAGGCCCCACATCGAGCAGAGCAGGGCGATGGTGAACGGCAGCGCGCTGGCGATGGTCGCGGTCTGCAGCGCGGTGAGGCCGTCGGCCAGCAGCAGGGCGATGGCCACCGCACCCATCGAGCAGGCCCAGAACACCCGTTGCCAGGCCGGCGTGCCCGGGTGCCCGCCGGAGGCCAGCATGTCCACCACCAGTGCGCCGGAGTCGGCCGAGGTGACGAAGAACACCACCACCATGACGATCGCCACCAGCGAGATCAGCGACGCCAGCGGGAACTGCTCGAGGAAGGCAAACAGCGCCAGGGCGCTGTCGCTCTCGATGGCCTTGCCGAGGCTGTCGATGTGTTCCCAGAGGATCATGTGGATCGCGGTGTCACCGAACACCGTCATCCACAGCAGGGTGAAGGCGGTCGGCACCAGCAGCACGCCGGCGACGAACTCGCGGATGGTGCGCCCGCGCGAGATACGCGCGATGAACAGGCCGACGAAGGGCGACCAGGCCAGCCACCAGCCCCAGTAGAACAGCGTCCAGCCGCCGATCCAGTCGTTCGGCTCGTAGGCGTAGAGGTTGAAGGTCTTGTTGACGATATCCGACAGGTAGCTGCCGGTGTTCTGCACGAAGGTCTGCAGGATGAATACCGTCGGCCCGGCGATCAGCACCATCAGCATCAGCAGCAGGGCCAGCGACAGGTTCAGCTCCGAGAGCCGGCGCACGCCCTTGTCCAGGCCGGTGACCACCGAGATGGTGGCCAGCAGCGTGGTGCCGATGATCAGGCCGATCTGCACCGGAATGGTCACCGGCAGGCCGTAGAGGTGGTTCAGCCCGGTGTTGATCTGGGTGACGCCCAGGCCCAGCGAGGTGGCCACCCCGAGCACCGTGCCGATGATGGCGAAGATGTCCACCGCGTGGCCGATTGGGCCGTGGATGCGTTCGCCGATCAGCGGGTAGAGCGCCGAGCGCAGGGTCAGCGGCAGGCCGTGGCGAAAGGCGAAGTAGGCCAGGATCATCGCCACGATGGCGTAGATCGCCCAGGCATGCAGGCCCCAGTGGAAGAAGGTGATCTTCATCGCCTCGCGCGCGGCGATCGAGGTGCCGCCCTCGCCGACCGGTGGCGAGAGGAAGTGCATCACCGGCTCGGCGACGCCGAAGAACATCAGGCCGATGCCCATGCCGGCGGAGAACAGCATGGCGAACCAGGTCAGGTAGCTGTAGTCGGGCACGCTGTGGTCGGGGCCGAGCTTGATGTCGCCGTAGCGGCTCAGGGCGACCAGGGTCACCATCAGCAGGATGATCGCCACGGCGAGGATGTAGAGCCAGCTGACGTTGGCGATGATCCAGGCCTGGGTGTCGCTGAACACCGCCTGGGCGCTGTCCTGGAAGGCGATGCTGTAGACCAGCAGGGCGAGAAGGGTGATGGTCGAGCCGAAGAATACCGGCCGGTTGATGGTCGAGGGCGAAGACGTCTGGGCCTCCATGCTGCTCTCCTTTGATTGGTGTTCTGGGGAGTGGCCGCCTGTGGCGAAGCGCTGAACCTTAACACAGACCTTGGCTTCGGCCCGGATGCTGCGCCCGGGCGCGCCGCCGGCGACGGGTGCTCAGCCGGCTGCTGCGGGGCGATACTGCAGGGCCTCGGCCAGGTGCCCGCGGGTGATGCTCGGGGCCTGCTCGAGGTCGGCCAGGGTGCGTGCCACCTTAAGCAGGCGGTGCGCCGCGCGCAGCGACAGCGCCAGCCGCTCGCAGGCCGTTTCCAGCCAGCGCTGGTCCTCGCTGGCGAGCCGGCAGTGCTCGCGCAGGCCGGCGAGGTCGAGGAAGGCGTTGACGCAGCCCTGGCGCGCCTGCTGGATGGCCCGCGCCGCGGCGACCTGGCTGGCGACCACGGCGCTGCATGGGCCGGCCTGCCGTGGCGTGCCCAGCGAAGTGGCCTCGCGCGCCACGGTCAGGTGCAGGTCGATGCGGTCGAGCAGCGGCCCCGACAGCTTGCCGCGGTAGCGCTGGATCTGCTCCGGGGTGCAGCGGCAGCGGCCGCCGGGGTCGCCCAGGTAGCCGCAGGGGCAGGGGTTCATCGCCGCCACCAGCTGGAAGCGCGCCGGGAAACGCACCTTGTCGCGCGCCCGGGCGATGACGATATGCCCGGATTCCAGCGGTTCGCGCAGTACCTCGAGGACCTTGCGGTCGAACTCCGGCAGCTCGTCGAGAAACAGCACGCCCTGGTGCGCCAGGGTGATCTCGCCGGGCTGCGGGCGGCTGCCGCCGCCGACCAGGGCCGGGCCGGAGGCGCTGTGGTGCGGCTGGCGGAACGGCCGTTGCGGCCAGTGTTCGAGCGGGCCATGGCCGGCCACCGAGCCGATGGCGGCGACTTCCAGCGCCTCCTGCTCGTCCAGCGGCGGCAGCAGCCCCGGCAGGCGGCTGGCCAGCAGCGTCTTGCCGGTGCCGGGCGGGCCGCAGAACAGCAGGTTGTGCGCCCCGGCCGCGGCGATCAGCAGGCCACGCTTGGCCGCCAGCTGGCCCTGCACGTCGGCGAGATCGGGGTAGGGCAGTTCCTGGCGCAGCAGCCCCTCGGCCTGGTAGGGCGCCAGCGCGGTCTGGCCGCTGAAGTGGGCGGCGACTTCCAGCAGGTGGTCGGCGGTATACAGGGTCAGCCCGGAGGCCAGGCTGGCTTCCTCGGCGTTGGCCCGCGGCACCAGCAGGGCGCGGCCACTGGCCCGTGCCGCCAGCGCGGCCGGCAGCACGCCCCGCACCGGCCGCAGCGCACCGGAAAGCGCCAGTTCGCCGAGGCATTCGACGCCGGCCAGGGCCTCGGCGGGGAGCTGCCCGCTGGCGGCGAGGATGCCCAGCGCGATGGCCAGGTCGAAGCGCCCGCCGTCCTTGGGCAGGTCGGCCGGGGCCAGGCTGAGGGTGATGCGGCGGGCGGGGAAATCGAAGCCGGAGGTGAGGATGGCGCTGCGCACGCGATCCTTGCTCTCGCGCACCGCGGTTTCCGGCAGCCCGACCAGCGCCAGCGACGGCAGGCCGTTGGCCAGGTGGGCTTCGACGGTCACGGCAGGCGCCTCGACGCCCACCTGTGCCCGGCTGTTGACGATGGCTAGGGACATGATCACTCCTTTGATCCTGTCGCCGCCCGGCTCTTATTCGGCGGGCGGCGCGAGCTTCTCTTCCAGTTCGGCGACCTTCGCCTCGAGCGCCTCCAGGCGGGCGCGGGTCCGCGCGAGCACCAGCATCTGCGTGTCGAACTCTTCGCGGCTGACCACGTCGAGCTTGCTCAGCGCGCCCTGCAGCATGCCCTTGAGCTGCGCTTCGAATTCGGCACGGGGCAGGGGGCTTTCGCCGTTGAACAGGCGCGAGGCCTGGGCACCGATGGCATCGAGAAAGGCTTTGGGCGGAAACATGGGGACTTACCTGCAGGTGGACCGGCCGGGCAGTGTAGCACGCTGCCTCCAGGCCGCCGGCGGCGGCCCTGCACAGAATCCGGGCAGCTGCCGGTGCGTGGCTGCACCCTTGTGGTGCATGCACTAATGCCAATCTGCCCCAGGCTGCCGTGCGATCCGCCCGCAGCGCCTGTAGCCCGGGCTTTTCGCAAAGCTGGCACCGATTCTGCTTTGACCCCGGCAGCGGAGCGTTGCAGGTGCACGCCGATCCACCGGCCGCTGGGCCGGTCGGTGCTGTCGGGCACGCGCCGCGGCGCCAGCCGACGCGTTACAAGAGCCAGACACTGCGCTTAGACTTGGGCCCGGGTTCGTACTTCTGGGGCAAGTCCACCTAAACGGGAGAAGTTTTCATGAAACTAGTCACTGCCATCATCAAGCCGTTCAAGCTGGACGACGTGCGCGAGTCGCTGTCGGAAATCGGCGTCCAGGGCATCACCGTCACCGAGGTCAAGGGTTTCGGCCGGCAGAAGGGCCACACCGAGCTCTATCGCGGTGCCGAGTACGTGGTCGACTTCCTGCCGAAGGTGAAGATCGACGTGGCCATCGCCGATGACCAGCTCGATCGCGTGATCGAGGCCATCACCAAGGCGGCCAACACCGGCAAGATCGGCGACGGCAAGATCTTCGTCGTCAACCTGGAACAGGCCATCCGCATCCGTACCGGCGAAACCGATACCGACGCGATCTAAGCAGCGCCTCCGAACCCCCCGCCCCAGGAGTAAACACCATGACTCTGCGTAGATTCGCAGGGCTAGGAGCCCTTTTGCCTCTGCTCAGCCCGGGCCTGGCCCTGGCGCAGGAGGCCACGCTCGATTCAGGCGACACGGCCTGGATGCTCACGGCCACCGTGCTGGTGCTGTTCATGACCATTCCCGGCCTGGCGCTGTTCTACAGCGGCATGGTCCGTTCCAAGAACGTGCTGTCGGTAATGATGCAGTGCTTCGCCATCACCGGCCTGATGAGCATCCTGTGGATGGTCTACGGCTACAGCCTGGCGTTCGACACCACTGGCATGGAAGCGGGCGTGACCAACCTCAGCTCCTTCGTCGGTGGCCTGGAGCGCGCCTTCCTCAGCGGCCTGACCGTCGACAGCCTGGTCGGCGCCTTCCCCGAGAGCGTGTTCATTACCTTCCAGATGACCTTCGCCATCATCACCCCGGCGCTGATCGTCGGTGCCTTCGCCGAGCGCATGAAGTTCTCCGCGATGCTGGTGTTCATGACGGTGTGGTTCACCCTGGTCTACGCGCCGATCGCGCACATGGTCTGGGCCGGCGACGGCGGCCTGATGTGGGACTGGGGCGTGCTGGACTTCGCCGGCGGCACCGTGGTGCACATCAACGCGGGCATCGCCGGCCTGGTGGCCTGCCTGGTGCTGGGCAAGCGCAAGGGCTTTCCGAGCACGCCGATGGCACCGCACAACCTCGGCTACACGCTGACCGGCGCGGCCATGCTGTGGATCGGCTGGTTCGGCTTCAACGCCGGCTCCGCGGTCGCCGCCAACGGCACCGCCGGGATGGCCATGCTGGTGACTCAGATCGCCACCGCCGCCGCGGCGCTGGCCTGGATGTTCGCCGAGTGGATGACCCACGGCAAACCCAGCGCGCTGGGCATCGCCTCCGGCGTGGTCGCCGGCCTGGTGGCCATCACCCCGGCCGCCGGCACCGCCGGTCCGATGGGCGCGCTGGTGATCGGCCTGGCTTCCGGGGTGATCTGCTTCTTCTGCGCCACCACGCTCAAGCGCAAGCTCGGCTACGACGACTCGCTGGACGCCTTCGGCGTGCACGGCGTGGGCGGCATCGTCGGCGCCATCCTTACCGGCGCGTTCGCCGCACCGGCCCTCGGTGGCTTCGGCGAGGTCGAGAACATCGCCCTGCAGCTGTGGATCCAGTTCAAGGGCGTGCTCTTCACCGTGGTCTACACCGCCATCGTCACCTTCGTGATCCTCAAGGTCATCGACCTGGTCATGGGCCTGCGGGTGAACGAAGAACAGGAATCGGTCGGCCTGGACCTCAGCCTGCACAACGAGCGCGGCTACAACCTGTAATCCCGAGCCTTACACCCGGCCCCGGAGCCAACCCCGGGGTACGGGGTCGGCTTGCCGCGAAAAGGCCGGCCGGCGAACAAAACATACGCGACAGCAAGAGGTGAACATGGACAGCACGGCCCTGATACCCGTCCAGTACGGACTCGATACCTTCTACTTCGTCATCTGCGGCGCCCTGGTCATGTGGATGGCCGCCGGCTTCGCCATGCTGGAATCCGGCCTGGTGCGGGCGAAGAACACCGCCGAGATCCTGACCAAGAACATCGTGCTCTATGCGGTGGCCTCGATCATGTACATGCTGGTCGGCTACTACCTGATGTACTCGAGCCCCGAAGGCGGCATCCTGCCGAGCCTGGGCCTGCTGATCGGCGACGAGCACGCCGTCGAGCTGGTCGCCGCTGGCGGCGAGGACGCGCCCTACTACTCGGCGCGCGCCGACTTCTTCTTCCAGGTGGTGTTCGCCGCGACCTGCATGTCGGTGGTCTCCGGCGCGGTGGCCGAGCGCATGAAGCTGTGGGCCTTCATCGCCTTCGCGGTGGTGATGACCGGCTTCATCTACCCGATCCAGGGCTTCTGGAAGTGGGGCGGCGGCTTCCTCGACGCAGCCGGCTTCCTCGATTTCGCCGGCTCCGGCCTGGTGCACCTGGCCGGCGCCACCGCCGCCCTGGCCGGTGTCCTGCTGCTCGGTCCGCGCAAGGGCAAGTACGGCCCCAACGGCCAGATCAACGCCATCCCCGGCGCCAACCTGCCGCTGGCGACCCTCGGCGCCTTCATCCTGTGGATGGGCTGGTTCGGCTTCAACGGCGGCTCGCAGCTGAAGATGAGCACCATCGAGGACGCCAATGCGGTGGCCCAGGTGTTCAGCAACACCAACATGGCCGCGGCCGGCGGCCTGGTCGCCGCGCTGATCACCGCGCGCCTGCTGTTCGGCAAGTCCGACCTGACCATGGTGCTCAACGGTGCCCTGGCCGGCCTGGTGGCGATCACCGCCGAGCCGCTGACCCCCAGCGTGCTGCAGGCGACCCTGATCGGCGCGGTGGGCGGCGTGCTGGTGGTGTTCAGCATCCTCGCCCTGGACAAGCTGCGCATCGACGACCCGGTCGGCGCCATCTCGGTGCACGGCGTGGCCGGCATCTGGGGCCTGCTGGCGGTGCCGCTGACCAATGCCGACGGCAGCTTCGTGGCCCAGCTGCTGGGCGTGGCCTCGATCTTCGTCTGGGTGTTCGTCGCCAGCCTGGCGGTGTGGGGCATCCTCAAGGCGGTCATCGGTCTGCGTGTCAGCGAGGAAGAGGAGTACGAAGGGGTGGACGTGGTCGAATGCGGCCTGGAAGCCTACCCGGAGTTCACCAATCGCTGAGCCGTTCGAAGGCTCTGCCAAGGGCGCCTGCGGGCGCCCTTTGCTTTTTCTGCGGCCACGCTAGAATGCGCGCCATTGGACGGCGAGCATCACCATCATGTGGCACCAGACCCTGATCACGCTGCGTCCGCGGCCGCGCGGTTTCCACCTGGTCACCGACGAAGTGCTCGCGGCCCTGCCGGAACTGCAAAGTTGCCGTATCGGTCTGTTACACCTGTGGCTGCAGCACACCTCGGCCTCGCTGACGGTGAACGAGAATGCCGACCCGGCGGTGCGGCGCGACTTCGAGCGCTTCTTCAACCGGCTGGTGCCGCAGGGCGAGCCCGGTTACGAGCACGACTACGAAGGCCCTGACGACCTGCCGGCGCATTTCAAGGCCAGCCTGCTGGGTTGCCAGCTGAGCCTGCCGGTCAGCCAGGGTTGCCTGGCGCTCGGCAGCTGGCAGGGTATCTACCTGGGCGAGCACCGCGACCAGGGCGGGGCGCGCCGGCTGCTGGCGACGCTGCACGCAGCCGATAGTTGATTTTTGCTCCAGCCAGCGGACAAATTCCGCTGCTGGGCTATATATGTACCGCGTTGGCAAGCCATGAGGTTGAACATGAGCGACGAAGAACTCGAACAAGAAGACCTGGACGTAGGCGACGAGGAGGACGGGGAGGAGCTGGAGGCCGCCGACGAGGGCGACAACAGCCTCGACGAGGAAGGCACCGACAGCGAGCGGGCCAGCACCACCAAGAAGGCCAAGGCCAAGGCGGCCGAGCCCGAGGAGCTGCCCAGCATGGAGGCCAAGCAGCGCGAGCGCGAAGCCCTGGCGCGGGCCATGGAGGAATTCCTCGCGCGCGGCGGCCAGGTCCAGGAGGTCGAGCCCAATGTGGTTGCCGACCCGCCGAAGAAGCCGGACAGCAAGTACGGCAGCCGGCCCATCTGAGCCGGTGCGATACAACGGAGCCCGCCTGATGCGGGCTCTGTCGTTTCTAGCGGCGGCTCAGCCCTGGCGCTGCCAGCCCAGCAGCAGCCGCGGCAGCTCGCCGAGGTCGTGCACCTCGGCATCCGGCTGGCCGGCGTGCTGCCAGGTCAGGCGTGCGGGGTTGTACCAGATCGCCCGCAGCCCGGCCTGCTGGGCGCCGAAGATGTCGTCCTCGTGATGGTCGCCGACATGCACCGCCTGCCCGGCGGGCACCTCGGCCAGGCGCAGCGCTTCGCGGAAGGGCTGCGGGTCGGGCTTGCCGACGCCCAGGTCCTCGGCGCAGAGGGCGAAGCGGAAATAGTCGGCCAGGCCCAGGCGGCGCACGTCGGCGTTGCCGTTGGTGATCACCCCGAGGATGTAGTGGTTGGCCAGCCACTCGAGGGTCGGCAGCACCTGCGGCTCCAGCTCGATGGCATGGCGGGCATCGAGGAAGACGCGGAAGCCTTCCTCGGCCAGGGCGTGG
The DNA here is from genome assembly GCF_021726475.1 of Pseudomonas oligotrophica. Taxonomy (GTDB): domain Bacteria; phylum Pseudomonadota; class Gammaproteobacteria; order Pseudomonadales; family Pseudomonadaceae; genus Stutzerimonas; species Stutzerimonas oligotrophica. The sequence goes on from NZ_JAKJRU010000002.1 coordinate 231,188, forward strand.
GCCTCGGCGTCCGGATAGCCGGCATCGTTCAGTGCGTGGAAGAGGATGCGCCGGCGCAGCTCGCTGATCCGGTGGCGCAGCCCCGGCTCCTGCTCGACCAGCATGCGGCGGATCGCACCCAGCGCCTCGATGGGGAAATCGCCCAGCCGCGGCGCGTTGCCCGCCAGCCAGTCGCGTAGCGCCGTCTCCGCGCCCTGGATGATCGGCGCGGCCTGCCAGAGGGTGTCGTCGAGGTCGAAGGTGATCAGGCGGATGCTCATGTTTCGCTGTCCTGCTTGCGCTTGGCGCGCGGGTGGGCCTGGTCATAGACCTTGGCCAGGTGCTGGAAATCCAGGTGCGTGTAGATCTGTGTGGTACCGATGTCGGCATGGCCGAGCAGCTCCTGCACCGCGCGCAGGTCCTGGGACGATTCCAGCAGATGGCTGGCGAAGCTGTGTCGCAGCATGTGTGGATGCAGGTGCTGGCCGAGCTCGCGCACGCCCGCCTCGCGGACCCGCAGCTGCACCGCGCGCTGGCCGAGCCGGCGCCCCTGGCGGCCGACGAACACCGCGCCGTCCTGCGGCCCGGCCAGCGCCCGCAGCGGCAGCCAGGCCTGCAGCGCCTCGCGCGCCTTGCGCCCGACCGGCAGCTCGCGGGCCTTGTTGCCCTTGCCGGTGACGCGCACCAGCCCGGCGGCCAGGTCGAGCTGGTCGAGGTCGAGGCCGACCAGTTCGGAGAGGCGCAGGCCGGAGGAATAGAAGAGCTCGAGCAGGGCCTGGTCGCGGCGGGCGATGAAGTCGTCCTCGACGCCGCCGTCGAGCAGCTGCATGGCGCGGTCAGTGTCCAGCAGCCGCGGCAGGCGGCGCTCGCCCTTGGGCGCCGAGAGGCCGCTGGCCGGGTCGTGCTCGCAGAGCCCTTCGTCGTTGAGGAAGCGATAGAAGCCGCGTACCGAGGACAGCAGGCGGGCCAGGCTGCGACTGGCCTGGCCATGGCGATGCAGCTCGGCGATCAGCTGGCGCAGGTGACGGCCCTGCAGCGCGCCCCAGCCGTCGATCCCTTCGCGCTGGCAGAAGGCGAGCAGCTTGCCCAGGTCGCGGCGATAGGCGTCCAGCGAATGGGCCGACAGCTGGCGCACGCTGCGCAGCTGGTCGAGGTAGGCATCGAGGGTCGCTTCAAGCTGCATGCGGCACGCTCCGGGTAGAGGCTTCGATCGCGGCGCGCGGCGGTCGTCTGCAACTGGCCGGGCGGCCGTGGCGTTGCGCCTGGCGGCTTCAGCGCACCGAGCGCAGCGGCACGGCGAAGCGCGGCAGTACGCGCACCAGCACCTCGGCGACATAGCCGAGGAACAGCGTGCCCAGCGAGCTCTTGTAGTGCTGCGGGTCGGGGCTGCCGATGGCCAGCACGCCGAGCTGGTGGTTGAGCGAGACCATCGCTGCGGAACCGACCCCGCTGGCTTCCTGCTCGCCGAACAGGAAGGCCAGCTCATGCGGGCGCAGCACGCCGCAGACCGTCTTGCCGCCGGCCAGCAGGCCGCCGATGGCCTGGTGCGCCTCGGCGGCGGTGACGCAGCGGCCGACCGGCAGGGCGTTGTCGCTGAACAGGATCAGGGCCACGTGGGGCACCTGGAATTCGTGGCGCAGGCTGTCCTCGACCGCGCCGACCACCGTTTCCAGGCTGTCGGCATCCAGCAGGTCGAGCACCAGGCGGCGGGTCTTGTCGAACAGCCGATCATTGTCGCGGGCCACGTCCATCAGCTGCGACAGGCGATGGCGCATCTCGATGTTGCGCTCGCGCAGCAGCTTGACCTGGCGCTCGACCAGCGAGACCGCGGCGCCCGGCTGGTGCGGCAGGCGCAGTTCGGCGAGCAGTTCGTCGTGATCGACGAAGAATTCCGGATGGGCGCGCAGGTAGGCAGCCACCGCCTCGGCATCGGGCAGCGGCGCCGCGGGCGCGGTGGTCTGTTCGGTCATAGGCGGACCTGTCCTTCGTAAACGCGAACGGCGGGGCCGGTCATCATAACCGGCTGGCCGGGGCCGGCCCATTCAATGGACAGACGGCCGCCGGGCAGGTCGATCTGCACCGGCGAATCCATCCAGCCCTGGCCGATGGCGGCGACCGCCGCGGCGCAGGCGCCGGTGCCGCAGGCCTGGGTCTCGCCGGCGCCGCGTTCCCAGACGCGCAGCCGCGCGTGCTGGCGGTCGACGACCTGGAGGAAGCCCACGTTGACCCGCTGCGGGAAGCGCGGGTGATGCTCGATCCGCGGTCCCAGATCATGTACCGGGGCGCTGTCGACGTTGTCGACGCGCAGCACGGCATGCGGGTTGCCCATGGACACGGCGGCCAGCTCGACCTGGCGCCCGTCCACCTGCAGCGGGTAGCTCAGCGCCTGGGCCTCGGCCTGGAACGGGATGTCGACCGGCTCCAGCCGCGGCGGGCCCATGTCGACGCGAACCTGGCCGTCGGAGCGCACCTGCAGCTCGATGATGCCGCTCTTGGTCTCGACGCGAATCCGCCGCTTGAGGGTCAGGCGCTTGTCCAGCACGAAGCGCGCGAAGCAGCGCGCACCGTTGCCGCATTGCTCCACTTCCGAACCATCGGAATTGAAGATGCGGTAGCGGAAGTCCACGTCCGGGTTGCTCGGCGGCTCGACGATCAGCAGCTGGTCGAAGCCGATGCCGGTGTGGCGATCGCCCCACTGCCGGGCGTGCTTGGGCTGGATGTGGGCGTGCTGGCTGACCAGGTCGATGACCATGAAGTCGTTGCCCAGCCCGTGCATCTTGGTGAAGCGCAGCAGCATCAGTCGGGCCTCAGGCAGGCAGCAGGCTTTCGCCGGCGTAGAGATCCTGCAGGGTCTCGCGGCGGCGCACCTCGAAGGCCTGGTCGCCATCGACCAGTACCTCGGCGGCGCGGCCGCGGGTGTTGTAGTTCGAGCTCATGACGAAGCCGTAGGCGCCGGCCGAGCGCACCGCCAGCAGGTCGCCCTCGGCCAGGGCCAGCTCGCGGTCCTTGGCGAGGAAGTCGCCGGTCTCGCAGATCGGCCCGACGATGTCGTAGCGCCGGCTGTCGCCTTCGTGCGGCTGCACCGGCACGACGTTCATCCAGGCCTGGTACAGCGCCGGCCGGATCAGGTCGTTCATCGCCGCATCGACGATGGCGAAATCCTTGTGCGTGGTGTGCTTGAGGTATTCGACGCGGGTCAGCAGCACCCCGGCGTTGGCGACGATGGAGCGGCCCGGCTCGAACACCAGGGTCAGCGTGCGGCCCTGCATGCGCTCGCGCACCGCGGCGATGTAGTCGCCGGCCAGCGGCGGCTGCTCGTCGCGATAGCGCACGCCGAGGCCGCCGCCCAGGTCCAGGTGGCGGATGGCGATGCCCTGCCCGGCCAGGTGGTCGACCAGGGTCAGCAGGCGGTCCAGCGCATCGAGGAACGGTGGCAGGCTGGTCAGCTGCGAGCCGATGTGGCAGTCCACGCCGACCACTTCCAGGTTCGGCAGCGCGGCGGCGCGGGCGTACACGGCCGGCGCCTGCTCGATGTCGATGCCGAACTTGTTTTCCTTGAGCCCGGTGGAAATGTAGGGGTGGGTCTGGGCGTCGACGTCCGGATTCACCCGCAGCGAGATGGCGGCGGTCTTGCCCAGTTCGGCGGCGACCTGCTGCAGGCGCTCGAGCTCCTCGGTGGACTCGACGTTGAAGCAGTGCACGCCGACTTCCAGCGCGCGGCGCATGTCGTCGCGGCTCTTGCCGACGCCGGAGTAGACGATCTTCTGCGGTTCGCCGCCGGCGGCCAGCACGCGCTCCAGCTCGCCGCGCGAGACGATGTCGAAGCCGGCGCCCAGGCGCGCCAGCACGTTCAGCACGCCGAGGTTGGAGTTCGCCTTGACCGCGAAGCAGACCAGGTGCGGCATGTCGCCGAGGGCGTCGGCATAGGCGCGAAACTGCGCCTCGATGTGTGCGCGCGAGTAGACGTAGGTGGGGGTGCCGAAACGCTCGGCCAGCGCGGACAGTGCCACGCCCTCCGCGAACAGCTGACCGTCGCGGTACGAGAAGGCTTCCATGAGCTGCGTCCTTTAGAGTTCGAAACGGTCTTTGGAACGTTCTTTGACGGCCGCCTCGTCGTCCGGCAGGTACAACGGGCCCTTCTGGCCGCAGGCGCTGAGTGCCGAGGCCAGCACGGCCAGGGCGACGAGGGGAAGCAGCAAACGCTTCATGGGGCTGGAATCCTTGGAAAATCTAATCGCCGGAGTATACCCAGCGCCCGGCGCATTGCCTATGCAAGGCACGCGGCCGGCCGCGCCTCGCTAGGGCGCGCGTCGGCTGCTAAGCTCGCCGCCAGTCCAACGCGGCCAGGTGCCGCACCACAGGAGGAAGCCCCCGCATGAGCCTGAGCGAAGCCCGCTATCACGACCTGGTCGATGCCGCCCAGCAACGCATCGAGGATGCCTTCGATGACAGTGGCCTGGATGTCGATCTGGAGAATGCCGGCGGCGTGCTGACCGTGCGCTTTGCCAACGCCAGCCAGCTGATCGTCAGCCGCCAGCCGTCGATGCGCCAGCTCTGGGTCGCGGCACGCTCGGGCGGTTTTCATTTCGACTTCGACGAGGACGAGCAGGCCTGGCTGTGCGACAGCAGCGGCGAGCGCCTGGGCGAACTGCTGGAGCGGGCGACCCGCGAGCAGGGCGGCGAGGCGCTCGACTTCGACGAACTCTGAGGGCCCGAGGGCAGCCCCTTGCTTATTTGGGCGGCTGTGTTAGGGTCCGGTGCAGGTCACAAAACCCCGCCTTCGGGCGGGGTTTTGCTTTTTTACGACTTCGCCGAACAGGAGCAAACCGACGATCATGACCAGCGCACCGCCCATCATCCTCACCAAACTCGATCTCGAGCGGCTCGAGAAAATGCTCGATGGCCTGGACGACTACGGCCCGGCTGCCGAGGCGCTGGAGCAGGAACTGTCGCGGGCCCAGGTCGTGGAGCGCAGCGAGATGCCGGCCGGCGTGGTGACCATGAACTCGCGCGTGCATTGCCGCGAGGAAGGCAGCGGCAAGGACTACCACCTGACCCTGGTGTACCCGCACGATGCCGGCAAGGAAGGCACCGTGTCGGTCCTTGCGCCGGTCGGCACCGCGTTGCTGGGGATGAGCGTCGGCCAACACATCGACTGGCCGACCCCGGGAGGCAAGGTGCTGCAACTGACCCTGCTGGCGGTCGAGTACCAGCCCGAAGCCGCCGGCGATCCGTTCTGATCGCGGCCCGTCGCTCCCTCGGGCAGGGTCGCCACCGGCGCGCGTCAGGCGCGCAGCGCCTGGTTCAGCGCCACTTCCAGCCGCGCCTTGTAGCGCAGGTAGTGCACCGTCTGGCTGCGCCCCTTGCCCTGCAGGCCGGAGAGATCCAGGTCGGTGATGTAGCAGGGGTAGCGCTCGCCCGGGCGCCGCTGCGCGAGGATGTACTCGGCGACGGCGGCGAACAGCCGGCTGCCGTGCTCCAGCCCGGAAAATTCCTGGTGATTGCAGTACAGCGTGATGCTGCTGCGACCGTTCTCGCGGGATTCGACGATCGCCTGCACGTCGTAGAGCGGGTCGCCGGGCTCGTCCTGCGGGACTGCGCGGCGCTCGACCTGCGGCGCCTGGCCGGCCTCGGCGCGGATCCGGTAGAGCAGGATCTCGCTGTCGGCCGCCCGCGCCGGGCTGCTGAGCGAGCGCTGCGCGTTGCGTCGATCGATCATCGCGCGCAGGAAGCGCAGCAGCGGCATCAGCAGGCGCTGCTCGTCGCGGTAGGGCCAGCGCTGCATCCATAGTGCGTTGCGCTCGTCGAGCACGCTGAGCTCGGCGATGTCGCCGCGGACCCGATAGAACACCTGCAGGCAATCCGCGCGGCCGAGCGGCAGGATCAGCCCCAGGTCGTCGCCCTTTAGCGCATGCCGGTCGAGGTGGATCGGCTGGCTGTCGGGATGGGCCTCGCCCAGGTGTTCGAGCAGCGCCGCGCGGTCGGCCAGGCTGGTATGCAGCACGTCGTCGCCGCGGCGCTCGAAGAGGTGAAAGCGCTGGCGGATCTGTAGCAGGTAGCGGTGCGCGGTGGCCAGGCTGCGGCGCGCATCCAGGCACAGCTCGGCGACGCGCCGGGCGATGGCCTGGCCGCGGTTGCGCGAGAAACAGCGCACCTGCAAGCCGCAGTCGCCGCCGGCCGGCAGGCTGGCCAGGTGCGTGCGCAGGCACTCGGCCAGCGCCTGCGGCCCGGTATGGCGGCTGACCTCGAACTCGTTCCAGCTGTTGAGCACCAACTGGTCGATGCTCAGCACCAGGTTCTCGCGCCCGCTGGCGTAGCCCAGCGGGTCGCTCTGCTCGGCGCTGTCGGGCATATGCTGGGGTGCCAGCAGGCTGAACGGATCCAGGCCGATGTTGAGCAGCAGCAGCACCTGGCGCGGCTGCGGTGGATCGAGCAGCGCCTGTTCGCCGACCGGCGGCAGCGGCAGGGCGAAGGTCTGCCGCAGCTCGGCGAGGATGCCGAACAGCTCGGCCTCGCTGAGCCCGCTGTCGCCCGGATGCAGGGAGATGTGCGTGCCGCTGTCGACGATGCCGTTGCGATGCCCCCAGGCCAGCAGCGGCAGCAGCTCGGGCATGCGCCGCAGGGGGGCGAAGTGCGTGCAGTCGGCGGCGGTCAGGCTGCCTTCGTAGAGCGACCAGCTCGGTTCGCCGGCCGCGTCCAGGGCCTGCAGCAGCGTCAGGCTGTCCTCGGACATGTCCGGCGAGATGCCCAGGTTGACCGCCTCGACCTTGCCGGCCTTGCGGGCGATGGCCGCCTGCAGGCGCCGCTCGAGCACGCTGAGGTCGCGGCGGCTGATCGGGCTGGCGGCATCCAGCCGGCGGCTGAGGTCGCTGAGGAAGCGGTAGCCGTAGATCAGCTCGTTGACCAGTGCGCTGCGCTCCTGCAGTACCTGGCGCACCTTCCACTGGCTGCGGCGGTCGAGCAGGGCGAACTGGCGCTCGTCCCAGCCCCAGTCGCGGGTCAGGCGCTCGGCCAGCAGGCGCTGCCAGCTCTTGCTGCGGTTGCGCGGCGGCCGGCTCAGCGCGCGGTTGATCTTCAGGTACAGCGCCCGGCGTGCCAGTTCCAGGCGCCCGCGGTCGGCGTGCCCGGCAAGATAGCCCTCGATGGCGCGGTAGGCGGCGATGTAGGGGTCCAGCTCGTCCAGCTCGAGGCGGCCGTCGTAGACCGCCTGCTTGTAGTCCAGCGCGAGGCAGCGCACCCGCGGGTGCTGGCTGGCGTAGACCTCGGTCAGCAGCAGCTTGAACAGCGACTTGTAGGGCGACTCCAGCGCCTTGTAGAGCTGCCACAGCGCGGCGCCGGCGAACTCGCCGGGCGGGACCTGCGCCAAGTGGCCGAGGTCGAGCACGTCCTCGGCGCGGATGAAGCGCCGCTCCAGCAGGGTCGCGACATACTCGCCGTAGCGGTATTCCTCGTAGGCCGGCACCAGCCACCAGAGCGGGATGCGCCCGCCGAGCCAGAGCGCGGTGCGATAGAACTCGTCGAGCAGCAGGTAGTGCTGGGTGGTGCCGCAGTCGTCGGAGCTCAGTTGCGTCTGGCGCTCGCCGCTGGCGAAGCGCTGCGGGTCGATCAGGAAGAAGTGCGCCTCGCTGCCCTGCTGCTTCGCCCAGCCCTGCAGCAGCTCGCACTTGCGCGTCAGCTCGGCGAGCTGCGCCTGGTCCAGCGCCGGGTCATGGCAGACCCAGATGTCCAGGTCGCTGCCTTCTTCCTGGGCGACGGTGCCCAGGCTGCCCATGGCGAACAGCGCGAGGATCGGTTGCGGCGGGCGGTGGCGCAGCGGCTTGTAGGCGAACGAGCGGGCCAGGCGCTGGGCCTCGGCGAGCAGCTCGGCGTCGGGCTCGAAGCCGCTGAGGCCGGCGGGCGTCGCCGCCGAGACGTAGCCCGGCAGCAGCGGATGGTTGACGTGGAACAGCAGCGGCAGCAGGCGCAGGACCAGCTGCTGGCGGCTCGACTGGCCCTGCAGGGCGCGCGCCAGGCGTGCCTCGTTGAGCGAGAGAAAGCGCGCGCGCAGCGTCGCCAGCAGCTTGCGGTCGATACCCTCTTCCAGGATCGGCTCTATCTTCGGGCAGCAGGTCATTGCCGTTCGTTTCGGGTGCGGGTTCGGACCTTCATCGGCCGTGGCCGGTGCGACTTGAGCCCGAAGCGTCGCGCCGGGGCGTCCTGGCGCTCAGCGGTTGGCCGGGCCGTTGAGGATGGTGAGCAGCGCCTGGGCGTTTTCCGCGGCATCACGACCGAGGCTGGTGAGGTAGCCGCCGTCGGGCTGGGTGGTCAGGCCCTTGCGGTGGAGCCGGTTGGCGGCGGCGACCGCGGCCGGGGCTGCATCGTGGTGGACCTTCAGGCCTTCCAGGTGGTTGTCGAGGTTGAACAGGCCGAGGATTTCCAGCTCGGCGACCAGCTCGGGGGTGTAGGACATGTCGACTCCTCGAAGATGGGCCGCGGCCCGGTCCGCTGAGTGTAGATGCAGATCACCGGGCGCGGTTGACCTGGGTCTACTCGGGCAGCTCCGGCAGCGCCCGCAGCAGCCGTTCGTAGCGCACGGCATCGAAGCCGCGATCCTCGGCGAGCATCTGCTGGATCTCGTCGGCCAGCACCAGCGCCATCATCTCCAGGCTTTCCTCGCGCTCGTAGCCGACCAGGGTGAGCTTGTTCAGCGTGGCCTGCACGGCGGGCGGCTCGCCGCTCTCGAGCTGGTTCTCGATGGCCTGGATAAGGGTGGACTGGGCGAACGCCTCGTCTTCGTCGGGGCTGTGGTTGTCTTGGGACATGGAGGGCTTTCCGTCGAGCGGGGCCGGATTCTCTTCGTCGAGCTGGCATAGGGTGCAGCTGCCGTCATCCGGGCGGTTGGTTTCGACGTAGCGTACCCGGCGGTTCGGCGCCTGGCGATCGGCGTCGACGCGAAAGCGCGGGCGATCTGATTCGGTCATGGCGGTTTTTCCTCGGCTGCAGGGTCCGCCCTTGATAGCGCGCAACGGGGCGCCAGGCAAGCGAGCCCCGCGCCGGCGGGGCTCGCTGCAGGCTTCTCAGCGACCGCCGCCGCCGGCACCACCGCCCGCGCCGCCGCCAGGCCCCATGCCTTGCCCCATCCCCTGGCCCATGCCACGGCCAGCCTGCGGGGTTTCCGGCAACGTCACGCCGCGCTCGCGGGCCCGTTCACGCATGCGTTCGTGGTGCTCGTTGCGGATGCGCTCGCGTTCCTCCAGGGAGTTCGCCTCGCGCATGCGGTTGCGGTATTCCAGGCGTTCCTGCTGGGTCATCAGCTGGGAGCCATAGACCGGTTCGTTGTCGCCGCCGGCCTGCTGGGCCAGCGCGCTGCCGGCCAGCAGCAGCGTGCCAAGGGCGATGGCCGAAGTGAGTTTGTTCATGCGGGTTTCTCCTGTGTCGCTCAGTGGATGTGTTCGTCGCCGTCGTGGTGCGAGGACGCTTCGTCCCGCGGCTGGCCGCCCATGTACGTCGGGCCCTTGCCGCGGCCTTTGTCGAATACCTTGCTTTCCATCGACTTGCTGCCGCCCGGGCCGCCGGTATGTCCGGCGTGGCTGCCTTCGTCGTGGGCCTGGTCGCTGTGGCTGCTGCCCGGGTTGCGGCCACCCATGTGCTTGGGGCCCTTGCCTGCGCCTGCGGAACCGTGCCCGCTGTCGTGGCTGGCATGGTCGTCGGCGGCCTGGACGGCAAGCGGCCCGCCGAGCCACGCCGCGGCCAGTGCGGCGGCCAGTGCGGCGGCGGGCAGCAAGGCGCTCGGACGGATGTTCATGGCGTTCTCCTGGCTGCCCCGGCGGTCAGCGCACCTCGTTGTCGTGGACGAATTCGATGGCCTGCAGGTAGTCGTTGGCCGCCGCTGCGAAGTCGTCGGCCCCCCCGTCGGTGGTCGGGTCGCTCCAGTCGGTCGAGCCGAAGACCACCTCGTAGAGGTTCACCGTGGTCGGCACGTAGACGTTGTTCGCCTCGTCGAAGACCAGCACCTGCACGGTCTTGTCGCTCCAGGTCGCCTCGCGGTCATACTCGTAGGTGCTGAAGTCGTAGTAGGTCTCGCCCGAGTTGATGCCCAGGATCGAGTTCATGTAGATGACCGTGTCCACCGAGATCGAGCCGGTCTTGTCCGCCGCGGCCGCCAGCAGTGCGGCGGCGTCGAAGGCCTCCGGCAGGGTGATGTTCTGCGGCAGCGTGCCGCTGGTCATGTAGCTGACGTAGAGCGCGAGGTTTTCCAGCGGCGAGTCGATGGTCACTCCATCGGCGGTCAGTCGGCCGGTGGCATCCAGGGCGATGACCTCGGCGCTGGCCAGCTTGGCGATGGCTTCATCCAGCGAGTGGTCGAGCACCTTCGACGGCGAGCGACCGACGCTCAGCCGGCCCAGCTCGACCTCGGCAGGGTAGACGTCGTAGGTGGTGTCGCCGAGGGTGACCTGGGTCAGCAGGTCGCCTTCCTCGTTGCGCGGAATGGCGACCAGGCTGGTGCCGTCGAGCAGCGGCACCAGAGTGGTGCCTTCGTAGACGAAGGCCACCACCAGCTCGGCCCCGCTCTCGTCGAGCAGTGGCTCGCCGTTCTCGTCGCGCAGCAGCACGTACATGTCGCCGTACAGGTCGCCCTTCTTCACCCCGGCGCCGAACGGCTTGCCGCCGCCGCCGGCCTTGCCGCCCTTGACCCCGGCCCACTCCGGACGGTCGCTGTCCTCCTCCTCGCCCACCGCGGGGCGGAAGATCTTGTTGGTGATGCCGCCACCCTTGCCGCCGCCGGCGTGCTGGCCGCCCTTGGCCGATTCGCCGGGGCCGCCACGCCCGGCACCGCCCGCGCCGCTGCCGGCCTGGGCGCCGCCGTGCTCGGCGGCCGCGACGGGGGTGGCGGCGCTGAGCGCGAGCCCGGCCAGCGGCAGACTGAGCGCGACGCAGAGCGCGCTGCCGGCGAGGATGAAGCGATTCTTGTCGGGATGGTTGCTGCGCATGATGGTCACTCCACTCGGCTATCGGATGTCCGGCGACGTGCGCCGGGCGGCATGCTCGGTCGGCCGTGGGCCGACGGGCCAGGCGCGATGCCCTTCGCGCCCCTGTCACTCAGAACCGCCAGCCCAGCCCGAGGCGGAACAGGCTTTCGCGGTTTTCGAACTGCATCTCGTCCGGGCTGCCATGCCCGGTGGTGAAGCGGTAGCTGCCGTAGCGGGTGCGCGTGTAGTCCAGGCGCACGAAGGTCAGCGCGCCGAGCGGGATCTCCGCACCCACGCCGTAGCGGATGCCATCGGCCTTGTAGCTGCGATCGATGTTGGCGTCGGGGTTGTTGCCCTTCGCCCAGGTGGTGTTGAAGCGCCCGCGCACCGGCCCGGCGCGGCCGTACAGCAGGGTGCCGCTGGGCAGGCTGTAACCCAGGCGCAGGGCGATGCCGTAGTCGCTCTTCTTCTCCACCGAGAAGTCGCGGCCGCCGGCGCCGCGGGTGTCGCGCCGATGCATCCAGTCGATGTCGGCGGTGTCGATCTCCGCCTCCAGGCCGGCGTACCAGCGGCCGAAGTCGCGGCCGTAGCCGAGGAACACGCCGTAGACGCCGCCGAGCCCGGCGAAGTCGCCGGCGTAGGGTTGCGAGAAGAGCGCTTCGCCGGACTCCGAATGACGGCCTTCGAGGCGCGAGTCGACGCCGCCGTGGCCGATCTGCGCGCCGCTGTAGAAGCCGCGCACTGCCGGCCGCAGCGCCACGGCGGTCGGCGCCGCCCCGAGGCGCCAGCCCAGGCCCAGGCGCAGCTGGCCTTCCTCGACCGCAAAGCGCTCGGACGTTGCGCCGTCATCGTCGCGGTAGGCGACCCGATAGGCGTCGTAGTCGCTGTAGACGTATTCCATGCGCAGGAACAGCCGCTCGCCGGCGGGCATGTCGGCACCCAGCCCGAGGCGATTGCCGGACTGGCGATCGTCGCGGTTGCCGGCTGCGGCGACCAGGTCGTTGATCGTGTAGAAGCTGTCGAAGCGCGTCTTCACGCGGCCGGCGCGCAGGTAGAGCAGGCTGCCGTTGTCCACCACGTAGCCACCGCGCAGGCCAAGGCCGTAGCTGTCGCCCTTGTCCAGCGAACTGCTGCGCGCGTCGGGCTTGCTCTTGCTGAAGGCCCAGTCGGCCTGGCTGGTTTCGCCTTCGGCTTCGATGCCCAGGTACCAGCGGCCGAACTGGCGGCCATAGCCGAAGAACAGCACCTCGCCCAGGCCATCGGCGCCGTGCGGGCTGATATCCAGGCCGCCATCGCCACGGCTGCCGGACGTCTCGGTGAACAGCGTGCCGTGGGCCAGCCCGGCGCCGCCGTAGAAGCCGTCGAACAGGCCATCCGGGGGCAGCGGCGTGAAGGCCGGCAGGTGGCCCTGCTGTAGCGCCGCCGGCAGGCGGTAGCTGGCCGAGCGGCCGGGGGTATAGCCGAGGCTGAGGCTCAGCTGGCTGCGCCGGTATTCGCCATCCTGCTCGTTGGAGTCGCGGTCGACCACGCGCAGGGAGCTGCCGACGAACAGCGTCGGCGAGAGGTAGTAGCGCAGCCCGGCGCCGGCGTCGGTGACCTTGTCCTGGCGCGGGTAGCTCAGGTAGTCGCTGTCGGTATAGGCGGCATGCGCGACCACCGAGAGACGGGGGCCGAGCTTGCGCTCGATCTCCACGCCGTAGGTGGTGTCGAGGGTCGCCGCGGCATAGCGGTCGTCGAGCGCGACGGTGGTTTCCTCCAGCGAGCGGTCGACGTAGAGGTCGACCCGTACCAGCGGGTCCGGTCGCCAGGCCAGCTGGGCGCCGAAGTAGGGTCTGCTCACGTCGCCGAAGCCTGCGTGGTCGAAGCGTTGGCGCAGGGTGCCGGCGAACAGCTCGCCGGCGATTCGCCGGGACGGCTGGTTGAAGCGCAGGCCGACGGCGGCGCGGTAGCCGTCCGAGTCGCGGTTGAAGTCGGTGCTGGTGATCGGCGCGTCGTAGCGGCGGCGGTCGGTGGCGTACTGCACGAAGGGCTCGTAGCGCTCGCCCAGCGCGTAGCCGGCGCGCAGGCCGAGGGAGACCAGCTCGTGACGGCGGTAGGCATTGTCGATGCGCGTGCCGGTGGTGGCCGTCGCGTCCTCGAAATCGTAGCGGTCGAAGGTCACGCCGCCGCGCAGGCGCAGCCGGCCAGGCTCGCTGGCCAGGCCCAGGTGCGCCTCCTGGTGGTCGTAGCGGGTCGGTTCCTTCTGCTGGTCCGGGCCGGGGGTTCCGGCGACGTAGCGGTCCTCGTGGTCGCGGGTATGCCGCACGCCGCCGAACAGCTGGGTCCGCTCGCCGAGGTCATAGTCGCCGTCGAGGCCGAGCCAGTAGTCGTCGACGTTCTCTGCGGTGCGGTCCTGGTAGCGGTCGAAATCGCCGCCGGCATCCAGGCTCAGGGCGTGGCGTTGCCAGTCCGAGCGCAGCAGCAGCGAGGGCGAGAGGGTGTAGACGTTGTCCTCGACCTCGCCGGTGCGCTGCGCATAGACGTTGTCGTCGCGGGTCGCCGAGAAGGTCAGTTCCGGGAATGCCAGCAACGGGCCCCACTGCAAGCCGGGGAATTCGCGCAGTTCGCGCGGGGCCGGGCGCTTGGCCGCGGCAGGGTCCGACTCCTGAGCGGCGACCTGCAGGCAGCTGCCGGACGCTGCGAGGGCCACCAGTGTGGCGATCAGTAGCCGACCCATGAGCCCATCCCCCTGATGGCTGATGACACCGGCAGCACTGCCGGGCGCGCCGCTGGGCGGCTACGTCTGTATTGGTCTTCAAGCTAGGGGAGCGGCATTCGCGGCGGGCTGACATTTATCAAAGCGCTGCGTTTTCAGGGGCGTCAGCTCGTCGCGGCGTGCTGCGAGGCGTGTCGCTCGCTGCGCCGGCTGCCGCCATGCCGGGTGCGCCAGAACAGCATGGCCAGCGCGACGAAGGCCAGCGACCAGGCGCCGGCGGCGAGCAGCAGCCAGCCGGGATGATCCAGCCCCAGCGCTGGCGCCAGGACTCGCACGGCGGCCGCCAGGCTGAGCAGCAGGGCGAAGGGGTGGATCCAGCGCCGGCCATTGGCGTCGCGCAGGCGCTGCAGCAGCCAGGTGCGCGCCATCACCGAGAAGCTCAGGGTGCCCAGCGCGCCGACGGTCAGGGCGTGCAGCAGCCCGGCCGGCGGCTCGTGGCCGGCGCTCAGCGGCGCGCCGAGCAGCACCAGGCCGATGGCGAGCCAGGCGTAGCCGAGCAGCAGCATCTGCAGGTCGCGGCGCGCACCGTAGCGCCAGGGCTGCCAGCGCAGCAGGCGGACGGCGGCGAGCAACGCCGCGGCGCAGAGCAGCCCGCCGGCGACCCGGCGCGGCAGCGGCCAGGGGCTGAAGGCCAGCAGCAGTGCCCCGCCAAACAACAGCAGGACGGCCCCTTCGAGCTGCGGCTGCACGCGCGCCTCCAGCCGCCAGCCGTGGTTCTGCGCATGCCCGGCCAGGGCCGGTGCGATGATGCGCCCGCCCATGAAGAACAGCAGCGCGGCGAACAGGGTCAGGCCGGCCAGGCGCAGGTCGCTGGGCAGCAGCGCGGCGCTCTGCCAGGGCAGCACGGCGCTGAGCAGGGCGAGCCCGGCCAGCGTCGGCGCGACCATCTGGTTGCGCCATTTCTTCGCGGCGCCGATGAAGCGCGGCAGTACCCGCCAGGCAAGGCCGGCGGCGAAGACCGCCGAGGCCAGCAGCGCCAGCGCGCCGCCCGGCCAGAGCAGGTTGCCCAGGCGTGCCAGGAGCCAGCAGCCGAGCAGCAGGAGGAGCAATCGGCGCGGTTGTGGGCCGAGCAGGTAGCCGGCGACGACGGCCAGGGCGTAGCCGAAGAGCATCTCGCGGGCATGGCCGGCCGGTGTGGCGAGGCCGGGGAGCGCCGGCAGCCAGCCGAACAGGACGAGGACCGAGGCCGGCAGGGCAAGCGCGGCGTACAGCGTGGCGGCGGGAAAGAACCAGTCGCTGGCAAAGGGCTGGCGTGGCGGGCGCGGCGACATGACGGGTGCAGGCGGCGGCGTCCGGCAGGCGGACGCCGCCGCCGTCCTCAGGCCGTGCGGCCGGCCAGCAGCGCCTTGCCGCGGGCCACGGCGGCGCGCACCTGGGCCGGCGCGGTGCCGCCGATGTGGTCGCGGGCATTGACCGAGCCTTCCAGGGTCAGCACGGCGAAGACGTCATCGCCGATCTCTGTGCTGAACTGGCGCAGCTCGTCCAGGCTCATCTCGGCCAGGTCCTTGCCGGTCTGCACGCCGTACTTCACCGCATGGCCGACGATCTCGTGGCAATCGCGGAACGGCAAGCCCTTGCGCACCAGGTAGTCGGCCAGGTCCGTGGCGGTGGAGAAGCCGCGCAGCGCCGCCTCGCGCATGATTTCGCGCCTGGGCTTGATCGCCGGGACCATGTCGGCGAAGGCGCGCAGCGAGTCGCGCAGGGTGTCGGCGGCGTCGAACAGGGGTTCCTTGTCCTCCTGGTTGTCCTTGTTGTACGCCAGCGGCTGGCCCTTCATCAGCGCCAGCAGGCCGGCCAGCGCGCCGAATACGCGGCCGGTCTTGCCGCGTACCAGCTCGGGCACGTCCGGGTTCTTCTTCTGCGGCATGATCGAGGAGCCGGTGCAGAAGCGATCCGGCAGGTCGATGAACTGGAACTGGGCGCTGGTCCAGAGCACCAGCTCTTCGGAGAAGCGCGACAGGTGCATCATCGCCAGCGAGGCGGCGGAACAGAATTCGATGGCGAAGTCGCGATCGGAGACGCCATCAAGCGAATTGCCGGAGATCGCTTCGAAACCCAGCAGCTCGCAGGTGATTTCCCGCTGGATCGGGTAGGTGGTGCCGGCCAGTGCGGCCGAGCCGAGCGGCATGCGGTTGGTGCGCTTGCGGCAGTCGACCAGGCGCTCGTAGTCGCGGCTGAGCATCTCGAACCAGGCCAGCAGATGATGGCCGAAGGTCACCGGCTGGGCGGTCTGCAGGTGGGTGAAACCGGGCATGATGGTGTCTGCTTCGGCTTCGGCGAGACCCAGCAGACCCTGCTGCAGGCGGGTGATTTCGCCGAGGATCACGTCGATTTCGTCACGCAGCCACAGGCGGATGTCGGTGGCGACCTGGTCGTTGCGCGAACGGCCGGTGTGCAGCTTCTTGCCGGTCACGCCGATGCGGTCGGTCAGACGCGCCTCGATGTTCATGTGCACGTCTTCCAGGTCGACGCGCCAGTCGAAGGTGCCGGCCTCGATCTCGCCTTGGATGTCCTTCAGGTTGGCGATGATCTGCTCGCGCTCGGCATCGGTCAGCACGCCGGCCTTGGCGAGCATGGTGGCGTGGGCGATGGAGCCCATGATGTCGTGGCGGTAGAGGCGCTTGTCGAACTCGACGGAGGCGGTGAATCGGGCGACGAAGGCGTCGACGGGCTCGCTGAAACGGCCGCCCCAGGACTGGTTGGTCTTGTCGGTGCTCATGGATGCGCTCGCTGAAATCCGAAGGCTGAGGAAAGGCGGCGATGATAGCAGGGATGGCGCGCCGGGCGGGCACGGCGGCCGGCGCCGGCGAAGGGTGAGCTGGCTGGCAAAACGGTGTTCCGGCGGAGGCTGCGCCTTGCCGTGCGCAGCGGGCGTGGGGAAACTCGCGGCCAGTCGAACCAGGGCCACCGCCGTGAAAAACAACGCTGCCACCGATGATTGCTTCGTCCCCGAACTGTGCCAGGCCGAGGCGTTGCTGGGCCTGGTGCTGCTGGCCGAGCTGCTGGTACTGGTGCTGGTGCTGGCCGAGCCGATGATGGCCGGTTTCGACTGGATGCGCCTGGCGCTGACCTCGCTGTTCGTGCAGTGGATCGTGCTGCTCGCCGCCGGCACCGTCTGCCTGTTGCGCCCGGCCCTGGCCCGGCTGCGCCCGGCGCTGGCCGGCATGGTCTGCTGCGCGGTGGTGGTGGGGCTGACGCTGGCCTGCACGGCGGTGGCCGATATCTACCAGCTGGCCGGCCCGCTCGGGCGGGTCGGCGAGGTCAACCTCTACCTGCGACATGCGCTGATCAGCCTGATCATGTCGGGGCTGCTGCTACGCTATTTCTACTTGCACAGCCAGTGGCGCCGGCAGGAGCAGGCCGAGCTGCGATCGCGCATCGAATCGCTGCAGGCGCGGATCCGCCCGCACTTCCTGTTCAACAGCCTGAACAGCATCGCCAGCCTGGTCGTCGTGGACCCGCCGCGGGCCGAACAGGCCGTGCTGGATCTGTCGGACCTGTTCCGCGCCAGCCTGGCGCGGCCCGGCACGCTGGTGCCCTGGCGCGAGGAACTTGAGCTGTCCAGGCGCTATCTGTCCATAGAACAGTACAGGTTTGGCGAGCGCCTGGCGGTGGACTGGCAGGTCGACGATGTCCCGGGCGACCTGCCGATTCCGCAGCTGACGCTGCAACCGTTGCTGGAAAACGCCGTGGTCTACGGCATCCAGCCGCGGATCGAGGGTGGATTGGTGTGTGTGGTGGCCCGCTACGTCGACGGCGTGTTCCAGCTCGAGGTGAGCAATCCGTTCGATGACAGCGCTCCAGGCCAGGTTTCGCGCGGTACACGCCAGGGATTGCAGAACATCGACGCACGACTAGCGGCACTTTTCGGACCGGCAGCGAGTCTCAGCG
This sequence comes from Pseudomonas oligotrophica, assembly GCF_021726475.1. Classification (GTDB taxonomy): domain Bacteria; phylum Pseudomonadota; class Gammaproteobacteria; order Pseudomonadales; family Pseudomonadaceae; genus Stutzerimonas; species Stutzerimonas oligotrophica. The sequence continues at coordinate 248,762 of NZ_JAKJRU010000002.1, forward strand.
TGGAGCGCCGTGATGGCCGCCACTACACCTGTCTACGCTATCCATGTGCGAGACAAAAGCAGGAAGCCAGAACTCTATGAACGTCCTGATTGTCGATGACGAACCCCTGGCCCGCGAGCGCCTCAGCCGTCTGGTGGCTGACGTCGAGGGTTATCGTGTCCTCGAACCTGCCGCGAGCAATGGCGAGCAAGCCCTTGCGCTGATCGAAGAACTGCGCCCGGACGTGGTGCTGCTGGATATCCGCATGCCCGGCCTGGACGGGCTGCAGGTCGCGGCCCGGCTCTGCGAGATGGATGCACCGCCGGCGGTGATCTTCTGCACCGCCCATGACGAATTCGCGCTCGAGGCCTTCCAGGTCAGCGCCGTCGGCTACCTGGTCAAGCCGGTGCGCCCGGAGCACCTGGCCGAGGCGCTGAAGAAGGCCGAGCGTCCCAACCGCGTGCAGCTGGCCGCGCTGACCCGCCCCGCCGCGGTGTCCGGCACCGGGCCGCGCAGCCATATCAGCGCGCGTACCCGCAAGGGCATCGAGCTGGTGCCGCTGGACAAGGTGATCTACTTCATCGCCGACCACAAATACGTGACCCTGCGCCACGAAGGCGGCGAGGTGCTGCTCGATGAGCCGCTCAAGTCGCTGGAAGACGAGTTCGGCGAGCGCTTCGTGCGCATCCACCGCAACGCGCTGGTCTATCGCGATCGCATCGAGCGGCTGCAGCGCACGCCGCTGGGGCATTTCCAGCTGTTCCTGCGCGGCCTGGACAACGAGGCGCTGACGGTCAGCCGCCGGCATGTCGCCGGCGTAAGGAAACTGATGCAGGGCCTGTGAGCCCACGCGCGGGCGGCGGCAAGGCTGGGCGAGCAGGGCGCGAGCCGGCGCGGGGCGTCGGCTCGCAAGCCCGGGCCGCTTTCCTTGATTCCCGCCAACCCAGCGATGCGGCCGGCCCTGCTATCATCGCCGGCATTTCACTGGTTCTGGACTAGCCCCATGTCTCGCGAAATCCGCATTGCTACCCGCAAGAGCGCCCTGGCCCTGTGGCAGGCCGAATACGTCAAGGCGCGCCTGGAAAGCGCCCACCCGGGCCTGAAGGTCAGCCTGGTACCCATGGTCAGTCGCGGCGACAAGCTGCTCGACGCACCGCTGGCGAAAATTGGCGGCAAGGGCCTGTTCGTCAAGGAGCTGGAGACCGCGCTGCTGGACAACGAGGCGGATATCGCCGTGCACTCGATGAAGGACGTGCCGATGGAGTTCCCCGAAGGGCTCGGGCTGTACTGCATTTGCGAGCGCGAGGATCCGCGCGATGCCTTCGTCTCCAACACCTTCGAAAGCCTCGACGCGCTGCCCGCCGGCAGCGTGGTCGGCACCTCCAGCCTGCGCCGCCAGGCGCAGCTGCTGGCGCGCCGCCCGGACCTGAAGATCCAGTTCCTGCGCGGCAACGTGAACACCCGCCTGGCCAAGCTCGACGCCGGCGAGTACGACGCCATCATCCTCGCCGCCGCCGGCCTGATCCGCCTCGGCTTTGGCGAGCGCATACGTTCTTCCATCGGTGTCGATGAGAGCCTGCCGGCCGGCGGCCAGGGCGCGGTGGGCATCGAGTGCCGCACCGGCGACCACGAGCTGCACGCGCTGCTCGCCTGCCTCAACCACGACGCCACCGCCGTGCGGGTCAAGGCCGAGCGTGCCCTCAACCGCCGGCTCAACGGCGGCTGCCAGGTGCCGATCGCCTGCTACGCCGTGCTCGAGGGCGAGCAACTGTGGCTGCGCGGCCTGGTCGGCCAGCCCGACGGCACCCAGTTGCTGCGCGCCGAGGGCCGGGCACCGCTGGCCGAGGCCGAAGCGCTGGGCGTGCAGGTGGCCGAGGCGCTGCTGGCCCAGGGCGCCGAGCAGATCCTCAAGGCGGTGTATGGCGAGGCGGGCCACGCGTGAGTGAATGGCGCCTGCTGCTGACTCGGCCGGCCGAAGAGTGCCAGGCGCTGGCCGCCGCGCTGGCCGAGGTTGGCATCCACAGCGCCAGCCTGCCGCTGCTCCGTATCGAGCCGCTGGCCGAGACCGCCGTGCAGCGCGCCATCATTCTCGAGCTCGACCGTTACAGCGCGGTGGTGGTGGTCAGCAAGCCCGCTGCGCGCCTGGGCCTGCAACGGGTCGACCGCTACTGGCCGCAGCCGCCGTTCGGCCAGCCCTGGTTCAGCGTCGGCGCTGCCACCGGGGCGATCCTGCGCGACTACGGCCTGGACGTGACCTGGCCGGAGCAGGGCGACGACAGCGAGGCGCTGCTCGCCGTGCCGCGCCTGGCCGAGGCGCTGGCCGTGCCCGACCCGAAGGTGCTGATCCTGCGTGGCGAGGGTGGTCGCGAGCACCTCGCCAGCACCTTGCGTGCACGTGGCGCCCAGGTCGACATCCTCGAACTCTACCGGCGCTGCCTGCCAGAGCATCCGCCCGGCGCGCTGCGGCAGGTCGTCGAGGCGCAGCGTCTCAACGGCCTGGTGATCAGCAGCGGGCAGGGCCTGGAATCATTGCGCGAACTGGCTGCCGAAGCCTGGCCGCAGCTGCGTGAACTACCCTTGTTCGTACCCAGCCCCCGTGTCGCCCAGATGGCCCGCGAACTGGGCGCCGAGCACGTGGTGGACTGCCGCGGTGCCGGAACCGCGGCTTTGCTGGCGGCCCTGCGCACGACCCCTGTACCCGTCTCCTGATGCAAGGATCGAATTGTGAGCGAAGCAGACTCCAACAAAGAATCGCTACAAACGCCGACCGAGAAGGTAAAACCCTCGCCCGCCAGCACGCCGAAGCCGGCGAAGGCTGGCACTGCCGCCGGTGCCGGCAAGGGGCTCGCGGCGCTGGCCCTGGCCGTCGGCCTCGGTGGCGTGCTGCTCGGCGGCTACGCCTTCTGGCAGCTGCAACAGTTCGCCGGTCGTGAGGCGCGCCAGGCCGAGACTGCGCAGGCTGCGGTGACGCAGGCCGAGCGTTCCACCGAGCAGGGCCGCCAGCTGGCCGAACGGATCGGCCGCCTGGAGCAGTTGCCCACAGCCGACGAGCTGGAAGAGCGCCGGCGCCTGCTGGCCACGCTGCAGAGCGACCAGCAGCGCCTGTCCGGACGCGTCGAGCAGGTCCTCGGTGCCAGCCGCGAGGCCTGGCGCCTGGCCGAGGCCGAGCACCTGCTGCGCATGGCGATGCTGCAGCTGTCGGCGATGCAGGACGTCAAGAGCGCGGAAATGCTCGTCCATGAAGCGGACCTGATCCTGCAGAAACAGGACGATCCCGGCGCCTATGCCACGCGACAGAAGCTGCTCGAAGGCCTGGAGGCGCTGCGCAGCCTGCCGCAGCTCGATCGCACGGGGCTGTTCCTGCAACTCGGCGCGCTACGCGGGCAGACCGCGGCACTCAGCGCGCTGGCGCCGGAGTTCGCCACCGGCGAGGCGGCGGCCGCGGACGCCAGCCAGAGCCACTGGGAGCGCTGGACCAACGAGTTGAGCCGCTACGTGCGCGTCGACCTCGATTCCGAGACCGCGGTACGCCCGCTGCTGGCCGGGCAGAGCCTGGCGCAGGTGCGCCTGGCGCTGTCGCTGGCCATCGAACAGGCCCAGTGGGCGGTGCTCAACGGCAATACCGAGGTCTATCGCCAGTCGCTGGCCCAGGCCCAGGACATGCTGGCCGGCTATTTCAGCGAGGACAACGGCCAGGCCAGCGGGCTGCGGCGCCGTCTCGGCGAGCTGGCCGGACAGCAGGTGGAAGTGCCATTGCCAGACCTGGGCCCGGCGCTCAAGGCGCTGCAGGGCTACGTCGAGAAACAGCAGCTGCCGGCCGGAGCCGGCCCCGAGGCCGAGCCTGAGTCCGCGCCGGCAACGCCTGCGCCCGAGGCCGACCGCGGGGCGGAGGGCCAGCCAGCATGAAGCGCCTGGTCCTGTGGGTCGTGGTGTTGCTCGCGGTCGTCGGTTTTCTCGCCTGGGCGATCAGCCGGAGCGCCGGCTATGTGCTGATCACCTACGACCATTTCCGCTACGAGTCGACGTTCTGGGTCTTCATCGGGCTGATCGCCGCGGCCTGGCTGCTGACGTTGCTGGTGCGCTGGCTGCTCGGTGTGCTGCAGCTGTCCGGTGCGCTGGTCAACCCCTGGTCGCGCCGCCATCGCGAGCGTCGTGCGGCCAAGGCGTCGCGCCTCGGCCTGCGCGAACTGGCCGAGGGGCAGTGGGCCAAGGCACTGGCGCACCTGAAGGTCGCCGCCGCGCATGATCGCCAGCCGCTGGTGCACTACCTGGGGGCGGCACGCGCGGCCAACGAGCTCGGTGAGCACGCGCAGAGCGATGAGCTGCTGCGCCAGGCGCAGGAACGCGAGCCCGACGCGGCGCTGGCCATCGGCCTGACCCAGGCGCAGCTGCAGATCGCCCGTGGCCAGCTGGATGAAGCCCGCGCCTCGCTGAACCAGCTCTACGATGCGCACCCGCATCATCCGCAACTGCTGGCGCTGTTGCAGCAACTCTACGTCGAGCTGCAGGACTGGCCGGCGCTCTGCCGCCTGCTGCCGGAGCTGCGCAAGCAGCGCGTGCTGGTGCCGGCGCGCCTCGACGAGCTGGAGCGCCTGGCCTGGACCGCGGCACTCGAGCAGGCCGGGCAGGCCGGCGAGGCAACGCCCGAGCAGGCACGTGAAGCCCTGGAGACGCGTTGGCAGGCGCTGCCCTCGGCGCTGCGCAGCGAACCGCTGGTGGTGCGCGCCTACGCCGACGGCCTGGCCCGCCTGGGTGACGAGGCCAAGGCCGAGGAGGTGCTGCTGGCCGCGCTCAAGCGCAGCTTCGACGACCGGCTGGTGGAGCGCTACGGGCGGGTGCGCGGGCGCGAGCCGGCGCGCCAGCTGGCCAACGCCGAAGGCTGGCTCAAGAGCCATGCGCAGAGTGCCGATCTGCTGCTGGCGCTGGGCCGCATCAGCCTGCGCAACGAGCTGTGGGGCAAGGCGCGCGACTACTTCGAGGCGAGCCTGCGCCTGGAGCATCGCGTCGAGACCTGCGCCGAGCTGGCGCGCCTGCTGACCCAGCTGGGCGACGTGGAAGGCAGCAACCGCTGCTTCCAGCAGGGCCTCGGGTTGATCGACCATCGCCTGCCCGTGGTGCGCTGAGCCGCGGCGCAGGGCGCTGCGACGGCGTCGCGGCTTTGTGCGGGACGGCTTGTAAGCCGCTCCCGCTTTCCTCTACCGTAGCGGGCTTTCCCCGCTGCGGAGTCGCCATGAACCTGGCCAGCCCACGTTCGCCGTTTTTCCTCGCTTTTGTTGCCTGTGTCCTGATGATGGCGGCGGCGCTCTACCTGGAGCATGTCGTCGGGCTGGCACCGTGCCCGCTCTGCATCGTCCAGCGCATCTGCGTCATCGGCTTCGGCCTGGTCTGCCTGGTCGCCGCGCTGCACGGCCCGGCGGCCACCGGTCGGCGCGTCTACGCCGCGTTGGCGGGGCTGTTCGCCCTGTTCGGCGGGGTGACGGCGATCCGCCAGATCTGGCTGCAGAGCGTGCCGGCCGACGAGCTGCCGGCTTGCCTGCCGAGCCTGGAATACATGATGGAGGCGCTGCCGTTCCAGGAGATCGCGCGCCTGGTCCTGCATGGCACCGCCGAGTGCGCCGAGGTCAACTGGACCATGCTCGGGCTGAGCATCCCTGAGTGGAGCCTGCTGGGCTTCATCGCCATGCTCGCGTTCGCCGGCTGGCAGCTGCTGCGTCGCGGCTGAGCCACCGATTTCCGACGCCGCGGCAGGCCATCGAACTCTGCGCCTGCCGCGGTGGTCTCTTGTCGAGGTGCGCGTGCGTCGTGCGACCTCGTGGTATCGCCAATCCGATCAGCCTCGCTTGAAGGTTGCACCATTGGGGCATAGTCTGCCCCTGTGGTTACGGAAACAGCGCCGCCACATCGCCCGCTGTGCATGCGCGGACACCGCGTCCGCGAGGGCCAATAGCCATTCGATAAGGGAAGTGAGGTCAACATGCTCGAGAGCTGTCGGAACGCCCAGGAACGCTGGGGTGGTGTGCACCTGTTGATCGATCGCTGGCTGCAGGATCGTCACGAACTGATCAACGCCTTCGACCATCTGCGCCTGGAACAGGACGCCGACGCCCGCCAGGCACTCGTTGGATTCTGCGAGCGCCTGCTGGATTACGTGTCCGCCGGGCATTTCGAGATCTACGAGCAGCTGCTGCGCGAGGCCGAGGCCTTCGGCGACGAGCGCGGCATCGAGCTGGCCCGGCAGATCTACCCGCGCATCCAGGCCATCACCGAAGTGGCGCTGGCCTTCAACGATCGCTGCGACCGCGGCGACTGCCTGGGCAGCCCCGGCCTGGCCGACGAGCTGCAGCGCCTCGGCCAGCTGCTGCAGGAGCGTTTCGAGCTGGAGGACTGCCTCATCGAAGTGCTGCACAACGCGCACCAGCAGCAGGCGGTCGCCACCGCCTGACCGGCTTCGCGGGGCGCTGCGCAGCGCCCGTCCCGGCCGGCTGGCAGGGCTGCCGCAGGGCGTCTAGTATGGGGCGCACCATTCGGCAAGGAGGCACGCAGATGCCCGCGAAGAAGAAAGCCCCTACCACCCCCCTGCAGCTGCTGCAGCAACTGTCCAGCAGCCTGGTCGTACATTTCGACAAGGCCTGCCGGCAGGCTCTGGACGATGCCGAGCAGACCCTGGCCAAGCTGGAGAAGCAGCGCGGCAAGGCGCAGGACAAGCTGCTCAAGGCGCGCGGCCGGCTGGACGAAGCCGGCACCGCCGGCAAGGCCAAGGCGCAGGCCAAGGCGCGGGCCCGCATCGACGAGCTCGAGGCGTCCATGGCGCTGCTGCAGGGCCGCCAGGGCGAAATGCTCACCTATATCGCCGAACTCAAGCGCGACGTGGCCACCGCCATGGAACTGACCCGCGGCATCCGCGAGGTCGAGCAGGGCGCGGCGGCCGCCGCCAGCCAGCTCGCGGCGGGGCAAGCGAGCCCGCGCGTGGCGGCCGCCAAGCCGAGGGCGCCGCGCACGAGCAAGGCCGCCGCGGCAAGCACCGCCAAGCCAGCTGCCAGCGCCCGCGGCGCAGCCAAGCCGGCCGCCGGCAGGTCCAGCAGTGCCGGGGCGTCTACTGCCAAGCCCGCCACAGCCAGGCAGGCCGCAGCCAAGGCGGCACCTGCTCCGTCTGCTGCCCCGAAAGCGGCCGAGAAGGCCTCCACCAAGCCTGCTTCCGCCGCGGCCAAGCCCCGCGCGACGGCCTCACGCAAGCCAGTGGCCGCCAAGCCGGCTGCGGCGGCCGCGGCCAAGCCGGCCAACCCACGCAAGCCCAGCCGGGCCCGTGCGGCCGCCAAACCGGTAGCTCCGGCAGCCAGTGAAGGTGCCGCTCAGTCGGAGCCCGGCGCCAGCTGATCCTGGTGTGCCGCGTCGCGCAGGATCTGCAGCGTGGCGCGGTCGGCTGCCGGCGGGCTCAGCTCGGCCAGCCAATCCGCCGCCGCCGGCTGCTGGTCGTCCCAGGCGCGGCAGGCGTCCTCCAGCCGCGCGAGCAGCAGGCGCTCGGCGTCCAGTTCCAGCTGCTTGAGCCGGTCGCGCAGCGCGGCCAGCGCCGGGTCGCCAGTGCTGGCCGGTTTCCATTGCCGGCGCAACTGGCGCAGCGGCGCGACCACTGCCTGCTGCCAGGGCGCGGCCATAGCGCGTAGCGCTTCGATGCGCTCCGGCGTGCAGGCTGTCGCCCGGCTTTCCAGCCAGGCGCCGCACAGCAGCAGGCAGATATCCGCGCCCTGTTCCTGCAACGCCAGGCAGGCCGCTTCGACGCCCGGTCGGGCGTAGCAGGCGAGGGCGAAGCGCCAGAGGCCCGGGACTTGCCGTTCGGGGATTTTTTTCATGATGCCGGGTTGGCCCCGCAGGCGAGCTGATAGACTTCGCCGCCATTATGATCCGACTCCAGAACCTCTCTCTACAGCGGGGCCCCCAGCGTCTGCTGGACGGCGCCGACCTGACCCTGCACCCCGGCCAGAAGGTCGGCCTGGTCGGTGCCAACGGCGCCGGCAAGTCGAGCCTGTTCGCCCTGCTGCGCGGCCAACTGGGTGCCGACGGTGGCGACTGCCTGTTGCCGCCTGACTGGCGCATCGCGCACATGCGCCAGGAGGTCGATACCCTCGAGCGCCTGGCGGTCGACTACGTGCTCGACGGCGACACCGAGCTGCGGCGCATCCAGGCCGAGCTGGCCACGGCCGAGGCGGCCCATGACGGCAACGCCCTGGCGCGCCTGCACGGCGAGCTGGACAGCGCCGGCGGCTACAGCGCCGACGCCCGGGCGCGCAAGCTGCTGGCCGGCCTGGGCTTCGACAGCGCGCAGATGGAGCGGAGCGTGGGCAGCTTTTCCGGCGGCTGGCGGATGCGCCTGAACCTGGCGCAGGCGCTGATGTGCCCGTCCGACCTGCTGCTGCTCGACGAGCCGACCAACCACCTGGACCTCGACGCAATCCTCTGGCTGGAGGAGTGGCTCAAGGGCTACCCCGGCACGCTGCTGCTGATCTCCCACGACCGCGACTTCCTCGATGCGGTGGTCGACCATGTCGTGCACCTGGAGCAGCGCAAGCTGACGCTCTACCGCGGCGGCTACTCGGCGTTCGAGCGCACCCGCGTCGAGCGCCTGGCGCAGCAGCAGCAGGCCTACGAGAAACAGCAGGTGCAGCGGGCGCACATGGAGGACTTCATCCGCCGCTTCAAGGCCAAGGCGACCAAGGCACGCCAGGCGCAGAGCCGGATCAAGGCCCTCGAGCGCCTGGAGGAGCTGGCGCCGGCGCACGTGGATTCGCCGTTCGACTTCCGTTTCCGCGAGGCCGACCGCATTTCCAGCCCGCTGCTCGATCTGCAGGAAGTCCGCCTCGGCTATGGCGACAAGGTGGTGCTCGACAAGGTCAAGCTGCAGCTGGTGCCCGGCGTGCGCATCGGCCTGCTCGGGCCCAACGGCGCCGGCAAGTCGACCCTGATCAAGACCCTGGCCGGCGAGCTCGACCCGCTGGGCGGCCGGCTGCAGCGCGGCGAGAACCTGGTGATCGGCTATTTCGCCCAGCACCAGCTCGACGCCCTGGATGCCGCGGCCAGCCCGCTGCTGCACCTGCAACGGATCGCCCCCGGCGAGCGCGAGCAGACCCTGCGCGATTTCCTCGGCGGCTTCGATTTCCGCGGCGAGCGCTGCGACGAGCCGGTGCTCAACTTCTCCGGCGGCGAGAAAGCGCGCCTGGCCCTGGCCCTGATCGCCTGGGGCAAGCCGAACCTGCTGCTGCTCGACGAGCCGACCAACCACCTGGACCTGGAGATGCGCCTGGCGCTGACCCTGGCGTTGCAGGACTTCGAGGGCGCGGTGCTGGTGGTCTCCCACGACCGCCATCTGCTCAAGAGCACCACCGACGAGTTCCTGCTGGTCGCCGACGGCCGCGTGCAAGGCTTCGATGGCGACCTGGATGATTACGCCCGTTGGCTGCTGGAATTCCGCGCGCGGCAGGAACCGGTCGCCGCCGAACCGGTCGGCGAGCGCACCGATCGCAAGGCGCAGCGCCAACAGGCGGCGGCGCTGCGCCAGCAGCTGGCGCCGCATCGCAAGAAGGCGGAGAAGCTGGAAAGCGAGCTCGGCAGCGTGCAGCAGCGCCTGGCCGAGGTCGAGGCGCGACTGGGCGATAGTCAGCTGTACGAGGCCGCGCGCAAGGACGAGCTGCGCGAATTGCTGGCACGGCAGGCCGAACTGAAGGGGCGCGAGGCCGAGCTGGAAGAGGCCTGGCTGGAGGCGCTGGAACTGTTCGAGCAGCTGCAGGGCCAGCTGGAGGCGGGTGCATGAACGAACAACTGCTGGCCATCGTCCAGGAGTGGCGTGGCCCGTTGCTGCTGGCGGCGCAGGTACTGGCGATCCTGCTGGGCGCCTACCTGCTGCAACGCCTGGTGGTGCGCGCGCTGACCCGCCTGGGTGGCCGCTACCCGCTGCCGCCGGAGCTGCTGCTGCCGGTGCGCGGCGGCATCCGCTGGCTGATCCTCGGGGGCGCGCTGATCATGGTGCTGGAGCGCTTCGGCGTCTCTGCCGCGGTGCTGTGGACGGCCATTTCCGGCTTCGTCGCGGTGGCGGCGGTGGCCTTCTTCGCGATCTGGAGCGTGCTCTCCAACCTGCTCTGCGCGGTGCTGATCCTGATGCTCGGCCCGTTCCGCCTGGGCGACGTGGTCGAGCTGGTCGAGGCGGCCGACAAGCCCATCGTCAAGGGTCGGGTGATCGACATCAACCTGCTCTACACCACCCTGGAAGAAGTCGCCGAGCCCGGAACCGGGGCCCTGGTGCAGGTGCCCAACAGCCTGTTCTTCCAGAAAGCCGTACGCCGCTGGCGTGGCGGCGACCTGCATTTCCTCAACCAGAACCTGCAAGAGAAGTAACTATGGAATGGCTCAGCAACCCGGAAATCTGGGTCGCTTTTCTGACGTTGACCGCCCTGGAGATCGTCCTCGGCATCGACAACATCATCTTTATCTCGATCCTGGTCAGCCGCCTGCCGAAGGCCCAGCAGCCGCGTGCACGCTTCTTCGGCCTGGGCCTGGCGATGGGCACGCGCATCCTGCTGCTGCTGTCGATCGCCTGGGTCATGCGCCTGACCAACGACCTGTTCAGCGTGCTCGGGCAGGGCGTGTCCGGGCGTGACCTGATCCTGTTCTTCGGCGGCCTGTTCCTGCTGTTCAAGAGCACCATGGAAATCTGGCACAGCGTCGAGGGCGAGGAGCAGGAGCAGTCGGCGGCGGGCGCGGCCAAGGCCGGCTTCATCGGCATCATCCTGCAGATCGCGGTGATCGACATCGTCTTCTCGCTCGACTCGGTGATCACCGCGGTCGGCCTGGTGGACAACGTGCCGGTGATGGTTGCCGCGATCGTCATCGCCGTGCTGGTGATGATGGCCGCCGCCGGCACCATCAGCGACTTCATCGAGCACCATCCGACGCTGAAGATCCTCGCCCTGTCGTTCCTCATCGTAGTCGGCACGCTGCTGATCGCCGAGTCGTTCGACGTGCACGTGCCCAAGGGCTACGTCTACTTCGCCATGGCCTTCTCGCTGGGTGTCGAGGCGCTGAACATCCGCATGCGCAAGGCCATGCGGCGCAAGCTCAAGGAACCGGTCAAGCTCGGCAAGGACATGCCGGACTGATCGCACCGGCCGGCTGCCGGCTGCATGGGAGATAGCAGATGTCATTCGAAACCTGGCTCGCCTTCTTCGCCGCGTGCTGGATCATCAGCCTGTCGCCGGGCGCGGGGGCCATCGCCTCGATGTCCTGCGGGCTGCAGTACGGCTTCTGGCGCGGCTACTGGAATGCCATCGGCCTGCAGCTGGCGCTGGTGCTGCAGATTGCCGTGGTCGCCGCCGGTGTCGGTGCGGTGCTGGCGACCTCGGCGCTGGCCTTCAGCCTGATCAAGTGGTTCGGCGTCGCCTACCTGCTGTGGCTGGCGCTCAAGCAGTGGCAGGCGCTGCCCGAGGCCCTGCATGACCCGGCCATCGGGCGCCCCATCGGCCGGCCGCTGAGCCTGGTGCTGCGCGGCTTCCTGGTCAATGCCAGCAACCCCAAGGCGATCGTGTTCATCCTCGCGGTGCTGCCGCAGTTCCTCGACCCGCGGGCGCCGCTGCTGATGCAGTACGTGCAGATGGCGGCGACCATGGTGCTGGTCGACCTGGTGGTCATGGCCGGCTACACCGGGCTCGCCGCGAAGGTCTTGCGCCTGCTGCGCACGCCGCGCCAGCAGCGCCTGGTCAACCGCAGCTTCGCCGCCATGTTCGCCGGCGCCGCGGCGCTGCTGGCCACCGTGCGGCGGGCCGCGGTGTGAGCGAGCCGGCCCTGCCGCTGCGCGTCTGGATCGACGCCGACGCCTGTCCGCGCGCGGCCCGCGACCAGGTGGTGAAGTTCGCCCTCAAGCGCGGCCTGGAGGTGGTGCTGGTGGCCGGGCAGAGCCAGGTCAAGCCGGCGTTCGCCTGCGTGCGGCTGATCGTGGTGCCCAGCGGGCCGGATGCCGCCGATGACTATCTGGTCGAGCATGCACAGCCCGGCGAGCTGGTGATCTGCAGCGACGTGCCGCTGGCCGACCGGCTGGTGAAGAAGGGCGTGGCGGCGCTTGACCCGCGCGGCCGCGAGTTCGACCCGCGCAACATGGGCGAGCGCCTGGCGGTGCGCAACCTGTTCACCGACCTGCGCGAACAGGGCCAGATGTACGGCGGCCAGGCCGCCTACGGCGAGCGCGATCGACAGGCCTTCGCCAACGCCCTGGATCGCCTGCTCACCCGGCTGATGCGCGAGCGCTGAGCCACGCGTTCAGCCGCACAGGTAGGTGCCGGTGCCGACGGCGATCAGCAGGCCGTCTTCGTTGTGCAGTTCCGAACGCACCACTGCGACCTTGTTGCCCGAGCGCAGCAGCATGGCGGTGGCGCTGAAGCGCTGGCCGCGTCCGGGGCGCAGGTAGTCGATGCGCAGGTCGATGGTGCCGAGCCGGGCCAGCTTGGCCGCGCGCTCGGCCTCGTCCAGGTGACGGTGGCGGTCGAAGGCACCGACCATCGCCATGGCACCGCCGGCGACGTCCAGCAGCGAGGCGATCACCCCGCCATGCAGGATGCCGTGGACGAAGTTGCCGATCAGCTGCGGCTTCATCGGCAGGTGCATGACCACCCGCTCGGGGCCGATCTCGTCCAGCTCCATGCCCAGTTCGCGGTTGAAGGGGATGTGCTCGAACAGCTGGCGCACGGCTTCGTGCTCGGCCAGGGTCAGGTCGCCGTGTCGGTTCATCGCAGCAGGCTCCGCGCAAGGGAAGCGACACGCTGCCTCAGGGCAGGGCGCGACGCCAGGGGCGGGGCGGGTGCGACGGTTCGATTGGCCGGATCGCCCTCGGCGTGGCGTCGCAGGCGGGCCGCAGCGGCGGCCCGCGGCGGGCGGTCAGGCCTCGTGGGTCATTTCCAGTACGCGGTCGACCAGCTTGTAGATGCCGCCGGCCGCCTGGCTGATGGACTCGGCCAGCATGTAGGCGGGGGTGGTGACCAGCTTGTGCTTCGGGTCTTCGACGATGTCGCTGACCTCGCAGGGCTGGTGCTCGGCGCCCATCTGCACCACCGCCTTGGCGGCATCGTCCTCGTCGCTGCCCAGGGTGCAGACCACGCCCTTGCCGAAGATCTGCGCGGCCATGGTCGGCGCGATGCACATCATGCCGACCGGCTTGCCGGCCCGGGCGAATTCCTGGGCCACGCGCAGCACCTCGGGCAGCACCTGGCTGGCGGCACCCTGGCTGGCGAAGGAGCTGAGGTTCTTCGCCGCGCCGAAGCCGCCCGGCATGATCAGCGCGTCGAAGTCCTCGGCACGCGCCTCGCGAAGGTCCTTGATGTTGCCGCGGGCCAGGCGCGCCGCCTCGGTCAGCACGTTGCGGCTCTCGGGCATCTCCTCGCCGGTCATGTGGTTGACGACATGGGCCTGCGGGATGTCCGGCGCGAAGCACTGCACGCTGGCACCCCGCTGGTCCAGGCGCAGCAGGGTGATGACGCTCTCATAGATCTCCGAGCCGTCGTAGACACCACAGCCGGACAGGATCACGGCGACTTTCTTGTTCATGGCGATACTCCTGGATGGGTTCGATGCCCCGGGCGGGGCGGGTGCAAGGCCGATGCTAAAGCCTGGGCGGTCGCCAGGTAAGCCCCTGCATGGCCGATTGGATGGCGCCTGCGCGTGGGCGTTCCGCTGGCCACCGGCGCGGGCGACAAAGCACTGGCATGGGGCGCGCCGGCTGGCCACAATGACGGATTCGCGGTGGCGGAACCGGCTGTAACCGTTCTGTCATGCTGCCGCCCTATATCTATGTCACATTCGCCCGCCCTGCGGGCCAGGAGTCCGTTGTGAGCTTCGTTCCTGCCGATCGGCTGTTTCCCGCCACCCGCCTGCGCCGCAACCGCCGCGACGATTTTTCCCGTCGCCTGGTGCGCGAGAACAGGCTGAGCGTCGATGACCTGATCCTGCCGGTGTTCGTCCTCGACGGCGAGAATCGTCGCGAGAGCGTGCCCTCGATGCCGGGCGTCGAGCGGCTGTCGATCGACCTGCTGCTGGAGGAGGCCGAGGAGCTGGTCGCGCTGGGCATCCCGGCATTCGCACTGTTCCCGGTGACGCCGCTGGAGAAGAAGTCGCTGGACGCCGCCGAGGCCTGGAACCCCGAGGGCATTGCCCAGCGCGCCACCCGCGCCCTGCGCGAGCGCTTCCCCGAGCTCGGCATCATCACCGACGTGGCGCTCGACCCCTTCACCACCCATGGCCAGGACGGCATCCTCGACGAGGATGGCTACGTGCAGAACGATGTGACCGTCGATGCGCTGGTGCGCCAGGCGCTGTCGCACGCCGAAGCCGGTGCCCAGGTGGTCGCGCCGTCGGACATGATGGACGGCCGCATCCAGGCGATCCGCGAGGCGCTGGAAGTCGCCGGCCATCACAACGTGCGCATCATGGCCTACTCGGCCAAGTACGCCAGCGCCTACTACGGCCCGTTCCGCGACGCGGTCGGCTCGGCCGGCAACCTCGGCAAGGGCAGCAAGAACACCTACCAGATGGACCCGGCCAACGGCGACGAGGCGCTGCACGAGGTCGCCGCGGACCTCGCCGAAGGTGCCGACATGGTGATGGTCAAGCCGGGGCAGCCGTACCTGGACATCGTCTGGCGCGTGAAGGAGGCGTTCAAGGCGCCGACCTTCGTCTACCAGGTCAGCGGCGAGTACGCCATGCACATGGCGGCCATCCAGAACGGCTGGCTTTCCGAGGCGGTGATCCTCGAGTCTTTGGTCGGCTTCAAGCGCGCCGGGGCCGATGGCATCCTCACCTACTTCGCCAAGCACGCCGCACAACAACTGAAACGGGGCCAGTGAGCCCGGGGCACACATGAATCAGGGACTCAGCGAAACGCAGTTGCAGATCGATGATGCGCAGGAGGTGGCGGCCCGGCCGGCCGCCGAGCCGGTGGTGCCGGAGCCGCCGGCAGTCGAACCGGAACCGGCGCCGCCCGCCCCGGTTGCGAACCTGGATGACACCAGCCTGTACATCCATCGAGAACTGTCGCAACTGCAATTCAACATCCGCGTGCTGGAGCAGGCGCTGGACGAGTCCTACCCACTGCTCGAGCGGCTGAAGTTCCTGCTGATCTTCTCCAGCAACCTCGACGAGTTCTTCGAGATCCGGGTCGCCGGGCTGAAGAAGCGCGTCACCTTCGCCCGCGAGCAGGCCGGCGCCGACGGCCTGCAGCCGCACCAGGCGCTGGCGCGCATCTGCGAGGTGGTCCACGAGCAGGTCGAGCGGCAGTACGCGATCCTCAACGAGGTGCTGCTGCCGGAGCTGGCCAAGCACCAGATCCGCTTCATCCGCCGCCGCCACTGGACCACCAAGCTCAAGGCCTGGGTGCGGCGCTATTTCCGCGACGAGATCGCGCCGATCATCACGCCGATCGGCCTGGACCCGACGCACCCCTTCCCGCTGCTGGTCAACAAGAGCCTGAACTTCATCGTCGAGCTCGAAGGTATCGACGCCTTCGGCCGCGACTCGGGCCTGGCGATCATCCCGGCGCCGCGCTCGCTGCCACGGGTGATCCGCGTGCCGGAGGAGGTCAGCGGCGCGGGCGACCACTTCGTCTTCCTCTCCTCGATGATCCACGCGCATGCCGACGACCTGTTCCATGGCATGCGCGTCAAGGGCTGCTACCAGTTCCGCCTGACCCGCAACGCCGACCTCTCGGTCGATACCGAGGACGTCGAGGACCTGGCCCGTGCCCTGCGCGGGGAGCTGATCTCGCGGCGCTATGGCGACGCGGTGCGCCTGGAGGTGGTCGACACCTGCCCGAAGCACCTGGCCGACTTCCTGCTCAAGCAGTTCGGCCTGGCCGAGAGCGAGATGTACCGGGTCAACGGGCCGGTCAACCTGACCCGGCTGTTCAGCGTCACCGGCCTGGACAGCCACCCGGAGCTGCAGTACGCGCCGTTCACGCCGTCGATTCCCAAGTTGCTGCATAACAGCGAGAACATCTTCAGCGTGGTCGGCAAGCAGGACATCCTGCTGATGCACCCGTTCGAGTCGTTCACTCCCGTGGTCGACCTGCTGCGCGAGGCGGCCAAGGACCCGAACGTGCTGGCGGTCAAGCAGACCCTGTACCGCTCCGGGGCGAACTCCGAGATCGTCGACGCGCTGGTCGAGGCGGCGCGTAACGGCAAGGAGGTCACCGCGGTGATCGAGCTGCGCGCGCGCTTCGACGAGGAATCCAACCTGCAGCTGGCCAGCCGCCTGCAACAGGCCGGCGCGGTGGTGATCTACGGCGTGGTCGGCTACAAGACCCACGCCAAGATGATGCTGATCCTGCGCCGCGAGAACGGCGAGCTGTGTCGCTACGCGCACCTGGGCACCGGCAATTACCACGCCGGCAACGCGCGCCTGTACACCGACTACAGCCTGCTGACCTCCGATGACGCGCTGTGCGAGGATGTCTCCAAGCTGTTCAGCCAGCTGATCGGCATGGGCAAGGTGATGCGCATGAAGAAGCTGCTGCATTCGCCGTTCACCCTGAAGAAGGCGCTGCTCGACCTGATCGCCCAGGAGACCCAGCACGCCGCCGAAGGCAAGCCGGCGCACATCATCCTCAAGATCAACTCGCTGACCGATGCGAAGATGATCAAGGCGCTGTACAAGGCCAGCCAGACCGGCGTGCGCATCGACCTGATCGTGCGCGGCATGTGCTGCCTGCGCCCGGGCATCGCCGGCGTCTCGCACAACATCCAGGTGCGCTCGATCATCGGTCGCTTCCTCGAGCACAGCCGGGTGTTCTACTTCCACAACGACGGCGACGAGAAGCTCTATTTGTCCAGCGCCGACTGGATGGAACGCAACCTCGACCGCCGCGTGGAAACCTGCTTCCCGGTCGAGGGCAAGAAGTTGGTGACGCGGGTGAAGAAGGAGCTCGAGGCATTCCTCACCGACAACACGCAGAGCTGGATCCTGCAGCCCGACGGCAGCTACGTGCGCAACAGTCCGACCGGCAACCAGCTCGCGCGCAGCGTGCAGAACACCCTGCTCGAGCGGCTGAGCAACACCGCCGGGCGTTGAGCCCGGCGCGCGGCAGGAGGGGCAAGGCCCGGCATGTGCCGGGCCTTTTCGTCAGCGCACGTTGAGCGTGAAGTCGATGCGCTTGAGCCACTCGGCTTCCTGGGCGAAGTCGGCAGCGGTCAGCGGATTGCTCTGCAGCCAGTCACCGGGGAACAGCACTTCCATGCTGTCGCCGCTGACCTTGAGCTGGTATTCCGGCGCCTGCTGCGGGCCGCGGATGTGGTGAAAGAGGATGGCGAAGCGCAGCAGCACGCAGAGGCGGGTCAGCTTGATGCCGTCCTCGCTGAGCTCCTCGAATCGGGCCTTGGGGATGTTGCGCCGGTGGCCTCGCACCAGCAGCGCGAGCATCTGCTGGTCCTGGCGGGAGAAGCCCGGCAGGTCGGAGTGCTCGATCAGGTAGGCGCCGTGCTTGTGGTAGTGGTAGTGGGCGATGTCCAGGCCCACCTCGTGGATGCGTGCGGCCCAGCCGAGCAGCTCGCGCAGGCGCTCGTCGTCCAGGCCCCAGTCGGCCGCCACCTGGTCGAAGGCCTCCAGCGCCTTGGCCTCGACCCGTGCCGCCTGCGCGGTATCGACGTGGTAGCGCTCCATGAGGAAGCTCAGGGTGCGGTCGCGCACGTCCTCGCGGTGATGCCGGCCGAGCAGGTCGTAGAGCACGCCCTCGCGCAGGGCACCCTCCGAATGACTCATGCTCTGCAGTTCGAGGGCGTCGAAGATCGCCTCGAGGATGGCCAGGCCGGCGGGAAACACGCCGCGGCGGTCCGGCTTGATGCCGTCCAGCTCGATGCGCTCGACGTCGCCGAGCTTGAACAGCCGACTCTTGAGCCAGGCGATGCCGCCCGGGTTGACCTCGCCGTTGCCCTGGCCGGCGGCCTGGATCGCCTGCGCCACGGCGCGAATCGTTCCCGAGGCGCCGATGCTCTGTTCCCAGCCCTGCCGGCGCAGGCTCTGCTCGATGCCCATCAGCTCCAGGCGAGCCGCGGTGTAGGCCTGGGCATAGCGCGCCGGGGTGATCTTGCCGTCGCGGAAGAAGCGCTGGGTATAGCTGACGCAGCCCATCTGCAGGCTCTCGCGCAGCTGCGAGTCGAAATGCTCGCCGATGATGAACTCGGTGCTGCCGCCGCCGATGTCGGCGACCAGGCGCTTGCCGGGCGCGCCGGGGTAGGTGTGGGCGACGCCGAGGTAGATCAGGCGGGCCTCCTCGCGGCCGGAGATCACCTCCACCTGGTGGTTGATGATCGATTCGGCGCGGCGGATGAACTCGGCACGGTTGCGCGCTTCGCGCAGGGCGTTGGTGCCGACCACGCGCACCGCGCCTTCGGGCAGGTGGTTGACCAGCTGGGCGAAGCGCCGCAGGCAGTCCAGGCCGCGCTGCATGGCGGCTTCGTCGAGCAGCCGCTGCTCGGTGATGCCGGCGGCCAGCTGCACCTTTTCGCCGAGCCGTTCGAGGATCCGCAGCTCGCCGTTGCTGGTGCGGGCCAGCACCATGTGGAAACTGTTGGAGCCCAGGTCCAGGGCGGCGATCAGGGGAAAGGCATCGGAGGAAGTCGTGCGCATGGGCGGGTCTCGGAGCGGAACCGCGTCATCGTGACATGATCGACAGCTCATCGCCAACGCGGGGCGACGTCATGCCGCCGGGCGCGCGCCGGGCGATGGGCTGCGGCTTTCGATCCGCCGGCAACGGGGCTATGATGACGCCCACTTTCTGTTCGAAACCTGGAGACATCCATGAGCGAGTACATCCACAACGTAACCGACACCAGCTTCGAGCAGGACGTGCTCCAGGCCGACGGTCCGGTGCTGGTCGACTACTGGGCCGAGTGGTGCGGCCCCTGCAAGATGATCGCTCCGGTGCTCGACGAGATTGCCAAGGACTACGAAGGCAAGCTCAAGGTGTGCAAGCTGAACATCGATGAAAACCAGGAAACCCCGCCCAAGTACGGCGTGCGTGGCATTCCGACGCTGATGCTGTTCAAGAACGGCAACGTCGAGGCGACCAAGGTCGGCGCCCTGTCCAAGTCGCAGCTGGCGGCCTTCCTGGACAGCAATATCTGAGCCTTCCGGCTCGGCCAAGGCCCTCGCAGATGCGGGGGCTTTTTTATGGGCGCAGGGTGGACGCTCGCGACATGCGGTGATAAATTCGGCCCCGCGACGCATTCTTCGTCGCCCTCTTGCATGTCGTCGCCGACGCACTTCAGCCTCTTGAAGCACAACGAACCCTCGTTCGTCTCCTGCAGCTCGGCCGCCCAAGCCCACGCTTCCGACCCCTCCTTGATCTTTCTATGAATCTGACCGAACTCAAGCAAAAGCCCATCACCGAACTGCTGGACATGGCCGAACAGATGGGCATCGAAAACATGGCCCGTTCGCGCAAGCAGGACGTGATCTTCTCGCTGCTCAAGAAGCATGCGAAGAGTGGCGAGGAGATTTCCGGTGATGGTGTGCTGGAGATCCTGCAGGACGGTTTCGGCTTCCTGCGCAGCGCGGATTCCTCCTACCTGGCCGGCCCCGATGACATCTATGTCTCGCCGAGCCAGATCCGCCGCTTCAACCTGCGTACCGGTGACACCATCGTCGGCAAGATCCGCCCGCCGAAGGAAGGCGAGCGCTACTTCGCCCTGCTCAAGGTCGACTCGATCAACTACGATCGCCCGGAAAACGCCAAGAGCAAGATCCTGTTCGAGAACCTCACCCCGCTGTTCCCCAACGAGCGGCTGAAGATGGAGGCCGGCAACGGCTCCACCGAGGACCTCACCGGCCGCGTCATCGACCTGACCGCGCCGATCGGCAAGGGCCAGCGCGGCCTGATCGTCGCCCCGCCGAAAGCGGGCAAGACCATCATGCTGCAGAACATCGCGGCCAACATCACCCGCAACAACCCCGAGTGCCACCTGATCGTCCTCTTGATCGACGAGCGCCCGGAGGAAGTGACCGAGATGCAGCGCACCGTGCGCGGCGAAGTGGTCGCCTCCACCTTCGACGAACCGCCGACCCGCCATGTGCAGGTCGCCGAGATGGTGATCGAGAAGGCCAAGCGCCTGGTCGAGCACAAGAAGGACGTGGTCATCCTGCTCGACTCCATCACCCGCCTGGCGCGTGCCTACAACACCGTGATCCCGAGCTCCGGCAAGGTGCTGACCGGTGGTGTCGACGCCCACGCCCTGGAGAAGCCCAAGCGCTTCTTCGGCGCGGCGCGCAACATCGAGGAAGGCGGCAGCCTGACCATCCTCGCCACCGCGCTGGTGGAAACCGGCTCGAAGATGGACGAGGTGATCTACGAGGAATTCAAGGGCACCGGCAACCTCGAGCTGCAGCTGGATCGTCGCATCGCCGAGAAGCGCGTGTTCCCGGCGATCAACATCAACCGCTCCGGCACCCGCCGCGAGGAGTTGCTGACCGCCGAGGACGAACTGCAGCGCATGTGGATCCTGCGCAAGCTGCTGCATCCGATGGACGAGATCGCGGCCATCGAGTTCCTGCTCGACAAGCTCAAGGACACCAAGACCAACGACGAATTCTTCATGTCGATGAAGCGCAAGTAAGCGTCGGGTCGTTTCACCGAGGCCGGGGAAACCCGGCCTTCGTCTGTCTGCCGGTTTGGATTTGCCCGGCCCGCGGCTACACTCTGCGGCCGAACCCTGCCGGACCCTGCGAGGCTCATGCATGCAGTACCGTGATCTGCGCGAATTCATCAGCGGCCTGGAACGGCGCGGCCAGCTCAGGCGCATCGCCACACCCGTGTCGCCTGTGCTGGAAATGACCGAGATCTGCGACCGCACCTTGCGCAAGCAGGGGCCGGCGCTGCTGTTCGAGAAGCCGACCGGCTTCGACATGCCGGTGCTCGGCAACCTGTTCGGCACGCCCGGGCGGGTGGCGCTGGGCATGGGCGCCGAGGACGTCGGCGAGCTGCGCGAGATCGGCAAGCTGCTGGCCTTTCTCAAGGAGCCGGAGCCGCCGAAGGGGCTGAAGGATGCCTGGAGCAAGCTGCCGATCTACAAGAAGGTCATCAGCATGGCGCCCAAGGTACTCAAGGATGCGCCCTGCCAGGAAGTGATCCTCGAGGGCGACGACGTCGACCTGGCGAAGATCCCGGTGCAGCACTGCTGGCCGGGGGACGCCGCGCCGCTGATCACCTGGGGCCTGACCATCACCCGCGGGCCGAACAAGGAACGGCAGAACCTCGGCATCTACCGCCAGCAGGTGATCGGCCGCAACAAGGTGATCATGCGCTGGCTGAGCCACCGCGGCGGCGCGCTCGACTACCGCGAGTGGTGCCAGAAGTATCCGGACCGGCCCTATCCGGTGGCCGTGGCGCTGGGTGCCGATCCGGCAACCATCCTCGGTGCGGTCACGCCGGTGCCCGATACCCTCTCCGAATATGCCTTCGCCGGCCTGCTGCGCGGCTCGCGCACCGAGCTGGTCAAGGCCATCGGCTCGGACCTGCAGGTGCCGGCCTACGCCGAGATCGTCCTCGAGGGGCATATCTACCCGGGCGAGACCGCACCGGAAGGCCCCTACGGCGACCACACCGGTTACTACAACGAGGTCGACACCTTTCCGGTGTTCACCGTCGAGCGCATCACCCATCGCCAGAATCCGGTCTACCACAGCACCTATACCGGCCGGCCGCCGGACGAGCCGGCGATCCTCGGCGTGGCGCTGAACGAAGTGTTCGTGCCGATCCTGCAGAAGCAGTTCCCGGAAATCGTCGACTTCTACCTGCCGCCCGAAGGCTGTTCCTATCGCATGGCGGTGGTGACCATGAAGAAGCAGTACCCCGGGCATGCCAAGCGGGTGATGCTCGGCGTCTGGTCGTTCCTGCGCCAGTTCATGTACACCAAGTTCGTCATCGTCACCGACGACGACATCAACGCCCGCGACTGGAATGACGTGATCTGGGCCATCACCACGCGCATGGACCCCAAGCGCGACACCGTGCTGATCGACAACACCCCGATCGACTACCTCGACTTCGCTTCGCCAGTCTCCGGGCTGGGCTCGAAGATGGGTCTGGACGCGACCCACAAGTGGCCGGGCGAGACCAGCCGCGAGTGGGGCCGTGCCATCGTCCAGGACGAGGCGGTGAAGCGGCGGGTCGATGAACTCTGGGACCAGCTGGGTATCGACTGACAACAGGGCGCGCAGACGCCCGGCAGCCTTGGCGGAACATCCGCTCAACGATCGACGTGCAGATGAAAGTGACCTTGCAACCATCCGGCGCCGTACTCGAAATACGGTCCGGCGAACGTATCCTCGATGCCGCCAGGCGGCTGGGCTTCGAGTGCCCGCAGAGCTGCCGCAACGGCAATTGCCATATCTGTGCGTCCCTTCTGGTGGAGGGGCGCGTGCGCCAGGGTGGCGAGGTGCGCGATCACGGCGAGCTGCTGGCCTGCCTGGCCGAGCCGCTGGAGGATTGCGTGCTGCACTGGGACGGCGTGCTGGCCCCCGGCGAGCTGCCGGTGCGCGAGCTGAGTTGCCAGCTGGCCGGCTACGAGGAGGTCGGCGGCGACGTGGTGCGCCTGTCGCTGCGCCTGCCGGCGGGCCGCCTGCCGCGCTACCACGCCGGCCAATACCTGCTGATGCAGCGCGAGAACGGCGAGTGGTCGGCGTTCTCGCTGGCGTCGGCGCCGGGCAGCGGCCGTGAGCTGGAGCTGCACGTGCTGGCGCGGGACGAGTCGGCCAGCGCGCTGCTGGCCTTCATCCGCCGGCAGGGCTTCGCCCGCGTGCAGCTGCCGTTCGGCGATACCCACCTGGCCGAGCTGCCCGACGGGCCGCTGGTGCTGGTCGCTGCCGGTACCGGCATGGCGCAGATGCACAGCCTGATCGAGTACTGCCGCGCCGCTGGCTTTGCCCATCCGGTGCACCTGTACTGGGGCGTGCGCCGGCCCGAGGACTTCTACCGCCTGCAGCACTGGGACGACTGGCAGCGCATGCCGAACCTGCACCTGCACCAGGTGGTCAGCGATGTCTGCGGCTGGAGCGGTCGCTGCGGGCTGTTGCACGAGGCGATCCGCGAGGATTTCGCCGACCTCAAGCCGCTGCACGTCTACGCCAGCGGCTCGCCGGCGATGGTCTACGGCACCCTGGATGCGCTGGTCGAGGCCGGCATGAACCCGCACCAGATGCGCGCCGACGTCTTCGCCTACGCGCCACGCGAGGACTGATATCCACTAAAAAGCAGAACGCCGGGCGAGCCCGGCGTTTTCTCTTCAGCGGACCTGCCGCTGTTGCAGCAGCAGGTTCTTGTAGCCGCTGGCGGCCAGCGTCTTCTGTGCGGCGTTGAGCTGCTCGCGCGTGGTGTAGGGCCCGACCAGCACGCGGAACCAGGGTTCGTCGCGCACGCTGACCCGCTCCACCCGCACGTCCTGGCCGAGCAGGATGATCTGCGCGCGCACCTTGTCGGCCTCGGCCTGCTTGCGGAACGAACCGGCCTGCAGGAAGAACTGGGTGACCGGCGCCTTGGCCACGGTCGGCGGTGGCGGCGGCACCTGCCCGCTGAGGGCCGCCAGTGCGCGCTCCTCGTCGATCTTCGCCGCCTGCTCGGGCGTCACCGGCTTGGCCGGCGCCTCCGGCTGCTTGACCTCGGGCGGCACGATGACCTCCGACTCAGGCAGCAGCGTATAGAAGTCGTACTTCGGCTTGGCCGGCTGCTCGCTTGGCTGCGGTTTCGGCTTGACCGGTTGCCGGGCCTGCGCGGGCTCCTTGTTGCGCTTGACCTCCTCGCCGCCCGGTTCGAGGGTGGCAAGGAAGGCCAGGAAACCGCCGATGGCCAGGCCGCAGACCAGCCAGACCCAGCCGGGTACGCTCTTCTTCGCCGGGGCCTGGTAGCGACTGGCGCCGCGCTTGGGTGGCGCTTTCTTGCGTGCTGCCACTTACATCCGCTCCAGAGGTTCCAGGCCCAGCAGCTCCAGGCCCTGGCGCAGGGTGCGGCCGGTCAGGGCGGCCAGGCGCAGGCGGCTGTCGCGCACGGCCGGGTCGTCGGCGGCCAGCACCGGGCAGTTCTCGTAGAAGCTGGAGAACAGCCCGGCCAGGTCGTACAGGTAGCTGCACAGCAGGTGCGGCTCGCCCTTGTCGCCGACGCCATTGAGCACTTCGCCGAACTGCGCCAGCTTCGCGGCAAGCGCCTGCTCCTGCTCGGCGTGCAGGCGGATCTGCCCGCCGATCTCGTCCATGCCCTTGCCGAGCTTGCGGAACAGGCTGGCCACGCGGGTGTAGGCGTAGAGCAGGTAGGGCGCGGTGTTGCCCTCGAAGCTCAGCATCAGCTCGAAGTTGAAGCGGTAGTCGCTGGTACGGTGCTTGGACAGGTCGGCATATTTCACCGCGCCGACGCCCACCGCGCGGGCGATCTGGCGCAGCTCGGCCTCGTCGAGCTCGGGGTTCTTCTCGCTGACCAGCGCATAGGCGCGCTGCTCGGCTTCGTCGAGCAGGTCGATCAGCTTCACCGTGCCGCCGTCGCGGGTCTTGAACGGGCGGCCATCGGCGCCGTTCATGGTGCCGAAGCCCATGTGCTCGAGCTGCATGTCGTCGCGCACGAAGCCGGCGCGGCGGGCCACGGCGAAGGCCATCTGGAAATGCAGTGCCTGGCGCTGGTCGACGAAGTACAGCACGCGGTCGGCCTGCAGCACCGTGCTGCGGTAGCGCATGGCGGCCAGGTCGGTGGTGGCGTAGAGATAGCCGCCGCCGGCCTTCTGCACGATCACCGGCAGCGGCTTGTCCTCGGCATTCTTGAACTCGTCGAGGAATACGCACTGCGCGCCTTCGTCTTCGGTCAGCAGGCCCTTCTCGCGCAGCGCTTCGATGATGCCCGGCAGCTCGGCGTTGTAGGCGCTTTCGCCGCGCACGTCGGCCGGGCTCAGCCTGACGTTGAGGCGGTCGTAGATTTCCTGGCAGTGCGACAGCGAGATCTCGTTGAAGCGCGTCCACAGGCGCAGGCACTCGGCGTCGCCGGCCTGCAGCCGGACCACCAGTTCACGGGCGCGCTCGGCGAAGGCGGCGCTCTCGTCGAAGCGCTGCTTGGCGGCGCGATAGAACTGCTCGAGGTCGGCCAGTTCGCTCTCGGCGCCGGCCGGCTTCTCTTCCAGGTAGGCCAGCAGCATGCCGAACTGGGTGCCCCAGTCGCCGACGTGGTTCTGCCGGATCACCTGGTCGCCGAGGAACTCCAGCACCCGGCCGACGGCGTCGCCGATGATGGTCGAGCGCAGGTGGCCGACGTGCATCTCCTTGGCCAGGTTGGGCGAGGACAGGTCGATCACCACGCGCTGCACCGCGCCGGCCTTGCGCACCGCCAGCCGTGCATCGGCGAGCGCCGCGTCGAGCCGTGCGGCCAGGGCGTCGCTGTTCTGGAAGAAGTTGAGAAAGCCCGGGCCGGCGATCTCCACCTTGCTCACCGAGGCGTCGGCCGGCAGCGCGTCGATGAGCTTCTGTGCCAGGTCGCGCGGCTTCATCCCGGCCGGCTTGGCCAGCATCATCGCGATGTTGCTGGCGAAGTCGCCGTGGCTCTTGTCGCGGGTGTTTTCCACCTGGATCGCCGGGTTCAGGCCGGCGGGCAGCACGCCTTCGTCGGTGAGGCGGGCGAGGGCTTGCTGGATCAGGTGGCGGATGCTGTCTTTCATGGGCGGCTCTGTCGGCGTACGTGCGCGAAAACCCGGCATTATAGAAGCAGCCGCGGGCTTCAAGCCACCAGCGCCAGCCCCGGCAGGTGCCCCGCCGCCCGCACCCGGTCGGCCTTGCGGCTGCCGTCAGAACAGGTCGATCGGATCGACGTCCAGCGACCAGCGCACCGCGCGGCCGGCCGGCAGGGCCTCCAGGCGCGGCAGCAGGGCGCCCATCAGGCGATGCAGGGGCGGGCGGGCGCTGCCCTGCAGCAACAGTTGCGCGCGATAGCGTCCGGCGCGGCGCTCCATCGGCGCGGGGAT
Source organism: Pseudomonas oligotrophica (assembly GCF_021726475.1). Lineage (GTDB taxonomy): Bacteria > Pseudomonadota > Gammaproteobacteria > Pseudomonadales > Pseudomonadaceae > Stutzerimonas > Stutzerimonas oligotrophica. The sequence continues at coordinate 274,744 of NZ_JAKJRU010000002.1, forward strand.
CGGGCCGAGCAGTTCGATGCCCTCGAGCCGCAGTTCGTCCAGCAGCTGTTCGGCCTCGCTGCAGGCCTGGTCGAGAAAGCCCTCGGCCTGGCCGGGTTTGTGCGCCTCGGCGCGCAGCAGGGCGAGATGGCTGAAGGGCGGCAGGCCGGCGGCGCGGCGTTCGCTCAGCGCCTGCTCGGCGAAGGCGAAGTAGCCCTGCTCGGTAAGCTGCACCAGCAGCGGGTGGTCGGCCAGGTGGGTCTGGATGATCACCTTGCCCGGTTCCTCGGCACGCCCGGCGCGCCCGGCGACCTGCACGATGAGCTGGGCCATGCGCTCGCTGGCGCGGAAGTCGGCCGAGAACAGCCCGCCATCGGCGTCGAGGATCACCACCAGGGTGACGCGGGGGAAATGGTGGCCCTTGGCGAGCATCTGCGTGCCGACCAGCAGGCAGGGCTCGCCGCGGTTGATCGTCGCGTAGAGCTGCTCCATGGCACCCTTGCGCGCGGTGCTGTCGCGATCGATGCGCAGCACCGGGTACTGCGGAAACAGGATGCCCAGGCGCTCCTCGGCGCGCTCGGTGCCGGCGCCCACCGGGCGCAGGTCGACATGCGCGCAGCTCGGACAGGCGGCTGGCGGGCGCTGCACATGGCCGCAGTGGTGGCAGCGCAGTTCGTTGTGGCGCTGGTGCAGCGTCATGCGCGCGTCGCAGCGCGGGCACTGGCTGATCCAGCCGCAGTCGTGGCACAGCAGGGTCGGGGCGAAGCCGCGGCGGTTGAGGAACACCAGCACCTGCTGGCCGGCGGCGAGGGTCTGGCCGATGGCCTGTTCCAGCGGCGGCGAGAGGCCGGCTTCCAGCGGCCGGCTCTTCACGTCCAGGCGCAGGAAGCGCGGCGGCTTCGCTCCGCCGGCGCGTTCGCTCAGGCGCAGCAGGGCGTAGCGGCCGCTGTGGGCGTTGTGCAGGCTTTCCAGCGAGGGCGTCGCCGAGCCGAGCAGGATCGGGATGTTCTCCTGGCGCGCACGTACCAGCGCCAGGTCGCGGGCGTGGTAGCGCAGGCCCTCCTGCTGCTTGTAGGAGGCGTCGTGCTCCTCGTCGATGATGATCAGCCCCGGGCGCTTCATCGGCGTGAACAGCGCCGAGCGCGTACCGATGATGATGTCCGCCTCGCCATCGCGCGCCGCCAGCCAGGCATCCAGGCGCTCGCGGTCGTTGACGTTCGAATGCAGCAGGGCGATGCGTGCGTTGAAGCGCTGCTCGAAGCGCGCCAGCGTTTGCGGGCCGAGGTTGATCTCCGGGATCAGCACCAGTGTTTGCCGGCCGGCCTCGAGCATGCGATGGATCAGCTGCAGGTAGACCTCGGTCTTGCCGCTGCCGGTCACTCCCGCCAGCAGGAAGGCCTGGAACCCGCCGAAGCCGGCCTGTACCGCGGTGAAGGCGGCGCGTTGCTGCGCGTTGAGCGGCAGCTCCGGTTGCAGCAGCCAGCCGCCGCGGTGGGCGCGTGGCGGCTGGCTGCGGCGGGTTTCCAGGCGCACCAGGCCCTTGTCCTGCAGCAGCGCGAGGCTGTCCCGGTTGATCTGCAGCTTGCCGAGCAGGCTGTGGGCGACGCCGTGCGGGTGCTGCGCGATGATCTTCAGCGCGTCGCGCTGGCGCGGCGCACGGGCCAGTCGCGGATCGTCGGCGGCGGCCTGCTCGCCGAGCATCCAGAAGCGCTCCAGCCGCGCCTCGGCCGGCTCGCCCTGGCGCAGCAGCACCGGCAGGGCCCAGCTGAAGGTGTCGCCGAGGCTGTGCTGGTAATACTGCGCAGTCCACAGACAGAGGCGGAACATAGCCGGCGGTAGCGGGGACGCCTGGTCGAGCAGCTCCAGCGCCGGGCGCAGCTTGTCGGCCGGCACCTCGCTGTGCTCGACCAGCTCGACCAGGATGCCGATCACCTCGCGCCGGCCGAACGGCACGCGCAGGCGGCTGCCGGGCTGCAGGCGGGCTGTGCGAATGCCGGCCGGTGGCAGGTAGTCGAACAGCCGCCGCAGTGGCGAAGGCAGGGCGAGGCGAAGGATGGTCTGGGGCACGGCGCGTTCCTGTGGGCTGGGCGCGATGGTAGCCGATCACCGGCGCCCAGGCAGCCGTCGCCGGCGACCACCTGTGCTTGCAACGCCAGGGTGCTCTGGTATCATGCGCGCCCTAATTCGTGCGGTGCTCGGCATAGGGTCGGGTGGCGGCACACAATCCCAGAGGATTCATCATGAAAGCCGATATCCATCCGAAGTACGTCGAGGTCAAGGCGACCTGCAGCTGTGGCAACGTCATCCAGACCCGTTCCACCCTGGGCAAGGACCTGAGCATCGACGTGTGCTCCGAGTGCCACCCGTTCTACACCGGCAAGCAGAAGGTGCTGGACACCGGCGGCCGTATCGATCGCTTCAAGCAGCGCTTCGGTGTGTTCGGCTCCAAGTAAGCCGAGACGACGGAAATCCCATGGGATTTTCCAGAGGCATGAGAAAGGCGTCCCTTGTGGGCGCCTTTTTCGTTTCTGCGCTGCTGGCGCTGCCGGCGCAGGCGTTGTGCCCGGCGCCGGTGCAGCTGGTCGAGCAGCGCGTCGCCCAGGTCATCGACGGCGACACCCTGCGCCTGGCCGATGGCCGCAGCGTGCGCATGATCGGCCTGAACACCCCCGAGCGTGGCCGCGAGGGCCGCGCCGCCGAACCGTTCGCGGAGAAGGCCACGCGGCACCTGCGCCAGCTGGTCGAGGCCAGCGACTGGCATGTGCGCCTGTGGCCGGGGCGCGAGGCGCATGATCGCTACGGCCGGCTGCTCGCCCACGTCTACGACCGTCGCGGCAGTAACCTCGAGGCCGAGCAGCTGGCGGCCGGGCTGGGCTATTTCGTCGCGGTGCATCCCAATACTTCGCTGGTGGAGTGCCAGCGCGCCGCCGAGCAGCAGGCGCGCCAGGCGCAGCTGGGGCTGTGGCGCCAGGCGCCGGTTGTACGGCCGCAGGCGCTCAGGCAGGGCGGCTTCGCAATCGTCCGCGCACGGGTCGAGCGCCTCGAGCGCAATCGTGGCGGCATCTGGCTGGAGCTGGACGGGCCGCTGGTGCTGCAGGTGCCGGCCAGGCAGGTCGAGGCCTTCGATGTCGCAGCCTTGCAGCGCCTGGTGGGGCGCGAGGTCGAGGCGCGCGGCTGGGTCGTCGACCGCGGCCGGCGCAAGGGGGCGAGCCAGGCACGCTGGCTGCTGCGCCTGAGCCATCCGGCGATGCTCGAACGGCCCTGAGGCGGCGAGATCCGCGCGTCCTTTTGGCGGCTATGCCCTGAAAGTCTTAATTGGCGAGGCTTGACAGCCCCGTACCGGTCTCGCTTGAGGCGCCGCTCGGTCTTGGCGTATGCTCCGACGGCTGTCTGTCCCAATAAAATAAGCGGAAATGCCACATGACTGACCTGAAAACCGCCGCTCTTGACTACCATTCCCAGCCGCGTCCGGGAAAGCTGAGCGTTGAGCTGACCAAGCCTACAGCTACCGCTCGCGACCTGTCGCTGGCCTACAGTCCAGGCGTTGCCGCACCCGTCCGTGAAATCGCTCGCGATGCCGAGTTGGCCTACCGCTACACCGGCAAGGGCAACCTGGTTGCGGTGATCTCCGATGGCACCGCGATTCTGGGGCTGGGCAACCTGGGCCCGCTGGCCTCCAAGCCGGTGATGGAAGGCAAGGGCGTTCTGTTCAAGCGCTTCGCCGGCGTGGACGTGTTCGACATCGAGGTCGATGCCGAGAGCCCGCAGGCCTTCATTGACACCGTCAAGCGCATCTCCATCACCTTCGGCGGCATCAACCTGGAAGACATCAAGGCGCCGGAGTGCTTCGAGATCGAGCGCGCGCTGATCGAACAGTGCGATATCCCGGTATTCCATGACGACCAGCACGGCACCGCCATTGTCACCGCGGCGGGCATGCTCAACGCGCTGGAAATCGCCGGCAAGACCCTCGAGCAGGCGAAGATCGTCTGCCTGGGTGCCGGCGCCGCCGCCACCTCCTGCATGAAGCTGCTGATCAGCATGGGTGCCAAGGTCGAGAACATCTACATGATCGACCGCAAGGGCGTGATCCATGCCGGTCGCGACGACCTGAACCAGTACAAGGCGATGTTCGCCCACGAGACCGACAAGCGCACTCTCGACGACGCGCTCGACGGTGCCGATGTGTTCGTCGGCCTTTCCGGTGCCAACCTGCTGAGCCCCGAGGGCCTCAAGCGCATGGCGGCGAACCCGATCGTCTTTGCCTGCTCCAACCCGGACCCGGAAATCAGCCCCGAGCTGGCGCATGCCACCCGTTCCGACGTGATCATGGCCACCGGCCGTTCGGACTACCCGAACCAGGTCAACAACGTGCTGGGCTTCCCCTTCATCTTCCGTGGCGCGCTGGACGTACGGGCCAAGCGCATCAACGAGGAAATGAAGATCGCGGCTGCGCTGGCGCTGCGTGACCTGGCCAAGCTGCCGGTTCCGGAAGAGGTGTGCGTGGCCTATGGCGGGCAGAGCCTGGAATTCGGTCGCGAGTACATCATTCCCAAGCCGATGGATCCGCGCCTGATCACCCTGGTGTCCGATGCGGTGGCCAAGGCGGCGATCGAAAGCGGCGTGGCGACCCTGCCGTATCCGTCGAACTACCCGCTGAAGTCGGTGGACGACGTCTTCGTCTGATCTTGCCGATCTGCGAAACGCCCCGCTTGCGGGGCGTTTTCGTTTCTGCCGGTCGGTGAGGGCGCGCGGCCCTCGGCGACTCAGAACAGGTCGAGCGGCGCGGCCTCGTTCGCCGGAAGTGGGCTGCCGGGGACCTGCATGTCCGGGCCGAGCTCGTTCATCGGTGGCGGCGAATCCTCGTTCTTGAACAGCTCGAAGTAGGCATCCGGCGTGCCCGGCGATGCGGCGCGGCCGCTGACCGGGTCGACCCGCAGGGTGAGGATGCCTTCCGGCTCGGGCGGCAGGTGCTCGGGCTGGTCCTTGAGCACGACGCCCATGTATTTCATCCAGATCGGCAGGGCCACGGTGCCGCCGTACTCGTTGCGGCCTAGGCTTTGCGGCTGGTCGAAGCCGCTCCAGACGGTGGTGACCAGGTCGGCGTTGTAGCCGGAGAACCAGCTGTCGACCGAATCGTTGGTGGTTCCGGTCTTGCCTGCCAGGTCGCTGCGGCCGAGGGCCTTCGCCCGGCGACCGGTGCCGCGCTGGATCACGTCCTGCAGCATGCTGGTCATGATGTAGGCGGTGCGCTCGTCGATGATGCGCTCGGCGCTGCGCGGAGCTTCGTTGTCCGCGGTGCTGGAGTCGGCGTCCTGGGCGAAGGTGGTGGCGACGTCCTCGGTCGCGGTGCCTTGCGCAGCGCCAGCCGGCGGCACGCGCGGCGGGTTGGCGGTGAACAGTACTTCGCCCTGGCGGTCTTCGATACGCTCGATCAGGTAGGGCTCGATCAGGTGGCCGCCATTGGCAAAGGCAGTCCAGCCGGTGGCGATCTCCATGGGCGTCAGCGTCGCGGTGCCCAGCGCCAGTGACAGGTTGCGCGGCAGGTCCTCGCGCTTGAAGCCGAAGCGGGCAATGTAGTCGAGCGTGTAGTCGATGCCCATGGCCTGCAGCAGACGGATGGAAACCAGGTTGCGCGACTTGTACAGCGCCTCGCGCATGCGGATCGGGCCGAGGAAGGTGTTGTTGTCGTTCTTCGGCCGCCAGACCCGGTCCATACCTTGTTCTGCGAAGACGATCGGCGAGTCGTTGACCAGGGTTGCCGCGGTGTAGCCGGCATCCAGGGCCGCGCTGTAGATGAAGGGCTTGAAGCTGGAGCCCGGCTGGCGCTTGGCCTGGATCGCGCGGTTGTACTTGCTCTGGCCGAACGAGAAACCGCCGGTGAGCGCCTCGATCGAACCATCCTGCGGGTCGAGCGATACCAGCGCGGCCTGGGCCTGGGGGATCTGGCTGAACAGCGGCTGCTCGTCCTGCCAGCGAACCCGGATCACATCGCCACGCTTGACCACGTCGGCGGGTTTCGCCGGGCGCGGGCCGAGACTGTTGGTGGCCAGGTGCGGGCGGGCCCACTTCATGCTCTGCCAGTCAACGGAGTGCTCGCTGCCATCGCGGGTAAGGATGCGGATCGAATCGTCGGCGACCTGCATGACGACCGCCGCCTGCATGCCCGAGAGCGTCCTGCGGTTGGCGAGTTCGTCGAGCCACCGGGCCTGGTCGGCATCCGCGAGTCGGGCCTCCGGACCGCGATAGCCATGCCGTTGGTCGTATTCCACCAGGCCGTCGATCAGTGCGCTGTTGGCGGCTACCTGGCGATCGCTGCGCACGGTGGTGTAGACCCGGAAGCCGTCGGTGTAGGCGGCGCTGCCGTGGCGGCCGACCATCTCCGCGCGCGCCATCTCGGCCACGTAGGGCGCCTCGAGTTCGGGCGAGGCGCCGTGGTAGCGGGCGGTTTCCGGTTCGGCCACGGCCTGCTCGAAGCGCTGCTGGTCGATGTAGCCGAGCTTGTGCATGCGGCCGAGGATCCAGTCGCGCCGCTCCTTGCTGCGCGCAGGGTTGACCAGCGGATTGAACGCCGAGGGCGCCTTCGGCAGACCGGCTATCATCGCCAGCTGCGCCAGGCTCAAGTCCTTGATCGATTGGCCGTAATAGACCTGGGAGGCGGCTTCGATGCCGTAGGCGCGATGGCCCAGGTAGATCTTGTTCACGTACAGCTCGAGGATCTCGTTCTTGCTCAGCTCGCGCTCGATCTGCAGCGCCAGCAGGATCTCGCTGATCTTGCGCGAGAAGCTCCGTTCGCTGGTCAGGAAGTAGTTCTTTGCGACCTGCATGGTGATGGTGCTGCCGCCGGTCTGGATGTGCCCGGTCTTCAATAATTGCGCGGCAGCGCGCATCAGGCCGGTGACGTCGACGCCATAATGATTTGCGAAATTGTCGTCCTCGGCCGCCAGCAGCGCTCGAACGAAGTCCTCGGGGATGTCCTCGAAGCGGATCGGCGAGCGGCGCATCTCGCCGAATTCGGCGATCAGCTTGTCATCGGCGCTGTACACGCGCAGGGGGATCTGCAGCTGGACGTTGCGCAGCGACTCGACCGAGGGAAGGTTGGGGCTAAGGTAGAGAAAGGCCCCGCTGACGCTGAGCAGCATGGCGCAGAGCAGGGCGAGGCAGGACCACGAGAGAAACTTCAGAAGACGCATCGGGGACGAGAAATCCGGAAATCAGTAGGGGCAGCAGCAGACGATGCTGAAAGAGAAAAACGGGTCACAGTATATGCGTTTTTTTTGCCGCCTAGCCATTTGCGGTTCTGTCAAGCCTGTAATCTAATGCGCCAGAACATAATTAATCCGTAAGTCGCGGATATCGATAGGAAATCGGTTGTGCTAGGGCTCTTCACTAAGAAAGCGAATACGCTACTTGGGATCGACATTAGTTCGACCTCGGTCAAGCTCCTGGAATTAAGCCGCTCAGGTAATCGCTACCGGGTCGAGGCCTACGCCGTAGAGCCTTTGCCGCCGAATGCGGTGGTGGAAAAGAACATTGCCGAGCTGGACGGCGTCGGCCAGGCGCTGCAGCGCGTAGTGGCCAGGGCCAAGACCGGTGGCAAGCATGCGGCGGTCGCGGTGTCGGGTTCGGCGGTCATCACCAAGACCATCGAGATGGATGCCGGGCTCAGCGACGACGAGCTGGAGAACCAGCTCAAGATCGAGGCCGACCAGTACATCCCCTATCCCTTGGAAGAAGTCGCGATCGATTTCGAGGTGCAGGGCCCGTCGGCACGGGCGCCGGGGCGCGTCGACGTGCTGCTGGCCGCCTGCCGCAAGGAGAACGTGGAGATCCGCGAAGCCGCGTTGGCGCTGGCCGGGCTGACCGCCAAGGTGGTCGATGTCGAGGCCTATGCGCTGGAGCGCTCCTACGACCTGCTCGCACCCATGCTTGGCCATGGGCAGCGCGACCTGACCGTGGCGATCGTCGACATCGGTGCCACCATGACGACTCTCAGCGTGTTGCACAACGGGCGCACCATCTATACCCGCGAGCAACTGTTTGGCGGCCGCCAGCTCACCGAGGAGATCCAGCGGCGCTATGGGCTTTCGGTCGAGGAGGCTGGCCTGGCGAAGAAGCAGGGCGGCCTGCCGGACGACTACCTGTCCGAGGTGCTGCAGCCGTTCAAGGAAGCGGTGGTGCAGCAGGTGTCGCGCTCCCTGCAGTTCTTCTTCGCGGCCGGCCAGTACCACGATGTCGACTACATCCTGCTCGCCGGCGGTACCGCGTCCATTCCCGATCTCGATCGCCTGATCCAGCAGAAGGTCGGTACCCAGACGCTGGTGGCCAATCCCTTCGCCGACATGTCCCTGAGCAGCAGGGTCAATGCCGGGGCGCTGGCCAGCGACGCGCCGGCCCTGATGATTGCCTGCGGCCTGGCCCTGAGGAGTTTCGACTGATGGCACGGATCAACCTTCTCCCCTGGCGCGAACAGCTGCGCGAGGAACGCAAGCAGCGCTTCCTCGCCAGCCTGGCCGGCGTCGTCCTGGTTGCAGCCGGCCTGGTCATGCTGGGCGACCGCCTGCTGCAGGGCGCCATCGAGAACCAGAACGCGCGCAACGAGTTCGTTCGCCAGGAAATCGCCGTGCTGGATGCGCGGATCAAGGAAATCAAGGAGCTCAAGGAGCGCCGCCAGCAGCTGCTCGAGCGGATGAAGATCATCCAGGACCTGCAGGGCAACCGCCCGATCATCGCGCGGGTGTTCGACCAGCTGGTGCGCACCCTGCCTGAAGGCGTGCACTTCACCGGGCTGAAGATGACGGGCAAGAACATCGCCATCGCCGGTGCCGCCGAGTCGAACAACCGGGTCTCCAACCTGATGCGCAACCTCGACGGCTCCGAGTGGCTGGATGCGCCGAATCTCATCGAGGTCAAGGCGGTCACCGCCGGCGCGGTCGACCAGGAAAACGTCTTTCAGCTGACGGTGCAGCAGACGCAGCCTGCAGCCTCTACGGAAGGAGCCAAGCCATGAGTCTGGCTGACACCATGGAAAGCCTGAAGAAGGTCGACCTGTCCGAACTGGACATGAACAACCTCGGGTCCTGGCCGGCGCCGGTCAAGGTCATCGCCGCGATCCTGCTGCTGCTGGCATTGCTGGCGGCGGGCTACTACTTCCATCTGAGCGATCTCAAGCTCGAGCTGGAACGCCAGCAGGCCCAGGAGGAAACCCTCAAGCAGCAGTTCTCGACCAAGGCCTTCCAGGCCGCCAACCTCGAGGCCTACAAGGCGCAGATGGTGGAGATGGAAACCTCCTTCGGCGTGCTGCTGCGTCAGCTGCCGAGCGACACCGAGGTGCCCGGGCTGCTCGAGGACATCACCCGTACCGGCCTGGGTAGCGGCCTGGAATTCGAGGAAATCAAGCTGCAGCCGGAAGTTGTGCAGCAGTTCTATATCGAACTTCCGATTCAGATTTCCGTGGTGGGCGGCTATCACGACCTGGCAACTTTCGTCAGCGGTGTCGCCAGTTTGCCGCGTATCGTCACCCTGCACGATTTCGATATCAGTCCGGTAAAGGACGCGACCTCTTCCAAGTTGCGCATGAATATCCTCGCCAAGACTTATCGTTATAACGAGAAGGGGCTGCAGAAATGAAAAAGGCCCACTTCCTGGCATGCGGGCTCGCCCTGCTGACCCTTTCCGGTTGCGGCGGCAGCAACGATTTCGCCGACCTGCAACGCTACATGGACGAGGTCCGCTCGCGACCGAAGGGCAGCATCGAGCCGTTGCCGCCGTTCGTTCCCTACGAGGCCTTCACCTACAGTGCGTCGGCGCTACGGCATCCGTTCCAGCCGCCGGTCAAGGTCGACCTGGCCCAGCGGCAGAAGGGCAACAAGGACATCAAACCGGACGAATCGCGGGTCCGCCAGTTCCTCGAGGGCTTCAATATCGAGAACTTCGTCATGGTCGGCACGCTCAGCAACCGCGACGGTCGCTATGCGCTGGTGCTCGGCGGTGGCGGCGTGCACCGTGTGAAGATCGGCGACTACCTGGGGCGCAACCATGGGCGCATCGTCGACATCAGCGAGGCCAGCGTGGATGTGCTGGAGATCGTGCCGGACGGTGACGGCGGCTGGCTGGAGCGCCCGCGTAGCCTGAATCTCAAAGAGCGCACCTGACAAAGGCGCCGACAATGGAAAACCTCGATAGGTCTGCACAACGGAAGCATTTTATGACTAGCACCTTCTCTCGCGTAGGCGTCGCCATGCTGGCGTTGCTCGCCGCGCCCGCGCTGTTGGCGGCCAACCTGAACAAGCTCGACGTTGCATCGCTGCCGGGTGACCGTGTCGAGCTGAAGCTGGCGTTCGACGAGCCGGTGAGCAAGCCGCGCGGCTATACCCTCGAGCAGCCGGCGCGGATCGCCCTCGACCTGCCGGGCGTTTCCAACAAGCTCGGCGTGAAGAACCGCGAACTGGGGCTGGGCAATGCGCGCAGCGTCACGGTCGTCGAGGCCCAGGGGCGTACCCGGCTGATCGTCAACCTGACCTCGCTGGTGCCCTATGCCACCCGCGTCGAGGGCAACCAGCTGTTCGTCGTGCTCGGCGAGAGCGATACCGCCGCCGCGCCGGCCGCTGCACCGGCAACCGCGGTTGCGGTAGCCAAGCCGGCCCCGAGTGCGCCGAAGATCGTCGGCAAGGCGATCAGCAATATCGATTTCCGTCGGGGCGAGGACGGCGCCGGCAACGTGGTGATCACGCTGTCCGACGCCTCGGTGGGCTCGACCATCGAGGAGCAGGGCGGCAAGATCAAGGTGCTGTTCGACAAGGCGCAGCTGCCCGAGTCGCTGCGGGTGCGCCTGGATGTCCAGGACTTCGCCACGCCGGTGCGCTTCGTCGATGCCACCAGCCAGTCGGCTGGCGCCGCCATCGCCATCGAGCCGAGCGGGCGCTACGACTACCTGGCCTACCAGACCGACAACCAGCTGACCATCAGCGTCAAGCCGCTGAGTGAGGACGAGGCCGATAAGCGCAAGTCCGAGCGTTTCGCCTATACTGGCGAGAAGCTTTCGCTGAATTTCCAGGATATCGACGTGCGCTCGGTGCTGCAGCTGATCGCCGACTTCACCGACCTCAACCTGGTGGCCAGCGATACCGTGCAGGGCAACATCACCCTGCGCCTGCAGAACGTGCCGTGGGACCAGGCGCTCGACCTGGTGCTCAAGACCAAGGGCCTGGACAAGCGCCAGGTGGGCAACGTCCTGCTGGTCGCGCCGGCCGACGAGATCGCCGCCCGCGAGCGCCAGGAACTCGAGTCGCAGCGGCAGATCGCCGAGCTGGCGCCGCTACGTCGCGAACTCATTCAGGTCAACTATGCCAAGGCGGCGGATATCGCCCGGCTGTTCCAGTCGGTGACCGAGAGCGGCAATGGCGGTGCCGAGGAGCGCGGTTCGATCGCCGTCGATGACCGCACCAACAACATCATCGCCTACCAGACGCAGGAGCGTCTGGACGAGCTGCGCCGAATCGTCATGCAACTGGACATCCCGGTTCGCCAGGTGATGATCGAGGCGCGCATCGTCGAAGCGAACGTCGACTACGACAAGAGCCTGGGCGTGCGCTGGGGCGGCACCCAGATCTTCGCCAACGGCCGTGGCGCGGTATATGGCAATGATGACCTGGGTGATGAGGGCGGTGACTCGGGCGAGGATGCCAATGGCAACTTCCCGTTCGTCGACCTCGGCGTGGCGGACCGTACCGCCGGCATCGGCATCGGCTACATCACCAACAACCTGATTCTCGACCTCGAGCTGTCGGCGATGGAGAAGTCCGGCAACGGCGAGATCGTATCGCAGCCGAAGGTGGTCACCTCCGACAAGGAAACCGCGAAGATCCTCAAGGGCGCGGAAATCCCCTACCAGGAAGCCAGCTCCAGCGGCGCCACCAGCACCTCGTTCAAGGAGGCGGCGCTGTCGCTGGAAGTGACCCCGCAGATCACGCCGGACAATCGCATCATCATGGAAGTGAAGGTCACCAAGGATGCGCCCGACTTCCAGAATGCGCTCAACGGCGTGCCGCCGATCAGCAAGAACGAGGTCAACGCCAAGGTGCTGGTCAACGACGGCGAGACCATCGTCATCGGCGGCGTGTTCTCCAACACCCAGAGCAAGACCGTGGACAAGGTGCCGTTGCTGGGTGACCTGCCTTACCTCGGCCGGTTGTTCCGCCGCGATTCGGTCACCAACGAAAAATCGGAACTGCTGATCTTCCTGACTCCGCGTATCATGAGCAATCAAGCGATAGCTGTGAGCCATTGATGCGGTGATCAATACCATTCTTGTAGGCCCGATGGGTGCTGGCAAAAGCACCATCGGGCGTCTTCTTGCCAAGGAGCTGCACCTTCCCTTCAAGGACTCCGACAAGGAAATCGAGCAGAGAACCGGCGCCAGCATCCCGCTGATCTTCGATGTCGAGGGCGAGCAGGGTTTTCGCGATCGGGAGCAGGCTGCCATCGCGGATCTGTGCCGTCTCGAGGGCGTGGTGCTGGCCACCGGGGGGGGCGCCGTTCTGCGCGAGGAGAACCGCCGGGCGCTGCGTAGCGGTGGTCGGGTGGTCTATCTGTGCACTTCGGTGGAACAGCAGCTCGAGCGTACCGCTCGCGATCGTAACCGGCCGCTGCTGCAGGCGGCCGATCCGCGGCGCATCCTCTGCGAGCTCATGGCCGTGCGCGACCCGCTCTATCGTGCAGTGGCCGATATCATCATCGAGACCGACAACCGCCCGCCGCGTGCTGTGGTGAACGAGATCCTGCGCCTGCTCGACGGCCTGCCGGCCCGTGATGGGCAGGGTGAAACTGCGTTATCCTAGCGCCCTTTCTGTCACGGGGGCGTCATGCAGACTCTCAAGGTCGATCTAGGCGAGCGTAGCTATCCCATCTTCATCGGCGACCATCTGCTGGCACGGCAGGACCTCTTCGCTGGCCTCATCCGTGGCCGCCAGGTCGCGATCGTCACCAACGAAACCGTCGCGCCACTGTACCTTTCGCAGTTGCAGGGTGCGCTCGAGGGCTACGCGGTGACGTCCATCGTGCTACCCGATGGCGAGGCCTTCAAGAACTGGCAGACGCTGCAGACCATCTTCGACGGGTTGCTCGAATCCCGTCACGATCGCCGCACGACGCTCATCGCGCTCGGCGGCGGCGTCATCGGCGACATGGCGGGCTTCGCCGCAGCCTGCTACCAGCGTGGCGTGGACTTCATCCAGGTACCGACCACCCTGCTGTCCCAGGTCGATTCCTCGGTAGGGGGCAAGACCGGCATCAATCACCCGCTCGGCAAGAACATGATCGGCGCCTTCTACCAGCCGCGGGGCGTGATCATCGACACTGCCACCCTGGCGACCCTGCCGGCGCGTGAGCTGTCTGCCGGCCTTGCCGAGGTCATCAAGTACGGTCTCATCTGCGATGCGCCCTTCCTCGATTGGCTGGAGCAACGCATCGGCGACCTGCGGGCGCTGGACAGCGTGGCGCTGACCGAGGCCATCCATCGCTCCTGTGCAGCGAAGGCGCGGGTCGTCGGGGCCGACGAGACGGAGCAGGGCATTCGCGCAATCCTCAATCTCGGCCATACCTTCGGGCATGCGATCGAGACCCATCAGGGCTACGGCGCCTGGTTGCACGGCGAGGCCGTGGCTGCCGGGACCGTGATGGCGCTGGAAATGTCCCGGCGCCTGGGCTGGATCGAGACGGCCGAGCGTGATCGGGCGATCCGTCTGCTTGCGGCTGCAGGGCTGCCGGTGGTCCCGCCGCAGGACATGACTGCTGCGGACTTTCTCAGGCACATGGCGGTCGACAAGAAGGTCGAGAACGGGCAGTTGCGCCTGGTGCTGCTCAAGGAGCTGGGGCAGGCACTGGTGACCGCCGACTTCCCGCGCGAGGTGCTGGACGAGACCCTGACTGCCGACTACCAGGCAATCGTGAAAGAGCTGGGAGCATGAATCGATGACCGATCTGGCAGCTGACGACGCCTTCCTCGACCACTACGGCTTCGCCCACGATCCCTTCGCCGCGCGCGTGCCCGGCTTCAAGTTCTTTCCTGCCCAGCGCAAGCCGGTGCTGGGGCAGCTGCATCACCTGGCCCGCTACAGCCAGCTGGTGCTGGTGGTCACCGGGCCGCAGGGCAGTGGCAAGACGCTGTTGCGCCAGGCGCTGGTGGCCAGCAGCAACAAGCAGTCGGTGCAGAGCATCGTGATCACGCCGCAGGGCTCGCTGGATGCCAGCGCGCTGCTGCAGCAGATCGGCCAGGCGCTGGGCGTGACGCCGGCCGACTACGACTCGGTCATGGCGCAGATCATTCAGCTGGCGCTGACCGGCCAGGAAGTCTACCTGCTGGTCGATGACGCCGAGCGCCTGACCGGCGCGGCCATCGAAACGCTGATGCGCCTGGCCGAAGGCGCCGAGGCGCGGCCGCATGTCTTCCTCTTCGGCCTCGACAGCCTGGTGCCGCGCCTCGAGGCGCTGAGCGACGGGAGTGCCCAGGAGGCCTATCACGTCATTGCGCTGCAGCCCTACGAGCCCGAGGAGACCCAGGAGTACCTCGCCGCGCGCCTCGAAGGCGCCGGCGGTGATCCGGACTGCTTCAGCGCCGAGCAGGTCACCCGTATTCACGAGGCTTCCGGTGGTTGGCCGGGGATCATCAACGAGGTGGCGCGCGACGAGCTGATCGAGGGCATGCAGGTGGCGGCGAGCGCAGGCCGGCGCGGGCGCGGCTGGGCGCTGCCCTTGCCGAAGAAGCATGCGCTGGCCGTTCTCGCCGTGCTGCTGCTGGTGGTCGCTGCGCTGGTCCTGCGTGGCGGTGGCGAGCCCGATCCGACCGACCTGGCCGGGCAGGCGGGCGAGTCGTCGTCCGCCCCGGCTGGTGTAGCTGGGCCTGGCGCAGCCATCGAGTTCAATGGTGCAGAAAAACCGCTGCCGCTCCCGCTCGGTAGCGACGCCCAGCCGGTGATCCGCGAGCCGCTGGCGGCTGCCGCCGGCGAGCAGGAAGAAGGCCTGGGCGAGCCTGTGGAGGCCGAACCCACGCCGCCGGTTGTGGATCCGGTCGCGCCGCCGCCAGCATCCCCGGCCCCGGCCCCGGCCCCGGCCCCGGCCCCGGCCCCGGCCCCGCGCGCCATCGAGCCGCCGGCGCCGAAGGTCGAGGCACCACGGCCGGCGGCCGCGGCACCGGCCTGGAGCGATACGGCCTCTTCGCTCGGCTGGTACGGCCAGCAGCCGGCGACCAACTACCTGGTGCAGATCGTCGGTACGCGCAACGAGCAGAATGCCAAGACGATGGTCCAGCAGTACGGCAGCAGCTATCGCTACTTCACCAAGCTGCACGAGGGCAAGCCGTTGTATGTCGTGACCTACGGCAACTTCGCCTCGCGTACCCAGGCGGTTGCTGCGCTGAAGCAGCTGCCCCAGAAACTGCAGGCAGGCAAGCCCTGGGTCCGCTCGCTGGGCAGCGTGCAGAACGAGATCCGCGCTGCGCGTTAACAAAATGCCCCAAAAAAGTGCGCATATGCACCTTTTTGGGGCTTGCAAATTTTTGTTTGTGTCGCTCCACCGGCCTTTGTAAACTGCTCCCCCTTTTGCCCGCGTGAATGATGGGGCTCTTCAGCGCTCCGTCAGTAAGGGGTTGATTTACAACGTATTAGCTGGTGGAGCGCCTATGAGAGCAGGTCTGTTTCGTCCTGAGGAATTCAAGGATAACTGCGGCTTCGGTCTGATTGCCCATATGCAGGGCGAGGCAAGCCATCACCTGCTGAAGACCGCCATCGAGTCCTTGACCTGCATGACCCACCGCGGCGGGATCAACGCCGACGGCAAGACCGGCGACGGTTGCGGTCTGCTGATGCAGAAGCCCGACGCCTTCCTGCGCGCGGTCGCTCAAGAGCGTTTCAACACCGAGCTGCCGGAGCAGTATGCCGTCGGCATGGTCTTCCTCAGCCAGGACGCCGCCAAGGCGGAGGCTGCGCGCAGCCGGCTGAACGAGGAGGTGATCGCCCAGGGCCTGACGCTGGTGGGCTGGCGCGAGGTGCCGATCGATCCCAGCGTGCTGGGCCGCCTGGCCCTCGAGCGCCTGCCGCGCATCGAGCAGGTGTTCGTCGCGGCGCCCGGACTGTCGGAGCGCGAGTTCGCCATCAAGCTGTTCTTCGCCCGTCGCCGAGCCGAGGTCGCCCTGGCCGCGGACCGCGAGTTCTACATCTGCAGCCTGTCGGACAAGGACATCATCTACAAGGGCCTGATGATGCCGGCCGACCTCGCCAGCTTCTATCCGGACCTGGGCGACAAGCGTCTGGCGACCGCCATCTGTGTGTTCCATCAGCGCTTCTCCACCAACACCATGCCGCAGTGGCCGCTGGCCCAGCCGTTCCGCTACCTGGCGCACAACGGCGAGATCAACACCATCACCGGCAACCGCAACTGGGCCCAGGCGCGTCGCCTGAAGTTCGCCAACGAGCAACTGCCCGATCTCGAAAGCCTGGCACCGCTGGTCAACCGCACCGGTTCGGACTCCTCGAGCATGGACAACATGCTCGAACTCTTGGTCACCGGCGGCATGGATCTGTTCCGTGGCCTGCGCATGATCATTCCGCCGGCCTGGCAGAACGTCGAGACCATGGACGCGGACCTGCGCGCCTTCTATGAATACAACTCCATGCACATGGAGCCCTGGGACGGCCCGGCCGGCGTCGTGCTGACCGACGGCCGCTACGCGGTGTGCCTGCTGGACCGCAACGGCCTGCGCCCGGCGCGCTGGGTCACCACCAGGAACGGCTACATCACCCTGGCCTCGGAAGTCGGCGTGTGGGACTACCAGCCCGAGGACGTCCTCGCCAAGGGCCGCGTCGGCCCGGGCCAGATCCTCGCCGTCGACACCCAGACCGGCGAGGTGCTGCACACCGCCGACATCGACAACCGCCTGAAGTCGCGCAACCCCTACAAGAAGTGGCTGCGCGAGAACGCGCTGCGCATCCAGTCGACCCTCGACGACAACGACCACGGCTCGGCCTTCTACGACGCCGACCAGCTCAAGCAGTACATGAAGATGTTCCAGGTCACCTTCGAGGAGCGTGACCAGGTGCTGCGTCCGCTGGCCGAGCAGGGCCAGGAAGCGGTCGGCTCGATGGGTGACGACACGCCGATGGCGGTCCTGTCGCGCCGCGTGCGCTCGCCCTACGATTATTTCCGCCAGCAGTTCGCCCAGGTCACCAACCCGCCGATCGACCCGCTGCGCGAAGCCATCGTCATGTCCCTGGAGACCTGCCTGGGCGCCGAGCGCAACGTCTTCGAGGAAACCGCCGATCACGCCAACCGCGCGATCCTGACCACCCCGGTGATCTCGCCGGCGAAGTGGCGCAGCATCATGGAACTGGACCGTCCCGGCTTCGAGCGCCAGCTGATCGACCTCAACTACGAGGAGAGCCTCGGCCTCGAGGCGGCGGTGCGCAACATCGCCGACCAGGCCGAGGAAGCGGTGCGCGCCGGCAAGGTGCTGCTGGTGCTCAGCGACCGCCACATCATGCCCGGCAAGCTGCCGGTGCACGCCTCGCTCGCCGTCGGCGCGGTACATCACCGTCTGGTGGAGACCGGTCTGCGCTGCGACTGCAACATCCTGGTGGAGACCGCCTCGGCGCGCGATCCGCATCACTTCGCCGTGCTCATCGGCTTCGGCGCGACCGCGGTCTACCCGTTCCTTGCCTACGAGGTGCTCGGTGACCTGATCCGCACCGGCGAGGTGCTGGGCGATCTCTACGAGGTGTTCAAGCATTACCGCAAGGGCATCTCCAAGGGGCTGCTGAAGATCATCTCGAAGATGGGCATCTCGACCATCGCTTCCTACCGCGGCGCGCAGCTGTTCGAGGCCGTGGGCCTGGCCGACGAGGTCGTCGACCTGAGCTTCCGCGGCGTGGCCAGCCGGATCAAGGGCGCGCGCTTCGTCGACCTCGAGGCCGAGCAGCAGGCGCTGGCCGCCGAGGCGTGGAACAACCGCAAGCCGATCCAGCAGGGTGGCCTGCTCAAGTTCGTCTACGGCGGCGAGTACCATGCCTACAACCCGGACGTGGTCGGCGCGCTGCAGGCCGCGGTGCAGAGCGGTGATTACTCGCGCTTCAAGGAATACACCGCGCTGGTCGACCAGCGCCCGGTGTCGATGCTGCGCGACCTGCTCAAGGTCCGCGAAACCGAGCAGCCGCTCGCGCTGGAAGAGATCGAGCCGCTGGAATCGATCCTCAAGCGCTTCGACTCGGCGGGCATCTCCCTCGGCGCCCTGTCGCCGGAAGCCCACGAGGCCATCGCCGAGGCGATGAACCGCATCGGTGCGCGCTCCAACTCCGGTGAGGGTGGCGAAGACCCGGCGCGCTACGGCACCGCACGCAGCTCGAAGATCAAGCAGGTGGCCACCGGCCGCTTCGGCGTGACTCCCGAGTACCTGGTCAACGCCGAGGTGCTGCAGATCAAGGTGGCCCAGGGCGCCAAGCCCGGCGAGGGTGGCCAGCTGCCTGGCGGCAAGGTCAACGGCCTGATCGCGCGCCTGCGCTATGCGGTGCCGGGCGTGACCCTGATCTCGCCGCCGCCGCACCATGACATCTACTCCATCGAAGACCTGGCGCAGCTGATCTTCGACCTCAAGCAGGTCAACCCGCAGGCGCTGGTCTCGGTCAAGCTGGTCGCCGAGCCGGGCGTCGGCACCATCGCCGCCGGCGTTGCCAAGGCTTATGCCGACCTGATCACCATCTCCGGCTATGACGGCGGCACCGGCGCCTCGCCGCTGACCTCGATCCGCTATGCCGGCTCGCCGTGGGAGCTCGGCCTGGCCGAGACCCACCAGACGCTGCGCGGCAACGACCTGCGCGGCAAGGTGCGGGTGCAGACCGACGGTGGCCTGAAGACCGGCCTCGACGTGATCAAGGCCGCCATCCTCGGCGCGGAGAGCTTCGGCTTCGGGACCGCGCCGATGATCGCGCTGGGCTGCAAGTACCTGCGCATCTGCCACCTGAACAACTGCGCCACCGGCGTGGCCACGCAGAACGAGCAACTGCGCAAGGAACACTTCATCGGCACCGTCGACATGGTGGTCAACTTCTTCACCTTCGTCGCCGAGGAAACCCGCGAGTGGCTGGCGCGCCTGGGCGTGCGCAGCCTCGGCGAGCTGATCGGGCGGACCGACCTGCTCGAAGTGCTGCCGGGCGAGACCGCCAAGCAGCAGGCGCTCGACCTGTCGCCGCTGCTCGGTGGCAGCGAGCTGGTCGACAAGCCGCAGTTCTGCGAAGTCGACCGCAACCCGCCGTTCGACCAGGGCCTGCTGGCCGAGGAAATGGTCCGGTTGGCGCAGTCGGCCATCCAGGACAAGAGCGGCGGCCAGTTCGAGCTGACCATCTGCAACTGCGACCGCTCCATCGGCGCCCGGGTGTCCGGCGAGATCGCCCGCCTGCACGGCAACCAGGGCATGAAGGATGCGCCGGTCACCTTCCGCTTCAAGGGCACGGCTGGCCAGAGCTTCGGCGTGTGGAACGCCGGTGGCCTGAACCTGTACCTGGAAGGCGACGCCAACGACTACGTGGGCAAGGGCATGACCGGCGGCAAGCTGGTGGTTACCCCGCCGAGCGGCGCCAGCTACGCGTCGCAGGAGTCGGCCATCATCGGCAACACCTGCCTGTACGGCGCCACCGGCGGCAAGCTGTTCGCCGCCGGCACGGCCGGCGAGCGCTTCGCCGTGCGTAACTCCGGTGCCCATGCGGTGGTCGAAGGCACCGGTGACCATTGCTGCGAGTACATGACCGGCGGCTTCGTCTGCGTGCTGGGCAAGACCGGCTCCAACTTCGGTTCGGGCATGACCGGTGGCTTCGCCTACGTGCTGGACATGGACAACAGTTTCATCGATCGGGTGAACAACGAGTTGGTCAACCTGCATCGCATCACCGGCGAGACGATGGAGGCGCATCGCAGCCATCTGCAAGCGGTCCTGCGCGAGTACGTCGACGAGACGGGCAGCGCATGGGGTGCACAGGTTCTGGAGAATCTCGACGACTACCTGCGTCGCTTCTGGCTGGTCAAGCCCAAGGCGGCCAACCTGGCGTCGCTGCTCTCCAGCACCCGGGCCAACCCGCAATAACAATGCAGCTTCAAGCCGCCTGCCTCAAGCCCCGAGCGGTACGAGGCGCGGCTCCGTGATTGTCTTGCGGCTTGCAGCTTGAGGCTCGCCGCCGCTGTCAAGAGGTTTGAAATGACTGAACGTCTGAACAACGACTTCCAGTTCATCGAGGTCGGGCGCAAGGATCCGAAGAAGAAGCTGCTGCGCCAGCGCAAGAAGGAGTTCGTGGAAATCTACGAACCCTTCAAGCCGCAGCAGGCTTGCGAGCAGGCACACCGCTGCCTCGGCTGCGGCAATCCCTACTGCGAGTGGAAGTGCCCGGTCCACAACTACATCCCCAACTGGCTGAAGCTGGTCTCGGAGGGCAACATCCTCGCGGCAGCCGAGCTGTGCCACCAGACCAACACGCTGCCGGAAGTCTGCGGGCGGGTCTGCCCGCAGGACCGCCTGTGCGAAGGCGCCTGCACGCTGAACGACGGCTTCGGCGCGGTGACCATCGGCTCTGTCGAGAAGTACATCACCGACACGGCGTTTGCCATGGGCTGGCGGCCTGACCTGTCCAAGGTCAAGCCGACCGGCAAGCGCGTGGCGATCATCGGTGCCGGCCCGGCTGGCCTTGGCTGTGCCGACGTGCTGGTGCGCAACGGCGTGACGCCGGTGGTGTTCGACCGCAATCCGGAGATCGGCGGCCTGCTGACCTTCGGCATCCCCGAGTTCAAGCTGGAAAAGACCGTCCTCAGCCGGCGCCGCGAGATATTCAGCGGCATGGGGATCGAGTTCCGCCTCAACACCGAGGTCGGCAAGGACATCAGCATGGACCAGCTGCTGGCCGACTACGACGCCGTGTTCATGGGCATGGGCACCTACACCTACATGAAGGGCGGCTTCCCGGGCGAGGACCTGCCGGGTGTCTATGACGCGCTGGACTTCCTCGTCTCCAACGTCAACCGCAACCTCGGCTTCGAGAAGTCGGCCGAAGACTTCATCGACATGAAGGGCAAGAAGGTCGTGGTGCTCGGCGGTGGCGACACGGCCATGGACTGCAACCGCACCTCGATCCGTCAGGGTGCCAAGAGCGTCACCTGCGCCTATCGCCGCGACGCCAAGAACATGCCTGGCTCGCGCCGCGAGGTGAAGAACGCCAAGGAAGAGGGCGTGAAGTTCCTCTTCAACCGCCAGCCCATCGCCATCGTCGGCGAGGACCGCGTCGAGGGCGTCAAGGTCGTCGAGACGCGCCTGGGCGAGCCCGATGCCCGCGGGCGTCGCAGCCCCGAGCCGATTCCCGGCTCCGAGGAAGTGCTGCCGGCAGACGCCGTGGTGATCGCCTTCGGCTTCCGCCCGAGCCCGGCCCCCTGGTTCGAGCAGTTCGGTATCGAGATCGACAACCAGGGCCGCGTGGTCGCACCGGAAACCGGCGCGTTCCGGCACCAGACCAGCAACCCGAAGATCTTCGCCGGCGGCGACATGGTGCGCGGTTCCGACCTGGTGGTCACCGCGATCTTCGAGGGCCGCCAGGCCGCCGAGGGTATCCTCGACTATCTGGGCGTCTGATGCCCTGGCCGCGGCCTGATGAGAATCAAGCCAAGGTTGAAAGGCACGGCGCTCGCCGTGCCTTTTGCTATCTGCTTTGCGACAATGCACGGCAATTTTTTGCGGGAACCCCTACATGACTGCCCTGAAGAACGACCGCTTCCTTCGCGCCCTGCTCAAGCAGCCGGTTGACGTCACGCCGGTATGGATGATGCGCCAGGCGGGCCGCTACCTCCCCGAGTACCGCGCCTCGCGTGCCAAGGCCGGCGATTTCATGAGCCTGTGCATGAATCCGGAGCTGGCCTGCGAGGTGACGCTGCAGCCGCTGGATCGCTACCCGCTGGACGCCGCGATCCTGTTCTCCGACATCCTCACCGTGCCCGACGCCATGGGCCTGGGACTGTACTTCGAGACCGGCGAGGGCCCGCGCTTCAAGAAGGTGGTCAGCACGGCGGCCGATATCGAGGCGCTGCCGGTTCCCGATCCGGAGAAGGATCTTGGCTATGTGATGGATGCGGTGCGCACCATTCGCCGCGAACTCAACGGCCGCGTTCCGCTGATCGGTTTCTCCGGCAGCCCCTGGACCCTGGCGACCTACATGGTCGAGGGTGGCTCGAGCAAGGACTTCCGCAAGTCCAAGGCGATGCTCTACAGCGATCCGCAGGCGATGCACGCGCTGCTCGACAAGCTGGCTGCCTCGGTCACCTGCTACCTCAACGGGCAGATACGTGCCGGCGCCCAGGCCGTGCAGATCTTCGATTCCTGGGGCGGCAGCCTGTCGGCCGCGGCCTACCAGGAGTTCTCCCTGGCCTACATGCGCAAGATCGTCGACGGTCTGATCCGCGAGCACGACGGCCGTCGCGTGCCGGTCATCCTCTTCACCAAGGGCGGCGGCCTGTGGCTCGAATCGATGGCCGAAGCCGGTGCCGAGGCGCTGGGCCTGGACTGGACCTGCGACATCGGCAGTGCGCGCGCCCGCGTGGGCGACAAGGTGGCGCTGCAGGGCAACATGGACCCGAGCGTGCTCTACGCCCGTCCCGTGGCCATCCGCGCCGAGGTGGGCCGCATCCTTGCCGCCTACGGCCAGGGCACCGGCCACGTATTCAACCTCGGCCACGGCATCACCCCGGAAGTCGACCCAGCGCACGCGGGCGCCTTCATCGAGGCGGTGCACGAACTCTCGGCGCGCTACCACCAGGGCTGACGGTCGTCGGCTAGTTCAGCACAAACGCCCCGCACTTGCGGGGCGTTTGCATTCTGGTTGGCGCTGCGGGCGGGCGCGTGCCCATGCGTGCAGGCGAAGCTTGCGCTCCGCCGCGGTTGCTCAGGGCTGCTGGTAGTGGCCCGGCGTCGTGCCCGGCTCATGCTCGTGAACGAGGCGGGTGACGCGGATGTCGGTGATACCGAGCACCTCTGCCTGGCGAACGAGTTCCTCCTCGTCGGCACCGGCGTCGGGCATCACCAGGCTGTTCTCGGCGTCGGCATTATGCAGCCGCAGCAGACGCTCGGCGGCCTGGCCGCGGGAGAGGTCGTCCGCATCCGTCTCGATGATCTGCGCGTGGGGGTCGTTGCGGTAGATGTAGTTCACTTCGAACTTGTGTCGGGTCTTGCCGAACATGCCGAGCTCCTCGAGGAATTGTCGTCATGTCAGTGGACCTGCCGCCGAAACACGTTGTTCCGAGCCCGGTGCGAAGGCGGCCGGGCTACAGGTGGCGATGGCTCAGTTGTAGCGGTACTTGGCCTCGACCTTGCGCTTCTGCATGGTGTACTGGGTCAGGTCGATCTCGTTGCGTGCGAGCTGGCCTTCCAGATCGTCCATCTCCTGGTCTTCCAGCTTGCCGACATGATGCTTGGTCGCGTGGTAATTGATGGTCTCCGCGGCACTGTGCCCGCTGACCGGATCCCAGAGAATCGACAGCGGCCAGAACAGCAGGTTGACCACGCCCAGGCCGTATTCGCGACCGTAGAACGAGCCGCCGCCAGGCAGCAGGCCAAGCGCGGTGCCCAGTGCCGGGTCCTTTTCCTCGACGGCCAGCCCCGCTGCTTCATAGTGGCGCAGTTCGGATTTCTGGTAGGAATTGAGGCCGCTCGCGCAGCCGGTGGTCGCAATGATCGCTCCCGATGAACAGATGGGACAGCTTCACAACAGCTCCTTATTGTCTGCAGATCCAGCGCGCCTTGATGGCGCGGGCGCAGCCTGGCATGTCGTGATAGCCAAGTGACATTATTGGCGCCGCTAGCCGATGCCCTGTTGTCGCAGCCAGCCAAGCAGCTGTGGCAGCGGTAGCGCGCCGCTCTGCCGGGCGACTTCGCGTCCGTTGCGGAACAGGATCAGGCTGGGAATCGAGCGAATGCCAAGCTGTGCGGCAAGCTGCGCGTTGGCTTCACTGTCCAGCTTGGCCAGGCGACAGCGCCCCTGCAACTGGCTGGCCGCCTGGGCGAAGGTCGGGGCGAAGCTGCGGCAGGGGCCGCACCAGCTCGCCCATACGTCCACCAGCAGCGGCAGGTCGCCCTTGATCTGGTTGGCAAACTGGCTTGCCTGCAGCTCGAACGGCTGGGGCGAGAGCAGATCGGCCTTGCAGCGCCCGCAATGTGGCGCGTCGCTGAGCCGGGCAGCGGGAATACGGTTGAGGCTGGCGCAATGTGCGCAGGGAACGATCAATGAATCGGTCATGGCAAGGCTCCACGGCGGTATCCCGATCAATGTGGAGCCTTGCCGGCGGATATCAAGCCACCTTTACCCCTTGGCGGCATCCAGTGCCTGCGCCAGGTCCGCCAGGATGTCATCGATGTGCTCGATGCCGATGGACAGGCGGATCAGATCCTCGGAGACGCCGGCACGGGCGAGCTCCTGGGCGTTGAGCTGGCGATGGGTGGTGCTCGCCGGGTGGCAGGCCAGCGACTTGGCGTCGCCGATGTTGACCAGGCGGACGATCAGCTTGAGCGCATCGATGAAGCGCGCTCCGGCCGCCAGGCCACCGGCGATGCCGAAGCAGAGGATCGACGCCGGCTTGCCGTTCATGTAGCGCTGCGCCAGGGCGTGCTCCGGATGGTCGCTGAGGCCGGCGTACTTGACCCAGGCGACCTGCGGATGGGCGTGGAGGAACTCGGCGACCTTGCGCGCGTTCTCGCAGTGGCGCTCCATGCGCAGCGCGAGCGTCTCCAGGCCCTGCAGGATCAGGAACGAGTTGAACGGCGAAATCGCCGCACCCATGTTGCGCAGCGGCACCACGCGGCAGCGGCCGATGAAGGCCGCCGGGCCGAACGCCTCGGTGTAGGTCACGCCGTGGTAGGAAACGTCCGGGGTGTTGAGCAGGGCGAAGCGCTCCTTGTGCTGCGTCCAGGGGAACTTGCCGGAATCGACGACGATGCCGCCGATGCTGGTGCCATGGCCGCCCATGTACTTGGTCAGCGAGTGCACGACGATGTCCGCGCCGTGTTCGAACGGGCGGCAGAGGATCGGCGTCGCCACGGTGTTGTCGACGATCAGCGGTACCCCGTGGCGATGCGCGGCATCGGCCAGCGCCTCGAGGTCGATGATGTTGCCGGCCGGGTTGCCGATGGACTCGCAGAAGACTGCCTTGGTCTTGCTGTCGATCAGCGCTTCCAGCGCGGCGATGTCGTCATGCGCGGCGAAGCGCACCTCGATGCCCTGGCGCGGCAGGGTGTGGGCGAACAGGTTGTAGGTGCCGCCATAGAGCTTGGCCACCGAGACAATGTTGTCGCCGGTTTCGGCGATCGTCTGGATCGCATAGGTGATCGCGGCCATGCCCGAGGCCACCGCCAGCGCGGCGATACCGCCTTCCAGCGCAGCGACACGCTGTTCGAGCACATCGGTGGTCGGGTTCATGATGCGCGTATAGATGTTGCCGGGCACCTTCAGGTCGAACAGGTCGGCGCCGTGCTGGGTGTCGTCGAACGCATAGGAGGTGGTCTGGTAGATCGGCACCGCCACCGCCTTCGTCGTCGGATCCGGGCTGTAGCCCGCATGAATCGCCAGGGTCTCCAGTTTCATCGCGGCATGTCCTTGTTATTGGCCGGAAAGCTCCGGAGGATGCGGGCAAGGCCAATGCCGGTCAATGATCCAGGGCAACGAAGCAGGCTGTCCGACGGGGCGGCGAAAGCCGGACGACGCACAAGAGAAAGCCGCGCAATGCGCGGCTTTGAAGGTGGTGGGCCCACACGGACTCGAACCGTGGACCAAAGGATTATGAGTCCTCTGCTCTAACCGACTGAGCTATAGGCCCTCAGAGGGAGCGGCGGATTATACCGGTGCGCTGCTGGGGGCGCCAACCGAGAAGGGCTGGGCCTGCGGGAAAAGAAAAACCCCGGCGGGCCGGGGTTTTGTCGATCACTCGTCGAGGAACGAGCGCAGGTGTTCGCTGCGCGTCGGGTGGCGCAGCTTGCGCAGCGCCTTTGCCTCGATCTGGCGGATCCGCTCGCGGGTGACATCGAACTGCTTGCCGACTTCCTCGAGGGTGTGGTCGGTGTTCATGTCGATGCCGAAGCGCATGCGCAGCACCTTGGCTTCGCGGGCGGTGAGGCCGGCGAGCACTTCGCGGGTGGCTTCCTTGAGGCTTTCCACGGTGGCCACGTCGATCGGCGACTGCATGGTGCTGTCCTCGATGAAGTCGCCCAGGTGCGAGTCCTCGTCGTCACCGATCGGCGTCTCCATGGAGATCGGCTCCTTGGCGATCTTCAGCACCTTGCGGATCTTGTCCTCGGGCATCTCCATGCGCTCGCCCAGCTCTTCCGGAGTGGGCTCGCGGCCCATTTCCTGGAGCATCTGGCGGGAGATGCGGTTGAGCTTGTTGATGGTCTCGATCATGTGCACCGGGATGCGGATGGTGCGCGCCTGGTCGGCGATCGAGCGGGTGATCGCCTGGCGGATCCACCAGGTGGCGTAGGTCGAGAACTTGTAGCCGCGGCGGTATTCGAACTTGTCCACCGCCTTCATCAGGCCGATGTTGCCTTCCTGGATCAGGTCGAGGAACTGCAGGCCGCGGTTGGTGTATTTCTTGGCGATGGAGATCACCAGGCGCAGGTTGGCCTCGACCATCTCCTTCTTGGCGCGGCGGGCCTTGGCCTCGCCGATGGACATGCGACGGTTGATGTCCTTGATGTCGGCGACGCTGAGGCCGGATTCCTGCTCCAGGTCCACCAGCTTCTGCTGGCAGGCGCGGATGTCGTCCTTGCGGGCTGCGATGGCCTCGGCGTACTTGCCCTTGCCGCTGGCGATGGCGTCGGCCCAGTCGAGATTGGTCTCGTTGCTCGGGAACTCGCGCAGGAAGTCGGCGCGTGGCATGCGGGCGTCACGCACGCACAGCTGCATGACCGCACGCTCCTGGGCGCGGATGCGGCTGAGGGCGTCGCGCACGCGCTCGACCAGGGCGTCGTACTGCTTGGGTACCAGCTTGATCGGCATGAACAGGGTGGCGAGGGCTTCGAGCTCCTCGATTGCCTGGCGGCTGGCGCGGCCGTGCTTCTTCAGGGCCTTCTGGGTCTTCTCCAGTTGCTCGGCGACGGCGCCGAAGCGCAGGCGGGCAACTTCGGGGTCCGGACCGCCGTCGCCTTCCTCTTCCTCGCTGTCGGAGGATTCGTCTTCTTCCTCGTCGTCATCCTTGTCGTCCGCGGCGGCCTTGCTGGCGACCTGCGGGGCGACCGGCTCGACTTCCTGGGGGGCGGCAGCGCCGTCATCATCCGGGTCGATGTAGCCGCTGAGGATGTCCGACAGGCGGCCGCCCTCGCTGACCACGCGATCGTAGTCGGCCAGGATGCCGTCGACGGTGCCGGGGAAGTGGGCGATCGCGCTCATCACTTCGCGGATGCCTTCCTCGATGCGCTTGGCGATCTCGATCTCGCCTTCGCGCGTCAGCAGCTCGACGGTGCCCATCTCGCGCATGTACATGCGCACCGGGTCGGTGGTGCGGCCGATGTCGGTCTCCACCGCGGCCAGGGCGGCGGCGGCTTCTTCCGCGGCGGCTTCATCGGTATCGGCTTCGGCCAACAACAGGGCATCGGCATCCGGGGCAACCTCGAATACGTTGATGCCCATGTCGTTGATCATGCGAATGATGTCTTCCACCTGTTCCGGATCGGAAATATCCTCCGGCAGGTGGTCGTTGACCTCGGCGTAAGTCAGGTAACCCTGCTCACGACCACGCTGGATCAACTCTTTGAGGCGAGACTGCTGTTGCGCTTTTCCGGACATATAACCCTATCCACTGAAGGTTCTGGCGGGCTGAAAACAAGCCAAGCATTATAGCCGAGCTAGGACCTCACGCGCCAGTTGAGGTCGGTTCCCTGGGTGCGGCCTTGCGATCCAACAGTGCGCGCAGGTGGTCCTTCTCCTCTGCGCTCAGGGCACCCTGGCGAGCCTTGCGCAGCAGTTGCTCGAGGCTGCGCTCGCGTTGTCTGGCGGCAAGGCTTGAAATGGTGTCGAAAAACTGTTGTTCAAGGTTATCGGCCGAGATCAGCCATTCTTTCTCCGCCAGGGCGCGTAAAAGTCGCCCTTGGTCGGTTCCATGCCAGCGCGCGATCAGCTGCAGGCTGCGCAGGCGCGGATTTTTCTGCAGGGCGCCGATAAGGGCGACCAGCAGCTGGATGTAGGTATCGTCTTCTTCGGCAAAGTGGCTGGCATCCTCGACCTTTAGTGCCAGTTCGGGATGGTGCAGCAGGGTGCGCAGGGTGGTCAGTGCCGGCGGTTCGACCGTCGCCGGCGTGCGCGGCCCCCGCGGCTTGAAGTCGCCGCGCTGGCCGGGCTTGCGGCCGTCCTTGTTCCACGAACGCTTGGCATCCTTGCGCGGGGCGGAGGGCGGCGGCTCGTAGCTGGAGGCGTCGTAGTCGGCCGGTAGCGCGTCGTAGTAGTGGTGGTCGTCGTGCGTGGCGGCCGCCGGCTGCGTCGGCGCAGCGCCGAGCTGGTGCAGGGCTTCGCCATTGAGGCCGGTAAGCTCGGCCAGGCGCTGGCGCATCAGCGTGCGCAGGTTGGTGCCCGGAATTTTCTCGATCAGCGGGGCGGCCAGGGTCGCCAGGTGGGCCTTGCCTTCCAGCGAGCGCGGGTCGGCCTCATCGCTCAGTTGCTGGAAGAAGTAGTCCGCCAGGGGCTGGGCGTGCTGGTTGATTCGGGCCTGGAACGCGTCGGTGCCCTCGGCACGCACCAGGCTGTCCGGGTCCTCGCCCTCGGGGAGAAACAGGAAGCGTGCCCGGCGACCGTCCTGCAGGTTCGGCAGGGTGGCTTCCAGCGCGCGCCAGGCAGCCTTGCGCCCGGCGCTGTCGCCGTCGAAGCAGAACAGCACGCTGGGCACGATGCGGAACAGTCGCTTGAGGTGCTCCTCGCTGGTGGCGGTGCCGAGCGTGGCCACCGCGTTGCGCAGGCCCTGCTGGGCGAGGGCGATGACATCCATGTAGCCCTCGACCACGATGATCTCATCGAGGTCGCGGTTGGCCTGGCGGGCTTCGTAGAGTCCGTAGAGTTCCTGGCCCTTGTGGAAGACCGGTGTCTCCGGCGAGTTCAGGTACTTGGGCTTGTCGTCGCCGAGCACGCGGCCGCCGAAGGCGATCACCCGGCCGCGGCTGTCGCGGATCGGGAACATCACGCGGTCGCGGAAGCGGTCGTAGCGCTTGCCGGTCTCGGCGTTCTCGATCAGCAGGCCGGCGTCGATCAGCGCCTTCTGCTGCAGGGTATCGCCGGCCAGGTGCTTCATCAGGTTGTCCCAGCCCGGCGGCGCGAAGCCGAGGCCGAAGTCGCGGGCGATCAGTCCGGACAGCCCGCGCCCCTTGAGGTAGTCGACCGCGGCCTTGCGCGCCGGGTGGCTCTTCAGCGCCTGGCGGTAGTAGTCGGCGGCGGCGGCGAGCAGCGGATACAGCGGCGAGTCGACAGGCTGGCGGGGCTTGTGCCCGCGACCGCTGTCCTCGCGGGGCACCTCCAGGCCGGCGCGTCGGGCCAGTTCCTCGACCGCCTGGGGGAAGTCCAGATGGTCGTGGTCCATGACGAAGCCGAGTGCATTGCCGCCGGCGCCGCAGCCGAAGCAGTAGTAGAACTGCTTGTCCGGGCTGACGCTGAAGGAGGGGGTCTTCTCGTTGTGGAAGGGGCAGCGGGCCGTATAGTTCTTGCCGGCCTTCTTCAGCTGGATGCGCGAGCCCACCACCTCGACGATGTCGGAGCGGTTGAGCAGGTCGTCGATGAAGGATTGCGGGATCAGTCCGGCCATAGAAGTATCAGGTTAGCTCGCAGTGCCGGCCGGAAACGAAAAAACTCCGGCCATTCGCCGGCTGGCGAAGCGGAGTCTGCATGCAAAAGCAAAGCCCGGCCTGAGCCGGGCTTGATGCGGCGTCAGCGGTACTGGATCAGTACAGGCGAACGCTGCGGCGCTGCTCGCGCTGCACTTTCTTGGCGTGACGCTTGACTGCGGCAGCAGCCTTGCGCTTGCGCTCGGCAGTCGGCTTCTCGTAGAACTCGCGGGAGCGGACTTCGGCCAGAACGCCGGCCTTTTCGCAGGAGCGCTTGAAGCGACGCAGTGCTACGTCGAAGGGTTCATTCTCTTTAACTTTGACAGCGGGCATCCAGGACTTACCTTCACTTGATTACCGGTGGCAACGCGCTTCGGCAAATGACTCGCAAGCACGCTGGTTTTAAGGGTTGCGGATGTTAACGCCTCGGCTGGAGGAATGCAAAGCCCCTGAGCGAAAAGCGCTGGCCGGTGGCCGACCGCGACGATTAATATGCACGGCTTCATTCGCTTCCCTCGGACGGTTCGACCCATGCTGGTGCTGGGCCTGGAAACTTCCTGCGACGAGACCGGCGTCGCGCTCTACGACAGCGCGCAGGGCCTGCTGGCCGATGCGCTGTTCAGCCAGATCGACCTGCATCGCGTCTATGGCGGCGTGGTCCCGGAACTGGCCTCGCGCGACCACGTCAAGCGCATGCTGCCGCTGATCCGCCAGGTGCTGGCCGATGCCGGGCGCGAGGCCGCGCAGATCGACGCCATCGCCTACACCGCCGGCCCCGGGCTGGTCGGCGCGTTGCTGGTCGGCGCCTCCTGTGCGCAGGCGCTGGCGTTCGCCTGGGGCATCCCGGCGGTGGGTGTGCACCATATGGAAGGCCACCTGCTGGCACCGATGCTCGAGGAGCAGCCGCCGACGTTCCCGTTCGTCGCCCTGCTAGTGTCCGGCGGCCATACCCAGCTGGTACGCGTCGACGGCATCGGGCGTTACGAGCTGCTCGGCGAGTCGGTCGACGATGCCGCTGGCGAGGCCTTCGACAAGACCGCCAAGCTGATGGGCCTGCGCTATCCCGGCGGCCCGGAAATCGCCCGGCGGGCCGAGCAGGGCACGCCCGGGCGCTTCGTCTTCCCGCGGCCGATGACCGATCGGCCGGGGCTGGACTTCAGCTTCAGCGGGCTCAAGACCTTCACCCTCAATACCTGGCAGCAGTGCCGCAGCGCGGGCGACGACGGCGAGCAGACCCGCTGCGACATCGCCCTGGCCTTCCAGCAGGCGGTGGTCGAGACGCTGACCATCAAGTGCCGCCGGGCGCTGAAGCAGACCGGCCTGAAGTCGCTGGTGATCGCTGGCGGCGTGAGCGCCAACCGGGCGCTGCGCGAGGCGCTGCAGGCCATGCTCGGCGAGATGAAGGGGCAGGTGTTCTATGCGCGGCCGCGTTTTTGCACCGATAACGGCGCGATGATCGCCTATGCCGGTTGCCAGCGCCTGCTGGCCGGGCAGCACGATGGACCGCAGATCGGTGTGCAGGCGCGCTGGCCGATGGAGACGCTGCCGGCGATCTAGATCGCCCGGCGCTCAGAAATGCCGTTCCCGACCCGCCAGGAGCGCCTGCAGGTTGCTGCGATGGCGCCAGACGATCAGCAGGGCGAGCAGGCTCATCGGCAACAGCGCGGCCGGTTGCTGCCAGGCCAGCAGTGGCAGGCAGACGGGCAGGGCGGTCAGCGCCGCCAGCGAGCTGGTGCGGCTCAGGCGGAACACGCTGAGCCAGGTGGCGGCGGCCAGTGCCGCGGCCGGCGGGTAGAGGCCGAGCAGCATGCCGGCCGCGGTGGCGACGCCCTTGCCGCCGCGGAAGCGGAAGTAGAGTGGGTAGAGATGGCCGAGCACGGCCGCCAGGCCTACCCAGGCCTGCTGCTGGGTGGCCAGGCCCAGCCAGGCAGCGAGGATCACCGGCAACAGGCCCTTGAGCAGATCGCCCAGCAGGGTAGCGATCGCCAGGCGGCGACCGGCCAGGCGCAGCATGTTGGTCGCGCCCGGATTGCCCGAACCGCCGGCACGCGGGTCTGGCATGCCCGACAGCCGGCTGAGCACAATGGCGAACGACAGTGAGCCGAGCAGGTAGGCGAACAGTGTCAGCAGCCAGAACATGGACATCATCCGGGGCAGGGAGCTCCTGAGTCTAACGGTGCGGCTTCGGCTTGTCGTGCCGCGGGAGAAAGGGTTTGGATACAGTTTTTATCGAGGGGCTCGAGGTGGACACCGTCATCGGTGCCTACGACTGGGAGCGGGGCATCCGCCAGTGCCTGCGCCTGGATCTGACCCTCGGCTGGGACATTCGTCCTGCCGCCGAACATGACGAACTGGACAAGGCCCTGGACTACGCCAAGGTCGGCCAGGCCATCGATCGTTTCGCCGGCGCGGCGCGCTTCGAGCTGGTGGAAACCTTCGCCGAGCGGCTGGCCGCGCAGCTGATGAGCGAGTTCGGCATCCGCTGGCTGCGCCTGCGTGTGACCAAGCCGGGCGTCAACCCGCGCGCGCGGGCGCTGGGCGTGGAGATCGAACGCGGATGCCGCTGACTCCGGTTCTGCTCGGGCTCGGCAGCAACGCCGGGCGCGAGCGCCATCTGCACGCCGGCCTCGATGCGCTGGCGGCGCTGCTGCGCGACATGCGCTGCTCGCCGGTGTTCGAGAGCCTTGCCGTCGGCTACAAGGGTGACAACTTCTACAACCTGGTGGTCGCCGGGCTGACCGACCTGCCGCTGACCGAGCTGGACCGGCGCCTGAAGTTCATCGAGGCCGAAAACGGCCGCTATGCGCCGGACCGCAAGGGGCTGCCGCTGGACATCGACGTGCTGCTCTACGACCAACAGGTCGGCGATTTCAACGGCCTCGAGCTGCCGCGCCCGGAAATCCTGCGCAACGCCTTCGTGCTCTGGCCACTTTCGCTGCTGGCACCCGATGGCGTGCATCCGGGCTGTGGCCGGACCTTCGCCGAGCTGTGGCGCGACAGTGCCATCGCCCAGCAACTGTGGCCGGTGGCGTTCCACTGGCGTGGCCTGTCGCTGACGCCCGAATCGCTGCTGCGGCAGTTCCCGGCGCCATCGGCCTGAGCGGCGGCTAAAGCCGCGCGTCGGCCAGCACCTTGGCGACGGCCGCGAATCGCTCGCGCTTCAGCGCCTCGCCGAGTTCGGCTGCGCGATGGCCGCGCGCGATCAGCGGCGCGGCCGATACCTCACGCGCCGCGCGTGCCGCGCTTCGCAACAGCTCCGTCGGGCACCGACCCGGCCCCCAGAGCGCGGCATCGGCGAGGATCTGGCAGGCGTCGAGGAAGTGCTCGAAACGTTCCGGGCGCCGGTAGATATCGAAGTGCTGCAGCAAATCGAACAGCGCCGCGGCGGACAGCTGCCCGGTGTGCTGCGCGATGGGGCCGAAGCGGGCCGTCAGCAGCGCCAGCTCCTGGCAGTCGCGTGGCGCCTTGCTGCGCTGGTTGACTGCTTCGGCCAGCGCCGTCGAATCACCGGCCGGGTCGGCCAGCGGGGCGAGCAGGCAGGCCCAGCGCACCGCCAGCGGCTGCTCGCGGCGGGCGCACTCGCGCAGGGCTTCCAGCAGGTGCGTGGTGCAGTCGCCTCCGGCGAGGCGGGCCTGCAGTTCGGCGAAGAGTTCGGCCAGCGCGCCGCAATCGAGCAGCACCTGCACGAAGACGTCCGGGCGCGGCTCCATCAGCGCGCGGGAGATTTCCTTCCAGCTGCGCTCGGGCGTCAGCGCCTGCAGCTCGCCCGAGCGCGACAGCTGGCGCATCAGCTCCAGCGTTGGCGGCGCGATGCGAAAGCCGAGCTCGGCATAGCGCGCCGCGAAGCGCGCCACGCGCAGCGCCCGCAGCGGATCTTCGGCGAAGGCCGGGGCGACGTGCCGCAGCCATTTCTGCGCCAGGTCGCGCTGGCCGTGGTAAGGATCGATCAAGCGGCCGTGCTCATCCTCGGCGATGGCGTTGATCGTCAGGTCGCGGCGCTGGAGGTCTTCCTCGAGGGTGACTTCGGGGCTGGCGTAGAACGTGAAGCCGCCGTAGCCGCGGCCGCTCTTGCGCTCGGTGCGCGCCAGCGCATATTCCTCGCCGGTCTCGGGGTGGAGGAACACCGGGAAATCCGCGCCCACCGGGCGAAAGCCCTGCGCCTGCATCTGCTCGGCCGTGGCGCCGACTACCACCCAGTCGGTCTCGCTCACCGGGCGCCCGAGCAGGCGATCGCGCACGGCGCCGCCAACTTTGTAGATCTGCATGATCACCTCCGTTGGCCGCGGAGGATAAGGCAAAGCGCCGGGCCGCGGGAATGCGGTGGCGGCGGGCCCGGCTTGCCGTTCGCCCTGATTACCGGACGAACGGGGCGCTGCCTCAGGCGAAGTTCATCCCCGGGAAGCGGGACTCGGCCTCGGCTTCGCTGGGGCGCGGCGGCATGTGGTGGGTGTTGACCACTTGCTCGCCCTGCATCGACTGCAGGTGCACGTCGAAGCCCCACAGGCGGTGCAGGTGCTTGAGTACCTCGCTGGTGGAGTCGCCCAGCGGCTTGCGGTCATGCTGCTGGTGACGCAGGGTCAGCGAGCGGTCGCCGCGGCGGTCGACGTTCCACACCTGCACGTTGGGCTCGCGGTTACCCAGGTTGTACTGCGCGGCGAGCAGTTCGCGAATGGTGTGGTAGCCGCTTTCGTCGTGGATGGCGGGAATCAGCAATTCGTCCTTGCGGTCGTCGTCGAGCACGCTGAACAGCTTGAGGTCGCGGATCACCTTCGGCGAGAGGAACTGCAGGATGAAGCTCTCGTCCTTGAAGTTCTGCATGGCGAACTTGATGGTGGTCAGCCAGTCGCTGCCGGCGATGTCCGGGAACCAGCGGCGATCCTCCTCGGTGGGTTTCTCGCAGATGCGGCGAATGTCCTGGTACATCGCGAAGCCCAGGGTGTAGGGGTTGATGCCGCTGTAGTAGGGACTGTCGAAGCCGGGCTGGTAGATCACGCTGGTGTGCGACTGGAGGAACTCCATCATGAAGCCGTCGGTGACCAGGCCCTCGTCGTAGAGGTCGTTCATCAGCGTGTAGTGCCAGAAGGTGGCCCAGCCTTCGTTCATCACCTGGGTCTGGCGTTGCGGATAGAAGTACTGCGCAATCTTGCGCACGATGCGCACCACTTCGCGCTGCCAGGGCTCGAGCAGCGGCGCGTGCTTCTCGATGAAGTAGAGGATGTTCTCCTGGGGTTCGGCCGGGAAGCGCTTGCCGTCATCGGCGTCCTCGCCCTTGCCGGCGCTCTTCGGGATGGTGCGCCAGAGGTCGTTGATCTGCCGTTGCAGGTGTTCCTCGCGCTCTTTCTGCCGGCGGCGTTCCTCCTCGGCGGAGATCGGGTAGGGGCGCTTGTAGCGGTCCACGCCGTAGTTCATCAGCGCGTGGCAGGAATCGAGCAGGTCCTCCACTGCATTGATGCCGTGGCGTTCCTCGCACTGGGTGATGTACTGCTTGGCGAACACCAGGTAGTCGATGATCGAGCTGGCGTCCGTCCAGGTGCGGAACAGGTAGTTGCCCTTGAAGAAGCTGTTGTGGCCATAGCAGGCGTGGGCGATCACCAGCGCCTGCATGCAAATGGTGTTTTCCTCCATCAGGTAGGCGATGCACGGGTCGGAATTGATCACGATCTCGTAGGCCAGGCCCATCTGCCCGCGCTTGTAGCCTTTCTCGGTGCTGAGGAAGTGTTTGCCGTAGGACCAGTGGTGGTAGCCGATGGGCATGCCCACCGAGGCGTAGGCATCCATCATCTGCTCGGCGGTGATCACCTCGATCTGGTTCGGGTAGGTGTCCAGCGCGTAGCGTTCGGCGAGGCGGCCGATCTCGCGGTCGTAGGTGCGGATCAGCTCGAAGGTCCATTCCGAGCCGGTGGAGATGGGTTGTCTCTTCATGCTGCACCTCGCCCGGCGCTGAGGCGCCGCTGGAACAGTTCACGAAACACCGGATAGATGTCCGACGCCGAGACCAGCTGCTGCTGGGCGAAGGCTTCGGGGAAGGCCTCGCTGACCTGGTTGTACTCGTACCACAGCGCCTGGTGTTCGCGCGGGGTGATCTCCACGTAGGTGAAGTACTGCACGAAGGGCATGATCTGGTTGATCAGGATGTCGCGGCACAGCGGCGAGTCGTCGTTCCAGTTGTCGCCGTCCGAGGCCTGGGCGCCGTAGATGTTCCATTCCGCGGCCGGGTAACGCTCGGCCATGATCTCCTGCATCATCTTCAGCGCGCTGGAGACGATGGTGCCGCCGGTCTCGCGCGAATAGAAGAACTCTTCCTCGTCGACTTCCTTGGCGCTGGTGTGGTGGCGGATGAACACCACGTCGATCTTGTCGTAGTTCCGCTTGAGGAACAGGTACAGGAGGATGAAGAAGCGCTTGGCGACGTCCTTGGTCGCCTGGGTCATCGAGCCGGAGACGTCCATCAGGCAGAACATCACCGCCTTGGAGCTGGGGTTGGGGTGCTTGACCAGCAGGTTGTACTTGAGGTCGAAGGTGTCGAGGAACGGCACGCGTTCGATGCGGGCGCGCAGGCGCAGGATCTCCTCCTCGCAGGCCTTGATGTCGCCGAGGTTGTCCGGCTCCTCGCGCTTGAGGCGCTCCAGCTCGGCCTTGGCCTCGCGCAGCTTGCCACGACTGGAGCCGGACAGGGCGATGCGCCGCGCATGCGCCGAGCGCAGGGTGCGCACGATGTTGATCCGCGACGGGTTGCCCTCGCTGCTGATGCCGGCACGCACGGTCTTGAAGGTGTCGGCGCCGGTCAGGTGGCGCTTGACCAGGTTCGGCAGCTCGAGGTCCTCGAACATGAAGTCGAGGAATTCCTCCTGGGTGATCTGGAACACGAAGTCATCGATGCCTTCGCCGCTGTTGCTGGCCTTGCCCTGGCCGCCGCCACTCCCACCGCCGCCCTGCGGGCGCGGGATGCGCTCGCCGGCGACGAACTCCTTGTTGCCGGGGTGAACCACCGTCTGCCGGCCGCCACGACCGTGGTGCAGCACCGGCTCGTCGATGTCCCGCCCGGGAATGCTGATCTGCTCGCCATGCTCCATGTCGGTGATGGAGCGCCGGCTGACGGCCTCTTCCACCGCCTTCTTGATGTGGCCGCGATAGCGCTGCAGGAAGCGCTGGCGGTTGACCATGCTCTTGTTCTTGCCGTTCAGACGACGGTCGATCACGTAGCTCATAGGCCCCTCCGGGGCAGCTTCATGGTGCGAGCGCACGCTGCAAGGGCAGGCGACGCCGTGGCTATCGCCCTCCCTTGCGGCATGCGGCTCGCCGCGTGCGGCTGCGTTACTGCGATTTACGTACCCGCAGGTACCACTCCGACAGCAGGCGCACCTGCTTCTCGGTATAGCCGCGCTCGACCATGCGCGAAACGAAGTCGTTGTGCTTCTTCTGGTCTTCCTTGCTGGCCTTGGCGTTGAAGCTGATGACCGGCAGCAGGTCCTCGGTGTTGGAGAACATCTTCTTCTCGATCACCACGCGCAGCTTCTCGTAGGACAGCCAGCTCGGGTTCTTGCCGTTGTTGTTGGCCCTGGCGCGCAGCACGAAGTTGACGATCTCGTTGCGGAAATCCTTCGGGTTGCTGATGCCGGCCGGCTTCTCGATCTTCTCCAGCTCCTCGTTGAGGGCGGCACGGTTGAGGATCTCGCCGGTCTCCGGGTCGCGGTATTCCTGGTCCTGGATCCAGAAGTCGGCGTACAGCACGTAGCGGTCGAAGATGTTCTGCCCGTACTCGCTGTAGCTCTCCAGGTAGGCGGTCTGGATCTCCTTGCCGATGAACTCGACATACCGCGGTGCCAGGTATTCCTTGATGAAGCGCAGGTAGCGCTCGCGCACCTCGGCCGGGAACTGCTCCTGCTCGATCTGCTGCTCCAGCACGTAGAGCAGGTGCACCGGGTTGGCCGCGACCTCGTGCGGGTCGAAGTTGAACACCTTGGAGAGGATCTTGAAGGCGAAGCGGGTCGACAGCCCGTTCATGCCCTCGTCGACGCCGGCGGCATCGCGGTATTCCTGGATCGACTTGGCCTTGGGATCGGTGTCCTTGAGGTTCTCGCCGTCGTAGACGCGCATCTTCGAGTAGATGTTGGAGTTCTCCGGCTCCTTCAGGCGGCTCAGTACCGAGAACTGGGCGAGCATCTTCAGGGTGTCAGGCGCGCAGTGTGCCTGGGCCAGCGAGCTGTTGGTCAGCAGCTTGTCGTAGATCTTCACCTCGTCCGAGACGCGCAGGCAGTAGGGGACCTTGACGATGTAGATGCGGTCGATGAACGCCTCGTTGTTCTTGTTGTTGCGGAAGCTGTGCCATTCCGACTCGTTGGAGTGCGCCAGGATGATGCCGCTGTAGGGAATCGCGCCCAGGCCCTCGGTGGAGTTGTAGTTGCCTTCCTGGGTGGCGGTCAGCAGCGGGTGCAGCACCTTGATCGGCGCCTTGAACATCTCGACGAATTCCATCAGGCCCTGGTTGGCACGGCACAGCGCGCCCGAGTAGCTGTAGGCGTCGGCGTCGTTCTGCGGGAATTCCTCGAGCTTGCGGATATCCACCTTGCCGACCAGCGCGGAGATGTCCTGGTTGTTCTCGTCGCCCGGCTCGGTCTTGGCCACGGCGATCTGGTTGAGGATCGAGGGGTAGAGCTTGACCACCTTGAACTGGCTGATGTCACCGCCGAATTCCTGCAGGCGCTTGGTTGCCCAGGGCGACATGATCGAGCTCAGGTAGCGCCGCGGGATGCCGTAGTCCTCCTCGAGGATCTGCGCATCCTCGGCCGGGTTGAACAGGCCGAGCGGCGACTCGAACACTGGCGAGCCCTTGATGGCGTAGAAGGGTACCCGCTCGATCAGCTGCTTGAGCTTCTCGGCCAGCGACGACTTGCCGCCGCCCACCGGACCCAGCAGGTAGAGGATCTGCTTCTTCTCCTCCAGGCCCTGGGCGGCGTGGCGGAAGTAGGCGACGATCTGGTCGATGCAGTCTTCCATGCCGTGGAAGTCTTCGAACGCCGGATAACGGCGGATCACCTTGTTGGAGAAGATCCGCGACAGCCGTGGGTCGGTGGAGGTGTCGACCAGTTCGGGTTCGCCGATGGCCATGAGCATGCGCTCGGCCGAGGTGGCGTAGGTGCTCGGGTCCTGCTTGCACAGATCGAGGTATTCCTGCAGGGAGTATTCCTCCTGCCGGGTCGCTTCGAATCGTTGCTGGAAGTGGCTGAAAATGCTCATGACTTCACCTCGGTCGCTGCACGGTGTAGGCGTTGTCATCAGGCATCCCGGAGCCCGGCCGCAACCGCGGCCAGCGGAGTTCCCCCGAACACCCAATGGTCGAAACCTTAATCCGAAGCCGTTTCCCGGCTTTCATCGTTTGGATGGCCTGAGCTAAAGGATAGTTCGGATTCAGCGGCGTAAAGGGCGGCGAGGGCTTTTTGCGTCGGTCGGCAGGAGGCAATGGCGGTGCAGGCCGCGGGGCGCTTGGCCTGCACGGGGACACAAAAACTTACGACTGCTCGTCGCGCTCGACATCCTGCGGGTAGGTCACGCGCCACAGCTCGAAGCCACCATCGAGACTATAGACGTCGGAGAAGCCCTGGCCTGCCAGGTAGGCTGCCGCGCCCTGGCTGGAATGGCCGTGATAGCAGGTGACGATCAGCGGGTGGTCGAGGTCGGCAGCGGCGATGAAGTCGGGCAGCGAGTAGTTGTCCAGGCGGGTCGAGCCGGCGATGTGGCCGTTGGCGAAGCTGTGCGGGTCGCGGATATCGACCACCACCGCGCCATCGCGGCGCATCTGCTGGGCCTGTTCGGGGGCTATGCGCTTGAATTCCATCAACTCGGTCTCCCATGGTCGCAGTCGCAGCGCAGCATCTCGCCGCTGTCCAGGTTCATCAGCGTCATCGCGTTGCCCCACACGCAGCCGGTGTCCAGGGCGAAGACGTTGGGTTCGTCGCAGCGCCCCTCCAGCGCGGCCCAGTGGCCGAAGACGATCTTCACGCTGCGGGTCTTGCGCTGGGGATGGCTGAACCAGGGCGCGTAGCCGTCCGGTGCTTTGTTCAGCCCTTCCTTGACCTCCAGCTCCAGGGTGCCGTCGGCCTTGCAGAAGCGCATGCGGGTGAAATAGTTGGTGATCAGGCGCAGCCGCGGCACGCCGTGCAGCTCCTTGTTCCACTTTGCCGGCTCGTTGCCGTACATGCCGTCGAGGAACGGCAGCAGCAATGCATCGTCCTGCAGCGCCGTCTCGACCTCGGCCGCGCGCCTGAGCGCCTTCTCCAGCGTCCACTGCGGCGGGATGCCGGCATGCACCAGCGCGGTGTGCCGGGCCTGGTCGTAGTGCAGCAGCTTCTGCCGGCGCAGCCAGTCGATCAGGTCGTCGCGGTCCGGCGCCTGGAGGATGTCCTGGAAGGTGTCGGCCTTGCGCAGGCGCTCGATGTCGTGTGCCACGGCCAGCAGGTGCAGGTCGTGGTTGCCCAGCACGGTGATCGCCGAAGCGCCGAGGGCCTGCACATAGCGCAGCGCCTCGAGTGACTGCGGGCCGCGGTTGACCAGGTCGCCGGCCAGCCACAGGCAGTCCCGCGAGGGGCTGAAATCGACCTGTTCGAGCAGGCACTTGAGCGGTTCGAGGCAACCCTGCAGGTCGCCGACGGCATAGGTGGTCAATGCAGTGCTCCGGGTACGGCGAGGCGGAACGGCGCGATGACGGCATCGAAGCGATGGCCATCCTCGGCGAGCATCTGGTAGCTGCCCTGCATGGTGCCGACGCGGGTCGCCAGCAGCGTGCCGCTGGTATAGACGTGGCGCTCGCCCGGTGCCAGCAGCGGCTGCTCGCCGACCACTCCGGCGCCGCGCACTTCCTGCACCTGGCCATCGCCATCGGTGATGATCCAGTGCCGGGAAAGCAGTTGCGCCGCGACCTGGCCTTGGTTCTCGATCGTTACCTTGTAGGCAAAGGCATAGCGGTTTTGTTCCGGCTCGGAATGGTCGGCGAGGTACTGGGGAACGACGCTGACGTCGATGCGGTAGCGCGGGTCGTCGGACATGGCGGGCTCGTCGTGGCGGGCGCCCTACTGGCGCAGGGCGAGTTGGTCGGAAAGGCGGACGAAGGCCGCCAGGTCCAGCTGCTCGGGGCGCAGGCCGCCGTCGACACCGGCGGCCGCGATGGCCTCGGCGTCCAGCAGGCCCTTGAGCGTGTTGCGCAGGGTCTTGCGCCGCTGGTTGAAGGCCTCGCGCACGACGCGCTCGAGCAGGCGCGGGTCCTTGGCCGGGTGCGGCAGCTCGGCATGCGGCACCAGGCGGACGATCGCCGAGTCCACCTTCGGCGCGGGGTTGAAGGCGCCGGGGCCGACATTGAACAGGTGTTCGACCCGGCAATGGTACTGCACCATGATCGACAGCCGGCCCCAGTCGCCGCCACCCGGCTCGGCGGCCAGGCGCTCGACGACTTCCTTCTGCAGCATGAAGTGCATGTCGCGGATCAGCCCGGCATGTTCGAGCAGGTGGAAGATCAGCGGCGTGGAGATGTTGTAGGGCAGGTTGCCGACGATGCGCAGGCTGCCGGGCTCGCCGCCGAGCTGGCTGAAGTCGAACTTCAGGGCGTCGCCCTGGTGCAGGTGAAAGTTGCTGCGCTCGGCGAAACGGCCCTGCAGGATCGGGATCAGGTCCAGGTCGAGCTCGACCACGTCCAGCTGGGCACCGCTGTCGAGCAGGCCCTCGGTCAGTGCGCCCTGGCCGGGGCCGATCTCCACCAGCCGCTCGCCGGCGCGCGGGTGGATGGCGCGCAGGATGCGGTGGATGACGCCGGCGTCATGCAGGAAGTTCTGGCCGAAGCGCTTGCGCGCACGGTGTTGGTACTCGGACATAGAGGGCAGCTCCAGGCTTCAAGCTGCAAGCATCAGGCAAGAGCGTAAAGCGAAAAAGGCAAGGGCGCGAAGCTTATCAGCTGCGCCCGCCCGCGACACGCCTTGCCGGGTGCCGCTAGGCCGCCTCGCCGCCGGCCGCCATCTGGTAGGCCGTCTCCAGCGCGACCCTGAGGCTGCCGGTGTCGATGCGGCCGGTGCCGGCCAGGTCCAGCGCGGTGCCGTGGTCGACCGAGGTGCGCACGATGGGCAGGCCGAGGGTGACGTTCACCGCGGCGCCGAAGCCCTTGTACTTGAGCACCGGCAGGCCCTGGTCGTGGTACATGGCCAGTACCGCGTCGCAGTGTTCGAGGTGCTTGGGGGTGAACAGCGTGTCGGCCGGCAGCGGGCCGTGCAGATCGATGCCCTCGGCACGCAGCCGCTCGAGGGCCGGCTCGATGATCTCGATTTCCTCGCGCCCCAGGTGGCCGCCTTCGCCGGCGTGGGGGTTGAGTCCGCAGACCAGGATGCGCGGGCGGGCGATGCCGAACTTGCCGACCAGATCGGCATGCAGGATGCGGGTCACCCGCTCCAGGCGCTCGGCGGTGATCGCATCGGCCACCTCGCGCAGTGGCAGGTGCGTGGTCACCAGCGCCACGCGCAGGCCGTCGGTGGCGAGCATCATCACCACTTGCGGGGTCGCGCTCAGCTCGGCGAGAAACTCGGTGTGCCCGGAGAACGCCACGCCGGCTTCGTTGATCACGCCCTTGTGCACCGGCGCGGTGATCATCCCGGCGAAGTCGCCGGCCAGGCAGCCGTTGGCCGCGCGGGTGAGCGTCTCGAGTACATAGGGCGCGTTGCCTGGGTCGAGCCGGCCAGGCTGGGACGGGGCGCGCAGCGGCGTGTCCCAGACATACAGGCTGCCGGCCGGCGCGGGCTCGCCGGGCCAGACGCCGGGGCCCGTCGCGAGCAGCTGGATGTCCAGGCCGAGGGCCTGGCTGCGCTCGCGCAGCAGCTCGAGGCTGGCGATGGCGACCAGCGGCCGGGCCTGCTGCTCGCGGGCCAGCAGCAGGCACAGGTCCGGGCCGATGCCGGCGGGCTCGCCAGGCGTGACAACGAAGGGGCGGGAAAGGGTCATCGAAGCGCTCTCGCAAGGGGGGTGGCCGGTTGCCGGAAATGAAAACGGGGTGGCGGCCTTCCGGCCATCACCCCGCGTCCTGTTGGGCTTGCAGCGTGCAATCTAGAGCTTGATCTCGACGTAGGCCTCGTCGCGGATCTGCCGCAGCCAGGCCTGCAGTTCCTCGTCGTAGCGACGGTTGCGCAGCAGGT
Organism: Pseudomonas oligotrophica; assembly: GCF_021726475.1. Classification (GTDB taxonomy): domain Bacteria; phylum Pseudomonadota; class Gammaproteobacteria; order Pseudomonadales; family Pseudomonadaceae; genus Stutzerimonas; species Stutzerimonas oligotrophica. Next base: position 317,749 of record NZ_JAKJRU010000002.1, read on the forward strand.
TGCGCGCCTGCTGCTCGCGGAACTCCTCGCTGGTGTCGGTGGCGCGGCGGCCCAGCACTTCGAGGATATGCCAGCCGTAGGGCGACTGGAACGGCTGCGAGAGCTGGCCACTGGCGGTGTTGCTCATCACCTCGCGGAACTCGGGCACCAGCGAGGCCGGGTCGATCCAGTTGAGGTCGCCGTCATTGAGCGCCGAGCCCGGGTCTTCGGAGAAGTTGCGCGCCAGCTCGGCGAAGTCCTCGCCGGCCAGGATGCGTTCGCGCAGGCGCCGCACCAGCAGCTGGGCTTCCTCCTGGCTGCGGATGGCGCTGGGCTTGATGAGGATGTGGCGCACGTGCACTTCGTCGCGGACCTGGGTCTCGCCACCGCGCTTTTCCAGCATCTTGAGGATGATGTAGCCCGGCGGGGTGCGCACCGGCTCGGTGAAGTCGCCGGCGGCCAGTTCGCGGACCTGGCTGTCGAACGGCGGTGGCAGCTGGGCCGCCTTGCGCCAGCCCATGTCGCCGCCTTCCAGGGCATTCTCGCTGGCCGAGCGGGCCACGGCCAGGCGGGCGAAGTCGGCGCCCTGCTGCAGCTGCTCATAGGTATCGCGGGCGGTGCGCTCGGCGGCCTGGATGGTCGCCGGGTCGGCGCCCTCGGGGATCGGGATGAGGATGTTGGCCAGCCGGTACTCTTCGGAAAGCTGCAGCTTGCCCAGATCCGAGGCCAGGAAGTTGCGCACCTCCTGTTCGGAGACCTGGATGCGCTCGGCGACCCGGCGCTGGCGCACGCGGCTGATGACCATCTCGCGGCGGATCTGCTCGCGCGCGGTCTCCAGGCTCAGGCCGTCGCGTGCCAGCGCCTCGCGGAACTGCGCGGGACTCATGTTGTTGCGCTGGGCGATGGTCGCCATCGCCTGGTTCAGTTCCTCGTCGGAAATACGGATGCCCGAGCGCTCGCCGATCTGCAGCTGCAGGTTCTCGCTGATCAGGCGCTCGAGCACCTGCTGGCGCAGCACCTCGACCGGCGGCATCTCGGCGCCACGCTTGTCGATGGTCTGGCGCACTTCGCCGATGCGCTGCTCCAGCTGGCTCTGCATGATCACGTCGTTGTCGACGATGGCGACCACGCGGTCCAGCGGTTGCACCTGGGCGGTGGCCGGGGTCACGAGCGTCGCGCTGCCGAGCAGCAAGGCGCCCAGCATGAGCGGGCGCAGGAGGTCAGAAAGCTTGGTCTTCACGTTCACGGTAGCCTTGGATGCCTTGTTCGAGGAAGGTTTCGGTGGCGTTGCCGACAACGCCGCCGAGGCCCTTGAGGACGATCTGCAGGAAGATGCCGCTGTCCGGCTCGTCGTTGAAGTCCGGGTTGAGGCTGGTCTCGTCGTAGTCGACCCAGTAGCGATTGATCAGGCGCAGCTTCCAGCAGCAGCTGTCGTACTCGAAGCCGCCGAAGGCCTCCAGCGTGCGGCTGCGGCTGTAGTCATGTTGCCAGCGCCCGATGACGCTCCACTGCGGGACGATCGGCCAGATGAACGAGAAGTCATGCTGGTTGATCTTGTAGTAGTCCTCGATGTACTCGGCGCTGCCTGGCGTGCCGTAGTCGCCGCCGTACTTCCAGGTACCGGTGGCCTGGTCGAAGCGGATGGTGTCGTTGCGATAGCGGTAGCCGAGGTTGACGATCTTGTTCGGGTTGGCCTCCGGCTGGTAGTGCCACATGGCGCTGCCGGAGCGGGTGCGGCCCTGGTCCGGGTCCCAGTTGAAGGTGGAGGTGAAGCGCCAGTCGCGGTTGTAGCGATACTGGTATTCCAGCGCATAGGGCGATACCGAGCTCTGGGCGTCGGGGCGGTCGGCGGTGGTCATGCCCGGCAGCTGCACTTCGCGGTCGCGGAAGTAGTAGATCTGGCCGATGCTGAAGCGCTGGCGCTCGAAGCCGTTGGGTTCGATCCAGCGGTTGGTCACCCCCAGCGACAGCTGGTTGGCATCGCCGATGCGGTCGCGGCCGCTGAAGCGGTTCTCGCGCCACAGCGAGGAATAGCTGAAGCTGGCCTCGCCAGTATCGAACACCGGGATGTCGTCCTGCTCCTCCTCGGGAACGTAGAGGTAGAACAGGCGCGGCTCGAGGGTCTGCCGGTAGTCCTTGCCGAACCACTGGCTGTCGCGGTCGAAGTACAGGCCGCTGTCGACGCTGAAGATCGGCACGCTGCGGTCGGGCGAATCCTGGAAGTCGGCGACCTGGCTACGCCCGCGGCTGTCGAGGTCCAGGTCGTACTGGGTGTAGGCGTACTTGAGCGATGGCTTGAGGAAGCCCCAGGTCCACTCCAACGGCAGGCTGACGCCCGGCTCCAGGTGCAGGCGCTCGCCTTCGGCACGGGTCAGGCCACGCAGGCGATCGTCGTACCATTGCTCCGGATTGCCGTCCTCGTTGTAGAAGAAGCCGTCGCGCAGGCTGCGCTGGAAGCTGACGAACTCGGTCTTGTAGGCGAAGTTCAGGCCGCCCGGCTGGAACGGCAGGCGCCCGTCGAGGGTGAGCTGCGGCAGCCGCTCGTAGGGCGTGATGTCGGCCACGGTGGCGCGCTCGTAGGCCTGGGCGTTGAGCCGCGCGGTGTAGGAGTCGCCGCGGTAGGTGAGCGTGCCGCGCTGGTTCAGGTGGTCCGGCAGGCTGATGCCCAGGTTGGTGTCCAGGTCCTGGAAATAGTAGGGGTCGCTGATGTCGGTGTAGTCGACCTCGGCGAGCCAGCGCGAGTCCAGGCCGGTGCGATGCTGCCAGCTATACATCCAGCGCTGGTCCTCGTACTCGGACTGCAGCTTGCGATCGTCGTTGCTGTCGTCCAGGTAGGCGGCGCCGAACTGGCCTTCGCTGCTGCGGGTCAGGTAGCGGAACTCGCCTTCCATCAGCAGCCCGCGGTCGGACATGTAGTGCGGGTACAGCGTGGCGTCGAAGTTCGGCGCCAGGTTGAAGTAGTAGGGCGTCTGCAGCGAGAGCCCGGTGTCGCTGGACGAGCCGATGCTCGGCGTGAGGAAGCCGGACTGGCGGCGATCGTCGATCGGGAAGTAGATGTACGGCGTGTAGAACACCGGCACGTCCTTGACCCGCAGCGTCACGTTGGTCGCCGAGCCGAAGCCGGTGGCCGGGTTGAGGGTGACGTTGTTGCCCTGCAGGTGCCAGGTGTTCTCGCCCGGCTCGCAACGGGTGTAGGTACCGTCCTTGAGGCGGATGATCGCGGTTTCCTCGCGCTTGGCGTACAGCGCGCTGCCGCGCACCTTGCCCGAATGCACCACGTACTCGGCGTTCTCGACCTTGGCCTCGCCGTTGTCGAGGAGGATTTCCGCGCGGTCGCCGACCATCAGCGCGTCGCGGTCGCGCAGGCGCACGTTGCCGACCAGTTCGCCGCGGTTCTCCAGCTGATGCAGCCGCGCCTCGTCGGCCTCGGCCTGGATGCTGCCCTGGCGCAGGACCACGTCGCCGGCGAGGGTGGCGATCTCCTGCTCCTGCTCGTAGCGGGTGGCCTTGGCCGATACATAGGTCGGCGCCTCGCTCATCGGCGTGTCGTCGAACTTGCCCGGGCGATTCGGCTCGACATAGGTGCCGGCGCAGTAGGGGCCGGTCTCGGCGAGCTGCGCCGGGGTCAGCTGGTCGCGCGGGACCCAGTCCAGGTGGCTGTAGTCCTGGCTGCGCGAAGCCAGTGCGCGGCCCTTGCTCTCGGTGACCAGCCTGGCGCTGGTATCGGGGCGCTCGGCCTGCTGTTCGCCGGCGCCGGCGCCGGCGGTTGCCGCCGCCGGGCGTGGCGGCAGTACGCGGCTCGGTGCGCTGCTGGCGCAGCTCCAGCCGCCACCCGCGCCTGGCTGGCAATCGAACTGCTCGGCTGCACTGACGAAAGGAACGGCAACGGGTTGCAGGGCAAGCAGGCTACCGGTGACCAGGAGGGGAAACTTTCTACGAAACGCGGGATATCTGACTGCCATCTTGTTCTTTGGTCCGTGCTTGCGGCGAGCCATCGGCCGGCAGACCGCAGGCCTCTCGATGGGCTGAAAAAGATGCTGGATAATAAAGCATGACCTGCCCATCGGCTAGCGCCGCGGAGACCCCTGGATGCCCCATCAAGACCCACGCCTGTCGGGCTTGCACGCCTGGCTGGCGCTGCAGTTGCCCGTTGTTTTCCATGCTCGCGGCTGGGGCGAAGTGCCCGCCGGCCAGCTGAGTCCGGCCAGCAGCGACGCCAGTTTTCGCCGTTATTTCCGCTGGGAGGGCGGCGGCCGCAGCCTGATCGTGATGGACGCGCCGCCGCCCCAGGAAGACTGCCGGCCGTTCGTCAAGGTCGCGGCCATCCTGGCGGCCGCCGGCATCCACGTCCCCGAGGTGCTGGTCGCCGATCTCGAGCAGGGCTACCTGCTGCTGGACGACCTGGGCCGCAACACCTACCTGGACGTCATTGACGAGGCCAACGCCGACCGCCTGTTCGCCGACGCCGTCGCGGCGCTGATCGCTTTCCAGCGGCGCCCCGTCGAGCAGCCGCTGCCGCTGTACGACGAGGCCCTGCTGCGGCGCGAGCTCGAGCTGTTCCCCGAGTGGTACGTTCGCCGGCACCTCGGCCAGGCCTTCGACGCCGCGCAGCAGGCCCGCTGGGAGCGGATCTGCCGGCTGCTGATCGATTCGGCGCTGGCCCAGCCGCGGGTGCTGGTGCATCGCGACTACATGCCGCGCAACCTGATGCTGAGCGAGCCCAACCCCGGCGTGCTGGACTTCCAGGACGCGGTGCTCGGCCCGGTCAGCTACGACATCACCTCGCTGTTCAAGGACGCCTTCCTCAGCTGGCCGCAGGCACGGGTCGATGCCTGGCTGGAGGGCTACTGGCACCAGGCGCGCGCGGCTGGCATCGCGCTGCCCGGGACCTTCGCCGGATTCCAGCGCGACAGCGACCTGATGGGCGTGCAGCGCCACCTGAAGGTGATCGGCATCTTCGCGCGCATCTGCCATCGCGACGGCAAGCCGCGCTACCTGGCCGACGTGCCGCGCTTCTTCGCCTACCTCCGCGAGGTGCTGGCGCGCCGGCCGGAGCTGGCCGAACTGGGCGAACTGCTCGACAGCCTGCCCGAGGTCCGCGCATGAAGGCGATGATCCTCGCCGCCGGCAAGGGCGAGCGTCTGCGGCCACTGACCCTGCACACGCCCAAGCCGCTGGTGCGCGCTGGTGGCGTGCCGCTGATCGAGTACCACATCCGTGCCCTGGCCGCGGCCGGCTTCGACGAGCTGGTGATCAACCACGCCTGGCTCGGCGAGCAGATCGAGGCCTATCTGCAGGACGGTGCGCGCTTCGGTGTGCGGATCCGCTATTCGGCCGAGGGCGAGCCGCTGGAAACCGGCGGCGGCATCCTGCGCGCGCTGCCGCTGCTGGGCGAGGCGCCGTTCCTGGTGGTCAACGGCGACATTTGGACCGAGTACGACTTCGCGCGCCTGCGCCGGCCGCTGGCCGGGCTCGCGCACCTGGTGTTGGTGGACAACCCCGAGCACAACCCGGCGGGCGATTTCATCCTCTGCGGCGAGCGGGTCAGCGCGACCGGCGAGGGCCAGCCGCTGACCTACAGCGGCATGGCGGTGCTGCATCCGGCGCTGTTCGCCGGCCAGCGGCCCGGTGCCTTCCGCCTGGCGCCGCTGCTGCGCGAGGCCATGGCGCAGGGGCAGGTCAGCGGCGAGCGCTTCGCCGGGCCCTGGGTCGACGTCGGCACCCACGAGCGCCTGGCCCAGGTCGAGCGCCTGGTGGAGGCGCGGCGTTGAGGTTCTGGCCGCTGACGCTGGTCGGCATCCTGCTCGGCGGGTGGCTGGCCAGCATTCCCGGCGCCCTGCTCGGCGGGCTGCTCGGCCAGGTGGCGGACCGGCGGCTCGGCCTGGACGGCTGGCCCAGCGTGCTGGCGCTGCTGCGGGGCCGGCCGCTGCTGCGCGGGCATGACCTGCTGTTCTTCCTGCTCGGCCGCCTGGCCAAGAGCGGTGGCCGGGTCAGCGAGGCGCATATCCGCGTGGCCCGCGGCGAGATGCAGCGCCTGGCTCTTGGCAGCGATGCGCAGCGCGCGGCGATCGAGGCCTTCTATCGCGGCAAGCGCGACGGCATCGGCCTGCGCACGCCGCTCGGCCGCCTGCGCGGCCGGCGTGACGAGGCGCGCCGGTTGCTACAGGCCTGCTGGCGCATGGCGCGTGCCACGGGAAGCATCGGCCAGCGCCAGCACGAGCTGATCCTGCTCTGGGGCAAGTGGATGGGCTGGGCGCCGGGCGAAGTCGCGGCGCTGGACGTCGCGCCGCGCGCCGCCGGCGAGGCGCCGGCCAGCCGCGGTGGAGCCTACGAGCAGGCCCTGCGGCTGCTCGGTGTGCGCGCCGATGCCGAGCCCGAGGCGATCAAGCGCGCCTATCGGCGCCTGCTCAGCCGCCATCATCCGGACAAGCTCGCCGGCGCCGGCGCCAGCCCTTCGGCGGTACGCGAGGCGACCGAACGCACCCGCGAGCTGCATGCGGCCTACGCGCTGGTGCGCCAGCGCCGCGGTTTCCGCTGAGGGCTCAGCGCGGGGTCTCGCGCTCGAGCCAGCCGCGTACCCGGCGCACCAGCTGCTGCTGGTCGGCGTAGCGATCGCCCTGCAGGTTCGCCAGGGCCACCTGTCGATAGTCCTGGTGGCCGGCGCGACGCATGGCATCGCGGCGCTGCGCCGCCTGGCGCAGGGCTGCCGGGCGACTGCCGGTCTGAAAGTCGCCGATGCCGACCGCCAGCTGCGCCAGGTCGCGCTCGATGGGCTGTTCGGCATCGGCGGGCAGGCGCGGATCGACCAGGACCAGTTGGCCGACTTCCTTCGACGGGCTTTGCGCCAGGTAGCGGGCAGCCCAGTAGGCCCCCGTGCCATGGCCGAGCAGCACCAGCGCCGGCGCCTGCAGGCCGCGTGCGTGCTCGACCGCCGCCGCCAGCCGTGCCTGCATGCGCTCGGCCTGGCCCGGTTGCGTGGGTTGCTGATCGGCCTCCGGCACCGCTTCGGCAGGCTCGTCCTGTTCCGCCGCGGCGGTCTGCTCGGGCAGGTGGCCGGCCGCAACAGGGTCTGCCGAGGCTGGCTCGGCGGCGGTCGTGGTGTTTTCGCTTGGCGTGTCGGCGGTGGCCGGCGGCTGTTGCGGCGCAAGGCGCGGCCCGGGGCTCCAGACGGGATCGGCCGGCGTCAGGCTGAGGGTGTGCCAGCCCTGCTCGGCCAGGCCGTGGCGCAGCGGGGCGACCACCCGCGGCCAGTCGGCGGTCTCGCCCTCGCCCGGGACGATGATCACCACGCCGCGCGGACGGGCGCTGCTGGCTGGCTGCCAGAGCGCGAGGAAGCGCTCGTCGCCGCCCAGCTGCAACTGCGCCGCGGCGTCGAGCTGGCGTTGCAGGCCGGCCGCCAGGGCTTCTTCGCGGGACTGCGGCGCCACGCGCTCGGCCGGCGCCGGTTGCTCGGCAGGCGCCGGCTCGGCGGCCGGTTCCTCCTGCGCGAGGACGAGCGGCGGCAGGCCAGTGGCTAGCGCGGCATTGAGCAACAGCGCGAAGGCGGGCAGGCGGCGCATTGGGCGGTCTCCGGTAATCGGCGCCGGCCCCACGCTGGCACCGGCAAGGGTTATGCATTAAAACAGCGTGTCGGCACGCCCACCAATCGCGTGAATCTATGTTCGCTTTGCCCCTGCGCCTCTTCCTCCTGTTCAGCCTGGCCATGCCGTTCGCCGCCGGCGCCGTGTCGCTGGACGACGGCAGCCGTGCCTGGCTGGCGCAGCATCCCGAGTGGCGGGTGGGCGTGGTGATGGGTGCGCCCTATGCCGAGTACGACCAGCGCCAGCGGCGCCTGTCCGGCTTCCACGTGCAACTGCTGGAAGCGCTTGCCGCCGACCTCGGCGTACGCCTGCAGTGGCGGCGCTTCGACGACGAGGCGGCGCTGGAGGCGGCGGCGCGCAATGGCGAGATCGATCTCGCGCCGGGCCTGCGCCAGACCCCGGCCGGACTGCGCCTGTGGCGCTACAGCGACCCGTTCCTGCGCATCCCGCGGCTGATCGTCGGCGATCGCGGTGGGCCGCGCGCGGTCGACCTGGAGTACCTGCATCCCAGCGAGCTGCTCGCCGCCGCAGGGCCGGGGCCGGTCGGCGAGTTTCTCGCCAGCAACTATCCGAACATCACCGTGCTCACCGCGACGAGCCAGGCTGCGGCCCTGCGCCAGGTGCTCGAGGGCAAGGCCAGCTACGCGGTCGTCGACGAACCGCTGTTCGCGCGCCTGTCGCAGCAGGTGGAATACGACTCGCTGGCGGTGGTCGGTGACCTGGGCAACCCGCAGCTGCTGCGCATCGCCTCGCGGCGCGACAGCCCCGAACTCGCTGGCGTACTCGATACGGCGCTGCGGCAATTTCCGGCGCGCGAATTCGGCCAGCTGCAGGACCAATGGCTCAAGCCTCGCAGCACCGACCTCGGTCGCGAGGTGGGCTACTGGCGCAGCCTGGCGCTGTTGCTTGGCGTGCTGTTGCTGGCCTGCCTGCTGATGCTGGCCTGGCAGCGGCGCCAGTTGGGCCTGCTGGAGAGCCGGCTGAAGAGTGCGCGGCGCGACATCGAGCTGCGCGAGGCGGCCGAGGAGGCGCAGCGGCTCACCCAGTTCTGCCTCGACCACAGCACGGTGGGCATCCTCTGGCTCAACTGGGACAGCCGCGTGCGCTACGCCAACCAGGCCGCCGAGGCGCTGCTCGGGCATGCCTCCGGCGGCTTGCTCGACCAGCCTCTGGAAACCTTCGACCCGGCGCTCGGCATGGACGCCTGGCTGGCGCGCTGGCGTGCCGCGCGCGGCGGCGAGGACGACCGCCAGGTGCACGAATGCGAGTGGCAGCGCGCCGACGGCCAGCGCTTTCCGGCGGCGGTCACCTACAGTTTCCTGCGCTTCGGCAGCCGCGAATACCTGGTGGTGTTCCTCGCCGACATCACCGAGCGCCGCCGCGCCAGCGCGCAGCTGCAGGAGAGCGAGGCGCGGCTCAAGGCCATGGCCGGCAACGTGCCGGGGCTGGTGTTCCGCCTGGAGCGCGAGGCGCCGCAGGCGCCGGTACGGGTTGCCTATATCAGCGAAGCCAGCCAGCGCCTGGTGGGCTATTCCGCCGAGCGCCTGTTGCAGCCGGGGCAGGGCATCCGCAGCCTGGTGCATGCCGATGACGAGGCCGGCTACTGGGCCAGCCAGCAGCTGGCGCTGGAGAAAAGCCAGGACTGGCGCTGGCAGGGGCGCATTCTCAATCGCGACGGCGAGGTGCGCTGGGCCGATATCCGCGCCTCGGTGCGCGGCCAGCCGGATGGCCGCCAGGTGTGGGACGGCATCGTCTGGGACATCACCGACAACAAGCGCATCGAGCTGGAGCTGGATGCCTCGCGCGTGCAGCTGCGCGAACTGGCCGCGCACCTGGAGACGGTGCGCGAGGAGGAGAAGGCGCACATCGCCCGCGAGGTACACGACGAGCTGGGGCAGGTGCTGACCGTACTCAAGCTCGAGACCTCGATGTGCGAGCTGGGCTTCGCCGAGCTCGATCCGGCGCTGGCGCAACGCCTGGACAGCATGAAGCGGCTGATCGCCCAGCTGTTCCAGCGGGTGCGCGATGTCGCCACCGCGCTGCGCCCGCCGATCCTCGATGCCGGCATTGCCTCGGCCGTGGAATGGCAGGCGCGGCGCTTCGAGGAACGCAGCGGCGTGGCTTGCCTGGTCGAGGTGCCCGAGTGCCCGCCCGCGCTGGGCAACGCCAAGGCCATCGGCCTGTTCCGCATCCTCCAGGAGTCGTTGACCAACGTGATGCGCCATGCCCGCGCACAGACCGTCAGCGTGCAACTGCTGGTCGAGGGCGACCAGCTCTGCCTGCGCGTCAGCGACGACGGCTGCGGCTTCGCGGTGGCGGCGCGCGGCGCGGGCAGTTCGTTCGGCCTGGTCGGCATGCGCGAGCGGGTGCAGACGCTCGGCGGGCAACTGATAATCGACAGCCAGCCCGGCGAGGGCACCACCGTCACGGCTCGGGTTCCACTGGACCCGGTGCCGCTTCCATCAGCCGCAAGCACTGGAGCATTGCCGTCATGATCAGGGTCATGGTCGCCGAGGATCACACCATCGTCCGCGAGGGCATCAAGCAGCTGATCGGCATGGCGCGTGACATGCAGGTGGTCGGCGAGGCCGCCAATGGCCAGCAGCTGCTCGACCAGTTGCGCCAGATCAGTTGCGATGTGGTGCTGCTGGACATCTCCATGCCCGGCGTCAACGGGCTCGAGGCGATTCCACGGATTCGCGCGCTGAGCCAGCCGCCAGCGGTGCTGGTGCTGTCGATGCACGACGAAGCGCAAATGGCGGCGCGGGCATTGAAGATCGGCGCTGCCGGCTACGCGACCAAGGACAGCGAGCCGGCGCTGCTGCTCACCGCCCTGCGCAAGGTGGCCGGAGGCGGCCGCTACATCGACCCGGCGCTGGCCGACCGCATGGTCTTCGAGGTTGGCCTGACCGACTCGCGGCCGCCCCATGCGCTGCTCTCCGAACGCGAATACTCGGTGTTCGAACGGCTGGTGCAGGGCGATTCGGTGAACGACATCGCCGGCAAGCTGGCGCTGAGCAGCAAGACCATCAGTACCCACAAGGCCCGCCTGATGCAGAAGCTGGCAGCGCACTCGGTGGCCGATCTGGTGCGCTACGCCATGGAGCACAAGCTGGTCTGAGCGCCAGCCACCGACCCGACGTGTAGGGCGTTCCCTACACACGACTCTCCCTCACGCCTAGGCCAATCGCTCCGCTGTACCGATTTTTCCGCCGCCGTTGCGCTTCTACGCTGTGGCCACGGTTCAACGGTTACGCAGGTGCAGCAGCATGGTCGAGTCAACGGCGAACGATATCCTGGTGAGCTTTCGCGGCATTCAGAAGAGCTATGACGGTGAGTCGCTGATCGTCAGGGATCTGAATCTGGACATCCGCCGCGGCGAATTCCTCACCCTGCTCGGGCCGTCCGGCTCGGGCAAAACCACCAGCCTGATGATGCTGGCCGGCTTCGAAACGCCCACGGCCGGAGAAATCCTTCTCGATGGGAGGGCGATCAACAACGTGCCACCGCACAAGCGCGACATGGGCATGGTGTTCCAAAACTACGCGCTGTTCCCGCACATGACCGTGTCGGAAAACCTGGCGTTTCCGCTCAGCGTACGCGGCATGGCCAAGCCGGACATCAAGGAACGGGTCAGGCGCGCCCTGGCGATGGTGCAGCTGGAGGGTTTTCGCAACCGCTATCCGGCGCAGCTTTCCGGCGGTCAGCAGCAGCGCGTGGCGCTGGCCCGAGCGCTGGTGTTCGAGCCGCAGCTGGTGCTGATGGACGAGCCGCTGGGCGCACTGGACAAGCAGTTGCGCGAGCAGATGCAGATGGAGATCAAGCACCTGCACGAACGCCTCGGCGTCACCGTGGTGTACGTCACCCACGATCAGGGCGAGGCGCTGACCATGTCCGACCGGGTGGCGGTGTTCCATCAGGGCCAGATCCAGCAGATCGAAGACCCGCGCACCCTGTACGAAAAGCCGGTCAACACCTTCGTCGCCAACTTCCTAGGCGAGAACAACCGCCTGCCGGCGCATCTGCTCGACCGCCGTGGCGATAGTTGCACGGTCAAGCTCGGGCGCGGCGAAACCGTCGAGGCGCTGGCCGTCAATGTCGGTGCGACGGGGGAGCCGGTCAGCCTGTCGATCCGCCCGGAGCGGGTGCTGCTCAACGGCGCCAGTGCCAACTGCCCGAACCGCTTCACCGGGCGCGTTGCCGAGTTCATCTACCTCGGCGACCACATCCGCATCCGTCTCGAGGTATGCGGAGTCAGCGATTTCTTCGTCAAGCAGCCGATCGCCGAGTTCGACAGCGCCCTGCGGGTCGGCGACGTGGTCCCGATCGGCTGGCATGTCGAGCACGTTCGTGCGCTCGACCCGCTGCAGGCGGCCTGAGGCGATGCCTGGAAAAATCCACACAACTGCATCAAGGAGCGAACTGGTATGAGCAACTACCTGAAACTGTCCGCGCTGGCGCTCGGACTCGTCTGTGCCGGGCACGCCGCTGCCGAGAACCTCACCGCGGTGAGCTTTGGTGGCGCCAACAAGCAGGCCCAGGTCAAGGCCTTCTACGAGCCGTGGGAAGCCGCCGGTCACGGTCGCATCATCGCCGGCGAGTACAACGGCGAAATGGCCAAGGTCAAGGCAATGGTCGACACCAACAGCGTGTCGTGGAACTTGGTGGAGGTGGAATCGCCGGAACTGTCCCGTGGCTGCGACGAAGGGCTGTTCGAGGAACTCGATCCGGGCATCGTCGGCAATCCGGACGATTTCGTCGAAGGCGCGATCCAGCCCTGCGGCGTCGGTTTCTTCGTCTGGTCGACGGTGCTGGCTTACAACGCCGACAAGCTGAAAAGCGCGCCGGCCAGCTGGGCGGATTTCTGGGATACCGAGAAATTCCCCGGCAAGCGCGGCCTGCGCAAGGGTGCCAAATACACCCTCGAATTCGCGCTGATGGCCGACGGCGTGCCGGTCAAGGACGTCTACAAGGTGCTGGCCACCAAGGACGGCCAGAACCGCGCCTTCAGAAAGCTCGATCAGCTCAAGCCGCACATCCAGTGGTGGGAGGCCGGCGCGCAGCCGCCGCAGTTCCTCGCCTCCGGCGACGTGGTGATGAGCAGCGCCTACAACGGTCGCATCGCTGCCGTGCAGAACGAGAGCAACCTGCAGATCGTCTGGAACGGCGGCATCTATGACTTCGACTCTTGGGCCATCCCCAAGGGCGCGAAGAGCCAGGAGCAGGCGCGCAAGTTCATCGCCTTCAGCGTCGAGCCGCCGCAGCAGAAGGCCTATGCCGAGAACATCGCCTACGGCCCGGCGAACACCCAGGCGGTTTCGCTGCTGGATGAAAAGCGCCTGGCACAGATGCCCACCGCGCCGGAGAACATCGCCGACCAGGTGGCGATGGACGTGACCTTCTGGGCCGACTACGGCGAACAGCTCGAGCAGCGTTTCAACGCCTGGGCAGCACGCTGACCCTGGAGCCCCGCCGCAATGGCGGGGCCGGTCCCAGCTATCGCAACGAATCGCGGAGTCTTCATGGCCACAGCAATTTCCCTGCCGGCGAGCGAGATCGCCGAGCCCAATCTGAAGCAGCGCCTGGCGCGTGCCGAGCGGGTGAACAAGCTCAAGTCGCAGGCGCTGATCGTGCCGCTGCTGCTGTTCGTGCTGCTGACCTTCCTGGTGCCGATTGCCTCGCTGCTCTGGCGCAGCGTGGAGAACCCCGAGGTGGTCAACGCCCTGCCGCGCACCGTGGCGACGCTGGCCGAGTGGGACGGTCGCGGACTGCCGGCGGAACCCGCGTATCAGGCGTTGGCCGAGGATTTGTATCAGGCGCGCCGCGAGCAGAGCCTGGGCGACTTGTCCAAGCGGCTGAACATGGAGCTGGCCGGCTACCGCAGCCTGCTGACCAAGACCGCGCGGGCGCTGCCGTTCCGCGAGACGCCCGCGTCGTATCAGGAGGCGCTGGAGTCGCTCGACGAGCGCTGGGGCGATCCGGCGTTCTGGCAGATCATCCAGCGTAACGACAGCGCGGTGACCGGTTACTACCTGCTGGCGGCGCTGGATCATCGCATCGACGAGCTGGGCGAGCTGGCCAAGGTCTCGCCGGATCAGGCGGTGTACCTGGACATCTTCGCCCGCACGTTCTGGATGGGCCTGGTGATCACGGTGATCTGCCTGCTGCTGGCCTATCCGCTGGCCTATCTCTTGGCCAACCTACCGGCGCGGCAGAGCAACCTGCTGATGATCCTGGTGCTGCTGCCGTTCTGGACCTCGATCCTGGTGCGTGTGGCGGCGTGGATCGTGCTGCTGCAGTCCGGCGGGCTGATCAACGGCGCGCTGCTGAAGATGGGCCTGATCGACGAGCCGCTGCAGCTGGTGTTCAACCGCACCGGCGTGTACATCGCCATGGTGCACATCCTGCTGCCGTTCATGATCCTGCCGATCTACAGCGTGATGAAGAACATCTCGCCGAGCTACATGCGCGCGGCGGTCTCGCTGGGCTGTCACCCGTTCGCCAGCTTCTGGCGGGTGTACTTCCCGCAGACGCTGGCCGGGGTCGGTGCCGGCAGCCTGCTGGTGTTCATCATCGCCATCGGCTACTACATCACCCCGGCGCTGCTCGGCAGCCCGAACGACCAGATGGTCAGCTACTTCGTCGCCTTCTACACCAACACCACCATCAACTGGGGCATGGCCACGGCGCTGGGCGGCCTGCTGCTGCTCGCCACCATGCTGCTGTACGTCATCTACAGCTGGCTGGTCGGTGCCAGCCGCCTGCGGCTGGGCTGAGATGAGCCACGTCGCGGCGCGGCCGCCTTTTCAGAGTCTTCATGCCGGGCAGGAGAACCTTTCATGCTGAGCCCCTACATGTCGCCCGTCGAACGGGCCTGGTACTACGCGCTGCGCATCCTCTGCGCGCTGGTGCTGCTGTTTCTGATAGTGCCGGTGCTGGTCATCGTGCCGCTGTCGTTCAACTCCGGCTCGTTCCTGGTCTATCCGCTGCAGGGGTTCTCGCTGCGCTGGTACGAGGCGCTGTTCACCTCGGCGGACTGGATGCGCTCGCTGAAGAACAGCCTGCTCATCGCGCCAGCCGCGACCTTGCTCGCCGTGGTCCTTGGCACCCTGGCGGCGGTCGGCCTGACCCGCGCGGAGTTCCGCGGCAAGGCGCTGCTGATGACGGTGCTGATCTCGCCGATGGTGGTGCCGGTGGTGATCATCGGTGTCGCCAGCTACCTGTTCTTCGCCCCGCTGGGCATGGGCAACAGCTACCTGTCGCTGATCCTGGTGCACGCGGTGCTCGGCGTGCCCTTCGTGATCATCACGGTGTCGGCGACGCTGCAGGGCTTCAACTACAACCTGGTGCGCGCCGCGGCCAGCCTTGGCGCCTCGCCGCTGACCGCGTTCTTCCGGGTGACCCTGCCGCTGATCGCACCGGGGGTGATTTCCGGCGCGCTGTTCGCCTTCGCCACCTCGTTCGATGAAGTGGTGGTGACGCTGTTCCTCGCCGGCCCCGAGCAAATCACCCTGCCACGGCAGATGTTCAGCGGCATCCGCGAGAACCTCAGCCCGACCATCGCCGCCGCGGCGACGCTGCTGATCGGCTTCTCCATCGCTCTGCTGCTGACCCTGGAGTGGCTGCGCGGCCGCGCCGAGAAGCTGCGCACCCAACAACCTGCCTGACGGAATACGCACATGACTCTGCAACTTGGGCAACCCGAGCTGTTGCGCCAAACCGCCTATCTCAACGGTGAATGGTGCGAGGCCGATAGTGGCGCGCGCACCGAGATCTTCAACCCGGCCACCGGCGAGCTGATCGGCGCCGTGCCGAACATGGGCCGTGGCGAAACCCGTCGGGCCATCGAAGCCGCGCAGGCGGCCCAGCCGGCCTGGCGCGCGCTGACTGCGAAGGAGCGTGCCGCGCGCCTGCGGCGCTGGTACGAACTGATGCTGGAGAATCAGGAAGACCTGGCGCGGATCATGACCGCCGAACAGGGCAAGCCGCTGGCCGAGGCGCGGGGTGAGGTGGCCTACGCCGCGTCCTTCCTCGAATGGTTCGCCGAGGAAGGCAAGCGCCTGTACGGCGACGTGATCCCGGCCCATGCCGGCGACAAGCGCATCCTGGTGCAGAAGGAGCCAGTCGGTGTCACCGCGGCGATCACGCCGTGGAATTTCCCCAGTGCCATGATCACCCGCAAGGCCGGCCCGGCGTTGGCCGCCGGCTGTGCCATGGTGCTCAAGCCGGCACCGCAGACGCCGTTCTCGGCACTGGCGCTGGCCGCACTGGCCGAGCGTGCGGGCATCCCGGCGGGGCTGTTCAGCGTGATCACCGCCGATGCCGCCACGTCCCGCGAAGTGGGCGCCGAGCTCTGTGAAAACCCGGTGGTGCGCAAGCTCTCGTTCACCGGCTCGACGGCGGTGGGCATCAAGCTGATGCAGCAGTGCGCGCCGACGCTCAAGAAGCTCTCGCTGGAGCTGGGCGGCAACGCACCCTTTATCGTCTTCGACGACGCCGACCTGGACGCGGCGGTCGAGGGCGCGATGATCTCCAAGTACCGCAACGCCGGGCAGACCTGCGTCTGTGCCAACCGCATCTACGTGCAGGACGGCATCTACGACGCCTTCGTCGACAAGTTCTCCGCGGCGGTCGCGCGGCTGAAGGTCGGCAACGGAGCGGAGGAGGGCGTGACCACCGGCCCGCTGATCGACGCCGCGGCGGTGGCCAAGGTGCAGCGCCATCTGCAGGACGCCCTCGCCAAGGGCGCCACCTTGCTGGCCGGCGGCAAACCCCATGCCTTGGGTGGCAACTTCTTCGAGCCGACGCTGGTGGGCGGCGTCACTGCCGAGATGGCCGTGGCGCGCGAGGAAACCTTCGGCCCGCTGGCACCGCTGTTCCGTTTCAGTGACGAGGCCGAGGTGATCCGCCAGGCCAACGACACCGAGTTCGGCCTCGCCGCCTATTTCTACGCCCGCGACCTGGGCCGCGTGTTCCGCGTCGCCGAGGCGCTGGAGTACGGCATGGTCGGCATCAACACCGGGGTGATCTCCACCGAGGTGGCGCCGTTCGGTGGCATGAAGGCCTCCGGCCTCGGCCGTGAAGGCTCGAAGTACGGCCTGGAGGAATACGTGGAAATCAAATACCTGTGCCTGGGCGGCATTTGAGCCGGGACTGAAAAAAACCAGCGTGCAGAATAATGCACGGAGTTCTACTGTAATCCGAACGCTCCGGATGGCGTGGCAGTCGATCATCGTATGCTGCCGCGTTCGCTTCCCGGCGTTCTTCCCGACCCGTGCCGACGATGAGCGGCTACCGAGGAGCTTATGAGCAAGACCAACGAATCTCTGATGCAACGCCGTGTCGCCGCCGTTCCCCGTGGCGTCGGCCAGATCCACCCGATCTTTGCCGACCACGCGAAGAACAGCAGCGTGGTGGATGTGGAGGGCCGCGAGTTCATCGATTTCGCCGGCGGCATCGCCGTGCTGAATACCGGCCACCTGCACCCGAAGATCGTCAAGGCGGTGGAAGAGCAGCTGCACAAGCTCACCCACACCTGCTTCCAGGTGCTGGCCTACGAGCCGTACGTCGAGCTGTGCGAGAAGATCAACGCGCGGGTGCCGGGTGATTTCGCCAAGAAGACCCTGCTGGTCACCACCGGCTCCGAGGCCGTGGAGAACGCGGTGAAGATCGCCCGTGCCGCCACCGGCCGTGCCGGTGTGATTGCCTTCACCGGCGCCTATCACGGCCGCACCATGATGACCCTCGGCCTGACCGGCAAGGTCGTGCCGTACTCCGCTGGCATGGGCCTGATGCCGGGCGGGATCTTCCGCGCGCAGTATCCCTGTGCGATCCATGGCGTCAGCGTCGACGAGTCGATCGCCAGCATCGAGCGCATCTTCAAGAACGACGCCGAGCCGCGCGACATCGCCGCGATCATCGTCGAACCGGTGCAGGGCGAGGGCGGCTTCAACGTCGCGCCGAAGGATTTCATGGCCCGCCTGCGCGTGCTGTGCGACGAGCACGGCATCCTGCTGATCGCCGACGAGGTGCAGACCGGCGCCGGGCGCACCGGCACCTTCTTCGCCATGGAGCAGATGGGCGTGGTCGCCGACCTGACCACCTTCGCCAAGTCGATCGCCGGCGGCTTCCCGCTGGCCGGGGTGTGCGGCAAGGCCGAGATCATGGATGCCATCGCGCCCGGCGGGCTGGGCGGCACCTATGCCGGCAACCCGCTGTCCTGCGCGGCTGCCTTGGCGGTGCTGGAAATATTCGAAGAAGAGCGCCTGCTCGACCGCTGCAAGGCGGTCGCGGAGAAGCTCACCACCGGCCTCAAGGCGATCCAGGCCAAACACAAGGAGATCGGCGAGGTGCGCGGCCTCGGCGCGATGATCGCCATCGAGCTGTTCGAGGAGGGCGACCTGGCGCGCCCGGCGGCGGCGCTGACCTCGCAGATCGTCGCCCGGGCGCGGGAGAAGGGCTTGATCCTGCTGTCCTGCGGTACCTACTACAACGTGCTGCGCGTGCTGGTGCCGCTGACTGCCGAGGACGAGCTGCTCGACCGTGGCCTGGCGATCCTCGGCGAGTGCTTCGACGAACTGACCTGACCGTGCGGCGGCGCGCGGGCATTCGTGGAGGATGTCAGGCGCGCCGCAATCCTGACCCCTCGGGTACAATGCGCGGCATTCCGCCCGTGCCATCCGAGGTCGTCATGCAGCCGTTCGCCATCGCCCCTTCGATTCTTTCCGCCAATTTCGCCCGCCTGGGCGAAGAAGTGGACAACGTGCTGGCCGCCGGCGCCGACATCGTCCATTTCGACGTGATGGACAACCACTACGTGCCCAACCTGACCATCGGCCCGATGGTCTGCTCGGCGCTGCGCAAGCATGGCGTCACCGCGCCGATCGACGTGCACCTGATGGTCAAGCCGGTGGACCGCATGATCGGCGACTTCCTCGAGGCCGGCGCGACCTACATCACCTTCCACCCGGAAGCCTCGGAGCACATCGATCGCTCGCTGCAGCTGATCAAGGACGGCGGCGCCAAGGCTGGCCTGGTGTTCAACCCAGCGACGCCGCTGGACGTGCTCAAGTACGTCATGGACAAGGTCGACATGGTCCTGCTGATGAGCGTCAACCCTGGCTTCGGCGGGCAGAAGTTCATTCCCGGCACGCTGGACAAGCTGCGCGAGGCGCGCGCCCTGATCGACGCCAGCGGCCGCGAGATTCGCCTGGAGATCGATGGCGGCGTCAATCCGAAGAACATCCGCGAGATCGCCGCGGCAGGCGCCGACACCTTCGTCGCCGGCTCGGCCATCTTCAACCAGCCGGACTACAAGGCGGTGATCGAGCAGATGCGCGCCGAGCTGGCGCTGGCCCGCCCATGACGCGCCTGGAACAGCTGTTCGACGGCACGCTGCCACGGCTGGTGATGTTCGATCTGGACGGCACCCTGATGGACTCGGTACCGGACCTGGCCGCCGCGGTGGACAAGATGCTGATGCTGCTCGGTCGCGAGTCCGCCGGCATCGAGCGGGTGCGCGACTGGGTCGGCAATGGCTCGCGGGTGCTGGTGCGCCGCGCCTTGGCCGGCAGCTACGAGCATGCCGGTGTCGATGAAGACGAGACCGATGCCGCGTTGGCGCTGTTCATGCAGGCCTATGCCGGCAGCCATGCCTTGACCACCGTCTACCCTGGCGTGCGTGAGTGCCTGGATTGGCTGGCCACGCACGAGGTAGCACTGGCGGTCATCACCAACAAGCCGGCACAGTTCGTCGCGCCGCTGCTGGACGAGAAGGGCCTGGGCGGCTACTTCGGCTGGCTGGTCGGCGGCGATACGCTGCCGCAGCAGAAACCCGATCCGGCGGCGCTGTTCTGGGTGATGGACCAGGTCGGCGCAACGCCGGCCGAGTCGCTGTTCATCGGCGATTCGCGCAACGACGTGCTGGCCGCCCGCGCCGCCGGCGTGCCCTGCGTGGCCGTGAGCTATGGCTACAACCACGGCCGGCCGATCGACGAAGAGGAGCCGCAGCTGGTGCTCGACGACCTGCGCCAGCTGGTTGCTTCGCCCGGGGGGCTGCGCTAGTGTGGCCGAGTTTTCCCACGCCCCGCCGAAGAGATCAGATCGTGGTGGTTACCCGCAAGCAGTGGATGAAGGTCATCAAGGCCCTGGCGCGCTGGCGCTGGCGCGCCTGATCATTCCCGACCGGCCCTGCGCCGGTGCGTTTGCGAACCTCTCTGTGTGACCCTCAAGCCACGAGGCTGATATGACCCGCGAAGAATTCCTGCGCCTGGCCGCCGAAGGCCACAACCGCATTCCGCTGTCCTTCGAAACCCTGGCCGATTTCGACACCCCGCTGTCGCTCTATCTCAAGCTGGCCGATGCGCCCAATTCCTACCTGCTCGAATCGGTGCAGGGCGGCGAGAAGTGGGGGCGCTACTCGATCATCGGCCTGCCCTGCCGCACCGTGCTGCGTGTGCACGGACAGCAGATCAGCGTGAGCACCGACGGCGTCGAGCAGGAGCGCGCCGAGGTCGAGGATCCACTGGCCTTCGTCGAAGCCTTCCAGCAGCGCTACCGCGTGGCGCCGGTCGACGGCCTGCCGCGCTTCAACGGCGGGCTGGTCGGCTACTTCGGTTACGACAGTGTGCGTTACGTCGAGCGCAAGCTGGCACAGTGTCCGCATCCCGACCCGCTGGGCACGCCAGACATCCTGCTGATGGTCTCCGACGCCGTGGTGGTGTTCGACAACCTGGCTGGCAAGCTGCACTGCATCGTGCTGGTCGATCCGGCCGCGGCGGACGCCTACGAGCAGGGCCTGGCGCAGCTGCGCGCGCTGCGTGAACGCCTGCGCCAGCCGATCGCACCGCGCCTGGGGCTGGACTTCGAGGCCGGGCAGGGCCGTGAGCCGGCGTTCCGCTCGAGCTTTTCGCGCGAGGACTTCGAGGCGGCGGTCGCGCGCATCAAGGACTACATCCTCGCCGGCGACTGCATGCAGGTGGTGATCTCCCAGCGCATGTCGATCCCCTTCGCCGCCGCGCCGATCGACCTCTATCGCGCGCTGCGCTGCTTCAACCCGACGCCCTATATGTATTTCTTCAACTTCGGCGACTTCCACGTGGTCGGCTCGTCGCCCGAGGTGCTGGTGCGCGTCGAGGACGGCCTGGTCACCGTGCGGCCGATCGCCGGGACCCGCCCGCGCGGTGCCACCGACGAGGCCGACCGTGCGCTCGAGGCCGACCTGTTGTCCGATACCAAGGAGCTGGCCGAACACCTGATGCTGATCGACCTGGGGCGCAACGATGTCGGCCGGGTGGCCGAGACCGGCTCGGTGAAGCTCACCGAGAAGATGGTCATCGAGCGCTATTCCAACGTGATGCACATCGTGTCCAACGTCACCGGGCAGCTCAAGCGGGGCCTCTCGGCGATGGACGCGCTGCGCGCCATCCTCCCGGCGGGCACGCTGTCCGGTGCGCCGAAGATCCGCGCCATGGAGATCATCGACGAGCTGGAGCCGGTCAAGCGCGGCGTCTACGGCGGCGCGGTCGGCTACCTGGCGTGGAACGGCAACATGGACACCGCGATCGCCATCCGTACCGCGGTGATCAAGGACGGCGAGCTGCACGTGCAGGCCGGTGCCGGCATCGTCGCCGACTCGCAGCCGGCGCTGGAATGGGAAGAGACCCTGAACAAGCGCCGCGCGATGTTCCGCGCCGTCGCCCTGGCCGAACAGACCACCCCCGAACAGACCGAGCGCTGAAGGAGCCGGGCCATGCTGCTGATGATCGACAACTACGACTCCTTCACCTACAACGTGGTGCAGTACCTTGGCGAGCTGGGCGCCGACGTGCACGTGGTGCGCAATGACGAGCTCGGCGTGGCCGCCATCGAGGCGCTGAATCCCGAGCGCATCGTCATTTCCCCCGGGCCCTGCACGCCGAACGAGGCCGGCGTGTCGCTCGAGGTGATCCGCCATTTCGCCGGCAAGCTGCCGATCCTCGGCGTCTGCCTCGGCCACCAGAGCATCGGCCAGGCCTTCGGCGGCGAGGTGGTGCGCGCGCGCCAGGCCATGCACGGCAAGACCAGCCCGGTGTTCCATCGCGACCAGGGCGTGTTCGCCGGGCTCAACAACCCGTTGACCGTGACCCGCTACCACTCGCTGGTGGTCAGGCGCGAGAGCCTGCCGGACTGCCTGGAAATCACCGCCTGGACGCAGTTCGCCGATGGTTCGATCGACGAGATCATGGGCCTGCGGCACCGGACGCTGAATGTCGAGGGCGTGCAGTTCCACCCCGAATCCATCCTCACCGAGCAGGGCCATGACCTGTTCGCCAACTTTCTGAAGCAGACCGGAGGCGTGCGCTGATGGACATCAAGGAAGCGCTCAACCGGGTCGTGGCGCAACTGGACCTGACCACCGACGAAATGCAGGACGTGATGCGCCAGATCATGACCGGGCAGTGCACCGATGCGCAGATCGGCGCCTTCCTCATGGGCATGCGCATGAAGAGCGAGACCATCGACGAGATCGTCGGCGCGGTGCAGGTGATGCGCGAGCTGGCCGCGCCGGTACATTTCGCCAGCGAACGGCTGGTCGATACCTGCGGCACCGGCGGCGACGGCATGAACATCTTCAACGTCTCCACCGCGGCCGCCTTCGTCGTCGCCGCGGCCGGCGGCAAGGTGGCCAAGCACGGCAACCGCGCGGTCTCCGGCAAGAGCGGCAGCGCCGACCTGCTGGAGGCGGCCGGCGTCTACCTCGACCTCACCCCCGAGCAGGTGGCGCGCAGTGTCGATGCGGTGGGCGTGGGCTTCATGTTCGCCCCGGCCCATCACGGCGCCATGCGCTTCGCCGCCGGTCCGCGGCGCGAACTGGGGCTGCGCACGCTGTTCAATATCCTTGGGCCGATGTCCAACCCGGCCGGCGTCAAGCACCAGGTGCTCGGCGTGTTCAGCAAGGCGTTGTGCCGGCCGATGGCCGAGGTGCTGCAGCGCCTGGGCAGCAAGCACGTGCTGGTGGTGCATGCGCAGGACGGCCTGGACGAGATCAGCCTGGCCGCGCCGACCCACGTGGCCGAGCTCAGGGATGGCAGCATCCGCGAATACAGCGTGCAGCCGGAGGACTTCGGCATCCGCAGCCAGAGCCTGATCGGCCTGAACGTCGAGGACGCCCAGGGCTCGCTGGCCCTGATCAAGGATGCGCTTGGCCGCCGGCAGACCGATAACGGCCAGAAGGCCGCGGACATGATCGTGCTGAACGCCGGCGCCGCGCTCTACGCCGCCGACCAGGCCGCGACGCTGAAGGAGGGCGTGGCCCTGGCCCACGATGCGCTGAGCACCGGCCTGGCGCGTGACAAGCTGGAGGAACTGGTGTCCTTTACCGCCGTGTTCAAGCAGGAGAATGCCCGATGAGCGTGCCAACCGTGCTGGAGAAGATCGTCGCCCGCAAGGCCGTGGAAGTGGCCGAGCGCCGCGCCCGGGTCTCGCTGAATGAGCTGGCGCGCCAGGCCGCGGCGGCCGACCCGGTGCGCGGCTTCGCCGATGCGCTGGTCCGCCGCGTGCGGGCCAAGGAGGCGGCGGTGATCGCCGAGGTGAAGAAGGCCTCGCCGAGCAAGGGCGTGTTGCGCGAGAACTTCGACCCGGCCGAGATCGCCCACAGCTACGAGGCCGGTGGCGCGGCCTGCCTGTCGGTGCTCACCGACATCGATTTCTTCCAGGGCGCCGACGCCTACCTGCAGCAGGCGCGCGCGGCCTGCAGCCTGCCGGTGATCCGCAAGGACTTCATGATCGACCCCTACCAGGTGGTCGAGGCGCGGGCGCTGGGCGCCGACTGCATCCTGCTGATCGCCGCGGTGCTGGACGACGGCCAGCTGGCCGAGCTGGCCGCCGAAGCGCGCCGCCTGGGCATGGACGTGCTGGTCGAGGTGCACGACGGCGACGAGCTGGAGCGCGCGCTGAAGCTGGAAACGCCGCTGGTGGGCATCAACAACCGCAACCTGCACACCTTCGAGGTGAATCTGGAAACCACCCTCGACCTGCTGCCACGCATTCCGCAGGATCGCATCGTGGTGACCGAGAGCGGCATCCTCAATCGGGCCGATGTCGAGCTGATGGAGATCAACCAGGTCTACGCCTTCCTCGTCGGCGAGGCGTTCATGCGCGCCGAGCAGCCGGGCGCCGAGCTGCAGCGGCTGTTCTTTCCCGAGCGGCGCCAGCGCACGGTAGCCGCCGATCCGCAGTAGTTTCGGCCGCGCTGTGGAACGAAAAGGCCGGAGCCGCTCGCGCAACTCCGGCCTTTTCGTTTCGGCGGCGTTCAGCGGGTGCCGAACACCACCATGGTCTTGCCCTTGACGTAGACCAGGCCCTGGGACTCCAGGCTCTTGAGTACGCGGCCGACCATCTCCCGCGAGCAGCCGACGATGCGGCCGATTTCCTGGCGGGTGATCTTGATCTGCATGCCGTCCGGGTGGGTCATGGCATCGGGCTGCTTGCACAGGTCCAGCAACGTGCGCGCGACGCGGCCGGTGACGTCGAGGAAGGCCAGGTCTCCGACCTTGCGCGTGGTGTTGCGCAGGCGATCGGCCATCTGGCTGCCCAGCGCGTAGAGGATCTCCGGGTCCTGCTGGGTCAGCTCGCGGAACTTGGCGTAGCTCAGTTCGGCGACTTCGCATTCGGTCTTGGCGCGAACCCAGGCGCTGCGTTCCTTTTCGCTGCCTTCCTTCTCGAACAAGCCCATCTCGCCGAAGAAGTCGCCGGCATTGAGGTAGGCGATGATCATCTCGCGTCCGTCATCGTCTTCGATAAGGATGGTGACCGAGCCCTTGACGATATAGAACAGCGACTCGCAACGATCCCCCTGGTAAATGATCGTGCTCTTGGCGGTGTAGCGCCGTCTGTGGCAGTGCGCCAGCAGCTTGTCGATATTCTTCATCTTGGGCGTAAGTGTGATAGCTACCATGCTGTGGGTCCCGGAAATACTTTGGAA
The DNA here is from genome assembly GCF_021726475.1 of Pseudomonas oligotrophica. GTDB lineage: Bacteria > Pseudomonadota > Gammaproteobacteria > Pseudomonadales > Pseudomonadaceae > Stutzerimonas > Stutzerimonas oligotrophica. The sequence goes on from NZ_JAKJRU010000002.1 coordinate 342,271, forward strand.
AGGGCTGGTTCTTATTATTCGTAACCGTTTTTTTATCGTGGCCAGGCCAACCCACCAAGGGTAAGTGACCGGGCCCAAGTTGCGACAGTATGAATTAACGGGTCAGCGTACCTTTGGTCGGGTCCGCTGCCCGCAGCGGCAGAAGTCCACATGTTAAGCTATTGCTCCTTTCAATTTGTGGAGCCAGTTGATGAAAGCGCGCATTCAATGGGTCGATGGCGCCATGTTTTTGGGCGAATCGGGCAGTGGCCATGTCGTGGTGATGGACGGCCCGCCCGAAGCCGGCGGGCGCAACCTCGGCGTGCGGCCCATGGAAATGCTGCTGCTGGGCCTCGGCGGCTGCAGCAACTTCGACGTGGTGAGCATCCTGAAGAAGTCGCGCCAGGCGGTGGACAGCTGCGAGGCCTTCGTCGAGGCCGAGCGCGCCAGCGAGGACCCCAAGGTCTTCACCAGGATCCACCTGCGCTTCGTGGTCAAGGGCCGCGGGCTGAAGGAGCCGCAGGTCAAGCGCGCGGTGGAACTGTCGGCGGAGAAGTACTGCTCGGCCTCGATCATGCTCGGCCGCGCCGGCGTCGAGATCAGCCATTCCTACGAGATCGTCGAACTCGAGTGACGCAGCGCCGCGACGGGGTGCTCCTGCTCCTGTCTGCGGCGATTCGCTGCCGAACGCCCGGTCAGCCGGGCGTTTCTGCGTCTGGCGCGGCAAAGGCGCGCCACCTGCCGCGCCGGATTCGGCGTCAGCTCTTTCTCACCACTTCCTGCGGATCGGCGTGTACCAGCACCTCGGCGCGCGGGTACTGGGCCTTGATCGCCGCCTCCACCTCGTCGCACAGCGCATGGGCGCGCGACAGCGACAGCTCGCCGGGCAGCTCCAGGTGCAGCTGGACGAACCAGCGCGTGCCCGAGATCCGCGTGCGCAGGTCATGGCAGCCGAGCACGCCCGGCACCCCGCAGGCCAGGCGCTGCATGTCCTCGCCGATCTCCGGCGCGAGTTCGGTATCCATCAGCACGGCGGAGGCCTCGCGCAGGATGCTCGCCGCGCTCCACAGGATGTAGAAGGCGATGGCGATGCCGAACACCGCATCCAGCCGCGACCAGCCGTAGCTGGCCAGCACCAGCGCCAGCAGGATGCTGAGATTGAGCAAGAGGTCGGAACGATAGTGCAGCGAGTCGGCGCGGATCGCCGTCGAGCCGGTGAGGTGCACCACATGCCGCTGGTAGGCCAGCAGCGCGGCGGTCAGGACCAGCGAGACGACGATCACCGCGATGCCCAGCGTCGGCGCGCCCAGCGGCTGCGGATGCAGCAGGCGGTCGATGCCCTGCACGCCGACCAGCAGCGCACTGACGCCGATGAACGCCGCCTGGCCGAGGCCGGCCAGCGCCTCGGCCTTGCCGTGGCCGTAGCGGTGGTCGTCGTCGGCCGGGCGCAGCGAGTAGTGCACGGCGAGCAGGTTGATCAGCGAGGCGGCGCCATCGAGCAGCGAGTCGGTGAGGCCGGCCAGCAGGCTGACCGAGCCGCTCAGCCACCAGGCCACCGCCTTGCTCAGGGCGAGGAACAGCGCCACGGCCAGCGCGGCACCCGAGGCGCGGCGCAGCAGGCGGGCGTGTTCGGCGCTGACGCTCATCATCCGGCCTCGCGCGGGCTCAGGCGGCCGGCTGCAGGCCGAGCGCGGCGAGCTGCTCGCTGCCGCCGTGCTGGCGGATCAGGCGCGGGTCGTCCAGCGGCAGGCTGCGGCCGGTTTCCGCCTCGATGATGGCTTTCAGGCGGGCCTGGTCGATCTGGCCGTCGGCGCCGATGGCGTCCTGCAGCTTCTCGGGGGCGACCGAATACTGGCCGTTGGGCAGGTAGATGGCGCCGGTGGCGAAGTCGATGGCGAAGGCGATCAGGCCGGGGATCACATAGAACAGCAGGCCCACCGCGTTGAGCACGGCGACCGCGGGATCGATGCGGCCGTCGATCTGCCCGCGACGGTCAGGGTAGAAGAGCGTGCCGCAGGCCGACAGCTGGGTGACGAGGGATGCGGCCAACACGCCGCCGATGATGCGGTTGCACTTGCCCATTGGGGACCTCCTGGAAATGTGGCGCAACTATACAGGCTCGCACGACGAAAGCATTGCGCGATGGCTCTCAAGCCAACAGACCGCGGCAGGGATGGCGACGTTCGCGGCAGGCCAGGACGAGCATTGCGGTGTTGCCCGGCGCCCTTGCAGTACGTCTTGGGCCTGCTTTGGTTGCGTCGCAACTGCTTCGGGGCGCGCCATGGCCGCGGCCTGCCGGTCGGCGGGGCGTCAGGCTATGATGTCGGCCCTGCGTGGCGCGCCGCTCCGCAGCAGGGCCGCGATCGTGACGCCTGCGGCCGGCCTGTGCGGCGTCGCTCTGGCCGGTGTGCGGTCCGCTGCGCTAGCAGGCCGGGCGGGCGGGCCTGCAGCCTGGCCGCCGGCTGGCTGTAGCGTCACCCGAGGGCCCGGCGCTGCGGCCCATGATCGTCCTCTTCTTTTCCATGGTCGAAGCGAGATTCCATGATTCCACTGCCCATCGACGACGCGCTGCCAGCGCTGCGCCAGGCCCTGCTTTCGCGTGACGAGGCCGTGCTCGAGGCGCCGCCCGGCGCCGGCAAGACCACCCGCGTGCCGCTGGCGCTGCTCGACGAGCCCTGGCTGGCCGGGCAGGGCATCCTCATGCTCGAGCCGCGCCGCCTGGCTGCGCGTGCCGCGGCCGAGCGGCTGGCCGCCGAGTTGGGCGAGAAGGTCGGCCAGACGGTGGGCTACCGCATTCGCCTGGACAGCAAGGTCGGCCCGCAGACCCGTATCGAGGTGGTCACCGAGGGCATCCTCGCCCGTCGCCTGCAGGACGACCCGGGCCTGGAGGGTGTCGGTCTGGTGATCTTCGACGAATTCCACGAACGCAGCCTGGATGCCGACCTGGCCCTGGCGCTGACCCTCAACGCCCGCGCCCTGCTGCGCGACGAGCCGCTCAAGGTGCTGCTGATGTCCGCCACGCTGGAGGGCGAGCGGCTGGCGGCGATGCTCGACCAGGCGCCGGTGGTGCGCAGCGAGGGGCGCATGCACCCGGTGGCGTTGCGCTGGGGGCGGCCCTGGCGCCCGGCCGAGCGTATCGAGGCGACGGTGGTGCAGACGGTGCTGCAGGCGCTGGACGAGGAATCCGGCAGCCTGCTGGTGTTCCTGCCCGGCCAGGGTGAGATCCGCCGCGTGCACCAGGCGCTCGGCGAGGCGTTGGCCGAACGTCCGGGCCTGCAGCTTTGCCCGTTGCACGGCGAACTCGAGCTGGCCGCCCAGCGCGCGGCGATCGAGCCCGCCCCGGCGGGGCAGCGCAAGGTGGTGCTGGCGACCAACATCGCCGAGACCAGCCTGACCATCGAGGGCGTGCGGGTGGTGATCGATGCCGGCCTGGCCCGGGTGCCGAGCTTCGACCCCGGCAGCGGCATGACGCGGCTGGAGACGCGCCGCATCTCGCGCGCCTCGGCCACCCAGCGCGCCGGCCGCGCCGGGCGCCTGGAGCCCGGCGTGTGCTACCGCCTGTGGTCCGAGGAGCAGCATGCCCAGCTGGCCGCCCATGGCGAGCCGGAAATCCTCCAGGCCGACCTCGCCCCGCTGGCCTTGCAGCTGGCGCGCTGGGGTGCCGAGCCGGCCGAGCTGGCCTGGCTGGACCTGCCGCCGGCGGCGGCCTTCGCCCAGGCCCAGGACCTGCTCGCGCGCCTCGGCGCGCTGCAACACAACGAGCGTGGCGCCTGGCAGATCACCGCCCACGGCCAGCGCATGGCCCTCTTGCCGGCGCATCCGCGCCTGGCGCACATGCTGCTGCGTGGCCAGGCGCTCGGCCAGTCGCGGCTGGCCGCCGACGTCGCGGCGCTGCTCGGCGAGCGCGACATCCTGCGCGGGGCAGGCGCCGACCTTGCGTTGCGCCTGCCGGCCTTGCGCGAAGGCCGCGGTGGTGATGTGCAGCGCATCCGCCAGCTGGCACGCCAGTTCGGCGCCCTGCTGCCGGCTGCAGCGGGGCAGCCGGCGCAGCTGGATGAGGCGCACGCACTGGCGGCGCTGCTGGCGTTCGCCTACCCCGACCGCGTCGCCTGCCAGCGCCGCGAGGGCGGCGGCCACTATCGGCTGGCCAACGGACGCGCCGCGCACTTCGTCGAGGCGGATGCCCTGATGAAGCAGCCCTGGCTGGTGGTCGCCGAACTGGGCAGCCAGCAGGGCCAGCGTGACGAGCGCATCTACCGCGCGGTGGCGCTGGACCCGGCGCTGTTCGACGAGGTGCTGGCCGAGCAGGTCGCGCAGCATGACGAGCTGGACTGGGACGAGCGCGAGGGCGTGCTGCGCGCCGAGCGCCAGCGCCGGGTCGGCCAGCTGGTACTGGCGCGCGAGCCGCTGCCCGGGCTGGACGAGCAGGCCCGCGGCCGCGCGCTGCTGGCACTGGTCCGGCGCAAGGGGCTGGAGTTGCTGCCCTGGACGCCGGAGCTGCGCCAGTGGCAGGCGCGCATCGCCCTGCTGCGCCGGCTGGACCTGGACAGCCAGGGGCAGAGCGCCTGGCCGGACCTGGGCGATGCCGCGCTGCTGCAGCAGCTGGAGGAGTGGCTGCTGCCCTATCTCGGCAAGGTGTCGCGGCTGGCGCACTTCGCCCAGCTCGACTTGCCGGCGATGCTCGCCGGCCTGCTGCCCTGGCCGCTGCCGCGCCAGCTCGACGAGCAGGCGCCGGTGGCCATCGAGGTGCCGTCCGGGTCGCGTATCCGCCTGGACTACAGCGAGTCGCCGCCGGTGCTGGCGGTGCGCCTGCAGGAGCTGTTCGGCCTGGCCGAGACGCCGCGGGTCGCCGGCGGCCGGCAGCCGGTCAAGCTGCACCTGCTGTCGCCGGCGCGGCGCCCGGTGCAGGTCACCCAGGACCTGGCGAGCTTCTGGGCCAACACCTACCTGGAGGTGAAGAAGGACCTCAAGGGCCGCTATCCCAAGCACTACTGGCCGGACGACCCGCTGGTCGCCGAGCCCACCGCGCGGGCCAAGCCGCGCGGCCGCTGAGGCTCAGCCTTCGGGCAGCGCCGCGAGGCGGCCGGCCGCGCGCAGTTCGACGAAGGCGCGGTCCAGGTTGTCGAGCACGGCTTCGCTGTCGGCGATGTGCCGCGAGACGATGAAGTGCACCGGCACCCGCTGCAGCACCACGTGCGGCAGCGCCGCCAGGCCCTGCTCGCGGCGGACCTGTTCGGCCGGCAGCTGGTAGTCGAGCAGGTAGTCGGCGCGCCGGTGCAGCAGCATCGCCAGGGCCGAGTGGTGGCTGGCGGTGCGCAGCAGGCGGATGTCCAGCGCCGGGTCCTGCAGCAGGCGGTTGATCCGCGGCCAGTAGCTGTAGCCGTTGAGGATGATCAGGCCCTGGCCGGCGAGGCTGTCGGGAATGCGCGGCGGCGGGGTGTCGGCGCGGTGGTAGAGGTTGAGCTGGGTATGGCCGACGTTGTGACGCGACTCCAGGGTGTGGCTGCGCAGTTCGATCTTGCCCGGGGCGCCGAGCCAGACGTCGACCGTGCCATCCACCAGCGCCGCGTAGAGGCGCGCGCTGGGCAGCTGCCGGAAGCGCGGCTGGTAGCCGGCCTGGCGCAGTACCTGGCGGGTCAGGTCGGCCATCTCGCCGCGGGTCACGCCGTGCTCGTCGCGGTACATCACCGGCGGGAAGTCGTAGTAGCCGACCGTCAGCAGACGCTCGGCGGCCTGCGCCTGGAGAGCGCTCAGGCCGACCAGCAGCAGGGCGAGGAGGGACAGCGGGCGACGCACGGTTCGGTCTTCCTTGACGATGGGGGCCGCAGAGGATGCGCAGTCGTGCCGCGGTTGTCCATCGTCGATCAGTCGCAGGCGACCCCCGGCGCGCCTGGCTATGCTCAAGGCAAGACCGGGAGGTGCCGCATGCGTCGCAAGGTGTTCGTCAGCAAGGTTTTCGATCGCAAGGTGGTGCTGATCACCGGCGGTTGCGCCGGGATCGGCCGTGCGCTGGCGCTACGCATGGCCCAGGCCGGGGCGCGCCTGGCGATCCTCGACCTGGACCAGGCGGCGCTCGACAGCCTGGTCCAGCACCTGCACAGCCACCACAACGCCGATGCCCTGGGGCTGCGCTGCGACGTCGCCGATGCGCAGGCGGTACAGCGCGCGGTGGCGCTGGTCATCGAGCGTTTCGGCGGCATCGACATCCTGGTCAACAACGCCGGCATCACCCATCGCAGCCGCATCGTCGACACCGAGCTCGCAGTGTTCGAGCGGATCATGGCGGTGAATTTCTATGGCGCGCTGCACTGCACCCAGGCGGCGCTGCCCTCGCTGATCGAGCGCCAGGGCCAGATCATCGTGCTCAGCTCGCTGTCGCAATATGCGCCGGTGCCCAACCGGGGCGCCTACAACGCCAGCAAGCACGCGCTGCACGGGCTGTTCGACACGCTGCGTGGCGAGCTGGTCGGCACGGCGGTGAACGTCATGCTGGTATGCCCCGGCTATACCGCGACCGACCTGCGCAAGAACGTGCTGGTCGGCGACGGCTCCACCGCGCCGCACCCGGCGCTGGCCCTCGGCCGGCTGGCCTCGCCGCAGGATGTCGCCGAGGCCATCTACCAGGGTGCGCTGAGGCGACGACAACTGCTGGTGCTGTCCAACCTCGACTGGAAGGCGCGCCTGCTGGCGCGCTGCTGCCCGCGCATGTACGAGCGCTTCCTGCTGCCGCGCCTGCTTGCCAGCCGCCAGGCGGTACAGACCTAGCCGTCAGCCCATGTCCCAGTAGGCCGCCTCGATCTTGTGGCCGTCCAGGTCGCGGACGAAGCAGCCGTAGTAGGCCTCGCCGTAGTCGGCGCGCGGGCCCGGCGCGCCCTCGTCGGTAGCACCGGCGGCCAGGGCAGCACGGTGGAAGGCATCCACCGCGGCGCGGTCGCTGGCGAAGAAGCCGACGTGGGTGCCGTTGCCGACCGTTGCCGGGGCGCCGTCGATCGGCGTCTGCAGCCAGAACTCCGGGTACTCGCGGCCCCAGGCGATCGCCCCTGGGTGCGTCATGATCCGCTGGCAGCCGAGGCTGGCGAGGGCCTGGTCGTAGAAGGCGGCCGCCTCGTCGAAGCGGTTGGTGCCAAGCGAGATGTGCGACAGGATGCTGGGATTGATCGTGCTCATGTGGCGGCTCCTCGGGCGGAAGCACAAGCCTAGCAAGGAGCCGGCCGATTGCCTGCCGAGCCGATCAGTCGCGGGCTGGCTCGCGTTCGGTGCAGAGCATGAAGCAGCGGAACAGCATCACCGTCGGCAGCAGTTGCAGCAGGCCGACGGCGCCGTCGAGCAGCAGCCGCACGGCGGCATCCGCCTGCAGCCCGCTGACCCAGGCTTCCAGCAGCCACAGTGGCAGCAGCAGGCTGAGCACGCAGCCGAGCACCAGCAGGAAGTGCCCGCGCGTCAGCAGGAAGCTCTGCTTCAATGCCGCCAGCGGGGCCAGGCCGCGCAGTACCAGCAGGTACTCGGCGAAGGCGATCCGCACCATGACCCAGATTCCCGGCAGGACGAACAGCGAGGCACCGAGCATGATCAGCAGCGTGCCCAGGCCGGTGAGCACGGCCAGCGCGGGCCACAGCGGCAGCGCGCGAGCGAGGACGTCGCGCAGGGCGGGGGCGTGGCCGCGACTGCGGGCGTCGATGTAGAGGATCAGCGCGCCGACGTAGAGCGGATAGAACACCAGCCCGACCAGCAACTCCTGGGCCGGCAGGGCGTCCTTGCCGAACAGCTGGTCCACCGCCAGGCGCGCGAGGCTCTCCAGCAGGATCAGCGGCAGGCACAGGCGGGCGATGGTGGCGAAATGACGCGAGTAGAAGAACCAGGCGTCGCGCAGGATGGCGAATACGGTCATGCGTGGGCGCAGCGGTTGGCCGAAGGGGACGCCACTCTAGCCGAAGCGGCCGGCGCCGAACATGCGTGGCTATACTGGCGCACCCTGCCGCGAGGTCCCCGTGAGAAAGATCGCCCTGTTCGCCGATGTGCAGAACCTCTACTACACCGTGCGCCAGGCCCATGGCTGCCATTTCGACTATGCCGCGCTGTGGGCCGAGGTCAGCCGCTGCGGGCAGATCGTCGAAGCCTTTGCCTATGCCATCGAGCGCGGCGATCCGCGCCAGCAGCAGTTCCAGCAGATCCTGCGCAACCTCGGCTTCACGGTGAAGCTCAAGCCCTACATCCAGCGCAGCGATGGCTCGGCCAAGGGCGACTGGGACGTGGGCATCACCATCGACGTGCTGGATGCCGCCAGGCACGTCGACGAGGTGGTGCTGGCCTCCGGCGACGGCGACTTCGACCTGCTGCTCGAGCGCGTCCGCGCCGGCGGCGTCGAGGCGAGCGTCTATGGCGTGCCGGGGCTGACGGCGCAGTCGCTGATCCGCGCGGCGACGCGCTACGTGCCGATCGAGGGTGATTTGCTGTTGCGTGGCTGAACGGGCCCGACGGCCGTGGGAGCGGTCTTGACCGCAAATGCCCTTGTGGGAGCGGTCTTGACCGCGAACGGGCCATGTACAGCTTCGCGGCCAAGGCCGCTCCCACAGTACCCTAGGGTGGGCTTTAACCCAGCAGCCCCCATGCCTTGCCGGTGCAGTCGGTGGCCGAAGCCCGCCCTGCATGGCTGAACGGGCCCGACGGCTGTGGGAGCGGTCTTGACCGCGAACGGCCATGTACAGCTTCGCGGCCAAGGCCGCTCCCACAGTACCCTAGGGTGGGCTTTAGCCCAGCAGCACCCATGCCTTGCCGGTGCAGTCGGTGGCCGAAGCCCGCCCTGCATGGCTGAACGGGTCCGACGGCCGTGGGAGCGGTCTTGACCACGAATGCCCTTGTGGGAGCGGTCTTGACCGCGAACGGGCCATGTACAGCTTCGCGGCGAAGGCCGCGCCCACAGTACCCTAGGGTGGGCTTTAGCCCAGCAGCCCCCATGCCTTGCCCGTGCAGTCGGTGGGCCGAAGCCCGCCCGCTACGCGGCTGATGTTGCGCTGAATGCGCGGAGGAGATGGTCGAGGCGGAGGCTGGTGGAAACTGCTTCGCAGTTTTCCACCCTACGGCCGCGTCAGACGTAGGGTGGATGACGCTTCACCCATCCACCAAAACGACGTCAGGCTTTGCCGAGTGCCGCCAGGCGCTTGCGCACCGCCGCTTCGATGCCGGCGGCATCCAGGCCGCATTCGGCGAGCATTTCGCTGGGCTTGGCGTGTTCGACGTAGTAGTCCGGCAGGCCCAGGTGCAGGATCGGTCGCAGCACGCCTTCGCCGGCGAGAAACTCCGCTACCGCGCTGCCGGCACCGCCCATGATGCTGTTCTCCTCGACCGTCACCAGCAGCTCGTGGCTGGCGGCGACTTCGCGCAGCAGGGCTTCGTCCAGCGGCTTGACGAAGCGCATGTCGACCACCGTGGCGTCCAGCGCCTCGCCGACCTGCAGCGCCTCGGGCAGCTGCACGCCGAATACCAGCAGCGCCACCTTGCTGCCTTGGCGGCGCAGCACGGCCTTGCCGATCTCCAGCGGCTCGAGCCCCGGCTCGATGCTGGCGTTGGGCCCGCTGCCGCGCGGGTAGCGCACCGCCGCCGGGCCTTCGAAGTGGTAGCCGGTGGTGAGCATGCGGCGCATCTCGTTCTCGTCGCTCGGCGTCATCACCAGCATGCCGGGGATGCAGCGCAGGTAGGAGAGGTCGAAACTGCCGGCATGGGTCGGGCCGTCCTCGCCGACCAGGCCGGCGCGGTCGATGGCGAACAGCACGTCGAGATTCTGCACCGCGACGTCATGGATCAGCTGGTCGTAGGCGCGCTGCAGGAAGGTCGAGTAGATCGCCACCACCGGCTTCAGGCCATCGCAGGCCATGCCGGCGGCCAGGGTCACGGCGTGTTGCTCGGCGATGGCGACGTCGAAGTAGCGCTCCGGATAGCGTTCGCTGAAGGCGACCAGGTCCGAGCCTTCCTTCATCGCCGGGGTGATGCCGGCCAGCCGCGGGTCGGCGGCGGCCATGTCGCACAGCCACTGGCCGAACACGTTGGAGTACTTCGGCCCGCTGGGTTTCTTCGGCTTGGCCGGCGCACCGACCGGCTCCAGCTTGCTGATCGCGTGCCAGGTGATCGGATCGGCCTCGGCCGGGGCGAAGCCCTTGCCCTTCTTCGTTACCACATGGAGGAACTGCGGGCCGTCGAGGTCGCGCATGTTGCGCAGGGTGGCGATCAGCGTCGGCAGGTCGTGGCCGTCGATGGGGCCGATGTAGTTCCAGCCCAGTTCCTCGAACAGCGTGCCGGGCACCAGCATGCCCTTGGCGTACTCCTCGGTGCGACGGGCGATCTCCCAGGCGCCGGGCAGGCGCGAGAGGATCTTCTTGCTGCCTTCGCGCATGCTCGAATAGGTGCGGCTGGAGAGGATCTTGGCCAGGTAGTTGGACATGCCGCCGACGTTGCGCGAGATCGACATGTCGTTGTCGTTGAGCACCACCAGCATGTTGGCGCCGACTTCCGGGGCGTGGTTGAGCGCCTCGAAGGCCATGCCGGCGGTCAGCGCGCCGTCGCCGATCACCGCGATCGACTTGCGCTGCTCGCCCTTCAGGCGCGCGGCGATGGCCATGCCCAGCGCGGCGCTGATCGAAGTGCTCGAATGGCCGACGCCGAAGGTGTCGTACTCGCTCTCGCTGCGCCGCGGGAAGGCGGCCAGGCCGTCCTTCTGGCGCAGGCTGGCCATGCGCTGGCGGCGCCCGGTGAGGATCTTGTGTGGATAGGCCTGGTGGCCGACGTCCCAGACCAGGCGGTCGTCCGGGGTGTCGTAGACGTAGTGCAGGGCGATGGTCAGCTCGATGACGCCGAGCCCGGCACCGAAGTGCCCGCCGGTCTGGCCGACGCTGAAGAGCAGTTCCTGGCGCAGCTCGTTGGCCAGCTCCTCGAGTTCGGCCTCGCCCAGACGCCGGAGCTGCTCGGGGGTGGCGGCGCGGTCTAGCACGGGCGTCGCAGGGCGGACCCGAGGAATCTCATGGAACGTCTTGGGCATCGGGACGGTATCGTTCTGGCTGAAAAAAGAGCGGCAGTTTAACCGATGGTCCGCACGATAAGAACGGCCGCCATCGGCCGCCGCCGCGCGGGGTGCCGCGGCCGGCCGGCTGCGGCGGGCTAGCTGCGCCGCTCGACGATGTAGCGGGCCAGCTCGCGCAGCGGTTCGGCCGCCTCGTCGAACGGGCGCAGCGCGTGCAGGGCCAGGTCGCGCAGCTCCAGGGCATAGGCCTTGGCCGCGTCGAGGCCGAGCAGGGCGGGATAGGTGGGCTTGTCGCGGGCGATGTCGGCGCCCTGGGTCTTGCCGAGCGTCGCGGTGTCGCTCTCCACGTCGAGGATGTCGTCCTGCACCTGGAAGGCCAGGCCGATGGCCTGCGCGTAGCGCTCCAGGGCCGCCAGGCTGTCGCTGTCGGCGCGGCCGCTGGCCAGGGCGCCGAGGCGCACGCTGGCCTCGATCAGCGCGCCGGTCTTGTGCCGGTGCATCAGTTCCAGCGCGGAGCGGTCGAGCTTGCGGCCGACCGAGCCGAGGTCGATGGCCTGGCCGCCGACCATCCCGGCCGGTCCCGCGGCGCGCGCCAGCACGCTGAACATCTCCAGGCGCAGGGTGGCGTCGGCCGGGTTGTGCGAGGGGCTGGCCAGCACTTCGAACGCCAGGCTTTGCAGGCCGTCGCCGGCGAGGATCGCGCAGGCCTCGTCGAAGGCCTTGTGGGTGGTCGGCTGGCCGCGGCGCAGGTCGTCGTCGTCCATCGCCGGCAGGTCGTCGTGCACCAGCGAGTAGGCGTGGATCAGTTCGACCGCACAGGCGGCGCCATCGGCCTGGGCCTTCTCGCCGCCGAGCGCTTCGCAGGCGGCGTAGGCCAGCAGCGGGCGCACCCGCTTGCCGCCGTTCATCACGCTGTAGCGCATCGCCTGGTAGAGCCGCTCGAGCTGCGGCAGCGGGGCACTGAACAGCGCCAGGAGACAGTCGTCGACGCGCTGCTGGCAGGCCTGCTGGTACGCGCGGATCATGCGTCTTCGTCCGTCTGGAAGGGTGCCGACTGCAGCTGGCCGTCGCGCTCGAGCAGGATCTGCACCTTCTGCTCGGCCTGGCTGAGCGCAGCCTGGCAGTCGCGGGTCAGGCCGATGCCCTGTTCGAAGCAGGTCAGCGAGTCCTCCAGCGACAGCTCGCCGCTTTCCAGGCGCTCGACCAGCTGCTGCAGTTCGGCGAGGGATTGTTCGAAATCGAGGGCGGCTTTCTTGCGGGCCATGGCAGGACCTGTGCGGGCGACGGGCGGGAATCGGGCGCGACATTAACAAAGAAGCGCCCGGCGCAGCTACCGGTTCAGGCCAGGTAGGTCCTGGCGAAGTAGTACAGCGTCATGCCGCTGCCGACGACGATCACCAGCGCCCGCAGCCAGCGCGTCGGCAGGCGCTGGCTCAGCGCGCCGCCGGCATAGCCGCCGAGGGTGGCGCCGCACAGCACGATGGCCAGCTCGGCCCAGCTGACCCGCCCGGCGATGATGAAGGTCAGGCTGGCAACGCTGTAGATCACCGCCGAGATGAGGTTCTTCAGCGCATTGGCGCGCACCAGCGCATGCCCCTCGATGGAGAAGGCGGCCAGCTGCAGGATGCCCATGCCGGCGCCGAAATAGCCGCCGTAGACCGCCACCAGCCCATGCGCGCCGAGTGAGCCGGGCGAGTGCGGCGGCACCTCGCGCGGCTCCTTGCGCCGCGCGGCCAGCCACCGGCTGAGCCAGGGGCTGGCAGCGAACAGCGCGGTGGCGGCCAGCAGCAGCCAGGGAATCAGCAGGCTGAACACCGCGTCGCCGCCAGCGAGCAGCAGCAGGCCGCCGAGCAGGCCGCCGGCCAGTCCGGCGAGCAACAGCGGCAGCAGGTAGCGGCCCAGCGGGCGCAGGCTGGCGCGGGCCGCCCAGGCGGCGGCCAGGCTGGCCGGCCAGAGCGCCACGGCATTGGTGGCATTGGCGGTCACCGGTGCGAGGCCGGTGGCCAGCAGCGCGGGGAAGGAGAAGAAGGTGCCGCCGCCGGCCAGGGCATTCATGGCGCCGGCGGCGAAGCCGGCAGCGATCAGCAGCAGGATGTCGAGCAGGGGCATGGTCGGGCTCGGTGGCAAAAGGCCGCAGGTTAGCCAAGCCGCCCGCTTTGCACCAGCCGGGTGCCGCGGGCCGCGGCTTCAGCCATCGACCGGCTGCGGGCGGCTGGGCACGGCATGGCCGGCGGCCTCGAGCCGGCACTGGGCTGCCGGCAGCGGCGGCGCGTAGTAGTAGCCCTGCAGGCTGTGGCAGTTGTTCAGGCGCAGGAAGGCCGCCTGGCGCTCGTTCTCCACGCCCTCGGCGACCACCTGCAGGCCGAGGTGGCTGGCCATGGTGAGGATGCCGCGCACCAGCGCCACCGAGTGCTCGCTGTCCGGCAGGCCGGCGACGAAGCTGCGGTCGATCTTGATGCCGTCGAAGGGAAAGCGCTGCAGGTAGGTGAGCGAGGCGTAGCCGGTGCCGAAGTCGTCGAGCAGCAGCGGCAGGCCGGCGGCCTTGAGCCGTGCCAGGGTCTGCTGGACATGCTCGTCGGCCTCGAGCAGGGCGCTTTCGGTGATCTCCAGCTCCAGCAGGCACGGCTCGGTGCCTTCCTCGGCGAGGATGCCGAGCAGGCTGCCGGCGAGGTCGGCCTGGCGGAAGTCCAGGGGCGAGAGGTTCACCGCGATGCTCAGCTGCGCGCCGCGCTCGGCCCATTGCCGGGCCTGGCGGCAAGCCTGGCGGAACACCCAGCGGGTCGCCTCGATGATCAGGCCGCTGTCCTCCAGGAGCGGAATGAACTCGCCCGGCGGCACCAGGCCGCGTTCCGGCGAATTCCAGCGCAGCAGCGCCTCCATGACCCGCGGCTGGCCCTGGGCGTCGACCTGCGGCTGGTAGTGCAGGACGAACTCGTCGCGGTCCAGGGCGCGGCGCAGCGCCTGTTCCAGCTGGCGGCGGCGCTCGGCCGCGGCACTGAGTTCGGCGCTGTAGGTCGCGGTGCAGTTGCGCCCCGCGGCCTTGGCCGCATAGAGCGCCAGGTCGACCTGCTTGAGCAGGTCGCCGACGGCGGTGCGGCCATCGCTGCTGGTGATGCCGATGCTCGGGCTGACGTAGCACTCGTACTGGCCGACCTGGATCGGCGGGCGGAAGCCCTCGAGGATGCCTTCGGCGGTGGCCAGCGCCGCCTCGGCGTCGGCGCCCTCGAGCAGGACCATGAACTCGTCGCCGCCGGTGCGCGCCAGCAGCGCGTTGCCCGGCACCAGGCTGCGCAGGCGGTCGCCGGTGTAGGCCAGCAGGCGGTCGCCGGTCTCGTGGCCGAGGGCGTCGTTGATGCGCTTGAAGTGGTCCAGGTCGAGGAACAGCAGGCTCAGCGGCGTGCGCGCGGCGAGCAGCTGCTCCAGGGTCTGCACGACGTGGTGGCGGTTGGCCAGGTGCGTCAGCGGGTCGAAGTGGGCGAGGAAGCGCAGCCGCTGCTCGGCGCGCAGGCGGTCGCCGATGTCGCGCAGCAGCGCCAGGTACAGGCGCTGGCCGTGGCGCTCGAAGGGCGTGCAGGTGATTTCCAGCGGCACCTGCGCCTCGCCGCGGCGGCCGGTCATCTGCAGCGGCGTGTTGGGCGGCAGGCGCAGCAGGCGCTCGCTGGCGTCATGCTCCAACAGGCGCTCCTCGGGGCGCTGGCCGAGCAGCTCGTGCGGCGCGCAGCCGAACAGGGTGGCCGCTGCCGGATTGGCCTGCAGCACGCGCCATTGCTCGTCGACCACCAGCATGCCCACCGGGGCGTTGTCGATCAGCTCGCGCAACAGCTGTTCACTCTGGCGCAGCGCCAGCTGGCGGTTGTGCAGCTGCTGCATCATGCGGCTGAAGGTGTCGGCCAGGTGGCCGATCTCGTCGCTGCCGCTGACCGCCGGCGGCTGCGGCTGCTGGTCGAGGACGAAGGCCCGCGCGGCGCGATCGATGCGCGCCAGGCGGTTGGTGATCAGCCATTGGTAGAGCGCCTGCAGCAACAGGCCGAGCAACAGCAGCAGGGTCAGCGTCTGCGCCAGGTAGAGCCAGGCGTCGCGCTCGGTCTGCCAGAGCACCGGGCCGATGTCGAAGGCCACCAGCAGGGCCTCGCGCAGGGGGCGGCCGTCCTCGGTGACGTGCACCAGCGGATAGATCGCCAGCTGCTCGCTGCCGTCGCTGCCGATCCAGGCGGAACGCCCGCCGGCGACGTGCTCGGCCAGCTCGCCGGGGCCGATGGCGGTCAGCGCCTCGGGATTCAGCCCCAGCCGGGTGGCGGCGATGATGCCCAGCTGCTGGTCGATGACCATCGCCCAGCGCACGCCTTCCAGGCTGGCCAGGTCGGCCAGTTCGGTCTCCATCTCGGCGAGGCGGCCATAGCGGCGGTGGTCGCTCAGACTGCTCTGCAGCAAGGCCAGATGCTGCAGGGTATGGTCGCGCCAGTCCTGCAGGGTCTGTGCGGTGCGCCAGGGCAGGTGCCAGGCGCTGAGCAGCAGGGTGAAGGCCAGGCCGAACAGGCCGAGCAGCAGCGGCAGCGACCGGCGCAGCGATAGGTGGGTCAGCATGCGGCTTTCCAGGTGCACTGGGCGAGCAGCGCATCCGGGCGGCTGGCGCTGCCCAGCAGCTGGTGCTCGGCCAGGTAGCGCGCCAGCCGGCGGACGCCTTGCTGCAGGCGGCCTTCGCTGCGCCAGTGGTGGTTGAGCGAGGTATCGCCCATCACCAGCCCGCCGAGGGTCACCTGCAGCGCTTCGGTGCTGAGGCCCAGGCGCTTCTCCAGGCGCGGGTCGGTCTGCTCGCGGTTGTCCTGCCAGGTGCGCAGCGTGGTGTACCAGAGCGCGGCCAGGTGCTGGCGCTGCTCGAGGCCGACGCGGCGGCGATCGACTACCAGCACGTCGACGATCTCGTCCGGCAGCAGGCGGCTGTCGAAGATGCGCCGCGCGCCAAGCCGCTCCAGCGCCGGGCCTTCGGAGGCGAAGCTGACCAGTGCATCGACCTGGTCGCTGCGAAAGGCCTGCAGGTGTTCGTGGACCTGCAGGCTGACCACCTCGATGTCGTCGAAGCGCAGCCCGGCGTGGTCGAGGATGCGCGACAGCAGGAAGGCGCCCAGCGCGGTGTTCTCGACGCCGACCCGGTGGCCCCTGAGTTCGCTCAGCGTGGCGATCGGCTGGCGCGCGTAGAGCACGTCGGCGCCGGCCGAGACATTGGCGACCAGGAGGATTTCCAGGTCCAGCTCGGGGCTGTGGCTCTGCAGCACCAGCAGTTCGTCGAGGGTCAGCATGGCGCCGTCCAGCAGGCCGTTGCGAAAGCCGCGCAGCACCCCGGTGGAGTTGGGGTATTCGACCAGCCGCACGCGGCTTGGCGCGGTCCAGCCCAGGTCGTCGGCCAGGTACAGCGGCCCGTAGCCCAGCCAACGATTGCTGCCGATGCGCAGGTCGTCGGGGGCGGGTTCGCAGCCGGCCAGGCCGAGCAGCAGGCTCAGCAGGAGAAACGGAAACGCACGGGTCATCGCGTGACTCCATGGTGGTGTATTGCCACCATAGCTGGAGTCAGGCAGCGATGGAATCCTTTCAAGGTATGGGGGTATTCGATCTGTGCAAGGGGGGCTGGCGTAACGGCGAGCCGCGCAGCCGGGCCGGACTGGCGCTGCCGGCGGCCGCTCTGTCCTGCCTGCGGGGTGCCGGGGAAGTGAAAACCGCAGGCAATAAAAAAGCCGGCTTGTGGCCGGCTTTCAGGGGGTGGCGTTGGCTTACTTCTGGTAAGCCGCAACCGCCTTGGTGATTGCGGCGCGGGCGGCGTCGGCGCCTTCCCAGCCTTCGACCTTGACCCACTTGCCCTTCTCGAGATCCTTGTAGTTCTCGAAGAAGTGCTTGATCTGCTCGATCAGCAGCGGTGGCAGGTCGGTGTATTCCTTCACGTCCTTGTACAGCTGGGTCAGCTTGTCGTGCGGGACGGCGATCAGCTTGGCGTCACCGCCGGCTTCGTCGGTCATGTTCAGTACGCCGACCGGGCGGCAGCGGATGACCGAGCCCGGGGCGACCGGATAAGGGGTCACCACCAGCACGTCGAGGGGGTCGCCGTCATCGGCCAGGGTGTGCGGGATGAAACCGTAGTTGGCCGGGTAGAACATCGGGGTGGCCATGAAGCGGTCGACGAACAGGCAGTCGGTGTCGTGATCGATCTCGTACTTGATCGGCGCATGGTTGGCCGGGATCTCGATGGCGACGTAGATGTCGTTCGGCAGGTCTTTGCCGGCCGGGACTTTGCTGTAGCTCATGAAGGAAAGGCTCCGTGATCGGCCAGCGCGGCCTGGGGGGCGTAAAAAGTGGGCGCGATTATAGGCGCATCGCGCCGGGCAATGCACGCCGGCTTCGACGCGCCCGGCTCAGGCAGGTTCCCGGTAGGCGGGATGTTCGGCCTGCAGGCGCTGCAGCCGGCTGAGCGGGTCCTGCCGATAGAACGCCGCCAGTTGCGCGTAGACCTCGGGGAAGGCGGCGTGCAGCAGGTCTGGCGCGCTGAAGAAGTATTCGCTGGTGACGGCAAAGAATTCCGCAGGGTTTTCCGCGGCGTAGGGATCGATTGGCGTCTCGGCGTCCGGGTCTGCGTCGAGGGTGGCGTTGAGCTGGTCGTAGGCCTGCTGCATGGCCACCGCCCAGGCGTCGATGCGCATCTGCCGGTGCAGCGGCGGCAGGCCGTTGGCGTCGCCATTGAGCATGTCCAGCTTGTGCGCCAGCTCGTGGATCACCAGGTTGTAGGCCTCCCAGCCGCCGCTTTCCTGCACGCCGGGCCAGGCGAGGATCACCGGGCCCTGCAGCCAGGCCTCGCCGCTGTGCTCGGCGTCCCATTCGTGCTCGATGCCGGCGGCATCGCGGTGCTTCTGTGGGCTGAGAAAATCGTCGGGGTAGATGACGATCTCGTGGAAGCCGCGGTACCAGCCGAGCTCGGCCAGGTGCAGCAGCGGCAGCTGCGCCTGCAGCGCCAGGCGCAGGCGATCCTCGGCGTGCAGCTCGACACCCGGCAGGGCGGTCAGGCGCTTGTCGTGCAGGAACAGCACGGCGCGCTCGCGCAGGCGGGCGAGTTCGTCATCGCCGAGGCCGTCGAGGATCGGCAGGCTGTCGAGCACCCGCTGCCATTGCTCGGGCGTGATCGGATGACGGGCGAGGATGCGCTTGCGCTGCCAGGCGCGAATGGACCACATGGCTGAGGCTTCCAGCGGGGCGGGGCGCTCACCTTAAGCGGGCCGGCAGGGCGCGGCAAGGTGCGTCAGCGCGGCGCGCCGGGCGGGGCCTGGAGCAGCTTGTGCGGATTGACCACCGAGTAGATCCGGTGGATGCGCTGGCCGTCGCTGACCAGCGCCATCGCCGCGTGCAGGTGCTCGCCGTGCAGCACCAGCACGCCGGGTTCGCCGTTGATCCAGGCGACGCGGGTGTGCAGCTGGCCGTCGGCGCGGCGGGCGATGCCGGTTGCCAGCCGCGTGGCGGCGCGCGAGCCCTGCACGACCTTCGACGCCGCGGTGGCCTGGCCGCCGCCGTCGGCGGTCCAGCTCACGTCCTCGGCCAGCAGTTCGGCAAAGGCATCGCCGTCGGGGTCGAGCAATGTCGCGGCGAACCGCTCGACCAGCCGCCGGTGCGCCGCGTCATCGACGACGAAGCGTGGCCGCTCCTCGCGCACCCGCCGGCGCGCGCGGCTGATGATCTGCCGGCAGGCCACCGCGCTCTTGCCCAGGGTCGTGGCGATCTCGTCGTAGGAGCGTTCGAGCACGTCGCGCAAGAGCAGGGCGGCGCGTTCCTCGGCACCGAGGCGTTCGAGCGCCACCATGAAGGCCATGGAAATGTCCGCGCCGAGCTCGGCCAGGCGCTCGCCCTCGTGCTCGGCCAGGCCGAGCAGCGGCTCGGGCAGCCAGGGGCCGAGGTACTCCTCGCGGCGGGCGCGGCGCTGGCGCAGCTGGTCGATGCCCAGGCGCGTCACCACCGTCACCAGCCAGGCCTCGGCATCGCGGATCGCCGCGTGGTCGGCGCCGCTCCACTTGAACCAGGCGTCCTGCAGCAGGTCCTCGGCGTCGGCGCGGCTGCCGAGCAGCCGGTAGCCCAGGCCGAACAGCCTGGGGTGCAGCGCCTGGAAGAAATCGGTCTTGTCCTGCACGTCGGTTCCTCATGATGGTCCGTCCAGTATGGACGGAGCGGCGCGTGTCGCTGTGACAGGCGCAGGCCGCTGTCACAAGTCGATCTCCAATGGCGTCCTGGCTGGGTCAATTCCGACAACCCGACCGGAGCCCGCCATGCCCCTTCGCCTCGACTACTACCAGCACGCCGACGCCCTGCCGCTGCAGGCGCTGACCGCCATCAGCGGCTACCTGCACGCGTCCGACCTCGATCCACAGCTGCTCTCGCTGATCGAGCTGCGCGCCTCGCAGCTCAACGGCTGCGCCTACTGCATCGACATGCACAGCAAGGACCTGCTGGCGCTGGAAACGCCGCTGCCGCGCGTGCTGCTGCTGCCGGCCTGGCGCGAAACCAGTGTCTACAGCCCGGCCGAACGCGCGGCGCTGGCCTGGACCGAGGCGCTCACCCGGCTGGCCGACGGCGAAACCCTGGACCGCTGCTACGGTGAGCTGGCCGCGCATTACTCGCCCCGGGCGATCACCCGGCTGACCTTCGCCATCATCACCATCAACAGCTGGAACCGCCTGAGCGTGGCCTTCGGCCGCGAGCCGGGCGACTACCGGCCGGGCGACCTCGCCGGCGCGATGAAGCGCGCACTGGAGCGCTTCGCCGATCTACGTCCCGCCAGCGAAAGGAACGCGGTATGAGCGAAGCAACCGAGCGCAGCGCGCTGCGCCTGATCAACCCGCCGGGGCTGTACGACCCGGCGCCCAACGGCTACTCGCACGTGGCGATCGTGCCGGCCGGCACGCGGCTGGCCTTTATCGCCGGGCAGGGTGGCGAGACCGCCGATGGCAGCCTGCCTGGCGATTTCCGTGAGCAGGTGCGCCAGGCGCTGGGCAACCTGTGTATCGCCATCGAGGCGGCGGGCGGCACGCCGCAGCAGATCGCCAGGCTCGGCGTGCTGGTCGTCGAGCACAGCGAGGCGCGCCTGCAGGTGTTCGGCGAGGAGCTGGCGCGCGCGCTGGGGCCGGGGCCGAAACCGGCCTGCACGCTGATCCCGGTGCCGCGCCTGGCGCTCGACGGCATGCTGTTCGAGATCGAGGCCGTGCTGGTGCTGACCGCCGAATAGGCGTGCCGCCGGTCGGCGCGTCACGGGACTGTCAAGCGCGGTGGGTAGACCGGAACACACCCACCCGCATGGAGACCCGTCATGACCGCACCGGACCACACCCGCCGCCTGCTGCTGCAGGGCATCGGCGCCGGCCTCGCCCTGCCGGCCCTGGGCGTCGCGCCCGCCATCATCGCCGCGCCGCGGGCGCGCCCGCAGATGCCTGACGGCGTGCAGTCCGGCGACGTGACGGACGATCGCGCGCTGGTCTGGAGCCGCTGCGACCGCCCCGGCCGGCTGATCGTCGAGTGGGATACGCGCAGCCGCTTCGGCAACCCGCGGCGCATGCTGTCCTCCGTAACCGATGCCGGCCAGGACTTCACCGCCCGCGTGGACCTGCGCGGGCTGCCGGCGGATCAGTCGATCTTCTACCGCGCGCGTTTCGAGGATGCCCAGAGCGGCGTGCTCAGCGAGCCCTGGTTCGGCCACCTGCGCAGCGCACCGACGCGTCCGCGCAATATCCGTTTCGTCTGGGGTGGCGATACCTGCGGCCAGGGCTACGGCATCAACCCGGACTTCGGCGGCATGCGCATCTACGAAAGCATGCGCATGCGCCGGCCGGACTTCTTCCTGCACAGCGGCGACGTGATCTATGCCGACGGGCCGATTCCCGCCGAAGTGACCGCCGAGGACGGCAGCATCTGGCGCAACCTGGTCACCGAAGAGAAGAGCAAGGTTGCCGAGACGCTCGACGAGTTTCGCGGCAACTACCGCTACAACCTGCTGGACGAGAACCTGCGGGCGTTCAATGCCGAGGTGCCGCAGATCTGGCAGTGGGACGATCACGAGGTGACCAACAACTGGTCGCCGAGCAAGGAGCTGGACGACCGCTACCGGCAGGTTCGCGACATCGACACCCTGGTCCGCCGTGCGCGCCAGGCCTACCTGGAATACGCGCCGATGCGCGTGGCCCGCGGCGACAAGCTCGGGCGCATCTATCGCAAGGTCAGCTACGGGCCGTTGCTGGACGTATTCGTGCTGGACATGCGCAGCTACCGCGGGCCGAACACCGATAACCTGCAGAGCGAGCAGGGCGCGCAGACGGCGTTTCTCGGCCGTGATCAGTTGCGCTGGCTCAAGCGCGAGCTGCGCGCCTCGCGGGCGACCTGGAAAGTGATCGCCGCCGACATGCCCATCGGCCTGCATGTGCCGGACGGCGTGGATGCCCAGGGCATGCGTCGCTGGGAGGCGATCGCCAACGGTGACGACGGTCAGGCGCTCGGTCGCGAGCTGGAAATCGCCGAGCTTCTCGCCTTCATCCAGCGTGCGCGGGTGCGCAACACCGTCTGGCTGACCGCCGATGTGCACTATTGCGCCGCGCACCACTACCACCCCAACCGCGCCGCTTTCCAGCAGTTCGAGCCGTTCTGGGAGTTCGTCGCCGGTCCCTTGAACGCCGGCAGCTTCGGGCCGAATCCGCTGGACGGCACCTTCGGCCCGGAAGTGGTGTTCCAGAAGGCTGCGCCGGTGGCGAACAGCTCGCCGCGGGCGGGCTTCCAGTTTTTCGGCGAGGTGGAGATCGACGCGCAGAGCGGTGTGCTGGGCGTGAGCCTGCGCGACATCGACGGAACGGTGGTCTACAGCCAGACGCTGGAGCCCTGGCAGCCTGATGCCGGCTAGCCGAGCAGGAAGTTGCCGGCGCGGGGCTGACCGTCCAGCGCCGGCACGTCGGCTTCATCCTTGAGCTGTACGCCGGAGAGCTGCCGGCGGCTGGCTTCGCGCATCAGGTAGAGCAGGCGGTGCGCGGCCAGGTTGTAGCTCAGCCCCTCGGGGCGAATGTTGGAAATGCAGTTGCGCTGCGCATCGTGCCGGCCGACCTGCGGCGCCCAGGTGAAGTAAAGGCCCAGGCTGTCCGGCGAGCTGAGGCCCGGTCGCTCCCCGAGCAGGATCACCACCATGCGCGCCTTGAGGCGCTGGCCGATCTCGTCGGCCACCGCCACGCGGCCCTGTTCCACCAGCGCGACGGGGCCGAGGGACCAGCCTTCGGCCTGGCATTGTTCGGCGATCTTCAAGGCCATCGGTGCCGCATGACGCTGCACGGCCAGGGCCGAGAGGCCGTCGGCGATCACCAGCGCCAGGTCGCAGCCGTCACCGGCCTGATCGTCGAGCGTGGCGGCGCTGGCTTCGTCGAGACGCCGACCGAGGTCGGGACGCTGCAGGTAGATCTGTCGGTCGCTGGCGGCGCTGCGCAGGTGCAGATGGCTGAGGTCATGCTTTTCCAGTTCGGCAGCCAGCGCGGCGCAGTCCAGCGGCAGGTGCACGGCATCACGGGCCTGCGCGTGGGCGAACTGGAAATCCAGTTGCGCCACCGTCGGCAGGCTGGTGCCGGCACGGCCAAGGGCGATGCGCGCTGGGGTCAGCTGGCGCAGGTGCTGCCAGGGGTTGTCGATGGTGGGTGAGCGGTCGGGCATGGCTACCTCGGCGCGTGGCGGTCAGGCGCGTGGACAAGCGCGCGGGAGAACGCGTGGAAAAACGCGTGGAAAAGACCTGCGGTCGTTTTCCACCCTACGGTGCGGCTGCTGGGTAGGGTGGAAAACCGCGCAGCGTTTTCCACCGGATGCCGGTGGAGATCCGGGGAGCGCCTCATGCCTGCTGCTCCAGCGCGCGGCGGAAGGCTTCGGGCAGCTCGCGGCCGAGCTGCAGGCGATTGCCGTCCTGCCGGAGGATCTGCATCTTCGCCAGCCATTCCTCGAACTCCGGTGCGGGCTTGAGGCCAAGCACCTGGCGCACGTAGAGGGCGTCGTGAAAGGAGGTGGTCTGGTAGTTGAGCATCACGTCGTCCGAGCCCGGGATGCCCATGATGAAGTTGATGCCCGCCGTGCCGAGCAGGGTCAGCAGCATGTCCATGTCGTCCTGGTCGGCTTCGGCGTGGTTGGTGTAGCAGATGTCGCAACCCATGGGCACACCGAGCAGCTTGCCGCAGAAGTGGTCCTCCAGCCCGGCGCGGATGATCTGCTTGCCGTTGTAGAGGTATTCCGGGCCGATGAAGCCGACCACGGTGTTCACCAGCAGCGGCTTGTAGCGGCGCGCGACGGCGTAGGCGCGGGCCTCGCAGGTCTGCTGATCGACGCCGTGATGGGCGTTGGCCGAGAGCGCGCTGCCCTGGCCGGTCTCGAAATACATGAGGTTGTCGCCGAGGGTGCCGCGCTTCTGCGACAGGCCGGCCTCGTAGCCTTCCTGCAGCGTTGCCAGGTTGATGCCGAAGCTGGCGTTGGCCGCCTCGGTGCCGGCGATGGACTGGAACACCAGGTCCAGCGGCGCGCCGCGGTTGATCGCCTCGATGGAGGTGGTGACATGGGTGAGGATGCAACCCTGGGTCGGGATCTCGTAGCGGCTGATCACCGCGTCGAGCATCTTCAGCAGCTCGCAGATGCCGGCGGTGCTGTCGGTGGCCGGGTTGATGCCGATCACCGCGTCGCCGTTGCCGTAGAGCAGGCCGTCGAGAATGCTCGCGGCGATGCCGGCGCCGTCGTCGGTGGGATGGTTCGGCTGCAGCCGGGTGGACATGCGTCCGGCCAGGCCGATGCTGTTGCGAAAGCGGGTGACGACGCGGACCTTCTGCGCGACCAGGATCAGGTCCTGCACGCGCATGATCTTCGACACCGCGGCGACCATCTCCGGCGTCAGCCCCGGTGCGAGGGCTTTCAGCGACGACTCGTCCGCCTCCTCGCCGAGCAGCCAGTTGCGGAAATCGCCCACGGTTAGGTGGCTGATCGGAGCGAAGGCGGCGGCGTCATGACTGTCGATGATCAGCCGGGTGACTTCATCGCTTTCGTAGGGGATCAGTGCCTCTTCGAGAAAACGCCTGAGCGGCACATCGGCCAGGCACATCTGCGCCGCCACTCGCTCGGCGTCGCTGCCCGCCGCGACCCCGGCGAGCAGGTCGCCGGAGCGCGCCGGGCTGGCCTTGGCCATCACCTCGCGCAGATCGTCGAAGCGCCAGGTGGTGCTGCCCACGCTGTGCGAGTACGTCATGGCTGCTCTCCCTACTTGAGTGTCGCCTCGGCCTGCTCGATCGCCGCGAACTCTTCCTCCGGCGTGCCGGCCACCAGATGGTGTCGACTGTAGATCGCGAAATAGGCGATGAAGATCCCGTAGATGATCGCGGCGCCGATCACCACCCGCGGATCGACCAGGAAGCCCGCGATGACCGCGATGCAGGCCAGTACCAGCGCCACGCCCGAGGTGACGATGCCGCCGGGTGTCCTGTACGGGCGATGCAGGTCCGGCCGGCGCAGGCGCAGCACGATGTGCGAGGCCATCATCAACACGTAGGAGATGGTCGCGCCGAACACCGCGACGAGGATCAGCAGGTCGCCCTGGCCGGTCAGCGAGAGCAGGAAGCCGATCACACCGGGGATCACCAGGGCCAGCACCGGCGCCTTGTTCTTGTTGGTCAGCGAGAGGTTGCGCGGCAGGTAGCCGGCCCGCGACAGGGCAAAGATCTGCCGCGAGTAGGCGAAGATGATCGAGAAGAAGCTGGCGATCAGCCCGGCCAGGCCGACCAGGTTGACGAAGCCGCTCATCCAGGTGGACGAGCCGTAGGCCGTGGTCAGCGCTTCCACCAGCGGGTTGCCGGATGCCACCAGGGTGCTGGAGCCGGCGCCGCCTGGGCCGACCAGGAGGATCAGGCCGGCGAAGGCGACCAGGATCAGCATGGCGCCGATCAGCCCGCGGGGCATGTCGCGCTGCGGGTTCTTGGTTTCCTCGGCGGCCAGCGGCACGCCTTCCACGGCTAGGAAGAACCAGATCGCGTAGGGGATCGCCGCCCAGATGCCGACATAGCCGTAGGGCAGGAAGTTGCTGGCACCGGCAGCGGTGGTCGGGGCGATGTCCAGCAGCTTGTCCACCGAGAAGTGCGGCACCATGGCGACGATGAACACCGCCAGGGCCAGGGCGGCGACGGCGGTGATGATGAACATCAGCTTCAGCGCCTCGCCGACGCCGAAGATATGGATGCCGATGAAGACGATGTAGAAGGCCAGATAGATCATCCAGCCGCCGATGCCGAACAGCGACTCGCAATAGGCGCCGATGAACACGGCGATCGCCGCCGGCGCGATGGCGTACTCGATGAGGATCGCCGTGCCGGTGAGAAAGCCGCCCAATGGGCCGAAGGCGGTGCGGGCAAAACCATAGCCGCCGCCCGCGGTCGGGACCATCGAGGACAGCTCGGCCAGCGAGAAGCACATGCACAGGTACATGGTCGCCATCAGCAGCGTGGCGATGAACAGCCCGCCCCAACCGCCCTGGGCGAGGCCGAAGTTCCAGCCGGCGTAGTCGCCGGAAATCACATAGGCGACGCCAAGGCCGACCAGCAGCACCCAGCCGGCGGCGCCTTTCTTCAGTTCGCGTTCCTGGAAATAGCTACTGCCAACGGTTTCGAAATCGATCGCGTGCTGCGGTGGCGCGGAACGGCTGTGTTCGAGAGCCATGGGGAATCCTCTTGGATAGGTTGCGATCTCCCTAGCAAGCGTCATGCCCCGGCACCGGAACGCGGGGTTCCCGGTGTTTAGTCGGCCAAATGCGGCAGGAACGCACCTTTTGCGGGCTCCGCAGCACCACGGCGGCGCCCGGCAGGTGTCTTGTTCAAGGCGCGGGCGACGTGTGCCGCCCGCGCCGGCCCATCAGAAGAAGCCCAGCGGATTGATGTCGTAGCTGACCAGCAGGTTCTTGGTCTGCTGGTAGTGGTCGAGGATCATCTTGTGCGTCTCGCGCCCGACGCCGGACTTCTTGTAACCACCGAACGCCGCGTGGGCCGGGTAGAGGTGGTAGCAGTTGGTCCACACGCGGCCGGCCTTGATCGCCCGGCCCATGCGATAGGCGCGGTTGATGTCGCGGGTCCAGACGCCGGCGCCGAGGCCGTACTCGGTGTCGTTGGCAATGGCCAGCGCCTCGGCCTCGTCCTTGAAGGTGGTGACTCCGATCACCGGGCCGAAGATCTCCTCCTGGAACACGCGCATCTTGTTGGTGCCCTTGAGCAGGGTCGGCTGGATGTAATAGCCGGTGGCGAGCGAGCCTTCGAGCTTCTCTGCTGCACCGCCGGTGAGCACCTCGGCGCCTTCCTCGCGGGCGATGTCGAGGTACGACATGATCTTGTCGAACTGCTGCTGGCTGGCCTGGGCGCCGACCATGGTGTCGGTGTCCAGCGGGTCGCCGCGCTTGATCTGCGCGACCTTCTTCATCACCGCTTCCATGAACGGCGCGTAGATCGACTCCTGCACCAGCGCGCGCGATGGGCAGGTGCACACCTCACCCTGGTTGAAGAAGCCCAGCACCAGCCCTTCGGCGGCCTTCTCGATGAAGGCCGGCTCGGCCTGCATGATGTCCTCGAAATAGATGTTCGGGCTCTTGCCGCCCAGCTCCACGGTGCTCGGGATGATGCTCTCGGCGGCGCGCTTCATGATGTGCGAGCCCACCGGGGTGGAGCCGGTGAAGGCGATCTTGGCGATGCGCTTGCTCGAGGCCAGTGCTTCGCCGGCTTCCCGGCCGTAGCCGTGCACCACGTTGAGCACCCCCGGCGGTAGCAGGTCGCCGATGCATTCGAGCAGCACGTTGATGCCCAGCGGGGTCTGCTCGGCGGGCTTCAAGACCACGCAGTTGCCGGCGGCCAGCGCCGGGGCGAGCTTCCAGGCGGCCATCAGGATCGGGAAGTTCCACGGGATGATCTGTCCCACCACGCCCAGCGGCTCGTGAAAATGGTAGGCCGCGGTGTGCTCGTCGATCTCGGCGCTGGTGCCTTCCTGCGCACGGATGCAGCCGGCGAAGTAGCGGAAGTGGTCGGCGGCCAGCGGGATATCGGCGTTCAGCGTCTCGCGCACCGCCTTGCCGTTGTCCCATGTCTCGGTGATGGCCAGCAGTTCGAGGTTCTGCTCGATGCGGTCGGCGATCTGCAACAGGATCAGCGAACGCGCCTGCACGCTGGTCTTGCCCCAGGCATCGGCGGCGGCATGGGCGGCGTCCAGGGCCTTCTCGATGTCGGCGGCATCCGAGCGCGGAAACTCGGCGATCGGCTGGCCGTTGACCGGCGACAGGTTGGTGAAGTACTGGCCGCCAAGCGGTTCGACGAACTGGCCGTTGATGAAGTTGCCGTAGCGAGCCTTGAAGTTGACCTTGGCACCCTCGGTGCCGGGATGGGCGTAACGCATGATGTGTCTCCGGTTCTTGTAATGGTCGTGGAAACGGCGGTCGTTTCAGCGTAGATCAGCTTGCGGCAGCCAGCGACCGGGGCGACATGCGGACGCCGCGCCGGCGCTGGCGGGGGCCGATTGCGCGGCGGCGCTGTGCTAATCTGCCGCGCATTTCCCGGCTCCCGCGGGGCGCTCCGCTGGCGCTGCGCAGGGCATTGCAGAGGTCATCCATGCATATCCACATTCTCGGCATCTGCGGCACCTTCATGGGTTCGCTCGCGGTGCTGGCCAAGGAACTCGGCCATCGCGTCACCGGCTCCGACGCCAACGTCTATCCGCCGATGAGCACCCAGCTCGAGGCCCAGGGCATCGAGCTGATGCAGGGCTACGAGCCGGCGCATCTGCAACCGGCACCCGATCTGGTGGTGGTGGGCAACGCCCTGTCGCGTGGCAACCCGGCAGTGGAATACGTGCTGAACAAGGGGCTGCCCTATGTCTCCGGCCCGCAATGGCTGGCCGATCACGTGCTGCAGGGGCGCTGGGTGCTGGCTGCCGCCGGTACCCATGGCAAGACCACCACCAGCAGCATGCTGGCCTGGGTGCTGGAACATGCCGGCATGAGCCCGGGCTTTCTCATCGGTGGCGTGCCGCAGAACTTCGGCATCTCCGCACGGCTCGGCGGTACGCCGTTCTTCGTGGTGGAGGCCGACGAGTACGACAGCGCCTTCTTCGACAAGCGCAGCAAGTTCGTCCACTACCGCCCGCGTACCGCGATCCTGAACAACCTGGAGTTCGACCACGCGGATATCTTCCCGGATCTAGCCGCCATCGAACGCCAGTTCCATCACCTGGTGCGTACCGTGCCGGGCGTGGGGCTGATCATCCATCCCGAGTCGGAAACGGCGCTCAAGCGCGTCATCGGCATGGGCTGCTGGACGCCGGTGCAGACCACCGGCGAGGGTGGCCAGTGGCAGGCCAGGTTGCTCAGCGAGGACGGTTCGCGCTTCGAGGTGATCTTCGATGGCGAGGTGCAGGGCGTGGTGGACTGGCAGCTGACCGGCCGGCACAACGTCAACAATGCGCTGGCGACGCTGGCGGCGGCGCGGCATGTCGGCGTGCTGCCGAAGCAGGGCGCCGAGGCGCTGAGCGAATTCCGTAGCGTCAAGCGACGCATGGAGAAGGTCGCCGAGGTAAATGGCGTGACCATCTATGACGACTTCGCCCATCACCCGACTGCCATCGCCACCACCCTCGACGGCCTACGCAAGCGCGTCGGCGATACGCCGATCATCGCCGTGGTCGAGCCGCGTTCTAACTCGATGAAGCTCGGCGCGCACCGCGAGGGGCTGGCGGAATCCGTGGCGCTGGCCGACCAGGCGATCTGGTACGCACCGGCCAACCTCGGCTGGGACCTGGCCGCAACCGTGGCCGGCTCGCCGGTGCCGACCACGGTCTGCGATTCGCTGGAGGCGATCATCGCCAAGGTCAAGGCCGATGCCACGCCGGGCACCCAGGTGGTGGTGATGAGCAATGGCGGTTTCGGTGGGCTGCACGGCCAATTGGCCGCCGCACTGGCGTAGGGTGGAAAACGCCGAAGGCATTTCCACGCGGATCGCATTAGGAGCAGATTGAATGAATGGACCGGAACGCATCACCTTGGCCATGACCGGCGCCTCCGGCGCGCAATACGGCCTGCGCCTGCTCGATTGCCTGGTGCAGGAAGACCGCGAGGTGCACTTCCTGATCTCCAAGGCCGCGCAACTGGTGATGGCCACCGAGACCGACGTGGTGCTGCCGGCCAAGCCGCAGGCCATGCAGGCCTTCCTCTCCGAATACACCGGCGCGGCGGCCGGGCAGATCCGCGTGTTCGCCAAGGAAGACTGGATGGCCCCACCGGCGTCCGGCTCCGGCGCACCGACGGCGATGGTGGTGGTGCCCTGTTCCACCGGCACGCTGTCGGCGATCGCCACCGGGGCCTGTAACAACCTGATCGAGCGCGCCGCCGACGTCACCTTGAAGGAGCGCCGCCAGTTGATCCTGGTGCCGCGTGAGGCGCCGTACTCCAGCATTCACCTGGAAAACATGCTCAAGCTGTCGAACCTGGGCGCGGTGATCCTGCCGGCCTCGCCCGGCTTCTACCACCAGCCGCAGACCATCGACGACCTGGTGGATTTCGTCGTCGCGCGCATCCTCAACCTGCTCAACATTCCCCAGGACATGCTGCCGCGCTGGGGCGAGCACCATATCGTCAGCGACGACTGAGATGCTCGGCCGGGCGCTGCTGCTACTGACGACGCTGAGCCTGCTCGGCGGCTGCGCCACGGTGCGCACGCTGGATGCGGCCAAGCCCGGTGCGCCAATCATCTATTCCGGCACGCGACTGGACTGGTACAGCCTCAACGGTGGCTGCTGCCCGGTCGAGCGCTTCGGTGCCGAAGCACCCCGCCATGCCGCGCTCGATCTGCCAGCCAGTGCCCTGCTCGACACGCTGCTGCTACCGTTCTCCTTGGCCGCTGCGCTGGGGCTTGGCCTCGGCGTCAGTGGCGGATTCTGAACGCAGCAGCCGCGATTTAGCTGATTTGCGTCCAGGCGCCGGGGTGCGCGAGCGGGCAGAATCCTGCCATCCGCGCGTAGCGTCCCGCTGGCAGCCAAGGAGAGACCGGTGAAAGACCAGGCCCAGTTCCACATGCGTTACTGGATGATCGCGATCCTCGTGTTCATGGGGTTGCAATACCTGCTGTCGCAGCAGGAAGGCGTCGCCGTCATTCCCTACAGCGAGTTCGAAACCCACCTCAAGGAAGGGCGGATCGGCGAGCTGGCGATCACCGAACGGCGGATCGAGGGCACCTTCAAGGAGCCGCTGTCCAGTGGCCAGCGCCGCTTCGTCACCAACCGCGTCGAGCCGGAACTGGCGCAGTTCCTCGAGCAGTATCCGGTGCGCTACAGCGGCAAGGTGGAAAGCACGCTGGTGCGCGACCTGCTGTCGTGGATCGTCCCGGCGGCGATGTTCTTCGGCATCTGGCTGTTCCTGCTCAAGCGCATCGGCAGCGGCATGGGCGGTACCGGCATGATGCAGATCGGCAAGAGCAAGGCGCGCGTCTACGTCGAGACCGACATGAAGGTGACCTTCGCCGACGTCGCCGGGGTGGACGAGGCCAAGGACGAGCTGAAGGAAATCATCGAGTTCCTGCGCGACCCGCAGACCTACGGCCGCCTCGGCGGGCGGATGCCCAAGGGCGTGCTGCTGGTCGGCCCGCCCGGCACCGGCAAGACGCTGCTGGCGCGTGCGGTGGCCGGCGAGGCGAAGGTGCCGTTCTTCTCCATCTCCGGCTCGGAGTTCGTCGAGCTGTTCGTCGGCGTCGGCGCGGCGCGGGTGCGTGACCTGTTCGAACAGGCCCGCGCCCAGGCGCCGGCGATCATCTTCATCGACGAGCTGGATGCCCTCGGCCGCGCCCGCGGTGCCGGGCCGCTGTCCGGCGGGCATGACGAGAAGGAGCAGACACTCAACCAGCTGCTGGTGGAGATGGACGGCTTCGACACCTCCAGCGGCCTGGTCCTGCTGGCGGCCACCAACCGCCCGGAGATCCTCGACCCGGCGCTGCTGCGCGCCGGGCGCTTCGACCGCCAGGTGCTGGTCGACCGCCCGGACAAGATCGGCCGGGTGCAGATCCTCAACGTGCACCTGAAAAAGGCGCGCCTGGCCGACGACGTCGACCCGCAGGCGATCGCCGCGCTGACCCCGGGCTTCACCGGCGCCGACCTGGCCAACCTGGTCAACGAGGCGACGCTGCTGGCGACCCGGCGCAGTGCCGACGCGGTCTGCATGGAGGATTTCACCGCGGCGATCGAGCGCATCGTCGCCGGCCTGGAGAAGCGCAACCGCCTGCTCAACCCGCGCGAGCGCGAGATCGTCGCCTACCACGAGATGGGCCATGCGCTGGTGGCCATGGCGCTGCCGGGGGTCGATCCGGTGCACAAGGTCTCGATCATCCCGCGCGGCATGGGCGCGCTGGGCTACACCATCCAGCGGCCGATCGAGGACCGTTTCCTGATGACCCGCGAGGAGCTGGAGAACAAGATGGCGGTGCTGCTCGGCGGGCGCGCGGCGGAGTGGCTGATGTTTGCCCATCTGTCCACCGGTGCGGCGGACGACCTGGCCAAGGTCACCGACATCGCCCGCGCCATGGTCACCCGCTACGGCATGTCCGGCCGCCTCGGCCACATGGCATTGGAGCGCGAGCCCAACTCCTTCCTCGGCAACGAGGCGATGCTCGGCCTGAAGCCGCAGCACGACTACGCCGAGAGCACCGCCACGGCGATCGACGAGGAGGTGCAGCAGCTGGTGCAGGCGGCGTTCCAGCGCAGCGTCGACCTGCTGCAGGCGCGCCGCGAGCTGCTCGAGCGCTGTGCCCGCGAGCTGCTGGCGCAGGAAACCCTGGACGCCAGCGAACTGCGCGCGCTCAGCGGGTCCGGTAGCGCGCCGTCAGCGCCGGCCTAGGTGCAACGCGTGGCGTGCTGCGCGAGTGCCCAGTCGACGTGCTCGCGCACCAGCTCCGACGGATCGTCACGCCGCGCCTCGAGCGCCTCCAGCACCGGGATGCTCGAGGGCGCATTGCCCAGCCCCACCGCCAGGTTGCGCAGCCAGCGCTCGTAGCCGGCGCGGCGCAGCGGCGAGCCTTCGGTGCGGCTGAGGAATTGCTCTTCGCTCCAGCGGAACAGTTCGGCCAGCTCGGCGTTGTCCAGGCTGTGGCGCGGCTGGAAGTCGCCCTGCTCGGTGGGGCGGGCGAAGCGGTTCCACGGGCAGACGATCTGGCAGTCGTCGCAGCCGAACACGCGGTTGCCCATCCTTGCCCGCAGCTCCTCGGGGATGGGGCCTTTCAGCTCGATGGTGAGGTAGGAAATGCAGCGCCGCGCATCCAGCAGGCGTTCGCCGACGAAGGCGTCGGTGGGGCAGATGTCCAGGCAGGCGTGGCAACTGCCGCAGTGGTCGCGGGTGACCGGCTCGTCAACCGGCAGGGCGATGTCGACGAACAGCTCGCCGAGGAAGAACCAGCTGCCGGCCTTGCGGTTGAGCAGCAGGCTGTTCTTGCCGATCCAGCCGAGCCCGGCCTGCTGTCCGGCGGCCTTCTCCAGCACCGGTGCGCTGTCGACGAAGGCGCGAAAGCCGAACGGGCCGACCGCCTGCTGTATGCGCTCGGCCAGTTGCTGCAGGCGCTTGCGGATCAGCTTGTGGTAGTCGCGGCCCAGCGCATAGCGCGACACGTAGGCCTTCTCCGGTTCGGCGAGCAGCTGGCTCATGCGCGTGTCGCCGGGCAGGTAGTCCATGCGCAGCGAGATCACCCGCAGCGTGCCGGGCACCAGCTCGTCCGGCCGCGAGCGCTTGCTGCCGTGGGCCGCCATGTAGTCCATCTCGCCCTGGTAGCCAGCGGCCAGCCAGGCCTCCAGATGCGCTTCGTGCTCGCCGAGGTCGACATCGGTAATGCCGACCTGCTGGAAGCCCAGCTCGCGACCCCATTGCTTGATGGATTCGGCGAGGGCGGCGGGATCGAGGGCGGGGCTGGACATCGGAGACTGCAGCGCGATTCGGGCGGGTGCGTATAATTCTGCCAGACATTCCGCCGCGATGATGCCCAGCCGATGACCGACCTGCTGCCCACCGCCCTGTACACCGCCGCCCAGGTGCGCGAACTCGACGCCCGCCTGATCGCCGCCGGTACGCCCGGTTTCGAGCTGATGCAGCGCGCCGCGCATGCCTGCTGGCGGGCCCTGCGCCGCCAGTGGCCGGAGGCCGGGGTGGTCACCGTGCTGGCCGGGCGCGGCAACAATGCCGGCGACGGCTATCTGCTCGCCGCCCTCGCGCAGCGGGCCGGCTGGCGGGTGCGGGTGCTCGCGGTGGGCGATCCGCAGGCGCTGCAGGGCGATGCGGCGACGGCCTGCGCCGAGGCGCGCGCCTGTGGCGTGGCGATCGAACCCTGGCAGGCCGATGCCGAGCTGGAGGGCGTGCTGGTCGATGCGCTGCTCGGCACCGGCCTGGCCGGTGCGGTGCGCGAGCCCTATGCAACGGCCATCGAGGCGATCAATGCCAGCGGCCTGCCGGTGCTGGCGGTGGATATTCCGTCCGGCCTCAGTGCCGACAGCGGTTCCCGGCTCGGCCAGGCGGTGCGTGCCGAGGTGACGGTGACCTTCATCGGCCTGAAGCTCGGCCTGCTGACCGGCGACGGCCCCGACCAGATCGGCCGCCTGGTGTTCGACGACCTGCAGGCCGATCCTGCGCTGCTGGCCGCGGCAGCGGCCGAGGTGCTGCGGCTCGCGCCCGGCAACCTGCCGAAGCTGGCGCCGCGCCGGCCGACCGCGCACAAGGGCAGTTTCGGCCAGGTGCTGGTCATCGGCGGCGACCTGGGCACCGGCGGCGCCGCGCTGTTGGCCAGCGAGGCGGCGCTGCGCGGCGGTGCCGGCATGGTGACCCTGGCGACGCGGCCCGAGCATGTCGTCGCGTCGCTGACCCGGCGCCCGGAAATCATGTGCAGCGGCGTCGAGTCCACCTATGCGCTGACCGCCCTGGCCGAGCGCGCCGACGTGCTGGTGGTCGGCCCGGGCCTGGGGCAGGGGCCGTGGGGGCGCAGCCTGCTGTCGCTGGCGGCGCAGGCCGAGGTGCCGCAGGTGTGGGATGCCGATGCGCTGAACCTGCTGGCCCATGCAGCCGTCGAGCTGCCGCGCGGCTGCCTGATCACGCCGCATCCGGGCGAGGCTGCGCGCCTGCTCGGCTGCAGCAGCGCCGAGGTACAGGCCGATCGGCCGGCGGCGGTGCGCGAACTGGCCCGACGCTTTCGCTGCAGCGCGTTGCTCAAGGGCGCGGGTACGCTGGTTGCCGATGCCGACGGGCGGTTGGCACTCTGTGATCGCGGCCATCCGGCCATGGCCAGCGCCGGCCTCGGCGATGTGCTGGCCGGGCTTGCCGGCGCGCTGCTGGCGCAGGGGCTCGAGCCCTTCGCAGCAGGCTGCCTGGCGGCCTGGCTGCACGCCGCCGCCGGTGAACGCTGTGGCGAAGGCGGGCGCGGGCTGGCCGCCGGCGACCTGATCGCCGAGATCCGCCGACAGCTGGAGGAGCACTCGCCATGCCGGACGTAAGCTTCTACGCCGCCGACGAGGCGCAAATGCTGGCGCTCGGCGCACGCATCGCGCAGGCCACCGGCGGGCGCGGCGTCATCTACCTGCACGGCGACCTGGGCGCCGGCAAGACCACGCTGTCACGCGGGTTGATTCGCGGCTTCGGGCACACGGGCAAGGTGAAGAGCCCGACCTTCACCCTCGTCGAGCCGTACGAGATCGGTGCTGTGCGGGTGTTCCACTTCGACCTGTACCGGCTGGTCGACCCGGAGGAGCTGGAATTTCTCGGCATTCGCGACTATTTCGAAGGCGACGCCCTGTGCCTGGTGGAGTGGCCGGAGCGCGGTGGCGGCGTTTTGCCAAAGGCGGACCTGGACATTACCATTGCGCCGCATGAGGCCGGGCGCAGGCTGCGCCTTTCGCCGCGGGGCGAGCGAGGCCAGGCCTGGTGCGCCGCCCTGACCAATGACGAACGATGACAGGCAAGAGGATGGGTATGCGCATACGCGCGCTGGTTAGCGGTCTGCTGGTCCTGTTCGTCGCGCTGCAGGCGGTCGCCGCCGCCGATGTGCAGAGCGTGCGGCTGTGGCGAGCACCGGATAACACGCGCCTGGTGTTCGACCTGTCCGGCCCGGTCAAGCACAACGTCTTCACCCTCGAGGCGCCGGATCGCATCGTCATCGATGTCAGCGGGGCCAATCTCAAGGCGCAGCTCGACGGCCTGCCGCTGGACAACACGCCGGTGGCCGCGTTGCGTGCCGGCCAGCCGGATGCCGACACCCTGCGCGTGGTCGTCGATCTGAAGGCGCCGGTGTCACCGAAGAGCTTCGCCCTGGCGCCGAACCAGCAATATGGCCACCGCCTGGTGGTCGATCTCTACGACCAGCAGGGCAGTAGTCCGGCGGCAAGCGCCAGCCGGCTGCCGGCCAATACCGCGCCGGCATCCCCGGTGGCGCCGGTCTCGCCCAACCTGCCGGCGGTCAAGCTGCCGGCCACGCCGAGCAGCAAGCGCGACATCGTGATCGCCATCGACGCCGGTCACGGCGGCGAAGACCCGGGCGCCATCGGCCCGGGCAAGGTCTACGAGAAGAGCGTGGTGCTGCAGATCGCCAAGGAGCTGCAACGGC
Source organism: Pseudomonas oligotrophica (assembly GCF_021726475.1). Taxonomy (GTDB): domain Bacteria; phylum Pseudomonadota; class Gammaproteobacteria; order Pseudomonadales; family Pseudomonadaceae; genus Stutzerimonas; species Stutzerimonas oligotrophica. The sequence goes on from NZ_JAKJRU010000002.1 coordinate 377,914, forward strand.
AGATCAATGCCGAGAAGGGTTTCCGTGCCGAGTTGGTGCGCACCGGCGACTACTTCATTCCGCTGCGCAAGCGCACCGAGATCGCCCGCAAGAAGGGCGCCGACCTGTTCGTCTCCGTGCATGCCGATGCCGCGCCGCGTTCCTCGGCGTACGGGGCCTCGGTGTTCGCCCTGTCCGACCGTGGCGCCACCTCGGAGACCGCGCGCTGGCTGGCCGATAGCGAGAACCGCTCGGACCTGATCGGCGGCGCCGGCAACGTCAGCCTCGACGACAAGGACCGCATGCTCGCCGGCGTCCTGCTGGACCTGTCGATGACCGCCTCGCTGTCGTCGAGCCTCAACGTCGGGCAGAAGGTGCTGAGCAACATGGGGCGTATCACGCCGCTGCACAAGCGCCGCGTGGAGCAGGCCGGCTTCATGGTGCTCAAGAGCCCGGACATTCCCTCGATCCTGGTCGAGACCGGCTTCATCTCCAATCCGTCCGAGGCGAAGAAGCTGCAGACGGCCGGCCACCAGCAGGCGCTGGCGCGCTCGATCCACAGCGGGGTCAAGCAGTTCTTCCACGAGAACCCGCCGCCCGGCACCTATATCGCCTGGCTGCGCGACGCCGGCCAGATCGCGGCCGGCCCGCGTGAGCACGTGGTGCGTTCCGGCGAGAGCCTGGCGTTGCTCGCCCAGCGCTACCAGGTCAGCCTGGCCTCGCTGCGCAGCGCCAATCAGCTGAAGAGCGACACCATCAAGGTCGGCCAGACGCTCGCCATCCCGGCTACCACGCTGGCGTCGCAACCATGAGCGAGCTGCGTCGCATCCAGCTGCTCAGCCCGCGGCTGGCGAACCAGATCGCCGCCGGCGAGGTGGTCGAGCGCCCGGCCTCGGTGATCAAGGAGCTGCTGGAGAACAGCCTGGATTCCGGCGCCGCGCGCATCGACGTGGATGTCGAGCAGGGTGGGGTCAAGCTGCTGCGGGTGCGCGACGATGGCTGCGGCATCCCGGCGGACGACCTGCCCTTGGCCCTGGCGCGCCATGCGACCAGCAAGATCCGCGACCTGGAAGACCTCGAACGGGTCATGAGCCTCGGTTTTCGCGGCGAGGCACTGGCCTCGATCAGTTCCGTCTCGCGCCTGACCCTGACCTCGCGTACCGCCGATGCCGGCGAGGCCTGGCAGGTGGAGACCGAAGGCCGCGAGATGGAGGCGCGGGTGCAGCCGGCGGCGCACCCGGTCGGTACCTCGGTGGAGGTGCGCGACCTGTTCTTCAACACCCCGGCGCGACGCAAGTTCCTGCGCACCGAGAAGACCGAGTTCGACCATCTGCAGGAAGTGATCAAGCGCCTGGCGCTGGCGCGTTTCGACGTGGCCTTCCATCTGCGCCACAACGGCAAGAGCGTGCTGGCGCTACACCAGGCGGCCGACGACGCGGCACGCGCGCGCCGCGTGGGCGCGGTCTGCGGCCCGGCGTTTCTCGAGCAGGCGTTGCCGATCGAGGTCGAGCGCAGTGGCCTGCGCCTGTGGGGCTGGGTCGGCCTGCCGACCTTCTCGCGCAGCCAGGCCGACCTGCAGTACTTCTACGTCAACGGCCGCATGGTGCGCGACAAGCTGGTCGCCCATGCGGTCCGCCAGGCCTATCGCGATGTGCTGTTCAACGGTCGCCACCCGACCTTCGTGCTGTTCCTCGACGTCGACCCGGCGGTGGTCGATGTCAACGTGCACCCGACCAAGCACGAGGTGCGTTTCCGCGACAGCCGCATGGTCCACGACTTCCTCTACGGCACGCTGCACCGCGCGCTGGGCGATGTCCGTCCCGAGGACCAGTTGGCTGCCCCGGCCAGCGTGGCGCCGATTGCGCCGGCCGCCAGCGGGCTGGCGGTGGGTGAGTTCGCCGGGCAGAACGAGATGAGCCTGTCGGCCAGCGTGCTGGAGATGCCGCCGGCCGAGCCGGCGCCAGCCTGGCGTGGCAGTGGCGCCGGCTACCAGGCCCCGCGCCCGTCGTCGGGGTTCACCGCCGAGGCCCGCGGTGCCTATCGCGAGCTGGTCGCACCGCTGCCGGTGGGCGCGCCGGCGCCGTTGCCCGAGGCGCAGGCGGACGTACCGCCGCTGGGCTATGCCCTGGCCCAGCTCAAGGGGGTCTACATCCTCGCCGAGAACGCCCAGGGCATGGTGCTGGTGGACATGCATGCCGCCCACGAGCGGATCACCTATGAACGACTGAAGGGCGCGATGGCCAGCGAAGGACTGCGCGGCCAGCCGCTGCTGGTGCCCGAGTCGATCGCCGCCAGCCAGCGCGAGGCCGATTGCGCCGAGGAACACGGCCAGTGGTTCGCGCGGCTGGGCTTCGAATTGCAGCGACTGGGGCCCGAGACCCTCGCGATCCGCCAGATTCCAGCCCTGCTGAAGCAAGCCGAGGCGACCCAGCTGGTGCGCGACGTGCTCGCCGACCTGCTCGAGTATGGCACCAGCGACCGTATCCAGGCGCACCTCAACGAGCTGCTGGCGACCATGGCCTGTCACGGGGCGGTGCGCGCCAATCGTCGCCTCACGCTGCCGGAGATGAACGCCCTGCTGCGCGACATGGAGCAGACCGAGCGCAGCGGGCAGTGCAACCACGGCCGCCCGACCTGGACGCAGTTGGGGATGGACGACCTGGACCGGCTGTTCCTGCGCGGTCGCTGATCGCCAGCGCGGGGCGGCGAGCCGCTTGCAGCCTGCCGCCTGGCAGCCGAAACTAGCCGGCCGACCGTTGCGAGCTCCACGATGTCCGCCTTGCCTCCCGCCATCTTCCTCATGGGTCCCACCGCTTCGGGCAAGACCGACCTGGCGCTCGAGCTGGCCGAGGCACTGCCCTGCGAGATCATCAGCGTCGACTCGGCACTGGTCTATCGCGGCATGGATATCGGCACGGCGAAGCCCTCCGCCGAGGTGCTGGCAGAGTTCCCGCACCGCCTGGTAGACATCCTCGATCCGGCGCAGAGCTATTCGGCTGCGCAGTTCGCCGGCGATGCGCTGCAGGCCATGGCCGAGGTCACCGCGGCCGGCCGGATTCCCCTGCTGGTCGGCGGCACCATGCTCTATTTCAAGGCCTTGCTGGACGGGCTGGCGGACATGCCGGCGGCCGATCCGGCGATCCGTGCAGCACTCGAGGCCCAGGCCGCCGAGGAGGGGTTGGCCACGCTGCACCGCCTGCTCGCCGAGGTCGACCCGGAGTCGGCCGCGCGCATCCACCCCAACGATCCGCAGCGGCTGGTCCGCGCGCTGGAGGTCTACCGCGTCAGTGGAATGACCATGAGCGAGCATCGCGCCAGACAAAGATCGCAAAAGGCGGAGCGGCTTGCGCCGGACGCCGGTGTCTTGCCTTATACTGTTGCGCAGCTATCCATCGCGCCGGCACAGCGGGCCATGCTGCACGAGCGTATCGAGCGGCGTTTCACCCATATGGTTGAACAGGGGTTTGTCGACGAGGTCGAAAACCTGCGCCGGCGTGGTGATCTGCATCTGGGTTTGCCCTCGATGCGGGCGGTGGGCTATCGGCAGGTCTGGGAATATCTGGACGGTGCGATGACGCGCGATGCGATGATCGAACGCGGCGTGATCGCCACTCGCCAACTGGCCAAGCGGCAGTTCACCTGGTTGCGTGGTTGGGAGGGGGTAGCCTGGCTCGATAGCCTGGCCTGCGACAATCTGCCGCGAGCATTGAAATACCTGCAGGGGCTCCACATATTGGGCTGACACTGCTAACTGACCGTCTATTCTCACACTCGTGGATCGTCGGTTGACCGAATAAATCACGAATAAACAGATCCTCTAAGGAGTGCGGCACATGTCAAAAGGGCATTCGCTACAAGACCCTTACCTCAATACACTGCGTAAGGAACGCGTCCCGGTTTCCATCTACCTGGTCAACGGCATCAAGCTGCAGGGGCAGATCGAATCCTTCGACCAGTTCGTCATCCTGCTGAAGAACACCGTCAGCCAGATGGTGTACAAGCACGCCATTTCCACCGTCGTTCCGGGCCGCCCGGTGCGTCTGCCGACCGTAGGAGATGCCGAGCAATCCGAGTCGGGCAACGACTAAGGTAGGCATCTTTGTTCTTCGAACGTCCCGGCGGGGGAGAGCGGGCCATCCTGGTTCATCTGGAGGGCCAGGACCCCGCGGTACGCGAGGACCCTGAGGAATTCCAGGAGCTCGCCCGCTCGGCAGGGGCCGAGTCGGTGGGCTTCGTCAACGTCGCCCGTCACCAGCCCTCGGCCAAGTTCCTGATCGGCAGCGGCAAGGTCGAGGAGTTGCACGACCTCGTCAAGGACGCCGAGGCCGAGCTGGTCATCTTCAATCACACCCTGACACCGAGCCAGGAGCGCAACCTCGAGCGTGCGCTCGAATGCCGCGTGCTCGACCGGACGGGCCTGATCCTCGACATCTTCGCCCAGCGCGCGCGCACCCACGAAGGCAAGCTGCAGGTAGAGTTGGCACAGCTCGAGCACATGAGCACGCGCCTGGTGCGTGGCTGGACCCACCTCGAGCGGCAGAAGGGCGGTATCGGCCTGCGCGGCCCCGGTGAAACCCAGCTGGAAACCGACCGGCGCCTGCTGCGGGTGCGTATCCGCCAGATCAAGCAGCGCCTGGAGAAGGTCCGCGGCCAGCGCGAGCAGGCCCGGCGTGGGCGCCGGCGTGCCGACATCCCCTCCGTCTCCCTGGTGGGCTACACCAACGCCGGCAAGTCGACGCTGTTCAACGCGCTGACCGAGGCCGACGTCTATGCGGCCAACCAGCTGTTCGCCACGCTCGACCCCACGCTGCGGCGCATCGAGCTCGGCGACGTCGGTCCGGTGGTGCTGGCCGATACCGTGGGTTTCATTCGCCACCTGCCGCACAAGCTGGTCGAGTCCTTTCGCGCGACACTCGAGGAATCGAGCAATGCGGACCTGTTGCTGCACGTGATCGATGCGCATGAGCCCGAGCGCGATCAGCAGATCGAGCAGGTGCTGGCGGTGCTTGGCGAGATCGGCGCCCATGAGCTGCCGATGCTGGAGGTCTACAACAAGGTCGACCTGCTCGAGGGTATCGAGCCGCAGATCCAGCGTGATGCCGATGGCCGGCCGCAGCGGGTCTGGGTCTCGGCGCGCGACGGGCTGGGGCTCGACCTGCTGCGCCAGGCCATCGCCGAATTGCTGGGCAACGACCTGTTCGTCGGCACGCTGCGCTTGCCGCAGCAGCTCGGGCGGTTGCGTGCGCAGCTGTTCCAGGTCGGCGCCGTGCAGCAGGAAAGCCATGACGAGCAGGGCGGCAGCTTGCTTCAGGTGCGGGTGCCGCGCGTTGAATTGCATCGGTTGGTGAGTCGGGCCGGTTTCCAGCCGAACGAGTTCCTGGAACAACATACTTTGCAATAAAGCCCGGAATGGCGGCTTTGCCGCGTGTTTGAGGCTTTCGGTAGCATTGGCGGGCACGCCGTCGGCGTGTCTTTGGCTTCAACAGAATGGAGAGCGCTATGGCTTGGAATGAGCCGGGTGGCAACTCGAACAATCAGGATCCCTGGGGCGGCGGCGGCCGTCGCGGCGGTGGGGATCAGAAGGGGCCGCCGGATCTCGATGAGGCCTTTCGCAAGCTTCAGGACAGCCTCAACGGCATGTTCGGCAGCAAGAAGCGCGGCTCCGGTGGCGGCGTCGGCGGTGGCGGGCGCCGGGGCGGTTTCGGCCTGGTCTGGATTTCGCTGGTCGTGCTGCTGGCGGTCTGGCTGTTCAACGCCATCTATATCGTCGACGAGCAGGAGCAGGCCGTGGTGCTGCGCTTCGGCAAGTACCACGAGACGGTCGGGCCGGGCCTGAACATCTACTTCCCGCCGATCGATCGCAAGTTCCAGGAGAACGTCACCCGCGAGCGCTCCTACAGCAAGCAGGGACAGATGCTCACCGAGGACGAGAACATCATCGAGGTGCCGCTGACCGTCCAGTATCGGATCAGCGACCTGCAGTCGTTCGTGCTCAACGTCGACCAGCCCGAAGTGAGCCTGCAGCATGCCACCGACAGCGCGGTGCGCCATGTGGTCGGCTCGACAGCGATGGACCAGGTGCTCACCGAGGGCCGCGAGGCCATGGCCGGCGAGGTCAAGGAGCGCCTGCAGCGCTTCCTCGACAACTATGGCACCGGCATCACCGTCACCCAGGTCAACCTGCAGAGCGCCGCGGCGCCGCGCGAGGTGCAGGAGGCCTTCGATGACGTGATCCGTGCGCGCGAGGATGAGCAGCGCGAGAAGAACCAGGCCGAGTCCTATGCCAATGGCGTGATTCCCGAGGCGCGCGGCCAGGCCCAGCGCATGCTCGAGGAGGCCAGCGGTTACCGCGACGCGGTGATCTCACGGGCCCAGGGTGAGGCGGATCGCTTCAGCAAGCTGCTCACCGAGTACCGCAAGGCGCCCGACGTGACCCGCGAGCGCCTGTACCTGGAGACCATGCAGGAAGTCATGAGCAATACCAGCAAGATCATGGTCACCGGCGAAAGCGGGCAGAACAACCTGCTCTACCTGCCGCTCGACAAGATGATCAATCGCTCGGGCGCTGCCAGCCCTTCGGCTTCCGGCAGTGCCGCTTCGGCCGCCGGGGCGGGGCAGGCCACGCGCCTGCCGGCGGAGCTCGATCCGCGTGAAGCACGTACCAGGGAGAGCCGCTAATGAGCAACAAGTCGCTTACGGCCCTGATCGTCGGTGTGGTGCTGGCGCTGGTGCTGTGGAACAGCTTCTACATCGTCTCGCAGACCGAGCGGGCGGTCCTGCTGCGCTTCGGTCGCATCGTCGAGCCGGACGTCAAGCCCGGCCTGCACATGAAGATTCCCTACGTCAACAGCGTGCGTAAGTTCGATGCCCGCCTGATGACGCTGGATTCCACTACCTCGCGCTTCCTCACCCTGGAGAAGAAGGCGCTGATGGTCGACGCCTACGCCAAGTGGCGTGTGGCCGACGCCGAGCGCTTCTACACGGCGACCTCGGGCATGAAGCAGATCGCCGACGAGCGCCTGTCGCGGCGCCTGGAAGCGGCGCTGCGCGACCAGTTCGGCAAGCGCACCCTGCACGAGGCCGTGTCGGGGCAGCGTGACGAGCTGATGGCGCAGGTCAGCGGCTCGCTCAATCGCGCCGCGCAGCAGGAGCTTGGCATCGAAGTGGTCGACGTCCGGGTCAAGGGCATCGACCTGCCGCGGGAGGTCAACCGCAGCGTGTTCGAGCGCATGAGCACCGAGCGTGAGCGCGAGGCCCGCGAGCATCGCGCCAAGGGCCGCGAGCTGGCCGAGGGTATCCGTGCCGACGCCGATCGCCAGCGCCGCGTGCTGCTGGCCGAGGCCTTCCGCGAAGCCGAGGAGCTGCGTGGTGATGGCGATGCGCGCTCGGCGGCGATCTACGCGGCAGCCTACGGCCAGGATCCGGAGTTCTACTCCTTCTACCGCAGCCTGCAGGCCTATCGCGAGAGCTTCGCCAACAAGGAGGACGTGCTGGTGCTCGACCCCAACAGCGAGTTCTTCCGCTACCTGGAGAAGTCGCGCTGAGGCAGCCTGGGTCGTTCGGCGGGGTGGAATGCCCCGCCGGGTGACCGTCAGGCAAAAGGTTGCTATGATCCGCCAGCCGGGAAAATCCCGGCTTTTTTGCGTCTGCACCCCTGCGGTGCAGACGATCCCGGGCATGGCGCGCCATGCCGATCTTCGTTCGTGCCGGCGGCCGCTTTGCCGCGCGGTTCGATTGCGTGCGGCGACGGCCGGCCAGACGGCCGCAGCGTCGCGGCTCGTTTGACTAGGCTTGCCGGATCGAGAGGTGATTGGCGAAATGGCAACGGTAGACCGCTGGCTGCTGCCAGATGGCATCGAAGAGGTGCTTCCGCCGGAGGCGGCGCGTATCGAAACCGCGCGGCGCCGCGTGCTGGACCTGTTTCACCGCTGGGGCTACGAGCTCGTCATCACCCCGCACGTCGAATTCCTCGAGTCGCTGCTGACTGGCTCCGGGCAGGATCTGGACCTGCGCACCTTCAAGGTTTCCGATCCGCTGTCCGGGCGCCAGATGGGCTTTCGTGCGGACATCACCCCGCAGGTCGCGCGCATCGACGCCCACGCCCTGCGCCGCTCGGGGCCGAGCCGGCTGTGCTATGCCGGCAGCGTGCTGCACGCCAAGCCGCAGGCGCTGGCCACCTCGCGCAGCCCGATCCAGCTCGGTGCCGAGCTCTACGGCGATGCCAGCGCGGCGAGCGACCTGGAGATCATCAGCCTGATGGTCGAGACGCTGGCGCTGGCCGACGTGCCGGACCTGCACATGGACCTCGGTCATGTCGGCATCTACCGCAGCCTGGCACAGGCGTCCGGGGTGGCGGGTGATCTCGAGCAGCAGCTGTTCGATGCCCTGCAGCGCAAGGCCATGGATGAACTGGCCGAGCTGACGGCGACCCTCGAGCCGAAGCTGGCGGTGATGATTCGCGCGCTGGCGCGCCTGTGTGGCGGCCGCGAGGTGCTGGCCGAGGCGCAGGCGGTGCTGGCCGAGGCGCCTGGCGCGGTCCGCGACGCGCTGGCGACGCTGGTGGGGATCGCCGAGCAGCTCGAGCTGCGCTATCCCCGGCTGCCGCTGTATTTCGACCTGGGCGAGCTGCGTGGCTATCACTACCACACCGGCGTGGTGTTCGCCGCCTTCGTTCCAGGTGTCGGCCAGTCGATCGCCCAGGGTGGGCGCTACGACGCCATCGGTGCCGACTTCGGGCGTGCGCGTCCCGCCACAGGCTTTTCCACCGATCTGAAGACCCTGGTCGGGCTCGGCAATGCGCAGTTGTCCGCGCCGGCGCGCGGCATCTGGGCGCCAGTCGGCACGCAGCCGCAATTGTGGGTCGAGATCGGCCGCCTGCGGGATGCCGGCGAGCGCGTGGTCCAGGCCCTGGCGGGGCAGGACAGCGGGGCGGCAGCCGAGGCGGGCTGCGATCGCATGTTGCAGCAGGGCCGGGACGGCTGGCGCGTGGTGCCGCTGGCGCCCTGAGGGCGCGGCCCGTCGCATCGCTACAGGTTTCATCTTTCTCGCCGGCCAAGGCCGGCACGCTTCGCCGAAGAGGACAAAGGGTTATGGGTAAGAATGTCGTGGTCCTGGGCACCCAGTGGGGTGATGAGGGCAAGGGCAAGATCGTCGATCTGCTGACCGATCAGGCTGCTGCGGTAGTGCGCTACCAGGGCGGCCACAACGCCGGTCACACCCTGGTGATCGATGGCGAAAAGACCGTGCTGCACCTGATTCCGTCCGGCATCCTGCGCGACAACGTGCAGTGCCTGATCGGCAATGGCGTGGTGGTCGCGCCCGATGCGTTGCTGCGGGAGATCACCAAGCTCGAGGAGAAGGGCGTGCCGGTGCGTGAGCGCCTGCGCATCAGTCCGGCCTGTACGCTGATCCTGCCCTACCACGTGGCGCTGGACCAGGCGCGCGAGGCGGCGCGTTCGGAAGGCAAGATCGGTACCACCGGTCGCGGCATCGGGCCCGCCTACGAAGACAAGGTGGCGCGCCGGGGCCTGCGCATCGGCGACCTGTTCAACGCCGAGCGTTTCGCCAAGAAGCTGCGTGAGCTGCTGGACTACCACAACTTCGTCCTGCAGAACTACTACAAGGTCGAGCCGGTGGACTTCCAGAAGACCCTGGACGAGGCGCTCGGCTATGCGGAAATCCTCAAGCCGATGATGACCGACGTCGCTGCGCGCCTGCACGAGCTGCGCAAGAAGGGCGCCTACATCATGTTCGAGGGTGCCCAGGGTTCGTTGCTGGACATCGACCACGGTACCTATCCGTACGTCACCAGCTCCAGCACCACCGCCGGCGGCACCGCCACCGGTTCCGGCTTTGGCCCGCTGTACCTGGACTACATCCTCGGCATCACCAAGGCCTATACTACGCGGGTGGGTTCCGGTCCGTTCCCGACCGAGCTGTTCGACGAGGTCGGGGCTCGCCTGGCCGAGCGTGGTCACGAGTTCGGCTCCACCACCGGGCGTGCGCGTCGTTGCGGCTGGTTCGATGCGGTCATCCTGCGTCGCGCCATCGAGATCAACAGCATCTCCGGCATCTGCCTGACCAAGCTCGACGTCCTCGACGGCCTGGAGACCATCCGTATCTGCACCGGCTACAAGGATGCCGCGGGCGAGGTGCTGGTCGATGCGCCGACCGATGCCGATAGCTATGTCGGCCTGCAGCCGGTCTACGAGGAAATGCCGGGATGGAGCGAGTCGACCGTCGGTGCCAAGAGCCTCGACGAGCTGCCGGCCAATGCGCGTGCCTACATCCAGCGCATCGAGGCGCTGATCGGTGCTCCGGTGGACATCATCTCCACCGGGCCGGATCGCAACGAGACCATCGTGTTGCGCCATCCGTACGCCTGAGTGTTGTAGCGAAAGGGCCGCCCGCGAGGCGGCCCTTTCAGTTCTGCTCAAGCCTGCGGGATCGGCGCTGCCGGTTAAACGCCTGGAGTAGAAACGAAAAAACCGAGCCAATGGCTCGGTTTTTTCTGAAGAGTGGTGCCCAGGAGAAGACTCGAACTTCCACGGTGTTGCCACCGCTAGGACCTGAACCTAGTGCGTCTACCAATTCCGCCACCTGGGCACATTGCGATGTTTGAAGCCATCGCCGGCTTTGTCGTTTTACCCGCGAGGGGTCGAAGTCGACTTCTTCGTGTTCGAGGATTCGATCAATGATCGTTCCCTCGGAATAGTGGTGCCCAGGAGAAGACTCGAACTTCCACGGTGTTGCCACCGCTAGGACCTGAACCTAGTGCGTCTACCAATTCCGCCACCTGGGCACGGGAAACGATGTTGCTTGTCCGTTTCCGTGATACAACGTCTGTCCGACGCTGTGGGCGCGAACTATAAGGCCGAGGTAGGGGCTTGTAAACCCCTGACGGTGAAAAATAATTCGCTTCGAGGCTGCCTCGTCGGGGCATTTCGCGCTTCAATAGAAGACAGTGCTTCAGAATCCCGTACATGAATGAAAGGTGACATCTCTTGATGGCCGATTGGCAATCGCTCGATCCCGAAGCCGCCCGCGAGGCGGAGAAATACGACAACCCCATCCCCAGCCGCGAGCTGATCCTGCAGCACCTGGGGGAGCGTGGTTCGCCTGCGGCCAGGGAAGAACTGGTCGACGAGTTCGGCCTGGTGTCCGACGAGCAGATCGAGGCCCTGCGCCGGCGGTTGCGTGCCATGGAGCGCGACGGCCAGCTGATCTACACCCGCCGCGGCACCTACGCGCCGGTGGACAAGCTCGATCTGGTCTGCGGCCGGATCAGCGGCCATCGCGACGGCTTCGGCTTCCTGATTCCCGATGACGGCAGCGACGACCTGTTCCTCAGCCCGGCGCAGATGCGCCTGGTATTCGACGGCGACCGCTGCCTGGCGCGGGTCTCCGGCCTGGACCGCCGTGGTCGGCGCGAAGGCGCCATCGTCGAGGTCATCAGTCGTGCCCACGAGACCATCGTCGGCCGCTACCACATCGAGAGCGACGTCGGCTTCGTGGTGGCCGACAACCCGAAGATCCAGCAGGAGGTGCTGGTCACGCCCGGGCGAGCGCTGGATGCCAAGCCCGGGCAGTTCGTCGAGGTGAAGATCACCCACTGGCCGACTCCGCGCTTCCAGCCGCAGGGCGACATCGTCGAGGTGATCGGCAACTACATGGCGCCGGGCATGGAGATCGACGTCGCCCTGCGCAGCTTCGATATTCCGCACGTCTGGCCCGAGGCGGTGTTGCGTGAGGCGGCCAGGCTCAAGCCGGAGGTGGAGGAAAAGGACAAGCACAAGCGCGTCGACCTGCGCCACCTGCCGTTCGTCACCATCGACGGCGAGGATGCCCGCGACTTCGACGATGCCGTCTATTGCGAGAAGCCGGGTGGCTGGAAGCTGTTTTCCGGTGGCTTCCGCCTGTTCGTCGCGATCGCCGACGTCTCGCACTACGTGAAGATCGGCGCGGCGCTCGACCAGGAAGCGCAGAACCGCGGTAACTCGGTGTACTTCCCCGAGCGTGTGGTGCCGATGCTGCCCGAGGAGCTGTCCAACGGCCTCTGCTCGCTGAATCCCCACGTCGATCGCCTGGCGATGGTCTGCGAGATCACCCTGAACAAGTCGGGCAAGATGACCGACTACCAGTTCTACGAGGCGGTGATCCATTCCCACGCGCGGCTGACCTACAACAAGGTCAGCACCATGCTCGAGCAGCCCAAGTCGCCCGAGGCCAAGGCACTGGCCGGCGAGTACGCCGAGGTGCTGCCGCACCTCAAGACTCTCTACTCGCTCTACAAGGTGCTGGCCAAGGCGCGGCACGTCCGCGGCGCCATCGATTTCGAGACCCAGGAGACGCGCATCGTCTTCGGTGCCGACCGCAAGATCGACGAGATCAAGCCGACCGAGCGCAACGACGCGCACAAGCTGATCGAGGAGTGCATGCTCTGCGCCAACGTGGCGACCGCGGACTTCCTGCAGAAGCATGAGATCCCGGCGCTCTACCGGGTGCATGACGGCCCGCCGCTGGAGCGCCAGGAAAAGCTCACGGCGTTTCTCGGCGAGCTCGGCCTTGCGCTGCACAAGGGCAAGGAGGGGCCGACGCCGAAGGATTACCAGGCGCTGCTGGAAAAGGTGCAGGACCGCCCGGATTTCCACGTGATCCAGACGGTGATGCTGCGCTCGCTGAGCCAGGCGGTGTACAGCGCCGAAAACCATGGGCATTTCGGCCTCAACTACGAGGCCTACACCCACTTCACTTCGCCGATCCGGCGCTACCCGGACCTGCTCGTGCACCGGGCGATTCGCAGCGTGATCCGCTCGCGGCGGGAAACCTCGCACGTGCGCCGCGCCGGCGCCGCGAGCATGCCCAAGGCACGCATCTATCCGTACGACGAGGCGACGCTGGAGCAGCTTGGCGAGCAGTGCTCGCTGACCGAGCGGCGTGCCGACGAAGCGACCCGCGACGTGGTGAACTGGCTCAAGTGCGAGTTCATGAAGGATCGCGTCGGCGAGACCTTCCCGGGCGTGATCACCGCGGTGACCGGCTTCGGCCTGTTCGTCGAGCTCACCGATATCTATGTAGAGGGGTTGGTGCACGTCACGGCGATGCCGGGCGACTACTACCATTTCGATCCGCTGCACCACCGCCTCTCCGGCGAGCGCAGCGGGCGCAGCTTCCGTCTCGGCGACAGCGTCGAGGTCCGCGTCATGCGCGTCGACCTGGACGAGCGCAAGATCGACTTCGAGCTGACCGCAGGCGGCAGCAAGCCGACGGCGCGGCGCGATGATGGCGGGCGCGAGCCAGGCAACGCCGACGTGCGCAAGAGTCGCGAGCTGAAGAAGGCGCTGTTGGCCGAGGCCAAGGGCGGTCGCAAGGGCAAGGCCGACAAGCCTGCCGGCGGCAAGTCCCGCTCGGGTTCGTCCAAGCCGAAAGCCGCCCGCTCGGGCGACAAGCCCGCCGCTTCCAGCAGTGGCCCGAGAAAGCGCAAGGCCAAGTCATGAGCGAACTGGAACGAGTCTACGGCGTACACGCCGTGGAGGCGCTGCTGCGTCATCATCCGCGACGGGTCAAGCGCATCTGGCTGGCCGAACGGCGTTCCGAGCCCAGGCTGCAGCCGCTGCTGGAGTTGGCTGGCCAGGCACGGGTGAGCGTCGCGCATTGCGAGCGCCGCGAGATGGACGAGTGGGTCGAGGGCGTGCACCAGGGCGTGGTAGCCGAGGTCAGCCCCAGCCAGGTCTGGGGCGAGCCGATGCTCGATGAACTGCTCGACCGCGCCGAGTCGCCGCCCCTGCTGCTGGTGCTCGATGGCGTCACCGACCCGCACAATCTCGGCGCCTGCCTGCGCACCGCCGATGCCGCGGGCGTGCTGGCGGTGATCATCCCCAAGGACAAGTCGGCGACCCTCAACGCCACGGTGCGCAAGGTCGCCTGCGGTGCCGCGGAAGTGATGCCGCTGGTGGCGGTGACCAACCTGTCGCGTACCCTGGAGAAGCTCCAGCAGCGGGGCGTGTGGATCGTCGGCACGGCAGGCGAGGCGCAGCAGGAACTCTATGCCCAGGACCTGACCGGCCCCATCGCGCTGGTGATGGGGGCCGAAGGCAAGGGCATGCGTCGCCTGACCCGCGAGCATTGCGACTACCTGGTCCGCCTGCCCATGGCCGGCAGCGTCAGCAGCCTGAATGTCTCCGTCGCCACGGGCGTCTGCCTGTTCGAGGCGCAGCGCCAGCGCCGGGCCGCCTCGGGCGGCTGATCTCTCGGCGGCGCGTGCGCCGCCTTTTCATCGTCTGCAACGGATCGCCGGTTTTGCGGTCAATGGGCTGATCTATGCCCGTATCGTCGGGCCATTCTGCCGGTTGCCTTGCCATGCTGGCAGTGCGCCCGCTCGAGCCGGGTCCGCACCATGGAGGAAGCTATGCAGCAACGCCCGAGTTTCGAGAGCCTGTTCCGGCTGTCACCCAACGCCTACGTGCTGCTTGACCCGGAGCTGGTGATTCTCGATGCCAACGCGGCCTACCTGGCGCTGACCGGGCGTCGCCGTGAGGAGTTGCTCGGCCAGCGCCTGCACGATGCCTTCGCCGTCGACCCGCAGCATCCCGACTCGGTCAACCTTATCGAGCTACTGGAGTCGTTCGAGCGCGTGCTTACACGCAAGATACGGGACACCATTCCGGTGATCCGCTATTCGATTGCGCGGCAGGGGCCGAACGGCCTGGTGTACGAGGACCGCTACTGGAGCGCCACCCATACGCCGATCCTGGACGAGCAACAGCGCGTGCTGGCGATCCTCCAGCACACCTCGGATATCACCGAGCTGCAGGGCCTGCAGCCGGCCGCCAAGCCGGTCGAGGCGCAGTCCCAGCCGCTGCAGCAGCTCAGCCAGGCGATTCTCGCGCGGGCGCGCAAGGTGCAGGACGAAGGCAATCTGCTGCGTCGGCTGTTCGCCCAGGCGCCCGGTTTCGTCTGCTTCCTCCGCGGTCCCGGGCATGTCTTCGAGCTGGTCAACGATGCCTACCAGCAGCTGGTCGGTCGCCGCGAGCTGATCGGCCGCGGGCTGCGCGATGCGCTGCCCGAGCTCGAGGGGCAGGGCCTGTTCGAACTGCTCGACGAGGTTTTCGCCAGCGGCGAGCCGGTCGTGCGCCGGCAGGCGCGTGTACTGCTGCAGCGCACCTCGCAAGTAACGCTGGACGAGGTGTTCGTCGATTTCGTCTGTCAGCCGATCACCGATCGGGACGGGCACGTCAGCGGCATCTTCGTGCTTGGTCATGACGTCACTGACCAGCGCCGTGCCGAGGATGAGGTGCGCGAGCACCGCGAGCATCTCGAAGAGCTGGTGCGCCAGCGAACCGAGGCCTTGCTGCGCAGCGAGGCCGAGCGCCAGGCGGCCGAGGCCGCGCTGCTGCAGGCGCAGAAGCTCGAGGCGGTCGGCAAGCTGACCGGCGGTATCGCCCATGACTTCAACAACATGCTGCAGATCATCGGCGGCAACCTGCAGTTGCTGCGGCGCAGCCTGGGCAGCGACGAGACCGCCCTGCGCCGGCTGGATTCGGCAGTCAGCGGCGTGGAAAAGGGCGCGCGACTGGCGTCGCAGCTGCTGGCCTTCGCCAGCCGCCAGCCGCTGCGGCCGCAGCTGGTGCGCCTGGAGCAGCTGATCGGCGAGATGCACGAGCTGCTCGACGGCGCGCTCGGTTCGTCGATCCGGGTCGAGCTCGAGGCGCCTGACGGGCTCTGGCCGGTCTTTGCCGATGTCGGCAACCTGCAGAGCGTGATCCTCAACCTGGCGGTCAATGCGCGCGAGGCGATGGGCGAGTCCGGTCGCCTGCAGTTCCGCTTGCGCAATTGCGCGCTGGGCGAGCACGGCGGCGAGGCGCTGGCCGGCGATTTCGTGGTGCTCAGCGTGATCGACGAAGGGGTTGGCATGAGCCCGGCGGTCAGGAGCCAGGCCTTCGAGCCCTTCTTCACCACCAAGCGCGAGAGCAACGCTTCCGGGCTCGGCCTGAGCATGGTCTACGGCTTCGTCAAGCAGAGCGGAGGGTTCGTCCGGCTCGATAGCGAGGAGCAGGGCGGTACGGCCGTGCACGTCTACCTGCCGCGCGCCGACCGGTTGCCGGATGCTGCTGCTGCTGCTGCTGCTGCTGCTGCGCCTGCGCCTGCGCCGCCCGCAGCCACGCCGGCTGCGGGCCTGCGCGTGCTGTTCGTCGAGGACGACCCGACCCTGCGCATGCTCACCGGTGAGGTGATGCTCGAGCTCGGCCACGAGGTGGTCCTCAGCGAGTCGGCCGAAGAGGCGCTGGCGCAGCTCGAGCGGGAGCGTTTCGATGTGCTGCTGACCGACGTCGGCCTGCACGGCATGAGCGGCATCGAGCTGGCGCGGCGCGCGCGCGAGCAGCATCCCGGGGTAAGTGTGGTGATTGCCTCGGGCTATGCGGTGGACGCGCGCGAGGAAAACCTGCCTGGCGTGCGCACCATGCTCAAGCCGTACGACATCCAGCAGGTCCGCGCCCTGCTCGACGACATCGCCGTCGAGCGCTGAACCCGGCAAGGGGGCTGGTCAAAACTTCGCCAGTTCACCTTGCGCGGCTTCGGGCCCTTCTCTAGAATGGCGCCCCTTGCCCGGACGGCAGGCCTCTGTTCGTCCCGGCAATGGCAAGAAAACAAGTCATTCACTCCTTGCCTGACCGCATCGTCGGCAGGCTGCAACCCGTAAGGAGCAGTTATGCGTCATTACGAAATCATCTTCCTGGTTCACCCGGATCAGAGCGAGCAGGTCGGCGGCATGGTGGAGCGTTACACCAAGCTGATCGAAGAAGACGGCG
Organism: Pseudomonas oligotrophica; assembly: GCF_021726475.1. Taxonomy (GTDB): domain Bacteria; phylum Pseudomonadota; class Gammaproteobacteria; order Pseudomonadales; family Pseudomonadaceae; genus Stutzerimonas; species Stutzerimonas oligotrophica. The sequence continues at coordinate 394,701 of NZ_JAKJRU010000002.1, forward strand.
GCAAGATCCACCGCCTGGAAGATTGGGGCCGTCGTCAGCTGGCTTACGCCATCAACAACGTGCACAAGGCTCACTACGTGATGCTGAACGTCGAGTGCAGCGGCAAGGCCCTGGCCGAGCTGGAAGACAACTTCCGCTACAACGACGCCGTCATCCGTAACCTCGTCATCCGTCGCGACGAAGCCGTCACCGAGCAATCCGAGATGCTCAAGGCTGAGGAAAACCGCAGCGAGCGTCGCGAGCGTCGTGAGCGCCCGGAGAACGCTGAAGGCTCCAACGAGAGCGACAGCAGCGAAAACTCCGCTGACGAGTAATCACCGGATCTATTGAGGAGCCTTTTTCATGGCACGTTTTTTCCGTCGTCGTAAGTTCTGCCGTTTCACCGCCGAAGGCGTGAAAGAGATCGATTACAAGGATCTCAACACCCTGAAGGCCTACATCTCCGAGACCGGCAAGATCGTTCCGAGCCGTATCACCGGTACCAAGGCCCGTTATCAGCGTCAGCTGGCTACCGCTATCAAGCGCGCCCGCTACCTGGCCCTGCTGCCCTACACCGACAGCCACGGCCGTTGATCCGGCTGGTCGATCGAAGTAGGGATTGATCGCGTGCGCGCTCTGGCGGACTACATCATGCGCGGTCGCTTGCAGGCCATCCTGGTGATGGCGGGTGCGGCGGCGGTGCCGATGTTCTTCTGGCTGAGTGCTGCTGCAGGCAGCCTGGTGCTGCTGCGCCGCGGGTTGAACGATGCGTTGAGCGTCCTCGTCTGGGGTGCGCTGCCGGCGCTGGCGTGGTGGTACTTCGGTGACCCCCGCACGCTGCTGGTCATGCTCGGTACGCTGGGTCTGGCGATGCTGCTGCGCAATCAGGTGCCCTGGCCGCGCGTGCTGGTCGCCAGCGTGGGTGTCGGTCTGCTGTATGCCGTGGCCTTGGGCGCGGTGTTCGGGGAGCCGATCCGCGCGCTGGCCGGCGAGTTGCAGCAGGTGCTGCCGCAGACGCTGTCGGATGCCTACCAGCAGTTGTCGGTGGATGAGCGGGCGCGGCTGGAGTCGTTGCTGGCACCGGTCCTGACCGGGCTGCTGGCGGCGCTCCTGCAGATCGCCACGCTGCTCAGCCTGATGCTGGCGCGGTACTGGCAGGCGGCGCTGTACAACCCGGGCGGCTTCGGCAAGGAGTTCCGTGCCGTGCGCTTTCGCCCGCTGGTGGCGATTGCGCTGCTGCTGGGCATGCTGCTGGGGCCGAATCTCGGCGCCGAGCTGGCAATGCTGACGCCGCTGTGCAGCGTGCCGCTGGTGTTTGCCGGCCTCGCGCTGGTGCACGGGCTGGTTGCACAGGGGCGCCTGCAGCGCTTCTGGCTGGTGGGGCTGTACGTCACGCTGGTGCTGTTCATGCAGTTGATTTATCCGCTACTGGCCGTCATGGCCATGGTCGACAGTCTGTTTGATTTTCGCGGTCGTGCTGCCGGACCAAACGGCGCGGGGCCTGCGAACGGTGAAGGTTAAAAGTTAAGAGGTAAGACTCAAATGGAAGTCATCCTGCTGGAAAAGATCGCCAACCTGGGCAACCTGGGCGACAAGGTAAACGTCAAGGCCGGTTACGGCCGTAACTACCTGCTGCCGCAAGGCAAGGCTACCGCTGCGACCCCGGCCAACGTGGCCGCGTTCGAAGCGCGCCGCGCCGAGCTGGAAAAAGCTGCTGCCGACAAGAAGGCTTCGGCCGAATCGCGTGCTGCACAGCTGGCCGAACTGGAAGTCACCATCACCGCGACCGCCGGTGACGAGGGCAAGCTGTTCGGTTCCATCGGCACCGCCGACATCGCCGACGCCCTGACCGCCTCTGGCGTCGAAGTGGCCAAGAGCGAAGTTCGCCTGCCGAACGGCACCATCCGCCTGACCGGCGAATACGACGTGGCCGTGCACCTGCACACCGACGTCGAGGCGACCGTCAAGGTCATCGTCGTCGCGGCCTAAGCCGTCGTCTGGCACCCCCGGTGCCTGGCGAGTAACATCGGGCACGCTTCCACTCCGTGGGGCGTGCCCTTTGTTTTTCCGCAGTTTCGAATTTCCGCGAGAGCCATGAACGACATCAGTGTGCCCCAGCAGTACGACCTGGAAACCGCCGCGCTCAAGGTGCCGCCGCATTCCATCGAGGCCGAGCAGGCGGTGCTTGGCGGCCTCATGCTGGACAACAATGCCTGGGAGCGCGTGCTCGACCAGGTCTCCGATGGCGACTTCTATCGCCACGATCATCGCCTCATCTTCCGCGCCATCTTCGCCCTGGCCGAGCGCAACTCCCCATTCGACGTGGTCACCCTGTCCGAGCAGCTGGACAAGGAAGGCCACCTGGCCCAGGTCGGCGGCCTGGCCTATCTCGGCGAGCTGGCGAAGAACACGCCGTCGGTGGCCAACATCAAGGCCTACGCGCAGATCATTCGCGAGCGGGCCACGCTGCGCCAGCTGATCGGCATCAGCAACGAGATCGCCGACAGCGCCTACGCGCCACAGGGGCGCACCGGCGAGGAGATCCTCGACGAGGCCGAGCGGCTGATCTTCCAGATCGCCGAAGCGCGGCCGAAGACCGGCGGCCCGGTGGGCATCAACGACATCCTGGTCAAGGCCATCGACCGCATCGACACCCTGTTCAATGCCGGCGAGGCGATCACCGGCCTGTCCACCGGCTTCACCGACCTGGACGAGGCCACCAACGGCCTGCAGCCGGCGGACCTGATCATCGTCGCGGGGCGTCCGTCGATGGGCAAGACCACCTTTGCCATGAATCTGGTGGAGAACGCCGTGCTGCGCACCGACAAGGCGGTGCTGGTGTATTCGCTGGAGATGCCCTCCGAATCCATCGTGATCCGTATGCTCGCCTCGCTCGGGCGCATCGACCAGACCAAGGTGCGTGCGGGCAAGCTGGACGATGACGACTGGCCGCGGCTGACCAGTGCGGTCAACCTGCTCAACGACCGCAAGCTGTTCATCGACGATACCGCCGGCATCAGCCCGTCGGAGATGCGTGCACGCACCCGGCGCCTGGCCCGCGAGCACGGCGAGATCGCCATGATCATGGTCGACTACCTGCAGCTGATGCAGATTCCCGGCTCCAGTGGTGACAACCGGACCAACGAGATTTCCGAGATCTCGCGCTCGCTCAAGGGCCTGGCCAAGGAGTTCAACTGCCCGGTGATCGCCCTGTCGCAGCTGAACCGCTCGCTCGAGCAGCGCCCCAACAAGCGCCCGGTGAACTCCGACCTGCGTGAATCCGGGGCCATCGAGCAGGACGCCGACATCATCATGTTTGTCTACCGGGACGAGGTGTATCACCCGGAGACCGAATACAAGGGCGTCGCCGAGATCATCATCGGCAAGCAGCGGAACGGCCCGATCGGCACCACCCGCCTGGCGTTCCTCGGCCGCTATTCGCGCTTCGAGAACCTGGCGCCGGGCAGCTACCAGTTCGACGACGAGTGAGGCGGCCGGTTGCCGCCTGCGGGCGTGCTTGCGGCCTGGCGCGCGAAGGTCGAAGCTAGGCAGCTTCTTGGTCATCCGGAATCCTGCCATGCGTCCCCTGGTTGCCACGGTCGATCTGGCCGCGCTTCGACACAACTATCTCCATGCCAGGCAGTGCGCCCCCGGGCGCCGTGCCTTCGCCGTGGTCAAGGCCGATGCCTACGGCCACGGCGCGCGCCGCGTGGTGCAGGCGCTGCTGGAGATCGCCGATGGCTTCGCGGTGGCCTGCATCGAGGAGGCCGAAGTGGTGCGCGAGGTGGCGCCCGCGGCCCGGCTGCTGCTGCTCGAGGGCTGCTTCGAGCCGGCCGAGCTGCCGCGCGCCGCCGAGCTCGGTCTGGATATCGCGGTACAGGGCGAGGCGCAGGCCGAGGCGCTGCTGGCGGCCGAGCTGGCGCGTCCATTGAACGTCTGGCTCAAGCTTGACTCGGGCATGCACCGGCTGGGCTTCGATGCCGACGGCCTGCGCGCCTGCCATGCCCGGCTCAAGGGCGCAGCGCAGGTCGCCGAGCTGAACCTGATCAGCCACTTCGCCTGCGCCGACGAGCGCGGCCATGCGCTGACCGAGGCGCAGCTGGAACGCTATGCCGAGGTGATGCAGCTCGGCTTCGACAACTGCACCCTGGCCAATTCGGCCGCCGTGCTGACGCTGCCGCAGGCGCACATGGAATGGATCCGCCCGGGCATCATGCTCTACGGCGCCACGCCGTTCGCCGAGCTGTCGGCCGCGGCGCTGGGCCTGCGCCCGGTGATGAGCCTGACCGGCGCGCTGATCGCCATCCGCCAGGTCGAGGCCGGCGAGAGCGTCGGCTACGGCGCCGGCTGGGTGGCGCAGCGTCCGTCGCGCATCGGCACGGTCAGTTGCGGCTACGCCGACGGTTATCCGCGTAGCGCGCCGGCCGGCCGCGAGGTGGTGATCCATGGCCGGCGCGTGCCGCTGGCCGGACGGGTTTCGATGGACATGCTCGCGGTGGACCTCACCGACCTGCCGCAGGCGCAGCTCGGCGATGCGGTGGAACTCTGGGGCGCGCAGCTGCCGATCGACGAGCTCGCCCAGGCCTGCGGCACCATTGGCTACGAGCTGCTGACCAAGGTCACGGCGCGGGTGCCGCGGCGCTACATCGACTGAGGCGCTCGTCCGGCAGCCCCGTCCGCGTCTCGCCGGGGAGAACGGCGGCGAGCTCTCGACCGTCCGCCTGCAAAGCGAAAAGCCGAGCTGCATGCTCGGCTTTGCTGGTCATTTTTTGTGCTATATTCCGCGCCCGTTTTCGCTGCCCCGGTTCTCCCCGCCATGCACGCCGCCAAGCCGCTGTTCGACTATCCAAAATACTGGGCTGAATGCTTCGGCCCCGCGCCCTTCCTGCCGATGAGCAGGGCGGAGATGGATCAGCTCGGCTGGGACAGCTGCGACATCATCATCGTCACCGGCGATGCCTACGTCGACCATCCGTCGTTCGGCATGGCGATCATCGGCCGCCTGCTCGAGTCGCAGGGCTTTCGCGTCGGCATCATCAGCCAGCCGGACTGGCAGAGCAAAGACGACTTCATGCAGCTCGGCGAGCCGAACCTGTTCTTCGGCGTCGCCGCCGGCAACATGGACTCGATGATCAATCGCTACACCGCCGATCGCAAGGTGCGCTCCGACGACGCCTACACCGCCGGCGCCCTGGCCGGCAAGCGCCCGGACCGCGCCAGCCTGGTCTACAGCCAGCGCTGCAAGGAGGCCTACCGGCACGTGCCGGTGGTGCTCGGCGGCATCGAGGCGTCGCTGCGGCGCATCGCCCATTACGACTACTGGTCGGACAAGGTGCGCCGTTCGATCCTGATGGACGCCACCGCCGACCTGCTGCTCTACGGCAACGCCGAGCGGGCCATCGTCGAGGTCGCCCATCGCCTGGCCGGCGGCGAGCCGATCGAGTCCATCACCGACGTGCGCGGCACCGCCTTCGTGCGCAAGGACACCCCCGAGGGCTGGTTCGAGATCGACTCCACCCGCATCGATCGTCCGGGCAAGGTCGACAAGATCATCAACCCCTACGTCAACACCCAGGACGTATCGGCCTGTGCCATCGAGCAGGACAAGGGCGCGCAGGACGACCCGAACGAGGCCCGGCCGGTCGAGCTGCTGCCGCACCCGAAACTCGAGCGTGACCGCACGGTGATCCGCCTGCCGTCCTTCGAGAAGGTGCGCAACGACCCGGCGCTGTATGCCCACGCCAACCGGGTGCTGCACCTGGAGACCAACCCCGGCAACGCCCGCGCACTGGTGCAGCGCCACGACGAGCGCGAGCTGTGGCTCAACCCGCCGCCAATCCCGCTGACCACCGAGGAGATGGACTACGTGTTCGCCGCGCCCTTCGCGCGGGTGCCGCATCCGGTCTACGAAGGCGCGAAAATCCCGGCCTACGAGATGATCCGCTTCTCGGTGAACATCATGCGCGGCTGCTTTGGCGGTTGTACCTTCTGCTCGATCACCGAGCACGAGGGGCGCATCATCCAGAGCCGCTCGCACGAGTCGATCCTCCACGAGATCGAGGAGATGAAGAAGGTGCGTGGCTTCACCGGCGTGGTCTCCGACCTCGGCGGGCCGACCGCCAACATGTACCGCCTGGCCTGCAAGAGCTACGACATCGAGAAGCACTGCCGCAAGCCGTCCTGCGTGTTCCCGGGCATCTGCGAGAACCTCAACACCGACCACAGCTCGCTGATCGAGCTGTACCGCAAGGCGCGTGCGCTGCCGGGCGTTAAGAAGATCCTGATCGCCTCGGGGCTGCGCTACGACCTCGCCGTGGAGTCGCCGGAGTACGTCAAGGAGCTGGTCACCCACCATGTCGGCGGCTACCTGAAGATCGCCCCGGAGCACACCGAGCGCGGCCCGCTGGACAAGATGATGAAGCCGGGCATCGGCACCTACGACCGCTTCAAGCGCATGTTCGAGAAGTTCTCGAAGGAGGCGGGCAAGGAGCAGTACCTGATCCCCTACTTCATCGCCGCGCACCCGGGCACCACCGACGAGGACATGCTCAACCTGGCGCTGTGGCTCAAGGCCAACGGCTTTCGCGCCGACCAGGTGCAGGCCTTCTATCCTTCGCCGATGGCCACCGCCACCGCGATGTACCACAGCGGCAAGAACCCGCTGCGCAAGGTGACCTACAAGAGCGAGGGCGTGACCATCGTCAAGAGCGAGGAGCAACGCCGCCTGCACAAGGCCTTCCTGCGCTACCACGATCCCAAGGGCTGGCCGCTCTTGCGCGAGGCGCTGCTGCGCATGGGCCGCGCCGACCTGATCGGCAGCGGCAAGCACCAGCTGATTCCGGCGCACCAGCCGGCGGTGGACGGCTACCAGAGCGCGCGACGCAAGAACTCCACCCCGGCCGGCAGCAAGAAGGCCGGGCAGGGCGGCAAGATCCTCACCCAGCACACCGGCCTGCCGCCGCGCAGCCACGACGGCAATGCCTGGGACAAGCGCGAGCAGGCCAAGGCCGCCGCCGAGGCCCGGCGCAAGGCGGCCAATGGCGGCAAGCCGGCGGGCAAGGGGCGCAAGCCGCAGCGGCCGGTGGCGCCGCGCTGAGGCCGGGCCGCTAGAAACGGAAGGCGCGGGTGGCCTGCTCCAGCTGCCCGCCCAGGCGCAGCATCTGCGCGCTCTGCTCGCGGCCCTGGGCGATATGCGCCAGGTTGGTGTCGCCGATCTGGTGGATATGTTCGCTGTGGCTGCGGATCTCGCTGACCGCCGCGCTCTGCTGGGCGGTGGCCTCGGCGATCTGCTCGGCCATGCGACCGATGTCGGTGATGGTGCGCACGATGCCTTCCAGCGCGCCGTCGGCCGTCTGCGCCAGCTGGGCGGTACGCTCGGCATGCTCGACCTGGGTGCGCATGGCTTCCAGCGACTGCGTGGCAGCGCCCTGCAGGTGCGCGATCAGTTGCTGGATCTCCTCGGTTGCCCCGGTGGTGCGCTGCGCCAGCGAACGCACCTCGTCGGCGACCACCGCGAAGCCGCGCCCGTGGCTGCCCGCGCGCGCCGCCTCGATCGCCGCGTTGAGCGCCAGCAGGTTGGTCTGCTCGGCGATCGAGCGGATCACCGTCAGCACCTTGCCGATGGCCGAGGTCTCCTCGCTCAGGCGTTCGATCGCCTGGGCATTGTCCTGGACCTCGCCGACCAGCGCGCGCAGGCCGCCCAGGCTCTGGGCGATCACCTGCTGGCCCTCGCTCACTGCGCGGGCCGCGCCACGCCCGGCCGCAGCAGTCTCGCCGGCGCCCTCGGCGACCTGCTGAATGGTGGCTTCCAGCTCGCCCAGCGAATCGCGGATCTGCGCCGTGTTGTCGGCCTGGCTGCGGGCGCTGCGGTGCAGCTCGTCGCTCATGCTGTCCAGGCTGCGGCTGCTGCCGGCGACATCCTCGGCCTGCTGGCGCAGGGTGCCGACCAGTTGCAACAGGTAGCCACGCAGCTGATTGAGCGAGCTTTCCATCTCGCGCAGGTCGTCGATGCGCGAGGCGATGCGGGCCGGCTCGGCGAAATCGCCGCGGGCCCAGGCCGACAGTGACGGCACCAACGCGCCGAGGGTCCGGGTGAGCTGGCGCTGCAGGCGGTCGATGCCCAGGGCGATGAACAGGATCAGCGCGATGATCGCGCCCTGCACCAGGCGTACTTCCTGCTGGATCCGGCCATGTTCGGCGCGCACCGCCGGGTCGAGGGCGGCGAGGGCCTGCTGTACGGCGGCCAGACGCTCCTCGGTGGCGCTCGCCAGCGCATGGCGGGTGGCGATCAGCTCGCGGGTGCGCGCCAGCTCCTGTGGGTAACGCTTGACCAGGCCGCGCAGTTCGCGGCGCAGCTGCTCGCCCTGGTCGACCGCCTGCTGCTGCGTCTGCGCGGTGTCCAGCTCGAGCAGGGCGGCAAAGTCGCTCGCCGCCGAGTGCTGCGCCTCGAGGACGCCGAGCAGGGGCAGCTGTTCGAGGCGCTCGACCTGCTGCTGCAATGCTTGCTGCGCCTGCAGCACTGGCTCGGCGAGTTCCTCGCGGCCGCTGTCGACCAGCTTGCCGCGGGCATGGCTCAGACGCAGCAACTGCTGGCTGGCCTCGAACAGTGGTGCGCGGTAGGCATCGGCCTCTGGGCGCTCGCTCTGCGCGACGTAGGCGGCAAGCTGGTCGAGGTTGGCGGCAGTCTCGCGTTCGGCTTGCAGCAGTAGGCCCTGGGGGTCGCCGGCCAGCTTGCCGGCGGCGAGCAGGTCGCCGGCGACGAATTCGCCCAGCGAGACGATGCTCGGCCGCAGCGCGGCGGCGAAGGTATCCGGCAGTTCCTTGAGTTCCGCGTCGAGGGCGGCCAGCGAGGCCGCTGCCTGGCTGTGGCGCAGGGCATCGCCGCCATGCAGGTAGGTGCGGATGTTGGCGGCGCTCTGCTGTTCGAAGTGCTGCGACAGGCTGAGGTAGCGAGCCATCAGCAGGTAGGGCCGTTGCAGGGCCTGCTCGGACCACCAGAGCGTGGCGCCCAGGGCCAGGCAGACGCCGACCAGCAGCAGGGTATTGAGGGTGGTGAGCGACTTCAGACGCATCCTGGCCTCGCGCGGCAGCAGCTACGGAGGCGGCAGGTTATGGCACTTTGATGTCATCCTGATGACAGTGCTGGAAGCGCTCGACCCGGTTGCGTCCGGCGCGCTTGGCCCGGTACAGCGCGCTGTCGGCCTGCTGGGTGAGCGCACGCACGTCGGCGTCGGCGCAGAGCTCGGTGACGCCGCAGCTGAAGGTGCAGCTCAGGTCGCCGGGCTGCGCCGGATAGCGGATCTCGGCGAAGCGCTGGCGGATCTCGTCAAGGACCCGGGCGGCGGCCTCGGCGCCGGTGTCCGGCATCACCACGGCGAATTCCTCACCACCGTAGCGGCCGATGTGGTCGGTCTTGCGCAGGCGCTGCTTGAGGAACAGCGCCAGGCTCTTGATCACCCGGTCGCCCATCGGGTGGCCGAAGGTGTCGTTGACCTGCTTGAAGTGGTCGATGTCGAGCATGGCGAAAGCCAGCGGGCGGTTGTCGCGGCGGGCACGAAAACGGGCATCGTCCAGCAGTTGCAGGCAGTGGGTGTGGTTGTACAGGCCGGTCAGGCTGTCGCGCACGATGCGGGCCTTGAGGCTGCGCGCGCGGGCGGCGCGGGTGCGTACCGTGGCGATCAGGTGGCTGGGCTTGATCGGCTTGGTGAGGAAGTCGTCGCCGCCTTCGCCCATGGCGTCGAGCTGCTTGTCCAGGTCGTCCTCGGCCGAGAGATAGATGATCGGCACGCTGACGTAGCGCTCGTGTTGGCGGATCACCTTGGCCAGCTCGGTACCCAGGCAGTCGGGCATGTACATGTCGAGGATGATCAGGTCCGGCTGGAACTCGGCCAGCGCGGCGATCGCCTGGATCGGCTCGGTCAGGGTCTGGGTGACGATGCCGGCGTTGTTCAGCACGCGCTCGGTATGGGTCGCCTGGGCCCGGGAGTCGTCGATGATCAGCACCCGGATCGGCTCGTAGTGCGCGGTGCGGGTGAATATCTCGATCTTCTCCAGCAGGCTGGAGGCGTCCAGGGTGCCGGTGAAGAACTCCAGGCCGCCGGCGCGGACCGCGGCCAGGCGGGTCGGGGTGTCGGTTTCCTGGTGGCTGAAGAAGAGGATCGGCAGCTTGTCCTCGAGTCCCTGTTGCAACTGCTCGGCCAGCTGCAGGCCGCCGCCGGCGCCGTCGAAGTCAATCTCCATGACGATCGCCGCCGGGTGCCGCTCGTGCATTGCCGCGCGGAACTCGGCGACGCTGGCGAAGGCCCGCGCGCTCATGCCGAAGAAGTCCAGCTGGCGCACCAGGTGCTCGGCTCGCTCGAGGTCCTGCAGGGCGATGTACACCGGCTTGCTCAGTGGCGGCAGGAACGACTGGTTGTGCGGGTCGCCGTGGCGCAGGCCGGTGCGCGCCAGCCGGTAGACCAACTGGCTGAGCGTGGAGATGGTCTCGCTGGACAGTCGCCCGCGGTTGTCGCGGATGTCGCCGAGGCAGTCCTCGATGCTGATCGCCAGCAGGCTGTGCTCGGTCTGCTCGAAGCGCTCGGCGAAGCGGCGCAGGCGCAACGTGGCATCGGTCAGCGTGGCGTGATAGCGGTCGCTCCATTCGCCGCGCTGCAACTGTTGCCACAGCTCCAGGACTTCCCGTGCCTGGTGGATGACGCGCTGGGCGAAATGCTGCTTGAGTCCTTCCTGATCCGACATGGTTCCGGCGTCCTGCGGTGTCGTGGGGGGAAATAGCTCGATGGTGGCGCCATGCTATCACTAACCTCGGGTGGTCATGCCAGTGACCCGTGGCGCGCTTCACAATTTCGCGCGGAGTCGCCCGGCAGCTGCGTTATAGTGGTGCGGCTGCCGCGCCGGCCGCCGTGCCGGCGCCTTTCGCCCATCGAAAGAAGGACACCCCGCCCATGCTCGACCTGAAGAATCGCTTCGCCCGCCTTGGCCGCTCCAACGGCCGCTCAGCGGGAGCCGCAGTGGGCAAGCCGATCTGGCAGATGCTGGCGGTGGTGCTGGCGATCCTGCTGCTGGTGGCGCTGCTGGTGGGCTGGTACTGGAGCCGCGAGCCGGACTTGTTCCCGGTGCAGCAGCACGCCCGCGAGGCGTCCGAGGCCTCCGGGCGCCAACTGGTCAATGGCTACACCACGGTGGAAACCCTCAAGCGCGTCGCGAGCACCCTGCTCGACAAGCCGGGCGGCTACCTGAGCAACGACATCGCCCCGCCTGGCCTCTGGCTGGACAACATGCCGTCCTGGGAATACGGCGTGCTGGTCCAGGTACGGGACCTGACCCGCGCCCTGCGCAAGGACTTCACCCGCTCGCAGTCGCAGTCCACGGAAGATCCTGATCTGTCCAAGGGTGAGCCGTTCTTCCACTTCGACAACCGCAGCTGGGCGCTGCCGGCGTCGGAGGGCGAGTATCGCAACGGCATCCGTTCGCTGGACCGCTACCTGGTGCGGCTCAGCGACCCGGCGCCCCAGGCGCTGTTCTACACCCGTGCCGACAACCTCAATAGCTGGCTGGGCGATGTCGCCACCCGTCTCGGCTCGCTGTCGCAACGGCTCTCGGCCAGCGTCGGCCGGGTCAAGCTGGACACCAACCTGGCCAACGAGCAGGCGAATGCCGGTGTCGTGCCACAGTTGAAAGAAGAAGTGGTCGAGACCCCCTGGCTGCAGATCGACAATGTCTTCTACGAGGCGCGCGGCCAGGCCTGGGCGCTGTCGCACCTGCTGCGGGCCATCGAGGTGGATTTCGCCGACGTGCTGGCGAAGAAGAACGCCACCGTCAGCGTGCGGCAGATCATCCGCGAACTCGAGGCGGCGCAGGAGCCGCTGTGGAGCCCGATGGTGCTCAATGGCAGCGGCTACGGCGTGCTGGCCAACCATTCGCTGGTGATGGCCAACTACATCTCCCGCGCCAACGCGGCGATCATCGATTTGCGCAACCTGCTGTCGCAGGGCTGATGGGCGGGAACGGCGCAGGCTGGGCTGCGTCCCTCCTGCGTTCCGGCTCGTGATGACTAGTGGGGCAGGCTTGGCGGGCAGCGCTGGCCTGGTGTTTCGAGCGGGGGCTCAGTCGAGTCCCAGCTTCTTCAAGCGATAACGCATGGAGCGGAATGTCAGGCCCAGGCGCTGCGCGGCCGCGGTGCGGTTCCAGCGGGTCTCCTCGAGGGCCTGCATGATCAGCTTGCGCTCGATCTCCTCGAGGTGGTCTTCCAGGTTGTCGATCTGCGCCAGGCTGCTGTCGCCGCCTTCGCCTGCCGGCGCGGCGTCGGCCAGGCGCAGGTCGCCGGCGCGGATCTCGTCGTCCTCGCACAGCGTGTAGGCGCGCTCGAGCATGTTCTCCAGCTCGCGCACGTTGCCGGGGAAGCGGTAGTTCTCCAGCTTGGCCAGGGCATCGGCAGTCAGCCGGGCCGGTTGCTGGTCGCAGTCGGTGGCCAGGCGCTTGAGCATCACCTCGGCCAGCAGGCCGATGTCTTCGCGTCGTTCGCGCAGCGGCGGCACGCGCAGCTCGATGACGTTCAGCCGGTAGTAGAGATCCTGGCGGAAGCGGCCGGCCGCGACTTCGCTGGCCAGGTCCTTGTGCGTGGCGCAGAGGATGCGCACGTCGACCATCACCTCCTGGGCGCCGCCGACCACGCGCACGGCCTTTTCCTGGATCGCGCGCAGCAGCTTGACCTGCATCGGCAAGGGCAGGTCGGCCACCTCGTCGAGGAACAGTGTGCCGCCGTTGGCGGCCTGGAACAGCCCGGGCTTGTCCTCGATGGCACCGCTGAAGCTGCCCTTCTTGTGACCGAAGAACTCGCTTTCCATCAGCTCGGAGGGGATCGCGCCGCAGTTGACCGGCACGAAGGGGCGCTCGGCGCGTGCGCCCTGCTCGTGGATCAGGCGCGCCACCAGTTCCTTGCCGCTGCCCGACTCGCCGCTGATGTAGACCGGCGCCTGGCTGCGGGCGAGCTTGGCGATCTGCTTGCGCAGGGTACGCATCGGCGGCGAATTGCCGAGCAGGCGGTTGTCCACCGGCGCCTCCGGCGCCGCGCTGCGCAGGCGCAGGGCGGTGCTGACCAGCTCGCGCAGGCGGTTGAGGTCCACCGGCTTGGTGAGGAAATCGAACGCGCCGGCCTTCAGCGCGCTGATCGCGGTGTCCAGGCTGCCGTAGGCGGTGATCATCGCCACCGGCAGGTGCGGGTGCTGCTGCTGGATGTGCTGCAGCAGCTCGAGTCCGGAGCCGTCCGGCAGGCGCATGTCGGTCAGGCACAGATCGTAGTGCTCGCGGCTCAGGCACTCGCGCGCCTCCTTGACGCTGCGGGCACTGCGCGTATCGAGTTTCATCCGCCCGAGGGTGATCTCCAGCAGTTCGCGGATGTCGGGCTCGTCGTCGATGATCAGGGCTTTCTGGCGGGCGCTCATGGTTCTTTCTGTCGGCTGATGGGCGTGCTGCAGCGCCCATGTTAACCGCACGGGGCTCGGCCCGGCGCTTGCTTTGGTCGATGTGTGACGAGTAGCCGCTTCGCTTCAGCCGAGCTTGCGCGGGTGGGCGAAGACGATCCGGAAGCAGCTGCCACCCTCGGCGCGCGGCTGGTAGTCCAGGCGTGCCTGGTTGCTTTCGCAGAGCTCGCGGGAGATGTATAGCCCAAGGCCGGTGCCCTTGCTCTCGGTGGTGTAGAAGGGCTCGAAGATGTTCTGCAGCTGCTCGGGAGCGACGCCGGGGCCGTCGTCGAGCACCTCGGCCATGGGCAGGTCGCTGGCCTCGTCGCGGTAAAGGCGCAGCCAGACCTGCGCCTGGTCGTGCAGCTGGCCGCTGTAGCGCAGGCCGTTCTGCACCAGGTTGGTGAGCACCTGGGTCAGCTGGTTGGGGTCCATGCGGGTCTGCAACGAGCTGCCGACCGTCTCCAGGTGCAGCTGCTGGCCGGGCGCCAGGCCGCTGCGGAATTCGCTGACGAAGCGATGCAGCCAGTACTTGAGGTCCAGTAGCTGGGGGTCGGCCTGGCGCCGGCGCGACAGCTGCAGGACGTTTTCGATCACCAGGTTCATGCGCCGCGAATGGTCCTGGATGATCTGCGCCAGGCGCCGGTCCGGCCCGTCCAGTTGGTCGGACTCCTGCAGCAACTGCGCGGCGTGGCTGATCGCGCCGAGCGGATTGCGGATCTCGTGGGCGATGCTCGCGGTCAGCCGGCCCAGCGAGGCCAGCTTGAGTTGCTGGGCTTGCTGGGCGATCTGCGAGATGTCTTCGAGGAACACCAGGGTGTTGCACTTCTCGCCGTGCTGCAGCGAGGCGAAGCTGGGTTGCAGCATCGGCCCGCCGAGCGAGACCTGCAGGCTGCGCGCGCGCAGCGTCGGGTTGTCCTGCCACTGGCCCAGGCGGGCGATCAGTTCGGGGCAATGCTCGGCCAGTGGCTCGCCGGTCAGGCTGTCCTGCTCAAGCATCTGCAGCGCGCCCTGGTTGGCGAGCAGCACGCGCTGCTGCGGATCGAGTACCAGGATGCCGGTGCGCATGCGTTGCAGGATCAGGGTGTTCAGCGCTTCCAGGTTGGCCACGTCCTCGGCGCGCTGGCGGGCCAGGGTCTCGCTGGCCTGCAGGCGGTGCGTGAGGCCCTGCACCAGCAGCGCGGCGGCAAAGCACAGCGTGCCGAGGGCGCCGGCCTGGACGAACTGGCTGCTGGCGGTCGGGTAGTCGAGGCTGAGGTAGAAGGTCAGGTAGATCAGCCCGGTGGCGGCGACCGCGGCGATCAGGAAGCCCACCTTGCCGCGCACGAGGATATTGGCAATCGCGACGGCGATGATGATCAGGTTGCCGATGCCGCTGGGCGTGCCGCCGGCGAAGTAGAACAGCGCGGCGAGCAGCATCACGTCCAGCAGCGCCAGCGCCGTGACCTGCAGCGTCTGCTGCGGGTTCTGCAACAGCACGGCGATGACGATGTTGAGGATCAGGTAGAGCCAGGTCCCGTAGCCGAACAGCTGCGGGTTGCTCATTTGCAGGAGATCGCTGTGCAGGTCGCTGCTGATCAGCAGCACCAGCGCCAGGCCGATGGCCAGCCGGTAGAGGTGGTACAGGCGCAGGATGCGCTGGCTCTGGCTGGCGCTGCCCGCCCGGGCGTCAGTGTCCACCAGGCTGGCGGCCTCGCTCCAGGTGCGCCTGGCTGCAATACCACTGCCCCGAGGCCTGCAGGGCCTTGTTCTGCGGCACATGCACGCCGCAGTGGGCGCAACGCACCATCGGCACTTCCGTGGCGCGTGGCTTGCCGGGATTCTTGCGGAACAGCCGTCGCCACAGCCAGAAGGCGGCGGCGATCAGGGCGATCCAGAACAGAAGACGAACCAGGCCCATCGAGACTTCCTGGAGCGAGGCTGCGCGGCCAGCCGAGCTTGATCCTGCGGTCGGGCGCCTGCCAGCGAGGCGCGCGGTTTCAGTCGAACAGGCCGAAGGTCAGGCGGTTCCACCAGGAGCGCTTCGGCGCCTCGGCTTCGCGCGCTTCGTCGAGCACCGGGACCAGTTCCTCGGGCAGCTCGCGCTCGGCGGCCTCGTACTGGCGGATGACGTCGCGGTTCGCCCGCGAGGTGTCCGGCGGCGGCACGTCGCTCTCGATCAGGCCGAGGGTGGCGCGGCTCAGCCAGCCGCGGGTGTCCTGCTCGGTTTCGCGCGGGGTGAATTCGCCGTCCTCCAGCGAGACGTGGTCCGGGTAGTTCTGGCGCAGCGTGTCCAGGCTGCTGGCGGCGAGTTCGTCCAGGCCCAGGCGCTGGTAGGCCTCGGTCATCACCGCCAGGCCATCGGCCACCGACGGAGTGCCCTGGAAGTTCTCCACCACGTAGCGGCCCCGGTTGGCGGCGGCGACGTAGGCCTGGCGCTTGAGGTAGTAGTGGGCGACGTGGATCTCGTTGGCGGCCAGCAGGTTGCGCAGGTAGATCATCCGCGCCTTGGCATCCGGCGAATAACGGCTGTTCGGATAGCGGCTGGTGAGCTGGGCGAATTCATTGAACGAGTCGCGCGCCGCGCCCGGGTCGCGCTTGGTCATGTCCAGCGGCAGGAAGCGGGCGAGCAGGCCACGGTCCTGGTCGAACGAGGCCAGGCCCTTGAGGTAGTAGGCGTAGTCGGCGTTCGGATGCTGCGGATGCAGGCGAATGAAGCGCTCGGCGGCGGAGCGGGCCGCTTCCGGCTCCAGGTTGCGGTAGTAGGCGTAGATCAGTTCCAGCTGCGCCTGCTCGGCGAAGCGGCCGAAGGGGTAGCGCGACTCCAGCGCCTTGAGCTTGCTGATGGCGCTGGTGTAGGCCTTGTTGTCCAGGTCGGCCTGCGCCTGCTGGTACAGCTCGACCTCGCCCAGGTTCTCGTCGACGGTTTCGTTGGACGAACAGGCGGCGGTAAGGGCGAAAATGGCGATCAGCAGCAGGTGTTTCACTTGCATGGCGGCTTGCGTCCCTGTGACGGCTGGCTGTCTCGCCCGGAGCCGTCCTGTTATGATGAGCGCCCCGGTTTGCCGGGGCAAAGACGCCGTATTTAAACACAAGCGCGTAGCCGAAACCAAAGGCTCGCCCCCGCCGCAGTGCCCTTATGTCCACGACCAGCAAACAGGCCATCCACCTCCGCGCCGAGGTCCCCTTCGACCTCGGCGGCCAGCGTCTCGACCAGATCGCCGCGCAGCTTTTCAGCGAGCATTCGCGCTCGCGCCTGGCTGCATGGATCAAGGATGGCGTGCTCACCGTCGATGGCGCCGTGCTGCGCCCGCGCGACACCGTCCATGCCGGCGCCGTGCTGGAGCTGACTGCCGAGCAGCAGGCGCAGGGCGAGTGGGAGGCTCAGGCCATCCCGTTGAACATCGTCTACGAGGACGAGCACATCCTGGTGCTCGACAAGCCCGCCGGACTGGTGGTGCATCCGGCCGCCGGGCATGCCGACGGCACGTTGCTCAACGCGCTGCTGCACCATGTACCGGAGCTGATCAACGTGCCGCGTGCCGGCATCGTGCATCGCCTGGACAAGGACACCACCGGGCTGATGGTGGTCGCCAAGACGCTCCAGGCGCAGACCCGCCTGGTCGAGCAGCTGCAGGCACGCAGCGTCAGCCGCATCTACGAGGCCATCGTCATCGGCGTGGTGATCACCGGCGGCACCGTCGATGCACCCATCGGCCGGCACGGCCAGCAGCGCCAGCGCATGGCGGTGGTCGAGGGCGGCAAGCCGGCGGTCAGCCATTACCGCGTGCTCGAGCGCTTCCGCTCGCATACCCATGTGCGGGTCAAGCTGGAGACCGGCCGCACCCACCAGATCCGCGTGCACATGGCGCACATCGGCCATCCGCTGGTGGGCGATCCGCTCTACGCCGGGCGCTTCCGCATCCCGCCGGCGGCCAATCCGACGCTCGTGCAGGAGCTGCGCGAGTTTCCGCGTCAGGCGCTGCACGCACGCTTTCTCGAGTTGGAACACCCGGCCACCGGCAAGCGGATGAAGTGGGAGTCGCCGCTGCCCGACGACTTCGTCTGGCTACTGACCCTGCTGCAGCAGGATCGCGAGGCGTTCGTCGGATGAGCCCCTGGCCGAACGACTGGCTGCTGCCGGACTGGCCGGCGCCGGCCAATGTTCGGGCCTGCGTCACCACGCGCGCCGGCGGCGTCAGCCTGGCGCCGTTCGAAACCTTCAACCTTGGCGACCATGTTGGTGACGCGCCCGCGGCGGTCGCCGAGAACCGCCAGCGCCTGCAGCAGCTGCTGGGTTGCGAGGTCAGCTGGCTGGCGCAGGTGCATTCCTGCGACGTGGTGCCTGCGGCGGTGGCTGCGGGGGTGGTGGCCGACGCCAGCTGGAGCACCGAGCGCGGGCGAGCCTGCGCGGTGCTGACGGCCGATTGCCTGCCTGTGCTCTTTTGCGACCGCGCCGGCACCCGCGTGGCGGCGGCGCATGCCGGCTGGCGCGGGCTGGCCGGCGGTGTGCTGGAGAACACCCTGGCGGCGCTGGACGTTGCACCGCAGGAACTGCTGGTCTGGCTCGGCCCGGCGATCGGTCCGCAGGCCTTCGAGGTCGGCGCCGAGGTGCGCCAGGCCTTCGTCGAAGCGCATCCGCAGGCGAGCGTGGCGTTCGTGCCCAGCGTGAACGCCGGGCGCTTCATGGCCGATCTCTATGCCCTGGCCCGCATCCGCCTGGCCGCGCAGGGCGTCGCGGCGGTCCATGGCGGCGGACTGTGCACCTTCAGTGATCCGCGCTTCTATTCCTATCGCCGCACCCCGCAGACCGGGCGCTTCGCCAGCCTGGTCTGGCTCGACTAGGACCATCCCGGCGGGCCGCGCGCGACGCCCGGCATGACCTCGGTCAACGCCGCCCGGGTTGAATCGACAACAATCATCCTCATCTATGCTGCATCTCGCGGGTCTTGTCTTTTGGCGAGTCAATGCCGGCCCGCTCCACTCGAGGATGACTCTTCATGCGTATCGACCGTTTGACCAGCAAGCTGCAGCTTGCCCTTTCCGATGCCCAGTCCATCGCCGTCGGCCTGGACCATTCGGCCATCGAGCCGCTGCACCTGATGCAGGCCCTGCTGGACCAGCAGGGTGGCTCGATCAAGCCGCTGCTGATGCAGGTCGGCTTCGACGTCAATGCGCTGCGCCAGGCCCTGACCAGGGAGCTGGACGGGCTGCCCAAGCTGCAGAGCCCCACCGGCGACATGAACATGTCCCAGGACCTGGCGCGGCTGCTCAACCAGGCCGACCGCCTGGCCCAGCAGAAAGGCGACCAGTACATCTCCAGTGAGCTGGTGCTGCTCGCGGCGCTGGATCCCAACACCCGCCTGGGCAAGCTGCTGCTCGGCCAGGGCGTATCGAAGAAGGCGCTGGAGAACGCCATCGCCAACCTGCGCGGCGGCCAGGCGGTGAACGACCCCAATGCCGAGGAATCGCGCCAGGCGCTGGACAAGTACACCGTCGACATGACCCGCCGCGCGGAGGAGGGCAAGCTCGACCCGGTGATCGGCCGCGACGACGAGATCCGCCGCACCATCCAGGTCCTGCAGCGCCGCACCAAGAACAACCCGGTGCTGATCGGCGAGCCGGGAGTGGGTAAGACCGCCATCGTCGAGGGGCTGGCCCAGCGCATCGTCAACGGCGAGGTGCCGGATGGCCTGAAGGACAAGCGCCTGCTGTCGCTGGACATGGGCGCGCTGATCGCCGGCGCCAAGTTCCGCGGCGAGTTCGAGGAGCGCCTCAAGGCGGTGCTCAACGAGCTGGCCAAGCAGGAAGGTCGAGTGATCCTGTTCATCGACGAGCTGCACACCATGGTCGGTGCCGGCAAGGCCGAGGGCTCGATGGACGCCGGCAACATGCTCAAGCCGGCGCTGGCGCGCGGCGAACTGCACTGCGTCGGGGCCACCACGCTGGACGAATACCGCCAGTACATCGAAAAGGATGCGGCGCTGGAGCGCCGCTTCCAGAAGGTGCTGGTGGACGAGCCGAGCGAGGAGGACACCATCGCTATCCTGCGCGGCCTCAAGGAGCGCTACGAGGTGCACCACGGCGTGACCATCACCGATGGCGCGATCATCGCCGCGGCCAAGCTCAGTCATCGCTACATCACCGACCGCCAGTTGCCGGACAAGGCCATCGACCTGATCGACGAGGCGGCCAGCCGCATCCGCATGGAAATCGACTCCAAGCCCGAGGAACTCGATCGCCTGGATCGCCGGTTGATCCAGTTGAAGATCGAGCGCGAGGCGTTGAAGAAGGAGGACGACGAGGCCACCAGAAAGCGCCTGGCCAAACTGGAAGACGACATCGCCAAGCTGGAGAAGGAATACGCCGACCTCGAGGAAATCTGGAAGTCGGAGAAGGCCGAGGTCCAGGGCTCGGCGCAGATCCAGCAGAAGATCGAGCAGGCCAAGGCCGATCTCGAGGCGGCTCGGCGCAAGGGCGACCTGGCACGCATGGCCGAACTGCAGTATGGCGTGATCCCGGACCTGGAGCGCAGCCTGCAGATGGTCGACCAGCATGGCAAGACCGAGAACCAACTGCTGCGCAACAAGGTGACCGACGAGGAAATCGCCGAGGTGGTCTCCAAGTGGACCGGCATCCCGGTGTCGAAGATGCTCGAGGGCGAGCGCGAGAAGCTGCTGCGCATGGAGGACATGCTGCACACCCGCGTGATCGGCCAGCACGAGGCGGTGGTGGCGGTGGCCAATGCGGTGCGCCGCTCGCGCGCCGGCCTGGCCGATCCGAACCGGCCGAGTGGCTCGTTCCTCTTCCTCGGTCCCACCGGGGTGGGCAAGACCGAGCTGTGCAAGGCGCTCGCCGAGTTTCTCTTCGATACCGAGGAGGCGATGATCCGCATCGACATGTCCGAGTTCATGGAGAAGCACAGCGTCGCCCGGCTGATCGGCGCGCCGCCCGGCTATGTCGGCTACGAGGAGGGTGGCTACCTGACCGAGGCGGTGCGCCGCAAGCCTTACTCGGTGGTGCTGATGGACGAGGTGGAGAAGGCCCACCCGGACGTCTTCAACGTGCTGCTGCAGGTGCTCGAGGATGGCCGGCTGACCGATAGCCATGGGCGCACGGTGGACTTCAAGAACACCGTGATCGTGATGACCTCCAACCTCGGCTCGGCGCAGATCCAGGAGCTGGTCGGCGACACCGAGGCGCAGCGCGCGGCGGTGATGGACGCGGTCAGCCATCACTTCCGCCCCGAGTTCATCAACCGTATCGACGAGGTGGTGGTGTTCGATCCGCTGGCCCGCGAGCAGATCGCCGGCATCGCCGAGATCCAGCTGGGCCGCCTGCGCAAGCGCCTGGCCGAGCGCGAGCTGAACCTGGATCTGTCGCAGCAGGCGATGGACAAGCTGGTGGCCGTCGGCTACGACCCGGTGTACGGCGCGCGGCCGCTGAAGCGGGCGATCCAGCGCTGGATCGAGAACCCGCTGGCGCAGCAGATCCTCGCCGGCCGCTTCGTGCCGGGAGCGACCATCACGGCGAAGGTGGAGGGTGACGATATCGTCTTTGCCTAATGCCGGCGCGGCTGCCTCGCAGGGCGGGGCGGCCGGTTCGCCCGGGATGAGGTAAATGGCTGAACTGAATCGAAGTTCAGGCTTGACAGGGCATCCGGGAACCGTAAAATGGCGCGCCTCTGAAGCGCGAACGTCGCGTCGATGAGTGGAATAGAGTCGTTCCGCGATAGCTCAGTCGGTAGAGCAAATGACTGTTAATCATTGGGTCCCTGGTTCGAGTCCAGGTCGCGGAGCCAAATTCCAGCCGGGGTATAGCGCAGTCCGGTAGCGCGCCTGCTTTGGGAGCAGGATGTCGGGAGTTCGAATCCCCCTACCCCGACCAATCATGGGTCGTTAGCTCAGTCGGTAGAGCAGTTGGCTTTTAACCAATTGGTCGTAGGTTCGAATCCTACACGACCCACCATACAAGCTTCCTCGGAAGCAAAGGAAACTGGAAGTGCCGCAAGGCCTTCCAGTTTTTTTATGCCTGCGATTTCATCCTGCCGCTGCCGGGCAGCCACCGGCAGCGGCGAAGGTGGTCTCAGTGCAGCTTCAGGCGCGGCTCGGTGCTGCGGCTGAGCTTGTCGCCGAGCATCATCAGGGCCGTGCGGGCCACGCCGTAGAGCGCGATCTGGTGCATGCGATACAGCGAGATGTAGAACATCCGCGCCAGCCAGCCCTCGAGCATCACGTTGCCGGTCAGGTTGCCCATCAGGTTGCCCACCGCGGAGAAGCGCGACAGCGAGATCAGCGAGCCGTAGTCGCGGTAGCGGTACTCCGGCAGCGGTTTGCCGGCCAGGCGCAGGGCTAGCGAGCGAGCCAGCAGCGAAGCCTGCTGGTGGGCCGCCTGGGCGCGCGGCGGCACGTTGCGGTCGCTGCCCGGCTGCGGACAGGCGGCGCAGTCGCCGAAGGCGAAGATGTCCGGGTCGCGGGTCGTCTGCAGGCTGGGCAATACCACCAGCTGGTTGATGCGGTTGCTCTCCAGGCCATCCAGCTCGCGCAGGAATGCCGGGGCCTGGATGCCGGCGGCCCAGACCTTGAGGCTGCATGGCACGAATTCGCCGCTGCGCGTATGCAGGCCGTGTGCCTCGACCTCGCTGACCGCGGCATTGGTCATCACCCTGACGCCCAGCTTGAGCAGCGTCTGGTGCACTGGCTGGCTGATGCGCTCGGGCAGTGCCGGCAGCACGCGCGGGCCGGCCTCGATCAGCGTGATCCGGACGTTCTCCGGGCTGATGCTGTCCAGGCCGTAGGCGGCCAGCTCGCGGGCCGCATGCAGCAGCTCCGCGGCCAGCTCCACGCCGGTCGCGCCGGCGCCGACGATGGCCATGTCGATCGCGCCTGGCGAGCGGTCGCCGGCATGGGCGCGCATGTAGTGGCCGAGCAACTGACGGTGAAAGCGCTCGGCCTGCTTGCGTGTATCGAGGAACAGGCAGTGCTTGGCGGCTCCGGGCGTGCCGAAGTCGTTGGTGGTGCTGCCGACGGCGATCACCAGGGTGTCGTACGGCAGGGTGCGGCTAGGAACCAGCTCCAGCCCGTGCTCGTCGGTGGTCGCCTCCAGGCGGATGGACTTGCCTGCGCGGTCCAGCGCGATCATGCGGCCCATCTGGAACTCGAAGTGGTTCCACTTCGCCTGGGCGACATAGTTGAGCTCGTCCGCCGAGGAGTTGAGCGAACCGGCGGCGACCTCGTGCAGCAGCGGTTTCCAGATGTGCGTGAGGTTGGCGTCAACCAGCGTGATGCGCGCCTGACCGCGTTTGCCCAGCGTGCGGCCCAGGCGGGTAGCCAGTTCGAGGCCGCCGGCGCCGCCGCCGACGATTACGATGCGATGTGTCATGGATTGGACTCATAGGCTTTGCAAGGATCCTGTTGGCCGTCTGGCGCGGCTAGTGAACGAGGCTGGCGAGCAGGCGGCTCAGCAGGCCCAGGCCGATGACCACGACAAGTACCAGGGCGAGCAGCAGGAGCGGGCGGAACGGCCGGCGCTGGACCTGGTGCTGGGGAGCGCGGAGATAATCGTCGACGCGCTGCTGGTCTTCGGGATTCAGGCGGCTCGGCATGAAGCACCTCGAACGGGAGTTCGGGGCATTCTAGCGACACATGGTCGCAGGGGGTAGGCCGGGCTCGACCGCACCGCCGGTCAGCTGTCCTTGAGGCGGCGCAGGTTGCCGATGACCGACTCCAGTGCCCGGTCGAACAGCAGGGTGTCGTTGAGCAGGCGGATCGCGCCGCGGCGGAATTCGAGGGCCAGGCCGGTACGGGTCTTCTCGAGGACCTTCATGCCGGTCCTGTTGACGAAGATGAACTTGCCGGTCGGCTTGATGATGGCCGCCAGTTTGCAGCGCAGCTTGTGTTCCTCGTCCTCCTGGAATTCCACCCAGCTGCCGACGCGCAGGTTGTCGACGCGCGCCAGGGCCTCGTCGTCGGCATCCAGGTTCGCCTGCTGCTCGGGTTCGCGGCTCTCGCCCGGCGCGAGCAGGACGATCTGCTCGACCACCTCGACCATGGCCGGGGTGGCGGGCGCGGCGGCCGCGGCCGGCAGTTCGGCCTGCGGGGGGCTGCCCGGCTGCTCGGCCTGCTGCATGGTGCGCAGGTGCAGCGCTTCGAGCTCGGTGAAGAAATGCCCCGTGGAGAAGGGATCGAATGCCGCACTGGTCAGGCCGTCGCGCAGTGCCTTGAGCAGGCCGGGCATCAGCTCGAGCATGCGCGCGCGGGACGTGGCATCCTCGTGCGGCGTGACGCTCCAGATCAGCTCGTCCATGGTGTCCAGCGCTGCCTGCCACTGCTCGGACTGGGTGCCGTGCTTCAGGCAGGTCAGCAGCAGTACCTTGCTCCAGGCCTCCTGCAGCAGGCGCACCACCACTTCGGGCAGCGTCTTGCCGAGCAGGCGCTCGTTGAGTGCGAATTCCACTTCCTGGCGGGCCAACTCGGCCTTGGCGCGACCCTCCTCGGCATCGCGGGTGCGCTGCTCGAGCAGTTCGCTGCGCCGGCGCTCGTCGCCGACGAAGGCGAGGAAGTCGGCGAGCAGTTCGGCGAAGATCAGCGGATCGTCGCTGAAGTCGCTCTGCAGGCGCGCCACCACCTGTTCGATCTTGTGGTACAGGCTGTCGCGCTGGGTTTCGTCCTGGTCGCCCCAGCCCATCGCGGCCGAGGCGATCTCGTTGAGCAGGCGCCGTGCCGGGTGGCTGCCGCGACTGAAGAAGGTCTTGTCGAGCACGGCCACCTTCAGCAGGGGGATCTGCAGGCGGCCGATC
Source organism: Pseudomonas oligotrophica (assembly GCF_021726475.1). Taxonomy (GTDB): domain Bacteria; phylum Pseudomonadota; class Gammaproteobacteria; order Pseudomonadales; family Pseudomonadaceae; genus Stutzerimonas; species Stutzerimonas oligotrophica. Next base: position 418,917 of record NZ_JAKJRU010000002.1, read on the forward strand.
AGCGCCTTCAGCGAATCAGGCAGGTTGCGGTCGTCGAGGATGAAGTCGAACAGCATCGACACCAGGTTGATGACGTCCTCGTCCACCTGGCCGACGATGCGCGACTTGCCGGTCTTGGCGCTGACCCGCTCGAGCAGCTGGCCGAGCTGTTGCTGCATGTCGTAGTCGTCGAGCGACGCCGGGGCGCGGACCTGCAGGTGCGAGAGCAGGCGCAGCAGGTCGCCGGTGCTGATCGGCACGGCGTCGCGTGGCGTATTGCGTGCGGGCAGCGCGCTGCTGTCGCGCAGTTCGGCGAGCAGGTTCTGCAGGGCGGAAAAGGCCGCCTCCTGCAGGTCGTCATGGAGCGGGGCGTTGGCCTGGCTCGTGCTGCCGGTCGCTGCCGAGGTCGTTGCGGCCGGGCGCGACGGTTGTGTCCGGCGCGGCGCTGCGGATTGCAGTTCGGGCAGGATGCCGGCGGCGGACAGGGTCAGGTTGGCCTCGGCATAGAGGTTGTCGAGTTCGCTGAGCAGGTGTTTTTCGAACAGCTTGTAGATGATCAGCTTGACCCGGATGTTCACCCCAAGGTCGCTGCAGGCCTTGACGAAGCAGTCGCAGATGGCAAGCGGGCCGAGCGGATTGCTCTTGTCGTCGAGCTTGCTGCTGACCAGGGTATTCATGCGCGTGGTCAGGTGGCTGAGCGGCGTGGCGGCGCGCCCGATCACCTTGGCGACCATGGCGTCGATCGCGACGGTTTCCTCCAGCTCGTCGTTCTGCACCAGGCTGAGGCTGTCCCGCGAGACGTCCTCGAGTTGCGGCGGCTTGCCGATCTGGTACTGGTTCAGCGCAACGAAGGATTCGAACAGGTTCTGCAGGAAGGCGCGCTCGATGGTGCGGCGCTTCATGCGCAGGTCGCGCATGGCCTCGAAGAAAGCGTTCTGTTCGGCATTGCTGGCGGCGCGGTCGGCGATTTCGAAGAGCGAGTCGTCAGCGCTGTCGAAGAGGGCCTGCAGGCCCTGGCGCAGCTGCTGCGCTGCCTTGTCGCGCACGCTGATGATCGCCACCGGCAGCCGGGCGGCGGGCGAGGCCTGCCGGTGCTCGGGCGCGGCTTTGTTCAGGTGCACCACTTTGGCATCAGTTCGCATCGATTCTCCTGCGGCGCCGACCAGTTGGCGCAATGCTCTAGGTGTTCTGTTCGCAAAGGCAGCGGCAGGCCAGCGCTTTGCTAGCAATGCGCCACTATATTGGCGCTCAGCCGGTAAACCAGCGCAGCATACTCTCGCGGTGGCGTTTTACAACGGCGCCGACGGGGTAGATGTCGTTTTCATGGCGCCATGCTTTTGAATGCTGCGCAAGTATATGGCCGCGCCTCCCAATCGCTGGCGTCACGCCTGCACTGGACATGATGGACCTCACAAATGGCCGGTCGTTTTCCGCTGGACGGTAAAAAAGGCCGGCGCTGCACGGGGCAAGGCCAGCCCTTATACTTCGGCGCAACCCCTCTGGAGCGCTTTCCATGCCGAATCTGACCCTTGCCGACCTGACCGCAGAAATCGAGGCCAACGTGCGCCGCGCCCTGGCCGAGGACGTGGGCAGCGGCGACATCACCGCGCAGCTGATCCCGGCCGAGCGCCTGGCGCATGCAGCGGTCATCACCCGCGAGGCCGCAGTCATCGCCGGCACGGCCTGGGTCGACGCGGTGTTCCGCCGCCTGGATCCGCGGGTTGCGGTGCATTGGCAGGTGGCCGACGGCGAGCGGGTCCCGGCCGATCGCCTGCTCTTCACCCTCGAAGGGCCGGCCCGTTCGCTGCTGACCGGCGAGCGCACGGCGCTCAATTTCCTGCAGACGCTGTCCGGCGTCGCCACCCGTTGCCGGCACTACGCCGACCTGGTCGAGGGCACTGGCGTGCGCCTGCTCGATACCCGCAAGACGCTGCCGGGGCTGCGTCTGGCGCAGAAGTACGCGGTGACCTGCGGCGGCTGCGACAACCACCGGATCGGCCTCTACGACGCCTTCCTGATCAAGGAGAACCACATCGCCGCCTGCGGTGGTATCGCCGCCGCGGTCGAGGCGGCACGCCATATCGCGCCGGGCAAGCCGGTGGAGGTGGAGGTGGAAAGCCTGGACGAGCTGGAGCAGGCACTGGCCGCCGCTGCGGACATCGTCATGCTCGACGAGCTGAGCCTGGACGACATGCGCAGTGCCGTCGCCATGACGGCCGGGCGGGCGAAGCTGGAGGCGTCGGGCGGGATCAGTGACGACACCCTGCGGCGGGTGGCCGAGACCGGAGTGGACTACATCTCCATCGGCGCACTGACCAAGCATGTGCAGGCGGTGGATCTGTCGATGCGCTTGCAGCAGTAGGGCGGCGTTCGTCGCGAGGGTGGGCTGGACGGGGCAGGGTGCCCCGTCCGGGCGGGGTCAGTGGCGGCTCTTCAGGCCGAAGTTCTCGTTCAGCGTCCCGGGGGTGTCGTCGCCCTTGGGCGCGTAGTCCTTCGGCGGTTCGGTGAAGGCCGGGGAGCTCAGGCGTTCGCGGCTGCCGTGTTGCTCTTCGCTGTGCAGGGCGGCGAGCAGGCGCTGGCGGGTCTGTTCGTCGAGGGCCAGTCGATTGGCGCCGTCGGACAGGTGGTCCTGGATATCCTGGTAGCTGTTGGTCAGCTTGCGCAGCAGGCTGGCGGTGGTGTTGAAGTGCGTGACGACTTCGCTCTGGTAGGTGTCGAAGCGTTCCTGCAGGTCGTCGACCTGGCGCTGCGTGCGATTGGGCGCGGTGTTGCGCGCCACCAGAAAACCGATGGCGATGCCGACGATCAAGCCGACGATCGGGAGCAACCAGGTCGCGAGGGTCTGTTCCACGAGTCCTTCCTTCTATAAAAACGGCTGTGCTTACGTTAACGTCTCGTCCCTGCTCTGTATACCGCGAGGCATTCGGGGCAGCTGCTAAGCAAGACGAGTCGACTCGTCGCAAGGTCACGGAGTTCACCTTTTGTTGAAACGCGAAACCCCCATTGCCATCGACGGGCCCTGCGGCGTGCTCGAGGGGCTCTACCAGGACGAAGGCCAGGCCCAGGGGCTGGCGCTGATCTGCCATCCCAACCCGGTCAAGGGCGGCACCATGCTGAACAAGGTGGTCTCGACCCTGCAGCGCACCGCGCGCGATGCCGGATACAGCACGCTGCGCTTCAACTACCGCGGCGTCGGCGGCAGCGCCGGCAGCCACGACATGCAGCAGGGCGAGGTCGATGACGCCGAGGCGGCGCTGGACTGGCTGCTGGCGCAGCGCCCCGGGCTGCCGCTGGTGCTGCTCGGTTTCTCCTTTGGCGGCTTCGTCGCGGCCAGCCTGTTCGCCCGACTGCAGGCGCGCGGCATCGAGGTGCACAAGGTGTTCCTGGTGGCGCCGGCGGTATCGCGGCTGGAGGTTGCCGGCCTGCCCGCCGCTGGCCAGCTCGCCATCATCCAGCCCGAAGACGACGAGGTGATCGACCCGCAGACGGTCTATGCCTACTCGGCCGCGCTGGAGCGGCCCCACGAGCTGCTGAAAGTGGCAGAATGCGGCCACTTTTTCCACGGCAGGCTGGTCGAGCTGAAGGCGCTGGTCGCTCCGCGGCTGCAGGCCTGACGCGACGCCCGCCCGGGCCGCCTCGCGGCCGGGCTGCCCCGATCGAGATCGAACGCGATGAATACCCGAATCCTCACCGGCATCACCACCACCGGTACGCCCCACCTGGGCAACTACGCTGGCGCCATCCGCCCGGCCATCGTCGCCAGCCGCGACGCGGCGGCCGATTCCTTCTACTTCCTCGCCGACTACCATGCGCTGATCAAGTGCGATGACCCGCTGCGCATCCAGCGCTCGCGCCTGGAGATCGCCGCCACCTGGCTGGCCTGCGGGCTCGACGCCGAGCGGGTGACCTTCTACCGGCAGTCGGACATTCCCGAAATCCCCGAGCTGACCTGGCTGCTGACCTGCGTCACTGCCAAGGGCCTGCTCAATCGCGCGCATGCCTACAAGGCGTCGGTGGACAGGAACCTCGAGAGCGGCGAAGACCCGGATGCCGGCGTGACCATGGGCCTGTACAGCTACCCGGTGCTGATGGCGGCGGACATCCTGATGTTCAACGCGCACAAGGTGCCGGTGGGGCGCGACCAGATCCAGCACGTGGAAATGGCCCGTGACATCGCCCAGCGCTTCAACCACCTGTTCGGCCAGGGGCGCGAGCTGTTCACCTTGCCCGAGGCGGTGATCGAGGAAAGCGTCGCCACCCTGCCCGGGCTCGATGGACGCAAGATGTCCAAGAGCTACGACAACACCATCCCGCTGTTCGGCTCGGCCAGGCAGCTCAAGGATGCGGTGGCGCGCATCGTCACCGACTCGAAGCTGCCGGGCGAGGCCAAGGACCCGGACAGTTCTCACCTCTACACGCTCTATCAGGCCTTCGCCAGCGGAGAGCAGCTGGCTGCGTTCCGCGCCGAGCTGCTCGACGGCCTGGCCTGGGGGGAGGCCAAGCAGCGGCTGTTCCAGCTGCTCGACGCCGAGCTGGGCGAGGCGCGCGAGCGCTATGCGCAGCTGATCGCCAAGCCGGCGGAGCTGGAGGACATCCTCCAGGCCGGCGCCGCCAAGGCGCGCCGCATCGCCACGCCGTTCCTTGGCGAACTGCGCGAGGCGGTGGGCCTGCGCAGCTTCCGCAGCCAGGCCCAGGTGGTCGCACCGGCGAAGAAGAAGGCCAGCAAGGCCGCCCGTTTCGCCAGCTTCCGCGAGGCCGACGGCAGCTTCCGCTTCCGCTTCTTTGGCGCCGACGGCGAGGAGCTGCTGCTCTCGCGCCCGCTGAGCAACCCGCAGGCCATCGGCGTGCTGACCCAGCGGCTGATCGCCGGCGGCCCCGATGCGCTGGAGCTGCGCGAGGACGAAGGCACGCAGTTCACCCTCTGGCTGGACGACGAGTGCGTCGCCGACAGCCCGAGCTTCGCCGATCCGGACGCCCTGGATGCCGCCATGCTGCGTGTGCGCGAAGCCATCGCCACGCTCGTCCAGGACTGATCGCCGGGCGGGCGGCATCCGGCCGGCCCGCCCGCATCCCGCCGCCTGTCGCACCTGTGCCGCCGCGCGCGGTCGAAGCCAGCGTCAGGCCCAAGGAGGACAGAGGTTTGAACGATCTGAGTAAATTGCCAACCGCCGAGGGCGCGGCTAAAGTGTCGGCCCCGTTTTCCAACCCCGGCTCCGCCATGACTCCTCTTGAGCGCTATCAGGCTGACCTGAAACGTCCCGATTTCTTCCACGATGCCGCACAGGAAAATGCCGTGCGCCATCTGCAGCGGCTGTACGACGACCTGCTGGCCAGCGAGCGCAACAACAGCGGGCTGTTCGGCAAGCTGTTCGGCAAGAAATCCCAGGAGCCGGTCAAGGGGCTGTATTTCTGGGGCGGCGTGGGGCGCGGCAAGACCTACCTGGTCGACACTTTCTACGACGCGCTGCCGTTCAAGCAGAAGATGCGCACGCACTTCCACCGCTTCATGAAGCGCGTGCACGAGGAGATGAAGACCCTCAAGGGCGAGAAGAACCCGCTGACCATCATCGGCAAGCGCTTCGCCGACGAGGCACGGGTGATCTGCTTCGACGAGTTCTTCGTCTCCGACATCACCGACGCGATGATCCTCGCCACCCTGCTCGAAGAGCTGTTCAAGAACGGCGTGAGCCTGGTGGCGACCTCCAATATCGTCCCCGACGGCCTGTACAAGGACGGCCTGCAGCGGGCGCGCTTCCTGCCGGCCATCGAACTGCTGAAGAAGCACACCGAGGTGGTCAACGTCGACAGCGGCATCGACTACCGCCTGCGTGCCCTGGAGCAGGCCGAGCTCTACCACTTCCCGCTCGATGCCGAGGCCGAGCTGAGCCTGGAAAAGAGCTTCAAGAGCCTGCTCACCGAGAACTGCAAGGTGCTCGAGGACGAGGCGCTGATGATCGAGAACCGCGAGATCCGCGCGCGCAAGGTCGCCAACGATGTCGCCTGGTTCGAGTTCCGCTCCCTCTGCGACGGGCCGCGCAGCCAGAACGACTACATCGAGCTGGGCAAGATCTTCGAGGCGGTGCTGGTCTCCAACATCGAGCAGATGAACGTCGCCAAGGACGACATGGCGCGGCGCTTCATCAACCTGGTCGACGAGTTCTACGACCGCAACGTCAAGCTGATCCTCTCCGCCGAGGTCGAGCTGAAGGACCTCTACGCCGGCGGCCGCCTGGAGTTCGAATTCCAGCGCACCCTGAGCCGCCTGCTGGAAATGCAGTCGCACGAATACCTCTCGCGCCCGCACAAGCCCTAGGGAAACCCCGCAAGCGGCAAGCCCTGGCCGAGATGCCGAGGCTTGCCGGTCCCCTGCCTGACGCGGCTAGCCGCTCTTGTGCCGGTACTGCTGCCGATACTGGTTGGGTGACAGCTCGGTGTGCTGGCGGAACAACCGGGCGAAGAAGCTCGCGTCGTCGTAGCCCACCTCGTAGCTGATCGTCTTGATGCTCTTGCGCGTGGTCGAGAGCAGGTTCTTGGCCGTCTCGATGCGCAGGCGCTGCAGGTAGTGCAGCGGCTTGTCGCCGGTGGCGGCCTGGAAGCGGCGCATGAAGTTGCGGATGCTCATGCCATGGTCGCGGGCGACGTCCTCGAAGCGGAATTTCTCGGCGAAATGCTCTTCCAGCCATTCCTGGATCTGCAGCACGCGGGTATCCAGGTGCAGCTTCTGCCCGCCGAAGCCGAGCCGCCCGGGGCTGTAGCTGCGCTGGACCTCGAACAGCACGTCGCGGGCCATGCCCTGGGCGACGTTGGCGCCGCAGAAGCGCTCGATCAGGTGCATGTACAGGTCGCAGGAGGAGGTCGTGCCGCCGGCGCAGTAGAGGTTGTCGCTGTCGGTCAGGTGCTTGCCGCTGGCCAGCTGAACGCGCGGGAAGCGCTCGCTGAATTCGCGGGCGAAGCGCCAGTGCGTGGTCGCCTCGCGGTTGTCCAGCAGGCCGGCATGGGCCATCCAGAAGGCGCCGGTGGCTTCGCCGCAGATGGCGCTGCCGGCGGCATGCTGCTGGCGCAGCCAGGGCACCACCTGCCGATAGCGCGTCGACAGGGCGTCGAAATTCGCCCAGAACGCCGGCAGGATCACCGCATCGGTCGGCTGCAGCGCCCCGTCGACGGCGATGCTGGTGCCGCTGAAGCTGCTGACCGGCTCGCCGTCGGGGCTCACCAGGCGGGTTTCGAAGGCCGGTTGCAGGGGCTGGCCCAGTTGCCTGGCCAGGCGCAGGCTGGCCATGTGGAAGAAATCCTTGGCCTGCATGAGGGTCGAAGCGAAGACCCCCTCGGTAGCCAGGATGCTGACGCTACGCAGCGAATGAGCGTTGGACATGGTCGTTATTCTGATTGTTGTGTTGGCCATGGCAGGGTGAAACTGCCGAGTTGCGGCGGGAGCGTCCTATTTTTCCGTCGCGCTGTCCAGAGGCCAGCGCCACCGATTGCCCTCGAACCCGGGAGACGATGCACATGACCGCCAAGCCTTCGCCCTATCCGGCCAGCCCCTTCGGCGACTGGGACGGCAGCCCGGCCGCCGCCCGCGAACTGCAGAAGCAGCTCGCCGCCCAGGTGCGACTGGTCGACGATTTTCCCCGGCCGCTGCGGCTGGTCGCCGGCGTCGACGTCGGCTTCGAGGAGGGCGGCGCCATCACCCGGGCGGCGGTGGTGCTGCTCGCCGCGGACAGCCTGGAGGTCGTTGCCCAGAGCCTGGCGCGCATCCCGACCTCGATGCCCTACGTGCCCGGGCTGCTGTCGTTCCGCGAGCTGCCGGCGCTGCTGCAGGCCCTCGCCGCGCTGCCCGAGGTGCCCGACCTGATCTTTTCCGATGGCCATGGCATCGCCCACCCGCGCCGGCTGGGCATCGCCGCGCACCTGGGCGTGGTCACCGGGCTGCCGACCATCGGCGTGGCGAAGAAGATCCTCTGTGGCGAGCACGAGCCGCTGGGCGAGCAGCGCGGCGACCGCGTGCCGCTGCGCGACCGTGCGGGCGAGGTCATCGGCAGCGTGCTGCGCAGCAAGGAGCGGGTGCGCCCGCTGATCATCTCGCCGGGCAACCGTGTCAGCCTGGACAGCGCGCCGGAGCTGGTGATGCGCTACGTCACCCGCTACCGCCTGCCGGAGCCGACGCGCCTGGCCGACCGCCTGGCCTCGCGGCGCGAGGAGAAGGCCGCCGCGCGCAGGTCCGGCTGAGGCGGCCGCGGGCTTGCAGGCGCAGCGGCGCTGGGGCTAGCCTGCGCGCTGAGCAACCCGAGGACCGCCCCCATGCAGTTGGACCGCGCGACCGGCTGGTGCCGGGGCATCCGCCATTGCCCGTCGCCGAACTTCAACCCGCGCCCCGACGGCGAGATATCCCTGCTGGTGATCCACAACATCAGCCTGCCGCCGGGCTGCTTCGGCACCGGCAAGGTGCAGGAATTCTTCGCCAACCGGCTGGACTGCAGCGAGCATCCGTTCTTCGGCGAGATCGCCGGGCTCACGGTCTCGGCGCATTTCCTCATCGAGCGCGACGGCGCCATCACCCAGTTCGTCTCCTGCCTGGACCGCGCCTGGCATGCCGGTGTCTCGTGCTTCGCGGGGCGCGAGGGCTGCAACGATTTCTCCATCGGCATCGAGCTGGAGGGCACCGACGAGCAACCCTACAGCGAAGCGCAGTACGCTGCGCTGATCGAGCTGTGCCGCCTGCTGCAGCAGGCCTATCCGGCGATCACCCCCGAGCGTGTCTGCGGGCACAGCGACATCGCCCCCGGGCGCAAGACCGATCCGGGGCCGGCGTTCGACTGGCTGCGCCTGCGCGCGGCGGCGATCACCTGCTGACCCACACCTGAAAAGGACCTGCCGATGAGTTTCCTGGTCATGCTGCTGGCGCTGCTGGTGGAAAAGTTCTCCGACTGGCGGGTGCGCATCCAGCAGGACGGCCCCTGGCTGGCCCAGCTGCGCCGCGCCGAGGGCAACCCGCGCCTGACGGGTGCGCCCTGGCTGGTGCTGCTGGCGCTGGTGGTGCTGCCGGCCTTGCTGCTCGGGCTGCTGCTGATGGCCTTGCAGCCGCTGGCCTACGGCTGGCTGGTGTTGCCGCTGCATCTGCTGGTGTTGCTCTATGCGCTGGGGCGCGGCCATGCCAAGCGCGAGCTGGGCCCGCTGCGCGATGCCTGGCGGCGCAACGACCTGGAGGCCGCCGCGCTGGTGGCCGAGCGCGACCTAGGGCTGACGGCCGACGAGCCGGCGGCGCTGGCCCGGGCGATCGAGGCGCAGCTGCTGTGGCGCGGCTACCAGGACTTCTTCGCGGTGATCTTCTGGTACCTGCTGCTCGGCCCCGTGCTGGCCCTGGCCTACCGCCTGCTCGCCCTGGTCGAACAGCACGCCGGTGATGCCGCGCTACGCGAGCGTGCCAGCCAGTTGCGCCATGGCCTCGACTGGCTGCCGGTGCGCCTGCTGGCGGCCAGCTTCGCCCTGGTGGGCAACTTCACCGCGGTGAGCCGCGTGCTGCTGCACGAGCTGCTGAACTGGGATATCCCCGCGCGCCGGCTGCTGGCCGAGGTCGGTCCGCAGGCCGCCGACCTGCGTGGCGAGATCGAGCCGCGCGAGGTGGTCGCCCGACTGGATACGCTGGCCGAGCTGCTGATCCGCGCGCGGGTGCTCTGGTACGCCGCCGCCGCGCTCTGGGTGCTCCTGCCCTGGGCTGAATAGGCTGCATCGCCGCCGTCGATGGGCGCTCTGGCGCGGGCCTGCGGCGGCGAGCGGGCAGATCGGCCAAGCAGTAGCCATCATCTGGCCATTACCTTAAGTTACAAAGCCCCTTCCCGATATCCCGTATAAGTCGGCTCGTTCCCCTGACGAACCCTGCTGCGGCCGCGCGCTGCAAGCACATACCAATAAGATTTGGGAGACGTCGCGTGAAAGGCCTCTTGTATCCCGCCGTGGCATTCATGAACCGCCTGAGCTTCGGCATGAAGTTCAGCCTCGTCAGCCTGCTGTTCTTCATCCCCATGGCGCTGACCAACTTCTACCTGGTCCGCGACTCCTACCGCGAATTCGTCGGCACCCGCACCGAACTGCACGGCCTCGAGCCGCTCGGTGCGGCGCTGCGCCTGCGCCGCGACCTCGAGGACTGGCACGACCTGGTGCAGATCGAGGCGATCATCGGCCAGGCCGGCAACCAGCCGGCCCTGAGCCAGCGCCTGAAGGCGGTCGAGGGCCGGCTGCTCGATGCCTTGCAGCAGTTGCAGCCGGTCAGCGGCGATGCGCAGCAGGTGGCCGAGTTCGACAGCCGGCGCGACCAGCTCCGCCAGGCGCTTGCCGAGGCCGAAGCCGAGCCGTCGCTGCAGTCGAAGGCAGCCATGGCCGGCAGCGTGCTGGGCAATTCCCAGGTGCTGATCAAGCTGATCGCCAGCCAGTCGGGGCTCAGCCAGGATGCCGAGCGCGAGGTCCGGCTACTCGCCGAGCTGCTGACCGGCGTCACCCCGGCGATCACCTCGGCGCTCGGCAAGGGGCGCGCAGTCGGTGCCTACACCTTCGGCCAGGGCTACCTGGATTCGGCCGCCAGCAACCTGCTCGACGGCCTGGTGCTGGAGCTGGAGAAGCTCCAAGCGCAGTACCGCACCCAGCTGCAGGATGCCGTCGACGGCAGCGCCATGGCGCGCAGCCGCCTCGGCGAGCTGGCCGCACAGAGCAACGAATCGCTGGACATCGCCAGCCAGGTCATCCAGGACGAGGTGATCATGGCCGACACGCTGGACCGGCCGTGGGATGCCTTCTACGAACGCATCAGCGCGGAAATGGCGAAGACCTACCAGCTCAACGACGGCGTGCTCGCCGTGCTCGACCAGCGCCTGCAGGAACGCCTGGCCGACAAGCGCCTGCTGATGGGCCTGCTGCTGGCGGCGCTGCTGGTGGTGTTCGTGCTCGTCGCCTACCTCTACGGCGCCTTCTACGTCTCCACCCGTGCCTCGCTCAACGCCCTCGGGCAGATCATGGACCAGGTCGCCGACGGCGACATGACCGTGCGCTACCAGGTGGTCAGCCGCGACGAGCTGGGCGAGCTGGGCCAGGTCTTCAATGCGACCGTGGCACGGATCCGCGAGCTGATCGAGCGCGTCGGCCACACCGTGCGCGAGGTCGAGCGCCAGGCCGGTGCGGTCGAGCAGGTCTCGGGGCAGAGCAACCTGACCGTCGGCGAGCAGCGCGCGCAGATCGAGCAGGTCGCCACCGCGATGAACGAGATGGCCGCCACCGCCCAGGCCGTGGCGACCAGCGCCGAGGCCGCGGTGGGCAGTGCGCAAGGCGTCAACGAGGAAACCGTCAGCGGGCGCGCGCTGGTGGTCGCCCAGGTCGGCGGCATCCAGCGGCTGGCTGCGGAAATCGACGAGTCGGTGAAGGTCATCAACCGCCTGGCCGACGACAGCGGCGCGATCAGCAAGGTGCTCGACGTGATCAAGGGCATCGCCGAGCAGACCAACCTGCTGGCGCTCAATGCGGCGATCGAGGCGGCCCGCGCCGGCGAGCAGGGCCGCGGTTTCGCGGTGGTCGCCGACGAGGTGCGCAGCCTGGCGCGGCGTACCCAGCAGTCCACCGAGGAAATCGAGCAGATGATCGCCCGCCTGCAATCGGGCGTCGGCGCGGCGGTCAGGACCATGCATGCCAGCCACGCCCTGGCCGACGACACGGTCAGCCAGTCGGCGCAAGTCGAGCAGGCGCTGGAGAACATCCTCGGCGCGGTCGGCCTGATCGTCGACCAGAACCAGCAGATTGCCGCCGCCGCCGAGCAGCAGACGGCGGTGACCCACGACATCGACCGCAACATCGTGTCGATCAACGAGGCCGGCCAGCGCACCGCCGAAGGCGCCGGCCAGACCGAACAGGCCAGCCGCGAGATGAGCCTGCTGGTCGGCCAGCTGCGCGAACTGATCGCGGCGTTCCGGGTGTAGCCGGCGGCGTCAGCTCCAGCCGAACAGCTCGCAGCTGTTGCGATAGCTGGCCTCGGCCAGGTCCTCGGCACGGATGCCGCGCAGCTCGGCCAGGCGGTGGCAGATGTCGGGAAGGTATTCCGGGCTGTTGCGCGCGCCCGGGTGCATGGCCGGGGCGATGTCCGGGGCGTCGGTTTCCAGCACGATGCCGTCGAGCGGCAGCTGCTGCAGCACACGGTGCATGCGGCGTGCCTGCGGCCAGGTGCCGGCGCCGCCGAGGCCGAGCCTGAAGCCGAGCCTGAGGTACTCGCGGGCCTCTTCCCAGCTGCCGCTGAAGGCATGCACGACGCCACCACGGCGCAGCCGGTGGCGCTTGAGCGTGGCGATCATCGCCGCGTGGGCGCGACGCACGTGCAGCAGCACCGGCAGCTCGAAGTCGGCGGCCAGCTGCAGCTGGCGCTCGAGGATGAGCTGCTGGCGTGCGTGGTCCGGCTGGTCGATGTAGTAGTCCAGGCCGATCTCGCCGACAGCGCAGAGCTTCGCCTCGCCGCGCAGGCGTTGCAGCCAGTCGCCCAGCGCCGCCAGGTGCTCGTCGCGGTGCTGGCGCAGGAACACCGGGTGCAAGCCGAGCGCGGCGTAGACGGCGGGCTGCTCGCTGGCCAGCTGCCAGACACGCTGCCAGTTCTGCGCATGCACGCCGAGCACGACGATGCGCTCGACGCCAGCCGCCTGGCTGCGCGCCAGCACCTGCTGGCGATCGGCATCGAAATCCTCGAAGTCGAGGTGGGTATGGGTGTCGATCAGTCGCACGGCATCTCCGATGGCGCTCAGCGGCCTTGCTCTTCGATCTGGATATCGCTCACCCCGAGCTCCTGCAGGCGGCTGTGCTCGCTGGGCACCTCGGGGTTCTCCCAGGGCGCGTCCACCGCCGCGCGGGGTTCGCGGACATGGTGCAGGAGGATCTCCAGCTCGACCTGGGCCAGGCTCGGTTCCTCGAAGGCGCTCATCAGCAGCGACGCCGGTTCGCCGTTGATGCGGTAGTGGATGCGATAGCGCTTGAGTTCGGTCACGGGGCCTCCGGCGTCGTGGTGGGGTTTCCCATGGGACCACGCCCGGCGGCCGAGTCTCCCGAGGCGGCGGATTCGCCGGCCAGCAGCGCGGCCTTGCGTTCCAGCCCCCAGCGATAGCCGGTCAGCGCCTGGCCGGCGCCGACCACCCGGTGGCAGGGCACCAGCAGGCCGACCGGGTTGCTGGCGCAGGCGCGGGCCACGGCGCGGGCGTGGCTGCCGAGTTCGCCGGCCAGCTCGGCATAGCGCCGTGTCTGCCCCGGCGGGATCGCCTGCAGCGCCTGCCAGACGCGGCGCTGGAAGGCGCTGCCGCGCAGGTCCAGCGGCAACTGCGCGGCGCGGGCCGGTTCCTCCAGCTGGCCGACCACCGCCTGCAGCCAGTCGCCCAGGCCGGCCTGGTCACGTTCGAGCAGGGCGCCGGCGAAGCGTTGCTCGAGCTCGGCCTGCAGCCCGCTTTCGCTGTCGCCGAACAGCAGGGCGCAGATGCCCTGTTCGCTCGCGGCGATCAGCAGCAGTCCCAGCGGGCAGGCGGTGATCGCGTAGCGCAGCCGTTCGCCGCTGGCGCGCCGCCGGCGCTGCGCCGGGCTCAGCGGCTGTTTCGCCTGGTACAGCGCGCGGGTGCCGCCGTAGCCGGCGCTCAGTGCGGCGTCGAGCACGCTGCTGGCCTCGGGCAGGGCGGCCTGCAGGCGCTCGCGGCGCCGGGCTTCGGCCCAGGTGCGCGGGGTCAGCCCGGTGCGGGCCTTGAAGGCGCGGGCCAGGTGCGAGGGCGACAGGCCGATGCGCGCCGCCAGCTGCGCCAGGGTCGGCGCCCGTTCGGCCGTCTCCAGCAGCCGGCAGGCGGCGGTGACCAGTTCGTCCAGCTGGCGTGCCGGGCTGGGCCCGCCCGGGTTGCAGCGGCGGCAGGCGCGAAAGCCGGCGGCCTCGGCCTGCTCGGCACTGGCGAAGAAGCGCACGCGGTCGCGCCGTGGACGACGGGCCGGGCAATCCGGCCGGCAATAGATGCCGGTCGACTGCACGGCGAAGACGAATTGCCCGTCCTGCGTCGCGTCGCGGTCGCAGACGGCCTGCCAGCAGCGGTCGGCATCGAGCATGGCGGCGCACTCCAAGATGAGGTGGGGGCGATTGTCGATCCGTGCGCCAGTGCTTGCCAATCCGCATCGGACTTTCAAAGCGGGCGCCGGGCATGGTAGCCGTCCGGCGATTGCCGTAACCTGCGGCCGCCCATGTCTGCCAGAGGAGCCCGCCCTCGCGATGAAAACCCCCAAGCGACTCGAACCGCTGATCGAGGACGGCCTGATCGACGAGGTCGTGCGGCCGCTGATGAGCGGCAAGGAGGCCTCGGTCTACGTGGTGCGCTGCGGCGAGGCGCTGCGCTGTGCCAAGGTCTACAAGGAGGCCGACAAGCGCGGCTTCCGCCAGGCCGCCAAGTACCAGGAGGGCCGCAAGGTGCGCAACAGCCGCGATGCCCGGGCCATGGCCAAGGGCTCGAAGTACGGCAAGCGCGAGCGCGAGGAGACCTGGCAGAACGCCGAGGTCGCCGCCCTCTACCGCCTGGCCGCGGCCGGCGTGCGGGTGCCGCAGCCCTACGACTTCCTCGACGGCGTGCTGCTGATGGAGATGATCGTCGGTGACGACGGCGATGCCGCCCCGCGGCTGAACGACGTCGACCTGCACCCGGACGACGCCCGCGAGTTCCATGCCTTCATGATCGGCGAGATCGTCAAGATGCTCTGCGCCGGGCTGGTGCACGGCGACCTGTCGGCGTTCAACGTGCTGCTCGACGGCCAGGGCCCGGTGATCATCGACCTGCCGCAGGCGGTGGATGCCGCGGGCAACAACCATGCGTTCGAGATGCTCGAGCGCGACGTCGGCAACATGGCCGCCTACTTCGGCCAGTTCGCCCCGGAGTTGCGCTTCACCCGCTACGCCAAGGAGATGTGGGCGCTCTACGAGGAGGGCCGGCTGACGCCGCAGACCTCGCTCACCGGCGAGTTCGCCGAGCCCGAGGATGCCGCCGACCTGGACGCGGTGATGCGCGAGATCAAGGCCGCGCTCGCCGAGCAGGCGCGTCGCGAAGCCCTGCGCGAGGAGCGCGACGACGAGCCGCCGCCACCGCCCTGGCTGAGCTGAGCGGGTTCAACGCAGCCCGTAGCGCTGCCAGGCACGGGCTGCGGCGAAGTGCAGCTGGGCGTGGCGGCGGGCGAGCAGGGCGCGGTCCTTGTCGTAGCCGCCGCCGATCAGCCCGACCACCGGGATGTCGCGCCCCAGGCAGTGCTCGATGACCCGTGCGTCCCGCGCCGCCAGGCCGGCGTCGCTGAGCGCGAGCAGGCCGAGGGCGTCGTCGCGGTGCACGTCGACGCCGGCGTCGTAGAGCACCAGGTCCGGCTGGTAGAGCGGCAGCAGGTAGCCGAGGGTGTCGTCGACCACCTTCAGGTAGTCCGCGTCGCCGAGGCCGGGCGCCAGCGGGATGTCCCAGTCGCTCTCGGCCTTGCGCGCCGGGAAGTTCTTCTCGCAGTGCAGCGAGACGGTCACCGCGTCGGGCACCCCGGCGAGGATGCGTGCGGTGCCGTCGCCCTGGTGCACGTCGCAGTCGAAGATCAGCACGCGCCCGACCCGGCCGCTTTCCAGCAAGGAGAGGGCGATCACCGCCAGGTCGTTGAAGATGCAGAAGCCCGAGGCATGGTCGCGATGGGCATGATGGGTGCCGCCGGCCAGGTGGCAGGCCAGGCCGTGCTGCAGCGCCTGCTCGGCGGCCAGCAATGAACCGCCGACCGCGCGCACCGTGCGCCGGGCCAGCGCCGGGCTCCACGGCAGGCCGAGGCGGCGCAGCTCGGCGTGGCCCATCTCGCCGTTGCAGTAGCGGTCGACATAGGCGCGCTCGTGGGCGAGGGCGAGCACCTCGCGCGGGCACAGCCCGGGCCGCAGCAGCGCATCGTCGCGGGTCAGGCCGCTGTCGACCAGGTGGTCGCGCAGCAGGCGGAACTTCTCCATGGGAAAGCGGTGCCCCGGCGGCAGCGGCGGGCTGTAGTCGTCGTGGTAGATCAGCGGCAGGGGCATGGCGGGGTCCGGCGGATTTGGCGCGAGTATGCCGGCCGCGCGGTGGCACGCTCAAGCGGCGCGCAGGCGGCACGATCGCCGGCGTTCGCCGCCGTGCTGGAGCCCCGGGCTGCGAATCCGTACCATGGCGGCCTGCCTCGTGCCCAAGGAAAACACCATGACCCAGACCCTCGACACCCTGGTCAACCTGCTCTCGCTGGAGCGCATCGAAGAGAACCTGTTTCGCGGCGCCAGCCAGGATCTGGGCTTTCCGCAGCTGTTCGGCGGCCAGGTGCTCGGCCAGGTGATCTCGGCGGCGAGCCAGACGGTGGAGACCACCCGTCACGTGCACTCGCTGCACGGCTACTTCCTGCGCCCGGGCGACTCCCACGAGCCGGTGGTCTACGACGTCGATCGCGTGCGCGACGGGCGCAGCTTCACCACCCGCCGGGTCAGCGCGATCCAGAAGGGCCACATCATCTTCACCGGGATCGCCTCGTTCCAGGCCGAGGAGAACGGCTACGAGCACCAGTTGCCAATGCCGGAGGTGGCCGGCCCCGAGGACCTGGCCAGCGAATGGGAACTGCTGCACAAGCTCGCGCCGCTGGTGCCCGAGCGGGTCATGGAGAAGCTGCGCCGGCCCAAGCCGATCGAGATCCGCCCGGTGACCCTGCAGGACCCGACCAACCCGCAGCCACTCGAGCCGGTCCGCCACCTGTGGTTCCGCGCCGACGGCACGCTGCCGAGCAGCCCGGCGCTGCACAAGTACCTGCTGGCCTATGCGTCGGACTTCAGCTTCATCGGCACCGCGCTGCAGCCCCACGGCGTGAGTTCCTGGAGCAAGTTCATCCAGCTGGCCAGCCTGGACCACGCCATCTGGTTCCACCGCGAGGTGAAGATGGACGACTGGCTGCTGTACTCGATCGACAGCCCCTGGGCCGGCAACGCCCGCGGCTTCGTGCGCGGCAGCATCTTCAACCGCGCCGGCGAGCTGGTCGCCTCGGTGGCCCAGGAAGGGCTGATCCGCGCCCGCGAGGACTGGATGTGACGCTCGCCGCGCTGCGCCACTGGGTGTTCGACATGGACGGCACCCTGACCATCGCCGTGCATGACTTCGCCGCGATCCGCCGCGCGCTGGACATCCCGCCGGACGACGACATCCTCCATCACCTGGCCGCGCTGCCGGCCGAGCAGGCGGCGCCCAAGCGCGCCTGGCTGCTCGAGCACGAACGCGAGCTGGCCTACGCCGCACGGCCGGCCGAAGGCGCCCGCGAACTGCTGCATGCGCTGCGTGCGCGCGGCTGCCGGCTCGGCGTGCTCACGCGCAATGCCCACGAGCTGGCGCTGGTGACGTTGCAGGCGGTCGGCCTCGGCGACTGCTTCCGGCCGCAGGACATCCTCGGTCGCGACGAGGCGCCGCCCAAGCCGCATCCGGGCGGGTTGCTCAAGCTGGCCGAATGCTGGGGCGTGGCGCCGGCCGAGATGGTGATGGTCGGCGACTACCGCTTCGACCTCGAGTGCGCCCGGGCCGCCGGCGCCCGCGGCGTGCTGGTCAACCTGCCGGACAATCCCTGGCCGGAGCTGACCGAACTGCATGCGCGCGATTGCGCCGAGCTGCTGGCCCGGCTGGGTTGAGCCGGGCGCGCCGCCAGGATGATCGCCGGGGCTGGCTGCGCTCGGGCACCCATGGGCTGTCGCCTGCCTGGCGCGTCATAGCCGCGCGGCCTTGAAGGTGTCGCAGCGCCCCGGCTCGCCGCTGTCGAAGCCGATGCGGAACCAGCGCACCCGCTGCGCCGAGCTGCCGTGGGTGAAGGCGTCGGGCACCACGCGGCCCTGGCTCTGCTGCTGCAGGCGGTCGTCGCCGATGGCGCTGGCGGCGTTCAGCGCCTCTTCCAGGTCGCCTTCCTCCAGCCAGTCGTGGCGTTGCTGGGCATGGTGCGCCCAGACCCCGGCCAGGCAATCGGCCTGCAGCTCCTGGCGCACCAGTAGGCCGTTGTCGCCCTCCAGCCGTGCGCCGCGCTGGCGGGCCTGCTGGATCTGCTGGGAGACGCCGAGCAGGGTCTGCACGTGGTGGCCGACCTCGTGGGCGATCACGTAGGCCTGGGCGAAGTCGCCGGCGGCGGAGAAGCGCCGCGCCATCTCGTCGAAGAACTGCAGGTCCAGGTAGACCTGCTGGTCGCCCGGGCAGTAGAAGGGGCCGACCGCCGAGCTGGCGAAGCCGCAGGCCGAGTTCACCCCGCCGCGGAACAGCACCAGCGTCGGGTCGCGGTACTGCGCGCCGCCCTGCTGGAACAGCGCGCGCCAGGTGTCCTCGGTGTCGCCGAGGATGGCGCGGACGAAATCCACCTGCGGGTCGGCGCTGTCGGCCGGTGTCGTGCGCTCGCTGACCGTCGGGCCTGCCTGGCCGCCCAGCTGGTCGAGCAGTTGCAGCGGGTCCTGCCCGGTGAGCAGGCCGAGCACCACGACGATGACGATGCCGCCCAGGCCCAGTCCGCCGCCCAGGCGCATGCCGCTGCGCCCGCGGGCATCCACCACGTTGTCGCTGCGACGCGCACGATTCCAGCGCATGGGCTCGGTCCTCCGCTGTGCCTGTCAGCCATCAGACCGGCGCGACAGCGGATCGGTGCCGCCAGCCGGTCAGTTGCCAGGATAGTCGGCCAGCACCCGGTCGGCGCCGTCCTTGGCCACGCCGATCACCTGATAGGCGTCCTGGCGCGAACCCATCTCCATGCCCGGCGAGCCGACCGGCATGCCGGGGACTGCGGCGCCGAGCAGGTCCGTTTGGGCGCGCAGCTTGAGGATGTCCGCGGCCGGCACGTGGCCCTCGACGAACTTGCCGTCGATCACCGCGGTATGGCACGAGGCCAGGCGCGCCGGCACGCCGTTGGCGATCTTCACCGCGGTCATGTCCGGCTCGACGTGGTCCCTGACCTGGAAGCCGTTGTCCTCCAGGTGCTCGATCCAGGCCTTGCAGCAGCCGCAGTTGGCGTCGCGGTGGACATCGATGGCGATCGGCTCGGCGGCCTGGGCGAGGCTGGCGAAGAGGGTGGTGGCGAGCAGCAGACGACGCATGGGGACCTCCTTTGAGTGGGCGCAGGATAGCGCTGCAGGGCGCGCGGGCCACAGCGCCAATATGTTGAGGGAAATGACAGCGCACGCCGCACGGATCGAACCAAGCGACCGACGGGCGGTCCGATGCCGACCGGGAATCAGGTCTCTGCAGGAGCGTTTTCGATGCGTTTTGCCCGTTTCGTGCTGGTGGCCCAGGCACTGTTCATGCTGGCGTTCAGCCTGGCGTACTGGCTGCGTCCCTACGAGATGGCCAACCTGAACGGCATGCTGCTGATGGAGTCGGCCTCCATCAGCCACATGCGCGTCTACTACGGTGGGCTGCAGCTGGGCCTGGCGCTGTTCCTGCTGTGGGCGCTGCGCGCACCGGAGCGCATGCGCGGCGCGCTGGTGATGCTGGTGTGCATGATGTCCGCGCTGGTGCTTGGCCGGCTGCTGTCGCTGCTGCTCGATGGCGGCGAGCTGGGCGGCTTCGACCTCGCTGCGCTGGTCTACCGCCTGCTCGCCGTGTTGCTCGCTGCGCTGGCCTACTGGCTGCTGCGCGAGCCCGAGGAGCCCGAGCCGGTGCCGATTCCGCCGCCCACCCGGCGGCTGGAGGACACCCCGCCGCAGCCGTTCCGCCTCGGCGAGGGGCCACGGCCCTTCGAGGCGGACGGTGACTCCGCAGATCCGGCACGCGACGCCGCCGAGCGGCGTGGCGACGTGCAGCCCTGATTCGCCGCGTCGTGGACGAAGGCGGCGAGGGCGGCGGTATCGAGGATCTCGATCTGCTGCTTCTCGACGCGGATCAGCCCGGCCTCCGACAGCCGGTGCAGGATGCGTGACAGGGTTTCCGGCTGGATGCCCAGCTTCGAGGCGATCAGCCGCTTGGGCACATCCAGCTCGACCACGCCGCCGGCGCCCAGCTGGCGCCGCATGAGATAGCGCGCCACGCGGTGATGCGCGTTGGACGAGGCCAGGTTGTCGATATCCTCCAGGCGCTGGTTGAGACGCTGGCTGAGCCGTGCCAGCAGCGCTGGATACAGCTGCGGATGGCTGGCGAGCAGGGCGCGGTAGCTGGCGTTGTGGACCCGGATCACCAGCGAGTCGCGCAGCGCGCTGGCGCTGAGCAGGTGCTGCGGGTGCTCGTGGTAGAGCAGCGTCTCGCCGACCACGCCGCCGGGGCGGACGATACCCTGCACGTGCTCCTGGCCGTCGGCGCCGTGGCGATGCAGCTTGAGCTGGCCGCTGACGAGGATGAAGAAGTGGCCGGCCGGATCGCCCTGGTGGTAGAGCGGGGTGCCGGCGGCCAGGCGCCGGCTGCAGGATGCCTGCCCCAGCGCGCCGGTGGCCGACTCCGGAAGGCCCCGGAACAACGGATGGCGACGGAGCGCCAAGAGATGGGCTGATTGGCGGAACATGGCGACCTCCTTGCGAAGATCGTAGGAAAATCGCCTGTGATCGGTCACTTTGCCCGAAGCGATAGCCGGGCTACCCCCTTGGAGGCAGCCCGAAGGGCTCAGCCGCGCATGCGCTCGTGCTCCAGCGCCCATACCGCGGCCTCGACGCGCGAGCGCAGGCCGAGCTTGTGCAGCAGGTTCTTCACGTGGACCTTCACCGTGCCCTCGGTGATGCCCAGCTTGCGGCCGATCATCTTGTTGCTGTTGCCGCCGGCGATCATCTTCAGCACCTGGCGCTCGCGCTCGGTCAGCTCGACGTCGGCGGCCGCCGGCTGGCCGACGCGCAGGGCCTGGGCCATGACCCGCGCCAGCGCCGGGCTGACCACCAGGTCGCCGTGCATCACCTCGCGGATCTGGTCGATCAGCTTCTCCGGCTCCATGTCCTTGAGCAGGTAGCCGTCGGCGCCGTGGCGCAGGGCGTCGCGCACGTCCTCCTCGGCGTCGGACACGGTGAACAGCAGCACCTTGCCCTCGTAGCCCTGCTGGCGCAGGCGCTTGAGCGTCTCGATGCCGTTGAGCGCCGGCATGTTGTTGTCCAGCAGGATCAGATCAGGCGCCAGGTCGGGCACGCAGCGCAGCGCCTCCTCGCCGTTGCTCGCCTCGCCGACGATCAGCAGGTCGTCCTCGAGTTCGAGCAGCTGGCGCATGCCGCGGCGCATCATCGGATGGTCGTCGACCAGCAGGATGCTGTGACGTGTGTCGTTCATGCGATCTGTCCCTTGGGTTGATTGCCGAGAAAGCCCGGCTTGAATTTCAGGTGGACGCGGGTGCCGCGCGGTTCGCGCGAGGTGACGCTGAGCTGGCCCTGCAACTGGCGCGCACGCTCCTGCATGATGGTGGTGCCGTGGTGCTGGCGCTGGTCGTAGTCGCCAGACAGCCCGCAGCCATCGTCCTCGATCAACAGCTCCAGGGCGTCGCCGGCCTGGCGCAGGGTGACCCAGACCTGGTCGGCCCCGGAGTGGCGGGCGCAGTTGGACAGCGCCTCGCGGGCGATCTGCAGCAGGTGGATCTGCTCGTTGGCCATCAGGTCGAAGGCCAGCGGTTGCAGGCTCAGTTGCACCGGGAACTGGCCGCGCTCGGAGAACTCGCGCACGGTGTCCTGCAGCGCCTTGTCCAGGCCGCCCTCCTGGATCTTCAGGCGGAAGGTGGTGAGCAGCTCGCGCAGCTGGCGGTAGGCGTTGTTCAGCCCGTCGCGGATCTCTTCGGCGACCTTCTCCAGGGTCTGCGGCGACTCGCCGCGGTTGATCAGTGTCTGCAGGCGGGTCACCTGCAGCTTCATGTAGGACAGCGCCTGGGCCAGCGAGTCGTGCAGCTCGCGGGCGATGATGGCGCGCTCCTCGAACAGCAGCAGGCGGTGGTCCTGCTCGCGCCGGCGCTCCAGCGACAGCGCGGTGCCGATCAGGTTGGCCAGTGCCTCGATCAGCTCGATCTCCCACTGCTCCGGCGCGCGGCCGTTGACGAAGCCGGCGCGCAGCTCGCCGAGCTCGCTGCCCTGGTTGACCACCGGGCAGGCGATCAGCCGGTTGCTGCCGTGCATGGTGCAGGTCTGGCAGTCGCTGGGCGAGCAGATCTGTCGCAGGTCGCTGCCCTGCAGGGCGATCAGCTGGGCGGCCGGTTCCTGCGGGTCACCGTGCAGGCAGAGCGTCAGGCGCAGGCCCGGCAGGCGGTTCTGGAAGCTGTCGATCAGCTTGTCCAGCGAGTCGGCGGTGGCCGGGTCGGTGGCGATGCGCCGGCTGCTCTGGTAGAGCAGCTGCAGCGCGGCGTTGGCCTGCGCCAGATGCGCGGTCTTGCGCGCGACGTGGGCCTCGAGGCTGTGGTGCGACTCCTGCAGTGCATCGGCCATGGCGTTGAAGCTCTGCGCCATGTGGCCGAACTCGTCGTCGGCGCGGTAGCGCACCCGCGCGCTGAGGTCGCCGGCACGAAAGCGCTCGGTGGCGCTGACCAGCTCCTGCAGCGGATTGAGCACGCTGCTCTGCAGGCTGTACATGCCGATCATCAGCACGATCACGGTGACGAACAGCGCGGTGCCCTGGATCGCCTGCTGCCAGCTCTGCTTGCGCTCGCTCTGGCGCTGCAGCAGCAGCACGAAGTGGTCGAGCTGGTTGACGAAGTCGTCGGCGTTCTGCTGGAAGCTGCGCGCGTCGCCATCCTCCAGCGCCGGCAGCAGCTGGTTGCGCCAGCGCTCGCGCAGCTCCTCGTAGACGCGATTCAGCGGTGCCGAGGGATCGCTGCGCAGGATGCGCGTGAGGTTCACGCTCTCCAGGCGGTGCTGGAAGTTGCTGCCCAGGGTCTGGATGTCCTCGGCCGAGGCCTGCGCCTCGAGCTTCCAGGCCAGGCGGTAGGTCGCCATGCGCAGCGAGCCGGCGGTGTTGATCGCCGCGGCGTCGTCCTCGCTGAGCCAGGCGATCATGCCGGCGCTGACCGCGCTGCCGAGCGCCAGGGCGGCGATGAGCATGACGGCCAGGCCGGCGCGAACCGGCAGCGAGCCCCTTATCCATTGAACCAGCCGCACGCTACCTCCAAAGAGTTCCGAGATGCCCGGGTGCCGGTCCCTGCTGGGCGATCATTCCTTAAGCCACTGATATTAAGGGCGTTTTGCGTGGAAATTCTGGCTACCTCCAAGGTGGTAGCTGGGCAAATCTTACCTTTTCACTCGGAAATCCGGTCTTGATCCAAATCAACGGATTCCGGTCGTTGCGTCTCTAGCTTGGCGTCAGGTCGATACTTCGGGGAGGGTTCGACATGGCGAAAATGAATGTTCAACAAGGGCTGATACTCGGCATGAGCACGGTGGCATTCACCATCTGCTTCATGGTCTGGATGATGTTTGCTGTGCTCGGCGTACCGATCAAGGAGATCTTCCAGCTCAACGAGACCCAGTTCGGCCTGCTGGCCGCAACACCCGTTCTAACCGGTTCCCTGGTGCGCCTGCCGCTGGGCATGCTCACCGACAAGTTCGGCGGCCGCATCGTCTTCTTCGTGCTGATGCTGGTCTGCGTGCTGCCGATCTACCTGATCAGCGAGGCCACCGCCTACTGGCACTTCCTGGTGCTGGGATTGTTCGTCGGCCTGGCCGGCGGTTCCTTCTCGGTGGGCATCGCCTATGTCGCCAAGTGGTTCGACAAGAGCACCCAGGGCCTGGCCATGGGCATCTTCGGCGCCGGCAACGCCGGTTCGGCGCTGACCAAGTTCATCGCCCCGGCGATCATCGCCGCGGCCAGCTGGCAGATGGTGCCCAAGGTCTACTCGGCGATCATGTTCATCACCGCGGTGCTGTTCTGGTTCCTCACCAGCGAGAACAAGGCGCACCGCGTGTCCACCAGCGTGACCTTCAAGAGCCAGCTGCAGGCGCTGAAGGACCCGGCCGTGTGGCGCTACTGCCAGTACTACTCGATCGTCTTCGGCGGCTACGTCGCGCTCGCCCTGTGGATGACCAAGTACTACGTGCAGGAATACGGCTTCAACCTGCAGACCGCCGCGCTGCTGGCCGCCTGCTTCTCGCTGCCCGGCGGCGTGCTGCGCGCGGTGGGCGGCTGGATGTCCGACCGCTGGGGCGCGCAGAGCGTGACCTGGTGGGTGATGTGGGTGAGCTGGGTGTGCCTGTTCCTGCTGTCCTACCCGCAGACCAACTTCACCATCCAGACCGTCAACGGCCCGGCCAGCTTCCACATCGGCCTCAACGCCTGGGTGTTCACCGCGCTGCTGTTCATCGTCGGCATCGCCTTCGCCTTCGGAAAGGCCTCGGTCTTCAAGTACATCTCCGACGACTACCCGCAAAACATGGGCGTGATCTCCGGGATCGTCGGCCTGGCCGGCGGCCTCGGCGGCTTCGTCCTGCCGATCATGTTCGGTGCCCTGGTGGACCTCACCGGCGTGCGTTCCTCGGCCTTCATGCTGCTCTACGGCGTCGTCTGGGTCTCCCTGATCTGGATGTACTTCAGCGAAATCCGCAAAACCCCCGTGATGGGCAAGGCCGGCCAGGGCCGGTTGTCGTCCGCGCCCTGAACCTTCTGGAGAATGACCATGACCGCACTCGTCAAACCCGCGGCCGGCAAGCCGCCCAAGCAGGGGCCGGTGATTCAGGACTGGCGTCCCGAGGACCCGCAGTTCTGGGCCGCCACCGGCAAGGCGATCGCCACCCGCAACCTGTGGATCTCGATCCCCGCGCTGCTGCTGGCCTTCGCCGTATGGATGGTCTGGAGCACGGTGATCGTGCGCCTGAACGCCATCGGCTTCACCTTCAGCACCGACCAGCTGTTCTGGCTCGCCGCGCTGCCGGGCCTGTCCGGCGCCACGCTGCGCATCTTCTACTCGTTCATGGTGCCGATCTTCGGTGGCCGCCGCTGGACCGCCATCAGCACCGCCTCGCTGGCCATCCCGGCCTTGTGGATGGGCTTTGCGGTGCAGAATCCGGAGACGCCCTACAGCGTGTTCGTGATCATCGCGCTGCTGTGCGGCTTCGGTGGCGGCAACTTCGCCTCCTCGATGTCCAACATCAGCTTCTTCTACCCCAAGGCGCAGCAGGGCACCGCGCTCGGCCTGAACGCCGGCCTGGGCAACCTCGGCGTCTCGGTGATGCAGTTCAGCGTGCCGCTGCTGATCGGCGTCGGCCTGTTCGGCGCCGCCGGCGGCCAGCCGCAGGACCTGGCCGATGGCAGCCAGCTGTGGCTGCAGAACGCCGGCTTCGTCTGGGTGCCGTTCATCCTCGCGGTGACCGTCGCCGCCTGGTTCGGCATGAACGACCTGAGCTCGGCCAAGGCCTCGTTCAGCGAGCAGGCGGTGATCTTCAAGCGCAAGCACAACTGGCTGATGTGCTGGCTGTACCTGGCCACCTTCGGCTCGTTCATCGGCTTCGCCGCGGCCTTCCCGATGCTGATCAAGACCTCCTTCCCGGACGTCAACCCGCTGAGCTTCGCCTTCCTCGGCCCGCTGGTCGGTGCGCTGGTGCGCCCGGTGGGTGGCTGGGTCGCCGACAAGCTGGGCGGCGCGCGCGTCACCCTGTGGAACTTCGTGGTGATGATCGGCGCGGTGTTCGGCGTGCTGAGCTTCCTGCCGGTGGCTGGGCAGAGCGGCAACTTCTACGGCTTCCTCGCCATGTTCATGCTGCTGTTCGTCACCACCGGCATCGGCAACGGTTCGACCTTCCGCATGATCCCGGTGATCTTCCGCACCCTGCACGAGCGTCGCGCCGGCAAGAACGCCGCCGCCCGCGAGGAAGCGCTGCGCGCCGCCGGCAAGGAGTCGGCCGCGGTGCTGGGCTTCAGCTCGGCGATCGGGGCCTTCGGTGCCTTCTTCATTCCCAAGTCGTTCGGCTCGTCCATCGCGCTGACCGGCGGCCCGGAAATGGCCCTTTACGGGTTCGTTGCCTACTACGTGACCTGCATCCTGGTGACCTGGTGGTGGTATTCGCGCAAGGGCGCCGAGACCCCCTGCTAGGCCGGACGACCGCATTAAAAAAAGAGCGCGGGCCCGGCCTGCGCTCAGCCTGAGAGGAAAGAAACGATGAGCCACCTACTCGACCAGCTGCGTTTTTTCAATCGCAAGCAAGGAGAGTTCGCTGACGGGCATGGCGAGACCCGCATCGAATCCCGCGACTGGGAAAACGTCTATCGCTCGCGCTGGCAGTACGACAAGATCGTGCGCTCCACCCACGGGGTGAACTGCACCGGTTCGTGTTCCTGGAAGATCTACGTGAAGAACGGCCTGATCACCTGGGAAACCCAGCAGACCGACTACCCGCGCACCCGCAACGACCTGCCCAACCACGAGCCGCGGGGTTGCCCGCGTGGCGCCAGCTACAGCTGGTACATCTACAGTGCCAACCGCCTGAAGTACCCCAAGGTGCGCAAGCCGCTGCTCAAGCTGTGGCGCGAGGCGCGGCGCAACATGGCGCCGGTCGAGGCCTGGGCCAGCATCGTCGAGGACAAGACCAAGGCCGAGTCGTACAAGAGCAAGCGCGGCATGGGCGGCTTCATCCGCTCCAGCTGGGACGAGGTCAACGAGATCATCGCCGCGGCCAACGTCTACACCGTCAAGCAGTACGGCCCGGACCGCGTGGTCGGCTTCTCGCCGATCCCGGCGATGTCGATGGTGTCCTACGCCGCCGGTAGCCGCTACCTGTCGCTGATCGGTGGCGTCTGCCTGTCGTTCTACGACTGGTACTGCGACCTGCCGCCGTCCTCGCCGCAGGTGTGGGGCGAGCAGACCGACGTGCCGGAATCGGCCGACTGGTACAACTCCAACTACATCATCGCCTGGGGCTCCAACGTCCCGCAGACGCGTACCCCGGACGCGCACTTCTTCACCGAGGTCCGCTACAAGGGCACCAAGACCGTGTCCATCACCCCGGACTACTCCGAGGTGGCCAAGCTCACCGACCTCTGGCTCAACCCCAAGCAGGGCACCGACGCCGCGCTGGCCCAGGCCTTCGCCCACGTCATCTTCAAAGAGTTCCACCTGCAGAACCCGAGCGCCTACTTCACCGACTACGCCAAGCGCTACACCGACCTGCCGATGCTGGTGCTGCTCGACGAGAAGAACGGCAGCTACGTCGCCGACCGCTTCCTGCGCGCCTCGGACCTCGCCGACAACCTCGGCCAGGACAACAACCCCGAATGGAAGACCATCGGCGTCGACGCCGACGGCGGGCTGGTCTCGCCGCAGGGCTCGATCGGCTACCGCTGGGGCGAGAAGGGCAAGTGGAACATCGAGGCCCGCGAGGGCGGCGAGGGGCGCGAGGTCGACCTGAAGCTGAGCCAGATCGGCGGCGAGAGCGCCGAGGTGGCCTTCCCCTATTTCGGCGGCCAGACCCACGAGTACTTCACTGCCGTCGAAGGTGACGATGTCCAGCTGCGCCGCGTGCCGGTGAGCAGCGTCACCCTGGCCGACGGGCGCAGCGCCAAGGTCGCCACCGTGTTCGACCTGATGGCCGCCAACCTCGGCATCGACCGTGGCCTGGGTGGCGCCAACGTCGCCTCCAGCTACGACGACGCCAGCGTCCCCGGCACCCCGGCCTGGCAGGAAAAGATCACCGGTGTCGCGCGCGAGAAGGCCATCCAGATCGCCCGTGAATTCGCCGACAACGCCGACAAGACCCATGGCCGTTCCATGATCATCGTCGGTGCGGCGATGAACCACTGGTACCACATGGACATGAACTACCGCGGGCTGATCAACATGCTCATGCTCTGCGGTTGCGTCGGCCAGACTGGCGGTGGCTGGGCCCACTACGTTGGCCAGGAGAAGCTGCGCCCGCAGTGCGGCTGGCTGCCGCTGGCCTTTGGCCTGGACTGGAGCCGTCCGCCGCGCCAGATGAACGGCACCAGCTTCTTCTACAACCACAGCTCGCAGTGGCGCCACGAGAAGATGAGCATCCACGAAGTGCTCTCGCCGCTGGCCGACAAGTCGCAGTTCCCCGAGCACATGCTCGACTACAACATCCGCGCCGAGCGCGCCGGCTGGCTGCCGAGCGCCCCGCAGCTCAACCGCAACCCGCTGCAGATCTGCCGCGACGCCGAAGCGGCCGGGCTGTCGCCGGTCGACTACGTGGTCAAGTCGCTGAAGGACGGCTCGCTGCGCTTCTCCTGCGAGCAGCCGGACAGCCCGGAAAACTTCCCGCGCAACATGTTCGTCTGGCGTTCCAACCTGCTGGGCTCCTCCGGCAAGGGCCACGAGTACATGCTCAAGTACCTCTTGGGCACCAAGAACGGCGTGATGAACGAGGACATCGGCAAGCGCGGCGGCTTCAAGCCGACCGAGGCCGAGTGGCAGGACGAGGGCGCCATCGGCAAGCTCGACCTGGTCACCACCCTCGACTTCCGCATGTCCTCGACCTGCGTGTACTCCGACATCGTCCTGCCGACCGCGACCTGGTACGAGAAGGACGACATGAACACCTCGGACATGCACCCCTTCATCCACCCGCTGTCGGCGGCGATCGACCCGGCCTGGGAAGCCAAGTCCGACTGGGAGATCTACAAGGGCATCGCCAAGGCGTTCTCCGATATGGCCGTCGGCCACCTCGGCGTCGAGAAGGACCTGGTCACCGTGCCGCTGCTGCACGATACCCCCAGCGAGCTGGCCCAGCCGTTCGGCGGCAGCGACTGGAAGACCGAAGGCAAGGACCCGGTGCCGGGCAAGAACTGCCCGAACATGGCGGTGGTCGAGCGCGACTACCCGAACACCTACAAGAAGTTCACCTCCCTCGGCCCGCTGCTCGACAAGCTGGGCAACGGCGGCAAGGGCATCAACTGGAACACCGAGCACGAGGTCGAGTTCCTCGGCGAGCTGAACTACAAGGTGCGCGAGGAAGGTGTCAGCAAGGGCCGGCCGAAGATCGAATCGGCCATCGACGCCGCCGAGGTGATCCTCAGCCTGGCGCCGGAAACCAACGGCCACGTCGCCGTGAAGGCCTGGGCCGCGCTGTCGGAATTCACCGGTCGCGACCACAGCCACCTGGCGCTGCCCAAGGAGCACGAGGCGATTCGCTTCCGTGACATCCAGGCGCAGCCGCGCAAGATCATCTCCAGCCCGACCTGGTCCGGCCTGGAAGACGAGCACGTGTCGTACAACGCCGGCTACACCAATGTCCACGAGCTGATCCCGTGGCGCACCATCACCGGTCGCCAGCAGTTCTACCAGGATCACCCCTGGATGCTGGCCTTCGGTGAAGGGCTGCAGAGCTACCGGCCGCCGATCAACACCCGCTCGACCGGCTACGTGAAGGGCAAGATGTCCAACGGCAACCCGGAGATCTGCCTGAACTGGATCACCCCGCACCAGAAGTGGGGCATCCACTCCACCTACACCGACAACCTGATCATGCTGACCCTGAGCCGTGGCGGCCCGATCGTCTGGATGAGCGAGATCGACGCGAAGAAGGTCGGCATCGAGGACAACGACTGGATCGAGTGCTTCAACGCCAACGGTGCGCTGACCGCCCGTGCGGTGGTCAGCCAGCGGGTCAAGGAAGGCATGGTGATGATGTACCACGCCCAGGAACGCATCGTGAACGTGCCCGGCGCCGAGAGCACCAAGACCCGCGGCGGCCACCACAACTCGGTGACCCGCGTGGTGCTCAAGCCCACCCACATGATCGGCGGCTACGCCCAGCTGGCGTACGGCTTCAACTACTACGGCACCGTGGGTTGCAACCGCGACGAGTTCGTCGTGGTGCGCAAGATGAACAAGGTCGACTGGCTCGATGGCCCCAATGGCAACGAGCTGCCGCAACCCCTGCCGCAAGATATCTGAGGATTTGATGCCATGAAGATTCGTTCACAAGTTGGCATGGTGTTGAACCTGGACAAGTGCATCGGGTGCCACACCTGTTCGATCACCTGCAAGAACGTCTGGACCAGCCGCGAAGGCATGGAATACGCCTGGTTCAACAACGTCGAGACCAAGCCCGGGATCGGCTACCCGAAGGAATGGGAAAACCAGGACAAGTGGAAGGGTGGCTGGGTGCGCAACGGCGACGGCACCATCAACCCGAAGATCGGCGGCAAGTTCCGCGTGCTGGCGAACATCTTCGCCAACCCGGACCTGCCCTCGATCGACGACTACTACGAGCCGTTCGACTTCGACTACCAGAACCTGCACACCGCACCGATCTCCGACCACCAGCCGGTGGCCCGCCCGCGCTCGCTGATTTCCGGCCAGCGCATGCAGAAGATCGAGTGGGGCCCGAACTGGGAGGAAATCCTCGG
Organism: Pseudomonas oligotrophica; assembly: GCF_021726475.1. Taxonomy (GTDB): domain Bacteria; phylum Pseudomonadota; class Gammaproteobacteria; order Pseudomonadales; family Pseudomonadaceae; genus Stutzerimonas; species Stutzerimonas oligotrophica. Next base: position 449,150 of record NZ_JAKJRU010000002.1, read on the forward strand.
CACCGAGTTCGCCAAGCGCCGCAAGGACAAGAACTTCGACAAGGTGCAAGCCGACATCTACGGCGAGTACGAGAACACCTTCATGATGTACCTGCCGCGCCTGTGCGAGCACTGCCTCAACCCGGCGTGCGCGGCCTCCTGCCCGAGCGGCGCGATCTACAAGCGCGAAGAGGACGGCATCGTCCTCATCGACCAGGAGAAGTGCCGCGGCTGGCGGATGTGCATCAGCGGCTGCCCGTACAAGAAGATCTACTTCAACTGGAAGAGCGGCAAATCCGAGAAGTGCATCTTCTGCTTCCCGCGCATCGAGGCCGGCATGCCGACCGTCTGCGCCGAGACCTGCGTGGGCCGCATCCGCTACCTGGGCGTGCTGCTGTACGACGCCGACCGCATCCATGAAGTGGCCAGCACCGTCAACGAGCAGGACCTGTACCAGAAGCAGCTGGAGATCTTCCTCGACCCGTTCGATCCGAAGGTCATCGAGCAGGCGCTCGACGACGGCGTGCCGATGTCGGTGATCGAGGCCGCGCAGAAGTCGCCGGTCTACAAGATGGCGGTGGACTGGAAGCTGGCCCTGCCGCTGCACCCCGAATACCGCACCCTGCCGATGGTCTGGTACGTGCCGCCGCTGTCGCCGATCCAGAACGCCGCCAGCGCCGGCCACGTCAGCATGGACGGCGTGCTGCCGGACGTCGACAGCCTGCGCATCCCGCTGCGCTACCTGGCCAACCTGCTCACCGCCGGTGACGAGAAGCCGGTCAAGCTGGCGCTCAAGCGGATGCTCGCCATGCGTGCCTACAAGCGTGCCGAGCAGGTCGATGGCGTGCAGGACCTCAAGGTGCTGGAGAGCGTCGGGCTGAGCGTCGACCAGGTCGAGGACATGTACCGCTACCTGGCCATCGCCAACTACGAGGACCGCTACGTGATCCCCTCGGCGCACCGCGAAGAAGCCGCCAGCGACGCCTTCGCCGAGCGCTCGGGCTGCGGCTTCAGCTTCGGCAGCGGCTGCTCGGGCAGCTCGGACACCAACATGTTCGGCGCGAAGAAGGCCAACCGCCGCGACATCATCAAGACCGTCCAGCTGTGGGAGGACTGAGCATGAAGATCCTCAAGGTGATCTCCCTGCTGCTCGACTACCCCGACGAGCATCTGCTCGACGGGCGTCAGGAGCTGGCGCAGGTGATCGCCTCGGCCCGCGAGATCAGCCCGGAGCAGCGCATCGCGCTGCGCCGGCTGCTCGACGCGCTGACCGAGGACGATCTGATGGACGTGCAGGAGCGCTACACCGAGCTGTTCGACCGCGGCCGCACGCTCTCGCTGCTGCTGTTCGAACACGTGCATGGCGAGTCGCGTGACCGCGGCCAGGCCATGGTCGACCTGATGGCACAGTACGAAGCCGCCGGGTTCGCCATCGGCGTGCGCGAGCTGCCGGACTACATCCCGCTGTACCTCGAGTACCTCGCCACCCGCGAGGACCTCGAGGCCCGCGAGGGGCTGGCCGACGTCGCGCACCTGCTGGCGCTGCTGGCTGCACGCCTGGAGGAGCGCGAAAGCCCGCATGCCGCGTGCTTCCACGCGCTGCTGCAGATCGCCGGGCAGGTGGTCGAGCAGGCCGTTGGCGAGCTGCGCGAGCAGGTCGCCAGCGAGGTGCGCGACGACTCGCTCGAGGCACTGGACAAGGTCTGGGAGGAAGAACAGGTGAACTTCCTCCAGGCCGAGCAGCAGGATCGCTGCCCGTCCATGCCGGGCGGCCCGGGCAAGGCCCGCGAAGAAACCCCGGTGCCGCTGCACTGGACCGATTTCAAGCAAGACGGGCAAGCCGCGCTGGCCCAGGAGGTGCGCAATGTCTAACTTCAATTTCCTGCTGTTCGGGGTCTACCCCTACATCGCCCTGGCGGTCTGCCTGATCGGCAGCTGGGCGCGCTTCGACCTGTCGCAGTACAGCTGGAAGGCTGGCTCCAGCCAGATGCTCCAGCCCAAGGGCATGCGCCTGGCGAGCAACCTGTTCCACGTCGGGGTGATCTTCATCCTCGCCGGCCACTTCGTCGGCCTGCTGACGCCCGAGGCGGTCTACCACTCGTTCATCAGCAGCGGTGCCAAGCAGGTGGTGGCGATGGTCTCCGGCGGCTTCTTCGGCGTGCTCTGCCTGATCGGCCTGGTCATGCTGATCCAGCGCCGGCTGAACGATCCGCGCGTGCGGGCCAGCTCGAACAAGAGCGACATCATGATCCTCTTCGTGCTGCTGGCTCAGCTGGTGCTCGGCCTGCTGACCATCTTCGCCTCGCTCGGCCATCTCGATGGCTCGGTGATGGTGCTGCTGGGCACCTGGGCGCAGAGCGTGGTGACGCTGCAGCCGGTCAAGGCCGCGGGCGCCATCGAGACCGTCAGCATCGTCTACAAGCTGCACGTGTTCCTCGGCCTGACCCTGTTCGTGCTGTTCCCCTTCACCCGCCTGGTGCACATCGTCAGCGCACCGGTGTGGTACCTGGGCCGGCGCTACCAGATCGTCCGCCAGAAAGGCGTCAAGCCGATGGCCAAGCGGGCCAAGCGCCCGGTGGGCTACCAGGCACCGGCACGCGCCGCGGCAACGCCGGCGCCGGGCCTGGCCACCGCCAAGTCCAAGGACAGCGTGCACTGAGCAGGCGCGGCCGGCGTGCGCGCCGGCCGCAGCCGATACGAGATTCCAGTTTCAGAGAGGTAGGCCGTCATGGGTTGTGGATGCGGTGGTAGTGGAGGTGGAGGCGGTTGCGGTGGCGGTGTGCGCCCCGAGCTGGAACAGCCGGTCGAGGCGCCGCTGTTCGAGGAGCTGCCCCACGAGGTGGTCGAGCAGGACGCCCCGGCCGAAAGCGAAGCGGTAGAGGCCGCGCCGCTGCTGATCGCCAGCAGCGAGCAGGAATGGCCACGGGTGCGGGTCAATGGCGTGGAGATCGCGCCGCAGGCCATCGCCCAGGAACTGCAGTACCACCCGGCCGACAGCCGTGACGAGGCGGTCTACCTCGCCACCCAGGCGCTGGTGATCCGCGAGCTGCTGCAGCAGCGTATCGCCGAGCTGGGCCTGGTGGTGCGCGCCGGTGCCGGCGAGAGCGAGGAAGAGGCCGCCACCCGCGCGCTGATCGAGCAGGAAATCCAGCTGCCGCTGGCCGACGAGACCGCCTGCCGGCAGTTCTACGAAGGCAACCGCCAGCGCTTCTTCAGCGCGCCGCTGCTCGCCGCCCGGCACATCCTGCTGGCCTGCCCGCCGGACGATGCCGAGGAGCGCAGCCTGGTACGCGAGCGTGCCGAGGCGCTGCTGGTCCAGCTCAAGGCCGACCCGGCGCGCTTCGCCGACTTCGCCCTGCGCCATTCCGACTGCCCGTCCAAGGAGCAGGGCGGCGCGCTGGGCCAGGTCAGCAAGGGCCAGACCGTGCCCGAGTTCGAGCGCCAGCTGTTCCGCCAGGGCGAAGGGCTCTGCGCGCATCCGCTGGAGAGCCGTTACGGCTACCACCTGGTGTTCGTCGACCAGCGCATCGAAGGCCAGCAACTGCCCTACGAGATCGTCGCCGGGGCCATCCGCGCCGAACTCAACGGGCGGGTCTGGCAGATCGGCGTCGGCCAGTACATCAAGAGCCTGCTCGGCGCGGCCAACATCGAAGGGATTCGCATCGAGGGGGCGGATACGCCGTTGATGCAGTAACGGCAGCCGCCCGCGGCAAGCCCCGGTATTCAAGCGGCCAGGCGCCGGTCGGCGCCGGCTTCTTGCGGTGGCTTGCCGCCCCACCACACAGGCGAGACATCCCATGGCCTCACTCATCGATTCCCACAACCGCCAGATCGAATACCTGCGCATGTCGGTGACCGACCGCTGCGACTTCCGCTGCGTCTACTGCATGGCCGAGGACATGACCTTCCTGCCGCGCCAGCAGGTGCTCGGCCTGGAGGAGCTGGAGCGCATCGCGCGCATCTTCGTCGGTCTGGGGGTGAAGAAAATCCGCCTCACCGGCGGCGAGCCACTGGTGCGCCAGGGCATCGTCGGGCTCTGCGAGCGCATCGCCGCGCTGCCCGGGCTGCGCGAGCTGGTGATGACCACCAACGGCTCGCAACTGGTCAGGCTTGCCGCGCCGCTGGCGCGCGCCGGGGTGAAGCGGCTGAACATCAGCCTCGATAGCCTGGACGCCGAGAAATTCCACGCCATCACCCGCACCGGCCACTTGCAGCAGGTGCTCGACGGCATCGACGCGGCGCGTGCCGCCGGCTTCGAGCGGATCAAGCTCAACGCCGTGGTGATGAAGGGCCGCAATGCCGAGGAAGTCGCCGACCTGGTGGACTTCGCCATCCGCGGCGGGCTGGACATCAGCTTCATCGAGGAGATGCCGCTGGGCGACGTCGGCCGCTCGCGCGGCGAGAGCTTCTGCTCCAGCGACGAGGTGCGTGCGCTGATCGCCGAGCGCCACGCGCTGATCGACTCGGCCGAGCAGAGCGGCGGGCCGGCGCGCTACGTGCGCCTGCAGAACCACCCGCAGACGCGCGTCGGCTTCATCTCGCCGCATTCGCACAACTTCTGCGCCACCTGCAACCGCGTGCGCCTGACCGTCGAAGGGCGCCTGCTGCTGTGCCTCGGCCACGAGAATTCCATCGACCTGCGCGGCCTGCTGCGCCGGCATCCCACCTGCGACCAGCCGGTGATCGATGCCATCCACGCCGCCCTGCAACGCAAGCCGCTGCGTCACGAGTTCGCCAGCAGCGGCGAGGTGCAGGTGCTGCGCTTCATGAACGCCAGCGGCGGCTGAGCGCCCGGCGGGCTTCGAGCCGCCGGGCGAATTCGCTACCATCGGGCGGTTTCGCCCGGTACCGACCCGCGGTCGCTGCGCCTGGTGCGCAACCGCCCGCCGCGTTGTCAGACCCGATTGCACCCATGCCGCGCGGTCATACCTCCAACGGGGAATGGGTTCACGCGCAGTGCCGGTGCAGCCTGCGCACACATCTTCTAGGGAGTTACGAGCCATGGCTCACCTGTCCAACACCGAATTCCAGCCGCTGAGCATCGCCGTGCTCACCGTCAGCGACACCCGCAACCTGGACACCGACACCTCCGGCCAGGCGCTGATCGACGGCCTGTCGAGCGCCGGTCATACGCTGGCCGAGCGCGCCATCGTCAAGGACGACATCTGGCAGATCCGCGCCCACGTCTGCCGCTGGATCGCCAGCGAGGACGTGCAGGTGGTGCTGATCACCGGCGGCACCGGCTTCACCGCCCGCGACAACACCCCGCAGGCGGTGCAACCCTTGATGGACAAGGCCGTCGACGGCTTCGGCGAGCTGTTCCGCCACGTCTCGCTGGGCGAGATCGGCACCTCCACGGTGCAGTCGCGCGCGCTGGCCGGGATGAGCAACGGCACCCTGGTCTGCTGCCTGCCGGGCTCGACCAACGCCTGCCGTACCGCCTGGAACAAGATCCTCGTCGAGCAGCTGGACAGCCGCACCAAGCCATGCAACTTCGTGCCGCACCTCAAGGCCTCCGCGGTCGGTTACTGCGGGCCCCGCTCATGAGCGGCTGTGGCTGCGACGTCGGCGGGCTGAAGCCGGTCGACGAGGCCATCGACGCCCTGCTGGCACGGGTGCCGGCGCCGCCGGCGGTGGAGGAGGTCGAGCTGCGCGATGCCCTCGGCCGCGTGCTCGCCGCACCGCTGGATGCGAGCTTTCCGGTGCCGGCCTGGGACAACAGCGCGATGGACGGCTACGCGCTTTGCGCCGCCGACCTGCCGGCCGAAGGCGGTGCCCTGCCGTTGGCCGGGCGCATCGCCGCCGGTGACGCCGCCGAGCAGCGGCTACCGGCCGGGCACGCGGTACGCATCTTCACTGGCGCGCCCCTGCCACCGGGCGCCGATGCCGTGGTCGCCCAGGAAAACTGCCGCGTCGAGGGCGAGCGCATCTGGCTGCCGGCGGTGAAGGCCGGTGACAACGTGCGCCGCCAAGGCGAGGAAACCGCCGCCGGCGAGCGCGTGCTCGAGGCCGGCAAGCGCCTGCGCCCGCAGGAACTCGGCCTGCTGGCCAGCTTCGGCGTGGCGCGGGTGAAGGTCCATCGGCGCCTGCGCGTGGCGCTGCTGTCCAGCGGCAACGAGCTGCGCGAGCCGGGCGAGCCGCTCCAGGCCGGGCAGATCTACAACTCCAACCGCTACAGCCTGCTCGGCGTGCTGCAGAGCCTGGGCTGCGAGGTGCATGACTTCCCGATCCTGGTCGACGACCTGGGTGCCAGCCGTGAGGCGCTGGCCGATGCGGCCAGCTGCTTCGACCTGATCATCACCTCCGGCGGCGTCTCGGTCGGCGAGGAAGACCACCTCAAGCAGGCAATCCGCGAGCTGGGCGAGCTGCACCTGTGGCGTCTGGCGATCCAGCCGGGCAAGCCGCTGGCCTTCGGCGAGGTCAACGGCACCCCGTGGATCGGCCTGCCGGGCAACCCGGCGGCGGCGCTGATCACCTCGCTGGTGGTGGCGCGGCCGTTCATCCTGCGCGCCCAGGGCTGCGCCGAGGTGCTGCCCAAGCCCTTGCAACTGCCGGCCGGCTTCGCCTGGCGCAAGGCCAACGTGCGTCGGCAATACCTGCGCGCACGGCTGGAGCCGGTCGACGGCCAGCTGCAGGTGCGCCTGCACCCGCGCCAGGGTTCGGCCATGCTCACCTCGGCCAGCTGGGCCGAAGGGCTGGCGATCGTCGAATGCCAGCGCACCCTCGGGGAGGGCGAGGTCGTCGAGTACCTGCCGTTCAGCGAACTGCTCGGCTGAACACGCGAACGCCCGGCCGATTGCGTATCGGCCGGGCGTTTTCGTGTCTGCGTCTCAGGCGTGGCGACGTGCCGGCAGCATGCGCCTGAGCACGTCGTCATGGCGCACATAGTGGTGCAGCAGGGCGGCCACGGCATGCAGGCCGATCAGCCAGTAGCCGGCCACCGCCAGGGGCTCGTGCACTTCCTTGAACTGGCCGGCCAGTGCCTGGTCCGGGCCGATCAGCGCCGGCAGCTCGAGGCCGAAGAAGGGAACCGGCTTGCCCGCCGCGCTGAGCGTCAGCCAGCCGAGCAGCGGCAGGCCGATCATCAGGCCGTAGAGCCCCAGGTGCATCAGCCTGGCCAGCGCGGTTTCCCAGCCGGCGGGCGCCGTCGGCGCCGGGCTCAGCAGGCGGGCGACCAGGCGCAGCCAGACCAGGGCGAAGATGCCCAGCCCGAGCATGAAGTGCCAGTGCTTGAGCAGCTCGCGCGGCTCGCTGCCCTTGGGAAAGTTGCCCTTCAGTTCGATGGTGGCGTAGACGCTGGCGATCAGCAGCACCATCAGCCAGTGCAGGGCGATGCTCAGGCGGCTGTAGCGCACCGGGGAGGGGATGGCGGTCATTTCACGCACTCCTTGTGTGGAAATGCGCCCAGTCTAGGCCGCCCAGCTTAAGCGAAGCTTAGCGAGCGGCCGGCGCGGCTGCGGCGGGCTGTCGCGGCGGGCGCGTGACGGCGGCGTACCGCTTTTTCGATCCGATCCGAGGAGGAGCATGGCAGTGGTTGCGAGCCGGCTTTGCGGTGGATGGCTTCGGCCATCCACCCTACGTGATGCCCGCCTGGCGTAGGGTGGAAAACGCGCGCAGCGCTTTTCCACGAATGGTTGCGAACTGGCTATGCGGTGGATGGCTGCGGCCATCCACCCTGCGCGGTGCCCGCCTGGCGTAGGGTGGAAACGCGCGCAGCGCTTTTCCACGAATGGTTGCGAGCTGGCTATGCGGTGGATGGCTTCGGCCATCCACCCTACGCGGTGCCTGCCTGGCGTAGGGTGGAAAACGCGCGCAGCGCTTTTCCACGAATGGTTGCGAGCTGGCTTTGCGGTGGATGGCTTCGGCCATCCACCCTGCGCGGTGCCTGCGTGGCGTAGGGTGGAAAACGCGCGCAGCGCTTTCCCACGAATGGTTGCGAGCTGGCTTTGCGGTGGATGGCTTCGGCCATCCACCCTGCGCGGTGCCCGCCTGGCGCAGGGTGGAAAACGCGCGCAGCGCTTTCCACGAATGGTTGCGAGCTGGCTTTGCGGTGGATGGCTGCGGCCATCCACCCTACGCGGTGCCCGCGTGGCGTAGGGTGGGAAACGCGCGCAGCGCTTTTCCACGCGGTGGGCGAGGGGGTACGGGCTTGGGCGCATGGCGCTTTTTCCACGCCGGCGGACGCGGGCTGCCCTACGGCTGCAGCCGGCGTGGCAGGCGCAGCCTGGCTTGCAGGCCACCGAGTGGCGAGTCGGCCAGTTCGACGGCGGCGCCGTGCAGCTCGGCGATGCGCGCGACGATGGCCAGGCCGAGCCCCGCGCCCTGGCCTTCGCCCTGGCGATAGAAGCGTTCGAACAGTTGCTCGCGCTGCGCCGCCGGCACGCCCGGGCCGCTGTCGTCGACCTGCAGCAACAGCGCCTCGGTATCGCCCTGCAGGCTGACCTGCACCTGGCCGCCATCCGGCGTGTACTGCAGGGCGTTGCTCACCAGGTTCTGCAGCAGCGTACCGAGTGCCGCGGCGTCGCCGGTGATCCGGTGGTCGGCCGTCTCGTCCGCCTCCAGGGTCAGCTCCTGGCCGCGGGCCAGGGCCAGCGGCGTGAGTTCGGCCAGGGTTTCGCGACACAGCGGCAGCAGGTCCAGCGTCGCCAGGCTCAGCCGCTGGGCGCTCGGCTCCAGGCGGGCGAGGGTCAGCAACTGCGCGACCACCCGCGTGGTGCGGTCGACGCCGGCCAGCAGCTGGCGCAGGGCGGCGTCGCGGTCCCCGGCCAGCTCGGCCTGCTGGGCGTTCTGCGCATGGATGCGCAGCACCGCCAGCGGCGTACGCAGCTCGTGGGCGGCGTCGGCGATGAAGCGTTTCTCCCGCTCGAGCAACTGGTTGACCTGCTGCAGCAGGCGGTTCAGCGAGGCGGCGACCGGCTCCAGTTCGCGCGGCAACGGCGCTAGCAGCAGCGGCGCGAGGTTGTCCGGGGCGCGGCTTTTCAGCAGCTGGGCCATGCGTGCCAGCGGCCGCAGGCTCCAGCCCACCGCGACCCACAGCAGCAGCGCCAGCAGCGGCAGGCCGAGCAGGTCGGGCATCAGGCTGCGCAGGGCGATCTTGCCGACCAGTTCGCCGCGCACGTCGCCGCGCTCGCCGACCAGCACCCACAGTTCGTCCTGGGTGTCGTGCAGCAGGAACAGCCGCCACAGGTGCGGGCCGAGCTGGACCTCGTGGTAGCCGGCCGCCAACTGGCCGAGGGGCGGCGCCGGTGTTTCGCCGAGCCCGGCCAGCAGCTGCTGCAGCGCGCCGTCCGGCGCACCGGCCGATTGCAGCAGCGTGCTGCCGTCGGCGGCGAACACCTGGAAGCCCAGCTTGGTCTCGTAGTCATGCCCCGGCACGCCCTGGTCGCGGCGCGCATGCACCGCCGCGTTCAGCGCCGTCTGCAGGGCGTGGCGGGCCTCCGGGTCCATCTGCCGGCCGACCAGCCCCTGCACCAGCCGCGCGCTCTGCGCCAGCTGGGCGTCGAACAGCTCCTCGATCTCGTGGCGGGCATCGCGGTAGCTGCGCCAGGAGATCAGCGTCAGCGTCACGACCAGGGTGCCGACCACCAGCGCCAGCGTGCGTCCTCGGATCGACCGGCTCAGCATTCCTTGTCCACCAGGTAGCCGACACCGCGCACGGTGCGGATCAGCTCGGGGAAGAACTTCTTGCGCAGGTGGTGGATGTGCACCTCCAGGGCGTTGCTCTCGACGTCCTCGTCCCAGCCGTAGAGCACCTGCTGCAAGCGATCACGGGTCAGCACGCGACCGGGCTGGGCGAGCAGTTCGTGGAGCAGGACGAATTCCTTGCGCGGCAGGTTCACCGCGCGACCCTGGTAGCTGACCTGCTGGTTGAGCGGGTCGAGGCGGATCTCGCGATAGGCCAGCACCGGTTCGGCGCGGTTGAAGCTGCGCCTGAGCAGCGCACGCAGGCGCGCCTTGAGCTCGGCCACGTCGAACGGCTTGACCAGGTAGTCGTCGGCGCCGGCATCCAGCCCGGCGATGCGGTCGCCGGTGGCATCGCGCGCGGTGAGCACCAGCACCGGCAGCGGGTTGCCGGCGGCGCGCAGGCGCTTGAGCACCTCCAGCCCGTCCAGCCGCGGCAGGCCGAGGTCGAGCACGGCCAGGTCGAAGCTCTCGTGGGTCAGGGCATGCAGCGCGCTGGCGCCATCCTGCAGCCAGTCGACCGTGTAGCCCTCGGGCTTGAGTGCGGTACGGATGCCCTCGCCCAGGGCCGGGTCGTCTTCCACCAGCAGGATGCGCATGTCGTCCCCGTATCTCGGCGCGCGGCGTTGTCGTGCATTCAACGCCGCCGCACGCGGTTATTCCAGTTTTTCCTCGACTTCGGCCAGCCGCGCGCGGGCTTCCTCGCGGCGCCCGGCGTCGGCCACCTCGCGGCCCGGGCGGTCCGGCGCGGCGAGCGCCTTGCGCAGCGCGGCGCGGGCTTCGCCGTAGCGCCTCTGGCGCAGCAGGAAGTCGCCGTGGAAGTAGTTCGGGTCGATGCCGTCCGGGTTCAGCGCCAGGGCCTGCTTGAACAGTGTCTCGGCCTTGTCGTCGTCGCCGAAGCCGATCGGCCAGCCGGGTACCTGGTAGTAGAGGCTGGCCAGGCTGGTGTAGGCCGAGCCGTCCAGCGCCTTGGGATCGAGCTCGATGGCCTGCTCGAATTCGGCCTTGGCCTGCTTGACCAGGCCCAGCGCGCCGAGCCCGCCCTTGGCGCCGGCCCAGGTGCTGAGCACGATGCCGTGCCAGATGTGCAGTTCGGCGGCGCCCGGTTCGGCGGCCACGGCCTTTTGCGCTTCGCCGGCGAGCTGCTCGAAGGCGGCCTCGCGCTGCGCCTCGGGCGCCTGGTAGTTGATTTCGGCCCAGCGCTGCTGGACCTGGCGCAGCGCCTGGGCGCCGGCCGGTTCGAGGGCGAAGGCGGGCTGGCCGAGGGCCAGCAGCAGGGCGGCGAGCAGTACGGGTTTGCGGGTCATCGGTGTTCTCCAGGCTGGGATTTGCACACAGGGGTGGCGGCCGCATGGCGGTCGGCATCGGCGAAGCGCTTGACCACCGGCAACTGCTTGCGCAGCGCCTGGTCGACCAGCCGCGGCAAGAGGCCGTTGAGGCGCACGAAGAGTTTTTCCGGCCAGCCGAGGTAGAGCTCCTCGCGCTCGCGGACGATGGCGCGCAGGATCTCGTCGGCGACCTCGCGCGGGTCGTCCATCTCCACCTTCAGTTCGTCGTTCATCGCCACCACCTGGGCGCTGTTCATCGCCGTGCGGGTGGCGCGCGGGGCGATGTAGAGCACCTTGACCCGGCTGTCGGCCAGCTCCCGGCGCAGCGCCTCGGAGAAGCCGCGCAGGGCGAACTTGCTGGCGCAGTAGGCGGCGAAACCGGGGAAACCAATGGAGCCGAAGGTCGAGCCGAGGTTGACCAGCAGCGCCTGCGGCTGCTGGCGCAGCAGCGGCAGCAGCAGGTGGGTCAGCTGCAGGGTGGCGGTGACGTTGAGCTCGATCAGCCGGGCGATGGCGTCCTCGCTCTGCTGCTCGAGCAGGCTGAACTGGTTGATCCCGGCGGCGTTGATCACACAGTCGACGCCGCCCTGGCTGCGCACCGCATCGACCACGCGCAGGCGGTCGGCGGCGCGGGTCAGGTCGGCGCCGACCAGGCTGATCTGCCCGGGAAAGCGCTGCGCCATGCTCTGCAGGGCGATGCCGTCGCGGCCGACCAGCAGCAGCCGCGCGCCCTGGGCGCAGAGCCGCTCCACCAGCACCTGGCCGATCCCACCGCTGGCGCCGGTGAGCAGGATGCGCGCGTCACGCACTTGCATGGTCGCGCTCCGCTGCGGTCAGGCTGCGGAAGATGTCGCCGTAGAGGCGGTAGACCACCCGCGCGGTATGCACCACGGCGGCCTTGTCGGCATCGTCGTCGAGGCGGTTCATCAGCCGCTTGAAGAACTCGATGTGCTCCATGTCCAGGCTGCCGTGGGAGGTCAGGTAGCTGAACGCCTTGGCCGGCAGGCCGAGCTTGGCCTGCAGCACGCCGGCGGCCTGGGTGGCGAGGGCGATGCTGGTGCCTTCCAGCACGTTGACCATGCCGAAGAAGCTCGCCGGGTTGTGCCGGGCGATGCGGTCGTAGACGTAGGCAACCATCAGCTCGGTGGGCAGTGCCGGCTGGCCGTGGCGCACCGCCTCGGCGTCGCCGCCGCAGGCGCGGATGTCGTTGAGGATCCACTCCTGGTGGCCGATCTCCTCCTCGATGTACTCGGCGATCGCCTCGCGCAGCCATTCCAGGCGTTCCGGCAGGCGCGCGCCGCAGGCCATCAACAGCGGCACGGTGTGCTTGACGTGGTGGTAGGCCTGGGTGAGGAAGGCGATGTACTGCTCCAGGGTGGCGGTGCCGGCGAGCGCCGAATGGATGATCGGCGCGGCCAGCAGGTATTCGCGCTCGCTGCTGGTCTGGTGTTGCAACTGGTCGAAGAAATCCATGCTGAACCTCGAATGTCAGGACTGAAGGGCGTCGATTGCCGATTGGTAATGCTGCAAGAGGGCGTTGCGGCGCAGGCGGCCATTGGCGGTGGCCAGGCCGTTGCCGGCGCCGAAGGGCGCCTCGGCGCGCAGCCAGCGGTGCACCCGGGCGTAGTCCGGCAGGCCGGCGTTGACCCGCTCGACCGCGGCCTGCAAGTGGGTGTCATCGAGGTCGGCGCGGCGCGGCACCAGCACGGCGACGTTCTGCGCCAGCGCCTCGCCGTGCAGCCAGGCCTGGGCGATCGGCGCCTGCTGGACCAGTTCGGCCTCGACCCATTCCGGGTTGACGTTGCGCCCGTAGGCGGTGACGAACTGGTGCTTCTTGCGTCCGTGGAGGACCAGCAAGCCGTTCTCGAAATGGCCGAGGTCGCCGGTGGCCAGCCAGTCGCCCGTCAGCGGCGGCTCGCCGAGATAACCGAGCATGTGCGGACCCCTGACCAGCACCTCGCCGTCGTCGGCCAGGCGCAGCTCGACGTGCGCTAGCGGCCGGCCGACCGTGCCGATGCGCCGCGCTTCGGGCGTGTTCAGGCAGACCACCGAGGCGCATTCGGACAGCCCGTAGCCCTCGAACACCGGCAACCCGAGGCGCTCGGCGCGCGCCAGTAGCTGCGGCACCACGCGGCCACCACCGACTGCGACGAAGCGCAGCGAATCGGGCAGCGGCGCGCCCTGTTCGGCGGCGCTGACCATAGCCAGCAAGAGCTGCGGCAAGAGGATCAGGCTGTGCGGCCGGCTCGCGTTCAACGTGGCGAGAAAGCGCGGCAGGTCGAAGCCCGCCGCGCCGCTGAAGCCGATCTCGCCCAGCGGCCGCAGTTCGACCCGCGCGCCGGCCAGCAGCGGTGCGTAGAGCCCGGCGATGTTCTCCAGCAGGGTCGCCAGCGGCAGCACGCACAGGTGCTGCTGCACGGCGCAGGGCAGGCTGGCTTGCCACAGGCTCTCGGCGACCGCCAGCTGCGCCTCGGCATCCAGGCACACGCCCTTGGGCTGGCCGGTGGTGCCGGAGGTGTAGGTGATCTTCCGCGTGCCGGGCGGCAGCGGTGTGACGCCCTGCGGCTGGCGCAGCAGCACGCCGGGCTCGTGCGGGCGGAAGCCGCAGCGCTCGGCAAGCGCGCTCGGCGCGCCGATCAGGCAGTCGATGCCGGCGTGGTTCAGCACATGCTCCTGCTGCGCCGGGGAGAAGAACCCCGGCAGCGGCACGCAGACCCGTCCGGCGCGCAGCAGGGCCAGGTCCCAGAGGGCCCAGTCCAGGCCGTTGTCCAGCGCCAGGGCGACGCGCTGCACACCGAGCTGCTGCAGCTGGCTGGCGCGCGCGGCCAGCTCGTGGCGCAGCTCGGCGTAGCTCAGCTGGCGCGCACCGTCGACCAGGGCGATGCCGGCGTGCCGTTCCAGCGTCGCCCAGAAGCGTTCAGCTGCAGGCTGCATGGGGCACCTCGCCGGTGAACAGCGGCTGGTAGCCGAGCCGGGCGTAGACGCCCAGCTGCAGCAGGCGCTGGTGGCCGGGCAGGATCTCGCCGACCATCAGCTGCGGGCGGCTGGCGTAGTAGCTGCCCCAGTCGGCCAGCTCCTCGCCCATCCGCGCCGGGTCGGCCGGGCCCAGCGCCTGCGGCTCCAGGGCCAGGCGCTGGAAGCTGTTGAGCAGCGCCGGCGTGCCGGTGAACACCACCCAGCGAAAGCCCTGGGCGACCAAGAGGTCGGTCAGCGCGACGATCAAGAGCCGTGCCGAGGCGTTGCCGAAGGCGGCCAGGTTGCCGACCTCGACGATCTCCTCGCGCGGCACGTCGCGACCGCAGCGCTGCGCGACGGCCTGCTCGATCGGCTGGTCCAGGTAGCGTTCGAGGAACAGCGGGCGACGCTGCGCGCTGCGCAGGCCGACCGCACCCTGCACCTGGCCGTGCTCGCCATGCAGGCCGAGCAGGCAGGGCATGAAGTGGTGCACCCGCGCGCCGTAGTGCTCGGCGAAGCGCTGGCGGATGAAGTCTTCCAGGGCGACGCGGCGCGGGTCGGCGCCGGCCTGCGCCAGTTGCAGGGTCAGCGCCGGCTCGCGGCCGATGCGTGCCAGTACGTCGGTGTGATCAACCCAGGGCAGTTCCATCGGGGAACCTCGGTTAGAAGCCTGGGCCGATTGTTGGGCGGCAAACTTAAGGCAGTCTTAAGTCCCGGCGCCGTTCGTGCGCTGACAATTTCTTCACATTCGCTGGGCTATGGTCAGCCGCGCTCCGGGCCGAGCAGCCAGTAGCCGGCGGCCAGTGCGAGCAGGATCCAGAGCAGCAGCACCACCGCGGCGCCGGCCCGGCTGACCGGGCGCGCCTCGTTGCGTTGCGCCCAGTCCGCCGCCTGCTGGCGGCACTCGGCGAGCACCGCCGCGGGCATCAGGCGTACCACCAGCCAGATGCCCAGTGGCAGCAGGAGCAGGTCGTCGAGGTAGCCGAGCACGGGGATGAAATCGGGGATCAGGTCGATCGGGCTCAGCGCGTAGGCCACCAGGGCAACGACCAGAAGGCGCAGCCACCAGGGCGTGCCGGGATGGCGCGCGCAGAACCAGAGGGTCATGACGTCGCGCTTGAGCGTACGTGCCCAGCCTTGCAGGCGGGCCTTGAAGCGGGACAGGCCGGACAACGGAAAGCTCCTTGTTTGCAGATACGACGCTGGCCGCGCCAGCCATGAGGAACGCCAGATGATGCAGATCCACCCGTCCATCGCGCAACGCATCGGCATCCGTCCGGGCCCGCGCTACTGCCTGTTCGGCCTGCTCGCCGTGCTGCTCGTCGGCCTGGGCGTCAGTGTCGCGCTGCATTGGAACGAGCGCCTGTACTTCCACCTGACCCACCAGCTGAGCGTCGCCCGGCATGACCCGGCGCTGCGCTGGTTGCCGGGCTACCGGGTGGAGATCGACGCCAGGCCGGTCGAGGGCATCCGCCGCAACCTCTCGGCCATCACCTATGACCGCGACCTCGATCGGCTGCTCGGCGTGGTCAACGGCGGGCCGACCGAACTCGTCGCGCTGAGCAAGGCCGGCGAGCTGCTCGAACGCTACCCGCTGCATGGCTTCGGCGACATCGAGGGGTTGACCTACATGGGCGGCGGCCGGGTCGCGGTGTCCGACGAACGGGCCCAGCAGGTGAGCATCTTCCAGCTGCCGGCGCTGCCCAGGGCGATCGACAGCTCCGAGGCCAGGTTCTTCTCCCTGGGCCTCAACCTCAACGGCAACAAGGGCTTCGAGGGCGTCACCTACGATGCCGCCGGCGACCGCCTGTTCATCGTCAAGGAGCGCGACCCGCGCCAGCTCTACGAGGTCGACGGCGTCGCCGCCAGCCTCGACGGCCGGTTGCAGCTGGCCGTCCACGACCGCAGCGACTGGATCGCCAGCCAGGTATTCGCCACCGACCTGTCGGACATCCATTTCGATGCCCAGACCGGTCACCTGATCCTGCTCAGCGACGAGTCGCGGCTGGTGATGGAGCTTGGTGCCGACGGCCGCATGCTCAGCTACCGCAGCCTCAACGGCCTGTTCAGCGACCTCAAGCGTTCGGCGCCGCAGCCCGAGGGCGTGACCCTCGACGACGACGGCACGCTGTACGTGGTCAGCGAGCCGAACCTGTTCTACAGCTTCCGCCGCGAGGAGGGCTAGGGCGCCGGCCCGGAGCGGACGGGGCCGCACGTGCCGCCATGGCCTGCGACGAACGGCGGCGGTACCGGGCGTGGCTTCACG
This sequence comes from Pseudomonas oligotrophica, assembly GCF_021726475.1. Taxonomy (GTDB): domain Bacteria; phylum Pseudomonadota; class Gammaproteobacteria; order Pseudomonadales; family Pseudomonadaceae; genus Stutzerimonas; species Stutzerimonas oligotrophica. Next base: position 465,359 of record NZ_JAKJRU010000002.1, read on the forward strand.
TTTCATTCACGCCGGCTTGACGAAACCCTGACGATGCGCCGCACAGACTGCCACGGTCCGTGTGGCCTCGCGCTGCCGCGCGGGCGACCCTCTCCCCCGCAGGCAGGTGCCCCGATGTCCTCTTGTTCCTTGTCTTCGCAGCCATCCGCCGGCCGGCGCCGCAGCGCCCCGCGCAATCGCCGTGCCTTGCTCGCCGTGCTGTTCGCGGCCTTTTCCCTGGGCGGCTGCCAGAGCACGCCGGGGCCACTGACCGGCGAGGACTATCCGCCCGAATACGCCGAGGGCTTTCGCGCCGGCTGCGCCAGTGGGCGCCAGGCGGCCGGGGCGCTGGCGCAGTTTCGCAAGGACGTGCCGCGCTACATGAGCCAGCCGCTGTATGCCGAAGGCTGGGACGACGGCTACCGGCAATGCCAGGCGCTGCAGGCCAACAGGGCTGGGATGGACAGTTGGCGCAGTACCGCGCTGGAGCGTGAGCGCGACCGCGAGTGGCGCCGCCATATCGACCAGGCCAGGGCCCAGGCCTTGCGCCACTGAGCCGCGCGACCGTGGCCCGTTCGCGGTCGAGACCGCTCCCACAGGGGATGCCCCGGGCGCCACTCGCCTTTGTGGGAGCGGCCTTGGCCGCGAAGAAGGCAGCGTTTGGGGCGGCGAGTTGGACCTTGCACGTGTTGCGTGGGCCTGCCGGCTAGCGCGCCGGTTCGGCCAAGGCGAGCGGTGCAGGCGTCGGGCGATAGAGCAGCAGCCGGTAGCAGGCCAGGCAGAGCGTCCAGTCGAACAACAGTGTCCACAGGTTGTGCGAGAGAAAGTGCGCGCCCTGCATCACCCGCCCCAGCGACATCACCGCGCCCAGCCCGAGTGCGATTGCCAGCGCATAGCGCGCCAGCCGTGGGCGGCGGTCGCGCAGGACGAAGAACAGCGCCAGCAGCGAGAACCCCGCCGAGGCATGGCCGCCGGGCCAGCAGCGCCCGGGCTTGAGCGTCGGCGCGCGCTCGGCCAGCAGCGGGGTGAAGGTCTCGCTGCCGCCGAATTCGCTCAGGCTCCAGGGGCAGTGCACGCCGGTGAGGGTCTTGAGCGGGGAGACGATGCTGGTCGAGACGCCCAGCGCCAGCACCAGGTAGCCCAGCTGTCGGCGCCAGCAGGCCAGGCGGGTCGGCAGCAGGCTGAGCAGGAAGCCGGCGATGGCCAGCGCGCCGATGACGATCACCAGCTGCTTGACGCGGTCGTGGAGGAAATCCTCGAGCAGCCAGCTGTGCCGGCCGACGAAGCCCAGGCCCGGCGCGTAGAACAGCCGCGACAGGGCGAAGTCCAGCTCGCTCGGATCGCCGAGCAGCAGCGCGACCATCGCGGCGAGGGGGACGCCGAAGCCCAGGGTGAAGTTGAAGGGCCGGCTCGGGGAAGCCGTGGGCAGCTTGCTCATCGAAGGCTCCAGAGGCGCCGCGGGCGGCGCCGCAGATTCAGCGCTGGCTGAGGTGGTCGGCGTGGGGCGGGCTGGCCTGCCAGCCGAGCAGCGCATGGTGGTAGTCGTAGCTAGCGCCCTGGTAGTAGGCGATGTCGCGCTGCACCAGCGGGTCGCTCAGCGGCGCCTCGGACTCGCGGCTCGAACGCAGCGCCTCGTCGTGGCGGCGCACCTGCAGGCGCGGACTGAGGATCGCCAGGTCGCGACCATCGAACAGGCCCAGGTGCTGGTAGTTGCCGATCAGCGCGCGGCCCGGGGCGGCATCCGCGCGCAACAGGTTGCGGCCGAAGAAGGTCGAGACGTAGTCCAGGTTCAGCAGGCCGAGCAGGGTCGGTGCCAGGTCGATCTGGCTGGCCACCCCGGAAAACTCGCGTGGTTCGACCAGGCCCGGTGCATAGACGAACGCCGGGATGTGGTAGTTGGCCACCGGCAGGTCCTGCGAGCCGGCGCTGCCGGCGGTGTGGTCGGCGACGAAGACGAACAGAGTGTCCTTGAACCAGGGCTTGCGCCGGGCCTTGTCGAGGAACTGGCCGATGGCGAAGTCGGTGTACTTCACCGCGCCTTCGCGGCCGTCGCCCGAGGGGATGTCGATGCGTCCGTCCGGGTAGGTGTAGGGGCGGTGGTTGGAGGTGGTCATCAGCTGCAGCAGGAAGGGCGTGCCGGCGGCGTGGTCGGCATCGGCCTCGCGCAGGGCCAGCGTGTACAGGTCCTCGTCGGCCATGCCCCAGGCGTTCTTGAAGTGGATGTCCGCCTCGTCGGCGCTGCTCTGGTCGACCACGCGGTAGCCGTTGCCGCCGAAGAAGGCGCCCATGTTGTCGAAATAGCCGCGTCCGCCGTAGAGGAACACGCTGTCGTAGCCCTGCGCGCCGAGCTGCTGGCCGAGGCTGGCGAAGCCCGTCTCGCGGCCGATGCGCTTGACGATCGAGCGCCCCGGGGTCGGCGGCACCGACAGGGTGATCGCCTCCAGGCCACGGTCGGTGCGGGTGCCGGTGGCGTAGAAGTGGGTGAAGGTCAGGCTCTGCTGGCGCAGCGCGTCGAGGTTGGGGGTCAGCCCACGGGTGTCGCCGAAGCTGCCCAGGTACCTGGCGCTGAGGCTCTCGATGGTCACCAGCACGATGTTCAGCCGGCGCGGCTGGCCGGGGTTGTCGATCGCCCGGCGGATGTCCAGCGGGTCGCGCCCGAGGAAGCGCGCATTCGACTCGGCGACCTCCCGGCGCAGGCGGCTGCCGATCTCGGCGTCGGGCAGGGTGGCGTAGAACTGCGGGTAGTCCAGCTCGTTGTTGCGAAAGGCGGCGAAGAACTGGAACGGACCGTTGCTCGCCAGTTCACGCTGGTAGGCGTTGCCGCCGCTGCCGCGCGGGAAGTCCTGGCCGACGACCAAGGCACTGGCCAGCGCCAGGCCCGCGATACCGCCAAGGGCCGTGGCACTGCCGCGCCAGGACAGGCTCGGCGCGTCCAGCGCACGGCTCACCGAGTGCTGCAGGGCCAGGTCGATCAGCAGGGCCAGCACGGCGATCAGGCCGAGCAGCGTGTAGATCGGGTAGGACTCCATGATGTTGTGGAGCACTTCGTCCGAATACACCAGGTAGTCCACCGCGATGAAGTTGAAGCGCACGCCGAACTCGTCCCAGAACAGCCATTCGGCCACCGCGGTGAACAGCATCGCGTACAGGCTCAGGCCCACCAGCAGGCGCAGGCCGAGGCGATTGGCGCGGCTCGCCCAGGCGCGCCGCGGGCAGAGCAGCACGTAGAGCGCCAGCGGTACGACGGCGAAGGCGAGGAAGGCGAGGTCGTAGACCGCCCCCTCGAGATAGATCCGCAGCAGGGCCAGCGGCCCGGCGGCCGCTTCCTGCCAGTGCGCGGCGAGCAGCGCCGAGCGGGTCAGCAGGAACACCCCGAGCCAGAGGCCCAGGAGCAGGATGAGGTAACGAAGCTGAGCATGGCGGGGAAGAGGCATCGTATGATCCACGGCTGAGGTCGAACGCGGCGCAGTCTGGGTTCGTCCCCGTGAGCCCTTCGTCAAGAAGCCGTGAAAAAATCGTCATTCCCGCGAGCCGATATGCGCATCCTCGTCATCGAAGACAACCGCGACATCCTGGCCAACGTGCTCGACTACCTGGAGCTCAAGGGCTACCTGGTCGATTGCGCGCAGGACGGCCTGAGCGGCCTGCACCTGGCCGCCACCCAGGACTACGACCTCATCGTGCTGGACATCATGCTGCCCGGCATCGACGGCTACCAGGTGTGCCAGCGCCTGCGCGAGGATGCCCGGCGCGACACGCCGATCATCATGCTCACCGCGCGCGATGCCCTGCCGGACCGCCTCAAGGGCCTGGAGGCCGGCGCCGACGACTACCTGGTCAAGCCCTTCGCGCTGTCCGAACTGGTCGCCCGCATCGAGGCGGTGCTGCGTCGCAGCCAGGGCTCGCGGCGCCGCCAGCTGCAGGTCGGCGACCTCCGCTACGACCTCGATACGCTGGCGGTCAGCCGTGGCGGGGTGGCGATCCGGCTCAACCCGATCGGCCACAAGCTGCTCGCCATCCTCATGCAGCGCAGCCCTGCGGTGGTTCGTCGCGAGGCGCTGGAAGAGGCCCTGTGGGGCGACGACGTGCCCGACAGCGACAGCCTGCGCAGCCACATCCACCAGCTGCGCCAGGCGCTGGACAAACCCTTCGAGCGGCCGCTGCTGCACACCGTGCACGGCGTCGGCTTCCGCCTCGCGGAGCAGGACGATGCTCGCTAGCCTGCTCGCCCGCCAGCCGTTCGCGCGGCGCATCGTCATCGCCTTCACGCTGATGACCCTGGTGGTCAGCGGCGTGTTCTCGCTGGGCATCGTCGCGGTGGTCTATTCCATCGAGTCGCAGCTGGTGACCGAGGAGCTGGGCCGCGAGATGGACACCGTGCTGCACGAGGACCTGCCCAGCGGCCAGCGCCCGCGCTTGGACGCGCGCACGCGCTTTTTCAGCACGGCGCTGCCCGAGTCGCCGCTGCCCGAGGGCTTCGCCGCGCTGCCCGAAGGTTTCAACGAGCTGGTGCGCGACAAGGAGGCCTACTACGTCTACGTGCGCGACCTGGACGGCCAGCGCTACGTGCTGATGGAGGACCAGAACGAATTCGAGGAGCGCGAGAACGCGCTGTTCAACACCGTGCTCGCCGGCTTCGTGCTCAGCGTGCTCGGCGCCTGGCTGCTCGGCCGGCTGATGGCGCACAAGGTGATGGCGCCGGTCAGCCGGCTGGCGCTGCAGGTGCGCCATCGCGACCAGCTGCACCCGCTGGCGCCGCCGCTGGCCCTGCAGTACGCCGACGACGAGGTCGGCCATCTGGCCGCGGCCTTCGACAGCACCCTTGGCCAGCTGCGCCAGACGCTCGAGCGCGAGCGGCTGTTCACCGCCGATGTCAGCCACGAGCTGCGCACGCCGCTGATGGTGGTGCTCGGCGCCTGCGAGCTGCTCAGCGCCAGCGACCTGCCCGAGCGCTCCCGGCGCCAGGCCGAGCGTATCCAGCGCGCCGCCGCGGAGATGCAGGCGCTGGTCGATACCTTCCTGCTGCTGGCGCGCTCGCGCCCCGAGCAGCAGGTGGCCTTCGGCGGCAGCGCCAGCCTGGCCGAGGTGGCCGGGGAGCAGTGCGAGCGCTGGGCGCCACCGATGCGGGACAAGGGGCTGGCCTTCGAGGTGCTGCACGAGGGCGAGGACGAGCAGACCTACAACCACACGCTGCTCGGTACGGTGATGTCGAACCTGCTGCGCAACGCGCTGCACTACACCGAGCAGGGCCAGGTGCGGCTGGTGCTCGAGCGCGGCGGCTTTCGCGTCGAGGACAGCGGCGTCGGCATCCCGGCGGACCAGCAGGAACGCATGTTCGAATCCTTCGTGCGCGGTGCCGAGGGGCGCGGCGAGGGGCTCGGCCTGGGGCTCTCGCTGGTGCGGCGGATCTGTGCGCACCAGGGCTGGACGGTCGAGGTGCAGGGGCGCGAACCCTGCGGCAGCTGTTTCACCGTGCGCCTGGTGCCTTGACGTTTTTTTCACAGTCTCTTGACGAGGCCTTGATCACCGGCTGGTTAGCGTGGGGCGTGCTTTCTACAGGACGCCCCTGCCATGCCCCGCTCAAGCCCCATCGAACTCGATTTTTCCCGCAAGTACGATCGGTCGCACGCCACCCAATACCTGCACAAGCATCAGGCTGGCCTGGCGCGGCGCCTGTCCCACTGGCGTGACCAGCAGCTGGCGCGCTGGGCGCTCAAGCGTGCCGGCGAGCCCGACCTGGTGCTCGACCTGCCCTGCGGTGCCGGGCGCTTCTGGCCGCTGCTGGCCGAGCACCCGAGCCGCATGATCCTCGCCGCCGACAACTCGGCGGACATGCTCGCCGTCGCCCGCGCGGCCCAGCCGCCGGAGGTGGTGCGGCGGGTCGAGAGCTTCCAGACCTCGGCCTTCGCCATCGACCTGAAGGACAGCGCGGTCGACGCCATCTTCTGCATGCGCCTGCTGCACCATATCGCCGATCCGGCGCATCGCCTGGCGATGCTGCGCGAGTTCCACCGCGTCAGCCGCGACACGCTGATCGTCTCGCTGTGGGTCGACGGCAACTACAAGGCCTTCAAGCGCAAACGCCTGGAGCGCCGGCGCCCGGCCAAGGACAACCAGAACCGTTTCGTGGTGCCGCGCGCGACGGTGGAGGCCGAGTTCGCCCAGGCCGGCTTCGACATCCTCGGCCACCGCGACTTCCTGCCCGGCTACGCCATGTGGCGGGTCTACGTGCTGCGCAAGCGGGGGTGAGCATGGGCGCCCAACTGGTATTGCCGGGCCTGCCGGCACGCAGCAGCACCTTCGACCGCTGGTGGGACGCGGCGGGCGAATGGGTCGAGGAACCCAACCAGCGCCGCGACGGCGAGAGCGGCGTGCTACGCCTGCGCCGCGCCGATGCCGGGCAGCCGCTGCTCTACTGCAAGCGCCAGCGCGGCCACCTGTACCGCTCGCTGCGCCACCCGTTCGGCCGGCCCACGGCGCTGCGCGAATACGCCGCGCTCAGGGCGTTCGAGCGGCTCGGCATCCGCGTGCCGCGGATGGTCTACTGCGCCGCGCGCAAGCAGGACGGTCGCTGGCAGGCGCTGCTGGTCACCGAGGCGCTGGAGGGCTTCGTCAGCCTCGAGGACTGGTACCGCGGCGAGGCCCGTGCCGTGCATGGCGAGGCACTGCAGCGCGGCATGCTGCGCAGCCTGGCGCAGACCCTGGCGCGCCTGCATCGCGCCGGCTGGCAGCACGGTTGCCTGTACCCCAAGCACCTGTTCGTGCGCGTGCGCGGCCAGGGCCGCGAGGCGCGGGTGGAAATCGCCCTGCTCGACCTGGAGAAGAGCCGCCGGCGCCTGCTGCGCCAGCGCGCCTCGCGCCGCGATCTCTCGCAGTTGCGCCGGCACACCCCGGCCATGCCGGCCAGCGACTGGGCCCTGTTCGAAGCCGAATACCTGCATGCGCTGCGCGCCGCAGCGGAGGTGGCCGATGGATTCTGAGCCGCTGGCCGCCGCCCTCGATGCCCAGGGCCTCAAGGGCCGCCAGGGCCTGCGCCGCATTCTGCAGGCCGGCGGCTATTCGCTGGCCGGGCTGCGCGCGGCCTATGCCGGCGAGGCCGCCTTCCGCCAGGTGGTGCTGCTCAACCTGCTGCTGATCCCGCTGGCCTTCCTGCTCGAGGTCAGCCGCGTCGAGCGCGCCGTGCTGATCGCCGTGGTGCTCCTGGCGCCGATCGTCGAGCTGCTCAACTCGGCGATCGAGGCCACCGTCGACCGCATCTCGCTGGAGCTGCACCCGCTGTCCAAGCGCGCCAAGGACATGGGCAGCGCCGCCCAGCTGCTGACCATGGCGCTGATCGCCCTGGTCTGGGCGGTGATCCTGCTCTGACTCCCTTCCCGTTTGCCCAGGAATTACCCATGACCGATGGAACCGGCCGCGTGCAGGCCCGCCAGCCCGGCCTGCGCCACCACCTGCTGTTCATGGCCGGCAGCGCGCTTGCGCTGCTCGTGCTGTTCACCCTGCTGCGCCTGGCGCTGCTGCTGTACAACCGCGAGCTGCTCGGCGATGCCGCGCCGGCCAGCCTGCTGGAAGGCTTCGGCAACGGCCTGCGCTTCGACCTGCGCCTGCTGGTCTACATCCTCGTGCCGCTGTCGCTGGCGGTGCTCAGCCGCCGGGCGATGGCCGCGCGCAGGCTGCAGCGCGCCTGGCTGGGCGTTTGCGCCAGCCTGGTGATCCTGCTCGGCATGATCGAGCTGAATTTCTACCAGGAATTCCACCAGCGCCTGAACAGCCTGGTCTTCCAGTACCTGTCCGAAGATCCGGCAACCGTCCTCAGCATGCTCTGGCACGGCTTCCCGGTGCTGGAGCTGCTCGGCGTCTGGGGCGGGCTGACGCTGCTCTGGACGCTGCTGTTCGGCTGGCTCGACCGCCGCTGCCGACCCCACGCCGGCACGCTGGCGAGCGGGCCGCGCAGGCCGGCGCCGCTGGGCTGGCACTGGCGCGGTGCGACGCTGGTCGCGCTGGTGCTGGTCAGCGTGGTTGCCGCCCGCGGCACCCTGCGCCAGGGCCCGCCGCTGCGCTGGGGCGATGCCTTCACCACCGACTCGGTGTTTATCAACCAGCTCGGCCTGAACCCGGCGCTGTCGCTCTACGAGGCGGCGAAGAACCGCTATTCCGATCACCGCGACAACGTCTGGAAGGCCACGCTGCCCGAGGACGAGGCCCTGGCGCTTACCCGCGGGCTGCTGCTGACCGGCCACGACCAGCTGGCCGACCCGCAGCTGGCCGCCGTGCGCCGCGACTACCGCGCGCCCGAGGCCGGCCGGTTGCCGGTGCGCAATGTGGTGGTGATCCTCATGGAGAGCTTCGCCGGCCGCTATGTCGGTGTGCTGGGCAGTGGCGACGGCATCACCCCGAACTTCGATCGCCTGGCCGGCGAAGGCCTGTTGTTCGAGCGCTTCTTCGCCAACGGCACCCACACCCACCAGGGCATGTTCGCCAGCATGGCCTGCTTTCCCAACCTGCCGGGCTTCGAATACCTGATGCAGTCGCCGGAGGGCAGCCATCGCTTCTCCGGCCTGCCGCAGCTGCTCGGCGCGCGGGCGTTCAACGACGTCTACGTCTACAACGGCGATTTCGCCTGGGACAACCAGCTGGGCTTCTTCGGCAACCAGGGCATGACCCGCTTCGTCGGGCGCAACGACTACGTCGACCCGGTGGTGGCCGACCCGACCTGGGGCGTCTCCGACCAGGACATGTTCGACCGCGCCGTGCAGGAGCTCGATGGCCTGGCTGTGGGCGAGCCGTTCTATGCGCTGCTGCAGACGCTGTCCAACCACACGCCCTATGCGCTGCCCGATCCGTTGCCGGTGGAGCCGGTCAGCGGGCACGGCTCGCTGGATGCGCACCTGACCGCCATGCGCTATTCCGACTGGGCGCTGGGCCGCTTCTTCGAGCAGGCCAAGCGCCAGCCCTGGTACCAGGACACGCTGTTCGTGGTGGTCGGCGACCATGGCTTCGGCGCGCCGGAGCAGCTCACCGAGATGGACCTGTTCCGCTTCCACGTGCCGCTGCTGCTGATCGCTCCGGGCATCAGCGAACGGTTCGGCCACCGGCGCGAAGTGGTCGGTACCCAGGTCGACGTGGTGCCGACCATCATGGGCCGCCTCGGTGGCGAGGTGCGCCACCAGTGCTGGGGGCGCGACCTGCTGGCACTGGACGAACGCGATCCCGGCTTCGGCATCATCAAGCCCTCGGGCAGCGACCAGACCGTGGCGATGCTGCGCGGCGACCAGGTGCTGGTGCAGCCCAAGGACCTCGAGCCGCGGCTGTACCGCTATACGCTCGGTGCCGACGCCGCGGCCGAGCGCATCGAGGATGCCGACAGCACTGCGCCGCTGCTGCGCCAGCTGCAGGCCTATCTGCAGGTGGCCACCGCCAGCCTGCTGGCCGACAGCGTCGGTGATCGCGAACGGGAGGAGGCGCCGGCCGCGGAGACGTTGGCGCGCACCGCCAACGGGCAGCAGGCGCGGCCGGAAAAGGGCTGAGCGTGGCGGCCGATCAGTGCTTCAGCGGCTTGAAGCTGTCGTCGGCGAAGTAGGTGGCATAGTCGCCCAGCGCGCCGACCACGGTCACCGCGCCGTCGCGCTGGCCGGCCGGGGCGCCGCTCATGGCGTCGGCGCCGGCGAGCAGCTGGGCGATGATCAGGTGCAGCTGCGCGTCGGCCTCGGCGCTCAGCTTGCAGTTCTCCACCATGTAGGCGACCTGGCCACGCACCGTCTCGGCCAGTTCGCCATAGCGGGTGGCGGGCAGACGGTCCTCGTGGATCGCCGGCAGCGCCTGGCGCATGTCGTGGTTGATGGTGCCCATCGCCTGGCGCAGCGGCGCATCGGTGGCCCAGCGCTTGCCGGCATCGAGTTGCAGCGCCGGCGCGCCTTCGCCGTGGCCGTGGTCATGGCTGGTGGCGGCGAGGCTGGTGCCGGCGTGGCCGAGGGTGCCGGCGAGGATGATGGCGAGGGCGAGCGCCTGGGGTTTGCGGATTATCGATAGAACTCCGTTGAGCGAGCCGGCGAAGTGCGGCTCCTGGTGTTCTAACGCCGGCGCGACGGATTTGTTCCATCGCGCCGTGCAAGCGGTCACTTGCGGTGCAGTTGCTCGATGCTGTCGGCGCCGAACGACTGCTGCGTGAGCACCTGGGCGAGCCGCGCGCGCTGCTGCGGTTCGAGGATCTCGCGCTCCTGCAGCAGCTGGTCGATGAGCAGGCGCTGCTGTTCGTTCTGCAGTTCGGCGATCTTCGCCTGCTCGGCGTCGATCACCGCGCGGTCCACCTGTTCGGCGAAGATCGCCTCGACCAGCCGGTTGCGGTGTTCGCCGAGGCTGGCGTTGGAGGCGCGCAGGTAGGCCAGGAACGGCGCCTCGGCGTCGTGCCAGCGCTGCAGCTGGCTGGCGCTCAGTTGCAGCTCGCGCGACAGCCCGGTGGGCGCGCCGGAGGGCATCGGCAGGCCGTCTTGACTGAGCTTCTGCCAGCCGAGGCCGGCGAGTACGCCGACGTTGACCAGCAGGGACAGGACCAGGGCGTTGCGCAGGATGGTGTTGCTCATTTCAGGTTTACCTTCAGGTAGCAGAATTCGGGGCGCGCGCAGAGCGCGCCGGGTGGGGCGCTGCCGAGGACAGCCAGCATGTCGTGGTTGGCTGAGCTGCCCGGCGGCTGGCCATGCAGCGCATGGCCGAGCAGCAGACCGAGCAGAACCGACGCCGCGGCGCCGACCCCTTGCGCCCAGAGCCGGGCCCACCCGCGGCGCGCGGGCGGCGGCGCGAAGGGGCGCTGCAGACGTTCCTGCAACTCGGCCGGCAACTCCGGGCAGGCCAGCGCGCGCAAGCCCTGGCCGAGCCCGTCGAGCTCGGCCAGCGTGGCGCGGCACTGCGGACAAACCGCCAGGTGGCCGTCGGCGTGGCGCTGTTCGGCGGCGTCGAGTCCGTTGTCGAGGTAGGCGGACAGGGTCGCCATGTCCAGATGCTCAGTCATCGAGGGTGCCTCCGTTGGCCTGGCGATAGCCGTGCAGCAGCGCCTCGCGGGCGCGTGCCAGGCGCGATTTGACGGTGCCAGCGTTGAGCTCAAGCGTGGCGGCCAGTTCGTCGTAGGCCAGCCCTTCCACCTCGCGCAGCAGCAGAATCTCGCGCTGTTCGTGGGGCAGGCGGGCCAGTAGTCGTTCCAGCAATGCCAAGTCCCGCCCGGTCTGCAGCCGATGCAGCGGCGACGGAGCGGGATCGATCACCTCGGCGATTTCCTCCGGCGCCACGTCGACGTAGCGCTGCCGCTGGCGCAGCGTATCCAGCGCGGCATTGCGCGCGATCTGCAATAACCAGGTCTGCAAGCGCGCCTCCGGGCGCCATCTGGGCAGCGCCTGGAAGGCACGGATGAATGTCTCCTGGGTCAGGTCTGCGGCCTCGTCGGCACTGCCGAGCAGACGGCGGAGGAAGTGGAAGACCCGCGCCTGGTGGGCGCGCACCAGCATGCCGAAGGCCTGACGATTACCGCGCGCGGCCTGCTGGATGAGGTCCTGTTCGCTGTCGTTCATCAAGTGCTCGTCTGGGCTGGCCGCATACGCGGCCGGCCGGGTTGCCGCAGGGATATAACGCAGCGATTGGCGAAATGTTCCGGCTATTTTTGCCTCAGCGCGGAATCTTCACCCGGTCCTCGTCGAAGTCGCCTTTTTCCGCGTCGCGGTGGCAGGCCACGCAGTTGAAGCGGCCGCCGACCGCCTCGCGGGCGAACTTGGCCTCGCTGACCTCGTCGTGCTTGCGCTCGAACCAGCGCGTCTGGCTGATCCGCGGCGGCTCGCCGGCGGTCGGCGAGGGCTCCATCGGCAGGCGGTTGGCGGCCGAGGCGCGGACCAGGAAATCGAGGATTACCCGCTCCTGCGCCGGGTCCAGCGAGGCGTTGCTGCCGTAGTGGTCGCCGAGGGTGCGCATCTGCTCGCGCCAGGCGTCGGCCGGCAGCAGGCCCGGGGTGTAGAGCATGTGGCAGGCGGCGCATTCCTCCTTCCACACCAGCGGTGCGCCGCTGGGCACGGCCAGGCGCTTGGGCCGCTTGTAGCCGTTGCGTCCGTGGTGTTCGTCGTCATCGGCCAGGCTGAAGCCGGCCAGGGTCATTGCCAGGGCCAGCCCGGCGAGGGTGGCAAGCGCAGCGATGGGTTTCATGGGGATGCTCCTACTTCAGGCCAGTGATCCAGCTGATGAAGTCGCCCTTTTCCTGCGCCGTGCATTCGCGGGCGAAGACGTCGTCGCAGTTGCGGCGGAACCACTTCTCGACCTGCTTCAGGTCGGTGAAGCGCTCGGGGTTGGCCACCGGCGCCAGCGGCTCGACCTTGCGGCGCGCCGGCGTCTTGCCGGCCTGGCGCGGGTCGGTGGTGTGGCAGGTGGTGCAGCTCATGGGCTTGCCGTCGCGCTGCGCCTCGGCGAAGTACAGCGCCTTGCCGCGTTCGGCGGAGAAGCCGGCGAAGGCCGGGTCCGCCTGGCGTGCCTGGGCGGCATAGCCGGGCAAGAGCGGGTGTTCGGTCTCGGCCAGCGCGGGCAGGCTCAGGCAGCAGGCCAGGGCGATCCAGTGGGCTTTCATAGGGCGCTCTCCAGGTGGGTGAGCGCAGCCTAGGCCGGCTGCCTTACGCGAAACTGAACATGGCCAATGGATGGCATTCAGCTTCGTTTCAGCTCGGCAGCCTACAAGTGGCGCATCCGTTCAGAGAGGATCGCCGTCGTGGCCGTTTTCAACCGTTTTCGTCTGTTCCACTGGCTGCTGGCCGGTTTCTTCGTCGCGGTCTACCTGACCGGCGACGACGCCGAGCTGCTGCACGTCTGGCTGGGCTACGGCCTGGCCGGGCTGCTGCTGGCGCGGTTGCTGATCGCGCTGCTGCGCCCGCGCGGCTTCCCGCGGCTGCTGCCGGCGCAGCCGCGCAAGCCGAGTCTCGGCGCGTTCGGCAGCTGGCTGACCTTGGCCACCCTGGCCAGCCTGGCGCTGGCCAGCCTGATTGGCCTCGGCATGGTCGATAACGGCGACGTGCTGGCCGACCTGCCGGGCATCGGTCCCGAGGTGTTCGGCGCCGCCAGCGACATCGACTTCGTCGGCTGGCTGGGCGATGCCGAGGAGGTGCACGAGTTCTTCGCCAACCTGGCGCTGACCCTGGTGGGCCTGCATATCGGCTACGTGCTGCTGTTTCGCCGCAAGCTGGCCTGGTCGATGCTGCGCGGCCCGCGCCAGCCGGCGCCGGCGAGCGGCCCGGCGCCTGCCGCGGCGCCGGCTTTTGTCGCCCTCGAAATCAGCGCGCGCCAGGTCGAGACGGCCGACAGCGCCTCGTTCAGCCTGCGCGTGCCGCCGGCGTTGCGTGAGCGCTTTGCCGCGCAGCCGGGGCAGTTCGTCACCCTGCGCGTGCCTTGCGCCGAGCCGCCGCTGCTGCGCTGCTATTCACTGTCGCAGCCGGTCGCCGCGGACGGCACGCTGCGCATCACGGTCAAGCGCGTGCCCGGCGGGCGTGCCTCGAACTGGCTGCTCGACCAGCTGCAGCCGGGCGCGCGCGTCGAGCTGCTGCCGCCGGCGGGCGTCTTCGTCTCCAGGGATCTGGATGGCGATCACCTCCTGCTCGGCGCCGGCAGCGGTATCACGCCGCTGCGCGCGATCCTCGAGGCGGTGCTCGAGCAGGGTCGCGGGCGGGTCTTCCTGTTCTATGCCAGCCGCGATGCCCAGTCGCTGATCTTCGCCGAGGAGCTGGCCGCGCTCGCCGCGCGCCATCCCGAGCGGCTGCGGCTGTGCATCTGGCTGGATGCCGAGCAGGGCCTGCCGGACAGCCGGGCGATCGCCACGAAGATCGCCGGCTGGCCGCGCGCCGAGGCCTTCGTCTGCGGCCCGCAGGCGTTCATGGACGGGGCCGCGCGGGCGCTGGCCGAGCATGGCCTGGAGTCGCCGCGCATCCACCTTGAGCGCTTCGCCAGCGCTGCGCCAACCGTTGCACGACGTATAGGGCCGCGCGCCAGCCGCCTGCAGGTGACCCTCGACGGCCGCCGCCGCGAACTCGACGTGCAGCCGGGCGAGGCGCTGCTCGAGGCCATGGAGGCGGTCGGCCTGCAGCCGCCGCAGGCCTGCCGCTCCGGCGTCTGCGGCGCCTGCCGCTGCCGGGTGGTGGAGGGCGAGGCGCGCATGCGCAGCAACTTGGTGCTGGATGCCGCGCAGCTGCGCCAGGGCTGGGTGCTGGCCTGCCAGGCCGAGCCGGTCAGCGCGCGGCTGGCGGTGGAGTACTAGTGGCCTGTGCGGCTAGTTGGTTAGCTCAAGTTCGGATGCACGAGGTTCCGAGACAAGGCGCCGCGACGAGTCATAGCAGGGCTATGGCGAGGAGTGGCAACGCAGTAGCGGGGCCTCGGGCGCCGAAATTGACTAACTGAACTAGCCAAACAGGCCACTAGAGTGGCTCAGCCGGCCTGCTGCACCGGCAGGTCGTGCTTCTGCCAGGCGGTCCAGGAGCCGGGCACGTTGACCACGTCGCGGAAGCCGTGGCGCTTGAGGATGCTCGCCGCGATCGAGGCGCGGTAGCCGCTGCCGCAATAGGCCGCCACCGTCTTGTTGCGGTCGAGGCCGTCGAGCTGCTCGGGCAGGTGGGCGACGAAGGCGTGCTGCGCGCCAGGCACCCGGCCCTGGCGCACCTCGTTGTGGCTGCGCACGTCGAGCACCTGCACCTGGGGGTCGCCGCGGCGGCTGTCGAGTTCCTCAACCGTCCATTCGCGCACCCGCTCGAGCGGCAGGCCGGCGTTCTGCCAGTCGGTCATGCCGTTGCGCAGGTAGCCTTCGACGCGGTCCAGGCCGATGCGGTAGAGCTGCAGCGTGGCCTGCTGCACCTCGGCGCTGTCCTCGCCGACCAGGTAGATCGGCCGCTGCTCGTCGAGCATCCAGCCGGCCCAGTTCACGAACTCGTTGCGCAGGGCGATGTTCAGCGCGCCGGGCACGTGGCCGCCGCCGAAGGCGAGGATCGAGCGCACGTCGACCAGTTGCACGGCCTCGTGGTCGAGGGTGCGCTGGCGGAACTCCTCCGGCGACAGCGGTGCCGGCAGCGCCGGGCCGGCGCTGGGGTTCGCCGGGCGCGCGTTGAATTTCTTCAAGCGTGCGTAATGGCGCGGCGGCTCGGGCATGTCGGCCAGCAGCCAGTCGACGAACTCGGCCTCGCTGCGCGGCTTGAGCGCCGGGTTGAACAGCAGCTCGTTGCCCAGGGTCGAGTGGCGGCGATCACCGATCGACTTGCCGCAGGCCGAGCCGGCGCCGTGGCAGGGATAGACCTCCATGCGCTCGCCCAGCGGCAGGTAGCGCTCGAACAGGGTGTGGTGCAGCTGGGCGGCGAGCGCGCGCTCGCTGCCGGCGCCGAGCAGGTCGGGGCGGCCGACGTCGAGGTTGAACAGGGTGTCGCCGGTGAACAGGGCGAACGGCTGCTCGCCCTGCTGGCTGTCGCGCAGCAGCAGCGAGATGTGCTCGGGGGTGTGCCCCGGTGAATGCAGCACCTGCAGGCTGACCTGGCCGAGCGCGAAGGTCTCGCCGTCCTCGGCCTGGTGCAGGGCGAAGCCGTAGTCGGCGCTGCGCCCGCCCACCAGCCGGGCGCCGCAGCGCGCCGCCAGGGCCTGGCCGCCGGAGGCGAAGTCGGCGTGGATGTGGGTCTCGAACACGTAGGCGATGCGCAGGCCGCGCTCGCGCACCATGTCGAGGTAGACGTCGATGTCGCGGCGCGGGTCGATCACCGCGGCGATGGCGGCCTTGCTGTCGCCGACCAGGTAGGACAGCTGGGCAAGGCCCGGAGTGTAGAGGGGTTCGAAGACAAGCATGCAGTCCTCCTTGCCGGGGCTCGAGTGGGAGTACCGATGTGGAAACCGATACCCCCACCCGTGTTCCCGCCAGGGGACGGCCGGTTGCGCCCTACCAGAGTGCCAGGCTGTAGCTGAGGATCAGCCGGTTCTCGTCGAGGTCGCTGCCGAAATTGCTGCGCGTGGTGGCGTTGCGCAGCTTGATGCCGAAGTTCTTCAGCGGCCCGTTCTGGATCACGTAGGCGATGTCCGTGTTGCGCTCCCAGGTCTTGCCTTCGCCGAGCCCGGCGCCGCGGTCGACGTTGTCGCCGGACAGGTAGCGGGTCATCAGGCTCAGCCCGGGGATGCCGAAGCCGGCGAAATCCAGGTCGTAGCGCAGCTGCCAAGAGCGCTCGTCCTGGTTGCCGAAGTCGTTGATCTGCGACAGGTGCACCAGCGAGTTGTCGGCGCCGGACAGGTAGGCGAAACCGGTGTCGCCGTCGAGCCGCTGGTAGCTGGCGCTGAAGGTGTGCTGCGCGTGCTTGTAGCTGAACAGCAGGCCGAAGGCGTCGACATCGACGTTGCTGCCGCCGTCGTCGCCCTGGTGCACGTAGCGCAGGTCGGTCTTGAAGCTGCGTCCCTCGCCGAGCGGCAGCACGTGGACCAGGCCCAGGTTGTGCTCCTTGTAGATGTCCTCGAGGCCGCCGTAGTAGTAGCTGGTGCTCAGCTCGGGCGACCAGGCGTAGCGGCCGCCGGCGAAGAGGAACTGGTCGCTGCTCGACGCGCTGCCGAACACGATGTTGCGCTTGCCGCCGTTGAAGACGGTCATCTCCTCGTTGTCCGAGGAGTTGCGCTGGTTGACCCGGTCGAGCTTGCCGGCGTCCAGCGTGAGGCCGTCGATCTCCTTGCTCTGCAGCCAGGCGCCGCGGAAGGTCTGCGGCAGCAGGCGACTGTCGTTGCGCAGCACCACCGGCAGCAGCGGTTGCAGGGTGCCGACGTGCAGGGTGGTGGCCGAGAGCCTGGCCTTGGCGGTCAGGCCGGCCGAGCCGTAGTCGTCCTGGGCGCGCCCCGTTTCGCGGTCGACCTGGAGAATCTGCGTGCCGGTACGATCGGGACTGGAGTCGAGCTTCACCCCGAGCAGGCCGATGGCATCGAGGCCCAGGCCGAGCGGGCCCTCGGTATAGCCCGATTCCATTTTCAGCATGAAGCCCTGGGCCCATTCCTCGGCCTTGGCCTGGCCGGTGCCGGAGCGGAAGTCGCGGTTCATGTAGAAGTTGCGCAGATCGATGCCGGCCTTGCTGTCCTCGACGAAGGCGGCGCTGGCCGGGGTGGCGATGGCCAGGGCCAGGGCGCTGCCGAGCAGCGGGCAGGCGTAGCGATGGTGCAGTCGCATGGTGTTTCCTCTTGTTGTTGTGTTCCGGCCGAGGCCGGGGCCGTCCTCGTGCGGCCGGGGCAGGCGTAGCGAAAGCCGTGCCAGCCGCGGGCCGGCGCGGCGGCGGCAGGCCAGGCGCAGCGCTGCAGCACTTGCAGTGTCCAGGTGGCTGGACATGTGCGTGCGGCCAGGCACTCTGGCCGCGTCGCTGTCTGCGCTGCTGGACACCGGCTCAGTGGCTGCCGGCGCGGGCGGCGCTGCAGACGAAGCTCTCGGCGCGATCGACGTCGCCCTTGCCGACGTAGCGCGGCCAGCTCGGGTACTCGCATAGCGGCCGCGTGCGGCCGGGCACGCCAACGCTGTCGGCGACCGTCTGCCGGCGTGGCGCGCGGCCGTGCTCGACCCAGTCCTCCAGCGCGCTCAGCGAGTCCCAGGCGGCGTTGAACAGCGTGCTGGCCGCATGGCCGTAGCCGGGGATCTCGTAGTAGCGCAAGAACTGGCGCGTCTTGCCCGGGCCCATGTCGCGGCGGATGCGCAGGTAGTACTCGGCGCTGGCGCGGCTGCTGACCAGCTGGTCGGCGTTGCCGTGGGCGATGAGCAGCTTGCCGCCGGCCTCGGCGAAGGCCGAGAGGTCGGTACGGTTGACATCCTGGCGCAGCGACAGCTGGTCGATGCGCGCCTGCCAGGGGCCGGGGGCCTGCGGGTCGAAGGCGAGCGAGTCGAAGCTCGGGTTGCGCGTCACGAAGTGGCGGATCCACTCATCCCAGAAGCCGGCATGGTAGGGCGCGCCGTCGGCGAAGCCGGTGCCGTGCGGCGGCATCGGGTAGGTCGGTTGCAGGGTGTTCAGGCCCAGCCGGTTGACCAGCAGTTGCACGCCGCTGCCGGGGCGGCCGAAGTCGGTGCCCCAGGCGTTGAAGCCCGGGTAGCCGCGCTCGCCGCTGGCCAGCGGTGCGGCGAAGCGGATCGGCGTGTCGATCACCCGGAAGGCGGCGATCTGCGCATCGCTCAGGCAGCGCTCGCCGCCCGCGACCCCGCCGGGGCAGCGCAGCGGGCGGCCGTCGAGGGTCGCGCGGGCCGGGTCGAAGCGCGCATTGCAGGCCGCCTGGTGGCTGATCAGCCTGTCGCGCACGCCATCCAGCGAGTCGCAGGCCTGCAGCGCCGCCTCGAGCAAGGCGGCGCGCTGTTGCAGGCTGGGAAAGGCACCGGGCGCGGCCAGCGCGCGGCTGATGCGGCCGAACTGCAGGTTCAGCGCCGCGGCGTTGTAGGCCGGGTAGAGCGCGATCGCGCCCTGGAAGTCGGTCGGCCACTGCTGCACCACCGCCAGCGCCTCGCGCCCGCCGGTGGAGCCGCCGGCGAAGTAGCTGCGCTCGGGGGCGGCGCCGTAGCGCAGGCGGATCAACGCGATGGCGGTGTCGCGGGTCTTCTTCAGGGCATCGTGGGCGTAGTTGGCCAGCGCTTCCTCGTTCCAGGCGAAGGCGCCGGGGCTCAGCGGGTCGGCGACGTGTCCCGAGTCGCTGCCGAACACCGCGTAGCCGCGGCCGAGCGGCGTGGGCTGGTCCAGCGGGCCCGCCGGAACGTTGCCGGCGACGTTCGGCACGCTGCCGTTGTAGCCGCCGCCACCGAACATCATGGCCTTGCGGTTCCATTGTTCGGGCAGCACCAGGCGCATGCGGATGGCCGGCGCGGCAGGGTCGAGCGGGCGGATCTCGGCGTTCAGGTCGCAGTAGCCAGCGGCGCCGCCGGCGGCTGGCACCGGCGTTGCCGAGACGACCTGGGCGCCGCGGGTCGGCAGGCCGATGGCCTCGGCCGGCACCGCGGCGGCGGCCAGTTCGGCGCAGCTGGCGGCCAGGCTCGCCTCGCTGGCAAGCAGGCCGGCGAGCAGGGCGCCGAGCGGCAGGGCGGAGCGGGGCAGGCGTGAAACGGGAGTCGCGGTCATGGGGGCTTCCTTCTTCTTCTTGTCGGGCCGCGCCTTGGGGCGCAGCAGCGCTCAAGCCAGGGCCATGCCAGGCCGGCAGGCTGCGCGGTGGCAGGCGACGGACGGCCTGCGCACGAGCCACCAGGGGGCTGTCGCCCCGCTGGGAAGAAGAGCGGACCGGGATGACGGCGCTCGGGCGTCGGGAGGTTGTCCAGCGGCGTGGCGCGCGCTGTCTGCCCCGGCGGACAGCCTGTCCAGCGCGGCGGACGCGCTCAGCGCTCGCCGAGGCCGTGCAGCTGCAGCTTGCTGTAGAGGCTGGCGCGGGAGATGCCGAGTTCCTGGGCGGTGCGCCGGCGGTTGCCGTTGCAGGCGTGCAGGGCCTGCTGCAGCGCCTCGCGCTCGGCGGCGGCGAGGGTGGTGGCCAGCGGCTGCAGCGGGCCGGCCGCGAGCGGCGGCTCGGCAGGCGGTAGGCGACTGCCTGGCGCGGCCGCGGGCTCGCCGGCGCCAACCGGCTCGGCAAGTAGCGGCAGCAGCTGCGCGGCGCTCAGCTGCGGGCCCTCGGCGCACAGCTGGGCGCGCTCGAGCAGGTTGCCCAGTTCGCGCACGTTGCCGCGCCAGGGCTGGGCGCAGAGCAGTGCCAGCGCATCCTGGTCCAGCTCCATCGGCGCCTGGCCGGAGCGGTTGGCGATGTCGTCGAGCAGGTGCTCGACCAGCGCCGGGATGTCCGCCGGGCGCTCGCGCAGTGGTGGCACGCGCAGCGCCAGCACGTTGAGCCGGTAGTAGAGGTCGTCGCGGAACTGGCCGGCGGCCACCTTGGCCTCGAGGTCGATATGCGTGGCGGCGATCACCCGCACGTTCAGCGGCTTGACCTGGTTGGAGCCCAGCGGCTCGACCTCCTGCTCCTGCAGCACGCGCAGCAGCTTGGCCTGCAGCGCCAGCGGCAGGTCGCCGATCTCGTCGAGGAACAGGGTGCCACCATTGGCCACCTCGAACTTGCCGATGCGCGCCTTGCGGTCGGCCCCGGTAAAGGCGCCGGGCGCGGTGCCGAACAGCTCGGCCTCCACCAGGCTTTCCGGGATCGCCGCGACGTTGACCGCGACGAAGGGGCCGCGCGCCCGTGGCGAGAGGTTGTGGATGCCCTGGGCCAGCAGTTCCTTGCCGGTGCCGGTCTCGCCGCGCAGCAGCACCGTGGCGTCGAGCTGCGCGGCCCGCCGGGCCTGGCGCTTGATCTCGCCGGCCGCGGCACTGGTGCCGATGAAGCCGGCGATGGTGTAGCGCGCGCGGCGGGCCTTGGCCAGTTCGTTCTGGGTGGCCAGCAGCTGGGTCTGCAGGTGGCTGTACTTGGCCATCAGCGGCTTGAGGTGGCGGGCGCGGTCGAACAGCACGAAGCCCAGCGCGCCGACCAGGGTGCCGTCCTCGTCGCGCAGCGGGATGCGGGTGACCACGAAGTGCTCGCTGCCGAAGGCCATGAGGTCGAGCATGCTCGGCTGGCCGCTCTGTACCACCTCGCGCAGGCGGCTGGCCGGCAGTACCTGCTCGACTTCCTTGCCCAGCGCACTGGCCGGCTCGCGGATGCCGATCTTCTCGGCGTACTTGTCGTTCATCCAGACGATGCGCGCCTCGCGGTTGACCGCGATGGTGCCTTCGCACTGCGCATCGAGGTGGTCGAACAGCAGCGGCATGGCCATGGCGCGAAAGCGCTCCGGCGAGACGCCGATGATCAGGCCGTGTTGGTCCAGGTATTCGCGCGCGATGGCCATGGCAGGTTCGTCCCGTTCTTCTTCTGCGGCCGATTATGGAAGTGCGCCGCCGCCAGGGGCAAGGCGGCGCCGCGCGGCCGCGAACGGCCTCAGCGGCGGACCAGCAGCACCCCGGCTTCCATGTGGTGGGTGTAGGGGAATTGGTCGAACAGCGCGCAGCGCTCGATGCGGTGGGTGTCGTGCAGCTGGGCGATGTTGGCGGCCAGGGTCTCGGGGTTGCACGAGATGTAGAGGATGCGCTCGAAGCGGCGGGTCAGTTCGCAGGTGTCCGGGTCCATGCCGGCGCGTGGCGGGTCGACGAAGACGCTGCCGAAGGCGTAGCTCTTCAGGTCGATGCCGGCCAGGCGGCGGAACGGGCGCACCTCGTTCAGCGCCTGGGTCAGCTCCTCGGCGGACAGGCGCACCAGCTCGATATTGCCTGCGCCGTTGTCAGCGATATTGGCCAGCGCGGCGTTCACCGAGGTCTTGCTGATCTCGGTGGCCAGCACGCGGCGCACGCGGGTGGCCAGCGGCAGGGTGAAGTTGCCGTTGCCGCAGTAGAGCTCGAGCAGGTCGTCGTCGCGCTGGCCGATCGCCTCGAAGGCCCAGCCCAGCATCTTCTGGCAGACCGCGCCGTTGGGCTGGGTGAAGGCGCCTTCCGGCTGGCGGTAGCGGAAGGTCCGCCCGGCGACCGTCAGTTCTTCCTCGACATAGTCGCGGCCGATGACGATGCGCTTGCCCTTGGAACGGCCGACGATGCTCACGCCGAGGCTGGCGGCGAGCTGCTCGGCTGCGGCCTGCCAGGCCGCGTCCAGCGGACGGTGGTAGGCGAGGGTGATCAGCGCGTCGCCGGCCAGGGTGGTGAGGAATTCCACCTGGAACAGCTTGAAGCTGAGCACGTCCGACGCCTGCCAGGCGGCTTTCAGTTGCGGCATCAGCTCGTTGATGCGGCGGCTGGCGATGGGGAAGTCATCGATCAGGATCGCCTTGTGCTTGTCGCCCTGCTCGAACATCGCGTAGTGGCGCTGGCCGTCCTCGCGCCACAGGCGGAACTCGGCACGCAGGCGGTAATGCTCGCGCGGCGAGTCGAAGACCTCCGCAGCCGGTGCATCGAACGGTGCCAGCAGCTCCGCCAGCCGGGCGGCTTTCTCGGCGAGTTGGGCGGCGTAGGTGGCGGGATCGAATTGCGGAGCGCTCATGAAGACTCTTGGAAAGTAGGTAAATCGTAGGGTGGATCGGGGCGCGCAACTGACGCTTCATCCATCCACCGTCTGCGTATGAAGGGTGGATGAAAAAGCGTCATCCACCCTGTGGAGCATCAGCCGGTAAACCAGCCCAGCTTGACCACGAACAGCGCCGAGAGGATCCACATCGCCGGGCTCAGCTCGCGCCAGCGGCCGGCCAGCAGCTTGATCGCAGTCCAGGCGATGAAGCCGAAGGCGATGCCGTTGGCAATGGAGAAGGTCAGCGGCATGGCCAGCGCGGCGATCGCCACCGGCGCGGCGACGGTGAGGTCGTCCCAGTCGATGCCGGCCAGGCTGCTCATCATCAGCACGGCGACGAACAGCAGCGCCGGCGCGGTGGCATAGGCCGGCACGGCGCCGGCCAGCGGGGCGAAGAACAGGCTCAGCAGGAACAGCAGGGCGACCACGCAGGCGGTCAGGCCGGTGCGCCCGCCGGCGCTGATGCCGGCCGCCGATTCGATGTAGCTGGTGGTGGTCGAGGTGCCGAGCGCGGCACCGGCCATGGTCGCGGTGCTGTCGGCCAGCAGCGCGCGGCCCAGGCGCGGCATCTTGCCGTCCTTGTCCAGCAGGTCGGCCTTCTGCGCCACGCCGATCAGCGTGCCGGAGGTGTCGAACAGGTCGACGAAGAGGAAGGCGAAGATCACGGAGAGCAGGCCGATGTCCAGCGCGCCGGCGATGTCCAGCTCGAGGAAGGTCGGCGCCAGCGACGGCGGCATCGAGACCACCGAACCCAGTTCGGAGAGGCCGAGCACGATCGACAGTCCGGTGACCAGCAGGATGCCGATCATCACCGCGCCGGTGACCTTGCGATAGGCCAGCGCGGCGATCACGAAGAAGCCCAGGCAGGCCAGCAGCGGGCCGCCGCTGGTGAGGTCGCCGAGGCCGACCAGGGTGGCCGGATTGTCGACCACGATGCCGGCGTTCTTCAGCGCGATGATCGCCAGGAACAGGCCGATGCCTGCGGCGATACCCGCGCGCAGGGCCAGCGGGATGCTGTGGATGATCCACTCGCGGATCTTGAAGATCGACAGCGCGAAGAAGATCGCACCGGAGAGGAACACCGCACCCAGCGCGGTCTGCCAGGCGTAACCCATGGTCAGCACCACGGTGTAGGTGAAGAAGGCGTTCAGGCCCATGCCCGGCGCCAGGGCGATCGGGTAGTTGGCGACCAGGCCCATCACCGCCGAGCCGATGGCCGCGGCCAGGCAGGTGGCGACGAACACCGCGCCGTGGTCCATGCCGGCCTCGGCGAGGATGCTCGGGTTGACGAACAGGATGTAGGCCATCGTCAGGAAGGTGGTGAGACCGGCGAGGATCTCGGTGCGCACCGTGGTGTGGTGCGCCTTGAGTTGGAACAGCTTTTCCAGCATGCGGATTTCCCCTTGTGTGCCGGTCGTTCAGGCCGGTGCTCTTGCGCCCTACAGCAAAGCCCAAGCGCGCGCCGGTGGCAAAAGCCGCGCAGTTTACACCGCCGGCCGGCAGCGGTGGATGGCCGCCGGCGTCGCAGCGGTCGTCCGGCGTCGCAGCGGGCGGCGCGGCGCCGGGCAGTCCCGGCATTGGCCGAAATACCCTGGCCCGGCGGCGGGACGGACGGCTCCCCGGGCGACGAACACCCTGAACGATGTGCGCGCCCGGCCGGTCGTAAACCCCATACGCACGGACGCTCCTTGAGTATCCAACCGCCGAGGCTGCCATGAGCCAGAACCTCCCCGCGGCAGGTGCGCCCGCTGCCTGTCGGATCCTTCTCGAGCTGAACGGCGAGCGCCGCGAGCTGGAGGTCCAGCCCTGGACCACGCTGCTCGACCTGCTCCGCGACCAGCTGGGCCTGAGCGGCACCAAGAAGGGCTGCGATCACGGCCAGTGCGGCGCCTGCACGGTGCTGGTCGACGGCCGCCGCATCAACAGCTGCCTGAGCCTGGCGGTGATGCAGGACGGCGCAAAGGTGACCACCGTCGAAGGCCTGGCCGGCGCGGACGGGCTGCACCCGATGCAGGCCGCCTTCGTCCGCCACGATGCCTTCCAGTGCGGCTATTGCACGCCGGGGCAGATCTGCTCGGCGGTGGGCCTGGCCAACGAGAATCGCGCCCATACGCGCGACGAGCTGCGCGAGCAGATGAGCGGCAACCTGTGCCGCTGCGGCGCCTACCCGAACATCCTCGCCGCCATCGAGGACGCACTGCCGACCCTGCGCGGCCAGGGAGGCGACGCATGACGCCGTTCAGCTACCACCGCCCCGAGGCCATCGACGAGGCGCTCGCGCTGGCCGGCCCGGACAGCCGCTTCATCGCCGGTGGCACCAACCTGCTCGACCTGATGAAGGAAAACCTGCTGCACCCGCGCCGGTTGATCGACATCAACCGCCTGCCGCTGCGCGAGATCACGCCGACGCCCGAAGGTGGGCTGCTGATCGGCGCGCTGGTCGGCAATGCCGAGCTGGCCTGGGACCCGCGCATCGAGGCGCGCTACCCGCTGGTGGCCAAGGCGATCCTCGCCGGCGCCTCGCCGCAGCTGCGCAACATGGCCAGCACCGGCGGCAACCTGCTGCAGCGCACACGCTGCTACTACTTCTACGACGCGCAGACGCCGTGCAACAAGCGCGAACCGGGCAGCGGCTGCCCGGCGCGCGACGGCCTCAACCGCATGCACGCGATCCTCGGTGCCAGCGATGCCTGCGTGGCGGTGCACCCGTCCGACCTCTGCGTGGCGCTGGCGGCGCTGGGCGCGCAGGTTCATACCCAGGGCCCGCAGGGCAAGCGGCGCATCGATTTCGCCGATTTCCACCGCCTGCCGGACGATGAACCCTGGCGCGACAACAACCTCGATGAGCGCGAGCTGGTCACCGCCGTCGAGCTGCCGCCACAGGGCTACGCCGGGCATTGTGCCTACCTCAAGCTGCGCGACCGTGCGTCCTATGCGTTCGCGCTGGTCTCGGTGGCCGCCGCGCTGGATCTCGACGGCGAGCGGATCCGCGGCGCGCGCATCGCCCTAGGCGGGGTGGCGCACAAGCCTTGGCGCCTGGTCGAGGCCGAGCAGCTGCTCTGCGGCCGGCGCGCCGAGCCGGCGGCCTTCGCCGAGGCGGCCGAGCGCCTGCTGCAGAGCGCACAGCCCCTGGCCGGCAACGCCTTCAAGATCGAACTGGCCCGGCGCGCGATCGTCCGCGCGCTCGGCGAAGCCGCAGGAGGAACCCCGCGATGAATACCCTCGCCGCACCGGTCGGCCAGCCCCTGGCCCGGGTCGACGGGCCGCTGAAGGTCACCGGCCAGGCGCGCTACGCCGCCGAGTTCGGCGCGCCCGGCCTGCTCCACGGCGTGGTCGTCTGCAGCCGCATCGCCCGTGGCCAGGTGCTGCGCATCGACGCCCGCGAGGCCGAGGCGCTCGACGGCGTGGTGCTGGTGCTGACCCACGAGAACCGCCCGCCGGTCGCCAGCTACGACAAGCCCTATCAGGACGACGATGCCGCCGATGGCTCGCCGTTCCGCCCGCTGTTCAACGACCGCGTGCTCTACAGCGGCCAGCCGCTGGCGCTGGTGGTCGCCGAAACGCGGGAACTGGCGCGCCATGCCGCGTCGCTGGTGCGCATCGAGTACCGCCAGGAGCCGCACCAGACCGACCTGCTGGCGGTGCGCGAGCAGGCCCACGAGGCGCCCGAGCCGCCACCCGCGCCGCGCGGTGATTTCGCCGGTGCCTTTGCCGCGGCGCCGGTGCGCGTCGAGTGCGAGTACCAGACTCCGGTCGAGCATCACAACCCGATGGAAACCCACGCCTCCACGGTGTTCTACCAGGCCGACGGCGGGCTGCTGGTGCACGACAAGACCCAGGGCGTGCAGAACTGCCAGCGCTACCTGGAGCAGGTGTTCGGCCTGCAGGGGCGCATCCGCGTGCTGGCGCCCTTCGTCGGCGGTGCCTTCGGCTCCGGCCTGCGCCCGCAGTACCAGCTGCCGCTGGCGGTGATGGCCGCGCTCAAGCTGCAGCGCTCGGTGCGCGTGGAGCTGAGCCGCCAGCAGATGTTCACCTTCGGCTACCGGCCGCGCAGCCTGCAGCGGCTGCGTCTTGGCGCCGACCGCGACGGCCGGCTGCAGGCGCTGGCGCACCAGGCGCTCGGCCAGACCTCGCGTTTCGAGGACTTCACCGAGCACGAGGTGGACTGGTCGGGGATGCTCTACGCCTGCGACAACGTGCAGCTGGGCTACCGGCTCGCCGCATTGGACGTCTACACGCCGCTGGACATGCGTGCGCCGGGCGCGGCGATCGGCGTGTTCGCCCTCGAATGCGCGATGGACGAGCTGGCCTATGCCGCGAGCGTCGACCCGCTGGAGCTGCGCCTGCGCAACTACAGCGAGGTCAACGGCAACCAGGGCAAGCGCTATTCGAGCAAGGAACTGCGGGCCTGCTACGTCCAGGGTGCCGAGCGCTTCGGCTGGGCGCAGCGGCCGCAGGCCCCGCGCAGCCTGCGCGAGGGCAACCAACTGATCGGCATGGGCATGGCCACCGGCGTCTGGGAGGCGCTGCAGATGCCGGCCAGCGCGCGTGCCTGCATCGATGCCGACGGCCGGCTGCAGGTCAGCAGCGCCACTGCCGATATCGGCACCGGCACCTACACGGCGATGACCCAGATCGCCGCCGCCGCGCTGGGCCTGCCGATGGAGGCGGTGGAATTCCGTCTGGGCGATTCGAACCTGCCGCAGGCGCCGCTCGAAGGTGGCTCGGCGACGGTGTCCTCGGTGGGCAGCGCGGTGCACCAGGCGTGCCTGGCGCTGCGGCAGAAGCTGCTGGACGCCGCGCAGCAGTCGCCGGCCTCGCCATTCACCGGCGCCAGCCTCGACGATGTCGCCTTCGCCAATGGCAGCATGCGCCTCAAGCGTCCGCCCTATACGGCGCTGGCCCTGGAGCGCATCGTCGGCGTCAGCGGCGCGCTGGAGGCCGAGGTGCGGGTCGAGCCGGGCGAGCAGCGCAAGAACTGGGCGACCGCGACCCACTCGGCGGTGTTCGTCGAGGTGCGGGTGGACGAGGAACTGGGCACGGTGAAGGTCAGCCGGGTGGTCAGCGCGGTGGCCGCCGGGCGCGTGGTCAACCCGCAGACCGCCGGCAACCAGATCGTCGGCGGGGTGGTCTGGGGCATCGGCCAGGCGCTGCACGAGGAAACCCTGATCGACCACCGCCTGGGGCGCTACATGAACCACAACCTGGCCGAGTACCACCTGCCGGTGCAGGCGGACATCCCCTCGATCGAGGCGATCTTCGTCGAGGAACACGACAGCGTGGTCAACGCGCTGGGCTCCAAGGGCGTTGGCGAGATCGGCATCGTCGGTGTTGCCGCGGCGGTGGCCAATGCGGTCTACCACGCCACCGGCAAGCGCGTGCGCGAGCTGCCGATCACCCTCGACAAACTGTTGTGACGGGCCCGGCTAGCCCTTGATTGCCCGCAGGATGACGAACTTGGGCGTCGCGGCGACCTGCTCGACCTTGCCGAACAGGCGCTTGAGCTTGTGGTGGTAGCCCAGGTGGCGGTTGCCGACGATCCACAGCTCGCCGCCCTTGGCCAGCGCCGCGCGGGCCTGGGTGAACATGCGCCAGGCGAGGAAGTCGCCGACCACCTGCTGCTGGTGGAACGGCGGATTGCACAGGATCAGGTCCAGCGTGGCCGGCGGCTGTTCGGCCAGGCCGTCGCCGGCGCGGATCTCGGCCGGGCGTTCGCCGTGGACTGCCTGCCAGTTCTCGCGCGCCGACTGCACCGCCATGTAGCTCTCGTCGACCAGGGTCAGCTCGGCCTGCGGATTGCCCAGCGCGTAGACGATGCCGAGCACACCGTTGCCGCAGCCGAGGTCGGCCACGCGCAGGTTGCCCAGCGCCTTGGGCAGGTGCGGCAGGAAGGCGCGGGTGCCGATGTCCAGGCCTTCGCGGCAGAACAGGTTGGCCTCGTTGGACAGCTCGATGGTCGGGCGCTCGAGGCGGTAGCGCGTCGGGTAGGGCGAGACCGGTGCCGGTCGGTCGACTGGCGTGGCGCTCAGCAGACGGGCCTTCTTCACCGCGAGCGAGGCCTGTACCGGGCCGATGTAGCGCTCGAGCAGGTCGCCGGCCGCGCGCGGCAGGTGCTTGAGCATGGCGCCGGCGATCACCTGGGCACCGGGGGCGAGCTGGCCGTGCAGGCGGATCAGCTGCTCCTCGAGCAGCGCCAGGGTCTTCGGCACGCGGATCAGCACGCAATCGAACGGCCCCTGCGGCGTCTCGCTGGCCGGTACGAAGCGCACCGCGTCGGCCGCCAGGGCATTGCGCGCGAGGTTCTTCTGCAGTGCCAGCCAGCCCAGATGCGAGTCGCCGCTGCTGGTCACCTGCGCATGCCCGGCGAGCGAGCAGGCCAGCGCGCCGAAGGCATCGTTGAGCACCAACACCCGCGTATCCGCCGCCAGCGGCTGTTCGGCCAGCTGCGTGAGCAGGTATTCGTCGGCCGCGTCGAAGGCCTGCAGCGGCTCGTTGGGCTGCTCCGGCTGGCGGATCAGGTCGAGGCTGGCGAGGGGCGTTTGCAGAATAGGCATGAGAACTGGCGGTGTTTGTCGACGTCGGAAAGAGGTATCAAGACGCTATACGGGCAGGGCCCGAAGACGCTCGGAGGGAGCGAAGTATGACCGCCAGCGAAGAGAAGTTCACCCGCCAGCGGCTGCTCGAGGTGCAGACGCTGACGCCCAACCTGTTCACCCTGCGCACCACGCGCGACCCCGGCTTTCGCTTCACCGCCGGGCAGTTCGCCCGGCTCGGTGTGCGCAAGCCCAGTGGCTGCATCGTCTGGCGCGCCTATTCGATGGTCTCGGCGCCGCATGACGAGTTTCTCGATTTCTTTTCCATCGTGGTGCCGGATGGCGAGTTCACCAGCGAGCTGAGCCGGCTCTCGGTCGGCGACGAGCTGCTGGTCGAGAAGCAGGCCTTCGGCTTCCTCACCCTGGATCGCTTCCCGGACGGGCGCGACCTCTGGCTGCTGGCCACCGGCACCGGCATCGCGCCGTTCCTGTCGATCCTGCAGGACTTCGAGGCCTGGCAGCGCTTCGAGCGTATCGTGCTGGTCTACAGCGTGCGCCAGGCGCGCGAGCTGGCCTACCAGCCGCTGATCGCCGACCTGCCGCAGCGCGAGTACCTGGAGGGGCTCGGCGACAAGTTGCTGTACCTGCCGGTGGTGACCCGCGAGCAGGTGCCCGGGGCGCTGCACGGGCGCATCACTCAGCTGATCGAGAGCGGCGAACTGGAGCGCGCCGCGGGGCTGGCGCTGACCCCCGAGCATTCGCGAATCATGCTCTGCGGCAATCCGCAGATGATCGAGGACACGCGCGCTGTGCTGAAGACACGGGATCTGCAACTGGCGCTGACGCGACGGCCGGGGCAGGTGGCGGTGGAGAACTACTGGTAGGGCGGCTTCGTCATGTGCGAAGCGTGGAAATCGCTGCGCGCGTTTTCCACCCTGCGCCTGCGGGCTGCGAGTTAGGGTGGATGGCCGCAGCCATCCACGCGGGCGGTGGTTGGGGTTCGAGGCCCAGTCGTTGCCCGCATGGCGCGCGCCAAACGACAGAGCCCCGCCGGGTGACCGGCGGGGCTCTGGCTTTATCGCTAGCGGCTCGCCGCTGCGGTCAGACCACGCCCTGTGCCAGCATGGCGTCGGCGACCTTGACGAAGCCGGCGATGTTGGCGCCCTTGACGTAGTTGATCCGGCCGTTCTCCTCGCCGTGGGCGACGCAGGCGTGGTGGATCGACTGCATGATGCCGTGCAGCTTGGTGTCCACCTCGCCGGCGGTCCAGTGCAGGCGCATGGCGTTCTGGCTCATCTCCAGACCCGAACAGGCCACGCCGCCGGCGTTGGAGGCCTTGCCCGGTGCGTAGAGGATGCCGGCCTCGAGGAACAGGTCCACCGCTTCGAGGGTCGACGGCATGTTGGCGCCTTCGGCCACGCAGATGCAGCCGTTGTTCAGCAGCGCGCGGGCATCCTCGCCGTCCAGCTCGTTCTGCGTGGCGCAGGGCAGGGCGATGTCGCACGGCAGGTTCCACGGCCGCTGGCCGGCCAGGTAGGTGGCGCCGAAGTGGGCGCCCATCTCCTCCAGGCGGCCGCGACGGACGTTCTTCAGGTCCATCAGGTAGGCCCACTGTTCGCCGGTCAGGCCGTCGGGGAAGTGCAGGGTGCCACCCGAGTCGGACAGCGAGACCACCCGGCCGCCCAGTTCCATGACCTTCTGCGCGGCGTACTGCGCGACGTTGCCCGAGCCGGAGATCGCCACGCGCTTGCCGTCGAAGCTGCTGTGGCTGCTCTTGAGCATTTCCTCGGCGAAATAGACGCAGCCGTAGCCGGTGGCTTCCGGGCGGATCAGGCTGCCGCCGTAGGGCAGGCCCTTGCCGGTCAGCACCGAGGTGAACTGGTTGGCCAGGCGCTTGTACTGGCCGAAGAGGAAGCCGATTTCGCGGCCACCGACGCCGATGTCGCCGGCCGGCACGTCGAGGTCGGCGCCGACATGGCGGTACAGCTCGCTCATGAACGACTGGCAGAAGCGCATGACTTCGTTGTCGCTCTTGCCCTTGGGGTTGAAGTCCGAGCCGCCCTTGCCGCCGCCCATGGGCAGCGAGGTCAGCGAGTTCTTGAACACCTGCTCGAAGGCGAGGAACTTGAGCACGCCGAGGTTGACCGAGGGGTGGAAGCGCAGGCCGCCCTTGTACGGGCCGATGGCGCTGTTCATCTGGATGCGGAAACCGCGGTTGACCTGCACGCGACCCTGATCGTCGACCCACGGCACGCGGAAGATGATGGTGCGTTCCGGCTCGACCATGCGCTCGATGATGCCGGCCTGCTGGTAGTGCGGGTTGGCTTCGAGGAAGGGCCAGAGGCTGCGCAGCACTTCCTCGACCGCCTGGTGGAACTCGGGCTGGTGCGGGTCGCGCTGCTTCAGGCGGGTGAGAAAGGCATCAACGGTTTCGGTCATGGCAAGCCCTCGGTGACCGCGCGGCGGCGGTCCGTGGAAAAAATCGGCGGGCGACTGTAGCAAACCGGATTTGCACCGCGAAAGTGCGCCTTTTGGCGGGGTGTTCGTCCTTGGTGCGTCGTTTTGCCCTGTATCGGTGCGCTGTGGGTAGCCTCGCTTTTTCCCCGTTCAGGCATGAAGGCCGTGTGCTGGCTGGTCTTGCGGCTCGGTGTTGGCTGGCTGCGGGCGGCCTGAGGTGAATGCGCGGTCGTGAAGTGGGCGATGCTGGTGCGTTTTTTTGCCAGGATGTTTCCAGGGCGCTCGGCTGGCGAGGACCTGGAATCGGCAGGACGCCATCGGCCGATGGCGTCGCCGAACGGGAGCCCGGGCGGGCTCCGCGGGGTTACTGGGCCAGCTTGCGGTACTTGACCCGGTGCGGCTGCGCCGCGGCGTCGCCGAGGCGCTTCTTGCGGTCGGCCTCGAACTCGGTGTAGTTGCCTTCGAAGAAGTACACCTTGCCGTCGTCCTCGTAGGAGAGGATGTGGGTGGCGATGCGGTCGAGGAACCAGCGATCGTGGGAGATCACGATGGCCGAGCCGGGGAAGTCCAGCAGCGCCTCTTCCAGCGCGCGCAGGGTTTCCACGTCGAGGTCGTTGGACGGTTCGTCGAGCAACAGCACGTTGCCGCCCTGCTTGAGGGTCAGCGCCAGGTGCAGGCGACCGCGCTCACCGCCGGAGAGGTCCTTGACGAACTTCTGCTGGTCGGCGCCCTTGAAGTTGAAGCGGCCGACGTAGCCGCGCGACGGCACTTCGTAGCCGCCGACGCGGATCATGTCCAGCCCGTCGGAAACCTGCTCCCAGACGGTCTTGCTGCCATCCAGGTTCTCGCGGCTCTGCTCGACGCTGGCGATCTGCACGGTGTCGCCCAGCTCGATGCTGCCCGAGTCCGGCTGCTCCTTGCCGGTGATCATGCGCAGCAGGGTCGACTTGCCCGCGCCGTTGCCGCCGATGACGCCGACGATGGCGCCCTTGGGAATGCTGAACGACAGGTCGTCGATCAGTACGCGGTCGCCGTAGCTCTTGGTCAGGTGGTTGACCTCGATGACCTTGTCGCCCAGGCGCGGGCCGGCCGGGATGTAGATCTCGTTGGTCTCGCTGCGCTTCTGGAATTCCTGCGACTGCATTTCCTCGAAGCGCTGCAGGCGGGCCTTGGACTTGGCCTGGCGCGCCTTGGCGCCCTGGCGCACCCATTCCAGCTCGGCCTTCATCGCCTTGCTGTGAGCGGCCTCCTGCTTGGCCTCCTGCTCCAGGCGCGCGGCCTTGGATTCGAGCCACTGCGAGTAGTTGCCCTCGAAGGGGATGCCCATGCCGCGGTCGAGCTCGAGGATCCAGCCGGCGACGTTGTCGAGGAAGTAGCGGTCGTGGGTGATCGCCACCACGGTGCCGGGGAAGTCGTGGAGGAAACGCTCCAGCCAGGCCACCGAGTCGGCGTCCAGGTGGTTGGTCGGTTCGTCCAGCAGCAGCATGTCCGGCGCCGAGAGCAGCAGGCGGCACAGCGCCACGCGGCGCTTCTCGCCGCCGGAGAGGTGTTCGATCCTGGCGTCCCAGGCCGGCAGGCGCAGCGCATCGGCGGCGACTTCCAGCTGGCGCTCGAGGTTGTGGCCGTCGGCGGCCTGCAGGATGGCCTCGAGCTTGGCCTGCTCGGCGGCCAGGGCGTCGAAGTCGGCATCCGGCTCGGCGTAGGCGGCGTAGACCTCGTCGAGGCGGGCCTGGGCCTGCTTGATCTCGCCCACGGCCTCTTCGACGATCTCGCGCACGGTCTTGGCCGGGTCGAGCTGCGGCTCCTGCGGCAGGTAGCCGACCTTGATGCCCGGCATGGCCCGCGCCTCGCCGTCGAACTCGGTGTCGACGCCGGCCATGATGCGCAGCAGCGTGGACTTGCCCGCGCCGTTCAGGCCGAGCACGCCGATCTTGGCGCCGGGG
Organism: Pseudomonas oligotrophica; assembly: GCF_021726475.1. GTDB lineage: Bacteria > Pseudomonadota > Gammaproteobacteria > Pseudomonadales > Pseudomonadaceae > Stutzerimonas > Stutzerimonas oligotrophica. Next base: position 498,306 of record NZ_JAKJRU010000002.1, read on the forward strand.
AAGAACGACAGGGAGATGTTCTTGAGGATCTCACGCTTCGGGGGCACGACCTTGCTGACCCGATGCATGGTGTAGACGTATTGAGCCATGGAAACAGATGCCCGTGACAGTGGTGAAAAAGCATGGAAACCCGGCGCGGCGGGGCCGCTCGGGTCAAACGCGCAAAGCTACTCCATTGCTCCGGACAGGGCAAACCGCCGCCGGTTCCCTGCGCGGCGCCGCGCGGCTGCCGCGCATGAGCACCGCTCGCTGCCGCTTGACTGGCTTTCATACCGCAGCCTGCGCGGATGCGGTAGAATCCGCGCCTTCTTCCCAACTGCCAGCTGATCCCAGAGGACGCCCATGTTCAGCCGTGACTTGACCATCGAACGCTTCGACGCCGAACTCTTCGCTGCCATGCAGCAGGAAGCCCAGCGTCAGGAAGACCACATCGAGCTGATCGCCTCGGAGAACTACACCAGCCCGGCGGTGATGGAAGCCCAGGGCAGCGTGCTGACCAACAAGTACGCCGAAGGCTACCCGGGCAAGCGCTACTACGGCGGTTGCGAGTACGTCGACGTGGTCGAGCAGCTGGCCATCGATCGCGCCAAGCAGTTGTTCGGTGCCGACTACGCCAACGTCCAGCCGCACGCCGGTTCCCAGGCCAACGCCGCCGTCTACCTGGCCCTGCTCAGCGCCGGCGACACCATCCTCGGCATGAGCCTGGCCCACGGCGGCCACCTGACCCATGGTGCCTCGGTTTCCTCATCCGGCAAGCTGTACAACGCCGTGCAGTACGGCATCAACGACCAGGGCCTGATCGACTACGACGAAGTCGAGCGCCTGGCCGTCGAGCACAAGCCGAAGATGATCGTCGCCGGCTTCTCCGCCTATTCGCAGAAGCTGGACTTCCCGCGCTTCCGCGAAATCGCCGACAAGGTCGGTGCCTACCTGTTCGTCGACATGGCCCACGTGGCCGGCCTGGTCGCCGCGGGCGTCTACCCGAACCCGGTGCCGTTCGCCGACGTGGTCACCACCACCACCCACAAGACCCTGCGCGGCCCGCGCGGCGGTCTGATCCTGGCGAAGAAGAACGAGGAGATCGAGAAGAAGCTCAACTCCGCGGTCTTCCCGGGCGCCCAGGGCGGCCCGCTGGAGCACGTCATCGCGGCCAAGGCGATCTGCTTCAAGGAAGCCCTGCAACCCGAGTTCAAGGAATACCAGCAGCAAGTAGTGAAAAACGCCCAGGCGATGGCCGAAGTGTTCATCGGGCGCGGTTTCGACGTGGTGTCCGGTGGCACGCAGAACCATCTGTTCCTGCTCTCGCTGATCAAGCAGGACATCACCGGCAAGGACGCGGACGCCGCACTCGGCCGTGCCCATATCACGGTGAACAAGAACAGCGTGCCGAACGACCCGCGTTCGCCGTTCGTCACCTCCGGCCTGCGCATCGGCACCCCGGCGGTCACCACTCGCGGCTTCAAGGAAGCCGAGTGCCGCGAGCTGGCCGGCTGGATCTGCGACATCCTCGACAAGATGGGTGACGAGTCGGTGGTCGACGCAGTGCGCGCCAAGGTCGCGGCGGTCTGCGCCAAGTTCCCGGTGTACGGCAACTAAGCCCCGGCCTTGCCAGGGAAAGCCCGCTTCGGCGGGCTTTCTGCGTTTCGGGCCATGCCCTTTCGCGGGCGGGCTAGACTGCCAACAGTGATGCAGGGAAGAACTACCCCATGATCAAGCGCAGTTCACGGGTGATCCTGCCGCCGCCGGTCATCTATCTGCTGTTCCTGGCGCTGGCCTGGGCGCTGCAGGCGCTGTTGCCCGTCGTCCTGCCACGCAACCCCTGGACCGCCTACCTCGGCTGGGGGCTGATCGATGCCGGCCTGCTGCTGATGCTCTGGGCCGGGCTGTTCATGCTCCGGCGCCGGACCACGGTGAACCCCTACGGCACGCCGCAGCGGCTGCTGGACGACGGACCTTTCCGCTTTTCGCGCAATCCCATCTATCTCGCCGATACGCTGGTCTACGCCGGCATCGCCCTGCTCTGGGGCAGCCTGTGGCCCTGGCTGCTGCTGCCCGCGCTGATCTACACCATGCAGCGCGGCGTGATCGTCCACGAGGAGCGCCTGCTCGACGAGCTGTTCGGCGACCACTACCGCGACTACCGCCGGCGCGTCAGGCGCTGGCTATGACCGGCCCGGCCGGGGAGAACAACGATGACAGAAGGTTCCGAGCGTCGCCGCTTCCAGCGCATCGGCTTCGATGCCGACACCGAACTGCAGCAGGGCGAGCAGCGCTGGCCGGCCGTGCTGCATGACGTCTCGCTCAAGGGGCTGCTGGTCGAGCGCCCGGCGGGCTGGAACGCGAGGCCCGATCAGCCGTTGCAGGCACGCATCCGCCTCGCCGAGGACGTGGAGCTGTCGATGGAGGTGACGCTGGCCCATGAGCACGACGGGCTGCTTGGCTTCGTCTGCGAGCACATCGACCTCGACTCGATGATCCACCTGCGCCGCCTGGTGGAGCTGAACCTGGGCGACGAGGCGCTGCTCGAGCGCGAACTGGCGGCGCTCGGCCGCTAGTCGCGGTCGCTATTCGAACAGTGCGTCGAGCGCCTGTTCCAGGCGCGTCACGGCGATGATCTGCAAGCCCGGCGGTGCCTCCTTCGGCGCGTTGCCCTTGGGCACGATGGCGCGCTTGAAGCCATGCTTGGCGGCCTCCTTCAGGCGCTCCTGACCGCTCGGTACCGGGCGGATCTCCCCGGACAGTCCCACTTCGCCGAACACGAGGAGGTCGGTATCCAGCGGGCGGTTGCGCAGGCTGGAGATCACCGCGGCCATCAGCGCCAGGTCCGCTGCGGTTTCCAGCACCTTCACCCCGCCGACCACGTTGATGAACACGTCCTGGTCGTAGGTGGGAATGCTGCCGTGGCGGTGCAGCACGGCCAGCAGCATGGCCAGGCGGTTCTGGTCCAGGCCCAGGGTGACGCGGCGCGGGTTGGCCAGGTGGCTGGTGTCGACCAGCGCCTGCACCTCCACCAGCATCGGCCGGGTGCCTTCCCAGGTCGCCATCACCACGCTGCCGGGCACCGCTTCCTGGGCGCGGGTGAGGAAGATCGCCGAGGGGTTGGTGACCTCCTTCAGGCCCTTGTCGGTCATGCCGAACACGCCGAGTTCGTTGACCGCGCCGAAGCGGTTCTTCACCGCGCGCAGCAGGCGCAGGCGGCCATCGGACTCGCCTTCGAAATAGAGCACTGTATCGACCATGTGCTCGAGCACGCGCGGGCCGGCCAGCGCGCCTTCCTTGGTCACGTGGCCCACGAGGAAGATCGCCGTGCCGCTCTGCTTGGCGAAACGCACCAAGAGCGCCGCGCTCTCGCGCACCTGGGCCACGCCGCCAGGCGCCGATTGCAGCTGTTCGGTGAAGATGGTCTGGATCGAGTCGATGACCATCACCTTGGGCTTTTCCAGCCGTGCGGTGGCGATGATGGCTTCGATGCAGGTCTCGGTCATCACCTTGAGCCTGTCCTGCGGCAGGTCCAGACGGCGCGCGCGCATCGCCACCTGCTGCTGGGATTCCTCGCCGGTGACGTACAGCGCCGGATAGCGCTGGGCGATGGCGCACAGGGTTTGCAGCAGGATGGTCGACTTGCCGATGCCCGGGTCGCCGCCGATCAGCACCACCGAGCCGTCCACCAGGCCGCCGCCGAGCACGCGGTCCAGTTCGCCGGAGGCGGTGGAGAAACGCGGCACTTCCTCGACGCTGACTTCGGCCAGGGTCTTGATGTTGGCCTGGTCGCCGGCCCAGCCAGCGCGGCCCGATGCGGCCGGGGCGGCTTCGACAAGGGTTTCCACCAGGGTGTTCCAGGCGCCGCAGTCGCCGCACTGGCCGGCCCACTTGGGGAAGGTCGAGCCGCATTCGGTGCAGCCATACATGCGCTTGGCCTTGGCCATGGGAGACTCCGCGTCGGCAAATGGAGCCGCATGATAACGGCTGGCTTGATCGCCATCAGCTACAGGCGCCAGGCTGGCGCGCGAGACTGTCAACAAAACGCACAGGAGCCGTTGCCATGCGCTATCTGCTGTTTCTTCACCTGCTCGGGGCCAGTGTCTGGGTCGGCGGCCATCTGGTCCTGCTGTTCGGCGTATTGCCCAAGGCGCTGCGCGGGCGCGATCCGCAACCGGTGCGGCAGTTCGAGCAGCTCTACGAGCGCATCGGCATCCCGGCGCTGATCGTCCAGGTCGTCACCGGCCTGTGGATGGCAAGCCTCTGGCTGCCACACGCGCAATGGCTCGGCGACTCGCCGGTCGCGCGGCTGGTGCAGGGCAAGCTGCTGTTGCTGGGGCTGACCGCGCTGCTCGGCCTGCACGCGCGGCTGGCGCTGATCCCGCGGCTGGACGGCGAGCGGCTGCCGCAGCTGGGCCTGCATATCCTGTTGATCACCCTGACCGCGGTGGCTTTCGTCTGGGTCGGTGCCGGGTTCAGGTTCGGCGGGCTTTTCTAGCGCCCAATGAAAAGCCCGCCGGTCAGCGGGCTTGGTCGAGGTGCGGGTCGATCAGCCGCAGCAACCGCCACAGCAGCTGCCCGAGGCACGCTTGAGGTCGCGGGCGATGTCGTCCTTGAGGTTCACGCGCTGCAGCTTGAGCGCGTTCAGCGCCGCTTCGTCGAGGTTCTCGACGCCGTCCTCGACGCGGCAGATGCGCTTGTCCAGCGCTTCGTACTCATCGGTCTTGCGGGCGAAGTCCGCATCCTGCTGGCGCAGCCGCTGCAGCTGCTCGCGCTTTTCCGGGAAATCCTTGACCAGGGGGTGATGTTCAACGTGCATGAAAGGCGCTCCGGAGGGTTGGAAGGCGCTACCTTAACGCCGCCGGTGGGGCGCGGCTGTTGACCGCGATCAAGCGATCGCGAGGGTGTACGCGGGCGGCGGCGCGGGTCGCTCTGGCTCGGGCCTTGCTCGGCGTCTATGCTTGCCGGCGACGGGAACCGCGCAGGCGGCCTTCCGGTCAACGCAGCGGTCAGTCACCTTTTCGGAGCAAGGATTCCCAGATGAGCATTCTCAGCGAGTTCAAGGCCTTTGCCGTGCGCGGCAACGTGGTCGACATGGCGGTTGGCATCATCATCGGCGCGGCGTTCGGCAAGATCGTTTCCTCGTTCGTCGGCGATGTGATCACGCCGCCGCTGGGGCTGTTGATCGGCGGCGTCGATTTCTCCGAGCTGGCGGTCGTGCTGCGCGAGCCGGTCGGCGACGCACCGGCGGTGACGCTGAGCTACGGCAAGTTCATCCAGACCATCATCGACTTCACCATCGTCGCCTTCGCCATCTTCCTCGGCGTCAAGGCGATCAACCATCTCAAGCGCAAGGAGGCCGAGGCGCCTTCGGCCCCGCCCGCGCCGTCGAAGGAAGAGCTGCTGCTGACCGAGATCCGCGATCTGCTCAAGGAGCAGAACGGCCGCCAGGGCTGAGCCGGCCGCAGGCGGGCAAGCCCGTCGACAGCCAGGTGGCGGGGGCTGGCGGCGAACGCATTCGGCGCCGGGCCCGTCTGGTCGACGCTGACCGGCTTCTTGTCTTGCGGCGTGCCAGTGGCAGCGCCAGAATGGCGGCATCACCTGTGGCCCTCGCGCCATCCTGCAAGGAATTCCGATGTCCCAACCTGTCGCTGCCGGGCTGCGCCTGGCACCCGATGCGCTGACCCGTCCCTTCGATCCGAGCCAGTTCAATTTCACCACCACCGATGAGCTCGAGCCGTTCTTCGGCGTGCTCGGCCAGGAGCGCGCGGTCGAGGCGCTGCAGTTCGGCGTGGCGATGCCGCGCCCCGGCTACAACGTCTATGTCATGGGCGAGCCGGGCACTGGTCGCTTCTCCTTCGTGCGCCGCTACCTGAAGGCCGAGGGCAAGCGCCTGGATACGCCGGACGACTGGCTGTACATCAACCACTTCGACGAGCCGCGCGAGCCCAAGGCACTCCGGCTGGCACCGGGTACGGCCAACGGCTTCATCGCCGACATCCATCAGCTGATCGACAACCTGCTGGCGACCTTCCCGGCGGTGTTCGAGCACCCCAGCTTCCAGCAGAAGAAGAGCGCCATCGACCGCGCCTTTAACCAGCGCTACGACAAGGCGCTGGACGTGATCGAGAAACTGGCGCTGGAAAAGGACATCGCTCTCTATCGCGACAGCGCCAACATCGCATTCACGCCGATGAAGGACGGCAAGGCGATGGACGAGGCGGATTTCGCCCAGCTGCCCGAGGCCGAGCGCGAGCGCTACCACGAGGACATCTCGGCGCTGGAAGTGCGGCTGAACGAGGAGCTGGCCAGCCTGCCGCAGTGGAAGCGCGAGTCCAGCAACCAGTTGCGCCAGCTGAACGAGGAAACCATCAGCCAGGCGCTGCAGCCGCTGCTCGAGCCGCTCGCCGAGAAATACCGCGGCAACCCGGGCATCGAGGCCTACCTGCAGGCGGTGCAGGCCAACCTGCTGCGCACCGTGATCGAGCAACTGGTCGATGAGAACCGGCCCGAAGCGCAGAATCGCCAGCTGCTCGAGGAGCAGTACTCGCCGAGCCTGATCGTCGGCCACGGTGCCAACGGCGGCGCGCCGGTGGTGTTCGAGCCGCACCCGACCTTCGACAACCTGTTCGGCCGTATCGAATACAACACCGACCAGGGCGCGCTCTACACCAGCTATCGGCAGCTGCGCCCCGGGGCGTTGCACCGGGCCAATGGCGGCTTCCTCATGCTCGAGGCGGAGAAGCTGCTCAGCGAGCCCTTCGTCTGGGATGCGCTCAAGCGGGCGCTGCAGTCGCGCAAGCTGAAGATGGAGTCGCCGCTGGCCGAGCTGGGGCGCCTGGCGACCGTGACGCTGACGCCGGAGGTGATCCCGCTCAACGTCAAGGTCATCATCATTGGTTCGCGCCAGCTCTACTACACGCTGCAGGACCTGGATCCGGACTTCCAGGAGATGTTCCGCGTACTGGTGGATTTCGACGAGGACATCCCGCTGGCCGAGGACAGCCTCGAGCAGTTCGCCCAGTTGCTCAAGACGCGCACCTCCGAGGAGGACATGGCCCCGCTGACCGCGGCGGCGGTGGCACGCCTGGCGACCTACAGCGCGCGCCTGGCCGAGCACCAAGGCCGGCTCTCGGCGCGCATCGGCGACCTGTTCCAGCTGGTCAGCGAGGCCGATTTCGTCCGCCAGCTGGCCAAGGACGCAGTCACCGACGTCGGCCACATCGAGCGCGCGCTCAAGGCCAAGGAAACGCGAACCGGCCGGGTGTCGGCGCGCATTCTCGAGGATATCCTCGCCGGGGTGATCCTCATCGATACCGAGGGGGCGGCGACCGGCAAGTGCAACGGCCTGACCGTGCTCGAGGTCGGCGACTCGGCGTTCGGCATGCCGGCGCGTATCTCCGCCACCGTTTATCCCGGCGGCTCGGGTATCGTCGACATCGAGCGCGAGGTCAACCTCGGCCAGCCGATCCACTCCAAGGGCGTGATGATCCTGACCGGCTACCTGGGCAGCCGCTATGCCCAGGAATTCCCCCTGGAGATCTCGGCGAGCATCGCGCTGGAGCAGTCCTACGGCTACGTCGATGGCGACAGCGCCTCGCTCGGCGAGTGCTGCGCGCTGATCTCGGCGCTGTCGCGCACGCCGCTCAAGCAGTGCTTCGCCATCACCGGTTCGATCAACCAGTTCGGCGAAGTGCAGGCGGTCGGCGGCGTCAACGAGAAGATCGAAGGCTTCTTCCGCCTGTGCGAGGCGCGCGGCCTATCCGGCGAGCAGGGCGTGATCATTCCGTTCGCCAACATCAGCACGCTGATGCTCGACGAGCGGGTGCTCGAGGCGGTGCGCGGCAACCGCTTCCACGTCTATGCGGTGCGCCACGTGGACGAGGCACTCTCGCTGCTGGTTGGCGAGGCCGTGGGCACCGCCGACGACCAGGGACGTTTCCCGCGCGGCAGCGTCAACGCCCGCGTCGTCGAGCGCCTGCGCGAGATCGCTGAGATCGAACTGGAAGAGGAGGAGCGCAGCGAGGCGGCAGGCAAGGCCGCGGCGCCCGGCGACACGGGCGCCTAGCGCCGGCGAAACAAGCGGAGCGGAACGATCGGCGTCGCGGCTTGTCTGCGCTTCAGGAGTATCCGCTACTCTTGTTGGTAAGCACTATCCGGTGCTGCCAGGCTTGAGCCGGGCCCCCGTTCTGTCGTCGCGGGGCAACCGGCTGGTCGCGAGGACCGCCGCCATGTCGCATGCGCTTTGTCTGAACCGTCAATGTCTGGGTCTGGTGACCCGTATCGAATGCATCATCCGGCCGGTGGCCGGGGGCAACGGCCTCTGGACGCTTTTGTGCGCCGCCGGGTTGGCCGGCTCGCAGCCGACGGCAATCCGGGTGCAGGGGCCGTTCCGCGGGCACCGGATGGCCGAGTCGGTGCTGGAGGCCATCGTCAGCAACCTGCGTGGCCAGGGCTACGAGGAAGCGAGCGACCCGGCGATCTGGCAGCTGCACATGCAGGCCGAGTTGCGCAAGGTCAACGCCGACCAGGCGCGCTTCCTCAGTGGCTGGGAAACCCGCTCCTGAGCGCTGGCTGTCTGGCACGCCGTTTTGCGGCCGGCTCGGGTGCTTGTCTGCGACGGGTCGCTGCGTATACTCGCCGGCATTCGAACCGCCTGTAGTGGGAAGTCATGGAACGCATTCTGGAAAACGCGATGTACGCGGCGCGCTGGTTGCTGGCGCCGATCTATTTCGGCCTCGCCTTTGCGCTGCTGGCGCTGGCGATCAAGTTCTTCCAAGAGATCTGGCACATCCTGCCGGGCATCCTGGCCCTGAGCGAGGCCGACCTGATTCTCAAGCTGCTCTCGCTGATCGACATGGCGCTGGTTGGCGGCCTGCTGGTGATGGTGATGATCTCCGGCTACGAGAACTTCGTTTCGCAACTCGATATCGAGGAAGGCAAGGAGAAGCTCGACTGGCTGGGCAAGATGGATTCCGGCTCGCTGAAGATGAAGGTGGCCGCGTCCATCGTCGCGATCTCCTCCATTCACCTGCTGCGCATGTTCATGGATGCCCAGCAGCTCGATAGCGAGAAGCTTATGTGGTACGTCATCATCCACCTGACCTTCGTGGTGTCCGCCTTCGCCATGGGCTACCTGGACAAGCTGACCAAGCACTGACGGCGCGCCGATGCCAGCCTGGTGTGGCGCGGTTGTTTCGTTACGAGCGAGGATGACGACATGACGCTTCAAGAGCTGGTCGGGCAGGCGGGCCAGGGGCGCATCGACGCCCTGCAACTCACCTCTGTCGAGGGCGGCTTCTACCTGCTGGATATCTTCGAGCGCGGTGGCGTGCGTCATCGCCTCTGCGACGCGCAAGGGCGGACCTGCCACCTGCGCTCGGTCGAGCATGCCCGCGACCTGCTCAAGGAGCTGCCGGAAATGCCCTTCCACCTGTTGCACGCCTCGACCCAGGACGAGATGTGCGGCCTCCCCGTCGATGAAGCGGACGTGCTGCGCGTACCGATCGGCCTGCGCTCGGGCTGGTGAACCTGCTTGCCGCGACTGTGCTAGTCTGCCGACCCCTTTTTTACGAACTGCTAGCGGAGCCGGCATGAGCGATCTTGACCTGAATACCGACGAAACCCGTGTGAGCTATGGTATAGGCCGCCAGCTGGGCGACCAGCTACGCGACAATCCGCCTCCGGGAATCAGCATCGACGCGGTGATCGCCGGCATCCGCGATGCGTTCGCCAGCCTGGAAAGCCGCGTCGGCGCGGCCGAGCTGAGCGCCAGCTTCGCGGTGATCCGCGAGCGCATGCAGGCCGAGGCGCAGCAGAAGGCGGATGCCGCGGCCGCGCAGGGGCGTGCATTCCTTGCCGAGAATGCCAAGCGTGAAGGTATCGTCGTGCTCGAATCCGGGCTGCAGTACGAAGTGTTGAGCGCGGGCGAGGGTGCTCGGCCGAGCCGCGAAGACAGCGTGCGCACGCATTACCATGGCACCCTGGTCGACGGCACCGTGTTCGACAGCTCGTACAACCGCGGCCAGCCGGCCGAATTCCCGGTCAGCGGCGTGATCGCCGGCTGGACCGAGGCGCTGCAGCTGATGAACGCCGGCAGCAAGTGGCGCCTGTACGTGCCGAGTGAACTGGCCTACGGTGGCCAGGCGGTGGGTAGCATCCCGCCGCACAGCGTGCTGGTGTTCGACGTCGAGCTGCTCGAAGTTCTCTGAACTGCGCAGGCGGCCGGTTCACGGCCGCAGCGCGCGGGCGTAGCAGAACAGGAACAGGTTGCGCACCTGTTCCTTCAGCGCACAGGGCTCGCTGGTGCTCAGTTCCTGAATGGTCAGGTCGCCCTGGGCGCAGAGTTCTTCCAGTGCTTCGCCCTCGAGCTGTGCGCAGACTTTCCCGGTGGCGCGCTCGAGGATTCGCACATAGGGCTGGGGGCGGTCCAGCCAGGCATCGATCAGGTAGGTCATGTTTCGGCTCCGCAATTAGTTTTCGATAATGAGAATAATTATCGTTTCCTAAATTGCAAGCACGAAATACCCTGCGATCCGATGGTCGGCCATCGATGGGCGAAACGGCTATCGGTGGATCAGTGCGTGCGGGCTACCGCAAAGCGCGACAGTTCGACGAGCGCGTCGCGATACTCGTTGGCCGGGATCGATTCGAGCGCGGCGATCGCGCTGTCGGCATGCTGGCGCGCCAGTTGCGCGGTGTAGGCCAGCGCCCCCGAGGCCTCGACTGCCTCGCGGATACTTTCCAGATCCTCGATGCCGCCTTTCTGGATCGCGCGGCGCACCAGGCTGGCCTGGGCTGCGCTGCCTTCGCGCATGGTGTAGATCAACGGCAGGGTGGGCTTGCCCTCGGCGAGGTCGTCGCCGACGTTCTTGCCCAGGGCCTGGGTGTCGCCCTGGTAGTCGAGCAGGTCGTCGACCAGTTGGAAGGCAATACCCAGGTGGTCGCCGAAGACACGCAGCGCCTCGCGCTGTTCGTCGCTGGCGCCGACCAGGGTCGCGGCGCTGTGGGTCGAGGCTTCGAAGAGCATCGCGGTCTTGCCGCGGATGACCTCCATGTAGATTTCCTCGGTGGTGCTGGCATCGCGCACCTTGGACAGCTGCAGCACCTCGCCCTCGGCGATCACCCGGGTGGCCTGGGAAATGATCTGCATGACCGGCATCGAGCCGAGCTCGACCATCATCTCGAACGAGCGTGCATAGAGGAAGTCGCCGACCAGCACGCTGGGCGCGTTGCCCCACAGCGCGTTGGCGGTCGAGCGGCCGCGACGCATGCCGGACATGTCGACCACGTCGTCATGCAGCAGGGTAGAGGTGTGCAGGAATTCGATGATGGCAGCCAGCAGGCGCAGCTGGTCGCCCTGGTGGCCGAGGGCGCTGCCACTGAGCAGCACCAGCAAGGGGCGCAGGCGCTTGCCACCGGCGGAGGTGATATAGTCCCCGATCTTTTCTACCAGGGGCACGCGAGACGACAGCTGCTTGCGGATGATCGCGTCGACGGCTGTGAAATCGTCCGCCACAACTTGGTAGAAGGCCTGGGGCTGCATCGGGGGCTCCTCGGAGATTGCGCGGCATGCTATGAGCCGGGTCCGGGACTGTCAAGGCAGCTACAGTCGGGCCTTGCGCGGGCCAGTGTGCCTGCGTACAATCGCGGACCCTGAACTTCCCCCTGGGCATTTTCCCTGCCTTACGCAATTGCACGGGCGTCCCTTCCGGCCCCATGCAGCCATGCCAGTCAATACCTTCCTTCCTATAAAGCGCTGGGTGAGCAGGATCAACGGAGAAACACAGATGTACGCAGTTATCGTTACCGGCGGCAAGCAGTACAAGGTTGCCGAAGGTGAATACCTCAAGATCGAGAAGCTCGAGATCCCGACCGGCGAAGCAGTCACCTTCGACCGCGTTCTGCTGATCGGCAATGGCGAAGACGTGAAGATCGGTGCTCCGGTCGTCGACGGTGCCAAGGTTACCGCCGAGGTGGTTGCCCAGGGTCGTCACGACAAGGTCAGCATCATCAAGTTCCGTCGCCGCAAGCACCACATGAAGCGTCAGGGCCACCGTCAGTGGTTCACTGAGGTCAAAATCACCGGTATCCAGGGCTAACAGGGCCTGGATCCCTACATAGGAGTATTGAACTCATGGCACACAAAAAAGCTGGCGGTTCTACCCGCAACGGTCGCGATTCCGAAAGTAAACGCCTTGGCGTGAAGATGTATGGCGGCCAGGTCATCAAGGCCGGCAACATCATCGTTCGCCAGCGTGGCACCCAGTTCCACCCGGGCGTCGGCGTCGGCATCGGCAAGGATCACACGCTCTTCGCCAAGGTCGAAGGTGTGGTCAAGTTCGAAGTGAAGGGCGCTTTCGGCCGTCGCTACGTGAGCGTCGTCGCAGCCTAACTGCGGCGTTGCTGGAAAAGCCCTGTCATGCGACGGGGCTTTTTTGTTTGTATCCTCGCCACTTGCGCGGCGTTTGTCGCCGGCTGGCTGGCGTCTGTTTTCTGGTTTTTTTCGGCCCGTCCGGTGGCGGGAGGCGTTCCTCAATGAAATTCGTCGATGAAGTATCGATCCACGTAAAGGCCGGTGACGGCGGCAACGGCATGATGAGCTTTCGTCGCGAAAAGTTTATCGAGAAGGGCGGCCCCAACGGCGGCGACGGCGGTGATGGCGGCTCGGTGTTCCTCGAGGCCGACGAGAACCTCAATACCCTCGTCGACTACCGCTACACCCGCCGCTTCGCGGCGCCGAACGGGCAGAAGGGCGGCAGTACCGACTGCACCGGGGCGAAGGGCGACGACTTGATCCTGCCGGTGCCGGTCGGCACCACGGTGATCGATGCGGCGACCCAGGAAATCATCGGCGACCTGACCCGTGCCGGGCAGCGCCTGATGGTCGCCCAGGGGGGGTGGCACGGTCTCGGCAACACGCGCTTCAAGTCCAGTACCAACCGGGCGCCGCGCCAGACTACGCCGGGCAAGCCGGGTGAGGCGCGCGACCTGAAGCTTGAGCTCAAGGTGCTGGCCGACGTCGGCCTGCTCGGCCTGCCGAATGCCGGCAAGAGTACCTTCATCCGCTCGGTGTCGGCAGCCAAGCCGAAGGTGGCGGATTACCCGTTCACCACGCTGGTGCCGAACCTGGGCGTGGTCAGTGTGGGGCGTTACAAGAGCTTCGTGATCGCCGACATCCCGGGCCTGATCGAGGGAGCCTCCGAAGGTGCCGGGCTGGGCATCCGTTTCCTCAAGCACTTGGCGCGGACCCGGCTGCTGCTGCATCTGGTGGACATGGCGCCGGTGGATGGCAGTGATCCGGCGGACGCCGCCGAGGTCATCCTTGGCGAGCTGGAGAAGTTCAGTCCGGCCCTGGCCCAGCGCGATCGCTGGCTGGTGCTGAACAAGGCCGACCAGTTGCTCGAGGACGAGCGCGAGGTGCGGGTACGCAGCGTCGTCGAGCGTCTCGGCTGGCAGGGGCCGGTGTATGTCATCTCGGCGCTGGAGCGCGAGGGTACCGAGGAGCTCAGCCAGGCCATCATGCGTTATCTCGATGAGCGCAGCCTGCGTATCGTCGAGGATCCCGCCTATGCCGAGCAGTTGGCCGAACTGGACCAGCAGATCGAGGACGAGGCGCGGGCCCGCCTGCAGGAGCTCGACGATCAGCGCGCGCTGCGGCGTGCCGGGGTCAAGGCTGCCGACGAGCCCGAGGATGACGATTTCGACGACGATGATGATGACGAGGGCGGCGCCGAGATCTTCTACGTGCGCTGAGCCGGGGCGATGCTGTGGGCGGCCGGTGGCGCGGAGTCCGGCCGGATGTTTGCCGTTATGGGAAGACATGAGCGATGCGGGACAAGGTGAGCGGCGCGCGGCGCTGGGTAGTGAAGATCGGTAGCGCCTTGCTGACGGCCGACGGCCGTGGGCTCGACCAGGCGGCGATGGCGGTATGGGTGGACCAGATGGTCGCCCTGCGCCAGGCCGGTGTCGAGCTGGTGCTGGTTTCCTCCGGGGCGGTCGCGGCCGGCATGAGTCGCCTGGGTTGGGCGGCGCGGCCGAAGGCGGTGCACGAGCTGCAGGCCGCGGCGGCGGTGGGGCAGATGGGCCTCATCCGCGCCTGGGAGTCGAGCTTTGCGCGCTGCGAGCAGCAGACCGCGCAGATCCTCGTCACCCATGACGACCTATCCGATCGCAAGCGCTACCTCAATGCGCGCAGTACCCTGCGCACGCTCATCGATCTGGGTGTGGTGCCGGTCATCAACGAGAACGACACCGTGGTCACCGATGAGATCCGCTTCGGCGACAACGACACCCTGGCCGCGCTGGTGGCCAATCTGGTGGAGGCCGATCTCCTGGTGATCCTCACCGACCGCGATGGCATGTTCGATGCCGATCCGCGGACCAATCCGGACGCCAACCTGATCAGCGAGGCGCGTGCCGACGATCCGTCGCTGGATGCCGTCGCCGGGGGTACCGGTGGCGCGCTGGGGCGTGGCGGCATGCAGACCAAGCTGCGTGCGGCGCGCCTGGCGGCGCGTTCCGGCGCGCATACGGTGATCGTTGGCGGGCGCATCGAGCAGGTGCTGTCGCGGCTCAAGTCCGGCGAGCGGCTGGGTACGCTGCTGGCGCCGGAGTGCAGTCGTCATGCGGCGCGCAAGCAGTGGCTGGCCGGGCACCTGCAGACCCGCGGCACGCTGACGCTGGATGCCGGCGCCGTGCGGGCGCTGCGCCAGGGTCGGGGCAGCCTGCTGCCGGTGGGGGTGCGCGCGGTCGAAGGTGGGTTTCGCCGTGGCGAGATGGTGGTCTGTGTCGGCCCGGAGGGCAGCGAGGTGGCGCGAGGGTTGGTCAACTACAGTGCGGCCGAGGCGCAGCGGATCATCGGGCGGCCGTCGGACGAGATCGAGAAGTTGCTCGGCTATGTCGATGAGCCCGAGCTGGTCCATCGCGACAACATGATCCTGGTGTGAGGTGAGTATGCGTCGGCTTGCGCTGGCCTGGCTGGGCATGTCGCTGGCGACATCGCTGGCGGCTGAGGAAATCGGCTCGGTGGACACGGTGTTCAAGTGGCTGGGTCCGAACCACAAGATCGTCGTCGAAGCCTTCGACGATCCGAAGGTGCGTGGCGTGACCTGCTACCTGTCGCGAGCCAAGACGGGCGGCATCAAGGGTGGGCTGGGGCTCGCCGAGGATCGCGCCGAGGCTTCGATCGCCTGCCGCCAGGTCGGGCCGATCAGTTTCGCGGGCAAGCTGGAGGATGGCGAGGTGGTGTTCAGGGAGCGCACCTCGCTGGTGTTCAAGACCATGCAGGTGGTGCGTTTCTTCGACGAGTCGCGCAATGCGCTGGTCTATCTCGTGTACAGCGACCGGGTGATCGAGGGCAGTCCGCAGAATGCCGTGACGGCGATTCCGATCCTGCCCTGGCCGGTGGCGCAGTAGCCTTTGCAGGCAGGGCGCTGGGTAAATCGCAGGCATGAAAAAACCGGCTCGAGGCCGGTTTCTTCAGAACGACGCCAGATCAGGCTGCGGCTTGGCCGAGTGCCTTGATATGGCCGTTCAGGCGGCTCTTGTGACGAGCGGCCTTGTTCTTGTGGATGATGCCCTTGTCGGCCATGCGGTCGATGACCGGTACGGCTGCGGTGTAGGCGGCCTGGGCTTTCTCCAGGTCCTTGGCATCGATGGCCTTGACCACATTCTTGATGTATGTGCGAACCATGGAGCGCAAGCTGGCGTTGTGGCTGCGACGCTTCTCAGCCTGAATTGCGCGTTTTTTGGCGGAAGGGCTGTTGGCCACCGTCGAACTCCTCGAAAACGTGGGGGTTGCAAAGCAAATAAGGCCGCGAATCATGCCGATCCTCCTGGCCCTTGTCAAGCCTCCGGCGTGGTGGTCACGACTCTGGCTGGACGGGCGGCGCAGGGCTAAACTCGCGCCCGCTTCGTATGTCCTATGGCGCTGCGCGGGCCGGACCCTGCGCTGTCTTCTTCCTATTCTTTCGGGTCGAGCGAATGACCGATAAAGCCGGTAAGGGTGGCCTGTTGCGCTCCAGCGCCGTGGTCAGCGTGATGACGCTGCTCTCGCGGGTGCTGGGCATGGTGCGCGACATGGTGGTGGCCAGCTATTTTGGCTCCGGGGCGGCGGCGGACGCCTTCTTCATCGCCTTCAAGATCCCCAACTTCCTGCGTCGCCTGTTCGCCGAGGGCGCCTTCGCCCAGGCCTTCGTGCCGGTGCTTTCCGAATACCGCACCAAGCGCTCGCTGGCCGAGGTCAAGCAGCTGGTCGATCGCACGGCTGGCATGCTGGCCCTGGTGCTGGCGTCGTTGACCGTGGTCGGGGTGCTGGCGGCGCCCTACGTGGTGATGGTCTTCGCGCCCGGCTTCCATGACGAGCCGGCGAAGATGGCGCTCGCCGGCGAGCTGCTGCGTATCACCTTTCCCTATCTGCTGCTGATCTCGCTGACCGCCTTCACCTCGGGCGTGCTCAACAGCTATGGCTATTTCGCCGTGCCGGGATTCACGCCGGTGCTGCTCAATGTCTGCATGATCGGCTCGGCGGTATTCCTCTCGCCGTATTTCGACGAGCCGGTGATGGCGCTGGCCTGGGGCGTGTTCATCGCCGGTTTCGCCCAGTTCGGCTTCCAGTTGCCCTATGTCGCCCGCCTGGGGTTGCTGCCGCGGCCGCGGGTGCGCTTCGGCGACGAGGGTGTGCGGCGAATCATGCTGCTCATGGTGCCGGCGTTGTTCGGCGTCTCGGTGAGCCAGATCAACCTGTTGCTCGATACGGTGCTGGCCTCGTTCCTCGAGACGGGCAGCGTGTCCTGGCTGTACTACGCCGACCGCCTGTCGGAGCTGCCGCTGGGTGCCTTCGGCATCGCGATCGGTACGGTGATCCTGCCGAGCCTGTCGCGCCAGCATGCCGGCGACGATCCCAAGGCGTTCTCCGCGACACTGGACTGGGCGCTGCGCATGGTCCTCCTGGTCGGGGTTCCGGCAGCCCTGGCGCTGGGAATTCTCGCCGAGCCGCTGATCGCCGGCCTGTTCTTCTACGGGGCGATGACCGAGCAGGCGGTGGTGCAGTCGGCCAATGCGCTGGAAGCCTATTCCCTCGGCGTGCTCGCCTTCATGTTGATCAAGGTGCTGGCTCCGGGCTTCTTCGCGCGGCAGGACCTGAAGACGCCGGTGCGGGTGGCGATCATCTGCATGGTGGCGAACATGGTGTTCAACCTGCTGCTGATCTGGCCGCTCAAGCACGTGGGGCTGGCGCTGGCCACCTCGATGTCCTCGCTGCTCAACGCCGGACTGCTGTTCTGGGGCTTGTACCGCATCGGCGTCTACCGGCCCGAACGCGGCTGGCTGATGTTCTGGCTGCGCCTGGCCGGCGGTTGTGCGGCAATGGTCGGGTTCGTCTACTGGCTCAATCCGGCGTCGAGCGACTGGTTCGCCTGGGGCTGGCAGCAGCGGGCCTGGCAGCTGGCGTTGCTGGTGTGCGGCGGCATGCTCGCCTATCTCGCCGGCCTGGTCGTCCTGGGGCTGCGGCCGCGGCATCTGCGCCACTGATCCGCACCGGCTGCGGTGAAGCCTGTCCGCGATGCCGGGCTCTGCGTATAATCGGCCACTTTTCAAGCAAGAAGTGCGGTATGCAGCTGGTTCGTGGTCTTCACAACCTGCGCCCCCGGCATCGGGGCTGCGTAGCTACCATCGGCAATTTCGACGGCGTGCACCGGGGCCACCAGGCGATCCTGGCGCGCCTGCGCGAGCGTGCGGCCGAGCTGCAACTGCCCAGTTGCGTGGTGATCTTCGAGCCGCAGCCGCGCGAGTTCTTCTCGCCGGACAAGGCGCCGCCCCGCCTGACCCGGCTGCGCGAAAAGCTGTGCCTGCTCGAGGAGCAGGGTGTCGACCTGGTGCTGTGCCTGGCCTTCAATCGACGCCTGCGCGAGCTCAGCGCCGCCGAGTTCGTCCACGCCGTGCTGGTCGAAGGGCTGGGTGTGCGGCACCTCGAGGTCGGTGACGATTTCCGCTTCGGCTGCGACCGTGCCGGCGACTTCGATTTTCTGCTCCGCGCCGGTGCCGCCGAAGGCTTCACGGTGGAGGCCGCGACCACCATCGAGGTGGACGGCGAGCGGGTCAGCAGCACGCGGCTGCGCGAGGTGCTGGCACGTGGCGACCTTGACGCGGCGCAGGCGCTGCTCGGCCGCGCGTTCAGCCTCGGCGGTCGGGTGGTGCATGGGCAGAAGCTCGGCCGCCAGCTCGGTGCGCCGACGGCCAACGTGCAGCTCAAGCGCCGCACCACGCCGCTGAGCGGGGTGTACCTGGTCAGTGTCGAACTGGATGGCGTATCGCGGCCGGGCGTGGCCAACATCGGCATGCGTCCGACGGTCGAGAGCGATGGTCGGCCGCACCTGGAGGTGCACCTGCTGGACTTCCAAGGCGACCTCTACGGCCGCCGGGTCGAGGTCGTCTTCCGGCGCAAGTTGCGCGACGAGTTGCGTTTCGCCTCCCTGGAGGCGCTCAAGACGGCGATCGATGCGGACATCGCCGCGGCCCGAGATTACTGGCGGGCTTCATCCCTCATGACGAGTCAGGACTGAAATGACCGATTACAAAGCGACCCTCAATCTGCCGTCCACGGCATTTCCGATGAAGGCCGGTCTGCCACAGCGCGAGCCGGAGATTCTGCAGCGCTGGAACAGCATCGACCTGTACCGGAAGCTGCGGCAGATCGGCGAGGGACGCCCGAAGTTCATCCTGCACGATGGTCCGCCGTACGCGAACGGCAACATCCACATCGGCCATGCGGTGAACAAGGTCATCAAGGACATGATCGTGCGTTCGCGTACCCTCGCCGGGTTCGACGCACCTTACGTACCGGGTTGGGACTGCCATGGCTTGCCCATCGAGCACAAGGTCGAGACCACCTTCGGCAAGAACCAGCCGGCGGACCTGACCCGCGAGCGCTGCCGCGCCTACGCCGCCGAGCAGATCGAGGGGCAGAAGGCCGACTTCATTCGCCTCGGCGTGCTGGGCGACTGGGACAACCCGTACAAGACCATGGACTTCGCCAACGAGGCCGGTGAGATCCGCGCCCTGGCCAAGCTGGTCGAGGGTGGTTTCGTCTTCAAGGGCCTGAAGCCGGTGAACTGGTGCTTCGACTGCGGTTCGGCGCTGGCAGAGGCCGAGGTGGAGTATCAGGACAAGAAGTCCGATGCCATCGACGTCGCCTTCGAAGTCGAGGACGCCGACAAGCTGGCCGCCGCGTTCGGCCTGGCCAGCCTGGCCAAGCCTGCCAGCATCGTCATCTGGACCACCACGCCCTGGACCATTCCGGCCAACCAGGCGCTGAACGTGCATCCCGAGTTCGTCTATGCGCTGGTGGACACCGGCGAGCGCCTGCTGGTGCTGGCCGAAGAGCTGGTCGAGTCCAGCCTGCAGCGCTATGGCCTGGCCGGTGAAATCATCGCCCGTTGCGAAGGCAAGGCGCTGGAGCTGATCCGCTTCCGTCATCCGTTCTACGAGCGCTTCGCTCCGGTCTACCTGGCCGACTACGTGGAAACCGGTGCCGGTACCGGTATCGTCCATTCGGCGCCCGCATACGGCGAGGACGACTTCCGCTCCTGCAAGCACTACGGCATGGAGAATGACGACATTCTCGGCCCGGTGCAGAGCAATGGCGTCTATGTCTCGGACCTGCCGTTCTTCGGCGGCCAGTTCATCTGGAAGGCCAACCCGGCCATCGTCGAGAAGCTCGCCGAGGTTGGCGCGCTGCTCAAGCATGAGTCGATCCAGCACAGCTACATGCACTGCTGGCGGCACAAGACGCCGCTGATCTACCGCGCCACGGCGCAGTGGTTCGTCGGCATGGACAAGGTCGCCCACGACGGCAGTTCGCTGCGCCGCCGTGCGCTGGACGCCATCGAACAGACCGAATTCGTCCCGGGCTGGGGGCAGGCGCGCCTGCACGGCATGATTGCCGGACGTCCGGACTGGTGTATCTCGCGCCAGCGGACCTGGGGTGTGCCGATTCCGTTCTTCCTGCACAAGGAAAGCGGCGAGCTGCACCCGCGTACTGTCGAGCTGATGGAGCAGGTGGCCCTGCGTGTGGAACAGGGCGGTATCGAGGCCTGGTCGAAGCTGGACGCGGCCGAGCTGCTCGGCGACGAAGCGGCGCAGTACGAGAAGATCACCGATACCTTGGACGTCTGGTTCGATTCCGGCACCACCCACTGGCACGTGATGCGCGGCTCGCACCCCATGGGCCACGAGCAGGGCCCGCGTGCCGATCTGTATCTGGAAGGCTCCGACCAGCATCGCGGCTGGTTCCATTCCTCGCTCTTGACCGGCGCCGCCATCGACGGTCATGCGCCGTACCGCGGCTTGCTCACCCATGGCTTCACCGTGGACGAGAACGGTCGCAAGATGTCCAAATCCCTCGGCAACGTCATCGCGCCGCAGGAAATCACCGACAGCATGGGCGCCGACATCCTGCGCCTGTGGGTCTCGGCGACCGACTATTCCGGCGAGATGGCGGTTTCCAAGCAGATCCTGCAGCGCAGCGCCGATGCCTACCGGCGTATCCGCAACACCGCGCGCTTCCTGCTCTCGAACCTCGACGGTTTCGACCCGGCGCAGCACATGGTGCCGAACGATCAGCTGATCGCGCTGGATCGCTGGGCCATCGACCGTGCGCTGCTGCTGCAGCGCGAGATCGAGGAGGCCTACACCACCTACAAGTTCTGGAATGTCTACCAGAAGGTGCACAACTTCTGTGTGCAGGAGCTGGGCGGCTTCTATCTGGACATCATCAAGGACCGCCAGTACACCACGGGCGCCGACAGTCTGCCGCGACGTTCCTGCCAGACTGCGCTGTACCACATCGCCGAGGCGCTGGTGCGCTGGATCGCACCGATCCTGGCATTCACCGCCGAAGAGATCTGGCAGTACCTGCCGGGCGAGCGTAACGAGTCGGTGATGCTCAATACCTGGTACGAAGGGCTTGCCGAGCTGCCAGACGGCTTCGAGCTGGGTCGCCCGTTCTGGGACAAGGTCATGGCGGTCAAGGCCGCGGTGAACAAGGAACTGGAGAACCAGCGCAACGCCAAGGCCATTGGCGGCAACCTGCAGGCCGAGGTCACCCTGTATGCCGAGGAATCGCTGGCGGCCGATCTGGCCCGTCTGGGCAACGAGTTGCGCTTCGTGCTGATCACCTCGGCGGTGCAGATCGCGCCGCTGGCCCAGGCGCCTGCCGAGGCAGTCGACAGCGAGCTGGCCGGGCTCAAGCTGCTGGTGCGCAAGACCGAGCACAGCAAGTGCGGTCGTTGCTGGCACCACCTGCCGGACGTGGGCAGCCATGCCGAACACCCGGAAATCTGCGGCCGCTGCGTGGAGAACATCGAAGGCGCCGGCGAGGTCCGTCACTATGCGTGACCCCTTGCGGACGGTCGTAGGGTGGGCTTCGGCCCACCATCCCGATGCCGGGTTCGCGTTTGCCGAGCGAGCACCCGCGCTGCCGCGCGGTGTTCCAGCGGAGGCCTCGGCATGACCGCGCGTTTCGGCAAGCTCGCCTGGCTCTGGCTCAGCGTGCTGGTGATTGCCCTCGACCAGGCGACCAAGCACTGGTTCGAGGCCAATTTCAGCCTGTACCAGAAGGTCGATGTCATTCCCGACTACTTCGCCTGGACCCTGGCCTACAACACCGGTGCGGCGTTCAGCTTCCTGGCCGACCACGGCGGCTGGCAGCGCTGGCTGTTCGCGGCGATCGCCATCGGCGTCAGTGGCGTGCTGGTGGTCTGGCTCAAGCGGCTCAAGCCCGGCGAGACCTGGCTGGCCATCGCCCTGGCGCTGGTGCTGGGCGGCGCGCTGGGCAATCTCTACGACCGCGTCGTGCTGGGGCACGTGGTGGACTTCATCCTGGTCCACTGGCAGAACCGCTGGTACTTCCCGGCATTCAACATCGCCGACAGCGCGATTACCGTCGGCGCCATCATGCTGGCGCTGGACATGTTCAAGGGCAACAAGACCGGAGAATCCGCAACATGACTGAACAGCGCATCGGGCCCGACTCCGAAGTCACCCTGCATTTCGCGCTCAGCCTGGAAAACGGCGAGGTGGTCGACAGCACGTTCGACAAGAAGCCGGCCACCTTCAAGGTCGGTGACGGCAACCTCCTGCCGGGCTTCGAGCAGCAGCTTTACGGCCTCAAGGCCGGCGACCGGCGCCAGTTCCGCATCGAGCCCGAGCAGGGCTTCGGCCAGCACAACCCGCAGAACATCCAGGTGATGCCGCGTGGCCAGTTCGAGGGCATGGAGCTCTCCGAAGGCCTGCTGGTCATCTTCAACGATGCGGCGAACACCGAGCTGCCCGGCGTGGTCAAGGCATTCGACGAACGCCAGGTGACCGTGGATTTCAACCATCCGCTGGCAGGCAAGGCACTGTCTTTCGAAGTCGAGATCTTCGAGGTCAAGCCGGCCTGATGCCATCGACGGCAGAACCGCCCCTCTAACTACGCCTGTGCGCGCCGAGACGACCATGCAAATCAAACTCGCCAATCCCCGCGGCTTCTGCGCCGGCGTCGATCGCGCCATCGAAATCGTCAACCGCGCCCTGGAAGTATTCGACCCGCCGATCTACGTGCGTCACGAGGTGGTGCACAACAAGTTCGTGGTCGAGGACCTGCGTGCCCGTGGCGCGATCTTCGTCGAGGAGCTGGACCAGGTGCCGGACGATGCGATCGTCATCTTCAGTGCCCACGGCGTGTCGCAGGCGGTGCGCCAGGAGGCGGATCGACGCGGGTTGAAGGTCTTCGACGCGACCTGTCCACTGGTCACCAAGGTGCATCTGGAGGTGGCCAAGTACAGCCGTGAAGGACGTGAGTGCATCCTGATCGGCCACCAGGGACACCCCGAGGTCGAGGGCACCATGGGCCAGTACGACGCGCGCAACGGCGGTGCGATCTACCTGGTCGAGGACGAGGCGGACGTCGAGCGGCTGCAGGTGCGCAATCCCGAGGCGCTGGCGTTCGTTACCCAGACCACGCTGTCGATGGACGATACCAGCCGGGTCATCGACGCGCTGCGCAGCAAGTTCCCGAGCATCGGCGGGCCGCGCAAGGACGATATCTGCTACGCCACGCAGAACCGCCAGGACGCGGTCAAGCAGCTGGCCGTCGAGTGCGACGTGGTGCTGGTGGTCGGCAGCCCCAACAGCTCCAACTCCAACCGCCTGCGCGAACTGGCCGAGCGCATGGGTACGCCGGCCTACCTGATCGACGGCGCCGAGGATCTCCAGCAGCAGTGGTTCGCGAAGGTCGAGCGCATCGGCATCACCGCCGGTGCCTCGGCTCCGGAGGTGCTGGTGCGCGGCGTGATCGAGCGGCTCAACCAGTGGGGGGCGACCGGCATCGCCGAACTGGACGGCCGCTCGGAGAACGTTACCTTCTCGATGCCGAAGGAGTTGCGGGTCAAGGCGGTCTAGAAGGCCTCGCAACCGCTGACGGCAACCGCGGAGATCCGCCCCGCATTGTTCAGGCGCAGCTTGTAGCCCTTGCCGCCATCGTTCTGGCAGAGCGCCAGCGTGCCCATCTGGTAGGCGCCGTTGACCAGGGTGGCCCTGCCGCTAGGGGTATAGCGGATGTAGCTCTGCACAGGGGTGTTGCCGGTAAGGGACAATCCGTTTCCCACCGGTGCCGCATCCCTCAGCACTCGCTCCTGCGCTTGCAGGATGCCGTCGTGGTTGCTGTCGAGGAAGACCCGCCATCCATTTTGCCAGCGACTCTGCTTCGGTGCGATCGACACGCTGCCACCGGTGCGGATCGCTTCCTGCCTTGCATAGGCCAGGGCTCCACGTAGCGTGGAAAGGGAGTTGGAAAGTTGCTGGTCCTGCCTCAGCCTGCCCATGCCGGGGACAGCAATCATGGAAAGAATGCTAATTATCGAAAGTGTGACAAGTAACTCTACGAGACTAAGTCCCTTTGATGTAAGCATGGCTTCCTGCCTGTCTGTTGGTCTGGCGGACGAGTGCCAGTCGTCTGGCTTTCGCCTCCGACCATCTGCCTCGGAATGAATATCCAAACGGACCAGAGAATACTGTCAGCGCATCTCAAGGGGAAGGTTTGCATGCGGCGAAGTCTTGGATTCACGTTGACCGAATTAATGGTGACGGTTGCCATTCTGGCAATCGTATTGAGTATTGCTGTGCCGGGGTTCGGCAACCTGGTTCGCCAGAATCGTGCGCAGACCCAGGCGGGACTCTTGCTCAACGCACTCAATCTGGCCCGGAGCGAGTCGGTCAAGCGGGGCGGCCAGGTCAGGGTCACGTCCTCGAATAATGGGAACTGGCACGCCGGCTGGCGCATCTGGGCGGATGCCAATGCCAATGCCACGCTTGATGATGGTGAGTTGATAAGGGTCTTTCCGGGACTCGACGGAAATGCAAGCCTGACGTCGGCCGCGAGTGAAGTTGTATTCAATGGCCAAGGGCGGCTGGACAACATTGCTGCAGGCACGGTCGTGAACTTCGCCTATACGATCCCGAATCTAGAATGTCGCTACGAGCGAATAGTCAGTGTCAATGCAACGGGAAGAGCAGCGATTTCGCGAAAGGAGTGCCAATAAATGAAAAGGAGAATGGGAGGCTTCGGACTTATCGAAGTTCTCGTTTCGATGCTGATATTGGGAGTCGGGATTCTCGGCATGATAGGACTTCAGCTGAACGCTCTTCAGTTCAACCAGACAGCAGCCTTTCGCTCGCACGCGACTTTTCTGGCTTACGACATTGCCGATCGTATGCGCGCCAATGCACCAGCTGCGCTGGCAGGCAGTTATACGATCGGCCTGACCGACAGTGCACCGACCGGTAGTGGTATCGCTGATACGGACCTGCGGGAATGGAAAACCGCGATGGCGACCCAGTTGCCGGCCGGTAATGGAAGCGTGAGCAAGAACGGTGATGTTTATTCGATAACCGTGCAATGGGACGAGACCAAGTCGGGGGGCGAGGCGGCGCAGCAGTTCGTCTTTACAACCCGGCTCTGCGAGAGGGACTGCCTGTGAATTTCAAGCGGAGCAAGGGCCTGAGTCTGGTCGAGCTCATGGTGGCACTCGTCCTGAGTCTGGTGATCGGGGCTGCGGTCATGCAAATGTTCCTGTCGAGCAAGACCACCTACCGGGTTCAGGATGCAATGTCGCGGCTGCAGGAGAATGGGCGATTTGCCGTCGGCCTGCTGGCTGCCGAAAGCCGGATGGCAGGCTACATGGGGTGCGGCAACATTGAAGAGATCGACATTAATGTCATCGCCTCGCCTCCTCCGCTGGATGCCACGAATCCGCTGGGGGCGATCATGGGCGGGGCAAACAACGTAGCGTCCGGCAATGCCTGGAACGCAAGTGTCGGGACGGATGTGCTGACCATCCGCAAGGCCTCGAACCTCGGCCTGCAGTTGACCGGCAACATGGCCGTCGACAACGCCAATATTCAGGTCGTGGACAATCGGCTGGGGCTCGAGGCAGGCGATACCTTGTTCATCGCGGATTGCGTATCGGCCGACATCTTTCGTGCGACCAGCGTTTCCGCGCCAGGCGGGAAAACTACCGTGGCCCATGCCAACAACATGAACACCAGCAATCGCTTGAGCAAGGCGTACGGTACGGATGCCGAGGTCATGGCCTTCGAAGAGATCGCGTTCTTCGTGAGGGATACAGCACGACTTTCGAACGACGGAACACCGGTCAGGGCGCTGTGGATGCAGCGGCGCTTCGCCAATCGATCCGATACCAGCGCCAATCCTGCCGAGTTGGTGGATGGCGTCGAGGACTTCCAGGTGGAATACGGCATCAAGACGGGCAATAACCCGATCGCCAACGAATACCGCACGGCCAATAACGTGGCGGACTGGTCGAGGGTGGTGAGCGTGCGCTTCCGCCTTCTGTTGAACAGTACGGACGACAACGTCGTGGCAAAGAGTGGTGGTGCGGTGCAATCGATCAACTTCAATGGCGCCGCAGTCGCCGCCGATGGCCGTCTCCGGCAGACGTTCGGCAGCGTCGTGGCTATCCGTAATCGAGTTCGGTGAGAGTCATGCGAAAAAACGTGCAGAACGGCTCGGCGTTGATCATCAGCCTGGTGTTCCTGCTGATACTGACGATGATCGGAGTTGCCTCGATTCAGGATTCCACGCTTCAGGAGCGGATGGCAGGCAACGAGCGAGACAGGAACCTCGCATTCCAGGCTGCCGAAGCGGCCCTGCGGGTCGGTGAGGACCACCTGCGCCAGGCCGGGGTGTTGTTCTCCGCTGCTGGCACCAGTGGATTGATCAGTCCCGATTACACGGGGGTTCGGCCTATCGACAATAACTACCCGTGGACCGAACGTTCCCAGCAGGTTTCCGACAGTTATGCCGGGGTACAAGCTGCGCCCAGATATACCATCGAATGGCTCACGACCCAGACCTTCACGCCGAGCGATGAAGGTGAAGTTCCGGTCGTCAATTCCTACCGGGTGACGGCGCGTGCAGGGGGCGGTTCGGGTGATGCTGTGGTGGTATTGCAGTCGACAGTGAGTCGTTAAGGATGCATATGGACAAATATAGAGCTTCGGCTTTAGGGGCAGCGTTTACTCTTTACCTGGCCTCGCCGGTATATGCGCTCGGGCCTTTTCCAAACGAGCCGCTTTCCATTTCCGGAAGCGTCCCACCCAATGTCATGTTGTTGGTGGACAACTCGGGCAGTATGTACAACGCCATTCCGCCCCTAGGGGTGGAGGCAAGCAACTTTGCCCCGCCTTATTATATTTACTCGCGGGGCGGCCAATTTTACTGGGGGGGCGGGATAGAGGATGGCAATATCTCACTCTCCACGATGGTCAACTGGAACTGTGATGCCGGCTATAAGGCGCTGTATGCGTCCACTGATGGTACTGGCCGCCGATGTTATGCCCTGCCAGACCCGGCAGGTAATGGCGATACGCGCTATACATCGAAGTATCTGGCATATATCTACAATACCTACACGGCCGATGGTAATAGCGGCAACGACCTGCGTAGCGTATTGCCCAGCGAATACCGAATGGCGGTTGCCCGTGATGCGGCCAAGGCGATCGTGTCGGCGAATCGGGGCATGCGCATCGGCTTGTCCGCCTACAATGCCGCGACGCCGTCCAACGCCGGCCCGGGTGGAAGCATTCTGAACCCGGTGCTGGCGCTGTCCTCTGCCCAGGGCGTCACCCAGGCACAGGCGGACCAGAACTACACCAGCCTGATCGCCGGTATCGATCAACTGCAGCCGAGTGCAAACACACCGCTGGCCGAAAGCTACTACGAAGTGACCCGTTACTTCCGCGGTCTCAGCCGTTACCAGGGAGCTGGTACCGACGCTTACACCAGCCCCGTACAGTACCGGTGCCAGAAGAACTTCGGCGTGATTCTCACCGACGGCTTGCCGACGCATGACGCGTCGTTCCCCAGTGACGACCCGGATCGAGACAATCCCGATGTGGATGGGGCAAACAACCTCCCGGACTGGGATGGCAGGAACGAGCCTAGCGGCCAGCCGTATTCCGACGGAACCTTGTCTGGTACGGGAGAGGGAAGCACCTTCTATCTGGACGATATCGCCAAGTTTGCCTATGACGTCGACCTGATCAAGAGCGGCACCGATCTGTCGGGCAAGAGCTTCAATGACAGTTCGTATACAAAGCAGAACCTGAATACCTACACGGTTGGCTTTGCCGTCGACAACCAGATGCTCGAGGACGCTGCCGAGTACGGTCATGGTGCCTACTACACCGCGAACGACTCGAATCAGTTGACCAATGCGCTGAACAGCGCCTTGCAGTCCATCCGCCAGCAGATCAGTTCCGCTTCCGCGGTATCGGCCAATACCAAGCGTATCCAGGAAGGTGCGCTCATCTACCAGGCACGCTACAACAGCACCGAGTGGACCGGCGAAGTGCTTGCCTATCGGGTCAACATGGACGGGACGATCGGCAGCGTTGCCTGGCGCACTTCGAACAGCGGCACCTTTCCGGCCCCTGCCGAGCGGCGCATCTTCACCTATAACGACGATGCCGGCTTCACCGGCAGTCGTGGGCAGTCGCTGACCTGGAGCAATCTCAATGCTGCGCAACAGGCCAGCCTGACCAAGACCGGAGAGGCGGACAACACCAACGCGCTGAAGCGGCTCAGCTGGTTGAGAGGCGGCAGCGATGGCGTCGCGCTTGTAGCGCCTTATGCCGACCAGCGTCTTCGCAACCGCAGCTCGTTGCTTGGCGATATCGTCAACTCGGACCCGGTGTTCGTCGGCCAGCAGAACAACGGCTACAACGTGCCTAACGATGCCACCAACAGCAACGAGCCGGCCGACAGCTATCTGGCTTACGTCGAGGGCAAGGCCGATCGGGACGCCTTCCTCGTGGTGGGGGCCAACGACGGCATGCTGCACGGCTTCGATGCCGCGACGGGGGTGGAATCCTTCGCCTATGTTCCGGCCAGCGTGTTCCGTAAGCGCACCATCAGCCCCGGCGCTACCCCCGGCCTTATGGCGCTCACCGAGTCGGACTACAGCCACCAGTTCTACGTCGATGGCTCCTTCGGTCTGGGCGATCTATACGACAACGGCTGGAAAACCTATTTGGTCGGTGCGCTGGGCTATGGTGGCCGCGGTATCTTCGCCCTCGACATGACGGACCGGGAGTTCGATGCGACCGACATCAAGTGGGAGCGCACCGCCCCGGACACGAACCTGTCGACCAATCAGTGGAATGACCTCGGCTATCAGTTCGGCGAGCCCACCGTGGCCCGCGTGCTGATCGGCCAGGGCGATCGCTATGTCACCATCTTCGGCAACGGCTACGACAGCAATGCCGGCCGGGCAGTGCTCTATGTGGTCGATTCGATCACCGGCGAAGTGATCAAGACGTTCGCTGTCACCGATCCCGACGGCAGCGTTGCCGCCAATGGGCTTTCCACCGCCACGGCGTTCTATGATGCCAACCGGCGTGTCACACATGTCTACGCGGGCGATCTGCTCGGCAACCTCTGGAAGTTCGACCTGAGCTCCAGCAACACCAACCAATGGTCGAGCAGCCTACTGTTCAAGGCGCGCAACTCCACTGCCCGTCAGCCGATAACAGCCAAGGTGCGGGTCCGGCAGCATCCCGAAGGCGGGCGGCTGGTGGTGTTCGGGACCGGGCAGTACCTGGTGTCTGGTGACAAGCTGAACACCGAACTGCAGACCATCTACGGCATCTGGGATCGTGACCTTTCCGGGAACAACGAGGTGTCCAAGCTGCGGCTGCTGGAGCAGACGCTTGTCAACGAGGCGACCTCCAGCGGTCAGGACTACAGGGTACTGAGTCAGAATGCGATCGATTGGTCGACCCATCTTGGCTGGTATATCAACCTGCGGCTCGGCAGCACGGCGCTGGATGGCGAGCGAGTGGTGGCAACGCCTTCGCTGTCCAAGGACCGTGTCCTGTTCACCACTTTCATCCCGAGTAGCGACCCCTGTCTTTCGGGGGGTGAAAGCTGGTTGCTGGGTGTCGATGTGCTTAGCGGAGGACGGCTGGCCGAAAGCTTGTTCGATGTGAACAACGACCGCTACTTCGACTCGACCGACGTGGTCAGCTGTGGCGGTGCGCAGTGCACGCCAAGCGGGTTCAAGCTTTCGGACGGTACGCTGGACGCCCCGGGTAACCTGTTCGGCGACGGCGTCGACTACGGTTACAGCTCCGGCCTGTCCGGTGACATCGATCAGTTCGATCTTTCAAGCAGTGGCGGCAGGCCAGGCCGTATGTCGTGGAGACAAATCAAATGAAGCGCCAGCAGGGATTTACCTTGATCGAGTTGATGGTGGTGGTCGCAATCGTCGGCATCCTGGCCGCCATCGCCTACCCCAGTTACACCGAGTCCGTCCGCAAGGGCAAGCGCGCCGAAGCCAAGGCTGCGTTGCTGAGCGGCGCGCAGGCACTGGAGCGCTTCTACTCGGCGAACAACAGCTATGTCGATGCCGATGGCGATGCTCCGGCGGTGTTCCAGGTCGATGTGCCCGCCAGCGGTGCGGTCAACTACCAGGTCGGGGTGGTGGAGGCGACGGCCACCAGCTTCACCCTGCGCGCCACTCGTGCCGGGTCCATGGCGTCCGATCCATGCGGTAACTTCGAAATTACCCATGCAGGTGAGCGCGCACTGGATGGTAATGACGGCAAGGATGTCGCCGATTGTTGGTGAGGGCTTGATGCTGTTGTATAACGGGCCACTTTTTGTGGCCCGTTTTCATTGGGGGAAGAATGCAGAGCGTAATTGTCGGCGCGGGTGTGATCGGAATGCTGTCTGCCTATCGCCTGGCCCAGGCCGGCAGCGATGTCGTGCTGCTGGAGTCTGGCAGCACCGGCCGCGAAGCCTCCTGGGCCGGTGGTGGCATCGTTTCGCCGCTGTACCCCTGGCGCTACAGCGAGGCGGTGACGGCGCTGGCGCATTGGTCGCAAGACTTCTATCCGCAGCTCGGCGAACAGTTGCGGGAGCAGACCGGGGTGGACCCGGAGGTCCATCGCACCGGGCTCTACTGGCTGGACCTGGACGACCAGGACCAGGCGCTTGCCTGGGCCAGGCAGCATGGGCGGGAGTTGCTGGCCGTGCCGATGGACGAGGTCCATCGAGCGGTGCCGGCGCTCGGGGCCGGGTTCTCCCGCGCGGTATACATGCCGGACGTCGCCAACGTGCGCAATCCGCGCCTGCTGCAGGCATTGCACGCCGCGCTGCTGGCGTTGCCCAACGTACGCCTGCTGGAGAACTGCCAGGCGACCGGCTTCCTGCTCGAGGGTTCGCGGGTGGTCGGGGTGCGCACCAGCCAGGGCGAGCAGCGTGCCGATCAGGTCGTGGTCGCGGCCGGTGCCTGGAGCGCCGAGCTGCTGGCAACGCTGGATCTCGCGCTGCCGGTCAAGCCGATGAAGGGGCAGATGATCCTCTACAAGTGCGCCGAAGACTTCCTGCCGAGCATGGTGCTGGCCAAGCGGCGCTATGCCATCCCGCGCAAGGATGGGCACATCCTGGTGGGTAGCACGCTGGAAGATGTCGGCTTCGACAAGCAGCCTACCGCCGATGCGCTGGCGAGCTTGAAGAAGACCGCCGAGCAACTGCTGCCGGCGCTGGCCGACGCCCAGGTGGTCAAGCACTGGGCGGGGCTGCGTCCGGGCTCCCCCGACGGCATTCCCTACATTGGCGCGGCCCCCGGCGTCGAGGGGCTCTGGCTCAACTGCGGCCACTTCCGCAACGGGCTGGTACTGGCGCCGGCCTCCTGCCGACTGCTGGTCGACCTGATGCTGGGCCAGGCGCCGACGATCGATCCGGCTCCCTACGCGCCGGCCACGCGACTGGCTTGAGGCGCGCTGCGGCCGCAGCCCGGCGGCCGTGCGCTTCGAGGCTGGAGCGGATACTGGTAGATTTGCCGACACGGCCCGCGCATGCGGGCCGCCGTCTTTCGATGAGGTCATTTGCGTGGCGAAGAAAACCACCTCCCTGGCCGGCCTTGGCGGCCTGGTCTATTCCACCGACGCCGGTCGCCATTGCCCCGACTGCGGCCAGCCGGTCGGCGCCTGCAGCTGCAACCAGGCGCGCATCCCGGAAGGCGACGGCATCGCCCGGGTGCGCCGCGAGAGCAAGGGGCGCGGCGGCAAGACGGTCACCACCATCAGCGGTGTGCCGCTGGCCGAGGCCGAGCTCAAGGAGCTGGCCAGCGCGCTGAAGCGTCGCTGCGGTACCGGTGGCGCGCTCAAGGAAGGCGTGATCGAGATCCAGGGTGACCATGTCCAGTTGCTGCTCGACGAACTCGCCAGGCGCGGGTTCAAGGCGAAGAAGTCCGGCGGCTGATAGGCTTTTCGGCAGGCATTTTTACCGTCGCCGCGCATTCGGCGCCGCCGGCGGTCAAACCGATGAATCGCGTCGCACGCGACGCTCCCCGGAGTTTTCATGGAGGCCCAGATGCCTGTACGACGCACGCGCAAAGATGACGGCAGCCAGTGGACCGCGGCGGACAGCCGCAGCGTCTACGGCATTCGCCACTGGGGCGCCGGCTATTTCGCGATCAACGATCAGGGCCAGGTCGAGGTGCGGCCGCAGGGCCCCGATGGCGCGCCGATCGAGTTCAGCGGGCTGATCGAGCAGTTGCGTGAGGCAGGGCTGTCGCTGCCGCTGCTGGTGCGCTTCCCGGACATCCTGCAGAACCGCGTGCGGCGGCTGACCGGCGCCTTCGACGCGAACATCGAGCGGCTCGAATACGCCGGCCGCTATACCGCGCTGTATCCGATCAAGGTCAACCAGCAGGAGGCGGTGGTGGAGAACATCATCGCCACGCAGAACGTCTCGATCGGCCTGGAGGCGGGCTCCAAGCCCGAGCTGATGGCCGTGCTGGCGCTGGCGCCCAAGGGCGGCACCATCGTCTGCAACGGCTACAAGGACCGCGAGTTCATCCGCCTCGCGCTGATGGGGCAGAAACTCGGCCACAGCGTGTTCATCGTCATCGAGAAGGAGTCGGAGGTCGATCTGGTGATCGAGGAGGCCGCCGAACTCAAGCTCATGCCGCAGGTGGGGCTGCGCGTGCGGTTGTCGTCGCTGGCTTCCTCCAAGTGGGCCGATACCGGCGGCGAGCGCTCCAAGTTCGGTCTCTCGGCCGCGCAGCTGCTGTCGGTGATCGAGCGCTTCCGTGTCGCCGGCATCGACCAGGGCATCCGTCTGCTGCACTTCCACATGGGCTCGCAGATCGCCAACCTGGCCGACTACCGGCAGGGCTTCCGCGAGGCGATTCGCTACTACGCCGAGCTGCGCGCGCTGGGCCTGCCGGTCGATTTCATCGACGTCGGCGGCGGCCTGGGCGTGGACTACGACGGTACTCACTCGCGCAACGCCAGCTCGATCAACTACGACATCGACGAATACGCCGGCACGGTGGTCGGCATGCTCAAGGAGTTCTGCGACCGCCAGGGGCTGCCGCATCCGAACATCTTCTCCGAGAGCGGTCGCGCCATGACTGCGCACCACGCGGTGCTGGTGATGCAGGTGACCGACATCGAGCGGCACAACGACGAGGTGCCGCAGGTCGACAACTACGACGAGCTACCGGATATCGTCCAGTCGCTGGCCGACCTGCTCGGCCCGAGCGATCCGGAGATGGTCACCGAGACCTACTGGCGCGCCACCCACTACATGAGCGAGGCCGGTGCGCAGTACGCCTCCGGCAAGCTGACCCTGGCGCAGAAGGCGCTCGCCGAGCAGAGCTACTTCGCCATCTGCCGCCGCCTGTACAACCAGCTCAAGGCGCGCCAGCGCTCGCATCGCGCGGTGCTCGACGAGCTCAACGACAAGCTGGCCGACAAGTACATCTGCAACTTCTCGGTGTTCCAGAGCCTGCCGGATACCTGGGCCATCGACCAGATCCTGCCGATCGTGCCGCTGCAGCGCCTGGACGAGGAGCCGGTGCGGCGCGCCGTGCTGCAGGACCTGACCTGCGACTCGGACGGCAAGATCAAGCACTACGTCGACGAGCAGAGCATCGAGAGCAGCATGCCGGTGCACGAGGTCAGGCCCGGCGAGGAGTATTTCCTCGGCGTGTTCCTGGTCGGTGCCTACCAGGAGATCCTCGGCGACATGCACAACCTGTTCGGCGACACCGACTCGGTGAACGTCTACCAGCGCGAGGATGGCAGCTACTACCACGCCGGCATCGAGACCCACGACACCATCGAGGACATGCTGCGCTACGTGCACCTGTCGCCCGAGGAGCTGATGACCTACTACCGCGACAAGGTCGCCAGCGCCCGGCTCAGCGCCCGGGAGCGCACCCAGTATGTCGATGCGCTGCGCCTGGGCCTGACGCGCTCGTCCTACCTCACCCCCTGAGGTCGGGCCCGCGGTCAGCCGGGCATCACGCCGAAACCGCGCGCCATCAGCACCGCCAGCAGCGGAATGGCCAGCAGTGCCAGCAGCTCCAGGCGGATGACCAGGCGCACCCAGCGCGCGCGCGCGGCGCTGACCTGCGGCGCGCGGCCCTCGGCCAGGGCGGCGCGCCAGCGCAGGAAGGTCAGCGTCGGGTAGATCGACAACAGCGCCACGGCGACGAACAGGCCGACCTTGGCGTGGAACAGGCTGTTGCGCAGGTAGTAGTCCAGGCCCTTGCCGTAGAGGATCGCCCGTGCCGCGCCGCTGGCCAGCACCAGCCCGGCGGCCAGGCCGAAGAGAATGTCGGTGCGGAACAGGCTGCGGGCGCGTTCGAAGGTCAGCGGCAGGCGAAACAGCTGGTGCTCGAGCAGCAGCAGGCCGAACAGCAGGAAGATCGCCAGGAAGTGCAGGTAGGCAGCGATGGCGTAGGCCATGTCAGTGTCCCGTGAGCGTTTTGCCGAGGGCCGCGGTCGGTTCGGCGGGAAACCAGGCGGCCGATTGTTGCAGACGCAGCGCCTGGGCGCCGAGAAAGACCCCGCGCAACAGCATGAAGGCGAGAAACGCCAGCCACAGCCCGTGGTTGCCCAGCCCCTGCAGCAACCAGCCGAGCGGCAGCGCCGCGGCGACCGCCAGCAGCATGCTGTCGCGCATCTCCCGCGCGCGGGTGGCGCCGATGAACAGGCCGTCGAGCAGGTAGCTCCACACGGCCACCAGCGGCAGCGCCGCCAGGTAGGGCAGGAACGCCACCGCCAGGCTGCGCACTGCCTCGATATCGGTTTGCAGGGCGACGAACCAGTGGCCGCCGAGCAGGAAGAACAGGCCGAAACCGAGGCTGGCCAGCAGCGACCAGCCCGTCGCCACCACCATCACCCGCTCGAGCTGGCGCGCGTCGCGTTCGCCGATCGCATGCCCGCTCAGCGCCTCCACGGCATGGGCCAGGCCATCGAGCGCGTGCGCGGTGAGCAGCAGGCCGTTGAGCAGCAGCGCATTGGCCGCCACCGTCGCATCGCCGAGGCGGGTGCCTTGCACCGTCACCAGCAGGAACACCAGTTGCAGCGCCAGCGAGCGCAGGAAGATGTCACGGTTGACCGCCAGCAGCGGGCGCCAGTTCTGCCACAGGCGCAGCGCCTGCCGGTCGATGCGCCCCGGCCAGGCGGCCAACTGCCGGCGGGCCAGGTACAGGCCGAGCAGGGCACCGCTCCATTCGGCGATCACCGAGGCGCGCGCGGCGCCGGCCACGCCCCAGTCGAGGCCGAGCACGAACCACAGGTCGAGCGCGACGTTGAGCAGGTTGGTGGTCAGCAGGATCACCAGCGGCGCGCGGGCGTTCTGCGCGCCGATCAGCCAGCCGATCAGCACGTAGCTGGCCAGCGCTGCCGGCAGGCCCAGCAGGCGGGTATGGAAATAGTCGCGGGTCAGCCCGTCGAGGGCGGCCGACGGCTGCATCAACTGCAGCGCCAGGCCCTTGAAGGGAATGGCCACGAGCGCCAGCAGCAGCCCGGCGAGCAACGCCAGCAGCAGGCCCTGCAGCAGCACCTGGCGCAGCGCGCCGCCATCGCGGCGGCCGCTGGCCTGGGCGGCGAAGCCGGTGGTGCCCATGCGCAGGAAGCCCATCACCCAGACCAGCAGCGTGTACAGGCTGCTGCCGACCGCGACGGCGCCCAGCTGGTGGGCGTGGGGCAGGTGGCCGATCACTGCGCTGTCGACCAGCGCCACCAGCGGCACGGAGAGGTTGGAAAGGATCATCGGCGCGGCCAGCGCCCACACCCGGCGATGGGTCGGCGCGTGCTGCCAGGCGGCGGTGAGGCGGGTCATCGACGGCTCCAGTGTGACCGGCTGCGCGAGGGCCGGGCCTGCGGCGATTCTGCCCGGGCGATCAGTGGATCAGCCAGCTCAGCAGCCAGAGGCCGAGGAACAGCCAGACCAGGCCGGCGATGATCGAGCGGCGCATGAAGGCGCGCACCGCCGCACCCAGCAGCAACAGCCCGATCACCAGCGCGACCAGGCTGAGCAGCGAGCGGTCCATGCCCAGGGTGCGCGACAGCCCCTGGAGAAAATCCTGCCCGGCATTGGCGAAGAAGGCGAAGAAGCCGCTCAGCGCCTCGACGACGAAGCGGATCAGCGTGCCGATCGCCTGTCCCAGCCACTCGAATACGCCCTCTGCCTGCATTTCGTTCTCCGTCAGTGTGGGGATGGCCTTGCCAGCGCAACGCCTTGCCCTTTGGCTGCGGCGCCGCGGTCGAGTTCCGCTTCGTCGCGGCGGCGGAACCGGGGCGCAGTATGGCGGTCGGTAGTCGCCCTGGCCAGGCGTGTCGCTCATCGAGGCGTTGTGCCGCGTCATCCCGCTGCAACGACCGGCCGGCATGCTGCAGCGACCTAACGGAGAACGAACGATGAAAGTGATGGCGCGCCTGCGCGAGGTTTCCCGAACGCAGCTGTGGCTGGCTGCCCTGCTGCTCTGCCTGTTGTATGCCGGCAGCCAGGTCCACCTGGACGAGCGCCTGCTGTATTCGCTGAGCACCGCCTATCACGAGTCCAGTCGCGAGCAGCGCAGCCTGTGGTTGCCCGAGTACCGCGTGCGCATCGATGCCAAGCCGGTGGCCACGGTGCCCGGCAATCTCTCGGGGCTGACCTGGGACGAGCGCCGCGGGCAGCTCTGGGCGGTGGTCAACTCGCCGGCCGAGCTGCTGGCGCTGGATCGCCAGGGGCGCTTCCTCGCGCGCTACCCGCTGCAGGGCTTCGAGGATGTCGAGGCGGTCACCTACCTGGGCGATGACCTGCTGCTGGTCGCCGAGGAGCGCCGCCAGGCGCTGGTGGTGATCCCGGTGCCGACTCGGGACGGGCCGCTGCAACGCGCCGGGCAGCGCTCGCTGACCCTGGGCCTGCACGGCGACGACAACAGCGGCTTCGAGGGCGTGGCCTACGATCGGGCCGGCGACCGGCTGTTCGTGGTCAAGGAGCATTCGCCGCGCAAGCTCTACGAAATCCGCGGCCTGCGGGCCTCGCTCGACGGCGACATGCGGCTCGAGGTCATCGACCGCGAGGCCTGGATCGAGGACAAGGACATGGCCAGCGACCTGTCCTCGGTGCACTACGACGCGCATACCGGCCACCTGGTCTTGCTCAGCGACGAGGCGAGGATGGTGCTCGAGCTCGATGGCACGGGCGAGATGGTCAGCTTTCGCTCGCTGTGGAGCGGCTTCGCCGGCCTGCGAGACAGCGTGCCGCAGGGCGAGGGTCTGACCCTCGATGACCACGGCGACCTCTACCTGGTCAGCGAGCCGAACCTGTTCTACGCCTTCGAGCGACGCTGAGGCGCGCTCAGCCGCGCTGGATCAGCCAGACGCCGCCGACGATCAGCACCAGGCCGAGCAGCTTGCCGGTGCTGACCGGGGCCTCGCGGTAGCCAGCCCAACCGAAGTGGTCGAGCAGCAGGGCCATGGCCAACTGGCCGGCCAGCACCAGGGCCATGAACAGCAGCGCGCCGGTGCGCGGCGCGGCGAAGGCGGCGGTGGCGATGAAGAAGGCGCCCAGCAGGCCGCCGCACAGGTGCCACCAGCTCAGGTTGCGCAGCGCCTCGCCGCTCGGCAGGTCGCGCTGGGCCAGGACGATGCACAGCAGGGCCAGGGTGCCCACGGCGAAGGAGATCAGCGCCGCGCTCATCACGCTGCTGATCTGCCGGGCCATCTGGCCGTTGATGCCGGCCTGCAGCGGCAGGAAGGCGCCGGCGACGAAGGGTAGCGTGAGCAGCCACCAGGCCACGCTGGGCATGCGTTTCTCCAGGGAGTCGTGAAGGGGCGCGGATTATCCCCGGCGGCGCCGGCAGGCGCCACCTCGGGCCGGGATGGTCAGTGCGGCGGATACTGCGCGAGCACCCGCGCCACGGCCTGGCGGATGCGCTGGGCGCGTGCGGCCGGGTCGCCCTCGCGGCGCAGGATGTCCTCGGTGCTGCCGCGCCACACCAGCTTGCCGTCGCGCCCGTCGAACAGGTCGATCTGCAGCGTGGCGACCTGGTAGTCCAGGGTGCGGCTGTCGGCATAGGCCGGCCCGCCCCAGAAGCCCGGCCAGTAGCCCATCCAGGCACCGCCGGAGTAGGTGGTCACGGTCTGGCTGCGCTGGTCGACGATGTACCAGGCCTGCACCTGCAATTGGGCGGCGGCGGGCTCGCGTGCCGGGCGCAGGCCGCGCTGCTCGAGCTGCTCGGCGATCGCTTCGCGCACGCGCTGCTCGGTGAGGTCGCTCTTCAGCCGCGGGTCGTCCGGGCGATACTGCAGGGCCGGTTCGCGCCAGGCCCAGTCACGATAGGCGGCGAAGTCGCGGCTGGCATCGAAGTCGCGTTGCAGCGGCGGGGCCTGGCAAGCGGCCAGGGCCAGCAGCAGCGCAACCAGCAGGGAACGGCGGAACATGGTCGACCTCCGATCGGGTTGGGTTCAGCGCGGCGGGTAATCCTGCAGCGCGCGGCGGATGGCTTGGCGAAGGGCTTCGCCATGGGCGTGGCGATCGTCGCCCTGGCGCGCCTCGGCGTGGTTGCGCCAGAGGCTCTGCTCGCGCGCCGGGTCGAACAGCTCGATGCGCACCACCAGTACCTCTTCCTCGTAGCTGCGCACCAGCGGCGCCGCGCCCCAGGCGCCATAGGCATGGTCATAGGGGCCGCGGCCGTAGTAGCCACCATAGTCATCGTAGACCTGGCGGATGCGCCGTTCGCTGCGCACATCCAGGCTGACCTCCAGATCCGCGGCCTGCCCCGCGCGGGCCGGACGCAGGCCGCGCTGGTCGAGTTCGCCGGCCAGCAGCGCCTGGACCTCCTCGGGGCCGAGCGCGCCGCTGCCGGGCGGCACGTTGCGCCAGCGCCAGCTGCGAAACCGGGAGAAATCCAGCGGGGCGGCGGGGTAGGCGCTGCGGTCGGGGTCTTGCGCGGCGGCTGCCGGCGCCGGCGGCAGCGGCATGGACTCGGCGCGGTAGGGGTTGCGTGGCGCGCACGCAGCCAGCAGCAGGCACAGCACCAGGCTGCAGGCCCCGGCCAGGCGGGCGATCGACCCTTGCGCCATGAGAACCTCCTCGCCGTCAGCGCGGCCGGCAGAGCCAGTGCAGGTAGCGACCCAGGCCCTGGAAGGTCGGGTGGCGGCGGTACGCCAGTTCCATTTCCAGCAGCTCGGAAGGCTCGGTGCGGGCCTGGAAATCGCTCGGCATGTAGTCGTGGAAGACGCGCACGCCGCTTGTCCGTTCGACCGTGAAATACCCGGCCAGTTGTGTCGCCAGCGCGCGCGGGTCCAGCGGCTGCTGCGGCGTCAGGCTCTGCCGCTCGCCGGCGTACGACTGGCTGCGCAGCTTCTTGAAGTGGCCCTTGAGCAGGTTGCGGTAGATCAGCGCATCGCGGTTGTAGAAGGCCAGCGACAGCCAGCCATTCTCGGCCAGCTGGCCGCGCAGCACCGGCAGGATCGCCGCCGGATCGGCCAGCCATTCCAGCACTGCGTGGCAGATGACCAGATCATAGGTCTGCCCAGGGGTGGTCGCCAGTTGCTGCCAGCTGGCCTGGACGAAGCGCGCTTCGAGCCCGGCGGCGGCGAAGCGCTCGCGGGCGCCGTCGAGCATCGGGGCGGCGGGTTCGGCGAGCGTGACCTCGTGGCCCTGCTGCGCCAGCCAGAGGCTCATGTGACCAAGGCCGGCGCCGACATCGAGCACCCGCAGCGGGCGCTCGGGGAGGATTTCGGCGAGGTCGGCCTGCAGCACGGCGAGGCGGATCGCGCCCTTGGCGCCGCCATAGATCTTCTCGGCGAAGCGCGTGGCCAGCTCGTCGAAGTGGCGGTCGCTCATCGGGCGAAGCGCCGTTCGTTGTCGGCCAGCTTGGCGAGCAGCGCCTGCTCCATGTCGATGCCCAGCTCGCTGCACATCAGCAGCAGGTACATGAGGATGTCGCCGACCTCCTGGCCGGCGTGCTCGCGCTTGTCGGCCGATAGCTGGCGCGACTCGTCCTCGGTCTGCCACTGGAAGATTTCCACCAGCTCGGCCATTTCCACGCTGGCGGCCATGGCGAGGTTCTTCGGACTGTGGAAGCGCTGCCAGTCGTTCTGGTCGCGGATCGCATGCAGGCGTTGGGTGATCTGTTCGATGTTCATGGGAGGTGGCCGGTTGAAAGGCCGCTAGCTTCCGTCAGCGCGGGCGCGCGGGCAAGCCGCAGCTTGTCGCTGCCGCAGTCGGCGAGCGATGGCCTGCACGCCGGGGCGGTAGTCGCCGTCCTCGATGGCGCGGATCGCCAGCTCCAGCGCCTGCTCGGCGATCTGCGCGTGCTGCTGGGAAATCGCGTTGACTCCGATCGGCAGGAAATCCAGCAGCTGCGCATCACCGAAGGTGCCCAGCCGCAGCTGTTCGGGCCACAGCAGGTCGCGCTCGCGCAGCGCGTCGAACACGCCTTCGAGCAGCACGTAGGCGGTAGTGACCAGCGCATCGGGCAACGCGCTGCGCTCGAGCAGGGCGAGCATCTGCTCGCGGCCGCAGGCGCGGCTGAACTGCTCGGCACGCAGGATGCTGACCGGCCCGCGGTGCTGCGCCAGTGCCTGCCGGAAACCTTCCTCGCGCTGCTGGCTGATGGGCAGGCCCGGGCGTGCGCTGATCAGGGCGACATGCGCCTCGGGCGGCACGTCCAGCGAGCGGGTCAGTTGCGCGCCGGCCTCGCGGTCATCGCTGACCACCGAGCAGAACTGCTCGGCATCCAGCGCGCGGTCCAGCGCGATCACCGGCGTGCCGCCGGCCAGCAGCCGGCGATACACGACGTCGTCGGCCGGCAGGCAGCTGGCGACCAGCAGGGCATCGCAGCGCCGCGAGCGCAGCACCCCGATGACCTGGCGCTCGGTATCCGGCTCGTCGTCGGAACTGGCGATCAGCAGCTGGTAGCCGCGCCGGCGGGCACCCTGCTCGAGCAGCTTGGCCAGCCGCGCGTAGCTGGGGTTCTCCAGGTCCGGGACGATCAGCCCGAGGGTGCGCGACTGGCCGCGGCGCAGCCCGGCGGCCTGCTGGTCGAGCTGGAAACCCTGCTGTTCGGCCACCGCCAGCACGCGCTCCACGGTTGCCGGGCTGATGCGCCGCTGCGCGGCCTTGCCGTTGAGCACGTAGCTGGCGGTGGTTACCGAGACGTTGGCCAGGCGGGCGATGTCGGTCAGTTTCAAGCGCAGGTTCCAGGACGGATGGCGGGAAAGAGGGCTTCTAGAGTTACCCAATATTGCGTAATGTGCCAGCCTTAGGTGAAACGTTTCAGCAGTCACTCGGTCATAAGCGCCACCCCGCGGCGGCATGCCGCCGGCCCGGTGGAATAACAACAATCGCGAGCCCGCAAGGAGGCTTCCCCATGCTTGAGTTGAATGCCCGGCACATCCACATGCAGCAGCAGGCCACCGACAAGGCCGCCGCCCTGGCCCTGCTCGGCGAGGTGCTGGTTGCCGACGGGCTGGTGGCGCCCGGCTACCTGGACGGCTTGCGCGCACGCGAAGCCCAGGGCTCGACCTTTCTCGGCCAGGGTATCGCGATCCCCCACGGCACCCCGGAGACCCGCGATCAGGTGTTCACCACGGGCGTGCGGCTGCTGCATTTTCCGGAGGGCGTCGACTGGGGTAACGGCCAGCAGGTCCACCTTGCCATCGGCATCGCCGCGCGTTCCGACGAGCATCTGCGTCTGCTGCAGCTGCTGACCCGCGCCCTCGGTGAGGGCGACCTCAGTGAGGCGCTGCAGAAGGCCGAGAGCCCCGAGGCGATTATCGACCTGCTGCAGGGCGCGCCGCAGGAGCTGGCGCTCGATGGCGAGCTGGTCGGGCTGGGCGTTGCCGCCGAGGACTTCGATGAGCTGGCCTGGCAGGGCGTCAAGCTGCTCAAGCGCGCCGAGTGCGTGGTCTCCGGCTTCAATGCCGGGCTCGCGCTCGACCAGGCCTTGCCGCTGGGCGAGGGCCTCTGGTGGCTGAGCAGCGAGCAGTCGGTGCAGCGACCGGGGCTGGCGTTCGTCACACCCGCCGCGTCGCTCGATCACCATGGCCAGCCGCTCAACGGCCTGTTCGTGCTGGCCAGCCTCGGCGAAGCGCACCGGGCGATGCTCGAGCGCCTGTGCAACCTACTGATCGAGGGGCGGGGCGCGGAGCTGAGCCAGGCGACCTCCAGTCGCACAGTGCTCGAAGCCCTGGGCGGCGACGTGCCGGCGGACTGGCCGAGCTCGCGGGTGCCGCTGGCCAATGCCCACGGCCTGCACGCTCGCCCGGCCAAGGTGCTGACCGAGGTCGCACAGGCCTTCGCCGGCGAGATCCGCGTGCGCCTGGCCGGCAGCCAGAGCGCGGGGGTGTCGGCCAAGAGCCTGAGCAAGCTGCTGGCGATGGGCTCGCATCGTGGGCAGGTGCTGGAGTTCATCGCCGAGCCCTCGATCGCCGACGATGCCTTGCCGGCGTTGGTGCGCGCGGTGGAGGAAGGGCTGGGCGAGGAAATCGAGCCGCTGCCAGTCGGCGGGGAGCCGGCGCAGCCGCCAGCCGCCACCGTGCAACTGAATGAAGCCGCCCAGGACGTGCCCGCCCTGCGGGCCGGCGAGCAGGTGATCGGCATCGCCGCCTCGCCCGGCATTGCCATCGGCCCGGTGCTGGTGCGCAAGCCGCAGCCGATCGACTATCCGCGGCGTGGCGAATCCCCTGCTGTCGAGCTGCAGCGGCTCGACGCGGCGCTGGACAAGGTGTTCGCCGAAATCGGCACGCTGATCGCGCAGAGCCAGGTCGCCAGCATCCGCGACATCTTCACCACCCACCAGGCCATGCTCAGGGATCCCGCCCTGCGCGAAGAGGTGCAGGTGCGCCTGCAGAAAGGCCTCAGCGCCGAGGCGGCCTGGATGGAGGAAATCGAAAGCGCGGCGCAGCAGCAGGAGGCGCTGCATGACCAGCTGCTCGCCGAGCGTGCGGCCGACCTGCGCGACGTGGGCCGCCGCGTGCTGGCCTGCCTGGCCGGTGTCGAAGCCGAGCAGGCCCCGGATGAGCCCTACATTCTGGTGATGGACGAGGTGGCGCCGTCGGACGTCGCCACCCTCAATGCCCAGCGCGTCGCCGGCATTCTCACCGCCGGCGGCGGCGCCACCTCGCACAGCGCC
Source organism: Pseudomonas oligotrophica (assembly GCF_021726475.1). Classification (GTDB taxonomy): domain Bacteria; phylum Pseudomonadota; class Gammaproteobacteria; order Pseudomonadales; family Pseudomonadaceae; genus Stutzerimonas; species Stutzerimonas oligotrophica. Next base: position 541,283 of record NZ_JAKJRU010000002.1, read on the forward strand.
ATCATTGCCCGGGCGCTGGGTATTCCGGCCATCGTCGGCGCCGGGCCCGGTGTGCTCGGCCTGGCGCCCAACACCCTGCTGCTGCTCGATGGCGAGCGTGGCGAGCTGCTGGTGGCGCCGAGCGATACGCAGCTCGAACAGGCCCGGGGCGAGCGCGCCGCGCGGGAGGAACGCAAGCGCCTGGCCCATGAGCGGCGTCTGGAGCCGGCGATCACCCGTGACGGCCATCCGGTGGAGATCGCTGCGAACATCGGCGCCGCTGGCGAGACGCCCGAGGCGCTGGCGCTCGGTGCCGAGGGCATCGGCCTGTTGCGCACCGAGCTGGTGTTCATGAACCACGCTCAGGCGCCGGATCAGGCGACCCAGGAAGCCGAATACCGCCGTGTACTGGAAGCCCTCGAAGGCCGGCCCCTGGTGGTGCGCACGCTCGATGTCGGCGGCGACAAGCCGCTGCCGTACTGGCCGATGCCGGCCGAGGAGAACCCCTTCCTCGGTGTGCGCGGCATTCGCCTGAGCCTGGAGCGCCCGGACATCCTCGAAACCCAGCTGCGTGCCTTGCTAGCGTCCGCCGACGGCCGGCCGCTGCGGGTCATGTTTCCCATGGTCGGCAATATCGAGGAATGGCGCACCGCCAAGGCGCTGGTCGATCGCCTGCGCGTCGAATTGCCGGTGGCCGACCTGCAGGTGGGCATCATGATCGAGATCCCGTCCGCCGCGCTGATCGCGCCGGTGCTGGCGCAGGAAGTCGATTTTTTCAGCATCGGTACCAACGATCTGACCCAGTACACGCTGGCAATCGACCGCGGCCACCCGACGCTGTCCGGCCAGGCCGATGGGCTGCACCCGGCCGTGTTGCGCCTGATCGGCATGACGGTGGAAGCCGCCCATGCGCAGGGCAAATGGGTGGGCGTCTGCGGCGAGCTGGCCGCCGATGGGCTGGCGATACCGATGCTGGTGGGGCTGGGCGTTGATGAGTTGAGCGTGTCGGCGCGCAGCATTGCGCTGGTCAAGGCGCGGGTGCGCGAGCTGGACTTCGCCGCCTGCCAGAGGCTGGCTCAGCAGGCCCTAATGTTGCCCGGCGCCCATGAAGTGCGCGCCTTCGTCGGGGAGCACTGCTGATGGCGCGTGTACTGACCGTCACCCTCAATCCCGCGCTGGATCTCACCGTGCAGCTGCCCGCGCTGCGCCTGGGCGAAGTCAATCGCAGCGATAACCTGCAGGTGCATGCCGCGGGCAAGGGACTCAACGTCGCCCAGGTCCTGGCCGATCTTGGCCATCAGCTGACCGTGACCGGCTTTCTCGGCGAAGCCAATGCGCAGCCTTTCGAGCAGTTGTTCAGCGCGCGGGGCTTTGCCGACGAATTCGTCCGCGTGGCGGGTGAGACCCGCAGCAACATCAAGCTGGCCGAGGCGGATGGGCGGATCACCGACATCAATGGCCCGGGGCTGGAGGTCGGCGCCGCCCAGCGCGAGGAGCTGCTCGCCCGCCTCGAACGCCTGGTGCCGAGCCATGAGCTGGTCGTGGTGGCCGGCAGCCTGCCGCGCGGCGTCGAGGTGCCGTGGTTCGTCGAGCTGCTGCAGCGGCTCGCGCGGCTCGGTGCGCGTGTTGCGCTGGACACCAGTGGCGCGGCGCTGCGCGAAGGGCTGGCCCTGTCACCCTGGCTGATCAAGCCCAACGAAGAGGAGCTGGCCCAGGCCCGCGACCTCGATCCGGCCGACGCGCAGGCCCTGGCCGACGAGGCGCGCCGCCTGAATGCCCGCATCGAACATGTCGTGATGTCCCAGGGCGCCGCGGGGGTCAGCTGGTTTTCGCCGGCAGCCGCCTGGCATGCCCAGCCGCCCAAGGTGCGGGTGGTCAGCACCGTGGGCGCCGGGGATTCGCTGCTGGCCGGCATGCTCCACGGCTTGCTGGCGGGTTGGCCGGCCGAGCGCACCCTGGCGCATGCCACGGCGATTGCCGCTCAGGCCGTCGGCCAAATCGGCTTCGGCATCACTGATCGGGCGCAACTGGCCGAGCTTGAAGCGGCCGTGCGGCTGCAGCCGCTCAGCCAATAATTACAAGAGGTGAAGGAATGAATCTGCTCATCATCACGGCCTGCCCCAACGGAATGGTCACCAGCGTGCTGACCTCGCGCCTGCTCGAAGCCGCGGCCCAGCGCCTGGGCTGGTCGACCGCCGTGGAAGTCCACGATCCCAAGGCCATCGGTTCGCCGCTGACGCCCGCGCAGATCGCCAATGCCGATCTGGTGGTGGTGGTGAAAACCGGGCCGTTGTCGCTGCAACGCTTCGTCGGCAAGCGTGTCGTGCAGTCGACCCCGTCCGAGGCCCTGCTCGACCCGGAAGGCTTCCTGCGCAGCGCCGCCGATACCGCGGCCGAATTGCAGCCGGTCGACGAAGCCGACGCCGCGCCTTCCGCCGGCAAACCAAAGCTGGTGGCCATCACCGCATGCCCGACCGGCGTGGCGCACACCTTCATGGCCGCCGAGGCCCTGCAGCAGGCGGCGGTGCGCAAAGGCTACGACCTGCAGGTGGAGACGCGCGGCTCGGTGGGCGCGCGCAACGTGCTCGACCCCCAGGCCATCGAAGAAGCCGACGCGGTGCTGCTGGCGACCGATATCGAGGTGGACGTCGCCCGTTTCGCCGGCAAGCGCGTGTTCCGCTGCGGCACCGGTGTCGCACTGAAGCAACCCGAGGCGACGCTGGATCGCGCGCTGCAGGAAGCGGCCGTGCTCGGCGGTGGCGTCACGGCAAGTGCCGCTATGGGAGAGCAGAAAGCGGAGAAGACCGGTGTCTACAAGCACCTGCTGACCGGGGTGTCCTACATGCTGCCGATGGTGGTGGCGGGCGGACTGCTGATTGCCCTGTCGTTCGTCTTCGGCATCGAGGCGTTCAAGGAGGAGGGCACGCTAGCCGCTGCCTTGATGAAGATCGGCGGCGAAACCGCCTTCCAGCTGATGGTGCCGCTACTGGCCGGCTACATCGCCTATTCCATCGCCGACCGCCCGGGCCTGGCGCCCGGCATGATCGGCGGCTTGCTGGCCGGCACGCTCGGCGCGGGCTTCATTGGCGGCATCATCGCCGGTTTCGTCGCCGGCTACGCGGCCAAGGCGGTCAGCCGCTGGATTCCGCTGCCGGCCAGCATCGAGTCGCTCAAGCCGATCCTGATCATCCCGCTGCTGGCCAGCCTGGCGACGGGCCTGGTGATGATCTACATCGTTGGCACGCCGGTGGCGAAGCTGCTCGCCGGGCTCACCGAATTCCTCGACACCATGGGCACCTCCAACGCCATCCTGCTCGGGCTGCTCTTGGGCACCATGATGTGCGTCGACCTCGGCGGGCCGGTGAACAAGGCGGCCTATGCCTTCTCCGTCGGGCTGCTCGCCTCGCAAAGCTACGCGCCGATGGCCGCGACCATGGCCGCCGGCATGGTGCCGCCGATCGGCATGGGCATCGCCACGCTGATCGCCCGGCGCAAGTTCGCCCAGACCGAGCGCGAAGCCGGCAAGGCCGCGCTGGTGCTGGGTTGCTGCTTCATCTCCGAGGGCGCGATTCCCTTCGCCGCGAAGGACCCGCTGCGGGTGATCCCGGCCAGCATCGCCGGTGGTGCACTGACCGGCGCGCTGTCCATGGCGTTCGGTGCCAAGCTGCTGGCGCCCCATGGCGGGCTGTTCGTGCTGCTGATCCCCAACGCGATCAACCACGCACTGCTGTATCTCGTCGCGATCCTGGCGGGCAGCCTGCTGACCGGGGTGGTCTACGCGCTGATCAGGCAGCCCGAAGCGCAGCCGCTGCTGGTCGAGGCCGCCAGCTGACCAGCGCTGGCGATGCGCCGGGGTTGATCGCCGTCAGTGCCGCCGGCGCCGATGGGGCCACACTGAAAACATTACCAGTGGAGGTGCGATATGAGCCGATTCGACCCGAGCGAGGCGCTGGCACGCCTGTCCGAGGAATACCTGCAGCGCGCCGCCGCGCTGCGCCGCGACCTGGCCCGCGAGCACGAGCACGATTCGGTGGAGCAGGCGCAGGAGCGGCAGAACGACGACGTGCTGCGCGGCCTGCTGATCGAGGCCGAGGCTGAGTTGCGTCGGGTTGGCCTGGCCCGCCAGCGCCTGGCCCAGGGCCGTTATGGTGAGTGCCAGCGTTGTGGTGAGCCTATCGAGGAAGCGCGCCTGCGGGCGATGCCGGCGGCCGAGTATTGCCTGGGTTGCGCCGACCAAGAATGAACCGGCAGGCCGCAGGCCCGGAATCGGGCCCGCGGCGCCGGGCGGCGGTCAGTGGTGCTCGCGGGTGGCGCGGAATTTCACCTCCGGCCAGCGCTCTTCCATCAGGCTCAGGTTGACCCGGGTCGGCGCCAGGTAGGTCAGGTGGCCGCCGCCGTCGACGGCGAGGTTCTCGTAGGCCTTGTCCTTGAATTCCTTGAGCTTCTTCTCGTCGCTGCACTCGATCCAGCGCGCCGACCAGACGTTGATTGCCTCGTAGGCACACTCGACCTTGTATTCCTCCTTCAGGCGGCTGGCGACCACGTCGAACTGCAGCACGCCGACCGCGCCGAGGATGATGTCGTTGTTGCGTTCGGGGAAGAACACCTGGGTCGCGCCTTCCTCGGCCAGCTCCTGCAGGCCCTGGCGCAGTTGCTTGGATTTGAGCGGGTCCTTCAGGCGCACGCGGCGGAACAACTCCGGGGCGAAGTGCGGGATGCCGGTGAAGCCCAGCACCTCGCCTTCGCTGAAGGTGTCGCCGATCTGGATGGTGCCGTGGTTGTGCAGGCCGATGATGTCGCCGGCATAGGCCTCCTCCAGCTGCTCGCGCTCGCTGGAGAAGAAGGTCAGCGCATCGGCGATCTTCAGGTCCTTCTTGATCCGTACGTGGCGCATCTTCATGCCTTTCTCGTACTTGCCCGAGCAGATGCGCATGAAGGCGATGCGGTCGCGGTGCTTGGGGTCCATGTTCGCCTGGATCTTGAACACGAAGCCTGTGAACTTTTCCTCGACCGGCTCGACCACCCGCTCGTGGGCCGCACGCGACAGCGGCATCGGTGCCCAATCGACGATGGCGTCGAGCACCTGGTCGACGCCGAAGTTGCCCAGCGCGGTGCCGAAGAACACCGGGGTCATCTCGCCCTTGAGGAAGGCGTCCTGGTCGAATTCGTGGCAGGCGCCCTGGACCAGTTCCAGCTCCTCGATGAAGCGCTCGTACATGTCGCCCAGGTGCGCGCGGGCCTCGTCGGAGTCCAGCTTGTCGATCACCCGCTGCTCGGTGCGCTCATGGCCGTGGCCCGGCACGTAGACGATGATCTTGTCTTCACGCAGGTGGTAGACGCCCTTGAAGTCGCGGTAGCAGCCGATCGGCCAGGTGATCGGCGCGGCCTTGATCTTCAGCACCGCCTCGATCTCGTCGAGCAGCTCGATGGGGTCGCGGATGTCACGGTCGAGCTTGTTGATAAAGCTGACGATCGGCGTATCGCGCAGGCGGCAGACTTCCATCAGGGCGATGGTGCGCGGCTCGACACCCTTACCGCCGTCGAGGACCATCAGCGCGCTGTCCACCGCGGTCAGGGTGCGGTAGGTGTCTTCCGAGAAGTCCTCGTGGCCGGGGGTGTCGAGCAGGTTGACCATGTGCTCTCGGTAGGGGAACTGCATCACCGAGGTGGTGATGGAGATGCCGCGCTGCTTCTCCATCTCCATCCAGTCGGAGGTGGCATGGCGGTCGGACTTGCGCGACTTCACCGTGCCGGCGACCTCGATCGCCTTGCCCATCAGCAGCAGCTTCTCGGTGATGGTGGTCTTGCCCGCGTCGGGGTGGGAAATGATGGCGAAGGTGCGGCGCTTCGCGACTTCGGCGGCCTGAGTGGTCATCTGGATAAGGAACCCGTCGACGGAGTAGTCGGTCTGTCAAAAAAGGCGGGGATTATAGCGGCAAACGACTCTGGCTGTGGTCCGCCGGCGCCTTCGCAGAACCAGGATTTGTGCAGTTTCCAGGACGCTTTGTTGAGTATCGAGAACAACCGCCGATGGATGGGCCGGGCGGGCGTTTTTTTGGTTGATCTGGACCCCCCTTGGTCCTAAAGTTCGCGCCCGAACGTCCATGCTGGCAACGATCCATCCGGCTCAAGTACTGACGACGAGAGATCATCCGTGATACTCGGCGACATGCCTTGGGAAGTAGGCGAACCAAAGTGGGGAAACTGATCAGGCGTTCGTGGCGGGCCGTGCGCGCCCACTCCCTAATTTCGATTCCGTTTCCCGATTTCGGAGCCCTGGCATGATCAAGATCGAAGACTACTACCCTCGCGCCACCTTCCAGAAGATGAAGGCCTTCGCCGACCAGCACGAAACCCCCTTCGTGGTGATCGACACCGAGACCATCAGCAAGGCCTATGACGATCTGCGCGGCAGCTTCGAGTTCGCCAAGATCTACTACGCGGTCAAGGCCAATCCGGCGGTCGAGATCATCGACCTGCTCAAGGACAAGGGCTCGAGCTTCGACATCGCTTCGATCTACGAACTGGACAAGGTGATGTCCCGCGGCGTCGGCCCGGAGCGCATCAGCTACGGCAACACCATCAAGAAGTCCAAGGACATCCGCTACTTCTTCGAGAAGGGCGTGCGCCTGTTCGCCACCGACTCCGAAGCCGACCTGCGCAACATCGCCAAGGCCGCGCCGGGCTCGAAGGTCTACGTGCGCATCCTCACCGAAGGCTCGACCACGGCCGACTGGCCGCTGTCGCGCAAGTTCGGCTGCCAGACCGACATGGCCATGGACCTGCTGATCCTCGCCCGCCAGCTGGGCCTGGAGCCCTACGGCATCTCCTTCCACGTCGGCAGCCAGCAGCGCGACATCTCGGTGTGGGACGCGGCGATCGCCAAGGTCAAGGTGATCTTCGAGCGCCTGAAGGAAGAGGACGGCATCGTCCTGAAGATGATCAACATGGGCGGCGGCTTCCCGGCCAACTACATCGCCAAGACCAACGACCTGGAAACCTACGCCGCCGAGATCATCCGCTTCCTCAAGGAAGACTTCGGCGACGAGCTGCCGGAGATCATCCTCGAGCCGGGCCGCTCGCTGATCGCCAACGCCGGCATCCTGGTCAGCGAAGTGGTGCTGGTCTCGCGCAAGTCGCGTACCGCGGTTGAGCGCTGGGTCTATGCCGACGTCGGCAAGTTCAGCGGCCTGATCGAAACCATGGACGAGGCCATCAAGTTCCCGATCTGGACCGAGAAGAAGGGCGAGATGGAGGAGGTGGTGATCGCCGGCCCGACCTGCGACAGCGCCGACATCATGTACGAGAACTACCGCTACGGCCTGCCGCTGAACCTGGCCGCCGGCGACCGCCTGTACTGGCTGTCCACCGGTGCCTACACCACCAGCTACAGCGCGGTGGAATTCAACGGCTTCCCGCCGCTGAAGGCCTACTACATCTGAGCCTGCCGGCTCGTTGACGAACGCCCCGCCTGCCGGGGCGTTCTCGTTTCTGCGGGCCGCTCAGAACAGGTTGCGCGGCAGCCAGACGATCATCACCGCACAGAACACCGCCAGGGCGATGCAGAACCACAGGAAGCGCCGCTGGCGCCGCTCGCGGGCGCCATCGGCGTGGGCTGGCAGCGGCATGCCGCAGTTGCGGCACTCGCTCTCGCCCTTGGGGTTGTCCTGCTGGCAGTAAAGGCATGCAGCCATGCTTCGCTCCTTCTGTCGCCGCAACCGCTGCGGCGGGTACCCCGCACGGGGCTCGGCTTATTCGAACTGTTCCAGGCGCTGCCGGTCGAGCACGGTGATCAGGCGGCCCTCCTGGGTGATGATGCCCTCGTCGATCAGCCGGCGGATGATCCGCGAGAAGGTCTCCGGCTGGATCGACAGGTGCCCGGCCACCAGCTGCTTGGCCATCGGCAACTCGAAGGCGTTGCCGCCGGCGCGCGCCAGCTGGGTCAGCAGGTAGCGCACCACGCGGTGGGTGGCGTTCTTCAGCGACAGCGTCTCGATCTCGTTGAGGCGCTGGTGCAGGCGCACGCAGAGCTTGCCGAGCAGGGCAAAGGCCAGGCGCTGGTTGGTCTCGAGCAGGCGCATGTAGGCCGCGTTGGAGAAGCGGTAGACCTGCGTCGGGCAGACCGCCTGGGCCGAGGCCACGTAGTTGGGCGTGTCCATCAGCATCATCGCTTCGGCGAAGGTCTGGCGGTTGCCGATGACCTCGAAGACCTTTTCCTGCCCGTCCGGGGTCAGGCGGTAGATCTTCACCGCGCCGGAGATGACGAAGTAGAACGAATGGGCCGGCTCGCCCTGGTGGAACAGGTTGTCGCCCTTGTCCAGGTTGAGCAGCTGGCTGGCGGCCATCAGCTCGTCGAGCTGCTCTTCGTTGAGCGGCTCGAACAGGTGGTGGCTGCGGAGGATCTGGTGATGTACGCGATGAAGCACCATGCAAGGGCATCCTTTGTGCGAGGGGCTGTCGGCTTCGGTGCGGCCGAACGCCGGCAAGACCTGGGGTACGGGGCGCGAGTGGCGGCCTCGCGACGATCTGGGCGCGACGATAGCATCGCGCGCCCCGGTCTTTCGAGGCCTGGAGCCTGCCGCTCAGCGCCAGTGCGGCGCGTTGAACAGTTGCTGGTAGCGCGCCAGGCCCGAGTGCACGCGGGCGAGGGCCGGCGCCGGGTCGGCGGCGTCGAGCTGTTCGGCGCCCGCCAGCAGGTCACCGAGCACGCCGTGCAGCGCGGCGTCGGCATCGGCCGGCAGGTGGCAGTTGGCAACCAGGTAGGCGCTGGCCGCCTCGATCCGGTCGCCCAGCTCGGCGGCCTGGCGGCGATCCGCCGGCGTGTCGCCAAGCGCCTCGACGGCGTCGCGTACCCGCGACATGCCTTCGCGCAGCGCCGCATCGGTGGCGAAGCTGGCCTGCGCCGGCAGGGTCGGCGCCGGGCCGTGGGCGTGATGCTCGTGCACCGCGGTGGCGGCGGCGGCCGGGGTGACCAGGCTCAGCGCCAGGCTGCTCGCGGTGGCCAGCACCGAGGCCAGTGCCAGGCCCCAGGCCAGCGGTTGGATCAGCTGTTTCATCGGTGCCTCCTCGACGCCGCGCGGGCGTTCACTGCTGGGCGTTGGCGAACAGGATGTTGTTCTCCAGGTGGATGTGCTGCATGAGGTCGTCACGCAACTCCTCCAGGCCGCGGTAGAGGGCGCGCCAGGTGTTGCAGGCGTGCGGCGGCGGGGTGATGTCGTCGGTGAGGTAGGCGAGCTGGGCCAGGGCATTGCCGTGCTGGTCGTGCTCGTAGCGCATCACCGAGATCGGGCCGTCGGTCTGCGGCGTGCGGATGCCGCGCTGCAGCATGGGGAACAGCACCTGCTCTTCCTTGAGCATGTGGCTTTCGAGCTCCTGCTGCATGTTCCACAGGTGCTCGGCCAGGCCGTTGGGGCAGCCGGGCTTGCTGCCGTGGACCTGCTCGACGCGGCTGGCGAGGCGGATCAGCTCCGGCAGCTGGTCGCGGTGGCGCTCGTGGAAGCGCTCGAGGAGGTACTCGATCAGCTCGCCGGCGCTCGCCTGGCGCCAGTCCGGCCCGGCCTGCGCGCTGTGCAGCGCGGCCAGTTCGCCGGCGATGGCCTCGCCATCCAGGCCGCGCTGGGCGGCGGCCTCGCGCAGCGGCAGGTTGCCGCCGCAGCAGAAGTCGAGGTGGTACTGGCGGAAGATGCGGGTGGCACCGGGAATCGAGCAGGCGAGGGTGCCGAGGGTTTCGTCGAGAAGTTGCATGGCGGTTTCCTGTGGAGGTTTGCCTGTTGCAACGCAACCGACGTGCCATCTGCAACTTATTGATTTTTAGTGGCTTGTACATTTGTATGGTTTTTTTCACCGCTGGGGTTTAGGGTTTCTGCAACCTTGTTAGGTAGTTATCACCATGCTTGAAGAAGCCCTGCTGGCCGACCTGATCACCGAATTGCCCAACGCCGTGCGCCTGCAGCGCCTGGTGCATACCCTGCAGCAGCGCTTTCGCTGCGGCGCCGTGGTGCTGCTGCGGCTGGATGACGACAGCCTGCGCCCGGTGGCGGCCATCGGCCTGGTGCAGGAGGCGCTCGGCCGGCGTTTCGTGGTCGCCCAGCATCCGCGGCTGGCGGCGATCCTCTCGCAGCGCGAACCGACCTGGTTCGAGCCCGACAGCCGTCTGCCGGACCCCTACGACGGCCTGCTCGACGAGCACGTCGGCGAGCCCTTGCCGGTGCACGACTGCATGGGCGTCAGCCTCTACGTCGAGGGCAAGCTGTGGGGTGCACTGACCCTCGATGCGTTGCACGCCGGCACCTTCGACGACGCCGCGCGCCTGGACCTGCAGCGCTTCACGCTGATGATCGAGGCGGCGGTACGGGTGACCCGGCTGGAGAACGAGAACCGCAGCCTGCGCCTGGCGCGCAGCGACGTCTCGGACGACAGCTTCGATCCCGGCGAGAACGAGATCCTCGGCCAGAGCGAAGCCATTCGCGGGCTGTTGCGCGAGCTGCAGGTGGTCGCCGATTCCGAGCTGCCGGTGCTGCTGCTCGGCGAGACCGGTGTCGGCAAGGAGATGTTCGCCCGCTGGCTGCACCGTCATTCGCGCCGGCACAGTAAGCCGCTGGTGCACGTCAACTGTGCCGCGCTGCCCGAGTCGCTGGCCGAGAGCGAGCTGTTCGGCCATGTGAAGGGCGCCTTCTCCGGCGCCACCACCGACCGCCCCGGGCGCTTCGATGCGGCCAACGGCGGCACGCTGCTGCTAGACGAGGTTGGCGAACTGCCGCTGACCGTGCAGGCCAAGCTGCTGCGCACCCTGCAGAACGGCGAGATCCAGCGCCTGGGGGCCGACAAGCCGCGCCAGGTCGACGTGCGGATCATCGCCGCGACCAATCGCAACCTGCGCGACAGCGTGCGCGACGGGCTGTTTCGCGCCGACCTCTACCACCGGCTGTCGGTCTACCCGGCGCCGATCCCGCCGCTGCGCGAGCGCGGCAACGACGTGCTGATCCTCGCCGGGCACTTCCTCGAACTGAACCGGGCGCGCCTGGGGCTGCGCAGCGTGCGCCTGTCGCCGGCGGCCGAACGCGCGCTGCTCGGCTATGCCTGGCCGGGCAACGTACGCGAACTGGAGCACGTGATCAGTCGCGCCGCGCTGCGCCTGCTCAGCCGCGGCGCCTCGCGCAGCGAGATCCTCACCCTGGAGGCGGACATGCTCGACCTCGACAGCCAGGCCGACCTGCGCATGCCTGTGCCGGCGGAACTGGTCGAGCCGGTTGCGGGCGAGCCGCTGCTGCCGTTGCGCCAGATCGTCGACGACAGCCAGCGCCGGGCCATCGTCCGGGCCCTGGAGGCGAGCGGCGAGAACTGGGCGCAGGCCGCGCGCCTGCTGGACCTGGATCCGAGCAACCTGCACAAGCTGGCACGGCGGCTGAAGCTCAAGTAGGCGCTTCGTCGCTCACGCCGGCCGCGCGGGCGATCCCGCAGGCGCCCCGGTGGTCTATCTTCAAAGCCAACCGCTGCGAGGAAACCACCATGGCGCTGGACCTGAAACAGTTCGACGCGTTGCTCGACGAGGCGCGCGCGCACGCCAACCTGGCCGCCAGCCAGAACGAGCCGCTGCACTACCGCGATGCCTTCGAGGCCAGCCTCAAGGCCATGCGCCTGCTGGCCGAGGAGTCCGGCGCCTGGCGGCAGATGGTCGCCCGCGCCACCGAGGAGTTCGAGGGCGACGAGGGCATCTGAAGCCCGCTTCGTCGGCTACCGGCAGCCCGTTCGGGCCGCCGGCCAATCTTGACCCCTATCAATGCTGGCCTCCGGCCGGCTCCCTAGACTGCCGGCTGTTTTCCCTCCGCCGCATGGGCGCTCGCGTCCCGTGCGCGCCCGTTTCTCCAAACGTCTAGGAGTTGCCATGCACCTGGTCTGCCCGGCAGGAAGCCTGCCCGCGCTCAAGGCCGCCGTCCAGCAGGGCGCCGATGCCATCTATGTAGGCTTTCGCGATGACACCAACGCGCGTCACTTCGCCGGCCTCAATCTCGACGACAAGCAGCTCGACAAGGGAATGCAGCTGATCCGCGAAAAGGGCCGCCAGCTCTATGTGGCGGTCAATACCTATGCCCAGCCCGAAGGCTGGTCGCGCTGGCAGCGCGCGGTGGACCAGGCCGCCGACCTGGGCGTCGACGCGCTGATCGCCGCCGACCCGGGCGTGCTCGGCTACGCCAGCAAGCGCCATCCGCAGCTCAAGCTGCACCTCTCGGTGCAGGGCTCGGCGACCAACGCCGCCGCGCTGGGCTTCTACCAGCAACGCTACGGGATCAGCCGCGCGGTGCTGCCGCGCGTGCTGTCGCTCAAGCAGGTCAAGCAGGTCGCCGCCAGCAGCCCGGTGCCGATCGAGGTGTTCGCCTTCGGCAGCCTGTGCATCATGGCCGAGGGCCGCTGCCACCTGTCGTCCTACCTCACCGGCGAGTCGCCGAACCTCTGCGGCGTCTGCTCGCCGGCCAAGGCGGTGCGCTGGAGCGACGAGCCCGAGGGGCTGACCTCACGGCTGAACAACGTGCTCATCGATCGCTACGCCGAAGGCGAGTCGGCCGGCTACCCGACCCTGTGCAAGGGCCGCTTCATGGTCAACGGCAAGCGCTTCCATGCGCTGGAGGAGCCGACCAGCCTGAACACCCTCGACCTGATTCCGGAGCTGGCCGCCATCGGCGTGACGGCGATGAAGATCGAGGGACGCCAGCGCAGCCCGGCCTATGTCGAGCAGGTCACCCGTGTCTGGCGCGCCGCGCTGGACAGCTATCTCAAGGCGCCGCAGCGCTATGCGGTGCAGCCGGCCTGGCGCCAGGTGCTGGACGGCCTCTCCGAAGGCTCGCAGACCACCCTGGGCGCCTACCACCGGGCCTGGCAATGAACGAGGACGCCAACATGAAACTCAGTCTCGGCCCGGTGCTGTTCTACTGGGATCGCAACAAGACCCACGACTTCTACGCCAGCATGGCCGAGCAGCCGCTGGACGTGATCTACCTCGGCGAGACGGTCTGCTCCAAGCGCCGCGACATGATGCTCGACGACTGGCTGGGCCTGGCCCGCGACATCGCCCGGGTCTCCTCGGCGCAGCTGGTGCTCTCCGGTCTCACCCTGGTCGAGGCCGCCTCGGAATTGTCCAGCCTGCGCCGCCTGTGCGACAACGGCGAGCTGCTGGTCGAGGCCAACGACATGGGCGCCGTGCAGCTGATGTCCGAGCGCAAGCTGCCCTTCGTCGGCGGGCCGGCGCTCAACCTGTACAACGGCCATGCGCTGGCCGAGCTGGTGGCCAGCGGCATGCAGCGCTGGGTGCCGCCGGTGGAAGCCTCCGGCCAGCTGATCGGCCACACCCTGCGCCAGCTCGACAGCCTCGAGGTGGCACGGCCGGAGGTGGAAATCTTCGCCTACGGGCACCTGCCGCTGGCCTACTCGGCGCGCTGCTTCACCGCCCGCGCCGAAAACCGGCCCAAGGACGACTGTCAGTTCTGCTGCCAGAACTACCCCGAGGGCATCCCGCTGCTCAGCCAGGAGAACGCGCCGCTGTTCACCATCAACGGCATCCAGACCATGTCCGCCTCGGTCAGCAACCTGCTGGCCGACTACCCGGAGCTGGTCAACGCCGGCGCCGACCTGCTGCGCCTGAGCCCACGTGCCGAAGGCATGGAACAGGTGATCGCCGCGTTCGACGCGGTGCGCAAGGGTGGACTGCCGCCGCTGGCGGTCGACGGCTGCAATGGCTACTGGCACGGCCAGGCCGGCATGCTGCGTGCAGAGGAGGCCGGCCTGTGCTGAATCCCCGTGCGCACCTGGTCAACCTAGGCAGCCGGCTGCTGCCGCTGGCCGCCCGTACCCCCTTCCTGCTCCAGCGCCTGGCACTGGAGCGCAGCCTCAACCAGGTCTTCGCCGAGTCGCTGGCCGATGGCGCCTTCGACATGCTCGACGGCCGCTGGATGAAACTCGAGGTCAGCGATCTCGGCCTGGCCTGGTGCCTGACCTGCCAGGGCGGGCGCCTGCGCATCGCCGAGCAGGCCGCGGTAGAGGTCGCCATACGGGGCAACTGGCGCGAATTCCTGCTGCTGGCCAGCCGCCAGGAAGACCCGGACACCCTGTTCTTCCGCCGTCGGCTGATCATCGAAGGTGATACCGAACTGGGCCTGGCGATCAAGAACCTGATCGATAGCCTGGACCCGGACACCCTGCCGGCCTGGCTGTGGAAGCTGCTGCAGGGAGCCGGCGAGGAAGTCGCCGCGGCCGGCCGGGCGCAGGCGGCCGGCGCGTGATCCGATGCGCGGCGGTGCTGGCCCGCCGCGCGCTTTCCTTCAGCAGGCCCGCGGGCGCGGGCGCATGCGGTCGCTGGCGATGATCGCCTTCATGTCCTCGAACAGGGCGGCAACTTCCTCTTCGCTGCAGTCCTGCCGGTAGCGCTTGCGCAGGCCGTAGCTGCTGAGCGTCACGTGCACGTCGGGGGTGACCCCGTGCTGTGCCAGGCAGGCACGCGCGCAGTGCAACGGGCAGCCGTCGATGGCGAGGATACGACGGCCGGAGTGGGCTTTCTTCACCAGTGCCTCGACCCGCCCGCCGACGCCGGCGATGCAGGACATTTCGGCCAGGCCGGCACGATCCAGGCGCACGGCCAGGGTGTTGGCCATCTGTGCGACATTCGAGCAGCCCGAGCAGGAATACACCAGCGGCCCGTGGGTTGGCGTGGTCATGAGTGCTCCCGGTGGCTGTGGCAATGCGCGTCAGTATCCGCGCCGGGTGCCGGCGCGTGCATGACTGCGATCAAGAACGGCGGCGCCTACTCGTCGTGCGCGGCCAGTTCCTGGGGATCGAGGATCTCGATGCGCCGGCGCTCGACCGAGATGGTGCCGGCCTCCACCAGGCGATGGAGGATGCGCGAGAAGGTCTCCGGCTGGATGCCGAGCTTGGAGGCGACCAGGCGCTTGGGGACGTCGAGGGTCACCACGCCGTCGCGCTCGCCGGCGGACTGCAGCAGGAAGCGCACCACGCGCCGGCTGGCATTGGCCATGGTCAGGGTGTCGATCTCGACCATCCGCTGGTGCAGGCGCACGCTGAGGGTGGCGAGGATCTCCAGGCAGATGCCGGGCTGCTCCTCGAGGATGCGCCGGTAGTGCGGGCCGTTCAGACTGACCGCCAGGCTGGCCTTGAGCGCGGTGGCGCTGACCGGGTAGTAGGGCGTGCCGCGGAACAGCAGTGCCTCGGCGAAGGAGTCGCCGGCGCGCATCACCTCGACGAGCTTCTCCTGGCCGTCGCAGACCACGCGATGCAGTTTCACCTGGCCGCTGAACAGGTAGTAGAAGCGGTCGGCCTTGTCGCCCTGATGGAACAGCGTGGCGCCGGCCGGCAGGCGTTTCAGGTTGGCCAGCGCACAGACCTCCTGCATCGCGGCATCGGGCAGGCGACTGAACAGGTGGTGGCTGCGCAGCGCGTTGATCAGGGACATTTCGGTAAGCATCGTTCCTCCCCCGGGCGCAGAAGGGCGCGTTCGGTCGAGGGCATGCTAGGAGGCCGCGCCTGCCCGCTTCCTTGACGCCAGACAAGTTCGTCGCCTGTGCGCAACTGTCGCGGCGGGAAATTTTCCGGCCTGCCGGCGGAATTGACGGTCATCAATTTATCTGCGGCCCTTGTGCCTACCATGCACAGCATCTTGTGGTTCCGTTCGTTAATCCAACTAGATGTAGTGAGGAGGCCAGGTGAAGGACTTGACTGGGGGGCAGGCGCCGGTGCGGCTGCGCAAGCGCGATGGCCGCGAGATGCCGTTCAGCACGCAGAAGATCGTCCGTGCCATCGCGGCGGCCGGCCAGAGCACCGGCGAGTTCGAGGAGCCGGCCGCGCAGGCCCTGGCCGACGCAGTGGTCGGCCAGCTGGCGGGGGCGGCGCTGGTGGAGATCGAGCAGGTCCAGGACCGCGTCGAGCGCACGCTGATGCAGGCCGGGCACTTCGATACCGCGCGCGCCTACATCGTCTATCGCGAGCGCCATGCGCGCCTGCGCCGTGACCGCAAGGCGGTGGTCGACGTGGCGGCCTCGATGAACGAGTACCTCTCCCGCGAGGACTGGCGGGTGCGCGCCAACGCCAACCAGGGTTACTCACTGGGTGGGCTGATCCTCAACGTGTCGGGCAAGGTCACCGCCAACTACTGGCTGGACGAGGTCTACAGCCCGGAGATCGGCACGGCGCACCGCGAGGGCGACCTGCACATCCACGACCTGGACATGCTCGCCGGCTACTGCGCCGGCTGGTCGCTGCGCACGCTGCTCAATGAGGGCTTCAACGGCATTCCCGGACGGGTCGAGGCGGGCCCGCCGAAGCACCTGTCCAGCGCCCTCGGGCAGATGGTCAACTTCCTCGGCACGCTGCAGAACGAGTGGGCCGGCGCGCAGGCGTTCAGCAGCTTCGATACCTACCTCGCACCCTTCGTGCGCAAGGACGGCCTCGGCTTTGAGGAGGTGCGCCAGGCGATCCAGGAGTTCGTCTACAACCTCAACGTGCCGTCGCGCTGGGGTACCCAGACGCCGTTCACCAACCTGACCTTCGACTGGGTCTGCCCGGAGGACCTGCGCGAGCAGATTCCCTACATCGGCGGCCAGGAGATGCCCTTCGCCTACGGCGAGCTGCAGGCCGAGATGGAGCTGATCAACCGCGCCTATATAGAAGTCATGCAGGCCGGCGACGGCCTGGGCCGGGTGTTTACCTTCCCGATCCCGACCTACAACATCACCCATGACTTCCCCTGGGACAGCGACAACGCCACGCGCCTGTTCGAGATGACCGCGCGCTACGGCCTGCCGTACTTCCAGAACTTCCTCAACTCGGACATGAAGCCCAACCAGGTGCGCTCGATGTGCTGCCGCCTGCAGTTGGACGTGCGCGAGCTGCTCAAGCGCGGCGGCGGGTTGTTCGGCTCGGCCGAGCAGACCGGCTCGCTGGGCGTGGTGACGATCAACTGCGCGCGCCTGGGCTACCTGCACGCCGGCGACTGGGCCGGGCTGCTGGCGCATCTGGACAGCCTGCTGGAGCTGGCGCGGCAGAGCCTGGAGGTCAAGCGCAAGGTGATCCAGCATCACATGGATGCCGGCCTGTACCCCTACACCAAGCGTTACCTGGGCACGTTGCGCAACCATTTCTCCACCATCGGCGTGAACGGCCTGCACGAGATGCTGCGCAACTACAGCGAGGATGCCGAGGGGCTGCATACCGAGGCGGGGCGGCGCCTGGCGGTCGAGCTGCTCGACCATGTGCGCGCGCGCCTGGTGCAGTTCCAGGAGGACACCGGCCACCTCTACAACCTCGAGGCGACGCCGGCCGAGGGCACCACCTATCGCTTCGCCAAGGAGGATCGCAAGCGCTTCCCCGACATCCTCCAGGCCGGTTCGGCCGCGGCGCCGTACTACACCAACTCCTCGCAGCTGCCAGTGGGCTACACCGACGACCCCTTCGAGGCGCTGGCGCTGCAGGACGAACTGCAGTGCAAGTACACCGGCGGCACCGTGCTGCACCTGTACATGGCCGAGCAGATTTCCTCGGCCGAGGCCTGCAAGAAGCTGGTGCGCAACGCCCTCGGGCGCTTCCGCCTGCCATACCTGACGGTCACGCCGACGTTCTCGATCTGCCCGGTGCACGGCTACCTCGCCGGCGAGCACGAGTTCTGCCCCAAGTGCGACGAAGCGCTGCTGCACAAGCAGCAGGCTGCCGCGGCCGTACCGGCCTGATCCGCGACCCCGTGCCGCGCCGTTCCGTCCGGGGCCGCGCGGCATACTCCACCCCAGCAAAAGGAGAGTCACCATGAGCCAAGCGACCCAACTGCCCCAGGAACTGCGCCAGCGCTGCGAAGTCTGGACCCGCGTGATGGGCTATCACCGCCCGGTGGCGGCGTTCAACCCCGGCAAGCAGTCCGAGCATCGCGAGCGCCTGCACTTCACCGAAGCGGCGGCGCGGTGACCGCAGCGCTGCGGGTCGGGGGCCTGGTGCCCCTGACCACCCTGGATTTCCCCGACCACCTGGCCTGCGTGCTGTTCTGCCAGGGCTGCGGCTGGCGCTGTCGCTATTGTCACAATCCGCAGCTGATCCCGACCTGCGGCAGCGAGGAGCGACCCTGGGCGGAGATTCTCGCCTTCCTCGAGCAGCGCGTCGGCCTGCTCGAGGCGGTGGTGTTCAGCGGCGGCGAGCCGACCCTGCAGAGCGCGCTGCTGGATGCCATCGCCCAGGTGCGCGCGCTGGGCTACAAGGTCGGCCTGCACAGCGCGGGGATCAAGCCGAAGCTGTTCCGCCAGGTGCTGCCGCTGGTGGACTGGGTCGGCTTCGATGTCAAGGCACTGCCCGAGCACAGTGCGGCGATCACCGGTGTCGACGGCAGCGGCCCGGCCAACTGGAAAAGCCTGGATTACCTGCTGGAAAGCGGCGTCGATCACGAGTGTCGCACCACCGTGCACTGGGGGCTGTTCGATGCCGAGCGGCTCTGGGAGCTGGCGCAGCGCCTGCAGCGGCGCGGTGTGGAACGCTTCGCCGTGCAGTGCGTGCGCACCGCGCGCATGCTCGACGAGCAGCTCGCCGACAGCCGCGCGCCCTACGACCAGCAGCGTCTGTGGGAGCGCCTGGATCGGCTGTTCCCGGCTTTCATGCTGCGCGGCTAGCGAGAGGCTGGATGGGCCCCCGGGCGACCATTCGAGGCCGGTCGCCCTCAGCTCCAGCCCCAGAATTGCAGGTACCAGCCATAGCCGACCAGCGCCGTCGCCGCGATCACCGGGGCGAAGGCCAGCAGCCGGCGCAGGCCGTTGGCGCCATACAGGCCTAGCACCTTCCACGCCAGGTACAGGCTCCAGGCGATCGCGCCGAGCAGCAGCGCCGCGCGGGCCGGTTGCGCCCAGGCCAGTGCCAGGCCTTCGTAGCGCAGCAGCTTGACCGTGGTCGCCGAGAGCCCAAGGAACAGCCCGGCGCCACCCAGCGGAATCAGCGCCAGCGCCAGATGCTCGAAGAAGTCGCCGCCGCGGCCCAGCAGCCGGGTCGAGCCGCGCAGCAGCAGCCAGAGCGCGGAGCCGACCAGCAGCGAACTGCCGAAGATGTAGAGCAGGATGACCGAGCCATCCAGCCAGGTGAAGGCATCGTTGGCCTGTGGGTAATGCGTCAGCAGCCACCAGGGGGCGTTGGCCTCCAGCGGCCAGAAGATGTCGCGCTCGACCAGCCACTCGGCCAGGGTCTGCTTGAGCGAGATGAACCAGGGGCTGACCGTCCACTGGAAGGCGCCCATGGCCAGGCCGATCATGCCGAACAGCAGCAGGGTGCTGTCCCAGTGCCGGGTCTGCGGCTGGCTGCCGACGATGAGGATCTCCTGGTTCGGCGAGCGCATGCTCAGTTCCACCGCGCCGCGCTGGCCGCTGCAGCGCCCGCAGGCGTGGCACTCGCTGTTGCCGCGCATGCGGCGGATGTCGATCAGCGGGGCGCAGTTGGGGGTGGCCAGGTGCGGCGGCTGGTTGGCCAGCCAGCGTTGCTCGTCGACCTTGTAGTGCAGCGGCGCCAGGCGCGCCAGCAGGCTGAACACCCCGCTGACCGGGCACAGGTGGCGGCACCAGACGCGCTTGCCGCGCCCGTAGAGAAAGCCCACCAGCATGGCCGCGACGGTGGAGCCGCCGAGGATCAGCAGCGCGGCCTGGGCATAGTCGTAGACGCTGATCAACTGGCCATAGACGGTGGTGAGGATGAACGCCACGGTCGGCCAGCCGCCCCAGCGCACCCAGCGCGGCGTGCCCCGGCCCAGGCCCTTCCAGCTGGCCCATTCGCTGAGCGAGCCTTCGGGGCAGAGCACGCCGCACCAGAGCCGGCCGAAGAAGATCATCGACAGCAGGACGAACGGCCACCACAGGCCCCAGAAGACGAACTGGGCGAACAGCGTGAGGTTGTCGAGCATGCGCGCCTGCGACGGCGGCAGGCTGAGAAAGGCCGGCACTACCAGCAACAGCAGGTAGAAGCCGACCACTATCCATTGCACGGCGCGGATCAGCCTGGCGTGGCGGCGCATCCCGTCGCCGAGTCGGGCCAGCCAGGGTGTCGCGATGTTCATGCCGGCTCCGCGGCCAGCGGGCGCGGTGGGCGCGGCCGCAGCCACAGCCAGACCGCCAGCCAGTAGGCGGCCATCACCAGCACCGCGGCCAGCGACGGCATCGCGCGGTAGCCGGTCAGGCCGGCGAGGGTGCTGCCCAGGGTGCTGCCGTCGTCCAGCAGGGCGGAGCTGTCCCACAGCGGATCGCCGAACACACCGTAGAGTTGCTCGGGCAGTTCCATGCCCATCAGCTGGCCGGACAGGCGGTCCAGCCCGGCCATCAGCAGGGCGGCGCCGAGCAGCAGGAGCAGCACTTCGCTGACCTGGAAGAAGCGCCGCCAGCTGAAGAAGCGGCTGCCGGCCTGCAGCACCGCGTAGCTGACCAGCGCCAGGACGAAGCCCAGCAGCCCGCCGATGACGAAGCCGGTGAGCGCCTGGCCCTGCTGCTGGTTGCCGATGCCGTAGAGGAACACCACGGTCTCGCTGCCCTCGCGGCCGACCGCCAGCATCGCCAGCACCGCCAGGCCAACGCCGCTGCCCTGGCTGAGCTTCTCGGCGGCGCTGTTCTGCAGGCTGGCCTTGAGCGTGCGGCCGTGCTGGTGCATCCAGCCGACCATGTGCAGGATCAGTAGGGCGGCGGTCACCAGCATGGCGCACTGGAACCACTCCCCGGCACTGCCGGCCAGCCATTCGCCAGCCTCCAGCACGCCCCAGGCCAGCAGCAGGGCCAGGCCCAGACCGCCGGCAACCCCGCTCCAGAGCATGCGCAGCGCGCTGCCGGCGTCGGGTTGCTGGCGCAGCCAGGCATGCAGGATGCCGATGACCAGCAGTGCCTCGATGCTTTCACGCCAGACGATGAACAGGGATTGGCCCATGGTGGTCTCCTCGGGATGCGACTACTTGGCGACGATCTCGCCTTCCGGCAGGTCCAGGTGGAACTCGTCGAAGAACGGATAGCGGCCTGGCTTGAGCGGGTGGATCACCACGAAGGAGGTCACGCCCGGGGAGAGCACCTTCTCCACTCGCAGCGGCGTGCTCTCGAACTCGGTGGGGCCGCTGCCGGCGTTGTGCACGACGATCTTGAAGCGCTGGCGCGCCGGCACCTCGATCACCGAGGGCTCGAAGTGGCCGTCGCGGATGGTCAGTTCGAAGGTGGGCAGGCCCGCCTGCGCGCCGGCGGCGAAGCCGGCGAGCAGGGCGGCGCACAAGGCGCGACGCACGGGCATGACCATCAGTAGCCGCCTTTCTTGCCGATGCCGGCGTAGGTGAACTCGTACTTCAGCTCGCAGGCCTCGAACCAGGGACCGACGCCGGTCTCCTTGTCGGTATGGCGGCCGAACATGCCGTGGCCGGCACCCGGCGGCAGGATCTTGTAGGTCAGCTGGTACTTGCCCGGGCCGAGCAGCTTGACGTTGTCGCCATAGTGCGGGCCGTCATTGGCGACCATCGGATGGAAGTCGCCCTTGATCACCTCGTCCGAACCCTTCTTGCGCAGCTCGTACTGGATGCCGAGGTAGGGTACGAAGCTGCCTTCCTGCCAGCCGTTGGGGTTGCCTTCCAGCGCGCTGATGTCGGCCTCCAGGTGCACGTCGGAATCGGCGGCGGCGCGCATCAGCCCGGCCGGGTCCATCTCCACCGGCTGCAGGTACACGGCGCCGACTTCCATGCCGCCGCACTGCTGGGGTTCACCGATGGGGTATTCCTTGGCCTGGGCCAGCGGAGTGAGCAGCAGGGTCGCGGTGGCGAGCATGACGGGATAGCGCATGGGATGACTCCTGGCAGATTTGGGTGGCGCAAATGATTGCGCTTGCGCTTCCTAATGATAATGATTCGCGTCAATTACTAAAGAAATATATTGTTACAGGGACAAAATGTCGCACCTGGGTTCGAGTTCGCGGCTGCGTGCGCGCCCGCGCAGGCGAACCCTCCGTCCGGCAATCCTCTAATATGGTGCACCTCTGCTTTCCGGGGCCCCCATGCACTCTCCTGTCGTACTGGACGCCCGCGCCGCGCGGGTTCTGCCGTGGCTGGTCGCCATCGCCTTCTTCATGCAGACGCTCGACGGCACCATCCTCAATACCGCGCTGCCGGCCATGGCGCGGGACCTGGCCGAGGATCCGTTGCGCATGCAGGGGGTGGTGATCGCCTACATGCTCACCGTCGCGCTGCTGATACCCGCCTCCGGCTGGCTGGCCGATCGCTTCGGTTCGCGAAGGGTATTCTTTGCCGCCATTGCGCTGTTCACCCTGGGCTCGCTGTTCTGCGCGCTGTCGGGCAGCTTCAGCCAGCTGGTGGTCGCGCGCGTGGTGCAGGCCATCGGTGGCGCGCTGATGCTGCCGGTCGGCCGCCTGGTGGTGCTGCGCGCCTTTCCGCGCAGCGAGTTCGTGCGGGTGATGACCTTCGTTGCCCTGCCGGGTATGGTCGGCCCGCTGCTGGGACCGACGTTGGGCGGCTGGCTGGTCCAGTACGCTTCCTGGCACTGGATCTTCCTGATCAACCTGCCGGTCGGCCTGCTCGGCAGCCTGGTGGCCCTGCGCTTCATGCCCGACCTCAGGGGGCCGGAGCGAACCCGCTTCGATGGCCCGGGCTTCGTGCTGTTCGGCGCGGCGATGGTGCTGATCACCATCGCCCTGGAAGGCCTTGGCGAACTGCGGCTGCCGCATGCACGGGTCATGCTGCTGCTGGCGGCTGGCAGCGCCTGCCTGGCGGCCTACTGGCTGCGCGCCGGGCGCATCGAGCAGCCGCTGTTCAGCCCGCGGCTGTTCCGCACGCGCAGCTTCGCCGTCGGCATCCTTGGCAATCTGTTTGCCCGGTTGGGCAGCGGCGCGCTGCCGTTCCTCCTGCCGTTGTTGCTGCAGGTCGCGCTGGGCTACGCGCCGGCGCAGGCGGGGATGATGATGATTCCCCTGGCGGTCGGCGCGATGCTGACCAAGTCCATCGCCCGCCAACTGATCGACCGGCTCGGCTACCGGCGCATCCTGGTGGGCAACACGCTGCTGCTCGGCGCGCTGATCGGCAGCCTGGCGCTGCTCGATCGGGACACGCTCGGGCTCTGGGTGCTGCTGCACCTGGGCCTGATCGGCATGGTCAATTCGCTGCAGTTCACCGCGATGAACACCGTGACGCTGATCGGTCTGAGCAACCGCGATGCGGCCAGTGGCAACAGCCTGCTGTCGGTGGTGGTGCAGCTGTCGATGAGCCTCGGCGTGGCGGTGGCCGGTGCGTTGCTGGGCGGCTTCACTGCACCCGGTGCCGCCGGCGAGGCAGTGATCGACGCGTTCCGCCTGACCTTCCTCTGCATCGGCGCGATGGCGATGCTGGCCTCGGCCCTGTTCCTGCAGCTCGATCATTGGCAGCCCGCGCCGCGCGAGCGCACGCAGGTCGAGGTCGGCGAGTGAGCATCTCGATCTGTCCCGTTTGGCGACACATGGACTGCGCTCGCGGCCGGTTACCGGCGTGATCGCTCTCCGGAGCGCTTCGCCGGCGGCCACCATGCGCACCGATTGTTTACCTGTTCATGTAGCCATTATCGACCTGTCGTTTCATGCGACATATCGTTCCGCTTGCTGACAGGAAAGCAAGGGGAATGCGTGATGATGCAGATGGGGTTGTCGTGGCTGGTGATGTTGCTGTCTTCCTTCGCGGTGTTGCTGATGCTGCTGCTGTGCTGGCTGCAATGGTTGCGCTGCCGCAGCCAGCTCGCCGAGCTGCAGGTGTTGCGCAACCTGATGCAGGGCGTAGGCGAGGTGATCGGGCGGCTCGAACGGCATAACGCCGAACTCGCCTGCGGGCTGCGCGCCGAGCGGGCGCAGGCCGCGCAACTGCGCCGTCAGGTGGAATTGCTGCGGGCGGCGGTGCGCTGAGACAGGTGCCCTTGTCGGCGCCGTGCTATGGTCGCAGCTCCGGCGGGACGACCCGCCGCTGTTTCGCCCATGCGGGGACGGCCCTGCTCGTGCATGGAGTCTGTCCCATGAATACGGCCTGGACCCTGCTGGTGCTCGCCGGCTTGCTGGAAGTTGCCTGGGCGCTCGGCCTCAAGGCTTCCGAGGGCTTTTCCCGCCCGCTGCCCACGCTGTTCACCCTGGTCACCATGGCCGCCAGCTTCTATCTGCTGGCGCAGGCCATGAAGACGCTGCCGGTCGGCACGGCCTATGCCGTCTGGGTCGGCATCGGCGCGGTGGGCACCGTGCTGCTCGGCATCCTCGTGTTCGGCGAGCAGGCCGGCCCCTGGCGCCTGCTCAGCCTGGCACTGCTGCTCGGCGGCCTGATCGGCCTGAAGCTGACGTCCTAGGCGCCGGGGCAGGCAGCCCTTCGTAGTGCTTTGCCGCCCTCGGGCGGCGCGATATGTTTGCTTGCGGTTGCCAGGAAACGGGCGCGCTCGCGCCCGGCGAACAACAAGAGGACATTCCATGAAGACCATTGCGCAGGTGCTCAGCGCCAAGCAGATCCAGGGCATCGTCACCATCGCGCCCACCGACTCGGTGCTCGATGCGCTGCGGCTGATGGCGCAGAAGAATGTCGGCGCGCTGCCCGTGGCCGATGCCGACGGCAGGCTGGTCGGCATCGTCAGCGAGCGCGACTACGCACGCAAGATGGTGCTGCTCGGGCGCTCGTCGTTCGCCACGCCGGTGAGTGCCATCATGACCAGCTCGCTGGTCACGGTGGAGCCGCGCCAGACCATCCGCGAATGCATGCAGATCATGACCGACAAGCACCTGCGCCACCTGCCGGTGGTGGAAAACGGTCGCACCCTCGGCCTGCTCTCCATCGGCGACGTGGTCAAGGAGACCATGGCCGAGCAGGACAGCCTGATCCAGCAGCTCGAGCAGTACATCCGCGGCGAATAGCCGCTGCTGCAGCCCCCATTGCAGACGGTTCGGCGCACAGACAAGGGCGCAGGCCCCGGCGCATGCGGGGTGCGCCGGCTGGTCGCCGGGCCGGGACAAAGCCTGACTACCGCGTTCGGGTTTTTCTTGATCGCTATCAAGCAGATTTCGATAGGTGCCTTCTTACACTGGCCCCGCCAAGCCAAGAGGAGGCGACCATGTCCGAGACCTTCACCAAGGGTATGGCCCGGAATATCTACTTTGGAGGAGGCGTGTTCTTCTTCCTGGTGTTCCTGGGCCTTACCTATCACACAGAGCAGACGTTTGCCGACCGATCCAACGAATCGGAAATGACCGAGGCGGTCGTACGCGGCAAGGCAGTCTGGGAAAACAACAACTGCATCGGCTGTCACAGCCTGCTCGGCGAGGGCGCCTACTTCGCGCCGGAACTGGGCAACGTCTTCGTCCGTCGTGGCGGCGAAGAGGGCTTCAAGCCTTTCCTGCATGCCTGGATGAAGGCCCAGCCGCTGGGCGCTCCCGGTCGTCGGGCGATGCCGCAATTCCATCTGACCGACCAGGAAGTGGACGACATGGCGGAGTTCCTCAAGTGGACTTCGAAGATCGACACCAACAGCTGGCCGCCAAACAGGGAGGGCTGAGGGATGAGCATCATGAATCCGCATCTCAAGTTTCAATCGCAAGCCGTCGCCAAGCCGTACTTCGTGTTCGCGCTGATGCTCTTCGTCGGGCAGATCCTCTTCGGTCTCATCATGGGACTGCAGTATGTGGTCGGCGACTTCCTGTTCCCGCTGCTGCCATTCAACGTGGCGCGGATGGTCCACACCAACCTGCTGATCGTCTGGCTGTTGTTCGGCTTCATGGGCGCGGCCTACTACCTCATCCCCGAGGAGGCAGACCGCGAGCTGCATAGCCCGAAACTGGCACTGATCCTGTTCTGGGTGTTTGCCGCCGCCGGCGTGCTGACCATTCTCGGCTACCTGTTCGTGCCCTACGCCGGTCTGGCGGAGCTGACGCACAACGAGCTGCTGCCGACCATGGGGCGCGAGTTCCTGGAACAGCCGACGATCACCAAGATCGGCATCGTGGTGGTGGCCCTGGGCTTCCTCTACAACATCGGCATGACCATGCTCAAGGGTCGCAAGACCGTGGTCAGCACGGTGATGATGACCGGTCTGATCGGCCTGGCGGTATTCTTCCTGTTCTCCTTCTACAACCCGGAGAACCTGGCGCGCGACAAGTACTACTGGTGGTGGGTCGTGCACCTGTGGGTCGAAGGCGTGTGGGAACTGATCATGGGTTCGATGCTGGCCTTCGTCCTGATCAAGATCACCGGCGTGGACCGCGAGGTCGTCGAGAAGTGGCTGTACGTCATCATCGCCATGGCGCTGATCACCGGCATCATCGGTACCGGCCACCACTTCTTCTGGATCGGCGCACCGGGCGTCTGGCTGTGGCTGGGTTCGATCTTCTCCGCGCTGGAACCGCTGCCGTTCTTCGCCATGGTGCTGTTCGCCTTCAACATGGTGAACCGTCGCCGCCGCGAGCACCCCAACCGCGCTGCCTCGCTGTGGGCGCTGGGTACCACGGTGACTGCGTTCCTTGGTGCCGGCGTGTGGGGCTTCCTGCACACCCTGGCTCCGGTGAACTACTACACCCACGGCTCGCAGATCACCGCGGCCCACGGTCACCTGGCGTTCTACGGCGCCTACGCGATGATCGTGATGACCATGATCAGCTATGCCATGCCGCGCCTGCGCGGGCTGGGTGAGGCACCGGATGCGCGGGCGCAGACCGTCGAAGTCTGGGGCTTCTGGCTGATGACCATCTCGAT
The DNA here is from genome assembly GCF_021726475.1 of Pseudomonas oligotrophica. Lineage (GTDB taxonomy): Bacteria > Pseudomonadota > Gammaproteobacteria > Pseudomonadales > Pseudomonadaceae > Stutzerimonas > Stutzerimonas oligotrophica. The sequence goes on from NZ_JAKJRU010000002.1 coordinate 567,990, forward strand.
GATGCTGATCACCCTGTTCCTCACCGCCGCCGGCGTGGTGCAGGTCTGGCTGCAACGTCTGCCTGCCGATGGCGCCGCCATGTCGTTCATGAACACTGCCGACCAGCTGGCCATCTTCTTCTGGCTGCGCCTGATCGCCGGGGTGTTCTTCCTGATCGGCCTGATCTGCTACCTGTACAGCTTCCGCCAGCGTGGCCGAGTGACCGTGGCTGCCACGGCCGCGGCTGCCGCCTGAGGCGGATCGCAGTGAGAACCGACGGCCCGGCTGAGTAGCGGGCCGTCGTCGTTTCCAACGCTACGGAGTGATTGCCATGGCATTCGCCATCGAAGTCGAAGAGTGGGTCGGTAGCGTCTGGCACCGTTTCATCACTCGTCGCGCCAGCCCGGACTTCCCCGAGGCACGCGTCGAGTTGCAGGACATGCAGCGGCCGCTGTCGCTGCTGTTTCGCGCCATGGGCGGCGCCAGCGGGGTGGGCGTCGAGGCGGCCAGCGCGCGCGACCTGCTCGTGCGGCGCAACCTCTTGCAGCAGGTCGCCGGTACCTGCAAGCAGCTGCCGGTGGCCTGGTGCGACCGCGACAACCTGCGCCTGCCGCAGAGCCTGGCGGTGTATCCCGACGCGGCGCTGAATCGCGACCTGTACCGCTGGCTGGCATTGCTGGCGGCGCAGGCCGGCGACATGCGCCACTGGGCGCGTGACAACCAGCGTTGGACGCAGCAGCTGCTCGAGCGCTTCCCGGCCATGCGTGCGCGCTACCGGCGGCTGGTCGAGGCGCACCTGCAGTTGCGCCCCGATCCATCCGAGCTGCCACGTGGCGAGGCCGCCCTGGAAGACGCGTTGTGCCAGGCGCTGCGCGAGCCCGGCAGCGTCGCCCAGTTCCCGCGTAGCGAGCGTGCGCCCTGGCCGGTCCCGCTCTGGCTGTACCCGGCGGAGAATCTCGGCGAGCCGCAGAGCCTGGATCACGGCGCCGACGGCGAAGGTGCCCTGGAAAGCCCGCCGGATGGCCGCAGCCGCCAGCGCAAGCGCGCCCGGCGCGTCGAGGACAGCACCAGCAAGAACGGCCTGCTGCTGTTCCGGCTGGAGAACCTGTTCAGCTGGTCCGAGCATGTCGAGCTGGATCGCTGCGGTGACGACACAGAGGACCTGGATGCCGCGCGGGTCGCCGAGGATCTCGACGAGCTGGCCCTGTCGCGCCAGCGCATGCGCCAGGGTGGCGGGCTCAAGCTCGACCTCGACCTGCCTGCGGCGGACTTCGACGACATTCCGCTGGGCGCCGGTATCAAGCTGCCCGAATGGGACTATCGCAAGCAGTGCCTGCAGAAGGATTTCGTCAGCCTGCAGCCGATGTTGCCGCGCGGATCGGAACCCAAGCCGCTGCCGTTGCACCTGGCCCCGCTGGCACGGCGCCTGCGCCGGCAGTTCGAGCATCTGCGCAACGATCGCCAATGGCTGCGCCAGCAACCCCAGGGCTCGGAGCTGGACATGCAGGCCTGGCTCGATTTCCACGTCGAGCGGCACAACGGCCAGTGCGTCGAGCGCGGCCTGTACATGGAGCAGCGGCAGAACCGCCGCGACCTGGCGACCCTGCTACTGGCCGACCTGTCGATGTCCACCGACGCGCATCTGGACAACGAGCACCGGGTCATCGACGTGATCGGCGACAGCCTGCTGCTGTTCGGCGAGGCGCTGTCGGCCGTCGGCGACCAGTTCGCGCTCTACGGCTTTTCCTCGCTGCGTCGCCAGCAGGTGCGCATGCAGGAGCTCAAGAGCTTCCGCCAGGCCTACGGTGACGAGACGCGTGGGCGTATCCAGGCACTCAAGCCCGGTTACTACACGCGCATGGGCGCGGCGATCCGGCACGCCACCAACCTGCTTGCCGAGTGCAAGCAGCGGCGCAAGCTGCTGCTGCTGGTCACCGACGGCAAGCCGAACGACCTGGATCTCTACGAGGGGCGCTACGGCGTGGAGGACACCCGCCAGGCGGTGCTGGAGGCGCGCCAGCAGGGCTTGCTGCCGTTCTGCATCACCATCGACCGGGAGGCCGGGGATTACCTGCCCTACATGTTCGGCGCCAACGGCTACACGCTGATCAAGGAGCCGCAGCAGCTGCCGTTCCGCCTGCCGCAGTTGTACAAGCAGCTGACCCAGCGCTGAGCGCCCCGGCGCCAGCAGGGCAGAAAAGAAAAGCCCGGCTTGGCCGGGCTTTTCTTCATTCGGTTTCCAGTGGGTCGGGAATCGGCACGGGTACCGGCTCGGCCGCGTCGACCTCGCGCTGGATTTCCTCGAGCAGCGAGCCGGGGGCCGGCCGCTCGACAGGCTGCTCGACCGGCTTTTCGGTGACCGGGGCCGGGGCAGGGGAGGTGCCGAGGATCGCCTCGTCGCGGCTGACACCCGGCATGAAGTCGCCGGCCAGGCCGACCAGCTGGTCGTTGCCGTCGAACACCAGGCTGACACGCTCCTGCTGGCGCTGGCTGCCACCGGGCTGGATGCTATAGAGGTAGTCCCAGCGATTGGCGTGGAAGGTGTCGGTGATCAGCGGATTGCCCATGATAAACCGCACTTGCTTGCGGGTCATTCCGGGGCGCAGCTGATCTATCATGTCCTGCGTGACGACATTGCCCTGTTGAATGTCGACCTTGTATACCCCTGGAAACGAACAACCGGCGAGTGCGAACAGACCCACGAGCGTGAGGCTGGACAGCATGAGCTTGGTGTTTTGCATCGGTGGGTGACTTCCACTATCTTGGCTGGGCAAAGAACCCGGATCATACCCGTATTGAAGGAGGCTGCGAAACAGCAGCAGCGAGAAAGCCAACCATGGTCGAGAACAACGAACTTCGTAAAGCTGGTCTGAAAGTCACCCTGCCGCGGGTGAAGATTCTGCAAATGCTCGATAGCACGGGCCAGCGTCACATGAGCGCAGAAGATGTGTACAAGGCGCTGATGGAGGCTGGCGAAGACGTCGGTCTGGCGACCGTCTACCGCGTCCTGACCCAGTTCGAGGCGGCCGGGCTGGTGGTTCGCCACAACTTCGACGGCGGCCATGCGGTGTTCGAGTTGGCCGATGGTGGCCATCACGACCATATGGTCTGTGTCGATTCGGGCGATGTCATCGAATTCTTCGACTCGGATATCGAGAAGCTGCAGAAAGAGATCGTCGCCCGCCACGGCTACGAGCTGGTTGACCACAACCTGGTGCTCTACGTCCGCAAGAAGAGCTGAGCGACTACCTGAAGAAAAGGCGACCTGCGGGTCGCCTTTTGCATTTCCGGGGCGAAGCGCGCCCGGTCAGGCCTGGGCGGTGGCCACCATCTGCCGGGCGTGGGCCAAGGACTGCTCGGTGAGGTCGACGCCGCCGAGCATCCGTGCAATCTCCTCCACCCGCGCATCACCTTCGAGCGTCTTCACCGCGGTGCGGGTCTCGTCCGTGCCGCGTGCCTTGTGCACGAACAGGTGGTTGTGGCCCTGCGCCGCGACCTGCGGCAGATGGGTGACGGTCAGCACCTGGCCGCGTTCGCCGAGGCGACGCAGCAGCTGGCCGACGATCTCGGCGGTCGGGCCGCCGATGCCGACATCCACTTCGTCGAACACCAGCGTCGGGGTGCGCGAGGTCTGCGCGGTGATCACCTGGATCGCCAGGCTGATGCGCGACAGCTCGCCGCCGGAAGCCACCTTGGCCAGTGGCCGCAGCGGCTGCCCGGGGTTGGCGCTGACCAGAAACTCGATCATCTCCAGACCCTGCGGCGGGTTCTCATCCTGCGCGGCCGGCTTGAGTGCGGCGCTGAACCTTCCGCCGGGCATGCCCAGGCGCTGGATCTCGTCTTCCACCGCGGCCGCCAGCCGGCCGGCCGCCATCTGGCGGATGCCGCTCAGCTCGGCGGCCTTCTCCCGGTAGTGTCGGGCATAGGCCTCGAGTTCCTCGCCCAGGCGCTCGACAGCTTCGTCATCCGCGTTCAGCCCTTCGAGTTCACCCAGCAGGCGCTGCTGCAGGGCAGGCAGCTCGGCGGGCTGGACGCGATGCTTGCGTGCCAGGCTGTAGATGGCGTCGAGGCGTTCCTCCAGTGCCTGCTGGCGCTGCGGGTCGGCATCGAAGTGGTCGATGAAACGGTTCAGCTCGCCGATCGCCTCTTCCACCTGGATCTGCGCGCTGGCCAGCAGGTTGACCGCCTCGCCGAGTGCGCCGGACTGGGCCTGGAAGGCGGTCAGGCGATGCAGGCTGGCGGTCAGCGCCGACAGCACGTTGCCGGCATCGCTCTCGCTGCAAAGCTCCATCACCTGCTGGCAGGCGCCGAGCAGCTGGCCGGCGTTGGCCAGGTTGCGGTGTTCCTGTTCCAGTTGCTCCAGCTCGTTCTCGCCCAGCCCGAGGTTCTCCAGCTCCTCGAGCTGGTAGCTCAGCAGCTGGTGGCGTGCGCGCTGCTCGTCGCTGGCGTTGCTCAGTCGCTCGAGCGTCTGGCGCGTCTGCTTCCAGCGCTGGGCGGCGAGCTGGACCTGGCGCGCCAGCTCCTGGGCGCCGGCGAATTCGTCCAGCAGCCGGCGGTGGGTGTCGGGCTTGAGCAGCGACTGGTGCTCGTGCTGGCTGTGGATATCGATCAGCAGCTCGCCGAGCGCCTTGAGATCGCCCAGCGGGCAGGGCGAGCCGTTGATGTAGCCGCGCGAGCGCCCTTCGGCGGTGATCACCCGGCGCAGGATGCAGGGGCCGTCGCTGTCCAGGTCGCGCTCGGCCAGCCAGGCACGCGCGTCGGCGATGTCGGCCAGGTCGAAACTGGCCAGGATGTCGGCCTTGTCGGCGCCCTGGCGCACCACGCTGCTATCGGCGCGATCGCCCAGCGCCAGGCCGAGGGCGTCGAGCATGATCGACTTGCCCGCTCCGGTTTCGCCGCTGATCACGGTCATGCCCGCCTGCAGCTCCAGGTCGAGGTGTTCGACGATGGCGTAGTTGTGGACCGAGAGATGTACCAGCATGACGGCGCTCCGGATTAAATGGCTGTGTATTTATACAGTGCCGTTTCCCCGGGCTTCAAGCGCCGCCGGGCATCTGCCCCGTCTGTATGTCAGCTTTTTGCGCATATCCGCAGCCGGCGCCTTGAAGCCCGCGACGACGACCCCATATAGCGGCACATGCGCGGGGTCGCCCGCTTTGAAACAGAGATGGAGGACGCATGGCCGACGAGCAGAACCTGGATAACCAGCCCCCGGAGAACCCGCAAGCCGAAAGCACGGCCGCCGAGGACCTGGCCGCGCGCGTGCAGTCGCTCGAAGAGCAGCTGGCCGCCGCGCAGGACCAGTCGCTGCGCGTTGCCGCCGAATTGCAGAACATCCGCCGCCGCGCCGAACAGGACGTGGAGAAGGCGCACAAGTTCGCCCTGGAAAAGTTCGCCGGCGACCTGCTGCCGGTGGCCGACAGCCTGGAGCGTGGCCTGGAGCTGACCAGCCCGGACGATGAGGTCGGCAAGGCGGTGCGCGAGGGCCTGGAGCTGACCCACAAGCTGCTGCTCGACACCCTGGCGCGGCACCAGCTGGTGCAGCTCGATCCGCAGGGCGAGCCGTTCAATCCCGAGCACCACCAGGCGATGGCGATGGAAGAGAGCGTCCATGCCGAGCCGGGCAGCGTGCTCAAGGTGTTCCAGAAAGGCTACGCGCTCAACGGGCGCCTGCTGCGCCCGGCGATGGTCGTGGTCAGCAAGGCGCCGGCGGATGCACCGCCTTCGATCAGCGAGAAGGCTTGAATAACGGCCGCGAGGCCCCATCTGTCAGGCAGGCAAGTTTCAGTGTCAGCCGGCGCCAGCCAAAGGCGCACAACAAGTTTCGGAGAGAGAAATGGGCAAGATCATCGGTATCGACCTGGGGACCACCAACTCCTGTGTCTCCATCATGGAAAACGGCAGCATCAAGGTCATCGAGAACGCCGAGGGTGGCCGCACCACGCCGTCCATCATCGCCTACACCAATGATGGCGAGACCCTCGTCGGCCAGTCGGCCAAGCGCCAGGCGGTGACCAACCCGCAGAACACCCTCTACGCGGTCAAGCGCCTGATCGGCCGCCGCTACGAGGAAGACGTGGTGCAGAAGGACATCAAGATGGTCCCCTACACCATCACCAAGGCCGACAACGGCGATGCCTGGGTGGAAGTGAAGGGCCAGAAGATGGCGCCTCCGCAGATCAGCGCCGAAGTGCTGAAGAAGATGAAGAAGACCGCCGAAGACTACCTCGGCGAGCCGGTCACCGAAGCGGTGATCACCGTGCCGGCCTACTTCAACGACAGCCAGCGCCAGGCCACCAAGGACGCCGGCCGCATCGCCGGCCTGGACGTCAAGCGCATCATCAACGAGCCGACCGCGGCCGCGCTGGCCTATGGCATGGACAAGGCCAAGGGTGACCACACCGTGATCGTCTATGACCTGGGTGGCGGTACCTTCGACGTGTCGGTGATCGAGATTGCCGAAGTCGACGGCGAGCACCAGTTCGAGGTGCTGGCCACCAACGGCGACACCTTCCTCGGTGGCGAGGACTTCGACATCCGCCTGATCGACTACCTCGTCGACGAATTCAAGAAAGAGTCCGGCATCAACCTCAAGGGCGATCCGCTGGCCATGCAGCGCCTGAAGGAAGCCGCCGAGAAGGCCAAGATCGAGCTGTCCTCCAGCCAGCAGACCGACGTCAACTTGCCGTACATCACCGCCGACGCGTCCGGTCCCAAGCACCTCAACGTGAAGATCTCCCGCGCCAAGCTGGAGTCGCTGGTCGAGGACCTGGTCGAGCGCACCATCGAGCCGTGCCGCATCGCCCTGAAGGACGCCGGCATCGACGTGGGCAAGATCGACGACGTGATCCTGGTCGGCGGTCAGACCCGCATGCCGCTGGTGCAGAAGAAGGTCGCCGAGTTCTTCGGCAAGGAGCCGCGCAAGGACGTCAACCCGGACGAGGCCGTGGCCATGGGGGCTGCCATCCAGGGTGCCGTGCTGGCCGGTGACGTCAAGGACGTGCTGCTGCTCGACGTTTCCCCGCTGACCCTGGGCATCGAGACCCTGGGTGGCGTGATGACCGCGCTGATCGAGAAGAACACCACCATCCCGACCAAGAAGTCGCAGGTGTTCTCCACCGCCGACGACAACCAGGGCGCCGTGACCATCCACGTGCTGCAGGGCGAGCGCAAGCAGGCCGCGCAGAACAAGTCGCTGGGCCGCTTCGACCTGGCCGACATTCCGCCGGCACCGCGCGGCGTACCGCAGATCGAGGTCACCTTCGACATCGACGCCAACGGTATCCTGCACGTGTCCGCCAAGGACAAGGCGACCGGGAAGCAGCAGTCCATCGTGATCAAGGCCAACTCGGGTCTGTCCGAGGAGGAGATCGAGCAGATGGTGCGCGACGCCGAGGCCAACGCCGAGGAAGACCGCAAGTTCGAGGAGCTGGTGGCGGCGCGCAACCAGGGTGATCAGCTGGTCCACGCGACCCGCAAGATGCTGACCGAGGCTGGCGACAAGGCCAGCGAGGACGACAAGACCGCCATCGAGAAGGCGCTCGGCGAGCTGGAGCTGGCCATCAAGGGCGACAGCAAGGCCGACATCGAGGCCAAGATCGCCGCGGTGTCCCAGGCATCCACCCCGCTGGCGCAGAAGATGTACGCCGAGCAGCCGCAGGGCGGTGCCGAAGGGCAGCCGGCAGGCGACAAGGCGCAGGGCGGCGACGACGTGGTCGATGCCGAGTTCGAAGAGGTCAAGGACAACAAGTAATCCTGGCTAGGCCCCAGTTGCTGGGGGAGCGGCGGCGCCTTGGCGTCGCCGCGTTTCGCTCCAGCCCGCCCGGTATCCGGGCAGGGTTGACCGCCACGCGGGGGCTCGCTCCCGCGTCGGCGTGTCTGGAGGATCTGAATTCGAGGGTGCAGGAAACTTATGGCCAAACGTGATTATTACGAAGTGCTGGGTGTCGAGCGCGGCGCGGACGAGGCGGAGCTGAAGAAGGCCTATCGTCGTCTCGCGATGAAGCATCACCCGGACCGTAATCCGGGCGACAAGGCCGCCGAGGAAGCCTTCAAGGAGGCCAACGAGGCCTACGAAGTCCTTTCCGACGCGAACAAGCGCGCTGCCTACGACCAGTACGGGCATGCCGGGGTCGATCCGCAGATGGGCGGGGCTGGCGGGGCCGGCTTCGGCGGGGCGAATTTCTCCGACATCTTCGGCGATGTGTTCAGCGACTTCTTCGGTGGCGCGCGCGGCGCCTCGCGGGGCGGCGCCCAGCGCGGCAGCGACCTGCGCTACACGCTGGAGCTCGATCTCGAGGAAGCGGTGCGCGGCACCACGGTCACCATCCGCGTACCGACCCTGGCCGAGTGCCAGGTGTGCCATGGCTCCGGCGCGAAGAAGGGCACCACGCCGGTCACCTGTACCACCTGCGGCGGCATCGGCCAGGTGCGCATGCAGCAGGGCTTCTTCTCGGTGCAGCAGACCTGCCCGCGCTGCCATGGCAGCGGCAAGATGATTTCCGACCCCTGTGGCAGCTGCCACGGCCAAGGGCGCGTCGAAGAGCAGAAGACGCTCTCGGTCAAGGTGCCGCCAGGCGTGGATACCGGTGACCGCATCCGCCTGTCCGGCGAGGGTGAGGCCGGAACCCAGGGCGGGCCGGCGGGCGATCTCTACGTGGTGGTCAACGTGCGCGAGCACGCGATCTTCCAGCGTGACGGCAAGCACCTGTACTGCGAGGTGCCGATCAGCTTCGCCGATGCGGCGCTGGGTGGTGAGCTCGAGGTGCCGACGCTGGATGGCCGGGTCAAGCTGAAAATCCCGGAAGGCACCCAGACCGGCAAGCAGTTCCGCCTGCGTGGCAAGGGCGTTGCACCGGTACGCGGCGGTGCACCCGGCGACCTGATGTGCCGGGTGGTGGTCGAGACGCCGGTCAACCTGAGCAAGCGCCAGCGCGAGATCCTCGAGGAATTTCGCGCCAGCTTGCAGGGCGATACCTCCCATTCGCCCCGTGCCAGTGGCTGGTTCGAGGGTGTGAAGCGCTTTTTCGGTGATGTTTGAGAGGCAGCTGGAAGCTTGAGCCGGAAGCCTGAGGCGCACCGGGGCAACTTCCAGCTTGCAGCTTCCAGCTTGGAGCTTTGAGTTATGCGACGTATTGCTGTAATGGGTGCCGCCGGGCGCATGGGCAAGATCCTGATCGAAGCGGTGCAGCAGACCGCCGGGGCTGCCGGGCTGACGGCGGCGATCGATCGCCCCGACAGTACGCTGGTCGGCGCCGATGCCGGCGAACTGGCCGGTATCGGCCGGCTGGGGGTGCCGCTGACCGGCGATGTCGCCAGGGCGGTCGACGAGTTCGATGTGCTGATCGACTTCACTCACCCCTCGGTGACGCTGAAGAACCTCGAGGTCTGTCGGCGTGCCGGCAAGGCCATGGTGATCGGTACCACCGGCTTCTCGGCCGAGGAGAAGGAGCGCCTGGTCCAGGCAGCGAAGGAAATCCCGATCGTCTTCGCGGCGAATTTCAGTGTCGGTGTCAACCTCTGCCTCAAATTGCTGGATACCGCCGCGCGTGTGCTCGGTGACGAGGTGGATATCGAGATCATCGAGGCGCATCACCGGCACAAGGTGGATGCACCTTCGGGTACCGCGCTGCGCATGGGTGAGGTGGTGGCCAGTGCTCTGGGGCGTGATCTGCAGAAGGTCGCGGTGTACGGCCGCGAAGGCCAGACCGGCGCCCGCGCGCGGGAGACCATCGGCTTCGCGACGGTGCGCGCCGGTGACGTGGTCGGCGATCACACCGTGCTGTTCGCTGCCGACGGCGAGCGTGTCGAGATCACCCACAAGGCGTCCAGCCGCATGACTTTCGCCAAGGGGGCGGTGCGTGCCGCGCTGTGGCTCGAGGGCAAGCCGGCCGGGCTCTACGACATGCAGGACGTGCTCGGGCTGCATTGAGCGCGCTGTCGGCGGCGCTTCTCAGGGTGGACCGCAAAGGGAGGTTTCTGTAAGCTACCCGCTTTAGTGTGTCCACTAAAAGTTGCGCAGAAATGAATCAAACAAAAAAGCGGGATGACCTTCACACGTCATCCCGCTTTTTTACAATCTGCGTCTGCTCCAGCCTTGATCTACGGGAGGTCTCTTGACTAAGCCAGCCATTCTCGCCCTTGCTGATGGCAGCATTTTTCGCGGCGAATCCATCGGCGCCGATGGCCAGACCATCGGTGAGGTGGTGTTCAACACCGCCATGACCGGCTATCAGGAAATCCTTACCGATCCTTCCTATGCCAAGCAGATCGTCACCCTGACCTATCCCCACGTCGGCAACACCGGCACCACCCCGCAGGACGCCGAGTCCTGGCGCGTATGGGCGGCCGGCCTGGTCATCCGCGACCTGCCGCTGGTGGCCAGCAACTGGCGCAACAAGCAGTCGCTGCCCGATTACCTCAAGGAAAACGGCACCGTCGCCATCGCCGGTATCGATACCCGCCGCCTGACCCGCATCCTGCGCGAGAAGGGCGCCCAGAACGGTTGCATCCTGGCTGGAGCTGACGCGACCGAGGAAAAGGCGCTGGAGCTGGCGCGCAGCTTCCCCGGCCTCAAGGGCATGGACCTGGCCAAGGAGGTCAGTGTCAAGGAGCGCTACGAGTGGCGCTCCACGGTGTGGAGCCTGGAGACCGACAGCCACGCCGAGATCCCGGCCAGCGAGCTGCCTTACCACGTGGTCGCCTTCGACTATGGGGTCAAGTACAACATCCTGCGCATGCTCACCGCGCGCGGCTGCCGCGTGACCGTGTTGCCGGCACAGACGCCGGCCAGCGAGGCGCTGGCGCTGAATCCGGATGGCATCTTCCTGGCCAACGGTCCGGGCGACCCCGAGCCTTGTGACTACGCGATCCAGGCGATTCAGCAAGTGCTCGAAACCGATATCCCGGTGTTCGGTATCTGCCTCGGCCACCAGCTGCTGGCGCTGGCCTCCGGCGCCAGGACTGTGAAGATGCCCAATGGTCACCACGGGGCGAACCATCCGGTGCAGGATCTGAAGACCGGCGTGGTGATGATTACCAGCCAGAACCACGGTTTCGCCGTGGACGAGGCCAGCCTGCCGGCCAATGTGCGCGCCACCCACAAGTCATTGTTCGACGGCACCCTGCAGGGCATCGAGCGCACCGACAAGGTGGCATTCAGCTTCCAGGGCCACCCCGAGGCGAGCCCCGGCCCGCACGACGTCGCGCCGCTGTTCGACCGTTTCATCGAAGCCATGGCCAAGCGCCGCTAAGCCTGCCGACTGACCAAAGGATTCGAGAGTAAGAAAATGCCAAAACGTACAGATATCAAAAGCATCCTCATCCTCGGCGCCGGCCCCATCGTCATCGGCCAGGCCTGCGAGTTCGACTATTCCGGTGCCCAGGCATGCAAGGCGCTGAAAGAGGAAGGCTTCCGCGTCATCCTGGTCAACTCCAACCCGGCGACCATCATGACCGACCCGGCCATGGCCGACGCCACCTACATCGAGCCGATCAAGTGGGCCACGGTGGCCAAGATCATCGAGAAGGAGCGCCCTGACGCGCTGCTGCCGACCATGGGCGGGCAGACCGCGCTGAACTGCGCCCTGGACCTCGAGCGCCACGGCGTGCTGGAGAAGTTCGGCGTCGAGATGATCGGTGCCAACGCCGACACCATCGACAAGGCCGAGGATCGCTCGCGCTTCGACAAGGCAATGAAGAACATCGGCCTGGCCTGCCCGCGCTCCGGTATCGCCCACAACATGGACGAAGCCTACGGCGTGCTCGAGCAGGTCGGCTTTCCCTGCATCATCCGTCCGTCCTTCACCATGGGCGGCACCGGCGGCGGCATTGCCTACAACCGCGAGGAATTCGAGGAGATCTGTGCCCGCGGCCTAGACCTCTCGCCGACCAACGAGCTGTTGATCGACGAGTCGCTGATCGGCTGGAAGGAATACGAGATGGAGGTGGTCCGCGACAAGAAGGACAACTGCATCATCGTCTGCTCCATCGAGAACTTCGACCCGATGGGCGTGCACACCGGCGACTCGATCACCGTCGCCCCGGCGCAGACCCTCACCGACAAGGAATACCAGATCATGCGCAACGCCTCGCTGGCGGTGCTGCGTGAGATCGGCGTGGAAACCGGTGGCTCCAACGTGCAGTTCGGTATCTGCCCGGATACCGGTCGCATGGTCGTGATCGAGATGAACCCGCGTGTGTCGCGTTCCTCGGCGCTGGCCTCCAAGGCCACCGGTTTCCCGATTGCCAAGATCGCCGCCAAGCTGGCCGTTGGCTACACCCTCGACGAGTTGTCCAACGACATCACCGGCGGCCGTACCCCGGCATCGTTCGAGCCGTCCATCGACTACGTGGTGACCAAGGTTCCGCGCTTCGCCTTCGAGAAATTCCCCAAGGCCGACGCCCGCCTGACCACCCAGATGAAGTCGGTCGGCGAGGTCATGGCCATCGGCCGCACCTTCCAGGAGTCGATGCAGAAGGCCCTGCGCGGCCTGGAGGTCGGTGCCACCGGCTTCGACCCGAAGCTGAACCTGGAAGACAGCGAGGCCGAGAGCACGCTCAAGCGCGAACTGACCGTGCCCGGTGCCGACCGCATCTGGTTCGTCGCCGATGCCTTCCGCGCCGGCAAGAGCGTCGAGGACGTGTTCGCCCTGACCAAGATCGACCCCTGGTTCCTCGTGCAGATCGAGGATCTGGTCAAGGAGGAGGAGCAGGTCAAGACCCTCGGCCTGTCCGCCATCGACCGTGACCTGATGTACAAGCTCAAGCGCAAGGGCTTCTCCGACGCGCGCCTGGCCAAGCTGCTCGGCGTGACCGAGAAGAACCTGCGCAGCCATCGCCACAAGCTCAAGGTGCTGCCGGTCTACAAGCGCGTCGACACCTGCGCCGCCGAGTTCGCCACGGACACCGCCTACATGTACTCGACCTACGAGGAAGAATGCGAGGCCAATCCGTCCGGTCGCGACAAGATCATGATCCTCGGCGGCGGGCCGAATCGCATCGGCCAGGGTATCGAGTTCGACTACTGCTGCGTGCATGCCGCGTTGGCCATGCGTGAAGACGGCTACGAGACCATCATGGTCAACTGCAACCCGGAGACCGTCTCCACCGACTACGACACCTCCGACCGCCTGTACTTCGAGCCGGTGACCCTGGAAGACGTGCTGGAGATCGTTCGCGTCGAGCAGCCCAAGGGTGTGATCGTGCAGTACGGCGGGCAGACCCCGCTGAAGATCTGCCGGGCGCTGGAAGAGGCCGGGGTGCCGATCATCGGCACCAGCCCGGACGCCATCGACCGCGCCGAAGATCGCGAGCGCTTCCAGCAGATGGTCCAGCGCCTGGGCCTGCGCCAGCCGCAGAACGCCACTGCGCGCAGCGAGGAAGAGGCCATCGCCGCGTCCAAGGCCATCGGCTATCCGCTGGTGGTGCGTCCGTCCTACGTGCTGGGCGGCCGCGCGATGGAGATCGTCTACGAGGAAGAAGAGCTCAAGCGCTACATGCGCGAGGCGGTGCAGGTCTCCAACGACAGCCCGGTACTGCTGGACCACTTCCTCAACTGCGCCATCGAAGTGGACGTCGACGCCGTCTGCGACGGCGAGGCCGTGGTGATCGGCGGCATCATGCAGCACATCGAGCAGGCCGGCGTGCACTCCGGTGACTCGGCCTGCTCGCTGCCGGCCTACTCGCTGCCGCAGCACATACAGGACGAGATCCGCGAGCAGGTGCGCAAGATGGCCCTGGAGCTCGACGTGGTGGGTCTGATGAACGTGCAGATGGCCGTGCAGGGCGAGGACATCTACGTGCTGGAAGTGAACCCGCGCGCCTCGCGGACCGTGCCGTTCGTCTCCAAGTGCATCGGCGAATCGCTGGCCAAGGTCGCCGCGCGCGTCATGGCGGGCAAGAGCCTGGCCGAGGTCGGCTTCACCGGCGAGATCATCCCGGCCTATTTCAGCGTCAAGGAAGCGGTGTTCCCGTTCGCCAAGTTCCCGGGCGTCGACACCATCCTCGGCCCGGAAATGAAGTCCACCGGCGAGGTGATGGGTGTCGGCGACAGCTTCGCCGAAGCCTTCGCCAAGGCCCAGCTGGGTGCCAGCGAGATCCTGCCGACCTCCGGCTGCGCCTTCCTCAGCGTGCGCGAAGACGACAAGCCCTACGTCGAGCAGGTCGCTCGTGACCTGGTTGGCCTCGGCTTCGAGGTGGTGGCCACCGCCGGCACCGCGCGTATCATCGAGGCCGCCGGGCTGCCGGTACGTCGGGTGAACAAGGTGACCGAGGGTCGTCCGCACGTGGTCGACATGATCAAGAATGACGAGGTCACCCTGATCATCAACACCACCGAGGGCCGGCAGTCGATCGCCGACTCCTATTCCATCCGCCGCAATGCCCTGCAGCACAAGATCTGCATCACCACCACCATTGCCGGTGGCCAGGCGATCTGTGAGGCGCTCAAGTTCGGTCCCGAGAAGACCGTGCGCCGTCTGCAGGATCTCCATGCAGGAATCAGCGCATGACGAAATTCCCGATGACCGTCCAGGGCGCGCGCGCCCTGGAAGAGGAGCTCAAGCACCTCAAGAGCGTTCTGCGTCCGCAGATCACTCAGGCGATCGCCGAGGCACGCGAACTCGGCGATCTCAAGGAGAATGCCGAGTACCATGCCGCGCGCGAGCAGCAGGGCATGGTCGAGGCGCGCATCCGCGACATCGAGGGGCGTCTGCAGAACGCCCAGGTCATCGACGTGGCGAGCATCCCGCATACCGGCAAGGTGATCTTCGGCACCACGGTCGATATTGCCAACGTCGACACCGACGAGCAGGTGACCTACCAGATCGTCGGTGACGACGAGGCGGACATCAAGCGGGGCAAGCTGTCGGTGAGCTCACCGATCGCCCGCGCCCTGGTCGGCAAGCAGGAAGGCGACGTGGTGAGCGTGAAGACGCCCAGCGGCGTGGTCGAGTACGAGATTGTCGAGGTTCGCCATATCTGAGTCGTTGCGCGCCAGCGGGATGAGCTGGCAGCTGGCCCAGACGTTCTGGGTCGGCGGGCTCTGGATGCTGCACTTCGTCCTGCTGCCGGCACTGGAGCGGATGGGCTGGGCGCCATTGCTGGTCGAGGATGTGACCCAAGTGCTGCGTCCGCTGCTGGTGGGCTTCGCGGCCTTCTGCATTGCGCTGCAGCTGCTGGTGCTCATGCAGGCCGTGGGCGTCGGCCGCTGCGCTCGCGACTTTCGCGGGCAGCTGCTGTTGATGGCGCTGGTTGCGGCTGGCTGCTTCTTCGGACTACGCGGCTTGCTGCCGCAATCGCCTGCGTTCTGGCCTGTGTTCGCCTATCTGGCGATGGCCGTGCTGGGCGTGGTGCTGGTGTTGCAGCCCACGCCGCGCACTGACTGACGGGCTCAGGCCTGGTAGCGGTGCAGGTTCGACAGCTGCTTGTTGGGCTTGGGGTTGCGGCGGTAGACCAGCGCCATCTTGCCGATGCTCTGTACCAGCTCGCAGCCGGCCGCCTGGCAGAGTTCGTCCATCAGGGCGCGACGGTCGTCGCGCTCGGCGAGGCGGAACTGTATCTTGATCAGCTCGTGATCGTTCAGTGCGCGCTCGAGCTCCGCCAGGACCCCTTCGCTCAGGCCGTTTTCCGCTACGATCAGCACAGGCTTCAGTTGGTGGCCGATGGCCTTGTACTGCTTTTTCTGCTCGTTGGTGAGCGGCATATCACGACCCTTGCGTCAGAATTTGAAACGGCGGCTAGTGTACCCGAGAGGTCCGCAGCCGCACAGATGAGGTAACAGCTTGGCACGCTCCAAGACGAGCCCGCGCTGGCTCAAAGAACATTTCGACGATCCCTACGTGAAAATGGCGCAGAAGGACGGCTAT
Organism: Pseudomonas oligotrophica; assembly: GCF_021726475.1. Lineage (GTDB taxonomy): Bacteria > Pseudomonadota > Gammaproteobacteria > Pseudomonadales > Pseudomonadaceae > Stutzerimonas > Stutzerimonas oligotrophica. Next base: position 583,836 of record NZ_JAKJRU010000002.1, read on the forward strand.
CGCTCCCGTGCCAGTTACAAGCTGCTGGAAATCCAGGAGAAGGACCGCATCCTGCGTCCCGGCATGACCGTGGTCGACCTGGGCGCCGCCCCCGGTGGCTGGTCGCAGGTCACCAGCCGGGTCATCGGCGACAAGGGCCGACTGATCGCCTCGGACATCCTGCCGATGGACGCCATCGCCGACGTCACCTTTATCCAGGGCGATTTCACCGAGGACGAGGTTTTCGCGCAAATCCTCGAGGCCATCGGCGACAATCCGGTCGACCTTGTGATTTCCGACATGGCGCCCAATATGAGTGGAGTGCGGGCTGCCGACCAGCCGCGGGCGATGTTCCTCTGCGAGCTGGCGCTGGACCTGGCGACCCGGGTGTTGCGTCCGGGCGGGGACTTCCTGATTAAGATCTTCCAGGGTGAGGGCTTCGATGCCTACCTCAAGGAGGTCCGGCAGAACTTCGACAAGGTACAGATGCGCAAGCCGTTGTCGTCCAGGGACCGCTCGCGTGAGCAGTACCTGCTGGCGCGGGGTTTCCACGGCGTGGGCGAGTGATCGGCCGCGCTTCATACCGGGTTACAGACGGAATGCCAGTTTCGTCACGTTGTGTAGTAAGTTAGACGGGCAAGGCTTCCGGCCGCCATGCGGGCGTGCGCTGCAGGTCCGCTCCAGAGGGTAGTTACTTTGAACGACATGGCAAAAAACCTGATTCTGTGGCTGATCATCGCCGCCGTTCTGGTCACGGTGATGAACAATTTCTCCACTCCGAACGAGCCGCAGACACTCAACTACTCGGACTTCATCGAACAGGTCAAGGAAGGGCGCGTCGAGCGCGTCACGGTCGACGGCTTCGTGATCATCGGCAAGCGTAACGACGGCGAAACGTTCAAGACCGTGCGCCCGGCGATCCAGGATAACGGCCTGATCGGCGACCTGATCAACAACAACGTGGTCATCGAGGGCAAGCAGCCCGAGCAGCAGAGCATCTGGACCCAGTTGCTGGTGGCGAGCTTCCCGATTCTGGTGATCATTGCCGTATTCATGTTCTTCATGCGCCAGATGCAGGGCGGTGCAGGTGGCAAGGGCGGGCCGATGAGCTTCGGCAAGTCCAAGGCGCGGCTGCTCTCCGAAGACCAGGTCAAGACAACCTTTGCTGACGTCGCCGGCTGCGACGAGGCCAAGGAAGAGGTGCACGAGCTGGTCGAGTTCCTCCGTGATCCCGGCAAGTTCCAGCGACTGGGCGGCCGCATCCCGCGTGGCGTGCTGATGGTCGGCCCGCCCGGTACCGGCAAGACGCTGCTGGCCAAGGCCATCGCCGGCGAAGCCAAGGTGCCATTCTTCACCATTTCCGGTTCGGACTTCGTCGAGATGTTCGTCGGTGTCGGCGCCAGCCGCGTGCGTGACATGTTCGAACAGGCCAAGAAGCATGCCCCCTGCATTATCTTCATCGACGAGATCGATGCCGTCGGCCGCCATCGCGGCGCCGGCCTGGGTGGTGGTCACGATGAGCGCGAGCAGACCCTCAACCAGTTGCTGGTGGAGATGGATGGCTTCGAGATGAACGACGGCATCATCGTCATCGCCGCCACCAACCGTCCGGATGTGCTGGACCCGGCGCTGCTGCGCCCGGGTCGCTTCGACCGCCAGGTGGTGGTCGGCCTGCCGGACATTCGCGGTCGCGAGCAGATCCTCAAGGTACACATGCGCAAGGTGCCGGTGGGCGACAACGTCGATCCGGCAGTCATCGCGCGGGGCACGCCGGGCTTCTCCGGTGCTGACCTGGCCAATCTGGTCAACGAGGCCTCGCTGTTTGCCGCCCGCGCCAACAAACGCCTGGTCGAGATGCGCGAGTTCGAGTTGGCCAAGGACAAGATCATGATGGGCGCCGAGCGCAAGTCGATGGTCATGTCGGAAAAGGAAAAGCTCAACACCGCCTACCACGAGGCCGGTCACGCCATCGTCGGTCGGGTCGTGCCGGAGCACGATCCGGTCTACAAGGTCTCCATCATTCCGCGCGGCCGTGCCTTGGGCGTGACCATGTTCCTGCCCGAGGAGGACCGCTACAGCCTCTCCAAGCGGGCGCTGGTCAGCCAGATCTGTTCGCTGTTCGGCGGCCGGATCGCCGAGGAGATGACCCTGGGTTTCGAGGGCGTGACGACCGGGGCCTCGAACGACATCATGCGCGCGACCCAGTTGGCGCGGAACATGGTGACCAAGTGGGGGCTCTCCGAGAAGCTGGGGCCGCTGATGTATGCCGAGGAAGAGGGCGAGGTCTTCCTGGGGCGCAGCGCCGGCAGCCAGCATGCCAACGTCTCCGGCGAGACGGCCAAGCTGATCGACCAGGAGGTGCGTGCCATCATCGATCACTGCTATGGCACGGCCAAGCAGATCCTCTCGGACAACCGCGACAAGCTCGACATGATGGCCGAAGCCCTGATGAAGTATGAAACCATCGATGCCGAGCAGATCGACGACATCATGGCCGGACGCGAGCCGCGCGAGCCCCGGGACTGGCAAGGTGGCTCGGGTGCTTCCGGCAAGCCGGCGCAGTCCGAGGGCGGCAGGCCCGAGACGCCGATCGGAGGTCCGGCGGGCGAACACTGATCCAGAGAACCCTCAATGACCGATGTCCTGTACCCGACCCGGCTGCCCTGTGGCAGCCGGGTTCTTGATTTGGCCCGTCCGCATGTGATGGGCATCCTCAATGTCACCCCCGATTCGTTTTCCGATGGCGGCCGCTATGCCGGCCACGATGCCGCGTTGCGCCATGCTGCCGCGATGGTCGCCGCGGGGGCCACGCTCATCGATGTCGGCGGCGAGTCGACGCGCCCCGGTGCGCGCCTGGTCTCGCCAACCGAGGAGCTCGAGCGCGTCGCGCCGATCGTCGAGGCGATCGCCCGCGAACTCGACGTGGTCATCTCGGTGGATACCTCGACGCCTGCGGTAATGCGCGAAGTCGCCCGGCTGGGTGCCGGATTGATCAACGACGTCCGCTCGCTGCAGCGTGACGGCGCGCTGGACGCGGCGGCTGCGACCGGATTGCCGGTCTGCCTGATGCACATGCGCGGCGAGCCGCAAAACATGCAGGACAACCCGCACTATGCCGACGTCACCCTCGAGGTCGAGGCGTTCCTGGCCGCTCGCATGGAGGCCTGCGTGGCGGCGGGTATCGAACGCGAGCGCATCGTGCTCGATCCCGGGTTCGGTTTCGCCAAGAGCCTGGAGCACAATCTGGTGCTGTTTAAACACATGGAGAGCCTGGCACGACTCGGGCGCCCGCTGCTGGTCGGCGTGTCGCGCAAGAGCATGATCGGCAAGGTGCTCGGGCGCGAAGTCGGCGAGCGTCTCTACGGCAGTCTGGCCCTTGCTGCGCTTGCCGTGGTCAAGGGGGCCTGTATCGTGCGGGTTCACGACGTGGCAGAGACGGCCGACGTCGTCAGAATGATTACCGCCGTGCAACAGGCGGACTAGGGAAGCGATAGATGAGCAGAAAATACTTTGGCACCGACGGCATTCGCGGCCATGTCGGGCAATATCCCATCACCCCGGACTTCATGCTCAAGCTGGGCTGGGCGGCCGGCATGGCGTTCCGCAAGCAGGGCAAGTGCCGCATCCTTGTCGGCAAGGACACGCGCATTTCCGGCTACATGTTCGAGTCGGCGCTGCAGGCGGGACTGTCGGCCGCTGGGGCTGACGTGTTGTTGCTCGGGCCGATGCCGACGCCGGCGGTGGCCTACCTGACGCGCACCTTCCATGCCGAGGCGGGCATCGTCATCAGTGCCTCGCACAATCCCCACCATGACAACGGCATCAAGTTTTTCTCCGGGCGCGGCACCAAACTGCCCGACGAGGTCGAGCTGATGATCGAGGAGTTGCTCGACGCACCCATGTCGGTGGTCGAGTCGGCCCAGCTGGGCAAGGCGTCGCGGATCAATGATGCGGCGGGGCGCTATATCGAGTTCTGCAAGAGCAGTGTGCCTACCAGTACGGATTTCTCCGGGCTGAAGCTGGTCGTCGACTGCGCCCATGGCGCGACCTACAAGGTTGCGCCGAGCGTCTTCCGCGAGTTGGGTGCCGAGGTCGTGGTGATCGGTGCGCAGCCCGACGGGCTCAACATCAACGCCAATGTCGGTTCCACTCACATCGGCCAGTTGCAGAAGGCGGTGGTGGAGCAGGGTGCCGATCTGGGTATCGCCTTCGACGGTGATGGCGATCGGGTGCTGATGGTCGATCACACGGGGGCGGTGGTCGATGGTGACGAGCTGCTCTACATCATCGCGACGGATCTGCAGGACCGGGAGAAACTGGTCGGCGGCGTGGTCGGAACGCTGATGAGCAACCTCGGTCTCGAGCTGGCGCTCAAGGCGCGAGACATTCCCTTCTCGCGGGCCAAGGTCGGTGACCGCTACGTCATCGCCGAGATGCTCGAGCGAGGCTGGCAACTGGGTGGCGAGAATTCTGGCCATATCGTCTGTTCGCAGCACACCACCACGGGCGACGCCATCATCGCGGCGCTGCAGGTGGTGCTGGCGTTGCGGCGCCGCGGGCAGTCGCTCGCCCAGGAGCGCCTGGCCTGGCACAAGTGCCCGCAGGTGTTGCTGAACGTGCGCCTCTCGGGTGCCGGTGGCGATCCGCTGACTCATCCCGAGGTCCGCTCGGCCTGCGAAGAGGTCGACCAGGCCATGGCGGGGCGCGGGCGGGTCTTGTTGCGCAAGTCCGGCACCGAGCCGCTGGTGCGCGTCATGGTCGAGGGCGACGATGAAGCGCAGGTGCGCCAGCATGCCGAGCGGCTCGCCGGGGTCGTTGCAAAAGTTTGTGCCTGACGGGGTTGTCAGGTGTTCGGGCGTTGAGTAACATCTGCGCCCACTTTGACCGACGAGGTAAAGCATGCGGCGCAAGATGGTTGCTGGTAACTGGAAGATGAACGGTACCCGCGCCAGCGTTGCAGAGCTGATCGAGTCGTTGCGGCAGCAGCAGCTGCCGGGCAGCGTCGAGATGATCGTGTTTCCTTCCGAGTTGCATCTTGGGAGTGTCATCGAAGCGCTGGAGGCAATGCCGGTTGGTGTGGGCGCCCAGGATTGTGCGGTTGAGCGCGGCTTTGGTGCCTTGACAGGCGAATGCTCGGCAACACAGCTGGCTGATGTCGGTGCCGGCTGGGTGCTGGTCGGTCATTCGGAGCGGCGACTGGTTCTTGGCGAAGGCCTTGAAGTGATCAATCGCAAGTTCGCTGCCGCGCAGGCTGAGGGGTTGGTGCCGGTGTTGTGTCTGGGGGAGACCCTGGAGCAGCGCCAGGCCGGATCGACCATGCAGGTGGTAGGTGAGCAGCTGTCCAGTGTGATTGCTGACCGCGGCATTGGCAGCTTCGCCAATGCGGTGATTGCCTACGAGCCGGTCTGGGCCATTGGCAGTGGGTTGACCGCCACGCCGGACCAGGCCCAAGAAGTTCATGCGGCGATCCGCGGGCTGCTTGCCGAGCATGATCCGCAGGTCGCAGCGAGCGCTAGGCTGCTTTATGGCGGCAGCGTGAAAGCGGATAACGCGGCGCAGCTGTTTGCGATGCCGGATATCGATGGGGGGTTGGTGGGTGGCGCCTCCCTGAAAGCGGAAGAGTTCGGTGCGATCTGTCGCGCCGCGGGGAACTGAACAGATGTTGCAGACTGTCGTGATTGTGGTGCATCTGCTGGTTGCCCTGGGGCTTGTAGCGCTGGTTCTCATCCAGCAGGGCAAGGGGGCTGATGCGGGTGCTTCCTTTGGTTCGGGTGCTTCGGCAACGGTATTTGGTAGTCAAGGTAGTACTACCTTTCTTAGTCGGACTACTGCTATACTGGCCGCCATTTTTTTCGTGACTAGCCTGGGTCTGGCATTCTTTGCCAAGCAGCAGGCGAGTGCGCTGACCGACGCAGGCTTGCCTGATCCGGCAGTGCTGGAAGTTCCGGCGAAGGCGCCGAGCACGGGTGATGTACCTGTGCTGGAGAAGCAGGGCGGCGACGTTCCTGCTGCGCAGGAGAAGCCGTAAGGGTTTTGCCGAGGTGGTGGAATTGGTAGACACGCTACCTTGAGGTGGTAGTGGCCATAGGCTGTAGGGGTTCGAGTCCCCTCCTCGGTACCAAACAAGCAGGCCCGCCAAGTGCGGGCTTTCTTGTTTCTGGTCAGGTTGACCTGGCGAGTCAAGTGGTTGTATGATTCGTGCCCAGTTTGGCGCGGGGTGGAGCAGTCTGGTAGCTCGTCGGGCTCATAACCCGAAGGTCGTTGGTTCAAATCCAGCCCCCGCAACCAGTTAGTGAAAAGGCCCCTGTAGAGGGGCTTTTTATTAGCTTCAAGCCAGGCCACCGGCGCTTACAGGTGGCTGTCAGGGATGGGCGTTTCGCCCATTTTTCATTTCTAAAGCATGCGCGAGGGACTTCGATGTCGAGCAAGCTAGAACAGTTGCAGGCCTTGTTGGCCCCGGTTGTCGAGGCGCTGGGCTATCAGTGCTGGGGAATCGAGTTTCTGTCCCAGGGCCGCCATTCGCTGCTGCGGGTGTATATCGATCATCAGGACGGCATCTTCATCGAGGACTGCGAGAAGGTGAGCCGCCAGCTCAGCGGCGTGCTCGACGTCGAAGATCCGATCAGCGTGGATTACACCCTCGAGGTTTCCTCGCCTGGCATGGATCGCCCGCTGTTCACCCTGGAACAATACGCCGCTCATGCCGGCGACCAGGTGAAGATCAAGCTGCGTTCGCCCTTCGAGGGGCGTCGCAATTTCCAGGGCATGCTGCGCGGGGTCGAAGACCAGGACGTGGTCGTGCTTGTGGATAATCATGAGTATTTGCTGCCGGTCGACCTGATCGACAAGGCCAACGTTGTTCCCCGGTTTGATTGAGCGCGGATCCCGCGAACCCAAAGGATTGCGATAGGCGAGGCGTACGATGAGTAAAGAAGTACTGCTAGTAGTGGAGTCGGTATCCAACGAGAAGGGCGTACCGGCCAACCTGATTTTCGAGGCCCTCGAACTGGCCCTGGCAACTGCCACCAAGAAGCGCTACGAGGACGATGTCGATCTGCGGGTGCAGATCAACCGCCAGAACGGCAGCTACGAAACCTTTCGTCGCTGGACGGTAGTGGAGGAGGAGGATTTCGAGGATCCGGCCTACCAGCTGACCTTGGACCTGGCGCAGGCGCGCAAGCCGGACGCCGAGATCGGCGATGTGCTCGAGGAAAAGATCGAGTCCATCGAGTTCGGGCGCATCGCCGCGCAGACCGCCAAGCAGGTCATCGTGCAGAAGGTGCGCGAGGCCGAGCGTGCGCAGGTGGTCGAGGCCTATCGTGATCGCGTCGGCGAGATCATCTCCGGTACCGTCAAGAAGGTCACCCGCGACAGCGTCATCGTCGACCTGGGCAACAATGCCGAGGCGCTGCTGGCCCGCGAGGACATCATCCCGCGCGAGACCTTCCGTGTCGGTGCCCGCATGCGTGCGCTGCTCAAGGAGATCCGTACCGAGAACCGGGGTCCGCAGCTGATCCTCTCGCGTACCGCGCCGCAGATGCTCATCGAGTTGTTCCGTATCGAGGTGCCGGAAATCGCCGAGGGTCTGATCGAGGTGATGGCTGCCTCGCGTGACCCGGGCTCGCGGGCGAAGATCGCGGTACGCTCCAAGGATAAGCGAATCGACCCGCAAGGCGCCTGCATCGGCATGCGCGGTTCGCGGGTCCAGGCCGTCTCCGGCGAGATCGGCGGCGAGCGTGTCGACATCGTCCTGTGGGACGAGAACCCGGCGCAGTTCGTCATCAATGCGATGGCCCCGGCCGAAGTCGCTGCGATCATCGTCGACGAAGACGCCCATGCGATGGACATCGCCGTGGCCGAGGACAACCTGGCCCAGGCCATCGGCCGTGGCGGCCAGAACGTTCGCCTGGCCAGCCAGCTGACCGGCTGGACGCTGAACGTGATGACCGAGGCCGACATCCAGGCCAAGCAGCAGGAAGAAACCGGCGACATCCTGCGCAGCTTCGTCGATGAACTGGACGTCGACGAGGAGTTGGCTCAGGTACTGGTCGAGGAAGGCTTCAGCACCCTGGAAGAGATCGCCTACGTTCCGATGGAGGAAATGCTGGGCATCGAAGGGTTCGATGAAGACATCGTCAACGAGCTGCGCACCCGCGCCAAGGATCGCCTGCTGACCAAGGCCATCGCGACCGAGGAAAAGCTGGCCGACGCCCAGCCGGCGGAGGATCTGCTCGCGCTGGAAGGCATGGACAAGGAGCTGGCGGTCGAGCTGGCAGTCCGTGGCGTCGTTACCCGTGAAGACCTGGCTGAGCAGTCGATCGATGACCTGCTCGAGATAGACGGCATCGATGAAGAGCGTGCCGGCAAGCTGATCATGGCCGCCCGAGCCCATTGGTTCGAGTAAGTAATTAAGCGGCCTGAGGAGAGAAATGCATGACGCAAGTCACGGTGAAAGAACTGGCCCAGGTGGTCGATACACCGGTCGAGCGCCTGCTTCAGCAGATGCGTGAGGCAGGACTGTCGCACACCAGCGCCGAGCAAGTAGTGACCGACAACGAGAAGCAGGCCCTGCTGGCTCATCTGAAGAGCAGCCACGGAGCCAAGGTGGACGAGCCGCGCAAGATCACCTTGCAGCGCAAGACCACCACCAAGCTGAAGGTGGGTGGCAGCAAGACCATCAGCGTCGAAGTGCGCAAGAAGAAGACCTTCGTCAAGCGCAGCGCCGACGAGATCGAGGCCGAGCAGCAGCGCGAACTCGAGCAGCAGCGGGCGGCCGAGGAGGCCGCGCGTGCCAAGGCCGAGGACGAGGCTCGCCAGCGCGCCGAGGAAGAGGCACGCCGCAAGGCCGAGGAGCAGGCGCGTGCCGAGGTCGAGACTCGCGCTTCGCAAGCCGTGCAGGCGCCTGCTCCGGCAGCCGCTGCGCCCGAATCTGCCGCGCCGGCCGCTGCCACCGACGAGCGCAAGCGCGAAGAGGCACGCCGTCCCGAGAAGGCACGCAGCGATGATGACGACCGTCGTGATCGCAAGCATGCCCAGCATCGCCCGTCGCTCAAGTCCAAGGCGCCGCTGACGCGCACCGTACGCAGCGGCGAGGATGACAGCGATGGCTTCCGTCGTGGCGGCCGTGGGGGCAAGTCGAAGCTGAAGAAGCGCAACCAGCATGGTTTCCAGAGCCCGACCGGACCGGTGGTCCGCGAGGTTTCGATTGGCGAAGCCATCACGGTTTCCGAGCTGGCGCAGCAGATGTCGGTCAAGGCCGCCGAAGTCATCAAGTTCATGTTCAAGATGGGCTCGCCTGCCACCATCAACCAGGTGCTGGATCAGGAAACTGCCCAGTTGGTTGCCGAAGAGCTGGGCCACAAGGTCAAGCTGGTCAGCGACAACGCGCTGGAAGATTCCCTGGCCGAGTCGCTGAAGTTCGAAGGCGAGGCCGTCTCGCGTGCGCCGGTGGTGACCGTGATGGGTCACGTCGACCACGGTAAGACCTCCCTGCTCGACTACATTCGTCGCGCCAAGGTGGCCTCCGGCGAAGCTGGTGGCATCACCCAGCACATCGGTGCCTACCACGTGGAAACCGACCGCGGCATGGTCACCTTCCTCGATACCCCCGGTCACGCCGCATTCACCCAGATGCGTGCCCGTGGCGCCAAGGCCACCGATATCGTCATCCTTGTGGTGGCAGCGGACGATGGCGTGATGCCGCAGACCCAGGAAGCCGTGCAGCACGCGAAAGCGGCTGGCGTGCCGATCGTGGTCGCGGTGAACAAGATGGACAAGCCGGAAGCCAACCCGGACAACATCAAGAACGGCCTGGCCGCGCTGGATGTGATTCCGGAAGAGTGGGGCGGTGACGCGCCGTTCGTCCCGGTTTCGGCCAAGGCGGGTACCGGTATCGACGAGTTGCTCGAGGCGGTGCTGCTGCAGGCCGAGCTGCTCGAACTGACCGCAACGCCGACCGCGCCCGGTCGTGGCGTGGTGGTCGAATCCCGCCTGGACAAGGGCCGTGGCCCGGTCGCCACGGTGCTGGTGCAGGACGGTACGCTGCGTCAGGGCGACATGGTTCTGGTCGGCGTCAACTACGGTCGCGTCCGTGCCATGCTCGACGAGAACGGCAAGCCGATCAAGGAAGCCGGTCCGTCGATTCCGGTCGAGATTCTCGGCCTGGACGGCACCCCGGAAGCCGGTGACGAGATGATGGTCGTGGCCGACGAGAAGAAGGCCCGCGAAGTCGCTCTGTTCCGCCAGGGCAAGTTCCGCGAGGTCAAGCTGGCTCGTGCCCACGCCGGCAAGCTGGAAAACATCTTCGAGAGCATGGGCCAGGAAGAGAAGAAGACCCTCAACATCGTCCTCAAGGCCGATGTGCGTGGTTCTCTGGAAGCCCTGCAAGGCTCGCTCAGCACCCTGGGCAACGACGAAGTACAGGTGCGTGTGGTCGGTGGCGGCGTCGGTGGCATCACCGAGTCCGATGCCAACCTGGCGCTGGCTTCCAATGCCGTGCTGTTCGGCTTCAACGTCCGTGCCGACGCCGGTGCGCGCAAGATCGTCGAGTCCGAAGGCCTCGACATGCGCTACTACAACGTCATCTACGACATCATCGAAGACGTCAAGAAAGCGCTCACCGGTATGCTGGGCAGCGACGTTCGCGAGAACATCCTGGGTATCGCCGAGGTCCGAGAGGTGTTCCGTTCGCCGAAGTTCGGCGCGGTGGCGGGCTGCATGGTCATCGAGGGCAACGTCTATCGCAATCGCCCGATCCGCGTGCTGCGCGACGACGTGGTGATCTTCGAAGGCGAACTCGAGTCGCTGCGTCGCTTCAAGGACGACGTTGCCGAGGTCCGTGCCGGCATGGAATGCGGTATCGGCGTGAAGAGCTACAACGACGTGAAGGCTGGCGACAAGATCGAAGTGTTCGAGAAGGTCGAAGTCGCGCGTTCGCTCTGACGGGCAGTTGCAAGTCTCAAGCGGCAAGCTTCAGGAGGTGGCCTGGCCCACCGATTGGGCTTGCCGTTTGGCTTTTGGGTATTTTTCAGCTTCAAGCGCAGCGCTTGGAGCTCGAGGCAGCTTGTTATGGCCAAAGACTACAGCCGGACCCAGCGTATCGGCGACCAGATGCAGCGCGAACTGGCGCTGCTGATCCAGCGCGAGATCAAGGATCCGCGCCTCGGCCTGGTGACCATCACCGGCGTCGATGTGACGCGCGACCTGTCCCACGCCAAGGTGTACATCACCGTGATGGGCAAGGACGACGACGAGCAGGCGATCGCCACCCACCTGCAGATCCTCGGCGAGGCGTCCGGCTTCCTGCGGGCGCAGCTGGGCAAGGCGATGAAGGTGCGCACCATCCCGCAGCTGCATTTCCTCTACGATGCGAGCATTCGCCGCGGCGTCGAGCTGTCGTCGCTGATCGAGCGCGCAGTGGCCGAGGACCGCAAGCACGGCGAAGGCCGCGAGGAGTAAGCGTGGCCCAGGTCAAACGCATCCGCCGTTCGGTGAGCGGCATCATCCTGCTCGACAAGCCCCGCGGTTTCACCTCCAACGCTGCGCTGCAGAAGGTGCGCTGGCTGCTCAATGCCGAGAAGGCCGGGCACACCGGCAGCCTCGATCCGCTGGCGACCGGCGTGTTGCCGCTGTGCTTCGGCGAGGCGACCAAGTTCTCGCAGTACCTGCTCGACGCCGACAAGGCCTACGAGACGGTGATGCAGCTGGGCGTCACCACCAGCACCGCCGATGCCGAGGGCGAGGTGCTCGAACGCCGCCCGGTGGCCGTGACCGCCGAGCAGATCGAGGCAGCCTTGCCGCAGTTTCGCGGCGCCATCCAGCAGGTGCCGCCGATGCACTCGGCGCTCAAGCGCGACGGGCAGCCGCTGTACAAGCTGGCGCGTGCCGGAGAAGTAGTGGAGCGCGAGCCGCGTTCTGTTACCATTACGCGCCTCGAATTGCTCGAGCTGGCCGGCGATCGCGCCAGGCTCGCGGTTTCCTGCAGCAAGGGCACCTATATCCGCACGCTGGTCGAGGACCTCGGTCGTGTGCTGGGCTGCGGTGCCCACGTCGCGGAATTGCGGCGTACCCAGGCCGGGCCCTTCGAACTGGCGGAGACGGTAAGTCTCGAGATGCTGGAGAAGGCGCACGCCGAGGGTGGCAACGAGGCGTTGGATCGCTTCCTCAAGCCGGCCGATTACGGCCTGCAGGACTGGCCGCTGGTGAGCTTTTCCGAGCACAGCGCCTACTACTGGCTGCACGGGCAACCGGTGCGCGCACCCGAGGCGCCGAATGCCGGCATGGTCCGGGTGCAGGACCACAACGGGCGCTTCATCGGTATCGGTGAAGTGGCCGACGACGGGCGCATCGCGCCGCGTCGACTGATTCGGTCGGAATGACCGGTGCGCCCCCGGATCCGGGGGCGTGGGAGGGTGGCTGTCAGCAGGCACGGTCATGCCTCTTTTACTCACACGGGATGAACTCCCGGCCTGTTCACTCAAGGAGCCCATCATGGCACTGAGCGTTGAAGAAAAAGCCCAGATCGTTAACGAGTACAAGCAAGCTGAAGGCGATACCGGTTCTCCGGAAGTGCAGGTTGCCCTGCTGACCGCCAACATCAACAAGCTGCAGGACCACTTCAAGGCCAACGGCAAGGACCACCACTCGCGTCGTGGCCTGATCCGCATGGTCAACCAGCGCCGCAAGCTGCTGGATTACCTGAAGGGCAAGGACACCACTCGTTACAGCAGCCTGATCGGCCGCCTGGGTCTGCGTCGCTAAGACGCAACCGAGCTGGAAGCCAGAAGCTGGAAGCTCGAAGTTGAAAGCCAGGGTGCAACCCGGCTTCCGGCTTCGGGCTTCCAGCTTTTAGCTATCCATGGGGAATGGATCGGGTCCGACTCCCGCCATTCCGCAGATTTCCCAAAGGCAACAAAGAGAAGGAAAACACCGTGAATCCGGTAATCAAGAAATTTCAGTTCGGTCAGTCGACCGTAACCCTGGAGACTGGCCGCATCGCCCGCCAGGCGACCGGTGCCGTGCTGGTCTCGGTCGATGACGACGTCAGCGTGCTGGTCACCGTGGTCGGCGCCAAGAGCGCCGACCCGAGCAAGGGCTTCTTCCCGCTCTCGGTGCACTACCAGGAGAAGACCTACGCGGCCGGCAAGATCCCCGGCGGCTTCTTCAAGCGTGAAGGGCGCCCTTCGGAAAAGGAAACCCTGACCTCGCGCCTGATCGATCGCCCGATCCGCCCACTGTTCCCCGAAGGCTTCATGAATGAAGTCCAGGTCGTCTGCACCGTCGTCTCGACCAGCAAGAAGACCGATCCGGACATCGCCTCGATGATCGGCACCTCCGCTGCCCTGGCGATCTCCGGGATTCCCTTCGACGGCCCCATCGGCGCCGCCCGCGTGGCGTTCCACGAGAGCACCGGCTATCTGCTGAACCCGACCTACGAGCAGCTCAAGGCCTCCAGCCTCGACATGGTCGTGGCCGGTACCGAAGACGCCGTGCTGATGGTCGAGTCCGAGGCCCAGGAGCTGACCGAGGACCAGATGCTCGGCGCCGTGCTGTTCGCCCACCAGGAGTTCCAGGCCGTCATCCAGGCCGTCAAGGAATTCGCCGCCGAGGCCGGCAAGCCGAAGTGGGAGTGGAGCGCACCGGTGGAGAACACCGCGCTGCTGTCGGCGATCAAGGCCGAGTTCGGCGCCGCGATCTCCGAGGCTTACACCATCACCATCAAGCAGCAGCGCTACGGCCGTCTGGACGAGCTGCGCAACCAGGTGATCGCCCGCTTCGCCAGCGAGGAAGAAGGCCAGCCGGGCGTCGGCGAGGTCAAGGAGGCCTTCGGCCTGCTGGAATACCGCACCGTGCGCGAGAACATCGTCAACGGCAAGCCGCGCATCGACGGCCGCGACACCCGTACCGTGCGCCCGCTGAAGGTCGAGGTCGGCGTACTGCCCAAGACCCACGGCTCGGCCCTGTTCACCCGCGGCGAAACCCAGGCCCTGGTCGTCGCGACCCTGGGCACCGCGCGCGATGCGCAGCTGCTGGACACGCTGGAAGGCGAGAAGAAGGACGCCTTCATGCTGCACTACAACTTCCCGCCGTTCTCGGTCGGTGAGTGTGGCCGCATGGGCAGCGCTGGCCGTCGCGAGATTGGCCACGGCCGCCTGGCCCGTCGTGGCGTCGCTGCCATGCTGCCGTCGGCCGACCAGTTCCCCTACACCATCCGCGTGGTGTCGGAGATCACCGAATCCAACGGTTCGTCCTCCATGGCCTCGGTCTGCGGTGCCTCGCTGGCGCTGATGGATGCCGGTGTGCCGATGAAGGCACCGGTCGCCGGTATCGCCATGGGCCTGGTCAAGGAAGGCGAGAAGTTCGCCGTACTGACCGACATCCTCGGTGACGAGGACCACCTGGGCGACATGGACTTCAAGGTCGCCGGTACCGCCAACGGCGTGACCGCGCTGCAGATGGACATCAAGATCCAGGGCATCACCGAAGAGATCATGGAAATCGCCCTGGGCCAGGCCCTGGAAGCGCGCCTGAACATCCTCGGTCAGATGAACCAGGTCATCGCCCAGTCGCGCAGCGAACTGTCGGCCAACGCGCCGACCATGCTGGCGATGAAGATCGACCAGGACAAGATCCGCGACGTGATCGGCAAGGGCGGCGCCACCATCCGCGCCATCTGCGAGGAGACCAAGGCTTCGATCGACATCGAGGACGACGGCTCGATCAAGATCTTCGGCGAGACCAAGGAAGCGGCCGAGGCGGCCAAGCAGCGCGTGCTGGGCATCACTGCCGAGGCCGAGGTCGGCAAGATCTACGTCGGCCGCGTCGAGCGCATCGTCGACTTCGGTGCCTTCGTCAACATCCTGCCGGGCAAGGATGGCCTGGTGCACATCTCGCAGATCAGCGACCAGCGCATCGAGAAGGTCACCGACGTGCTCAAGGAAGGCGAGGAAGTGAAGGTACTGGTACTGGACGTGGATAACCGCGGCCGTATCAAGCTCTCCATCAAGGATGTCGCCGCGGCGGAAGCCTCCGGCGTCTGATGCGACAGCTGTGTTGAAGAAAGGGCCTGCGGGCCCTTTTTTCATGCCTGGTCGTTGCCGTGTCGCTTGCAGATTGCACGCCCGTTGCGGCCGCTGATTGCACTCTGCAAGCTACCGCTAGCTGCGGTATTTTTTTAACTATTTGATTTATAAGGATTATATTTTTTTAGGAAACCTGTCGTATGGCTTGCGACTCTGATTAAGAGTACCGAGGCCGGAGCACAAGTCTCGGAAACCACGAGAACAGGAGTGACAGCTATGAAAATCCAGACTCTTACTGCCGCCGCCGTTACCGCCGCTCTGAGCCTGTCGGGTGCCAGTCTGGCACTGGCCGACAGCACGCCTGCAATCGACAACAGCCAGGCGACGATGCTGGCCGCCACCGATGCATCCCGCGAGGCAGGCCAGGCAGTGGATAACGCCGGCGATGCCGTCTCCGATGGCTGGATCACCACCAAGGTGAAGTCGGTGCTGCTGGTGGAAGATGCTACCCCGGGCATGCAGATCGAAGTGGAAACCAAGGATGGCGTGGTTTCGTTGTCCGGAACCGTGGCCAACGAAGCCGAGAAGGAAGCGGCGATCAGCAAGGCCAAGGGCGTCAAGGGCGTCCGCGAGGTGGCTGCCGACGGCCTGAAGGCTGCCGAATAAACGCCTCCCGCTCGTACGAACCCCATCCTCGGATGGGGTTTTTTGCGCTCAGCGGCCGCGTTGGCTGTCGATCGCGCGCAGGCGATTGCCCTCGAAGCGCAGGTAGTGGTACATGCCATGGTTCGGTCCGTAGACCCATTCCTCCACCGCGACCTCGTGGCGAAAACCGTAGTCGTCGACGATCTCCCGGTAGCCGACTGTCGTGCGCTGCCGCGGCTCGCCGCATTTGTCCACCACCTCCATGCTGGGTGCATCGAGGCTGACCAGACGGCTGCCGCAACGGTAGGTCGAGCTGGCCTCGGCGGCGCCGCCGAGGAGCAGGCCCAGCAGCAGCCATGGCATTCGGTTCATGGGGTCCTCATCGAGCGCGGCGGGTTTCCACGCGCACCAGCCGGTTGGCTTCGAAGGTCAGGATGCTGAGCATGCCATTGCTCGGTCCGTACACCCATTCCTCGATGAGGAATTCGCGGCGCTGCCCCGGCCCCAGCGTATAGCCCAGCGGTTCGCGCTGCGCTGGCGCGCCGCATTTGCGTTCGACCTCGAAGGTGCGCTCGCCGCTGCTGACCAACTGGCTGCCACAGCGGAAGGTATCGGCGCTGGCTAGCAGCGGGCTCATGGCGAGCGGCAGCAGCAGCGCCCAGGCGGATGCATTCATCAGTCGCTTCCCAGGTGCAGTGCGGTGCCGATCCTGCCGTCGGCTTGCGCCTCGGTGGTACTGGTGTCGAGCAGGTAGACACGTTGCGGGTCCAGCCCAAGGTCAGCCAGGCGATCCTTGATCGCGGCAGCGCGTTCGCGGGCGAGGTTGCGAAGCAGCACGGAGCTCGATGCCCAGGACTCGATCACCGCCTCGCGCAACTTCTGTGCGCGAGGCTCCTCGTCCAGCTCGCGCCACTCGGCAGGCGGCTGCTGCCCGAGCCGGCTGCGGTAGATGCCTTCGAGCAGGGCGGGCTTGTCCTCGTCGGCGACCACCAGTTGCTCCGGCGCGCTCGGTACCTTCTCGCCGCGCCGTTGCAGCAGACGATACAAGGTGCGCTGGTACTCGCGCTCCAGGCGCTGCTCGGCCAGCTGGCGGCCCTCGACCGCCGCGCTGCGGCCCTCGACTTCCAGGCGCAGCTGCGGACGCTGTTCCAAGGCCTTGGCCAGTGTTTCCAGCGCCGCCTGCGCCGGGGCGTCGAGCGTGCTGCTGGCCGGCGCGAAGGTGATCTGGCTGAGGTCGGCCTGCGCGCCGTCGACCAGCCCGGCGAGAAACTTGAAGGGCGCCTGGGCGGCGCGCAGCACCAGGTTGCGCAGGGTCTGCCAGACGATGGGCATCACGCTGAACTGTGGGTCGTTGAGGTTGCCCTGCACTGGCAGCTCGATGTCGATGGTGCCGTGGGTGTCCTTCAGCAGCGCCACGGCGAGGCGGACCGGCAGGTCCACCGCATCGGGGCTGTCGACCTTCTCGCCCAGCTGCAGTTGCTGGATCACCACCTTGTTCTGCGCGTTGAGCTGGCCGTTCTCGATGCGGTAGTGCAGGTCCAGGTCCAGGCGGCCCTTGTGGATGCGGTAGCCGGCGAACTTGCTCGAATAGGGCGTCAGGGTGGTCAGCTCGACCTGGCGGAAGCGGGTGGCGATATCCAGGCTCGCCAGGGGATCGAAGGGTGTCAGGCTGCCCTTGATGGTCACCGGCGCGTAGCGGTCGACCTTGCCCTGGATATCCACGGGAGCGGCTTTCGGCGAGCGGTTGTCCAGTGTGCCGATGCGCCCGTTGAGTTCCTGGATCGCAGTGGCAAACGGCGGTCGCAGGCTGAAGTCGGCGAAGTTGGCCGAACCGTCGACCAGCTCGATCTCGCCGACATGCAGCGCCAGCGGCGTGCTGGCCGGGGCGGTATCGGCGCTGCCCGGGGCAGGGGCCTCGGGCTGTGCGACGAGCAGCTCGTTGATGTTGGTCGTCAGGTCCTGGTTGATGATGAAGCGCGCATAGGGCTGGCGCACGGCGACCTTGTCGATCGACAGCCGCTGGGGCTGGTGGCGGTAGTCGATGCCCTGTAGCGTGAGCCGTTCCCACTTGGCCAGATCGCGCCCCTGCAGCGTGTCGAGGGTGTGCAGCTGGCTGACCTCGGCCTGGCCGCGGGCGGAGAATGCCAGCGGCTCGGTGCCCTGCAGGTCGAGTGCCAGCTCGCTCGACAGCATGCCGCTGCGTAGTTCGAGGTGGACGAAGGGGTTGAGATAGGCCTGCGCCAGGCGCAGGTCGATGTCCTGGGTGATCACTTCGAGCCGGCCGCTGGGCGGACTCAGCTGGAGGTCGCCCTTGGCCTGCAGCCGGCCCTGGCGGCCGACGCCGGTATCAAGGGCGACCTGGAAGGGCTCCTGCCCGAGGCTGTCGAACTGCCGAACCACCAGGTCCAGCGGAGCGATATCGAGGCTCACGTCCTCCTCGGGCTGGCGGTCGTTCAGGTGGACGCGGTAGCCGCGCAGCTGGGCTTCGTCGAGGCTAACGCGCCAGGGCTGCTGCGCCGGTTCCTCGCTGGTGGCCTGGGGTGGCCCGCTGGCGAACAGCTTCTGCCAGTTGAGCGCGCCCTGTGTGTCGCGTTCCACCCAGGTCTCCAGCGCCTGGCTGGCCAGCGTGCCGATGTGCAGGTGCTGCTCGGCCAGATCCAGCGAGCTGTCGGCGATTTCCAGGCGCTCCAGACGCAGCAACGGATTGCCGCTCAGGTCGTCCACCGCCAGCGGCGCCAGGCTGCCGCCGAGCCGGGCAAGGCGCAGCTGCAGCGTTTCGCGCATGTCCAGCCGGTAGTCGGTGCTCAGGTTCAGCGTGCCCTGCTCGAGCGCCAGCGGGGCGGCATCGCGCACGTAGGGCCAGAAATCCTTCAGTGCGATGGCCTCCAGGCTCAGCGTGCCGCTCGATTGCAGCGCAGAAGGGTTCAGCTGGCCTTGCCAGGCGATTCGCCCACCACTGGGCCCGGCCGCAGTGAGGCTGGCGTCGGCAGCGCCATCGCCGCGGGTCAGCAGGTTGTGCAGCTCGAGGTCCAGCGACTGGTAGAGCAGGTCGATCGGTTCGCCCGGGCGGCGGTCGGTGAAACGCAGCTGGCCGTCGACCAGCCGGACGCGATCCAGGCGCAGGGGAAAGGCTTCGCCGGCATCGTCCTCCGGCGCTTGCGGCTCAGGCTGGCGGAACAGCTGGGCCAGGTTGAGGCTGCCGTCCTCGGCGAAGCGCAGCTGTACGCGCGGTGCCTGCAACTGCGCCTCGCTCAGGTGCAGCGTGCGCTGCAGCAGGCTGTCCCAGGCGAGATCCAGGTAGAGGCGGGCGAAGCCCAGCTCCGGTTCCTGCGGCGCACCCACCTGCAGGTCGAAGACCTGCAGCTCGAGGCTGAACGGGTTGAACTCCAGGCGACCGATGCTGGCCGGTACCGTTGCGTAGTGCGCCAGCTGCTGGTTGGCGATCCGCTGCGCTGCGCCGGGCAGGATGAGAAAGCCAAGCAGGCCATAGCAGAGGATGGCCGTACTCGCTCCGATAACCAGGCGCTTCAATCCGTTGGGCATTTACCAGGGTCCTCTGGGTAGGTTGCCTTGGAGTATGGCATGCCGTCCGGGTTCCTCGGTGCGACGCCGATTACGCGCCGCGAATCAGCGTGGCGGCAGCCCCATTCGCCGTCTGGCACGGTGCACGGAGCCGTTGCGCACCGCCCAGCGCAGCAGCTTGGCGGTCAGTCGCACGGCCGTACGGACCAGCCAGCGACGCGCGGGCGACATCGACAGGCCGAACATCTGCTGGGCCCAGTGCGGCAGCAGGTCGATGCCGGCCTGCAGCATCAGCGCGGCGAAGGGACGCGCGAGTAGGCTGGGCGCCGGTGCGCTGCGCAGGATGCGGAGGATCTCCCCGGCGCGCTGATCGCAGCGCAGCTCGCCGCGGCTGGCCTCGAGGTAGCGTGCCACCGCCTGGCGGTCGGCGGGCACCGCGCTGGCGCCCAGCCGCCTGGCAATGTCGGCGACCTCGGCGTAATAGCGGTCCTGTGCCTCGCCCGGCAGGCCCGGGTTCAGGTAGCGCAGGTGCGCCTGCAGGAAGCAGCTGACCTCGGCCACGTGCACCCAGGTCAGCAGTTCGGGATCGGAAGCGGCATAGCGGCGGCCGTCCTCGGCCTGGCCGTGAACGGCGAGATGGATGTGGCGGACCCGCTCGATCAGCCGCTCGGCATCGTCACGACTGCCGAAGATGGTGCTGGCGATGAACTGCCCGGTGCGGCGCAGCCGGCCGAGCAGGTCGTCACGAAAGCTGGAGTGGTCCCAGACGCCGGCCAGCGCCAGCGGATGCAGCGCCTGCAGCAGCAGGGCGGCGATGCCTCCGGCCAGCATCGAGGTGAAGTCGCCGTGCACCCGCCAGCACACCGCGTCGGGGCCGAACAGCCCGGGGTCGCCAGGCGGGTTCAGGTAGTCGACGCCGGGCAGGGCCAGGCCGGTGAGGCTCAGTACCTGCGCTTCGATGCGCTGCCGCAGCCACTCCATGGCGGCGGATCAGCCGCGGTGGCGACCGCGGAAGTAGTCGATCAGACCCTGGGTCGAGGCGTCTTCGGCGGGCGAGCTCTCGAAGCTGGTCAGGCGGCCATAGACGCCCTTGCCCAGATCCTTGCCGAGCTCCACGCCCCACTGGTCGAAGGAGTTGATGCCCCAGATCACGCCCTGGACGAACACCTTGTGCTCGTAGAGGGCGATCAGCGCGCCGAGACGGCCGGGACTGATGCTTTCCATGACCAGGGTGTTGCTCGGGCGGTTGCCAGGGATCACCTTGTGCGGCGCCAGGCGCTGGATCTCCGCCTCGGCCATGCCCTTGGTACGCAGTTCGGCCTCGGCTTCCTCGCGGGTCTTGCCCTGCATCAGCGCCTGGCTCTGCGACAGGCAGTTGGCGTACAGCCATTCGTGGTGGTCGGCCACCGGGTTGTGGCTGACCACCGGGACGATGAAGTCCGCCGGGATCAGCGGCGTGCCCTGGTGCAGCAGCTGGTGGTAGGCGTGCTGGCCGTTGCAGCCGACGCCACCCCAGATCACCGGGCCGGTGTTGCAGGAAACCGGCGTACCGTCCTGGCGCACGCTCTTGCCGTTGGACTCCATGTCCATCTGCTGCAGGTGTTTGACGAAGTTGCGCAGGTAGTGGTCGTACGGCAGGAAGGCGTAGCTCTGGGCGCCCCAGAAGTTGTGGTACCAGACGCCGAGCATCGCCAGCAGCACCGGCATGTTGCTCTCGAACGGCTCGCTGCGGAAATGGCAGTCCATGCCGTAGGCACCGGAGAGCAGGTCCTTGAAGTTGTGCATGCCGATGGCCAGCGCGATTGGCAGGCCGATGGCCGACCACAGCGAATAGCGACCGCCGACCCAGTCCCACATCGGGAAGATGTTCTTCTCGCGGATGCCGAAGTCGATGGCCGCCTGTTTGTTGCTGGTCACCGCGATGAAGTGCCGGTACAGCTTCTCCTCGGTACCGCCCTTGCCCAGGTACCAGCTGCGCGCGGCCTGGGCGTTCTTCAGCGTCTCGAGGGTGCCGAAGGTCTTGCTGGAAATGATGAACAGCGTGGTTTCGACGTTGAGCTTGGCGGTCACCTCGCGGAATTCGCTGCCGTCGATGTTGGCCAGGTAGTGGGTGCGCACGCCGTGCTGGGTGAACGGCAGCAGCGCCTCGGAGACCAGCTGCGGGCCGAGGAAGGAGCCGCCGATGCCGATGTTCACCACGTCGGTGATGGTCTTGTCGCTGAAGCCGCGCCAGAGGTTGTTGTGGATGCGGGTGACGATGTCGGTCATCTGCGCCAGTGCCGCATGCACGTCGCGCATGACGTTGCGCCCGTCGACCAGCACCGAGTCGCCCATCGGGCGGCGCAGCGCGGTGTGCAGCACCGGGCGACCCTCCGAGGCGTTGATCCGCTCGCCCTCGAACATCGCGTGGGTGGCCTGCTCGACGCCGGCTTCGCGGGCCAGGTTGACCAGCAGCGCGCGGGTCTCGGCAGTGATCAGGTTCTTCGAGTAGTCGAGGAACAGCCCGCAGCAGGAAGCCGACAGTTCGTCGAAACGATGCGGGTCGGCCTGGAAGGCCTCGCGCATGTTGAAATGCTGCATGACCAGGCGATGTTCTTCCAGGGCTTTCCAGGATGGCAGGGCGGTGACATCGAGAGGGTGCTGGTAGTAGCTCATGGGGAGGCGGCTTCCTTTGCTATGTCGGGCCATCATAAGACGATGCATGAAGGCGGGGGCGATGCGCAGCCTGCGCCATCGTCGAGTCTGCTCTGACCCGTGCCTTGCCGCTGCGTTCCCGCCGGCGCGCCGTCGACCCGACTATACGAAAAAGCCCGAAGCACAGGGGGTGCTTCGGGCTTTCGGGGTATCGCCGTGGCAGGTCAGGCGACCTGGACGGGAATGGCGTTGCTGGTGTGGCTGAGGTCACCGTCGGCGCCCATGTAGAGGACGTGCGGCTTGAAGTTCGCCAGCTCGGCTTCGCTGTAGTGGGCGTAGGTGCAGATGATCAGCCGGTGGCCAACGCCGGCCTTGTGCGCCGCTGCGCCGTTCACCGAGATGATCCTGGAGCCTTCCTCGCCGCGGATGGCGTAGGTGGTGAAGCGCTCGCCATTGTCGACGTTGTAGATCTGGATCTGCTCGTACTCGCGGATGCCGGCGAGGTCGAGCCATTCGCCGTCGATGGCGCAGGAGCCCTCGTAGTCGAGTACGGAATGAGTCACCACGGCGCGGTGCAGTTTTGCCTTGAGCATGATGGCGTGCATGGCAGGGTCCTCCGGGGAGCGCAAGCGGCGCAGAGTGTGCCCGAAGCCTTGGGTGGGTTCAAGGCTGCGGGACGAAGGGTTCAGTGGGTGTCGGCGCCGGTTTCCACCAGCACGTTGTCGAGCAGGCGCGTCTTGCCGAGGAACGCCGCGGCGAGGATGGCCACCTCCCGCGAGGCGGCGTCGGCCGGCTGCAGGTCGACGGCATTGCGCACTTCCAGGTAGTCGGGGCGCAGGCCGGCCTGGCTGAGCTGGGCCAGGCCGCGCGCGACCAGCGCCGGGTAGTCGCGCTCGCCGCCGGCGATCGCGTTGCGCAGGTCGTTCAGCGTGCGATACAGCGCCGGTGCCCTGGCGCGCTCCTCGGCGCTGAGGTAGCCGTTGCGCGAGGACAGCGCGAGGCCATCCTCGGCACGCACGATGGGTTCGGAAATGATCTGCACCGGCATGTTCAGGTCGCGCACCATGGTGCGGATTACTGCCAGCTGCTGGAAATCCTTCTGGCCGAACACCGCGAGGTCGGGCTGGACCATGTTGAACAGCTTGCTGACTACCGTCGAGACGCCGTCGAAGTGGCCCGGACGGCTGGCGCCGCAGAGGCCCTCGGAAACGCCCGGCACGTGCACCAGGGTCTGGTTCGCCTGGCCGTGGGGGTACATTTCCGCCACGTTCGGGGCGAACAACAGCTGGCAACCGGCATCGACCAGTTTTTCCTGGTCCGCGGCGAGGGTGCGCGGGTAGCTGTCCAGGTCCTCGTTGGGGCCGAACTGCAGCGGGTTGACGAAGATGCTCGCCACGACGAAGTCGGCGCGCTGGCCGGCCTTCTTCACCAGGGCAATGTGCCCGGCGTGCAGGTTGCCCATGGTCGGCACGAAGCCGATACGCTTGCCCTCGCCGCGGGCGCGCGCCACGGCGGCGCGCAGGTCGGCGACGGTCTTGACGATGTTCATGCGGAGAACCCGTGTTCTGCTGCAGGGAATTCGACGCTCTTCACGGCGCGCACATAGGCGGCGATGGCGGCCGGGATGCTGCCGGTCTCGCCCATGAAGTCCTTGACGAACTTCGGCACGCGCCCGCTCAGCGACAGGCCGAGCATGTCGTGCAGCACCAGCACCTGGCCGTCGGTGCCACTGCCGGCGCCGATGCCGATCACCGGGATGCGCACCGCCTGGCTGATCCGCGTGGCCAGCTCGCTGGGCACGCACTCGAGCAGCAGCATCGCCGCGCCGGCGGCTTGCAGGGCGCGGGCATCGGCGAGCATCTGCTCGGCCTGGGCCTGCTCGCGGCCCTGTACCTTGTAGCCGCCGAAGAGGTTGACCGCCTGCGGCGTCAGGCCCATGTGGGCGCACACCGGGATGCCGCGCTCGGCCAGCAGGCGGATCGATTCGGCCAGCCAGCCGGCGCCTTCGAGCTTGATCATGTGGGCTCCGGCCTGCATCAGCGTGGCGGAGTTGGCCAGGGTCTGTTCCACGGTGGCATTGGCCATGAACGGCAGGTCGGCGACGATCATGGCGCCACGGTTGCCGCGCTTGACGCTGGCGGTGTGGTAGGCCATGTCTGCCACGCTCACCGGCAGCGTGCTGTCGTGGCCCTGCAGGACCATGCCGAGCGAGTCGCCGATGAGCAGCATTTCCACGCCTGCCTCGCACGCGGTGCGCGCGAAGGTGGCGTCATAGCAGGTGAGCATGACGATCTTTTCGCCCTTCTGCTTGAGCCCCTGCAGGGTGGTCAGGGTTACGTCTGGCATTACGCCGTCCTCTTCGTGCCTCTGAGGTCTGTTGCCGGCCGTGCGCGGCTTTCGCCTGCGACAATCGGTCCAGCGAAGGGCGCTTATAGTCGGGTTGACGCCCAGCTAAGTCAATGACGGGTGTTACCACCGTGTTACGGCCGTTACCGCCGCGCGTTACGCATCGGCCTCGAGCCGCTCCAGTCCGGTGAAGGGGCAGTTGGCGAGCAGCTCGGCCAGGCGGCGACCATCGGGCAGGCGGAACCCGGCCGGCAGCAGTTCGGCCAGCGGATAGAGGACGAAGGCGCGCGCCTGCATGTGGTAGTGCGGGACCTGCAGGCGCGGCTCGTCGATTCGCTGCTCGCCGAACAGCAGGATGTCCAGGTCGAGGGTTCGCGGCCCCCAGCGCTCGGCCTTGCGCTGCCGCCCCTGGGTCTGCTCGATGGCCTGCAGCGCATCGAGCAGGGCCACAGGTTCGAGCTCGGTATCGATGGCGGCGACTGCGTTGAGGTAGCGCGGCTGGTCGCTCGGGCCTAGCGGGTCGCTGGCATAGAAGGACGAGACCCCGGCGAGCCGGGTGCGCTCGATCCTGTCCAGCGCGGCAAGCGCTTCGCGAAGCTGGCGCTGCGGCTCGGCCAGATTGCTGCCAAGCCCTATATAGGCACGGTTCATCAATCGGACGCGGCCGGGGCGTCGCTGCCGCCGCGCTTGCGCCGGCCGCCGGAGCGACGGCGCTTGCGCGGTGCGGCGCCGTCCTCGCGGCTGCCGATGTCGCGGATCATGCGGCGGCGCTCGCTGTCGTCGACCTCCTGGTAGCGCGTCCACCAGTCACCCAGGCCGTGGGTCTGCTCGCCGGCGCTCTCGCGCAGCAGCAGGAAATCGTAACCGGCACGAAAGCGCGGGCTTTCCAGCAGTTGGTCGGCACGCCGCCCCTGGCGCCGAGGCAGGCGCTCCTGCATGTCCCAGATCTCGCGCATGGGAATGGTGAAGCGCTTGGGGATCGCGGTGCGCTGGCACTGTTCCCAGATGATGTCGTGGGCCGCTTCCTGCATCGCCGGGATCGGCGGCATGCCGCGGTCCTGCAGCTCGAGCACGCGCGCCGGTAGCGCCGGCCACAGCAGCGCGGCGAAGAGGAACGCCGGGGTGACCGGCTTGCCCTGCTGGATACGCAGGTCGGTGTTGATCAGCGCGTTGCGGATCAGCGTCTCGGCATACTCGGGGTTGCGCTCCATGGCCGCGGCGCTGGCGGGGAACAGCGGGGCGAAGAGTCCATATTCCTGCAACAGGTCGAAGGTGCGCTCGGCACTGCCGCCGAGGAACAGCTTGAGGACTTCCTCGAACAAGCGTGCGGCGGGGATGTCCTCCAGCAACTCGGCCAGTTCATGGATGGGTTCGGCGCTGTGCCGCTCGATCTCGAAGTCCAGCTTGGCGGCGAAGCGCACGGCACGCAGCATGCGCACCGGGTCTTCCTGGTAGCGCTGCTCGGGGTCGCCGATCAGGCGCACCAGGCGGTTGCGGATGTCGTGCACGCCGTGGGTATGGTCGAGGATGCGCTCGCTGCTGGGGTCGTAGTACAGCGCGTTGATGGTGAAGTCGCGCCGCTGGGCATCGTCTTCCAGCGTGCCGTAGACGTTGTCGCGCAGGATGCGGCCGCTCTCGTTGCGCGCCGCCTGGTGGCGGTCCTGCTCGTCATCCTCCTGCGGATGGCCGGCGCGGAAGGTCGCCACCTCGATGATCTCGCGGCCGAAGTGCACGTGGACCAGCTTGAAGCGGCGGCCGATCACCCGTGCGTTGCGGAATTCCGCCCGGACCTGCTCCGGCGTTGCGCTGGTGGCGACGTCGTAGTCCTTGGGGTCGAGCTGCAGCAGCAGGTCGCGCACGCAGCCACCGACCACGTAGGCCTCGTAGCCAGCCTGTTGCAGGCGCTCGACCACACTCACCGCATGACGGCTGATTTCGTTGCGATGCAGCGAGTGTTGCCGGCTGGTCAGTATTTCGGGAGCGCGACGGGCATGCGGGATGCGACGCAGGGGAAGGCGAAATGACTGGAACAGCTTTTTCAGCATGAGAGGTACTGTAGGCAGGATGGCGGATCGGCATGCGAATGCCGGCAAACGTGCACGGATTCTAGCATCCGGCAGCAGGCGATGGTGCAGGAAGGAGGCGGGGGTGTCAAAACTGTGAGCGGATAGCACAGAGGGGAGCCTAGGCTCCCCTCTGGAAATTTTGTCGCGTGCTGTTGTTATTGTTCGCAGGCGTTTGTTCTTGTTTTCGCCTGTCCCCGCGGTCAGTCCCTGCGGGGAAGCGCTCCGAAAGGGAGCCAATAGCAAACGGATTTCTTTGGTCGCTGAGTTGCCGATTGCCGGTACGGGCACTGCTCAGGCAGTTCTTGTTGTTCTCGGTCCGGTCAGCTGGCCAGGGGCCGTGGCAAGTCCTCTCCAAAAGAATCAGTTAGCTGCGCCTCCGCGTTGTTGTCGTTGTTTTGCTGGAGTCGTTACGTCTTGTTCTTATTGTGGGGTCGCTTGTTATTGTTGTTGTGCCAATAAGAAAGCAGATGCCGTGCCAGTTTTTAAAAACCCTTTAAATTCAATGAGTTGACCGCATTTGGTTGCCGCGAGGCATAAAAAAACCGGGTTCGTCGTTACCGATGAACCCGGTTTGCTGTTACGCGTGGAGCAGGGCGGTAACACCCTGCGGGGCACCTGGCCCGGTCAGCTGGCAGCGCCTGACTTGCGGCGCGGTATACCCAGGCGCTGGCGCCGCTCCCACAGGCACTTGCGGCTGATGCCCAGCTTGCGCGCCAGTTCGGTCTCGGTCATGTGGTCCTGGTGTTCGAGGACGAAGTGCTGGAAGTAGTCTTCCAGCGACAGGTCCTCGGTCGGCTCGCTGGCGGCGCTGGCCGATAGCGGCGTGCATTCGCCTTCGAAGTCGTCGTCGAGGTCGTCGATCTCGATGTCGATGCCCAGCAGGTCGGCGTTGATTTCCGTACCCTCGCTGAGGATCGCAGCCCGCTCGATGGCATTTTCCAGTTCACGCACGTTGCCGGGCCAGGCGTAGTGGCGGATCGCCTGCTCGGCCTCGCGGGAGAAGCGCATCGCTTCGCTGCCCATGCGCTGGCACTGGCGGTCGAGAAAGGCGTTGGCGATCTCCAGCACGTCGTTGCCGCGCTCGCGCAGTGCCGGCAGCTTGAGCGCGATGACGTGCAGCCGGTAGTAGAGGTCTTCGCGGAACTGGCCGGTCTTGGCCAGCGTCTTCAGGTCGCGATGGGTCGCGGCGATCAGGCGCACGTCGACCTTTTGCGAATGGACCGAGCCGACGCGGCGGATCTCGCCCTCCTGCAGCACGCGCAGCAGGCGCGCCTGGGCTTCGAGTGGCAGCTCGCCGATCTCGTCGAGGAACAGGGTGCCGCCGTCAGCCGCCTCCACCAGGCCGGCACGCCCGGCGCTGGCGCCGGTGAAGGCGCCCTTCTCGTGGCCGAACAGCTCGGATTCGATCAGGGTTTCCGGAATGGCTGCGCAGTTCACCGAGATCATCGGCGCCTTGGCGCGGCGCGAGAGGTTATGCAGGGCGCGGGCGACCAGCTCCTTGCCGGTGCCCGACTCGCCCTGGATCAGCACGTTGGAATCGGTTGGCGCGACCTTGCGGATCTTGCCGAACAGGTCGAGCATCGGCGGGCAGTGGCCGATGATGCCGATGTCGGCCGCATCGCTGGCGACGCCGGCCGGGGCGGATGCCGTCTCGCGCGCTGCGATGGGTTGGCTCGCGGCCTGTTGGCGGTCGCTGAGGATGCGCGCGACGGTCTGCAGCATCTCGTCGTGGTCGAACGGCTTGGCGATGTAGTCGACCGCGCCGAGCTTCATGGAATCCACCGCCGAGCGCAGGCTGGCGTAGCTGGTCATGATCAGCACGGGCGTGCCTTCGGCCAGCCTGATCAGCTCGGTGCCCGGCGCGCCGGGCAGGCGCAGGTCGCTGACGATCAGATCGAAGGCCGGGATGCTGTAGCGCTCCTGCGCCTCCTGCACCGAGCCTGCCTCGCTGACCTCGTAATGATTGCGTTCGAGCAGCCGGCGCAGGGCGGAGCGGATGATGGTTTCGTCTTCGACGATCAGGATATGTGACATCAGTACTCTCTCGACGGTCTGGAGGCGCATCGGCCCGGGGCCGATACGACGGGCGCCTCTTCAACTTGCGGCATGCGACGCCTCGACATGCCGCGGCAGGGTGATGCGGAACCGGGTGCCGCGCTGGGTCAGCGGGTCGGCCGGGCTGTCGATATCGATCTGGCCATAATGCTCTTCCACGATCGAATAGACCAGCGCAAGGCCCAGGCCGGTGCCTTCGCCGGGATCCTTGGTGGTGAAGAACGGCTCGAACAGGCGGTCCTGGATGGCCTTGGGAATCCCGCAGCCCTCGTCCTCGACGATCAGGTAGACGGTCTGCTCGGCCTGCTCGCTGCTGACGCGAATGGTGCCGCCGGCGGCGGAGGCGTCGCGGGCGTTGGACAGCAGGTTGATCACCACCTGGGCCAGGCGCTGGGCATCGCCCTCGGCCAGGTGCCCGGCGTCGCAGAGGTTGACGAAGTTGACCTCGGTGCGCTCGCGGTTGAGCGAGAGCAGGGCGATGGCTTCCTGGGTGATGTCGCGCAGGCTCACCGGGTACAGGCTCTGCTGGCGCCCGCCGGCATGGGCGAAGCTCATCAGCGATTGCACGATGCGCGAGACGCGCTTGGTCTGCTCGATGATCTGGCTGCTGATCTCGGTGATCTCGCCGTCGTCCTCGCGCTCTTCACGCAGGTTCTGCGCCAGGCAGGCGATGCCGGTGATCGGATTGCCGATCTCGTGGGCGACCCCGGCCGCCAGCCGGCCGATGCTGGCCAGGCGCTCGGAGTGCACCAGGCGGTCCTCCAGCTCCTGGGTTTCGGTGAGGTCCTCGACCAGCAGCACCAGGCCGCTGTTGCCCGGCGCCAGGGGCTCGGCGATCGCCGCCTTGTGCAGGTTCAGGCAGCGCCGCGCGCCGTCGAGCGAGAGGCGCTTCTTGTGCAGGTGCTCGTCGGGCTGGTCGATGAAGTCGGCCAGCAGGCTGCGCCAGGGTTCGGCGATAGTCGGCAGGCGCGAGCCCACCACCTGCAGCGCAGGAATGCCGGTCAATTCTTCCAGCGCGCGGTTCCACATGAGGATTTCCTGGTCCTTGGCCAGCGAGCAGACGCCCATCGGCAGCTCCTGCAGGGTCTGGCGATGGTAGCGGCGCAGGGCGTCGAGTTCGGCGGCCAGGCCGGTGAGGCGCGAGTGGTAGTCCTCCAGGCGGCTCTCGATGAAGTGGATGTCCTCGGTGACGTAGCCCTCGGCGCCGTTCTTGTAGGGCAGGAAGGTCTCGACGAGGTCCTGGGCGACGCTGGGGCCCATCAGGCCCGAGAGGTTGGCCTCGAGGCGGTCGCGCAGGCGACGCAGGGCGTAGGGGCGATGTTCGTCGAAGGGCATCTGCAGGTCGCGCAACGCCTGCTCCACCTCGCGCTGGGCGATCTTGGCCCCCAGCGGCTTGGCCAGCTGGGCGGCGAACTCCTGCGGCGAGGCGGCCATCAGTTCGCGGCGCTGCGGACGACGCAGGTTCTCCACGGCGCAGGCTTCGGCGGCGCTCTGTTCCTCCGTGCTGCTGTCGGTGAACAGCGAGACCAGGGTGAAGGCCAGCACGTTGACCGCCAGCGAGGCGATCGCTGCCAGGTGCCAGCTGGTGTCGTCGAGCACGTAGACCAGGTTGAACAGCGGGATGTAGAAGCCGTCCAGGTTGCCCACCAGCGGCAGCAGCATGGTGGTGATCCAGACGCCGATCCCGGCCACCAGCCCGGCGATGAAGCCGCGGCGGTTGGCGGTCGGCCAGTAGAGCACCGAGAGCACGCCGGGAAGGAACTGCAAGGTGGCGACGAAGGCGACGATGCCCAGGTTGGAGAGGTCCTGCTCGGCGCCGAGCAGCAGGTAGAAGCCGTAGCCGGCGAGGATGATCGCCAGGATCAGGCTGCGCCGCGTCCACTTCAGCCAGCGGTAGATGTTACCTTCGGAGGAGGGCTGGTAAAGCGGCAGCACCAGGTGGTTGAGCGCCATGCCCGAAAGCGCCAGGGTGCTGACGATGATCAGCCCGCTGGAGGCCGACAGGCCGCCGACAAAGGCGAGCAGGGCCAGGGTCTCGTTGCCGGCGGCGATGCCCAGGCCGAGGGTGAAGTATTCCGGATTGGTGCTCACGCCCAGCTTCAGGCCGGCCCAGAGGATCAGCGGCACGGCCAGGCTCATCAGCAGCAGGTACAACGGCAGGCCCCAGCTGGCGCTGACCAGCGCCCGCGGGTTGAGGTTCTCGGCGAAGGTCATGTGGAACATGTGCGGCATGACGATCGCCGAGGCGAAGAACACCAGCAGCAGCGTGCGCCAGGGGCCTTCCTGCAGCGGTGTGTGCAGCGCCTGCAGCGCCGACTGGTTCTGCAGCAGCCAGAGCTCGAGCTGGTGCGGGCCGCCGAACACCACATACAGCGAGTAGAGGCCGATGGCACCGAAGGTGGCCAGCTTGACCACCGATTCGAAGGCGATGGCGAACACCAGGCCCTGGTGCTTCTCGCGGGCGGCGATGTGGCGCGCGCCGAAGAGCACGGTGAACAGCATGATCAGCGCGCAGTAGCCGAGCGCGACCCGTTCCTGCATCGGCTCCAGGGTGAGGATGCCGATGGCGTCGGCCACCGCCTGGATCTGCAGGGCGAGCAGCGGCAGCATGCCGATCAGCATGACCACGGTGGTCAGTGCGCCGGCCCAGGTGCTGCGGAAGCGGAAGGCAAAGAGGTCGGCCAGCGAGGCCAGCTGGTAGGTGCGGGTGATGCGCAGGATCGGGTAGAGCAGCACCGGCGCCAGGAGGAAGGCGCCGCATACGCCGAGGTAGGTGGCAAGGAAGCCGTAGCCGTACTGGTAGGCCAGCCCGACCGTGCCGTAGAAGGCCCAGGCGCTGGCATAGACGCCCAGCGAGAGCGTGTAGGTCAGCGGGTGGCGGATGATCGCCCGCGGGATCAGGCCGCGCTCGCTGAACCAGGCGACGCCGAACAGGGCCAGCAGGTAGGCGGCGCTGATCAGCACCAGGTGGCTGAGGCTAAAGTTCGTCGGCATCGCGCTGGCTCTGCAGGATGAAGGTGACCACGATGAGGATCAGCCATAGCAGGTACGGCCGGTACCAGGCGCCGTCGGGGTCGATCCACCAGTCCATGATGGCCGGGGAGAACAGGTAGATGCCCACCACCAGGAGCAGTACCAGTCGGTAGATGTACATACGCGCGACAAGCCTCAAGCAGCAAGCTGCCAGTTATAAGCGCTGCGTCGCTGCTTGGCGAGTCTTGACCGCGTCAGCGCAATTGCGCTTCGGCCAGCGTCAGGCTGTGCGGGATGCGCGCGGCATCCCAATGGGCGATGCCCCAGGCCAGCACTTCGCCGGGAGCCGCGCCGGCCAGTTCGGCCGCCGGTTGTTGCCCCAGGGCACGCAATGCGCGTAACAGCAGCGGGCCGGCCTGGTCCGCGGCGAGTGGCGGCGAGCGGTAGGACTTGCCCAGCTTGTGGCCGTCCGGCTGGATGATCAGCGGCACGTGCAGGTAGCGCGGTTGCGGCAGTCCGAGCACCTCCTGCAGGTACAGCTGGCGCGGCGTCGAGTCGAGCAGGTCGGCGCCGCGCACCACGTCGGTGATGCCCTGCCAGGCGTCGTCGAGCACCACCGCCAGCTGGTAGGCGATCAGTCCGTCGCGCCGGCGAATGACGAAATCGCCCACCTCGCGGCCCAGCTGCTGGCGAAACTCGCCCTGTACGCGGTCGCTGAAGGCGTATACCCGCTCGGGGACGCGCAGGCGGATCGCGGCGCCTTCCAGGGGCAGGCCGGCGTTGCGGCAGAACCCGGGATAGACGCCGGCATGGCCCTGCAGCTTCTTGCGCGAGCAGTGGCACGGGTAGGCCAGGCCGCGCTCGAGCAGGCGCTCGATCACCCTGTTGTACGTGTCCAGCCGTTCGCTCTGGCGCACCACCGGGCCGTCCCATTCGAAGCCGTAGCGCTCCAGCGTCTGCAGGATGGCCTGTTGCGCACCGGGCATCTCGCGCGGCGGATCGAGGTCTTCCATGCGCAGCAGCCAGCGGCCGGCGACGGCGCGTGCATCGAGGTAGGAGGCCAGGGCGGCGACCAGCGAGCCGAAGTGCAGGTAGCCGCTGGGGGTCGGTGCGAAGCGCCCGACATAAGGCTGGGAGGAGAGTGGGGTGGGCGCGGACATGACGGCCGGGAAGGCGTATCAGGCGGGAAAACAAGCGGGGCGCCTAGGCGCCCCGTTGGGATCAGGAACCGAGTTGCTTTTCCTTGATCTCGGCCAGCGTCTTGCAGTCGATGCACAGCGTGGCGGTCGGGCGGGCTTCGAGGCGGCGGATGCCAATCTCCACGCCGCAGGACTCGCACCAGCCGTACTCGTTGTCCTCGATCAGCTGCAGGGTTTCGTCGATCTTCTTGATCAGCTTGCGCTCGCGGTCGCGGGCACGCAGCTCCAGGCTGAATTCCTCTTCCTGGCTGGCGCGGTCGGCCGGATCCGGGAAGTTGGCAGCCTCGTCCTGCATGTGGTGCACGGTGCGATCGACTTCCTCCATCAGCTCCTGCTTCCACTTGTTCAGGATGCCGGTGAAATGAGCGCGCATCTTGTCGCTCATGTACTCCTCGCCGGGGGATTCCTTGTACGGCTCGAAGGCGCGAATCAGTTGACTGCTAGTCGGTGTCGCTTTGGTAATGGGCATGGATGAACGCCTCTCGCTATGTCCATTGCGCAGATGATGTGTCCCCGCCGGCTCGTGCCGGCCCTGCGGCTGCAAGCGGGCGAACTTACCAGATCGGCTCGGGGTGCGCTACTCCCGAAGCGATGTGTCTTCTGGCGTGACGGGGCCTTGGGTAGAATCCTCGTTTTGACCGCTCAGGTGGGCCCGATGACCGCGTCTTTCAGCGCACGCAGCCGTGCGATCGAACCCTTCCATGTCATGGCGCTGTTGGACCGGGCCAACCAGCTGCAGGTTCAGGGCCATGATGTCATCCATCTGGAGATCGGCGAGCCGGACTTCACCACCGCCGCGCCCATCGTCGCTGCCGGGCAGGCTGCGCTGGCCGCCGGGCACACTCGCTACACCGCTGCCCGCGGGTTGCCGCAACTGCGCGAGGCGATCGCCACCTTTTATAGCCAGCGCTACCGTCTGACCATAGACCCCGAACGCATCCTTATTACTCCCGGTGGCTCCGGTGCGCTGCTGCTGGCCAGCAGCCTGCTGGTCGATCCGGGACGCCACTGGCTGCTGGCCGACCCGGGCTACCCGTGCAACCGGCACTTCCTGCGCCTGGTCGAGGGCGCGGCGCAACTGGTGCCGGTCGGGCCGGAGAGCCAGTATCAGCTGACGCCGGAGCTGGTGGCGCGGCACTGGGACCAGGCCAGCGTCGGCGCGCTGGTAGCCTCGCCGGCCAACCCCACCGGCACCCTGTTGGAGCGGGCGCAGCTGGCCGCACTGTCCGCGGCGCTGAAGGAGCGCGGCGGGCATCTGGTGGTGGACGAGATCTACCACGGCCTGACCTACGGCGTGGACGCGGCCAGCGTGCTGGAGGTCGACGACCAGGCCTTCGTGCTCAACAGTTTCTCCAAGTACTTCGGCATGACCGGCTGGCGGCTCGGCTGGCTGGTGGCGCCGGCAGCCGCCGTGGCGGAGCTGGAAAAGCTCGCGCAGAACCTCTACATCAGCGCGCCGAGCATGGCCCAGCATGCCGCGCTGGCCTGCTTCGAGGCGCCGACACTGGAGATTCTCGAGGCGCGTCGCGCCGAGTTCCGCAAGCGTCGCGACTTCCTCCTGCCGGCGCTGCGCGAGCTGGGCTTCGGCATCGCTGTCGAGCCGCAGGGCGCCTTCTACCTGTACGCCGACATCAGCGCCTTCGGCGGCGACGCCTACCGCTTCTGCCAGCACATGCTGGAGACCGAGTTTGTCGCCATCACCCCGGGGCTGGATTTCGGCCGGCACCAGGCCGGCCACCATGTGCGGTTTGCCTATACCCAGGCGTTGCCGGTGCTCGAGCAGGCCGTCGCGCGCATCGCCCGCGGCCTGCAGAGCTGGCGGCCCTGATGCGTTTCGCACAGCCCCTGGAAGCGGCCCGGCTGGTGCGCCGCTACAAGCGCTTTCTCGCCGACGTGGTGACCGAGCAGGGCGAGCCGCTGTGCATCCACTGCCCCAATACCGGCTCGATGCTCAACTGCATGGCCGAGGGTGCGCGGGTCTGGTTCGCCCGCAACGACGATCCCAGGCGCAAGCTGCCCGGTACCTGGGAGCTGGTGGAGACGCCGCAGGGTCGCCTGGCCTGCATCAACACCGCGCGGGCCAACCGGCTGGTGGAGGAAGCGCTGCTCGACGGCGTCATCGCCGAGCTGGACGGCTTCACCCGACTGCGCCGCGAAGTCGCCTACGGACAGGAGAACAGCCGGGTGGACTTCTGCCTGAGCTATCCGGGCAGCGAGGTGCATGTCGAGGTGAAGAGCGTGACCCTGGGCTTTGCCGACGATGCGGTGGCGGCCTTTCCCGATGCGGTGACCAGCCGTGGTGCGCGGCACCTGCGCGAACTGGCCGCGCTGGCGCGTAGCGGGCAGCGGGCGGTGCTGCTGTATTGCGTGAACCTGTCTGGAGTCGAGGGCGTGCGCCCGGCGCGCGAGATCGATCCGCTGTATGCTGCCGCGCTGCAGGATGCCATGGCCGCCGGCGTCGAGGTGCTCGCCTACGCGGCCGAGCTTTCTGCCGAGGAGATTCGCCTGGCGCGGCGGATACCGGTACTGCCGTGAACGGGGCGACGAAAGTTGTAGCTGAATGATACGGCTGCGGAACAAACGCGTTTTTTTTGGGCCTCAAGGTCGCTGTGCTCATGGGCGAGCGGCCCTGGCGCGAGGCGTCGGCGCCGATCGGCGCGTCTGAGGGCAGTCAGCTCCGGCTGGAGCTGGTTCAAGCGGCCGCCACAGAAGGCGGCCAGGATTATCCAGAACGCCACCCGTGGTGGGGCGTTTCGACGAGGCAACAAACGATGCGGATTCTCGTGTGTGGCGCGAATGGCCAGGTCGGTCGCGAACTGGTCGAGCGGGCTGCGAACTTTGGCCTGACGGCGATAGGAAGAGACCGGCAGCAGCTCGATATCACCCGCTCCGAGCAGATCGAACGAGATCTTCAGCAGTTCCAGCCGCAGATGATCATCAATGCGGCAGCCTATACCCATGTCGACAATGCCGAGAAGGACGAGCAGCAGGCCTATGCGATCAATCGCGACGGGCCGCGCAACCTGGCGGCGGCCGCGGCGCGGGCTGGCGTACCGCTGCTGCATCTGTCCACCGACTATGTGTTCTGCGGCGAGGGCGACCGGCCCTGCCGCGAGGATGATCACACTGCGCCCACCGGCGTCTACGGTGCCAGCAAGCTGGCGGGCGAGCAGGCCATCGCCGAGCAGCTGCCCGAACACCTGATCCTGCGCACCAGCTGGGTCTACGGCCTGCACGGGCACAACTTCGTCAAGACCATGCTGCGCCTGGGCGCCGAGCGCGACAGCCTGGGCGTGGTGAGCGACCAGGTCGGCGGCCCCACCGAGGCCGGCAATATCGCCGGCGTGCTGCTCTGGCTGGCGCGCCACTATGCCCGCGAGGGTTCGCTGGCCTGGGGGCTCTACCACTACAGCGGCGCACCGGCGTGCAGCTGGTACGACTTCGCCGAGGAAATCTTCCGCCAGGCCGAGGCGCTCGGCCTGCTTGCCCGCCGGCCGCAGGTCAGGCCGATCGCCACCAGCGACTACCCGACGCCGGCGCGCCGGCCGGCCTGGTCGGTGCTCGACTGCAGCCGCCTGCACGCGCAGTACGGCATCAGCCAGCGCGACTGGCGCCGTGATCTGGCCGACGTGCTGGAGCGTCTGGCGCGCCACGAGCAACCGGCGGCGCGGGCCTCGCTGGCCTGAGCGACGCAATCCGGGGGTGCAGGGGCCGCTCTGGGCCGATATTCTTGAGGCTTTTCGCCAGCCCGGCGACTAGCCTCGGGAGTGTCGTTGCATGGTAGCGGTTCAGGCGATTGCGCCGATCTTTGCGCTGATTGCGCTCGGGCTTGTGCTGGGCCGGCGCCAGTGGCTGACCGAGCAGGGGGCGGCCGGACTGGCGGCGCTGACCTTCAAGCTGTTCATGCCGGCGGTGCTGTTCAACGGCATCGCCCGCGCCGAGCTCAGCCAGGGCATGTCGCCGATGCTGCTGCTGGCCTATTTCGCGCCGGTCCTGCTGGTGTTCTTCACGGTCAACCTGGTGGTGCACCGGCTGCGTGGCCGACCCTCGGCGCTGGGCCTGGCGGCGGCCTATTCGAACAACGTGCTGGTCGGCATCCCGCTGGTGAGCACGCTGCTGGGCAGCGAAAGCCTGGTCTACGTGTTCGCCATCCTGGTGTTCCACAGCCTGATCCTGTTCTCGCTGCAGAGCTTCTACGTGGCGCTGGGTTCGGGCGAGCGCGTCAGTCTGCCGGCACTGGCCAAGAACCTGGCCAACCCGCTGATCGTCGGGTTGCTGGCCGGGGCGCTGCTCAACCTGTCCGGGCTCGAGCTGCCCGAGCCGTTCTGGCGGCTGGCCGGCTGGCTGGCCCAGGCGGCGCTGCCCTGTGCGCTGCTGGTGCTGGGCCTGAGCCTGGCGCGCTACCGCCTGCGTCCCAGTGGCACGGCGGTGCTGCTGACGGCGATCAAGCTCGGCCTGTTCCCGGCGCTGGTCTGGTGGCTGGCGGGCTGGCTGCCGGGGCTCGGCCACGAGGCGCGCAGCGTGCTGGTGCTGCTCGCCGCCTGCCCGAGCGGGGTGAACGTGCTGGCCTTCGTGCGCGATGCCGACGACACCCGCCCGGTCGGCTCGGCGGTGTTCCTCTCCACCCTGGTGGCGGCGATCAGCCTGCCGCTGTGGATGCTGTCGCTCTCCGGCTGAGGCAACCGACGAACGTCGCCGGCCCCTGCGCTGTCCACCGAATGACGATAACGGAGGAGGAACATCCCATGCTGAAGTTCATCGGTGGTACCGCGGGCATCATTTTCATCATTGGCCTGATCGTGGTGATCGGGCTGTTCAAGCTGGTGTTCTAGTGGCGCTTGCGCCCCTCACTTGCGTGCGCTGCGCTCGTGGGGGGCGTGCATGATCTCGTCCAGCGACAGCCCGGTCAGGTCATGGATGGTGCGCCAGAGGTAGTAGAGGATGGCCATCATCATCAGCATGCTGGGGATGGCGATCATCGGGTAGCTGAGCAGGGTCATGCGCCCCAGCTCGGCGTTGAACGCCTCGGTGCCGGCCGGGCTGTGCACGATCCACTTGGCCAGCACGTAGTTCATCACCGACGAGAAGAAGAAGGTGCCGCTCAGCCAATAGGTGGCGCGCTGCAGGCGTCGCTCGAAGGAGGCGGTCAGGCCCTTGTGCTCGAGTTGCTCGTGGACCTTGTCGACGTTGATCACCTTGGGGTTGTAGAGCATGGTGCGGATCAGCGGGTAGCGCGTGCGCGTGGACAGCAGCACGGCGATGCCGATCATCCCGGGCACGGCGGCTTCCTTGATCGCCAGCCACTGGGTATCGAGCTGCAGCAGGCCGATGCCGCCGGTCAGCAGCACGCTGACCAGGCCGAGCAGGGCGATCCAGTTGAACTTGCGATAGCGGACCAGCTCCCACAGCCCCCAGCCAAGCGGGAAGGCCAGCGCCAGCACCAGCGCGCCGTTGGCGCCGAGGCGCTGTTCGCCGCTGAGCTTCATCAGGATGAGCGAGGGAATGACGATGCTGACCGCCATGTCGATCAGCGGGCGGGGCTGGTGTTCGGTCTGCAGCTGGGTATCGGTCATGTCGGTTGGATCGCGTTCGGGGGCGTCATGATCGCCTGAGTGGCGCTCGCCTGCCAGCGCCGGCTGGCGTTATTGCGCATCAGCTTCGCTGCTTCCGGCGTTCGGCCCATTGTCCGGTCTCGAACCCCAGCACGATGAAGATCGCCAGGGCGAAGGGCAGCAGCAGGTACAGCGCGCGGAAGACGATCAGCGCGGCCAGCACGTCGGCGGTGTCCAGCTCCGGCAGCGCGGCGAGGAAGGTCACCTCCAGCACGCCCAGCCCGCCCGGTGCGTGGGACAGCAGCGCCAGGGAAAAGGAGGCGAGGAACACGCCAAGCACCGTCAGGTAGCCGGGGTTCTGTTCCGGCGGCAGGGCGAAGTAGATGATCGCCGCGGCGCAGAGCAGTTCGAGCGGGCCGGCCAGCAGCTGGCGCGCGACGATGCGCAGGCGCGGGTACTCGATGTGCCACTTGCCGAACTTCCACGGCTGGAACTGGCGCCACGAGCCGAGCACGTAGAGCGCCACCAGCCCCAGCAGCAGCGAGCCCAGGCCGACGGTGACCCAGGGGTCGATCTCGACCATGCGGTCGAGCACCGACGGCTTGAGGACCAGCACCGCGCCGCCGGCCAGCAGCGTGCCGAGGCCGAAGGTCAGCGAGCAGAACACGATCAGGATGCCGATCTCCTGCGGCGTCAGCCCCTTGCTGCGGTAGGCGCGGTAGCGCACCACCGCGCCGGAGAACACCGAGGCGCCGATGTTGTGGGCCAGGGCGTAGGTGGTGAACGAACACAGGGTGATGAACCACCAGGAGATGCGCTTGCCCAGGTGCAGCATGGCGATGCGGTCGTACCAGGCCAGCGCGCAGTAGGCGCCAAGCGTGGCCAGCGCCGCCGCGATCCAGTGGCCGCTGGCGATGGCCAGGAGGCTGTCGGTCAGCTCGGCGAGAGAGATGTTGCGAACCTCTTCGTACAGCAGATAGCCGGACAGCAGCACCGCCACGAGCCCGATCAGGGTCCAGGCGATATCGCTTCGTCTCGTCATCGATCGGGCTCCTCGCTGCGGCGGGGGCAGGTAGCTGGATTGGGCACGGTGTGCGGCAGGGCGCAAAGCATGCACTGCCGCACGGGATTCGGCCAGTACTGCCTTAATCGGCAGCGGCAGGCCGGATTTGTTCAGTGTCGTGCACGCCTGTCATGTCGTGGCAGCACTCGGTGCACTGCCGTACCGCGGTGTGGTCAGCATGGGAAAGCCTGGATGTGTACCGATGAGCGAGATTCCACACGACGACAGCATCGAAGGTTCGCTGGCCCTGCTCAGGGAGGGTAATGGCTTTATCCGTAACCGCTGCCGGCGGCTGGGCAGCGACGTCTTCGCGGTGCGCCTGCTGCTGCAGGACACCCTGTGCATCAGCGGCGAGGAGGCGGCGCGGTTGTTCTACGACGAGGAGCGGTTCGAGCGCGCCGGGGCTGCGCCGCGGCTGCTGCAGAGGACCCTGTTTGGCAAGGGGGGCGTGCAGGGGCTCGATGGCCCGGCCCATCGCCAGCGCAAGCAGCTGTTTCTCGACCTGCTGGGCCCCGAGCGGCTCTGGCAGCTGGTGGCGCTGTTCGAGGAGCGCTGGCGGGCGGCCATGCCGCGCTGGACGGCGTCCGGCACGATCGAGCTGTTGCCGGCCGTCGAGCAGGTGCTCACCGACAGCGTATGCGCCTGGGCCGGCATCGCGCTCGGCCCCGGCGAACTGGAGCGGCGCTGCGCGCAGTTGGTCGCGCTGTTCGACGGGGCCGGCGGTATTGGTCCGCGACATTGGCAGGCGCGCCGAGCGCGCCGCGAGGCCGAGGCCTGGGCTGCCGCGTTGCTCGACCAGGCGCGGCGCGGGTTCGCCCCTGCCGATTCTCCGCTGGCCTGGGTCGCCGGCCATCGCGAGCTGGACGGCACGCAACTGCCGCTGCATACGGCCGCGGTCGAACTGCTCAACCTGCTGCGCCCGACGGTCGCGGTGGCGCGCTTCGTGGTGTTCGCCGCGCTGGAACTGGAGCGTCACCCGCAATGGCGGGAGCGCCTGCATGACGATCGCCTGTGCGAAGCCTTTGCCCAGGAGGTTCGCCGGCTGCACGCATTCTTCCCGTTCACCGCGGCGCGGGTGCGCATGACGTTCCACTGGCAGGGCTACCGCTTCGCCAAGGGCACGCGCGTGTTGCTGGATCTGTACGGCACCAACCGTGATCCGCGGACCTGGCACGAGGCGGAGGCGTTCCGCCCCGAACGCTTCGTCGACTGCCGGCCGGGGCCCTATCGCCTCGTCACTCAGGGTGGCGGCGACGCGGCGCAGGGCCATCGCTGTCCGGGCGAGCGCCCGGCGATCGAGTTGCTCAAGGCGGCGCTGCGCCTGCTGACCCGCGGGATGCAGTACCGCTTGCCCGAGCAGGATCTGCGCATCGACGAGACGCGCATGCCCTCGCGGCCGGCCAGCGGGCTGCTCATCAGCGATATCGTCGCGCATGCTGAGGGTTAGCGTCGGTGCGCCGGTCGGTGTGGGCCGGGGATCGAGTGCTCGGCGAGGCGTGGGGCCGCAGTCGGCCGCCTGGCAGGCTCAGGATGGCGGGCGCGCCGCCTTGACCTGGACCCAGTGCTCGACCTGATCGCGCAGCTGCGAGAGTTCGACGGGCTTGGCCATGTGTGCATCCATCCCGGCCTCGCGCGCACGGTCCCGGTGTTCGCTGAGGATGTGCGCGGTCAGCGCCACCACGGGCGTGTGCGGGCGACCTTCGCGGGCTTCCCATTCACGCAGGCGGCGGGTCGCCTCGAAGCCGTCCATGACCGGCATTTCGCAGTCCATCAGCACCAGGTCGTAGGGCTGCGCCATGATCGCCAGCAGCGCCTGCTCGCCGTTGCTGGCGGTATCGGGATCGAGCTTCAGCTTGTTGAGCATGCCGCGGATGACCTTGGTCGAGATGCCGTTGTCCTCGGCCACCAGGATGCGGAAGTCCTGCGGTACCTGCGCCGGCAGAGCCGCGGCCGGTGGCGGCGTGCGCTCCTCGCGCTGACGCAGCGCCAGCTCCTCGGCCAGCGTCGTGCGCAGCGTGTAGCCGGCCACCGGCTTGGCCAGGATGCGCTTGATGCCGGCGTTGCGCGCCTCGACCTTGGTCGGCGCACTGCTCATGCCGGTAAGCATGACCAGCAGGATGTCGTGGGTCAGGCTGTAGTCTTCGCGAATCTTGCTGGCCAGCTGGATACCGCTCATGCCGGGCATGTCCTGATCGAGCAGCACGGCATCGAAATAGTCGCCGAGCAGGGCGCGGGTACGCAGCAACGCCAGCGCCTCGCGACCCGAGCCGACGGCACTGACCTCCATGCCCCAGCTGCCGCACTGCTGCACGAGCACCTTGCGGCAGGTCTCGTTGTCGTCCACCACCAGCAGCCGCGCGCCGTGCAGCGAGCGCTCCAGTTCCGGGCTCGCCGGCGGCAGGCCCTCGTGCGGCAGCGGCAGGACGAGCCAGACGGTGTTGCCGTGCTCGTCGCTGTGTATGCCCAGGTCGCCGCCCATCAGCTGCATCAGCTGGCGGGCGATGACCAGGCCCAGGCGCCCGCCGTGGGACGAGGCCGCCAGCGGGTCCTGGCCGTCGCTGCCGGGGTTGAGCAGCGAGTCGCGCTCGTGCCGCTGCAGCGGCTTGCCGTGGTCCTGCATGCTGATGCGCAGCCGCGGCTGGCCGGCCGCAGTCTCGACCACCGCGCTGAGCAGCAGGTCGCCGCCCTCGTTGTGCTTGAAGGCGTTGTCCAAGAGGTTGAGCAGTGCCTGGCGCAGGCGCCCCGGGTCGCCGCTGATGATCTGCGGCAGTTGCGGCTGGATGTCGCTGACCAGCTCGACGTGCTGCTGCTCGGCCTTCGGTCGGAAGATGCTCAGGCAGTCCTCGATCAGGGCACTGACGTCGAACTGCACGTCTTCCAGTTCGATGTGGCCGCTCTCCAGGCGGGAAATGTCGAGGATCTTGTTGATCAGGTTGAGCAGCTCGTTGCCGGAGCTATGGATGGTCTGCACGTAGTCGCGCTGCTTGGCCGACAGCGAGGTGCCGAGCAGCAGTTCGCTCATGCCGAGCACACCGTTCATCGGCGTGCGGATTTCATGGCTGACCCGGGCCAGGAAGTCGGCCTTGGTGCGCAGCTCGGCGCTGAGCACCGCCTGCGCGGTGTGCTGCGTGCGGCTGTCGGCCAGCGACAGGCGCTGGCGCTCGAGCAGGGCGAAGCTCATCAGCAGGCCCGCGACCAGCGCCGAGCTGAACAGCCCGCCGGTGAGCAGGCCCGGGCGGAACTGCTCGAGCCCCAGCAGCGCC
Organism: Pseudomonas oligotrophica; assembly: GCF_021726475.1. Classification (GTDB taxonomy): domain Bacteria; phylum Pseudomonadota; class Gammaproteobacteria; order Pseudomonadales; family Pseudomonadaceae; genus Stutzerimonas; species Stutzerimonas oligotrophica. Next base: position 626,153 of record NZ_JAKJRU010000002.1, read on the forward strand.
GGGACGAAGAACAGGTAGGCACCGCCGAACAGCAGCAGGCCGGCGACCAGCAGGCGCGCCGGGCGATAGCCGGCACGCCAGTGCCAGGCGGCCACGATGAGGCAGGCCAGGATCACCAGCGCGACCGTCAGGTAGACCAGCCAGGTGTTCCACAGCCAGGGCCCGAGCATGATGGCCCCGGCCAGCGCCAGGCAAAGGTTGAACAGCAGGCCCAGCAGCCAGTTGCACCAGGGCCGGCGGCGCGGCTGGAAGAAGGCGAGGGTCAGGCCCAGCAGGGCGAGGCAGCCGACCAGGGTCGAGGCATCGGCGATCAGCGGCTGGCTGTACACCAGGCGCGGGGCCCAGGTCGCCAGCAGGCCGAGGTTGGCGATCGCGCAGGCGAGCATCGCGCCGAGCACCCCGGCCAGCCAGATGTGGCTGTAGCTGAAGGTGTAGGCGAAGCGCAGCAGGTTGTAGACCATCAGCAGGGCGATGGCGCCGAACAGCGCGCCGAACAGGTAGGCCGGATTGGCCTGCTGCACCAGCCCGGCTTGGTCGATCAGGCTGAACCAGGCCATCATCGGATGGCTCGACTGCAGGCGGATATAGGCCGTGCGGGCCTGGCCATCGTCGGGGACGGCGAATAGGTAGGCGCGGTCGGGCAGTGGGCGCGAAGCGAGCGGGCGCAGTTCGCCGGTGGCGACGTGCCGCTCCAGCGTACTGTCGCGCAGCAGGTAGAAGTCCACGTACTGCATGCGCGGTGCATACAGCCTTAACCAGTGCGGTGTCGCCGCAGGCGGCAGCTTGATCTGCAGCCAGACGGCCTGGTCGCTCGCCGGGGCGCTGAAGGCGAGCTTGTCCAGGCGCTGGAACAGTGGGCGTTGGGCGACGACTTCTTCGAAGGTCAGGCGCACCGAGCGATCGATGAGCAGGCGCCAGCTCTGGCCGTCGTCGACGGCGGGCTCGAGTGACGGTGCGGAAAGCGCGTCATGGCCCGTCAGCAAGCCGAACATCAACGCGATGACAATCCAGAGCCGTCGCACGACCGAAGTCCCTTCACGAGTGTGACGGCGGATTATAGCCACGCCGCTGCCGGGCTGAAATCGCGCGATGGCGCCCCGGCAGCGCCATCGCCGGGTTTTGCGAAGAACGCCCGGTCAGTGCCCGGAGCGCTCCCGCTCGATGGCGCGGTAGCCGATGTCCTTGCGGTAGAACATGCCGTTCCAGCGGATCTTCTCCGCCAGCCGGTAGGCCTGCTGCTGGGCATCCTCCACGCTGCGGCCGATGGCCGTGGCGCAGAGCACTCGCCCACCGGCGGTCACCGCGCGGCCCTCGGCGTCGAGTGCGGTACCGGCATGGAAGACCTTGCCGTCCAGCTGTGCCGCTTCGTCCAGGCCCTCGATCACATCGCCCTTGGCGTAGTCGCCCGGGTAGCCGCCGGCCGCCAGCACCACGCCGAGGGTGGGACGCGGGTCCCAGGTCGCCTCGACCTTGTTCAACGCCTTGGCCAGCGCGGCCTCGACCAGCAGCACCAGCGAGGACTCCAGGCGGCACATGATCGGCTGGGTCTCCGGGTCGCCGAAGCGGCAGTTGAACTCGATGACCTTGGGCGCGCCGCTCTTGTCGATCATCAGGCCGGCGTAGAGGAAGCCGGTGTAGACGTTGCCCTCGGCCGCCATGCCGCGCACGGTCGGGTAGATGATCTCGTCCATCACCCGCTGGTGCACCGCGGGGGTGACCACCGGGGCCGGCGAGTAGGCGCCCATGCCGCCGGTGTTCGGGCCGCTGTCGCCGTCGCCGACGCGCTTGTGGTCCTGGCTGGTGGCCATCGGCAGCACGTGCTCGCCGTCGACCATGACGATGAAGCTGGCCTCTTCGCCATCGAGGAATTCCTCGATCACCACGCGCGCGCCGGCGTCGCCGAAGGCGTTGCCGGAGAGCATGTCGCGCACCGCTGCCTCGGCTTCGGCCAGGGTCATGGCGACGATCACGCCCTTGCCGGCGGCCAGGCCGTCGGCCTTGATCACGATGGGGGCGCCCTGCTCGCGCAGGTAGGCCAGCGCCGGCTCGACCTCGGTGAAGTTCCGGTAGGCCGCGGTGGGAATCGCGTGGCGGGCGAGGAAGTCCTTGGTGAAGGCCTTGGAGCCCTCCAGCTGGGCGGCAGCGGCGGTGGGGCCGAAGATCGACAGGCCGCGCGAGCGGAACAGGTCGACCACGCCCTTCACCAGCGGCGCCTCGGGGCCGACGATGGTCAGCTGCACGTTGGCGGAGGCGAAGTCGGCCAGCTGCTCGATGGCCAGCACGTCGATGGCGACGTTCTCGCACTTGGCTTCCAGCGCGGTGCCGGCGTTGCCCGGTGCGACGAAGACCTTCTCGACCCGCGCATCCTGCGCGACCTTCCAGGCCAGGGCGTGCTCGCGGCCACCGCTGCCGATGATCAGTACGTTCATTGCTGTCTCCTAGAGAGGGAGGCAAGGGCCGTTGGCCCATTCGGTGGAAAACGCTGCGCGGTTTCCCACCCTACGAAAAAGGCGACTGGGTGCGAGGTCGCAATGGAGCCGGTAGATGCAAGGCGCCCCGGGCTTCGACTGGCGCAGTTGCCTGTTGGCAATGGGCATTGGCGAAGTCCGGGGCAACGCAGCAGGTGCTGGCTACAGTGCGGCCGGAATCAATGCCTGAAGTGGCGCATGCCGGTGAACACCATGGCGATATTCGCCTCGTCGGCCGCAGCGATCACTTCCTCGTCGCGCATCGAGCCACCCGGCTGGATCACTGCGGTGATACCGGCCTTGGCGGCGTTGTCGATGCCGTCGCGGAAGGGGAAGAAGGCGTCGGAGGCCATCACCGCGCCGGCGACCTGCAGGCCGGCGTGCTCGGCCTTGATCGCGGCGATGCGTGCGGAGTTGACGCGGCTCATCTGGCCGGCGCCGACGCCGACGGTCTGGCGGTTCTTGGCGTAGACGATGGCGTTGGACTTGACGAACTTGGCCACCTTCCAGGCGAAGATCAGGTCATGGATCTCCTGCTCGGTGGGGGCGCGCTTGGTCACCAGCTTGAGGTCGGCCTCGCCGATCATCGCGATATCGCGGCTCTGTACCAGCAGGCCGCCGTTGACCCGCTTGAAGTCCCAGCCCGGGGCGCGCTCGGCCGGCCACTGGCCGCACTCGAGCAGGCGCACGTTGGCCTTGGCGGCCACCACTTCGCGGGCCCCGGCCGAAACGCTGGGCGCGATGATCACCTCGACGAACTGCCGCTCGACGATGGCGCGCGCGGTCTCGGCGTCCAGCTCGCGGTTGAAGGCGATGATGCCGCCGAAGGCCGACTCGCTGTCGGTGGCGTAGGCCAGGTCGTAGGCCTTGCGGATGCCGCCTTCGTCTTCCGGCACCACGGCGACGCCGCAGGGGTTGGCGTGCTTGACGATCACGCAGGCCGGCTTGACGAAGCTCTTCACGCATTCCAGCGCAGCGTCGGTATCGGCCACGTTGTTGAACGACAGTTCCTTGCCCTGCAGCTGGCGCGCGGTGGCCACGCAGGCCTCGTCGGCATGCTCGACGTAGAAGGCGGCGATCTGGTGCGGGTTCTCGCCGTAGCGCATGTCCTGCGCCTTGACGAACTGGGTGGTGAAGGTGCGGGGCAGCTGGCTGCGGTTCTCGGTCGAGAGGGTCGCCGCGGCCTGGTCGATGGTGCCCAGGTAGTTGGCGATCATGCCGTCATAGGCGGCGGTGTGCTCGAACGCCTTGAGCGCCAGGTCGAAGCGCTGGGCGTAGGTCAGGCCGCCGCTTTTCAGGCTGTCGACCACCGCGGTGTAGTCGGAGGCGTTGACCACGATGGCGACGTCCTTGTGGTTCTTCGCCGCGCTACGGACCATGGTCGGGCCGCCGATGTCGATGTTCTCGATCGCATCCGGCAGGGTGCAGCCCGGCTTGGCGACGGTCGCGGCGAACGGATAGAGGTTGACCGCCACCAGGTCGATGGGCGCGATGCCGTGCTCGGCCATCACCGCGCCGTCGAGGTCGCGGCGGCCGAGGATGCCGCCGTGGATCTTCGGATGCAGCGTCTTCACGCGGCCGTCCATCATCTCCGGGAAGCCGGTGTAGTCGGCCACTTCCACTGCGTCCACGCCGTTTTCGCGCAGCAGCTTGAAGGTGCCGCCGGTGGAGAGGATCTCGACACCCAGCGCGCTGAGTTCACGGGCGAAGTCGACGACGCCGGTCTTGTCGGAAACGCTGATCAGCGCGCGGCGAACGGGTAGGCGGGTGGTTTGGTCGGTCATAGCGATTCCATCAGGGTTTTAGCTGCAGGCTACACGCCGCAAGCCATGACAACGGCCTCGATTCGAGGCGTGTGGCTTGCAGCTTGTGGCCTAAAGAAGGTCGTACTGCTTGAGTTTCTTGCGCAGGGTGCCGCGGTTCAGTCCGAGCAGCTCGGAGGCCTTGGTCTGGTTGCCCTTGACGTAGTTCATCACGGTTTCCAGCAGCGGCGCCTCGACCTCGGAAAGCACCAGGTTGTACACGTCCGTGACGTCGGCCCCCTCGAGGCGGGCGAAGTAGTTGTGCAGCGCGATCTCGACGCTGCCGCGCAGGGTCTGGCCTGCATCGCTCGGCGTACTCAGATGCTGCTTAAGGTTCAGGTTGTCGCTCACGGATGTTGTTCCAGTTACCAAGGTTTCGTTCAACAGCGTCATGCGGCTTCCCCCTGTCCATCTTCCGCTGCCGGCTCCGCGCTTCGCGCGGCGAAGAAGGCCTCGATGGCGAGCCGCTGCGCCAGCCGGTCGTCCAGGCAGTTGAACCGGGCACGAAACTCGCGAGCGCCCGGCAAGGATTCGAGATACCAGCTGACGTGCTTGCGGGCGATGCGGCTGCCCATCACGTCGCCGTAGAAAGCGTGCAGGGCATCGAGGTGTTCTAGCAGAACGCTCTGCATTTCCTCGAGGCCGATCGTCGGCAGCAGCGTACCGCTGTCGAGAAAGTGATTGATTTCACGAAAGATCCACGGCCGACCCTGGGCGGCGCGGCCGATCAGCAGGCCGTCGGCGCCGGTCTGGGCCAGCACCGCGCGGGCCTTGTGCGGCGAGTCGATGTCGCCGTTGGCGAACACCGGGATGCCGACCGCGCGCTTGATCGCGGCGATGGTGTCGTATTCGGCTTCGCCGGTGTAGAGGTCGGCGCGGGTGCGCCCGTGCACGGCCAAGGCGGCGATACCGGATTGCTCGGCGATGCGCGCCACGTTCAGGCCGTTGCGGTTGTCGCGGTCCCAGCCGGTGCGGATCTTCAGGGTGACCGGCACCTCGACCGCGCCTACCACGGCCTCGAGGATCTGCGCGACCAGTGCCTCGTCACGCATCAGCGCCGAGCCGGCGGCCTTGTTGCAGACCTTCTTGGCCGGGCAGCCCATGTTGATGTCGATGATCTGCGCACCCATGTCCACGTTGCGCCGCGCCGCCTCGGCGAGCATCTGCGGGTCGCCGCCGGCGATCTGCACCGAACGCGGCTCCGGTTCGCCGGCGTGCTGCAGGCGCAGGCGCGACTTGCGGCTGTTCCACAGGCGTACGTCGCTGGTGAGCATCTCGGATACCACCATGCCGGCGCCGAAGCGCCGGCACAGGCGGCGGAACGGCTGATCGGTCACGCCGGCCATGGGCGCGAGAATCAGACGATTCGGTAAGGTGTAGGGGCCGATGCGTACCGCTGACATGAAGATTCCCTGCCTGGAGCCTGCTTGTTAGGTCGATCGGGGACTGCAAAAAAGGGTGGGCATGATACCCGCTCCGGATGACGGGTAAAAGGTTGACTTGAACAAATTCTGAGCAGCTGCGGGCTTATCGCCAGAAGTTGTTTCAGGCGCCCTGGCGCCGGTTTTCTATTCCGGAGACTGGAAGCTGAGGCTGTAATTCACGGCCTTGGCGCCGGGGTCGAGGATGTCCAGGGCGATGTGGATCGGCACCTGCGGCGGCATCTCGGTCTGCCCGGCCAGTTCGCCGGCCAGGTACTCGCCCGGCTTGAAGCTGCGACTGGCGACCAGCTTGCCGGCCAGGTCGGCGAAGCGCAGTTCGAGCAGCGGGAAGGGCTGGGAGAAGGCAGCGCGGTTGTAGAGGATGGCGTCGACCACCAGCGCACCCTCGAACTCCGGATGGCTGCGCACCACCAGGTTGCTGCTGCGGATCTGGCTGATGTCCACCCGCGACGGCAGCTCGCAGCCCAGCGTGGGGCAGAGCTGCTCGAACCACGGGCGGTAGCGGTCCTGGCGGGCCAGTTCGTCGAAGTTGTACGCCAGGTACTGGGCGACCAGGCCGCCGGCGGCCAGCAGGTTGAGCAGGCCCCAGCCCAGCCAGCGCCCCCACGGCTTGCGCCGTTCGCGCCAGTCCAGTTGCAGCGGTTCGTCTTCGAGCTCGAACAGGCCGTTGCCGGGCAGCTCCGGATCCTGGCGCGGAGGGGTGGTGAGGGGCGCCCCGGTGCGGTCGTCCGCTGCAGCGCTGAGCGCCGGCTCGATGCGCGGGCTGCGCGGCGCCGGCGTCTCGGCCGGTTGCGGCGGGGCGTCCTGCGGACGGGTCAGCGGTGGCGGGGGCGTTGCACTGAGCGGGTCGACCTGCACCAGGTCACCCGACGCCAGCTGCGCCGCCAGCGACTGGCGGGGCGTCGCGGAGGGCTCGCGCTCGCCTTCGAGCAGAGCCTCGGCCCAGGCTTCGTCGTCGCCGGGCCCGGTGGCCGGCCCGGCCGGTGGCGTGGCACGGCGCGCCAGGGTTTCGTAGTCCTGGGCCAGCGCACGCTCCTGGGCCTCGAGCTTGGCCAGTTCCTCGTCGAGGTCGAGGCTGTCCAGGTCGAGGTCGTCATGGATCCATAGCGGCTCGGTCGGTTGCGCGGCGGGGGCTGGCGCCGCCGCGGCCTGGCTGGCTGCTGGCGCGGGTGCGTGCGCCGTTGCGGGCAACGGCGCGACGGGCGCCGCAGGATCCCGGGTCAGCGCGCGTGCGGCATTGAACACCTCGAGGCAGGCGCCACAGCGCACCATGCCGCGTGCGGCGGTCAGCTGGCTGCTGCCGACGCGAAAGCTGGTGCTGCAATGGGGGCATCGGGTGATGAAGCTGGTCATGCGCGATTCCGCAGGGAAATGCCGGCTAGTCTAGCGCAAGGGGCGGCCGCTTCGTCAGCCACTCCTTGCCTGGTCGGGCTAGCGTTTGACGCCGCTGATGCGCACCCAGCCGTCCTTCTCGGCGGTGGGGGCGAGATCGAAGGCATCGGCGTAGGCGGCACGCACGTCCTCGGCCTGTTCGGCGAGGATGCCGGACAGCGCCAGGCGGCCGCCCGGCTTGACCAGCGCGGTGATGGTCGGCGCCAACTGCACCAGCGGGCCGGCGAGGATGTTGGCGACCACCACCTCGACCGCCTGCTGCGGCAGGTCGGCCGGCAGGTAGACCGGGAACGCCTCGGCCGGCAGGCCGTTGCGCCCGGCGTTATCGCGCGAGGCGTCCAGCGCCTGCGGGTCGATGTCGGTACCCAGCGCCGACTCGGCGCCGAGCAGCAGTGCAGCGATGCCGAGGATCCCCGAGCCGCAGCCGAAGTCGAGCACCCGGCAGCCGGCCAGGTCCTGGCCGTCCAGCCACTCCAGGCACAGCGCGGTGGTCGGGTGGGTGCCGGTGCCGAACGCCAGGCCGGGGTCGAGCAGCAGGTTGACCGCTCCGGGATCGGGCGCCTGATGCCAGCTCGGCACGATCCACAGGCGGCGGCCGAAGCGCATCGGCTGGAAGTTGTCCATCCAGCTGCGTTCCCAGTCCTGATCCTCGATGCGCTCGACCTGGTGCTCGGGCAGCTCGCCGCCACGCAGCAGTTGCAGGTGTGCGAGCACCGCGTCGGCGTCGGTGCCGTCCTCGAACAGGGCGAGCAGGTGGGTGTGGGTCCACAGCGGCGTGGTGCCGAGGTCCGGCTCGAAGATCGGCTGGTCCTCGGCGTCCATGAAGGTCACCGAGACGGCGCCCAGCTCCAGCAACTGGTCCTCCAGCATGCCGGCCTGGTCGGGGGTGATAGCGAGTCGGACTTGCAGCCAGGGCATGGGTGGAACCTCTTCAGCGGGCAGGGTTGCGAATGGCCGGCAAGCTTACTGGAGGGCGCAAGGCGCGGCCAGCCTAGGGCTGCCGTGCCGCGCAAATGCGGCTGTCTCCGGTGCGCATGGCGCCACTGTTCGGCGATCCGGGCCGGTTGGCCGGGCGGCGGCTGGCGTAGGCTGCGGCGAGCACACCGGGACGTTTGCGCCTCTGCCGGAAACGACAGAGGCCGCCCGAAGGCGGCCTCTGCGTGCAGCACCAGGCTTGTGGCTCAGTGCTTGTCCATACCCAGTTTCTTTTCCAGGTAGTGGATGTTGACGCCGCCCTTGCAGAAGCCTGCATCGCGGGTCAGCTCGCGGTGCAGCGGGGCGTTGGTCTTGATGCCGTCGACGATCAGCTCGTCCAGGGCATTGCGCATGCGGCCCATGGCCTCGTCGCGGCTGCCACCGAAGGTGATCAGCTTGGCGATCAGCGAGTCGTAGTTCGGCGGAACCGCATAGCCGTCGTACAGGTGCGAATCGACGCGTACGCCATTGCCGCCGGGGGCGTGGAAGTGCTTGACCTTGCCCGGGCTCGGCATGAAGGTGCGCGGGTCCTCGGCGTTGATCCGGCACTCGATGGCATGGCCGCGGATCACCACGTCTTCCTGCTTGATCGACAGCTTCTGGCCGCCGCCGATCAGCAGCATTTCCTTGACGATGTCCACGCCGGTGACCATTTCGGTGACCGGGTGCTCGACCTGGACGCGGGTGTTCATCTCGATGAAGTAGAAGTTGCCGTCTTCATAGAGGAACTCGAAGGTGCCGGCGCCGCGGTAGCCGATGTCGAGGCAGGCCTGCACGCAATGGGCCTGGACCTTGCGGCGAGCCTCTTCGTCGATCAGTGGCGCAGGAGCTTCCTCGATCACCTTCTGGTGGCGGCGCTGCAGCGAGCAGTCGCGGTCGCCCAGGTGGATGGCGTTGCCCTGGCCGTCGGCAAGTACCTGGATCTCCACGTGACGCGGATTGACCAGAAACTTCTCGAGGTAAACCATCGGGTTACCGAAGGCAGCGCCCGCTTCGTTACGGGTGAGCTTGGCCGAGGCGATCAGGTCCTCTTCCTTGTGCACCACGCGCATGCCGCGACCACCGCCGCCGCCTGCGGCCTTGATGATCACCGGATAGCCCACTTCGCGGGCGATCTTCAGCGCTTCTTCCTCGTCTTCCGGCAGTGGGCCGTCGGAGCCCGGCACCGTCGGTACGCCGGCCTTCTTCATCGCATCCTTGGCCGAGACCTTGTCGCCCATCAGGCGAATGACGTCGGCGGTCGGGCCGATGAAGGTGAAGCCGGACTTTTCCACCTGTTCGGCGAAGTCGGCGTTCTCGGCAAGGAAGCCGTAGCCGGGGTGGATGCCGTCGGCGCCGGTCACTTCGGCGGCCGCGATGATGGCCGGAATGCTCAGGTAGGATTTGGCGGAGGCCGCCGGGCCGATGCACACCGACTCGTCGGCCAGCGAGACGTGCATCAGATCACGGTCGGCGGTGGAGTACACCGCGACGGTCTTGATGCCCAGCTCCTTGCAGGCGCGCAGTACGCGCAGCGCAATTTCGCCGCGGTTGGCGATCAGTACTTTTTCCAACATCGTTGGCTCCCGGCGGTTCAAACGATGGTGAACAGCGGCTGATCGAACTCAACCGGATGGCCATTTTCCACCAGGACGGATTCGATGGTGCCGCTGGTCTCGGCCTCGATGTGGTTCATCATCTTCATGGCTTCGACGATGCAGAGGATGTCGCCCTTCTTGACGGTCTGGCCGACATCGACGAACGGCTTGGCGTCCGGCGAGGAGGCGCGGTAGAAGGTACCGACCATCGGCGAGCGGACCACGGTGCCGTTGAGCTTGGGAGCGGCCGGGGCGGCGTCGGCCGGAGCGGCGGCTGCCGGGGCCGGGGCGGCTACCGGCGCGGCCGGTGCCTGGGCGTAGATCGGCTGCTGGACGGCCATCTGCTTGCTGTGGCGGCTGATGCGCACCGATTCTTCACCTTCGTGAATTTCCAGCTCGTCGATACCCGACTCTTCCAGCAGTTCGATCAGTTTTTTGACTTTGCGAATATCCATGAAGCATTGACTCCCAGGCTTAAAGTTCAGAGGGCATTGCGTTCACTACCGTGAGGCCGTGCGCTGCGCAGCGTCACGCGGTAGCGATGTGTTCCAGGGCCGCGTCCAGGGCCAGGCGGTAGCCGCTGGCGCCGAGGCCGCAGATCACTCCCACCGCTACGTCGGAAAAATAGGAGTGATGGCGGAAGGGTTCCCGTTTGTGCACGTTGGACAGGTGCACTTCGATGAATGGGATGCTCACCGCAAGCAGCGCGTCACGCAATGCGACGCTGGTATGGGTGAAAGCGGCAGGGTTGATGAGGATGAAGTCCACCCCTTCGCTGCGTGCGGCATGAATGCGCTCGATCAATTCGTACTCGGCATTCGATTGCAGGTGCAGCAGATGGTGGCCGGCCGCGCGGGCGCGCTGCTCGAGGTCCTGGTTGATCTGGGCCAGGGTCACGGCGCCGTAGACGCCGGGTTCGCGGGTGCCGAGCAGGTTGAGGTTCGGGCCGTGGAGGACCAGGAAAGTGGCCATGGCGGTTCCTTGTTCTTTTCGTTGGCGGGACGCGCGGCGCGGCGGCATCCGGAAAAGGCCAAGACTATGCCCGAACGTCGTGCTGACTGTCCAGTCATGAGGCGATCGCGGTAAATGCCCGCAATATGTCCGTAGTTAGCCGCTCAAATCACAGCGCGCCGGCGGCGTCGTCGAGCTTGCCGGCGAAGGCCCTGGCATCGACTTCGCCGACCACCCGCGCGGCGTCGATTTCCTTGCCCTGGCGATCGAAGAACAGCACCGCCGGCGGGCCGAACAGGCGATAGCGGTCGAGCAGCGCGCGCTGGGCGGCGTTGCTCTCGGTGATATCGAAACGCACCAGGCGGTACTCGCTCAGGCGCGGCGCGATCCCGGCGTCGCGGAACACCTCGCGCTCGATGACCTTGCAACTGATGCACCAGTCGGCGTACCAGTCCAGCAGCAGCGGCTGGCCGGCCTGCTTCGCCGCCAGGAACTGCTGCTGCAGCTGCGCCGGTGTCGACACCGTCTGCCATTGCTCGCTGTCGCTCGCGATCGCCCCGGCCAGCGGCCGCGACAGCGGGCGCAGCGGGTCATCGGCGCCCTGCAGTGCGCCGATCCAGGCGCTGAGGGCGTACACCAGCAGGCCAAGGCCGGCCAGTTGGGCCAGCTTGCGCGGCGTGCTCTTGGGCACGAACTCCAAGGCACCGAGGAAGATCGCCGTGCCGGCGGCCAGCGTGCCCCACAGCGCCAGGGCCAGCGGGCCGGGCAGGATGCGCTCGAGCATCCAGACCGCCACTGCCAGCAGCAACACGCCGAAGGCGTTGCGCACCTGGACCATCCAGGCGCCGCCTTTGGGCAGCAGGGCGCTGCCGCCGGTGGCGAACAGCACCAGCGGCGAGCCCATGCCCAGGCCGAGGGCGAACAGCTTCAAGCCGCCGCCCAGGGCGTCGCCGCTGGCGCTGATGTAGAGCAGCGCACCGGCCAGGGGCGCCGAGACGCAAGGCGAGACGAGCAGGCTGGATACCGTGCCGAGCAGCGCGGCGCCGGCGATCGATCCGCCGCGCGCGCGGTTGGCGAGGCGATCGAGCCGGCTGCTGAGTGCCTGTGGCAGGCGCAGGTCGAACAGGCCGAACATGGCCAGGGCGAAGACCACGAAGAACAGCGCGAAAGGCACCAGCACCCAGGGCGACTGCAGGCGGGCCTGCAGGTTGAGTTCGGCGCCGAACTGCCCCATCAGGGCGCCGAGCACGGCGAAGCCCGCGGCCATCGGCAGCACGTAGGCCAGCGACAGTACCAGGCTGCGGCCGGTACTGGTCTGCCCGCGCAGCACCACGCCGGACAGGATCGGCAGCATCGGCAGCACGCAGGGGGTGAAGGTCAGGCCGAGGCCGGCGAGGAAGAACAGCGCGATCGAGCGCAAGGAAACGCTTTCGCCGCCGGTCGCCGCGTCGTCGCCCGGGGCGCCGGATGTGACAGGCGCATCGCCGATGGCCAGCGTCTCGGTCTCCGGTGGGTAGCACAGGCCCTTGTCGGCACAGCCCTGGTAGGTCACGCGCAGGCTGAACGGAAGGTCGTCCGGGTTGCTGACCGGCAACTCGACGTCGAGCACGCCGTAGTAGACCTCGACCTCGCCGAAGTAGTCGTCGGTCTTCTGTTCGCCGGCCGGCAGCTGCGCCTCGCCGAGGCTGACCCCGCTGGTCGCGGTATTGAACTGGAAGCGGTGGCGGTAGAGGTAGTAGCCGGGGGCGGCGACGAAGCGCAGCTTCAGCTGGGTTGGCGTGCTCTGCACCAGGCTCAGCCGGAAGGCCTCGCGCACCGGCAGGAAGTCGCCGCTGTTGTTCAGCGTGCCAAGCGCGGCGGGCTGCCGGTCGAACAGGCCGGCCTGGGCCGTCGGCAGCAGGAGCAGTGCGAAAAGCAGGATCAGCACGGGGCGCATGGTCGGTCTACCTGAAGCATTGGCCGGCATGATACCGGAGCCGGGCGGGCACTGCCCGCGGTCAGTCGTCATCCTCGGTCGGTGCGGCCAGGGCGATCCAGCCATCCGCTTCCTGGTGCGGCAGGGCGCGCAGGGACCGGCCTTCGCAGGGGCCGGCGACGCAGAGGCCGGTCTCGATGAGAAACAGCGCGCCGTGGCTGGCGCACTGCAGCAGGCTGCCGCTTTCGTCGAGGAAACGATCGGGCTGCCATTCCAGCGGCAGGCCGCGATGCGGGCAGCGGTTCTCGTAGAGATGGACCTGGCCGTTGCGGCGGATCGCCACGACCTGCAGCCCGTCGAGCTGGAAACCGCGGCTCTGGCCTTCGGCGAGCGCACTGCTGGGGCAAAGGGGAGTCATCGAAGCATCCGGAGCGAAAGCCGGCATTATCCTCGCTGCGGGTGTGGCTGCAAGCGTGGCGGCGATGGGCTGCCGGTGCGTCTCGTGCGATATTCGGCGAACTCCGTCTGCGCTTTCTTGCGAGGTCTTGCCATGCGCCACTGTCTTGTCCTGATGCTGGTTGCCCTGCTCGGGGCCTGCAGCGCGCTGCCACCGCTGCCGCAATGGCAGGCGAGCGAAGGGCTCGACCATCCTGCGCTCGGGCAGATCCGCGACCTGCACAGCGGGCAACTCCTCGAGCCGCGACAGCTGGTGCGCCGGCTGGCGGCAGCCGAGCGGGTGCTGATCGGCGAGCGGCATGACAATCCCGACCACCACGCCCTGCAGCTCTGGTTGCTGCAGGCCATGGCGCAGCAGCGTCGGCAGGGCAGCCTGCTCCTGGAGATGCTGGTGCCGGCACAGCAGCCGCTGGTCGACCAGGCGCGCGCGGCGATTGCCGACGGTCAGCGGCCGGCCGAGCTGCCGGCGCGGCTGGACTGGTCCGATGGCTGGCCGTGGTCGCTTTACGGCCCGCTGGCCGAGTACGGGCTGCGCCAGCCCGGCCCGCTGCTGGCGGCCAACCTCGATCGCGACGAGATCGGGCGCCTGTATCGCCAACCCGTGGCGCTGTCCGGCGCGCGTTCGACGCATCCTGCGGTGCGCGACGCGCTGGGCGCGCAGATCCGCGCGTCGCATTGCGGCATGTTGCCCGAGTCGCAGGTGCCGGCGATGGTCGCCATCCAGCAGCAGCGTGACCGGCGCATGGCCGAGCGGCTGCTGGCCGCGCCGGCGCCGGCGCTGCTGCTGGCCGGCGGCTTCCACGTGCGGCGCGACCTGGGCGTGCCGCAGCACCTGGTCGACCTGGGGGGCGCGGCGCAGGTGCTGCTGCTGGCCGAGGTCGGCCAGGCGATCGACGCCCGCCAGGCCGATTTCGTCTGGTTCACCCCGGCCCAGCCGCAGGAAGACCCCTGCGCCACCTTCGGCAAGGGCAGGCGATGATTTGCTGCGGGCAAAAAAAGACCCGGCGGGTGCCGGGTCGAAAACCGTGATTAGCCTGATGAGGAGATAACCTGAAGACCGACTGCCTGGGCTTCCTGTTACCGGCTGATCTCGCGATCAGTTAAGAGAATAATAACAATTCTCATTAGTGAGTCAAGTGTTTTGCGAATCAATCTCATGCCGGCGTGGCATGCCTGAGCTGGGTCAGCTCCTTGTTCAGCAGATCGATCCGCCGCGCCATGCTTTCGATCAGGCTGTGGGCGATCCGCGGGTTGCTCTGGGTCAGGCCGATGAACTGCTCCTTGGGGATCACCATGACCGTGCAGGGCTCGCAGGCGACCACGCTGGCGCTGCGCTTTTCGCGGGTGAACACCGCCATCGCACCGAAGATCTCGTCCTTCTGCACGTCGCCCACCTTGTGCCCGTTGACCATGGCTTCGGCGCGACCTTCGATGATGACGAACACGTTGTCGGCCTCGTCGCCCTCGTGGATCAGTTCCTCGCCGGCGGCGAAGTGCTGGAAGCCGGTGGTCGGGCGCAGCTCCGGTTGCTTGAGGCGGGCCAGGGCGTCGGACAGCAGGGCGGTCTGGCCGACCAGATACTGGATGAACAGCTCCTGGCGCTCGGTCGTGGCGTGGATGTGGGCCAGCGCCGCGTCGCGCGGATAGGGCACCAGCAGCAGCGGCTCGTCGCTGCGGTAACGGCACGCCGGCAGGTCGGCGCCCTGGCGCAGGCCGAGCAGGTCGCCCTCGTGCAGGTAATAGAGGGGCTTGTCGTCGATCAGCGCATGCAGCAGGCCGGTTTCGATGACATACAGCTGCTGCGCTGCCAGCTCGACCTCCAGATCCTCGGTGCGCGGGCATTCGATGGCGGGGCCGGCCGGCGCGAGCCCTTCGAGCAGCTGCGTCGGAATGCCTTGCAGGCGCTGGGCCAGGCGGTCCGCATAGGCGGGTTGGTCGCCGAGTAGATACATGTCGACAATCCTTGAGATCGGGGGCGGAACGAGCGATTCGAAGGGCGAACGATAGGCGCGGGCCGGGGGTGAGTAAACGCCGCGCATCGGAGGATGTGAGCTAGCTCCGATTGCGCAATGCCGCCTCCGCACGCGCGTTGAGCTCGGCTTTGACGCCGGCGGGCAGTTCCTGCCAATGAAGGTCACGCAAGGCGCCTTCGATGGCATACAGCAGGACCCGCGAGGCACCGAAGCCGCGTGCCTTGACCGCCGCGTAGCTGGCCACGGCGCCGCGCCTGCGCAGTTCTTCGGCGCTGTGGATGCCGCAGGCATGCAGCCACTGCACGGAGGTCTTGCCGAGGTTGCGCAGATGCAGGAGTTCATCGTGCATGCGTCAATTCGCTCCGTGGCGATGGCCGGGCGCAGGCGGGCGGGCCAGGCCGGTGCATGATGCGCGCTCCGCGGCGCTGAACGGGGCTCGGGGCTGGGGCGTCATGGGCGGGGCACCGTGGGACGATGCCCCGAGTATAGGTGGCGCTGCCGGCGGCTGCCCGGCAGCGCCTTGGCCCTACAGGCCCGGCAGGTGCTGGCGGATGGTCCCGACCAGGCCGTCGAGGCTGGCGGCATCGTTGGTATCCACGCGGCGGGCAACCAGCTGCTCCTGCTCGTCCAGTGGCTCGCGCTGGGCCTGCTGGGCGCGGATGACGTCGAGGTCGGCGTCGGACGGATCGCCGCCCTCGGCCTGGCGCTGGGCGAGCCAGAGCTCGATGACCGCGTCCGGTGCGTGGCAGTCGAGGATGACGAAGGGCACGCCGGTGTCCTCGGCGATGGCCGCGGCCGCCTTGCGCTGGGACTGTCGCAGGTAGGTCGCGTCGATCACCACCGAAAAGCCGGCGCGCAGGCCTGATTGGGCCAGTTGGTGCAGGCGGGCATAGGTGGCCTCGCTGGCGCTCTCGCTGTAGATGCCGGCGGCGAGTTCGCCGCACTGCGCCGTGGGTTGCTCGCCGAGCAGGCGCTTGCGCTCGACGTCCGAGCGCAAGCGGATGGCGCCCAGCGCCTCGACCAGGCGCAGCGCGACGTGGCTCTTGCCGACCGCGGAGACGCCGTGGGTGATGGCCAGGAAGCGCGAGGGAATGGCGCTGTAGCTCTCGGCCAGGTTCGCGTAGCCGCGGTACTGGCGCAGGATGACCTTGCGCTGCACCGGATCCTGTTCCTGGAAGAGGCGGAACAGGCTGACCTTGGCCCGCACCAGGGCGCGATAGGCCTTATAAAGATTGAGCAGCTCCAGCGCTGCGTAGTCGCCGGTCTGCTCCAGCCAGCCGTTGATGAAGCGCCGTGCCTGGCATTTCAGGCCGCGGTCCTCCAGGTCCATGGCCAGGAAGGCGGCATCCGAGGCGATGTCGATCAGGCGGAAGGGGTCGTTGAACTCGATGCAGTCGAACAGCACGACGCGGCCGTCGATCAGCGTCGCGTTGCCCAGGTGCAGGTCGCCGTGGCACTCGCGGATCAGGCCCTGGTCGCAGCGCGCCTGCAGCAGAGGCTGCAGGCGCTCGATGCTGGTTTCGGTCCACTGCTCGAGGCTGTCCAGCTGGGCCAGGTCGCCTGCCTCGCCGAGCAGCGGGCGGATCTGCTCGAAGTTCTGCCGCATCGGCGCGACGATCGCCTGCGGCGTGTTGAGCGGATGGTCCGGCGCGATATGCGGCGTGTTCATGTGGAAGCTGGCGATGCGCGCGGCCAACTGGTCGATATGCGCGTCGGTGAGCTCGCCGCGCGCCTGCAGTTCGGCCAGCAGCTGGCTCTGCGGGAATTCGCGCATCTGCAGGGCGTACTCGAAGGGCGCGTCGGCCTCGCCCAGGCGCGGGGCTTCGGGTGTTCCACCGATCGGCAGCACCTGCAGGTAGAGATCACCCGCCATGCGCTGGTTCAGGCGCAGCTCCTCCTCGCAGAAGTGCTTGCGGGCAGCCAGTTCGGTGAAATCGAGAAAGCCGAAGTCGACCGGCTTCTTGATCTTGTAGGCATAGGGGCCGGTGAGGATGACCCAGGAAATATGGGTCTCGATCACCCGGAACGCCTCGACCGGGTGCGGATAGAGGGCCGGGTTCTGCAACGCGGCGATCAATGCGTGGCTCACGGTCATTCCTTGCTTGAAAGTGGGCATCAGGCGGGCCGGCAGACGCAGGCTGCGCCACGAGGAAAACGCCGGCATTATCACCGCTCGATACGCCGCTGCAAACCGTCGAGAGGCGCGCGGACCTGGTCGGCAAAGCTGCGTATAATGCGCCGCCATGACCAAGTCCCGCTCCCCTCGCAATCGTTCCAGACGCCGCTCCGGCGCGGCCCGGCCGTGGCTGGGCTGGATCGTCAAGCTGTCCATCGTCGGCCTGGTGATCCTCGCCGGCTTCGCCATGTACCTCGATGCCATCGTCCAGGAAAAGTTTTCCGGCAAGCGCTGGACCATCCCGGCGAAGGTCTACGCCAGGCCGCTCGAGCTGTTCACCGGGCAGAAACTGGCCAAGGACGACTTCCTCGCCGAGCTCGGCGCGCTCGGCTACCGGCGCGAACAGGCCGTGTCCGGCCCGGGTGGCCTGTCGGTGGCCGGCAACAATATCGAACTGCACACCCGAGGCTTCCAGTTCTACGAAGGCGCCGAGCAGCCGCGCCACCTGCGGGTGCGCTTCTCCGGCGATTTCGTCGCCGGGCTGAGCGCGGCCGACGGCTCGAGCCTGGCCGTGGCCCGGCTCGAGCCGGTGCTGATCGGCGGGCTGTACCCGGCGCACAACGAGGATCGCATCCTGATCAAGCTGGACCAGGTGCCGCCGTACCTGGTCGAGACGCTGGTGGCAGTGGAGGACCGCGAGTATTTCGAGCATTTCGGCGTGTCGCCCAAGTCCATCGCCCGTGCGGTCTGGGTCAACCTCACCGCCGGCGCCGTGCGCCAGGGCGGCAGCACGCTCACCCAGCAGTTGGTGAAGAACTTCTACCTGACCAGCGAGCGCAGCCTGAGCCGCAAGTTCAACGAGGCGATGATGGCGGTGCTGCTGGAGCTGCACTACGACAAGCAGGAGATTCTCGAGGCCTATCTCAACGAGGTGTTCCTCGGCCAGGACGGCCGCCGCGCGATCCACGGCTTCGGCCTGGCCAGCCAGTATTTCTTCGGCCAGCCGCTGGCCGAGCTGAAGCTGCACCAGGTGGCGCTGCTGGTCGGCATGGTCAAGGGGCCGACCTACTACAACCCGCGACGCAACCCGGAGCGCGCGCTGGAGCGCCGCAACCTGGTGCTCGATCTCCTGGCCGAGCAGCAGGTCGTCAGCCCGGCCGAGGCCGAGGCGGCGAAACAGCGGCCATTGGGCGTCACCCAGCGCGGCAGCCTGGCCGACAGCTCGTATCCGGCGTTTCTCGACTTGGTCAAGCGCCAGCTACGCGAGGACTACCGCGAGGAAGATCTCACCGAGGAGGGCCTGCGGGTCTTCACCAGCTTCGATCCGATCCTGCAGCTCAAGGCCGAGCAGGCGATGAGCGACACGCTCAAGCGGCTGGGCAAGGGCGCCGAGCAGATCGAGGGCGCCATGCTGGTGACCAACCCGGAAACCGGCGAGCTGCAGGCGATGCTCGGCAGCCGGCAACCCGGCTACGCCGGGTTCAACCGGGCGCTGGACGCGGTCCGCCCGATTGGCTCGCTGATCAAGCCGGCCATCTACCTGACCGCGCTCGAGCGCCCGAGCCAGTACACCCTGACCAGCCTGCTGGATGACGAGCCGTTCTCGGTGAAAGGAGGCGACGGGCAGGTCTGGCGGCCGCAGAACTACGATCGCAAGGCCCACGGCCCGGTGTACCTGTACCAGGCGCTGGCCAATTCCTACAACCTGTCCACCGCGCGGCTCGGCCTGGACCTGGGCGTGCCCAATGTGCTCAAGACCCTGCAGCGCCTGGGCGTCTCGGTCGACTGGCCGGCCTATCCGTCGATGCTGCTGGGGGCCGGCGGGCTCAAGCCCATCGAAGTGGCGGATATGTACCAGACCCTGGCCAATGGCGGCTTCAACACGCCGCTGCGTGGCATTCGCAGCGTGCTCACCGCCGAGGGCGAACCGCTCAAGCGCTATCCGTTCCAGATCCAGCAGCGCTTCGATCCGGGGGCGATCTACCTGACCCAATATGCAATGCAGCGGGTCATGCACGAGGGCACCGGGCGTTCGGCCTACAGCCAGATGTCGCGTTCGCTCAACCTGGCCGGCAAGACCGGCACCACCAACGACATGCGCGACAGCTGGTTCGCCGGTTTCGGCCAGGACCTGCTGGCGGTGGTCTGGCTCGGCCGTGACGACAACGGCAAGACCTCGCTGACCGGTGCCACCGGTGCATTGCGGGTCTGGAGCGATTTCATGCGCCGTGCCGACCCCCTGCCGCTGAACATGCCGCTGCCGGATAATGTCGTGCAGGCCTGGGTGGACTCGCGCACCGGGCAGGTCACCGACGAGCGCTGCCCTGGCGCGGTGCAGATGCCCTATATCCGCGGCAGCGAGCCGCCACCCGGGCCGGGCTGCGGCATCCAGGCGCCGGCCGAGTCGGTCATGGACTGGGTCCGGGGCTGGCTGCAATAACAGTGTCGATCCGCCACCGTATTGGTTCGAGAGGTAACAGGTGAACAAGCAAATGATGGCCCTGCTGGCGGTTGCTGCCGTGGTTCAGGGCTGCGCCAGCGTCAATCGTGGCGCCATTCCGGTGGTCGACTCCGGTGCGCCGGTTTCCGAGCAGACCACTGCGCGCCAGGCCTACAGGGCGCCGAGCGGTACCGCGGCGCCGGCGGTCGAGGCGCAGGATTCGGGGGTGACGGTGATGGTGCCGCCGGGTGGCTCGGCACCGCTGCAGACCTACGCCGCGCCCGATCGCGGCATCGTCGGCTCGGTCGACAGCGGTGCGGCGCCCATGCAACAGCCCCTGCAGTCGCAGTGGGAGCCGGGCCCGGCAGCGCCGGTCTCGCCCGGCAGCGGCGTGGCGCCGTCGCGGACGCCTAGCGGCGTGCCGTCGGCGGGTGCGCTGGCGGCCGACGAGCAGCTCGACGGGCCGGTGCTGGCGTTGTTGACCACGGCGCGCCAGCAGCAGGGCGGCGGCGACCTCAACGGCGCGGCATCCAGTCTCGAGCGCGCCCAGCGCATCGCTCCGCGCGAGCCGCAGGTGCTCTATCGCCTGGCGCAGGTGCGTCTGGATCAGGGCGATGCGGTGCAGGCCGAGCAGCTTTCCCGGCGTGCGCTCAGCTACGCCAGTGGCCGGCCGGCACTGCAGGCGAGCCTGTGGGAGCTCATCGCCCAGGCGCGCGAACAGCAGGGCGATGCGGCCGGTGCAGCGGTGGCGCGCGAGCGCGCCAAGGTCAGCCTGTGATGGATGCCCGCGTGCCGGAACTGGCCGATACGCTGCTGCTCATCGAGCGTGAGCTGCGGATGGCCGGGCTCTGGTCGGATTCGGCGCCTTCGGCGCAGGCGTTGGCCAGCTGCGAGCCTTTCTGCGTCGACACCCTGGCGTTCGAGCAGTGGCTGCAGTGGGTGCTGCTGCCGCGCATGAAGGCGATCCTCGAGGGCGATCGCCCGCTGCCGCAGGTCTCCGGGATCAGTCCGATGGCCGAGGTGGCCTTTGTCGAGCGCCCGGTCGGCGGCCTGCTGGCGGCGCTACAGCGCTTCGATCGTTTGCTCAGCGGGGGCTGACGTCGCATTCCTCGGCGATCAGCTTCCGTGCCTCGGCGATCCGCGCCTGGCGTTCCTCCTCGCCGATACGGCGCATCTCGTCGCCTTCCTTGACCCGCACCCGTGGGTTGTTCTGTAGTTGCGCAAGGTTGGTGCGCATCGTCTCGCAGTAGTCCTTGCGCCGGCTGGCCTGCTCGGCCACCTCGCGGCGGACCTTCTCGTCGATCGCGGCCTGCGGGTCTTCTTCGGCTGCCCTCGGGGCTGCGGGTGGCGCCGCCGGCGCCGGCGCCGTCAGGGTGTTGATCGACTCGGCCGCCTGGCCTTGCGGCGGCTGGGCGCCGAAGTGCGTGGTTCCCTGGGCGTCGACCCATTTGTATACCTGGGCGGCCCAGGTCGGGTTGCTCAGGGTGGCCAAGAGGCTGGCGGCGACGAGCATGGCGCGCATCGGGAATCCTTCGTCGGGTTGCTGGAAGGCGCCACTATAACCAAGTCGCTGCAGCGCGCTTCTGCACCAGATCACAGCGCGGCGCCAAGCAGACGCAACGGCGGGCTTGACTTGGCTGCGTCTAATCCGAACAATCCGAGGCTTGCTGTCCTGAGCAGCTCGCCGCAAGCGGGTCTCCGCTCAGTCTGACAAGCATGAGGCGCTACCCGCGCCGACTCCGCATCACCCGCAACGCGTTACCTCGCGCTGGGTGGGACTCCCGCAACACTAGGGCCGTCCCGATACTGGCACGTCAGTGGCTGACGTAGTCGGCGACCACCGTCGCTCATGCCCTGCTCGGCAGTAAACCTATTCCTGGCTCTTCCAAGATGGATCAGCCGTCTGGCGTTTCAGAGGTGAACAACGTGGAACTGTTATCCGGCGCTGAAATGGTCGTCCGCTTCCTGCGTGACGAAGGCGTTAAGTACATTTACGGGTATCCGGGCGGAGCTCTGCTGCATATCTACGATGCCCTGTTCAAGGAGCCCGAGGTGACGCACATCCTGGTGCGCCACGAGCAGGCAGCCACCCACATGGCCGATGGCTATGCCCGCGCGACCGGCAAGGCCGGCGTCGTGCTGGTGACCTCCGGCCCGGGCGCGACCAACGCGATCACCGGGATCGCCACCGCATACATGGACTCGATCCCGATGGTGGTCATCTCCGGCCAGGTGCCGAGCAACATGGTCGGTACCGATGCCTTCCAGGAGACCGACATGATCGGTATCTCCCGCCCCATCGTTAAGCACAGCTTCATGATCAAGCATCCGTCCGAGATTCCGGAGGTCATGAAGAAGGCGTTCTACCTGGCCCAGTCCGGGCGTCCGGGGCCGGTGGTGGTCGATATCCCGAAGGATATGACCAACCCGGCGGAGAAGTTCGAGTACGTCTACCCGAAGAAGGTCAAGCTGCGCTCCTACAGCCCGGCCGTGCGCGGGCACTCGGGGCAGATCCGCAAGGCGGCCGAGCTGCTGCTGTCGGCCAAGCGCCCGATCATCTATTCCGGTGGCGGCGTGATCATGGGTGGGGCCTCGGCGCAGCTCACCGAGCTGGCCAAGATGCTCAACCTGCCGGTCACCAACACCCTGATGGGCCTCGGCGCCTTCCCCGGCACCGACCGCCAGTTCGTCGGCATGCTCGGCATGCACGGCAGCTACACCGCCAACCTGGCGATGCATCATTCCGATGTGATCCTCGCCGTCGGCGCTCGCTTCGATGATCGCGTGATCAACGGCGCGGCGAAGTTCTGCCCGAATGCCAAAATCATCCACATCGACATCGATCCGGCCTCGATCTCCAAGACCATCAAGGCGGATATCCCGATCGTCGGCCCGGTCGACAGCGTGCTGACCGAGATGGTCGCCATCGTCAAGGAAATCGGCCAGGCTCCGAACGTCGAATCGCTGGCCAGCTGGTGGAAGCAGATCGACGAGTGGCGCGGTGGCGGCCGGCTGTTCCCCTACAACGAAGGGGATGGCTCGATCATCAAGCCGCAGAAGGTCATCGAGACGCTCTGCGAGGTCACCGATGGCGACGCCTACATCGCTTCCGATGTCGGCCAGCACCAGATGTTTGCCTGCCAGTACTACAAGTTCAACAGGCCCAACCGCTGGCTCAACTCGGGTGGTCTGGGCACCATGGGCTTCGGGCTGCCGGCGGCCATGGGCGTCAAGCTGAGCTTCCCCGAGGCCGACGTCGCGGTGGTGACCGGCGAGGGCAGTATCCAGATGAACATCCAGGAGCTGTCGACCTGCCTGCAGTACGACCTGCCGGTGAAGATCGTCAACCTCAACAACGGCGCCCTGGGCATGGTTCGCCAATGGCAGGACATGCAGTACAACAGCCGCTACTCGCATTCCTACATGGAGTCGCTGCCTGACTTCGTCAAGCTCGCCGAATCCTACGGTCACGTCGGCATGCGCATCACCGATCTGAAGGACCTCAAGCCGATGATGGAAGAGGCCTTCGCCATGAAGAATCGCCTGGTATTCCTCGATATCGCGGTGGACACCAGCGAGCACGTCTACCCGATGCAGATTCGTGACGGTGCGATGCGTGACATGTGGCTGAGCAAGACGGAGCGGACCTGAGCATGAGACATATCATTTCGCTGCTGATGGAAAACGAGCCGGGCGCATTGTCCCGTGTGGTGGGTCTGTTCTCCCAGCGCAACTACAACATCGAAAGCCTGACGGTCGCGCCGACCGAGGATCCGACGCTGTCGCGCCTGACCCTGACCACCATCGGCCACGAGGACGTCATCGAGCAGATCACCAAGAACCTCAACAAGCTGGTCGAGGTGGTCAAGCTGGTGGATCTGTCCGAGAGCGCCCACATCGAGCGCGAGCTCATGCTGATCAAGGTCAAGGCCACCGGCGCCCAGCGTGCCGAGGTCAAGCGCACCACCGACATCTTCCGCGGGCAGATCGTGGATGTGACGCCGAGCGTCTACACCATCCAGCTTGCCGGAACCAGCGACAAGCTGGACAGCTTCATCCAGGCGATCGGTACCGCGGCTATCCTCGAGGTGGTCCGCAGTGGGGTCACCGGCATCTCGCGCGGTGACAAGGTACTGAGCATCTGACCCGCTGCATCGCGGCGTAGCGTTCAACCAAATTATTGAAGGGCCCACGAGGCCGGTAACAGGGGTAATACATGAAGGTTTCCTACGATAAGGATTGCGATCTTTCGATCATCCAGGGCAAGAAGGTCGCGATCATCGGTTATGGCTCCCAGGGCCACGCCCATGCCTGCAACCTGAAGGACTCGGGCGTCGACGTGGTGGTCGGTCTGCGCACCGGCTCGCCGTCGGTGGCCAAGGCCGAGGCCCATGGCCTGACCGTCAAGCCGGTGCAGGAAGCGGTCGCTTCCGCCGACCTGGTCATGATCCTGACGCCCGACGAATTCCAGGGCCGCCTGTACAAGGAAGAAATCGAGCCGAACCTGAAGCAGGGCGCGACCCTGGCCTTCGCCCACGGCTTCTCGATCCATTACAACCAGGTGGTTCCGCGTGCCGACCTCGACGTGATCATGATCGCGCCGAAGGCCCCGGGCCACACCGTGCGTTCCGAGTTCGTCCGTGGCGGTGGCATCCCCGACCTGATCGCCATCTACCAGGACGCTTCCGGCAATGCCCGCAACGTTGCCCTGTCCTACGCCAGCGGCGTCGGCGGTGGTCGTACCGGCATCATCGAGACCACCTTCAAGGACGAGACCGAAACCGACCTGTTCGGTGAGCAGGCCGTGCTTTGCGGTGGTTGCGTCGAGTTGGTCAAGGCCGGTTTCGAAACCCTGGTCGAAGCTGGCTATGCGCCGGAAATGGCCTACTTCGAGTGCCTGCACGAGCTGAAGCTGATCGTTGACCTCATGTTCGAAGGCGGCATCGCCAACATGAACTACTCGATCTCCAACAATGCCGAGTACGGCGAATACGTGACCGGCCCTGAGGTCATCAACGAAGAGTCGCGCAAGGCCATGCGCAATGCACTCAAGCGCATCCAGAATGGCGAATACGCCAAGATGTTCATCAGCGAAGGCGCTACCAACTACCCGTCGATGACTGCCTACCGCCGCAACAATGCGGCTCATGGCATCGAAGTCGTGGGTGAGAAGCTGCGCGCGATGATGCCGTGGATCGCGGCGAACAAGATCGTCGACAAGAGCAAGAACTGATCGTCAGTTCATGAAAGAACGCGGCTACGGCCGCGTTTTTTCGTTTCAGAAGGGCATTCTTGGTATAAAGCGCCTGGCAGGGCGCTGAACCGCCTCGGGGCGGTCCTGTCCATACTTTTCGAATCTGCAGTAAATGGTGATCGCGCATGACCGAACATCCTGACGAGCCGAATACGCTCAATGAGCCGGAAAGCTTGTTGCCCATCGACGAACATGTCGAGGAAACCCACGATCCCGACGGCCGCAAGGTCCGTCACCGCGGCATCTACCTGCTACCGAACCTGTTCACCACTGCCAACCTGTTCGCCGGCTTCTTTGCCATCATCAGCGCGATCAACGGCAACTTCCACGTCGCCGCGGCCACCGTATTCGTCGCCATGGTGCTCGACAGCCTGGACGGTCGCGTGGCACGCCTGACCAATACCCAGAGTGCCTTCGGGGCCGAGTACGATTCGCTGTCGGACATGGTCGCCTTCGGCCTGGCGCCGGCCGTACTGGCCTATGAATGGGCGCTCTCGGAGCTCGGCAACGTCGGCCTGACGGTCGCCTTCATCTATGTCGCCTGCGCCGCGCTGCGCCTGGCGCGCTTCAATACGCAGATCGGCAAGGTGGACAAGCGCTGGTTCATCGGTCTGGCCAGCCCGGCGGCGGCCGGCGTGGTCGCCGGCTGGGTGTGGGCCGTCTGGGCGCTCGATGAACCAGGCATACCGGGGGGCGAGCTGCCGCTGGTCGTGATCATGCTCTTCGCGCTGATCGTGGCGGCTGCGGGCCTGCTGATGGTGAGCAACATCAAGTACCACAGCTTCAAGGACCTGGATCTCAAGGGGCGCGTGCCTTTCGTCGCGATCCTGGTGGTGGTGCTGGTGTTCGCCGTGGTGTTCAGCGATCCGCCGCGCGTGCTGTTGCTGATCTTCCTCGCCTATGCCGTATCGGGCCCGGTGCAACACCTGGTCCAGCTCCGTCGGCGCCGGCACGTCGAGGGTTGATTTTTCGCCGGGCCGCGCGCTCCATGGTTGCAATCCTTGCCTTGGAGCGACGCGACCATGCTGATTCATCTCGGCGGCCCTTCTTGTCGGGAAAGTGAGGTTACTCCGGAGTCGATCTATTTCAGGCGTCGCGATCTGCTGCGTGCCGGCGCGGGTCTGGCGCTGGGTGCGATCGCGGCTCGCGCGCATGCGGGCGCGCCCTCGTATGAAGCGGATGGGCGGGCCGCTGCGGTGCCGCCGTGGCTGCAAGCGCGTCTCGGCTCGGTCCGTTGGCAGGCAGTGGTGGCGGAGAATGAGAGCATCACGCCGTTCGGCGATGCCTCCGGCTACAACAATTTCTATGAGTTCGGACCGGACAAGGATGACCCGGCACGCCATGCTGGAAAAATGAAGACCGAGCCCTGGTCGGTCGTCGTCGATGGAGAGGTTGGACGCCCCGGGCGCTTTGCCTTCGAGGATCTGCTGCCACGGCGCGGGCTGGAGGAGAGGATCTACCGCCTTCGCTGCGTCGAAGCATGGTCGATGGTGATTCCCTGGCTCGGCTTCCCGCTGGCTGAGCTGATCAAGCGTTTCGAACCACTGTCGTCGGCGCGGTATGTCCGCTTCGAGACGCTGCTGGCGCCGCAGGACATGCCAGGTGTCCGTTCCAGCTTCTCGCTGATCGACTGGCCCTATGTCGAGGGGTTGCGGATTGATGAGGCGATGCATCCGCTGACCTTCCTGGCCGTGGGCATGTACGGTCGTGAATTGCCCAATCAGAACGGCGCCCCGCTGAGATTGGTCGTCCCGTGGAAGTACGGCTTCAAAAGCATCAAGTCGATCGTTCGGATCAGCCTGGAGCGCGATCAACCGCGGACGAGCTGGCAGTCGATCGCTCCTTCCGAGTACGGCTTCTATGCCAACGTGAACCCGGAGGTTTCCCACCCGCGCTGGTCCCAGGCGAAGGAGCGCAGGTTGCCCAGCGGGTTGTTCAGTCCTGACATTCGCGAGACTCGGCTGTTCAATGGCTATGAGAGCGAAGTGGCGGATCTCTATCGCGGCATGGATCTGAGGCGCGACTATTGAGGCCGTTCGGACGACTGCGCGGCCTGATCTTCCTGGCTGCTGCGATGGTGCCCTTGTATTGGTTGTGGTTGGCCCTGACGGCCTCTCTGGGGCCGGATCCAGGCAAGGAACTGGTCGATCGGCTCGGGCAAGGAGCGTTGGTAATGCTGCTGCTCTGCCTCTCGATGACGCCCTTGCGCAGGCTGACCGGTTGGTCCGGCTGGATGGCATGCCGCCGGCAGCTTGGGCTTTGGAGCGCGTGTTACGGCACGCTTCACGCGACGGCCTATCTGGCCTTCCTGCTGGGCTGGGAGTTTGCAAGGCTGGCGACGGAGATCCCCGAGCGTCCCTATATCTTCGTCGGGCTGGCAGTGCTGCTGGGCATGGTGCCGTTGGTGGCGACATCCACCCAGGCGGCAAGGCGACGTCTCGGGTCTCGTTGGGTGCGGTTGCATCGAGGGGTATATCTACTGCTGGCGTTGGCTCTGTTGCACATGCTGTGGGTGGTGCGCTCCGATCTTGGTCTATGGGCGCTTTATGCTGCGGTCGGCGCGGGCCTGCTGCTGATGCGGCTGCCGCCGGTTGCAAGCACGTTGCAAAGGGCGCCCGGATTAATGACGCGGTTTCTCAAAAAAGGCTGTTGACGCCCTCCGAAACCCGCCTATAATGCGCACCACTTTCGCAGCGCACTTCGATGGAAAAGCCTGATAAATCAACAGGTTAGGAAGTCGAAAGGGGTTGCAAAGGCGGCGGATTCGAGTAGAATGCGCCGAGCTGGCAGGGTGAGGTTGAAGCGCTGTCGGTGTCTCGTTCGAAGCTCGGGTGGGGCGGTGAAAAAGGTGGTTGACAGCGTAAATTGACGCTGTATGATTCGCCTCCCGCTTCAAGAGGTTGAGAGATCGGCGAGGCGGCAAGCGATTGAGTAGAAAAGAAAA
>NZ_JAKJRU010000003.1 GCF_021726475.1 Pseudomonas oligotrophica
GACGCATCGCCGATGGTAGTGTGGGGCTTCCCCATGTGAGAGTAGGTCATCGTCAAGCACCTATACCAAACCCCCGACCCGCTATAGCGGATCGGGGGTTTGTCTTTTCCGTGCGGTAAGCCCCCATTGATTGGCTGTCACTTGTCGAGCGGGGCGGACTGATATTGCGTCCAGGCGAATCTGGCCCTGCTTCTGGCTAGGTCCCGACTGAGCGATGGTTTACTCTTCACAGCCTCGTAACCCGACTCTGGACAACATGCCGACGAACGACCCCGTCGCCTTGTACAACCTCCCCATCGATCAGCTGGTGGCTTGTCCCGAATGCGACCTGCTGATGCGCAGGGCCGCGGTCAGGCATGGCCAGGTGGCCGAATGTCCGCGCTGTGGCTATGAGCTGTTCCGCCTGCGACACGCGGTGGTGCGACCGGGGCTGGCGCTGGTGCTGACTGCGCTGTTGCTCTACTTTCCAGCGAATTTCCTGCCGATCATGCGCTTGAGCCTTTTGGGCAGATCGTCCTCGGATACGATCTGGTCGGGCGTCCTCGGGCTCTTCCAAACCGGCATGCAGGGCATCGCCGTGCTGGTCTTTCTCTGCAGCATGGCTGTTCCCTTGCTTAAACTGCTCTGCCAACTGGTGGTGCTCACGAGCATGGCGACCGGCCGTGGCCGCGCGCTGGGCATGCTGCTTTATCGTGCCTACCACCACCTGCGCGAGTGGGGGATGCTCGAGGTGTATCTGCTCGGGATCCTCGTGGCGATGATCAAGCTGCGGGACATGGCCGAGCTCAGCATCGGCGTCGGCCTGGGCTGCTTCATCGCCTTGCTGCTGGTCCAGGTATGGCTGGAACTGGTGATGTCGCCGCAGCAAGTCTGGCAGGCCTTGGCGGGGGACGCGGATGCGCGCGGCTGATCTGGGCCTGATGGTCTGCCTGGAGTGTCACCAGCTGAACGCCAGGTTGCCCGGTGAGCGAAGGCAGCGCTGTACGCGTTGTGGCGCTCGTATTCACCTGCGACGGCCCAACAGCATCGCGCGTACCTGGGCCCTGCTGGTGACCGCCGCACTGCTCTACCTGCCGGCCAACCTGTTGCCGATCATGACCGTCAGCACCTTCGGTAGCGGTACGCCGGATACCATCATGTCCGGCGTCGTGACGCTCGCCAAGCATGGCATGCTGCCTATCGCTGCGGTGGTGTTCGTAGCGAGCATCCTGGTGCCGACCTTCAAGCTGGTCGGAATCGCGCTGCTGCTGGTATCGGTCCAGCGCCGCCAGAAGCTCTCCGCGCACCAGCGGGTCCTGCTGTTTCGCTTCATCGAATGGATCGGTCGCTGGTCCATGCTGGACATCTTCGTCATCGCCATTCTCGTGGCCATCGTCAATTTCGGCAGCCTGGCGCGTGTCGAGGCCGGGCTTGGTGCGGTCGCCTTCGCCAGCGTGGTCATCCTGACGATGCTTGCGGCCATCAGCTTCGATCCACGCCTTATCTGGGATTCCTATTCGGAAGAGGACTCATGACTGAACTTCCCCACACCAGTGTGAGGCCGGCTTCGAGCTGGTCCGCCATCTGGGTGCTGCCGATCATCGCCCTGCTGATCGGTGGCTGGCTCGCATGGCAGGCCTATGCCCAGCGAGGCGTATCGATCCAGATCGTCTTCGACAGTGCCGAGGGAATCGAGGTCGGCAAGACCCACGTCACGCACAAGGGCATGACGATCGGCACGGTGCGCGGGCTCAGCCTCGAGCAGGACGGCCCTCAGCAGCACGTCGTCGCCGAGGTGGAGATGAACAAGGAGGTCGCCGACTACCTGCGCAGTGGCACGCGCTTCTGGCTGGTCCGCCCAAGCGTGACGCTGGCGGGTATCACCGGCCTGGAAACCCTGGTCTCGGGGAACTACATCGGCATCAGCCCGGCAGAGGGCGAGCCGGCTCGCCGGTTCATCGCCTTGACCGAGGAGCCGCCAATCCCGGAAGGGCGCGCTGGCTTGCACATCACCCTCAAGGCCGAGCGGCTTGGTTCGCTCAACCGCGGAAGCCCGGTTTTCTACCGGCAAATCCAGGTGGGCGAGGTGAAGAACTACGTGCTTGCCGAGGACAACGCGACGGTGGAGGTGCAGCTGTTCATCCAGCCGGAATTCGCTCATCTGGTGCGCAAGCACACGCGCTTCTGGAACGCCAGCGGTGTCACCGTCGACGCTGGCCTCACGGGGGTGAAGTTCCGCACCGAATCGCTGGCCAGCATCGTGGCGGGCGGTATCGCCTTTGCCACGCCGGAGCACCGCAAGGACAGTCCGCCTACCGATCCGAAGTTGCCGTTCCGCCTGTACGAGGATTTCGATGCGGCGCAGGCGGGGATCAAGGCGACGCTGACCCTCACCGATTTCGAAGGGCTGCAGGCCGGGCGCACGCCGCTGATCTACAAGGGCATGCAGGTCGGGATGCTCAAGGAGCTGGCGGTGGAGCCGGATCTTTCCCGGGCCGAGGCGACGCTGACGGTCGATCCGCTGATGGAGGACTATCTGGTCGAGGACACCGAGTTCTGGGTGGTCAAGCCATCCATCTCGCTGGCCGGCATCACCGGCCTGGAAGCGCTGGTGAAGGGCAACTACATTGCCGTGCGTCCCGGCGAGAAGGGTGGCGCGGTCAAGCGCAAGTTCGTCGCCCGGGCCAAGGCACCGCCGGTGGATATCCGTGCGCCGGGCCTGCACCTGGTGCTGACCAGCGAACAGCTCGGCTCGCTGGATGTCGGCAGTCCCGTGCTCTACCGGCAGGTGAAGGTTGGTTCGGTGCAGAGCTATCAATTCTCGCGCGACCGGCGGAAGGTCGTCATTGGCGTGCATATCGAGCAGCCCTATGCCGAGCTGGTCAATGCCTCGACCCGCTTCTGGAACGCCAGCGGTATCACCGTCAACGGCGGGCTTGCCGGCGTCGAGGTGCGTAGCGAGTCCCTGCAGAGCCTGCTGGCCGGCGGCATCGCCTTCGATACGCCCGATCCCGAGGCGCCGCTTTCGCGGCAGGTGCCGCAGTTCGTCCTGCACGATGACCGCGAGACGGCGCTGGCACGTGGCGAGGAGATCGAGATCCGCCTTGCCCGCGGCGATGGGCTGGCGGCCGGTACGCCGGTTCGCTACAAGGGCCTGGACGTCGGCAAGGTCCGCACGGTGTCGCTCAGCGACGACCTGGATGGCGTGGTGGTCAAGGCGCGCATCACTACCGGCGCACAGCGGATCGCCCGAGCGGGCAGCCAGTTCTGGGTGGTCCGACCGGAGCTTGGCCTGGTACGGACGGCGAACCTGGAGACGCTGGTTACCGGACCTTACCTGGAAGTCGAACCGGGCAACGCCGCTGCCGCCCGGCAGACGCGCTTCGCCGCGCTGGAGCACCAGCCTCGCGCGGCGGCGCCTGCGGGCCTGGCGCTCACGCTCAGCGCATCGCGGCTGGGCTCCATCCAGCCGGGCAACGCCGTGACCTATCGCGAGGTGAAGGTGGGCGAGGTGATCGATTATGCGCTGGGGCCGACCGCCGATCGCGTGCTGATCAAGGTGCTCATCGAGCCGCGCTATGCGCCGCTCGTGCACAGCGGCAGTCGCTTCTGGGAGACCAGCGGCTTCGGCGTGGATTTCAGCCTGTTCAAGGGCGCCAGCCTGCGCACCGACTCGCTGGAGTCGCTGCTCGAGGGCGGCGTCGCCTTCGCCACGCCGGAGGGCGAGCTGATGGGCAATCGCGCGCTGCCGGGACAGACCTTCGCGCTGTTCAAGGAGCCGCAGGACGAGTGGTTCGGCTGGGCACCGAAGATCGAACTGGGGCGAGCGGCCGGAGACAAGTGACGGTCGACCGGGCGTCACTGTGGGCTGAAGCCCGCCCTACGCACGCATGAAAGGCCCCTCGGGGCCCTTTTTTCGTTGCGGAAGGTCAGGCCGGTTCTTCGGTCCGTTGGGCTGAAGCAGTGGTCTGGCTGGCGACCGGTTCGCGGCGGCTGATGTATTTCCAGTCCGCCTCGTCGATGTAGATGCCGGCCGGCCCGCTGCCGCCCTCAAGGTCGATGGCGACATGGGCCGAGACCTGCGGCTTCACCGATGCAAGGATCGGCACGAAGCCCAGCTGCAGGCTGGTTTCGATCAGCGCCTGCTGGTTGCGCTCGTCGATGTCCGCCGCCTCGTCGAGGTAGTAGGGCAGGCGGATGCGCCCGGCCTGCTCGCGGTCCATCAGGTGCAGCAACAGGTACATGTTGGTCAGCGCCTTGATGGTCATGGTGGTGCCGTTGGACGCCGCACCGTCGATGTCGGTATGAATCACCGGCTGGCCGCCGACCTTGGTGATCTCGAACGCCAGCTCGAACAGGTCCTTCAGGCCTAGCTGGTTGTTGTTCGCCGCCACCAGCCGCGCCAGGTACTCCTTGGCTTCCTCGTTCTTCGCGTCCTGTTCGGCGGACTGGGACAGATCGAACACCGACAGCGTCTCGCCTTCCTCGTACTGCCCAGCGCTGTGGATGATCTGGTCGATGTGCTTGAGCGCATCCTTGTTCGGCGCCAGCACGATGCGGAAGCTCGCCAGGTTGGACACCTGGCGCTTGTTGATCTCGCGGTTGAACAGCGCCAGCTGGTGTTCCAGGCTCTCGTAGTCGCTGCGGATGTTGCGCAGCGTCCGGGCGATGTCGGTAACCGCAGCACGGCGGGCCTTGGCCAGGGTCAGCGCCTCGTCCTGACGGTGGGCGTAGGCGTTGACCAAGAGCTGCAGGCGACGCTCGGGATCTTCCTCGCTGTCGAACTTGGCCACGCCCTTCAGGCGCACCTGGGCATACAGCGCCTCGATCTGACCGTCGACGCGCTGCAGCGCCTGCCAGCTGTCCTGGTAGTCGTTGAGCAGCGGCAGCAGGTTGTCCAGCGAGTCGTCCACCGGGTCCATGTAAGGCGTACCAAACGGCAGATCCGCCGGTAGCAGCTGGCGACGCCGTAGGGCGTCTTCCAGCGTCCGCTCCTTGGCTTCCAGATCCGCCAGCTGACGGCCGACCAGCTGCAGCTTGGCGGACAGGTGCTGCACGCGCTCGGCAAAGGCGTCACTGGTGCGCTTGAGTTCTTCCTGGGCGGCCTCGGCCTGGGCCAGCTGTTCCAGCTTCGCCGGCTCCTCGGCGGCCAGGGTCTGGCTGCGGCGGAAGTCTTCCAGCGCTTTCTGTGCATCCAGCACGGCCTGGTACAGCGCCTCGGCCTGGGCCTTGCTCGCCGCGCGGTCGACGGCCACCGCATGCTGGGTCTTGAGCTGCTTGAGCTCGCGCTCCAGGCGATCCTTCTGGTCGCGCAGGGCGGCACGGTCGGCCAGGGCCTGCAGCGCCGGTGGCTCGATATGCGAGAGGTCGATGGACAGGCCCGGCACCGAGAAGGTGTCGCCCTTAAAACGATCCAGCACCGCTTCCACGGCCTTGACCCAGTCGTCGCCCTCGGCGCTGATGCCTTTCTCACCCAGCGGCAGGCTGAACAGCTGGCCGTTGAACAGGCGCATCAGGCGATCCACATCGGCCTGGGAGAACTCCTCGCGCAAACGCGAGTAGCTGTTGTTGTCGGCATGGTCGAGCTGTTGCCGGACCGACTTCAGGCGTTTTTCCAGATCACGCAGGCGCTCGTCCAGGTCCTCGCTGGAGAACTGACGGGACTGCGCCAGCGCACCGGCCAACTCGTCGTGGGCGTCCTTGGCGGCGAGCAGCTGCTGCTCCAGCACATGGGCGTCCTCGACCAGGGCAAAGCGGTTCTTCAGCACCGCCAGCTCGCCCAGCCAGCGCTGGATTTCGCTGATCTCGCGCTCCAGACGCATCAGTTCGCCAGTCGAACCGCGCTGTTCGTTCTGCAGGCCGTCCTGCTCGCGGCGGTAGTGCTCGGCCTGGATCACCAGCTCTTCCTTGCGCGCATCGGCGTAGTCGTGCCAGGTACCGAGCAGGTTGTCGAGTAGCGGCGACAGGCGATGCAGCTTGCCGCGCAGCAGCTCGCGCTGGGCGACACCAGCGGCCAGCGCCTCGACCAGCGGGCCGGCGGCGACCAGTGCCTGGTAGTCCTGCTCCATGCGGCGCACGTCGCGGAAGGCTTCTTCGGTGGCGGCGATATAGTCGACGCTGCCTGAGCGCAGGCTGTGCTCGAAGGCATCGAGGAACAGCTGCTTCAGTTTGGCAGCCGTGATTTCCCGCATATGCAGCAGGTTGATGAACAGTGCGCGGAAGGTCTTCAGGCTCTGCTCGCTGGTCGAGCGCAGCGGGATCAGCGTCATGTCCAGCGGGATCGAGGTATGCCCGCCGACCAGTAGCCGGCGCAGCTCATCCGGCTTGGCCTCGTAGGCCTTGATGCCGGCGCGTTCGAGGTTGGCGAACAGCTCGCGCTGGCGCAGGCAGGTGCCGTTCTGCTGGTAATGGTCGAGGTCCAGCGAGCCCTGGTAGACGAAGAACTGATGACCGAAGCCGCCGCCTGGCCCGCGGCCGGCCACGCCGATCACATGCGGGCCGTGGGGCAGCATGACTTCGACGAGGATGTAGCTGGTGTCCGAGGCGAAGTAGAACTTGCGCGACTGCTCGAGGCTGTACTTGCCGAAGCTCATGTCCGACATGCGCGCCAGGATCGGGAACTGCAGCGCGTTGATCGACGCGGACTTGCCGAGGTTGTTGGCGCCGTAGACCGACAGCGGGTTTTCCAGCGGAAAGATGCCGAGGCTGTAGCCGGCGGTGTTCAGCAGGGCGAAGCGGCGGATGCCGTAGCGTTCCTGGCTCATGCTTCAAGCTCCTTTTCTTCGGCGATGGCGCGCGCCAAGGCTTCTTCTTCCGATTCTTCGGCTGCTTCCTCGATGAGGATGATGTCGTCTTCGCCCTCGTCCTCGGCGATCAGCTCCGGGGCGGGCAGCGGCAGGTCGCTGCTGTGCAGGCTGGCGGCGAGATCGCGGTCCTGCTGCACCGACAGGCAGACGTCGAGGAAACGGTGCATCGGCGGCAGGAAGCGGTAGACGCCGTTGCTGTCCTCGGCGAAGCCCAGCTGCGTCAGGCGGCGGATGACCTTCTCTTCCAGTTCTTCCCCGGTGGTGACTTCGGCCTGCAGGAACAGGTCGCGGTACTTGTCCAGCAACGCCGGCAGTTCATCGCGACCGAGGCTGCCACCGTCGAGCACCGCCAGCGGGTCGCGGCCCTGGTCGGCCAGGTGCTCGACGAGGATGAAGGTGAACAGCGCCAGGCGCTGGGCGGTCTTGTTCACCTGCGCGCCCATCTGCTCCGGGACGAAGTAGTAGAAGCCGCGCGGATCGCAGACCAGCTCGAAGCCGAGCGCCTTGAACAGTGCGCGGTACTGGTCCTGCATGTTCGACAGCTGCGCGTATGGCTCCGGCTCGCTGCGCGACAGGTGATAGCCCTTGAACAGCTCGCGGAAGATCGGCGCCAGCTGGGTCATTTCCTTGAGGTCGATGTTCATCAATATGGCTCTGTCGTAGCGTGGAAAACGGCGAAGCCTTTTCCACTGGTAAGTTTGGCGTTGGCAAAGGTGGACAAGCTGCGCGTTGTCCACCCTACGGCGGGTTTCGCGAGAGGGGAGGGCGTAGGGTGGAAAACGGCGAAGCCTTTTCCACCGGACGATCCCTCCGGCCGCTCGAATAGCTCAATCATTGGCATTGGCCACCAGCGCAAAGGAGCTGAGGCTGACGCGGTGTTCGCGGGTCAGGTACTCGCGACGTTCCAGGCGATCGCGCTGGAAGCGGCTGTCGCGGGACAGGCGCGAGAACCAGTAGAGCAGCTCGTCGGTGGCGCCCTCGGGTTCCTGCTCCAGCAGCCAGGCCATCAGGTCCGGCAGCGGCAGCGCCTGCTGGCAGCGCTCGACCATTTCGCGGGCGGTACGCGGTGCGCGCGGCTGCTCGCCCTTGCGCTTGCCGCTGGCCCGCGGGAACTGCGCCGGCTTCGGCTCGAAGCGGGCCAGGGCGTAGACGTAGGCCTCGACCTGGCTGGCGGTGCCGAGAAAGGTGCTCTGAGGACGGGTGAACAGCGGCAGCGAGGCCTGCGGTACGGCGTCCAGGCCCTTCTTGCGGATCGCCGACAGCGCCAGTGCCGCGCCGCGGGTCACGGCGTTGTGCCGACGCGCTTCCTCGCGCAGCGGCAACAGCAGTTCGCGGGCCTTGCGCAGGGTCAGCTGGGCGGTGGTCTGCATTTCCAGGATGCGTGCATGGGTGCGCAGCAGGAGGTCGTCATCCACCAGCTGGCCGAGGCGCTGCTGTTCGCCGAGCAGCTTCATCAGCACCTGCTCGACGCGATGAACGCCCTGCTCAAAGGCGCCGTCGGCGGAAACCAGCTGGATCATTGGCTCGACGTACTCGTCCCAGGTCGCCAGCACCTCGGCATAGCGCTGGCGCAGCGGGATCTGGCGGTCGCTGGTCTTGGCCCGGTCGGCCACGGCGACCAGGGCCTGTTCGTCATTGTCGAGCTTCTTCAGTACATCGCGTACGCGCATGTCCAGCAGGCGCAGCTGGCGCGCGAGGTCGTTGCCGTCGCGAATCTCGAAGGCATCGAGGATATGCCCGGCCAGACGCTCCAGATGGCGCAGGTAGGCTTCGATCTCCAGGCACAGGCCGAGGCGGTGCTCGCGGCGCAGGTAGGCGAGGAAGTCGTGGATCTGCGCGTTCAGCTCGAAGCGGTTGGGGCTCTTGGCCACCGGCACCAGGATGTCCAGGCGGATCCACTGGTCGAGCAGGGCGGTGATGTCGGTGGGCGTGCCTTCGGGCAGCTGTGCGGCGAGCTGATGGCGCAACTCCACCAGGCTCAGGGTGCCGGCGTCGAAACGCTCGCACAGCGGCTCGAGCAACGTCCAGTGTTCGGCGAGGGCACGCAGTACGCGCTTGGGTTCGATCATCGTGGCGCCAGTCCCGGTGAAAAGGCGCGAATTGTACTGCATTGGTGCTGAAGTGAAGGCGCCCCGGACGATCGGACGCGCCGCCGGCCGCCTGGCACGGGCGTTGGCCGAGCCGGTCACCCGATCGTCATGGTGGCCGGGTTAGCCTGCCGGGGCGCCCGGCGAACGGCCCCGGACATCGAAATGGCAACGAAGTGTCGAAATGCTATTTCGATATGCGTCGGTTCCCGGCACAATTCGCCCTTTTTGCAATTGGGGAGCTGCCGGCTTCCGCCGGACGAACCGCCTGGGGCACCGACATGATCAAGACGCCGTACTACCTCATCGACAAACAGAAGCTGCTGGTCAACCTGGAGAAGATCGCCTACGTGCGCGAGCACTCCGGGGCCAAGGCGCTGCTGGCGCTGAAATGCTTCGCCACCTGGTCGGTGTTCGATCTGATGCAGCAGTACATGGACGGCACCACCTCGTCGTCGCTGTACGAGCTCAAGCTCGGCCGGCAGAAGTTCGCGGGCGAGACCCATGCCTACAGCGTGGCCTGGGCGGACGACGAGATCGGCGAGATGGTCGCCAACTGCGACAAGATCATCTTCAACTCCATCGGCCAGCTCGAGCGTTTCGCCGAGGCGACCGAGGGCACCATCCGCGGCCTGCGCGTCAACCCGCAGGTGAGCAGCTCGGACTACCTGCTGGCCGACCCGGCGCGGCCGTTCAGTCGCCTGGGCGAGCACGATCCGGCAAAGATCGAGGCGGTGATCGGCAAGATCAGCGGCTTCATGTTCCACAACAACTGCGAGAACGCGAGCTTCGAGCTGTTCGACCAGATGCTGAGCACCATCGAGGAGCGCTTCGGCCATCTGCTCGAGCAGGTCGAGTGGGTCAGCCTTGGCGGCGGCATCCATTTCACCGGCGAAGGCTATCCGCTGGATGCCTTCTGCGCGCGGCTCAAGGCCTTCTCGGAAAGGTTCGGCGTGCAGGTCTACCTGGAGCCCGGCGAAGCGGCGATCACCCTGAGCGCCTCGCTGGAAGTGACGGTGCTCGACACCCTGTACAACGGCAAGAATCTCGCGGTGGTCGACAGCTCGATCGAGGCGCACATGCTCGACCTGCTGATCTACCGCCTCAACGCCAAGATGGCGCCCTCAGGCGGCGAGCACAGCTGGATGGTGTGCGGCAAGTCCTGCCTGGCCGGCGACATCTTCGGCGAATACCAATTCGATCGTCCGCTGGCCATCGGCGATCGGCTGTCGTTCATCGATGCGGCAGGCTACACCATGGTCAAGAAGAACTGGTTCAACGGCCTGAAAATGCCGTCCATCGTGGTGAAGCAGCTCGACGGCAGCGTCGAGCTGGTTCGTGAGTTCACTTTCGACGACTACCTGTCCAGCCTTTCCTGAGGCCGGACAGCTTAAGGAGCGATTCGCAAATTGAAGAAAAACGTTCTTATCATTGGTGCAGGAGGTGTCGCCAAGGTGGTGGCCCATAAGTGCGCGCAGCACAACGACGAACTCGGTCGTATTGCTATCGCGTCGCGCAACATCTCCAAATGCCAGGCCATCATCGACAGCGTGCAAGCCAAGGGCGGGCTGAAGCAGCCCGGCGAAATCAAGGCCTATGCGCTGGACGCCATGGACGTGGAAGCGACCAAGGCACTGATTCGTGAAACCGAATCGCAGATCGTCATCAATGTCGGCTCTGCCTTCCTCAACATGTCCGTGCTGCGCGCTTGCATCGACACCGGCGCCGCGTATCTCGATACCGCGATCCACGAAGAGCCGGGCAAGATCTGCGAAACGCCGCCGTGGTATGGCAACTACGAGTGGAAGCACCTGGCCGAATGCCAGGAAAAGGGCATCACCGCCATCCTCGGAACCGGCTTCGACCCGGGCGTGGTCAACGCCTATGCCGCCCTCGCGCAGCAGGAATACTTCGACAAGATCGAGTCGATCGACATCCTCGACGTCAACGCCGGTTCCCACGGCAAGTATTTCGCCACCAATTTCGACCCGGAAATCAATTTCCGCGAATTCACCGGTCAGGTTTACAGCTGGCAGAACAGCCAGTGGACGACCAACCGCATGTTCGAGGTCAAACGCACCGACGACCTGCCGGTCGTGGGTGAACAGAGCCTCTACCTGACCGGTCATGACGAGGTGCACTCGCTCTCCAAGCACCTCGACGTGCCGAACATCCGCTTCTGGATGAGCTTCGGCGAGCATTACATCAACGTCTTCACCGTGCTGAAGAACCTCGGCCTGCTCTCCGAGCAGCCGGTGCGCACCGCCGAAGGCCTGGAAGTGGTCCCGCTCAAGGTGGTCAAGGCCGTATTGCCTGATCCCGCCTCGCTGGCGCCGGGCTACACCGGCAAGACCTGCATCGGCGACCTGGTCAAGGGCACCAAGGATGGCCAGCCGCGCGAGCTGTTCATCTACAACGTGGCCGACCATGAAGAGGCCTACGCCGAGACCGACAGCCAGGGCATTTCCTACACCGCCGGCGTGCCGCCGGTCGCCGCCGCGCTGCTGATCGCCCGTGGCGAGTGGGATGCCAAGCGCATGGTCAACGTCGAAGAACTGCCGGCACAGCCGTTCCTCAAGCTGCTCGATGTCATGGGCCTGCCGACCCGGATCAAAGACGAGCGCGGCGACCGCCCCTGGGATCAGTAACCCAGCGACGAGCTGCACGTGAGAACGAAAGGCCCCGCTGCTCTGTTAGCGGGGCCTTTTACTTTGTCCGCTGCGCGGCGGTGGATGTAAAAAGCGACATCCACCCTACGGCCAACGTGGGCGTTCGTAGGGTGGAAAACGCCGAAGGCTTTTCCACCGAGGGGGAACGCTGGTGGAAAACGCTTCGCGGTTTTCCACCCTACGCGACGACAACCCAAGCCAAACGCAGCTGCGCCTTCCCGCCCCGTCCATTTCACGCGACAATCCGTCCACTCAGGCGCCCCATGAGAGGCGCCCGGCAGCCGTGAGGAACCCCCTATGAGCAGCAACGATCGCGTCATCATCTTCGACACCACCCTGCGCGACGGCGAGCAGAGCCCCGGCGCGTCCATGACCGGTGAGGAAAAGCTGCGCATCGCCCGCGCGCTGGAGCGGCTGAAGGTAGACGTGATCGAGGCGGGCTTCGCCATCGCCAGCCCCGGTGACTTCGCCGCGGTGAAGCTGGTCGCCGACAACATCAAGGACAGCACCGTGTGCAGCCTGGCGCGCGCCGTCGATGCCGATATCGAACGCGCCGCCGAAGCGCTGGCCGGCGCCAACTCCGGGCGCATCCACACCTTTATCGCCACCAGCCCGATCCACATGCAGTACAAGCTGCGCATGCAGCCGGACCAGGTGGTCGAGCAGGCGGTGCGCGCCGTGAAGAAGGCGCGCAGCCTGTGCGCCGACGTGGAGTTTTCCTGCGAGGATGCCGGGCGTTCGGAGATCGATTTCCTCTGCCGCATCATCGAGGCCGCGATCGACGCCGGCGCGCGCACCATCAATATCCCGGACACCGTCGGCTATGCGATTCCGCACCAGTACGCCGACACCATCCGCCAGCTGCTCGAGCGCATCCCCAATGCCGACAAGGCCGTGTTCTCCGTGCACTGCCATAACGACCTGGGTCTGGCCGTGGCCAACTCCCTCGCGGCAGTGGTGGCCGGTGCGCGGCAGGTGGAATGCACCATCAACGGCCTCGGCGAGCGTGCCGGCAACGCCGCGCTGGAAGAGATCGTCATGGCGATCAAGACCCGCCAGGACCTGCTCGGCGTGCATACCCGCATCGAGACCGAACACATCCTCGCCGCCTCGCGCCTGGTCTCGGGCATCACCGGCTTTCCGGTGCAGCCGAACAAGGCCATCGTCGGCGCCAACGCCTTCGCCCACGAGTCGGGCATCCACCAGGACGGCGTGCTCAAGCACCGCGAGACCTACGAGATCATGTCCGCCCAGTCGGTCGGCTGGAACGCCAACAAGATGGTCATGGGCAAGCACTCCGGCCGCGCCGCGTTCCGTTCGCGCCTGGAGGAGCTGGGCATCGTGCTGGAAGGCGACGAGCTGAACGCCGCCTTTGCCCGCTTCAAGGAGCTGGCCGACAAGAAACACGAGATTTTCGACGAAGACCTGCAGGCGCTGGTCTCCGACACCCTCGCCGACGAGGCACCCGAGCACTTCAAGCTGGCCAGCCTGGAGGTGACCAGCAGGACCGGCACCACGCCCGAAGCGAAGCTGGTGCTCAGCGTCGATGGCGCGGAGCGCCGCGCCGAGGCTCAGGGTTCCGGCCCGGTGGACGCGACCTTCAAGGCCATCGAGACGGTCGCCAATTCCGGTGCCACGCTGCAGCTTTACTCGGTCAACGCCATCACCCAGGGCACCGATTCCCAGGGCGAGGTGACCGTGCGGCTGGAGAAGGGCGGGCGCATCGTCAACGGCAACGGCGCCGACACGGACATCGTCGTCGCCTCGGCCAAGGCCTACCTCAACGCGCTGAACCTGATGCAGGTCGGCGCCAAGGCGCATCCGCAGGTGGAAGGCGTTTGATCAGCGAAACCCGGCGTCGGGCCTACCTCGACGCCATGCAGGTGGCCAGCTGGCTGCCGCGTACGGAACTGCCGTTCGCCGCGCCCTCGCGGTTGCACCTGCTCGAGCCCCTGGCGCCCGCCGACCCGGTGGCGCTACCGGCGCCGACGCCAGCTGTCGTCTCAGCTTCCGTCGCCGAGCCGGCGGGTGCTGCGCAGGCCGCGACGGCGGCACGTCCGCGTGTGCACCTGCCCGAGCCGGCCAAGGCCGAGCCAGTCGAAGAGCCCAGCGTCGCCGCTGCGCCGGTGCAGCCGAGCGAGCCGCCGCCGCGCTTCGCCCTGCAGTTGCTGCGTGCCGGCAGCGTGCTGCTGCTGGTGGAGCTGCCGACGGGCGAACCCTTCCAGAGCCGCGACCCGGCCTACATCCTGCTCAAGGACATCCTGCGCGCGGCCCGGCTGCCGGACAGCCCGCAGCAGGTCGGCGATGGCGAGCCGATCCGCTGGCCGTTGCTGCACAAGGGCAGTCTCGACCAGGGCGCCGAGGCTGCGCGCGACTATGTGCAGGGCGTGCTGATGGTCGAACTCGAGCAGATGGGTTGCGATTGCATCTGGCTGGTCGGCCGCCCGGCGCTGCGCTACGCCGGCGAGGCGGACGAGCAGGCGCTGTGCCGCGAGCTGGCCATCGAGGGCATCGGCCAGGCGCTGGCGCTGCCGGGGCTGGAACAGTTGATGGAGGACCCGGCGAGCAAGGCGCAGCTCTGGCGCGCGCTGCGCCGTAGCATGTCGCGCTGGAGCATAGGGGCTGAGTCGTCTCGATGAGTGAAGCTGTTACCTTCCGCCCGATGACCGAGGCGGATCTCGATGCCGTGCTGAAGATCGAATACGCCGCCTTCAGCCACCCCTGGACGCGCGGCATCTTTACCGATGCGCTGAGCGCCTACGAATGCTGGGTGATGTTCGAGGGCCAGCAGCAGGTCGGCCACGGGGTGATCAACGTCATCCTCGACGAGGCGCACCTGCTCAATATCACCGTCAAGCCGCAGAGCCAGGGCCGCGGGCTGGGCCTGCGCCTGCTTGAGCACCTGATGCAACGCGCCGGCGAGCGCGGTGGCCGCGAATGCTTCCTCGAGGTGCGCGAGAGCAACGTGGCGGCCTACCGGCTCTACGAGCGCTACGGCTTCAACGAGGTCGGCCGCCGCCGCGGCTACTACCCCTCGGCCGACGGTCGCGAGGATGCGCTGGTGATGGCCTGCACGCTGCTGGATTGATTACGCCCCGGGGCGCTTGTCGCGGCCCGAGTCCAGCGGCGCGTCGCCCTCCAGTTCGTCGTCCGACAGCACCTCGGTATCTTCCTCCAGCACGCTGTCGTCGCTCTGCAGCACGGCGCTGCCGCCGCTGAGCCCGGTGTCGGCGTCGCCGTCGGCCGGGCCGTCCCAGGGCTTGCCATCCAGCGGGTCGTAGCGACCCTGCTCGGCCTCGTCCAGGTTCACGTCCGCACCGATGCGGTGCTCGGAGACCACGCTCAGGTCGCGGTCGGCCGGCCCGGCCGGGCCACGCTCGGCGGGCGAGCGTGCGCCGTCGTCGGGAATCAGGGTTTCCGGGGCAAGGTCGTCGAGGGTGGTGTCCCCGTCGGGGACCTCGCCCGCAGTCATGCCGGCCTCGGCCACGCGCTCAGGCGGGTAGAGGGCATCGGCTTCCTCGTCGGGCAGCGGATCGCCGATGCGCCCCTTGCGCTCGTCCTTGCGCGCACTGAAATCCAGCGGCGGCACCGAGCCGATGCGGTCTTCGGTGTCGTCGATCTCGGTCGGCGTATAAGGCTTGCGGTCGCTCATGGAACACCTCCTGCGGGCAGTGGGGTCGTGCAGTTGTGACCGGCCCCGCCGGGTAAGATTCAGGCCTGCCGCCCGGTGGCCGGGCCTGGCCGGGCGGCAGGCTGCGCAATAAGCTCAGAACCACCGGAGGCACACAGGGGTCGTAACATTCATGAACGAATCCTCTTGCGAGCTTGTGCAGCGCGCCGCGCGTTGCGCGTTCTTCTTCGATGTCGATGGCACGCTGGCCGATATCCAGCCCCGCCCCGACGACGTATTCATTCCCCCGCCGATCCTGCTGGCGCTGGCCGACCTGCATCGCCAGGGCGTTCCGGTGGCGGTGATTTCCGGGCGGCCGCTGGCGCAG
Organism: Pseudomonas oligotrophica; assembly: GCF_021726475.1. Classification (GTDB taxonomy): domain Bacteria; phylum Pseudomonadota; class Gammaproteobacteria; order Pseudomonadales; family Pseudomonadaceae; genus Stutzerimonas; species Stutzerimonas oligotrophica. The sequence goes on from NZ_JAKJRU010000003.1 coordinate 15,540, forward strand.
CTCGACGGCCTGCTGTTTCCCCTGCGCCTGCCGGCCGCCGGCATCCATGGCGCCGAACGGCGAACCGCTGACGGCATCTTCGTGCAGGCCGAGCTGGACCGCGCGCTGCTGGCCGATATCGAGCAGGAGCTGAGCGATGCCTGCGCCGCGCACCCGGGCCTGCGCCTGGAGAACAAGGGCATCGCCTTCGCCTTGCACTTTCGCGAGGCGCCGCAGCTGGAGCCCGTCGCCCAGGCCCTGGCCGACGATTTTGTCGCGCGCTACGGGCATGCCCTGACGCTGCAGCCGGGTAAGTGCGTGTTCGAGCTCAAGCCGCGCGGTGCGAGCAAGGGTGAGGTGATCCGCGCCTTCATGGGCGAGGCACCGTTCCGCGGCCGGCTGCCGGTGTTTATCGGTGACGACCTGACCGACGAAGCCGGTTTCGAGGCCGTCAATGCGCTGGGCGGCGTCTCGGTGAAGGTAGGGCAGGGGCCGACGGTCGCCCGCGAGCGGCTGGCCGACGTGGCCGCGGTGGGCGACTGGCTGCAGCGGCTGGCCGCCACCCTGCCAGGCGCGTCGATCGTTCAACCGGAACAGAAGCGAGAAACTCGATGAGCCGTCTAATTGTGGTTTCCAACCGCGTGGCGCCGATCCGCGCCGGCAAGGTCGCTGCCGGCGGCCTGGCGGTGGGCGTCTACGATGCCTTGCGCCAGTCCGGTGGCATCTGGTTCGGCTGGAGCGGTGATGTCGGCGCCTCCCCCCAGGTACAGAGCGAGACCGTCGGCAACATCACCTACGTCACCCTGGGCCTGACCAAGCGCGACTACGACCAGTATTACCGCGGCTTTTCCAACGCGACCCTGTGGCCGATCTTCCACTACCGCATCGACCTCGCGCGCTACAACCGCGAGGAGTACGACGGCTACCGGCGGGTCAACGCGATGCTCGCCGAGAAGCTCAAGCCGCTGCTCAAGCCCGACGACATCATCTGGATCCACGACTACCACCTGATCCCCTTCGCCGAGGCCTGTCGCCAGCTGGGCATCCGCAACCGCATCGGCTTCTTCCTGCACATCCCGTTTCCGCCGCCGGAAATCCTCACCGTCATCCCGCCGCACAACGAGCTGCTCAAGACGCTCTGCTACTACGACCTCATCGGCTTCCAGACCGAGACCGACCGCCTGGCCTTCCAGGACTACGTCACCCGCGAGGTGCGCGGCGTCATCGAGGCGGACGGCAGCCTGACCGCCTACGGGCAGAACTTTCGCGCCGGCGTCTATCCGATCGGCGTGGTGCCCGACGAGATCGCCCAGCTGGCCGAGGGCTACAAGGGGCGCACCCATCCGATGCGCCGCGCCAGCGACCGCCGCCGGCAGACCATCATCGCGGTCGACCGGCTGGACTATTCCAAGGGGCTGGTCGAGCGCTTCCGGGCCTACGAGAGCTTCCTCGACAACTACCCCGAGCATCGCAACAACGTCGAGTTCCTGCAGATCGCACCGACCTCGCGCTCAGACGTGCGCACCTACCAGCACATCCGCGAGCAGCTGGAAAGCCAGGCCGGGCACCTGAATGGCCGCCTCTCGGACCTCGACTGGACGCCGTTGCACTACCTCAACAAGAGCTACGACCGCCGGGTGCTGATGGGCCTGTTCCGCCAGGCCGACATCGGCTTCGTCACCCCGCTGCGCGACGGCATGAACCTGGTGGCCAAGGAATACGTTGCCGCACAGAACCCTGACGACCCGGGCGTACTGGTGCTGTCGCGCTTCGCCGGCGCGGCGCGCGAGCTGACCTCGGCGCTGATCGTCAACCCGTACGACTGCATCGGCATGGCCGAGGCGCTCGACCGTGCGCTGCGCATGCCACTGGCCGAGCGCCGCGACCGCCACGCGCACATGATGCGGGCCATCCGCGCCGCCGACCTGGACGCCTGGCGCGACAACTTCCTGCGTGACCTGCGTTCCTTTGTCTCACGGCCGAAAGGTAGAGCCCAGGCCGCCGCCAGCTAGCCCTGTGGAGGTACTCCTCCTGCGGGGTCGACACGGGCTCTAGTACAGTGCGGCATCTGTCGCACTGTCTTGGGGATGACCATGAACGATCTGGATCAGCTGTTAGAGAACAACCGGCACTGGGCCGAGGCAATCAAGCAGGAAGACCCGGAATTCTTCGAGAAACTCGCCCGCCAGCAGGTGCCCGAGTACCTGTGGATCGGCTGTTCCGACGCCCGCGTGCCGGCCAACGAGATCGTCGGCCTGCTGCCCGGCGAGCTGTTCGTCCATCGCAACGTGGCCAACGTGGTGCTGCAGACGGACCTCAACTGCCTCTCGGTGATCCAGTTCGCCGTCGACGTGCTCAAGGTCCGGCACATCCTGGTCACCGGCCATTATGGTTGCGGCGGCGTGCGTGCCTCGATGCGCGACGAGCAGCTGGGCCTCATCGATGGCTGGCTGCGCAGCATTCGCGACCTCTACCACGAGCACTACGACGAGATCGCCGCGCTGCCCGACGAGGAGAGCAAGCTCAACCGGATGTGCGAGCTCAACGTCATCCAGCAGGTGGCCAATGTCAGCCACACCAATATCGTTCAGAATGCCTGGCACCGCGGCCAACCGCTCTCCATCCATGGCTGCATCTACGGAATCAAGGACGGCCTTTGGAAGACTCTCGACGTCACCATCAGCAGCCCGGAGCAGCTTCCGGCGCAATACCGGCTCCGCCCGCGACGACCGCTCTGAACCATGGCCAGGCCCGGGCCTGGCTCGGGCTGCTGGTCGCCGTGCTCTGCTGGAGCGGCAACGCATTGGTGGCGCGCGCCTACCATGCCGAGATCCCGCCGCTGAGCCTGTCGTTCTGGCGCTGGATGTTGGCCGGCGCGTTGCTCCTGCCGTTCGTCATCAGGCCGATCCTCGCCCACCGAAAGACCCTGCGGGCCGCCGGCTGGCGCCTGCCGGTGCTCGCCGCGATGGGTATCGCCAGCTACAACTCGCTGCTGTATTCCGCTGCGCAAAGCACCGAGGCGATCAACCTCTCCCTGGTCAATACCTGCCTGCCGCTGGCGACCTTCCTCGGCGCCGGGCTGCTGCTCGGCGAATGGCCGCTGCGCCGCGCCTGGGCCGGCATGGCGGTGGCGGCAGTCGGGCTGTTCTACCTGATCAGCCAGGGCAGCTGGCAGACCGTCGCCCGCCTGGATTTCCGCCCCGGCGACCTGCTGATGCTCGTCGCCGTGCTCGCCTGGGCCCTCTACACCCTGTTGCTGCGGCGCTGGGCATCACGGCTGGCGGTGCCGGCGCTGGTGCTGCTGGCGGTGCTGATCTACATCGGCCTGCCGCTGATCCTGCCGTTCTACCTGTACGAGCTGGCCAAAGTCGGCGGCTTCACGCCGAGCTGGGCCAACCTCGGTGCCATCGGCTACACCGCGGTGTTCGCCTCGCTGGTCGCCTATCTCGCCTGGAACACCGGCGTCGCCCGCGTCGGCGCCGCCCGCGCGGCCCTGGCCAGCTACCTGATGCCGGTCTTCACCGCGTTGCTCGGCTGGCTGCTGCTTGGCGAGGCGCTGAGGCACTACCACTGGATCGGCGGCGGCCTGATCTTCGCCGGCCTGCTCATGGCGACCCGCCCGAACCTGCGCCAGCACAGCTAGAGCCAAGCCGGCGCCCGGCAGGTAAGCGGTTGAAAAGGATGTGGAATTTTTTGCCATCGGGGTTGACAGCGAAAAGCCCCAGGAGAATAATGCGCGCCACTTGGCTACATAGCTCAGTCGGTTAGAGCGCAGCATTCATAATGCTGATGTCCCAGGTTCAAGTCCCGGTGTAGCCACCATACAAAACAAGGGGTTAGCGAAAGCTAGCCCCTTTTTTGTTTGTGCCGGTGACTACGCCCTGTCTACAGACGTAATCCTGTTACCCCCGCCCGCTCCAGGGATCGACCAAAGCCGCCCCCAGTGGCTCGAAATGATGGGTATTACGAGTCGCGATGACTGCATCGTGTAGCCGTCCAATCGCAGCGATCTGCGCGTCTGCCATATCTACTATCCGCCCCTTCGCTTCGGTTGCGGCGGCAATCTCTGCATAGTGAACGGCTGCGTCTGCATCGAACGGCAGGATATTGCCGGCGAAATCTTCCTCAAACATGGCCGAGGCAATTTCGAGCAGCCCTTGTTTGCGCTTGCCGTCCGGCATCCTGGCAATGCCATAAAGAATCTCTGCGACAGTGATCGCACTGATCGTTAACTCGCTCGCCGGCTGGGCGTCGACCCACTCAATTACTTGCGGCGCCGGCTTGGCTCGCATCAGCTCGGACAGCACGTTGGTATCAAGCAGGATCATTCATCGAAGCTCGCTGCTCGGGCCTTGTCTTTTCGCTCAGGCAATGGGAGATCCGCACCGCCGACCGCAGCAAAACGGGAGTGAATGCGAGTACCCAGCCCGCCACGCTTTTCCTGACGCGACAGCGCTTGCCGAATGATGATTCGGGCTTCTTCTTCCATCGAGCGGCCATGACTAGCCGCTACAACGCGCAATTTCGCCTTCAGGTCGTCGTCAAGGTTTCGGATCGTAATGCTGGCCATAGAACCTCCGAGTGAATCCAATGCAATCATTGATAGCATACCTGCAAGGGCCTTATACGGATACCACGGCATAGGGTTACACCGACGCGCCCATTTGCAGCGTGCGAATTGGCCGCGCAGAGGCGGGGCGGCATAGGGCGCAGCGTGTGGACGGGGAGGGAGCGAGTTTCGCCATTTCGCGTCCGGACCAGCAGACAGAGCAGTCGCAGTCCGGTGCATGGGGAGGCCGGTTGTAGGCGCTCGTGGTCGATGGCCTCATTCATCGGCGTAATCCCCCTGGCAGAACACCGACTTGCCCCGCTCGATGTCGCGGCGGATGCGGTGCAGGTTGATGACGCGACGGCGGCCGATCTTCACGGTCGGGAGGGTGTAGGTTTCCACCCAGCCGCGCACCACGTCTTCGGTGATCTGCTCGACGCCCATCATTTCAGCCAGCACGAGCTGAGTGCAGAACGGCGCTTCCCGGAAGCTGACGATCCGTTCCGCTTGGCCTTCGATGGTTAACCCCACTACACCAGACTGTTCCATCAAGCGAGGACGGGCGCGGGTTGGTGCCGACGAAATAGAAATCCTCGCCAAGGTCTTCCCTAGCTATAGGTGGTGGTTGCTTACTGGCGAAGTGCCGCTAGACAATGGCCAGACAAGCCCCGACTACGACGAGGCCAAACGAAACTTGGCCAATCCAAACGCGGGATAGCGATCACACAGGAAGTAGCTAGGCGCTGGTACGCCCGAAGGAATGGAGAAGACCAATGAAACGGATTTTGCTGGCACTGGCCCTAATCGCAAGCCCCGCCCTGGCGGAAGAATCCAAACCCATTGCCACCCAAGTCGGTGAAGCAATGCAGCCCGCTGCCGAAGCCTACGGCAACACCATGACCCGCCTAGTCAACGAGTTCTTCGCTGGGTCCAAAGGCGTGATGGGCGAAGCCGCCCGCGCCAACCTCAAAGCCCAGGATCAACGCGAGCGCGAAGCCAATCGCGGGATTAGGCGCACCATGAAGGAATGCATAAAGCCTGGGAACGTCATTGATGATGACGTGAAGGAGTGCATGGAAGGGCTTCGACAAAAAGAATGGTGAAGCCATTCCATGTGGAAAGTAAATCTACAACTTTTTATATTACAAGTACTGCTCTATCTGAGGTTTCATTCTGATATTAAGGGAAACGCCACCATTTAGGGTGGATGTTAACAAAAGATCTTTATCTGAAAGCGCCTTTAGCGAAGAATCGAAAGTTATTACGCCTTTGCATAGATGGTTTTTCAATGTATCCAGTTGAATGGTTTTCTTACCCCAGCAATGGCGGCGATGCAGGCATGCGAGTATTTGGCGTGAGCCAACATCAATATCTATTTTGCGAGTAAAACCTACAATTGAGCTATCTAAACTCTCAAGAATATTTGTGTAAGTTTCGATGCCAAAATAGTGGCTGTGGGTTTGTCTGACAGTGAGGACTTCTGAGGAGCCAATCAAAACTACCTCATAGCCTTGGTCGGCGGGGTATTGGTTCTCATAATCTATATAGGATTTGACTGCTGGATCAGGGTCTCTGCTGACAATATCCCAAGTCAGAAATGAGCCTTGATTCCAGTCAAAAACTAGAATCCAGTTGTTCATTCCTTTTCCGCTTCTGGACTCTTTTTCGACTAGTGTTTTAATAATGTCTTCATTTACAAAGCTATCAAAAACCTTGTGGCGATCAGAGGATTTAATTATTGTCTCACATGAGTTTCGCAAGGAGTCTATGCTTAGCTTGTGAGCTACTGAGGGCTCTCTGCCTGCTTCTATTTCGTAGAAGACATCAGATAGAACTTTGAAATACTCAATGATCTCAGGATCGCCCTCTTTTTCCTTAAGGTGATATCCGTAGATTACAGAGGTTCGCTCAATGCTTTCAGCCCAATAGTGTTGGATTCGACTTCTGACTTGCAGTTCGAGTGACCTGCCGTCTCGTTCAAGCATAATGTGAAGGGCACGATATCCAGTATCGTCACGGCCTTTTTCTCGATAGTCTGTTGTCCTGATTATATTCAGGGATGCGGACTTATCAGACTCGCTTTTCAGGTATTCAAATAATGCATCTACATCTTTGTTTTTTTGTACAATGATTCTACAGCCTCCAATGTCTTGGAGTTGAGTTAGTCGGACGCTAAGTCTTTGTAGTTTTCTTATAATTTGGGGCTTTCTTTTTAGTCTTTGAGCAATGTAGTAGGGGCCACCATAGCCAGTCAGTAGGCGCTGAATCTCAAGTGTTGTCTCGGTTAATGGTTGTAAGTGTGCTTTTCTATATTCATCGAAGACGTCCTCAAGCTCAATGAAATCTATTTCGTCTTTGAACTTGTCCTTGGAAAGTGCAAGCCCCGCCTTGTCTACTTTGCTTTTCGAGAGAGCTGCCAAGTTAAAATCCCTTTAGATAATTTTAGGCTGGCCAAAAACTTATGATGATGGCCAAAGGCCTTAGGTGCAAGCACTGCCATCGAAACTGATGAGGTAGGGGGACTACATTAGCCAAATTCTATGGAAAGGACTGGCCAAGCCAGCTTGGGGATGGACTGAAAGGCCCGGTCTATGGGGCTTCTGGCGTAGCAGGGCGGTTCGTTGCGGATTCATAGTGCTGATGTCCCAGGTTCAAGTCCCGGTGTAGCCACCATGTAAAGAGAAGGGGTTAGCGAAAGCTAACCCCTTTTTGTTTATCTATCGGTTGTCGCTGCCAGCGCCACGCGGCCGGAGCGGCTGGCGGTGAGTTCGGTCTCACCGCTTGGCTGGTACCTGCTCGCTCAGCGGCTGACTTCGCGCTCTGTCTGGGCCAGCGCGGTGCGGCAGCGCTCCTCGGCGGTGTCCAGTTCCAGTTGCATCTGCTGGATGTCGAGTAGTTGCTGCTCCAGTTGCCGGCGGCGCTCGGCGATCATCTCGAGCATGATGTTCAACTGTTTCTTGTTGCCCGCCTTGGGGTCGTAGAGTTCGATGAGCGTCTTGCACTCGGCTAGCGAGAAACCGATGCGTTTGCCGCGCAGGATCAGCTTGAGGGCCACGCGGTCCTTGGGGGAGTAGATGCGTTCCTGGCCGCGGCGGGTTGGTGAGAGCATGCCCTGCTCTTCGTAGAAACGGATCGCACGGGTGGTGATGTCCAGTTCGGCGGCGAGTTCGGAAATGCTGTAGGTCTGTTTCGGCATCTGTCGGTCCGGTTCGTGTCCCCGCCGCGATTTGCGCGGCGGGGGAGTGCGCCTTTAGCGCTCGATGGCCAGCGCCACGCCCTGGCCGCCACCGATGCAGAGCGTGGCAAGGCCCTTGCGGGCATCGCGGCGCTGCATTTCGTGTAGCAATGTGACGAGGATACGACAACCCGAGGCACCGATGGGATGGCCCAGGGCAATGGCGCCGCCGTTGACGTTGACCTTCTCGCTGTCCCAACCCAGTTCCTGGCCGACCGACAGCGCCTGCACGGCGAAGGCTTCGTTGGCTTCGATCAGGTCCAGCTCGGCCAGCGTCCAGCCGGCCTTTTCCAGGCAGCGGCGGGTGGCGGTGACCGGGGCGATGCCCATGATCGCCGGGTCGACGCCAGCATTGGCGTAGCCGGCGATCTTCGCCAGCACCGGCAGGCCCAGGGCCTCGGCCTTGTTGGCGCTCATCAGCAGCACCGCGGCGGCGCCGTCGTTGAGGGTCGAGGCGTTGCCGGCGGTGACGCTGCCGTCCTTCTTGAATGCTGCACGCAGGCCGCCGAGGGATTCGGCGGTGGTGCCGGCGCGCGGCTGCTCGTCACGGGCGAAGGCGAGCGGGTCGCCCTTGCGCTGCGGGATCAGCACCGGGGTGATCTCGGCGTCGAAGCGGCCGCTTTCGACGGCCGCCGCGGCACGCTGCTGCGACTGGGCGGCGAAGGCGTCCTGCCGGGCGCGGTCGATGCCGTACTGGTCGGCCAGGTTCTCCGCGGTGATGCCCATGTGATAGTCGTTGAAGGCATCCCACAGGCCGTCGCTGATCATGCTGTCGACCATCTGCGCGTGGCCCATGCGCAGGCCGGTGCGTGCGCCGGGCAGGACGTAGGGCGCCAGGCTCATGTTCTCCATGCCGCCGGCGATGACCACCTCGGCATCGCCGCAGCGGATCGCCTGCACGGCCAGGTGCACGGCCTTGAGGCCCGAGCCGCAGACCTTGTTCAGCGTCATGGCCGGCACCGCGTGGGGCAGGCCGGCCTTGATCGCGGCCTGGCGCGCAGGGTTCTGCCCGGCACCGGCGGTGAGCACCTGGCCGAGGATGACCTCGTCGACCCGGGCCGGGTCGAGGCCGGTCTTTGCCAGCAGGGCGCGGATCACGGTGGCGCCCAGTTCGACTGCCGGCACATTGGCCAGCGAGCCCTGGAAACTGCCGATGGCGGTGCGGGTTGCCGCTACGATGACGACGTCTTGCATGTGTGGCTCCAGATTCTTCGATGGCCGCGGCGGCCGTTCGGCCGGGCGGCGGTGACTAGGCAGGGCGGATGGAAACGGAGAGGCAGTATAGGGACAGGAAGATGACTGGCGAGTCCTGCGGCTAGGCGCTGGCGCGCCGGGCCCGTGCCACTCGCGAGCCGTTGTCGCGGCCGAGCAGCTGGCAGATGCGCTCGCCGGCGGCGATCAGGCTGTCCATGTCGATGCCGGTGTGGATGCCCAGGCCGTTCAGCAGATACAGCACGTCCTCGCTGGCGACATTGCCGCTGGCGCCTTTGGCGTAGGGGCAACCGCCGAGGCCGGCGACCGAGCTGTCGAACACCGCGATGCCTTCCAAGAGGCTCGCATAGATATTCGCCAGGGCCTGGCCGTAGGTGTCGTGGAAATGCCCGGCCAACCGTTCGCGCGGCACTTCGCGGGCCACGGTATCGAACAGGGTGCGGGTCTTGCCCGGTGTGCCGGTGCCGATGGTGTCGCCCAGGGAAACCTCGTAGCAGCCCATGGCATATAGCTCGCGGGCCACTTCGGCGACCTTGGCTGGCGATACCTCACCCTCGTAAGGGCAGCCGAGCACGCAGGAAACGTAGCCACGCACGCGAATGTCGTGTTCGCGGGCAGCCTCCATCAAAGGCGCGAAGCGTGCCAGGCTCTCGGCGATGGAGCAGTTGATGTTCTTCTGCGAGAAAGCTTCGGAGGCCGCACCGAACACCGCGACTTCCTTCACGCCGGCCTCGATGGCCGCCTCCAGGCCCTTCATGTTCGGCGTCAGCGCCGCGTAAGTGACCCCGGCCTTGCGCTGGATCTGCGCGAAGACTTCGGCGGAGCCCGCCATCTGCGGCACCCACTTGGGCGAGACGAAGCTGCCGACTTCGATATAGGACAGCCCGGCGGCGCTCAGGTCGTCGACCAGACGCACCTTGTCCGCCACGCTGATCGGCTGCTGCTCGTTCTGCAGACCGTCACGCGGCCCGACTTCCACCAGCCGGACCTGTTTGGGCAGGCTCATATGTCCTCCAGGGGCGAGCGCGATTGGCGGGCTCGCCGGTTCATGTGTGTCAGCCGAGGCGTCCGGCTACTGGTGGAAAAGCCTGCGGCGTTTTCCACCCTACGGCCTTGCGTTCGTGCGTGGGGTGGACAACGGCGAAGCCTTGTCCACCTTGTGCATCCTTCAGGCCTCTTCCATCTCCAGCAGCACCGCGCCTTCGCTGACCATTTCGCCTTCGTTGCAGAACAGGCTCTTGACTACGCCGGCCTGGGCGCTGCGGATGCTGTGTTCCATCTTCATCGCTTCCAGCACGATCAGTGCGGTGCCGGCTTCGACATGCTGACCGGCCTCCACCAGTACACGCACGATACTGCCGTTCATAGGCGCGGTCAGGCCGCCGTGATGCTGGTGGCTGGCCTCGGCTTCGGCGATGGGGTCGAACGCGCGCACGGCCAGCCATTCGCCGTTCCACTGCAGGTACAGCGCATCGCCCTGGCGGATCGCCCTGGGCGTGCGGACGTTCTGCCGCGGCGCTGCCGGGTCGACCTTCAGCCGGCGGCTCTCGCCATTGCACTGCAGATGCAGGCTGACCTGCGCCGGCATGCCGAAACGCAGCCCGCTGCGCTTGGACCACGGCGAATGGGCATCGTCGTCGCGAACGGTGGTCGGCTCGCTCTGCACGAAGCACTCGGCAGCCTGTTGCCAGAAGGCATCGGACAGCTCGCCGGCCGGACGCAGCAGTTCGCTTTCGTGGCGCGGGATAAAGCCGGTATCCAGCTCGGCCTCGGCAAAGGCGCGATGGCCGACGACGCGGCGCAGGAACGCGAGGTTGGTGCGCACGCCGCCGACGGCAGTCTCGTCGAGCATGGCCAAGAGGCGCAGGCGCGCTTCCTCGCGGTTCTCGCCCCAGGCGATCAGCTTGCCGAGCATCGGATCGTAGAACGGCGACACGGTATCGCCCTCGGCGACGCCGCTGTCGACGCGACGGCCCGGGCCATCCGCGGCTTCACGGTAGAGCTCGAGGGTGCCGGTGGCGGGGAGGAAATCGTTGTCCGGGTCCTCGGCGTACAGCCGTACCTCGATGGCATGGCCGATCAGCGGCACCTGCTCCTGGCTGATCGGCAGCGGTTCGCCACGGGCGACGCGAATCTGCCAGGCGACCAGGTCGAGGCCGGTGATGGCCTCCGTGACCGGGTGCTCGACCTGCAGACGGGTGTTCATTTCCATGAAGAAGAACTCGCCACGGGCATCCAGCAGGAATTCCACGGTGCCGGCGCCGACGTAGCCGATGGCCTTGGCCGCCTTCACCGCGGCTTCGCCCATGGCACGGCGCAGCTCGGGGGACAGGCCGGGGGCAGGGGCCTCCTCGACCACCTTCTGATGGCGGCGCTGGATCGAGCAGTCGCGCTCGTTCAGGTACAGGCAGTTGCCGTGCTGGTCGGCGAAGACCTGGATTTCCACATGGCGCGGCTTGAGCACGTATTTCTCGACCAGCATGCGCGAGTCACCGAACGATGACTGCGCCTCGCGCTGCGCGGACGCCAGCGCCTCGGCCAGGTCCGCCTCGCGCTCGACCACCTTCATGCCCTTGCCGCCGCCACCGGCGGTGGCCTTGAGCAGCACCGGGTAGCCGATCCTTTCCGCGGCAGCACGGAAGGTTTCCACGTCCTGCGCTTCGCCGTGGTAGCCCGGCACCAGCGGCACGCCGGCTTCTTCCATCAGCGCCTTGGCGGCGGACTTGCTGCCCATGGCGTCGATGGCGGAGGCGGGTGGGCCGAGGAAGATCAGCCCGGCCTGTTCGATGGCGCGGGCGAACTCGGCGTTCTCCGAGAGAAAGCCGTAGCCCGGGTGGATCGCCTGGGCGCCGCTGGCCTTGGCCGCCTCGATCAGCTTGTCGATGCGCAGGTAGCTCTCGGCCGGCTTGGCGCCGCCCAGGTCGATGCGGATATCGGCTTCGCGGGCATGGCGCGCGCTGGCGTCGATGGCGCTGTGCACCGCAACGGTGGTCAGGCCCATGGCCTTGGCGGTGCGCATCACGCGGCAGGCGATCTCGCCGCGGTTGGCCACCAGCAGGGTATCGATAGGACGATTCATTACTTGTTCTCCTGCCAGGCGGGCGTGCGTTTTTCCAGAAAGGCGCTCAGGCCTTCCTGACCTTCCGAGCTGGTGCGCAGGCGCGCGATGGCCTGTTCGGTGGTCTGGCGCAGGTCGGCGCTGAAATCGCCATCGCCCACTTCCAGCAGCAGGTCCTTGCAGGCCTTGAGCGCCTGCGGGCTGTTGAGCAGCAGGTTGTCGACCCATTGCTCCAGCGCGGCGTCCAGCTCACTGGCCGGGTAGGTCTCGGCGAGCAGGCCCAGTTCGCGGGCACGTGTGCCGTCGAAACGTTCGGCGGTCAGCGCGTAGCGGCGGGTGGCGCGCTCGCCGATGGCCTTGACCACGTACGGGCTGATCACCGCCGGCGCCAGGCCGATGCGCACTTCCGACAGGCAGAACAGTGCGTCGCGGGCGCCGATGGCCATGTCGCAGCAGGCGATCAGCCCCAGCGCGCCGCCAAAGGCCGCGCCCTGTACCACGGCCAGGGTCGGCTGCGGCAGCTGGTAAAGGCGCTGCATCAGCTCGCCGAGTTCGTGGGCGTCAGCCAGGTTCGCCTGGTAGTCGAGTTTGGCCGACTCGCGCATCCAGCCCAGATCCGCGCCAGCGGAGAAGTGCTTGCCGCGCCCGCGCAGGATGAGGAAGCGGATGCCCGCATCGTCCTGCACCTGGGCCAGCGCTGCGTTCAGTTCGCCGATCACCTGGGCGTCGAAGGCATTGTTCTTGTCCGCGCGGTTGAGCCAGAGGGTGGCCACGCCGCGCGCGTCTTTGTCTAGTTCGATGGTCTGGAAATCGGTCATCTCGGCATCCTCGATGCGACTGCAGGCGCCGGCGCGCTCGGCTGCCGGCGGCACGGATTACATGCGGAACACGCCGAAGCGGGTCGGCTCGATCGGCGCGTTCAACGCGGCGGACAGCGCCAGCCCCAGCACCTCGCGGGTCTGCGCCGGGTCGATCACGCCGTCGTCCCACAGCCGCGCGCTGGAGTAATAGGGATGGCCCTGGCGCTCGTACTGTTCGAGGATCGGCTGCTTGATGGCCGCCACCTCATCGTCGCCGAGGCTCTTGCCGGCGCGCTCGCTCTGTTCCTGCTTGACCTGGGCGAGCACCCCGGCGGCCTGTTCGCCACCCATCACGGCGATGCGCGCGTTGGGCCACATCCAGAGGAAGCGCGGGTCGTAGGCGCGGCCGCACATGCCGTAGTTGCCGGCACCGAAGCTGCCGCCGATGAGCACGGTGAACTTCGGCACCTGGGCGCAGGCCACCGCGGTGACCAGCTTGGCGCCGTGCTTGGCGATGCCACCGGCCTCGTATTTCTGCCCGACCATGAAACCGGTGATGTTCTGCAGGAACAGCAGCGGAATGCCGCGCTGGCAGGCCAGCTCGATGAAGTGCGCGCCTTTCTGCGCCGCCTCGGCGAAGAGGATGCCGTTGTTGGCGAGGATGGCGATCGGGTAGCCGTGCAGATGGGCGAAGCCGCAGACCAGAGTGGTGCCGAACAGCGCCTTGAATTCATCGAACTCACTGCCGTCCACCAGCCGCGCGATCACCTCGCGCACGTCATAGGGCTGCTTGGCCTGCGCCGGGATCACGCCGTACAGCTCGTCGGCGGCATACAGCGGTGCGCGCGGTTCGCGGGTCTGCAGCTGGCCGAGCTTGCGCCAGTTGAGGTTGGCCACGCAGCGGCGGGCAATGGAAAGCGCGTGTTCGTCGTTTTCGGCGTAGTGGTCGGCGACGCCCGAGGTCTTGCAGTGCACGTCGGCGCCGCCCAGGTCCTCAGCGGTTACCACCTCACCGGTGGCAGCCTTCACCAGTGGCGGGCCGGCGAGGAAGATGGTCGCCTGGTTGCGCACCATGATGGTCTCGTCGGCCATCGCTGGTACGTAGGCGCCGCCGGCAGTGCAGGAACCCATCACCACAGCGATCTGCGGGATGCCCATGGCGCTCATGTTGGCCTGGTTGAAGAAGATGCGGCCGAAGTGCTCGCGGTCCGGGAACACCTCGTCCTGGCGCGGCAGGTTGGCGCCGCCGGAGTCCACCAGGTAGATGCAGGGCAGGCGGTTCTCGCGGGCGACGGTCTGCGCGCGCAGATGCTTCTTCACTGTCAGCGGGTAGTAGGTGCCGCCTTTCACGGTGGCGTCGTTGGCGATGATCATGCACTCGACGCCTTCGACGCGGCCGATCCCGGCCACTACGCCGGCAGCAGCGACGTCTTCGCCATAGACCTCATGGGCGGCCAGCGGCGCGAGTTCGAGAAAGGCCGAGCCGGCGTCGAGCAGGGTATCGATGCGCTCGCGCACCAGGAGCTTGCCGCGTGAGACATGGCGCTGCTGGGCGGTGGCGCCGCCGCCTTCGCTGACACGGCCGAGCAGGGCGCGCAGGTTGTTCACCTGTTCGAGCATGGCCGCGCTGTTGGCGGCGAACTCCGGGGAACGGGTGTTGATCTGGGTGTGCAGGATGGCCATGGACGGGCTCCCGTAGGGTGGAAATCCGCGAAGCGATTTCCACCTTGTCGTAAATGCGGTGGAAAAGGCCTCTGGCCGTTTTCCACCCTACGGATTATTTGGATTCGTTGAACAGCTCGCGGCCGATCAGCATCCGGCGGATCTCGCTGGTGCCGGCGCCGATCTCGTAGAGCTTGGCGTCACGCAGCAGGCGGCCGGTGGGGAATTCGTTGATATAGCCGTTGCCACCAAGGATCTGGATCGCCTGCAGGGCCATCTGCGTGGCGTTTTCGGCGGTATAGAGAATCACCCCGGCGGCGTCCTTGCGGGTGGTCTCGCCACGGTCGCAGGCCTGGGCGACGGCGTAGAGATAGGCGCGGCTGGCGTTGAGCTGGGTGTACATGTCCGCCACCTTGCCCTGGATGAACTGGAACTCGCCGATGCTCTGACCGAACTGCTTGCGGTCGTGAATGTAGGGCACCACCACGTCGAGGCAGGCCTGCATGATGCCGGTCGGGCCGCCGGCCAGTACCACGCGCTCGTAATCCAGGCCGCTCATCAGCACCTTGACGCCGCCGTTCTCGACGCCGAGCACATTCTCTTGCGGCACCTCGACGTCATCGAAGAACAGCTCGCAGGTGTTGGAGCCACGCATGCCGAGCTTGTCGAACTTGTTGCCGCGGGAGAAACCTTTCCAGTCGCGCTCGATGATGAACGCGGTGATGCCGTGCGGCCCCTTGTCCAGGTCTGTCTTGGCGTAGATCACGTAGGTGTTGGCGTCCGGGCCGTTGGTGATCCAGGTCTTGCTGCCGTTGAGCACGTAGCGGTCGCCGCGCTTTTCGGCGCGCAGCTTCATGGAGACCACGTCGGAGCCGGCATTCGGCTCACTCATGGCCAGCGCGCCGACGTGTTCGCCGCTGATCAGCTTGGGCAGGTAGCGGGCCTTCTGCTCGGGGTTGCCGTTGCGGTTGATCTGGTTCACGCACAGGTTGGAGTGGGCGCCGTAGGAGAGGGCGACCGAGGCCGAGCCGCGGCTGATCTCTTCCATCGCCACCACGTGGGCCAGGTAGCCAAGACCGGCGCCGCCGTATTCCTCGGAGACGGTCACGCCGAGCAGGCCCATCTCGCCGAATTTCTTCCACATGTCGGCCGGGAACAGGTTGTCCTGGTCGATGGCCTCGGCGCGCGGCGCCAGCTCGGCGGCAACGAAGGCCTGGACCTGCTCGCGCAGCATGTCGATGGTTTCACCGAGGGCGAAATTGAGGCTGGAGTAGTTCATGGGGCCACCTGCTTGTCTTGTAATTGTTCTGTGTTCAGAGAATTCGTGCATCCGGCGGGTTCCGGCCGGCGCTCCGGTCGCAGCCTGAGCGCCTTCGGAAGTGGTTGCTCGCTGCTTTACGTTAACGTAAAGGTACGCCGGCGGTCTGTCAACACACCGCCGAGTCGGCATGCCTGCAAGGATAGGCCCGGCAGGGTGCGGTCGCTGGCGGCCGGCCTGGTGGCGTGCGGCGGTGATTCGTCGGTGGTCGGGCACTCGCTTCGGCGGGGTGGGACTAAACTGGCGATGGCCGACGACACCGACCTGCCATCGACGAGGAATCCATGCCCCGCATCGGCTTCGCCTGCATGTATCGCCATCCGCAACAGAGCCTCTCGCTGAAGGAACTGGAGCGCATCGAGCGCACCTTCAACCCGCGCAGCACCACGCTGCGCTGGATGGCCTCGGCGGGGCGCGAGGCGGCCGAAGCGAAGCTCGAGGAGATCGTCGAGCACAACCTGAACGCTCAGCGGGTACTGCTCGAATACGTCGCCACGTTGCCGCCGATGCTGCGCATGTTGCGCCTGTCCAGCGACCTGCTGCCGTTCTACAGCCATGCCGAGATCGCGCCGTTCTACCGCCGCGCCGAAATGCAGAGCCGCCTCGAGGCGGGTTTCGCCGCGATCGGCGAGCTGGCGCGGGCCCACGACATCCGCCTGTCGATGCATCCCGGCCAGTACTGCGTGCTGGGGTCGGACAAGCCGCAGGTGGTGGAGAACAGCCTGGCGGAATTCGAGTACCACGCCGACATGATCCGCATGATGGGGTATGGCCGGCGCTTCCAGGACTTCAAGTGCAACCTGCATATCGCCGGGCGGCTCGGCGCCGAGGGTGTGCGTGCCGTGTGGCTGCGCCTGTCGAGCGAGGCGCGCCAGTGCATCACCTTCGAGAACGACGAAAAGACCTATGGCCTGGACGACTGCCTGGGTCTCGCGGACCTCGCGCCGGTGGTGCTGGACATCCATCACTGCTGGATTCACGAGGACCGCTACATCGAGCCGGACGACCCGCGCATCGAGCGCATCCTGGAAAGCTGGCGCGGCGTGCGGCCGACCATGCATTACTCGCAGCCGCCGGAGAGCCTGATGGAGCTCGGCTTCGCGCCGGAGCGGAAGCTGGAGATCCCGGAGTTGCTGGAGCAGGTCAGCAAGCGCGACCTCTATGCGCACAGCAAGCGCATGTGGAACCGCTGGACGAATCGCTATGCGTGTCAGTTTCTCGATCGCTTCGACATCATGCTCGAAGCCAAGGACAAGAACCTCGCTGCGCTGGACTTCCATCAGGAGTACCAGCGCGAAAGTGCCTGACGTTGCCGTGGCCGGCAGATGCGGTTATAGCCTCGGCTCGTTCTGGTGGGCTGAAGCCCACCCTACAACGGTGCCGAGATGCCCGCCGCAGCGTAGCGGTTCGACTGGCTACGATCTCCCGGCAGGGTGGGCTTTAGCCCACCGAGGGGCACCGCAGTTTCCGTGAGCCGAAAGCCCATCAGCGAGGCGCGCCACTAAGGACTGTAGCCAGGTCGCATGTCACCAATACCGGCCATTTGACTGCGTGCTATCCCTCGACTTTCGCCTACCCCGCGACATGTTGTCACTTAGTTACCTTTACGTTAACGTAATCGCAACCTAGGGTGACTGTCAGCAGCGCCAGCGCCCTTGCGAGTACGCCTCATAACAAACATAAGACTGAGGAAATCGTCATGAGTCTCCCGAGCTATACCTGCGGACCGCAGAGCAAACCCCTGTTGCCCATGACCATCGGCGCGGCGTTCGACCGTACCGTGGAGCGCTTTCCCCAGCGTGAGGCCCTGGTGGTGCGCCATCAGCAGCTGCGTTACACCTGGGCGCAGCTGGCGGAGGCGGTGGACCGTTGCGCGCGTGGCCTGCTGGCGCTCGGGCTGCAGCCCGGCGAGCGGCTGGGGATCTGGTCGCCGAACAATGCCCAGTGGTGCATCACCCAGTTCGCCACCGCGAAGATCGGCGTAGTGCTGGTCAACATCAACCCGGCCTACCGCCTCAACGAACTCGAATACGCGCTCAAGCAGTCCGGCTGCCGCTGGCTGGTCTGCGCCGATGCCTTCAAGACCTCCGACTACCACGCCATGCTCCACGAGCTGCTGCCCGAGCTGGCCTCCAGCGCCACCGGCGCGCTGCACAGCCACATGCTGCCGGAGCTGCGCGGGGTGATCAGCCTCGGTGCCCAGCCGGCCGACGGCATGCTCGGCTGGAATGCGCTGCAGGCGCTGGCCGAGCAGGTCGGCCCCGAGCAGCTGCGCCAGTGCGGCGAGCGCCTGCAGTTCGACGAGCCGATCAACATCCAGTACACCTCCGGTACCACGGGCTTTCCCAAGGGCGCCACGCTCAGCCACTACAACATCCTCAACAACGGCTACATGGTCGGCGAGAGCCTCGGCCTGACCGAGCAGGACCGCCTGGTGATCCCGGTGCCGCTGTACCACTGCTTCGGCATGGTCATGGGCAACCTCGGCTGCGTGACCCACGGCACCACCATGATCTACCCGAGCGCGGCGTTCGAGCCGCAGGCCGCGCTGCTGGCGGTGGCCGAGGAACGTGGTACCGGCCTGTACGGCGTGCCGACCATGTTCATCGCCATGCTCGACCACCCCGAGCGGGCACAGATGGACCTGTCGTCCCTGCGCACCGGCATCATGGCCGGCGCCACCTGCCCGATCGAAGTGATGAAGCGGGTGATCGACGAGCTGCACATGAGCGAGGTGCAGATCGCCTACGGCATGACCGAGACCAGCCCGGTGTCCACCCAGACCGGCCCCGAGGATGACCTCGAGCGGCGCGTCACCAGCGTCGGCCGGACCCAGCCGCACCTGGAAAGCAAGATCGTCGACGAACACGGCAAAGTGGTGCCGCGCGGGCAGATCGGCGAGCTGTGCA
The DNA here is from genome assembly GCF_021726475.1 of Pseudomonas oligotrophica. Lineage (GTDB taxonomy): Bacteria > Pseudomonadota > Gammaproteobacteria > Pseudomonadales > Pseudomonadaceae > Stutzerimonas > Stutzerimonas oligotrophica. Next base: position 34,262 of record NZ_JAKJRU010000003.1, read on the forward strand.
CCCGCGGCTACAGCGTGATGCTCGGCTACTGGAACAACCCGGAGGCCACCCGCGAGGCCATCGACGGCGCGCGCTGGATGCACACCGGCGACCTCGCGGTGATGGACGAGCAGGGCTACATCAAGATCGTCGGGCGCAACAAGGACATGATCATCCGCGGCGGCGAGAACGTGTACCCGCGCGAGATCGAGGAGTTCCTCTTCACCCATCCGGCGGTGGCCGACGTGCAGGTCATCGGCGTGCCGGACAAGACCTACGGCGAGGAGATCGTCGCCTGGGTCAAGCTGCACCCCGGCCACGCGGTCGAGGCCGAGACGCTGCGCGAGTTCTGCAAGGGGCGCATCGCCCACTTCAAGACGCCGCGGCATATCCGCTTCGTCGACGACTTCCCGATGACCATCAGCGGCAAGGTGCAGAAGTTCCGCATGCGCGAGATCAGCGTGGTCGAGCTGGGGCTCGGCGAGCACCACTGACAGCCGGCCGGCTCGCCCGGCCAGCTCCGCCTGCATCCATACGAAGGACTGCCCGATGACCCGGACGATCAGCCGCTTTCCCGTGCCCGAAAGCCTCGACGCCCTGCCCGATGACCTGGGCGAGCGCATCCTCGCGGTGCAGGAGAAGGCCGGCTTCATTCCCAACGTGTTCCTCATGCTGGCGCACCGGCCGGCGGAGTTCCGCGCCTTCTTCGCCTACCACGACGCGCTGATGGAGCGCGCCTCCGACAGCCTGACCCAGGCCGAGAAGGAGATGATCGTGGTCGCGGTCAGCGCCGATCACGGCTGCCTGTACTGCGTGGTGGCGCATGGCGCGATCCTGCGCATCCTCGCCAAGGACGCGCAGCTGGCCGACCAGTTGGCCGTCAACTACCGCACCGCGCCGATCGCCGAGCGCCAGCGAACCATGCTCGACTTCGCCCTGCACCTGGCCGCCGGGCGCGGCGTGCTCGACGACGCCTGGCAGGCGCGGCTCGAGGCCCAGGGCTTCAGCCTCGACGACATCTGGGACATCGGCGCCATCGCCGGGCTGTTCGGCCTCTCCAACCGCCTGGTGTCCATGGCGCGCACCCCGCCGAACGACGAGTTCTATCTGCTGGGCCGCGTGCCCAGGGATGCCGCGCGCTGAGCGCGGCCACCGCATTGCCGCATGACGCGGTAATCCGGGCCCGGCTGTTTCGCGGTCGGCCCACAGCTGCATCAACGACAACAACAAGAGAGAAACCCATGCAACTGAAACCATCCAGCCGCACCTTCCTGCTCTCGGGCCTGGCCATGGCCATCCTGGGCACCGCCAACACCGCCTCGGCGGCCTTCATCGAAGACAGCAAGGCGTCCGTCGAGCTGCGCAACTTCTATATGAACCGTGACTTCCGCGGCAGCGAGTCGACCCAGGCCAAGGCCGAGGAATGGGCCCAGGGCTTCATCCTCAAGATGGAATCGGGCTACACCGAAGGTCCGGTCGGCTTCGGCCTCGACGCCCTCGGCCTGCTCGGTGTCAAGCTCGACTCCAGTCCTGAGCGTACCGGCACCGGCATCCTGCAGCGTGATCGCAACGCGCCCAACCGCGCCCAGGACGACTATGGCTCGGCCGGGCTGACCGCCAAGGCCAAGCTGTCGGCGACCACCCTGCATGTCGGCACCCTGCAGCCGGTGTTGCCGGTGATCATGCGCAACGACAGCCGCCTGCTGCCCAACACCTACCGTGGTGCCTGGCTGCAGAGCAAGGAGATCGACGGCCTGACCCTCGATGCCGGCAAGCTCACCGACATCAGCTACCGCGATTCCTCCGACAGCGAGGACATGACGGTCTTCAACGGCGGCAAGCGCAACATCACCTTCGGCAGCGGCGGCAGCACCAGCGACGAATTCCTCTTCGCCGGTGGGCGCTACCAGTTCGCCCCCGAGCTGAGCGGCAGCTACTACTACGGCGGGCTGGACGGCATCTACAAGCAGCACAACCTCAATCTGGTGCACGTGCTGCCGCTGGGCGACGGCCAGAGCTTCAAGACCGACCTGCGCTATGTGCGCTCCACCGACGACGGTGGCAGCAACGTCGACAACAACGCCTTCGGCGCGCTGTTCACCTACCGTCTCGGCGGTCATGGCTTCACCGCCGGCTACCAGAAGATGAGTGGCGACACCGGCTTTGCCTACATCTCGGGTGGCGACAACGCGTTGATCAACCTGCTGCAGATCAACGACTTCGGCAACCAGGACGAAAAGTCCTGGCAGGTCCGCTACGACTACGACTTCGCTGCCATGGGCATCCCCGGGCTGAGCCTGATGACCCGCTACGTCTCCGGCGACAACGTCGACCTGGGCGCGGCCGGCGAGGGCAAGACCTGGGAGCGCAACACCGACATCGCCTATGTGATCCAGAACGGCGCGTTGAAGGGCCTGGGGGTCAAGCTGCGCAACGCCACCACGCGCAGCAACTTCCAGAGCGACCTGGACGAGAACCGCCTGATCATCAGCTACAGCCTGGCGCTCTGGTAAGTCGCCCTGCTTCACACCTTTCCTCGGAGGTGCTTTTTCCCGGGCCCTCGGGCCCGGGTTTTTTTCGCTCAACCCGGCATCCGCGAGTCAAGCGAGCGTTTGAAAACCCTGCTTGCCGTATACGGAAACCGGTTGTTATCGTTTACGTAAAGGTCACGCCAGACCTGCGCCATAACCAACAACAACAATCAAGGTTAGAGGGCACTCCATGGAACCAGAGTTCGTGCTGGAAACGCGCGGCCTGACCAAGGAATTCCGCGGCTTCACCGCAGTGGATTCCGTCGATCTCAAGGTTCGCCAGGGCCACATCCATGCGCTGATCGGCCCCAACGGCGCCGGCAAGACCACCGTCTTCAATCTCCTCACCAAATTCCTCACGCCCACCCGTGGGCAGATCCTCTATCGCGGCCACGACATCACCGCGATGAAGGCCAACCAGATCGCCCGCCAGGGCCTGGTGCGCTCGTTCCAGATCTCCGCCGTGTTCGGCCACATGAGCGTGCTGGAGAACGTGCGCGTCGCCCTGCAGCAGAAGATGGGCACCTCCTTCCACTTCTGGAAATCCGAACGCAGCCTGCGCGAGCTGGATGAGCAGGTGATGCAGCTGCTCGCCGAGGTCGACCTGCAGGCCTTCGCCCAGACCCTGGCCATCGAGCTGCCGTACGGCCGCAAGCGTGCGCTGGAACTGGCCACCACCCTGGCGCTGGACCCCTTCGTGCTGCTGCTCGACGAGCCGACCCAGGGCATGGGCAGCGAGGACGTCGACATGGTCGTCGAACTGGTGCGCCGCGCCGCGGCCAAGCGCACGGTGCTGATGGTCGAGCACAACCTCAGCGTGGTCAGCCGGCTGTGCGACCGCATCACCGTGCTGGCGCGCGGTGCGGTGCTCGCCGAGGGCGACTACGACAGCGTCTCGGCCAACTCGCAGGTCCGCGAGGCCTACCTGGGCAGCGAAGCCGCCGCACTCGAGGAGGCCCACGCATGAACCCACCGATGGATCGCGACCAGCTGCGCATCAGCGACCTGCACGCCTTCTACGGCGAATCGCACATTCTCCACGGCGTCGACCTGGTGGTCGGGCGCGGCGAGCTGGTGACCCTGCTCGGGCGCAACGGCGCCGGGCGCACCACCACGCTGCGGGCGATCATGAACATGGTCGGCCGGCGGACCGGCTCCATCGTGGTCAACGGCAACGAGACCATTGGCCTGCCGGCGTTCCAGATCCCGCGGCTCGGCGTCGGCTACTGCCCGGAGGAGCGCGGCATCTTCTCCAGCCTGAGCGTCGAGGAGAACCTGCTGCTGCCGCCCACCGTGCGCAGCGGCGGCATGAGCCTGGATGAGCTCTACGAAATGTTCCCCAACCTCTACGAGCGGCGCTACAGCCAGGGCACGCGGCTGTCCGGCGGCGAGCAGCAGATGCTGGCCATGGCGCGCATCCTGCGCACCGGCGCCAACCTGCTGCTGCTCGACGAGATCACCGAGGGCCTGGCGCCGGTGATCGTGCAGAAGCTCGGCGAGGTGCTGGTCAAGCTCAAGCAGCGCGGCCTGACCATCGTCCTGGTGGAGCAGAACTTCCGCTTCGCCGCGCCGCTGGCCGACCGTCATTACGTGATGGAGCACGGCCGCATCATCGAGGAGATCGAGGCGGCCGAGCTGGATTCGAAAAAGGAGTTCCTCAATTCCTGTCTCGGGGTGTGAACCGCAGGAAGCTGCAACACCGGCCGCAGTGGATGTCGGGCCGAACCACAACAAAAACAATCGAGAGTGGTGAATACATGAGCTTTTTCCGCAAGAGCGCGAGCGCCATCCTGGCTTCTTCGCTGATCGCCTCGGCCGCCCAGGCCGAACTCAGCAACGACGAGATCCGCATTGGCTACCTGGCCGACATGTCCGGCACCTACCGCGACCTCTCCGGCCCCGGCGGCCTGGAGGCGCTGAAGATGGCGGTGGAGGACTTTGGCGGCACGGTCGACGGCAAGAAGATCACCATCTTCCACGCCGACGACCTGAACAAGCCGGACGTCGGCGCCAACACCGTGCGCCAGTGGATCGACGAGCGCAACGTCGACATGGTGACCGGCATGGTCGCCAGCTCCGTGGTGCTGGCAGCGAGCAAGGTGGTGGAGCAGGGCGGCAAGCTGGCGCTGATCTCCGGCGCGGCGGCTTCGAGCATCACCAACGAATACTGCTCGCCCAACCACATCCACTGGACCTACGACACTTACGCGCTGGCCAACGGCACGGCCAGGGCGGTGCTCGCCGACGGCGGCAAGAAGTGGTACATCCTCACCGCCGACTACGCCTTCGGCCATGCGATGGAAACCGACATCACCAAGGTGGTGGAAGGCGACGGCGGCAGCGTCGTCGGCAAGGTCCGCCATCCGTTCCCGAGCAGCGACTTCTCCTCCTACATGCTGCAGGCCCAGGGTTCCGGTGCCGACGTGATCGCCCTGGCCAACGCCGGTGCCGACACCGTCAACTCGCTGAAGACCGCCAGCGAGTTCGGCGTCACCCAGGCCGGGCAGAAGCTCGCCGGCATGGTGGTGTTCCTCAACGACATCCATGCGATGGGCCTGGAGGTGACCCAGGGCCTGATGCTGACCACCGGCTGGTACTGGGACATGAACGAGGAGACCCGCGCCTGGGCCCAGCGCTACTACGAGCGCACCAAGCGCATGCCGGGCATGGTGCATGCCGGCATCTACTCGGCGACCACCCACTACCTGAACGCGGTGAAGGCCGCCGGCACCGACGAGACCGTGGCGGTGCGCGCGCAGATGGCCAAGACGCCGGTCAACGACATGTTCGCCAAGGGCGGGCAGATCCGCGAGGACGGCCGCATGGTCCACGACATGTACCTGGTGCAGGTCAAGACGCCGGCCGAGTCCAAGGGCGAGTGGGACCTGTACAAGGTGGTCAGCACCATCCCCGGCGACCAGGCCTACCGGCCGATGGCCGAGAGCCAGTGCAGCAAGCTGGTCGCCAAGCAGTGACCGGCTGATCCGCACCCTCACCCGGCCGGCGACGGCCGGGTACCACTGACTTCCCTCGGGTGGTGAGCCATGACTCTCGTATTCGGTGTTCCCCTGAGCGTACTGCTCGGGCAGCTGTTGCTCGGCCTGATCAACGGGGCCTTCTACGCCCTGCTGAGCCTGGGCCTGGCGATCATCTTCGGCCTGCTGCGCATCATCAACTTCGCCCACGGCGCGCAGTACATGCTCGGCGCCTTCGTCGCCTTCCTCAGCCTCAACTACCTGGGTGTGAACTACTGGGCCGCGCTGCTGCTCTCGCCGCTGCTGGTCGGTTGCCTGGGCATGGCCATCGAGCGCGGGCTGCTGCGGCGCATCGCCAATGAAGACCATCTCTACGGGCTGCTGCTGACCTTCGGCCTGGCGCTGATCGTCGAGGGCAGCTTCGTCAAGCTGTTCGGCGTGTCCGGCTCGTCCTATCCGATGCCCGAGGCGCTGCGCGGCGGCTTCAACCTCGGCTTCATGTTCCTGCCAACCTACCGCGGCTGGGTGATCGTCGCCGCGCTGGTGGTCTGCCTGGCGACCTGGTACGTGATCGAGCGCACCCGCCTGGGCTCCTACCTGCGCGCCGGCACCGAGAACCCGCGGCTGATGCAGGGCTTCGGCATCAACGTGCCACTGCTGGTGACCCTGACCTACGGCTACGGCGTGGCCCTGGCGGCCTTCGCCGGCGTGCTGGCGGCGCCGATCTACGCGGTGACCCCGGGCATGGGCTCGAACCTGTTGATCGTGGTGTTCGCCGTGGTGGTGATCGGCGGCATGGGCTCGATCCTCGGCGCCATCGTCACCGGTGTGGCCATGGGCCTGATCGAGGGGCTGACCAAGGTGTACTACCCGGAGGCAGCCAATACCGTGGTCTTCCTGGTGATGGTGCTGGTGCTGCTGGTGCGCCCGGCAGGACTCTTTGGCAAGGAGGCATGAGCATGAGCAATCCGATCGATCTTCCGGGCACCCCGGTGTTGCAGGCCAGCGTGGTACGCGAGCGGCGACATGCCGCGGCGCGGCGGCAGAAGTTCTTCTACGGCGCGCTGCTGGCGGTCGCCCTGGTCGCGCCGCTGGCGGTCTACCCGGTGTTCCTGATGAAGCTCTTGTGCTTCGCCCTGTTCGCCTGCGCCTTCAACCTGCTGCTCGGCTACGCGGGGCTGCTGTCCTTCGGCCACGCGGCGTTCTTCGCCACCGGCGGCTACATCACCGGCTACATGCTGAGCAGCTACAGCGGGCTGAGCACCGAACTGGGCATCCTCGCCGGGACCCTGGCCTCGACCGCGCTCGGCACCCTGTTCGGCCTGCTGGCGATCCGCCGGCAGGGTATCTACTTCGCCATGATCACCCTGGCGCTGGCGCAGCTGGTGTTCTTCGTCTTCGTCCAGGCGCCGTTCACCGGCGGCGAGAACGGCCTGCAAGGCGTGCCGCGCGGGCACCTGTTCGGCCTCGTCGACATGCAGAACAACCTGGCCATGTACTACTTCGTGCTGGCAGTGTTCGTGTTCGGCTTCGCCATCATCCAGCGCGCCATCCATTCGCCTTACGGCCAGGTGCTCAAGGCGATCCGCGAGAACGAGCCGCGCGCGGTGTCGCTCGGCTACAACGTCGATGCGCACAAGCTGCTGGCCTTCGTCATCTCCGCGGCGCTGGCCGGGCTGGCCGGAGCGACCAAGACGGTGGTGTTCCAGCTGGCCTCGCTGACCGACGCGCACTGGCATATGTCCGGCGAAGTGATCCTGATGACCCTGCTCGGCGGCGTCGGTACCGTGCTCGGCCCGCTGGTCGGTGCCGGCGTGGTGGTGACGCTGCAGAGTTCGCTGTCCAACGGGCCGCTGGGCGAGTGGGTGCACGTGATCCTCGGGGTGATCTTCGTGCTCTGCGTGCTGCTGTTCCGCTCCGGCATCGTCGGCTGGCTGGAGCGGCTGGTGAAGCGCAACTTCAAGTGACCGCCCGGCGCGACGCCTGGCCGCGCGCCGGGCGTCGCGAACCTGGCCGGCCAATGCCTGCCTAAGTCCTCAGGCCCCTTTGCGAGGACTTACGTCATGCCTGCAAGCGAACCGCTCATGCACCCGCAGCCCGCCTGGCCCTGGCGCGCCGACGAATCGCCACTCAACGACCTCGACGAAGCCGAAGGCGAGAACGAGCTGGACGGCCCGGACGAGCTGCCCGAAGAAACCCTGGAACAACTGGAGAAGGTGCCGCCGCCACCTGACCCGATGCCCGAGCCCGGCCCGCTGTAGCGCGGGAAGCGAGGCTCAGCCGGGCACCGGCGCGGGGTTCTTCACCGTGGCCAGTTCGGGGTGGGCGACCAGCTTGTCGATGTGCAGCTCGGGGTTGTCCAGCCAGGCCTCGGTGAGGCGCCAGTAGTGCTCCATGTCGCGACAGCGCATGCGCAGGCTGTAGTCGAAGGTGCCGCTGATCAGGTGGCATTCGAGCACCTGCGGGCATTCGCGCATGCTCGCCTCGAAGGCCTTCTGCGCGGTGCGGCCGCTCTGGTTGGACAGCGCCACCAGCACCAGCAGCGACAGCCCGGGGGAGAACTGGCGCAGGTCGACGATGGCGCCGTAGCCGAGGATCACGCCCATGCGCTCGAGCTTGCGTACCCGTTCCAGGCAGGGCCGCGGGGTCAGGTGCACCAGCTCGGAGAGCTTCTGGTAGGTGATCCGCCCGTTGTGACGCAGCACCTCGATGATCGCCAGGTCGATACGGTCCAGGGCGAGGCTGTGATCTTGGCTGGGTTCGAGCATGTCTCTGGGCTGCATGTCACTTCAGGCGGTTGGAAAGGAACTGTTGCAGGCGCTCGCTGGCGGGATGGTCGAGGATCTGCGCGCTGCCCTGTTCCTCGACGCGGCCCTGGTGCAGGAACAGCACCTGGCTGGAAACCTGCCGGGCGAAGCCCATCTCGTGGGTGACCATGATCATGGTACGACCTTCTTCGGCCAGTGTCTGGATCACCTTGAGCACCTCGCCGACCAGTTCCGGGTCGAGCGCCGAGGTCGGTTCGTCGAACAGGATGATCTCCGGCTCCATGGCCAGCGCGCGGGCGATCGCCACGCGCTGCTGCTGGCCGCCGGAGAGAAAGGCCGGGTACTGCTCGGCGACCCGCGCCGGCAGGCCGACCTTGTCCAGGTAGGCGCGGGCACGCTCGGAGGCCTCGCGCGCCGGGACGCCGAGCACCTGGCGCGGCGCCATGCTGATGTTGTCCAGCACGCTCATGTGGCTCCACAGGTTGAAGTGCTGGAAGACCATCGCCAGGCGGGTGCGCAGGCCCTGCAGCTGGGCCTTGTCGGCGACCGTGGTGCCGCCGCGGGTCTGGCGCAGGGCGATGGTCCGGCCGTCGAGGGTGATGCGGCCGGCGTCCGGCTGTTCGAGGAAGTTGATGCAGCGCAGCAGGGTGCTCTTGCCCGAGCCGCTGGTGCCGATCAGGCTGATCACGTCGCCGCTGCTGGCGTTGAGCGATACGCCCTTGAGCACCTCGTGGTCGCCGTAGCGCTTGTGCAGGTCTTCGACCTGCAGCTTGTGCAGGGCCGTGCCGGCGACGCTGAGCGGCTGGGCGAGGCGCTGGGTGCAGAGGCCGGCCGGGTCGGCGGGCATGGCGTAGGCGGTCTGGTTCATCACGAGTTACCCCCGGGTTGGGCCAAGAAAGGTCATCCAGCGTCGTTCGGCGAGGCGGAACAGGCCGACCAGCAGGAAGGACAGCAGCAGGTAGAGCAGGGCGGCGATGCCGAATGCCTGGAAGGTCATGAAGGTGGCGGCATTGGCGTCGCGGGCGACCTTGAGGATGTCCGGCACGGTGGCGGTGAAGGCCAGCGAGGTGGCGTGCAGCATGAGGATCACCTCGTTGCCGTACTGCGGCAGCGCCCGGCGCAGCGCCGAGGGGATGATCAGGTGCAGGTACAGGCGCCAGCCGCTCAGGCCGTAGGCCTGCGCCGCCTCGATCTCGCCGTGCGGGATGTTGCGGATGGCGCCGGCGAAGATCTCCACCGTGTAGGCGCAGGTGTTCAGCACGAAGGCCAGCAGGGTGCAGTTGATCGCCTCGCGGAAGAAGCCGTCGAGCAGCGGCTGGGCGCGCACCGCCTCCAGGCTGTAGAGGCCCGTGTAGCAGATCAGCAGCTGGATATACAGCGGCGTGCCGCGGAACAGCCAGGTGTAGAACTGCACGGGCCAGCGCAGCAGGCGCTTGCGCGAGACCCGGGCGATGGCCAGCGGCAGGGCGAGCAGGAAGCCGAGGACGATCGAGGCGACCAGCAGCCAGAGGGTCATGGCCAGGCCGGAGAGGTTGTAGCCGTCGCTCCAGAGGAAGGCCTGGCCGTATTGTTGCAGCAGCTCGATCATGGCAGCAGCCCTCCCTTGATGCCGGTGTTATAGCGGCGCTCCAGGCGGCGCAGAACCAGGTTCGACAGGCTGGTGATCAGCAGGTAGACCACGGCGGCGAGGACCAGGAAGTACAGCGGGTCATTGGTGGTCTTGCCGGCGTTCTGCGCGGCCTTGACCAGGTCGGACAGGCCGATGATCGACACCAGCGCGGTGGCCTTGAGCAGCACCAGCCAATTGTTGCCCAGGCCCGGCAGGGCGAAGCGCATCATCTGCGGGAACAGCACCAGGCGAAAGCGCTTGAGCGGGCCGAGGCCATAGGCGGTGGCCGCCTCCAGCTGGCCGCGCGGCACGCTGAGGATGGCGCCGCGGAAGGTCTCGGTGAAATAGGCGCCGTAGATGAAACCGAGGGTGGCCACGCCGGCGCTGAACGGGTCGATCTCCAGGTAGTCCCAGCCGAGCAGGTCGGTCAGCTCGTTGAGCCAGGTTTGCAGGCTGTAGAAGATCAGCAGGATCAGCACCAGGTCCGGCACGCCGCGGATCAGCGTGGTGTAGCCGGCGCCCAGCAGGCGCAGCCAGCGCAGCGGGGCGAGCTTGACGCAGGCGCCGAACAGGCCGAGGGCGATGCTGAGCAGCATCGACAGCAGGGCCAGCTTCAGGGTCATCCAGATGCCCTGCAGCAGCAGGGGGCCGAAGCCTTGCAGGTCGAGGACCGGCAGGCCGAACGAATGCAGGAGGTCGTTCACGCGCGAATACCTGTGCGGGAGGCGAGGGCGGTGCCCGGCCGCCGCAGCAGGCCGGGCGACGGGCGATTACTCGCTGTAGATGTCCTGCGTACCGAAGTACTTGCGCTCGATTTCCTTGTAGGTGCCATCGGCGTGCAGCGCGGCGATGCCCTTGTCGATCAGCGCCTTGAGCTCGGCGTCGTTCTTGCGCAGGCCGACGGCGATCACCGAGGGCAGGCCCGGGTCGTTGATCGCCGCGCCGCTCTTGAACGCCTCGCCCTTGGGCTGGGAGAGGAAGTTCAGCTCGGCCTCCAGCTTGTCGGTGACGATGGCGTCGAGGCGGCCGTTGGCCAGGTCGGCGTAGTTCTGGTCCTGCGACTGATAGGCCTTGATCTGCGCGCCAGCCGGGGCCAGCTTGGCGCGGGCGTAGACTTCCTGGATCGAGCCCTGCAGCACGCCGACCTGCTTGCCCTCGAGCGATTCGGGGGTGGCGCCGAAGTCGGCGTCCTTGCGGGTGACCAGCGCGGTGGGGCTGAGGAACAGCTTGTCGGAGAAGGCGATCTGCTGCTCGCGGGCCGGGGTGACGGCCATCGACGACATGATGCCGTCGAACTTGCGGGCGCGCAGGGCGGGGATCAGGCCGTCGAAGTCATTGGTCACCCAGCTGCACTTGACCTCCAGCTTGGCGCAGATGGCGTTGCCCAGCTCGATATCGAAGCCCTGCAGGCTGCCATCGGCGGCCACCGATTCGAAGGGCGGGTAGTCGGGGAAGACACCGAAGCGGATTTCCTTCCATTCCTTGGCCTGGGCCAGCCCGGCGGACAGGAGGAGGACGGCTGCGGCAACCAGCAAGCAGATTTTTTTCATCGGGATGTTCCCACCGTAGGTCTTGTTCTTGTTATGCCGGCGCCGGCGGTGGTCGACACCGAACCGGCTGCGGCTGGGCACAGAGAATGACCCGTGGCGTTCCGCCGTTGGTGTCGTAAAGGATTGTCCTGCGGGTGAAAAATAGTTGAAAAAAGTGGCCAAACAGCCGAAACGGCTGCAGCCCGCCGCCTTTATGTCCCGCGGACTGGCTGGCCGGCGGCCAGGCGCCTACTTGTAGGCCGCCAGCAGCAGGTTGCTTTCCGAGTTGGCGACGCCCTTGAGGGCGCGCAGTTCGCGCAGTACCCGGTCGAACTCGCTGAGGGTTTCGCTGCGGATTTCCACCACCAGGTCCCAGCGTCCGTTGGTGGTGTGCACCTGCACCACTTCCGGAATCTGCCGCAGGGTGGCGATCACCGCATCGCTGGCGCCGCCGCGCAGCTCGATCAGGGTGATGGCGCGCACGCCGCTGTCGTCCAGCTCGTTGCGCAGCCGGATGGTGAAGCCCACCAGCAGGCCGGAGCGCTGCAGGCGGTCGATGCGGTTCTGCACCGTGCCGCGCGAGACCTTCAGGCGCTCGGCGAGGGCAGAGGTGGCGGCGCGGCCATCTTCGCGCAGGAGGGCGAGCAGGCGGCGGTCGAGTTCGTCGGCTTGGTCATGCATGGTCGGGGCACCGGTTGCATGAAGGTTTCGGCATAACGTCAACTAGTGCTGACAATATGCGTAATACATTGGCAGAAAATGTAACTTGGCTATCTATCTGCTAGGCAGGCACTTTCCTAGAATTTTCCAGCCTTGTCACCAACCGGAGTCACCAACGTGCCAGCCTTGCCTGTTTCTTCCCGCCTGCCCAAGACCGTCAGCCTGGTCGGGGCGCCCACCGATGTCGGCGCCGGCGCCCGCGGTGCCTCCATGGGCCCCGAGGCGCTGCGTGTCGCCGGCCTGGCCGCCGCCCTGCGCGCACGCGGCTTCGAAGTGCTCGACCGCGGCAACCTCAGCGGCCCGGCCAACCCCTGGCAGCCGCCGCAGCAGGGCTACCGCCATCTGCCCGAGGTGATCGCCTGGAACCAGGCGGTGCACGACGCCCTCTATGCCGAGCTGCGCGAGGAGCGCCTGCCGATCCTGCTCGGCGGCGACCACTGCCTGGGCGTCGGCTCGATCAGCGCCGTCGCACGCCACTGCCGGGATACCGGCAAGAAGCTGCGGATCATCTGGCTGGACGCCCATGCCGACTTCAACACCTCGGCGCTCACGCCGTCTGGCAACCTGCACGGCATGCCCGTGGCCTGCCTGTGCGGCACCGGCCCGCAGGCGCTGGTGGAGATGGCCGGCGTGGTGCCGGCGATCCAGCCCGAGGCGATCCGCCAGATCGGCATCCGCAGCGTCGACGAGGGCGAGCGCCTGCGCGTGCACGAGGCGGGGCTCGAGGTGATGGACATGCGCTACCTCGACGAGATGGGCATGCGCGCGGCCATGCAGCAGGCGTTGGCTGGCCTTGATGGCGACAGCCACCTGCACGTCAGCTTCGACGTCGACTTCCTCGACCCGGAGATCGCCCCCGGAGTCGGTACCACGGTGCCCGGCGGGCCGAGCTACCGCGAGGCGCAGCTGTGCATGGAGATGATCGCCGACACCGGCCTGCTGGGTTCGCTGGACATCGTCGAGCTGAATCCGGCGCTGGACCAGTTCAACCGCACCGCGCGGGTGGCGGTGGAACTGACCGAAAGCCTGTTCGGCAAGTCGACGCTGATGCGCGCGGCGCGCTGAGCCCTTCCTGCCGCGACGCTACGACGACCGGGGTCGCCGCCGCGCGCCCCCGGTCTTGCCTTGCGCCTTGCAGGCATGCGCCCAGCGCACCGCCGCGACACCGACGCGGGGTAGCGTGCGAACTCGCGCTGGTGGCTGGCTGCAACGACAAAGCGCCCCGGGCCTTGCGGCGCGGGGCGTTGCGGCGCGGCCCGGGATCAGGCGCGCTTGAGCAGCGGCTGTTCGGTGTCCTCGGCGAGTAGGGCGAACAGGTTCTTCGGATCGCGCGGGCTGGGTACCAGCTCGATCAGGCTGCCGATATCCAGGCGCTCGGCGACATCGCGCACGTAGCGCATGGCCGAGTAGTCCTCCAGGGCGAAGCCGACCGAGTCGAACAGGGTGATCTCCTCGTCGCTGCGGCGGCCCGCGGCCGCGCCGCTCAGCACCTGCCACAGCTCGGTGGTCGGCGAGCCGGCCGGCAGCTGCTGGATCTCGCCCTCGATGCGGCTCTGCGGCTCGTATTCGACGAACACGCTGGCCGCCTCGACGATGGCGCGGTGCAGCTCGGTCTTGCCCGGGCAATCGCCGCCGACGCCGTTGAGGTGCATGCCCGGCTCGATCATCTCCGGGGTGAGGATGGTCGCGTTGGTCTTGTCGGCCGTCACCGTGGTGACGATGTCGGCGCCGCGTACCGCCTCGGCGGTGGAGTCGGCGATGATCACCCTGATGCCCGGGAAGCCGGCCAGGTTGCGGGCCAGCTTGCGGGTGGCCTGCGGGTCGACGTCGTACAGGCGGATCTCGTCGATGCCGAGGATGCTGTGGAAGGCGATGGCCTGGAACTCGCTCTGCGAGCCGTTGCCGATCAGCGCCATGCTGCGTGCGTCCTTGCGCGCCAGTACGCTGGCGGCCAGCACCGAAGTGGCGGCGGTGCGCAGGGCGGTGGTCAGGGTCAGCTCGCTGAGCAGCAGCGGCTTGCCGGTGTCGACGTCGCCGAGGGCGCCGAAGGCCATCACGGTGAGCATGCCGGCGCGGGTGTTCTTCGGGTGGCCGTTGACGTACTTGAACGAATACAGCGAAGCGTCGGAGACCGGCATCAGCTCGATCACGCCCTCGGCCGAGTGGTTGGCCAGGCGCGCGCACTTCTCGAATTCCGGCCAGCGCAGGTAGTCCTGGCGCAGGTACTCGGTCATCTCGGCCAAGCAGGTGGTCAGCCCCTGGCGGGCGACCAGGCGGCTCAGGTCATTGACGTCGATATAGCGGGTCATGTTGTTGTTCCTTCTGGGCTATTCGGCTCGGGCGGCTTCGGATCGAGGCGCCGCGTTTCGGCTCGCTGCCAGGCCACCGGGTGGCTGGCTCGGCGACCATTGTCTGCCGGCACGGGCGGCAATCCCGGCTGAACTGCGCGCGCCGCTCAGCTTGTAGAGCTGAAAGGCGATGGGCCGCAGCCGATCCTGCTGTCGCCGCGGCGTGCGCCCGGAAGGGAAGGGCACAAAGCAAAAGCCCCGCACGGGGCGGGGCTTGCTGGCTGGGGTGAGGCTCAGACGTTGAAGCGGAAATGCATCACGTCGCCGTCCTTGACGATGTATTCCTTGCCTTCCAGGCGCCACTTGCCGGCTTCCTTGGCGCCGGCTTCGCCCTTGTAGGCGATGAAGTCGTCGTAGGCGATGACTTCCGCGCGGATGAAGCCCTTCTCGAAGTCGGTATGGATCACGGCGGCGGCCTGTGGCGCGGTGGCGCCGACGCGCACGGTCCAGGCGCGGACTTCCTTGACCCCGGCGGTGAAGTAGGTCTGCAGGTTGAGCAGCTGGTAGCCGGCGCGAATCACGCGGTTCAGGCCCGGCTCGTCCATGCCCATGGTCTCGAGGAACATCTGCATCTCTTCCAGATCGTCCAGCTCGGCGATCTCGGCCTCGATCTTGTTGCACACCGGCACCACGATGGCGCCTTCTTCCTCGGCGATGGCGTTGACCACGTCCAGGTGCGGGTTGTTCTCGAAGCCGTCCTCGGCGACGTTGGCGATGTACATCACAGGCTTGGTGGTCAGCAGGTGGAAGGTCCTGGCCAGGCGCTTTTCCTCGTCGCTGAAGTTCTTCAGCAGCGAGCGCGCCGGCTTGCCTTCGGTGAGGTGCGGGATCAGCTTCTCCAGCAGTGCCTTCTGCGCCACGGCTTCCTTGTCGCCACCCTTGGCGGTACGGGCCACGCGCTGCAGCTGCTTCTCGCAGCTGTCGAGGTCGGCCATGATCAGTTCGAGGTCGATGATCTCGATGTCGCGCTTGGGGTTGACGCTGTTGGCGACGTGGATGACGTTCTCGTCCTCGAAGCAGCGCACCACATGCGCAATCGCATCCGTCTCGCGGATATTGGCGAGAAACTTGTTGCCCAGGCCTTCACCCTTGGAGGCACCGGCGACCAGGCCGGCAATGTCGACGAACTCCATGGTGGTGGGGATCACCCGTTCCGGCTTGACGATCTCGGCCAGCGCATCGAGGCGCGAATCGGGCATCGGCACGATGCCGCTGTTCGGCTCGATGGTGCAGAACGGGAAGTTCTCTGCGGCGATGCCGGATTTGGTCAGGGCGTTGAACAGGGTGGACTTGCCGACGTTGGGCAGGCCGACGATGCCGCAGTTGAATCCCATGGTGATCTTGCCTCGGAGTTAGGTTCAGGCCTTCTGGCTGTGCAGGCGCTGCATGGCGCGCGTCCAGTCGCCGGCCAGGATTTGCGGCACGACGTCCAGCGCGAAGTCGATGCTGGCGTCGAGTTTCTCGCGTTCGGCCTGCGGTGCACGACCCAGCACGTAGCCGCTGACCAGGCTGGCATGGCCCGGATGGCCGATGCCCAGGCGCAGGCGATGGAAACCGTTCTGGTTGCCGAGCCTGGCGATGATGTCGCGCAGCCCGTTGTGCCCGCCATGACCGCCGCCCTGCTTGAGCTTGGCGACGCCCGGGGGCATGTCGAGTTCATCGTGGGCGACCAGGATGGCCTCGGGGGGAATTCGGAAAAAACCGGCCAGTGCCGCCACCGCCTGACCACTGCGGTTCATGTAGGTGGTGGGGATCAGCAGGCGGATGTCTTCACCCTGGTGGCTGAACTTGCCGACCAGGCCGAAGTACTTCTTGTCGGCGCCCAGGTGCACGCCTTCGCGGGCGGCCAGGCGCTCAACGAAAAGGGCCCCCGCGTTATGCCGGGTCTGGTCGTATTCCGGGCCTGGATTTCCCAGGCCGACGATCAGCTTCACGGCAGTCACGACGGGGGCCCTTCCTCAGGCGAGCGCGAGATTACTCGGCAGCACCTTCTTCCTTGGTGTCTTCCTTGCTCACGCGCGGGGCGTGAACGTTGGCGACCGGCAGGTCACTGCCGTGGGCCAGGGAGACCAGCTCGACGCCCTTCGGCAGCTTGAGGTCGGTCATGTGCAGGACCTGGCCGACTTCGACGTTGGACATGTCGACTTCGATGAACTCCGGCAGATCCTGCGGCAGGCAGGACACTTCCACTTCGTTCAGGTTGTGCAGGATCTCGCCGCCCTGCTGCTTCACGCCAATGGAGGACTCCTGGTTGACGAAGTGCAGCGGAACGGTGGCGGTCAGCTTCTGGCCAGCGATGACGCGGACGAAGTCGGCGTGCAGGACGAAGCCCTTGGCCGGATGACGCTGCAGCGCCTTGATCACCACGGACTCGTTCTGGCCGTCGACGTTCAGGTTCAGCACGTGGCTGAAGGACGCCTCGTTCTCCAGCATCTTGGCCAGGTCCTTGGCGAGGATGCTGATGGACAGCGGAGCCTTGTCGCCGCCGTAGACGACAGCGGGAACCAGGCTGGCGTTACGACGCAGGCGGCGGCTCGCACCTTTCCCCAGGTCGGAACGCGCTTGGGCATTCAGGTTGAAATCGGTCATTTCGTTTCTCCAGTAACAACAGGACCCGTGGCGCTTGCGACCAGTGCCCGGGCTGTTGGGCAAAAAGCCCCGCGCAAGCGGGGCGCATACATCGGTGCGCGTTCCGCCTCAGCGGAACATCGCACTGATCGATTCGGCATTGCTGATGCGGCGTACCGCTTCGGCCACCACCGGCGCGATGTCCAGCTGGCGGATGCGGGTGCAGGCCTGGGCGGCGGCCGACAGCGGGATGGTGTTGGTCACCACCAGCTCGTCGAGCACCGAGCCTTCGATGTTCTCGATGGCGCGGCCGGACAGGATCGGGTGCGTGCAGTAGGCGTAGACCTTGGCCGCGCCGTGCTCCTTGAGCGCCTTGGCGGCGTGGCAGAGGGTACCGGCGGTGTCGACCATGTCGTCGACCAGGATGCAGGTACGGCCGTCCACGTCACCGATGATGTGCATCACCTCGGACTGGTTGGCCTTCGGCCGGCGCTTGTCGATGATCGCGAGATCCACGCCGAGGGACTTGGCCACGGCACGGGCGCGTACCACGCCGCCGATGTCCGGCGAGACCACCAGCAGGTTCTCGAAGCGCTGGGCCTGGATATCGTCGACCAGGACCGGCGAGCCGTAGATGTTGTCCACCGGCATGTCGAAGAAGCCCTGGATCTGGTCGGCGTGCAGGTCGACGGTCAGCACGCGGTTGACGCCGACGACGTCGAGCATGTCGGCCACCACCTTGGCGCTGATCGGCACGCGGGCCGAACGCGGGCGGCGGTCCTGGCGGGCATAGCCGAAGTAGGGCACGACCGCGGTGATGCGGGTCGCCGAGGAACGGCGGAAGGCATCGGCCATCACCACCAGTTCCATCAGGTTGTCGTTCGTCGGAGCGCAGGTCGGCTGGATGAGGAAGACATCCTTGCCACGCACGTTCTCGTTGATCTCTACGCTGATCTCGCCGTCGGAGAATTTACCGACATAGGCGTCACCGAGGGGGATATGCAGCTGACGTACGACACGCCGGGCCAGGTCGGGGTTGGCGTTCCCCGTGAAGACCATCATCTTGGACACGCGCAGTACCTGCCTGAGGGTGGGTCCGATGAATAAAAAGCTGTTCAAAAGGCGAGCTCTTGAACAGCTTCGAGTGTATGGCAGGGGCGGCTGGATTCGAACCAACGCATGGCAGGATCAAAACCTGCTGCCTTACCGCTTGGCGACGCCCCTGTAATGTCAATCGGATGCGCTGCAGCTGTACGTTCCCGGAGGATGAATGGCAGGGGCGGCTGGATTCGAACCAACGCATGGCAGGATCAAAACCTGCTGCCTTACCGCTTGGCGACGCCCCTGTAACGTACAACCGGATGCTAGGCATCCACCTCCTGCCCCAGTCTCGCGAGTGCTCGGTGCAGCATCGAAACGTTGCTGCCGCGTGCCACGAAGCCTGGCAAAGTGGCTGGAAGTTGGCGGCGGACTTTATCAGCCTCGCCCTGGTTTGGGAAGCTCCCAAACACACAAGCTCCAGTGCCCGTCATCCGAGCCGGAACGAATTTGTTCAACAGGCTCAAAGCGTTACATACTTGCGGGTAACGCTTCTCGACAACCGGCTGGCAGTCGTTACGACCACCCCCTGCAAGAAGGCTGCGAACTGTAATGGCCGGGGTATTACGTGTCAACTCTGGGTCGGAAAATATTTCTGCTGTACTAACAGAGACTTGCGGTGCAATGACGAGGTACCAGGGTTCAGGCAGCTCGACCGGCTGCAGGCGCTCGCCGACGCCCTCGGCGAAGGCCGCCCGGCCGTGGACGAACACCGGTACGTCGGCGCCTAGGCGCAGGCCCAGCGTGGCCAGGCGCTCGAGGTCGAGGCCCAGCTGCCACAGGTGGTTCAGGCCGAGCAGCGTGGTGGCGGCATCCGAGCTGCCGCCGCCGATGCCGCCGCCCATGGGCAGGCGCTTGTGCAGCTGGATGTCGGCGCCCAGCCGGCAGCCGCTTTCCTGCTGCAGCAGGAAAGCCGCGCGCACGATCAGGTTGCTGTCGTGGTCGACCCCGGGCAGCTCGGTCAGCAGGCGGATTTGGCCGTCGTCGCGGCGTTCGAAGGTCAGCTCGTCGCCGTGGTCGAGGAACTGGAACAGCGTCTGCAGCTCGTGATAGCCGTCGGCGCGGCGACCGAGCACGTGCAGCATCAGGTTGAGCTTCGCCGGCGCCGGCAGGGTGATCGCCATCAGCGGCCCAGCTGGCGTGGCTGCCAGTCCTTGATCACCAGGGTGATCCGCAGGTCGTGGCCCTCCAGGCGGATGCGCTCGGGCAGGGCATAGCCGTTGTCGTCGCGGTAGGCGAGGTAGTCCACCTGCCAGCCGTCCTGTTGCAGGCGGGCCAGGTGGCTGTCGGCGTCCAGGCTCAGGCGGCTGCGGCTGTCCGGGGCCGGCAGGCCGCGAATCCACCAGAGCAGGTGCGAGACCGGCAGTTGCCAGCCGAGCTGCTGCTCGACCAGCGCTTCCGGGGAATCCGCTTCGAAGCGGCCCTGGCCGGCCACTTCCAGCGAAACCGCATCCGGTCGGCCGGTCAGGCGCGTGGCGCCGCGGCCCAGCGGGCCGGACAGGCGGATGTCGAAGTAGTCCTGGCGCTGCAGCCAGAACAGCGTGCCGCTGCCCGAGTCCTGCGGTGCGCGGATGCCGATCTTGCCGCTGATCTGCCAGCCGTCGATCGCGCTGACCTGCGCCTTGTGGCTGCGCCAGTCGGCGGTGTTGCCGGCGCCTTCCAGCGATTCACGCGGGCCGAGGCCGGCACAACCGGCCAGCAGGGCACTCAGCAGGGCCGGCAGTAGGTAACGCATCAGGGGCATGTTCAGGGGGTCTCCGATCGGGTCAGGCGCTGGATCGTCTCGCGCAGGATCTGGCTGTCCGGCTCCTTCTTCAGGGCCTCGGCCCAGATGCGCCGGGCCTGTTGCTGATCGCCGCGGGCCCAGAGCACCTCGCCGAGGTGCGCCGCCACTTCGTGATCCTGGAACTGCGCATGGGCCTTGCGCAGCAGGCGCTCGGCGTCGGCGAGGTTGCCGAGGCGGTAGTTGACCCAGCCGAGGCTGTCGAGGATGGCCGGGTCGTCGGGGTTGATCCGGTAGGCCTGCTCGATCAGGCGCAGCGCCTCCTCGTGCCGGTCGGTACGGTCGGCGAGGGTGTAGCCCAGGGCGTTGAGCGCCATGGCGTTGTCCGGCTCGCGGGCGATCACCTGGCGCAGGTCGCGCTCGAGTTGGGCCAGGTCGCCGCGTTTCTCCGCCAGCATGGCGCGGGTGTAGAGCAGGTTGAGGTCGTCCGGATAGCTGGCCAGGGCCTGCTCGACCAGCGTCCAGGCCTGTTCGGTGCGGCCGTGCTCGGAAAGTGCCTCGGCCTCGATCAGGTACAGCTGGATCGCATAGTCAGGCTGCTCGTCGCGGGCGCGGGCGAGGATCGACGAAGCTTCGCGGTCGCGCTTGGCAGCAAACAGCAGTTGCGCCTGGAACAGCTTGGCCGGCAGGTATTCGTTGCCGGGGCCGACCTGCTCGAAGGCCGCCAGTGCCTTGGTCGTCCGCCCCAGCGCCTGGTAGGCGCGCCCGAGGTTGAACTGCGCGGCGTCGACATGGCTGCCGCGCTCGACCAGTTCCTCGAGGTAGACGATCGCCTCGCGCCAGGCCTCGGCCTCCATGCAGACCAGTGCCATGGAGAAGCGCAGATCGTCGTCGGTGGGGTTCTGCTGGACCAGCGTGGCGAACTCGCCCATCGCTTCCTCCAGCCGGTCATGCTCGACCAGCAGGCGCGCATAGGTCAGGCGCAGGCGCTTGTCCTCGGGGTAGCGCCCGAGCGCCTTCTCCAGCAGGCCGAGCGCCTCCTTGCCGCGATCCATGGCCTGCAGCAGGCGCGCGCGCAGCAGGATCGAGGGCACCTGCTGGGTCTTGACCGGGCGGCCTTCGAGCAGGGCGAGCGCCTCCTCCTGGCGGCCGTCCTGCTGCAGCAGGACGGCCTTGCCGAAGGCCAGCTGCTCGTTGCCCGGATGCTTCTCCAGCAGGCGATCGAAGCTGTGCAGCAGGCCGGCGCGGGTGTCCGGGTCGCTCTCGGCCGCCGACAGTGCGAGAAAGTCGAAGTGGGTGCTGCCCTGGCCCTGCAGCACCTTTTCCATGAATTCCATGGATTCCTCGTAGCGCCCGCCGCGCGCCAGCTGGACGGCAGCGGCGCGCTGCGCGTCGAGGTTGTCGGTGGCGTTGCGTGCCCAGACCAGTGCGGTGTCCAGCGCCGCCTGCTCCGCGCCCAGGTATTCGGCGATGCGGAACGCCCGCTCGGCCACCGCCGGGTCCTGCGTGGCGTTGGCCTGCTGCACGTAGTTGCCCAGGGCGATGTCGAAGCGGTTGCGCTGGCCGGCCAGCTCCGCCACCAGCAGCGCGTAGAGCGTCTCTTCGCTGAACGAGCCGGCCGGCGCGGTGCTCGCGACGGGTGCGCCCGGCTCGGCCTCCTGCACCGGCGGGCTGTCTTGCGGCGCGTCCGGCAGGAAGTTCTGGCAGCCGCCGAGAAACAGCAGGGCAGAGAGGGCGAGGATTCTGTTCATAGGGGGCGGTGGGGCTGGAATGCGGTCGCGGCATGATGACACAAGCGGCCAGGCAAGCCCATGGGGCTGGCGGCCGGGCGCAGGCGTCGTGTGCAGCATCGGACAATCAGGGGCACAGGTTGTTCTGGCCCCGGCGAAGTAGGAGAATTGCGCGCTCCGTTTTCTGATCAGCGACCTCGCATGGCTTTTCTCGCGCTTGGCATCAACCACAAGACCGCCTCGGTGGACGTGCGCGAGCGCGTGGCCTTCACCCCCGAGCAGATGGTCGAGGCGCTGCAGCAGCTGTGCCGCGTCACGC
This sequence comes from Pseudomonas oligotrophica, assembly GCF_021726475.1. Taxonomy (GTDB): domain Bacteria; phylum Pseudomonadota; class Gammaproteobacteria; order Pseudomonadales; family Pseudomonadaceae; genus Stutzerimonas; species Stutzerimonas oligotrophica. Next base: position 56,159 of record NZ_JAKJRU010000003.1, read on the forward strand.
CGACGCGCGAGGCCGCGATCCTGTCGACCTGCAACCGCAGCGAGCTGTACCTCGAGCAGGATCAGCTGGAGGCCGATGCGGTGCTGGCCTGGCTGGCCAACTACCACCACCTGAGCCTCGACGAACTCAAGGCCTGCGCCTACGTGCACGCCGACGAGCACGCCGTGCGCCACATGATGCGCGTCGCCGCCGGGCTCGACTCGCTGGTGCTCGGCGAGCCGCAGATTCTCGGGCAGATGAAATCAGCCTACGCGGTGGCGCGCGAGGCCGGCAGCGTCGGGCCGTTGCTGGGGCGGCTGTTCCAGGCCACGTTCAGTACCGCCAAGACGGTGCGCACCGACACCGCCATCGGCGAGAACCCGGTGTCGGTCGCCTTCGCCGCGGTGAGCCTGGCACGGCAGATCTTCAGCGACCTGCAGCGCAGCCAGGCGCTACTGATCGGCGCCGGCGAGACCATCACCCTGGTGGCGCGCCACCTGCACGAGCAGGGGGTGAAGAAGATCGTCGTTGCCAACCGGACGCTGGAGCGCGCCAGTGCCCTGGCGGCCGAGTTCGGCGCGCAGGCGATCCTGCTGGCCGACATCCCGCAGGAGCTGCACAACAGCGACATCGTCATCAGCTCCACCGCCAGCCAGCTGCCGATCCTCGGCAAGGGCGCGGTCGAGCAGGCGCTGAAGAAGCGCAAGCACAAGCCGATGTTCATGGTCGACATCGCCGTGCCGCGCGACATCGAGCCACAGGTCGGCGAACTGGACGACGTCTATCTGTACAGCGTCGACGACCTGCACGAGGTCGTCGCGGAGAACCTCAAGAGCCGCCAGGGTGCCGCCCAGGCCGCCGAGGAGCTGGTCGCCGCCGGGACCACCGACTTCATGCAGCGGCTGCGCGAGCTGGCCGCGGTGGACGTGCTCAAGGCCTACCGGCAGAACGCCGAGCGCATCCGCGACGAGGAGCTGGGCAAGGCCCAGCGCCTGCTGGCCAACGGCGCCAACGCCGAGGATGTGCTCGCCCAGCTGGCACGCGGCCTGACCAACAAGCTGCTGCACGCGCCCAGCGTGCAGCTGAAGAAACTCTCCGCCGAAGGGCGCGTGGAAGCCCTGGGCATGGCCCAGGAGCTGTTCGCCCTCGGCGATGGCACGGACAATCGATGAAACCTTCCCTGCTCAAGAAACTGGACGTGCTCCAGGATCGCTTCGAGGAGCTCACCGCGCTGCTCGGCGATGCCGAGGTCATCAGCGACCAGAACCGTTTCCGCGCCTATTCGCGCGAGTATGCCGAGGTCGAGCCGGTGATCGCCGCCTATCGCCAGTTGTGCAAGGTGCAGGGCGACCTGGAAGGCGCCCAGGCGCTGCTCAAGGACAGCGACCCGGACCTGCGCGAAATGGCCGAGGAGGAAGTGGCCGAGGCCAGGGCGCAACTCGAGACGCTGGAAGGCAATCTGCAACGCATGCTGCTGCCCAGGGACCCCAACGACGGGCGCAACGTGTTCCTCGAGATCCGCGCCGGCACCGGCGGCGACGAGGCGGCGATCTTCGCCGGCGACCTGTTCCGCATGTACTCGCGCTACGCCGAGAAGCAGGGCTGGCGCGTCGAGATCCTCTCTGAGAGCGAGGGCGAGCACGGCGGCTACAAGGAGGTGATCTCCCGCGTCGAGGGCGACAACGTCTACGCCAAGCTCAAGTTCGAGTCCGGTGCGCACCGCGTGCAGCGGGTGCCGGAGACCGAGTCGCAGGGGCGCATCCATACCTCGGCCTGTACCGTGGCGGTATTGCCGGAGCCGGACGAGCAGGTCGCGGTGGAGATCAACCCGGCGGAACTGCGCATCGACACCTATCGCTCCTCCGGCGCCGGCGGCCAGCACGTCAACAAGACCGACTCGGCGATCCGCATCACCCACCTGCCGACCGGTATCGTCGTCGAGTGCCAGGAAGAGCGTTCGCAGCACAAGAACCGCGCCAAGGCCATGGCCTGGTTGGCGGCCAAGCTGCAGGACCGCCAGGATGCCGCAGCGCACAAGGAAATTTCCGAGACGCGCAAGCTCCTGGTCGGCTCCGGCGACCGCTCCGAGCGCATCCGTACCTACAACTTCCCGCAGGGCCGGGTGACCGACCACCGCATCAACCTGACGCTCTATTCGCTGGGCGAGGTGATCGCCGGTGCGGTGGAGCAGGTGATCGAGCCGCTGCTGCAGGAATACCAGGCCGACCAGTTGGCGGCGCTGGGCGATTGAGTCAATGCGTGCAGGGTGCGCCGCGCGCATCCTGCAGGTGCCGTGGTGCGCGTGGCGCGCCCGACGACCGGAGAACCCCATGGCCACCATCGAATCGCTGCTGAACGAAGCCGCGCTGCCCGAGTCGCCGAGTGCGCGGCTGGACACCGAGTGGTTGCTGGCCGCGGCCCTGGGCAAGCCGGCCAGCTACCTGCGCACCTGGCCGGAGCGCGAAGTGCCGGCCGACAGCGCCGAGCGTTTCGCCGCCATGCTCGCCCGTCGCCGTGCCGGCGAGCCGGTGGCCTACATCCTCGGCCGGCAGGGCTTCTGGAGTCTCGAACTGGAGGTCGCGCCGCACACGCTGATCCCGCGACCGGATACCGAACTGCTGGTGGAGACCGCGCTGCAGCTGCTCCCCGGCACGCCGGCAGATATCCTCGACCTGGGCACCGGCACCGGTGCGATCGCCCTGGCGCTGGCCAGCGAGCGGCCGCATTGGCGCGTGCTGGGCGTCGACCGCATCGCCGAGGCGGTGGCGCTGGCCGAGCGCAATCGGGCCCGGCTGCAGCTGGCCAATGCCGCCTTCCGCCAGAGCCACTGGTACCAGGCGCTGGCCGGCGAGCGCTTCGCGCTGATCCTGAGCAACCCGCCATACATCGCCGCGAGCGATCCGCACCTGGCCGAGGGCGACGTTCGCTTCGAGCCACCGAGCGCACTGGTCGCCGGTGCCGATGGGCTGGACGACATCCGCACTATCATCGCCGGCGCCGCGCCGCACCTGACCCGGCCGGGCTGGTTGCTGCTCGAGCACGGCTTCGACCAGGCTGACGCGGTGCGCCGGCTGCTGGCCGCCGCCGGCTTCGTCGAGGTACACAGCCGAACGGACCTGGGTGGCCACGAGCGCATCAGCCTCGGCCGCCTGGATTGAGAACAGAGCGAGGCCATCACATGCTCAGTGACGAAGAACTGCTGCGCTACAGCCGACAGATCCTGCTGCGCCAGGTCGATATCGAGGGCCAGCTGCGCCTCAAGTGCAGCCGGGTGCTGCTCGTCGGTCTCGGCGGGCTCGGTTCGCCGGTGGCGCTGTACCTGGCGGCTGCCGGTGTCGGCGAGCTGCACCTGGCGGATTTCGACCGGGTCGACCTGACCAACCTGCAGCGGCAGATCATCCATGACAGCGCGTCGGTCGGCCTGCACAAGATCGATTCGGCCATCGCCCGCCTCGAGCGCCTCAACCCGCAGGTGAAGCTGGTCGCCCATCGCGCCGCGATGGATGCCGACAGCCTGGGTGCGGCCGTCGCGGCGGTGGACCTGGTGATCGACTGCACCGACAACTTCGCCGTGCGCGAGGCGGTGAACGCGGCCTGCGTCGCCGCCTGCCGGCCGCTGGTCAGCGGCGCGGCGATCCGCCTCGAGGGCCAGCTCTCGGTGTTCGACCCGCGGGTCGACAGCAGCCCCTGCTACCACTGCCTGTACGGGCATGGCAGCGAAGCCGAGCTGACCTGCAGCGAGGCCGGCGTGCTCGGGCCGCTGGTCGGCCTGGTCGGCAGCCTGCAGGCCCTCGAGGCGCTCAAGCTGCTGGCAGGTTTCGGCGAGCCGCTGGTCGGCCGCCTGCTGCTGGTCGATGCGCTGTCCACGCGCTTTCGCGAGCTGAAGGTGCGTCGCGATCCGGCCTGCGCAGTCTGCGGACACCGCGATGGCTGACGCCACGGCGCCCATCGGCGTGTTCGACTCCGGGGTCGGCGGGCTCTCGGTGCTCGGTGAGATCCGCCGGCGCCTGCCGGGCGAGGCGCTGCTCTACGTCGCCGACAGCGCACACGTGCCCTACGGCGAGAAGACCCCCGAGTTCATTCGCGAGCGTTGCCGGGCGATCGCCGGCTTTTTGCTGGAGCAGGGGGCCAAGGCACTGGTGCTGGCCTGCAACACCGCCACCGCGGCGGGGGTGGCGGAGCTTCGCGAGTTGCACCCGGGCCTGCCGATCGTCGGCATGGAGCCGGCAGTGAAGCCGGCGGCGCGGGCGACCCGCAGTGGCGTGGTCGGCGTGCTCGCCACCACCGGGACGCTGAAGAGTGCGCGGTTCGCCGCCTTGCTCGATCGCTTCGCCTGCGATGTGCAGGTCATCACCCAGCCCTGTCCGGGGCTGGTCGAGCGGATCGAGGCGGGCGACCTGCACGGTCCGCAGACCCGCGCACTGCTCGAGGGCTGGGTACGGCCGCTGCTGGCGCAGGGCTGCGACACCCTGATCCTCGGCTGCACGCACTACCCATTCATCAAGCCGCTGCTCGGCGAGCTGGTGCCGCCCGCGGTGCAACTGATCGATACCGGTGCTGCCGTGGCGCGCCGGCTCGAACAGCTGCTGGCCGCAGAGGGGCTGTTGAACGAGTCTGGGAACATGGCGCCGGCGCGTTTCTTCAGCAGTGCGCCACCGCAGCAGATGGCCGCGATACTGCCGCTGCTCTGGGGCGAGGCCGCCGAGGTGCGGCCCTGCCCGGTGTAGGAACTCCTGGCGGCGCCATCTCTCAGATTCAGAGCTAACCTGAAGAACAACCAACGCAGTTGTAGATAAGGAAGTTACGGATGAAGAAGCTGATCCCTCTTGGTCTGGTCGCGGCGCTGTGCACCGCTCCGTTCGCCGCTGCCCACGCGATGGGCGTCACCGGCGCGGTGGGCGTGACGGGCGAATCCACCATGACCTACCGCCTCGGTTTGCAGTTCGATTTCGGTACCAGCTGGTTGCAGAGTTCCACCGGCCGCCTGACCGGCTACTGGGACGCGGCATACACCTATTGGGAAGGTGACGAGAGCGCGGCGAACCACAGCCTGTCGTTCTCGCCGGTGTTCGTCTATGAGTTCAGCGGAGAGTCGGTCAAGCCCTACATCGAGGCGGGCATCGGCATCGCCGGCTTCGAGAGCACCGAGATCGAGGATCGCGATCTCGGCTCCTCGTTCCAGTTCGAGGACCGCCTGGGTGTCGGCCTGCGGTTCGCCGGCGGCCACGAGGTCGGCATCCGCGCGCTGCATTACTCCAACGCCGGGCTGAAGAACCCCAACGATGGGGTCGAGAGCTACGCGGTGCACTACCGCATGGATTTCTGATCCGCGAAGGTGCTGCCCGGCAACCGGCGTCGATACCGCGGTTGCCGGGCTGCGTTCAGAGGTTCTCTTCCAGCTGCTTGTTCTTCCAGCCTTCCGCGCCGGGCAGCAGCAGGTTCAGCAGCAGCGCCGCGATGGCGCACAGCGAGATGCCGGACAGGCTGAACTCGCCGGCACCGAACACCATCCCGCCAATGCCGAAGACCAGCGTCACCGAGACGATGATGAGGTTGCGCGCCTCGGAAAGGTCCACCTGATGGCGGATCAGCGTGCTCAGGCCGACCACGGCGATGGAGCCGAACAGCAGGCAGAGGATCCCGCCCATCACCGGGACCGGAATGCTCAGCAACGCCGCGCCGAACTTGCCGATGAAGGCCAGGGTGATGGCGAACACCGCGGCCCAGGTCATGATCTTCGGGTTGTAGTTCTTGGTCAGCATCACCGCGCCGGTGACTTCGGCATAGGTGGTGTTCGGCGGGCCGCCGAACAGGCCGGCGGCCGAGGTGGCCAGGCCGTCGCCCAGCAACGTGCGATGCAGGCCGGGGTTCTTCAGGTAGTTGTTGCCGGTCACGCTGCCGACCGCCACCACGCCGCCGATGTGCTCGATGGCCGGCGCCAGCGCGACCGGAACCATGAACAGGATGGCGCCGAGGTGGAACTCGGGGGCGACGAACTTCGGCATCGCCAGCCAGGGTGCGGCGAGCATGCCGCTGGTGTCGACCACGCCGAAGGCCAGCGACAGGCCGTAGCCGACGAACACCCCGGCGAGGATCGGCACCAGGCGGAACAGCCCGCGGCCGAGCACGGCCACCAGCAGGGTGGTCAGCAGTGCGGGCATGGAGATCAGCATGGCGGTGGCATAGGGCACCAGTTCCACCGCGCCGTCGCCGGACTTGCCCATGGCCATGTTGACCGCCACCGGCGACAGCGCCAGGCCGATGGAAATGATCACCGGCGCGATCACCACCGGCGGCAGCAGGCGGTCGATGAAGCCGGCGCCCTTGATGCGAACCGCGAAGCCGAGCAGCACGTAGACCAGGCCGGCGGCGACCACGCCGCCGAGTACCGCCGGCAGGCCGAACTCGCCCTTGGCGGCGATGATCGGGGCGATGAAGGCGAAGCTGGAGGCGAGGAACACCGGCACCTGGCGGCGGGTGACCAGCTGGAACAGCAGCGTCCCGAGACCGGCGGTGAACAGCGCGACGTTCGGGTCCATGCCGGTGATCAGCGGCATCAGCACCAGCGCGCCGAAGGCGACGAACAGCATCTGCGCGCCGGCCAGCACCTGGCGGGCCACTGGCTCGTGGGTGGCGGTCATGCTCAGACGTCCTTCTGCTTGGTGCCGAAGATCTTGTCACCCGCATCGCCCAGGCCGGGCACGATGTAGCCGTTGTGGTCCAGGCGTTCGTCGATCGAGGCGGTGAAGATGGTGACGTCCGGGTGGGCCTTTTCCACCGCGGCGATGCCCTCCGGGGCGGCGACCAGCACCAGCGCGCGGATCTCGCGGCAGCCGGCCTTCTTCAGCATGTCGATGGTGGCGACCATCGAGCCGCCGGTGGCCAGCATCGGGTCGATGATGATCGCCAGGCGCTGCTCGATCTCGGGCACCAGCTTTTCCAGGTAGGTCTGCGCCTGCAGGGTCTGCTCGTTGCGGGCGATGCCGACGGCGCTGACCTTGGCCCCGGGGATCAGGCTGAGCACGCCGTCGAGCATGCCGATGCCGGCCCGCAGGATCGGTACTACGGTGATCTTCTTGCCGGAGATCTTCTCCACCTGGACCGGGCCGCACCAGCCGTCGATGCTGTACTGCTCGAGCGGCAGGTCCTGGGTCGCTTCGTAGGTGAGGATGGAGCCGACTTCCTGGGCCAGTTCGCGGAAGTTCTTGGTGCTGATGTCGGCTCTGCGCATCAGGCCGAGTTTGTGGCGGATCAGCGGATGGCGGATCTCACGAATGGGCATGGAGGGGCTCCGGCGAGGTGGATAACCGGCGTAGAGTAAAGCATCGCCGGGCCACGGGCTATGAGGCTTCGCCTGTCCGGCCACCTTGCCTGGCAGCGCGGGGGTGGGTATCGTCCCGCCCCTTTCCCGGTGGGCCGCATTCGGATTTTTCCTGACTGATTGGTCAGCCCTCGAAGCCGGCCGAAACCACCGTCCCGTTCATTATTTTTTCCAGTGGGGAAATCGCCATGTCCGTCGATCTCGAACACATCCGTCAAGTCATGGCAGAGAGCGACTGCCTCTACAGTGAGGCCGAAGTCGAGGCGGCCATCGATGCGGTGGCGGTGAAGATCAATGCCGAACTGGCCGAGCGCAATCCGGTGGTGTTCTGCGTGATGAACGGCGGCCTGATCTTCTCCGGCAAGCTGCTCACCAAGCTGAATTTCCCGTTGGAACTGTCCTACCTGCATGCGACCCGTTACCGCAACGAGACCAGCGGCGGCGAGCTGTTCTGGAAGGCCAAGCCGGAGATCTCCTTCATCGATCGCGACGTGCTGATCATCGACGACATCCTCGACGAGGGGCACACGCTGGGCGCCATCATCGACTTCTGCCGGCATGCCGGGGCACGGGCGGTGCACACCGCGGTGCTGATCGACAAGGATCACCAGCGCAAGGCGCGCCCGGACCTCAAGGCCGACTTCGTCGGGCTGAGCTGCATCGACCGCTACATCTTCGGCTATGGCATGGACTACAAGGGCTACTGGCGCAATGCGCCGGGCATCTACGCGGTGAAGGGGCTGTAATCCCTTCGGCCGTTGCCGCGCCTGCGGTGCGGCGTGCGGTGTTTCCTTTCTCCCCACCCCTCGGGCCGGGAAACGTAACCTTCGGTGCGTTTCCCGGCCGGCGGGCGCCTCGCCGGGCGCCGGCCCTGCAACCTGCGGATGAGTCGCCGGTTGCCCGGTCCTGGGCCGGCGCTACCTTGGTCACAGAAACCGACGTTCGTCTATGCGCCGCTCTATCTCGGACTTTGCGGCTAGACTGAGCCTCGCTAAGCTCAGCCCCGACTTGCCCGCCGAGGCACTTTGCTATCGCGCGCGAAGCCAGCGGCCAGCGGGTTTTTCATACTTAAGGATTACACGACAAATCAAACCTTAGTGCGCTTAACCCCCTTCCAGGCTCTGGGTAGGGTTGACGTACTTCGAACCAACCAGGAGCGCCTCATGACAAGAACAACAAGGCAAGGAATCTTCCGGCCCACATCGCTAGCCCTCGCCATCGCGCTGAGCACGGCCGCCCCGGCCTACGCCGTGAACTTCAACATCGGCGAGATCGAGGGACAGTTCGACTCGTCCATGTCCATCGGCGCCAGCTGGTCGACGGCGGACCGGGACATGGACCTGGTGGGGGCCGCCAACGGAGGCACCGGCTTCACCCAGACCGGCGACGACGGCCGGCTGAACTTCAAGAAGGGCGAGACCTTCTCGAAGATCTTCAAGGGCGTGCACGACCTGGAGCTGCGCTACCGCGAAAGCGGCGCCTTCATCCGCGGCAAGTACTGGTACGACTTCGAGCTGAAGGACGAGAGCCGCCTGTTCAAGGACATCAGCGACAGCAACCGCAAGGAAGCCGCGCAGTCCTCCGGCGCCGAGATCCTCGACGCCTTCCTCTACCACAACTATTACCTGGGCGAGCTGCCGGGCACGGTGCGTATCGGCAAGCAGGTGGTGAGCTGGGGCGAGAGCACCTTCATCGGTAACTCGATCAACTCCATCAACCCGCTGGATGCCGCCGCATTCCGCCGCCCGGGCGCGGAAATCAAGGAAGGCCTGATTCCGGTCAACATGCTCTACGTCTCCCAGGGCCTGACCGACCGCCTGAGCATGGAGGCGTTCTATCAGCTGGAGTGGGACCAGACCATCGTCGACAACTGCGGGACGTTCTTCTCGGGCGCGGATGTGGCGGCGGATGGCTGTGATACCAACTATCACGTCGGCCCTGCTGCACTTGCCGGTGTCCTGAACAGCCCGCTCGGTGCCTTTGCGAGCAACGCGGGCGTTACTTATACGAGCGAAGGCGTGATGATCCCGCGCGGCGGGGATCGTGACGCCAGGGATTCGGGCCAATTCGGCCTGGCCCTGCGCTGGCTTGGCGATAGCACCGAGTACGGCGCCTATTTCATGAACTACCACAGCCGCACGCCCATCCTGAGTACCCATACGGCGGGGCTGTCGACCTTTGCAGCTGCCCAGGGTGCAGGAGCAGCAGGCGGGCAGGCGGTAATCGAGTCGGTGGTGGCTCAGTTGCTGGCAGCAGGCGTACCTCTTGCCCAAGCTATCCCGATGGCGCAGCAAATGGCTGGGGATGTGGCCACCGCCGCTGGTTCGGCCATCGGTGGGGCGGTCCTGCTCGGCAACGGCCAGTACTACCTGGAGTACCCGGAAGATATCCGTCTGTATGGCTTGAGCTTCTCCACCACGCTGCCTACCGGTACGGCCTGGTCCGGCGAGATGAGCTACCGGCCGAATGCGCCGGTGCAGATCAACACGACTGACGTCACGCTCAATCTGACCAATCCGGCCCGTGCCGGGATGGATAACCGCGGCTACAACCGCAAGGAAATCACCCAGCTGCAGACCACCTTCACCCACTTCTTCGACCAGGTGCTGGGCGCCGAACGCTATACCGTGGTCGGCGAGATTGGCTACGCGCATGTGGGCGGGCTGGAAAGCACCAGCGAGGTTCGCTACGGCCGCGATGCAATCTTCGGCACGCCGACCGATCCGGTCGCACTGGCCGCCAATGGCCGGCACGGCTTCGTCACCGCCAATTCCTGGGGCTATCGCCTGCGTGCCATCGGCGAGTACAGCAACGTCTTCGCCGGCATCAACCTCAAGCCCAACCTGTCGTTCTCCCATGACGTCGACGGCTATGGCCCGAACGGCCTGTTCGTCGAAGGTTCGAAAGCTGTGAGCGTCGGGCTGGATGCCGAGTACCAGAACACCTACACCGCCAGCCTGTCGTACACCGATTTCTTCGGTGGCGATTACAACATGCTGGTCGACCGTGACTTCCTGGCCTTCAGCGTGGGCGTCAACTTCTGACGAGACGTCTCCCGGCGGGCGCTTGCGTCCGCCGGGTGCAGGCAGGTTTCACGGCTGGCAGCCGAACAAGATCACGAGGAAACTGGACGATATGAAAACAACAAGAAAACTATTCAGTGTCTTGGCTCTCTCCCTGCTCGCGGGCAGCGTGATGGCCGCGGTATCGCAGGACGAGGCAGCGAAGCTCGGCAACTCCCTCACCCCGCTCGGCGCGGAAAAGGCCGGCAACGCCGACGGCAGCATCCCCGCCTGGTCCGGCGGCCTGGGTACCGATGCCGCCCCGCTGAAAAGCGGCCACCTGACCAACCCGTTCAAGAACGAGCAACCCAAGTTCGTCATCACCGCGCAGAACGTCGAGCAGTACAAGGACAAGCTCACCGCCGGCCAGCTGGCCATGTTCAAGCGCTATCCGGAGACCTACAAGATCCGCGTCTTCGACACCCATCGCAGCGCGGCCTTCCCGGATTCGGTCTACGAGGCGGCCAAGAAGAGCGCGCTGAACGTCGAACTGGTCGAAGGTGGCAACGGTGTCGCCAACTTCACCGACAGTCGCTACTACGCCTTCCCGATTCCGCAGAACGGCCTGGAGGTGATCTGGAACCACATCACCCGCTATCGCGGCGGTAACGTGCGCCGCAACATTGTCCAGGCGACGCCGCAGACCAATGGCAGCTACACCCTGGTGCACTTCGAGGACGAGGTTGCCTTCCCCAGCAACATGTCCGACCTGGATCCGGAGCGCGCCAAGAATGCGCTGCTGTTCTTCAAGCAACGGGTGACCGCGCCGTCGCGCCTGGCTGGCAACGTGCTGCTGGTGCACGACTCGCTCGACCAGGTGAAGGACCCGCGCCAGGCCTGGATCTACAACGCCGGCCAGCGCCGCGTCCGCCGAGCGCCGCAGGTGGCCTACGACGGGCCGGGTACCGCATCGGACGGCATGCGTACCACCGACAACTTCGACATGTTCAGCGGTGCGCCGGATCGCTACGACTGGAAACTGGTTGGCAAGAAGGAGCTGTACATCCCCTACAACAGCTACGACATCGCCTCCAGCGACCTGAAGTACAGCGACATCATCAAGGCCGGGCACGTCAACCAGGACCTGGCGCGCTACGAGCTGCACCGGGTGTGGGAGATCGAGGCCACCCTCAAGAGCGGCGAGCGCAACATCTACGCCAAGCGCCGCTTCTTCGTCGACGAGGATACCTGGACCATCGTGCAATCCGAGCTGTACGACGGGCGTGGCCAGCTCTGGCGCGTGGGGGAAGGCCATCTGGTGCAGTACTACCAGCACAAGGTCCCGGCCTACGCGTTCGAGGCGCTGTACGACATCATTTCCGGTCGTTATATCGCCATCGGCATGAGCAACGAGGAGAAGCCGTTCGAATGGGGCTACAAGGCCTCTGCGCGCGACTTCACGCCAGCCGCGCTGCGCAACGCCGGGGTGCGTTGACGGCGCATCCTGCCTGAACGAAAGGAGGCGGCCCACGGGCCGCCTTCTTCGTTTGTGCCGTGCCACAATTGCCTTCGGTCGCCTCGAGGTGCCGACCGAGGTCGACAAACCGCTTCGTTTGCGGCAGTTTTGCAGCAGACGCCAGCCAGATCGGCAAACAAGCCGGGCGAAGGCTGCCGTCGAAGGTTCGACGGACCGAACGATTCCAATAAGAGATGCTGCCATGTCCGTAAGCTTCCTGCCGGATGTCATGACCGGCGAGGCGCCCACCCGGGTGCCCGGTCCGGTGATCCCTCGCTTGCCCCCTGTGCATGTGGCGCGGCCACGCCTGGCGGGCGCGCTGCTTGCCTCCGACTGCCGGCTGCGGCTGATCTGCGCCCCGGCCGGTTTCGGCAAGAGCGTGTTGATGAACGAATGCGCCAGGCAGGTGCCCGACGACACCCTGCTGGTCTGGCTCGACATCGGCGGTCGCCCGCTGTCCATCGCGCAGCTCTACCTGCGGCTGGCCGCGGCCCTGGGCCACCCGCCGGCCGAGGGACAGTCGCGCGAGGACATCCTGCGCCTGCTCGGCCACGTTCGGCAGCCGCTGTGGATCATGCTCGACGATTACCCGCGCCAGCCCAGCCCCGAGCTGGACGACTGCCTGGACATGCTGCTCGAGTTCGGCCCCGAATCGGTGAGCTGGTGGGTTGCTAGTCGCCGGCAGCCGGCCTGGAAGCTGCCGCGCCTGCTGCTGCAGGGGCATCTGTTCGAATGCGAGGCGCAGGCGCTGGCCTTCACCTCCGACGAGCTCGGCCAGCTGCTGCGTGCCCATCGGCTGCAGCTGCCCAACGATAGTTTTCGGCAGTTGCAGCAGGGCACCGAAGGCTGGCCGGCTGGTGTCTGCCTGCTGTTGCTCAACGCCGACGAGCAGGCGGTGCGCGAGCGCCTGCTGGCCGGTACGCCGCTGTTGCGCGACTACGTGCAGCGCGAGGTGCTGGACGGGCAGGGCGAGGACATCCGTCGGGCGCTGTTCGCCCTGGCGCGACTGCCGCGCTTTTCCGCCGCGCTGTGCGAGCACGTGCTCGACGGCCTCGGCGGCCAGGTGCTGGAGGTGCTGACCACCCGCCAGCTGTTCGTCCGGCAGATCGACAACTGCGGCGAATGGTTTCGCCTGTGGCGGCCGCTGGCGCTGTTGCTGCAGCGCATGCCGGAGGCGCTGCCGTCCAGCCAGATCCATCTGCGTGCCTGCCAGTGGTTCGCCAGCCGCGACGAGATGCGCGAGGCGGTCGAGCATGCGTTGTGGGCCGGCCAGCCGGAGGTGGCGGCCAACTACCTGCAGCGCTACGGGCAGGAGCAGTTGCTGATCGGCGACAACGTCTCGCACTTCCTCAAGTGGCGCAGCCAGCTGCCGCAGGACCTGTTCGTCAGCACCACGCGGCTGATCGTCCTGCAGGGCTGGGCGCTGATCGTCTCGGCCCGCCTCGACGAGGTCGACGAGAGCCTTGCCGAGCTGGCCAAGTTCTTCCCCCAGCCGGACGCCCGGCGCCAGGCGCAACTGCTGGCGCACTGGCAGGCGCTGCGCGGCTTCGCGGCGCGCCTGCGCGGCGATGCCTCGGCGCGCGAGCTCTGCCTGCAGGCGCTTGAGGTGCTCAGCGACCACGCCTGGGCCCAGCGCGTGCTGTGCTACCAGACGCTGTGCCAGCAGGCGATGGCCGAGGGCAGCCTGGAGCTGGCGCAGCACTACAACAGTGAAGGCATGAAGCTGGCACGCTCCAAGGGCAGCGTGCTCTACGAGGTGATGCTGACCGTCGATCGCATCCAGCTGCTCGAGCTGACCGGCGAGTTCGAGCGCGCGGTCGGCGTGCTCGACGAGGCGCTGCGGGTGCTGCGCGACAGCGTCCGGCACAGCCCGATCATCGGGCGGCTGCGCCTGCTGCAGGGCCATCTGCTGGCCTACCAGGGGCTGGATGAGCCGGCGCGCGAGGCGTTCCAGAAAGGTCGCATGGAAACCGAGACCTGTGGCGATTCCTACGTGTTCTTCGGCTATGTCGGGCTGGCCGAGCTGGCCGCGCGCAACCAGGAGTTCACCGACGCCTACCATTGGTTGCGCGAAGCCGAGCGCCTGACCCAATGGCGGCACGTACCCGAGGCGCGCTTCCGCGGCATCCTGCGGCTGGTGAACGCGGTGGCCTGGCTGCACCAGGGCGAGCTGAGCAAGGCGCGGGCGGCGATGCTGCAGGTGCGCGAGCAATACGAGGAGGGCGGGCACCTCGCGCCGTCGGGCTACTACGAGCTGCTGCCGCGGGTGTCGCGCTACCTGGCGGTCATCGACATGCTCGAAGGGCAGGTCGGGCAGGCGATCGAGACGCTACAGCAGCTGATCGACGAGAATCTGCGCGCCCAGCGCCTGGGGTTGGCCTGCGAGTGCCGCTTCACCCTGGCCGAGGCGCTGTATCGCCGGGGCGCGCTGACCGAGGCCGAGCAGGAGTTGCGTCGCGCGCTGGGCGAGGCGTTGCGCCAGCAACTGGTCAAGCCGCTCTACGAACTGCAGCATCGCCAGCCGCAATGGCTGGCGCGCATCCTCCCGGCGGCGACCCGCGGCGAGAGCCTGAGGGATCGCCTGCTGCAATACGAGCGTTCGCCGGAAGATACCCAGGTCACCAGCGACGACATGGTCCTGAGCAATCGCGAGCTGACGGTACTGCGGCTGATCGCCCAGGGCTGCTCGAACCAGGAGATCGCCGAGCAGCTGTTCATCTCGCTGCATACCGTCAAGACCCATGCGCGGCGCATCAACACCAAGCTCGGCGTGGCGCGGCGTACCCAGGCGGTGGCCAAGGCCAAGGCGCTCGCCTGGCTCTAGGCGCGCAGGCAGCCCAGTGCCGTTGCGGGTCGAGGGGCAGCCCGGCAGTTGTGCTCAGAGCGCCGGGCGCAGCTCGCCGGAAGCGCCGACGGGCGGCTCGCCGTGCTCGATGGCCAGGCTGAACTTGAGGCTGGTGATCAAGCGCCGCAGCTGTCCCTGGTCCCGCCACTGCGCGGCGCTGATGTAGCGCTTGACCGCCACGCCCTGGGCCCCGGTGAGCGTCAGCAGGATGCTGCCGTCGGGCTTCTCGATGCTGAAGTTGACGTTATAGCGGGGCTGAAAGGCGTCGCTGATCTCCTGAAACGAGCTTTTCATTCCGACGTACCTGTGTGGAAGTGGCTGCGACTAGAGACCTGCGCCGGGCGCTACAGTTTCATCGCAACCCTGCCCCGCGTCGTGGTTCAGCCCTGCGCAGCGGCCAGCTCGGTCAGTGCGTCGGGATTGCCCTTGAATGCCTTGGCGAAGACCTCGCGGTTGCGCGCCATGTAGATGCCGAGCTCCTCGGCCTCGCGTTCGTCCAGCGACGGTGCCGCGGCATGCAGCACGGCGGTCAGTGCCTCCGCCAGTTCCAGCATCTTGTCGTGACGATCGGCTTCGGCTTTATCCATGAACAGGCGCTCCAGATCCCGGCTACTGCGATAGACCACTTCTACGGCCATTGGCTACCTCGGTCAGATTGGCAAATACTGTTTATTCATACAGCATAACGATTTGGCCGGCGACGCGAAACCCCGGATTCCAGCGTCGTGCTGGCTGCGGGGCCGCTCAGTCGCCGAAGCGGCCGTCGAGGTCTTCGGCGCGAAAGGTCAGCGTGCTCGGCCGATAGCCTGCACGCAGCGGTGGCAGGGGCATGCAGGCTTCCCAGCTGGCACCGGGCTGCAGTTCGCCTGGCTCCTGGTAGTCGGGCGTCTCGAAACTGCGCTCGGCGACATTCAGGCGCGTGCCCGGGGCGTAGGCCGCCACGCGCCAGCTCAGCGCGAGCAGCGAGCGCGGGCCGTGGTTGGTCAGCTTCACCCACAGCGGCCGCGCGGCCGGGCAGAGGTCGGCGCGGTGCTGCAGCTGCAGCTCCAGCCGCGCGATCAGCCGGGCCTCGCGCTGCTCCTCGACGAGCACCCAGCCGGCCACCAGCGCCAACGCCAGGGCCGCGCCGAGCGAGATGGGGGCGGCCCGCAGCGGATAGCGAAGCAGCAGGATCAGCCAGGTCAGGACGAGCAATACACCGATCAGCATGGGCGCTCCGGTTCGATCGAGGCCCGCCTCGCGCAGGTGCGGACGTTGGCGGAGTGGGCCTGGCCCATGCTCAGCCGTCCGTGCGGCCGTGGCGGGCCAGGCGTTCGAGGGCTTCGCGTAGCCGTGGGTCGGCGATGCCCTCGGCACTGGCTCTTATATGGTCCGCCGAGGGGCCGGAGATGTCCTTTGGCCGCCGCGGCGCCGGGCGTGGCGGTTGCGGCGGCTGCACACGGAAGAGGATCCGTTCCAGCCCGGCGAAAATCGGGTTGGCCTGCAGCTGGCGTTGCAGTCGGCGCTGCTGGTAGCGCAGCCGCGTGGCCCAGTGGCCATCGGTGACGATCAGCAGCAGCGCACCGTCGCGCCAGGATGCCACCCGGCAGTGCGGGCGTGCGGCCGGTTGTAGCTGGCTTTCGACGATCTGCTGCAGCTGATCGAGCCGCTGCGCCTCGCCGAACAGGGCCCGCAGCGGCCGGGCCTCGCGCAACAGGCTTGCCGGGGCACGGGCGGGAAGTGGGCGAAAGGCCATCGTCTGGGGAATCCGAGTCTGCACGAGCCTGGATATTAGCAGAAGGCCCGTCGCTGGCAGGCTTGCCCAGGTCGCCGCGGTGCAAAACCGTGCCGCTTTTCATGAGAACGTTTCCGAGTAGAATGCCCCCTTTGCACGCAGGGCCAGCCGGCGCTGGCGTGCCTCCATCCCCAGCATGGAAACCCTTGTCGATATGTTTGCGCCTTTGTTGAAGAAACTCTTTGGAAGCAAGAACGAGCGTGAGGTCAAGCGCATGCTCAAGGCGGTCCAGGCCGTCAACGCCTTCGAAGAGCAGATGGTGTCGCTCGGCGACGAGCAGCTGCGAAACAAGACCCAGGAGTTCAAGGCGCGCCTGGAGCAGGGCGAGACGCTCGACAAGATCCTTCCCGAGGCCTTCGCCGTCTGCCGCGAGGCCGGCAAGCGGGTGATGGGGATGCGTCACTTCGACGTCCAGCTGATCGGTGGCATGACCCTCCACGAAGGGCGCATCGCCGAGATGCGCACCGGCGAGGGCAAGACGCTGGTGGCGACGCTGGCGGTGTACCTGAACGCGCTGTCCGGCAAGGGCGTGCACGTGGTCACGGTGAACGACTACCTGGCCCGCCGCGACGCCAACTGGATGCGCCCGCTGTACGAATTCCTCGGCCTGTCGGTCGGTATCGTCGTGCCCTTCCAGCCGCCGGAGGAGAAGCGCGCCGCCTATGCCGCCGACATCACCTACGGCACCAACAACGAATTCGGCTTCGACTATCTGCGCGACAACATGGCCTTCAGCCTGGCCGACAAGTTCCAGCGCGAGCTGAACTTCGCGGTGATCGACGAGGTGGACTCCATCCTCATCGACGAGGCGCGCACGCCGCTGATCATCTCCGGCCAGGCCGAGGACAGCTCCAAGCTGTACATGCAGATCAACCAGCTGATCCCGCGCCTGAAGCAGCACATCGAGGAAGAGGAGGGTGTCGTCACCCAGGAAGGCCACTACTCGATCGACGAGAAGACCCGCCAGGTCGAGCTGAACGAGGCCGGGCACCAGTACATCGAGGAGCTGCTGACTGCCGCCGGGCTGCTCGGCGAGGGCGAGAGCCTCTATTCGGCGCACAACCTGGGCCTCTTGACCCACGTCTACGCCGGCCTGCGCGCGCACAAGCTGTTCCATCGCAACGTCGAGTACATCGTGCAGAACGGCCAGGTGATCCTGATCGACGAGCACACCGGCCGCACCATGCCGGGGCGCCGCCTTTCCGAGGGCCTGCACCAGGCCATCGAGGCCAAGGAAGGGGTGAACATCCAGGCCGAGAGCCAGACCCTGGCCTCGACCACCTTCCAGAACTACTTCCGCCTCTACGCCAAGCTGTCCGGCATGACCGGCACCGCCGACACCGAGGCCTTCGAGTTCCAGCAGATCTACAACCTGCCGGTGGTGGTCATCCCGACCAACCGGCCGGTCGCGCGCAAGGACTACAACGACCTGGTCTACCTGACCCAGGCCGAGAAGTACGCGGCGATTATCACCGACATCAAGGAATGCCAGGCGCAGGGCCGCCCGGTGCTGGTCGGTACCGCCTCGATCGAGAGCTCCGAGTACGTCTCGCAGCTGTTGCAGAAGGAGGGCATCGCCCACCAGGTGCTCAACGCCAAGTACCACGACAAGGAAGCCGAGATCATTGCCCAGGCCGGCAAGCCCGGCTCGGTGACCATCGCCACCAACATGGCTGGCCGCGGGACCGACATCCTGCTCGGCGGCAACTGGGAGGTCGAGGTCGCCAGGCTGGAGAACGCGAGCGAAGATCAGGTCGCGCAGATCAAGGCCGACTGGCAGAAGCGTCACCAGCAGGTCATCGAGGCCGGCGGCCTGCACGTGATCGCCTCCGAGCGCCACGAGTCGCGGCGTATCGACAACCAGCTGCGTGGCCGCGCCGGTCGCCAGGGCGACCCGGGTTCCAGCCGCTTCTACCTGTCGCTGGAAGACAACCTGATGCGCATCTTCGCCTCCGACCGGGTGAAGAACTTCATGAAGGCGCTCGGCATGGAGTCGGGCGAGGCCATCGAGCATCGCATGGTCACCAATGCCATCGAGAAGGCCCAGCGCAAGGTCGAAGGCCGCAACTTCGACATCCGCAAGCAGCTGCTCGAATACGACGACGTTGCCAACGAGCAGCGCAAGGTCATCTACCACATGCGCAACAGCCTGCTGGCCGCCGACGACATCGGCGAGACCATCGCCGAGTTCCGCGAGGACGCGCTGGGCGCCGCCATCAGCACCCACATCCCGCCGCAGTCGCTGCCCGAGCAGTGGGACATCCCCGGCCTGGAGGCCGTGCTCTACAGCGATTTCGGCCTGCGCCTGCCGGTGCAGCAGTGGCTCGACGAGGACGAGAAGCTCTACGAGGAAACCCTGCGCGAGAAGATCATGCAGGCGCTGCTCGAGGCCTACCGCGAGAAGGAAGAGCTGGCCGGCGCCGAGGCGCTGCGTACCTTCGAGAAGCAGATCGTGCTGCGCGTACTGGACGACCTGTGGAAGGACCACCTGTCGACCATGGACCACCTGCGTCACGGCATCCACCTGCGCGGTTATGCGCAGAAGAACCCCAAGCAGGAATACAAGCGCGAGTCCTTCGCGTTGTTCCAGGACCTGCTCGAATCCATCAAGCGCGACAGCATCCGCGTGCTGTCCCACGTCCAGGTGCGTCGCGAAGACCCGGCCGAGGAGGAGGAGCGCCTGCGCCGCGAGGCCGAGGAACTGGCGCGGCGGATGCAGTTCCAGCATGCCGAGGTCTCGGCGCTGGACGAGCCCGAGCAGGAGCCGGCCGAAGCCGGGCAGGAAGGCACATCGAACGTGACGCCGATCCGCAGCGAGCCGAAGATCGGGCGGAACGAACCCTGCCCCTGCGGGTCCGGCAAGAAGTACAAGCACTGTCACGGGCAGGTGCAGTAAGCACCATCCCGCGCCAGGTATCCGCGCCGCGACCGGCCAGCAGCCGCTCGCGGCGTTTTTCTCTGTTGATCGCGCGGCCCGGGCGGCCGTCGCAAGTTGAGGAGTGCGTTCAATGGCTGTCGGTCTCGGTCCTCTACCCAAGCTGCATCCGGTTCCCGGCTTCGAGCTGGGGATTGCCTCGGCGGGCATCAAGCGTCCCGGGCGCAAGGACGTGGTCGTCATGCGCTGCGCCGAAGGCTCGCGCGTTGCCGGCGTCACCACCACCAACGCCTTCTGCGCCGCGCCGGTGCTGGTTACCCGCGAGCGCATGCAGGGCGAGGTCCGCTACCTGCTGACCAACACCGGCAATGCCAACGCCGGCACCGGCCCGCAGGGGCTGGCCAATGCCCGGCGCACCTGCGCCGCCCTGGCGAGCCTGACTGGCGTGGCCGAGGAGGCGGTGCTGCCGTTCTCCACCGGCGTGATCGGCGAGCCGCTGCCGGTGGAGAAGATCGAGTCCGCGCTGCAGGCTGCGCTGGACGACCTCGACGCCGATCACTGGGCCGAGGCCGCCACCGGCATCATGACCACCGACACCCTGCCCAAGGGCGCCAGCCGCCAGTTCCAGCACGACGGCGTGACCGTCACCGTGACCGGCATCAGCAAGGGCGCCGGCATGATCCGCCCGAACATGGCCACCATGCTCGGCTACATCGCCACCGACGCCAAGGTCGCCCGCGACGTGCTGCAGGACCTGGTGCGCGACGCCGCGAACAAGTCGTTCAACCGCATCACCATCGACGGCGACACCTCGACCAACGACTGCTGCATGCTGATCGCTACCGGCCAGGCCGCCCTGCCGGAGATCACCTCCGCTTCCGGCGAGCTGTTCGCCAAGCTCAGGCAGGCCGTGCTGGAGGTCTTCATGGAAGTGGCCCAGGCCATCGTTCGTGACGGCGAGGGCGCCACCAAGTTCGTCACCGTGCAGGTCAACGGCGGCGGTAACCACCAGGAGTGCCTGGACGTCGCCTATGCCGTGGCCCACTCGCCGCTGATCAAGACCGCGCTGTTCGCCTCGGACCCGAACTGGGGGCGCATCCTCGCCGCGGTCGGCTATGCCGGCGTGCCGAACCTGGATGTGAGCCTGATCGACGTGTTCCTCGGCGAGGTCTGCATCGCCAGCCAGGGTGGCCGTGCCGCCAGCTACACCGAGGAGCAGGGCGCTGCGGTGATGGCGCGCGAGGAGATCACCATCCGCATCGAGCTGGGCCGGGGTGATTGCAGCGAGACGATCTGGACCACCGACCTGTCCCACGAGTACGTCAAGATCAACGCCGAATACCGTACCTGAACGGTCCTGCCGGTGCGGCCTGCCTGCCGGCGCACCGCCGCCGGCAGGCCAGGAGCCTCGAGCGATGCAACGAATCCATGTAGCCGCCGCCGTGATCCGCGATGCCGCCGGGCGCGTGCTGATCGCCCGCCGCCCGCTGGACAAGCACCAGGGCGGACTCTGGGAGTTTCCCGGCGGCAAGGTCGAGGCGGGCGAGGGTGTCGAGGTCGCGCTGGCCCGCGAGCTGCACGAGGAGCTGGGGATCGACGTGACCAGGGCCGAGCCGCTGATCCAGGTGCGCCACGACTACCCGGACAAGCAGGTCCTGCTCGACGTGTGGGAAGTGCTGGCGTTCGCCGGCCAGGCCCATGGCGCCGAGGGCCAGCCGCTGCAGTGGGTCGACGCCGATAGCCTGCCGGCCTTCGAGTTCCCGGCGGCCAACCGGCCGATCGTCGCGGCGGCGCGGCTGCCGAGCCGCTACCTCGTCACGCCCGACGGCCTGGCCGCGCAGCGCCTGCTCGACGGCCTGGCGCGGGCGCTGGATGCCGGCATTACGCTGGTCCAGCTGCGCGCGCCCTCGCTCGTCGCAGCCGACTATCGGGCGCTGGCGCAACGGGCCATCGCACTGTGTGCCGGGCGCGCCCGGCTGATGCTCAAGGGGCCGCTGGAGTGGGCCGCTGATTTTCCCGAGGCTGGTTGGCACCTGACCGCGGGCCAGTTGCGCGAGGCTGTGGGCCAGATCCGACCGCTGCCGGCCGCGCGCTGGCTGGCAGCCTCCTGCCATGATGCCGCGGAGCTGGAGATGGCCACGGTGCTGGGAGTGGATTTCGTTACCCTGTCGCCGGTGCAGGCCACCGCCAGCCATCCCGGCGCGGCGCACCTGGGCTGGACGCGGGCGGCCGAACTGCTGCTAGGCTTCAACCAGCCGGCCTACCTGCTGGGCGGGCTGGCTGCCGCCGATCTCGACCAGGCCCGGCGGGTCGGTGCCCAGGGCATCGCGGCGATCCGGGCATTCTGGCCGGACTGAACCGCACGCCGAATCGCAGGTCACTGGCCATACACTTTCGATTCCGGCAGCTGTGAATTCGATAGATAACGTCAATCGGCCTTATGCCCTTAATCAATTAACAGTATGTGGATGGCTGCGCTATCGTAGGCGCCGTCAAAGTTCTGAACCCCCTAAAGGAGTTAGCAGATGTCCCTGATCAACACCCAGGTCCAACCGTTCAAAGTCAACGCTTTCCACAACGGCAAGTTCATCGAGGTCACCGACGAGTCCCTGAAGGGCAAGTGGTCGGTAATGATCTTCATGCCGGCTGCCTTCACCTTCAACTGCCCGACCGAGATCGAAGACGCTGCCAACAACTACGCCGAGTTCCAGAAGGCCGGCGCCGAGGTGTACATCGTCACCACCGACACCCACTTCTCGCACAAGGTCTGGCACGAGACTTCGCCGGCCGTTGGCAAGGCCCAGTTCCCGCTGATCGGCGACCCGACCCACCAGCTGACCCGCGCCTTCGACGTGCACATCGAAGAAGAAGGCCTGGCCCTGCGCGGCACCTTCCTGATCAACCCGGAAGGCGTGATCAAGACCGTCGAGATCCACTCCAACGAGATCGCCCGCGACGTCTCCGAGACCCTGCGCAAGCTGAAGGCCGCCCAGTACACCGCCGCTCACCCGGGCGAAGTCTGCCCGGCCAAGTGGAAGGAAGGCGAGAAGACCCTGGCTCCTTCGCTGGACCTGGTCGGCAAGATCTAAGGCCTACGCCTCGCTTGCTCCGAAGGCACCTCCGGGTGCCTTCACCCCGACGCCTGGACGCGACCCGTCCGGGCGTTTTGCTACCTGATACCCGATGAGGTGCTGTTGATGCTCGATGCCAATCTCAAGACCCAACTGAAGGCCTACCTGGAAAAGGTCACCCAGCCGTTCGAGATCGTCGCCTCGCTCGACGACAGCGCCAAGTCCGAGGAAATGCTCGCGCTGCTGAACGACATCAACGGCCTGAGCGACAAGATCAGCCTGAACACCGCCGGCAACGATGTGCGCCGGCCGTCGTTCGCCCTGGTGCGCCCCGACCGCGAGATCGACCTGCGTTTCGCCGGCCTGCCCATGGGCCACGAGTTCACCTCGCTGGTACTGGCGCTGCTGCAGGTCGGCGGCCACCCGTCGAAGCTGTCGGCCGAGCTGATCGAGCAGATCCAGGCGCTCGAGGGCGAGTACCGCTTCGAGACCTACTTCTCGCTGTCCTGCCAGAACTGCCCGGACGTGGTCCAGGCGCTGAACCTGATGGCGGTGCTCAACCCCAACATCCACCACGTGGCCATCGACGGCGCGCTGTTCCAGGACGAGGTCGAGGCACGGCAGATCATGTCGGTGCCGAGCCTCTACCTCAACGGCGAACCCTTCGGCCAGGGGCGCATGGGCGTCGAGGAGATCCTCGCCAAGCTCGACACCGGCGCCGGTGCGCGTGATGCCGAGAAGCTCAAGGCCAAGAGCGCCTTCGACGTGCTCGTCATCGGTGGTGGCCCGGCTGGCGCCGCGGCGGCGATCTACGCGGCGCGCAAGGGCATCCGCACCGGCGTCGCCGCCGAGCGCTTCGGCGGCCAGGTGCTCGACACCATGGCCATCGAGAACTTCATCTCGGTGCAGGAAACCGAAGGCCCGAAACTGGCCCGCGCCCTGGAAGAACACGTGCGCGCCTACGAGGTCGACGTGATGAACCTGCAGCGCGCCAGCCAGCTGATCCCGGCTGGCGACGACGGCCTGCACACCGTGCGCTTCGACAACGGCGGCGAGCTCAAGGCCAAGACCCTGATCCTCGCCACCGGTGCCCGCTGGCGCGAGATGAACGTGCCCGGCGAGCAGGAGTACCGCGGCCGTGGCGTGGCCTACTGCCCGCACTGCGACGGCCCGTTGTTCAAGGGCAAGCGCGTGGCGGTGATCGGCGGCGGCAACTCCGGCGTCGAGGCGGCCATCGACCTGGCCGGCATCGTCGCCCACGTCACCCTGCTGGAGTTCGGCGAGAGCCTGCGCGCCGACGCGGTGCTGCAGCGCAAGCTCAACAGCCTGCCCAACGTCACCGTGCTGAAGATGGCGCAGACCACCGAGGTCAAGGGCGACGGGCAGAAGGTCACCGGGCTGGTCTACAAGGACCGCCACACTGACGCGCTGCACGACGTCGAGCTGGAAGGCATCTTCGTGCAAATCGGCCTGCTGCCCAACAGCGAATGGCTCAAGGGTACCCTGGAGCTGTCGCGCTTCGGCGAGATCGTGGTCGACGCCAAGGGCCAGACCAGCCTGCCCGGCGTGTTCGCCGCCGGCGACGTGACCACGGTGCCGTACAAGCAGATCGTCATCGCGGTGGGCGAAGGCGCCAAGGCCTCGCTGTCGGCCTTCGACCACCTGATCCGCAGCAGCGCACCGGTGGTCTGAGGCGCCTGCCCGGCACTGCGAACCCCGCCCTGTGGCGGGGTTTTCTTTTTCCGGACGGCAATCAGCCCATTCGCCGATGCGGCCGCGGCGGCTGGATCGTTACGCCCGTCCCGCGGTCTAGATTGGGACACCGGTCCGCTCGAGGCTCGGATGAAACGCGCGCGCCAGCCGGCGCAACGCCTTACGCAGTCCAGGGAGCTGTCTGATGAACAACGAGGGTTCTTCGCACGTGCCGCGCGGGGTGGTGATGACCTACCCCAATCGCAGCCACGAACCGCTGCACGAACGCCGCGTCCATGCCGCGCTGGCCGAGCGCCTGGCCGCGCTGCTCGGCTATCGCTATGCCGGCGACTACACGCCCGGTGCCGCGCCGGCCGGCCACGTCTACCTGGTGCCGTCGGGCACCATCGTCGGCAGCAGCGAGGCGCGCGAACTCGGCCTGGAAAGCGAGCAGGACCTGTTCGGCGGGTTGGTGCCGCATCCCTTCGTGCAGACCAAGGCCATCACCCATCCGCTGGTGCGCAGCGAGGCCGACGCGCCGGTGGGCTGGTCGCGCGAGTTCTGCGCCGAGGTGCGCGACAGCGTGCTGCCGGGCTACAGCGCCTTCACCCTGGCCGATGCACGGGATGCCGGGCTGCGCCTGCTGCATGACGGCCCGCTGCGACTCAAGCCGGTGCGCGCCACCGGCGGGCGCGGGCAGGTCGAGGTGGCGGACCAGGCGGCGCTCGACCAGGCCCTGGCCGAACTCGACGCGCATGAGCTGGAAACCTACGGCCTGGTGCTGGAGAGCAACCTCGACCAGGTGACCACCTTCAGCGTCGGCCAGGTGCGGGTCGGCGAGCAGCTGGCCAGCTACTACGGCACCCAGCGGCTGACCGAGGACAATGGCGGCCAGCAGGTCTACGGCGGCTCCGACCTGGTAGTGGTCAGCGGCGATTTCGATGCCCTGCTGCGCTGCGAGCTGGACGATGCCACGCGCCTGGCGATCCGCCAGGCGCAGGTCTACGACCGTGCCGCGCGCAGCGCCTATCGCGGCCTGATCGCCTCGCGGCGCAACTACGACATCGCCCAGGGCGTGGACCCGCGCGGGCGCCTCTGCTCGGGTGTGCTGGAGCAGTCCTGGCGGATCGGCGGGGCGAGTGGTGCGGAGATCGCCGCGCTGGGACTGCTGCGCGAAGACCCGGCGCGGGTGGTGCGCGCCGCGACCCGCGAGTGCTATGGCGAGGGCTGTGCGATCCCGCCGAACGCCGAGGTGCTGTTCCGCGGCGAGGATGCCGAAGTCGGATTCCTGACCAAGTACGTGGTGCTCGAGCATGGCAACCCATAGCGAGGCGGTCGACATCCTGGTCGACGACGAACACATCGCCGGGACCTTCCTGACGCCGCCGCCGCGCATGCCGGGCGTGCTCTTCGTCCATGGCTGGGGCGGCAGCCAGGAGCGCGACCTGGCGCGCGCGCGCGGCATCGCCGGGCTGGGTTGCGTGTGCCTGTCGTTCGACCTGCGCGGCCACGGCCAGACGCTGGCGCAGCAGCAGACGGTGACGCGCGAGCAGAACCTGCGCGACGTGCTGGCCGCCTACGACCTGCTGGCGGCGCACCCGCACATCGACCCGGCCGCCATCGCCGTGGTCGGCACCAGCTACGGCGGCTACCTGGCCGCGCTGGTGAGCGGCTTGCGCCCGGTCAAGTGGCTGGCCCTGCGGGTGCCGGCGTTGTACCGCGACGACGACTGGCGCGTGCCCAAGCGCCAGCTCGACCGCGCCGTGCTCGACGAGCTGCGTGGCAGCCGTGTGCTGCCTACCGAGAACCAGGCGCTTGCCGCCTGCGCGCGCTTCGAGGGCGACGTGCTCATCGTCGAGTCGGAGAAGGACCACCTGGTGCCGCACCAGACCATCATGAACTACCGCGCGGCGTTCCAGAAAACCCACTCGCTGACCCACCGGATCATCTTCGGCGCCGACCACGCCCTGAGCGACGAGCGCTGCCAGGAGGCCTATACCTCGATCCTGGTCAACTGGGCCACGGAGATGGTCATCGGCGCGCGCCTGCACGAGCGCTCGGCGGCCGGCTTCCGCGCGGTGGACGAGGACGAGGCGCCGGGCTGAGTTCAGCCTGGCGGGGTGGGCGGCGGGTTGGGGCCGACGAAGCGGCTCCAGCGGCGGTCCAGCACCTGCTGCTTGAGCACCTCGATGATGTCCACCAGCACCTCTTCCAGCGCCAGGTCGGTGCGTTCGTCCTGATACAGCCAGGCGTCGAAGAACTCGTCGGCCAGGCGGTTGGCCAGGGCCTGGAACTGCGGGCCGCGCAGGCCGTCGACGCTGGCCTGGATCAGCCGCGTGGCGATGTCCGCCAGGGCCTCGTCCAGGCTGTCGGCCAGATGCCCGCCCAAGGGCAGGCGCCGCAGGCGGCGCAGCTCGGGATTGTCCTGCAGTGCACGGTGGATCAACTGGCCGACATAGCCTTCGATATCGCCGCGGTTGTCGCGGTAGCCGGTCTCCAGCATGGCCTGCAGGCGCCGCGCGACATCGGCGATCAGACGCTGCTTGCGCGGCCGGATGACGTCCTCGATCAGCCGGCGCGACAGGTCGTCGGTACTGCCGAGCTCCTGCTGCAGGCGGCCGAACAGGCGGACCATCACGCGGTCGGCGAGCTCCTCGATCAGCAGCAGGTAATAGCGGTTGAGCACGCCGTAGACCGGCCAGCCGCGCATGTCGATCAGGCCCAGCCGCTGCAGGCGGACCAGCAGCGCGCCGACCCGCAGCACGCGCAGCCAGCGAAAACCCGACAAGGGGATGCAGCCGAGCACGTCGTACCAGTGGGCGAAGGGGTAGTAGTACCAGCGTGCGTAGCGGCGCTCGCACAGCGCCACGGCCCAGCCGAGCAGCACGTCGAAGATGAACACCGCGACGAAGGCCAGGTCGATGAGCGCGAAGTTGGCGTGGATGCGCTCGGCATAGAGCGCGTGGGCGCCGGGTGCCAGGCCGGCGAGCAGCTGGCTGACCGGCGGAACGGCGAACAGGCTGTCGAACACGATCAGCCCCAGGTTGAAGCACACCAGCAGCACCACCAGCGCTTCCCAGGCGGCATGCAGCGCCTCGCGGGTGCGCCGGCGCCGGTCGAGCGGCGGGTCAGTCGTGCGCGGCATCGTGCGCGGCGGCCTGCCAGAGCACTTCGGCGCAGCCCTGGCGGCGGGCGATCAGCCGGGCCGCGACGAACAGCAGGTCCGACAGCCGGTTGAGATAGGCCAGCAGCGTCGGGCGCAGCGGCTCGCTGGCGTTGAGCTGCTGGCAGCGGCGCTCGGCGGTGCGGGCCAGGCTGCGGCACAGGTGCGCCTGGGCGATGAGCCGCGAGCCGCCGGGCAGGATGAACTCCTTGAGCGGGCCGAGTTCCTGGTTCCAGCGGTCGATCGCCGCCTCCAGGCGTTGCACCTCGGCCTCGCCGAGCGCCTGGTAGTCGGGCATCGCCAGCTCGCCACCGAGGTCGAACAGGCGGTGCTGGCACGGCGCGAGCACCGGGATCAGCTCGTCCAGCGCGGGCCAGCGGATCTGCGCCTCGGCCAGTTCGGCGAGCAGCAGGCCGAGGTGGCTGTTGAGGCTGTCCACCTCGCCCATGGCCTCGACGCGCGGGTGGTCCTTGGCCACCCGGCGGCCGTCGCCCAGGCCGGTTTCGCCGGCGTCGCCGGTGCGCGTGTAGATCTTCGAAAGTCGGTTGCCCATCGTCTGTCCTTGTCAGCTGGAGGCCGGCTCGTTGGCGGTAGCCAGCGGTAAACGCAGGGTGAAGGTGGCGCCCTGGCCGGGTTGCGACTGGACCTCCATCTGCCCCTTGTGGTTGTTGGTGATGATGAAATACGAAACGGAAAGGCCCAGTCCGGTTCCCTGGCCTACTTCCTTGGTGGTGAAGAACGGCTCGAAGATGCGCGTGCGCACCGCCTCGGGAATGCCGCCACCGTTGTCTTCCACCTGGATCTCGACCCAGGGCGGCTGCAGGCGTGTGCGCAGGGTGATCTGCCCCGGCGCGTCGCGGTCCTGCTTCTGGTGGATGGCTTGTGCTGCGTTCTTCAGCAGGTTGAGCAGGACCTGCTCGAGCTCGTTGCCGATGCAGGGGACGCGATCGACCCGCGGGTCGTAGTCGCGCACGATGCGGATCGCCTTGAAGTCGAAGCTGTCGAGCAGGGCGAAGTCGTTGCCGGCGATTTCCAGGGCCTGCTCGATCAGCGCCGGCAACTGGCATTCGGCCAGCTGGCGGTTGCTCATGCGGCTGAAGCTGAGCATGTGGCTGACGA
This sequence comes from Pseudomonas oligotrophica, assembly GCF_021726475.1. Taxonomy (GTDB): domain Bacteria; phylum Pseudomonadota; class Gammaproteobacteria; order Pseudomonadales; family Pseudomonadaceae; genus Stutzerimonas; species Stutzerimonas oligotrophica. Next base: position 84,516 of record NZ_JAKJRU010000003.1, read on the forward strand.
TCTTCGCCGCCCGCGAACCGGCGTGCTGGATGCCGTCGAGCATCTGCGGGATCTCGCGCCGCTGCAGGTAGCGGTTCACCGCCTCGAGCTGCACGCCGGTCTCTTCGGCGGCTTCGCGGTTGCGTTCCAGTTCCGGCGACAGGCGCCGGCGGATGTTCTGCACGTTGTGCAGGATGGCGCCCAGCGGGTTGTTGATCTCGTGGGCCATGCCGGCCGCCAGGCTGCCGACCGAGAGCATCTTCTCGGACTGCACCATGATTTCCTCCATGCCCACGCGCTGGGTGATGTCGTCGATGCGGATCACCACGCCGCGCCCGCCGGCGCCGCTCAGCGGATAGAAGGTCAGGGTGTAGTGGCGCGACTCGTCGTTCAGCGTCCAGGTGACCCGCTCGATCACTTCCACCTCGTGGCGTTCGGCGGTACGGCGGATCTGCGCCAGGTAGGGCTTGAGCGGCTCGAAGGCGATGAACACCGGCTGGTTCAGCGCATCGTCCAGCGGGGTGCCGGAGAGCACGCTGGCCTCGTGGTTCCACTGGGTGACGTAGAGCTGCTCGTCGAGGGCGATCAGCGCCGAGGGCATCGAGTCGATGATGCTGTTGAGGTAGTTCTGGAAGCCGGTGAGCTTCTGCTCGATCTTGCTGCGCACCTGGACTTCCAGCTCCAGCCGGCGGTTGGAATTGCGCGTTTCCTCGGCCAAACCCTGGGCCTGGCTGAACGCGGCCTGGGCGTCGTCGCGGGCGCGCTTGAGCTGCTGCTCGCGGGCCTCGATGCGCGACAGCATGGTGTTGAAGGCATCGCCCAGCCGGCCGATCTCGTCCTCGTTGCCCGGCGCGGCCCGCAGGCCGTAGTTCTCCTCGCGGGTGACCTGGCGCGACAGCGCCTCGAGGCTGCGGATCGGCTGGGTGATCAGCCGGCGGATCTGCCGCGCCACCAGCAGCCAGAGCAGCAGGCTGATGAGCAGGATCGCCACGCTGGCGGTCAGCGTGCCGGTGTAGAAGGCGCCGGGCAGTTCGCTGCTGATCACCAGCAACAGGTGCGCCGGCGGCCCGTCGGCCTGTGGCAGGTCGGTGAGGAAGCTGGCGCGAATTTCATTGGCCCGCCAGCGGGCGACGTCGTCGATGCGCCCGGGCAGTACCAGTGGCTGGCCGCGTTGCAGCTGGGCGAACAGGTTGCCGGCCGGGTCGTAGATCGCCGCCACGCGCAGCGGCGGGTAGTCGCCCAGGCGCTGGAGGAAGTCGTTGGCCGCCTGCGTCGAGGTCAGCACGCTCCGGCTCAGCTGCGGGGTGGCCGACAGCGCGCCGATGGTGTGCATCGCCTGGGGTGCCACGCTCTGCCGCGAGATCCAGTAGGCGGCGCTGATGAAGGCCAGGTTGGAGACCAGCAGCACCGCCGCGAGCAGGGCGAGCAGGGCGGTCAGCAGCTTGCGACCGACCGGCAGATTGGCGAGGCGCTGGCGCAGGTTCATCGGGCTCGGCCATGCAGCAGAAAGATGCCTGCAGGGTAGCGGCGCCTCAATCGGTGGGCAATCCGCGCGCGGCCAGGCACTGGCGCAGGCGTTCGTCGAGCGCCTGCAGGCGCGGCAGGGCGAGGGCGTGATCGGCGGCGGTCCGGCAGGCATGGCCGAGCAGGTAGGCGATCTCCGTGCGGCGGCCGGCGGCGACGTCCTGCTGCATCGAGGAAAGGTTGGCGGCGGTGGCCTCGATCACCCGCAACACCTCGTCAGCCAGGTCGTCGGCGGCCTGTGCTTGGCCGACCGCCTGCAGCAGCCGGGCCAGCTCGTCGCACAGTGCCAGCACCTCGTCGCGCCGCGCCAGCAGCCCGCCGTTGCGGCAGTCGTGCAGTACCGTCAGCGGGTTGATCGCGCAGTTCAGCGCCAGCTTGCGCCAGAGTCGCGCGAGGATCGCCGGCGTCCACTGCAGGGGGATGCCGGCCTGCTCCAGGGTCGCCAGCCAGGCCGGCGGTGTCGGATCCTGCGGGTCGCCCAGCCAGTTCTGCCCGCGCCCGGCGAAGACCACCTGGAAATCGGCATGGCGATAGGCGCCCTCGGTGCTGGAGACGAACAGGCAACGTGCCTGTGGCCAACGCGCGGCGATCGCCTGCTGGCTGCCGAGGCCGTTCTGCAGCAGCAGGAGCTCGCAGCCCGCTACCAGGCGCCGGGCGACACTGGCCACGGCCGCCTCGGCGTCGTAGGCCTTGCAAGCGACCAGCAGGCGGGTGATCGGCGCCTCGGCGCCGGGCAGCTCGGCGGCAATGGCCAGGCGCTGCCAGTGGCCGTCCTGCTGCAGCGCCAGGCCGCCGGCCTGCCGGTAGGCGGCCAGGCGGGCGGCGTCACGCAGGATCAGCCGCACCGGCGCGCCGGCCTGCGCCAGGCGGCAGGCCCACAGGCTGCCAAGGCTGCCGGCGCCGAGGATGTGCCAGGTCATGCCGGCTGCCGCAGGTGCAGCGGGACGATGCGCCCGGCGCTGTAGGCGCTGGGCAGCAGGGCATCGGCCTGTCGCAAGAGTTCCGGTGCGCTGGCCGGCAGGCCGCTGGCATCCAGCGTGAGCAGGACGATGCCCGCCTTCACCGAGACGAAGCCCTCGCGCGTCCTGAAGGCCTTGAGGTTGAGCCCTTCGTGCAGGCGCTTGAAGCTGCCCGGCGAGCAGCCCCGGCTGCTGTCGACCTGGGCCAGCACGCCGAAGTGGCGGTCGTCCAGGCGTACCAGGGTGTCCAGCGGGCGGACCAGCTGCTGCAGGCGCCGGGCCAGCGCCTGCAGCAGTTCGTCGTGCTGCGCAGCGCCCAGTTCGGCGCGCAGCTGGGTGCCGTTCTGCAGGCCGATGTGCAGGTAGCACAGCGCGGTCTCGCGACGCTCCAGCTGGCGCAGGGTGGCGGCCAGGCGCTGCTCGAGGCAGCGGCGATTGCCGAGGCCGGTGAGCGGATCGGTCAGGTTGTGCCGTTCGAGCATGGCCACGTCGCTGGCCAGCTGGCGGTTTTCCTGCTTGAGTCGCTGCAGCGAGCCGCACAGGCGGTCGGCGGCCAGCACCCGCGGCAGCAGCTGCTCGTGCATGGCCGCCTTGCTGATGAAGTCGTCCACGCCCTGGTCGAAGGCCCGGGCCAACTCATCGACGCCGTCGCGGCCGGTGAGCAGGATGACGTAGGTGTAGTGGCCGCTGTGGCCGTCGAGCTCGCGCACGCGCGCGGTCAGTTGCAGACCGTCGGTTTCGGGCATCAGCCAGTCGGCGAGCAGGACGTGGGTCGGGCGTTCGGCCAGCTGGCGCAGGGCATCCTCTGCGCTACTGGCGAAGCGGACATCCTGGTAGCCGGCCTTGTTCAGTGCGCGGCCGATCATGACGCTGGAGAACTTGGCGTCATCGACGACGAGGATTCCGAGTTGGGGGTTGGGCATGGGCTGATTCATCGAGAAAGGTGACATCCTGTCGCTTTGCCGCGTGGCGCCGGCGGTCTCGTGTCGAGCAGTTATAATGACGGCGCATTTGCAACCGTCAAGCCAGGCGCCGGGGGCTTCGCCAACCGTCGCGCTCATTGAATTGGAGAAGATTCATGCCTTCGTTCGACGTGGTGTCCGAACTGGACAAGCACGAAGTGACCAATGCGGTCGACAACGCCATCAAGGAACTCGACCGCCGCTACGACCTGCGCGGAAAGGGTTCGTTCGAGCTGAAGGATCTGACCGTCCAGCTCACGGCCGAAGCCGATTTCCAATTGGAGCAGATGATCGAGATTCTCAAGTTGAGTCTGGTCAAGCGCAAGATCGACATCCAGTGCCTCGAGTTCAAGGACGCCTACCCGTCGGGCAAGGTGGTCAAGCAGGAGGTCACGCTGCGCGAGGGCATCGACAAGGAGCTGGCCAAGAAGATCGTCGCCCACATCAAGGACGCCAAGCTCAAGGTGCAGGCCGCCATCCAGGGCGAGCAGGTGCGGGTGACCGGCAAGAAGCGCGACGACCTGCAGGAAGCCATCGCCCTGCTGCGTAGCAAGGATCTGGGCATGCCGCTGCAGTTCAACAATTTCCGCGACTGAAGACTCGCGAGCGGGGCCGCAGGGCTCCGTCATCCCTGGCGCCGGCACCTTTGCCGGCGCTTGTGCATCGAAGAGGAGGAAAACCCTTGGAACTGAACGTCGACTACCTGATCGACCTGTCCGAATCCTGGCTGCCGCTGGTGCTGCAGTACGCCGGCCAGCTGGGCCTGGCGCTGATCACCCTGGCGCTGGGCTGGTGGCTGATCAATCTGGTGACGACCCGTGTCTCGCGCCTGCTGCAGCGCCGCCAGGTCGATCCGATGCTGCACAGCTTCATCGGCAGCCTGGCCAGCGTGATATTCAAGGTGCTGCTGCTGGTCAGCGTGGCCTCGATGGTCGGCGTCGAGACCACCTCGTTCATCGCCGCCATCGGCGCGGCGGGGCTGGCCATCGGCCTGGCCCTGCAGGGCAGCCTGGCGAACTTCGCCGGTGGCGTGCTGATCCTGGTGTTCCGCCCGTTCCGCGTCGGCGAGTTCATCGAGGCCCAGGGCAACAGCGGGACGGTGGACTCGATCCAGATCTTCCACACCATCCTGCGCACCCTGGACAACAAGACGGTGATCATGCCCAACGGCAGCCTGTCCAACGGCAGCATCATCAACTATTCGCGACAGTCGCAGCGACGCGTCGAGACCGCGGTGGGCATCGACTACGGCAGCGACATCAAGAAGGCACGGCAGGTGCTGCTGGCCATCGCCAGCGATCCGCGCGTGCTCAGCGAGCCGGCGCCGGTGGTGGTGGTTACCGGGTTGGGCGACAACGCGGTGAACCTCGCGCTGCGCTCCTGGGTGGCGACCGCGGACTTCGGGGCGGTGAACGCCGAGTTCCTCGAGCTGGCCAAGGAGCGCCTGGGCGAGGCGGGCATCGGCATTCCGTTCCCGCAGCGCGTGGTGCACCTGGTGCAGCAGCCGGGCTAGCCGCGCTCGCTGCCGGGTTCGGTCTCTGGCAGTGGCGTGCCGCCGCCGCGCCGCCATTGCCAGAGGATCAGCGCCAGGGTCGGCACGCCGAGCAGGGCGGTGACGAGGAAGAAGTCCTTGTAGCCGAGATGCTCGACCATCACCCCCGAATAGCCGCCCAGCAATCGGGGCAGCAGCAGCATCAGCGAGCTGAGCAGGGCGTACTGGGTGGCCGAGAACTTCACGTTGGTCAGGCTCGAGAGGTAGGCGACGAACGCCGTCGAGGCCAGGCCGCCGCTGAAGTTGTCGCAGGAGATGGTGACCACCAGCATGTTCAGGTTCGCGCCCATCTCCACCAGCAGCATGAACAGCAGGTTGGTCGCCGCCGACGCCACGCCGCCGATGAACAGGATCGGCAGGATGCTGAAGCGCACGATCAGCAGGCCGCCGAAGGCCGCGCCGAGCAGGGTCATCACCAGCCCGAACAGCTTGCTGACGCTGGCGATCTCGTCCTTGGAAAAGCCCTGGTCGATGTAGAACACGTTGGCCATCACCCCCATCACCGTGTCCGACATGCGGTAGGTGGCGATCAGCCCGAGCAGCAGCAGCGCCTGCCAGCGGTAGCGCAGGATGAAGTCGGTGATCGGCGTCAGCACCGGGCCCATGAGGATGCGCCCTGGCGCCGACAGGCAGCCCCAGCAGATCAGCAGGTACATGGTGCCGCGCGGCCAGTAGCCGCCCCAGTACGACTGGAACATGCCGGTGGTGGAGACGATGAGGATGATCAGCACGATCACCGACACCGCCTGGTGGACGAAGTCGAAGCGGGCCGGGCGCTCGCGCTGCGAGGCCTGGTGCAGCATCACCCGCACCGGGACCAGCAGCATGCGGCCCATCGGCGACAGGCTGCCGAGGATGAACAGCGCATAGAGCGTCGCCCGCGGCCAGGCCTGGGCGATCAGCGCATTGATCATCGCCGGCAGCGAGATCAGCAGCACCAGCAGCAGGCCGACGGCCGCCAGCTGATGATTGAAGCTGTAGCGCGGCGGCGTGCTCGGCAGCGGCGCAATGACCTGCGGTTCGCGGATCACCAGGCTGGTGACCAGCCCGGGCACGATGAGCAGGGCGAAGGCCACGTAGGTAGCGGCCCAGGCCGCATGGTTGTACTCCAGGCTGCTCGAGCCCAGCCACTCGGCGAGAAACAGCGCGCCGGCGCTGGCCAGCAGCATGGCCACCCGGTAGCCGGTCATGTAGCTCGCCGCCAGGGTGGCCTGCAGGCGATCCTCGGCGATCTCCAGGCGGTAGGCGTCGATGGCGATGTCCTGGGTGGCCGAGGCGAAGGCCACCGCCACCGCCAGGGCGATCAGCAGGGTCAGGTTGGTTTGCGGGTTGCACAGCGCCATGCCCACCAGCCCGAGGGCGATCACCGCCTGCGACAGCACCAGCCAGGAGCGCCGGCGCCCCAGGCGGCCGAGCCAGGGCAGGCGCCACTGGTCGAGCATCGGCGACCACACCCACTTGAACGCATAGGCCAGGCTGATCCAGCTGGCGAAACCGATCGTCTCGCGCGACACCCCGGCCTCGCGCAGCCAGACCGACAGCGTGGAGAACACGAGGATCGCGGGCAGCCCGGCGGCGAAGCCGAGCAGGAGCAGGGCGATGCTGGCCGGGCTGGCGTAGGCGAGGATGGCAGCACGCCAGGTTTCACGGGACATACAGCGGTTTTCTACGACGATCGGGCGAAGCGCGCACTCTAACCGCTCGGCTCCGTGGAGCGCCAGCCGTGGCGACGCATGTCCACCCGGTCGTTGACGATGCTCAGGCCCTCGGCGCGCAGGCGCATACGTTGTTCGTGCCCGGCAGGCGTGCCGGCCGGCAGGCTCAGGCGGCCGCCGGCGGCGATCACCCGGTGCCAGGGCAGGCGCGTGTCGTCCGGCAGTTGCGCCATCAGCCGGCCGACCCAGCGTGCGGCACGGCCAAGCCCGGCCAGCGCGGCCAGCTCGCCATAGCTGATGACCTTGCCCGGCGGGATCTGCGCCATAAGCGTATAGACCGCACTGCGCCGCGCCGCGGCATCGTCGGGAGGGAGGACTGGCTGGCTGTCGCGCATCGGCGGCCTCGCATGGGCTGGGCGGAACTGAACTCGACTGCCGCCTGGCGGTCTGAGTTTGCTGCTGCTGTGGGCATAGGGATAATGCCAGGCTTTTTTACACCACTCCCATCGCTGCCTACCAATCGATATGTTTTCCAGAACCCTGTTGTGCGCTTCGCTCTGCGCGATCTCCCTGCCGGCCCTCGCCGATACCATCTGGCTGAAGAACGGTGACCGTCTGACCGGCAAGATCAGCCTGCTCGACGGCGGCAAGCTGTTGGTCAAGACCGACTACGGCGGCTCGATCCCGGTGCAGTGGAACAAGGTCCGCACCCTGCAGAGCGACCAGAAGCTGCTGATCAAGGAAGGCGACGTCACCGGTGAGGTGGCGCATGCGCTGCAAGCCGCCGAAGACGGCAAGGTCACCCTGACCAACGGCGCCGCGCCGCGGACCATCGAGCTGGCGAGCATCTCGCAGATCATCCATCCGCGGCCGGTGGTCGAGGACTTCCTCTGGGAAGGCAACGTCGACGTCGCGCTCGACTACAAGCGTGCCGAGACCGACACCGACGACTACGACATCGACTTCGATACCAAGGCCCGGCATGGCCGCTGGCGGCACAACGGCAAGGCCAGCTACAACCGCGAATACCGCGACGGCGTGACCGTCACCGACAACTGGGACGCCGAGTACGCGCTGGACCGCTTCCTCGACGACAAGTGGTTCTGGCAGGGGCGCCTGGACTACAAGCGCGACCAGATCGAGGACGTCCGCCGGCAGCGCACCATCGGTACCGGTCCGGGTTACCAGTTCTGGGACAACGACCTGGGCGCCTTCTCCCTGGCCGGTCTGATCAACCGCAGCGACTACGAGTTCGCCGACGGCAGCCAGGAGAACTTCTACCTGCTGGCCGGCAAGTGGGACTACAACCGCTACCTGATCGGCAAGACCTTCGAGCTGTTCAGCACCGGCGAGCTGGGCAAGCCGCTGGAGAACGTCGCCGACTACTCGCTCGATGCCGAGATCGGCCTGCGCTACAAGGTCACCGACTGGGCCTCGCTGAACATGAAGGCCGAGAAGGACATCATCAGCGGCGCCGAGAACGATCTCGACGAAACCCGCTATACCCTCGGCTTCGGCGTCGGCTGGTAAGCAGAGCGGCGGGCTTGCAAGGCGCGCCCGCCGCCGCCTGGTTACAGGCGCAGGCCGCCGTCGAGTTCGAGAATGCGTCCGCTGTAGTAGTCGTTCTCGAAGATGAAGGCCACCGCCTGGGCGATCTCCACCGGCTTGCCCATGCGCTTGAGCGGAATGCCGGCGGTCATCTTCTCCAGCGCCTCGGGCTTCATGCTGGCGACCATCTCGGTCTCGATGAAACCGGGCGCGACGCCGGCGACGCGGATGCCGTAGCGCGCCAGCTCCTTGGCCCAGACCACGGTGGCCGAGGCCACGCCGGCCTTGGCCGCCGAATAGTTGGTCTGGCCCATGTTGCCGGCCCGCGAGATCGACGAGATGTTGACGATCGCGCCTTCGCTCTTGAGCTCGACCATCTTTGCCGCGACCTCGCGGGTGCAGAGGAACACGCCGGTCAGGTTGACGTCGATCACCGCCTGCCACTGGGCCAGGCTCATCTTGCCGATCTGCCCGTCCTTGACCTTGAGCAGCAGGCCGTCGCGCAGGATGCCGGCGTTGTTGACCAGTCCGTGCAGCGCGCCGAATTCGCTGGCCACCTGCTCGACCATCGCCACCACCTGTGCTTCGTCGGCCACGTTGCAGAGGTAGGCGCGGGCTTCGCCGCCGGCGTCCCGGCACGCCGCGACGGCCTCGGCCAGGCGCTCCTGGTTGAGGTCGACCAGGGCGAGGCGGGCGCCGCGGCCGGCCAGGTGTTCGGCCATGGCGCGGCCCAGGCCCTGGCCGCCGCCGGTGATGATGATGACCTTGTCTTCGAGCTGCATCCGAGCCTCCTGATGGTTGTCCGTTGCCGAGTCGTGCGCTCGGCAAAACGGTATGCTGGGCGCCCCTGTCTGCCTACGAGGATGTCCCGTTGAGCGCCGAATCCGTAAAGAATGCCCGACAACTGCTGCTCGCGGAATATCGCGGCGTGCTGTCGACGCACTCGCAGGCCATGCCCGGGTTTCCCTTCGGCTCGGTGGTGCCCTACTGCCTCGACGCGCAGGGCTGGCCGCTGATCCTCATCAGCCGTATCGCCCAGCACACGCGCAACCTGCAGGCCGATCCGCACTGCTCGCTGCTGGTCGGCGAGCGCGACGCCGACGACGTGCAGGCCGCAGGGCGCCTGACCCTGCTGGCCGAGGCCGAGCGCTTGGCCGAGCCGGCTGCCATCGAGGCGGCCGCGCAGCGGTACTACCGCTACTTCCCCGAGGCGCAGGACTACCACCGCGTCCACGACTTCGACTTCTGGGTGCTGCGGCCGGTACGCTGGCGCTACATCGGCGGCTTCGGTGCCATCCACTGGCTCGAGCAGGTCGCGCTGGCCAACCCGTTCGCAGCCGAGGACGGCGCCGCCGAGCGCTCGATGGTCGAGCACATGAATGCCGACCACGCGGCCGCCATCGCTCACTATGTGCGCGAGGCCGGGCTGCCGCAGACGCCGCCGGCCACGCTGGCGGGCATCGACAGCGAGGGCTTTCACCTGCGCATCGGCCGCCGGCTGTTCCGGCTGGCCTTCGCCGAGCCGTGCCCGACGCCGCTGGCGGTGCGCCAGGCGCTGGTGGCCATGGCGCGGACCAGCCGTTCAGCCCCGCTTCAGCCTGGCGGGGAATAATCCGGTTACAGGCGGCGCCGGTGCCGGCTTGAATTCGCCGCGCGGCGCCGTCATCTACCGTGCACGGGAAGCTCGTCGCTTCCACCAAGGATTTGTGATGCGAATATTTCTGCTGCTGTTTTTGCTGTTCCCACTCGCCGAGCTGTTCCTGCTGATCAAGGTCGGCAGCGAGATCGGCGCGCTGGCGACCATCCTGCTGCTGGTGATCGCCGGCCTGGCCGGCATCCTGCTGATGCGCCTGGCCGGTTTCGCCACTGCCTGGCGCGCGCGCGAGCGCCTGGCACGCGGCGAGCTGCCCGAGCGCGAGATGCTCGAGGGCCTGATGATGGCCGTTGGTGGCGGCCTGCTGTTCCTGCCCGGCTTCATCAGCGATGCGCTGGCGCTGGTCATCCTCTTCCCGCCGACCCGCAAGTTGCTGTTCGGCTTCTTCAGTCGCCGGCTCGAGGCCCAGGCGCAGCGCCGCCGGGCCTTCGCCGACGACCTGCAGGCGCGCTCCGCGGCGCAGCGCCCGAACGTGATCGAAGGCGAATACGAACGCCGTGATCGCGATCGCTGAGCCGGCGCCCTGCGCGTGGCAAGGCCGCAGCCTGCGGCCTTGATCGGCGTTATGAAATTTTCATCGTTGCCCCTTGAAATCATTTTGCGCGCCCGCATGTAGCGGTCACCGCAAGGTCGCTGTCGCATGACAGTCCGTCTTCTGCGGCTCGCCCCCGGCGAGTCGCAACCGGCCCCGCCGGAATTTGCCAACCCGCCGATGACCATCATCGGCATGGAACCACTCTACTGGGAGAGATCGACAATGAAGCTTCGTCCTCTGCATGACCGCGTCGTGATTCGTCGCAGCGAAGAAGAAACCAAGACCGCAGGCGGCATCGTCCTGCCGGGCTCCGCTGCCGAGAAGCCGAACCGTGGCGAAGTCGTTGCTGTGGGTACCGGCCGCGTGCTGGACAACGGCGAAGTGCGCGCGCCGGCCGTGAAGGTCGGTGACAAGGTGGTGTTCGGCCCGTACTCGGGCAGCAACACCGTCAAGGTCGACGGCGAAGACCTGCTGGTGATGAGCGAGAACGAAATCCTCGCCGTCATCGAAGCCTGATTACCGCGAATCTCCGTACATAATTCACGAATTGAGGATCAATCAAGATGGCTGCTAAAGAAGTCAAGTTCGGTGACTCCGCCCGCAAGAAGATGCTGGTCGGCGTGAATGTCCTGGCCGACGCGGTCAAGGCCACCCTCGGCCCGAAAGGCCGCAACGTGGTGCTGGAGAAGAGCTTCGGCGCTCCGACCATCACCAAGGACGGCGTTTCCGTTGCCAAGGAAATCGAGCTGAAGGACCGCTTCGAGAACATGGGCGCCCAGCTGGTCAAGGACGTTGCCTCCAAGGCCAACGACGAGGCCGGTGACGGCACCACCACCGCCACCGTGCTGGCCCAGGCCATCGTCAACGAAGGCCTGAAGGCCGTCGCTGCCGGCATGAACCCGATGGACCTCAAGCGCGGCATCGACAAGGCCACCGTCGCCATCGTCGCCGAGCTGAAGAGCCTGGCCAAGCCGTGCACCGACTCCAAGGCCATCGCCCAGGTCGGCACCATCTCCGCCAACTCCGACGAGTCCATCGGCCAGATCATCGCCGAGGCCATGGAGCGCGTGGGCAAGGAAGGCGTGATCACTGTCGAGGAAGGCTCGGGCTTCGAGAACGAGCTGTCGGTCGTCGAGGGCATGCAGTTCGACCGTGGCTACCTGTCGCCGTACTTCATCAACAAGCCGGACACCATGGTGGCCGAGCTGGAAAACCCGCTGCTGCTGCTGGTCGACAAGAAGATCTCCAACATCCGCGAACTGCTGCCGGTGCTGGAAGGCGTCGCCAAGTCCGGCCGCCCGCTGCTGATCGTCGCCGAGGACGTCGAGGGCGAAGCCCTGGCCACCCTGGTCGTGAACAACATGCGCGGCATCGTCAAGGTCGCCGCGGTCAAGGCGCCGGGCTTCGGCGATCGCCGCAAGGCCATGCTGCAGGACATCGCCATCCTGACCGGCGGTACCGTGATTTCCGAGGAAGTCGGCCTGAGCCTGGAAACCGCTACCCTGGAGCACCTGGGTAACGCCAAGCGCGTCGTGCTGAACAAGGAAAACACCACCATCATCGACGGCGCTGGTGCCCAGGCCGACATCGAGGCTCGCGTGGCGCAGATCCGCAAGCAGATCGAAGACACCACCTCCGACTACGACAAGGAAAAGCTGCAAGAGCGCCTGGCCAAGCTGGCTGGCGGTGTTGCCGTGATCAAGGTCGGTGCCGGTACCGAAGTCGAGATGAAGGAGAAGAAGGCCCGCGTCGAAGACGCCCTGCATGCGACCCGTGCGGCCGTCGAAGAAGGCGTGGTGCCTGGCGGTGGCGTGGCCCTGGTGCGTGCGCTGCAGGCCATCTCCGAGCTCAAGGGTGACAACGAAGACCAGAACGTCGGTATCGCGCTGCTGCGTCGCGCCGTCGAGGCTCCGCTGCGCCAGATCGTCGCCAACGCCGGTGGCGAGCCGAGCGTGGTGGTCGACAAGGTCAAGCAGGGCGAAGGCAACTACGGCTTCAACGCCGCGTCCGACGTCTACGGCGACATGATCGAGATGGGCATCCTCGACCCGGCCAAGGTCACCCGTTCCGCGCTGCAGGCTGCTGCCTCCATCGGTGGCCTGATGGTCACCACCGAGGCCATGGTTGCCGAGATCGTGGAAGACAAGCCGGCCCCGGCAATGCCGGACATGGGCGGCATGGGTGGCATGGGCGGCATGATGTAAGCCGCTGAGCCCTCCGCTCCCGAAGAACCCCGCCGCGTGCGGGGTTTTTCATGCCCGCAAGAAAACCGGCGCGATGCCAGGCGACCGCTGGTCGCAATTCCAGCGGCACGAAAACCCTTGGGCTACGGTCACTAGAGTCCCTACTCTCAAGGACTTGCGCGATGAAGCTTGAAATTGCACGAGGAGTCTTCCTCGTCGGCGCGCTGGCCGTCGCATCGCTGTGTTTCGCCGCCTGGAACGAACCCTCGCCGACCGTGGTGCGCGGCAACCTCGACCGCGACCACTGTCCGGTTCCGCCCGCCCAGCGCATGGCGCTGCAGGTCAGGCCCGACGCCGACCTGCTGCTGTTCCTCTACGGCCTCTCGCAGCAGCTCGGCCAGCGCGGTTGAGCCGGGCGCTCAGCTGCCCAGGCGGGCAGTGACCGCATTGAGTTGCAGGGCCAGGCCGTGCAGGTTGCGGCTGGCACCTTCGGTACGCTCGACGTTGTGCTGGTTGCCCTCGGCGATGGCGGTGATCTCGGTGAGGTTGCGCGAGATGTCCTCGACCACCGAGGTCTGCTCCTCGGCGGCGGTCGCGATCTGCCGGTTCATGTCGCGGATCGCCTCGACTGCCTGACCGATCTGCTGCAGCGCCTGTCCGGCCTCGGTGACCTGCGCCAGGCCTGCGTCGCCATGCTCGCGGGTGTTGTCCACCGCGCTCACCGCATCGGCGGCGCCCTGCTGCACGGTGGCGATGATCTGGTGGATCTCGGCGGTGGATTCGGCGGTGCGCTGGGCCAGAGTGCGCACCTCGTCGGCGACCACCGCGAAACCGCGGCCGGCCTCGCCGGCGCGCGCCGCCTCGATGGCCGCGTTCAGCGCCAGCAGGTTGGTCTGGTCGGCGATGCCGCGGATCACCTCGAGGACCTTGCCGATGCGCCCGCTGTCATGCTCGAGCCGGCCGATCACCTCGCTGGTGGTGGCGATCTCGCGGCTCATGCGGGTGATGGTCTCGATGGTCGAGGCCATCACCGCTTCGCTACGCTGCGCCGACTCGTCGGCCGCATCGGCTGCCTGCGCCGCCTCGGCAGCATGTCGCGAGACTTCCTGGGCGGTGGCGGACATTTCGTGCATGGCGGTGGCCACCTGGTCGGTGCGCTCGAACTGCTCGCGGGCACCCCCGGCCATCTGCGTGGCGATGGCGTTCAGCTCGCCGCTGGCGCTGTCCAGGTTGCTCGCGCCCTGGTGCAGCTGGTTGAAGGTCTCGGCAAGGAAGTCGCGCAGGGTGTTGGCGGCACGCGCCAGCTGGCCAAGCTCGTCGCGCCGCGTCACTTCCAGGCGGACGCCGAAGCGGCCGTGGCTGAGCTCGCTGATATGTGCGATGAGCCGGCCGATCGGCGAGACCAGGTTGCGGTTGACCAGCCAGAGGCTCAGCAGGGCGACCAGCAGGCTGGCGCCCAGCATCAGCAGCGGGCCGGTCAGTGCGGCGGTCTCGGCCTGCTTGCGCAGCGAGTCGGAGGACTGCGCCGCCAGGCGCTCCATCTGCGTGACCAGCTCGGCGAGTTGGCTGCTGGTGGCGCGGTCGATGCCGGCCACCGCCTGGTCGCCGGCCACCGGGTCGTAGCCGGCGGCGACGAATGCCTCCAGGCCCTGGCGATAGGCGGCGCCCAGCCGGCGGTGCTCATCCCGCAGCTGGGTCACGGTGGCGGCCAGCGCCGGATCCTCGCCGAGACGCCCAAGCAGCTCGCCGAGGGTCTGCTGGACCTTGGCCTCCTGGGCCTGGAACTGCTGCCAGTAGCGCTCGCGCTGGGCCGCATCACGGCCGCGCAGCAGGACGTTCTTCCACTCCTGCACCTGGGTCTTGAACTCCAGGTTGGCACCGTCGATCAGCTGTGACTGGCGGATCGGGCCATCGAGCACGCCGGCCAGCTCGGTGACCTGGCGCGACAGCAGGTGGATGCACAGCAGTGCGATGCAGAGCAGGACCAGCAGGCTGCCGCCGATCAGGCCGAGCAGCTTGGCACGCAGGGAAGTATCGAACATGGATGAACCTCGGGACATCGGCGGGAGCGGGCGGCGCGCCCGGTCCCTCCTAGTCGGCCGAGGGCCGGTGAACTTGAATCGGCCCCGGTGCAAAGGGGCGTCCCAGAGCCCCGGGCCGTTTCGATCGGGAGGGAGTTGCAGGTAGGTACGCCCCGCAGGGAACGCGCGTACAGAAGTCGGGCGGCTGGTGCGCATGGCGCACCCTATGCGTGCCGGAACTGCCGCGGTTGCCTCGTAGGCCGTGCGCGCCAGGGGCGCTCGCCGGCCTCAGACGACCCGCAGGTGGTTGTCCCAGAGCCCTGCCGGCAGGTCCAGCGGCTGCGCGACGATGCCAGGGCCGCGGCAGTCGAACAGCCGGCAGCGGCCCTGGCCGGAGCTGACCACGAAACCGTCGGCCACCGCGGCGACCCCGGCGCAGTCCGGCAGGTGCGCCTGCTGGCGCAGTTCGGCGCTGTCCAGGTCCCAGAAGAACACGCTGTTGCCGCGCGGCGCGGTCACCGCCAGCAGGCGCAGCTCGTCGTGGATCGCCAGGCTGGCGGTGTACTGGTTCATCGCCTGGCGCTGTTGCTCGCCCAGCGGGAATGCCTGGAAGGCCTGGCCGGGCCGCTTGATCGCCACCAGCGGGGCGCGGTCCAGCGGGTCGCCCTCGTACTGCTGGCCGGCGACCACGGTGCCGTCGGCAGCGACGGCGAGGTGACGCACGCTGTTCATCTGCTCGGGCAGTTGCTCCTTGCTGATCAGCGTGCCGTCACGGCGCAGCAGCACGAGGCTCGGCTCCATGGCGTCGAGGTTCATCTTCTCGCGGCTGTCAGCCTCGGTGCGGATGCCGCCGTTGGCGACCACCAGGGTCTCGCCGTCGGGCATCCATAGCAGCTGGTGCGGACCGATGCCGTGGGTGGGATGCTCGCCGACCCGTTGCAGGCGGCGCTCCTCGACGCGGTAGACGCCGAGCACGCCGCGCCCGGCGGCGGCGGTGTCGTTCTCGGTGGCGTAGAACCAGTCGCCGCTGGCATGGAACACGCCGTGCCCGTAGAAGTGGCGATCGGCTGCGGTCTCGAGCACCTGCAGCAGGGTGCCGTCGCGGCTGTCGAGCAGGTAGCTTTCGCGGCTCGGGCGGCGCCCGACGAACATCACCAGCGGCAGGTGCGGGTGGACGTAGACGTCGTGGCAGCGCTCGCCGACCGGAGTGGCGAACAGGCGGCTGCCGTCGAGGCGGTAGCCGACGGCATAGTGGCGGCCGTCGGCGTCGTCGCGGGCGGAGAACAGCACGGGCTGGTCGCCACGGCGGCCGATGGCCCAGCCGCCGATCGCGCCGGCGGCGAGCAGGGTGGAACCGAGGCCCAGCAGGGTGCGGCGCTTCATGCGTCAGTCTCCGTCGTGGGCGTTGAAGCCGATCTGTACGCCCAGGGCGCGGGCGAGTTCGCCCTGGTGCAGGCGATGCAGGTCGTCGAGTTGCTTGTACAGCGCCGCCAGCTGCGCGCGGCCGGCCTGGTCGGCGAGCAGTTCGGCGAACGGCCGCTCGAGTGCGGCGATGCCCTGGCGCAGCCCGGCATAGCCCTGGTCGATCCGCTCGGCGAGGGCGCGCTGGTCGTCGCCGAGCAGCGCGCGCAGCCCGTCACGCTCGCCGCCCTGCCAGAGGCGCTCGGCCGAGGCGGTCGCCGCGTCGAGGCTGGCCAGGGTGGTCGCGCTGCGCCAGCCCTCGGCCTGGAACGGCTGCGGATGCCCCTTGGTCTGCCGGCCCAGCGGTGCGCCGAGCTTCTTCTTCAGCCCGTCGAGGCCGTTGACCTGCACCCGCAGCAATTCGGCGATGGCCTCGCGCGGCTCGGCATAGCGGCTGCTGGGAAAGGCCTGGAGCTGGGCGGCCATGCCGTCCTTGGCCTGCCATTGTTCGAGGATGCGCGCGGAAAGCTGCTGCTGGTGCTCGCCGATGGCCACCAGCAAGGGGCAGTAGCGCGCCTGGGTGGCGCGCTCGGCCATGTCCAGCTGCGGGTCGAACAGCACGTACTCGTAGGCGCTCAGGCCCTGGACCACCACGCTGGCCTGGTCGAGGTCGGCGCGGCCGAGCTGCGGCTTGTCGTCGAGCAGGCGATTGACCTGGCGCGCCACCAGGTTCTTCTTGTCCGGCCAGAACTGCACCTGCCAGGCGGTATTGCCTTCGCCCAGCGGGCCGATCAGCAACGGCTGCAGCGCGGCCCAGGCGGTCTGCGCCTGGACGAACGCCTGGCGCGCCTGCTCCAGGGGCTGCTCGCCGGCGCAGTAGGCGCTGGCGCTGGAAGCCAGTTGCCGGTTCTGCTCGGCCCAGTTCGCATAGGCTGGCAGCAGCACCCGGTCGGTCAGCGCCTTGCTGGTCCCGGCGAGCGGGTCGGCCGGCGTGCAGGCGGTGAGCAGCAGGCTGCCGAGCAGCGCGCCGGTGAGGCTGCGAAGAGCGGATCTAGGTGCCATATGTCCTCTTCAGGTCGTGTGCCGGGCCAGGCCGCGGCGGTGGAGTCAGAGCGATTCGAGAAAACGCAGCAGGGCGGCGCGCTCCTGGTGGTCGAACTGCAGGACCGCCTGGCGCGCACGTTCGGCCTCGCCACCGTGCCACAGGATCGCTTCCATGAGGTTGCGCGCACGGCCGTCGTGCAGGAACTGGGTATGCCCGTTGACCGCCTGGGTCAGGCCGATGCCCCACAGCGGCGGCGTGCGCCACTCGCGGCCGCTGGCCTCGAACTCGGGACGGCCATCGGCCAGGCCGTCGCCCATGTCGTGCAGCAGCAGGTCGGTATAGGGACGGATCAGCTGGTTCGCCAGTTCCGGCTCGACACCTGCGCTGGCGGTGGTGAACTGCGGCGTGTGGCAGCCCTGGCAGCCGGCGCGGTGGAACAGGCGCTTGCCGGCAAGCACCTCGGGATGCTCGA
The DNA here is from genome assembly GCF_021726475.1 of Pseudomonas oligotrophica. GTDB lineage: Bacteria > Pseudomonadota > Gammaproteobacteria > Pseudomonadales > Pseudomonadaceae > Stutzerimonas > Stutzerimonas oligotrophica. The sequence continues at coordinate 102,006 of NZ_JAKJRU010000003.1, forward strand.
CCTCGCGGCGCTGCGGCACGGCGAGGTTGCGGGTGTAGAACAGTACCTGGGCGAGGATGTGGTCGCTGACCTCCGGCTCGCCGCCGTGGGGCATGCCGGCGCAGGCGCGTTGTGCCTCGGTACAGCTGTTGCCGCCGAGCAGGCTGCTGCTCAGGCCCAGGTCGTTGAAGAAGGCATCGGCGTTCTGCTGGTTGAGCGTGGGCTGCCCGGCCTTCCAGCCGAAGCGGCCGACGGCCGTCTCGCCGCTGGCCTGGTCGTAGACGCGATTGGGCCGCCCGGAGATGCCGTCGCCGTCGCGATCGTCCGGGTCGGCGTTGGCCAGCAGCGCCGCCTCGGGAATCGCCTCGAGCAGGCCGAGGCCGATCATCGGCGGCGCGACACGCAGCGAGAACAGGGCCTGGGGATGCAGCTCGCCATAGCCCAGGGCGCCGAGCAGCAGGCGTGGCTTGCGCAGTTCGACCTCGCTGCCGTCGGCGAAGCGTACCGGATGGTGGTCATAGGCCAGGCGGATCTTCGCCTCGGGGGCCACGCCGGGGACGGCCATGTCCTGCAGCTGGCCGCCGTAGTTCGGCTCCGGGGCGATGCCGCGCCGGCGCACCACCTCGGCGTGCTGCGGCCCGGCCGGGATCGACACCCGCACCAGCATCGAGACGGCACTGGCGGCGCCGTCCTGCACCGGATGGCCGCGGCCGTCCTTGATGTGGCAGCTCTGGCAGGCGTTGGTGTTGAACAGCGGGCCGAGGCCGTCGCGTGCCGTGGTGGTAGCCGGTGCGATGACCCAGGGATTGCGAAAGAAGCTGTTGCCGACGCTGAAATCCAGCCGCCGGCTGGGCGACAGGTTCGCCGAGGGCAGCGAGTAGGCGTTCTGGTCGAAGCGCCGCACGCTGGTGGCCCCGCCACTCAACGCCTCGCCGGGCTCGGCCTGGGCGAAGGGATCGGCAGGGGAGTCGCAGGCCGAGGCGCCAAGGACGGCGAAGGCTGCGAAGGCAAGACGGGCGAGAAGGCGCATGACGGACCGACAGGGGCAGGACGGGAATCTTAGCAGGCTGTTGCCGCTTGGATCAGAGCGGTGAGCATCGTAAACAGGCTGCGGGAACGAAGGGGGCGGCTTGCCCGCCCCCCCAGGTGATCAGAACTCGTGATCGGCGGTATCCGGGTTCAGATCGGAGATGCCCAGCGCCGCGGCCGCCTGCTCGATGGCGCTGGTCTGCTTGACCAGCGCGGCGATGGCGTTGCGCACCTTTTCCTGGCCTTCGGCGTTGTCCGAGGCGATCAGCTGGTCGAAGGCCTCGCCGTTGTTGGCGCTTTCCACCAGTACCTGCAGCTTGGCCTCGGTGCTTTCCAGGTCGGTCTTCAGCGTGCTGTCGACCTCCGGGCTGCTCGCGGCGACCAGCGAGGACAGGCTCGGGCCGCTCAGCGTGGTGCCGTCGATGCGCTGGTACTCGCCCAGGTAGACGTTGCGGATGCCCTTGGCGTTGTAGAAGTGCGAGTTGTGGGTGTTGTCGCTGAAGCAGTCGTGCTCGTCCTCGGTGGAGTTGGCCTCCAGCGCGACCTTCATGCGCTCGCCGGCCAGCTCGCCGAGCGACAGGCTGCCCATGCCGAAGAGCATCTTGCGCAGGCCGTTGCCGGCGGACTCGGCCAGCAGCGAGGCGCGGTAGTTGTCGGCCTGGTCGGCCTGCCACTGGCCGACCATCTCGGCCAGGTCGCTGACCAGCAGGTCGGTGGCGGCCTTCAGGTAGGCGCGGCGGCGGTCGCAGTTGTCGCCGCTGCAGCCCTCGCCCTCGACGAAGTCGCTGGCCGGGCGCTGCCCGGCGCCGGGGTTGGTGCCGTTGAGGTCCTGGCCCCAGAGGAGGAACTCGATGGCGTGGTAGCCGGTGGCGACGTTGGCCTCCGAGCCGGCCAGTTCGTTCAGGCTGGCCAGCTTCTCGCCGGTGATCTCGCTGACGTCGATCTTGTCCTCGCCGACCTGGATCTCGCGGTTGGCGACGATGTTGGCGGTGGCGCCCGGGTTGCCCAGCGCGTGCTGGTAGTCGCCCTGCACGTAGTCGATCAGGCCTTCGTCCAGCGGCCAGGCGTTGAGCTGGCCTTCCCAGTCGTCGACCACCGCGTTGCCAAAGCGGAACACCTCGGTCTGCATGTAGGGCACCCGGGCGGCCAGCCAGGCCTGCCGGGCTGCCTGCAGCGTCTCCTCGCCGGGGTTGGCCAGCAGCGCGTCGACCGCCTGCTGCAGCTTGACGCCCGCGGCGTGGGCATCGCTGAACACGGCCAGCGCCAGGTCGGCGTAGTGGTTGACCACGGCCTTGGCGGCGGTGTCATCGAGCTTCGGCGCGGCCTCGGCCGCCGGCGCCTGGGTGGTCGCCTGGGGCGCGGCGGTCTGGTTCAGCGGCTCTTCTTTTTCGCAGCCGGCCAGGGAGACGGCAAGGGCCAGCAGGGTAACGGTTGCCCAGGTGGGAGTGCGTAGCATGAGCGGGATCCTTTTGCATTCGACGTCAGCATCTGACGGGCGTGGCGCCGTCGGGCTGGTAATAATGCGAAAGATTTGCATTTTGTGCAAAGGCAAAGCTTGATCATGCGCAAGGTTGGCCGTGCGGCGCCGGCCAGGCTCAGGGGATGGTCGAGCCGTCCAGCCGCTCGAGCTGGCGCGAGTGCTGCAGCAGCGGGGTGAGCTCGTCGGCGGTGACCGGCCGGCTGTAGTGGTAGCCCTGGCCCTCGTTGCAGCCTTCGGCGATCAGGTAGCGCTCCTGGTCGTCGGTCTCGACGCCTTCGGCGATCACCGTCATGCCCAGACTCTTGCCGAGCTGGATCACCGCCCGCACGATGGTGGCGCCGCCGCCGTCGCGCTGGATGTCCTGGACGAAGCTCTTGTCGATCTTGATCTTGTCCAGCGGCAGGCTCTTCAGGTAGCTCAGCGACGAATAGCCGGTGCCGAAGTCGTCGATGGCGATCAGCGCGCCGGAGCGGCGCAGGTTGTGCAGGTTCTCGGCGGCGGCCTGGATGTCTTCCATCAGCCCGGTCTCGGTGACTTCCAGCTCCAGCGTCTCGGCCGGCAGCTGGTAGCGCTGCAGCAGCTGCTCGACCCGGGCCGGCAGGTCGCGATGGTGCAGCTGCGCCGAGGACAGGTTGACCGCCACCCGCAGCCAGGTCAGGCCCTGGCTGCGCCACTCGTGCAGCTGGCGGCAGGCCTCCTCGAGCACCCACTCGCCGATCGCCAGGATGCTGCCGTTCTGCTCGGCCAGCGGGATGAACACATCCGGTGGCACCAGCTTGCCATCCGGGCGCTTCCAGCGGATCAGTGCCTCGACACCGGTGATGCAGTGCAGCCGATAGTCCACCTGCGGCTGGTAGACCAGGTAGAACTCGCCGCGCTTGAGCGCCTCGCCCAGCTCGGTCTCCAGCTCGCGGCGCTGGCGCATCTGCTGGTCGATGCTGGCGACGTAGAACTGGTAGCGGTTGCGCGCCCGGCTCTTGGCCAGGGTCATGGTCTGCTCGGCCTTCTGCAGCAGTTTTTCCGGGCTGTCGCCGTCCTCGGGGTAGAGGGTCACGCCGATGGTTGCGCGCAGGCGCACCTGCTGGTCGTCGATCGGCACCGGGTTTTCCAGCTCGTCGAGCACCTTCTGCGCCAGCTCGGCCGCCTCGTAGGGCTGCTCCAGGCTGCTGAGCACCAGCACGAACTGGTCGCCGCCCAGGCGCGCCAGGGTGCCGAGGTGGCCGCTCAGCTCGCCCAGGCGCTCGGCCAGCGCCACCAGCAGGCGGTCACCGGCCTGGTAGCTGTAGCGCTCGTTGACGTCCTTGAAATCGTCCAGGCCCAGGCACAGCACCGCGACCTTGCCCTGCTGGCGGCGGGCTTCGTCGAGGATGTGCTCGAGCTGGCGCTGCAGCTGCTGGCGATTGGGCAGGCCGGTGAGCGGGTCGTACAGCGACAGGCGCTGCAGGCTGCTCTCGGCTTGCTGGCGCAGGCGCATGTTGTGCTCGATGGAGCTGAGCAGGCCGTTGGCGGTTTCCACCCACAGGCCCAGCTCGTTGCGTTCGTGGCCCTTGAGCAGCGGCAGCTTGTACTCGCCCGGGCGGTCCGGGTTGATGTGCGCCAGGTGTTCGATGAGCTTGGTCAGCGGGCGCGTCAGCAGCCACTGGTAGATCAGGTAGAGGATCAGGCCGAGGGTCAGCGCGCGGAGGATGCCGACGATGATGATCACCACCGAGTCGTCGAGGAATTCCTCGCCGTAGCGGGCGGTGTCCAGGGTGATGCGCAACTCGCCATAGTGCTCGTTGTAGGGCGGCTGGCCGATCAGGGCGACCGAATACTGCTGCTCGGCACCGAAGATCGCATCGGTGAAGCGGCGTAGCGGCAGCTCCAGCGGTGGCCGGCTCTTGCTGGCCAGCGGCTCGTCGCCGGGCGCGCCGATCATGGCCAGGCGGATCGATTCGTGCTGGAACAGCCCTTCCATGACCTGCTGGCCCATCTCGCGGTCGAGGCTGTAGATCGCCTGGGTGGACGGATCGCGGGTCATGCGCAGGATGCGCTGGGCGTCATCGGCGATCAGGTGGCGCACCTTGTAGGCGCCGACGATGATCTGCGCGCAGCTGAGTACCAGGCCGACCGCCAGGGCCGACAGCAGGACTACTCGCAGGAGCTTTCGTGACAGGCTGTTGCGCAGTTCCAACTTCAAGGGGATTACCTTTCTCCGCGCCTGTGCATGGCTGACGAGTATTGGCAGTGCAGCCCATCTCGTCAAAGGCACGGCAAGCTCGTGTGACAAACCTCTTGTTGTTATCGGTTCGTGGCAGGAACCGCGTCCTGCCGGTCCTGTTGTTAGCGGCCGTCAGGGGGCGCTTCTTAAATGAAAAATGCCCGTTCTGACGAAACGGGCATTTCAGGGTTGCCGCGCGGCCGGCCGGGCAAACCGCGGGCGAGGTCAGGCTCAGCCGGCGAAATTCTTCGCCACGAAGTCCCAGTTGACCAGGTTCCAGAACGCTTCGACGAACTTCGGACGGGCGTTGCGGTAGTCGATGTAGTAGGCGTGCTCCCAGACGTCGCAGGTCAGCAGCGGCTTGTCGCCGGCGGTCATCGGGTTGCCGGCGCCGATGGTGCTGGCCAGGCCCAGGCTGCCGTCGGACTTCTTCACCAGCCAGGCCCAGCCGGAGCCGAAGGTGCCGATGGCGGTCTTGGTGAACTCTTCCTTGAACTTGTCGAACGAGCCGAAGGAGGCGTTGATGGCATCGGCCAGGGCGCCGCTCGGCTGGCCGCCGGCGTTCGGTGCCAGGCAGTTCCAGAAGAAGGTGTGGTTCCAGACTTGGGCGGCGTTGTTGAAGATGCCACCGGAGGAGGTCTTGATGATGCTTTCCAGGTCCTTGCCTTCGAACTCGGTGCCCGGGACCAGGTTGTTCAGGTTGGTCACGTAAGCGGCGTGGTGCTTGTCGTGATGGTAGTCCAGGGTCTCGGCGGACATGTGCGGCTCGAGGGCGTTCTTTTCGTAAGGCAGCGGCGGCAATTCGAAAGCCATGATGTATCTCCTGCTCAGGTGTCGAGAATGGATGCGGCAGCTTGGAAGGCGAGGCGGCGCCGTTGGCCGTCGAGAAGTCTTGCAGCTTCCTGGACCTCGCCCGGCGTTCCTTCGCACGCCACACGGATTGCGCAAATCTATGGCCGTCACGGGCGGCCGGACTGGCGGGGCGGAGCCTTGTGTCTCCGACCCGCAGGCCAGGGATCATAGCACCCGACCTGCGGCAAAACCACGCGGCAACTGTACGGGAAACCCCATCGCAGGCGGCGGCGTCTGCTGCCTTGCGTGGACCGCGCGGGGCGGTAGACGTTCCGCCGCACGCCTCAGCCGTTGAACGCCAGTTGCGCGGCGACGGCGAACATCATGCCGGCCACCCCCAGGTCGATCAGCCGCCAGGTCAGCGGGCGCGCCAGCCAGGGGGCGAGCCAGGCGCCGCCGAGGGCCAGCGCGCTGAACCAGGCCAGCGAGGCGCTCGCCGCGCCGGCGGTGTAGGCGCCCGGCTCGGCCTGCTGCGCGCCGAGCGAGCCGATCAGCAGCACGGTGTCGAGGTAGACGTGCGGGTTGAGCAGGGTCACCGCCAGCGCAGCGAGCAGCACCGCGCGCAGCGAACGCGGCCGACGGCTTTCGCTCTGCGCCAGGGCCTGCGGACGCAGCGCCCGGCGCAGGGCCTGCAGGCCGTACCAGAGCAGGAAGGCGGTGCCGGCCCAGCGGGTCACGGCGAGCAGTGTCGGGCTCTCGGTCAGCAAGGCCGCGAGGCCGAACACGCCGAGGCTGATCAGGACTGCATCGCAGAGCACGCAGAGGGCGGCGACCGGCAGGTGATGCTCGCGCCGCAGGCTCTGCGCCAGGACAAAGGCGTTCTGCGCGCCGATGGCGACGATCAGCCCGGCGGTGACCGCCAGGCCGTTCAGGTAGCTGCTCCAGAGGGTACCCATGCTTGCCGCCTTGTCGAAGTCGAGGCTGGCAGTCTGGGATGGAGGGGTTTATAAGAGAAACGAATCTTCGTTAACCCTCATTAGGAAAACAGATGTTCGACTACAAGCTGCTCGCGGCCCTGGCCGCCGTCGTCGAGCAGGCCGGTTTCGAACGCGCCGCGCAGGCGCTGGGGCTGTCGCAGTCGGCGGTGTCGCAGCGCATCAAGCTGCTCGAGGCGCGGGTCGGCCAGCCGGTGCTGCTGCGCGTCGCCCCGCCCAGGCCCACCGAGCTGGGCCAGCGCCTGCTCAACCATGTGCAGCAGGTGCGCCTGCTCGAGCGCGACCTGCAGGACCAGGTGCCGGCCCTCGGCGAGGACGGCCTGCCCGAGCGCCTGCGCATCGCCCTGAACGCCGACAGCCTGGCGACCTGGTGGGCCGGGGCGGTGGCACCGTTCTGCGCGGGCCACCGGGTGCTGCTCGACCACGTGGTCGAGGACCAGGCCGTGGGCCTCAAGCGCATGCGCGCCGGCGAAGTGGCGGCCTGCGTCTGCGCCGCGGAGCGGCCGCTGGCCGGGGCGCGCAGCCAGTACCTGGGCTCGATGCGCTACCGCGCGCTGGCCAGCCCGGCGTTCATCGCGCGCCACCTGGCCGGGCAGCCGAGCGCGGCGACGCTGGCCCGCGCGCCGGCCATCGTGTTCGGCCCGGACGATCGCCTGCAGCACCGCTTCATGGCCGCGGTCGGCGGCACGGACGGCTTCATTCACCATCTCTGTCCGTCCTCCGAGGGTTTCGTACGCCTGTTGCGCAGCGGCCTGGGCTGGGGGCTGGCGCCGGAGCTGCAGGTGCGTGGCGAACTTGATCGCGGTGAGCTGGTCGATGTGCTGTCCGGGCCGCCCATCGACGTGCCGCTGTACTGGCATCACTGGCGCAATGGCGGGGCGCTGCTGGACGAGCTGACCCAGCACCTGGTGCGCTGCGCGGGAAGCTGGCTGGTGCCGGGCGACGCGGCGAGTCAGGCGTAGACGCGCTGGCCGCGGTAGATGCGCACCCGGTCGGCGGGCGTTGTCGGTGGTGCCGGGCGCGGTGCCGGTTCGGCATCGGTCAGGCTGGCCAGCTGGCGGCCGAGGGCCTGGGTGGCGTCGTCGGCCGAGTGCAGGCAGGCGGCGAGCATCGCGGCCACCGCATCGGGCTGGTCGAGGTGGATGTCGAGCCGCTGCTCGTCGCGCAGGCGACGGCGCAGCTGGCGCATGCAATCGATGATGGCCTTGTTCAGCTCCATGTGCTTCTCCGTTGGCCCGTTGGGCCGACATCCGTGTCGAGGGTGTCTATCCGTTGGCAACCGATACCCAGCAAGGGCCATACCAACCCGCGCCTGCCGGCCGTACGCTTCGCGACGAACGGCGCCAGGCCGCGGCTGACGGGCCTTGTGGCCCTGCGCAGGGGCGCTGGCGGCCTGGCGGGGCGGCGTGCTGCGCACCGCAATGAGCGCGACTGGCGCCGGCGTGCCTTGTCGCGGTGCAGGCTCGGCCTGTGCGCCCGGCGCTGCCGGGGCCTTCGACTAACCGTTATACTGCGCGACTGTTTTTCTGCCGCGCGACGAAAGGTAATTCCATGCGCAACGATGCCCATGACGAAGTGGATCCGATCACCAGCCTGAGTGCCGCGCGTGATCGCGATGCGCCCTATCCGGCCCCCGAGCTCGAGCCCATCACCCGGCCGACCCCGCACGATGAGCCGGAGGCGGCACGCTCGCGCCAGCGGCGGCGCGGCCCGAGCACCGCGCCGCTGTGGGCGCTGGTGGTGGCCCTGCTGATCGGCCTGGTGGCGCTGGGCTGGTGGAGCAACCAGCGCATCGGCGCGCTGGAGCTGCAGCTGGTGGCGACCCAGGAGAGCTTCGCGCGGATCAGCGAGGATGCCGCCGGCCGCCTGCAGGACATCTCCGGCAAGGTGGTCGCGACCGAATCCAACGTCACCACCGAGAGCGAGGCGGTCAAGCTGCGCATCCGCCAGCTGGAGAACCAGGTCCAGGAGCTCGGCCGCAAGCAGCAGGCCTTCGCCACCGAGCAGCAGAGCCTCGACGGGCGCCAGGGCAACCAGGAGCGCCGCCTGGAAGAGCAGGGCAAGCGCATGGAGGCCGCCGCCAGCGAGCAGCAGGCGCAGCAGGCCGCGCTGGCGCGCCTGGGCGAGACGGTCAAGGCGCTTGGCAGCGAGCAGGCCACGCTGAAGACCTCGGTGGAAGGCCAGGCGCGGCTGTCCGCCGCGGTCGATGCCCTGCGCAAGGATGTCGAGGCCCTGCAGCAGCGCGGCAATCCGAGCCAGGCGATCAGTCGCCTCGAGCAGGACCTGCTGGTGCTGCGCAGCGAGCTGGAGAACCGCCCGGCCGCGGCGCAAGGCCCGTCCACCGGCGAGTTCGACGCCTTCCGCGCGCAGATGACCCGCCACATCAACACGCTGCAGGGCCAGATCGCCAACCTGCAGGGCCAGCTCGACGCGCGCTGACCGGTAGGCAGGGGCAACCGCCAGGTTGCCCCGAACGGCTTACAGGTCCCAGCTGATCGACAGGTTCAGGCCGTGGTCGCGGTCGTCGTTGCCGCGATAGTGGTAGTTGGCCCGCAGCGCCAGATCGCGGGTCAGCTGGTGCGCCAGGCCGAGGCTGAAGCGCGTCTGGTCGCCCGTCGGCACCGCGCCGGGTAGCTCGAAGCTGTTGCCGGGCACGCTGTTGAGCGACAGGCGCAGGTCCTGCGCGTCCTCGTCTTCACGTTCCACTTCGCGGGCCACTTCGCCGTACAGGCGGGTGCACTCGCTCAGCGCCAGGTCGCCGAACAGGCCGAGCGACAGGCGCAGCGAATCGCGCTCCTGGTCGGCGAAGGTCAGCGCGGTGGAGCGCGCGCCGCGCTCGCGGTAGCCGTCGACCTCCACGCGCTGGTAGTTCACGCCGACGAACGGCCCGAAGTGCATCGCGTCCTGCGCCTGCATCAGGTTGAAGCCGAGCTTGCTGCCGACTGCCCAGAGCTGCCCGTCGGTGGAACCCTTTTCGACGCGCTCGCTGCTGCCCAGCGCGAAGCGCCGCTCAAGGCCGTGGTAATCCAGCTGGCCGCCGCTGAGGGTGAAGTCGGCGAACAGGCGATCCTGCTCGTAGCGGGCAAAGGCGGTCGCCAGGTAGCTGCGCATGTCGTAGTCGGACTCGCCGGCGCCGAGGCTGACGCCGTGCTCGCCGACCGCCAGGCTGAGGCCGGCCAGCCAGCGCTCGTCCAGCCGGTGGGACAGGCTCAGCGACAGCGACTGGCTGTCGCCGTCACCGCTGCCGTAGCCGTCGAAATCCACGCTGCGATAGCCGCCGCCGGCCTGGATGCGCCACTCGCCGACCGGTTGCCAGTGGCCGCGCTGGGCCATCAGCGCCTGGTCGAGTTGCTGCTGCTGCGCGCGCAGCGCCGCCAGGCCCATCTCCGGCAGGCGCGAGATCTCCCAGGGCGCCGCGACGATCGAGTACAGGTAGTCGGCGCTGATGCGGTGCAGCGCGGTGGTCGGGTGCACGGCATCGTTGAACAGCAGGCGGTCCGGGTCGGGCGCGCTGCCGCCACGGCCATAGGTCGGATCGGCCAGGCAACTGTCGCCGGAGAAGCACACGGCGTTCTGCTCGATGTCGGCGGCGAAGCCGAATTGCGCCAGGTCCGCGCGTACCTCGTCGAGCAGCAGGCGGCTGTTGAGCAGCACGTAGTTGGCACCGGAACTGCGCAGCTGCGCCTCGAGCTCGGCGTTGTACAGGTCGCTGAGCGCGTTGAGCTGGGCGCTGTTGCCGGTCAGGGTACCGAGTGGGGTGCTGCCGACGTCGGGGAGGTCCGAGACGATGATGTAGCGTGCCCCGGCAGCGGCCAGGGCGCTGACGCCGGCCACCAGGTCGCCCGCCGCGGCGGCCATGGTGGTCGGCCGGCTGGAGAGCTGGAAGATGTCGTTGGCGCCGCCGTTGAGGTAGTACAGCGCATGCGGGTCGGCCTGCGGATTCTCGACCAGGTAGCCGGGGCGCGAGCGGCTCAGGCCGCCGGCGGCCACCGTCGAGGTGCCGGTGATGGAGTCGAGGATCTGGTCGGTACGGTAGCCGCCGACGGCGTAGTTGGTGCCGTCCGGGTTGCCGGTCAGCAGTTGCGGCAGCAGCGGGGTGGAGGGCAGCGAGGTCAGCCCCAGGCGCTCGGCCAGCAGCTGGGTGGCGACTTGGCCGCCGTACTCGACGTTGTTGTCGCCATAGGTCGGACCGGTGCGGTTGGTGAAGCGCAAGCCGCCGGTCGGATTGACGCCCAGCAGCGGGCTGCCGACGTCGGGAAAGTTGCCGGCATCGCTGAGCGAGTCGCCGAAGTTGATGAACTGGCTGAACGGGCCGTCGGCGGCGCTGGCGCTGCCGGCGAGGATGGCCAGCAGCAGGGCGGCCAGCGGTCTTGTCGTCGGATGCATCGGGTTCTCCCTTCTTGTTGTTGTTCTGCTGCGCATTCGGGCGCCCGGCCAAGCTAGCCAGGCCGGGCCGGCGGCAACAGCGCACCAAAGGGCGATTCGGCGGGCGCGGCTGTCGCCCGAAAGACGGATAGCGCGGCCGGCGCGGGAGAAATCCAACTGTTCTTGCCTTGGCTCAATGAATCGATCGGCGACTTCGCTAGGATCGCGCTGCTGGCCGGATGCCATCACGCGCAGCCCAGGGATTTCGCAGGGTGCGGGAATGGCCGGGTCTGAATGCGTGTTCCCTGCCGTGGGTAGAACAACAATGACTGCACTGATCGATCTGCTGCGTAACCGCCTTGCCACGTTGCTGCCCGGCGAGCTGAAGACCCGCGAGCTGCGCCACCTGCTGACGCCCAAGGACCACCCGCTGCTGCTCTGCCAGCGCCGCGCGATGATGATCGTCGACCGCGTTCGGCTGTTCGCCTTTCTCTTCGCCGTGCTCACGCCGCTGTGGTCGCTGATCGACCTGATGGTCTTCGACATGCCGCTCTGGCTGTGGCTGGCCGGCTTCCGCCTGGCGGCCTGCCTGGCCTTCACCGCGCTGCTGGTGTTCTACCGCCCGAGCGGCAACCTGTTCGATGCCTACCGTGCGATCGCCATCCTCTTCGCCATCCCGACGGTGTTCTACATCGCCTCGCACACGCTGCTCGGCACCTACCAGCTGGCGCAGTTCTCGGCGGTGGTCGGCGCGGGCTATGCGTTCCTGCCCTTCGTGCTGATGGCCGGGCTGACGATCTTCCCGCTGACCCTGGCCGAGAGCCTGGTGCTGGGCGTGGTGCTGCTGCTGGCCCAGGCACTGGCGGGCTACCTGAGCTGGGCGACGCTGAACTGGCCGTCGTTCGCCGGGGCGTTCTGGTTGCTGATCCTGATCTGCGGGGTGGCGACCCTGGCCGGCATGAGCCAGCTGGCGTTCATGGTCGCGCTGGTGCGCCAGGCCATCCGCGATCCGCTGACCGGCATCTTCTCGCGCGGCAGCGGCGAGGAGATCCTGCGCCTGCAGTGGGACTCGGCGCGGCGCAGCGACGGCCCGCTGGCGCTGGCCTTCATCGACCTCGACCACTTCAAGGCGATCAACGACCAGCATGGCCACGAGGCCGGCGACGCGGTCCTGCGCGAGGCCGCCCGGGCGATGCTCGGCAGCCTGCGTGGCAGCGACAGCCTGGTGCGCTGGGGCGGCGAGGAGTTCCTGCTGATCATGCCGGACACCGACCTGGCGCAGGCGCAGCTGGCCCTGGCCCGGGTGCTGCGCAATGGCCTGGGCGTGCGCCCCGAGGGTTGCCCGCTGACCGCAAGCATCGGCCTGGCCGAGCGGCGCGACGATGGCGTGGCGGACATGCGCGAGCTGCTGGAGCTGGCCGATCGGCGCATGTACGAGGCCAAGGGCGCCGGGCGCAACTGCCTGCAGGCCGGCCAGCGGCCTGCCGAGGAACAGGATTCAGGCCTGGCCCAGGCCGAATACGTGGCGTAGGTAGCTGACGAAGGCCGGGTCGCGGCACATGGTCTTGCCCGGCGAGTCGGAGATCTTCGCCACCGGCTGGCCGTTGCAGGCGGTCATCTTGATCACCATGTTGGTCGGCCGCACGCCGGGGATGTCGCAGGTCAGCCCGGTGCCGATGCCGAAGCTCGGCTTGCAGCGCCCGACCAGCGCCCGGTAGATCTCCAGCGCGCGGGCGAAATCCAGCCCGTCGGAGAACACCAGCTGGCGGCTGCGCGGGTCGATGCCCAGCCCGTGGTAATGGGCGATGGCCTTCTCCGCCCACTCGAGCGGGTCGCCCGAGTCGTGCCGCAGGCCGTCGAACAGCTTGGCGAAGAACAGATCGAAGTCGCGCAGAAAGGCATCCATGGTGATGCAGTCGGTCAGTGCGATGCCCAGCGCGCCGCGGTATTCGCGCACCCAGCAGTCCAGCGCGGCACGCTGGCTGTCGATCAGCCGCGGGCCGAGCTGCTGGTGCGCCATGATCCATTCGTGGGCCATGGTGCCCATCGGGCGCAGGCCCAGCGTGCGTGCCAGATGCACGTTGCTGGTGCCGACGAAGTGCCCGGGAAAGATCGCCGGCAACTCGCCGACGACCATCCGCTGCACCGCATGGGAGAAGCGCCGGCGGGTACCGAAATCGGCCAGGGTGAACTCGGCCAGCTCTTCCTCGCTGGCCTGGGCGCGCAGCCAGGCGCATTTGTCCTGCAGCCGCTCGTGGGCCTGCTCGAGCGTGACCCGAGGGTTGAGCGCGCGGTTGCGCATCTCGCTGATGATCGCCAGCAGCGGCACCTCGAAGAGGATCACGTGCAGCCAGGGGCCGCGCAGGTGGATCACCAGCTCGCCGCCCTGGGCCTGGATGTCGAGGTAGCGCAGGTCGAAACGGAACAGCCCGAGGAAGCGGATGAAGTCCGGCTGCATGTAGGGAATGTGCTCGAGGAAGGCCAGCTCCTCGGGCTGCATGCGCAGCTCGGCCAGGCGCTCGATCTGCTCGACGATGGCGCCCAGGTGCGGGGTCAGGTCTTCGTCGGAGCGGCAGCGAAAGGCCCACTCCACCTTGGCGTTGGGGTAGTGGTGCAGGACCGCCTGCATCATCGTCAGCTTGTAGAAATCGGTATCCAGCAGGCTGGGGACGATCTCGTCGGAAAAGGCGCTGGTCATCGAAGCTCCCACGCAGCTGTGAACGGGCAGGGCTTCGTCCGCTTCAACCGCCGCCGATGCCCTCGATGACCTTGCCGGTTCCGCCGCAGGTTGTGCAAGGGGCGTCGTTGCACATGCCGCTGCCATGGCAGTCGGGGCAGAGATTCTCGCCGCTGCCGGGCGTGCCTGCCAGCGCCTGGTCACCCGGGTTTAGCGGTTCTTCGTGTGCGGGCAAGTTGCGTGGCCTGGGATATATGAAGTTTTGATTGGATATGCAGCGAAGCGAACTTGGCGCCCGGCTGCTTGTTGCATTTAATACCTGCCGCAAATAAACAAGGGGTAAAGGCGAGCCCATACCCCTTGTTTATTTGCAGTTGCCGCTTACTTGCTGCTGTTGCGACCGCCGCCGTGGCTGTTCTGGCCACCCTTGCGTCCGGCCTCGGAGGCCTTCTCGCGGTCATTGGCGAAGTTGCCGCCGCTGTTGTGGCCGCCCTTGCGGCCTGCTTCGGAAGCCTTCTCGCGGTCGTTGGCGAAGTTGCCAGGGTTGTTGTTAGCCATGTCTTTTTCTCCTCGATGGATAGAGACTTGCCGCGGCCGATGAAAGTGCGTCTTCATCAGCCGTCATGGATTCAGAGCAGGGGCCCGGTCAAGAGTTTCCATTCAAGCGCAGACGGCAGACGAGTGGTTTTCCACGTATTTATTGCCGGTATGGCCAAGTGCAAGTGTTGAAAATCGGGCGCCTGTTTTCTTGCGCAAACAGGGCGATTAATTGAATCGCCGAATATCAGGCCAACAGTGAAAGTTGCCGTTGTGCCAGCAGGCGCATCACGTAGCCGATCTTCAGCGCGGTCGGGCCGAGGATGACCAGCGCATGGGACAGCACGACCTGTCCCAGCGTGAGATGACGATCCAGCAGGTAGGCGCCGGCGACGCCCAGCAGGAGCAGCAGAACACCGACGGTCATCAGCAGGTTGGCCAGATGCAGCAGGCGTAGCGGGTCATGGTGGGCATCGCGCATGGTGCTTACCTCATGTCGTGGGTTTGCCTGTGGCCGTCACTCCAGGGCGGCGGCCGGGCCGAAGAACTCGTAGCGGACCTGCGCCGGCGGCACGCCGAGCGACTGCAACTGGCGCTTGACCGCCGCCATGAACGGGCGCGGGCCGAGGAAGTAGACGTCCACGTCGCGCTCGGGCAGCCACTCGGCCAGGTGCGCCTCGCTGAGCAGGCCGACGGCGTCGGGGCGGCGCTCGCCGGCCTGGTCCTGCTCGTAGCAGTAGAAGCGCTCCAGCTGCGCGTGCTCGGCGCTGAGGGCGTCGACCTGCTCGCGGAAGGCGTGCACCTCGGCATTGCGGGCACAGTGGATGAAGCGGATTGGCCGGGACTGCTCCAGCGCCGACTCGAGCATCGCCAGGGTCGGGGTGATGCCGACGCCGCCGCTGATCAGCACCAGCGGCTTGTCGCTGGGCTCGAGGGTGAACTGCCCGGCCGGTGCGAACAGCTCGACCACCTCGCCCTCGGCCATGCCGTGCAGGGCGTTGGACACCAGCCCGCCGGCCTCGCGCTTGACGCTGATGCGATAGCTGCGGCCGTTGCTGGCTGCCGACAGCGAGTAGTTGCGGCGCACTTCCTGGCCGTCGACCTGCAGGCGCAGGCCGATGTACTGCCCGGGCAGGTAGTCCATCAGCGGGCCGCCGTCCTCGGCTTGCAGGTAGAAGGAGGTGATCTCGGCACTCTCCGGAACCTTGCGCGCGATGACGAAGCGCCGCGCGCCACGCCAGCCGCCGGGTGCCTGGGCCGCCGCGTCGTAGCGCGCCTGCTCGGCGCCGATGAGGATGCCGGCCAGCTGCTGGTAGGCCGCGCCCCAGGCATCGATCACCGCGTCGGTGGCGATCTCGGCGCCGAGCACTTCACGGATGGCGCGCAGCAGGCAGCTGCCGACGATCGGGTAGTGCTCGGGCAGCACCTGCAGGGCCACGTGCTTGTTGACGATCTGTCCGACCAGGTCGCCCAGCGCCTCCAGTCGGTCGATGTGCCTGGCGTACATCAGCACGCCGTTGGCCAGTGCGCGGGGCTGGTCGCCGCTGGCCTGGTGGGCCTGGTTGAACAGCGGGCGCACCTCGGGGTACTCGCTGAGCATGATGTTGTAGAAGTGCGTGGTCAGGGCCTCGCCGCCGCTCTCCAGCAGCGGGACGGTGGCTTTGATCAGGGCACGGTGTTCGGCGCAAAGCATGGATGACTCCTCTTTCGGGATGGTTCACCGCCTCGCGGGGGCGATGTGTCTGCCCTCGTGTTTCAACTTCCGTACCAGGCCTGGAATTGACTGAAATCAAGGTCTGTCCGTGGGGCGGGGTGCGATTTACCCGAACGATCCGGGGTTTTATCGACCGTGAGGGTCGTTTGTACCCTTCGGCCTGCGGCGAACCGACCCACTCTCGCCGGCCTCTAACGCACGAACCCGAACTCGCCGGAGGCAAACGATGCAGAACTACCACGTCATCCATGAAGACGGCCGCTGGGTGCTCAAGGAGGAGGGCGACCGCCGTGTGCTGATCGAGGCGGCGACCCGGGAGGAAATCCTCAACGAGACCCGCGACTACATGAAGCTGCGCACCGCCTCGGTGAAGATCCACGACAAGGACGGCGGCCTCGAGGAAGAGCGCTGCTACCCGCGCGATCAGGACCCGCGCGCCACCTGCGGCTGAGCGTCGCCCGGCCGGACGAGCCCGCGCAGTGCCCAGCAGGCGAGGATGAAGGGCAGCGTCAGCAGCGGCACGCCGAGCCAGTGCGCGGCCAGCGCCAGCGGCGCAGCCAGCACGGCGGCCAGCAGCGGCCACAGGCCGCGATGGACCTGGCTGGCAGCCAGCGCGGCCAGCGCCGGGTTGAAGCCATGCAGGCCATTCGCGGCGCCGGCGAGGTCGAAGCCCAGGCCCGCCAGCAGGCCGGTCGTCGAGCCGAGCGCCAGCCAGAGCGCGGCCCGGCGATCGGCCAGCGCCACGCCGAGCAGCAGGCAGGCGCCGCTGGCCGCGTTGTCCAGCAGGATCACCTGGGCGATGCCGCGCAGCACGCCCAGCGGCAGCTCGGCAAGGGACGCTGGCGCAGCCACGGCCGGCGCCGCGCCGCCGGCCAGCGCAAGCAGGGCCCAGCCCAGCAGGATGAAGGGCAGGGTGAAGCCCGGTGGCCAGCGGCGCGAGCGCAGCGCGTGCAACAGGCCCGCCTGCAGCGGGCAGCTGGCGACCGCGCCGAGCAGCGCCAGCGCCAGGCCCACCGGCGTCAGCCCCAGCACGAGCACGGCCAGGCCGCCGAGCAGGGCTGCGTTGTAGCCGTACAGGCCGAGCGCGATATCGACCGGCGCCGCGCCGCGCATCCCTGCCCAGCACGTCGCCACGACGACACCCGGCAACACGCCGACCAGCAGCGCCGGTGCGCCGAGCGCCACTGCCAGCAGCACCAGCAGGCCGCAGCCGGCATGCGCCTGCAGGAAGGTCTGGCTCAAGCCGTGCAGCCAGGAACGAAGCAGGCCGGACATGGGGGCGGATTCTCGGGACGAACGCAGGGGCGCGAGGCGGCAGGCGCCTCGCGGTCGATGAAACGCTGGGGAGCCGCCGGCCTCAGTCGAGGATTTCGATGCGCAGCGAGTTGGTGGTGCCGGGCTTGCCGAGCGGCACGCCGGCGGTGACCAGCACGGTGTCGCCGCTGCCGGCCATGCCTTGTGCGCGGGCCAGCTCCAGGGCGTTCTGGCAGACCTGTTCCATGTCGCGCATCGGCGCATCGATCACCGAGTAGACGCCCCAGGCGACGGTCAGCTTGCGCGCCGTGGCGATGCTCGGCGTCAGGCTGAGGATCGGCGTGGCCGGGCGCTCGCGCGAGGCGCGCAGGCTGGAGCGGCCGGACTCGGTGTAGTTGACCAGCACCGCGACCGGCAGGATGCCGCTGATACGGCGGATCGCGCAGCTGATCGCATCCGGCAGCGTCGCCTCGGCGTGGGGCCGGTGCACGTCGAGCTGGGCCTGGAATTCCGGGCCGCTTTCCACCTGGCGGATGATCTTGCTCATCATGCTCACCGCTTCGAGCGGGTAGTCGCCCGAGGCGGTCTCGGCCGAGAGCATCACCGCGTCGGCACCCTCGGCCACGGCATGGGCCACGTCGGTGACCTCGGCGCGGGTCGGCGCCGGCGAGAAGCGCATCGACTCGAGCATCTGCGTGGCCACCACCACCGGCCGGCCAAGCTGGCGGCAGGTGGCGACGATGTTCTTCTGCACCCGCGGCACGTTCTCGGCCGGCAGCTCCACGCCGAGGTCGCCACGCGCCACCATGATCGCGTCCGACAGTCGGGCAATCTCGCGCAGGTGCTGCACCGCCGAGGGCTTCTCGATCTTGGCCATGAGGAAGGCACGCTCGCCGATCAGTGCGCGGGCCTCGTGAATGTCCTGCGGGCGCTGGACGAACGACAGCGCCACCCAGTCCACGCCCAGCTCCAGGCCGAAGGCCAGGTCGCGGCGGTCCTTCGCCGTCAGCGGCGAGAGCTGCAGCACCGCCTCGGGCACGTTCACGCCCTTGCGGTCGGACAGCTCGCCGCCGGCCATCACCCGCGTCTCGATGGCGTCGTCGCGCTTGGACAGCACGGTCAGGCGCAGGCGGCCGTCGTCGATCAGCAGGGTCATGCCCGGTTCCAGCGCGGCGATAATTTCCGGATGCGGCAGGTTGACCCGGCTGCTGTCGCCCGGCGTCTCGTCCAGGTCCAGGCGCAGGGTCTGCCCACGCACCAACTGCACCTTGCCGTCGCGGAAGCGGCCGACGCGCAGCTTGGGCCCTTGCAGGTCCATGAGGATGGCGATCGGCTGGTTCAGCTCGCGCTCGACCTGGCGGATCCAGCCGAAGCGCTCGGCGTGGTCGGCATGCTCGCCGTGGCTGAAGTTGAGGCGGAACAGGTTGACGCCGGCTTCCACCAGCGCGCGCACGTCATCGACGCTGCGGGTGGCCGGGCCGAGGGTGGCGAGGATCTTGACCTTCTTGTCGGGTGTCATGGCAGGGCTCTATCGGCAGGTATTGTCGGAAAGCGCCAGCGGGCCCGCGCCAGGGGCCCGCCGCTGGCCTGGCCGCTAGCTGCGCGACGGCGGCAGGACCAGGATGGCGCGGAAGTCGTTGACGTTGGTGCGGGTCGGGCCGGTGACGATCAGGCCGTCCAGCGCGGCGAAGTAGCCATAGCCATCGTTGTCGGCCAGCGCGTCGGCGGCGCGCAGGCCCAGCGCCTCGGCACGGGCGAAGCTGTCCGGGGTCATCAGCGCGCCGGCGTTGTCCTCCGAGCCGTCGATGCCGTCGGTGTCGCCGGCCAGGGCGTAGACGCCGGGCAGGCCTTGCAGCGCCTCGGTCAGGGCGAGCAGGAACTCGGCGTTGCGCCCGCCGCGGCCGTTGCCGCGCACGGTCACGGTGGTCTCGCCGCCGGAGAGGATCACGCAGGGCGCGGCGATCGGCTGGCCGTGCAGCACCACCTGGCGGGCGATGCCGGCATGCACCTTGGCCACCTCGCGTGCCTCGCCCTCCAGGTCGCCGAGGATCAGTGGGGTGATACCGGCGGCGCGGGCCACTTCAGCGGCGGCGTCGAGCGACTGCTGCGGCGTGGCGATCAGCTGGAAGTGGCTGCGCGCGAGCAGCGGATCGCCCGGCTTGAGCGTCTCCGAGCGCGGGTCCTCGAGCCAGACGCGCACATTGGCCGGCACCTCGATGTGGTAGCGCTCGAGGATTGCCAGCGCCTCGGCGGAGGTGGTCGGGTCGGCGACGGTGGGGCCGGAGGCGATCACCGTGGCCTCGTCGCCGGGCACGTCGGAAATCGCGTAGGTGTACACGCTGGCCGGCCAGCAGGCTCTGGCCAGGCGGCCGCCCTTGATCGCCGAGAGGTGCTTGCGCACGCAGTTCATCTCGCCGATGTGCGCGCCGGAGCGCAGCAGCGCCTTGTTGATCGCCTGCTTGTCGGCCAGCGAGATGCCTTCGGCCGGCAACGCCAGCAGCGAGGAGCCGCCGCCGGAGAGCAGGAAGATCACCCGGTCGCTTTCCTCGAGGTTGCTGACCAGCTCCAGCACCCGGCGGGCGACGCGCTCGCCGGCGTCGTCCGGCACCGGGTGCGCGGCCTCGACCACCTCGATGCGCCGGCAGTCGGCGTGGTGCTCGTAGCGGGTCACCACCAGCCCGGACAGCTCGCCTTCCCAGACCTTCTCGATGGCTTCGGCCATGGCCGCGGCCGCCTTGCCGGCGCCGATGACGATGGCGCGGCCGCTGCGGTCTTCGGGCAGATGGTCGGCCAGCACATGGCGCGGATGGGCGGCTTCGATGGCGCTGTCGAACAGCTGGCGCAGCAGGGCTTGGGGATCGATGGGCATCTCTGGCTCCTTGGTCTTTTCTTGCAGAGGGCCGATTGCAGACCTTAACGCTCGGGCACGCAAGCGCTGAGGACTGAAATCGACCCGCCCGGCATTCGAGCCGTGACATCTCCTGCCGGGCAGGTCGAGGTGCCACCCGGAGGTGGCGGATGAACCAGGCGCTGCGCAGGTTCCTGGTCGTGGGGGGACGCTGTGATTCCGGCCCCGCGCAGCGCTGGCTCAACCCTTTGAGCACCGCGGCACCTTGTGCCGCGACTACCACCGCCGGATGGATTGCTGTCTGTCTGAAGGCGGTCGTCGCAGATTCGGGTGCAGCGGGCTCGAAGCGGGTCAGTCCTTGCGGATCGAGAAGTTGGCCATGTGCTCCAGGCCCTTGATCAGCGCCGAGTGGTCCCAGCCGCTGCCGCCGATCGCCGCGCAGGTGCTGAATACCTGCTGGGCATTGGCGGTGTTGGGCAGGTTCAGGCCCAGCTCACGCGCGCCGTTGAGGGCGAGGTTGAGATCCTTCTGGTGCAGGGCGATGCGGAAGCCCGGATCAAAGGTGCCCTTGATCATGCGCTCGCCGTGTACCTCGAGGATCTTCGAGCCGGCGAAGCCGCCCATCAGCGCCTCGCGCACCTTGGCCGGATCAGCCCCGTTCTTCGCGGCGAACAGCAGCGCTTCGGCGACCGCCTGGATGTTCAACGCGACGATGATCTGGTTGGCGACCTTGGCGGTCTGGCCGTCGCCGCTCTCGCCGACGCGGGTGATGTTCTTGCCCATCGCCTGGAACAGTGGCAGCGCGCGCTCGAAGGCCGCTTCGCTGCCACCGACCATGATCGACAGGGTGGCGGCCTTGGCACCCACCTCACCACCGGATACCGGGGCGTCGAGGTATTCAGCGCCGGTGGCCTTGATCTTCTCGGCGAACTGCTTGGTGGCGGTAGGCGAGATCGAGCTCATGTCGATCACCACCTTGCCGGCACCGACGCCGGCGGCCACGCCGTCGGCACGGAACAGCACGTCCTCGACCTGCGGGGTGTCCGGCACCATGACGATGATGAACTCGGCTTCCTGGGCGACTTCCTGCGGGTTGGCCAGGCCGATGGCGCCGGCTTCGGTCAGTTCGGCCGGGGCCTGATCGTGGTGCTGGGACAGAAAGATCTGGTGACCGGCTTTCTGCAGGTTGATTGCCATGGGCTTGCCCATGATGCCGGTGCCGATGAATCCGATTTTAGCCATGAGTGTTCTCCTCGATTCTGTAGGGGGCAGGCCGCGCAGCGGCCTGCGTTGCCGCGTGAGCGTGTCAGATGGCGTTGTGGCTCTTCAGCCAGCCGAGGCCGGCCTCGGTGGTGGTGGCCGGCTTGTATTCGCAGCCGACCCAGCCCTGGTAGCCGATGCGGTCCAGGTGCTCGAACAGGAAGCGGTAGTTGATCTCGCCGGTCCCTGGTTCGTGGCGGCCGGGGTTGTCGGCCAGCTGCACGTGGTTGATCGCCGCCAGGTTGTTTTCCATGGTCCGCGCCAGATCGCCTTCCATGATCTGCATGTGATAGATGTCGTACTGCAGCGAGAGGTTGGCGTGGCCGACCTTGTCGCGCAGCTCCAGCGCCTGCGAGGTGTTGTTGAGGAAGAAACGCGGGATGTCGCGGGTGTTGATCATCTCCATCACCAGGCGAATGCCGGCCTCCTCGAGCTTTTGCGCGGCGTAGCGCAGGTTCTCGATAAAGGTGATTTCCAGCTTGCCGAGGTCGGCACCCTTGGGAACGATGCCGGCCAGGCAGTTGACCTGGGTGTTGCCCAGTACCTTGGCGTAGGCGATGGCCTGGTCTACGCCGGCGCGGAATTCCTCGACCCGCTCGGGGAAGATCGCGATGCCACGCTCGCCACCGGCCCAGTCACCGGCCGGCAGGTTGAACAGCACCTGCGTCAGCTTGTTGGCATCCAGCCGGGCCTTGATCTCCTCGGCCGGGTAATCGTAGGGGAACAGGTACTCGATACCGGAAAAGCCGGCCTGGGCGGCAGCGGCGAAGCGGTCCATGAAGTCCTGCTCGGTGAACAGCATCGACAGGTTGGCGGCAAAGCGGGGCATGGTTTTCTCCTGATCTGTAGGGATCACATTCGGTTCTGCATTGCGGTGGTGTGGTGGCCACCCTGGGTGTTGCGTTTGCGGTGGATATGCTTCGCGATATCCACCCTACGGTTGCACTGGCTGGCGTGGCGTAGGGTGGATAACGCCGCTTGCGGCTTATCCACCGTGTCGCATGGCTTCAATCCAGCAACCCAACCGCCGTCGGTGCGTCCTCGCGGCAGCTGGCCAGCGCCTCGAACTCGTTGATCGCGTCGATCTCGGTGCCCATGGCGATGTTGGTCACCCGCTCGAGGATCACCTCGATCACCACCGGCACCTGGTGCTCGGCCATCCAGGCCTGGGCCTGCTCGATGGCCGGGCGCAGGTCTTCCTGCTTGAACACGCGCAGCGCCTTGCAGCCCAGGCCCTCGACCACCGCGACGTGATCGACGCCGTAGCCTTCCATGCCGCTCTGGTCGGCATTGATGTTCTCGAAGCCGAGCTGCACGCAGTAATCCATGTCGAAGCCGCGCTGCGCCTGGCGGATCAGCCCGAGGTAGGCGTTGTTCACCAGGATGTGCAGGTAGGGCAGCTTGAACTGCGCACCGACGGCCAGTTCCTCGATCATGAACTGGAAGTCGTAGTCG
The DNA here is from genome assembly GCF_021726475.1 of Pseudomonas oligotrophica. Lineage (GTDB taxonomy): Bacteria > Pseudomonadota > Gammaproteobacteria > Pseudomonadales > Pseudomonadaceae > Stutzerimonas > Stutzerimonas oligotrophica. The sequence goes on from NZ_JAKJRU010000003.1 coordinate 124,591, forward strand.
CCCGACAGCGCCACCACCTTGCGCGCCGGGTCCGCGGCAACCACACCGAGCGCCGCCGGAATGGTCCAGCCGAGCGGGCCGGCCTGGCCGCAGTTGATCCAGTTGCGCGGCTGGTAGACATGCAGGAACTGCGCGGCGGCGATCTGCGACAAGCCGATGGTGCTGACGTAGCAGGTGTCCTTGCCGAAGGCGTTGTTCATGCACTGGTACACGCGCTGCGGCTTCATCGGCACGCTGTCGAAGTTGGTCTTGCGCAACATCGTGCGCTTGCGTTCCAGGCAGTCGGCGGCCCAGGCGCGGCGATCCGGCAGACGGCCTTCGGCCTTGCGTGCCTTGGCCACGTCGACGAACAGCTCCAGCGCGGCGCGGGCGTCGGAGACGATGCCGTAGTCCGGCGCGAACACCCGACCGATCTGGGTCGGCTCGATATCGACGTGAACGAAGGTACGGCCCTTGGTATAGGTCTCCACCGAACCGGTGTGGCGGTTGGCCCAGCGGTTGCCGATGCCGAGCACGAAGTCGGATTCGAGCATCGTCGCGTTGCCGTAGCGGTGGCTGGTCTGCAGCCCGCACATGCCGGCCATCAGCGGATGGTCGTCGGGGATCGAGCCCCAGCCCATCAGCGTCGGGATCACCGGCACGCCGACGGTCTCGGCGAATTCCACCAGCAAGGCCTCGGCCGCGGCGTTGTAGATGCCGCCACCGGCGACGATCAGCGGACGTTCGGCGGCGCAGAGCATGTCGATGGCCTTCTCGATCTGCTTGCGGGTTGCCGCCGGCTTATAGACCGGCAGCGGCTCGTAGGTGTCGACGTCGAACTCGATCTCGGCCATCTGCACGTCGAACGGCAGGTCGATCAGCACCGGGCCGGGGCGGCCGGAGCGCATCACGTGGAAGGCCTGCTGGAACACGCGCGGGACCAGTGCCGGCTCGAGTACGGTGACCGCCCACTTGGTGACCGGCTTGGCGATGGACTCGATGTCCACGGCCTGGAAATCTTCCTTGTGCAGGCGGGCACGCGGTGCTTGCCCGGTGATGCAGAGGATCGGAATGGAGTCGGCCGAAGCCGAGTACAGGCCGGTGATCATGTCGGTGCCGGCCGGGCCCGAGGTGCCGATGCACACGCCGATGTTGCCAGGCTTGGCACGGGTGTAGCCCTCGGCCATGTGCGAGGCGCCCTCGACGTGGCGGGCGAGGATATGACGGATGCCGCCATCGGCCCGCAGGGCGGAATACAGCGGATTGATCGCGGCGCCGGGGATGCCGAAGGCGGTGTCGATGCCTTCCTTGCGCATTACCGCGACGGCGGCGTCGATTGCTCTCATGCGGGCCATGGTTCTTCCTCCTGATTCTTGGAATCTGTTCACGATCTGCTGCGCGTCGGCCCTGCTGCGTTAGAAGCGGATCGCTAGCTCGCTGGATCGTGGCTGCCTTTTTATTCGATAGTTTTTCTACGTGGCCCAAGCATGCCGCCCTGGATTCCGTGGCGGAATTGGCCGAGACTTCAGTTCTGTCGATATCAGGAGTATCGAATGGATCGCTATACGACCCTGCGCAGCTTCGTGCTGGTGGCCGACTGCGGCAGCTTCGCCGCCGCCGCGCACAAGGAGAACGTCACCCCGGTGGTGATGGGGCGGCGGCTGGATGCGCTGGAGCGACACCTGGGCGTCAAGCTGATGCACCGCTCCACCCGCGGCCTGTCGCTGACCGATCTGGGCGAGCAGTATCTGGAGCGCGCCCGCGGGTTGCTCAAGGACTTCGATGAGGTGGACGCCAGCATCAGCCACGACCGCACCTCGGTACGCGGCCACCTGGTGGTGTCGGCGCCGGCGGCATTCGGGCGGCGGCATATCGGCCCGCACGCACCGGCGTTCCAGGCGCGCTACCCGGACCTGCAGCTGTCGTTCAATTTCACCGACAGCGTGGTCGACCTGGTGCGCCACGGCTACGACATGGGCATTCGCATCGGCGAGGTGACCGACCCCAACTACGTGGCGGTGCGGCTGTTTGCCAACCGGCGGGTGGTCTGCGGCTCGCCGGAGTACTTCGCCCGCCACGGCACGCCGGCCACCCTCGAAGAGCTGGCCGAGCACAACTGCCTGGCCTTCAACCTGCAGGGCGGCCAGCAGCGCGGCTGGACCTTTCTGCGTGACGGCCGGCAGGTGGCCATTCGTGTGGCCGGCAACCTGGACTGCAACGACGGCGAACTGTTGTTCGATTGGGTCAAGCAGGGCCTGGGCATCGGCTGGCGCTCGACGTGGGAGATCCAGGCCGAGCTCAAGCGCGGCGAGCTGGTCACGGTACTCGACGAGTACGCGTTGCCGGCCTACGACATCCAGGCCGTCTACCCGCAGCAGCGCTACCTGCCGGCCAAGGTGCGTTTCTTCATCGACTACCTGAAGGACATCTACAACGCACCGGGCTACTGGGAGGTGCGCTGAAAGTGGCGATTTAGAGTGCTTCGGTTGAACCGCCCGGGCGCCGGTCAGTCTGAGCACAGGCCGGTGCCGGAACGCGCTCGTGCGCCGCAGCTGCCGGCACGGCTCACTTCAGCTGCTACGCTCAAACCAGCTTTTTTCGTCGAGGCCTGTCGTGGACACGCTGAAAATCGCCACCTTCAACATCAATGGCATCCGCGCGCGCCTGCCCAACCTGCTCGAATGGCTGGCGCGCGAGCAGCCTGACGTGGTCTGCCTGCAGGAGCTCAAGGCACAGGACGCCGACTTCCCCATCGACGACATCCGTGGCGCCGGCTACGGCGCGATCTGGCACGGGCAGAAGTCCTGGAATGGCGTTGCCATCCTCGCCCGCGACGGCGAGCCGCTGGAGATCCGCCGCGGCCTGCCGGGCGACCCGGACGACAGCCATAGCCGCTACCTGGAAGCCGCGGTGCACGGGGTGATCGTCGCCAGCCTCTACCTGCCCAACGGCAACCCGCAGCCGGGGCCGAAGTTCGACTACAAGCTGGCCTGGTTCGAGCGGCTGATCGAGCACGCCGCAGCGCTCCTGGCCAGCGGGCATCCGGTGGTGCTGGCCGGCGACTACAACGTGGTGCCGACCGATGCCGACATCTACAACCCGCGCTCCTGGCGCAAGGACGCGCTGCTGCAGCCGGAAAGCCGCGAGTGCTACCAGCGCCTGCTGGCCCAGGGCTGGACCGATGCACTGCGCGCGCGCTACCCGGACGAGCCGGTCTTTACCTTCTGGGACTATTTCCGCCAGCACTGGCAGAAGGATTCGGGGCTGCGCATCGACCACCTGCTGCTCAGCCCCGACCTGGCGCCGCGGCTGCAGGATGCCGGCGTCGACCGCTGGGTGCGCGGCGAGGAACATGCCAGCGACCACGCGCCGGCCTGGGTCGGCCTGAAAGGCAACTGAGCGGCGCGGCAGGGCGCCGCTGGTCGGCGCGTGGCCATCGGGACCGCTTGGTCGCTATGCCGTGGCAGGGCGCCTCTGGCAGGGTGTTCGTGTTGATAGGAATCGATCGCAATTGTGACGGGAGGTACGGATGCTCAGGCATGTAGATTCTGCTTCAGCCGTATACGGCCTGATGAAGCCGATCAGAATTGCCCCGCAAGGCGCGGCACCGATCGAGCTGGACCCGGCGCGGATCCTCGCCCGGCTCGAAAGCGCCAGCCTGCCGATCGGCGCGATGCTCTGCGAGGCGTTGCATGCGGTGCGCAGCCACATGGGCATGGAGGTGGCGTTCATCGCCGAATTCAGCGAGGGCGCGCGGATCTTCCGGCATGTCGATGGCCAGACCGAGAATCTGGTGATTCGCCCGGGCGATGGCAATCCGTTGGAGGAGAGCTACTGCCAGCGCGTGGTCGACGGCCGCCTGCCGGAGCTGATCCGCGACGCCACGCAACTGGCCGAGGCGCTGACGCTGCCGGTCACCACCGAGCTGCCGGTCGGCGCGCACCTGAGCGTGCCGATTCGCTTCAGCGACGGCCAGCTGTACGGGACGTTCTGCTGTTTCAGCACCTACCCGGACGGCAGCCTCAACGAGCGCGACCTGAACACCTTGCGGCTGTTCGCGGCCTTTGCCGGCCAGTTGCTCGAATCCCAGGTGAAAACCCGGCAGGCGCACGAAAGCAAGCACAGCCGGATCAGCGATGTGCTGGCCCGGCGCGCGTTCGGCGTGATCTACCAGCCCATCGTGCATCTGGTGGAGAACCGCGTCGTCGGCCACGAGGCCCTGGCGCGCTTCCATTGCGAGCCGCAGCGCCCGCCGGACCAGTGGTTCGACGAGGCCGGGCAGGTCGGGCTGCAGGAAGAACTGGAGATCGCGCTGATCGAGGCCGCCCTGCAAGGCTTCGATCGCCTGCCGGCCGACTGCTACCTGTCGCTCAACGTCTCGCCGCAGACCATCCTCGGTGGTGGCGTGGGCAGGGTGCTCGCCGGCCACCCGCTCGACCGCCTGATGCTGGAGGTGACCGAGCACGCCTCGATCCAGGATTACCTGCGCCTGGCCGAACTGCTCGCGCCGCTGCGCCGCGGCGGGCTGCGCCTGGCGGTGGACGATGCCGGGGCCGGCTACGCGAGCTTTCGCCACATCCTCAAGCTCAAGCCGGACGTGATCAAGCTCGACAGCAGCCTGATCCGCAATGTCGACAGCGATACCGGCAGCCGGGCGCTGGCGGCCGCGCTGATCCGTTTCGCCGAGGAAACAGGCTGCAAGGTGGTCGCCGAGGGCGTCGAGACGGAGGCGGAGCTGGCCATGTTGCGTCGCCTGCAGGTCAACAAGGCGCAGGGCTACCTGCTTGGCCGGCCGGCACCGCTCGGCCCGCGGCCGGTCCCGACCTGACAGGCGCCGCGCTCGCCAGCGCAGCGACCGGCGGCCTCAGCGCGGCGTAGCCTCCGGCCCTGGCCGGGCAGGCGCCTCGCTGACTTCGCAGCCCTTGAGCACCAGGCGGATGATGGTCTCGGCGGCGGCTTCGTAGTCGTCGTCATCCAGGCGCTCCTTGCCGGTGACGCTGGTGATCTGCCAGTCGAAGTCGGCATAGGTCTGGGTCGCCGCCCAGATGCTGAACAGCAGGTGGCTCGGGTCCACCGCCGCCATCCGTCCCGCGTCGATCCAGCCCTGCAGCCGCGCGATGTTGTGCGCGGCCTGGGCGTTGAGCTGGGCGACGCGCTCGGCGGACAGGTGTGGCGCACCGTGCATGATCTCGCTGGCGAACACCTTGGAGGCGCCGGCGTGCTCGCGGGAGATGCGGATCTTGCTGCGGATGTAGGCGCGCAGCACCTCGGCCGGCTCGCCCGGCTGGTTGAACGGCGCCGAGGCCGCCAGCAACGGCTCGACGATGCTCTCCAGTACCTCGCGATAGAGGTTTTCCTTCGACTTGAAGTAGTAGTAGACGTTGGGCTTGGGGAGCCCGGCGCGGGCCGCGATGTCGCTGGTCTTGGTAGCGGCGAAGCCCTTCTCGGCGAACTCCTCGCTGGCGGCCCGCAGGATCAGTTCTTTGTTGCGCTCTCGGATGCTGGACATGGGCTGTTCGATTTCCGCGGCGGGGCCGGTCTGCACCGGGCCCGGGGCTGCTCGATGACGAGCGCTGGACAAAAGTGCGGAAATTCTGCGGCAGCAGGCCGGCTACAACAAGGGCGAACTGCGCCCGGCACGAATGCTTCCCTCATTGTGATCAGTTGTGTATACAATTGTTTGGCGCCATTGGTTCGCCATGTTGCGGCGGTGCGCCATGCCGGACGTACAAGAACAACAACGATCGCCAGGAGCACACGATGAAGCCCCTTACCGCCAGCGTACTGCTGATGTTCCCTGCCGCGCTGCATGCCGAGCCGACCTACGTCGTCGGGGTCGAGCAGGCCCACTTCATGCCGCATTACAGCGTGGAGCAGACCGGCGAATACCGGGGTTTCGCGCGCGACCTGCTGGATGCATTCGCCGCACAGGCCGGCATACGCCTGGCCTACCGGCCGCTGCCGGCCGCCGAGTTGCTGCCGGCGCTGCTCGCCGGCAGCGTCGATTTCAAGTATCCCGACAGCCCGGCCTGGTCGGCTGCCGACAAGGCCGGCCATCGGCTGCACTACAGCCAGGCGGCGGTGGCCTATGTCGATGGCGTCATGGTGGCGCCCCGGCGGCAGGGGCTGGGCATCGGGCAGCTCAAGCGGCTGGCGGTGGTCGATGGCTGGACACCGCGCGGCTACGAGGCGCCGATCGGCGCCGGGCAGATCCTGCCGATCGGCAGCCGCGATCTGCCGCGCATGATCCGCCAGGCCATGCTCAGGGAAACCGATGGCGCCTACTACAACATCGTCGTCGCCATGCATTACCTCGACCACGTGCGCACCCAGCCCGGCGCGCTGGTGTTCGATGCCGGGCTGCCGCACAGCCGCGGCACCTACCACCTGTCCAGCGTGCGCCACCCGGAGCTGATCCAGCGCTTCGACCGCTTTCTCGACGAGCAGCGCGACACGCTCGTGGCGCTGAAGGCCGAATACGGCGTGGAGGCCGGCCTGGACTCGCCGTACATCGGCATGGAGCAGTGGAAGGTCGACTTCCTCGAGCGGCAGAAGGCCAGGCAGGCGGCTGGCCGCTAGCCGGGCGCGTCATGCCTGGGGCCCGACCTGGGCGGGCTCCTCTCCGGGCCGCGCGGCAGCTAATGGACGAGTGGCCTCAAGCAATGGGCCGTGCGGGTCGATAGCGGAACGTCGAGTCGTGCGCTCGGTATACACGATTGTGCACAGATCAGAACCCATACCTATAAAGCTACGGAGTCATGCCATGCGCTTCATGCAACGCAGTATCCAATTGCAGCTGGTCGTCAGCATGGGCGCCGCGCTGCTGGCGAGCCTGCTGGTGGTCATCCTCGTCTACGCCTCGGCGGTGGAGCGGCAGGCCGAGCGCTACCTGCTGGGCGAGGCGCTGCCGGCGAGGATCGGCGCGATCGGCAATGACATCGGGCGCACCCTGGCGGCGCCGATCACCGCCACCGCCGGCATCGCCGGCAACAGCCTGGTGCATGACTGGCTGGGCGCCGGCGAGGACCCGCAGCAGGCCGAGGCCATCGCCCGCTACCTGCACGGCGTGAAGGCCCAGCAGAACGCGCTGACCACCTCCATCGCGGTGCTCGACAGCGGCCACTACTACGCCGACGCCGGCCTCAGCCGCACGCTGTCGCGGGCGAACCCGGCCGATGGCTGGTTCTACGGCCTGCTCGACAGCGGCGTGGAGCGCCGGGTGGAACTGGACATCGACAAGGCCACCGGCCAGCCGACGCTGTTCATCAACCAGCGCATCGCCGCCGGCGGGCGCACGCTGGGCGTCGCCGGCCTGGGCTACAGCCTGAGCAGCATGTCCGCGCTGATCGCCGACTTCCGCCTCGGCGAGCGCGGCGAGGTGTACCTGGTCGGTGACGATGGCCAGGTCAAGATCCATCCGCAAAGCGAGCGCAATGGCCGCGCCGCGCTGGCCGAGCTGACCGGCGCCGAGGCTGCGCGGCAACTGCAGGCGCAGGCCGGGCAGGTGGTGCGCTTCGAGCGCGACGGCGAAACCTTCCTCGCCATGGCCCAGCCGCTGCAGGGGCTGGGCTGGCTGCTGGTCGCCGAGGTGCCGGAGGCGGAGGTCTTCGGCGAGGCGCGCCGCACGCTGTGGATGACCAGCCTGATCGGCGCCGCCATCGGCCTGTTCTCGCTGCTGGCTGTCGTGCTGCTGGCGCGCGGGCTGGTACGGCCGATCCGCCAGGTCACCGCGGCGCTGGTGGAGATCGGCGGCGGCGGTGGCGACCTGACCCGTCGCCTGGACGAGAGCCGCGCCGACGAACTGGGCGACCTGGCGCGCGGCTTCAACCGCTTCATCGCCAGCCTGCGCGGGCTGATCGGCGACGTGCTGACCACCAGCGAACAGCTGCGCGGCGCCGTCGGCCAGGTGGCGCGGGTGGTGGACGACACCGCCGCGCGGGCCGGGCGCCAGCACGAGATGACCGACATGGTCGCCACCGCGGTGCACGAGATGGGCCTGACCGTGCAGGAGATCGCGCGCAACGCCAGCAGTGCCGCGCAAGCCTCCCAGGGCGCGCGCAACGAGGCGCTCGAGGCGCGCGCGGTGGTCGGCGAATCCATCGCGCATATCGAGCGGATGTCCGGCGAGATCGGTCAGGCCGCCGGCTCGGTGACCGAGCTGGCGCAGCAGGTGGCGTCCATCGACCAGGTGCTGGCGGTCATCCGCGGCATCTCCGAGCAGACCAACCTGCTGGCATTGAACGCGGCCATCGAGGCGGCGCGGGCCGGCGAGATGGGCCGCGGCTTCGCGGTGGTCGCCGACGAGGTGCGTACCCTGGCCAGCCGTACCCAGGGCTCGACCGACGAAATCCAGCAGATGATCCAGCGGCTCAAGAGCGGTGCCGACAACGCGGTTGCCTCGATGCACGCCGGGCAGGCCGCCACCGGCACCGGGGTGCAGGCCAGCCAGCGCACCGGGCAGTCGCTCGGCGCGATCACCGAGCAGGTCGAGGCGATCAGCGACATGAACACCCAGGTCGCCACCGCGACCGAGGAGCAGAGCAGCGTGACCGAGGAGATCACCCGCAACGTGCAGGGTATCGCCGACCTGGCGCAGGCCACGGCGCGCGACGTGCAGGCCTGCCGCAGCGACTGCCAGGCGCTCTCGCAACTGGCCGAGGACCTCGGGCGGCAGATGGGCAGTTTCCGCCTGTAGCCGGGCAGGGCACCCACGAAAAAGGGCGACCCGAGGGTCGCCCTTTTCAGTACTGCGCAATCAGGTTCAGAAGTGCGCCTTGACGATGGCGCTGAAGGTGCTTTGGTCGGTCTTGCCGACGAAGTTGCGGCTGACGTAGCCGCCGTCCTCGATGCCGTACTTGTCCGACCAGTAGTCGTACTCGATACCCACGTAGAGCCGGCCCGGGGTGTAGTCCAGCGCCTTGCCCAGGTCGTACTTGATCTGCGGCACGATGTGCAGGTTCTTCGAGATGAAGTCGCCGCGGCGCTCGGAGCCGGCATCGTTGATCACCCAGTCGATGAAGCCGTCGAAGAGGATGTCCGACTTGCCCACCGGGAAGGTCATCGCCCAGGTCGGGGTCAGTTGCCACTGGCCGGAAGGCTTGCCGGTGCTGCCATCGGGCTTGCGGTAGTAGAGGTTCAGCGCCAGGCGGTCGAAGCCGGGCACGTCCAGGTCCACCGCCGGGCCGAGCAGGTAGTTCTGGTTCGGCGTGCCATCGGCCTGGCTTTCGCCGCGCTCGTAGGTGGCGGCGAGCAGCACGTCCTTGACCGGGCCGAACGACAGGTCCTGGCCGCTGATCTTGCCCAGCGACAGGCGCGGGCTGAATTCGCCGTAGTAGGTGTGGCCATCGTTGCCGTTGGGGCCGTTGAACCAGATGTTGTCGACGAACAGGAACAGGTCGCCCCAGGCCCAGCCGCTTGCGTGCTCGAAGGTGACGGTCTGCTGGGTGTCCGGGTCGATCTTGTAGTCCTTGCCGTACAGGTAGGTCAGGCTGTTGTTCTGCCAGTGCAGCAGGCCTTCGGCCATGGCCGGGGCGGCCAGCAGGCTGCCGGCGAGGGCGAGGGAAGCGGTCTTCAGGTGCATGGATGATTCCTGTGTTTGCCAGTGTCGATTTTTTTGGCCTCGCATTGTCGGGTAGCGGTCGCGAGGCGGGAAGCGCGGGACGGCTCAGGCCCGACGAATGCGTGGCGGTTTCGTTGTGGCATCGGGTCGCAGGGGCGGTGCCTGCGGCGGTCGGGCAACCGTCGAGGCTCGGGGCGGAGCGGCGGAAAGGGGCGGTCGAGCGGCCGTCATCGGCCTGGGTTCTCGGATCATTGCTAAGCCTGCCATTTGTTGTTGTGCGGTCATGGGCCTGCATGGCGCGACGGCTGACGGTGCAGCGTCGGGCCGGTAGCGTGCTGGACTATAGCAGGCTGTATTCACGCATGAAAACAAGTGGCGTGTATTTTTGTACACAATTTAAGGGCTGCTCAGGCGTCGAGGCGCAGCTCGCGGGCGACGTTCTCCGCCAGGCCGGTGCCGGCCTCGGTCATGGTCAGGTAGGTGCGATCGGCGCCGGCGGCCTGGATGCGCTCGGCGATGTCCTCGTACATGGCATGCGAGACGATCAGCCCGTCGAAGCCGATGCCGCGCAGCTTGGTGGTGGAGATGATCTTGGCCTCCGGGTCGTTCATCGCCAGCACCACGGCGCGCACCTGGTTCATCTCCAGGGTCTGCCAGAACATCTGGTCCTCGGCGTCGGCGAAGAAGATGTTGCGGCCCTCGTCGATGTTGCGCTGCACCATCACCGGGTCCGAATCCAGGCTGACCACCCGGAAGCCCTTGGCCTTGAGGTGGTCGTAGGCGGCGCGGCCGGTGCGGCCCATGCCCATCACCAGGATCTGCGCATCACGCAGCGACACCGGTTGCTCGTCGGGGTGGCGGATGTTGCGTTCCAGCGGGATCAGCCGGCGGGCCAGGCGATCGTAGAGCGGGTGGGAAACGCGGTTGAGCTGCGCGGAGACGACGAACGACAGCGCCACGGCGATGGCCAAAGGTGTCAGCCACTGCGGCAGCACCACGCTGGCGACGATCAGGCCGAACTCGCTGTAGTTGGTCAGGCTCGTGGCGCTGAGAAAGGCGCTGCGCGCGCGCAGGCGGAAGCCGAGGAACAGGAAGAAGAACAGCACGCCCTTGAGCGGCAGCAGCAGGGCGACGACCACCGCGAAGATCATGGCGTCGGCATCGGGCAGGCCGCCGATGCCGATCTGCAGGAAGAAGCCGACCAGGAAGACTTCCTTGATCGCCCACAGCGAGTTGGACAGCTCGGTGGCGCGCTTGTGCTTGGCCAGCATGGCGCCGAAGGCCAGCGCGCCGAGCTCGGAACTCAGGCCCAGGTGTTCGAAGCCGACGCCGCCGACCACCAGCGCCAGCATCAGGCCGAGCAGCACCAGCAGCTCCTCGTGGCCGGAGTGGTCGAGCAGGCGGAACAGCAGCGGCCGCAGCAGCGGCAGGAGGAACACCAGCAGCGCCCAGGGCGAGGGCACCTGGCCGGCGGCCAGGCTCATGACCACCAGGGCGATGAGGTCCTGGATGATCAGCACGCCGATCGCCACGCGGCCGTGGAAGGCCTTCAGCTCGCGCTTGCCCTCGAGCACCTTGGCCGCCAGCACGGTGCTGGAGAACGACAGGGCGACGGCGATCAGCAGGGCGTCGCGCCAGCTGGATTCGAAGATGAACAGCACCGCCGGCAGCACCAGCAGGCTGGACAGCGTGAAGTGCAGCAGGCTGCCGCCGATCACCTCGCGGCGCACCAGGTTGCTGAGCTTGAGCTTGAGGCCGACGGTGAACAGCAACAGCAGCACGCCCAGGTGCGCCAGGTGCTGGAGGATCTCGCTGTCGTCCGCGCCGACGCCGATGCGCTCGCCGGCTGCGGCCAGGGCGAAGCCGGCGCCGAGGTAGCCGATCAGCGGCGGCAGGCCGATGGCACGGGCCGCCAGGCCCAGGACGAAGGCAAAGGCGATCCAGCTGGCTTCAATCATCGAGGCGATTCCGGGGCGAACGGGGCGCCGAATTGTAGCCGGCGGTCATCGATTGTCGAGCGCCGCCGGGGCTGGTGCCGCGTAGCGGTCGCCCAGCCGCCGGCCCAGCGGCGAGCGACGGATCAGCAGCTTCTCCAGTTCGGCGACCAGCAGCACCAGCAACCCGGCGGCGACGGCCTGCAGCCACTGGGTGAGGCTCAGGTCGACCGAGCCGAACAGCGCCTGCATCGCCGGGGCATGGGTGAAGGCCAGCTGCAACGGCAGGCAGGCGGCGATCGAGAGCAGCACGTAGGGGTTGCCGGTCAGCCCCTGGCGGCTGAGCACCGAGGCGAAGATCGAGCGGCTGCTGACCAGGTAGAAGATCTCGGCCATCACCACCGCGTTGACCGCCAGCGTGCGGGCGGTCTGCAGGTCGCCGCTGCGCTGCATCTCCCAGAGGAACACGCCCAGCGCGCCGATCATCATCAGCAGCGAGACCATGATCACTCGCCAGGCGAAGAAGCCGCTGAGCAGCGGCTGGCCCGGCGGCCGCGGCAGGCGCTGCATGATGCCGCGCTCGTCCGGCTCGAAGGCCAGCGCCAGGCCCAGGGTGCTGGAGGTGACCAGGTTGACCCAGAGCACCTGTGCCGGCGTCATCGGCAGCGCCAGCTCGAAGAGGATCGCGGCGATCACCACCAGCGCCTCGCCGCCATTGGTCGGCAGCGAGAACAGCACGAACTTCTTCAGGTTGTCGTAGACCGCACGGCCTTCGCGCACCGCCGAGGCGATGGTGGCGAAGTTGTCGTCGGCCAGCACCATGTCGGCAGCCTCCTTGGCCGCCTCGGTGCCCTTCAGGCCCATGGCCACGCCGACGTCGGCGCGCTTGAGCGCCGGGGCGTCGTTGACCCCGTCGCCGGTCATCGCGACCACCTCGCCGCAGGCCTGCAGCGCCTCGACCAGGCGCAGCTTGTGCTCGGGGCTGGCGCGGGCGAAGACATCGACGTCGCGCACCACGCGGCGCAGCTCGGCATCCTCCATCAGCGCCACCTCGGCGCCGGTGATCGCCGCGCGGCCGCCGCCGATGTCCAGTTGCGCGCCGATCGCGCGGGCGGTCTCGGCGTGGTCGCCGGTGATCATCTTCACGCGGATGCCGGCGCGGTGGCATTCGGCGACCGCGGCGACGGCTTCCTCGCGTGGCGGGTCGATGATGCCGACCAGCGCCACCAGGCCGAAGCCGCCGTGCAGGTCGGCGCTCTCCAGGTGGCCGCTGGCCGGTTCGGCGCGCTTGCACGCCAGGGCCAGCAGGCGCAGGCCGCGGGCGGCGATGTCGCTGGCCATGCGCCGCCAGTAGTCGGCATCCAGCGGCTGCTCGCCGTTGTCGCCGAGCTGGTGGTCGCACATCTCCATGACCCGTTCCGGCGCGCCCTTGACGAACAGCCAGGAGACGCCGTCGCTGTCGCGGTGCTGGCTGGCCATGTAGCGGTGCTGGGATTCGAAGGGAATCGAGTCGATGCGCGGCCAGGCGGCGTCGGCGATGTGCTGGCTGAAGCCGACCTTGCCGCCGAGCACCAGCAGGGCGCCTTCGGTGGGGTCGCCATCGACCCGCCAGTGGCCATCCACCTCGCGCAGCCGCGCGTCGTTGCACAGCACGCCGGTGCGGATCGCCAGCGCCAGGGACGGGTAGTGCTCGGGGTCGATGATGCGCCCGTCCAGGGTGCAGTCGCCGACCGGCGTGTAGCCCACGCCGCCGACCTCGAAGCGGTGCACGGCGCAGACCACGCGCTGCACGGTCATCTCGTTGCGCGTCAGGGTGCCGGTCTTGTCCGAGCAGATCACCGTCACCGAGCCCAGGGTCTCCACCGCCGGCAGCCGGCGGATGATGGCGTTGCGCTGGGCCATGCGCTGCACGCCGAGCGCCAGGGTGACGGTCATGATCGCCGGCAGGCCTTCGGGAATCGCCGCCGCGGCGAGGGCCACCACCATGAGGAACATGTCCTCCAGGCCGTGGCCGCGCCAGAGCGTACCGACGGCGAAGGTCAGCGCGCAGACGGCGAGAATGGCGAAGGCCAGCACGCGGCCGAAGCGGTCCATCTGGCGCAGCAGCGGCGTGGTCGCGTGGTGGATGTCGGTCAGCAGGCGGTTGATCTTGCCCAGTTCGGTGTCGGCGCCGGTGCCGACCACGATGCCGGTGGCCTGGCCGTAGACGACCAGGGTGCCGGAATAGGCCATGTCGTAGCGATCGCCCAGCGGTGCCCCGCTGGCCACCGCCTCGATGTGCTTTTCCACCGGCAGCGATTCGCCGGTCAGCGCGGCTTCCTCGATGCGCAGCTCGCGGACGGTCAGCAGGCGCAGGTCGGCCGGCACGCGGTCGCCGGAGCCGAGCAGCACGCGGTCGCCGGGCACCAGTTCGGTGGCGTCGATCTGCCGGCGGTTGCCGTCGCGGATCACCGTCGCCTGGGTCGAGAGCATCGCGCGAATGGCGTCCAGCGCCGCCTCGGCCTTGCCTTCCTGGATGAAGCCGATCACCGCGTTGATCACCGCGGCGGCCAGCAGCACGGCGGCGTCGACCCAGTGCTCGAGCAGCGCGGTGATCACCGAGCTGGCCAGCATCACGTAGAGCAGGATGTTGTGGAACTGCGCGAGCAGGCGCATCAGCGGGCCGCGGGTCTTCGGCGGGGCGAGGCGGTTGGCGCCGTACTCGGCCAGGCGCTCGCGGGCCTCGGCGTCGCTCAGGCCGCCCGGGCCGCTGCGCAGTTGGCGGGCGACATCGCCGGGCGCGAGGCTGTGCCATTCCGGTTGACGAGGGTGGCGGGGCGGGGCGGGGCGGTCTTTCATCGAGGCACCTGGGCGATCGGCAACGCCCCACCAGCCTAGCCAAGTTGGCCTTGCGGCGGCTGATTTCAGGCAAGCGCGCGGCGCTTTTCTCGATGAATTTGTAACAGCAGGCGAGGCACACGCCGGGGCCGCAGGGGCCCCGGCGCGGCGGTTCAGTCGAGGCTGGCGCCCTGGGCGATCCAGCTGGCGAGCAGGTCGCGCTCGTCCTGGGTCATCTGGGTGATGTTGCCCAGCGGCATGATCTGGCTGGCGACGCTCTGCGCGTGGATCTTCGCGGCCTGCTGGCGGATCTGCTCGGGGGTGTCGAACATCACCCCGGCCGGTGCGCTGGAGAACATCGGGCTGCTCGGGTTGGCCGAATGGCAGACGGTGCAGCGCGCATGGATCACCTCGCTGACTTCTTCGAACGCCGGTGCCCCGGCATGCGCCTGGGCCGCGGCGCTGGCCTGCTCGGGGGTGGTGGCGGCCAGGTTCGGCGTGCTGCTCGGGCGGTTCGGCGAGGTGACGAAGGCCAGGCAGATCATGCCCACGGCGGCGGCCGGCAGGGCCCAGGCGAAGCGCTGGCTGTCGTGGCGGGTGTTGAAGAAGTGCCGCACCAGCACCGCGAGTGCCGCCAGGCCGGCGAGGATCGCCCAGTTGTACTGGCTGCCGTAGGTGCTCGGGAAGTGGTTGCTGATCATGATGAACAGCACCGGCAGGGTGAAGTAGTTGTTGTGCCGCGAGCGCAGCAGGCCCTTGGCCGGCAGCACCGGGTCGGGGGTGCGGTTCTGCTCGATGGCGGCGACCAGCGCGCGCTGCGCCGGCATGATGATGCGCAGCACGTTGCCGACCATGATGGTGCCGATCAGCGCGCCGGTATGGATGTAGGCGGCGCGGCCGCTGAAGATCTGCGCATAGCCCCAGCAGGCGGCGATCACCAGCACGAACAGCACCAGACCGAGCAGCGCCGGCGTCTTGCCCAGCGGCGAGTCGCACAGCAGGTCGTAGACGAACCAGCCGACGATCAGCGAGCCGAAGCCGATCGCCACGGCAGTGGCGGGCGACAGCTCGCTGCCGGGGGCGATCAGGTACAGGCCCGGGTTGAGGTAGTAGACCACCATCAGCAGGGCCACGCCCGACAGCCAGGTGGTGTAGGCCTCCCACTTGAACCAGTGCAGGTTCTCCGGCATCTGCGGCGGGGCGAGCTTGTATTTCTCCAGGTGGTAGATACCGCCGCCGTGGATGGCCCAGAGGTCACCGGACAGCCCTTCGCGCGGGTTGCTGCGGTTGAGGTTGTTTTCCAGCCAGACGAAATAGAAGGAAGCACCGATCCAGGCGATGCCGACGATCATGTGGATCCAGCGAATTCCCAGGTTCAGCCATTCGGTCAGATGTGCGTCCACGTTGATTACCTCTTGTACGGCGGCTGCAGCTGCCGTCCTTTCTTCTTATGGGTATCGGTCCGAGTCACCGCGCGCGGTTGGGCTCAGCGCGAAACCTGTTGGGGGTCGAGGAGGAGTTGCTGATCCTCCGTGAAGAAGTACTCGTCGCAGTTGTTGCCAGAACCGCTGCGATCGACCACCAGGAATTCATCCCGCTTTTCGATCGTCAGCACCGGGTGGTGCCAGACGCCGCGGTGGTAATTGACGCCCTGCCTGCCGTTGCTGCGGAAGGCGCGGACGTGGCCCGGTACAGGTGCATCGCCAAGTGGCGCGACCACGACCAGAAAGGGGTGGCCGAGCAGCGGCACGAAGGCCTGGCTGCCCAGCGGATGACGCTCCAGCATGCGGATGACCAGCGGCATCTCGAGCGCCTCGGCGGCGAAGATGCTGATGATCGCCCTGTCCTCGGACGCGGCGGTCTCGACCGTGGCCAGCTTGTGATAGCGGCGGGTCGAGCCGTTGTTGATCATGAAGAACTCGCTGCCTTCGGTCTCGATGACATCGCCGAAGGGGGCGAAGGCTTCCTTGGTCAGTGGCTCGATGGTCAGGGTGCGCATGGCATTCTCGTTATCAAAATTCTGCTTTGTAGCCCCGCATGCTTGCGAGCCTGGTTTATCCGGTGGGCTGAAGCCCACCCTACGGCCGGGGCCTAGGGCGAGCTCAGTAGGGGCGGGCGGTGTTCTGCTTCAGTCCACCATGCCCCTATCGCCACCTTACTTCGCCACCTTGCCGAACAAGCGCAGCCGGCTGACGCCGCCGTCCGGGAAGATGTTCAGGCGCACGTGGGTCACCGGGCCGAGCCTGGCGATCTGCTCGACGAACTCGTGTTCGGCGTGCATGGAGAGCTTCTGGCTCGGCAGCAGTTCACGCCAGAACAGGCTCTGGGTCTCGATCTGGCTGTCGGTGCCGCCCTTCACGTAGGCCGCCTGGATGGTGCAGCTGTCCGGGTAGTTGCCCTTGAAGTGCAGGGTATCGACGACGATGCGCTCGATCTCGCCCGGGTGGCCGAGGGCGACGATCACCCAGTCATTGCCAGGGGTGCGACGGCGGGCGGTTTCCCAGCCGTCGCCCATGTTCTCGCCACGGTTCGGGTTGAGGATGTTGCTCATGCGGCCGAAGTGCTCGTCGGAGCAGGCCAGTGCGCGGCCGCCGTTGAGGGCGGCGGCGAGGTCGATCTGCTCGTTGTCGCCGACGCTGCTCCAGTCGCGGTACGGAATGCCGTGCACGCGCAGGCGGGCGACGCCGCCGTCCGGGTAGATGTTGAAGCGCAGGTGGCTGACCGGCTTGTCGAAGGCGATCTCGTGGTAGTGATGGCTGTTGCCCTTGAGCTCGACGGCCGGCAGGACTTCGCTCCAGACGGTGTCGTCGTCTGGATCGCCTTCGGCGACAAAGCAGGCTTCCAGCGAGGCCGACGGCGGGAAGTTGCCGGTGAAGTGGCTGGTGTCGATGTCCACGCCCTTGATCCAGCCCGGTACGCCGAGGCGGATCACCGCATGGTCATAGCCTTCGAAGCGCTTGCGGCGCGACTCCCAGCCGTCCATCCACTTGCCGTTGTCATCGAACACGCCCTCCTTCCATACGGCCGGCGTCGGCTGGAACAGCCGGTTGACGTCGGCGAACCAGTCGTCAGTGACGGAAATGGCGCGGGTGCCCAGGCGGGCGTCGGCCAGGTTGACGTATTTCTCGAAGGGTACGGCGTAAGCTTTCATCGCGATCTGCCTTGAAATGAGTGGAGCGGTTTCTGCCTTTATTGCCTGTGTTGCGGTGTTGCCTGGTTTCCCGTTCCGGCTACAGGGCCTGCAGGCGGAACAGGGCGATCTTGTTGATCTCCGCCAATGCGGTGGCGAATTCCTGCTCGGGCGTGTTGTGGATGCGCTCCTCGAACGCGGCGAGGATCTGGTGCCGGTTGCTGCCCTTGACCGCCTTGATGAAGGGGAAGCCGAACCTGGCCTTGTAGGCATCGTTGAGTTCGGTGAAGCGGGCGAATTCCTCGGCGCTGCATTCATGGATGCCGGCACCGGCCTGCTCGGAGGTGCTCGATGCGGTCAGCTCGCCGCGGATGGCGGCCTTGCCGGCCAGGTCCGGGTGGGCGTTGATCAGAGCCAACTGCTCGTCGTGGTTGGCATCGAGCAGGGCGTCAGCCATGCGCCGGTGCAGGGCCTCGACATCGTCGAGGCTGGCATCCACGCCGCGGTCGTAGGCGCGTTCGGCGACCCACGGCGAGTGCTCGTAGATGTCGGCGAAGGCGGCGACGAAGGCGTCGCGGCCGAGGGTCGAGGGCTTGATCGTCTTGAACGGGGTCATCAGCTGCGCTCCGCGGTCATGGGGTGGGTGGCGTGCCAGTGGCGGGCGATGTCGACGCGGCGGGCGAACCAGACCTTCTCATGGCCCTTCACGTAGTCGATGAAACGGGCCAGCGCGGCCAGGCGCGCCGGGCGGCCGAGCAGCCGGCAGTGCATGCCGATCGAGAGCATCTTCGGCGCGCCTTCGCAGCCCTCGGCGTAGAGCACGTCGAAGGCATCCTTCAGGTAATTGAAGAAGTCGTCGCCGCTGTTGAAGCCCTGCACCTGGGTGAAGCGCATGTCGTTGGTGTCCAGCGTGTAGGGGATCACCAGGTGCGGCTTGACCGGCGCCGAGTCCGGGTCCCAGTAGGGCAGGTCGTCGTCATAGGTGTCGGAGTCGTAGAGGAAGCCGCCTTCCTCGCGCACCAGGCGCCGGGTGTTGGGGCTGGTGCGGCCGGTGTACCAGCCCAGCGGGCGCTCGCCGGTCAGCTCGGTGAGGATGCGGATGGCCTCGAGCATGTGCTCGCGCTCCTGGGCCTCGTCCATGTACTGGTAGTCGATCCAGCGATAACCGTGGCTGCAGATCTCGTGGCCGTCGGCAACCATCGCCTTGATGACCTCGGGGTGGCGCTGCGCGGCCATGGCCACGGCGAACACCGTCAGCGGGATCCCGTGCTGCCTGAACACCCTGAGCAGGCGCCAGACGCCGGCGCGACTGCCGTATTCGTAGAGCGATTCCATGCTCATGTGGCGCACGCCCTGCAGCGGTTGCGCGGAGACCATCTCCGACAGGAAGGCCTCGGATTCCTTGTCCCCGTGCAGCACACAGCGCTCGCCGCCTTCCTCGTAGTTGAGCACGAAGGACAGGGCGATGCGGGCCTCATCCGGCCAGTGCGGGTGCGGTGGGTTGGCGGCGTAACCGATAAGGTCGCGTGGGTAGTCGGCGCTCACGACGTGATTCCTGTGTGGCGGGTCGCATGGGTGCGACCGGATGGCATTATTGTATACAAAATCAATTGCCTTCTGTAAACCGCTAAATCGCCCCGTTCACTTGTTGTCGGCTCGAGCCGCTTATCGGCGTTCGGGCAGACGCCGCCGCAGCGAAGGGCCTCCTGGCTTAGTGAAGCAGGATATTGGCGAACCAGTGCAGGACTTTATGTATACAAAAATATTGGAAATTGTCTTGAGTGATGTTGCCGGCTTTGGCTATGCTCAGCTCACACAAACAAGCGGAGGTGCCCGTGGGACGTCTGACCACACACGTACTCGATGCCGCCCATGGCTGCCCGGGTAGCGGTATCACGGTGACGCTGTTTCGCGTCGAAGATCAGCAGCTGACCCGCGTGGCGATACGCCAGACCAATGCCGACGGCCGCTGCGACCAGCCGCTGCTCGAAGGCGACGACTACCGGTCGGGCGTCTACCAGTTGCATTTCCAGGCGGGGGACTACTACCGCCGTCGCGGCGTGACGCTTGGCGAGCCGGCGTTTCTCGATGAAGTGGTGCTCAGGTTCGGCATCGATGCCGGGCAGGATCACTATCACGTGCCGCTGCTGATTTCGCCGTACAGCTACTCGACCTATCGGGGCAGCTAGCCGGTTCCCTTCAGTGCTGACTCTCCGGAGTCCCTTTACCCGCCGTCATGGCGGGTTTTTTATTTTGCGAAGAGGTGAAGCTGAGCGCTTCGCAGCACCGGAGTGGGAGCGGTCTTGACCACGAAGAGCGTTGGCACGAGCGCATCATCGGCACGCCGCGCTTTGCTCGGCGCAACCGTTAGCTCGCAGGGTGGAAACGCCATGCGGTTTTCCACCCTGCGGATCTCTTCGGCACCAGCCCCTCAGCGGCTCAGCAACGAAGCCGCCCCCGCGCCGCCGAACAGCGCCGCGCTGGTGCGGTTGAACCACACATGCCCGCGGCCGCTGCGCAAATAGCGCGCCGCCCCCTGCGCGCCGAATCCGTAGGCCAGCTTGCAGCAGAGGTCAAGCACCGCCCAGGTCAGGATCATCACCAGCAGCTGCGGTAGCAGCGGTTGCCCGGCGCTGAGAAACTGCGGCAGGAAGGCGGCGAAGAAGAGGATGTCCTTCGGATTGCTACCGCCGAGAATGAACGCGCGGCCGAACAGCCGGCTGAAACGCGGTGCCAGCGCCGGGGTTTCGACTTCCCGGGCGGCCGGCGCCTGGCGGGCCTCCTGCCAGCTCTGCCAGGCCAGGTAGAACAGGTACAGCGCACCGATCAGCTTGAGCGTGCTGAACAGCCTTTCCGAGGCCAGCAAGATGGCGCCAAGCCCCAGGGCCGAGGCGCTGAGCAGGAGGATCGAGGCGGTCACCCCGCCGAGGAACGCCGGCCACGAGCGGCGCACCCCATGGTTCAGGCTGTTGCTGATCATCAGCAGCGACAGTGGGCCGGGGATCAGGATCACCACCAGCGCTGCGCTCGCATACAACAACCAGGTTTCCAGACTCATCACACCCTCCTGACAAATGAAAAAGCCCCGCCGCTATGCGACGGGGCGGTGACGCGCGCCTCGTTCAGAGGAACGCGAACTTGGCGATGAAGATCACGCACAGCACATACAGGCTGATCGACACCTTGTCGCGCTGGCCGGTCAGCAGCTTCAGCGTGGCATAGGTGAGGAAGCCCAGGGCGATGCCGTTGGCGATGGAAAAGGTCAGCGGCATCATCACCACGGTGACGATCGCCGGGATAGTATCGGTATGGTCCTTCCAGTCGATGTGGGCCATGCCGCTCATCATCAGCATGGCGACGTAGATCAGCGCGCCGGCCGTGGCGTACGCGGGGATCATGCCGGCCAGCGGGGCAAAGAACATCGCGGCGAGGAACAGCGCGCCGACGGTGATGGCGGTCAGTCCGGTGCGGCCGCCGGCGGCGACGCCCGAGGCGCTTTCCACGTAGCTGGTCACCGGCGGGCAGCCGACGAAGGCGCCGACCACGCTGGAGGTGCTGTCGGCCTTCAGTGCCCGCGAGAGGTTCTGGATGCGGCCGTCCTCGTCCACCAGGTTGGCGCGGTGGGCAACGCCCATCAGGGTGCCGGCGGTGTCGAACATGTTCACGAAGAGGAAGGCCAGGATCACGCTGATCATCGCCACGTCGAAGGCACCGGCGATGTCCATCGCCAGCCAGGTCGGCGCCAGGCTCGGTGGCATCGACACCAGCCCGTTGTATTCGACCAGCCCCAGCGCCCAGCCGATGCCGGTGACCGCCAGCATGGCGAGCAGGATCGCGCCGAACACGTTGCGGTGGCTGAGCACGGCGATCAGCAGGAAGCAGATGCCGGCGAGCAGCGCCGAAGGTTCACCGAAGGAGCCGAGGGTGAGCAGGGTCGCCGGGCTGTCGACGACGATGCCGGCGGTCTTCAGGCCTATCAGCCCGAGGAACAGGCCGACCCCGGCGCCCATGGCGAAGCGCAGGCTCATCGGGATGCTGTTGAGCAGCCATTCGCGGATCCGCGACAGGCTCATGAAGACGAACAGCACGCCGGAGATGAACACCGCGCCGAGCGCGATCTGCCAGCTGTAGCCCATCTCGCCGACCACCGTGTAGGTGAAGAAGGCGTTCAGCCCCATGCCCGGCGCCAGCCCGACCGGCCAGTTGGCATACAGCCCCATGAGAAAGCAGCCCAGCGCCGCGCCGATGCAGGTGGCGACAAAGGCGGCGCCGTGGTCGACGCCGGCATCGGCCATGATGTTCGGGTTGACGAAGATGATGTAGGCCATGGTGACGAAGGTCGTCAGGCCGGCGAGCAGTTCGGTACGGATGCTGGTGCCGTGTTCGCTGAGCTTGAACAGGCGATCGAGCAGGCGCGGTGACGAGTGCGGTAGGGCAGCGCTCGGGTGCTGCGACTTGGTGCTTTGCATGGGGTGTTCCTCATCGTTCTTGTTGTCGATCACCCGGAGCGGTGCTCCCGAGGGTTGGGTGACGTGCGCGCCCTTCGTTTCCCGGTTATTTGACCAAGAGGTCAGAAAAGGCTCTCGGCGATTATGGAGTTGTATACAAAAAAAGCAACCCGGTATCTGTCGTTCAATCCGCTCGCTGCACGCGTGGGGCGTCATTGCTACGCTTGCAACGAGCGGGCTGTGTTCGGGTTTGTGCACAATAAATCAGGCGCTTGCGACAAAATTTCACGCCGATCGGCTGCCGGTTCGTTCGCAGACGCAGTAAAGTGATGCCCTTTCGACCCCGATGGATGCGCGCCCTCGATGAATGACCAGCTGCAGCCCCTGAAGAAGCCGACGCGTGCCGCGAAGCGAACCGGGACCCAGGACGACATCGTCTACGCCCATATCTTCGACGCCATCCTCGAGCAGCGCCTGGCACCGGGGACCAAGCTCAGCGAGGAGGCACTCGGCGAGATCTTCGGGGTCAGCCGCACCATCATCCGCCGCGCCCTGTCACGCCTGGCCCACGAAGGCGTGGTGTTGCTGCGGCCCAATCGCGGCGCGGTGGTGGCCAGCCCGAGCGTCGACGAGGCGCGGCAGATCTTCTTCGCCCGCCGGTTGGTGGAAAAGGCCATCACCGAGCTGGCCGTGCAGCACGCCAGCGCCGAGCAACTGGCCGAGTTGCGGCAGATGGTCGAGGACGAGCGTGATTGCTTCGCCCGCGGCGACCGCGGCGCCGGCATCCGCCTGTCCGGCGAGTTCCACCTCAAGCTGGCCGAGGCGGCGAAGAATGCGCCGCTGGTGAGCTTCCAGCGCAGCCTGGTCTCGCAGACCTCGCTGATCATCGCCCAGTACGAGGGCGGCAGCCGCTCGCACTGCTCCTACGACGAGCACAACGAACTGATCGACGCCATCGCCGCGCGTGACAGCGCCAAGGCTGTGCGCCTGATGCTGCACCACATGGATCACATCGACAGCAAGCTCAACCTCGAGGAAGACAGTGCCTCGAACGACCTGCACGCGGTGTTCTCGCATCTGACCTTGATGAAGAAAAAGGCGCGTACGCCCCGCTGACCTCGCATTCGCGCTGCCGTTGCAGGCGGCAGCGCGCGTATCCCGCTGGCCTCGCCATCTTTCCTGTGTCGGTGCGGCATCGCAGGCGGCAGCGTCAGCCTTCAGCCGCCGCCGGCTGAATCTATCTCATGCCTATTGAACCGCTCTGCTACCGCGCTGTGCCTGCTGGTAAATGTTATGTTATAACTTTTATTGTTTTGGTTGCTGATACCGCTTTTCGAGCGGTGCGGAGATGGAGTTTCTTGATCGTGATCGAATGTCGTGAGTTGCAGTGGGGCGCCGGCGGGCGGGCCCTCACGCCGCCGTTGAACCTTAAGCTAGCGGCCGGCAGCCTGACCGCGGTGATCGGCAGCAATGGTTCGGGCAAGAGCAGCCTGCTCAGGGTATTGGCCGGTCTGGATCGCCCCCTGGCCGGTCACATTCGAATGAGCGTGGCGCGTCCGGGCGGTGTGGCCTATCTGCCGCAGCAGCAACAGATCGACCGGCAGTTTCCGATACGTCTGCTGGAGCTGGTCAGGGGCGGTTTCTGGGGCAGTCGGCTCGGCCGTAGCGAACGCCAGGCTCGGCTACGTCAGGTACTGGCCGATTGGGGCTTGCTCGATCTGCAGACCCAGGGCCTGCACGCGCTGTCTGGTGGCGAACTGCAGCGGGCGCTGCTGGCCCGGATGAGCCTGACCGATGCGCAGCTGTTGCTGCTCGACGAACCCGAGGCGGCACTCGACGACTCCGGTGTCGATCTGCTCTGGCAGCACCTCCGACGCTGGCAGCAGCAAGGCAGAACGCTGGTGCTGGTCAGCCACAACCTCGACAGCCTACTGGAAAAGCGCTGCAACGCACTGCGTATCGCGCGCAGCGGCTGCGTCGCAGCGCCGATCAATCAGCTACTCGATCGTGATCCGCTCGGGCGAGTGGCGTGACGGCCGATCTGCTCTGGAGCCCCTTTGCCGAGTTCGCCTTCATGCGCCGCGCGCTGCTCGGCGGCGTGGCGCTGGCCTGCAGCGCGGCGCCGCTGGGTGTCTTCCTGATCCTGCGGCGGATGAGTCTGATCGGCGATGCCATCGCCCACGGCATCCTGCCGGGTGCGGCGCTGGCATTCTGGCTGTTCGGTCTCAGCCTGCCGGCCCTGACGCTCGGTGGCCTGACCGCCGGGCTCGGCATGGCCGGCGCAGCGGCCTGGGTCAGCCGCCGTACCGGCTTGCGCGAAGACGCTAGTCTCGCCGCGCTTTATCCCATTTCGCTGGCCAGCGGCGTGCTGCTGCTCGGCCTGGCGGGACGCAAGCTCGACCTCCTGCACCTGCTGTTTGGCTCCGCGCTGGCCGTGGACGCCGACACCCTCAGCGGCATGCTCGCCACGGCGGCGTTCAGCCTGCTGGTGCTGGCACTGATCT
This sequence comes from Pseudomonas oligotrophica, assembly GCF_021726475.1. Lineage (GTDB taxonomy): Bacteria > Pseudomonadota > Gammaproteobacteria > Pseudomonadales > Pseudomonadaceae > Stutzerimonas > Stutzerimonas oligotrophica. Next base: position 148,962 of record NZ_JAKJRU010000003.1, read on the forward strand.
ACCGCGCCCTGGCGCTGGACAGCCTGGACCCGTTGTTCCTGCGCAGCGTCAGCCGAATCGGGCCATTCGCCCATGCGGGCTTTCTCACACTGGTGGTGCTCAACCTGGTGATCGGCTTCCAGGCCATCGGTGCGCTGATGGTGGTGGGGCTGATGATGCTGCCGGCTGCGGCCGCGCGCTTCTGGAGCCGACGCCTGCCCGTCCTGTTGCCGCTCGCTGCGCTGCTGGGCGCCCTGTGCGTATGGCTGGGGCTGCTGCTGTCGTTCTACGCCAGCCTACCCAGCGGGCCGTGCATCGTCCTGCTCGCGGGGGCGTTCTACCTGATTTCAGTCGTTGCGGGCCCGGTATATGGCCTGCTGCGTTCGCGCGCTTCAATCCAGACCGTCTGAGGTATCAACCCATGCGTTACCTGTTTCTGTTGTTGGCCCTCTGGCTGCCCCTTTCCCTGCAGGCGGTCGAAAAGATCAGCGTCGTGACCAGCTTCAGCATCCTTGCCGACATGACGCGGGAGGTCGGTGGCGAGCATATCGAACTGACCAATCTGGTCGGTCCCGACGCCGACGCGCACCTTTATGAACCCAGCCCGGATGATGCCCAGGCCTTGCTCCGCGCCGACCTGATCATCGCCAACGGGCTGGGCTTCGAACCCTGGCTGGAGCGCCTGCTGGCCAGCAGCGAGCCGGCGGGCAAGCGGATCGATGCCAGTGCGGGTGTCGTGCCTCTGGTGCTGGAAGAGGAGGGCGAGGCGGTGCCTGACCCTCATGCGTGGCAGAGCCTGACCAATGCCGAAATCTACGTGCGCAATATCGCCAAGGCGCTCGTGGCGCTCGATCCGGCGCATCGCAACGACTATGAGCGGCGTCGTGACGCCTACCTGAGCCGGCTACACGCGCTGCTGAAGAAGGCCGATGCCCGTATCGGCAGCCTGCCGGCCAGCCAGCGCAAGGTGGTGACCAGCCATGACGCCTTCGGCTATCTGGGGCAGGCCTGGCAGCTCCAGTTCATCGCGCCGCAGGGGCTGTCGACCCATGACGAACCCTCGGCTGGCGACGTGGCCGCGTTGATCCGCCAGCTCCGCGAGGAAGGGGTGAGGGCCGTGTTCGTGGAGAACATTCGTGATCCGCGGCTCATCGAGCAGATCGCCGAAGAGGCGGGCGCCACGGTCGGTGGCACCCTGTACTCCGATGCGCTGGCCAGCGCAGGGCCGGCCAGCACCTACCTCGGCATGTTCGAACACAACTTGGAGACGCTGATGGCCGCGCTCAAGCCTTGAGGTCGAACGCGAGTCGTTGACCCGTGCGATCCGGCGGTGGATGTAAAAAAGCGACATCCACCCTACGAACGAAGGTTGTTGTTCCGGTCCGTAGGGTGGATCACGCTTCACCGATCCACGCGGTCATCAAGCATGGAGACGACCGTTGATGACCAGGTTCGCGATCAGCTGTTCAGCACACCTTGCGGTGCACTGAAACCCCGGCGGCGAAGGTCTCCTTCACCGCGCGGTCGTCGCCGAGGATGGTCAGGGCGAAGAGTTTTTCCTCCAGCGTCCTGGCCTGGCGCAGGCGGTAGTCGATCAGCGGGGTGGCCTGGTAGTCGAGCACCACGAAGTCGGCCTCCTTGCCCGGCTGCAGGTTGCCGATCTTGTCGTCCAGATAGAGCGCCCGCGCGCCGCCGAGCGTGGCCAGGTACAGCGACTTGAAGGGGTCGAGCTTCTTGCCCTGCAGCTGCATCACCTTGTACGCCTCGTTCAGCGACTGCAGCTGCGAGAAACTGGTGCCGGCGCCGACATCGGTGCCCAAACCGACGCGTACGCCGAAGCCCTCGACCTTCTCCAGATCAAACAGGCCGCTGCCGAGGAACAGGTTGGAGGTCGGGCAGAACGCCACGGCCGAACCGGTCTCGCCCAGGCGCCGGCACTCCTCGTCGCACAGGTGCACGCCGTGGGCGAATACCGAGCGCGCGCCGATCAGGCCATGGTGGTCGTACACGTCCAGATAGCCCTGGCGCTCGGGGAACAGCTCGCGCACCCACTCGATCTCCTTGCGGTTCTCGGACAGGTGGGTGTGCATGTAGAGGTCGGGGTATTCCTTGAACAGCCGGCCGGCCAGGGCCAGCTGCTCCGGCGTGCTGGTCGGCGCGAAGCGCGGGGTGACGGCGTAGTGCAGGCGGCCCTTGCCATGCCAGCGCTCGATCAGTTCCTTGCTGTCGGCGTAGCCCGACTCGGCGGTGTCGGTCAGGTAGTCGGGGGCGTTGCGGTCCATCAGCACCTTGCCGGCGATCATCCGCAGGTTGCGCTTTTCGCAGGCTTCGAAGAAGGCATCCACCGACTGCTTGTGCACGCTGCCGAACACCAGTGCGGTGGTGGTGCCGTTACGCAGCAGTTCGTTCAAGAAGACCTCGGCCACCTCGCCGGCGTGGGCCTTGTCGGCGAAGGCGCGCTCGGTGGGGAAGGTGTAGGTCTCCAGCCAGTCGAGCAGCTGCTCGCCATAGGAGGCGATCATGCCGGTCTGCGGGTAGTGGATATGGGTGTCGACGAAACCCGGGGTGATCAGCGCGTCCGGGTATTCGACCACCTCGGTACCGGCCGCCAGGGTCGGCAGCAGTTCGGCGGCGTGGCCGATGCGCGCGACCTTGCCGTCCTCGACGACCAGCAGGCCGTCCTCGAAGTATTCATGGGCTTGCTCGATGCCCACTTCGCGCGGGTCGGCGAGGCAGTGGAGCAGGGCGGCACGGTAGGCTTTGGTGCTTGGCATGTGTTCTCTCTATGACGCAAATGTTGGAGCGGTCTTGACCGCGATTCGGCCCCGTGTGACGTGCTTTGCTGCTTAACGCTTCGCGTCGGCCGCCATCCCGCTCCTCTGTTGTTGAATTCAGGCCCTGCGCGTGATGCGCGCGTTTTCGCCTGTCAGGTCGACATCGACAAGGCAGGGCAGCAGGGCGATGGGTAAGCCGTTTGTGCTAGACATGAGGTATCTCTGAAGTTCAGACGTGGGAGCAGTTGGGGGCGCCTAGCCGGGGGTGCCTAGCCGGGGGCGCCAAGTCGGGGGCGCCCAGCCTTGACCGCGATTGGCTCGGTGTAACGTCATTCAGCGCCATTCGCGGTCAAGACCGCTCCCACACTTGTTCGTCAGCCACGCCGCGAAGCGGGGACCAGCATCGGTACGGGCTTTTCACCGTCCCCGGTTTTCTCCCCGCCCTTTTCACCGAAATGCGCGTTGTAGGTGGCGATCACCTCGCCGGTGATGGACACGGCGATCTCCACCGGCAGCTTGCCCTTCACCTCGGCGATGCCCATCGGGCAGCGCATGCGCTGTACGGTCTCCGGCTGGAAGCCGCGGTCGCGCAGACGGTGTTCGAACCTGGCGCGTTTGCTCTTCGAGCCGATCAGCCCGTAGTAGGTGAAATCGTTGCGCTTGAGGATCGCGGCGGTCAGTTCCAGGTCGAGCTGATGGTTGTGGGTCATGACGATGAAGTAGCTGCCGGCGGGCATGTTATCCACTTCCTCGACCACATCGTCGTTGACCACCTTTTCCACGCCGCGCGGAATCTCGGCGGGAAATTCGTTATCGCGCGAATCGATCCAGCGCACCTTGCACGGCAGGCTGGCCAGCAGCGGCACCAGCGCGCGCCCGACATGCCCGGCACCGAACACGGCGATATGCGCCTGCGGCTGGCCCATGGGCTCGAACAGCAGCACCGTGGCGCCACCGCAGCACTGGCCGAGGCTGGCGCCGAGGGAGAAGCGCTCGAGGCGGGTGTCACGGCTGCGCTTTTCCAGCATTTCACGGGCGATCTCCTGGGCCTTGTACTCCAGGTGGCCGCCGCCGATGGTGTCGTACAGGCGCTCACGGCTGACCACCATCTTCGAGCCGGCATTGCGCGGCGTGGAGCCGCGCTCCTCGATGATGGTCACCAGCACGCAGGGTTCGCCTTGTTGTTGCAGGTCGGCGAGTGCTTCGATCCAGGACAGGTTGCTCATGGCTTGACTCTTCTAGGGCGGAAAACCGCGAAGCGTTTTCCACCGGAACATTCGTAATGCGGCCGTGGTGGACAAGCAAAGCGTTGTCCACCCTACGGGTCAGTGCGCGGTTTCCACGGCGGGCTCCGTTGGGGACACCGCCTGTTGCTTCAACTTGCGCATCTGTTCCACGCCCCAGAGCACGCGCTCGGGCGTCGCCGGAGCGTCGATCTGCGGCTGCGCCCGGTAGTCGGCCAGGCTCGCCACGGCATCCTTGATCGCGCACCAGACCGAGATGCCGAGCATGAACGGCGGCTCGCCCACGGCCTTGGAGTGGAACACGGTGTCTTCGGGGTTCTTGCGGTTCTCCACCAGCTTGACCCGCAGATCCAGCGGCATGTCCGCCACCGCCGGGATCTTGTAGCTGGCCGGACCGTTGGTCATCAGCTTGCCCTTGTCGTTCCAGACCAGCTCTTCCATGGTCAGCCAGCCCAGACCCTGGACGAAGCCGCCCTCGACCTGGCCGATGTCGATGGCCGGGTTCAGCGAGGCGCCCACGTCATGCAGGATGTCGCTGCGCAGTATCTTGTATTCACCGGTGAGGGTATCGACGATCACTTCCGAGCAGGCCGCGCCATAGGCGAAGTAGTAGAACGGCCGCCCGCGTGCCTGACTGCGGTCGTAGTAGATCTTCGGCGTGCGGTAGAAGCCGGTGGAGGACAGCGAGACCTGGCCGAAATAGGCCTGCTGGATCAGCTCCTCGAAGCTGATGTAGTGGTCGCGCAGGCGCACCTGGCCGTTCTTGAACTCGACGTCTTCCTCGAAGATCTGCCACTTGCGTGCGGCGAACTCCACCAGCCGCTGCTTGATGGTCTGCGCCGCATTCTGCGCCGCCTTGCCGTTGAGGTCGGCGCCGCTGGAGGCTGCCGTCGGCGAAGTGTTGGGCACCTTGTCGGTGTTGGTGGCGGTGATCTGGATGCGCTCGATATCCACTTGGAACACCTCGGCCACCACCTGTGCGACCTTGGTGTTCAGGCCCTGGCCCATCTCGGTGCCGCCGTGGTTCAGGTGGATGCTTCCGTCGGTGTAGACGTGCACCAGCGCGCCGGCCTGGTTGAGGAAGCTGGCGGTGAAGCTAATGCCGAACTTCACCGGCGTCAGCGCCAGGCCCTTCTTCAGGATCGGGCTCCTGGCATTGAACGCGCGGATATCTTCGCGTCGCTTTGCATAGTCGCTGCTGGCTTCCAGCTCGGCGGTCATCTCCTCGAGCATGTTGTGCTCGACGGTCTGGTAGTAGTGGGTGACGTTGCGCTCGGTCTTGCCGTAGTAGTTGCGCTTGCGCACCTCGAGCGGGTCCTTGCCCAGCTCGCGGGCCACGGCGTCCATGATCTCCTCGATGGCGACCATGCCCTGTGGGCCGCCGAAGCCGCGGTAGGCGGTGTTCGAGGCGAGGTTGGTCTTGCAGCGATGGCCGTTGATGGTGGCGTCGCCCAGGTAGTAGGCGTTGTCGGAGTGGAACATGGCGCGGTCGACGATCGAGCCGGAAAGGTCCGGCGAGTAGCCGCAGTTACCGGCGAGGTCGATCTCGATGCCGTGCAGCAGACCGTCATCGTCGAAGCCGACGTCGTACTCGACGTAGAACGGGTGGCGTTTGCCGGTCATGGTCATGTCTTCCATGCGCGGCAGGCGCATCTTGGTCGGCCGACCGGTGAGGTGCGCGATCACCGCGCACAGGCACGCAGGTCCGGCGGCCTGGGTTTCCTTGCCGCCGAAGCCGCCGCCCATGCGGCGCATGTCGATGACGATCTTGTTCATCGGCACGCCGAGCACTTCGGCCACCAGCTTCTGCACCTCGGTGGGGTTCTGCGTCGAGGTATAGACGATCATGCCGCCATCTTCGGTGGGCATGACCGAGGACACCTGTGTCTCCAGGTAGAAGTGCTCCTGCCCGCCGATGTGCAGCGAACCCTGCAGCCGACGCGGCGCGCTGGCCAGGGCGGTGGCCGAGTCGCCGCGCTTGTGGGTGTGGCTGTCGAGCACGAAGTGCTTCTTGTGCAGCGCCTCGACCACGTCGAGCACCGGCTCCAGATCCTCGTATTCGATGATCGCGGCCATCGCCGCCTTGCGTGCGGTTTCCAGGCTGTCGGCAGCCACGGCGATCACCGGCTGGCCGATGAACTCGACCTTGCCGTCGGCCAGCAGCGGGTCGCCGGGCATCACGGCACCGATGTCCAGCTGGCCCGGCACGTCCTTCGCCGTGATGGCGATGGCCACACCCGGAATCTGGTAGCAGGGGCTGGTATCGATGCGGACGATGCGGGCGTGGGCGCGCTCGCTCATGCGGGCATAGACGTGCAGCTGATTGGGAAACTCCAGCCGGTCGTCGACGTACACCGCCTCGCCCGAGACATGCTTGGGCGCGCTGTCGTGCTTGACGCTGCGACCGACGCCGGTGACCAGGTCCTGGGTGAACAGCGCCGCGATTTCTTCCTGAGTGCGGGTGGTTACGTGGTTAGACATAAGCGGTCACCCTCGTCTCGGTCTTCGGTGCATGTTGTTCGAGGAAGCACTTGCGCAGCAGGTTCTGTGCGACCAGCAGGCGATACTCGCGGCTGGCGCGGAAGTCGGTCAGCGGCGTGAAGTCTTCGGCCAGTGCATCGCAGGCCGCCTCCACGGTCTGCTGGTTCCAGGGCGCACCGTTCAGGGTCGCCTCGCAGGCCGCGGCGCGCTTGGGGATCGCCGCCATGCCGCCAAAGGCGACCCGGGCATCGGCGACCACGCCATCGGTGATTTGCAGGTCGAACGCGGCGCAGACAGCGGAGATATCGTCGTCCAGTCGCTTGGAAACCTTGTAGGCGCGGAACAGGCGATCCGGTGTGGCGCGCGGCACTCGTACCTTCTCGATGAATTCTCCGGGCTGGCGCGCGGTGACCTTGTAGTCGATGAAGTAATCCTCGAGCGGCAGGGTGCGGCTGCTGGCGCCCTTGCGCAGGACAACTTCGGCACCCAGGGCGATCAGCAGCGGCGGCGAGTCGCCGATCGGCGAGGCGTTGCCGATGTTGCCACCGAGCGTGCCCTGGTTGCGGATCTGCAGCGAGGCGAAGCGCTGCAGCAGCTCGCCGAAATCCGGGTACTCGGCGGCCAGCGCGGCGTAACAGTCGGTCAGCGGGGCGGCTGCACCAATCTCGATATGGCGGTCGGCGATCTGGACCTGCTTCATCTCGGTGATCTGACCGACATGGATCATCACCGGCAGCTCGCGATGGAACTGGGTGACCTCCAGTGCCAGGTCGGTGCCGCCAGCAAGCAGACGTGCATCGGGATTGGCGGCGTAGACCTCGGCCAGTTCGGCGACGGTCAGCGGCGACAGGCAACGCTTTCCGCCGTCGCTGAGCTCGGCCATTTCACGCGGGGCGATGGCCTTGAGCTGGGCGATGGTCTCGGCTTCGCGGGCATCGAACTGGTCCGGCTGCTTGGCACAGCAGGCCTGTTCGGCGGCCTCGAGGATCGGCCGGTAGCCGGTGCAGCGGCAGAGGTTGCCGGCCAGGGCTTCGTGGGCCCGGTGCGGGTCGTACTCGTTGACCGCGCCGGCGTTCTTCTGCAGGGCGAACAGGCTCATGACGAAGCCCGGCGTACAGAAGCCGCACTGCGAGCCGTGACAGTCGACCATCGCCTGCTGGACGCTGTGCAGTCGGCCCTGGTCCTTGAGGTCTTCGACGCTGATCAACTGCTTGCCGTGCAGCGCGGAGACGAAGGTCAGGCACGAGTTGAGGGTGCGATAGCGCAGGCGCTCGCCCACCAGTTCGCCGACCACCACGGTACAGGCGCCACAGTCACCGGAGGCACAGCCCTCCTTGGTTCCGGTCTTGCCACGATACTCGCGCAGATACTGCAGCACCGTGGTATTGGGATCGAGCGCGCGCTCGCTGCGCAGTTCTCGATTGAGGAGAAACTGGATCAAGGTAGACCTCCGTTTTCTTGTTCTTGGCTCGGTATCGCCTGAGCCGGGAACTTAGTCATATCTGACTTCTTGGTCAAGAAAAATTGACTCAAAAGTCAATGTGGCGGACGAGCGCACCTGCCGGCGGTGCGCCACGCCCGCAGGCAGGGGTTTGCATCCTTCAAGTAAAGCCCGCTCAGACCGCTTCGGCGCTCGCCTGGCGACGGTAGGCATCGTGCACGAGCACTACTTCATGGCAGGCGGGGCCGCTGGCGGCTACTCCTGCGATTCGGTGAGGCGTCGCTCAGCCCTGGACCAGCTCGCGCGCGGCCTGCCGGTGCTCGGCGATCAGCGCGGCCACGTCGAGCCCTTCCACCGTGCCGTCGATCACCCGCCAGCGGCCGCCGACCATCACCCGGTCGGCCCGGTCGGCCGCGCACAGCAGCAGCGCGGCGATCGGGTCGTGACTGCCGGAGAAGCGCAGTTCGTCGAGCTTGAACAGGGCGAGGTCAGCCTGCTTGCCGAGCGCCAGTTCGCCGATGTCGCTGCGCCCGAGCAGCCGTGCCGAACCGCGGGTCGCCCAGCCGAGCACCTTCTCTGGGGTGATCTTCTCGGCCCCGTAGCGCAGGCGCCCGATGAACAGTGCCTGGCGCGCCTCGAGCATCATGTTCGAGGCATCGTTGGAGGCCGAACCGTCGACGCCCAGGCCGATGATGGCGCCCCTGTCCTCCAGCTCCAGCGTGTGGCAGATGCCCGAGGCCAGGCGCATGTTGGAGCTCGGGCAGTGGCAGATGCCGACACCGGCCGCGCCCAGGCGGTGGATCTCCACCTGGTTGAAGTGAATGCCATGGGCCAGCCAGGTGCGCGGGCCGAGCCAGCCGACGCTCTGCAAGTAGTCCACGGTACGCATGCCGAAGCGCTGCGCGCAGAACTCCTGCTCGTCGAGCGTCTCGGCCAGGTGGGTGTGCAGGCGTACGTCGCGCGCCTCGGCCAGCTCGGCGCAGGCACGCATGATGTCGGTGGTCACCGAGAACGGCGAGCAGGGCGCCAGGGCGATCTGGATCTGCGCGCCGTCGCCGCGTTCGTGGTAGCGCTCGATCAGCCGCTCGCTGTCGGCGAGGATGGTCGCGGCGTCCTGCACCACGCTCTTGCAGGGCAGGCCGCCGTTTTCCTTGGACAGGTTCATCGAGCCGCGCGTCAGGGTCGCGCGCATGCCCATCGCGCGCACCGCCTCGACCTGGATGTCGATCGCTTCCTCGAGCCCGGCGGGGAACAGGTAGTGGTGGTCGGCGGCGGTGGTACAGCCCGACAGCAGCAGCTCGGCCAGCGCCACCTTGCTTGCCAGCTCCAGTGCACGCGGGGTGAGGCGGGCCCAGACCGGGTAGAGGGTCAGCAACCAGTTGAACAAGGGCTCGTTGACCACCGGGCCCCAGGCACGGGTGAGGGTCTGGTAGAAGTGGTGGTGGGTGTTGACCAGCCCCGGCAGCACCACGTGCTCGCGGGCATCGAAGGTCTCGTCGACCGGCTGCGCGGGCATGGCCCCGGCAGCAAGTAGTTCGACGATGATGCCGTTCTCGACCACCAGCCCGCCGGGGGCCTGGGTGTCGTTGGCGGTGAACAGGGCAAGGGGATTCTTGATCCAGATACGCTCAGCAGGCATGGCCGGCTTTCTCCTGAAGGGTTGAGTTCAGAGTAGCCAGCTCAGTTATGCCCTGTCTGCTGATCCAGGGGGCGCGGGTGGGGTGTGCGCCGGGGAGGAAGATAAAGGGTTCGGGGTGGTTTGTCACAGGGGCTTGCGCGTGCGCATTGGTGGAGCGGTCTTGCCGCGAACAGAGCCGGCTGCGGGCGGGTTTTTCGCGGTCAAGACCGCTCCCACGGATGGTGTGCTTGTGTTGGGGTTGCGTTTTGCCGGGGGGTAGGTGCTGGGGAGGGCGTCGGCGATCTTCGCGGTCAAGACCGCTCCCACGGATGGTGCTTGTGTTGGAGGGCGCGTTTTGCCGGGGGCAGGTGCTGGGGAGGGGCGTCGGCGATCTTCGCGGTCAAGACCGCTCCCACGGATGGTGCTTGTTGGGCTGGGTTTTGCCGGGGGCAGGTGCGGGGGGGGGGGGCGTCGGCGATCTTCGCGGTCAGGACCGCTGCCACAGGTTCTGTTGCCCAGCCTAGCGCTCAAAGCCATGCCGCATCCCAGAGCGGATAATCACCGACGCGCCTGACCAGTCCGGCCCGTAGCGGGTTGGCGACGATATAGCGCGCCATTGCAGCCAGGTCGTCCTCCTGGCGTAACGCGCGGTCGTGGTAGCCGGGCTGCCAGCATTTGCCGGCGCGACCGAGATGCCGGTTGATGGCTCGAGCGCTGTTGGTCTTGACGCGTCGCATGAGTGCGTCCAGGGAGCTGTGCTCGAGGATTACCAGCCAGTGCAGGTGGTCAGGCATCGCCACCCATGCCAGGGATGTTGCCCAGCCCGCGTCGTGCGCTGCACGAAGCTCGTGCACGAGCAGACGCCCCAGGCGGGCATCCCTGGACAGTGGCTCGCGTGCGAACGTGGCGGTGGTGAGCAGATAGGCGCGGCCCGGTTCGGAAAAGCGGCCAGTGCGCAGGTTGCCCGAATGGAAACGCGGCATTCCGTTGCCTCGCCAGAATGGATGGTTAGCCTGGATCGCCGGCTGGATTGGCTGCGAACCCGATGTCGAGGAGTGGGTATCCGAATCGTCCGGCATCGACTGGACAGTTCCTGCAGACGGGACGTCACCGGTGGGCTTTCGACCGCGAATGGGCTTGCACCGAGTGCGCCAGTTCACCCCAGCCCGGCTCCACGGCACCGCTGGCGCCTGTCACCAGGCCAACCCCTGCCCCTGAAAATCGACATACCGATGCCCACCCTGGCCGATCGCCCGGGTCACCTGCTCGACCATGCCCCGCGCGCTGGTCGCCACGTCCAGCGGTGCCTCGTCGCCGCCCATGTCGGTCTTCACCCAGCCCGGGTGCATCGACAGCACCGTCAGGCCAGTCTCGCCCAGCCCGGCGACGAAGGTTCGCGTCAGGTGGTTGAGCGCCGCCTTGCTCGCCCCGTAGAGCGCCATGCCCATGCCGGGGCCGGTCTCGACGCTGCCGAGGATCGAGCTCATGAACACGATCACGCCGCGCGCCGGGTCGACCAGCGGCAGCAGGCGTTCGGCCAGGCGTACCGGCGCCACGGCGTTGGTGAAGAACAGCTCGCCGACTTCGGCCTGGCTCGCCGCGGTCGCCGGCTTGTCCTGCGGGCCGGCGATGCCGGCGTTGACGTAGAGCACATCCAGCCGGGTACCGGCGAGGCGCTCGGCCAGGCGCTCGAGGCTGGCGGCATCGTCCATTTCCAGCGCCTCGATGCGCACGTTGCCGAGCGCACGCAGCGCCTCGGCGCGGGCCGGGTCGCGTACGGTGGCGATCACCTGCCAGCCTTCGCTGGAGAATTGCCGGGCGAGGCCCAGGCCGAGGCCGCGCGAGGCGCCGATGATGAGGACGGTTCGGGTCATGCTGGTCTCCTGAGAAGGGCTCGGTCAGGCAGTCTGGCCCAGCATGCAGGCTTTGGCGAGCCGGTGCGCCGCCGACACCCCGACCATTCATGGCTGGATTAGGGCGCGATCCGGCCGGCGCGGTGGTCGCTGGAGCGAAGGTCACTCATTGACGGGTGGCGACGACCTGCGCCAGTAGGATGCGCTCCTCTTCGAGGTTGCGACGCTGGTTCTGCGCCATCGCCTGGAAGTCGGGCCCCAGCAGCAGATGGATGCCCAGCGGCGGCAGGCCGTCGCGCTGGATCCGCTCGGCCAGCGCGACGAACCAGGCGCGCCCGGCATCGCTGCTGTCGACCCAGCTGCGCACCTCGAAACCGGCGCCTTCGAGCAGCGTGCGCAGCTCGGCGGGTGATGCCAAAAAGCTGGTCTCCGGCGAATGCGCCCAGGGCACGGGAAACAGCACCGGGCCGCCGGGGCCGGCCAGCACGTCATGGATCGCCAGCGTGCCACCCGGTTTGAGCACCCGGTGCATCTCGCGGTAGAGGCGCGGTTTGTCGGCGATGTTCATCGCCACGTGCTCGGTCCAGACCACGTCGAAGGCGGCATCCTCGAACGGGAGGTCAGCCGCGTCGCCCTGGCGGAACTGTACGAGGTCGCCAAGCCCGACCTTGGCCGTCAGCAGCGTGGCGGTGCGGCAGTATTCGTCGGTGAGGTCGATGCCGGTGACCTGGCAGCCGAACTCCCGGGCCAGGCAGCGCGACGTGCCGCCGATGCCGCTGCCGACATCCAGTACCCGCATCCCGGCGTGCAGGCCCGCTGCCCGGGCGAGCTCGAGGGTCGCCGCGCGGCCGCGGATGTGAAACGCATCGACCGGCGCCAGGTCCTCGTGGCTCAGCCGGCTGGTGTCCTTGCCAGCCGCCTCCAGCGCCGCGAGGATGGCATCGCCCAGCTGGGTGCGCGTGTAGTGCGCCTGGATCGCATCGGTGACTCGGTTCGACATGGCAGGTCCTCGCTGTGCCGCTACGGTTGGGGCAGCTAAAGCGTAGCCTGGCTATCGGCATCCGCGCATCGCCGGTGCTTGTAGGCGCATCCGTGCGCCCTCGCTCGCCTCTGCAACAGCCGGCAAGCATTGTGCCTTGGAAGGCCGGGCGGGCTGTTTCATGATCAGCCTTTGCCTGTCGCGTGGTGGCCTGCATGTCTCGATTCTCTCGCCCTTCGGCGTCGGCGCTGGGGCGCTTCCTGCAGCTGGGCGGTACCGGGGCGCGGATCGCCGGCAGCCTGCTGGTGCAGCGCATCACCCCGGGGCGAACGCGGGTGGACTGGGCGCCGGTCGGCGCGCTGCTCGGCGATGCGCTCGGGCAGATGAAGGGGCCGGTGCTCAAGCTCGGCCAGCAGGCCTCGCAATGGCAGGATGTGCTGCCCGAGCCGGTCAGCGCTGCCCTGGCACGCCTGCAGAACCAGGTGCCGGCGCTGCCGTTCGCCGCGCTGGAGGCGAACCTGCAGCGGCTCTACGAGGGCGAGCTCTACCGGTTGTTCGAGACGATCGAGGCGCAGCCGTGCGCGGCGGCCTCGCTGGGGCAGGTGCACCGCGCCCGTGACCGCCAGGGCCGGGCGCTGATCCTGAAGATCCAGTACCCGGGCATCCGTGGCATCTGCGATGCCGATCTGCGGCAGCTGCGCCGGTTGCTGCCGCTCGGCCGGTTGTTCGGCACGCCGCCGGCGCGGTTGGAGGCCGTCTACGCCGAGTTGCAACGGGCCATCGACGAGGAGCTGGACTACGCCGGCGAGCGCGTCAATCTCGAGACCTTTCGTCGGCATTTCCAGGGCTGGCCGGGCCTGCGCCTGCCGTTCGCTGCGGCCGAGCTGTGTCGCCCGGGCGTGCTGGTGCTCGAGGAACTGCCGGGTCGCTCGCTGGCGCAGGTCGAGCAGGCGCCGGCCGAGCTGCGCCAGCGCCTGGCCGAGACGCTCTGCCGCTGGCTGGCCGAGCAGGCCTTCGGCCTGGGCCGGCTGCACACCGATCCGCATCCGGGCAACCTTGCCTGGCGCGAGACGGGCGAGCTGCTGGTCTACGATTTCGGCAGCGTGCTGCGCCTGGAGCCGCGCCTCCTGGAAGGCTATGTGCGGATCTTCGAGGCCCTGCGCGGGCCTTCGAGCGAGGCGCTGGAAGCGGGCTTCCAGCTGCTCGGCGGGCGTCAGCCGGGCAGTGCGCCACCGCACGGGTTGTATCGGCGCATCCACCTGATGCTGCACCCCTTGCTGCAGCCCGGTGCGCAGTGGGATTTTCGCCAGGCGGCGCTGCACCAGCGGCTGGCCGAGCTGTTCCCCCTGCTGACGTCGGCGCTCGGCAGCCTGCAACCGGCCTCCGGCACGCTGCTGGTCAATCGCACGCTGGAAGGCCACTACTGGAACCTCTACCGCCTGGGCGCCTGCCTGCCCATCGCCGACCTGCTGGCCGGGTACATCGTGCGCTGGCAGCGGGGCGCCGGGCGGCCACAGCCCTGATGACGCTGGAGATCGCGATGCAGATGCAATCTTTTCCCGAGGGCTACCGCGCCCTGGTGATCGGCGCGTCCGGTGGGATCGGCGCGGCGCTGGTCGCGGCGCTGCGCGAGGACCCGCGCTGTGCGGCGGTGGTCGAACTCGGCCGGGCCACGCGGCCGGCGCTCGACCTGGCGCAGCCGGCGAGCATCGAACAGGCCGCGGCGCAGGTGGCCGAACGGGGGCCGTTCCAGTTGATCGTCAATGCCGCCGGCATCCTGCACGCCGAGACCTTCATGCCGGAAAGACGCCTGGCCGACCTGAACCCGGAGCAGCTGCTGGCCACCTTCCAGGTCAACACCTTCGGCCCGGCGCTGTTGCTGCGGCACTTCTGCGGGCTGCTCGACCGGCGGCGCGGCGTGCTGGCGATGCTCTCGGCCAAGGTCGGCAGCATCGGCGACAACCGCCTCGGTGGCTGGTACAGCTACCGTGCCTCGAAGGCTGCGCTGAACATGCTGATCAAAACGGCGGCGATCGAGGTCCGGCGCAGCCAGCCGAACGCCGTGCTGCTGGCCTTGCATCCCGGCACGGTGAGTTCGGCGCTGTCGCGGCCGTTTCGCGGCGGCGAGATCGGCCGGCCGGCGGCCGCGGCGGCAGATGACCTGCTGCGGGTCATCGACGCCCTGGGGCCGGAGGCCAGCGGCAGCTTCCAGGCCTATGACGGCCAGGCGCTGCCCTGGTGATCAGCGGCCCTCGCGCGTGACCGGGATGTCGAAGGCGATGCTCCAGTTGTGCAGCGGGTAGGGCTTGCCGAGCAGGGCGGGGATCTTTTCGGTGCGCTGCATGCCGGGGCGAAATTCGTAGTTCGACTCGGCGCGCTGCGGGTCGCTGTCGCGCAGCTGGCCGGCGCCGCCGACGTCGAAACTGGCATAGCTGACCCGCGGCTCGCCGACCAGCTCGCGCCCGGCGCGCAGGCGGACGATGGTGTCGGCGGCCAGCTCCACCGCTTCGATGGGCACCTCGCCCTTGCCGTCGTGCAGCAGGAAGCCCTTGTTCTTCACCTCGCGCGCCTGGTGGGCGAGGTAGGGCTGGTCGAACGCCAGCGGCGGGCGAGGCACCAGGAAGTCGACCAGCACCTCGCGGCCGGACGCGGTCGCGCCGCGCGGTGCCAGTGGCGTCCAGCCCTTACCTTCGATGACCACGCGATGGTAGACCTTGCCCAGCATCTGGCCGAACCAGCGATAGCCGTTGGCCGACAGGTGCACGCCCTTGTCGGGGTAGGGGTAGACCGGCCCGACCAGGTACCAGCCCGGTTCCTGCTCGGCCAGTTCCCACTGGGCCATGCCGACCGCCAGCGAGCCGTCCTTGACCGAGGACTTGGCGTCGGTCTGGTAGCTGAGGAACGCCGGTGGCTGCTGCTGGCCGCTGATGGCGCGGGCGTCGGCGTTGAGGTCGTCGCGCAGCTGGCGCAGCTGGGCCTTGTAGTAGTCCTTGTCGTTGCGCCCGCCGCTGGTGTGGCTGTAGTCGTATTCGCCCTGCAGCCAGAAGATCGCGCTGACCGCGTAGCTCGCGTTCTCGGCATGGGCGAGGTTCTTCGCTTCCTGCATGGCCTGCGGTGCGCGGCGGTACTCGTTGGTGCCGCCGCGCTTGGCCAGCTGTGCGATCGAGCGCCCGGAGGTGGCGGCATTGCTGGCCAGCAACAGGTGGCCGGGGTCGCTCTTCTGGCCGCGCCGCTTCAGGTACAGGTAGCGGGCCATGTTGAGCGCACCGACTTCCACCGACTCGCCTTCCTCCTGGGCATGGGCATCGAGCTGCGCGATCTCGCCGTCGGCCAGCAGCTGCGCGGCATTGCTCTTGCGCTGCACAACTGCACGCAGCGGCTGGAAGGCCGCCTGGCCGACCGGCTTGAACTGCGGCCCGCTGAAGGTCGCCGAGCGTGTCGACTCGCCGAGCATCAGGTTGTCATAGCGCGGCTCGACCGACAGCGCCGGCCAGCCTTCGGCCGCCGACCCCAGCGACTGGCCGAAGGTGAGCACATGGTTGTAGCGGCTGGTCAGCGGCTCGCTGGCGCGATTCTCGGCATCCAGCCGCTTGGCGGTTTCCTGCTTGTTGCGGGCATCGCGTGCCTGCAGGTCATCGGCGCCGGCAGCCAGGGGCGCGGCAAGCACCAGCGAGAGGGCAGCGGCCAGGGCGGAGCGGGTCATAGGCAACCTTGTGCAACGTTCGGGTGCTTTTCGACGCGTTTCGCCGTTCCAAGTTCGATTCGGTGAGTGATCAGGGTGATTCGCCGGCCTGGGCCGATCGGCGCAACCACCCCTTCGGGCAGTAGGTACCCGTCTCCGGTATCAGGCCATCGCCGGGCTTGGTACGCCCTGCTGGCGGGCCAGCCCCGCGGCGTTGCGGTTGGCCTCCAGCGCGAGCCACTCGGAGACGAGGTCGGGCAGATCCGTCCGACGCCAGAGATCGCCGAACACGTCCGCGGCGCTCAGCGGCCGGTCCGCTTCGCTCAGCAGCCGCTGCCGGGCGCGGTTCAGGGCGTCGCGCTGCCGTGCGGTCAAGCGACGTACCGCGGTGATGCCCTCGTTGTAGAGCTGCAGCAGCTGCGCGTCGGTCTTGTTGTAGAAGCGTCGGTCATGGCGCTTGCGGATTTCGTGCTGGAACTCGGCGAAGCTGCGCGGTTGCCAGCTGGCCAGTTCCTCTTCGGCACGGCGGATCAGGTGCTGGATATCCTGGATTTCCCCGGGCGTGAACAGCGCCCCGTCGCGCTCGGCAACGGCTGCATGCCAGCGCAACAGGGTGGTGAGCATGGCGCGGCTGTAGCCGCTGTCGCTGGAATGCTCGGCCGCCGAGGCCAACTGCTCGATCAGCGCGGCACGCTGGGGCATGTCGTCCTGCAGGTTCAGCGCGCCGGCATAGCGCGCGCAGGCTTGTTCTTCGATCAGACTGCAGTCGGCCTGCCAGAGCACGGCGCTCTCGCTGCCTCCACCCGGTTTTCGCGAGACGAAATGGCGCTGCGCACCGTGGTGCTCGTAGGGATCGCCCTCGAGGTTGAGCAAGCCGCCCAGCAGCAGGGAAATCCCGACCGCCGGAGCGCTGAACAACGCCACCATCCCGGCGGCCGCGAGCTTCCACTCGGCATCCATCCAGACGAAGGGGACCCCAGGGATGGGATCGTTGTGGTTGACCAGGCGGTGGTGAGCGAGGCCGCTCGCCGCCTGGACGAAGGCCCGGTCGGCGGCACGGGGGGCGCCGAAGGTGTAGAGCTGAGTATCCGTCGTCCAGTGCTGGTTCACCCATTCGGCGAGAAGCAATGCAACCGCTCCGCCGAGGCTGTGCCCGCAGATGACTATGGTCTGCTCCATATAGAACGCTTCCATATAGCGTTCGACGAAGGCCTTGGCGGCGTTGAACGCGTTATAGAAACCACGATGCGCTTGGCCTGTGCCGTCCTTGATCGGTACTTGGCGGGCATCGGCGTCGAGCAAGAAATCCTCCAGCTCAAGCGTGCCGCGCACCGAAATGAGCATGACCTTGTCGCTGTGCGTAATGAAGGCCTGGGTGTTGGATTGTTCGTCGTGCAGGAAATGGACATCTTCCGGGGTGCGCCAGCCTTTCAGCGCCTCATCCTGATAGCGCTCCGGGTCGTAAGGCATGATTTCCAGACGCTTTGAATAAGGCACCTCCTCGTAGATCAAGTCATAACGCGCGCTATCGAACAGTTGCGATTTCTGCAGTTGCGCCAACTGCTCGCGTAGAACATGTCCAATCGAGCCCGGTTTGATGTAGGGGGGAGGGTTGGATGTATAGGGGATGCCCGATTCGCGAGGCTTGCTGAACGGGGCGTAGGCGAAAGTGCTCATCACGGCCAGGTGGTAGGCATTCAAGGCGCAGAACGCCTTGCTTCGCGAAAGCAGCGGGCTGTAAGCGCGTAGCGCCTTCACTTCCAGCACATGGTGGCTGTTCGAAGCGAGCGCTACCCCAGGCTGCTTGCGAGCAGGGCCGGCGTTTTGCTTGAGCATGACCGACGGCCGCGGGCCCCATGTCGCGTCGGGCTCTGGTAGATGAGCCTTGGCATCAGCGAAGTCACTGACTTCTACGCGATGAAAGACAGCGTTTTCCTGCCTTGCGCGTGCTTCGGCGAGATAAGTCCGGCCGTCTGGCCGGCGCGGGCCGGAGGGAGATTGTTCGGCGGCTATTTGCAGCGCCGTTAGAGGAAGCGGGAAAGCGTCCCTGAGAGAAAGTTCTTCATACCAAGGATCTGCATATCGCGACAGCTTGTCCGAAAGGTTAAGAACTAAGGGGCCGCAATGAGTACTGGCTATTAGTGCAAATCCCTCGCCGTCTAGATTACCTTCGAATGTCTGATCATGCCTATCGTGAAGCAGATATCGTAGGCCGGCAAAGGGGCGGCCATCTCCGTGTTCATCTACCAATCGAAAGCTGACCTTGTGATTCTGTAGCGGACATTCGAGGCCCTCCTTGGCCGTGCTATTCATCCCTGTTTACTCCTTGCAGTTTGGGTATACGGTGCAATCTAGACCGTTCATTTTGAATTTTTTAAATACAGGTGGTTTTTGGCATCGTTGCCATCCTGTTTTGGGTAGGCAGGGCTTCCATCCTGTTGAAGTATTTATCCAAGTGTTTTTCCGAGATGGACGCTCCGCT
Source organism: Pseudomonas oligotrophica (assembly GCF_021726475.1). Taxonomy (GTDB): domain Bacteria; phylum Pseudomonadota; class Gammaproteobacteria; order Pseudomonadales; family Pseudomonadaceae; genus Stutzerimonas; species Stutzerimonas oligotrophica. The sequence goes on from NZ_JAKJRU010000003.1 coordinate 167,495, forward strand.
GAGTCGACTTTAAATGACAGCTGAACATGTTTTTCTGGAAGTTCAAAGCGGGGTAAATACGCCCCAGCATTTTCGCAGATCAGCAGTTTGCTGATCTCGCCTTGTCTAGATTGCGCTCTACTAAGTTGAAAGAGCCATGTACATTCCGCCGTCTTGCTCAACGTACCGTTCGAGTCGAACCCTGGCGCGCCCTCAGGCAAGGTGTCGACCAGCACCAAACCACCGTTGTCGTAGGTGCGCTGCCAATCCTTATCGCCATAGCGCCCGTGAATGAACAGGCCGACGCGTGCCAGCTGCATTTCGCAGAGGCCATCGCGGTAGTTGATCGGAATGCGGAATCGATACTCGTGGGGCGCGCCTTCGAAGTTTCGTTGGAAGGAACGCGTCTGGCTACGGCCATCGCAGCCGTTGGCGACGCCGTAATGGGCTTGTGCCTTGATGGCGAAGTTGGCAGGGAGTTGGCCTTCGAGCGTGAAGCTGTCGCCTGTCAGCGGGGCGAGCGAGCCGCAGCCGGAGAGCAGGTTGGTGGCCAGGCTAATGGCCAGCAGGTGCGGGGCATGACGGTTCATGGGTGGCTGGGCTCCATGTAGGCGACGAAGGCCTGGCAGCGATCGAAGTGTTGCTCGGGGGATTCGGCGGGGCGGGGCGTCCAGAATGGCTGTGATGCCAGGGCCGGCTGCAGGCGGCCCTGCAGCAGGAAGCGTTGCTGCTCCAGCGCGTGCCATTGCCAGTGCTCGGCCTGGTCCAGCTGTTCGGCGAGCCAGTCGTCCAGCACGACCTGTTCGGCCAGGGTCGTGGCATGGGTGGGATGCTCCTGCCAGAGCCACTGCAACAGGTTGTGCTGACGGATCTGCCGCGAGACGTCCGCTGGCTCGGGGAGTTCGAGCCAGGGTGTTGCGAACGGGGCGGGGCAGGGCCCGGGGCTGGGGTTGTCGAATGTCGACCACGTGCGACCGTCCCAGCACAGTACGCTGGCCAGCGGGCCCAGTAGTGGAGCGCGCTGTTCGGGTGCCAAGGCGCCGAGGTGGCGGGCGAGGACGCGGTTGTCTTGGAAGCGGTACAGGGCGCGTTGGCCTCGATCGTCGATCAGCATGCGCGCTTGCCAGTGTTGGCGCAGGGCATCGAGGTCGATGCTGTCGGCGCTGGCCAGCCAGCCCCAGTTGCGCTCGGGGCTATCGAGCATTGGCTGCAGCGCGACGAGGTCCGTGTCGTCCAGCCGGAGCAGCCATGGGCCGACGTTGGCCAGGTCGGCGAGCTCGGTGCCCAGGTAGAGATTGACGTAGTCGCGCATCAGGTCGGCTGCGAACAGCTCCCTGACGGGGTCGGGTTCCGCCAGGCTGTCGATGACCAGCAGCAGTTGCCGTTGCTGCCGGTGCTGTTCATCCAGCCACGGGTCCAGGCGAGCGTTCATCGGGTCGCTCCCGTGTCGCAAAGGCCTTCGCGGCAGGCTTCGCAGAGCGGGCAGCGGCTGGCGCCGAGTTGCCGGGCCGTGCGGGCGATCTGCAACTGGGCATTGGCCAGCGCAAGCTTCGGACGGGCGCCGGCCTGGTCGCTGTCCGCGGCGTTGGCCCGTACCGGCGCCAGCACCTTCACGCCCGAGCCCGTTCCAGCCGCGCCGCCGGAGTTCAGCCTGATGGTCGCGCCGCTCAGCGTCACGCCGCTGGGGTCGAGCTTGAGGAAGCTGCCGCCGCCTGATGCGGTGAGTTCCATGCCGGCGTCGATGACCACCTTGCTGCCGGCGTAATAGTGGATTTCATCGCCCGCCTCGACGAACTGCCCGGTGCCGATCTTCAGGTGCTGGCTGTGGCCGATGGTGAGGTGATCGTTGGCGCGGATTTCGGTCTTGCGATCGGCGTGGGTGGTGCGGTGTTCCTCGGCGCGGCATTCGCTGTAGCTGTTGGCTTCCACCGTGTCGTGGCGCTCGTGGCCGACGCGGATCTTCTGGTCGTGCTCGATGTTCTGGTCCCAGTCGCGCTGGGCGTGGAGGTAGATCTGCTCGGCGCCCTTGCGGTCTTCGATGCGCAGTTCGTTGTAGCCGCCACCGCCCGGGCTGCTCAGGGTCTTGAACACCGTGCGGGTCTTGTTGGCCGGCAGGTCGTAGGGGATCACGTGCTCGGCGTGATACAGGCAGCCAGTGACCAAGGGCTGATCGGGATCACCTTCGAGGAAGGTCACCAGTACTTCCATGCCGACCCGCGGGATGGCGAGGCCGCCATAGCGGTCGCCAGCCCAGCTGGAGCTCACGCGCAGCCAGCAGCTGGTCTTGTCGTCGGCCTGGCCATGACGATCCCAGTGGAACTGGACCTTTACCCGGCCGTATTCGTCGCAGTGGATCTCTTCGCCGGCAGGTCCCGTGACCACGGCGGTCTGGCTGCCGAGCACCTTGGGTTTCGGATGGCGCAGGGCCGGGCGGTAGGGAACGGTCCAGGGCGTGGCGGTGAAGTGGTTGCGGTAGCCTTGGACGAAGCCGTCACCGCCATCGATATGGCTGGATACGGACTCCTCCAGCACCTGCGGCTGCTTGCCTTCGTGGAGCACTTCGTCCAGCAGCCAGAGCTGGTTCCAGTCGGCCCTCGGATGCTCGGTCAGCTCGAGGAAGTGACCGCTGATCAGCGAGGGCTGGTCACTTTCGCCTTCGGCCCGTTCGTAGTCGTGGCGGTGGCGCTCCAGGGCGCGTTGGGCCAGGTGCTTGCCGCGGGCGCGGTCGACGAAGCGGCCGGGATAGTCGTAGTCCTCCAGATCCGGCTGGAAGTCGCTGTGAAACGCCGCTTCCATGGTCAGCCGCGGTTTCTCGAAGTCGTAATCACGACGGGTCACGCGGCTGGTGCGAGTCTCCAGGCGCACGCCGAAGCGCTTGATCACCGGCTGATCGGCGACCAGCCCGGAGTCCTGCTGGTAGGCCACTGGTGCCAGCGTGGGGAACACCGTCTGGTCGTCGCCGAACACCAGCACATGGCCGTCGGCGCTGTGCTGGAAGTGATAGTGGATGCCTTCCTCTTCGCAGAGGCGCTGGATGAAGTGCAGGTCGCTCTCGTCGTACTGCACGCAGTATTCGCGCGCGGGATAGAGCACCGGGCCGAGCTCGAAGCGATGGCCGACGCCGGCGAGGATGCCGTGCTCCTCCAGCACCCGGGCGACGATCTGCGGCACGCTGAGGTGCTGGAAGATGCGCTGGTTGCTGCGGTGGGCGAGGTAGGCGAGCTGCGGCACCAGGGTCAGCCGATAGCGGGTCAGGCGCCGGCCGGACTCACCCTGGGCGATGCGCTGCACCTGCCCGTGAATGCCGGCCCCATCCGGGGCGAAGGCGAGAAAGGCCGGCTGGTGCAGCAGCGACTCCAAGTCCAGGTCGGGGCGTTCGCTGACCAGCTCGACCTCGAAGGCGAAGGGCGTAGAGAGCGCCTCGCGGCCGTGGAATTCGAGCACCTGCAGGTCGTGCTCGACCGGCAACTGCAGGCTGAAATGGGCATGGTTGGCCGGGTTGAACATTCCTTGTTCCTCCGTCAGTCCGTTGAGCGGTAAGCGGCCAGCTTTTTACGGCGGGACGGTAGCGGAGGAGTGTACCGGTCGAGGTTTGCGCGGCTCTAGCAGGGCGTTACGTGACCTGTTGCACATAGCGTTGCTTCTGCGCGACGAGGTATTGCCTGGTTGCCCTCTGCTGGCGCGTGGCGTCTGGCGATTCACCGACCGCTTTGCCGCACGGCAGCGGGCGCTACAATGCGCGCCCCCTGACCCACGGCTATTCGCATATGACCCCGACGGCCCTCGAAACCCTGCGCCAGCATCTGGCCGGCGCCCTGGCGACCGCGCCCGACGAGGCGCGCCGGCTGTTCCATGGGCGTGGCCGCTGCTGGCCGGAGCTCGAGCAGATCACCGTGGACTGGCTGCAGGGCATCGTGCTGGTGGCCTTGTACCGCGAGCCGCCCGCGCAGCAGCTGCAGGCGTTGCGGGCGATGCTGCTGGACTTCGCCGCCTCGCCGGCGTGGCAGCACCGCGGTGCCCATACGCTGCTGCTGCAGCATCGCTACCGGCCGGACAGCCCGTGCGACTGGCTGGTCGGCGAGGTGCGCGAGCAGTGGCCGGTCAGCGAGCATGGCCTGCGCTACCTGCTCGACCTGGGCCGCAAGCAGAACAGCGGGCTGTTCCTCGACATGCGCCTGGGCCGCTGCTGGGTGCGCGAGCAGGCGGCGGGGCGGCGGGTACTCAACCTGTTCGCCTACACTTGCGCCTTCTCGGTCGCGGCGCTGACCGGCGGTGCCAGCCAGGTGGTCAACCTGGACATGGCCAGCGCGGCGCTGGCGCGCGGGCGGGACAACCATCGGCTCAACGACCAGGACCTTTCGCGGGTGAGCTTCCTCGCCCTGGACCTGCTCAAGTCGTGGGGGCGGGTGCGCAAGCTCGGGCCCTACGACCTGGTGATCATCGACCCGCCGTCGTTCCAGAAGGGCAGCTTCGCCCTCGACCGCGACTACGCCAAGGTGCTGCGCCGGCTGCCCGAACTGGTGGCGCCGGGCGGGCTGGTGCTGGCCTGCATGAACGACCCTGACGTCGGGCCAGGTTTCCTCATCGACAGCATGCTGGCCGAGGCGGCGGAATTCGAGTTCCAGGAGCGCCTGGCCAATCCGCCGGAATTTCCCGACGTCAGCGCCGACAGCGGGCTGAAGGCGCTGGTGTTCCGCCGGCGCGGCTGATCAGGCCTGCCCGCCTTCGCAAGCCGGCTCGACGGTGAAGGTCCTGCCCGAATCCACCGGGGCGAGTTTTTCCAGGGTGCGGCGGCCGAGCAGCACCGGGTAGTTCATGTCGTCGCGGTCGTTGAGCGAGAACTCCTCGGTGAGCAGCTGGCCGCCGATGCAGACCTTCATCCGCACCACCGGCCGGTCCTCGGTGCCACCGGCGCCGCGCACGGTCAGTTCGCGCTCGAGCTTGCGCTCGATGCGCGACTCCACCCGCTTGCCGTTCTCGACATCCTTGAGGTCCATGTCGAAGCGCACCCACTTCTCGCCGTCCTTGCGGAAGTACTCGACGTCCTCGCCGTGCAGCGACGAGGTCAGCGCGCCGGTATCGAGCTTGAACTTCACCGTGACGCCCTCGGGGTAGACGATCCCGCGCTCGACCCAGCCGAGCGCCGCGCGGGACTCGGCCAGGGCGACATGCGGCAGGAGCAGGGTGAAACCGGTGGCAAGGAAGGTGGCAGCTAGGGTGGAGCGGATTGCGAGGGGCATTGGGTGCTTGTCTCCTGTTGACTGGAAAAGGTGGGCTCAGCGCTTCAGTTCGGCGATCAGCGCCTTCATCTCGGCGATCTCTTCGCGCTGGGTCTTGATGATGCCGTCGGCCAGCTCGCGCACGCGCGGGTCGTCGATGTCGGCGCGTTCGCTGGTGAGGATGGCGATCGAGTGGTGCGGGATCATTGCCTTCATCCACGACACCTGGTCGATGGTCGCCTGGCTGCGCACCAGGCCCAGCGAGACGGCGAACACCACGGCACTGCCCAGCAGGATGGCGATGTTGAGCGTGCGGTTGCGGTACATGCCGCGCATGAACAGCAGCATGACGATGGCCATGCTGGCGCCCATCAGCAGCGCCATGTAGGCGCGCGTCTCGCTGAACAGCAGGTGGTCCAGGCTGTAGGTGTTGAGGTACATCAGGCCGAACATGACCAGTGTCGAGGTGGCGATCATGGTGCCGAAGCGGGCATAGGGCTGCATGCGGGTCTCCTGCGTCGCTGGGTCGGGGTGTGTGCAGACGACCCCGAAACCGCGCAGAGAGTTCGCTGGCCGCACGCGGCGCCGGTTCGCCGGCGGCGCGGCGGCTTGGTCAGCGCGGGGCGTCGGGCGGGGTGAGCCCGCAACCCTTGAGGATGATCTGCACCAGCGCCTCGGTGGCCTGGGCGAAGTCGGCCTTGGTCATGCGCTTGGCGGTGATGCGGCGGATCTGGTCGGAGAAATCGGCGTAGTGCTGGGTACCGGCCCAGATCAGGAAGATCAGGTGCATCGGGTCGACCGGGTCCATCTTGCCGGCGGCGATCCAGGCCTCGATCACCGCGGCGCGCCCGCGGAACCAGTTGCGATAGTCCTGGTTGAAGTGCGCGGACAGGCACTCGCAGCCGCTGATGATCTCCATGGCGAAGATCTTCGAGGCCTGCGGGTGGCGCCGGGAAAACTCCATCTTCAGGCGGATGTATCCGGCCAGGGCGAGGGCGGGGTCGTCGTCGACCGTGAGGTCGTCGAAGGCGGTGTCCCAGAGCTCGAGGATATGGCGCAGCACCTCGACATAGAGGTTCAGCTTGCTGCTGAAGTAATAGTGCAGGTTGGCCTTGGGCAGCCCGGCGCGCTGGGCGATGGCGTTCATGCTGGTGCCCTTGAAGCCGTAGCGGGCGAATTCCTCGGCTGCCGCGGCGAGGATGCCTTCCTCGTTCTTCTGCCGGATGCGCCCGGCGGGCTTGCCATGGGCGCCGTACAGCGGCGGGGAGGTGTCGTTGTTGTTCATCGTCCCTAGTCCGGAAGCGCGGGGCGAGGCCCGCCGTTGCAGGACGCCGGGCCCATGTCGGGCGACGGCGATCGGCCGGCCTGCGCGCCGTCGCGGGCCGGGCGCAGGGATTCTGCACGGTTTCGTCGTCCGCTGCAGCCGTTGCAACCGGCCGCAGTGCCCTGCTGGCTGTCCGAAATGCACCTTGACGAGGGCGTAGTGGTCGCCGCGGCAGGCAGCGCCTTGCGATCGGCGGTCCGCTGCACAAGCGCCTCGCGCGGGCGGTAGGGCGATCGCAACGGTGCCCGCGTCGCAGCGGCCTGGAGTTCGGCCGGCCGGTGAGCATCGGCCGCAACGTGTGGATCGGCGGCGGGGCGCTGATCCTGCCCGGCGTGAACATCGGCGACGACGCCATCATGGGTGCCGGCAGCGTGGTCACCCGCGATGTCGCCGCCGGTGCCACGGTGGCCGGCAACCCGGCGCGGCCGCGCGGCTGAGCGCCGGGCCGGCAGTCAGGGCTGGTCCGGCCGGCCGAGGTAGCGGGCCAGCGCCGGATGGTCGGCGCTGCTGCCGTCGGCGGTCTGCCAGAGCCGCCGCTCGACGCCCTGGGCGATCAGGTGCGCCACGGCCGACTCGATCGCCGCGAGCACGCACAGCTGCGCCGGTTCGTTGGTGGTGTAGCCGGCCTCGGCCTCGAGCAGCTCCTTGAACTCGATGAACTTGTAGACGTTGGCGCTGCGTCCGACCGAGAAGATCGTCTTGGTGGTCATCACGTTGGACAGCACCCGCCCGCTGCGCACGTCCACTGCGCGCAGGTTCACCGTCACCTGGTCGACCCGGTACTCCTGCGACACGCCGATGCCCAGGTAGCGCGCGCCCTGGCCACCGCTGCGGACGTTGGTCTCGTAGGCGACGATGGCGCCCTCCATGATGATGTTCGCCGCCAGCAGCGACGGCAGCTCGGCCTGGATGTTCGGCGCCACGTCGGGCTTGGCCTGGGAGGCGCGGATGATCTTGCGCTCGGTCAGCACGTTCTGCAGCCCTTCGCGCTCGAGCACCACGAACCAGCCGCTGGCCTGCATGGCGTCGACCAGCATGCTTGCCGCGCCCTGGGTCACCGCGGTGGAGAAGGAGCTGGCGGGGTTGGGCTTGTACTGCCCGGTCTGGTCGCGAAAACCGTAGACCGCGGCCACCAGCGGGCCCTTCGGGCGCGGCAGGGCGAGCAGGTCGCGGTAGGTGGAGGTGCGCGGCGTCAGGGTCGGTGCCTGGGCATCGGCCGGCATCGGCTCGCGCAGCGAACACCCTCCAAGCAATGCCATCGTCCCGATGGCCAGCAGCAGGCTTCTCATGGCCCTTGGCTCTCCCTGCGTCAACGGTAGTCGCTGTAGCCGTTGACGATGATCTCGGAGACTTCGCCGGTCAGCTTGTCGGTGATGTTCACCGTCAGGTTGCCGAGCTCGTCGTTGAGGATGTGGATGATGAAGTCGTCGGTGGTCAGCACGCCTTCCTTGCCCTGCTCGATATTGCTCAGCATCTGCGACAGCAGGCGCGACTCCAGCTGGCTGGTGAAACGCTCCAGTGCGCTGCCCGACAGCGCCGAGCGATCGAGCGCGTCGGGGTCCTTGTGGTCGTCCTGGGCCTGGGCGTTGCCCAGCAGCCAGGCGCCATTGAGCGGGCTGCCGCCGAACGACGGGTTGACCGGGGTGTAGACCAGCTCGGTGGCGCCTGCGCTGGCGACCAGCAGGGCCGCCAGCGAGGCCGTGGCGAAGCGGCGGGAGCGTTTCATAACTCGTCCTTGGCTAGGTCGATGTTGTCGTCGAACAGCGCCTCGATCTTGCGCCGGTTGATGGCCTCGAGCACGGAGTCCGCCGCCGCGTAGGCGGTGGCTTGCATGTCCGCCACGTTGGGCTGCAGGAAGCGGCGGTACAGCGGCTGGTTCTCGTGCTCGACCCAGATCAGCACGCCCCAGCGCGCCGACGGGCGCTCCCTGACCGCCAGGTTGAAGTCCAGCCGGCTGGTGTCGTTCAGCCGCTCGCAGAACTTCACGTAGAACGCCTGGCCGGTGCGGGTGATGGTGCCGTTGGTGATCAGGCCCTGCAGCTCGGCTTCCTCTGCCCGGGCCGCCAGGGCGCCGAGCAGGGCCAGCAGCACGGCCAGGCGCTTCATGCGCTGGGCTCGTAGACGTAGGCCAGGACCATCGCCGCGCCCTGGGCGCGATTGCTGGCGCCGAGCTTGCGCAGGGCGTTGTGCACATGGCTCTTGATGGTGTGGGTGCTCAGGTGCAGGGTCCGGGCGATCTCCGCATTCGACAGTCCCTTGCCGGCCAGCGCGAGGATCTGCTTTTCGCGAACGGTGAGCTGGTCGATGCCCTGGCTGGTCGGCGTCAGCTGGCGGTAGCGCGACACCAGGCGCTCGGTGAGCCCGCGCGGCAGCCAGTCGCCGCCGTCGAGCAGGCGACCGAAGCCCTGGCCGAAGGTCTGCCCGGAGCTGCCCCGGTAGAACACCCCGCGTATCCAGGGGTGCGCCTCGACCAGGGCCTCGGCCTGCTCGGGCAGGGCGTTGACCAGCGCCAGCGGCGCCTGCTCGGCGCGGCGCAGCAGGCGCACAGCGTCGTCGCGGGTATAGCTGGTCGGGTCGAGCAGCACCAGGTCGCAGCGCAGCTGATCCGGGCGTGGCTGGGTGCAGCGCTGCATCTGGCAGTCGCTGATCTGGTGAAGATGCTGACGCATGGTGCCTTCCAGCAGCTCGCTGCCCGAGAGCAGCAGCACGCGCGGGCTGGCCGGCAGGGGCGCCGGCGAGGCCTTGAAGTCGTTCATTCGCATGTCCCTTGTCGAACTGGACGAGTAGAGTGGGTGGCGCCTCCGATCCGGCGGAGGTGGCTGATTGACATTACCGAAGCCAAGCTAGTTCACCGCGGTGACAATAAAGCAGCATTCCTGCGTCAGCTCGTCAGTTTTCCGACGAGCGTGGTGACCGGTCAATCCATCCGGAGATTGATTCGCTGGCCCCGGCCCTGCCGCTTGCTAGCCTTGGGCGTTCGTGAGGGAGGAGTGCGCCATGTCCGACCCGCTGTTCTGGGGTGTCTTCCTGTCCGCCGCACTGGCGCTGAACCTGTCGCCCGGCCCGGACCTGCTCTACGTGCTTTCGCGCACCCTCGGCGGCGGCCGACGGGTCGGCATCGCCAGCGCGCTGGGCGTGTGCAGTGGTGCCATGGTGCACGTATCGGCCGCGGCCCTCGGGCTGTCGGCGATCCTCGCAACCTCGGCGCTGGCCTTCTCGGTGGTCAAGTACGTCGGCGCGGCGTACCTGATCTACCTTGGCCTGCAGGCACTGCGTGCGTCCGGCAGCGGCCTGCAACGGCTGCCCCAGATGGCGGGTTCGACCAGTGCCTGGCGGGCCTACCGCCAGGGCGTGCTGGTGGACATCCTCAACCCCAAGGCGGCGATCTTCTTCATGGCCTTCCTGCCGCAGTTCGTCCGCCCCGGGCATGGCGCGACGGCATTGCAGCTGTTCTGGCTGGGCTTTCTCGTGGTGCTGGTGGCCATCGTCGTCGAGCTCCTGCTGGTGCTGCTGGCCGCGCGGGCCAGCGCGCTGCTGCGCAGCCAGCGGGCGGTGGCGGCCTGGCTCGACCGGCTGTTCGGCTCCCTGCTGGTGGGGCTGGGCATCCGCCTCGGCCTGAGCGAGCGCATCTGACCGCCTGCTTCGAACCCTGGAGATGCCATGTCCCGTAGTCGTTTCGTTTCTGCACAATCGCGCGCCCGCCGTGCCGTCGCGGGGTGCCGCGCATGAGCATGCCGTTCTGCCTGGCTGACGGCGCGCCGGTTTCGCCGATCGGCCAGGGTACCTGGCACATGGGCGAGCGCCGTGACCAGCGCGCGCGGGAAGTTGCCGCGCTGCGCCTGGGCATCGAGCTCGGCATGCAGCTGATCGACACCGCCGAGATGTACGGCGAGGGCGGTGCCGAGCAGGTGGTCGGCGAGGCGATCCGCGGCCGGCGCGAGCGCGTCTACCTGGTCAGCAAGGTCTATCCGCACAACGCCAGCCGGCGCGGCGTTGTCGAGGCCTGTGAGCGCAGCCTGCGCCGGCTGGATACCGATTGCCTCGACCTCTACCTGCTGCACTGGCGCGGCGGCTATCCGCTCGGCGAGACGGTGGAGGCGTTCGAACGGCTGCGCGAGGCGGGGCGGATCCGCGCCTGGGGCGTTTCCAACTTCGATGTGGCGGACCTCGAGGAGCTGCCGCCCGGCGCTGCCTGCGCCACCGACCAGGTGCTCTATAACCCGGCCGAGCGCGGCATCGAGTTCGACCTGCTGCCCTGGTGCCAGGCGCGCGGCATGTCGCTGATGGCCTACTGCCCGCTGGGCCAGGGCGGTGCCTTGCTGCGCGCTCCGGCGCTGCTCGAGGTCGCCCGCCGCCACGGTGCGCAGCCGGCGCAGGTGGCGCTGGCCTGGGCGCTGCGCCAGCCAGGCGTGCGAGTGATCCCCAAGGCCAGCGACCCGCAGCACGTGCGCGCCAACGCACAGGCCGCCGACCTGCAGCTGGCGGCCGAGGACCTGGCGCTGCTCGACGCGGCCTTCGCGCCGCCGTGGCGCAAGGTGCCGCTGCAGATGGTCTGAGGCGCGACGGGCGACGGGCGACGGACGGGTTGAATGTTCACCGCCGACGGGCGGTCAGCTGAAGACAGCCGAACCGCAGGAGGACCCCCCATGAACAACCCTTCGCTCGACGGCGCCGTGGTGGTGATCACCGGCGCGTCCAGCGGCATCGGTCGCGCCGCGGCGCAGGCCTTCGCCGGGCGCGGTGCGCGCGTGGTGCTGGCGGCGCGCGACGCCCAGGCGCTGGAGGAGGTGGCCGCGCAGTGCCGCGTCGCCGGTGGCGAGGCGCTGGTGGTGCCGACCGATGTCGGCGTGGCCGACGAGGTGGAGCGCCTGGCCAGCGCGGCGGCCAAGTTCGGCCGCGGGCACATCGACGTGTGGATCAACAACGCCGGCATCGGCGCAGTCGGTGCCTTCGACGAGACGCCCCTCGAAGCCCACGAGCAGGTGGTGCAGACCGATCTGCTCGGCTACCTGCGCGGCGCCCATGCCGTCCTGCCGTATTTCAAGCAGCAGAGTGCCGGTGTGCTGATCAACACCCTGTCGGTTGGCAGCTGGATCGCGCAGCCCTACGCGGCGGCCTATTCGGCGAGCAAGTTCGGCCTGCGCGGGCTGACCCAGGCGCTGCGTGGCGAGCTGGCCCAGTGGCCGCACATCCACGTCTGCGACATCTACCCGGGCGTGATCGACACGCCGGGCTTTCGCGATGGCGCCAACTACACCGGTCGCCAACTGGTGCCGCCGCCGCCGCGTTACGATCCCGCCCGGGTCGCCGAGGCAATGCTGCGGCGCGCGCTGCGCCCGCGCGACAGTACCGCGGTGGGCGCGAGCGCCACGCTGCTGCGCATCGCCCATGCGCTGCTGCCGGGCTTCGACCGGTTCAACGGGCTGCTTACGGGCATGGCGCTGCGCCGCGCCGAGCCTGCGGCGAGTTCGTCGGGCAACCTGTTTGCGCCGCCGTCGGGCGAGCGCCGCGTCGACGGTGGCTGGCGTGCTGGCGAGCGGGTCGACAGCCGGCTGTTGCTGGCCGGCGGGTTGGCGCTCGGGGTGCTTGGCGCGCTGCTGTTGCGCCCGCGCCGCTGAGCACGGGCGTCAGCGGGCCCGCGCGGCGGCGCTGACACCTTCGAGAGTGGCGAAGGAGGTGTCCTTGGCGGTCAGCAGGAAGTCGCGCATGAATGGTGAGTCGAGCATGTCGGCGCGGATCGCCGCATACAGCGTGGCGAACAGCCCGCGCTCGCCGAGGCGCTTGGCAGTGACGTAGCCGCGCGCGCTGTACTCGTGCAGCGCCCAGTTGGGGATGCAGCACACACCGCGGCCCGAGGCCACCAGCTGCATCATCATCACCGTCAGTTCCGAGGTGCGCACCTGCGCCGGCTCCACGTCGGCCGGCTCGAGGAAGCGGGTGAAGATGTCCAGCCGGTCGCGTTCGACCGGATAGGTGATCAGCGTTTCGCTGGCCAGGTCCTGCGGCTGGACATAGGCGCGGCTGGCCAGCGGGTGCTGGTTGGCCACCGCGAGCAGGGCTTCGTAGGTGAACAGCGGTACGTAGGTGATGCCCGGCAGCTCCACCGGATCGGAAGTGACCACCAGGTCGAGATCACCACGCGCCAGTGCCGGCAGCGGCGCGAAGGAAAAGCCCGAGGCCAGGTCCAACTCGACTTCCGGCCAGGCGTCGCGAAACTGGTCAATGGTCGGCATCAGCCACTGGAAGCAGCTGTGGCATTCGATCGCCATGTGCAGGCGCCCGGCCGTGCCGCCGGCCAGCCGCGCCAGGTCGCGCTCGGCACTGCGCAGTTGCGGCAGCAGCGAGTCGGCCAGCTGCAGCAGGCGCAGCCCGGCGCTGGTGAAGCGCACCGGGCGGGTCTTGCGTACGAACAGCTGGAGGCCGAGCCGCTCCTCGAGCTCCTTGAACTGGTGGCTCAGTGCCGACTGCGTCAGGTGCAGCCGCTCGGCGGCCTCGACCAGGCTGTCGGTTTCGCGCAGTGCATGAAGCGTCTTCAGGTGGCGGATCTCGAGCATCGTGGGGCGGTCCTTGCGGTGCGCAGTCGACGGGGCGTGGCCCGGGCCACTCGCCCGGGTGGCCGCGACATGAGCGCGGCTCAACGAGGCGAGAGTGTGTCGCAGCCCGGGCGGGCTGTCGAGGGGCCTTCGCCGGGCCTGCTTTCATGAGCAATATCGAAGATAAACTTTAGATACTTGAGTTTGTTTCAGTTTCTGCGCCCCCGGACAATGACCGTCATTCATCTGGACGGACTTGGAGAAAGGTCATGGTGGTTGCGCACTCACTGGGTTTCCCGCGGATCGGTCGGGACCGCGAGCTGAAGAAGGCGCTGGAAAGCTACTGGAAGGGCGAGCTGGACGAAGCCGGCCTGCGCCAGGTGGGGCGCGAGCTGCGCGCCGCGCACTGGCAGCTGCAGGCCGAGGCCGGGCTGGATCTGCTGCCGGTCGGCGACTTCGCCTGGTACGACGGCGTGCTGACCCATTCGTTGATGTTCGGCGTGATCCCCGAGCGCTTCCGCCCGGCCGCCGGCAAGCCGGGCCTGGACACGCTGTTCGCCATGGCCCGCGGCGTTTCCGGACGCTGCTGCGGCGGCGGTGCGCAGGCGCAGGAAATGACCAAGTGGTTTGATACCAACTATCACTACCTGGTCCCCGAGTTCAGCGCCGAACAACGCTTCGAACTGGCCTGGGAGCAGCTGTTCGAGGAAGTCGACGAGGCGCTGGCGCTGGGCCACCGGGTCAAACCGGTGGTCATCGGCCCGCTGACCTACCTGTGGCTGGGCAAGGTGCGCGGCGGCGAGGCGTTCGATCGGCTCGACCTGCTCGAACGCCTGCTGCCGCTCTATGGCCAGGTGTTCGAGCGACTGGCCGGGCAGGGCGTGGAATGGGTGCAGATCGACGAGCCGATTCTCGCCCTCGATCTGCCGCAGGCCTGGAAGAACGCCTTCGAGCGTGGCTACAACCTGCTGCAGCGGACGCCGCTGAAGAAGCTGGTGGCGACCTACTTCGGCGGCCTGGAGGACAACCTCGGGCTCGCCGCGGCGCTGCCGGTGGACGGCCTGCACATCGACCTGGTGCGTGCGCCGGAGCAGTACCCGCTGATCCTCGACTGGTTGCCGGCCTACAAGGTGCTCTCGCTCGGCGTGGTCGACGGGCGCAATGTCTGGGCCTGCGATCTGGAGCGCACCCTCGCGCTGCTGCGCGAGGCGCATGCCCGGCTGGGCGAGCGCCTGTGGGTGGCGCCGTCCTGCTCGCTGCTGCACAGCCCGGTGGACCTGGCGCGCGAGCAACAGCTGGACGAGGAACTGCGCAGCTGGCTGGCCTTCGCCGTGCAGAAGTGCGCGGAAGTGGCCGTGCTCCGGCAGGCGCTGCTGCAGCCCGAGGCCGCCGCGGTGCAGGCAGCGCTGGACCGCAGCCGCCGCGTGCAGGCCGGTCGCGCGGCGTCCAGCCGGATCCATCGTCCAGAGGTACAGGCGCGCCTGCAGGCGATCCAGCCGGGCGATCAGCGGCGCGCCTCGCCGTTCGCCACGCGCATCGAGCTGCAACGCGAGCGGCTGCAGCTGCCGCCGTTCCCCACGACCACCATCGGTTCCTTCCCGCAGACCGCGGCGATCCGCCTGGCGCGCCAGGCCTACCGCCAGGGCAAGCTCTCGGCCGGCGACTACACCGAGGCCATGCAGGCCGAGATCCGCCATGCCGTGGCCATCCAGGAGCAACTGGGGCTGGACGTGCTGGTGCACGGCGAGGCCGAGCGCAACGACATGGTCGAGTACTTCGCCGAACAGCTCGACGGCTATGCCTTCACCCGCTTCGGCTGGGTGCAGAGCTACGGCTCGCGCTGCGTCAAGCCGGCGATCATCTACGGCGACCTGAGCCGCCCGGCGCCGATGACGCTGGACTGGATCCGCTACGCCCAGCAGCAGACCGGCAAGGTCATGAAGGGCATGCTGACCGGCCCGGTGACCATGCTGATGTGGTCCTTCCCGCGCGAGGACATCAGCCGCGAGGAACAGGCGCGGCAGCTGGCGCTGGCGATCCGCGACGAGGTCTGCGACCTGGAGGCGGCCGGCATTCGCATCGTGCAGATCGACGAGGCGGCCTTCCGCGAGGGGCTGCCGCTACGCCGGGCGCACTGGCAGGGCTACCTGGACTGGGCGGTGAAGGCCTTCGGCCTGTGCGCCAGCGGCGTGCGCGACGAAACGCAGATCCACACGCACATGTGCTACAGCGAGTTCAACGACGTGATCGAGGCCATCGCGGCGATGGATGCCGACGTCATCACCATCGAGACCTCGCGCTCGCAGATGGAGCTGCTCGAAGCCTTCCGTGCCTTCGACTACCCCAACGACATCGGCCCGGGCGTCTACGACATCCATTCGCCGCGGGTGCCGACGGTCGAGGAGATGGTCGCGCTGCTGGAGCGGGCCGCCGAGCGGATTCCAGCCGAGCGGCTGTGGGTCAACCCCGACTGCGGGCTGAAGACCCGCGGCTGGGTGGAGACCGAGGCCGCGCTGGTGAACATGGTCGCCGCGGCGCGGCGCCTGCGCGGCCGCAGCCTGCGCGCCTGAGCCTGGCCTCAGGCGCGCAGGCTGCGGTCGAATACCACCAGGTGCTCGGCGGTCTGGCGCTCGAGGTAGCGCTGCAGGCGGGCGCGGCCTTCGTCGTCCAGGTTCAGGCCGAGCTTGCTGCGGCGCCAGAGGATGTCCTCGGCGCTCAGCGCCCATTCCTCGGCCATCAGGTAGTCGACCTCGCGGGCGTGCAGGCCGGCGCCGAAGTGCTCGCCGAGCCCCTGCGGCCCGGCGACGTGCTTGAGCAGCAGCCAGGCGCGGCTGCCGTAGCTCCTGGCCCAGCGCGTGGCAAGCGCCTCGTCGAGCCAGGGATGCGCGACGCACAGGGCCTCGCTCAGCTCGCGTACGCTGCTCATGTCCTCGCCGCCGGGCAGCGGCGCGTCGTGGGTCCAGGCCGGGCGGAGTTGGGTGAACCAGGGTGCGAGTTCGGTGAGCGCCGCCTCGGCCAGCTTGCGGTAGGTGGTCAGCTTGCCGCCGAACACCGACAGCAGGGGCGCGCCGTGGGCCTGCCGCGTCAGGGCGAGGGTGTAGTCGCGGGTGACCGCGGCCGGCTCCTGCGCCTCGTCGTCGCACAACGGCCGGACCCCGGCATAGGTGTGGCAGATGTCGCTGCGCTGCAGCGGCCGGGCGAAGTGCTCGTTGACCGCCGCCAGCAGGTAGTCGATCTCCGCGTCGGTCACCGCGACGCTGGCCGGGTCGCCGGTGTACTCGCGGTCGGTGGTGCCGATCAGGGTGAAGCGCTCCAGGTAGGGAATGACGAACACCACCCGGCGGTCGCAGTTCTGCAGGATGTAGGCGTGCTCGCCTTCGTAGAGCCGCGGCACGATCAGGTGGCTGCCCTGGATCAGGCGGATGTCGTGTGGCGAGGGCAGGTGCAGGTCGTCCTCGATGAAGCGCGCGACCCAGGGGCCGGTGGCATTGACCAGCGCGCGGGCACGGACCGAATAGCGGCTGCCGTCGGCGCGCTCCAGATGCAAATGCCAGAGGCCCTTGCTGCTGCGAGCGCTCAGGCAGCGGGTGCGGGTATGCACGTGGGCGCCGTGCTCGCGCGCGGCGATGGCATTGACCACTACCAGGCGGGCGTCGTCGACCCAGCAGTCGGAGTACTCGAAGCCGTGGTCGATCTCGGCCTTCAGCGGGCTGTCGGCGCCGAAGCGCAGGCTGCGCGAAGGCGCCAGGCGCTCGCGCCGGCCGAGGTGGTCGTAGAGGAACAGCCCGGTGCGGATCACCCAGGATGGCCGCAGGTGCGGGCGGTAGGGCAGGATGAAGCGCAGCGGCGCGACCAGGTGCGGTGCCTTGTTCAGCAGCACTTCGCGTTCGGCTAGCGCCTCGCGCACCAGGCGCAGTTCGTAGTGCTCCAGGTAGCGCAGGCCGCCGTGCACCAGCTTGCTGCTTGCCGACGAGGTGTGCTGGGCCAGGTCGCCCTGCTCGCAAAGGAACACACCGAGGCCGCGGCCGGCGGCATCGGCGGCGATCCCCACGCCATTGATGCCGCCACCGATCACGGCCAGGTCGTAGACCTCGGCCACCGGGGCGAGAAGCGTGTGCTGCATGTCTGTCCACCTCTTGTCCGATGTCGCGGTCCGGCCTGGCTCGACGCCGTTTCGCCCAGCGCCTAAGGTAGCGGCATTTCACCCTGTGGATCATTACAGAAGATGACACCGGCCATCGACCTGCTGAAAAAGAAAGGTGCCGCGCACCGCGTGCTCAGTTACCAGCACGACCCCAAATCCGCGTCCTACGGGTTGGAGGCGGCCGAGAAGCTCGGCCTCGACCCGGCGCGGGTGTTCAAGACGCTGCTGGCCTGCAGCGAGCGCAACGAACTGGTGGTGGCGGTGGTGCCGGTGGCCGGCACGCTGGATCTCAAGGCGCTGGCCCAGGCTGCCGGGGCGAAGAAGATGGAGATGGCCGATCCGCAGGCGGCGCAGCGTGCCACCGGCTACCTGGTCGGCGGCATCAGCCCGCTGGGGCAGAAGAAACGCCTACGCACCTTCATCGATGCATCGGCGCGCCAGCAGCCGACGATCCACGTCAGCGCCGGCCGCCGCGGGCTGGAACTGGAGCTGGCCGCCGAGGTGCTGGCCGAGCACAGCGGTGCGCAGTTCGCCGACATCGGCCGGGGCTGAACGGCGCCTCAGAGCGGCGGCAGTTCCTCGCCGAGGTCGGTGGAATAGATGCCGGGGATGTGCAGGTCGCTCTGCACGAGCTGGCCTTCCATCTGCGGCTGGGTCACCCAGGTGAGGATGTCGTAGTAGCGGCGGATGTTGGCGACGAAGTGCACCGGCTCGCCGCCGCGGGCATAGCCGTAGCGCGTCTTGCTATACCACTGCTTCTGCGCCAGGCGCGGCAGCATCTGCTTCACGTCCAGCCACTTGTTGGGGTTCAGGCCCTCGGCCTCGGCCAGCTTGCGCGCATCCTCGAGGTGCCCGCCGCCGACGTTGTAGGCGGCCAGGGCGAACCAGGTGCGATCGGGCTCCTCGATGCTCTCGGGCAGGCTGTCGCGCACCTTGACCAGGTAGCGACCACCGCCGCGGATGCTCTGCACCGGGTCCAGGCGATTGCTCACGCCCATCGCCTCGGCGGTGCGCAGGGTCAGCATCATCAGGCCGCGCACGCCGGTCTTGGAGGTGGCCTCGGGCTGCCAGTGGGATTCCTGGTAGCCGATCGCCGCCAGCAGGCGCCAGTCGACGCCGACTTCGCGGGCCGTCTCGCGGAAGGTCTTCTCGTAGCGCGGCAGGCGCTGCTGCAGGTGCTTGGCGAAGGCGTAGGCGCCGACGTAGCCGAGCATGTCGACATGGCCGTAGTAGCGCTCGCGCAGGCGCTGCAGGATGCCGTTCTCCTGGGCCTTGTCGATGAACGCGTTGGCCGCCTGCAGCAGGCTGTCGTCCTCGCCCTTGCCGAGCACCCAGGCCAGGCTGTTCGGCTCGCCGATGTCGAAGCCGGTGCGGATGTTGGTGAAGTAGACCTGGTTCATCGACAGCTCGTTGGATTCGACCAGGGTCAGGTCGATCTGCCCCTCGTCGACCATGCGCAGCAGGTCGACCACTTCGACCGCGTCGGATTCCTCGTAGCGCAGTTCCGGCAGCTCGGCCTGCAACGCGGCGAGGCGTTCGGCCTGGCTGCTGCCCTTGAGCACGAGGATGCGCTTGCCGACCAGGTCGGCGGCGCGGGTCGGGCGGCGCTGGCCGTTGCGATAGACCACCTGGGTGGTGACGTCCAGGTAGCTGTGGGTGAAGCGCGCCAGCTCGCGGCGCCCGTCGCTGGCGACCAGGCCGGCCGCGGCCAGCACCGGACCGCCGGGGCGGTTGAGGCGGGTGAAGATCTCCTCGATGCTGTCGGCGGTCTCGATCTGCAGCTCGACGCCCAGGTCGTCGGCGAAGCGCTTGACCAGCTCGTATTCGAAGCCGGCTTCGCCGTTGCGATCCTGGAAAAAGGTCGACGGGCTGTTGCGGGTGATCACGCGCAGCACGCCTTCCTCGCGGACGCGCTCGAGCTCGCTGGGCTTTTCTGCACAGCTGCCGAGCATCAGGAGGATTCCGGTCGCCAGGAGCCAGGAGGCCCAGCGCTTGCGGAACGCAGTTTGAGCAAACATCGGCGCAGTATACGCAAAGGCGAACGGCCACCATATCTGGACAGTCGGGAGCAGGTCTGCTAGCCGCTGCGGCCGGCCTTGTTCGCCATGCCCCGACTGGCGACAATTGCGGCCGTCACCATCGCCGCGGAAGCGCAATGAGCAACGAGCAAGCCAAACCCTGGTTCGTCTACCTGGTGCGGGCGGCCAATGGCGCGCTGTACTGCGGCATCAGCGACGATGCCGAGCGCCGCTTCGCCGCCCATGCCAGCGGTCGGGGCGCGCGTTTCTTCCGCTCGAGCCCGGCGGTGGCGCTGGTCTACACCGAGCGCTGCGCCAGCAAGAGCGATGCGCTGCGCCGCGAGCTGGCGATCAAGCGCCTGGGCAAGGCGGCCAAGGAGGTGCTGGTCGGGCTGCCGGCATCATCGGCTGAATGCTGCGCCAATCAGGCCAACGGGTAGGCTGGCGGCGGCGCCGGGGCTAAGCTCTGCCGACCATCCATTGGCGGAGCCGGCCATGCACGAAATCATCCTGCACCACTATCCCACCTCGCCGTTCGCCGAGAAGGCGCGCCTGCTGCTGGGCTTCAAGCAGCTATCCTGGCGCTCGGTGGGCATCCCGCCGATCATGCCCAAGCCGGACCTGACCGCGCTCACCGGCGGCTACCGACGCACGCCGGTGCTGCAGATCGGCGCCGACATCTATTGCGACACCGCGCTGATCGCCCGTCGCCTGGAGGCGGAGAAGGCCACTCCGGCGCTGCTGCCCGACGGCCAGGAATTCGTCGTCGCGGCGCTGGCGCAGTGGGCCGACACGGTGCTGTTCCTCAACGCCGTGACGCTGATGTTCCAGCCCGAATCCATGGCCCTGCGCTTTGCCCAGGTGCCCGCCGAGTTCGCCGAGAAGTTCGGCAAGGACCGCGCCCAGCTGTTCGGCAGCGGCTCGGTGCGCCGCGTGCCGCTGGAGCAGGCGAAGAACGACTGGCCGACCTTCATGGCCCGGTTGCAGCAGCAGCTGGCGCGCGACGAGGGCGAGTTCCTGTTTGGCGCGGCGCCGACCCTGGCGGACTTCGCGGTGGCGCCCTGCCTGTGGTTCCTGCGTGCCACGCCGGTGACCTCGCCGCTGGTCGACGACTACCCCGAGGTCGCGGCCTGGCTGGACAAGGTGCTGGCGGTCGGGCATGGCTCGTTCAGCGAGCTGGCGTCGGCCGACGCGGTGCAACTGGCCGCCCAGGCGAGCCCGGCGGCGCTGCCCGACGAGCCGTTCTGCGAGCCCAACGGCTTCAGCCGCGGCCAGCGGGTGGCGGTGGCGCCGGTGGACTACGGCGTCGACCCGGTGGAAGGCGAGCTGGTGTTCGCCGGAGCCGAGGAGCTGATCGTGCGTCGCGAAGACCCGCGCGCCGGCGAGCTGCACGTGCATTTCCCGCGGGTCGGCTATCGCCTGGAACTGCGCTGAGGGCTCAGGGGATGGCGTCGAGGTCGGCCTGAGCGAACGGCGCCGGCCGCTGCGGCCAGTCCAGCTGCAACCGCTCGAAGGCGCGCGCCAGCAGGCTGGCGACCAGCAGGTCGCGCAGCCAGCGGTGGTCGGCGGGGATCACGTACCAGGGCGCCTGTGCGCTGTGGGTGGCGACGAGCACCTCGGCCCAGCGCGCCTGGCGGCTGCCGAACTCGCGGTGATCGAGCAGGTCGCCAGGGCTCAGCTTCCAGCGCTTGTTCGGGGCCTCGAGGCGGCGGCGCAGGCGGTGTTTCTGTTCGGCATGCGACAACTGCAGGTAGCACTTGAGCGGCTGGATCCGGCGCGCGATCAGGCCTTGCTCGAAGGCGCACACGGCGTCCTGGCGCGCCGGCAGCTCGGCGCTGCGGCACAGGCCATCACGCAGGTCGCTGACCAGGCCCTCGTAGTAGCTGCGGTTGAAGGCGCCGAGCTGGCCGGCACCCGGCAGTTGCCGTTCGTAGCGACAGAGAAAACCTTGCGCCCGCTCGGCCGCAGTCGGTGGCTGGAAGCCCTTGGCGACCAGCGCCAGCGGGTCGAGGCCGCCGAGTACCCGGCGGATCACGCCGCTCTTGCCGGCGCAGTCCGGCCCCTGCAGGACCAGCAGCAGGGCGTCGTGGCGGTTGGCCCAGAGCATGCTGTGCTGCTGGCGCAACCAGGGCTTGAGCCGGGCCAGGCGTTCGCCGGCCTCTTCGCGGTCGAGCCCCAGCCGCCGTGCCGGGTCGCCGGCCAGCGGTGCGGCCGGGTCGAGGCGGCAGGCCTCGAGCAGGGCGTCGGGCAGGCGCGCCATGGCGGAGCCTTCAGTCCTTGCGGCGCTTGAGCTGGTCCTTCAGCTGGGTCGGCAGCTGGCGGATGATCAGCATGTCGCGGGCCTCGTCGTACTCGATCTTCGAGCCCAGCAGGTGCGATTCGAAGCTGATCGACAGCCCCTCGGCGCGCCCGGTGAAGCGACGGAACTGGTTCAGGGTGCGCTTGTCCGGCGGGATCTCCGGCGACAGGCCGTAGTCCTTGTTGCGGATGTGCTCGTAGAAGGCGCGCGGGCGCTCCTCGTCGATCACCCCCGACAGCTCCTCGAGCGTCATCGGTTCGCCGAGCCGGGCCTGGGTGCTGGCGTAGTCGACCAGTGCGCTGGTCTTCTCGCGCGCCTGCTCCTCGGGCAGGTCCTCGCTCTCGACATAATCGCTGAAGGCCTTGAGCAGGGTGCGCGTCTCGCTTGGCGCGTCGACGCCTTCCTGGCAGCCGATGAAGTCGCGGAAGTACTCCGAAACCTTCTTGCCGTTCTTGCCCTTGATGAAGGAGATGTACTGCTTCGACTGCTTGTTGTTCTGCCACTCGGAAATGTTGATGCGCGCCGCCAGGTGCAACTGGCCGAGGTCCAGGTGCTTGGCCGGCGCCACGTCCAGCGACTCGGTCACCGCCACGCCCTCGCTGTGGTGCAGCAGGGCGATGGCCAGGTAGTCGGTCATGCCCTGCTGGTAATGCGCCAGCAGCACGTGGCCGCCGGTGGACAGGTTCGACTCGTCCATCAGCTTCTGCAGGTGCTCGACGGCCTGGCGACTGAAGGCGGTGAAGTCCAGCGCGCCGTCCAGGTACTGCGCCAGCCAGCCGCTGAACGGGTAGGCGCCGGACTCCTCGTGGAACAGGCCCCAGGCCTTGCCCTGCTTGGCGTTGTAGCTCTCGTTGAGGTCGGCGAGCAGGTTCTCCATCGCCTGCGATTCGCCCAGCTCGCTGTCGCGCGCATGCAGGGTCGAAGGCGAGCCGTCGGGTTTCTTGTCGATCAGGTGGACGATGCAATGGCGGATCGGCATGGGGCACTCAATACAGGATGGACTGGAACAGCTGCAGTTTAACTGAGCGGGACAGTCCGATGAGCAGTTGCGGCAGGCCGGGGCCTGCTGAGTAAACTGGTCGCCTTTTCCCAAGGAATATGCTCATGACTTCCACATGGCGCACCTGCGGCTGGATGCTGCTCGGGGCTTCACTGATTCTGGCGGTCTCGCTCGGCGTGCGGCACGGCTTCGGCCTGTTCCTGTCACCGATGAGCGCCGAGTTCGGCTGGGGGCGCGAGGTGTTCGCCTTTGCCATCGCGCTGCAGAACCTCATCTGGGGCCTGGTGCAGCCGTTCACCGGCGCGCTGGCCGATCGCTTCGGCGTGGCGCGTGCGGTACTCATCGGCGGCATTCTCTACGCCATCGGGCTGGCCCTGATGGCGGTGGCCGACTCGCCGACCACGCTGGCGCTGAGCGCCGGGTTGCTGATCGGCCTGGGCCTGTCCGGCACCTCGTTCTCGGTGATCCTCGGTGCCGTCGGCCGTGCCGTGCCGGCCGAGCAGCGCAGCATGGCGATGGGCATCGCCAGCGCCGCGGGTTCCTTCGGCCAGTTCGTCATGCTGCCGGGCAGCCTCGGCCTGATCCAGTGGCTGGGCTGGTCGTCGGCACTGCTGGCGCTGAGCCTGCTGGTGGCGCTGATCCTGCCGCTGGCGGCGATGATGCGCGGCCAGCGCGAGCTGCCGGCAGCGCCCGGTACGCAGCAGTCGCTGGGCGAGGCGCTGCGCGAAGCGGCCGGCCACTCGGGGTTCCGCCTGCTGGCGCTGGGCTTCTTCGTCTGCGGCTTCCAGGTGGTGTTCATCGGTGTGCACCTGCCGGCCTACCTGGTCGACAACCACCTGCCCGCGCAGGTCGGCACCACGGTGCTGGCACTGGTCGGGCTGTTCAATGTGGTCGGTACCTACACCGCCGGCTGGCTGGGCAGCTGCTACTCCAAGCCCAAGCTGCTCGCCGGGCTGTACCTGACCCGCGCGGTGGTGATCAGCCTGTTCCTGCTCGCGCCGCTCTCGGAGTGGTCGGCCTATGCCTTCGGCATCGCCATGGGGCTGCTCTGGTTGTCGACCGTGCCGCTGACCAACGGCACGGTGGCGACGCTGTTCGGCGTGCGCAACCTGTCGATGCTCGGCGGCATCGCCTTCCTGTTCCATCAGCTGGGTTCATTCTTCGGCGGCTGGCTGGGCGGCTGGCTGTACGACCGCACGGGCAGCTACGACCTGGTCTGGCAGATCGCGATCGGCCTGAGCCTGATGGCCACGGTGCTCAACTGGCCGATCCGCGAGCAACCGGTGGCGCGCCTGCAGGCGCGCGAGGCGGCCACGTGAAGGCGCTCTGGCTCGCCGGCGCGGGCCTGGCGGCGTTGCTGCTGGTGCTGCTGACCTGGTGGGGCTGGCAGCGCGGCGGGCTGGCGCTGCTGCAGCTCGGGCTGGGTACTTGCTGAGCGTTCGTCGCCATTGGACGAAAAATGCTTCGCGTTGGGAATCAAATCGGCATTCGGGTGCTCAAACAGGCGAGACGGGCAGAGAACCTGTCGCAGAACCGTAACCCAAGCCATGTAAAAAGCTGCCGAGCAGTTTTTTGGAGCCCGAAATGTCCACCCTCACCGAACTCGCCCAACACATCGCCAAGCTCTATCCGCTGCAGGACAAGCAGGCCGGCAAGCGCTATCGAGTGGTAGGCGAGTTGGCCGGCATGACCGAACTCGAAGAGATCAACGGCGAGCCGCGCTACATCCAGACCCTGGCCCTGAAGAACAGCCAGCGCTGGGAAATCGCCGTCTGAGGCGATTCGCCGCTCATTCCGACCGGTTCGCGCCGCGCTTGGCCAGCCAGGCCGTCCGGCGCTCGCCGTCCAGGTAGCTCCAGGCTACGAAGCGGCTGCGCTTCTGCCCCTGGGCCATATCTACCACGCGCACCTCACGCGCGCCGGCTCGCTGCAGCCGCGCCTTCAGTGGCTCGACATTGCCGCCCTTCGAGACCAGGGTACTGAACCAGCAGACCTGCGTGGCGAAGGCCGCGCTTTCCTCGGCGAGGCGGGCGATGAAGGCCGCCTCGCCGCCTTCGCACCAGAGTTCTGCCGCCTGCCCGCCGAAGTTGAGCAGCGGCAGCTTGCGCTTGGGATCGAGCTTGCCCAGGTTGCGCCACTTGCGCTTGCTGCCACTGCTGGCCTCTGCTGCCGAGGCATGGAAGGGCGGGTTGCACAGTGTCACCTCGAAGCGTTCACCGGCCTGGATCAGTCCGGCGAAGAGCTTTTGCGGGTCGGCCTGGCGGCGCAGCTCGATCGCCCCGCCGAGGCGGTTGGCGCGCACGATGGCCTCGGCCGAGGCCAGGGCGGTGGCGTCGATGTCCGAGCCGGTGAAGCGCCAGCCGTACTCACGGTGGCCGATCAGCGGGAAGATGCAGTTGGCCCCGGTGCCGATATCCAGCACGCGGACGGCCTTGCCGCGCGGAATCACCCCGGCGTTGTCGGCGGCCAGCAGGTCGGCCAGCCCGTGCAGGTAGTCGGCCCGGCCCGGTACCGGCGGGCACAGGTAGCCGGCGGGAATGTCCCAGTGCTCGATGCCGTAGAACAATCGCAGCAGGGCGCGGTTGAACACCTTGACCGCCTCGGGATCGGCGAAGTCGATGCTCTGCTTGCCGTAGGGATTGAGGATGACGAAGCGGGCCAGCGCCGGGCAGGCGGCGATCAGGCGCGGGAAGTCGTAGCGCCCGCCGTGGCGGTTGCGCGGGTGCAGCACGGCCTTGGCGCTGGCGGTATGGGCGGTGCGGTTCGGGGGCTTGCTTGGCATGCGGACGGCTGCTGGCGGATCAGGCGCGCATTGTCCCACAGCTCTAGCGTACGCGCGGCACCATCAGCATCCACAAGAGGCCCCAGAGCAGCGCGCCGGCGCCCAGCCAGAAGGCGCTGTGCAGGCTGCCGCCCTGGCCGACCCACAGGCTGGTGAGCCAGGGCGCGGCAAGCTGGGTCAGCCCGTAGAGCGCGATCAGCGCCGCCGACAGCCGCGGCCCCTGGTGCGGGTGCAGCGTGCGCGCCAGGCGCTGGGTGAGCAGCACGGTGCCGAGGAAGGTGCCGCCGACCAGCACCGCGCAAAGCAGGATGCCGCTGGTCGCCGGCAGCAGCAGCGCGGCCAGCACGCCGACCAGCTGGGTCAGGTAGCTCAGGCGCAGGGCGATGTCGTCGCCCAGGCGCACGCCGAGCCGGTTCCACAGCCAGGGCGAGGGCAGGGTCGCCAGCGCCACCACCAGCCAGCTGCTGTCGACCAGGAAGTCGCCGGGTGCGGCTTGCAGCCGCGCGACCATCGGCAGGAAGGTCATCGGCAGGATGTAGCCCATCCCCGCGCCGGCATAGGCCAGGAACAGCGGCGTACTGGAGCGATCCAGCAAGCGACCGCTGGGCACCTCGCTGTTGGCCGGGCGCGGCGGCTGTTCGGGCAGGTCCAGCCGCGCCAGCTGGCGCCAGCCCCACAGCGCCAGCGGCACGGACAGCACGGCTGCCGGCCACCAGCGCGCCGCGCCGTCGAGCAGGCCGCCGCTCAGGCTGACCAGCAGGCTGGACAGGATCAGCCCGACGCAGACGCCGAGGTAGACCAGGCCGCTGGCCGAGGCGCGCTGCTGGCGTGCCAGCCATTCGAGAATCAACGAGGGTGCCTGGACGAACACCAGGCCGTTGGCGATGCCGTTGGCCAGGCGCAGGGCCGCCAGGGTATCGGCGGACTCGGCCTGGGTTTGCAGCAGGCTGCTCGCCACGTGCAGCGCCAGGGCCCAGGGCAGCGAGCGACGGATCTTCGTCACGCTGTGCCAGCGCAGCGCGAGCAGCGCGCCGATCAGGTAGCCGAGGTAGTTCCAGCTGGCGATGCTGGCACCCTGCTGGATGGTCAGCAGGCCGTCCTCGACGAGCCAGGGCAGCAGCGGCGTATAGACGAAACGGCCAAGGCCGTGGACGACCAGCAGCAGGATGGCGCCGGCGAGCAGCACCGGGAACAGGGCAAGGCGTTGGGGCATCGCGGGCTTCTTGTCTGGTTTTTTCGGCGAGCTTACCGCGCCGGGTTCGACAGCGGCCATGCCACTTTCGCTGCGTCAGAAGGGAAACAGCCGCGGCACCAGGACCAGGCTCAGCGCCATCACCAGCAGGGTGAAGGGCACGCCGATGCGCACGAAATCGGCGAAGTGGTAGCGGCCCGGGTTGAGCACCAGGGTGTTGACCGGCGAGGAGATCGGCGTCATGAAGGCGGCCGAAGCGGCCAGCGCGACGGTCATCGCGAAGGGATAGGGCGAGGTGCCGAGGTGCTCGGCGGTGGACAGGGCGACCGGCGCCATCAGCACCGCCGTGGCGGTATTGGAGATGAACAGGCCGGTCAGCGCGGTGATGACGAACAGGCAGGCCAGCAGCGCCAGCGGCCCGGCATCGCCGAACAGCCCGATCAGGCCGTCGACCGCCAGGGCGATGCCGCCGGTCTTCTGCAGCGCCAGGGCGAAGGGCAGCATGCCGACGATCAGCACCAGGCTCTGCCAGTGGATCGCCTTGTAGGCGCTGTCCATGTCGATGCAGCGGAACAGCCCCATCGCCAGGCAGCCGATCAGCGCGGCGAGCACGTTGGGCACTGCGCCGCTGACCATCAGCCCGACCATGATCGCCAGGCTGAGCAGGGCGAAGGGCGCGCGCCGCGCCGCCGGCGCCACGTCGTCGACCTCGGCCGGCAGGCTGAGCACGAGGAAGTCGCGGCCCAACCCCTGCAGGCGGTGGATGTGCTTCCAGCTGCCGGCCACCAGCAGGGTGTCCGCCGGCTTCAGCTTCTCGTCCACCAGCAGGCCGTCCAGTGCCCGGTGGTCGCGCCTGAGCCCGACCACGTTGAGTTTGTGCCGGCTGCGAAAGCCCAGCTCCTGGATGGTCTTGCCCGGCAGGCGCGAGTCCGGCGGCAGGGCGACTTCGGCCAGCCCGAGTTCCTGGGCATGCTCGGTGTAGTAGGAACTGGGCAGGTGCAGCGGCTCCAGGCCGAGCTCGTCGAAGGTCCCGAGCAGGCCGATCGCCGGACTGGCGAGATCGGCCAGCAGCACGTCGCCGGCCAGCAGTTCGCTGTTGCCGGTGGCGGTGATCAGCAGCTTGCGCAGGCGGTGCTGGCGTTCGATGGCGATCACGTTGATGCCGTACTGCTTGCGCAGTTCGAGGCCGTCGAGGATGCGGTTGGCCAGCACCGAGCCCGGCCGTACGCGCAGGCGCCGCTCGCGCTCGGCCAGGTGGTAGTCGCGGCCGAGATCGGCCAGGGTCAGCCGCGGCGGCGCGCCGTCCTGCCGGTCGCCCCGGTCCAGCCAGCGGCGCGCGACCAGCATGTAGGCGATGCCCAGCAGCAGTACGGCCAGGCCCAGCGGGGTGAAGGAGAAGAAGCCGAAGCCGTCGAGGCCGGCGCGGCGCAGTTCGCTGTTGATCACCAGGTTCGGCGGCGTCGCCACCAGCGTCAGCATGCCG
Source organism: Pseudomonas oligotrophica (assembly GCF_021726475.1). GTDB lineage: Bacteria > Pseudomonadota > Gammaproteobacteria > Pseudomonadales > Pseudomonadaceae > Stutzerimonas > Stutzerimonas oligotrophica. The sequence goes on from NZ_JAKJRU010000003.1 coordinate 195,468, forward strand.
CTGATCAGCCCGGCGAAGGCCAGCGGCATCATCAGCCGGCCGGGCGGCAGCTGCATGCGTGCGGCGATGCCCAGCACCACCGGGATGAAGATGGCGACCACGCCAGTCGAGCTCATCACCGAGCCGAGCCCGGCCACGGCCAGCATCAGCAGGACCAGCAGGCGCGTCTCGCTGCTGCCCGCGCTGCGCACCAGCCAGGCGCCCAGGCGATAGGCGATGCCGGTGCGCACCAGGCCGTCGCCGATGACGAACAGCGCGGCGATCAGCACCACGCTCGGATCGCTGAAGCCGGCCAGCGCCTCGTTGACCGTGAGGATGCCCGACAGCGGCAGGGCGACCATCGCCAGCAGCGCGACCACGTCCATGCGCGGCCGGTCGAGGATGAACAGGCCGACGCAGGCGGCCAGCAGGAACAGCACCAGCAGCAGGTCGGCGTTCATCGGTCAGGGATAGTGCAGCAGGGCCTTGATCCGCGCCAGGTTGGCCTCGACCCAGCGCCGGTCGATCGGGCCCCAGTCACGGATGCGATAGTGGCCGGCGTTGTGGCGCTCGCCGGTGTCCTGTTCGAACTGGCAATCGATGTCCAGTTCTTCCAGCGCGGCGAGGGTGTCCTGGGCGGTGCGCCGCGGCATGCCGGTCGCCTCGGTGAGCGCCGGCACGCTGGTGGCGGTGCCGCTGTCGACCAGCCAGGCGACGTAGAGGCGCCGGTAGAAGCTGGTCCTGGTCTTGCTGACGGTCATCCGCCGGGGCCCTCGTCCGTTGCGCCGATCACCTCAGCGCGAGCATGCCGATATAGGTAGCCGTGCCGGCGGTATAGCCGAGGAACGCCAGCAGGCTGACCCGCTTGAGATACCAGATGAAGCTGATCTTCTCCATGCCCATCGCCGCAACCCCGGCGGCCGAGCCGATGATCAGCGTGCTGCCGCCGGTGCCGGCGCAGTAGGCCAGCAGTTCCCAGAAATTGCCGTCGACGACGAACTGGCTCAGCCAGGAGGTTTCTTGGGGCGCTGCCGCAGCCAGTACCGGCGGGCTGACCAGCGGGTACATCTTCATCGCACCGGCGACCAGCGGCACGTTGTCGACCACCGCCGAGAGCAGGCCGATCGCGTAGTTGATCGCATAGACGTTGCCCAGCGACTCGCGCAGCAGGGTGGCGACCTGGGTCAGGTGGCCGGCGGTGGCCAGGCTGGAGACCGCCAGCAGGATGCCGAGGAAGAACAGCACGCTCGGGGTGTCCACCTTGCGCAGCACGCCGACCACGGACAGCGGGTGCTTGTCCTCGGCGTTCTTCGAGCGGTGGACGATCTCGGTGGCAACCCAGAGCACGCCAAGGCCGAAGAGGATGCCCATGTACGGCGGCAGGTGGGTGACGGTCTTGAAGACCGGGACGAACAGCAGCGAGCCGAGGCCCAGGGCCAGCACCAGGTTGCGCTCGAAGGCGGTGGTCGACGGCGGCTGCTTCTCGGCCAGGTGGGCGCGGGCGCGGGGGCGCGGGGCTTCGCCGCGCAGGCGCAGGCTGAGGATCAGCAGCGGCACCAGCAGGCAGACCATGCTCGGGATGAACAGGCCGGTGATCACGCCGGTCGCCGAGATCTGCGTGCCGATCCAGAGCATGGTGGTGGTCACGTCGCCGATGGGCGACCAGGCACCGCCGGCGTTGGCAGCGATGACCACGATGCCGACGTACAGCCAGCGCTCGGGGCGGCCGCGGATCAGCTTGCGCAGGAGCGAGACCATCACGATGGTGGTGGTCAGGTTGTCCAGCACCGCAGAGAGGAAGAAGGTGAGCAGGCCGACGATCCACAGCAGGTTGACGCGCTTGCGCGTCTGGATGCGGTCGGTGATGACCTTGAAACCTTCGTGGGAGTCGATCAGCTCGACGATGGTCATGGCGCCGAGGAGGAAGAACAGGATCTCCGAGACCTCGCCAAGGTGGTGGCGCAGGGACTCGACTACCACCGCCGAGGAATCGGCCGGGTCGTGGCTGCCATGCGCCAGCAGGGGCAGGATCTGGTCCGCGCCGAGGACCAGCACGGTCCAGGTCAGCACGGCGGTGAGAATGGCCGCGGCGGCCTTGTCTATTTTCAGGGGATGTTCGAAGGCGATACACAAGTAGCCGACAACGAACACGATTGCCATAAGCACATACATCGCAGGGTCTCCATCTTGAGGAACCGGCTCGAACCCGGGCGTACGCGCCCATGGCCCGTGCTGGCAGACCGAAGACCGGTGGCTGGCGTGGAGAAAGAGACGGAACCGCGGCGGGCGGACAGGGCGCGGCCGGGACGGTTGTTGGGTCAGCGACGTCGTGCGTGGTGTCGGGGCGCTGAGTCTGGGCTCATTTCAGATTGCCGAGCGACGATGAATGCCTTGCTTGTCTACCAGTTGTAATAGGGTGTGTCAGGTGCGGCATAGTGTAACAGCCCGGACGGCAAAGACTTGTCATCGATCAAGTCCGGCGCGTTTGCCCTGCGGGCTGGCGCGAAGGCCGGCTCGCAGGGCAATCCCCGGAGGGTTTCAGAGGCTGGCGATGCGGGCGCGCTGCTCGAGCAGGCTGGCGCGGGCCTGTTCGGCTTCGGCCAGCTTGGCGCGCTCCTTGTCGATCACCTGCGGCGGTGCCTTGTCGACGAAGCCGGCGTTGGCCAGCTTGCCGCCGACGCGCTGTACCTCGCCGTCCAGCCGTGCGATCTCCTTGTCCAGGCGCGCCAGCTCGGCGTCCTTGTCGATCAGCCCGGCCATCGGCACCAGCACCTGCAGGTCGCCCACCAGCGCGGTGGCAGCCAGCGGCGCGTTCTCGTCGGCAGCCAGCACGCGCACGCTCTCCAGCTTGGCCAGTTTCTTCAGCAGCGGTTCGTTGTCGGCGAGGCGGCGCAGGTCCTCGGCCGAGGCATTGGCGAGCACCACGTCGATGCGCTTGGCCATGGAGATGTTCATCTCGCCGCGGATCTGGCGGATGCCGAGCATGAACGCCTTGACCCACTCGATATCGCCCTCGGCGGCCTCGTCGAGGCGCTCGGGGTTGAATTCCGGCCAGGGTTGCAGCATCAGCGTCGGGCCGGACTTGCCGGCCAGCGGCGCGACGCGCTGCCAGATTTCCTCGGTGATGAAGGGCATGAACGGGTGCGCCAGGCGCAGCGAGGTCTCCAGCACGCGGGCCAGGGTCCGACGGGTGCCGCGCTGGCGCTCGGTCGAGGCGTGCTCGTCCCACAGCACCGGCTTGACCAGCTCCAGGTACCAGGCGCAGTACTCGTCCCAGATGAATTCGTAGAGCGCCTGGGCGGCGAGGTCGAAGCGGAAGGCTTCGAGCTGGCGGTTGACCTCGGCCTCGGTGCGCTGCAGCGCGGAGATGATCCAGCGGTCCACCGCCGACAGCTCCACGGGCTCGCCGTCCACCCCGGTGTCCTTGCCTTCGGTGTTTTCGAAGACGAAGTTGGCGGCGTTCCACAGCTTGTTGCAGAAGTTGCGGTAGCCCTCGACGCGGCCCATGTCGAACTTGATATCGCGGCCAGTGGAGGCCAGCGAACAGAAGGTGAAGCGCAGCGCGTCGGTGCCGTAGCTGGCGATGCCTTCGGGGAACTCGGCGTGGGTCTGCTTGGCGATCTTCTCGGCCAGCTTGGGCTGCATCATGCCGCTGGTGCGCTTGGCCAGCAGCTCGTCGAGGGTGATGCCGTCGACGATGTCCAGCGGGTCGAGCACGTTGCCCTTGGACTTGGACATCTTCTGGCCCTGGGCATCGCGGACCAGGCCGTGAACGTAGACGGTCTTGAACGGAATCTGCCCGGTCAGGTGGGTCGACAGCATGATCATCCGGGCGACCCAGAAGAAGATGATGTCGAAGCCGGTGACCAGCACGTCGGTGGGGTGGAAGGTCTTGAGGAACTCGGTCTGCTGCGGCCAGCCGAGGGTGGAGAAGGTCCACAGGCCGGAGCTGAACCAGGTGTCCAGCACGTCCTCGTCCTGGCGCAGCGGCTCGTCGTTGCGGATGTTGTACTTGCCGCGCACCTCGGCCTCGTCGCGGCCGACGTAGACGTTGCCGGCCTCGTCGTACCAGGCCGGGATGCGGTGGCCCCACCACAGCTGGCGGCTGATGCACCAGTCCTGGATGTCGCGCATCCAGCTGAAGTACATGTTCTCGTACTGCTTGGGCACGAACTGGATCTGCCCGCTTTCCACCGCGCGGATGGCCTTCTCGGCCAGCGGCTTGGTGGAGACGTACCACTGGTCGGTGAGCCAGGGCTCGATCACCGTGCCGGAACGGTCGCCGCGCGGCACCTTCAGCGCGTGGTCGTCGATCTTCTCGAGCAGGCCCATGGCCTCGAACTCGGCGACGATCGCCTTGCGCGCATCGAAGCGGTCCATGTGCGCATAGCCATCGGGCAGGCTCGGGTCGACGCGGTCGTTGAGGCTGCCGTCGAGGTTGAACACCTGGGCGCGGGCCAGCACGCAGGCGTTCTGGTCGAAGATGTTGATCAACGGCAGATGGTGGCGCTTGCCGACCTCGTAGTCGTTGAAGTCGTGGGCCGGGGTGATCTTCACGCAGCCGGTGCCGAACTCGCGGTCGACGTATTCGTCGGCGACGATCGGGATCAGCCGGTTGACCAGCGGCAACAGGATGTGGCGACCGATCAGGTCCTTGTAGCGTTCGTCCTCCGGATGCACGGCGACGGCGGCGTCACCGAGCATGGTTTCCGGGCGGGTGGTGGCCACGATCAGGTAGTTGAGGCCGTCGGCGGTGCGCGCATCGTCGGCCAGCGGGTAGCGCAGGTGCCAGAGATGGCCCTTCTCGTCGTGGTTCTCCACTTCGAGGTCGGAAATCGCGGTGTGCAGCTTGGTGTCCCAGTTGACCAGGCGCTTGCCGCGGTAGATCAGGCCGTCCTCGTGCAAGCGCACGAAGGCTTCCTTGACCGCTTCGGACAGGCCCTCGTCCATGGTGAAGCGCTCGCGCGACCAGTCCACCGACGAGCCCAGGCGGCGGATCTGCCGGGTGATGGTGCCGCCGGATTCCTCCTTCCACTGCCAGACCTTCTCGAGGAACTTCTCGCGGCCCAGGTCGTGCCGGCTGACGCCCTGCGCGCCGAGCTGCCGCTCGACCACCATCTGCGTGGCGATGCCCGCATGGTCGGTGCCCGGCTGCCACAGGGTGTTGCGGCCCTGCATGCGACGCCAGCGGATCAGTGCATCCATGATCGCGTTGTTGAAGCCATGGCCCATGTGCAGGCTGCCGGTGACGTTCGGCGGCGGGATCATGATGGTGTAGGGCTCGCCGGAGCCCTGGGGGGCGAAGTAGTTGTTCGACTCCCAGGTCTGGTACCAGGAGGATTCAATGGCATGCGGCTGGTAGGTCTTGTCCATGCGGCGGGACCCTTAAGAACGGCTGATCGGAAAAACGCGCAAGTATAAAGGCAAAACGTCGCCGCGCAGTCGCCAGCATGGTTTTGCCTCGCGACGGCCCGCTCAGGGGCGTGGCGTGCGTACCAGTTCCTCGACCCGGCTCTGCAGGCGGCGTCGCAGTTCGGCCTCGATCTGCGGCACGAAGTCATCGATGACTTCCTGCAGGATCAGGTCGGCGGCGTTGCGCAGTTCGTGGTCCAGGTGGCGCTCGGCCAGCGAGCGGAACGCCGTGCGCACGGCGGGCTCGCGGGGCGCCTCGGGCGGTGCGGCGGCGCTGCTGGTGGCCAGCGGGCCGGGCTCGACGATGTCCGACAGCAGCGGGATGGCGTCGGCATCGAGGTCGTCGTGGGGTTCGGCGTCGCCGAGCAGGGCGCGGATCGACTCGAGGTCGTGGAGCAGTTCGGCGGGCTTGCTTGGGGGCTTGGGGGTCATCGCAGTGCAGTCCGGAGGTGGCGCATCCCAGCGGGGTTCAGAGTTCGACCCGCTTGGGGTCGTAGCCGTGCCGTCGGTACCGGCGGAAATTTTCGCGGCTGAGGGCCAGGCGTTCCGGTTCCTGGTTGACGATCTCGATCACCCGGCTGAACTGCTCCAGGTGGGCCGAGAGCGTCGGCGCGAGGTTGACCAGCAGGCCCTGCGGCTGTGCTGGCGGCTCGTCGCAACCGAGCACCACCGGCGCCTGCGGGTCTTCGAGGTAGCGCTCATGCGGGATGAAACGCTCGGCACGAAAGCGCCATAGCAGTTCGTCGAGGTGCTCGCACTGGGCGGGATCCTCGCAGCGCACGAACACGCGCAGGCCGTGTTGCCAGCCCTTGGCGGCGAGCTGGCAGGCCGCCCGCAGCCGCCCGGCCGGCTCGGCATCGGGCAGCACGTAGAACTCGACGCGGGTCATTGGGCGCTGCGCCGCTCAGGCTGGCCGGGCATTCAGCCCACCCGGTCCAGCAGGTACTGGGTGAGCAGCGGGACCGGGCGCCCGGTCGCGCCTTTCTCCTTGCCGCCGCTGATCCAGGCGGTGCCGGCGATGTCCAGGTGCGCCCAGGGATAGGCCTTGGTGAAGCGCGACAGGAAGCAACCCGCGGTGATGGTGCCGGCCTTGGGGCCGCCGATGTTGGCGATGTCGGCGAACGGGCTGTCGAGCTGTTCCTGGTATTCGTCGAACAGCGGCAGCTGCCAGGCGCGGTCGGCAGCGCTTTCGCCGGCGGCAAGTACCTGGTCGACCAGCACCTGGTCATTGCCGAGCAGGCCGGAGGTGTTGCTGCCGAGGGCGACGATGCAGGCGCCGGTGAGGGTCGCCACGTCGATCACCGCGCGCGGCTTGAAGCGCTCGGCGTAGGTCAGGGTGTCGCAGAGCACCAGGCGGCCTTCGGCGTCGGTGTTGAGGATCTCCACGGTCTGTCCACTCATGGTGGTGACGATGTCGCCAGGGCGGGTGGCACGGCCGCTGGGCATGTTCTCGGCACAGGCCAGCAGGCCGACGAGGTTGATCGGCAGCTGCAGCTCCAGCACGGCGCGGAAGGTGCCGAGCACGCTCGCCGCGCCGCACATGTCGTATTTCATCTCGTCCATGCCCAGGCCCGGCTTGAGGCTGATGCCACCGGTGTCGAAGGTGATGCCCTTGCCGACCAGGGCGTAGGGCTGCTCACCCTTCTTGCCGCCGTTGTACTGCATGACCACGATGCAGCCCGGTTGCTCGCTGCCCTGGGAGACCGCGAGGAAGGCGCCGGCGCCGAGTTCGCGTAGCTTCTTCTCGTCGAGCACCTCGACCTTCAGCGACTTGTGGCTCTTGGCCAGTTGGCGGGCCTGCTCGGCCATGAACGTCGGGTGGCAGTGGTTCGGCGGCAGGTTGCCGAGGTCGCGGGCCAGCGCCATGCCGGCTGCAATGGCCTTGGCCTCTGCGGCAGCGCGCTCGAATTCGGCCTGCTGGGCCTTGTCGCAGAGCAGCACGACCTTGTTCAGCGGCCTGGCGTCGGCCTTCTTGCTCTTGAAACGATCGAACTGGTAGTCGCCATCGGCGAGGATTTCCACCAGCAGGCGGGTGGCCGCGCGCGGGTCGCGATTCTTCACCTGCACGTCCTGCATCGCGAAGGCCGCATCGGCCCCGCCGAGGGACTTCAGCACACCGGCCGCGGCGCCGACGATCTTGCGCCATTGGCGGGTGTCCAGCTCGTCGGCCTTGCCGACGCCCAGCAGCAGCAGGCGCTCGGCCTTGAGCCCGGGAATGTCGTGCAGCAGCAGGGTCTGCGCCGCCTTGCCGTCCAGATCGCCGCGCTTGAGGATCGCGCTGATCGCGCCTCCGCTGGCCTGGTCCACGCTGCGGGCGTAGTCACCCAGGCTGCGATCCTGCGCAACGGGCAACACCAGCGTGGCGGTTTTCAGCGAGGGCGCTTTGGCGGTCTTTACAACGAATTCCATGACGGGAGTCCCCAAGACAAAGAGTCGGGTTTGCAGGATAATGCCGGGCTTGTTTTTCCGGTGGTTCGTCTGCCGGGCCACCGGCGCAGCGCGCCCGGCGGCCTGTCGCGGCGGGCCGGTAACGGCGGCTAGTTTGAGCGTAGCCGCCGGAGCCTGACAACCCTGGAGTGTCCGGTTTGATCGTCTTTCGCTACCTCTCCCGTGAGCTGTTGATCACCCTGAGCGCCGTCAGCGCCGTGCTGCTGGTGATCATCATGAGCGGGCGTTTCATCAAGTACCTGGCGCAGGCCGCGCAAGGCCTGCTCGACCCCGGCGTGCTGCTGCTGATCATGGCCTTCCGGCTGCCGGGCTTCCTGCAGCTGATCCTGCCGCTGGGGCTGTTCCTCGGCATCCTGCTGGCCTACGGGCGGCTCTACCTGGACAGCGAAATGACCGTGTTGGCGGCGACCGGCATGAGCCAGCGCCGGCTGGTGGCCTACAGCATGGCGCCCGCCGCGCTGGTGGCTGCGCTGGTCGGCTGGCTGAGCCTGGGGCTCGCTCCGCAGGGGATTGCCGAGGTCGACCGCATCCTCAACCAGCAGGATTCGCTGACCGAGTTCGACACGCTGATGCCGGGGCGCTTCCAGACCCTGCGCGACGGTTCGCGGGTGACCTATACCCGCGAGCTGACCGATGACCGCCGCGAGCTGTCGGGCGTGTTCATCTCCGAAACCACGACCGGCAGCCGCGCGAAGGAGCGGGGCGTATCGGTGCTGGTCGCCGAGAGCGGCCGGCAGGAAATCCAGCCCGACGGCAGCCGCTACCTGATCCTGGAAAACGGCTATCGCTACGACGGCAAGCCGGGGCAGGCCGACTACCGGATGATCCAGTACGACACCTACGGCGTGCTGTTGCCGCGTCCGGAGGTCAGCCTGGAGCTCAGCGAGCGCGAGGCGCTGCCGACCGCGGAGCTGTTCGGCAGTGGTGATCGGCGCCTGCAGTCCGAGCTGCACTGGCGGCTGTCGCTGCCGGTGCTGGTGTTCATCGTGACCCTGCTGGCGGTGCCACTGGCCAAGGTCAATCCACGGCAGGGACGCTTCCTCAAGCTGTTGCCGGCGATCCTGCTGTACATGGCCTACCTGGCACTGCTGATCGCCGCGCGGGGCGCGCTGGACAAGGGGCGTATCCCGATGGCGCTCGGCCTGTGGTGGGTGCACGGCCTGTTCCTCGCGATCGGTTTGCTGATGCTGTTCTGGGAACCGTTGAGGCTGAAGCTCAAGCAGCGTCGCGCAGGGGAGGTGAGCCGTGGCTAAGCTGGATCGCTACATCGGTATTCACGTCTTTCTCGCCATCCTGTCAGTGCTCGGGGTCATCGTCGGCCTCGCCTTGCTGTTCGCCTTCATCGACGAACTGGGCGATATCGAGGGTGGCTACGGCCTGATGCAGGCACTCGAGTACGTGGTGCTGACCACGCCGCGCCGGCTGTACGAAATGCTGCCCATGGCCGCGCTGATCGGCTGCCTGATCGGCCTGGGGACGCTGGCCAGCAACAGCGAGCTGACCATCATGCGCGCCGCCGGCGTCTCCCTGGGACGCATCGTCGTCGCGGTAATGAAGCCGATGCTGGTGCTGCTGATGGTCGGCGTGCTGATCGGCGAGTACGCCGCGCCCTGGAGCGAGGACATCGCCCAGGCACGGCGCTCCCTGGCGCAGAGCGCCGGCGAGGCGCAAAGCAGCAAGCGCGGCCTGTGGCACCGCCAGGGCGAGGAGTTCGTGCACGTCAACGCGGTGCAGCCCGGCGGCGTGCTGGTCGGAGTGACGCGCTATCGTTTCGACGGTGAGCGGCGCCTGCAGTCGGCCAGTTTCGCCCGGCGCGCCGAATACCAGGGCGGCCACTGGCAGCTGAGCGATATCGCCACCACGCAGTTTCTCGGCGAGCGCACCGAAGTCAGCAAGGCCGCCGAGGAGCGCTGGGAGGTGCAGCTGACGCCGCAGCTGCTCGGTGTCGTGGTGGTGGAGCCGGAGGCGCTGTCGATCACCGGCCTGTGGCGCTACATCCATTACCTGGCCGACCAGGGCCTGAGCAACGGCCGCTACTGGCTGGCGTTCTGGAGCAAGACGCTGCAGCCGCTGGTCACGGTGGCGCTGGTGCTGCTGGCGATCTCCTTCATCTTCGGCCCGTTGCGCTCGGTGACGCTCGGCCAGCGGATCTTCACCGGCGTGGTGGTGGGCTTCGTCTTTCGCATCATCCAGGATCTGCTCGGTCCGGCGAGCCAGGTGTTCGGCTTCTCGCCGCTGCTGGCGGTGGCCCTGCCGGCGGCGCTCTGTGCGCTGATCGGCGCCTGGCTGCTGCGCCGAGCGGGGTGAGGGCAGGCCCCGCCTTGTTTGCCGGCGGGGTCTATTTCTTGTGGATGTTCTTCGGCAACTGCACGGCCTGGCTTTCCGAATAGATGTCGTGCCAGGTGCGCTTGTCCTTGTCCCACAGCATCCAGAAGAAGCCGAGGCCCAGGCAGAGCCACGAGAGGATCGCCAGCAGGAAGCGCAGCAGCGCCTGCCACAGGTCGATGGCGCTGCCATCCTTGTTCTGGATGCGGATCCCCCAGACTTGCATGCCGAGCGTCTGGCCGTTATGGGTCCAGAACTTGGCGAAGAAGCCGAACAGGCTGAACAGCAGCAGGGTGGAGAGCAGCGGGTCGATATCCAGTTGGCCGGCTTCGGCGAGCGTCTTCAGCTGTTCGCTGCCATACAGCAGGCGCAGGATCACCTGCTGGTAGAACAGCGTGACCACCATCATCAGGGCGATGCACAGCAGGCTGTCGTAGAACATCGCGGCGAACCGGCGGACGATGCCGGCGGCGGGAAACTGCCCCTGCGGGGTCAGCATGTGTTTGCGCATGTCGGGTCTCTGCAAGCTGGACGGCGCGTAGTGTACGAAAAGACGCGCATAAAAAAGCCCCTGATGTTTCCATCAGGGGCTCTTCGAAGCCGGAGGCTTAGCCCAGGATCTGAACCTGGTCGGCCTGCATGCCCTTTTGACCTTGCACAGCGACGAAGCTGACCTTCTGGCCTTCCTTCAGGCTCTTGAAGCCGTTGCCTTCGATCGCGCGGAAGTGCACGAACAGATCCGGACCGCTTTCAGGAGTGATGAAACCAAAACCTTTCTCGTCGTTAAACCACTTGACGGTACCGTTCTGACGATTCGACATGTCTTTGTATCCTTGGAACTCAAAAGTAGATTTGCCCCTGACGTGCAGGAAGCTGGAACTGGTTGCAAGGAGTAAGAGAGTCGAGCGGAGAGCGGATCTTCAGATCTACTGCACCAGGTCACGATTCAACAGCGACCCATGCAAACACAGTGGGCACACTCTACGACAAGTCTTCGGGCAATCCAAGCCCTCGGAGCCAAGCAATTGCCCGATCGGATTGCACCTCGTCGGCGCTATGTGACATGGCCGCAGGCCGCTATCGTGCCTGGCCAGCAGGCCCGGTCTGCCAGATGCAGCTGGGCGTGCGGTGCAGCGGGGCGCTTGAGTGGCCGAGCCAGGATGCCTGGCGGATCCTGTTTTAGCTGCGCCGGAGGCTTTTATGATTCGCTCGGTCTGCCGCGGCGAAGGAGGTTCGTCGCCCCGACATGATCGCTGGTGTCTGACAGGCCACGGCCTGTCATTGATCTGATGGTGCCCCGAGAGAGACTCGAACTCTCACGCTGTCGCCAGCGGCGGATTTTGAATCCGCTGCGTCTACCGATTCCGCCATCGAGGCACGAGGCGGCGCAGTATAGGGACCAAGGTGCGCCTGGTCAATCGGCCGGCGTGGCCAGGGCAAGGCGTTTCGGCTAAGCTTTGCGCCCCGTTCCGAAGCCGCTCGTCATGCAAGTCTCCGATTTTTCCTTCGACCTTCCAGAATCGCTGATCGCCCGCTATCCGCTGGCCGAGCGGCGTGCCAGTCGCCTGCTCGTGCTCGATGGCGAGACCGGTGCGCTCGACCATCGGCGCTTCGCCGACATCGCCGAGTTCGTGCGCCCCGGTGATCTGATGGTGTTCAACGATACGCGCGTCATTCCCGCTCGGCTGTTCGGCCGCAAGGCCAGCGGCGGGCAGGTCGAGGTGCTGATCGAGCGGCTGCTCGACAGCCACCGTGCCCTGGCGCATGTGCGTGCCAGCAAGTCGCCCAAGCCCGGCAGCACGATCCTGGTCGAGGGGGGCGGCGAAGCCGAGGTGCTGGCGCGTCAGGAAAGCCTCTTCGAGCTGCGCTTCGCCGAGCCTGTGCTGCCGCTGCTCGAGCGGGCCGGCCACATGCCGTTGCCTCCTTATATAGACAGGCCGGACGAGGGCAGCGACCGCGAACGCTACCAGACCGTCTACGCGCAGCGCGCCGGTGCTGTCGCGGCGCCCACCGCGGGCCTGCATTTCGACGAGGCGATGCTGGCGAGCCTGCGCGAGCAGGGCGTGGCCATGGCTTACGTCACCCTGCACGTCGGCGCCGGGACCTTTCAGCCGGTGCGGGTCGAGCGCATCGAAGACCATCACATGCACAGCGAGTGGCTGGAAGTGAGCCAGCAGGTGGTCGATGCGGTGGTCGAGTGCCGGGCGCGTGGCGGTCGCGTCATCGCAGTCGGCACCACCAGCGTGCGCTCGCTGGAAACCGCCGCGCAGAGTGGCGAGTTGCGCCCCTATGCTGGCGATACCGACATCTTCCTTTATCCCGGCAAGCCCTTTCACGTCGTCGATGCGCTCGTCACCAACTTCCATTTGCCCGAGTCGACCCTGCTGATGCTGGTCTCCGCCTTCGCCGGCTACCGCGAGACGATGGCCGCCTATGCCGAGGCGGTCCGCGAGGGCTATCGCTTCTTCAGTTATGGCGATGCCATGTTCATTACCCGCAACCCCGCCGCGCGCGGCCCCGAGGATCGCTGATGAGCCGTACCTGTCACATGTCCTTCGAACTCCTGGCCACCGATGGCAGGGCCCGCCGCGGCCGGCTGACCTTCCCCCGCGGGGTGGTGGAGACCCCCGCGTTCATGCCGGTGGGTACCTACGGCACGGTCAAGGGCATGCTGCCGCGCGATGTCGAGGGCATCGGCGCGCAGATCATCCTCGGCAATACCTTCCACCTTTGGCTGCGCCCGGGGATGGAGGTGATCCGCGAGCATGGCAGCCTGCATGGCTTCATGCAGTGGAACGGGCCGATCCTGACCGATTCCGGCGGCTTCCAGGTGTTCAGCCTGGGGGCGATGCGCAAGATCAAGGAGGAGGGGGTCTACTTCGCCTCGCCGGTCGATGGCGCCAAGGTGTTCATGGGGCCGGAGGAATCGATGCAGGTACAGCGCGACCTCGGCTCCGACATCGTGATGATCTTCGACGAGTGCACGCCCTATCCGGCGGATGAGGAGACCGCGCGCCGCTCCATGGAGCTGTCGCTGCGCTGGGCCAGGCGTTCGAAAGTCGCCCACGGCGACAGCCCGGCGGCGCTGTTCGGCATCGTCCAGGGCGGCATGCACGAGGACCTGCGCATGCGCTCGCTGGAAGGCCTGTGCGAGATCGGCTTCGACGGCCTGGCCATCGGCGGCCTGTCGGTGGGCGAGCCCAAGGAGGAGATGATCCGCGTGCTCGACTTCCTGCCGCCGCAGATGCCGGCCGACAAGCCGCGCTACCTGATGGGTGTCGGCAAGCCGGAGGACCTGGTCGAGGGCGTGCGCCGCGGAGTCGATATGTTCGACTGCGTGATGCCAACCCGCAACGCGCGCAATGGCCACCTGTTCACCGAGGCCGGCGTGGTGAAGATCCGCAACGCCGTGCACCGCCACGACAACTCACCGCTGGATCCGGCCTGCGACTGTTACACCTGCAAACACTTCTCGCGCGCCTATCTGCATCATCTGGATAAATGCGGCGAAATGCTCGGTAGCATGCTCAACACCATCCATAACCTGCGCCACTATCAGCGCCTGATGGCTGGTTTACGCGACGCCATTCAAAAGGGTACATTGGCGGCCTTTGTCGACGCCTTCTATGCCCGACGCGGCCTGCCAACGCCGCCGCTTGCGTGACGAATCACCTATAAAACACCTCTTCTGCAACAGGAGTGCTACATGAGCTTTCTGATTTCCGCCGCCCATGCCCAAGAGGCCGCCGCCGCTCCCGCCGGTACCGGTTTCGAGTGGGTGTTCCTGGTCGGCTTCCTGGTCATCTTCTACCTGATGATCTGGCGTCCGCAGGCCAAGCGTGCCAAGGAGCACAAGAACCTGATCGGCGGCCTGCAGAAGGGCGACGAGGTGGTGACCTCCGGTGGTATCGCCGGCAAGGTGACCAAGGTCGCCGACGACTTCGTGGTGATCGAGGTTTCCGACAATGTCGAGCTGAAGTTCCAGAAGGTGGCGATCGCCGCGACCCTGCCCAAGGGTACGCTGAAGGCCATCTGAGCCGACTTCATCTCCACATCTACGACGGGGCGCGCAAGGCGCCCCGCGTCATTAGACGGGCTGTTCCATGCTCAACAAATATCCTCTCTGGAAGTACCTGCTGATCCTGGTGGTGCTCGCGGTCGCCACCATCTACTCGGTTCCCAATCTCTACCCCGACGACCCGGCGATCCAGCTCACCGGCGCGAGCACCGCGCAACTGGTCGAGCAGGCGGATCTGACGCGGGCCAGCGAAGCGCTGACCGAGGCCGGGATCACGGTCAAGGCTGCAACACTCTCCGAATCGGGTAGCCAGGGCCTGTTGCGCCTGGAGCGGCAGGACGACCAGCTGCCGGCCAAGGACATCGTACGGCGCGCCCTGGGCGACGGCTTCGTGGTGGCCTTGAACCTGGCGCCGACGACCCCGCAGTGGCTGCGCAACCTGCGCGCCAGCCCGATGAAGCTGGGCCTCGATCTTTCCGGGGGGGTGCACTTCCTCCTCGAGGTCGACATGGACAAGGCCATCGAGACGCGCATGAACGTCTACGAAGGCGAGGTCAAGAGCCTGCTGCGCAAGGAGCGGGTGCGCTACCGCAGCCTGCCGAGCCAGAAGGGCGCGATCCAGCTGGGCTTCGCCGACGAGGCGGCGGCCAGCAGTGCCCAGGCGCTGATCCGCAAGGACTACAACGATTTCCAGATGAGCCTGGCGCCGCGCGGCGAGCAGCAGGTGCTCACGCTCACGCTGACCGAGGCCAAGCTGGCCGAGATCCGCGAGTATTCGATCAAGCAGAACCTGACCACCGTGCGCAACCGGGTCAACGAGCTGGGTGTCGCCGAGCCGCTGGTGCAGCGCCAGGGCGGCAATCGCATCGTCGTCGAGCTGCCCGGCGTGCAGGACACCGCCGAAGCCAAGCGTATCCTCGGCAAGACCGCCAACCTCGAGTTCCGCCTGGCCGCCGATTCCGACGCGCCGCGCGCCTCCACCGAGCGCTTCGAGTTCCGCGAGCCGGGTCGGCCGCCGGTCGAGCTGGAGCGTAACCTGATCATCACCGGTGACCAGGTCACCGACGCCCAGGCCAGTTATGACGAGAACGGCCGTCCGCAGGTGAACATCCGCCTGGACGGGCACGGCGGCGACCTGATGAACCGGGCCACGCGCAACAACGTCGGGCGCAGCATGGCGGTGATCTTCATCGAGCAGAAGCCTGTGACCCGCTACGTTCGCGAGGTGGTCGAGGGTGTCGAGCAGGAAAAGCGCATCGAGACCTTCCAGGAAGAGAAGAAGATCATCAGCCTGGCGACCATCCAGTCGCCGCTCGGCAGCCAGTTCCGCATCACCGGCCTGGACGGCCAGGGCGAATCGTCCGAGCTGGCCCTGCTGCTGCGCGCCGGCGGCCTGGCGGCCCCGATGTACTTCGCCGAGGAGCGCACCATCGGCCCGAGCCTGGGGGCCGAGAACATCGAGCTGGGCGTCCAGGCGGCCATGTGGGGCTTCCTCTTCGTCGCCCTGTTCATCATTGCGATCTACAAGTTCTTCGGCGTGCTCGCCACGCTGGCGCTGCTGTTCAACATGGTGGTGCTGACGGCGCTGATGTCGATCCTGAACGCGACGCTGACGCTGCCGGGGATCGCCGGTATCGTCCTGACCATGGGTATGGCGGTGGATGCCAACGTGCTGATCTTCTCGCGCATCCGTGAGGAGCTGGCCAACGGCATGTCGGTGCAGCGCGCCATCCACGAGGGCTTCGACCGTGCGCTGTCGGCGATCGTCGACGGCAACCTCACCACCCTGCTGGTCGGCGCGATCCTGTTCGCCATGGGAACCGGGCCGATCAAGGGCTTCGCGGTGACCCTGTCGCTGGGCATCCTCACATCGATGTTTACCGCTGTCGTCGTGACGCGCGCCATGGTCAACCTGATCTATGGCGGCCGCGATCTCAAGAAGTTGTGGATCTAAGGGGTTGATGACGATGAAGCGTGTGATCAATTTCATGGCCATCCGTCATGTGGCCTTCGCCCTGACGGTGCTGGTGACCGTTGTCTCGCTGGTGAGTCTGGTGACCCGCGGGCTGAACTTCGGTCTGGATTTCACCGGCGGCACCCTCATCGAGCTCAGCTACGAGCAGCCGGTGGCGCTCGACAGCGTGCGCGCGCAGCTGGGCCAGGCCGGCTACGGCAGTGCCGTGGTGCAAAGCTTCGGCGCAACCACCGATGTGCTGGTGCGCATGCCGGGCGACGATCCGCTGCTTGGCGAGCGCGTCGCGCAGGTGCTGCAACAGGGCGACGCCGGGGCGGCGGTGGCGGTCAAGCGGGTCGAGTTCGTCGGCCCGGCGGTGGGCGAGGAGCTGCGTGACCAGGGCGGTCTCGGCATGCTGCTCGCGCTGGCCGGCATCCTGGTCTACGTGGCGTTCCGCTTCCAGTGGAAGTTCGGCTTTGGCGCGGTGGTGTCGCTGTTCCACGACGTGATCGTGGTGCTGGGGGTGTTCTCGCTGTTCCAGATCACCTTCGACCTGACCGTGCTGGCTGCGGTGCTGGCGGTCATCGGCTACTCGCTGAACGACACCATCGTGGTCTTCGACCGCATCCGCGAGAACTTCCGCATCCTGCGCAAGACCGAGCTGATCGACAACATCAACATCTCCACCACGCAGACCCTGCTGCGGACCCTGGCGACCTCCATTTCCACGCTGCTGGCGGTCATGGCACTGATGGTCTTTGGTGGCGAAAACCTCTGGGGTTTCTCGCTGGCGCTGATGGTCGGAGTCGGTGCGGGCACCTACTCGTCGGTCTACATCGCCAGCCTGTTCCTGATCTGGCTGAAGCTGACCCGCGACGACCTGATTCCGCCGGCCGTCGAGGAAGTCGACGAACGCCCCTGAACTTCTCGCCCTGCCGCCTGTCAAAGCGGGCGTGCAGGGTTCGCCCGGAGTGGGCGAAGGAGAAGTTGCAATGAACAAGTCGATGCTGATCGGAACCGGCCTTGGCGTGGTACTGGCTACGGCCGGAGGCGCTTTCGCCACCTACAGCCTGATCGATCACGGCCCGCGGTTCGCCAGGGTACTGGCAGTCGAGCCGATCAAGGAAACCATCCGCACGCCCCGTGAGGTCTGTCGCGACGTCACGGTGACCCGGCAAAAGCCGGTGCAGGACGAGCATCGCATTGCCGGTACCGCCGTCGGCGCGGTGGTCGGCGGTCTGCTGGGCAGCCAGGTCGGCGGCGGCACCGGCAAGAAGATCGCGACCGTGGCTGGCGCCGTGGGCGGTGGCTATGCCGGCAACCAGGTGCAGGAGCGCATGCAGCGCAACAGCACCTACACGACCACCGAGACGCGCTGCGACACGGTGATGGACAGCCATGACAAGGTGGTCGGCTACGACGTCAAGTACGACCTAGATGGCGAGGTTTCCCGGGTTCGCATGGAGCGTGATCCCGGCGAGCAGATTCCGGTGAAGGACGGCCAGTTGGTGCTGACGCAGCAGCAATAGCAGGTCATCCGGCCCGCCGGTCCCGCGATTCGCGATACGAAAAAGCCCCGGTCATCTGGCCGGGGCTTTTTTTGTTGGCGCTGGCTGGCACCGCGTGCGGTCAGCGCTTGAGTGAAGGCGTCAGGCACGGCTGGATGGTGGTCAGCACGGCCTTGAAGCACTTGGTGTTGCCGGCGACGATCTGGCCCTTCTCGAGGAATTCGTGGCCGCCCGAGAAGTCGCTGACCAGGCCGCCGGCTTCCTGGATCAGCAGCGCGCCGGCTGCCATGTCCCACTCCGAAAGGCCGAACTCCCAGAAGGCGTCGAAGCGGCCGGCTGCGACGTAGGCCAGGTCGAGGCTGGCGGCGCCGGCGCGGCGCAGTCCTGCGGTCTGGCCGACCAGGCTGCGGAACATGTTCAGGTAGCTGTCCAGGTTGTCCATCTGGCCGTCGCGGAAGGGGAATCCGGTACCCAGCAGGGCGCCGTCCAGGCTCTTGCGCGTGCTCACGCGCAGGCGGCGGCCGTTCAGTGCTGCTCCGCGGCCGCGGCTGGCGGTGAACTCTTCCTGGCGAACCGGATCCAGCACCACGGCATGCTCCAGGCGGCCGCGGTACTTGCAAGCGATGCTGACCGCATAGTGCGGCACGCCGCGGACGAAGTTGGTGGTGCCGTCCAGCGGGTCGATGATCCACAGGTAGTCGGCGCCGTCGCCACTGCCCTCGATGCTGCCGCCTTCCTCGGCCAGGATGCCGTGATTCGGATAGGCCTTGCGCAGTGCGTTGACAATGACCTGCTCGGCGGCGCGGTCGATCTCGCTCACGTAGTCCTTGGCGTCCTTCTCGTTCACCGAGATCACGTCCAGGCGCTCGGTGGAACGGACAATCAGTTCGCCAGCGCTGCGGGCGGCGCGCAGCGCGATATTCAGCATGGGCTGCATGGAACGGTACCTGGTCGTTTAAAGAAAGCCGGAAATAATATCAGAAAGTGAGCCTGCTTACAGCGTCGCGCATGGCAGTGCATGGTGTGGCGTTGGGTGCGTGCGACGCTTTGCTGTAAGCTGCGTGCCTTCTCCATTCCGGGCGAGATGCAAGGTGTCGCTACAGAACATTCGCGTGGTGCTGGTCAATACCAGTCATGCCGGCAATATCGGTGGTGCGGCGCGCGCCATGAAGAACATGGGGCTGTCGCGGCTGGTGCTGGTCCAGCCCGAGGATTTCCCCAGTTCGGACGCGATCGCCCGCGCCTCCGGCGCGACCGATGTCCTCGACAATGCCCAGGTCGTCGATACCCTGGAGCAGGCGCTGGTCGGCTGCAGTCTGGTGCTGGGGACCAGCGCACGCGACCGGCGCATCCCCTGGCCGTTGCTCGATCCGCGCGAGTGTGCCGCAGTCAGCCTGGAGCAGGCCGAGGCGGGCGGCG
Source organism: Pseudomonas oligotrophica (assembly GCF_021726475.1). Classification (GTDB taxonomy): domain Bacteria; phylum Pseudomonadota; class Gammaproteobacteria; order Pseudomonadales; family Pseudomonadaceae; genus Stutzerimonas; species Stutzerimonas oligotrophica. Next base: position 214,531 of record NZ_JAKJRU010000003.1, read on the forward strand.
AGGTGGCGCTGGTCTTCGGTCGCGAATATGCCGGCCTGACCAACGAAGAGCTGCAGCGCTGCCAGTACCACGTGCATATCCCGTCGGATCCGGCGTTCGGCTCGCTGAACCTGGCGGCCGCTGTGCAGGTGCTGGTTTACGAGGTGCGCATGGCCTGGCTGGCGGCGCAGGGGCGGCCAACCAAGTCGGAGAAGCTCGAGACCACGGCGATTCTCGATACCCAGTCGGTCACGGTCGACGAGCTGGAGCACTATTTCGGCCACCTGGAACAGACCCTCGTCCAGATCGGCTTTCTCGATCCGGAAAAGCCGCGGCACCTGATGCCGCGGTTGCGGCGCCTCTATGGACGCAGCGCCATCACCAAGCTGGAAATGAACATATTGCGCGGTATCCTCACCGAGACCCAGAAGGCGGCCCGCGGCGAGCCGCACAAGCGGAGAAAGGAATGATGTTCGAGCGCGTGCGTGAAGATATCCAGAGCGTTTTCCATCGCGATCCGGCGGCGCGTAATGCGTTCGAGGTGCTTACCTGCTATCCGGGGCTGCACGCCATCTGGATGCATCGCCTGTCGCATTGGCTCTGGCAGCGCGAGTTCAAATGGCTGGCGCGCATGTCGTCCAATCTCGGTCGCTGGCTGACCGGTGTCGAGATCCATCCGGGCGCTAAGATCGGCCGGCGCTTCTTCATCGATCACGGTATGGGGATCGTCATCGGCGAGACCGCCGAGATCGGCGACGACGTCACCCTGTATCACGGCGTGACGCTGGGCGGCACGAGCTGGAACAAGGGCAAGCGTCACCCGACCCTGGGTGATGGCGTGATCGTCGGGGCCGGTGCCAAGATTCTCGGCCCGTTCACCGTGGGTGCCGGTGCGAAGATCGGCTCCAATGCGGTGGTCACCCGGGAAGTGCCGCCCGGCGCCACGGCGGTGGGGATTCCGGGGCGGATCATCGCCAAGACCGATGATGAGCAGGAGGCCCGGCGCAAGGCGATTGCCGAGAAGATCGGCTTCGACGCCTATGGCGTCAGTGGCGACATGCCGGACCCGGTCGCCCGTGCCATCGGCCAGTTGCTCGACCATGTCCAGGCCGTCGAGGAGCGCCTGGAGGGCATGTGCGGTGCGCTCAAGGCGTTGGGCAGCGATTACTGCGCCAAGGAGCTGCCCTCGCTGCGCGAAGAGGACTTCGCCGAGGTGCAGCCCAAGGAAAAGGGCTCGTCGGCGTGAGCGTGACGGGGCATGAGCTGCTATCATGCGCGCCGCCGAGGCGCGCTGCATGGCTGTGTCTGATCAATACCTGACTAATTCGATCAGACTTATAGTTGACCCTAATACTCGGGAATTGCATAATTGCGCCAAACCGTGATGCCTGGTGCAAGCCGATGCGATTGACCACTAAAGGCCGTTATGCCGTTACCGCCATGCTCGATCTGGCGCTGCATGCGCAGCATGGCCCGGTTTCCCTTGCCGATATTTCCGAGCGGCAGGGTATCTCGCTTTCCTACCTCGAGCAGCTGTTCGCCAAGTTGCGGCGCGGCAGCCTGGTGACCAGCGTTCGCGGGCCGGGTGGCGGCTACCAGCTGTCACGCGACATGGCCGGCATCCAGGTCGCCCAGGTGATCGATGCGGTGAACGAATCCGTCGATGCGACGCGCTGCCAGGGGCTCGGGGGCTGCCATTCCGGTGATACCTGCCTCACCCATCATCTGTGGTGCGACCTCAGCCAGCGGATCCACGAGTTTTTGAGCGGCATCAGCCTTGCCGACCTGGTCAACCGCCAGGATGTACAGCAGGTCGCGCTGCGCCAGGATATGCGCCGTGCCAACGGTGTCAGCGCGCCCCTGGATAAGATCGAAACGTCCGCCGTCGAATGAGCCGGGCGTCGCCTGATAGGAGAGTCTCCATGAAGTTGCCGATTTACCTGGACTATTCCGCCACAACGCCGGTCGACCCCCGCGTCGCCGCCAAGATGATCGAGTGCCTGACCGTCGAGGGTAACTTCGGTAACCCTGCGTCGCGTTCCCACCTGTTCGGCTGGAAGGCCGAGGAGGCCGTGGAAAATGCCCGTCGCCAGGTGGCCGAGCTGGTCAACGCCGACCCGCGCGAGATCGTCTGGACCTCTGGCGCCACCGAGTCCGACAACCTGGCGATCAAGGGTGTCGCGCACTTCTATGCCTCCAAGGGCAAGCACATCATCACCACCAAGATCGAGCACAAGGCCGTTCTGGACACCACGCGCCAGCTGGAGCGCGAAGGTTTCGAGGTGACCTACCTGGAGCCGGGCGAAGACGGCATCATCACGCCGGCAATGGTCGAGGCCGCGCTGCGCGACGACACCATCCTGGTCTCGGTCATGCATGTGAACAACGAGATCGGCACGATCAACGACATCGCGGCCATCGGCGAGCTGACCCGTTCGCGTGGCGTACTGTTCCATGTCGATGCGGCGCAGTCGACCGGCAAGGTGGCGATCGACCTGGACAAGCTGAAGGTCGACCTGATGTCCTTCTCCGCCCACAAGACCTACGGTCCCAAGGGCGTCGGCGCGCTTTATGTCCGTCGCAAGCCGCGCGTGCGCCTCGAGGCGCAGATGCACGGTGGTGGTCACGAGCGCGGCATGCGCTCGGGCACCCTGGCGACTCACCAGCTGGTCGGCATGGGCGAAGCGTTCCGGATCGCGAAAGAGGAAATGGCCCAGGAAAACGAGCGCCTCCGTGCCCTGCGCGATCGCTTCCTCAAGCAGGTCGAGGGGCTCGAGGAGCTCTACATCAACGGCAGCATGACGGCGCGCGTGCCGCACAACCTCAACCTGAGCTTCAACTACGTCGAAGGCGAGTCGCTGATCATGGCGCTGAAGGACCTGGCCGTGTCGTCTGGCTCGGCCTGCACCTCGGCTTCGCTGGAGCCCTCCTACGTGCTGCGTGCGCTGGGGCGCAACGACGAGCTCGCGCACAGCTCGATCCGCTTCTCCTTCGGCCGCTTCACCACCGAGGAAGAGGTCGACTACGCGGCTGCGAAGGTCTGCGAGGCGGTGAACAAGCTGCGCGAACTTTCGCCGCTGTGGGACATGTACAAAGACGGCGTCGACATTTCCAAGGTGCAGTGGCAGGCCCACTGATGCCCGAACGCGAACGCCCGAGACTTAGAGGATTGCACCATGGCTTACAGTGACAAGGTCATCGACCACTACGAAAACCCTCGCAACGTCGGCAAGTTCGATGCAGAGGATCCGAATATCGGCACCGGCATGGTCGGCGCGCCGGCCTGCGGCGACGTGATGCGCCTGCAGATCAAGGTCAACGAGCAGGGTGTCATCGAGGACGCCAAGTTCAAGACCTACGGCTGCGGTTCGGCGATCGCTTCCAGCTCCCTGGCCACCGAGTGGATGAAGGGCAAGACCCTGGAAGAGGCGGAGACCATCAAGAACACCCAGCTGGCTGAAGAGCTGGCACTGCCGCCGGTGAAGATCCACTGCTCGGTATTGGCCGAGGACGCGATCAAGGCGGCGGTGCGCGACTATCGCGAGAAGAAAGGTCTGCTCTGAGGAGGTCCCGATGGCGATCACCATGACCCCCGCCGCTGCCAACCATGTCCGTCGTTCGCTGGAAGGGCGGGGCAAGGGTGAGGGCATCCGGCTCGGCGTGCGCACCACAGGTTGCTCGGGGCTTGCCTACGTGCTCGAGTTCGTCGACGAGGCGGCCGCCGAGGACCAGGTCTTCGAGAGCTACGGCGTAAAGGTCATCATCGACCCGAAGAGCCTGGTCTACCTTGATGGCACCGAGCTGGACTTCGTGCGTGAGGGGCTGAACGAAGGCTTCAAGTTCAACAACCCCAACGTGCGTGGCGAGTGCGGCTGCGGCGAAAGCTTCAACATTTGAGGAGTCCTGTGGGCAGTCCCTGTCACTTCGCATTGTTCGACTTGAGCCCGGCGTTCGATCTGGATCTTGAGCAGCTGGCTGCGCGCTACCGCGAGCTGGCCAGGCAGGTCCATCCGGATCGCTTCGCCGATGCCTCCGAGCAGGAGCAGCGCCAGGCCCTCGAGCGCTCGGCCAACCTCAACGAGGCCTTCCAGACCCTGAAGAGCCCGACCCGGCGCGCACGCTACCTGCTGACCCTGCAGGGGCATGAAGTGCCGCTGGAGGCCACGGTGCAGGATCCGGAGTTTCTCCTGCAGCAGATGCACTGGCGCGAGGAACTCGAAGACCTGCAGGACAGTGCCTACCTCGACGGCGTGGGCGCCTTCAAGGTGCGGCTGCGCGACGCCCAGGCCTCGCTGAACCAGCAGTTTGCGGCGGTCTGGCAGGAACAGGCGCAGCGCGAGACTGCCGAGCGGCTTGTGCGCCGGATGCAGTTTCTCGACAAGCTTTCCCAGGAAGTGCGCGAACTGGAAGAGCGCCTCGACGATTAACCCGCGCGGCGCCCGCGCCGTGCCCGATACCAGACTGATATGGCCCTACTTCAGATTGCTGAGCCCGGACAGAGTCCGCAGCCGCACCAGCGTCGACTGGCTGTTGGCATCGACCTGGGAACCACCAACTCGCTGGTCGCCACGCTGCGCAGCGGTGTAACGGCGCCGCTGCCGGACGAGCAGGGGCAGGTGATCCTGCCCTCGGTGGTGCGTTACCACGCCGACCGGGTGGAGGTGGGTCATGGCGCCCGGCAGGCGGCCGCGAGCGATCCGCTGAACACCATCATCTCGGTGAAGCGCCTGATGGGGCGCGGCCTGGCCGATGTCCGGCAGATCGGCGGGCAGCTGCCGTACCGCTTTGTCGAGGGTGAATCGCAGATGCCCTTCATCGAGACGGTGCAGGGCGCCAAGAGCCCGGTGGAGGTCTCCGCGGAGATCCTTCGCAGCCTGCGCCAGCGCGCCGAGCAGACCCTGGGCGGCGAGCTGGTCGGCGCGGTCATCACCGTGCCGGCGTACTTCGACGATGCGCAGCGCCAGGCAACCAAGGATGCCGCGCGCCTGGCCGGCCTGAATGTGCTGCGCCTGCTCAACGAGCCGACCGCAGCGGCAGTCGCCTATGGTCTCGATCGCCAGGCGGAAGGCGTGGTGGCGATCTACGACCTGGGTGGCGGTACCTTCGACATCTCCATCCTGCGCCTGACTCGCGGCGTGTTCGAGGTGCTGGCCACCGGTGGTGACACGGCCCTTGGCGGCGACGATTTCGACCATGCGGTGGCCGGCTGGATCCTGGCCCGCTCGGGCGCGTCGGCCGATCTTTCGCCCGGCGACCAGCGTGCACTGCTGAAGATCGCCTGCGACGCCAAGGAGCAGCTCAGCGAGGTCACCGCGGTGGAGCTGCAGTATGGCGGCTGGCAGGGCGTGCTGACCCGCAATGAATTCGATGCGCTGATCAAGCCGCTGGTGGCGCGCAGCCTCAAGGCCTGCCGTCGTGCGGTGCGCGACTCCGGCATCGAGCCTGCCGAGGTGACTGCGGTGGTGATGGTCGGTGGTTCGACGCGCGTGCCCTATGTGCGCAGTACGGTGGGCGAGCTGTTCGGCCTGCCGCCGCTGACCGACATCGATCCGGACCAGGTGGTGGCGATCGGTGCGGCGATCCAGGCCGAGACACTGGCCGGCAACAATCGCGACGGTGACCAGCTGCTGCTGCTCGATGTGATCCCGCTGTCGCTCGGGCTGGAAACCATGGGCGGCCTGATGGAGAAGATCATTCCGCGCAACACCACCATCCCCGTGGCACGTGCGCAGGATTTCACCACCTACAAGGATGGCCAGACGGCGATGATGATCCACGTGCTCCAGGGCGAGCGCGAGCTGATCGCCGACTGCCGTTCGCTGGCGCGCTTCGAGCTGCGCGGCATTCCGCCGATGGTGGCGGGCGCCGCGAAGATCCGCGTGACCTTCCAGGTCGATGCCGATGGCCTGCTCAGCGTCTCGGCGCGCGAGCTGTCCGCCGGCGTCGAGGCCAGCGTGCAGGTCAAGCCGTCCTACGGGCTGACCGATGGCGAGATCGCCCGCATGCTCGAGGATTCCTTCCGCAGTGCCGGCAGCGACAAGCAGGCACGCGCCTTGCGCGAGCAGCAGGTCGATGCCCGCCGCCTGCTCGAGGCGGTCGATGCGGCCCTGCTCGCCGATGGCGAGCGCCTGCTCAGCGCCGAGGAGCGCGAGGCCATCGATGCGCAGATGGAAGCGCTGCGTGCTCTGCTCGACAGCCAGGACATCGCTGCGCTCGAGCAGCAGGCCCGGCGCCTGACACAGATTACCGACGCCTTCGCTGCGCGTCGGCTGGATTCGACCGTCAAGGCCGCGCTGGCCGGCCGGCGGCTCAACGATATCGAGGACTAGAGATGCCCCAGATCATTTTCCTGCCCAACGCCGAGCATTGCCCCGAGGGCGCGGTGGTCGAGGCGAATCCGGGCGAGACGGTGCTCGATGCCGCGCTGCGCAATGGCATAGAGATCGAGCATGCCTGCGAGAAGTCCTGTGCCTGCACCACCTGCCACGTGGTGGTGCGCGAGGGCTTCGAGTCGCTCGAGCCGTCCGACGAGCTGGAGGACGACATGCTCGACAAGGCCTGGGGGCTGGAGCCGAATTCGCGGCTGTCCTGTCAGGCGGTGGTTGCCGATCGCAACCTGGTGGTGGAAATTCCCAAGTACACCATCAACCAGGTTTCCGAAGGTCATTGATGCGAGGCGCAGCAGATGAGTCTTAAGTGGGGCGACGTACAGGACATCGCCATCGAACTCGCCGAAACGCACCAGGACGTGGACCCGCGCTACGTGAACTTCGTCGACCTGCACCGCTGGGTGCTGGCGCTGCCGGATTTCGCCGACGATCCGCAGCGCGGCGGCGAGAAGGTCCTCGAGGCGATCCAGGCCGCCTGGATCGAAGAGGCCGAGTAGTATCCCGGCGCTGGCGCCCGCCGGCGCGCGCCCTTATGTTTTGACCGGAACCCGCGTATGATTCGCGGGTTTATTCATTTGCATCCACCCACAGTCTGGAGTCCCTACATGGCCCTGCAACGCACCTTCTCCATCATCAAGCCGGACGCCGTCGCCAAGAACGTCATCGGTGAAATCACCACCCGTTTCGAGAAGGCCGGCCTGCGCGTCGTCGCGTCGAAGATGGTCCAGCTGTCCGAGCGCGAAGCAGCCGGTTTCTACGCCGAGCACAAGGAGCGCGGCTTCTTCAAGGACCTGGTTGCCTTCATGACCTCCGGCCCGGTCATCGTCCAGGTGCTCGAAGGCGAGAACGCCGTCGCCAAGAACCGCGAGCTGATGGGTGCCACCAACCCGAAGGAAGCCGCTGCAGGCACCATCCGCGCTGACTTCGCCGTGTCCATCGACGAGAACGCCGTGCACGGTTCCGATTCCGAGGCCTCCGCTGCCCGCGAGATCGCCTACTTCTTCTCCGCCACCGAGCTGTGCGATCGCATCCGCTGAGTCTGGCGAAGGTGAGTCCGATGAATACCGAAACCGGCAAGACCAATCTGCTGGGCCTGACCCAGCCGCAACTGGAACAGTTCTTCGAGTCGATTGGCGAGAAGCGCTTCCGGGCCGGTCAGGTCATGAAGTGGATTCACCACTTTGGCGTCGATGATTTCGACGCCATGAGCAACCTCGGCAAGGCCTTGCGCGAAAAGCTCAAGGCCTGTGCCGAGATTCGCGGCCCCGAGATCGTCAGTCAGGACATCTCCAGCGATGGCACCCGCAAGTGGGTGGTCCGTGTGGCTTCGGGCAGCTGCGTGGAAACCGTATACATTCCGCAGAACGGTCGCGGCACCCTTTGTGTGTCGTCACAGGCCGGCTGCGCACTCGATTGCAGCTTCTGTTCGACCGGCAAGCAGGGCTTCAACAGCAACCTCACCGCCGCCGAGGTGATCGGCCAAGTGTGGATTGCCAACAAGTCGTTCGGCACCGTGCCGGCGAAGATCGACCGTGCGATCACCAACGTGGTGATGATGGGCATGGGCGAGCCGCTGCTGAACTTCGACAATGTCGTCGCGGCGATGCAGATCATGATGGACGACCTGGGCTACGGCATCTCCAAGCGCAAGGTCACGCTGTCGACATCCGGCGTGGTGCCGATGATCGACGAGCTGGCCAAGGTGATCGATGTCTCCCTGGCGCTGTCGCTGCATGCGCCCAACGACGAACTGCGCGACCAACTGGTGCCGATCAACCGCAAGTATCCGCTGGAGATGCTGCTCGCAGCCTGCAAGCGCTACATCTCGCGGCTTGGCGAAAAGCGCGTGCTGACCGTCGAGTACACCCTGCTCAAGGGCGTCAACGACCAGCCCGAGCATGCCGAGCAGGTGATCGCCCTGCTGGCCGATATTCCCTGCAAGATCAACCTGATCCCGTTCAATCCGTTCCCGCATTCGGGGTATGAGCGGCCGAGCAACAATGCGATCCGCCGCTTCCAGGACATCCTCCACAAGGGCGGACACAACGTGACCGTGCGGACCACGCGTGGCGAGGACATCGACGCCGCCTGCGGACAGCTGGTCGGTCAGGTGCTCGATCGGACACGCCGCAGCGAGCGCTATATCGCCGTGCGTGAATTGCATGACGAGCCGGCCGCCGCGCGCTCTGTTTCGAATCGATCCTGAGGGGATGCCGATGGCTCTGCGCATTGCGCTGATCATGCTGTTCGCCGGCTTCATGGCCGGTTGCGTATCGACCGGCCATGTCGATCCGCTGAAGACCGACGAAGGGCGCGACCAGGCGCGCGACGCCTACATCCAGCTGGGCCTGGGGTATGTGCGCCAGGGCGCCGCCTCGCGCGCCAAGACGCCGCTGCGCAAGGCCCTGGAGATCGACCCGCGCAGCGCTGACGCGCATGCGGCGCTGGCCCTGGTGTTCCAGACCGAGATGGAAAACGAGCTGGCCGACAAGCATTACCGCGAGGCGCTGTCCGATCGCCGCGACGCCCGCATCCTCAACAACTACGGCAGTTTCCTCTTCGAACAGGGGCGCTATCAGGACGCCATGGAGCGCTTTCGCCAGGCCTCCGAGGACAACATGTACAGCGAGCGTGCACGCGTGTTCCAGAACATGGGCATGACCGCGCTCAAGCTGGGACAGCGCGAGCAGGCCGAAACCTACTTCAATCGCGCGCTACGCCTGGACGGCCGCCAGCCCGGCGCGCTGCTCGAACTGGCGGAACTGGCCTACGAGTCCGGCCAGTACGTGCCCGCCAAGCGTTACTACGACAGCTTCAGTGCGCTGTCCGAACAGAACGCCCGCAGCCTGCTGCTGGGGATTCGCCTGGCCGGCATCCACGGTAATCGCGACAGCGCAGCCAGCCTCGCCCTGCAGCTCAAGCGGCTGTACCCGGGCAGTCCCGAATACAAGCAATTCCTTTCGGAGCAACGATGAGCGCGCCGAACCAAGAACCTGCCAGCCTCGCCGGCGCCAACCCCGGCGGCTCGCTGCGCGCGGCCCGCGAGCAGAAGGGCTGGTCGCTGCAGCTGGTCGCCCAGCAGCTCAATCTGCCTGCTCGCTCGGTCGAACAACTGGAGGCCAACGAGTTTTCCCGCCTGCCGGGGCATACCTTCGCCCGCGGTTACGTGCGTGCCTACGCGAAACTGCTCGGCGAGGACCCCAACCGGCTGATCAATGAGTTCGACCGCTACACCGGGACCGACGCTACCGGCAGCAGTGCGGTGCAGAGCCTCGGGCGCATCGATGAGCCGGGCCGGCTGTCGCGCCTGGTCATGCGCGTGTTTGGCTTCATCCTGCTGCTGATTCTGCTGGCGGCAAGCCTGTACTGGTGGCAGGAGCGTTCCAGCCGCGACAGCGCGCCGACACCGGTCAGCGCGCTGGAGCGCATCGAGGTGGAAAGCGCCGACGGCACCACGCAGATTCACGTACTGGAAGACCAGCCCGAGGAAGCGGATATCACCACGTTGCCGCTCGTGGACGACGCGTCCGGCGAGGCCGGCGAGCAGTCCGAAGACGCCGCGCAGCCGGAGCTGGAGGCTAGCGACGAGCCCGCCGCGAATGCCGCCCAGGCGTCCGGCGAGGAGGCGGCACCGGCCGCCTCGGAGCCGCTGCCCGAGACCGAATCGGAGCAGCCCAGTGCCATGCCGCCGGCCAGCGTGCCGCCTGCCGAAGCGGAGGTGGCGCCGGTCTCGCCAGCCGAACCCGAGGCACCGCAGCTACAGGCGGGCGAAGGCCGCCTCGAGCTGCGCTTCGTCGCCGACTGCTGGGTCCGGGTCACCGACGCCGATGGTCGCGAGTTGCTGAGCACGCTGGCCAAGGCCGGCAGCGAACGCACCCTGACCGGCCGTACCCCGCTGAACGTGCACCTGGGCTTCGCCCGGGGCGCCGTGCTGACCTACAACGGCAATCCCGTCGACGTCACCCCGTACCTTCGCGGCCAGACCGCCCGCCTGACGCTCGGACAGTAACCATGCATAGTGAGTCGCCAATCAAACGCCGCCAGTCTCGCAAGATCTGGGTCGGCAACGTAGCGGTCGGAGGCGACGCCCCGATCTCCGTACAGAGCATGACCAACACGGAGACCTGCGACGTCGACGCCACGGTCGCGCAGATCCGTCGCCTGGAAGACGCCGGCGCCGACATCGTTCGCGTATCGGTGCCGTCGATGGACGCTGCCGAGGCCTTCGGCCGGATCAAGCAGCAGGTGCAGGTGCCGCTGGTCGCCGACATCCACTTCGACTACCAGATCGCCCTGCGGGTGGCCGAGCTCGGGGTCGACTGCCTGCGCATCAACCCGGGCAACATCGGCCGCGAGGAGCGCGTGCGCGCGGTGGTCGAGGCGGCGCGCGACAAGGGCATCCCGATCCGCATCGGGGTCAATGCCGGCTCGCTGGAAAAGGACCTGCAGAAGAAGTACGGCGAGCCGACGCCGGCGGCGCTCGTCGAGTCGGCGCTGCGCCACGTCGAGCACCTCGACCGCCTGGACTTCCAGGACTTCAAGGTCAGCGTCAAGGCGTCCGACGTGTTCATGGCGGTGGAGGCCTACCGACTGCTGGCCAGGCAGATCGAGCAGCCGCTGCACCTGGGGATCACCGAGGCCGGTGGCCTGCGCTCGGGGACGGTGAAGTCCGCCGTGGGCCTGGGCATGCTGCTCGCCGAAGGCATCGGCGACACCATCCGCATCTCGCTGGCGGCCGACCCGGTCGAGGAGATCAAGGTCGGCTTCGATATCCTCAAGTCGCTGCACCTGCGCTCGCGCGGCATCAATTTCATCGCCTGCCCGAGCTGCTCGCGGCAGAACTTCGATGTGGTCAAGACCATGAACGAGCTGGAAGGGCGCCTCGACGACCTGCTGGTGCCGCTCGACGTCGCCGTGATCGGCTGCGTGGTCAACGGCCCGGGCGAGGCCAAGGAAGCCCATGTCGGGCTGACCGGTGGCAGCCCGAACAACCTCGTCTACATCGATGGCAAGCCGGCGCAGAAGCTCGGCAACGACAACCTGGTCGACGAACTGGAGCAGCTGATCCGGCGCAAGGCCGCCGAGAAGCTGGAAGCCGACGCGGCGCTGATCACCCGCAGCTGATTTTCAAGGATTACCTTTGAGCAAGACCCTGCAAGCCATTCGTGGCATGAACGACATCCTGCCGGCGCAGACTCCGATCTGGCGCTACCTGGAAGGCACCTTCGCCGAGCTGCTGGCCAGCTACGGCTACAGCGAGATCCGCCTGCCGATCGTCGAGTACACCGAGCTGTTCGCCCGCGGCATCGGCGAGGGCACCGACGTGGTCGACAAGGAGATGTACACCTTCCTCGACCGCAACGAGGAATCGCTGACGCTGCGTCCCGAAGGGACGGCCGGTTGCGTGCGTGCGGTGCTCGAGCACGGCCTGACCGGCGGCGGCCAGGTGCAGAAGCTGTGGTACACCGGGCCGATGTTCCGCTACGAGAAGCCGCAGAAGGGCCGCTACCGGCAGTTCCACCAGATTGGCGTGGAGGTGTTCAACCAGCCAGGGCCGGATGTCGACGCCGAGCTGATCGTGCTCACCGCGCGGCTGTGGAAGCGCCTCGGCATGGCCGAGGCGGTGACCCTGCAGCTCAACAGCCTGGGCTCCAGCGAGGACCGTGCGCGTTACCGCGAGGCGCTGGTGGCCTACCTGCAGCAGCGCTTCGACCAGCTCGACGAAGATAGCCAGCGTCGCCTGACCACCAATCCCCTGCGCATTCTCGACAGCAAGAACGCGCAGACCCAGGCCCTGCTGGCCGATGCGCCGACCCTGGCCGATTACCTCGATGACGAGTCGCGTGCGCATTTCGAAGGCCTCAAGGCCCGCCTGGACGCGGTCGGCATTGCCTACCAGATCAATCCCAAGCTGGTGCGCGGCCTGGACTACTACGGGCGCACCGTCTTCGAGTGGGTCACCGACAAGCTGGGCGCCCAGGGTACGGTCTGTGCCGGCGGCCGCTATGACGGCCTGGTCGGCCAGTTCGGTGGCAAGCCGACCCCGGGCGTCGGTTTCGCCATGGGTGTCGAGCGCCTGGTGCTGCTGCTCGAGACCCTCGGCCTGGTACCCGAGGCGCTCGATCCGGCGCCGCATGCCTATCTCTGCGCCTTCGGCGAGCCGGCCGAGCGCGCGGCCCTGGCACTGGCCGAGCGCCTGCGTGACCAGCTGCCCTGGCTGCGTGTGCTGGTCAATGCCGGTGGCGGCAGCTTCAAGAGCCAGTTCAAGAAGGCCGACAAGAGCGGCGCGCGCTTCGCCCTGATCCTCGGCGACAACGAACTGGCGGCGCGCACGGTGGGCTGCAAGCCGCTGCGCGACGACAGCGAGCAACAGAACATTGCCTGGGACGCTCTGCCCGAGTGCCTGGCTACCTGCCTCGAGCAGGGCTGAATCAAGCGAATGGAAGGAGTGACGGTGTGACGGGTACCGAAGAAGAACAACTCGCGCAGATCAGGGAATGGTGGCAGCGCAACGGCAAGCCGTTGCTGTTCGGCGGTGCGCTGGCCCTGGTGCTGGTGTTCGGCTGGCAGTACTGGCAGAACCGCCAGGTCGCGCAGGCCCAGGCGGCGTCCATGCTCTACCAGCAACTGCTGAGCGCGGCCCTGGAAACCGCCGAGCCGGACGCGGCCGAGGTGGCGCGCCTGGCCGGCCAGTTGAAGAGTGATTTTGGCGGCAGCCACTACGCCCAGTACGCCAGCCTGTTCGTGGCCAAGGTGGCCGTGGATAGCGGTCGCCTGGGTGATGCCGCCAGCGAACTGCGCGGCCTGATCGACAAGGCGGCCGACAAGACCCTCGAAGAGCTGGCACGCCAGCGCCTGGCCCGCGTGCTCGCGGCGCAGGACAAGGTCGAGGATGCGCTGCGCCTGCTCGATGGCGAGGCGACCACCGGTTTCACCGCCAGCCGCGAGGAATTGCGTGGCGACCTGCTGGTCCAGCTGGGCCGCAGCGACGATGCCCATGCGGCCTACAGCAAGGCCAAGCAGGCGGCGGCCGAGGATGGCGCCGTCGGCGGCCTGCAACTGAAGCTCGACGACCTGGCCAAGGGGGACGCGTGATGCGCTTGAAGATTGCCGCGCTGCTGGCGGCTGCCGTGATCGCGGCCGGCTGCAGCAGCAACAGCAGCAAGGAGCCGGAGCCGGCCGAGCTGGTCAAGTTCGATGCCGAGATCCAGCTGGACAAGGCCTGGAGCCGCAGCATCGGCGCCGGGCAGGGCGAGACCTACAACCTGCTGGTGCCGGCGGTGTACGGCGAGCAGATCTACGCCGCCGACGTCAAGGGGCGGGTCGTCTCACTGGATCGCACCACCGGCAAGGTGAACTGGAAGCAGGATCTGGACGTGGCGGTATCCGGTGCCGTGGGCGCCGGTTACGGGCTGGTGCTGGTCGGCACGTTGTCCGGCGAGGTCATCGCCCTGGATGTCTCCAGCGGCGAGCAGCGCTGGCGCAGCCGGGTCAGCAGCGAGGTGCTGGCGGCCCCGGCGATCAACGGTGACATCGTCCTGGTACAGACCCAGGACGACCGCCTGATCGCTCTGGAGATGGATACCGGCGCCCAGCGCTGGAGCTACGAGAGTGCACCGGCGGTGCTGACCCTGCGGGGCACCGGTGCGCCGCTGCTGACCAACCAGCTGGCGATCGCCGGGCTGTCCACCGGCAAGGTGATCGCGCTGGATACCCGCCGCGGCCTGCCGGTCTGGGAGCAGCGCGTGGCGATTCCCCAGGGTCGCTCCGAGCTCGAGCGCGTGGTGGATATCGACGGCGGCCTGCTGCTGTCCGGCGGCACACTCTATGTCGCCACCTACCAGGGCCGTGCGGCCGCGCTCGACGTCGAGAGCGGTCGCGTGCTGTGGCAGCGCGATGCGTCCACCTATTCGGGCGTCGCGCTCGGCTACGGCAGCGTCTACCTGAGCCTGGCCGATGGCACCGTCGAGAGCATCGACGAGCGCTCGACCTCGGCGCTGTGGCGCAACGAGTCCCTGGCGCGTCGCCAGCTCTCGGCGCCGGCGGTGTTCTCCAGCTACGTGGTGGTGGGCGACAAGGAAGGCTATGTTCATCTGCTGAGCCAGGTCGACGGACGCTTCGTCGCGCGCGAGCGGATCGACAGTGCCGGCGTGCGTGCCCGCCCGGTGGTCGAGGGCGACTGGCTGTACGTCTACGGCAACGATGGCAAGCTCGTGGCGATGACCATTCGCCGCGCCGACTGATCGATCGTGCGCAGGCCGCCGGTACGCCGGCGGCCGACAAATTCTCTGGCCGCTGCCCTGCAGCGGCCTTCGTGTTTTCTGAAATATCGCAGTGGAGAGCCGCATGGTTCCCGTAATCGCCCTGGTGGGCCGGCCGAACGTCGGCAAGTCCACCCTGTTCAACCGGCTGACCAAGAGCCGTGACGCCATCGTTGCCGAATACGCCGGCCTGACCCGCGATCGCCAGTATGGCGAGGCCAAGTGGCAGGGCCGTACCTATATCGTGATCGACACCGGCGGCATTTCCGGCGACGAGGAGGGCATCGACGCGAAGATGGCCGAGCAGTCGCTGCAGGCCATCGAGGAGGCCGATGCGGTGCTGTTCATGGTCGACTCGCGTGCCGGGCTGACCGCGGGCGACCAGCTGATCGCCGAGCACCTGCGCAAGCGCAACAAGCGCTGCTTCCTTATCGCCAACAAGGTCGACACGGTCGACCCGGATATCGCCCGCGCCGAATTCAGCCCGCTGGGGCTGGGCGACGCGTTGCCGATCGCCGCTGCGCATGGCCGTGGCATCGGCCAGATGCTCGAGCAGGCACTGGGCGTGTTCCCGCGCGACGACGCCGGCGAAGACGCGCAGGAGGAGCAGGACGGCGAGGCCGGTGAGGCCGAGCCACGTCCGCGCCTGGAGCCCGGCCCGAGCGAGAAGGAAGGCATCAAGATCGCCATCGTCGGTCGCCCCAACGTCGGCAAGTCGACGCTGGTCAACCGCATGCTCGGCGAGGAGCGGGTGATCGTCTACGACCAGGCCGGCACCACCCGCGACAGCATCTACATCCCCTTCGAGCGCGACGAGGAGAAGTACACCCTGATCGACACCGCCGGCGTGCGCCGCCGCGGCAAGATCTTCGAGGCGGTCGAGAAGTTCTCGGTGGTCAAGACGCTGCAGGCGATCCAGGACGCCAACGTGGTGATCTTCGTCATGGACGCCCGCGAAGGCGTGGTCGAGCACGACCTCAACCTGCTCGGCTTCGTGCTGGAGACCGGCCGTGCGCTGGTCATCGCGCTGAACAAGTGGGACGGCATGGAGCAGGGCGAGAAGGACTACGTGAAGACCGAGCTGGAGCGCCGGCTGTTCTTCGTCGACTTCGCCGACATCCATTTCATCTCGGCCAAGCACGGCACCGGCGTCGGCCACCTGTACAAGTCGGTGCAGGCCGCGTTCAGGTCCGCGGTCACTCGCTGGCCGACCAGCCGCCTGACGCAGATCCTCGAGGACGCGGTGCAGGAGCACCAGCCGCCGATGGTCAACGGCCGGCGCATCAAGTTGCGTTACGCGCACCTGGGCGGGGCCAACCCGCCGCTGATCGTGATCCACGGCAACCAGGTGGATGCGGTGCCCAAGTCGTACACGCGCTATCTTGAAAACACCTATCGGCGGGTGCTCAAGCTGGTCGGCACGCCGATCCGCATCGACTACAAGGGCGGCGACAACCCCTACGAGGGCAAGAAGAACACCCTCACCGATCGCCAGGTCAACAAGAAGCGCCGGCTCATGTCGCACCACAAGAAGGCCGAGAAGAAGCGCCGCGACAAGAAGCGCTGAGCCCCGCGCCGGCGCACGCGCAACCCTGCCGGCGGGCGTGGCCCGCCTTCGGACTGACGGATGATTAGCAGCAAGTTGCCGGACGTCGGCACGACCATCTTCACCACCATGTCGCAGCTGGCCGCCGAGACCGGTGCGATCAACCTGTCCCAGGGCTTCCCCGACTTCGACGGGCCGCAGGCGCTGCGCGAAGCGGTGGGCCGGCACGTGATGGCCGGCCACAACCAGTACGCGCCGATGACCGGCCTGCCGCAGCTGCGCGAGGCGATCGCCGCCAAGGTCGAGCGCCTGTATGGCCGCCGTGTCGATGCCGCGGCCGAGGTCACCGTCACGCCGGGTGCGACCCAGGCGATCTTCTGCGCGATCCAGGCGGTGGTCGGCGCCGGTGACGAGGTGATCGTCTTCGATCCCTGCTACGACAGCTACGACCCGGCGGTGCGGCTGGCCGGCGGTCGCTGCGTCCACCTGCCGCTGACGCTGCCGGATTTCGCCATCGACTGGCAGCGCCTGGCCGAGGCCATCGGCCCGCGCACGCGGATGATCGTGCTGAACACGCCGCACAATCCCAGCGGCACGCTGCTCGAGCGCAGCGACCTGGAGCGGCTGGCGGAGCTGATCCGCGAGCGTGACATCTGGCTGCTCAGCGACGAGGTCTACGAGCACCTGGTGTTCGACGGCCGCGAGCACGCCAGTGTGCTGCGCCATGACGAACTCTACGCGCGCGCCTTCGTGGTCAGCTCGTTCGGCAAGACCTACCACGTCACCGGCTGGAAGACCGGCTACGTGGTGGCGCCCGCGGCGCTGACCGCCGAGCTGCGCAAGGTCCACCAGTACGTCAGCTTCACCGGCGTCACCCCGCTGCAGTGGGCGCTGGCCGACTTCATGCTGGCGCATCCCGAGCATCTGGACGAACTGCCGGCCTTCTACCAGGCCAAGCGCGACCTGTTCTGCGACCTGCTGGCCGGCTCGCGCTTGGGCTTCACCCGGGCGGCGGGCACCTACTTCCAGCTCGCCGACTATTCGGCGATCCGCCCGGATCTCGACGACGTCGCCATGGCCGAATGGCTCACCCGCGTGCACGGCGTGGCGGCCATTCCGATCTCGGTGTTCTACCAGCAGCCGCCGGCCGGGCTCAGGCTGGTACGTTTCTGCTTTGCCAAACGGGAGGAGACGCTGCGTGAGGCAGCGCAACGACTATGCGCGATCTGAACGACTTGCCCGATCTCGAACTGGCGCTGATCCAGACCGAACTGGTCTGGCAGGACGCCAGGGCCAACCGCGAACGCTTCGCCACGCTGCTGGAGCAGGCCCGCGGCGCCGACCTCATCGTCCTGCCGGAGATGTTCACCACCGGCTTTTCCATGGACTCGGCGGCGCTGGCCGAGCCGGAGGAGGGGGCGACCTACCAGTGGCTGCGCGAACAGGCCGCGCGGCTGGACGCGGTGGTCACCGGCTCGGTGATCATCGAGGCGGCCGACGGCAGCCATCGCAACCGCCTGCTCTGGGCGCGCCCGGACGGCGAGGTGCTGCACTACGACAAGCGCCACCTGTTCCGCATGGCCGGCGAACACCGGCACTACACGCCGGGCATGCAGCAGGCGCTGTTCGAGGTGAACGGCTGGCGCGTGCGCCCGTTGATCTGCTACGACCTGCGCTTCCCGGTCTGGAGCCGCGACCCGCACGGCACCGATCTGCTGCTCTACACCGCCAACTGGCCGGCGGCGCGGCGCGATGCCTGGAACCGCCTGTTGCCGGCGCGCGCCATCGAGAACCTCTGCTATGTGGCGGCGGTCAATCGTGTCGGCGAGGATGGCAAGGGCTACCCGTACAGCGGTGATACGCAGGTGCTGGACTTCAAGGGTGACCTGCTGCTCGAGGCGCGTGACGGCGATGGCGTGTTCCGCTGCTCGTTGCGCGCCCGCGACCTGGCGGCCTTTCGCGAGCGCTTCCCGGCCTACCACGACAGCGATGCCTTCGAGCTTCAGCTCTGATCGCCCGCCGCTGCGAGGCGGCGAACCAGATAGGCCTGCTTGTGCCCGCGCCGCTCGTAGTCGCGCATCGCCCGCTCGGCGGCGCTGCGTTCGGCGAAGCGGGCCATCTCGACCTCGTTGCCGTTGTCGTCGATGCGGTAGAGCAGCCAGTGCGGCGCCTGCGCGGCGGGTTTCATCGGCCGGCGCGCGACGCTCGGCTGGCCACGCGCCGGCGCCAGACCCAGGCATAGATCAGCAGGTTGGCCAGCAGCACCACGCCGGCCAGCACGTACTGCACCGGCAGGTTGAGCCAGGCCGGGTAGAGCACCGGCAGCAGGTAGTGCTCGATGAAGCCCTCGCTGTAGCCGGCCTCGCCGGACAAGGTGCGCAACTGCTGCTCCCAGCGGGTCAACGGGCAGCCGCGGTCCGCCAGCTCGACATAGAAGGCCCAGGCCGCGGCCGGCAGGTGCAGGATCAGCAGCGGGGGTTTCCAGGCGACCAGCAGGCCGCCGAGCAGGGCGAAGGCGACGAAGGCCAGGTGCAGCACCAGCAGGCTATCGGCGGCCAGACGATAGAGCATGTCAGCGTACCCGCGAGAGATGGCCAGCCACTTCGGCGATCTGCCGGTCGTGCAGGCGCGTCAGGGAGAGCAGCCCGAACGAGGCACCGATCAGCGCCAGGAACATGTCCGACTGGGTATCCCAGGGGTCGCCCTGGGTTCCGAGGAAATCCACCGCGCCGCCGCCGGCGAGCAGCGCCACCCACCACTCGATCAGCTCATAGAAGGCGCTGATCGCCAGTGCCACGCAGACGGCGAGAAAACCCAGCATCGGCCCCGGGCGCAGGTAGCCGTTGCGCAGCAGGATCTCGCGGGCGACCAGCATCGGCACCAGGCCCTGCATGAAATGGCCGAGCTTGTCGTAGGGGTTGCGTGCCAGATCCAGCGCGTCCTGGACCCAGAAGCCCAGCGGCACCCGGGCGTAGGTGTAGGCACCGCCGAGGATCAGCACCAGCGCGTGGAAGGCGATCAACACGTAGAGCAGGCGGGTGAGCGGAAAGCGGCGGTAGCTGGCCCACAGCACGGGGGCGGCGATCAATACCGGCGCGACTTCCAGCAGCCAGGTCGCGCGGTCATAGGGCGCGATGCCGGACAGGCCGAGGGAGAAGGCAACGATCAGCGCCAATGCTGCGAGAAGTCTGCGCTCGGCCATGCCGGTCCTGCCGTGGGGGAAGTGCAGACAGCATGCAATGGCGACCGCTTGCCAGCAAGCATGGCGTCAGCGGATCGCCAGGCGATTGCGCCGCGGACAGCTGCGCAGGTCGACGTCGGCGACGTGGGGGTTGGCGTTGCCCTGCACGCAGGCGATGTGGCGGTTGCGCCAGCGCTCCCATTCGCTGACTGGGTACTGGCGGTTCCAGATGTCGAACAGCCGGCGGTCCTGGCGCGACAGCCGCAGCCCGTAGCGGTCGCTCATGTAGAAATAGGTGCGGGCGATGGTGCCGCGGCTGTGCTCGGCGGGCATCGCGGTGCGTTGCTTGAAGTTCACCACGAAGGGGCAGGCGCCGTACTGGCTGGGCTTTTCCGGCAGCATGCCGAAGCCGAAGTTGCTGCGGTCGCCGTTCACCTCGCCGACCACTGGCACCAGGTTGTGCAGGTCCGCCTCGGCCTGGCTGAACAGCGGGTCGTTGCGCGTGCAGTTCTTGCGGCCGCCATTCTGCCAGCACTGGCGCTGATGGCCGATCACCCAGGCCGGCACGATGTGTTCCCACTCGACCCGGGCCGCCCGTTGCGGCTGCTTGCGCGGCCGGTAGCCACAGCTGTTCAGGTCGATGCGGTTGCCCTTGAAGGCGCAGCCGCAGTAGAAGTCCACCGGGCGCTCGGCATAGATCTGCCAGGCGAGCTTCTTCGCCTCGCGAAAGGTGCGCGGCGCTTCGGCATGTGCGGTACAGGCGAGCAGCAGGGTAAGCAGGAGCAGGGCGATACGCGGCATGCAGTTCTCGACGACAGGCTGAGAAACGCATCCTTGCGTGGGGCCGGCATCTTACCGCTCCATGAGGAAAAGTCTTTGATAATCAGACGGTTGGTAGTTTACGACGGCTAAGTCCGTTGACCTTGAGCGAGGCCACGATCAGCCCGCCGCCGACGACGAGCAGCAAAAGATCGGCGTGGCTGCCCCAGAACACCAGGTTGAGGACCAGCCCGACCGGCACCGACAGGTTGTTCATCACCGCCAGGGTGCCGGCATCGACCTGGGTGGCGCCCTTGTTCCAGCAGAACTGGCCGAGCGCGGTGGCCAGCACGCCCATCCACAGCAGCACGCCCCACTGCAGGTCGGTGCTCGGCAGGCGGTCGGGGTCGCCGAGCGCCAGCCAGGCTGGCAGCACCACGACCAATGCGCCAAGGAAGAAGTAGCCGAAGCGCCGGTGCAGCGGGATGGCGGACGGATAGCGCCGGGCCAGCTGGCGGTAGCCGACCTGGCCGGCGGCGAAGGTGAAGTTGGCCAGCTGCATCAGCAGGAAGCCGCCGAGGAAGTCGCTCGACAGCTGGTCGTAGCGGATCAATCCGGCGCCGATCACGGCGATCGCCGCCGCAAGCAGCGCCCAAGGGTTAAAGCGGCGCTCGAGCGCGTCGTCGATCAGCGTCACGTGCAGCGGCGTCAGCACGGTGAACAGCAGGATTTCGGCGACGCTCAGCAGGTTGAAGCTCAGGTACAGGCAAATGTAGGTGACGCCGAACTGCAGGGCGCCGACCAGTGCGACGCCGGCCATGAAGCGCGGCTCGACCCCGCGCCAGCGGGTCAGCGGCAGGAATACCGCGGCGGCCAGCAGCACGCGGGTGAGCACGGCGAAGTAGCTGTCGACCTGGCCGGCCAGGTGCGCGCCGATGAGGTTGAACGACAGCGCCCAGAGCAGCGTGACGAAAATCAGGTAGCCCATGGGCCCTCCGTTGCGAAGGGCTGCGACCTTAGCCGTTCCGGGCGGTCAGGGAAAGCCGCCCCGGCGCGGGGCGGCGGCAGGCTCAGGCGGGGTCGAGGGTCGCCATGTCGATGACGAAGCGGTACTTCACGTCGCTCCTGAGCATGCGCTCGTAGGCCTCGTTGATGTCCTGCATGCGGATCATCTCGATGTCCGAGACGATGTTGTGCTCGGCGCAGAAGTCGAGCATCTCCTGGGTCTCGAGGATGCCACCGATCAGCGAGCCGGCGATGCGGCGACGCTTGAAGATCAGGCCGAACACGCTGGGCGAGGGATGCGGCGTGGCCGGCGCGCCGACCAGGGTCATGGTGGCATCGCGCTTGAGCAGGTTGACGAAGGCATCGAGGTTGTGCGGTGCGGCCACCGTGTTGAGGATGAAGTCGAAGCTGTTGGCATGCGCGGCCATTTCCCCGGCGTTCTTCGATACCACCACCTCCTTGGCGCCCAGGCGCAGGGCGTCCTCGCGCTTGTCGGGGCTGGTGGTGAACAGCACCACGTGCGCGCCCATCGCCGCGGCGATCTTCACCGCCATGTGGCCGAGGCCGCCGAGGCCGACCACGCCGACCTTCTGCCCCGGGCCGACCTTCCACTGGCGCAGCGGCGAATAGGTGGTGATGCCGGCGCAGAGCAGCGGCGCCACGGCGGCGAGGTTGTCGGTATGGCTGATGCGCAGGACGAACTTCTCGTCGACCACGATGTTGTCGGCATAGCCGCCGTAGGTGTTCTCGCCACCGCCAAAGGCCGGGCCGTTGTAGGTGCCGACGAAGCCCTTCTCGCAATACTGTTCCAGCCCCTCGCTGCAGGAGGCGCAGCTATGGCAGCTGTCGACCATGCAGCCGACGCCAACGGTATCGCCCGGCTGGAACTTGGCCACCGAGCTGCCCACCGAGACCACGCGGCCGACGATCTCGTGCCCGGGGACCGAGGGGTACAGGGTGTTGTTCCACTCGTTGCGCGCAGTGTGCAGGTCCGAGTGGCAGACGCCGCAATAGAGGATCTCGATCTGCACGTCGTTGGCGCCCGGCGTGCGGCGCTGGAAGCGATACGGCGCGAGCGGGCTGGTGGGATTCTGGGCGGCGTAGCCTTTGGCCTCGAGCATGGTGCGTCTCCTGCGTGCGTGGAAAGGGAGGACAGTCTGGACGCGTCCGGGGTTCCTCCACAACGGCCGGCTGGCGCAGGCGCGGACACAAGAAAGGGGACGCCCCGGGCGTCCCCTTTCTTCACCCCAGGCTCAGGCCGCCTGGCTGGCCGACTCGCGCAGGGCCCGGTTGAGGGCGCTGAACAGCGCGCGGATGCTCGCCGTGGTGATGTTCTCGTCGATGCCGATGCCATGCAGCGGGCGCTGGCCGTCCAGGCGTACCTCGATGTAGGCCGCGGCCCTGGCATTGCTGCCGGCGCCGATGGCGTGCTCGTGGTAGTCCATGATCTCCAGCTTGACCGGCAATGCGGCGACCAGCGCTTCCAGCGGGCCCTTGCCGATGCCGCGCCAGTGCTGCGTCTGGTTGTCGGCGAGCACCTCGACATCGAGCGCGCTGGTGCCGTTTTCCTCTTGCAGGCGATGGCCCTTGAGCGCATAGGGCGCGGTGGCCTGCAGGTATTCGCTCTCGAGCAGCGCGTAGATCTGCCGGGCACTCATCTCCAGGCCGAGGCGGTCGGTTTCCTTCTGCACCACCTGGCTGAACTCGATCTGCATGCGCCGCGGCAGGCTGATGCCGTATTCCTGCTCGAGCAGGAAAGTGATGCCGCCCTTGCCCGACTGGCTGTTGACGCGGATGACCGCCTCGTAGCTGCGGCCGATGTCGGCCGGGTCGATCGGCAGGTAGGGCACTTCCCAGATCCCATCCGGATCCTGCTGGGCGAAGCCCTTGCGGATCGCGTCCTGGTGCGAGCCGGAGAACGCGGTGTGCACCAGGTCGCCGACATAGGGGTGGCGCGGGTGCACCGGCAGCTGGTTGCATTCCTCGACCACCTTGCGCACGGCATCGATGTCGGAGAAGTCCAGCTGCGGGTCGATGCCCTGGGTGTACATGTTCAGCGCCACGGTGACCAGATCGACGTTGCCGGTGCGCTCGCCGTTGCCGAACAGGCAGCCCTCGACGCGGTCGGCGCCGGCCATCAGGCCCAGCTCGGTCGCCGCTACGCCGGTGCCGCGGTCGTTGTGGGTATGCAGGCTGACCAGCACGCTGTCGCGGCGGTCGATGTGCCGGCAGAAATACTCGATCTGGTCGGCGTAGATGTTTGGTGTGGCCGCCTCGACGGTGGCCGGCAGGTTGAGGATCAGCTTCTGCGCCGGCGTCGGCTGGAACACCTCGATCACCGCGTTGCACACCTCGACTGCGAACTCCGGCTCGGTGGAGCTGAAGATCTCCGGTGAATACTCGAAGCGCCAGTTGGTCTCCGGGTTCTCGGCGGCCAGGCGCTTGATGATCGTGCCGGCGTTCACGGCGATCTGCACCACGCCGGCCTTGTCCTGGTTGAAGACGATGCGGCGGAAGCTCGGCGCGGTGGCGTTGTAGTAGTGGACGATGGCCTGCCTGGCGCCCTTGAGCGACTCGAAGGTGCGGGTGATCAGGTCCTCGCGGGCCTGGGTCAGCACCTGGATGGTCACGTCGTCGGGGATGTGGCCGCCTTCGATCAGCTCTCGGACGAAGTCGAAGTCGGTCTGCGAGGCCGAGGGGAAGCCCACCTCGATCTCCTTGATGCCGACCGCGACCAGCGTCTTGAAGAAGCGCATCTTCTTCGCCGCGTCCATCGGTTCGATCAGCGACTGGTTGCCATCACGCAGGTCGGAGGAGAGCCAGATCGGCGCCTTGTCGATCACCCGGCTTGGCCAGCTGCGATCGGTGAGGTTGAGCGGGGCGAAGGCGCGGTATTTGCGAGAGGGATCCTTGAGCATGGTCATGGCGGTTTTCCTGCGGTTCCGAGGCCTGCCTGCAGCAGGCGGGCCAGCTGATCGATGACGAAAGACGCGACGTTATGCGTTCGCCCGATGTGCTTGCAAGGGCTGGCATAAAATTGGTGATTCCTGCCGTTAATCAGTGATTTTCAGAATAAAATCAAATCAAAAGACGATTGTGCGCAATTCAATCATCTTGCTGCGTTGCGGCGACATGCCGCAGTCGAGGCGCTGGCCGGCGTGCGATCATCGGCCCGCTTCGTGACGAAGCGCATTTGGACTGAGCAGGGTAGAGCGGTGAAGCGACGGGCCTATTCGACGACGAGCATCTGGCTTGGCCTGTTCGCCATGCTGATGATCCACGTCGGCCCGCTGTACTCGGCCCTGCAGGTCGCCCAGCGCCACTCCGCCGCCCTCGCGACGGCCTCCGTCGAGCACGCCGGGCACGCCGGGCATGTCGCCCATGCCGAGCACGACGCCGGCGCCCCGGTGCATCACCGCCAGGCTCGCCACGGCGAGCCGCAATGGCTCGCGGCCCTCGAGCTGTGCGGCTACTGCGAGCTGCTCACCCTCAACCCGCCGCTGAGCCTGGCCGTCGACCTGGCGCTGCCCGAGCATCGCCCGGTTCATTTCCAACCGCTGCCCGCCGTACCGCTGGTCGAGGCGCCGCGCCACAGCCGCGGCCATCCGCGAGCCCCGCCTGCTTTCCACGCCTGATCTGCCGGGCCGCAGCCTGCGGCCGCCCAACAATCAGTAGTGGAATCAGCTATGTCCAAGAAGCTTTGCGACAGTCGCGCACGGGCGCGCCTGTCTGGCAGTTTTTCCGTTCGCCCGAGTCGCCTGCACTGGCGCCTGGCGCATCTGACCTTTCTCGGCCTGGTGGCCGGCGGCGCCCTGGCGGCCGAGACCGATGAGCACGCCCTGCACGCCGGGCACGAGCAGCCCGTGGAGCTGGCGCCGCTGGTGGTGACCGGCGTGGCGCAGGCCTCGCCGCTGAAGGTGGTCACCGATCCCAAGCTGCCGCGCCAACCGGTGCCGGCCAGCGACGGTGCCGACTACCTGAAGACCATCCCGGGCTTCTCCGCGGTGCGCAACGGCGGGGTCAACGGTGACCCGGTGTTCCGCGGCATGTTCGGCTCGCGCCTGAAGCTGCTGTCCAACGGCGGCGAGATGCTCGGTGCTTGCCCCAATCGCATGGATTCGCCGGCGTCCTACATCAGCCCGGAGAATTTCGACCGGCTGACCGTCATCAAGGGCCCGCAGACGGTGCTCTGGGGGCCGGGTGCCTCGGCGGCCACCGTGCTGTTCGAGCGTGAGCCCGAGCAGTTCGGCGAACCCGACTGGCGCCTGAATACCAGTTTCCTGGCTGGCTCCAACGGGCGCTTCGACCGCATCCTCGATGCCGCCGCCGGCGCCGAGCAGGGCTACGCACGGCTGATGGCCAACAGCTCCCAGGCCGACGACTACGAAGATGGCAACGGCGACACCGTGCCGTCGCGCTACGACAAGTGGAATACCGACGTGGCGCTCGGCTGGACGCCCGACGCCGACACCCTCGTCGAGCTGACCGCCGGGCGCGGCGACGGCTATGCGCGCTATGCCGGGCGTGGCATGGACGGCAGCCAGTTCCAGCGCGAGAGCCTCGGCCTGCGCTTGCAGAAGACCAACATCGGCGAGACCTTCTACGGCCTGGAGGCGCAGGTCTACTACAACTACGCCGACCACATCATGGACAACTACAGCCTGCGCGACTTCGTGCCGTCGATGATGATGCCCAACCCGACGCTGTCGCGCGTCGACCGCCGCACCCTGGGCGGACGCCTGGTCGGCACCTGGCAGTGGAGCGACGTCGAGCTCAAGGCCGGGGTCGATGCCCAGCGCAGCGAGCACCGCAAGCTGATGAACCCGGCCGGTGCCGCCAACCAGATGGTCACCGCGGCCGGCAGCGATGCCTTGCCCTGGGTGCCGGACGCCATGCTGCACAACTACGGCGCCTTCGGCGAGCTGACCTGGCAGCTCAGCGAGCGCGAGAAGATCATCGGCGGCCTGCGCCTGGACCTGCACGAGGCGACCGACGAGCGCGAGTTCTTCCGCAGCCACGATGCCTCGAGCATGCCGATCGTCTCGCGCGACTGGGACAACCCCAGCGCCGGCGAGACCCGTCGCGACACGCTCTACAGCGGCTTCCTGCGCTACGAGGAGCGCCTCGCCGAGCTGCCGGCGACCTGGTACGCCGGCCTCGGCCACGCCGAGCGCTTCCCCGACTACTGGGAGCTGTTCGTCTCCAACCCCGGCCCGGTCGGCACGCTGCAGCCGTTCGACTCGGTGCGCCCGGAGAAGACCACGCAGCTGGATGTCGGCCTGCAATACAGCCAGGGGCCGCTGCAGGCCTGGGTCTCGGCCTATGCCGGGCTGGTCGAGGACTACATCCTGTTCAGCTACGTGCCGGGCGTGATGCCGAACATGATCCGCGCCGAGGTCAGCAACGTCGACGCCACCATCGCCGGCGCCGAAGCCGGCCTGGCCTACCGCTTCACCTCGAACTGGAAGGGCGACGCCAGCCTGGCCTACGCCTGGGGCGAGAACCGCAGCGACGGCCGCGCGCTGCCGCAGATCCCGCCGCTGGAAGGCCGCCTCGGGCTGACCTACGAGCGCGACAACTGGAGCACCAGCGGCCTCTGGCGCGTGGTCGCGTCCCAGGGCCGGGTCGCCGAGAACCAGGGCACCGTGGTCGGCAAGGACTTCGACGAGAGCGCCGGCTTCGGCGTGCTCTCGCTCAACGGGGCCTACCGCCTGAACCAGACGGTCAAGCTCAGCGCCGGGGTCGACAACCTGCTCGACAAGACCTACAGCGAACACCTCAACCTCGCCGGCAGCGCAGGCTTCGCCGACTACGGGCTGGATGCCACCACGCGCATCAACGAGCCCGGGCGCACCCTCTGGGCGCGCGTCGACCTGAGCTTCTGATCCGCCAGGCAACGGGGCGTCCGCCCTCGTTGCCGTCGTAGGTTGGCGCTGGGGCACGGGCGACCGGGTTCACTGGCGCTGGCCTCATGGACGAGGCATGGGCAGCGCCGGGGTGTGCATGAACCCGTGCCCCAGCGCCAGCCTACGATCCCTGCGCCTGGCTTCGGTCAGGCGCAACCTCCTGCATGCGGGGCTGCGGCCGGTTGACGGCGTCGCACCAGTCGCGCATGTCGCCTCCCGAAGGATGCTGGAACACCCGCAGGCCGAATTCCGGCAGGATCGCCAGCAGGTGGTCGAAGATGTCCGACTGGATCGCCTCGTACTCGGCCCAGGCCACGGTGTTGGTGAAGCAGTAGATCTCCAGCGGCAGGCCGTCCGCGGTCGGGCTCAGCTGGCGCACCAGCAGCGTCATGTGCTGATGCACGCCGGGGTGGCTGCGCAGGTAGCGCTCGACATAGGCGCGGAAGCTGCCGATGTTGGTCACGCGGCGGGTATTGACCGGTTCCTGGCCCCGTTCGGCGAGCCGGGCGTTCCACGCGTCGATTTCCTTGCGCTTGCTGGCCAGGTAATCCTCCAGCAGGTTGAAGCGATACAGCCGCTTGCGCTCCTCGGCGTCGAGGAAGTGCACGCTCTGCTGGTCCAGGTAGAGGCTGCGCTTGATGCGCCGGCCGCCACTTTCCTGCATGCCGCGCCAGTTCTTGAACGAATCGGAGATGAAGCGCTTGGTCGGGATGCTGGTGATGGTCTTGTCCCAGTTCTGCACCTTGACCGTGTGCAGGGCGATATCGATGACATCGCCGTCGGCATTGAGCTGCGGCATCTCCACCCAGTCGCCGACTCGGATCAGGTCGTTGGAGGTGATCTGCACGCTGGCCACCAGCGACAGCAGGGTGTCCTGGAAGATCAGCATCAGCACCGCGGCCATGGCCCCGAGGCCGGAGAGCAGGATCAGCGGTGAGCGGTCGATCAGGGTGGCGATGATGAGGATGGTGGCGATCGCGTAGAGCACGATCTTGACCACCTGCAGGTAGCCCTTGATCGGGTGGATGCGCGCATCGGAACGGCGCTGGTAGAGCGCGTTGATCAGGTCCAGCATGCCGCCGAGGGCCAGCGCGACGGTCAGCACGATGAAGCCGCCGCAGACGTTGCGCACCACCGTGACCGCCGCTTCCGGCAGGCCCGGCACCGCCTGCACGCCGGTGGCCAGCACCAGCGCCGGGACGATGTTGGACAGCCGCTTGAAGACCCCGAAGTTCTCGATCTCCAGCGGGCGCGCATGGCGCAGCAGCTTGTACAGCCCACGCACCAGGATACGCTTGACGATCCAGTTGCAGAGCCAGGCGGCGAGGATCAGCGCGGCGCTGGCCAGTAGCGTCTGCAGGTAGGGATGGGCGTCGAGCCAGTAGATCCAACCGGTCAGTTGTTCTGTCGGCATGCAGTCTCCTTGCGGGCGTGGGTTGCGGCAACGGCCGGCGGGTGCATCGTCGGCTCGCTCAGCGGATGAACTCGCGGCTGATCGCCTTGAACAGCTCGGTGCCGGCCTGTTCCATCCACTCGAAGGCGACCATCTCGCGCGAGACGATCTCGGCGCCGGCCTGGCGCATGCGCGCCAGGGCCAGGGCCTTGTCGCTGGCGCGGCGCGAACTGACTGCTTCCTCGACAACGAACACGCGGTGGCCACGCTCGAGCAGGTCGAGCACCGACTGCAGCACGCAGACGTGGGTTTCGCAGCCGCAGACGACGAACTGCCGACGTTCGCCGCCTGGGCGCTTGAACAGCTCGCCGTCGGCAGTGGCGGAGAAGTGCAGCTTCTCGACGATGGCCTCGGCCGGCACGCCGTCGCGCAGGGTGGCCACGGTCGGGCCGAGGCCCTTGCTGTACTGCTCGGTGAGCAGCACCGGCACGCCGACCCGGGCGGCGATCTGCTGCAGCCAGGCGCTGTGCTCGACCATCGCCTGGCCGTCCTGGATCGCCGGCAGCAGCCGCTCCTGGATGTCGATGATCAGCAGGGTCGATTCCTTGGCTCGGGTACGCATGCGGGGACTCCTTGGGTTCAGTGCTTGAAGGCGCCGATGAAGATGGCGGGATCGACGCGGGCATCGTTGAGGCTGACGTTCCAGTGCAGGTGCGGGCCGGTCGCCCGGCCGGTGGCGCCGACCCGGCCGAGTACCTGGCCGCGAGCCAGGCGGTCGCCGGGCTTCACGTCGATGCGCGACAGGTGGCAGAACATGCTGATCAGCCCCTGGCCGTGGTCGACGAACACCGTCCTGCCATTGAAGAAATAGTCGCCGACCAGCGTGACCTCGCCGGCCGCCGGCGCCTTCACCGGCGTGCCGGCCGGCACGGCGAAATCCAGCCCCGAGTGCGCGTTGCGCTCCTGGCCATTGAAGAAGCGGCGCAGGCCGAAGGGCGACGACAGCGGCCCGTCGACCGGACGATCGAACAGCAGGTTGCTCGGCTGCGCCGGACTGAAGCGACGGTAGGCGCGGGTCTGCTCGGCCAGTTCGCGCTCGATGCGCCTGAGGTCGTCCGGGTTGGGGTCGACCTGGCGCTGGTTCTTCAGGGTGATGTGCTGGGCGCGGTAGTCGCGGCCGCCGACCTGGAACGCCAGCGGTCGGCCGTCGACCGTCAGCTGCTGCGTGCCGGCCGCGGTGCCGAGCGGGATGCCGACGATGGCGATCCAGCGCCGGCCGTCTTCACGGAGGGTCAGCACGGGCTTGCCGTCGTAGCGAGCCTGCGGCGGCTGCGCGGCGTCGCCCAGGTCGACCACGGCGACGCCGCCGGGCACCGGTTTGTCGAGCAGGCGGGTGAGGAAGCCTTCGGCCGAGGCAAGGGCCGGCAGGGTCAGGGCGAGAAGCAGGGCGAGACGGCGCAGCATGAACGGGTCCGAGATGGGCGGGCTGCCCATCCTCGCGCAAATCGACCGGCGGATAAACGCCTGCCGCGGCTCAGAGCAGCGGCAGGGTGGTCGGTTGCAGGTGGTTGTCCTCGACCCGCAGGTCCAGTTCGCCTTCGCCCAGGCGTGCCTTCAGGCGCTGGCCCGGCTCGGTCTGCGCGGCGCGACGGATCGCCCGGCCGCGCTCGTCGAGCAGGATGCTGTAGCCGCGACCGAGGGTGGCCAGCGGGCTGACGACGTGAAGCGTCTGCGCCAGGCCCTGCAGGCGCTGCTGCCGCGTTGCCAGCGCGCTGCGCATGGCCCGTGGCAGGCGCTGGGCCAGCTGCTCGAGGCGCTGGCCCAGCAACTGCAGCGTGCGCCCCGGATGCCGTGCGGTCAGGCGCGTCTCCAGCCGGGCCAGGCGCTCCTGCCCGGCGCACAGCCGGCGATCGATGGCGCGCAGCAGGCGCTGTTCCAGGTCGTCGATGCGCTGGGCCTGCTGCTGCAGCCGCTCGCCCGGATGGCGCAGGCGGCGGCCCAGGCCATCGAGGCGCAGGGCCTCGCGGCGCAGCCGCTCGTGCATGCGCAGCAGGAGACGCTGGCGCAGGCCGTTCAGGCGCTGCTGCAGGTCGGCGTTGCTGGGGGCGAGCAACTCGGCGGCCGCCGAGGGCGTCGGTGCGCGCACGTCGGCGACGAAGTCGGCGATGGAGACGTCGGTCTCGTGGCCCACCGCGCTGACGATCGGCGTCCGGCACGCGGCCACGGCGCGCGCCACGGCTTCCTCGTTGAAGCACCAGAGGTCTTCCAGCGAGCCGCCGCCGCGGGCGAGGATCAGCGCGTCGAAGCCCTGGGCATCGGCCAGGGCCAGGGCGCGGACGATCTGCGCGGTGGCTTCGCGGCCCTGCACCGCGGTGGGGATCAGGGTCAGCTCCACCTGCGGCGCGCGGCGGCGGAACACCGAGACGATGTCGCGGATCACCGCGCCGGTCGGCGAGCTGACGATGCCGACGCGGCACGGATGGGCCGGCAGGGCGCGCTTGCGCTCGGCGGCAAACAGGCCCTCGGCGGCGAGCTTGTCCTTCAGTGCCTCGAAGGCCAGGCGCAGCGCGCCGTCGCCGGCCGGCTCGACGCTGTCGAGGATCAGTTGGTAGTCGCCACGGCCCTCGAACAGCGAGACCTTGCCGCGCACCTTGACCGCGAGACCGTCGCGCAGCGCCTGGCGCACGCGCAGGGCGTTCTGCCGGAACAACGCGCAGCGCACCTGGGCGTTCCTGTCCTTGAGGGTGAAATAGACGTGGCCCGAGGCCGGACGCGCCAGGTTGGAAATCTCGCCCTCGACCCAGACCTGGGCGAAGACATCCTCCAGCAGCAGCCGTGCACGGTTGTTGAGCTGGCTGACGCTGAGCACGTCGCGGTCGAGATTCAGGCGCTGGAAGGGATCGTTGAGCATGGCGGCGATGATAAGCCCGTCGGGCGCCGGCGCCTACCGAGGCCTGGCTGGCGGCGCTAAGATGCGCGCCTTTTTCGACGCCGCCTGCCTCGTGGCAGGCCAGGGGACGATCGTGCAGCCGAACCAGATCATCGTGGTGCCAAGGATTTCCAGCGTGCCGGGGCGCGAGGCGCGGGCCCGCAAGGTGCTGCGCTGGCTGGTCGAGCGACGCATCGTCGAGGCACTGCCGACCACCTGCGGGCGCGGGCCGGGCGGGATGGCCTATGCCATCGCCGACGGCGCGCGTCGGGTCGTCCAACGGCCGGAGCGCCTGCCGTTCGGCCAGCCGATCAATGGCCTGGAGATCGTCACCGAGCGCTGCATCTATACGCCGACCCGCGAGTTCGCCGAGGAGGCCGGCTGCCCCGAGTGCCGGCGGGAGATCGGCACGGTGCTGTTCGACAGCCTGGAGACCTGGATGCCCGGCGAGACGGACAACTTCACCTGCCCCGAATGCGGCTTCGAGGACGACATCAACGGCTTCCTGTTCATCCCGGCGTGCGCCTTTTCCGACCTCGCGTTCGTCTTCAACGACTGGGCCGAGGCCGGGCTGCTGGATGCCTTCGTCGCGGAGTTCGCCGAGCGGCTGGGCTTCGCCTGCGCGCAGGTACGGGTCGATTGCTGAAAGCCGGCGATCATGCGGGACTCACGCGTTGAGCGCGGCGGGGTCGATGGGTATAATGCCGCGCTTCCTTTTTCCCGCCTGGGAGCCCCCGCCATGCTGCGTATCAGCCAAGAAGCCCTGACTTTCGATGACGTCCTCCTGATCCCGGGATATTCCGAGGTCCTGCCCAAGGATGTCAGCCTCAAGACCCGCCTGACCCGTGGCATCGAGCTGAACATTCCGCTGGTCTCGGCGGCCATGGACACCGTGACCGAAGCCCGCCTGGCCATCGCCATGGCCCAGGAGGGCGGCATCGGCATCGTCCACAAGAACATGAGCATCGAGCAGCAGGCGGCCGAGGTGCGCAAGGTCAAGCGTCACGAGACCGCCATCGTCCACGACCCGGTCACCGTCTCGCCCGACACCAAGATCAGCGACCTGCTGCGCAAGGCCCGCGAACTGGGTTTCTCCGGCTTCCCGGTGGTGTCCGGCAAGGAACTGGTCGGCATCGTCACCGGCCGCGACCTGCGCTTCATGCCCAACACCGGCGACACCGTGGCGGCGATCATGACCCCGAAGGAGCGCCTGGTCACCGTCCAGGAAGGCACCTCGCTCGAGGAGATCAAGGCCAAGCTGTACGAGCACCGCATCGAGAAGATGCTGGTGGTCGACGCCAGCTTCCACCTGCGCGGCCTGGTCACCTTCCGTGACATCGAGAAGGCCAAGAGCTACCCGCTGGCCTCGAAGGACGAGCAGGGCCGCCTGCGCGTCGGCGCGGCCGTGGGCACCGGTGCCGATACCGAAGAGCGCGTCGCGGCGCTGGCGGCGGCCGGCGTCGACGTGGTCGTGGTGGATACCGCCCACGGCCATTCCCGCGGCGTGATCGACCGCGTGCGCTGGGTCAAGGAGAACTTCCCGCAGGTGCAGGTGATCGGCGGCAACATCGCCACCGCCGAAGCCGCGCTGGACTTGGTCAAGGCCGGCGCCGACGCGGTCAAGGTCGGCATCGGCCCGGGCTCGATCTGCACCACCCGCATCGTCGCCGGCGTCGGCGTACCGCAGATTTCCGCCATCGCCAACGTCTCCGCCGCGCTGCAAGGCACCGGCGTGCCGATGATCGCCGATGGCGGTATCCGCTTCTCCGGCGATCTGTCCAAGGCCATCGTCGCTGGCGCCAACGCGGTGATGATGGGCTCGATGTTCGCCGGTACCGAGGAGGCGCCGGGCGAGGTCGAGCTGTTCCAGGGGCGCTCCTACAAGGCCTACCGCGGCATGGGCTCGCTCGGTGCCATGGCCCAGGCGCAGGGTTCCTCGGACCGCTACTTCCAGGATTCCTCGGCCGGCGCCGAGAAGCTGGTGCCCGAAGGCATCGAGGGCCGGGTGCCGTACAAGGGCGCGCTGTCGGCGATCATCCACCAGCTGATGGGCGGCCTGCGCGCCTCGATGGGCTACACCGGCTCGGCGACCATCGACGAGATGCGTACCCGGCCGCAGTTCGTGCGCATCACTGGCGCCGGCATGGCCGAGTCGCACGTGCACGACGTGCAGATCACCAAGGAAGCGCCGAACTACCGCGTCGGCTGAGAAAGCGGTTTGCCGGTCGCGCGACGCGGCAGATCGATCTTTGGAATGTGAACAACGGGGCTGCTCGATCAGCCCCGTGTCATTTGCGAACACCACGAGAGATGCCCACATGGCTCATCCTGACATCCACGCCCACCGCATCCTGATCCTCGACTTCGGTTCCCAGTACACCCAGCTGATTGCCCGCCGCGTGCGCGAGATCGGCGTCTACTGCGAACTCCATCCCTGGGACATGAGCGAAGAGGACATCCGCGCCTTCGCCCCACGCGGCATCATCCTCGCCGGCGGCCCGGAATCGGTGCATGAGCAGGGCAGCCCGCGTGCACCGCAGGCGGTGTTCGACCTCGGTGTGCCGCTGTTCGGCATCTGCTACGGCATGCAGACCATGTCCGAGCAGCTCGGCGGCAAGGTGCAGGGCTCGGATGTGCGCGAGTTCGGCTATGCCCGCGTCGACCTGGTCGGCAAGTCGCGGCTGTTCGATGGCATCGAGGATCACATGGACGACGACGGCGTGTTCGGCCTCGACGTCTGGATGAGCCACGGCGACAAGGTCACCGACATCCCGCAGGGCTTCCATATCCTGGCCAGCACGCCGAGCTGCCCGATCGCCGCGATGGGCGACGACACCCGCGGCTACTACGGTGTGCAGTTCCACCCGGAAGTGACCCATACCAAGCAGGGTGGGCGCATCCTGTCGCGCTTCATCCTCGAGATCTGCGGCTGCGAAGCGCTGTGGACGCCGTCCAACATCGTCGAGGACGCCATTGCCCAGGTGCGTGCCCAGGTCGGCGATGCCAACGTGCTGCTCGGCCTGTCCGGCGGCGTGGATTCCTCGGTGGTCGCGGCATTGCTGCATCGCGCGATCGGCGACCAGTTGACCTGCGTGTTCGTCGACAACGGCCTGCTGCGCCTGCACGAAGGCGACCAGGTGATGGCCATGTTCGCCGAGAACATGGGGGTCAAGGTGATCCGCGCCGATGCCGAGGCGCAGTTCCTGGAGAACCTCGCCGGCGAGGCGGACCCGGAGAAGAAGCGCAAGATCATCGGCCGCACCTTTATCGACGTCTTCGATGCGCAGGCGAGCAAGCTGGAAAACATCCAGTTCCTCGCCCAGGGCACCATCTACCCGGACGTGATCGAGTCGGCCGGCGCCAAGAGCGGCAAGGCCCACGTGATCAAGTCGCACCACAACGTCGGCGGCCTGCCGGAGGAGATGAACCTCAAGCTGGTCGAGCCGCTGCGCGAGCTGTTCAAGGACGAGGTGCGCAAGATCGGCCTCGAGCTCGGCCTGCCCTACGACATGGTCTACCGCCACCCCTTCCCGGGCCCGGGCCTGGGCGTGCGCATCCTTGGCGAGGTGAAGAAGGAATACGCCGACCTGCTGCGCCGCGCCGACGACATCTTCATCAGCGAGCTGCGCAAGGCCGACTGGTACCACAAGGTCAGCCAGGCCTTCGTGGTGTTCCAGCCGGTGAAGTCGGTCGGCGTGGTCGGCGA
This sequence comes from Pseudomonas oligotrophica, assembly GCF_021726475.1. Lineage (GTDB taxonomy): Bacteria > Pseudomonadota > Gammaproteobacteria > Pseudomonadales > Pseudomonadaceae > Stutzerimonas > Stutzerimonas oligotrophica. Next base: position 249,585 of record NZ_JAKJRU010000003.1, read on the forward strand.
CGGCCGCCGCTACGCCTGGGTCGTCGCCCTGCGCGCAGTGGAAACCATCGACTTCATGACCGCACGCTGGGCGCACCTGCCGTACGAGCTGCTGGAGAAGGTGTCCAACCGCATCATCAATGAAATCGAAGGCATTTCCCGCGTCACCTACGATGTGTCGAGCAAGCCGCCGGCGACCATCGAGTGGGAGTGATCTGAAGCAATGAGGGCAGCCCAGGCTGCCCTCATGCTGTGCGCAGCTTCCGCAGAGAAGCGCGTCGAGCCTGATGGGCCCATGAATTCGGACTGGCTGGAGCCCATGCAATGTCCTTTACCCGTAGACAGATTCTCGCCGGCCTGGCCGGCCTCGGTGTGGTCGGCCTGGCCGGCAGTGGCGCACGCTACTGGCTCGGTCGTCCGGCCGATGTCACCAACCACGACTATGAACTGATCGCCGCACCGCTGGATATCGAGCTGGTGCCCGGGCATGTCACGCCGGCCTGGGCCTATGGCGGCCAGGCACCCGGCGTGGAGCTGCGCGGGCGCCAGGGCGACTGGCTGCGGGTGCGCTTCACCAACCTGCTGCCGGAGCCGACCACCATCCACTGGCACGGCATCCGCCTGCCGCTGGAGATGGACGGCGTGCCCTATGTGTCGCAGCTGCCGGTGCTGCCGGGCGAGTCGTTCGAGTATCGCTTCCAACTGCACGATGCCGGCAGCTTCTGGTATCACCCGCACACCGCCAGTGCCAGCCAGCTCGGCCGCGGGCTGGTCGGGCCGCTGATCGTCGAGGAGCGCGAGCCCAGCGGGTTCGCCCACGAGCGGACGCTCAATCTGAAGAGCTGGCATGTCGACAAGCAGGGCGCCTTCACCGATTTCAGCGTGCCGCGCGAAGCGGCCCGTGGCGGCACGCCGGGCGTGCTGTCGAGCGTCAATGGCGTGCACCTGCCCACCCTCGAGCTACCCGCCGGGCAGGTGGTGCGGCTGCGCATCCTCAACCTGGACAACACGCTGACCTATCGGCTCAACCTGTCCGGTGGCGAGGCCAGGATCTACGCCCTCGACGGGCATCCGGTGGTGCCGCGACCGCTGGGCAAGGAGTACTGGCTGGGCCCCGGCATGCGCATCGACCTGGCGCTGAAAGTCCCGGCGGCCGGCCAGGAGATCACCTTGCGCAACGGCCCGCTGCGGCTGGCCGCCCTGCGCTCGGTGGCCAGCAGGCAGGCGCCGGGCGGCTGGCCGGCCGCGCTGCCGGCCAACCCGGTGGCCGAGCCGGACCTGGCCCGCGCCGAGACGCTGCGCTTCAACTTCGAGTGGGCCGGTGCCCTGTCCACCAACGTCGAGCAGGGCGGCGCGTTCAAGTTCTGGCAGGTCAACGGCCAGGCCTGGGACATCAACGACAAAAGCTGCGCCGAGCGGCCGATCGCGACGCTGCGCCACGGCGGGCACTATATCTTCGAGCTGCGCAACCTCAGCCAGTACCAGCATCCGATCCATCTGCACGGCATGGCCTTCAAGGTCATCGCCTCCAACCGCCGGCCGATCGAGCCCTGGTTCACCGATACCTACCTGCTGGGCAAGAACGAGACGGCGCGCATCGCCCTGGTGGCCGATAACCCGGGCGTGTGGATGTTCCACTGTCATGTGATCGACCATATGGAAACCGGCCTGATGGCCGCCATCGAAGTGGCCTAGCGCGCCAGGAACCCGGGATGAAAAGACTGCAGATCATCGACCGCAGCGGCGACGAGGGCTTCATGCGCGAGGCGCTGGCGCTGGCCGAACAGGGTGCGGCGCTGGGCGAGGTGCCAGTTGGCGCGGTGCTGGTGCAGGACGGGCGGATCATCGGCCGGGGCTTCAACTGCCCGATCTCCCGCCATGATCCCAGCGCGCATGCCGAGATGGTCGCCATCCGCGATGCCGCGCTGCAGCTGGAGAACTACCGGCTGCCGGGCAGCACGCTGTACGTGACGCTGGAGCCGTGCAGCATGTGCGCCGGGCTGATCGTCCATTCCCGCATCCAGCGCGTGGTCTACGGCACCACCGAGCCGAAGGCCGGTGTGGCGGTCAGTCGTGGTCAGTTCTTCGACCAGGCCTTCCTCAATCATCGCGTGCTGGTGGAGGGCGGGCTGCTCGCCGAGGAGTGCAGCAGCATGCTCAGCGAGTTCTTCCGCCAGCGGCGCCAGAGCGGTCGCGCCGACGCCTGATTCAGCGGCTGCTATAGCGCCGCACGCCGCGCTCGGGCAGCGTCTCGTGGGCGGCGACGCTGCCCTGGGCAGGGAATACCACCAGGTGGTCGGCGGCGATGGCGATGCCCACGTCCTGGCCCGGCAGATAGTCGGTGTGGCTGGCGAAGATGCCCTCGAGCTGGTTGCCGGTGGGCAGCTGCAGGCGGTACAGGGTAGAGGCGCCGAGGAAGGTCTTGCCGACGATCAGCGCGCGTAGCGGGCTGTCCGGCCGGTAGACGATGTCGTCGGGGCGCAACAGCACGTCCACCGAGCTACCGGCCGGCCAGGTGTAGGCCCGGTTGCCACGGATCACGCCAAGCTCGGTCTGCACCGTTTCCGGATCAAGCAATTGCCCGCGAATGAAGTAGCCCTGGCCGATGAAGCTGGCGACGAAGGGGGTCAGCGGCTCGTGGTAGAGATTGAACGGCGTGTCCCACTGCTCGAGGCGGCCATCCTTGAACACTCCGACCTGATCGCTGACGGCGAAGGCTTCCTCCTGGTCATGGGTCACCAGGATGGCGCTGGTGCCGCGGGCCTTGAGGATCTCGCGCACCTCCAGGCTGAGGTGCCGGCGCAGCTCCACGTCGAGGTTGGAGAAGGGCTCGTCGAGCAGCAGCAGCTCGGGTTCCGGCGCCAGCGCACGGGCCAGGGCGACGCGCTGCTGCTGGCCACCGGACAGCTCGTGCGGGTAACGCTGCGCCAGGGGCGCGAGATGCACCATCTCCAGCAGTTCGCCGACGATGCGCTGGCAGTCGGGGTGCTTGCGGATGCCGAAGGCGACGTTCTCCTGCACGCTGAGGTGGGGGAACAGCGCATAGTCCTGGAAGACCATGCCGATCCGGCGCTTCTCCGGAGCCAGGGTATGGCCCGGACGGGAGATCACCTGCCCGGCGAGCTCGATGCTGCCGTGGTTGACCGGCTCGAAGCCGGCGATGGCGCGCAGGGTGGTGGTCTTGCCGCAGCCGGACGGCCCCAGCAGGCAACCGATGTCGCCACGATTGAGGTGCAGGTTGAGGTCGCTGACCACGCGCTGCTGCTTGCCATAGCCGCAGGCCAGGTCGTGCAGCAGCAGCAGGGGCTCGTGCTTCATGTGCGGTGGGCGGGTTCGACGAGGAATTCCAGTAGCGCCTTCTGCACATGCAGGCGGTTTTCGGCCTGGTCCCAGGCGGCCGAACGCGGGTCGTCGAGCAGGTCTTCGCTGATCTCCTCGCCCCGATGGGCCGGCAGGCAGTGCAGGAAGATCACGTCCTCGGCCGCGGCATCCAGCAGCGCGCGGTCGACCTGGTAGGGCCGGAAGGTTGCCAGGCGTGCCTGGACCTCGTCTTCCTGGCCCATGGAGGCCCAGACGTCGGTGCTGACCAGCTGGGCGCCGGCCACCGCCTCGTGCGGGTCGCGCAGGATACGGACGCGGTCGCCGGCCAGGGCGAGCAGCTCGGCCTTGGGCTCGTAGCCCTCGGGGCAGGCCACGCGCAGCTGGAAGTCGAACTGGATGGCCGCCTCGATATAGGTGTTGCACATGTTATTGCCGTCACCGACCCAGGCGACCGTCTTGCCGGCGATGCTGCCGCGCTGCTCCTGGAAGGTCTGCATGTCGGCCAGCAGCTGGCAGGGATGCAGGTCGTCCGACAGCCCGTTGATCACCGGGATGCGGGAGTTGGCGGCGAATTCGGTCAGCGTGGCATGGGAGAAGGTGCGGATCATCACCGCGTCGAGCATGCGCGACATGACGATGGCCGAGTCGCTGATCGGCTCGCCGCGGCCGAGCTGGGTGTCGCGCGGCGAGAGGAAGATCGCCTGGCCGCCGAGCTGGATCATGCCGGCTTCGAACGATAGCCGCGTGCGGGTCGAGGCCTTCTCGAAGATCATGCCCAGCACGCGATTCTTCAGCGGTTCGAAGAGGATGCCTCGCTCGCGCAGATCCTTCAGTTCGATGCCGCGACGGACCAGGCTGTTCAGCTCCTGGGGCGTGCAGTCCATCAACGAAAGAAAATGCCGTGCGCTCATATCAACTACCTTTCATTGCCGCAGTCCGCGGTCCGAAGGCTTTTCCGGGGAAAACAGAAGGACCGACCACTGCGGGTCGCGAGGGTGCGACGAAACGGGGAAAGGCGCGATCTTAGCCACAAAAGACGCAGGGGTGCAAATCGACCCATCGCCCCGCTGCGAGGGGCCTCGGCAGGGCTTGCGACGGCCCGCGGGCAAACAAAACCGAGCTCGCCACTCGGCTTTGCCCGGGCTTATCCGCTACAATGCGCGGCAACCGTGTCTAGCCGAGGTACCCATGGACATCATCGAAACCATCAAAGAACAGATCGCCGCCAATCCCATCCTGCTTTATATGAAGGGCTCGCCCAACGCGCCGCAGTGCGGCTTTTCCGCGCGTGCCAGCCAGGCGGTGATGGGTTGTGGCGAGAAGTTCGCCTACGTCGACATCCTGCAGAACCCCGAGATCCGCGCCAACCTGCCGAAGTACGCCAATTGGCCGACCTTCCCGCAGCTGTGGGTCAACGGCGAGCTGGTCGGCGGCAGCGACATCATCCTCGAGATGTTCGAGAAGGGTGAGCTGCAGACCCTGATCAAGTCGGCCGTCGGCAAGGCCGACGCCTGATCCGGCCGCCGGCGCCGGGATTTCCGCAGCGCCGGCGACCAGCCAAAAAAAAACGCCATGCCCCGCGAGGGACATGGCGTTTTTCGTTGTGCTCGGCTTAGTCGTCCATCTGCGACTGCAGGTAGTTCTCCAGGCCCACCTTGTCGATCAGGCCCAGCTGGGTCTCCAGCCAGTCGATGTGTTCTTCTTCCGACTCGAGGATGTCCTCGAGCAGCTCGCGGCTGCCGTAGTCGCCGACGCTTTCGCAATAGGCGATGGCGACCTTGAGGTCGGCGATGCCGCCCTGCTCGAGCTTGAGGTCGCATTCGAGCATTTCCCGGGTGTTCTCGCCGATCAGCAACTTGCCCAGGTCCTGCAGGTTCGGCAGGCCCTCGAGGAAGAGGATGCGCTTGATCAGCTTGTCGGCATGCTTCATCTCGTCGATGGATTCTTCGTACTCGTGCTTGCCGAGGCGGCCCAGGCCCCAGTCTTCGTACATGCGCGCATGCAGGAAGTACTGGTTGATGGCGACCAGTTCGTTGCCGAGGATCTTGTTGAGGTGCTGAATGACCAGCTTGTCGCCTTTCATCGTCGCGGTCCCGAAGCAGAGGGTGGTGTCTGTCGAAGTCTGGCCACGATGCTCCGGGCTGTCAAACCTAAGCCCTTGAAAGCTAAGGCTAAAGCTGAACGAGAACGCTTGCGTTCCGCGCTTGGCGGCTAATGCATTGATTGCAGGCAGAAAAAAGCCGGGCTCAGGCCCGGCTTGCTGGCAGTCCGCTGGTCAGGCCGGGTGGAGCAAGGCCGTGGAGAGCGACTGTGCATTCTGCACATCGGCGAGTGTCTCGCGCACCACCTGCTTGGCCAGGCAGGCGCACTTGCCGCACTGCGTACCGACGCCGGTGGCATCGCGTACCTCGCGGTAGCTGCAGCAACCTTCGTAGATGGCCTCGCGGATCTGGCCGTCGGTGATGCCCTGGCAAAGACAGACGTACATGCGAACTACCCGTGGGAACTGTTTGATGGGGAGGATGCTAAATAGAATGAGAATGATTGTCAAAGTTCATCGCGGCGATTTGCGCTGCAGTTCGTCGGCTGCGCGAGTGCCACGTTCGGGTAGACTGCGCGACATTTTCTGTGTGCAGGAACGGGCCCATGGCGCTGCAAGCGACACCTTATAAAGTCGAACTGAATCTGACCGACCTGGATCGCGGGGTTTATGAAAACCTGCGCTTCACCGTGGCCCGGCATCCGTCGGAAACCGAGGAGCGTCTCGGCGTGCGACTGATCGCCTATGCGCTGTGGTATTGCGAGCAGCTGGCCTTCGGTCGCGGCCTGTCGGATGTCGACGAGCCGGCACTGTGGGAGAAGAGCCTGGACGGGCGCATCCTGCACTGGATCGAGGTCGGCCAGCCGGACGCCGAGCGCCTGACCTGGTGCTCGCGACGCGCCGAGCGCGTCAGCCTGGTGGCCTACGGCAACCTGCGGGTCTGGCAGGGCAAGGTGCTGGATGCTGTCCGCGGGCTGAAGAACCTGTCCATCGCCGCGATCGACTCCGATTCGCTGGCCGAGCTGGTCAAGGACCTGCCACGCAGCCTGCAGTGGGGCGTGATGATCAGCGACGGCACGCTATTCATCACCGACGAGCGCGGCCAGTTCGAGGTGGCGCTGGAGTGGCTGCTGGGCGAGCGCTGAGCGCGCCCTAGCGCCAGCGCGAGAGCAATTCGCGCTGCTGGCGTTGTGCGCTGTCCAGGGCGATCGGCCGCAGCCGCAGCGGCGTGCCGGGCAGGCACTGCGCCAGTTGCGCCACCGCCAGGGGCGTCAGGGCGCCGAGCCGCGGGTAGCCGCCGATGGTCTGGCGGTCGTTGAGCAGCACGATCGGCTGGCCGTCGGGTGGTACCTGGACGGCCCCCAGCGGCACGCCCTCGGAGATCATCGAGCGGCGCGCGCCGCGCAGGGCGGGGCCGAGCAGGCGCACGCCCATACGGTCGGCGCGCTGGTCGACGGTCCACTCGCTGTTGAACGCCTCGAACAGGCTGCGCCCGCTGAAATCACCGATCTGCGCCCCCAGCACCACCGCCAGCGGAGCGTCGGGCAGCGGCGCCTGGCCGGCATGTTCCGGCAGCGCGCGCGGTTCGGCGCGGCTGCCATTGCCATGCAGCCGGTCGCCTACGGCCAGCGGCCGGCCGTCGCCATGCAGGCCGCCGAGCTGCTCGCGCGCCACGGTGGCGCAACTGCCGAGCACCGGTTCGGCGCGGAAGCCTCCCGGCGCGGCGAGATAGGCGCGCAGGCCCCGGCGTGGCTGGCCGAACACCAATTGCTGGCCGCGGCGCAGGAGGAAGCTGCGACCCGGTGCCAGGGGCTGGCCGTCCAGCGTGGCGCCCAGGTCGGCGCCGCACAGTGCCAGGCAACTGTCGGATTCGGCGCGCAGGCTGAAACCGCCCAGCGTGATCTCGACGGTGGCTGCCTGCAGCGGATTGCCCAGCAGCCAGTTGGCCCAGCGCTGGGAAATCCAGTCGACGGCGCCGCCCTGGGTGACGCCCAGGTGGCGCACGCCGAAACGGCCGCCGTCCTGCAGGCTGGCCAGCGCGCCGGCGCGCTCGATGACCAGGCTCATGGGCGGGCCTCGAAGGGGCGGTCGTCGCCACCCAGTCGGACGAATTCGGCGTGATCGATGGCGACGAAGCGAACCCGGTCGCCCGGCTGGCAGAGGCTGTAGCCGTCCAGCTGGCGGTCGAACAGGCGCGCCGGGCTGCGGCCGATCAGGTTCCAGCCACCCGGCGAGGCCAGCGGGTAGATGGCCGTCTGGCGGTCGGCAATGCCGAGGCTGCCGGCCGGCACCTGCTGGCGCGGGGTCTGCAGGCGCGGGCTGGCGAGGATCTCGTCGACCTGGCCCATGAAGGCGAAGCCGGGGGCGAAACCGAGGGCGAACACCTGGTAGGTATGCCCGCTGTGGCGGGCGATCACCCCGGCGACGCCCAGCCCGCTGCGTGCGCCGAGTGCCTCGAGCTCGGGGCCGACGCTGGGGTCGTACCACACCGGGATCTCGTGCTGGCGCGCGCTGTTGCCGGTTGCCGGTTGCAGGCCCTCGAAGGCCTGGTGGATGCGCCGGCGCGCCTGGCGGTCGTCCAGCAGGGTCAGGTCGTAGTGCAGCAGCAGGGTGGTGTAGGACGGCACCAGGTCCAGCAGCGCCGGGCCGAACGCCTCGCGCAGGCGTTGGCTGGCGGCCAGCAGCCAGGGCATGTTGCGCTCGTCGATCCGCTCGAACAGGCGCAGCACCAGGCTGTCGATGCCGGCGACCTCGATCCGCGGGGTCATGCCGGCAGCGTCTGCAGGGCCTGGCGGATGCGTTGCACCGCGGCGACCGAGCCGGCGTTGTCGCCGTGCACGCAGAGGGTGTCGGCCTGCAGGAGCAGCGCGCTGCCGTCGCTGGCGATCAACGCCTCGCCGCGCGCCAGCCGCAGCGCCTGCTCGACCACGGTCGCGGCATCGTGGTGCACGGCACCCGGCAGGCTGCGCGCGAGCAGCCTGCCGGCGGCGTCGTAGGCGCGGTCGGCGAACACCTCGAAGAGTAGCTCGATGCCCAGTTCGTCGGCCAGGGCGCGGCTGGCGCTGTTATCGCGGGTGGACATCAGCATCAGCGGCAGGCTGGCGTCGTAGGCGGCGACCGCCCGCATCACCGCCCGCAGCAGCGCCGGCTGGCGCATCATGTCGTTGTACAGCGCGCCGTGCGGCTTGACGTAGCGGACCCGGGTGCCTTCGGCGCGGCAGATGCCGTCGAGCGCGCCGATCTGGTAGAGCAGCATGTTCTCCACCTCGGCCGGGCTGCAGGCCATGGAGCGGCGGCCGAAGCCGGCCAGGTCCGGATAGGCCGGGTGCGCGCCGATGCGCACCGCATGCTCGACCGCCAGCGCCACCGTACGGCGCATGACCTGCGGGTCGGAAGCGTGGAAGCCGCAGGCGATGTTGGCGCAGTCGATGAAGGGCATGACCTCGGCATCCAGGCCCATGCTCCAGGCGCCGAAGCTTTCACCCATGTCGCAATTGAGTAACAAGCGGCCCATGTGAAACGGCTCCTTCCCCTGGCTGGCGCGCCGTGCCGGTGCGGATGGCGGGCGCTGGTGGTGGTCGAGGGCATTATCCACGCATTTGCCTGGTCGGCCTGCCTGCGTGCTCGATTCGGCATTGCGGTATGCTTGCGCGCCTCAGTGGCATGGCCCGGCACCCGTCGAGGCCTTCGCGCCATTGCAGTCCGTTTCACCGAGCCCGGAAGCCGACCATGCGTATCGAACCCCGCCCCCTGCCCGAGCAGTTGCCCGACCTCGGCGACCTGCCGCCGCTGCTGCAGCGCTTGTATGCCGCGCGCGGCGTACTGTCGGCCGAGGAGCTGGACAAGGGGCTGGCGCGGTTGATCCCTTATAGACAGTTGAAGGGCATCGATGCCGCGGTCGCGCTGCTGGTCGAGGCGCTGGACAAGCGCCAGCGCATCCTCTTCGTCGGCGACTTCGATGCCGACGGTGCCACCGCCAGCACGGTCGGCGTGCTCGGCCTGCGTCAGTTGGGCGCGGCGCAGGTCGACTACCTGGTGCCCAATCGCTTCGAATACGGCTACGGCCTGACCCCGGAGATCGTCGCCGTCGCCCTGCAGCGCGAGCCCGACCTGCTGGTCACCGTGGACAACGGCATCTCCAGCGTCGATGGCGTGGCTGCGGCCAAGGCAGCAGGCCTCAAGGTACTGGTGACCGACCACCACCTGCCGGGCCACGAGCTGCCGGCGGCCGATGCCATCGTCAATCCGAACCAGCCCGAATGCCAGTTCCCGAGCAAGTGCATCGCCGGGGTCGGGGTGATCTTCTACGTCCTGCTGGCGCTGCGTGCGCGGCTGCGCGAGCTGGACTGGTTCGCCCGCAACGGCTGGGCCGAGCCGAACCTGGCCGAGCTGCTCGACCTGGTGGCGCTGGGCAGCGTCGCCGACGTGGTGCCGCTGGATGCCAACAACCGCATCCTCGTGCACCAGGGCCTGGCACGCATCCGCGCCGGGCGGGCGCGGCCGGGGCTGCGGGCGATCCTCGAGGTCGCCGGGCGCGACCACCGGCGCATCACCTCCACCGACCTCGGCTTCATCCTCGGCCCGCGGCTGAACGCGGCCGGGCGGCTGGACGACATGAGCCTGGGTATCGAGTGCCTGCTCTGCGAGGACGAGGCGCTGGCGCGCGACATGGCCGTGCAGCTCGACGAGCTGAACAAGGACCGCAAGGCCATCGAGCAGGGCATGCAGCGCGAGGCGCTGGCGCAGCTCAAGGACCTGCCGCTCGAGGAGCTGCCGTTCGGCCTGTGCCTGTTCGAGCCGGACTGGCACCAGGGCGTGATCGGCATCCTCGCCTCGCGGCTGAAGGAGCGCTATCACCGCCCGACCATCGCCTTCGCCGATGCCGGCGACGGCCAGCTCAAGGGCTCGGCGCGCTCGGTGCCGGGCTTTCATATCCGCGATGCGCTCGACGCCGTGGCGGCGCGCCATCCCGGGCTGATCAGCAAGTTCGGTGGGCACGCCATGGCCGCCGGGCTGTCGCTGCCGCAGGAGCACTTCGGCGCCTTCGCCGCGGCCTTCGATGCCGAGGTGCGGCGCCAGCTGTGCGAGGACGACCTCACCGGGCGGCTGCTCACCGACGGCCAGCTCGGCGTCGAGGAGTTCCACCTGGAACTGGCCCGTGCGCTGCGCAACGCCGGCCCCTGGGGCCAGCATTTCCCCGAGCCGATGTTCCACGGCGTGTTCCAACTGGTGCAGCAGCGCCTGGTCGGCGAGCGGCACCTCAAGCTGGTGCTGAAAAGCGAATGCGGCGCCCTGACCCTGGACGGCATCGCCTTCAACATCGACCGCGAGTTCTGGCCGAACCCGACGGTGCGCTGGGCCGAACTGGCCTACAAGCTGGACGTCAACGAGTACCGCGGCCAGGAAAGCGTGCAGCTGCTGGTGGCGCACATCGCGCCGCGCTGAGCGGTCATTGCCCGGCTGAATCCGCCGTCATTTTCGCCGAACGCGTTCGATTGTCCCGCCTGCGTGGCCCGCCTAGAGTGCAGGCAAAACAAGAACCACGGCGGGATAGCGAAATGAGCGACACCAGCGTGCACTACCGGGCCTGTCACCTGTGCGAGGCGATCTGCGGCCTGGCCATCGAAACGCGCGACGGCGCCATCGTCTCGATCAAGGGCGACGCGCAGGACCCGTTCAGCCGCGGCCATGTCTGCCCCAAGGCGGTGGCGCTGCAGGATATCCAGAACGATCCCGACCGCCTGCGCCAGCCAGTGATGCGCGTGGAAGACCAGTGGCTGCCGCTGGAATGGGACGAGGCCTTCGCCCTGGTGGCCGAGCGGCTGGCGAGCATCCGCGAGCGCCACGGCCACAACGCGGTGGCCATCTACCAGGGCAACCCGAGCGTGCACAACTACGGGCTGATGACCCACAGCAACTACTTCCTCGGCCTGCTCAAGACCCGCAACCGCTTCTCGGCGACCTCGGTCGACCAGCTGCCGCACCATCTGACCAGCTACCTGATGTATGGCCACGGCCTGCTGCTGCCGGTGCCGGACATCGATCACACCGACTTCATGCTGATCCTCGGCGGCAACCCGCTGGCCTCCAACGGCAGCATCATGACCGTGCCGGACGTAGAAAAGCGCCTGAAGGCGATCCGTGCGCGCGGCGGCAAGCTGGTGGTGGTCGACCCCAGGCGCAGCGAGACGGCAGCCATCGCCGACCAGCACCTGTTCATCCGTCCCGGGCAGGACGCGGCCCTGCTGCTGGGCATCCTGCATACCCTGTTCGAGGAAGGGCTCGCCCGCGGCAGCCACCTGCCGGTCGACGGGCTCGAGGCGGTGCGCGCGGCGATCGCGCCATTCCCGGCCGAGGCGATGGCCGCGCGCTGCGGCATCGCCGCCGACACCATCCGCCAGCTGGCGCGGGACTTCGCCGCTGCCGAGCGCGCGGTCTGCTATGGCCGCATGGGCGTCTCGACCCAGATGTTCGGCACGCTCTGCCAGTGGCTGGTGCAGCTGATCAACCTGGTGACCGGCAACCTCGATCGGGTGGGCGGTGCGCTCTGCACCACGCCCGCCGTGGATCTGGTGGAAACCGCCTCGCCCGGGCATTTCGGTGCCTGGCACAGCCGCGTTTCCGGGCTGCCCGAATACGGCGGCGAGTTGCCGGTGGCGGCGCTGGCCGAGGAAATGCTCGAGCCGGGCGAAGGCCAGGTGCGGGCCTTGATCACCGTGGCCGGCAACCCGGCGTTGTCCACGCCCAACGGCCGCCAGCTCGAGCGCGGCCTGCAGGGCCTGGAGTTCATGCTCAGCGTCGACTTCTATATCAACGAGACCACCCGCCACGCCGACATCATCCTGCCGCCGACGGCGCCGCTGGAGCACGATCACTACGACAGCACCTTCAACCTGCTGGCGGTGCGCAACGTCACCCGCTTCAACCAGGCTCTGCTGCCGCGCCCCGAGGGTGCGCTGCACGACTGGGAAATCTTCGTCGGCCTGGCGCGGGCCTTCGCCGCGCGCGTCGGGCTGGAGCTCAAGCCGACCCTGGCGCCGGAGCAGATGATCGACCTCGGCCTGCGCGCCGGCCCGCATGGCGAGCGCTCCGCGCGCCGGCTGAACCTGGAGGCCCTGCGCCAGGCGCCGCACGGCATCGATCTCGGTGCGCTCGAGCCGAACCTCGCGCGCCGGCTGAAAACCGCCAACGGTCGCGTGCAGGCCGCGCCGGAACAGCTGCTCGCCGACCTCGAGCGTTTCGCTGCCGGCCTTGCCGAGGAGCCGGCGGGCGGCCTGCTGCTGATCGGCCGGCGCCATGTGCGCAGCAACAATTCCTGGATGCACAACTACCGGCGCCTGGTGAAGGGCAAGCCGCGCCACCAACTGCTGATGCACCCGGACGACCTGGCCGGCCGCGGCCTGGCCGACGGCCAGCGCGTGCGGCTCAGCTCGCGGGTCGGCTCCGTCGAGGTGGAGGTCGCCGCCAGCGACGAGCTGATGCCCGGCGTGGTCAGCCTGCCGCATGGCTGGGGCCACGCCCGCGAAGGCGTGCACCTGCAGGTCGCCGGTGAGCTGCCCGGCGCCAGCGCCAACGACCTCACCGACGAGCGCCTGCTCGACCGACTGTCCGGCAACGCCGCGCTCAACGGCGTGGCGGTCGAGGTCGCCGCGCTTTAGCGACTGGCGTAAAGTCGGGCTGGGTTTTCTCGACGAAACGGTCTGTACTCAGGGGTGTCCATTCCCATGCCCCTGCAGTCGAGGTTTCCATGACCGAGCTTTTCCAGCCGTTGACGATTCGCCAACTCACCCTGGCCAACCGCATAGCCGTCTCGCCGATGTGCCAGTACTCGGCCGAGGGCGGCATGGCCAACGACTGGCACCTGGTGCACCTGGGCAGCCGTGCGGTCGGCGGCGCGGGGCTGGTGATCATCGAGGCCACCGCGGTGGTGCCCGAGGGGCGCATCTCGCCGCAGGACCTGGGCATCTGGAGCGACGAGCACATCGAGCCGCTGCGCCGGATCACCCGCTTCATCGAGGCGCAGGGCTCGGTCGCCGGCATCCAGCTCGCCCATGCCGGGCGCAAGGCCAGCAGCTGGCAGCCCTGGCTCGGCAAGCGCGGCAGCGTGCCGATCGCCGAGGGCGGCTGGATACCGGTCGGGCCGTCGAGCATTCCCTTCGACCCGCAGCATGCGGTGCCCGCGGCACTCGACGAGGCCGGCATCGCCGCCGTGCTGACGGCCTTCGTGCAGGCCGCCGAACGCGCGCTGGCGGCCGGCTTCAAGGTCGCCGAGCTGCACGCGGCGCACGGCTACCTGCTGCACCAGTTCCTCTCGCCGCTGTCCAACCAGCGCCAGGACGATTACGGCGGCTCGTTCGACAACCGCATCCGCCTGCTGCTCGAGGTCACCGAGGCGGTGCGCGCGGTGTGGCCGCAGGAGCTGCCGTTGTTCGTCCGGCTGTCGGCCACCGACTGGGTCGCCGACGGCTGGAACCCGGACGAGACCGTCGAGCTGGCGCGGCGACTGAAGGCGCTGGGCGTCGACCTGATCGACGTGTCTTCCGGCGGCACCGCCGCCAACGCCGAGATCCCGGTCGGCCCCGGCTACCAGACGCAGTTTGCCGAGCGGGTGCGCCGCGAGGCGGGCATGGCCACCGGCACCGTGGGGCTGATCACCGAGGCGGTGCAGGCCGAGCATATCCTGCGTACCGGCCAGGCCGACCTGATCCTGCTGGCGCGCGAGCTGCTGCGCGACCCGTACTGGCCGTTGCATGCCGCCGAGCACCTGCGGGACAACTCGGTGCCCTGGCCGGCGCAGTACGTACGCGCGGCGCACCGCGACACGCCGATCCGCCAGGTGCCGGACGCGCAGGACTGATCCCGACCGCCGCTCGCGGGGCGCCCGGGCGGGTACGCCGCCCGGCCTGCCGCCGGGCTGCCGGCAGCCGTCGCGGGCTGTTGGCGGCCGGCCGCTGGCGTTATACTCGCCGGCTTTTCGAATCCGTCCGCTGGAGAGCCGAACGCCATGGAAATCAACCCGATCCTCAACAGCATCAAGGACCTGTCCGAGCGCACCCAGACAATTCGGGGGTATCTTTGACTACGATCAGAAGCATGATCGTCTCGTCGAAGTAAATCGCGAACTCGAAGACCCGAACGTCTGGAACAAGCCCGAATACGCTCAGGGCCTGGGCCGTGAGCGCGCCACCCTGGCGCAGATCGTCGAGACCATCGACGACCTCACCGGCAGTCTGGCCGATTCGCGCGACCTGCTGGACATGGCCGCCGAAGAAAACGACGAAGGCGCGGTGAGCGATATCGTGGCCGAAGTCGAGCGCCTGCGCGAAATTCTCGAGAAGCTCGAGTTCCGCCGCATGTTCAGCCACGAGATGGACCCCAACAACTGCTACCTCGATATCCAGGCTGGCTCCGGCGGTACCGAGGCCCAGGACTGGGCCAACATCCTGCTGCGGATGTACCTGCGCTGGGCCGACAAGCGCGGCTTCAGCGCCGAGATCGTCGAGCTGTCCGAGGGCGAGGTCGCCGGTATCAAGGGCGCCACCGTACACATCAAGGGCGAATACGCCTTCGGCTGGCTGCGCACCGAGATCGGCGTGCACCGCCTGGTGCGCAAGAGCCCGTTCGACTCCGGCGCTCGTCGCCACACCTCGTTCTCGGCGGTATTCGTATCGCCCGAGATCGACGACAAGGTGGAGATCGAGATCAACCCGGCCGACCTGCGCATCGACACCTACCGCTCCTCCGGTGCCGGTGGCCAGCACGTCAACACCACCGACTCGGCGGTGCGTATCACCCACGTGCCGACCAACACCGTGGTGGCCTGCCAGAACGAGCGCTCGCAGCACGCCAACAAGGACACCGCCATGAAGATGCTGCGGGCCAAGTTGTACGAGCTGGAGATGCAGAAGCGCAACGCCGCCTCTCAGGCGCTGGAAGACAGCAAGTCGGATATCGGCTGGGGTCACCAGATCCGTTCCTACGTGCTCGACGACTCGCGCATCAAGGACCTGCGCACCGGCGTGGAACGCAGCGATTGCCAGAAGGTGCTCGACGGCGACCTCGACGGGTACCTCGAAGCCAGCCTCAAGCAGGGGCTGTAAGCCCGGCCGCTGCCCGGGGCGAGAGGCGTGCCACCGGCCTCTCGCACCCCCGCGCAGCGGCCGGCCAGGCTGACCGACTGCCAGCGCCAACCGATATTAGCTAGCCAAACCAGGGGTCCGCGGACCCGAGCGACCGGAAAACACCGACCATGAGCGAACAACCGCTGAACGAGCACGCCATCCACGAGGAAGAGAACAAGCTGATTGCCCAGCGCAAGGAAAAACTCGCCGCGCTGCGCGAGAAACAGCCGATCGTCTTCCCCAACGACTTCCGCCGCGACAGCCTGGCGGCCGACCTGCAGCAGCAGTACGCCGAGGCCGGCAAGGAAGAGCTCGAAGGCAAACAGATCAAGGTCAGCGTCGCCGGGCGCATCATGCTCAACCGCGGGGCCTTCATCGTCATCCAGGACAGCAGCGGCCGCATCCAGCTGTACGTGAACCGCAAGACCCTGCCGGAAGACACCCTCGAGGCGATCAAGCACTGGGACATGGGCGACATCGTTGCCGCCGAGGGCACGCTGGCGCGCTCCGGCAAGGGCGACCTCTACGTCGACCTGCAGGGTGCGCGCCTGCTGACCAAGTCGCTGCGCCCGCTGCCGGACAAGTTCCACGGCCTGACCGACACCGAGCAGCGCTATCGCCAGCGCTACGTCGACCTGATCGTCAACGAGGACGTGCGCCAGACCTTCCGCGTGCGTTCGCAGGTGATCGCGCACATCCGCCGCTTCCTCAACGAGCGCGGTTTCCTCGAAGTGGAAACCCCGATGCTGCAGACCATCCCCGGCGGCGCCGCGGCCAAGCCGTTCGAGACGCACCACAACGCGCTGGACATGCCGATGTTCCTGCGCATCGCCCCGGAGCTGTACCTCAAGCGCCTGGTGGTCGGCGGCTTCGAGAAGGTCTTCGAGATCAACCGCAACTTCCGTAACGAAGGCGTCTCGACCCGGCACAACCCCGAGTTCACCATGCTCGAGTTCTACCAGGCCTACGCCGACTACGAAGACAACATGGACCTGACCGAGGCGCTGTTCCGCGAGCTGGCCCAGGCCGTGCTCGGCAGCACCGACGTGCCCTACGGCGACAAGCTGTTCCACTTCGGCGAGCCGTTCGCGCGGCTGTCGGTACGCGACGCGGTGCTGCAGTACAACCCGGACATCAGCGAGGCCGACCTCGAGAACCTGGAGACCTGCCGCGCGCTGGCGAAGAAGGCCGGTGCCAAGGTCCTCGGCCACGAGGGGCTGGGCAAGCTTTTGGTGATGATTTTCGAGGAGACCGTCGAGCACAAGCTCGAGCAGCCGACCTTCATCACCCGCTACCCGTTCGAGGTCTCGCCGCTGGCGCGCCGCAACGACCAGGACCCGAGCGTCACCGACCGCTTCGAGCTGTTCATCGGCGGCCGCGAGATCGCCAATGCCTACTCCGAGTTGAATGACGCCGAGGACCAGGCCGAGCGCTTCCACGCCCAGGTGGCCGAGAAGGATGCCGGTGACGACGAGGCCATGCACTTCGACGCCGACTTCGTCCGCGCGCTGGAATACGGCATGCCGCCGACTGCCGGCGAGGGCATCGGCATCGACCGCCTGGTGATGCTGCTGACCAACTCGCCGTCGATCCGCGACGTCATCCTCTTCCCGCACATGCGCCCGGAGGTCTGACGCCGGAAGGGCAGGGCGGTCACCGCGCCCTGCCCGCGGCGGCGCGGCCGGGCTTGCCGCCGGCGGCGCCCGCGCCTATACAGCTGAGACGCGCCTGAGGAACCACGATGAACACGCGTGACAACCTGGACGACTATCAACGCATCGTGCGCGACCTGTCCGAGCGCATCGTCTTGGCGCAGACCCCGGTGCGGGTGCTCGACGCGGTGAAGTGGGAAGACGACATCCGCCAGCGCTTCTTCCTGGCCAAGGGCCGCGAGCTGCCGCCGGTCGATCGCGCCTACTACGAGGCGCGGCCGCTGGCCTACGACTCCAGTGCGAAGAAGCAGGAATTCCAGGACATCGAGCGCGACATCACCCGCCAGCTCGGCCAGTTCAACCCGGTCGGGCAGATCATGCGGCGCATGTGCAAGGAATACCGCATGGTCATCCGCATGCTCGAGGCGCGTGGCACGCCGGACTTCGGCATGATCTCCCAGGAGCTCTACGGCGCGGCCTCCGATGCCTTCCATGCCGGCGACCCGACGCTCGCCGACCTCGGCCTGATGCTCTCGGACTACCTGAACAACATCGCCGACCGCGGCGACCTGAAGGACGAGCCGAAGACGCTCAACGCCCAGCAGGCCGTCGAGCTGCTGCAAAAGCGCCTGGACGCGGTGTTCGGCGAAGGCGAAGGGGTGATCCGCGTGTTCGAGTCCGACGGCATCCTCGCCGATGCCGCCGCCGGCGCCGACTACATCAAGATCCGCAGCGACGCGTTGTTCAACCAGCGCGACATCCGTGCGCTGGAGGTGCACGAGGGGCTGGTGCACGTCGGCACCACGCTCAACGGCCAGAACCAGCCGATCTGCACCTTCCTGGCCAAGGGCCCGCCGTCCTCGACGGTGACCCAGGAAGGCCTGGCGATCCTCATGGAGGTGATCGCCTTCGCCTCCTACCCGACGCGCCTGCGCAAGCTGACCAACCGCACCCGCGCCATTCACATGGCCGAGGAGGGTGCGGATTTCCTCGAGGTGTTCGCCTTCTTCCGTGACCAGGGCTATGCCGAGGACGAGTGCTACAGCAACGCCAGCCGGGTGTTCCGCGGCTCGACGCCGGCCGGCCTGCCCTTCACCAAGGACCTGTCCTACCTGAAGGGCTTCATCATGATCTACAACTACATCCAGCTCGCGGTGCGCAAGGGCCGGCTGGAGCAGATCCCGCTGCTGTTCTGCGGCAAGACCACCCTGGAGGACATGCGTACCCTGCGCCAGCTGGTCGACGAGGGCATGGTGGTGCCGCCCAGGTACCTGCCGCCGCAGTTCCAGGATCTCAACGCGCTGTCGGCCTGGATGTGCTTCTCCAACTTCCTCAACCACCTGAGCCTGGACCGCATCGAAGCCGACTACGCCAACATCCTGTAGGGCGGCAAGATCGCCAGGCCCTGCGTACCCGCTGTCTAGTGCCAGCCACCGCGGCGGTGGCTCGGTCCGGCGCAATCCACTCCATGCCACGATCCGAAGGTCCACCCATGCCCAGCCATCAGCTCGAATACGAAATCCTCGGCACCTCGGCGCAGAGCGTCGAGATCATCCTCGACCCCGACGAGACGGTGATCGCCGAAGCCGGGGCGATGAACTACATGACCGACGGCGTGCGCTTCGAGGCGCGCATGGGCGACGGTTCGGCCAGCGGCATGCTGGGTAAGCTGTGGGGCATGGGCAAGCGCATGCTCACCGGCGAATCGCTGTTCCTCACCCATTTCACCAACGCCGGCCGTGGCCAGGCGCGGGTCGCCTTCGCCGCGCCCTATCCGGGCACGGTGGTGCCGGTGGACCTGGCCGCCCTCGGCGGCCGGCTGACCTGCCAGAAGGACAGTTTCCTCTGCGCCGCCTATGGCACCCGGGTCGGCATCGCGCTGAGCAAGCGCATCGGCGCCGGTTTCTTCGGCGGCGAGGGCTTCATCCTGCAGCGCCTGGAGGGCGATGGCCTGGCCTTCCTGCACGCCGGCGGCACGGTGATCCGCAAGGAGCTGAACAACGAGACGCTGCGCCTGGACACCGGCTGCCTGGTGGCCTTCAGCGACGGCATCGACTACGACATCCAGCTCGCCGGCGGGCTGAAGAGCATGCTGTTCGGTGGCGAGGGCCTGCTGTTGACCACCCTCAAGGGCACCGGCAGCGTGTGGATCCAGAGCCTGCCGTTCTCGCGCCTGGCCGAGCGGGTGTACGAGGCCACCGTGCAGGCACGTGGCGAGACCCGTGCCGGCGGCAGCTGATCGCCCCGTTGGTGCCTGCTACCCTGAACGCCTTTTTCTGCTGCCGAGCCTGACATGTCCGAACGCAACCCCATCCCGCTGATCCTCACCGCCATCGGCACCGTGGTACTCACGGTCGCCGTGCTCTGGCACTACGGCTACCTGCACTTCGCCAAGCCGCAGGACGCCCTGCTGCTCTCCGACTTCACCATGCTCAAGACCATCCCCGGCGAGGACTACAAGGTCTCGCTCAAGCCGGCCGACCAGGTGGCGCAGTGCATCGATGGCGTGCTGGTGCTGTTCGATACCCAGCAGAAGGGCCTGACCGGCGTGCTGGTGGACAACAAGAAGCGGGCGGTGCGCTGCATGGAGCAGCCGGTGCCGTCGGGCCAGCCGGCGCAGTGAAGCCCGACGTCTGGCGTGGCGACATCACCCGCCTGGAGGTGGATGCCATCGTCAACGCGGCCAATGCCAGCCTGCTCGGTGGCGGCGGCGTGGACGGCGCCATCCACCGTGCCGCGGGGCCGGAACTGGCCGAGTACTGCCGTGGGCTCGGCGGCTGTCCGGTCGGCGAGGCCAGGCTGACGCCGGGCTTCGCCCTGGCGCCGCGGCAGATCATCCACACCGTCGGCCCGGTCTGGCGTGGCGGCAGCCAGGGCGAAGCCGGGCTGCTCGCGGCCTGTTATCGCAACAGCCTGGCGCTGGCCGAGGCGCACGGCCTGGCCAGCATCGCCTTCCCGGCGATCAGCTGCGGCGTCTACGGCTACCCGCCGGAGCAGGCGGCGGCCATCGCCGTTCGCGAGGTCAGCGCGGGGCTGCGCCGCGGCCAGGTGGCGCGCGTGGTGCTGGTGGCGTTTTCCAGGGAGATCGAGGCGCTGTACCGGCGCCTGCTCGGGTCGGGCGAGCTGTCTCGCTGAGATCGCCGCTTCGCGCGGGGACAAACGAAGAAGGCCCGGCACGCCAGGCGTGTCGGGCCTTTTCTCGCCGCGGCGTCCGCTCAGCGCATCGACGAGCGCGGCTGTACCGGCTGGTTGTCGTTGGAGATGGTCACCTCGACGCGGCGGTTCATGGCCCGTCCCGAGGTGCTGTCGTTGCTGGCTACCGGGTATTGCTCGCCGTAGCCCTGGGCGACGATCCGCTGCGCCTCGACGCCCATGCGCACCAGGGCCATGCGCACGGCATCGGCACGGCGCTCGGAGAGGCGCTGGTTGTAGCTGTCCGACCCGGTGCTGTCGGTGTAGCCCTCGACGATCACCTGGCGTTCCTTGTTCTCGTTGAGGAAGTCGGCGAGCTTCTGCACGTTGCGCATGCCGCCGGGCTTGAGCTCGGCCCGGTCGAGGTCGAACAGCACGTCGCCGAAGGTCACCAGGGTGCCGCGCTCGGTCTGCTTGGCCTGCAGATCCTGCTGCAGCTTGCGGATCTGCGCATCGCGCGCCTGCAGCCGCGCTTCGGCACGGGCGGTGGAGGCCTTCTCCAGGCTGCGCTCGGCGTCGCGCAGGGCGATGGTCTGTTCGGCGAACTCGACGCGCCGCTGCGCCAGGTAGGCGAGCTGGTCGACCTTCTCCTCATCGGCATCGTCCATGTAGGCCTGGTCGGCACGCTCCAGGGCCTTGCTGGCGTCTTCGGTCTCCAGCGCGGCGAGTTCGGCGGAGCGGCCGTCCCCCTGCAGCGTGGTGAAGCTGGCGCGGGCCTTTTCCAGGTTTTCGTTGGGTTGCGAGGCGCAGGCAACCAGACCGATGCTCAGCGCCAGCAGGGAAGGGACGGTAACTAGCTTGTGCATGTTGAAATCCTTTGGCTGGAAGTTGGACGGTCAGGCGATTACTGCAGGCCGCGCATGCTTTCTTCGCGCAGGTCCTCGACACCCTGGCGGGCCTCGTCGACGGCCTTCTGCGCCTTGGCGGCGCGCGCCTTGCGCTCGGCGACCCGGGCATCCCACTCGGCCTGCTCGGCCAGCTTGCGCGCCTCGTCGAATTCCTCCTTCTGCATGGCCAACTCGGCCTGTCGCCACTTCTGCTGCGCGGCGCGCATTTCCACCGGGGCGTACTCGGTGCCGCCGGCACTGACCGCCTCGCGTACCGCCGACTCGGTCACGGCGAACTGCTCCTTCGGCGGGTTGCCGGCGCAGGCGGCCAGCAGCAGCCCACCCAGGGCGACGGCGGCCAGCTTGGGTAGCTGGAAACGGGATACGGAACTCTCGACGCGGGTTGTCTTCATTGGTCAGCCTCCAGGGGGAATTGCCTGACAAAAAGTGCTTGCACGGCGTCGCTACGCGGTTTCGATCAGCGCATGCCGAGGCCGGACATAATTTTGTGAAAGCAGCGCGCGCCGATCGTTCAGTCCGAACGGCGGCGCCCGCACCTTGCGATGCAGGCAGGGGAGGGCCGTGCTAGAGCGTTGCGCCGCTCAGGAGGCAGAGTCTTCCTGCAGCAGGCGCTGCAGGTGCATGCGCGAAAGTTCGAGGAAGCGCGGCGTCGGGCCGACGTCCTCGTAGATCGGGTCGCCTTGTTCGTCGGTGGCGATCACCTGCGGGCCGGCCACGTAGGGCAGGCTGCTCTCGACCGCCTCCAGCGCGGCGCCGACCAACTCGCCGAGCAGCATCTCGGTGCTGCGCTTGGGATACATCTGCGCCAGCGCCGCCAGGCGTGCCGCGCTTTCCACGTCCAGGGCGATGCTGTAGCGCGTCGAGGTCAGGGTGCCGCGGGCTTCGCGTTCCCAGGTGCTGACGAGTTCGGAGATCTTCATGGTGGCTCCTCTGGCCTGCGGGAAATGCCGTGCCGGGCAGGCTTGCCAGAGGCTGCGCATGCTGGGCACTCTGAATGGAGTCTATGTTCAGCGTAGCCCGGCCAGGGGCTTTTCACAGCGCGACCGGCCCCGCCGGCCGGCTTCCAGGAGACGACGATGGCAACGATCGATGTACGACTGCGCGAAACCGTGCACCTGCTCGGCGAACTGCTCGGCCGGACCATCCGCGACCAGCACGGCGATGACTTCCTGGACAAGATCGAGCGCATCCGCAAGGGTGCCAAGGCCGCGCGCCAGGGCTCCAGCGAGGGCGCCCAGCAGCTGGCCGAAACCCTCGACAGCCTGGACGAGGCCGAGCTGCTGCCGATGACGCGCGCCTTCAACCAGTTCCTCAACCTGGCCAACATCGCCGAGCAGTACCACCGCGTGCGTCGCCGCCAGGCCGGCGAGCCGCAGCCGTTCGAGGCCTCGGTGCTGCCCGACCTGCTGGGCCGGCTGAAGGCGGCCGGCCATGGCGACGAGTTCCTCGCCCGGCAGGTCGGTCGGCTGGAGGTCGAGCTGGTGCTCACCGCGCATCCGACCGAGGTGTCGCGGCGCACGCTGATCCAGAAATACGACGCCATCGCCGCCGAACTGGCGGCCCGCGATCACACCGACCTGACCGCCGCCGAGCTGGCCCGCAGCGAGCTGCGCCTGCAGCGGCTGATCGCCGAGGTCTGGCACACCGAGGAGATTCGGCGCAACCGGCCGACCCCGGTGGAGGAGGCCAAGTGGGGCTTCGCCGCCATCGAGAATTCGCTCTGGCAGGCGCTGCCCAACGTGCTGCGCCAGGTCGACGCGGCGCTGTGCCAGGCCACCGGCCAGCACCTGCCGCTGGAGGCCGCACCGATCCGCTTCGCCTCGTGGATGGGCGGCGATCGCGACGGCAACCCCAACGTCACCGCCCAGGTCACTCGCGAGGTCCTGCTGCTGGCGCGCTCGATGGCGGCCGAGCTGTACCTGCGCGATGTCGAGAACCTGATCACCGCCCTGTCGATGCAGGCGGCCAGCGACGAACTGCTGGCGCAGAGCGGCGAGAGCGCCGAGCCCTACCGCGTGCTGCTCAAGCGGCTGCGCCAGCGGCTGATCGCCACCCGCGACTGGGCCGCCAGCGCCACCGGCCAGGACCAGCGCCCGCCGGCGGCGGTACTGCACGACGCCGCGGAGCTGCGCAAGCCGCTGGAGCTCTGCTACCGCTCGCTGCATGCCTGCGGCATGGGCGTGATCGCCGAAGGCGCGCTGCTCGACTGCCTGCGTCGGATCGGGGCCTTCGGCCTGTCGCTGGTGCGCCTGGACATCCGCCAGGATGCCGCGCGGCATGCCGCGGCGCTGGCCGAGATCACCGAATACCTCTGCCTGGGCCGCTACGACGAGTGGGACGAGGAGCAGCGCCTGGCCTTCCTGCTGCAGGAACTCGACAGCCGGCGCCCGCTGCTGCCGTGCAACTTCCGCCCCAGCGCGGAGACCGCCGAGGTGCTGGATACCTGCCGGGTGGTCGCCGAGGCGCCGGCGGCTTCGCTGGGTTCCTACGTGATCTCCATGGCGCGCTGCGCCTCGGATGTGCTGGCCGTGCAGCTGCTGCTCAAGGAGGCCGGGCTCGAGCGCGCGATGCGCGTGGTACCGCTGTTCGAGACGCTGGACGACCTCAACCACGCGGCGCCGGTGATCGACCGCCTGCTCGGCCTGCACGGCTACCGCTGCCGGCTGCACGGGCCGCAGGAGGTGATGATCGGCTACTCCGACTCGGCCAAGGACGCCGGCACGACCGCTGCCGCCTGGGCGCAGTACCGCGCGCAGGAGGAGCTGGTGGAGGTCTGCCGCCGGCACGCGGTCGAGCTGCTGCTGTTCCATGGCCGCGGCGGCACCGTCGGCCGGGGCGGCGGCCCGGCGCATGCGGCGATCCTGTCGCAGCCGCCGGGCTCGGTGGCCGGGCGCTTCCGCACCACCGAGCAGGGCGAGATGATCCGTTTCAAGTTCGGTCTGCCGGACATCGCCGAGCAGAACCTCAACCTCTACCTGGCGGCAGTGCTGGAGGCGACCCTGCTGCCACCGCCGCTGCCGCGCGACGATTGGCGCGAGCTGATGGAACGGCTGGCCGCGGACGGCGTGCAGGCCTACCGCGAGGTAGTGCGCGACCACCCGCAGTTCGTGCCCTATTTCCGCCAGGCGACCCCCGAAGGCGAACTGGGCCGACTGCCGCTGGGCAGCCGGCCGGCCAAGCGCCGCGAGGGTGGCGTCGAGAGCCTGCGCGCGATTCCCTGGATCTTCGCCTGGACCCAGACGCGCCTGATGCTGCCCGCTTGGCTCGGCTGGGAAAGTGCGCTGGGCAAGGCCCTGGCCGGCGGCGAGGGCGAGCGGCTGCAGACCATGCGCCGCGAGTGGCCGTTCTTCACCACCCGCATCGACATGCTGGAGATGGTGCTGGCCAAGGCCGACGCCGAGATCGCCCAGCGCTACGACGAGCATCTGGTCGAGGACGGGCTGCGCCCGCTGGGCGCGCATCTGCGTGACCTATTGTCGCAGGTGGTCGGTTCGGTCCTGCAGCTGACCGGCCAGTCCGAACTGCTCGACCACAGCCCCGAGACCCAGGAAGCCTTCAGCCTGCGCAACACCTATCTCGATCCGTTGCACCTGATGCAGATCGAGCTGCTCGGCCGCTCGCGGCAGCAGCAGAAGCCGCCGGAAAGCCCGCTGGAACAGGCCCTGCTGGTCAGCGTCGCGGGGATCGCGGCGGGGCTGCGCAACACCGGCTGAGCAGGCCTGTGGGCGGCCCGCACGGCAGCCCCAGGCTGGCGCAACGCCTGCACGGGGGCGCGATCACGCTGCCAAGGTGGGCGAAACGCGGCCATTTTGTGACCGCTTGTGCCGTTTGGGTGCGCTGTGTATCGTGTTCAACCTTTTGTCGCATAGCGGCACACCGGACTCTTTGATTCGCCAGCCAACGCTGCTGGCGAGACGCCTTTCGTAAATCTTCGAGGACTCATCCATGCGTGTGATTCTGCTGGGAGCGCCCGGTGCCGGAAAAGGCACCCAGGCACGCTTCATCACCGAGAAGTTCGGTATCCCGCAAATTTCCACCGGCGACATGCTGCGGGCGGCCGTCAAGGCGGGTAGCCCGCTCGGTCTGCAGGTCAAGGACGTGATGGACAGCGGCGGCCTGGTTTCCGACGAGATCATCATCGCGCTGATCAAGGAGCGCCTGGCCGAGCCCGATTGCGCCAGGGGCTTCCTGTTCGACGGCTTCCCGCGGACCATCCCCCAGGCCGAGGCGCTGAAGGCCGCGGGCGTCAAGCTCGACCACGTGGTGGAGATCGCCGTGGACGACGAGGAAATCGTCAGCCGCATGTCCGGTCGCCGCGTGCACCCGGCTTCCGGCCGCGTCTACCACACCGAGCACAACCCGCCGAAGGTCGAGGGCCAGGACGACATCACCGGCGAGGAGCTGATCCAGCGCAAGGACGATGTCGAGGAGACCGTCCGCCACCGGCTGGGCGTCTATCACTCGCAGACCAAGCCGCTGGTGGACTTCTACCAGAAGCTGGCCGCCGAGGAAGGCACGCCCAAGTACAGCTGCATCGCAGGCGTCGGCTCGGTGGAAGAGATCACCGCCAAGGTGCTCGCTGCGCTGAGCTGAGCGCACCCCCTGGTAGCCCCGGACGGCCCGCTTGCGGGCCGTTCTGCTTTTCGCCCGCCGGGCTCCTTGCCGCGCCGGGCTCTGGGGTACAATCGCCGCCCCTTCGACCGACCCGGACACATTGCCGATGCCCACGCTGCTGGCCCTGGATACCGCCACCGAAGCCTGCTCCGTCGCCCTGCTGCACGACGGCCAGCTGTTGAGCCGCTATGAGGTGATCCCGCGCCTGCATGCCCAGCGCCTGCTGCCGATGGTCCGCGAGCTGCTCGACGAAGCGGGTATCGCAGCCAGCGCGCTGGATGCCATCGCCTTCGGCCGCGGGCCGGGCGCCTTCACCGGCGTGCGTATCGCCATCGGCGTGGTCCAGGGCCTGGCGTTCGCCCTGCAGCGGCCGGTGCTGCCGGTCTCCGACCTGGCCTGCATCGCCCAGCGCGCCTGGCGCGAGCGCGGCGTGCGGCAGGTCGCCGTGGCCATCGATGCACGCATGGACGAGGTCTACTGGGGCTGCTATCGCGAGCAGGACGGCGAGATGCGCCTGGCCGGCCTTGAGGCGGTGCTGCCGCCCGAGGCGGTGGCCCTGCCGCGCGACGCGGCGGACGCCTGGTTCGGCGCGGGTACCGGCTGGGCCTATGCCGGGCGCCTGCCGGTGGCGGTCGAGGCGCATGATGCGACCCTGTTGCCGCATGCCGAGGACCTGCTGCGCCTGGCGACCTTCGCCTGGACGCGCGGCGAGGCGGTCGAGGCCGAGCAGGCGCAGCCGGTGTACCTGCGCGACAACGTCGCCACGCCGAAGGCGCACGCATGAGCGCTGCCATTGTCAGACTGACGGGCGCCCAGTAGAGTCGCCCGGCCTTTCCCACCAGGTTGCATGATGCGCATCAACGGCCTTCCGATTCCCGCCTATCCGCTGGAGCGCCCCGCCCGCCCGGGCAGCGCGGTCACGCCCTATGGCGAGAGCCGGCAGGCGGCGCAGCGGCTGCGCGAGGCCGAGGCGGGCACCAGCCGCAACGACAGCCAGCGCCCCGCCCGTGAAAGCACGCGCAGCGAGCCGGTGGCCCTGGCCGGCGAGCTCTACCGGCCGATCCGCTACGAGGCGGCAGCCGAGCGCCCGCTGTCCAGCCGGGCGGCGCAGGCGCTGGCCAGCTACAACCTGACCGCCAGCTTTGCCGTCGACCCCGACGCTGCCGAGGTGCTTGGCCTCGATCTCTACGCCTGAGGCGGGCCGACGCCGGTGAGCCTTCCCTATTTCCTCGGTTGCCCGGGCTGGAACGAGCCGGCCTGGCGCGGTTCGCTGTACGCACCGGGGCTTGCGGCAGGTGAGTTCCTGGCGCGCTACTGCGAGGTGTTCAACAGCGTCGAGGGCAACACCACCCTCTATGCCTGGCCGTCCGCCGACAAGGTCAGCCGCTGGGCGAGCCGGATGCCGGCAGGCTTTCGCTTCTGCGCCAAGTTCCCGCGCGAGATCAGCCAGGCTGCCGACCTGCGCGAGGCCCTGCTGCTGGCCGGCGAGTTCCGCGAGCTGTTGCGGCCGCTGGGGCCGCGCGTGACGCCGTTCTGGCTGCAGTTGCCGGCCAGCTTCGGCCCGCGCCGCCTGGCCGAGCTGGCCACTTTCATCGAGGTGCTGGATGTGCAACTGGCGGTGGAAGTGCGCCATCCGGCGTTCTTCGCCCGCGGCGAGGAGGAGCGCGCGTTGAACCGACTGCTTCGCGACCGTGCGGTGGAGCGCATCTGCCTGGACGCGCGGGCGCTGTTCAGCTGCAGCTCGACGGCACCCGCCGTGCTCCACGCGCAGGGCAAGAAGCCGCGCCTGCCGGTGCGCCCGACCGCCTTCAGCCGGGCGCCGCAGCTGCGCTTCATCGGCCATCCCGAGTTGCCGGCCAACGACCGCTTCCTGGCGCCCTGGCTGGACAAGCTGGCCGGCTGGATCGAGCAGGGGCTGACCCCGCACGTCTACCTGCACACCCCGGACAACCATCGCGCACCCGAATTGGCGTATCGCTTCCACAGCCTGCTGGGCGAACGCCTGCCGGGGCTGCCGGCGTTGCCGGCATGGGCCGAGCCGCCGCAACTGTCGCTGCTGGCCAGCGCTCACGTCTTGTAACGACGCCGGGCAAACTTGCCGCGGCCGGCGTTGCCAACAGCACATGAGCCTTGGTCGCCTGTTCCTCGTCCTGCTGCTGCTCGCCGCCGGTTTCGTCCTGGCGGTGCGCGAAGGGCATGTCGACATTCCGCCGCGCTGGAACCCCTGGACACCGCTGGACCTGCGCGAGTCGCCGAACCTGCTGACCTCGTTCAAGCTGCGTCGCCTGCAGCAGGATCGCGGCCTGTGCGAGCAGGCCCTGGCCAGCGCCGAACTGCGCTACAAGGCGGTCCCGGACAGCACGCCGCAGCCGGGCTGCCCGGTGCAGAACGCGGTGCGCGTGCAGCAGGGCGAGGTGCGCTTCAACGGCGCCTTCCTCGCCACCTGTCCGCTGGCGGCGGCCTATGCGCTGTTCGAGCGCCATGGCCTGCAGCCGGCGGCGCAGGCGGTGTTCGGCCAGCCGGTGGTGCAGGTCGAGCACTTCGGCAGCTTCGCCTGCCGCAACATCGCCCGCAGCAACCGGCGCAGCCAGCATGCCAGCGCCAATGCGCTGGACCTGGCCGGCTTCCGCCTGGCCGACGGCACGCGCATCACCGTGGCGCGCGACTGGCAGGGCGAGGGTGACAAGGCGCGCTTCCTGCGCCAGGTGCACGACGCGGCGTGCAAGGCCTTCCGCGTCACCCTGGGGCCGGAGTACAACGCCGCCCATCACGACCACCTGCATGTCGACATGGGCGGTTTCGGCCTCTGTCGCTAGGCGCCTGGTGGCTCTGGCACAATGCGCGGCCCGCCAGCCAGGTCTGCCTGTCCCATGTCCGTGAAGATCCGCATCGAACCGCTCGCCCCGTCGTTCCGTGAAGCGGCGGCCGCCTGGGCGGCACGGCTCGGCCTGCCGCTGGAGCTGGCCGAGGCCGAGTTCGCCCTGCAGCTGGGCGACCAGGGCCTGCAGTTGCAGTTGCTCGAGGACCTGGCACCGGGGCCGGTACGGGTGGACTTCCTCGAAGGCGCGGCTGCGCACCGCCGGCAGTTCGGCGGCGGCAGCGGGCAGATGATCGCCAAGGCGGTGGGCGTGCAGCCGGGCGTGCGCCCGCAGGTGCTCGATGCCACCGCCGGGCTGGGGCGCGATGCCTTCGTGCTGGCCACCCTGGGCTGCCCGGTGACGCTGATCGAACGCCAGCCGATCATCGCCGCGCTGCTGGAGGACGGCCTGCTGCGTGCGGCGGGCGATGCCGAAGTCGCGCCCATCGTCGCGCGCATGCGCCTGCTGCAGGGCGACGCCATCGCGCTGATGGGCGCCTGGGGCGAGGCGCCGCCGCAGGTGATCTATCTCGATCCGATGTTCCCGCACCGCGACAAGAGCGCGCTGGTGAAGAAGGAGATGCGCCTGTTCCGCCCCTTCGTCGGCGACGACCTGGATGCGCCGGCACTGCTGGCGGCGGCGCTGCAGCTCGCCAGCCACCGCGTGGTGGTCAAGCGCCCGCGCAAGGCGCCGGTCATCGAGGGGGCCAGGCCGGCCTACAGCCTGGAAGGCAAGTCCAGCCGCTACGACATCTATCCGAAGAAGAAGCTCGGCAGCTGAGCGCCGGCCTCAGGCCGGCTGCGTCGCGCGCAGGAAGAAGGCCACGGCATCGGCCACCTGGCGCTGCGCGCAGGCTTCGTCCACCGCCTCGTCGCGGCCGATCAGCAGGCGGAAGTGCAGGCCGCCCTTGATCAGCGCGCAGAAGTGCTCGGCCGTGCGCAGCGCGTCCGGTGCGTGCAGCCGGCCCTCGGCATGGGCCTGGGCGAACAGCCGTTCCAGGTCGTCGAGCAGCTGCTGCGGGCCGGCGTCGTAGAACATCCGCACCAGCTGCGGGTTGTGCGCCGCCAGCGCCACCATCACCCGGTGCAGGCCGAGCGATTCCGGGCTGTTGACCAGTGACTGGAAGGCCTGGCCGATCTCCAGCAGCACCGCGGCGATGGGCCGGCCGTCGAGCTGGAACAGCCGGCGCGGCAGGCGAGTCTCGCAGGTGCTCTTCACCGCGGCGCAGAACAGCGCCTCCTTGTCCTTGAAATGACTGTACAGCGTGAGCTTGGAGACGCCCGCCTCGGCGGCGATGGCGTCCATGCTGCTGCCTTCGTAGCCGTTGCCGAGAAACAGCAGGCGTGCCGCGTTGAGGATGGCCTCGCGCTTGGCGGGGTCCTTCGGTCGGCCGGGGCCGGAAGCAGGGGAATGCTGGTCGATCATGGCGGTTTTTAATACTGGACTGGTCGGTACGGCATTTTTACTATACCGGCCAGTATAAGTATTCCCGCCGCCTCCGCGACAGAGCGAGATCCCACCGTGCGCCATCCTGTCCTGCCTTTCGTTTCGATTTTCGTCCTCGCCCTGTCGCTGGCCGCCTGTGGCAACGGCGAGCCGGTGGCGCAGCCGCCACGCCCGGTGATGGTGGTGCAGCCGCAGCCGGCGGCCGAAGCCAGCGAGCACTATCCGGGCGAGGTGCATGCGCGCTACGAGCCGGAACTGGCGTTCCGCATCGGCGGCAAGGTGGTCGAGCGGCTGGTCGAGGCCGGCGATCGGGTGCGCAAGGATCAGCCGCTGGCGCGCCTCGACCCGCAGGACGTACGCCTGCAGCTCGAGGGTATGCGCGCGCAGCTATCGGCCGCCGAGGCCAACCTGCGCGTGGCCAAGGCCGAGTACGACCGCTACAGGGCGCTGCAGGCGCGCCAGCTGGTCAGCCAGTCGCAGTTCGACAGCGCCGACAATGCCTACCGCGCCGCTGCGGCGCGGCTCAAGCAGGCGCGCGCCGAGTACGACGTGGCCAGCAACCAGGTCGACTATGCGGTGCTGCGGGCCAGCAGCGACGGTGTCATCGCCCGCCGCAGCATCGAGGTCGGGCAGGTGGTGGCCGCCGGGCAGCCGGCCTTCGTGCTGGCGGCCGACGGCGAGCGCGAGGTAGCCATCAGCCTGCCGGAGCAGCTGTTCGAACGCTATCGCATCGGCCAGCAGGTAGAAGTCGAACTCTGGTCGCAGCCGGGACGGAGTTTCCCCGGGCGCATCCGCGAGCTGTCGCCGGCCGCCGATCCCACCTCGCGCACCTACTCGGCGCGGGTCGCCTTCGAGCAGGCCGAGGTGCCTGCCGAGCTGGGCCAGAGCGCCCGCGTGAGCATTGCCCTGCAGGACAGCGTGCCGCTGGCGGTGCCGCTGTCGGCGCTGACCGCCGAGCAGGGCCGGGCGTTCGTCTGGCGGCTGACCGCCGACAACCGCGTGGAGCGCGCGCCGGTGCGTACCGGCGCCTTCGGCGAGCGCCTGGTGCCGGTGCTCGAGGGACTCGAGGCGGATGACTGGGTCGTGCTGGCCGGCGTGCAGCTGCTCGAGGAGGGCCAGGAAGTCCGCCCGGTGGACCGCAACAACCGCCCCGTCGAACCGGGCCGCCAGGAGTAAGCCGCGATGCGCTTCAATCTTTCCGCCTGGGCGCTGCAGCATCGCCAGCTGGTGGTCTACCTGATGCTGCTGGTCGCCGTGGTCGGCGCGCTGTCCTACAGCCGGCTCGGCCAGAGCGAAGACCCGCCGTTCACCTTCAAGGCGATGGTGATCCAGACGCAGTGGCCCGGGGCGACGGCCGAGGAGGTGTCCCGGCAGGTCACCGAACGCATCGAGAAGAAGCTGATGGAGACCGGCGAGTACGAGCGCATCGTCTCCTTCTCGCGGCCCGGCGAGTCCAACGTCACCTTCATGGCGCGCGATGCCATGCGTTCCAAGGACATCCCCGAGCTCTGGTACCAGATCCGCAAGAAGATCGGCGATATCCGCCATACCCTGCCGCCGGGGGTGATCGGGCCGTTCTTCAACGACGAGTTCGGCACCACCTTCGGCAACATCTACGCGCTGACCGGCCAGGGCTTCGACTACGCCGTGCTCAAGGATTACGCCGACCGCATCCAGCTGCAGCTGCAGCGGGTGCCCAGCGTCGCCAAGGTCGAGCTGATCGGGCTGCAGGACGAGAAGATCTGGATCGAGCTGTCCAACGTCAAGCTGGCCACCCTCGGCGTGCCGCTGGACGCCGTGCGTCAGGCGCTGGAGGCGCAGAACGCGGTGAGCGCCACCGGCTTCGTCGAGACCCTCAGCGACCGCGTGCAACTGCGCGTGTCCGGCAGCTTCGAGACCGTCGAGCAGATCCGCGACTTCCCGATCCGCGTGGCCGGGCGCACCTTCCGCATCGGCGACGTGGCCGAGATCCATCGCGGCTTCAACGATCCGCCGGCGCCGCGCATGCGCTTCATGGGCGAGCCGGCGCTGGGCATCGCGGTGTCGATGAAGAGCGGCGGGGACATCCTCCTGCTCGGCGAGGCGCTGGAGGCCGAGTTCGCCCGGCTGCAGCAGGAGCTGCCGGCCGGTCTGGAGCTGAACAAGGTCTCCGACCAGCCGGCGGCGGTGAAGACCAGCGTCGGCGAGTTCGTCCGCGTGCTGGTCGAGGCGCTGGTGATCGTCCTGCTGGTCAGCTTCTTTTCCCTCGGGCTGCGCACCGGCCTGGTGGTGGCGCTGTCGATTCCGCTGGTGCTGGCGATGACCTTCGCCGCCATGCACTACCTGGACATCGGCCTGCACAAGATCTCCCTCGGCGCGCTGGTGCTGGCGCTGGGCCTGCTGGTGGACGATGCGATCATCGCGGTGGAGATGATGGCGATAAAGATGGAGCAGGGCTTCGATCGTCTCCGCGCGGCCAGCTACGCCTGGACCAGCACAGCGTTTCCCATGCTCACCGGCACGCTGATCACCGCGGCCGGCTTCCTGCCGATCGCCACGGCCAACTCCAGCACCGGCGAGTACACCCGTTCGATCTTCCAGGTGGTGACCATCGCCCTGGTCGCCTCCTGGATCGCCGCGGTGATGTTCGTCCCGCTGCTCGGCGAGCGCCTGCTGCCGGACATGGCCGCCAAGGCCGCGCGCAAGCACGGCGCCGGCGAAGACCTGCACGACCCCTACGGCACGGCGTTCTATCGTCGCGTGCGCCGGCTGGTCGCCGCCTGCGTGCGCCGACGCAAGACCGTCATCGCCTTGACCTTGGTCGCCTTCGTCGCCGCGCTCGGGCTGTTCCGCCTGGTGCCCCAGCAGTTCTTCCCGGCCTCCGGGCGGCTCGAGCTGATGGTCGACCTCAAGCTGGCCGAGGGCGCCTCGCTCAAGGCCACCGAGGCCGAGGTGCAGCGTCTGGAGGCGATGCTGAAGGACCGCGTGGGTATCGACAACTACGTGGCCTATGTCGGTACCGGCTCGCCGCGCTTCTACCTGCCGCTGGACCAGCAACTGCCGGCGGCCAGCTTTGCCCAGTTCGTCGTGCTGGCCGAAAGCGTCGAGGCGCGCGAGACGCTGCGCAGCTGGCTGATCGAGCGCCTGCGCGAGGATTTCAGCAACCTGCGCGGGCGCGTCACGCGGCTGGAGAACGGTCCGCCGGTGGGCTATCCGGTGCAGTTTCGCGTCACCGGCGAGCACATCGACGTGGTGCGCGACCTGGCGCGCCAGGTCGCTGCCCGGGTCCGGCAGAATCCGCATGTGGCCAACGTGCACCTGGATTGGCAGGAGCCGAGCAAGGTGGTGCGGCTGAATGTCGACCAGGACCGCGCCCGCGCACTGGGTGTGAGCACCGCCGAGTTGTCGGCGTTCCTGCGGCGCACCTTCGTCGGCGGCACGGTCAGCCAGTTCCGCGAGGACAACGAACTGATCGAGATCCTGCTGCGCGGCACCGATCGCGAGCGCAGCGACCTGTCGCTGCTGCCGAGCCTGGCGATCCCCACGCAGAGCGGCCGCAGCGTGGCGCTGTCGCAGGTGGCGACGCTGGAGTACGGCTTCGAGGAAGGGGTGATCTGGCACCGCAACCGCCTGCCGACCGTCACCGTGCGCGCCGACATCTACGGCGAGCAGCAGCCGGCGTCGCTGGTCACGCAGATCTCGCCGAGCCTCGATGACATCCGCGCCGAGCTACCCAGCGGCTACCTGCTGGAAGTGGGCGGCACCGTGGAGGATGCGCAGCGCGGGCAGAAGTCGGTCAACGCCGGCCTGCCGCTGTTCGCCATCGTGGTGATGACCCTCTTGATGGTGCAGCTCAGGAGCTTCTCGCGCTCGGCCATGGTGTTCCTCACCGCGCCGCTCGGGCTGATCGGCGTGACGCTGTTCCTGCTGGTGTTCGGCCAGCCGTTCGGCTTCGTCGCCATGCTCGGCACCATCGCGCTGTCGGGCATGATCATGCGCAACTCGGTGATCCTGGTGGACCAGATCGAGCAGGACATCGGCGCCGGGCATGACCGCTTCAACGCGATAGTCGACGCCACCGTGCGGCGCTTCCGGCCCATCGTGCTGACCGCGCTGGCCTCGGTGCTGGCGATGATCCCGCTGTCGCGCAGCATCTTCTTCGGGCCCATGGCGGTGGCGATCATGGGTGGGCTGGTGGTCGCCACGGCGCTCACGCTGCTGTTCCTGCCGGCGCTCTACGCGGCCTGGTTCAGGGTCAGGGAAGGCGAGGCCGGCACCCGCTGAGCGGGTGACCCGGGCTCAGATGCCGGCGGCCTCGAGCAGCCGCTCGGCCGCCGCGCGGGCGTCCAGCGCCTGCTCGCCGGGGCCTTCGATGTGCGCCATGCTCAGCGCGCCCTCGAGCAGGTATTGCAGCTGGCGCGCCAGCTGCGCCGGCTGCGGGGCGTGCAGGCGTTCCAGCAGCTCGCGCAGGTGCGCCTGCAGTTCGGCCTTGTAGGTCGCCGCGCGGCGATGGATGGGATGGTCGCGGTCGTGGTATTCGGCCGCGGCGTTGACGAACAGGCAGCCGCAGAACGCGTCGTTGCCATGGATCATCCCGTGCAGCCCGTCGAACACCCCCAGTAGCGCCTCGCGCGGTGCCAGCCGGGCGGCACGCTCGCGCAGGCGCGCCAGCATCTGCTCGTGGCGGGCGTCGAGCACGGCGAGGATCAGCTCATCCTTGGAGCGGAAGTGCTTGTACAGGGTCATCTTGGCCACGCCGGATTCGGCGAGGATCCGGTCGATGCCCGTGGCGTGGTAGCCCTCGCGGTAGAACAGCTCTTCTGCGGTGCCGAGCAACTGGTCGCGCTTGTTCGATGCCATGGATGCCTCCTGTGGGCCGAGCATTATGCGGGAGCGGTCGCCGTGCGCTCCAGTCGGCGGTGATCGTCGTGGGTGCTTGCAGTGTACAGACAGGTCTGTCTATTATCCAGGCACACCCCACAACGAAGGGCACTACCATGAAGCTCCACGACGTAACGCTGTCCGGCAATTGCCACAAGGTTCGCCTGTTCCTCAGCCTGATCGGCCAGCCGGTGGAGCTGGTACCGGTCAATCTGCTGGCCGGCGAGCACAAGCAGCCGGCCTTCCGTGCGATCAACCCGCGCGGCCAGGTGCCGGCGCTGGAGGACGGCGAGTTCCGCCTCGGCGATGGCCAGGCGATCCTGGTCTACCTGGCGCGGCGCTATGCCGAGGCCAGCTGGTACCCGCAGGATGCCGAGACCCAGGGGCGCATCGCCGGCTGGCTGAGCTTCGCCGCCAACGAGGCGCAGCACGGCCCGGCGACGTTGCGCCTGGGCCGGTTGTTCGGCCGGCCGATCGACGAGGAACTGGCCCAGGCACGCGCGCTGAGCGCCTTGCGCACGCTGGAGCGGCATCTGACCCAACATGCCTGGCTGGCCGAGACGGTGCAGCCGACCATCGCCGATATCGCCGTCTACCCGAATGTCGCGCTGGCCGGCGATGCGGGCCTCGAGCTTGGCGCCTACCCGGCGCTGCAGGCCTGGTTCGCGCGTATCCGCGCCTTGCCGGGCTACCTCGGCATGCCCGGCCTGTGACAGGAGTACATCGATGAATCGCCCCGCATTGGCCCGCATTTTTCGATCGGACAGCGAAACGGCGGCGAACTATGCTTCATGCGTTGACGCCGGCCGCCGGGCTGCCTCGTGTCATTGCCGTCGCCCTCTCAGCTCGGAAGAAGAGGGTGGGCCATGAGCATGCTCAGGATAGTGCTGTGCGCGCTGCTGGGGCTTGGCGGTGCGGCGCTGGCGGTTGCCGAGGAGCTGCGTTTCAGCCTGGTGCGCACCGCGCAGACCGAGAGCCAGGCCGATTACGCCTGGCGCAACGGTGGCTGGCAGCAACCGCTGCCGGTCGATCATGTCGCGCTGCTGATCGAGTACCGTGGCGTCCGACTGCTGTTCGGCACCGGCCTGGGCCGGCAGATCGACGCGCAGTGGGACGCGGTGATGCCCTGGCGCACCAAGCGTTACGGCCAGGTGCGGGCGGTGCGCGACCAGCTGGAGCGCGACGGCCTGCACATCGACCGCATCCTGCTCGGCTGTCCGCGCTGGGACCATGCTTCGGGCCTGGCCGACTACCCCGAGCTGCCGGTGCTGGCAAGCCCGGACAGCCTGCACTACCTGCAGGCCGCGACGCCGCCTGCGGTGCTGCCCAGCCAGTTCGGCCACCAGGTCAACTGGCAGCCGCTGCAGTTCGATGGTGGGCCCTACCAGGGATACGCGCGCAGCGCCGACCTGTTCGGCGATGGCCGGGTCGTGCTGGTTGCCCTGGACAAGGCCGTGCTCGGGCTGTTCCTCAGCTTCGCCGACGGGCGCCGCTTCTTCTTTCGCGGCGATGCGCTCGGCCAGCCGGCAGCGCGCAATGCGACGTCGGCGAGCGCTGGTGCGCACCACGCGCGCCTGCAGGCCGGCCTCGGGGTCTATCCGCAGTGGGTCAAATGAGCGTTTGCAGGCCGCCGGCGCTGGCCCTATGGTGCCGCTGAACGGGCGGGGCGCAGGGCTCCGCCGCGCCTTGCGAGGACGCCATGAAGCTGCCGCTATTCCAGATCGATGCCTTCACCGACGAGCTGTTCAAGGGCAACCCGGCGGCCGTCGTGCCGCTGCCGCACTGGCTGAGCGATGCGCGGATGCAGGCCATCGCCGCCGAGAACAATCTTTCCGAGACCGCCTTCTTCGTCCGTGAGGCCGATGGCGCCTTCCATATCCGCTGGTTCTCGCCGCTGACCGAAATCGACTTCTGCGGGCATGCCACGCTGGCCAGCGCCTTCGTCATCCTCGAGCAGGGCCTGGCCGAGGCGCCGCTGACCTTCCGCGCCGCTGCGGTAGGCGCGATCGAAGTGCTTCGCCGTGACGACGGCCTGTTGGAAATGAGCTTTCCCCTGCGTGCGCCGCAACCGGTGGAGCAGCCACCGCAGATCCTGCTGGATGCGCTAGAGCTGGCGCCGCAGCAGGTGCTGCGCAGCGTACAGGCCTGGTTCGCGGTCTACGCCAGCGAAGCCCAGGTACGCGCCATCGCCCCCGACCTGCAGGCGCTCAAGGCGCTGGCGCCGCTGGATGTGGTGGTCACCGCGCCCGGCGACCGGCAGGACTTCGTCTCGCGCTACTTCTGGCCGGCCAATGGCGGCGACGAGGACCCGGTGACCGGCTCCATTCACGCCGGGCTCGCGCCCTACTGGGCCGCACGCCTGGGCAAGCGCTCGCTGACTGCGCTGCAGGCTTCGGCACGCAGCGGGCTGCTGCATTGCCGGGTCGAGGACGAGCGCGTGCAGGTCGCCGGCGCGGCGGTGCAGTACCTGCAGGGCAGTATCGACATCCAGCCCTGAGCCGGTTTAGCGGGCGCGCCGGCGCTGGCGCATAATGCGCGCCGCCGCAGCCAGCAAGGAATCCACCGATGGTCATCTTCGAAATCAAGCCGATGAGCGCCGAGCGCTATCGCCAGCGCACCCGCCGCAGCACCCTGATCGTCGCCCTGACGTTCGCGCTGCTGGCCATGGGGCTTGCGGCGCTGGCGGTTGCGTTGTTCGGCGAACCGGGCGGCGACAACCTGCGCTGGAATGGCCTCGGCGTGGCGGCCGGGCTGCTGGCCACCATCGTCCTGGTGCGCCGGTTGTTCTGGTCGCAGCCGTGGATGGCCGAAGCGGCGTACGGCTGGCAGCTCAAGCGCAGCCTGATGCGCATCACCAACCTGATGCACCACGTGAAGGCCGGGGTGGCCGCCGGCGACGAGCAGGCGATGAAGCTGCTGCGCTTCTATCACCTGGGCGTGACGCAGATGCACCAGCTCGACGGCAACCTCACGGCGCTGGGCGATCTGGTACGCGAGATCGACGGCCACCGCGAGGCCATGCAGGCGCGCGGCCTCGACATCGAGCAGGAGCGCCTGGACGACGCCTGGCTGGACGCGGTCAAACGATTCCCCGCCAGCCGCTGACATATCTATCCGATAGATTGGTTTGCTCGGAAAATGACGCACATTTCTGATTCTGGCTGAAGCAAGATGTCTCCAACACGGGCTGTGAGCCCGGACCTGTTGGAGACCCCCGCGATGATCGAACTTCGTCCCCGCGCCGAACTGGGCGCTGCCAATCACGGTTGGCTGGACACCCGCTATCACTTTTCCTTCGCCGAGTACCACGACCCGGCCCGCCTGCGCTGGGGCAAGCTGCGGGTGTGGAACGACGACAGCATTGCGCCGCAGTCCGGCTTCCCGCCGCACCCGCACCGCGACATGGAAATCATCACCTACGTGCGCCAGGGTGCTATCACCCACGAGGACAGCCTGGGCAACCGCGGCCGGACCGAGGCCGGCGACGTGCAGGTGATGAGCGCCGGCACCGGCATCGTGCACAGCGAGTTCAACCTCGAGGACGTCGAAACCCGCCTGTTCCAGATCTGGATTTTCCCGGAGCGCTCCGGCCTGCCGCCGTCCTGGGGCACGCGGCCGTTCCCGGCCGGCGAGCGGGCCGGTGCCTTCGTCACCCTGGCCAGCGGCATCCCCGGCGATGACGACGCCCTGCCGATCCGCGCCGATGCGCGCCTGGCGGCGGCGACACTGGCGGCCGGACAGCGCACCGGCTATGCCATAGGAAGCGGGCGCAAGGTCTACCTGGTGCCGGCCCGCGGCCGGATCCGCGTGAACGGCGTGCTGGCCGCCGCCGGCGACGGCGTGGCGGTGCGCGACGAGGCACAGCTGGACGTCGAGGCGCTGGAAGACAGCGAGATCGTCCTGGTGGACGCGGGCTGAAACCGCGTCCCGGCGGGAACGACGAACTGCCCGGGGTTCTCCAACCCCGGCATGCAACGAAACAAACCACCCAACGAGGAACCGCAGCAATGGCGAAGATTCTGGTGCTCTACCATTCCATGTACGGCCATATCGAAACCATGGCCAACGCCGTGGCCGAAGGCGCGCGTCGCGTCGCCGGGGCCGAGGTGACCGTCAAGCGCGTGCCCGAGACCATGCCCGAGGAGGCCTTCAAGAAGGCCGGTGGCAAGCTCGAGCAGAGCGCGCCGGTGGCCAGCCCGGCCGAGCTGGCCGACTACGACGCGATCATCTTCGGCACGCCGACCCGCTTCGGCAACATGTCCGGGCAGATGCGCAACTTCCTCGACCAGACCGGTGGCCTCTGGGCCCAGGGCAAGCTGCACGGCAAGGTGGCCAGCGTGTTCACCTCCACCGGCACCGGCGGCGGCCAGGAAATGACCATCACCTCCACCTGGACCACCCTGGCGCACCACGGGATGATCCTGGTGCCCACCGGCTATGGCATTCCCGAGTTCGCCGATGTCTCCGAAGTCAACGGCGGCACGCCCTACGGCGCCTCGACCATCGCCGGCGGTGACGGCTCGCGCCAGCCCTCGGAGAAGGAACTGACCATGGCACGCTACCAGGGCGAGCTGGTCGCCAACATCGCCCGCAAGCTCAAGGGCTGACCGGCCGCGCCCCGCCTGGCATTGGGCCCGGCGGGGCGATTCTTTTCTGCCGGGCGCGTCGGCGCTCGCCTCGCGTGGCCTACCAGAGCGGCAGACTGTAGCCGATGATCAGGCGGTTCTCGTCGATGTCGGTGGTCAGGCCGTTGCCCGAGCGAAAGCTCAGGTTGCGCCATTGCAGGCTCAACCCCTTCAGGCTGCCGCTTTGCACCACGTAGGTGAGATCGCTGTCGCGTTCCCACGACTGGCCGTTGTCGGTCCCGGCCGCGCGCACGTTGCGCCCGTCGACATAGCGGGTCATGAAGGTAAGCCCGGGGATGCCCTGCGCGGCGAAGTCGTAGTCGTAGCGCAACTGCCAGGAGTCCTCGCCGGCGCGGGTGAAGTCGTGCAGCGTGACCAGGTTGACGACATAGGCGGCGCCGCCGTTGAGCACCGGGAAGGCACTGCGGCCCGACTGTTCCTGCCAGCCGGCGCTGAACCGGTGGCCGCCGTGGCCGAGACCGATCAGGCCGTTGAAGTTGCGGTTGTCGACCTCGCCGGCACGGCGTTCGCCTGCGCCGCGGCTGTCGAAGTAGCGCAGGTCGCTGCGCAGGCTGAAGCCGCTGCCCAGTGGCAGGTTGTGCAGCAGGCCGAGATGGTGCTGGCTGTAGATGTCCTGCAGCTTGCCGTAGTAGTAGCTGGCCGACAGTTGTGGGTTGAAGGCATAGGTGCCACCGGCGAAGTCGAAGGCATCGCTGCTGGCGCTGCCGTAGCCGAGCGTGTCGCGGCTTGACGAGTCGCGCAGGTTGGCGCGGGTCAGGCGGCCGCCGTTGAAGGTCAGCCCGGGCAGCGCCTGGGAAGTCAGCATGCCGCCCTGGAAGGTCGAGGGCAGCAGGCGGGTATCGTTGTAGATGGCCACCGGCAGCCAGGGCAGCAGGGTGCCGAGGCGCAGCGTGTTATCGGCGACCTTGAGCTTGGCGGTCAGGCCGAGTTCGCTGTAGTCGTCCACCGGCTCCTGGCTGTCCGGCCCGAACGGCAGCAGCCCGGTGCCGCGGCGATCACGGCTGGAATCGAGCTTGACGCCGAGCGCGCCGATGGCGTCGAGGCCGACTCCGAGCGGCCCCTCGCTGAAACCGGATTCGAAGCGCGCGACGAAGCCCTGCGCCCATTCGGCCGCCTTGGCCTGCCCGGCACCGTCGTGGCGAAAATCGCGGTTGAGGTAGTAGTTGCGCAGCTGCAGGCTGGCCTTGCTGTCGTCGGCGAAGCCGGCGCTGGCCAGCGGTGCGGCGAGCAGGCAAGGGCTGGCCAGGAGGCACGCGCAGGCACGCGCACCGAGGGTCTGGATGCGGTTCATTATTGTTGTTCCCGATTGAGGTGGTGCTGCTGGGGCCGGCCGGCGTGCGGCGCCGGGCCGGGGTGTCGCTGCGGGCCCGGAGGTGGCCCGAGGCGCTGGTCTCAGAGGCCCTGGGCGATCGCCGGACGGGACGGCGCCGGCACAGGCGGCCGCGACGGGTCGGCATCGACGGCTGCCAGGTGCGCCTCGTGGGTGCGGTCGATCAGGAAGCAGGCGCCGATCAGGCCGAGCACCACGGCGAACAGTACGTAGAACACCGGCGCGATGGCGATGCCCGTGGCGTGGATCAGCCAGGTCACGATGAACTGGGCGAAGCCGCCGAAGATCATCACCGCCACGTTGTAGGCCAACGCCAGCCCGGTGGAACGCACGCCGGCAGGAAACTGCTCGGCCACCGCGGCGGAGAAGGGGCCGAAGAACGCCGCCAGCACGGCGCAGAGCAGCACCTGCATGGCGACCAGCCGCTCGAACGAGGGCGCGGCGTGGATCCAGCTGAACAGCGGGTACAGCGCGACCAGCAGGCTGGCGCTCGCCAGGAGGATCAGGCGCTTGCGGCCGATGCGGTCGGAGAGTGCACCGAACACCGGCATCAGCAGCGTGAGCACGGCGACGGCGATCACCTGGGCGGTGAAGGCGTCGTCCAGTTCCAGGCCCAGCTGGCGGTTGGCGAAGGTCGGCATGTAGACCAGGATCATGTAGAAGCTGACCGTGCCGCAGACCGTCAGCGCCATCACCGTCAGCACCTGGCGCAGATGCTGGCGCAGCATGCGGCTCAGCGACTGCTGTTCCTTCGGAGCCTGGCGTGCCTCGAGGAAGGCCTCGGTTTCGGCCAGGTTGCGGCGCATCCACAGGCCGACCGGGCCGATCACCAGGCCGATCATGAAGGGAATCCGCCAGCCCCAGGCATCCAGGTCCTGCGGCGACAGGCCGTGGGTTACCAGCGCGGTGACACCGGCGCCGCAGAACACCGCCAGGCCCTGGCCGAACATCTGCCAGGAGCCATACAGGCCGCGGCGATTGGCCGGCGCGCTTTCGATCAGGAAGGACGTGGC
This sequence comes from Pseudomonas oligotrophica, assembly GCF_021726475.1. Classification (GTDB taxonomy): domain Bacteria; phylum Pseudomonadota; class Gammaproteobacteria; order Pseudomonadales; family Pseudomonadaceae; genus Stutzerimonas; species Stutzerimonas oligotrophica. The sequence continues at coordinate 291,506 of NZ_JAKJRU010000003.1, forward strand.
ACTGGCGAACTCGCCGCCGGTGGCGAAGCCCTGCAGCAGCCGCGCCAGCACGATCAGCAACGGTGCCGCGACGCCGATCGCGGCGAACGGCGGGGCGAAGGCGATCATCGCGATCGACAGCGTCATCAGCGCGATGATCAGCTGCAGCGCGGCCTTGCGTCCCCGGCGGTCGGCATAGATGCCCAGCAGCACCCCGCCGACCGGACGCATGAAGAAACCGACGCCGAAGGTCGCGGTCGCCATCAGCAGTGCGCTGTACTCGCTCTCGGCCGGGAAGAACAGCCGCGAGATGACCACGGCGAGAAAGCCGAAGACGATGAAGTCGTACCACTCCAGGGCGTTGCCGATGATGGCCGCCAGGACCTGTTTGCGGGCGGGTGCTGCGGGTTGGGTGTTCATGCCGTCGTACCTATTTGTTGTTATGAGAGCACGCCACGGCGCCGTCAGCGGGCGAAGTACCGCTTGCCCAGTGCCAGCCAGAAGGCCGCACCGGGCGCCAGACAGGCGTCGTTGAAGTCGTAGTGGGGGTTGTGCACGCTGCAGGGGCCGAGGTGTTCACCTCCGCCGAAGCCGTTGTTGCCGTTGCCGATCAGCAGGTAGCAGCCCGGCACCTGCTGCAGGAAGAAGGCGAAGTCCTCGCTGCCGCTGATCGGCGGGCTGTCGTCCATCACGCACGCCGGGCCGACCAGCTCGCGCGCTACCTCGACGGCCAGGCGCGTCTCCTGCGCGCTGTTGTTCAACACCGGGTAGCCGCGCTGGTAGTGCACCTCGCAGCCGGCGCCGAACGCCGCGGCCTGGCCCTCGGCCAGCGCGCGGATGCGCGTTTCGAGCCGTTCGCGCACCTCCGCGCGCAGGGCGCGGACGCTCAGTTCCATCTCCGCGCTTTCCGGGATCACGTTGTAGGTGTCGCCGGCGCTGATGCGGCCGACACTGATCACCGCCGCCTCGACCGGGTCGACGTTGCGCCCGACGATGCTCTGCAGCGCCAGCACGGTGGCCGCCGCCGGCAGCATCGGGTCGACCGCCAGGTGCGGCAGCGCGCCGTGGCCGCCCTTGCCGTTGAAGCGGATCAGCACGCGATCGGACGAGGCCATGAATGCCCCCTCGCGAAAGCGGAAGTGGCCGACGGGTACGCCGGGATAGTTGTGCATGGCGAACAGGGCATCGCAGGGAAAGCGCTCCAGCAGCCCCTCATCGAGCATGCGCCGGGCGCCGCCGCCGCCGCCCAGCTCTTCGGCCGGCTGGAAGATCAGTTGCAGGGTGCCGTTGGCGCCGAGCTGGCCGTCCTGCTGCAGCCGCGCCAGCGCCTGGGCGGCGCCGAGCAGCATGGCGGTGTGGCCGTCATGGCCGCAGGCATGCATCTGCCCCGGGGTGCGGCTGGCCCACGGCAGGCCGGTCAGCTCCTGGATGGGCAGGGCGTCCATGTCGGCGCGCAAGCCGAGCCGCGGCGTGCCGTCGCCCCAGCGCAGGGTGCCGACCACGCCGGTGACGGCGATTCCCGTGTGCACCTCGTAGCCCCACTGCGCCAGGCACTCGGCCACCAGCCGGCTGGTCGCGAATTCGGCGAAGCCGAGCTCGGGATGCTGGTGAATGGTGCGCCGCCAGGACTGCATGGCGGCTTCGTCGGGCTGGATCAGGTCTTGAGTGTTCATGGAGCCGATCATAGGGTTTGTGGTGCTCCATGAAAGGCAGTATTTTCGAGTGGGTGACAACCAGAAGGAATCACCAAGATGAAGGACCACCAGCTGCGCGGGCTTGTCCAGGTCGCCGAATCCGGCTCGATCCGCGCCGCGGCGCGTGCCATGAACCTCAGCCAGAGTGCCCTGACCAAGGCGCTGCGCGAGCTGGAGGAGGACGTCGGGGCGGAGTTGCTGATGCGGAGCTACCGGGGCATCGCCTTCACCCCGGCGGGCGAGGCGCTGCTGCTGCACGCGCGGCTGGCCCAGGCGACCCTCGAGCGCGCCCGCGAGGAGATCCGCCAGCTGCGCGGCGGCGCCGGCGCGCGCCTGGCGATCGCACTGACACCGCTGGTGGCGGCGACCATCCTGCCGCCGATCCTCGCCGAATTCCGGCGCGCCCAGCCGGATGCCAGCCTGAGCCTCGAGGAAGGCCTGCTGACCCACGTGCTGCCGGGGTTGATGGAAGGGCGGCTGGATTTCGCCCTGGCGCTGGCCAATCCGGACGACCTGCCCTACGAAGTGCTGTTCGAGCCGCTGGCCCAGGCGCAGGCGGTGCCGACCGGCCGGCTTGGGCACCCGCTGGCCGAGGCGCGTAGCTGGGGTGAGCTGAAGGACGCCAGCTGGGTGCTCAACCTCACCGATGGCAGCCTGGGCAACCACCTGTTGCGCTGGCTGGCCAGCCAGGGGCTCGAGGCGCCGAAGAACATCGTGCGCTGTGCGTCACTGACCTTGATGCTCGAACTGATGCGGCGCACCGACTACATCGGCTTCGGCCCCACCGACCTGTTCAGCGACTCGCTGTTCTCGGTGGGTATCCAGCGCTTTGCCGTGGCGCCGGTGCCGCCGCCGATGTCGATCGGCATCCTCAGCCTGCGCGGCGTGCCGCTGGGCAGCTCGGCACAGTTGCTGGCCAGGCTGTTCGCCCGCCGCCTGCGCCGCTGAGGGGCCGCCGCGGTCAATGCACGTGGCGGCTGCCGTCGGCGTGATGGTGCACCTTGGTTTCGGCAGGCGCGGCCTTGGCTTCGCCGTGGTGCTCGCCGCCGTGGTGCGATGCGCCCGCATCGTCCGGCGCGGCGTGGCTCGAATGCTGGTTGCTGTGGTCGTGCATGTCCGACTCACCACCGCCGTGCTGGTGCCCCTCGCTGGAGGCGACCAGCGCGCGGTACTCGCCGGCGTCCAGCTGCGGCAGGCGCTCGAGGAAGGCGACCATGCCCCAGATGTACGGGTCGCCCATGCTCCGGCCCCAGGCCGGCATGCCGCTGGCCTTGATGCCGTGGCGGATGATCCAGAAGGCCCGCGCCGGGTCGCCGCCGTGGCCCAGCTCGGCCAGGTTCGGCGGCGCGGGATAGAGGCTTTCGCTCAATTCGGTCGATGGCAGCCCCGGCGCCAGGTGGCAACCGATGCACATGGCCTGGTAGTTGCCCGCGCCGGAGCGGATCAGCGCCTCGTCGTCGAGGTCCGGCACCTCGATGTCGCGGCTGCGCACGGCGATCGAGCGCTCGCGGGCGAGCTCCAGCAGGCGCTCGATCGGTTGTGCATGCGGTGCATCGGCGGCGACATTGAAGGCGCCGGAGTAGACGGCGCCGGCACCGGCGACGGCCAGCACGACGCCGGTTAGCGCAAGGATCTTGATTGTTGTTTTCATGGGGTGGGCTGTGCTCAAAACCAGAATCGTATGCCAGCGACCAGGCGGGTGTCGCTGACATCCTCGCCGTCATCACGCAGTAGGTCGGCGGTGTTGCCGTAGGCACGGTTCCAGGTCACGCCGACATAGGGCGCGAACTGGCGGCTGATCTCGTAACGCAGGCGCAGCCCGACATTCGCATCGCTGAGCCCGGAGCCGACGCCACGCGCTTCGTCGTTGCGCCCGTGCAGGTTGAGCTCGGCGGTGGGCTGCAGTACCCAGCGCTGGGTCAGCAGGATGTCGTACTCGGCTTCCAGGCGCAGCGCGCTCTGGCCGCCCTCGCCGAGAAAGGCCGTGGCCTCGGTCTCCAGGCCGAACAGCGGCATGCCCTGCACGCCGAACGCGGCCCAGGTCTGCGGCGAGCCGGGCTTGAAGTCCTGGCGCACGCCGGCGACGGTTTCCCACCAGGGGCCGATGGCGTGGCTCCAGAGCAGTTGCAGCTCGGCTTCCTCGGTGTGGCCGGCGGTGCGCTCGCCCTCGGAACGGAAGGCCAGGCGATCGATGTCGCCGCCATACCAGCCGGAGATGTCCCAGGCCAGGGCGCTGCCTTCGTCGGCGTCCTGCCATTCCAGCTGGTCGGCGAGGAACAGGAAGTTGCTCCCGCCCTGGTGCATGCGGTGCGGCGGCAGTTCGGGGAAGGCGGCGGCGCGATCCGTGTCACGGATCGTCGGCACTGGAGTGCGCGATTCCTGGCCCGGCGGTACGCCGGTGGCCGGCGGATGGGCCATCGAGCCGTGGCTGCCATGATCCATGGCGCCGTGGTCCATCGGCGCCTGCTGCATCGGTGCGTCATGGCCGGCGTGGCCGCTATGATCCATGGCCTGCTGGGCCTGCGCCGCGACGGCGGCCAGGCTCAGCACGACGGCGACGGGCAGCGTCTCAATGCGCATGCGGGTTGCCCTTCTCGGCATCCTTGGGCATGTCCTTCTGCGGCGTGCCCTGGCCCATGTTGCCGTGATCCATCATCTGGCCGTGGCCCATGTTCTGGTGGTCCATCATCTGGCCATTGCCCATGTGCTGGTCGTGCATCTGCATCATCTTGTCGTGGTCCATGCCCTGCATCCCGCCTTGCGGCTTGGGCTGGGTGGCCGGCGGCGCGGCCTGCTCGGCCGGTGCGTTTGCCGGATGGTGGCCGTCGTGCTCGCTCTGCTGCGCGTGGGCGATGCCGAGGCTGAGGGTGGCGGCCAGGCCGAAGGCGAGCAGGGTGGTTTGCTTGATTGCGTTCATGAGCTTCTCCGTCATTCTTCTACGCGGACTTCGCGGAACATCCCGAGGTCCATGTGCATCAGCATGTGGCAATGGTAGGCCCAGCGGCCGAGGGCGTCGGCCGTGACCCGGTAGCTGCGTTTCGAGCCCGGCGGCATGTCGATGGTGTGCTTGCGCACCAGGAAATTGCCGTTCTCGTCTTCCAGATCGCTCCACAGCCCGTGCAGGTGGATGGGGTGGTGCATCATGGTGTCGTTGACCAGCACGATGCGCACGCGCTCGCCGTACTTGAGGCGGATCGGTTCGGCATCGGCGAAGGCAATGCCGTCGAACGACCAGGCGAAGCGCTCCATGTGGCCGGTCAGGTGCAGCTCGAGGGTACGGCTCGGCTGACGGCCATCCGGATCGGCGAAGGTGCTGCGCAGGTCCGCGTAGGTCAGCACCCGCCGGCCGTTGTCGCGCAGGCCGATGCCGGGGTCGTCCAGCTTGGGCACCGGGGTCATGGTCTGCATGTCCACCAGCGGGTTGTCGGTCTCGCTGGCCGGGTGCGCCTGCATGGCCCCCATGGTGTCGTGGTCCATCGTGCCTGCCTGGCCATGATCCATGCCCGCCATGGCTGCGTGATCCATGCCGCTGCCATGATCCATACCGCCGTGGCCCATTGCGGCGTGGTCCATCTGCCCATGATTCATCGCGCCATGCCCGGCGTGAGGGCCATCGCTCTGCGCAGGCGCGGCAGCCTGGCCATGGGCGGCGTGATCGCCATGGCCCATGTCGTCCATGCTCAGTTCGGGGCGCGGGTCGGGCTCGGGCACCGGGGCCTGCAGGCCTTCGCGCACGGCCAGCGTGCCGCGCGCATAACCCGAGCGGTCCATGGCCTGGGCGAACAGCGTGTAGGCGTCCTGGCTGCCGTCCGGCTCGACGATCACGTCATAGGTTTCCGCCACCGCCAGGCGGATCTCGTCGACCGATACCGGCTCGACGTTCTGCCCGTCGGCGGCGACCACGGTGAGCTTGAGGCCGGGGATGCGGAAGTCGAAGTAGCTCATCGCCGAGCCGTTGATCAGGCGCAGGCGGATGCGCTCGCCCGGCTGGAACAGCCCGGTCCAGTTGCCGTCCGGCGCCTGGCCGTTGAGCAGGTAGGTATAGGTCGCGCCACTGATGTCGGCGAGATCGGTGGGCGACATGTTCATCCTGGCCCAGGCCCAGCGCTCGCTGACGGTCTCGCGCCAGCCCTTGTCGGCGACGTCGCCGATGAAGTCGCCGAGCGTACGGCGGCCCTGGTTGTAGTAGTCGGCCTGCTTCTTCAGCTTGGCTAGCACCCGCGCCGGGCTCTCGTCGGTCCAGTCGGAGAGGAACACCACGTAGTCGCGCTCGTATGCGAACGGCTCCGGCTCCTTCGGATCGATGATCAGCGGGCCGTAGACGCCGAGTTGCTCCTGGAATGCCGAATGGCTGTGGTACCAGTAGGTGCCGCTTTGCTTCACCGTGAAGCGGTACTCGTACAGGCCGTCCGGGGCGATGCCGGCGAAGCTGAAACCGGGCACGCCGTCCATGTTGGCCGGCAGCAGGATGCCGTGCCAGTGGATGGAGGTGTCCTGCGGCAGGCGGTTGCGCACGCGCAGGGTCACGCTGTCACCCTCGCGCCAGCGCAGCAGCGGGCCGGGGATGCTGCCGTTGATGGCCATCGCGGTGCGGCGTTTGCCGCTGAAGTTCACCTCCATCGAATCGATGGTCAGGTCGAACTGGCTGCCGCTGAGTACCGTCGGCTGGCCGGGGCTGGTCAGCGCCCAGACGGGCTGGCGCCACAACCCGAGCCCGGCGAAGGCACCGCCGGCGGCAAGGCTTTTGACGAAGGTGCGCCGAGAGCTGGTCGATTGCATGCTGGTCCTGTTGATCCGGTGGGTGACTGCGCCTGGACAACGTGTCGCAGTCTCGATGGGCAACCATAGCGCGATCGATCTGACGACAAGCTGAGCCGAAGATTACGGTTTTGTCAGTTTCGCCTGGTGGCGGGCCGCCGACGTCTGGAACGCAGCCGAGCCGGCCGCCTACAGCAACTCGATGCCGAAGCGCCGCAACAGCAGCGCCAGCAGGCCGAAGCAGGCGACGGTCAGCAGCGCGCCGGCCAGCAGCGCCGGCCAGAAGCCCAGTCGCGCCAGCAGGCGCGGGAAGACGAGGAACATCGGCAAGGTCGGCAGCACGTACCAGAAGGTGTACCAGGCATGGTTGGCAATCTTCTCCAGGGGCTGCCGTTCGACATGCAGCCAGACCATCGCCAGCACCGTGATCAGCGGCAGGGCGGCGAGGAAGCCGCCGAGCCGATCGCTGCGCTTGGCGACTTCCGAAACCAGCACCACCACCGCGGCGGTGAGCAGGTATTTGGTGATGATCCAGCCCATGCGATGCCTTCAGCGCTGCGCCTGGTCGCCCAGGTACTCGCCGAGTGCCAGGTCGCGGCCGTCGCGGGTCAGGCCGATGACCTGGTAGCGCTGCTTCGCCTGGCCGTAGTCCATGCCCGGCGAGCCGGCCGGCATGCCGGGTGCGGCAACGCCGAGCAGGTCATCGCGCTGCTGCAGGTCGCGGATCGCCGCCACCGGCACGTGGCCCTCGACGAACTTGCCGTCGATCACCCCGGTGTGGCACGAGCCCAGCCGCGGTACGACGCCGAGGCTCTGCTTGACCGCCGGCATGTCGCTCTCCACATGGTCACGCACCTCGAAGCCGTTGGCCTGCAGGTACTTGATCCAGTCCTTGCAGCAGCCGCAGTTGGCGTCGCGGTGCACGTCGATCACGTCGGCCGCCTGGGCCAGGCCCGAAACCAGCAGGGCGGCGAGGGTGGCGAGGTATTTGTTCATGCGCGTTCTCCAGAGGGTGGGTCAGCGGCAGCAGCAGCCGGAGCTGCCGCCGCAACCGGTTTTCTTCGCCGGCGCGGCGGGCGCCGTGGCGGTGGCTTCGGCCGGGTAGCCGGCCTCGTCGAGGGCAGCGATCAACGTCTCGGGTTGGGCGCTACCTTCGACCCGGATGATGCCGCCGGCAAGTTCCACATCGATGCGCCCGACGCCGTCCAGCCCCTCGAGGGCCGCGGTGACATGGCGCACGCAGGAGCCGCAGCTCATGCCGGTGACTTTCAACGTGGTGGTGTTCATGGCGATCTCCTCAGTGACCTGGGCCGATGCTCGACCTTGACATCGTGGCAAGGTCAAGCCCCCCGTCGACATCGGCCTTGCGCAGGCGCAGTGCGTTGAACACCACCGAGGCGGAGCTGACGCTCATCGCCAGCGCGGCGATCATCGGTGACAGCAGGTGGCCGGTCAGCGGGTAGAACAGGCCGGCCGCCAGCGGGATGCCCAGGCTGTTGTAGAGAAAGGCGAAGGTCAGGTTCTGGTGCATGTTGCGCACCGTGGCCACCGACAGGCTGCGCGCGCGCAGGATGCCCAGCAGGTCGCCCTTGACCAGGGTGACCTGGGCGCTGTTCATCGCCACGTCGGTGCCGGTGCCCATGGCGATGCCGACGTCGGCGCGCGCCAGCGCCGGTGCATCGTTGATGCCGTCGCCGGCCATCGCCACGCGGTGCCCTGCCTGCTGCAGGGTGGCGGCCAGGCGCTCCTTGTCCTGCGGCTTGACCTCGCCGTGCACCTCCTCGATGCCCAGCTGGCGCGCCACCGAGCGTGCGGTGGTCAGCCCGTCGCCAGTGGCCATGACCACCCGGACGCCATCGGCCTGCAGCCGCTCGACCGCCAGGCGCGAGGTGGGCTTGATCGGGTCGGCCACCGCCAGCAGCCCGGCCAGCGTGCCGTCGACCGCCAGGTACATGATGCTCACGCCTTCGGCGCGCAGCGCTTCGGAGCGCTGGCGCAGCGCGTCGCTGTCGACGCCGCCTTCATCGAGCAGCGCCGTGTTGCCGAGCAGCAGGCGCCGACCGGCGACGCGCCCGCGCACGCCGATGCCCGAGGCCGACTCGAAGTGCTCGACCGGGCTCAGTTGCACGCCGGTCCCGCGGGCGCGCTCGACGATGGCGTGGGCCAGCGGGTGCTCGCTGCCCTGGTCGAGGCTGGCCGCCAGTTGCAGTACCTCGTCCTCGCCGAAGCCGGGCGCGGCGACCACGCTGTGGAAGGCCGGGCGGCCCTCGGTGAGGGTGCCGGTCTTGTCGACGATCAGCGTGTCGATCTTGCGCAGGTTCTCGATGGCGCTGGCATCGCGGAACAGCACGCCGCTGCCGGCGGCCTTGCCGGTGGCGACCATCACCGACATCGGCGTGGCCAGGCCCAGCGCGCAGGGGCAGGCGATGATCAGCACCGCGACCGCGTTGATCAGGCCGAACACCCAGCTCGGCTGCGGGCCGAACAGGCCCCAGCCGAAGAAGGTCAGCACGGCGATGGCGATCACCACCAGCACGAACCAGCCGGCGATCAGGTCGGCCAGGCGTTGCATCGGCGCGCGGCTGCGCTGGGCCTGGGCGACCATCTGCACGATCTGCGCGAGCATGGTCGCCGCGCCGACCTTCTGCGCTTCCATCACCAGGCTGCCGTGGGTGTTGAGCGTGGCGCCGATCAACGCGTCGCCGCTGCGCTTGGTCACCGGCAGCGGCTCGCCGGTGAGCATCGATTCGTCCACCGCGCTTTCGCCCTCGAGCACGCGACCGTCCACCGGCACCTTCTCGCCGGGGCGCACGCGCAGGCGGTCGCCGAGGTGCACGTGGGTCAGGGCGATGTCCTCCTCGCTGCCGTCGGCGTTGATCCGCCGCGCGGTCTTCGGCGCCAGGCCGAGCAGCGACTTGATCGCCGCCGAGGTCTGCGAGCGCGCGCGCAGCTCGAGCATCTGGCCGAGCAGGGTCAGCGAGATGATCACCGCCGCCGCCTCGTAGTAGACGCCGATGCGCCCATCCTCCAGGAAAGTCGCCGGGAACAGCTGTGGCGCCAGTGTCGCTGCCACGCTGTAGACATAGGCCGCGGCGGTACCCAGGCCGATCAGCGTCCACATGTTCGGGCTGCGCTGGCGGATCGACTGCACCCCGCGCACGAAAAACGGCCAGCCAGCCCAGAGCACCACCGGCGTCGCCAGCAGCAGTTCCACCCAGTTCTGCGTGGCGCCGTGGAACAGCGCCAGCGAATGTCCGGCCATCGCCAGCAGGGTGACGATCACCGTCAGCGGCAGGGTCCACCAGAAGCGCCGGGAGAAATCGCGCAGCTCGGGGTTTTCCTGCTCCTCCAGCTCGGGGATCACCGGCTCCAGCGCCATGCCGCACTTGGGGCAGGTGCCGGGGCCGATCTGGCGGATCTCCGGGTGCATCGGGCAGGTGTACTCGGCGGCCGGGTCGCCCTCGACCGGCGCCGCCGCGGGCTCGGCACCCGCATAGCGCTGCGGCTCGGCGATGAAGCGGTCCAGGCAGCGCTGGCTGCAGAAGTGGTAGTCGCGCCCGCCATGGCTGGCATGCAGCGGGCTGTCGCCGGCCACCGGCATGCCGCACACCGGGTCCTGTTCGGTCGCGGTTTCGGCTAGGTGGGGTGGCTGCGAGTGCTGGGCGGGGTGGTGATGCGCGTGTGCGTGGGAGTGGGAGTGGTTGCCGGGCTGGTCAGCGGTCGCCATCGTGGCCTCCGTGTCTGTGGCCGAACAGGTGCAGTAGCGGGCAGAGCAGCAGGATCAGGTAAGGCAGTGCTTCGGCGGTATGCGTCAGATGTTCGCGCACCAGATAGAACAGCACGATCGACGCCAGCATCAGCAGTGCGATGCCGGCGGGGCTGCGCCAGAAAGGCTGGGGAGTTCCGCTGCGTTGCATGGCCGGCCTCCGGGATGGATGCCTTCAAGATAGACCTCGCGGCCTTACATGGAGCTGATGGAAAGATTACGTTTCTGTCAGCTGATGGCATGTCGGCCGTTGCGGCTGCCACACTTCGCCCATCGCCGAGCCGAGGAACGGGACATGAAACTGCTGGTCGCCGAAGACGAGCCGAAAACCGGCACCTACCTGCAGCAGGGCCTGAGCGAGGCGGGTTTCACCGTCGACCGCGTCACCACCGGCACCGATGCCCTGCAGCATGCGCTGAGCACGCCCTACGACCTGCTGATCCTCGACGTGATGATGCCCGGGCTGGACGGCTGGGACGTGCTGCGCCTGGTGCGCGCCTCGGGCAGCGAGGTGCCGGTGCTGTTCCTCACTGCGCGCGACCGTGTCGAGGACCGGGTCAAGGGCCTGGAGCTGGGCGCCGACGACTACCTGGTCAAGCCGTTCGCCTTCTCCGAGCTGCTGGCGCGGGTGCGCACGCTGTTGCGCCGCGGTACGGCAGCGGCGCTGCAGACCCGGCTCCGGATCGCCGACCTGGAGGTCGACCTGCTCAAGCGCCGTGCCACCCGCGCCGGCCAGCGCATCGACCTGACCGCCAAGGAATTCGCCCTGCTGGAACTCTTGCTGCGCCGGCGCGGCGAGGTGCTGCCCAAGTCGCTGATCGCTTCCCAGGTCTGGGACATGAACTTCGACAGCGACACCAACGTCATCGAGGTGGCGATCCGCCGCCTACGGGCGAAGATCGACGACGGCTTCGAACCGCGGCTGATCCACACCGCACGCGGCATGGGCTACATGCTCGACGAGCCGGACGCGCCATGATCCGGCTGTCGCTCACCGCGCGGCTGAGCCTGATGTTCATGCTCGCCGTCACCGGCGTGCTGGCGGCGGCCGGCTACTTCTTCGGCCAGCTCAGCCAGCACCACTTCGATGAACTGGACCGCCACACCCTGCACGAGAAGCTCGAGGCCGCCAGCCGCCTGCTCGGCGGGCTGGACGATGCGCAGGCGCTGCCGCAGGTGCGCCCGCAACTGCAGGCGCTGCTCGGCGGGCACAGCGAGATGCGGGGCTTCATCTTCGACGAGACGGGCGCGCAGCTGTATCCCGAAGCGCCGCGCGCGATGGCCGAGCCGCAGCTGCTGGAGCTGGTCGGGCGGCGGGCCGGCGAGCTGCAGCTGGATGGGCGCGTCTGGCGCGGCGAGGCGGGGCATGTGCGGGTCGGCTCGCGGCGCCTGACCTTGCTCGTGTTGCTGGATGTCACCGTGCACAAGGCCTTCTTCCATACCTTCAGCGGCTGGCTGTGGGGCGCGCTGGTGCTCTGCGCGGCGCTCAGCGGCCTGCTCGGCTGGGCGCTGGTGCGCCGCGGCCTGCAGCCGCTGCGCGAGGTCACCCAGGTGGCGGCCTCGGTGTCGGCCCGCTCGCTGCGCGAGCGCATCCCCGACGAGTCGACCCCGGCCGAGCTGCAGCAGCTGGTGCAGGCCTTCAACGCCATGCTGGCGCGGCTGGAGGACGCCTTCGTGCGGCTGTCGAACTTCTCCGCCGACATCGCCCACGAGCTGCGCACGCCGCTGAGCAACCTGATGACCCACACCGAGGTGGCGCTGACCCGCGCGCGCACGCTGGAACAGTACCAGGACAACCTGCATTCCAACCTCGAGGAGTTGCAGCGCATGTCGCGGATGATCGACGACATGCTGTTCCTGGCCAAGGCCGACAACGGCCTGATCGTTCCCGATGCACGCCCGGTGGCGCTGGAGGCGCTGTGCACCCAGCTGCTGGACTTCTACCAGCTGTCGGCCGACGAACGCGACATCCGCTTCGAGTTGAGCGGCGCCGGGCGCATCGAGGGCGACCTGGCGATGCTGCGTCGCGCGCTGTCGAACCTCTTGTCCAATGCGCTGCGCTATACGCCCGACGGCGGGGTGATTCGCCTGGCCATCGAATCCGACGGCGACGAGGTGCGGCTGAGCGTGGCCAACCCCGGCACGACGATCGCGCCGGAACATCTGGAGCGGCTTTTCGACCGCTTCTACCGGGGCGACCCGGCGCGCCGCGAGGGCAGCCCGAGCAACGCCGGCCTGGGCCTGGCGATCACCCGCTCGATCGTCCAGGCCCATCAGGGCCGTATCCATTGCACCTCCGCGCAGGGCTGGACGTCCTTCCGCCTGGAATTCCCCGGCTAAGCGCATGCTCAGCGCTGCAACGGCACCGTCAGCGATACGCGCAGGCCATCAGGCTGGCTGTCGAACGCGAGGGTACAGCCGCAGCGCTCGGCGATGGCCTGGACGATGGCCAGGCCCAGGCCGCTGCCGGCGCTATTGGCGTGGCGCCAGAAGCGCCGGGTCAGGTGCTCGAGATGCTCGGCGGCGATGCCCGGGCCCTGATCGCGTACTTCGAAGCGTACTCGCTCCGCTTCAGGCAGCAGGGTCAGCGTGACGGCGCTGCCCGGCGCGGTGTGGCTCTGGGCATTCTCCAGCAGATTGCGCAGCGCGGCGATCGCCAGCACCGGCGGCATGGCCAGCGGCGTGTCGGGCAGTTCGGCCGGCACCTGCAACAGGATTGGCGCGCCGTCGCCGCCACTGGCGTCCTGAATCGCCAGCCGCGCGACCTCGGCGGCCGAGCACTGCAGGCCATCGTCGAAATCCAGACTGCCTTCCACCCGGGCCAGCAACAGCAGCTGTTCCAGTGTGCGCTGCAGGCGGTCGGCGCCGGCCTCGGCGTTGGCCAGCGCCTGCGCCGCGGCTGCGCCTTCGGTCATGCGCGCGACCTGCAGGTGGGTCTTGATCGCCGTCAGCGGGCTGCGCAGTTCGTGGGCGGCGTCGCCGGTCAGCCGGCGCTCGCGCTCGATGGCCTGGGCGATGCGTTCGAACAGCTGGTTCTGCGTTTGCACCAGCGGCTGCAGCTCGGCCGGCAGGCCGGTGGTCGGCAGCGGCTCGAGCGAATCGGCACTGCGCCGGGTCAGCGCCTCGCGAATCCGCTGCAGCGGCGCCAGCCCGCGGCCGAGGCCAAGCCAGAGCAGGCCGAGGCTGCCGAGCAGGGCGAGCGCCACCGGCAGCGCCGCGGCCAGCAGCAGCGAGCGCTCGAGCGTGGTGCGCTCGTCCAGGCGGTCGGCGGTGGTGATGCGCAGCTCGCCCTGCACCAGGGTGAAGCTGCGCCAGGGCACGCCGTCGATCAGCTGGTCGCGAAAGCCGTTCTGCTCGGCGTCCAGCTGCTGGTCGGGGGCGGCGTGGCTGCGCGCCAGCACTTCGCCGCGCAGCGAGCTGACCTGGCAGGCCAGGCCGTGGGGGATGCCCAGCTGCTCGGCGCTCAGGCGCTGCGGCGGGCCATCGCCTGGCATCGGTTGCGGCAGCTGCACCAAGAGGCCCGCCACCATGCGCGCCGAGGCCGCCAGGCGCTGGTCGAGCGAGAGCATCAGCTGGTTGCGCAGGTCGAGCAGCATCCAGGTCGCCGCCAGCGTCCAGAGCAGCACGAAGGCGGTGCCGAGCATCAGGGTCAGGCGCAGGCGCAGGCTCATGGCGCGTCTTCCCCGCCGGCCGGGCCGAGGCGATAGCCCAGGCCGCGCACCGTCTCGACGATGCCGCCGCCGAGCTTGCGCCGCAGGTGGTGGATGTGCACGTTCAGGGCGTTGCTCTCGACGTCGTCGGCCAGGCCGTAGACCGCGTCCTTGAGCTGGTCGGCGCTGAGCACCCGGCCGCGGCTGTTGAGCAGCGCCTGCAGCAGCGCCTGCTCGCGGCGCGACAGGTCCACCGGCTGGCCGTCCAGGCGCGCCTCGCAGCTGCCCGGGTCGTAGCACAGGCGACCGTGTTCGATCAGGGTGACGCTGCGCCCGGCGCTGCGCCGCACCAGGCTGTGCAGGCGCGCGGCCAGTTCGCGCAGGTCGAAGGGCTTGAGCAGGTAGTCGTCGGCGCCGGCGTGCAGGCCGGTGACGCGGTCGCTCACCGCATCGCGTGCGGTGAGCACCAGCACCGGCAGGTCCAGCCCGTGCTGGCGCAGGCGGCGCAGCAGCTCGATGCCGTCCTCGTCGGGCAGGCCGAGGTCGAGCACCAGCACGTCGAAAGCGGCCGTGCGCAGCAGCGCCTCGGCCGCTGCCGCGCTGGCGACGTGATCGACGGTCAGGCCCTGGGCGCCGAGGCCGGCGACGATGCCGCTGGCGATCAGCGCATCGTCTTCGACGAGCAGTACGTGCATGCGGATATCCGTGCAAAACAACAAGTGTCGACCTTAGCGATTAAGGCAGCGTTATGCAGCCGCGGCCAATCCGTTAATGGCGCGTTAATCGGCCGGCCCCATGCTGCACGGCGTCCAACGGTGGTTAGGGAGTCTTCATGCGCGCGCTGCTGTTTCTTCTGTTCGTCCTGGCGCCCGGCCTGGCGCTGCCGGCCGGCGGCCTGTTCGGCGCGGGCTCGCAGGCCGATTTCCTGCCGGTGGACGAGGCCTTCGCGCTGACCGTCAGCGCGGATGAGGCGGGCGCGACGCGCCTGCACTGGCAGATCGCGCCGGGCTACTACCTCTACCAGCAGCGCTTGAAGTTCGACGGCCTGCCGGCCGAGCGCCAGCCGCCGCTGCCCGCGGGCGAGCCGCACAGCGACGAGTTCTTCGGTGACCAGCAGGTCTATCGCGACAGCCTCGAGCTGGTCGTTCCGCCGGGCGCGGAGGGCCGCGTGCGCCTGGGCTGGCAGGGCTGTGCCGATGCCGGGCTGTGCTACCCGCCGCAGACCCGCGAGGTCGCGCTCGGCGTTGCCGCCGTGGCGCCGGCAGCCACGGCCCAGGCCGAGGACCAGGCGTTGGCCAGCGGCCTGGCCAGCCAGGCGCTGGCCTGGAGCCTGCTGCTGTTCTTCGGCCTCGGCCTGCTGCTGGCCTTCACCCCGTGCTCCTTGCCGATGCTGCCGATCCTCGCCGGCATCGTCGTCGGCGGGGGCGCCACGCCGCGGCGCGGGCTGGCCCTGGCCGGCAGCTATGTGGTCAGCATGGCGCTGGTCTATGCGGCGCTCGGCGTGCTTGCCGCGCTGCTCGGCGCCAACCTGCAGGCGGCGCTGCAGCAGCCCTGGCTGCTCGGCAGTTTCGCCGCGCTGTTCGTCTTTCTCGCCTTGCCGATGTTCGGCCTGTTCGAGCTGCAGCTGCCGGCCGCGCTGCGCGATCGCCTGCAGCGCGCCGGTGATCGCCAGCGCGGCGGCAGCCTGGCCGGTGCAGCGGCGCTGGGTGTGTTGTCGGGCCTGTTGGTCGGCCCCTGCATGACCGCGCCGCTGGCTGCCGCGCTGCTCTATATCGCGCAGAGCGGCAGCGCGCTGCAGGGTGGCCTGGTGCTGTTCGCCCTGGGGCTGGGGATCGGCACGCCACTGTTGCTGCTGGTCACCGTCGGCAGCCGCTTTCTGCCGAAGCCCGGGGCCTGGATGGAGCGGGTCAAGGTGGCCTTTGGCTTCTTCTTTCTCGCCGCGGCGCTCCTGGTCGCCCGTCCGCTGCTGCAGGACTGGCAGTGGCTCGGCCTCTGGGGTGCGCTGCTGCTGAGCGGCGCCGTCGTGCTGCTGCACCTGGCCGGCCAGCTCGGGCGTGGCCAGCTGCCGTCGCGCGCGGCTGGCGTGCTGTGCGGGCTGTGGGGCGCGGCGATGCTGCTCGGTGCCGCCGGCGGGGCGAGCGACCCCTGGCGGCCGCTGGCGGTGTATGCCGGCGGTGCGGCGCTCGAACGGGCCGGCGCCGCGCCGGCGCTGACCTTCGACCAGCCGGCGGTGCTGGACCGCGAACTGGCGGCGGCGCGGGCGCAAGGCCAA
Source organism: Pseudomonas oligotrophica (assembly GCF_021726475.1). Lineage (GTDB taxonomy): Bacteria > Pseudomonadota > Gammaproteobacteria > Pseudomonadales > Pseudomonadaceae > Stutzerimonas > Stutzerimonas oligotrophica. The sequence continues at coordinate 307,625 of NZ_JAKJRU010000003.1, forward strand.
TGGGTGCTGATCGACTACTACGCCGACTGGTGCGTGTCCTGCAAGGTCATGGAAAAGGAGGTGTTCGGCAATGCCGAGGTGCAGGCCAGCCTTGCGGGCGTGCGGCTGCTGCGCCCGGATGTCACCGCGAGCAATGCCGCCAGCCGCGAGCTGCTCACGCGCTACGGCGTGCTCGGCCCGCCGACGCTGCTGTGGATCGGCCCCGACGGCGAGGAGCGTCGTGAACGGCGCATCACCGGCGAGGTCGGTGCAAGGGATTTCCTCGAACACTGGACGCAGACAAGGGAGCGAGGTTGATGTTGACGCTGAACGTCGGGCCGCTGGCCCTGGCGATGCCGCACGTCCTGCTGCTGGGCAGCCTGTTGCTGGCGACCGTGGTTGGCTGGTGGGTCGGCCGGCGCCATGGCTGCAATCCCGAGCGCCAGCTGTTCCACCTGCTGCTGGTGGGCCTGCTCGTTGCCCGGCTGGCGTTCGTGGTGCGCTATTTCGAGCATTTCCAGGGCGAGCCGTGGCGGGTGGTCGACATCCGCGACGGCGGCTTCATCGCCTGGCCGGGGCTGCTGGCGGCGCTGGCGCTCGGCACCTGGCAGGGCTGGCGCGACCGCGGGCTGCGCAAGCCGCTGGGCATCGCCCTGGCGACCGGCGTGCTGGCCTGGGGCAGCGGCAGCTACGTGCTGCATTCGCTGGAGCAGGGCACGCGCCTGCCCGAACTGGCGCTGCGCGATGCCGAGGGGCGCCCGGTGGCGCTGGAGGACTACGCCGGCCAGCCGCTGGTGGTCAACCTCTGGGCGACCTGGTGCCCGCCGTGCCGGCGCGAGATGCCGGTACTGGCCGAAGCCCAGGCCCGCGAGCAGGACACGCTGTTCCTGTTCGTCAACCAGGGCGAGGGCAGTGGCGAGATCGAACGCTTCTTCGCCGCCCAGGGTCTGTCGCTGGACAACGTCCTGCTCGACAGCGGCGGCCGCCTGGGCCAGCACGTCGGCTCCACCGCGCTGCCCACCACGCTGTTCTACGACGCCGAGGGCCGCCAGGTCGGCAGCCATCTCGGCGAATTGTCCCGTGCCAGCCTGGCGCGGGCCTTGGAAGTACTGAAAGAGGATGCCCCGCAGTGATTCGATCCGCTCCGTTTCTGCTCGCAGGCCTGGGCCTGCTGAGCACTCCCTTCGTGCAGGCCGAAGAGTGGCCGGAACCGATCCGCGCCGTCGAGGCGCGCGGCGCCCAGGTGGTCGGCAGCTTCGATGCGCCCGGCGGCCTCAAGGGTTACGCGGCGCGCTACAACGGCCAGGGCATTGCCCTGTACCTGACTCCCGATGGCGAGCACGTGGTGATCGGCAGCCTGCTCGATGCCAAGGGCGACGACCTGACCCGCGCACCGCTGGAAAAGCTGGTCTACGAGCCGCTCGGCAAGGAGATGTGGTCGCGCCTGGAAAACAGCACCTGGATCGCCGACGGCCGCGACGATGCGCCGCGCGTGGTGTACATGTTCAGCGACCCGAACTGCCCCTACTGCAACATGTTCTGGAAGCAGGCGCGGCCCTGGGTGGAGTCCGGCAAGGTGCAGCTGCGCCACATCATGGTCGGCATGCTGCGTGTCGACAGCCTGGGCAAGTCCGCCGCGCTGCTGGCGGCCAGCGACCCCGAGGCGGCGCTGGAGGCACACGAGTCCGCCGGCAAGGCCAGCAAGCTCAAGGCCCAGGAAAAGGTCTCGGCGGCAATGCGCCAGAAGCTCGACGACAACCTGATGCTGATGGGCGAGACCGGCGCCCAGGCGACGCCGGCGATCTTCTACATGGATGCCAAGGGCCGGCTGCAGCAGCACCAGGGTGCGCCGCAACCCGAGGCGCTGGAGCAGATCATGGGGCCGCGCTGACGGCGACGATGGGGCAGGCGTGGAAAAGCGCTGCGCGCGTTTTTCCACCCTACGAATGCGGGGTTGGTGGGCTGAAGCCCACCCTACAGTGCCCACCCGACGGAGGCTGGATGGCCGCAGCCATCCACGCGGGCAGGCGGATCGGTGCACCGGTCAAAGCGCGCCGAACACCTTCTTCGCCAGGCTGGTGGCGGCGGCGGCCGGGTCCTTGCGGATGCTCGCTTCCTGCTCGGCGATCACCGTGAACAGGCCGTCGAGCGCCTGCTCGGTGACGTAGCTCTCGATGTTGGCGTAGTTGCCGTTCAGCGCGGCCGGCACCTTGGCCGCCACCGCGTTGTACTGCTGGGCCAGGCCGACCTGGTCGGTGGCCTGCTTGACGATCGGCAGGAAGCGCGCGCGGATCTGCTCGCGGCTGGACTGGTCCAGGTACTGGGTGGCCGAATCCTCGCCGCCGGCCAGGATCGCCTTGGCATCCTGCACGGTCATCTTGCGCACGGCATCGAGCAGCAACTGCTGGGCCTCCGGCACGGCCTTCTCGGCGGCCAGGTTCATGCTGTTCTCCAGCTGCTCGACCTGTGCGCCCATGCCGAGCATCTTCAGCATGCGCGAGGCCTTGCCGATGTTGCCCGGCAGCTCGATGCGCACGTCCGGGTCGGCGCTGAAGCCGCCGGGCTTGCCGAGCTGTTGCACGGCGACCTTGGCGCCCTGGGCGAGGGCGTCCTTGAGGCCGGCGCTGGCATCGCTCTGGGTCAGGTCGGCGAGCGACAGGGCGAAGGCGCCGGCAGACAGCAGCAGGCCGGCGGCAAAGGTGGCGATGCGAAGCATGGGGGTTCCTCCGAATGGGTGGCGGCGAGCTTAACAGCTGCCGTGGCGCTGCGCGTGCGGTCAGCTGATGTCGAAGTTGCCCTTGCGCCACAGCTGCGGCGCCATTCCGCTCCAGCGCTTGAATGCGCGGGAGAAGGCCGTTTCGTCAGCGTAGCCCAGGTGCAGCGCGAGATCGGTGATCGACTGGGCGGACAGCCGCAACTGGTGGCGCGCCTCGGCATAGCGCACCTGGTCGAGCAGCCCGCGAAAGCTGTGACCGTTGCGCTGCAAGGCGATCTGCAGGCTGCGCGGATGCTGGCCGAGCAGGCGCGCGACCACCTCCAGCCGCGCCTCGCCGGTGGAGAGGATCGACTGCAACACATAGCGGATCTGCTCGGTGAGGTCGCTCGGCAGGTGCTGGCTGTGGTGGTACTGCTCGATCAGGTGCGACTTGAGCTGATGCCGCTGCTCCAGCGGGCGCAGGTCGAAGATGCTGCGGTCGGTGACGAAGCCGCTGCTGCGCTGCTCGAACCGTAGCGGGCAGGGAAATACCCGTGCGTAGTCGGCTGGCTCGCCCAGCGCCGCGTGGCCGACCAGCAGCTCGTGTGGCTGCCAGCCGGTGCCGAACAGGCCGGTCATGGTCCGCTGCATCACTCCCAGGCCCAGCTCGCGCAGCTGGCGCAGGTCCACGGCGTCCTGCAGCTGCAGGCGGTATTCCACGTGCAGGCGCTCGCCTTCGCCGTGCAGATACAGGGCGATGCCCTGGGCATGCAGGTGCACGTACTGCTGGGTCAGCTTGAGCACCTCGGCGAAGTTCTCGGACTGCGCCAGTAGCAGGCCGAACGGGCCAAGCACCAGATAGTCGTGATACTCGCTCAACTGCAGGCCGAAGCTGGGCGCCGGCCCCTCGGCGGCCGCGAGGTTGAGCGCGCGGGCGAAGCTGGCGTAAGGCACGTACAGGTCCGGCCGGCGCAGCACCAGCGGATCGAGGTCGCAGCGGCGCAGCAGCTCGTGCGGGTTCAGGTCGTAGCGTCGGCACAGGCTGTCGAAGCCGATGAACACGGCGCTGCGGGCGATCTGGGTCATGTTCGGCATCCGTTGGGCGAGGGTGCATTGCGGGCATGGATTCGCAATATGTCAACCAGGCATTCGTGAAAGGTCAGGCTGCCGACGCTGCACTTGCCTAGGCTGGGGCGCATCGAATCGCACTTCTGCCAGGAGGCCCGGCATGCAGCCTACCCATCATCGTTGTGAAACCCTGGTGATCGGCGCGGGGTTGGCCGGCATCAGCACGGCGCTGGAGCTGCTCGAACGCGGCCGCCAGGTGCTGCTGCTGGACGCCGCGCCGCGCAGCCAGTGCGGCGGCCAGGCCAACGATGCGTTCGGTGGCATGTTGCTCTGCGGTACGCCGGAGCAGCAGCGCAACAAGGTGCAGGATTCGCCCGAGCTGCTGCTGGAAGACTGGCTGCGGGTAGCCGCCTTCGATGTCGACGACCACTGGGGGCGGCGCTGGGCCGAGCACTATGCCGAGCGCAACAAGGCGGACATCTACGACTGGCTGCGCCAGCGCGGCGTGAGCTTCTTCCCGGCGGTGCAGTGGGTCGAGCGCGGCAATTTCGGCGACGGCAACGCGCTGCCGCGCTACCACGTGGCCTGGGGCTGCGGCCGCGGCGTGGCGCAGACGCTGGCGCGGCGGATGTTCGAGCATACTGGCCTGAGCTGCCTGTTCGAGCATCGCGTGCTGGGCCTGGAAACGCGCAACGGTGCCGTGGTGGGCTGTCATGGCCGCAGCGACGCGGGCGGGTTTCGTATCGACGCCGAGCATGTGGTGCTGTGCAGCGGCGGCATCAATGGCGACCTGGCCAAGGTGCGCCAGCACTGGGACCCGCTGTACGGCCCTTGCCCGGAGAACATCCTCAACGGCACCGACCCGCGCGCCGATGGCGAACTGCATGGGCAGGTGCAGGCCGCCGGTGGCCAGGTGGTCAAGCTCGGGCGCATGTGGAACTACGCCGCCGGCATCGCCCATCCCGAGCCGCAGTTTGCGCAGCACGGCCTGAGCCTGATTCCCTCGCGCTCGGCGCTGTGGCTCGACGCCCGCGGGCAACGCATCGGCCCGCAGCCGCTGGTAGGCGGCTTCGACACCCATGACCAGTGCAAGCGCATCGGCCACTTGCCCGGCCAGTACGGCTGGCAGCTGCTCAACTGGCGCATCGCGATCAAGGAATTGGCGATTTCCGGCACCGACAGCAACCCGCATTTTCGCGACCGCAAGCTGTTACCGCTGCTCTGGCAGCTCGCCACCGGCAACCGCCAGCTGGTGCGCTGGCTGATCGAGCGCTGCCCGGATGTGCTGGCCGCCGAGACGCTGCCGCAACTGACCGAACAGATGGCCGCGCTGGCCGCCGATGGCCGACTTGAGCCCGACCTGCTGGCGGCCACGCTGGCGCGCTACGATGCCGGCATCCGTCGTGGTCCGGCGCTGTACAACGACGAGCAGTTGCGCCGCCTGCAGCAGCTGCGCCAGTGGCGCGGCGACCGTGTACGCACCTGTCGGCCACGGCCGATCGTCGATGCCGGCAGCGGCCCGCTGATCGCCATCCGCACCCGCCTGATCAGCCGCAAGAGCATGGGCGGCATGCTCACCGACCTGCACTCGCGGGTACTCGACGCCCGCGGCGAGCCGCTGCCCGGCCTGTATGCGGCCGGCGAGGCGGCCGGCTTCGGCGGCGGCGGCATCAGCGGCATCCGCTCGCTGGAAGGCACCTTTCTCTCCAACTGCATCCTCAACGGTCGCCGCGCCGCGCAGGCCATCGCCGGCCACGCCTGACCCAGACAAACACAAGAACAAGGAGCACCACCATGAAGAAGACCGGCGCCGCACTCGCACGCTTCGCCCTGGAACAGCTGGGCGTCAGCCACACCTTCGGCATTCCGGGCGTGCACAACACCGAGCTGTACGACGAGCTGAACGCCTCGCCAAGCATCCAGCCGGTGCTGGTGACCCACGAATGCGGCGCGGCCTTCATGGCCGATGCCTTCAGCCGCACTGGCTCGAGCATCGGCACGCTGGTGATCGTGCCGGCCGCCGGCGTCACCCATGCCGCCAGCGGCATCGGCGAGGCGGGGCTGGACGGCATTCCCATGTTGATCCTCTCCGGCGGTATCCACAGCGAAAGCGGCCGCCACTTCCAGTTGCACGATATCGATCAGCACGCGCTGCTGGCGCCGATCACCAAGGCGAGTTTCCGCATCCTCAGCCATGCCGAGGTGATCCCCACGCTGTATCAGGCCTACCGCATCGCCACCGCTGGCGAGCCGGGCCCGGTGTTCGTCGAGCTGCCGTACAACATCGGCAACTTCCTCGGCGAGGTGGAGGAGATGCCGGCCTTCGTCGCCGAACCGCCGACGCCGCAGCCAGACCCGGAACTGCTGCGCCAGGCCGCGCGGTTGCTGGTCGACGCGCGCCAGCCCGGGCTGTTTCTCGGCTGGGGCGCGATGGGGGCGCAGGCCGAACTGATCCAGCTGGCCGAACTGCTCGCCGCGCCGGTCTGCACCACGCTGCAGGGGCTCAGCGCTTTCCCGGCCACGCATCCGCTGCATGTCGGCATGGGCTTCGGCGATTACGCGGTGCCGGCCGCGGCCAACGCCTTCGCCGATTGCGACTGCCTGCTGGCGGTGGGCACGCGCTTCGCGGAAATTCCCACCGGCAGCTACAGCATGCCGGTGCCGGCGAAGCTGATTCACCTGGACATCAACCCGCAGGTGTTCGGTGCCAACTACCCCGCGCGTATCTCCCTGGCCGGCGCGGCCGAGCAGCTGGTCCCGGCGCTGCTCGCCGAGGTCCGCGCCTTGCGCAGCGCGCCGCCGCGCAGCGAACTGCCGCAACGGATCGCCGCCGACAAGTCCGCGTACGTCAAGGAATGGCTGCAGCACGACAGCCATGGGCGGGTGAACCCCGCGCTGTTCTGCCAGGCGTTGCGCGCGCAGCTCGGCGACCAGGCGATCGTGGTCGCCGACGATGGCAACCACACTTTCCTGCTGGCCGAGCTGATGCCGATCCACGCCGCGCGCGGCTTCATCTCGCCCAGCGACTTCAATGCGATGGGCTACTGCGTGCCGGGCATGATCGGCGCCAAGCTGGCCAACCCGCAGCGCCAGGTGGTCGGCGTGGTCGGCGATGGCGCGCTGCGCATGACCGGCCTGGAGCTGGTCACCGCCAGCAGCCTGGGGCTCGAGCTGGTGCTGTTCGTGTTCAACGACGGCGAGCTGTCGCAGATCGCCCAGGCGCAGGAGATTCCCTACAACCGCAAGACCTGCACCGTGCTGCGGCCGCTCAACCTCGCCGCGCTGGCCGAAACCACCGGCGCGGCGTTCGTCGCCATCGAGAACAACGCGCAGTGTGCCGACGGCATCACCCGGGCCCTGGCGCTGGCCGGTGAGGGCCGGCCGGTGCTGGTGGACGTGCGCATCGACTACAGCAAGCGCACGCGCTTCACCGAAGGCGTGGTCAAGGCCACGCTCAAGCGCTTCACCCCACGCGACAAGCTGCGCGTGGTGAGCCGGGCGCTGTGGCGGCGGGTGACCGGCTGAGCCGCGCCATGAACCGGGTCGGGTGCGCTAGCTGCCCGGCTGCTGCGTCTCGTCGTCCTCGTGGCGCTCCAGCGCGACCTGGCGGATCGACAGGCGCACCTCGGCCGGCAGCACGCGCTTGGCGGCGCCCTCGGCCAGTTCACCGAGCATGGCGTGGTAGCCCAGCTTGCCGGCTTCGTCGCGATGCACCACGCCCTCGGCCTGCAGCGTGGCGATGAAGTGGCGGAACAGTGTCTTGTCGAAGAATTCCGGTGCGTTGAGCCCATGCAGGATCGACAGGCGCTGGGCCATCACCGTGCTCAGGTTCTCCAGTTCCTCGGCGCTGAGGCTGTACTGGCCGCTGTTGAGCAGCAGCGAGATGGCCATGTAGAAGCGCTGCAGGGTCTGCACGATGACCCGGGCCAGCAGCGTCAGCAGAACGAACTGCCGCGAGCTGGGGGCCGGGCGCACGTAGCTGTCGCCATCGACCTTGAGCAGGCCCTGCTCGACGAAGGCCGCCAGCCAGCGGTCGATCACCCCGGCCAGTTCCTCGACCTCCCAGCGAATGAACAGCTCGGCGCGCAGGTAGGGGTACAGCGCCTCGGTAAAGCGCAGGATCTGCTCGCGGCTGATCCGCGCGCTGCTCTGGAACAGGCTCGCCAGCAGCGCCGGCAAGGCCAGGATGTGCATCACGTTGTTGCGGTAGTAGGTCATCAGGACGGCGTTCTGCTCGTCCAGGTAGAGGATGTTGCCGAGCGCATCCTTTTGTTCGGCGATCAGCCCCAATGCCTTGACATGGGCGATCAGCGCCTGGCCGTCGCCTTCGGGCAGGGTGGTATGCGGCGAGTAGGGCACCGCGCGCAGCAGGGTCTGGTAGAGGTCCAGCACCCGCGCCAGCGAACGCTCGTCCAGCGCCTGGCGGTTGGTCGAGAGCATCGCCAGGGCCACCAGGTTGACCGGGTTGATCGCCGCCGCCTCGTTCAGGCGCTGGGCGATGCGCTCGGCCAGCCGGTTGGTGGTGTCGTTGAGCCAGGCGGGACGGGCATCGGCGGCGTAGCTCTGCTGGCGCCAGCCGGGCTGCTCCTGCTCGAGGAACTCGCCGAGCTTCAAGGGCTCGCCGAAGTTGACCCAGACCTGGCCGAAGCGCTGCCTGAGCGCGCCGATGACCTTGAAGATATCGAGGATCGATTCCTTCTTCTTCGCCGCGCCGCGCAGCTCGCCCAGGTAGGTGCGGCCTTCGAGCACCCGTTCGTAGCCGATGTACACCGGCACGAAGAGCACCGGCAGACGCGAGGAGCGCAGGTAGCTGCGCAGCGTCAGCGCCAGCATGCCGGTCTTGGGCTGCAGCATGCGCCCGGTGCGCGAGCGGCCGCCCTCGACGAAGTATTCGACCGGAAAGCCGCGGGTGAACAGGGTGTGCAGGTATTCGTTGAACACCGCCGTGTACAGCGGGTTGCCCTTGAACGAGCGGCGCATGAAGAAGGCGCCACCGCGGCGCAGCAGCCCGCCGACCACCGGCATGTTGAGGTTGATGCCGGCGGCGATGTGCGGCGGTGTCAGGCCATTGCGGAACAACAGGTAGGACAGCAGCAGGTAGTCGATATGGCTGCGGTGGCAGGGCACGTAGACCACCTCGTGGCCGCGTACCGCCTCCTGCAGCGGCTCCAGGTGGTTGACCCGGACGCCGTCGTAGATCTTGTTCCAGAACCAGGACAGCACCACCTCGAGGAAGCGCACCGCCGTGTAGGCGTAGTCCGAGGCGATCTCGTTGCCATAGCGCAGCGCGCGGGCCTCGGCCTTGTCGAGGGCGATCTTCTCGCGCTCGGCCTCCTCGCGGATCGCCTCGCGCACGGCGGGCGCATGCACCAGGCCCTTGACCAGGTTGCGCCGGTGCGAGAGGTCGGGGCCGATCACCGAGGTCTTCTGCTGGCGGAAGTGCACGCGCAGCATGCGATGGACCATGCGCAGCGTGCGTTCGTGGCCCTTGTTCTGCGCCACCAGTTCGTCGAGCTGGATCGGCGTGGAGAACTGCACCCGCGTCTTGCGGCCGAGGATGAGGATGCTCAATAGCTTGCGCAGCCGGCCGGTCACCGCCCAGCTATCGGCGAACAGCAGCTTCCAGGGGCTGGTCTCGCGGTCCGGCGACTGGCCCCAGAACACGCTGACCGGGACGATCTGCGCGTTGTCCACCGCGTTCTGCTCGAGCGCGCCGACCAGCCGCACCAGCGGTGCGGGCGGCTCCGGCCGGCTGCGGCGGCCGAACCAGTCCGCCGCCGGGGCGAGGAAGAAGAACGCCGCCGGCTCCAGGTGATCGCCCACCGCCACTTCGGCCACCGGCCGCGGCAGCCCGGCCTTGCTGCACTCGGCATCGAGCACCGCGAGGTCGCTCAGCGAGGCGCGTGGCAGCACATAGAACACCGGCTGGCTGCGGTCGAGCTTGAGGGTGAAGGCGGACTGGTTGATGGTCTCCGAGCGTACCCAGAGGTAGAGCACGCGGCGCAGCAGGGAGAAGGCCAGGCGGCGGAAGGGGGAACGAGTCATGCGGCGGTTTCGGTTGTGAAAGGGCCAGGCCCCGGAAGCCGGCAAGTGTGCCGCAAGCGCCCCTGCCGGGCAAAAGCCTGGCGCCGCGGCCGGCCGCACGCCGCGCGTTTTGCACCGGGCTGTGGCCGGTTTGCCCTGCGCGTCATGGGCGACAGGTTTCCAGGAGCGCCGCCGGCCCGCTCCGCCTCAGTTGCCCCAGAAGCGCCACCACTTGCGCCGCTCTTCGCGCGACTCCTGGCCCTGTTCGGAACCGCGGCCGAGCTCCTTCTGCACCTGCTCCTGCTTCATTTCGCGCTGGCGGTCCATCCCCTGGTTGTCCTGCTGCTCGCGGTAGCGATCGCGCTGCTGCATGTTGTTGCGCTCGAGCGCTTCGCGCCGCTCCTGGGACTTGTCCATGTTCATCTTGCCGGCCGGCTGGCTCTGCTGGTAACGCTCCTTGCCCTTGCCGTCCTGCGCGCTCTGCGCCTGGGTAGCTGCGGTAGCCGCAGCCAGGGCCGCAAGCATGCCGATCAGAATGGTTGTTTTCATGGCGGGGGTCTCACGCTGTGTGGGTGATACATGGGCCAGTATAGATCGCGCCGGGAGTGGGGCCGGGCAGCGGCACGCATGGCGACATCCAGTCCAGCGGCCGGCCCGCCAGCACCCCGTGGTTGCGATTAGCCGGCCCGTCTTCATATAGTTCCGCGGCATTTTGCAGGCCTGGCTCGGCGCGAGCGGCGAGCCAGGTGGTGACCGCACGGGTGACAAGGCCAAATGATCGAACTCAAGAGTCTGACTAAACGATTCGCCCAGCACACGGCAGTGGATGCGCTGTCCTTCAGCGTCCAGCCGGGCGAGGTGCTGGGGTTCCTCGGCCCGAACGGGGCCGGCAAGTCCACCACCATGAAGATGCTGACCGGCTTTCTTGCGCCGACCGCCGGCACCGCGAGCATCTTCGGCCACGATATCCGCACCCGCACGCTGCAGGCGCAGCGGCTGACCGGCTACCTGCCCGAAGGCGCGCCCTGCTACGGCGACATGACGGTGCGCGGCTTTCTCGAGTTCATCGCCGAGGTGCGCGGCTTTCGCGGCGCCGAGAAGCGCGCGCGGGTCGAGCGCGCGGTGGCGCAGGTGGAGCTCGAGCGGGTACTGGGGCAGGACATCGAGACCCTGTCCAAGGGCTTCAAGCGCCGGGTCGGGCTGGCCCAGGCGATCCTCCACGATCCGCGCGTGCTGATCCTCGACGAGCCCACCGACGGCCTCGACCCGAACCAGAAGCACCAGGTCCGCCAGCTGATCCAGGGCCTGGCGCAGGACAAGATCGTGATCATCTCCACCCACATCCTCGAGGAAGTCAGCGCCGTGTGCAGCCGTGCGCTGGTGATCGCCGCCGGCCGGCTGGTCGCCGATGGCACGCCGCTGGAGCTGGAGCGCCGTTCGCGCTACCACCAGGCGGTGACGCTGGTCGCCGATGGCCCGCTGGACGAGCAGGCGTTTGCCGCGCTGCCCGGCGTGGCGGGCATCGAGCGCAACGCCGCCGAGCACAGCCTGACGGTGCTGGCGCAGCCGGACGCGGTGATCCTCCCGCAGGTCAATGCGCTGGTCGCCGCGCGCGGCTGGACGATCCGCGAGCTGAACGTGGAGCGCGGCCGCCTCGATGAAGTCTTCCGTACCCTGACCCGTGGAGAAGCCGCATGAGCCAGTTGCCGGTGATCTTCAAGCGCGAGCTGGCGAGCTACTTCGCCACGCCGCTGGCCTACGTGTTCATCCTGATCTTCCTCGTCCTGTCCGGGGTGTTCACCTTCTACCTGGGCGGCTTCTACGAGCGCGGCCAGGCCGACCTGACGCCGTTCTTCAGCTTCCACACCTGGTTGTACCTGTTCCTCATCCCGGCGATCGCCATGCGCCTGTGGGCCGAGGAGCGCAAGTCCGGCTCCATCGAGCTGTTGATGACCCTGCCGATCACCCGCTTCGAGGCGGTGACCGGCAAGTTTCTCGCCGCCTGGGTGTTCGCCGCCCTCGCGCTGCTGCTGACCTTCCCGATGGTCGTCACGGTCAACTACCTCGGCGAGCCGGACAACGGCGTGATCGTCGCCGCCTACCTCGGCAGCTGGCTGCTGGCCGGCGCCTTCCTGGCGATCGGCTCGTGCATGTCAGCGCTGGCGAAGAACCAGGTGATCGCCTTCATCCTCGCCGTCAGCGTCAGCTTCCTGTTCATCGTCAGCGGCCTGCCGATGGTGCTCGATGCCTTCGCCTGGGCGCCGCAGTGGCTGGTCGACGCGGTGGCCTCGCTGAGCTTCCTGGTGCGCTTCGACTCGATCAGCAAGGGCGTCATCGACCTGCGCGACCTGCTGTATTTCCTCAGCCTGATCGTCGCCTGGCTGGCCGCCACCGCCGTGGTGGTCGACCTGAAGAAAGCCCAGTAAGGAAGCTGCCGACATGAAACGAGTGATCTATTCCGGTGCCGGCCTGCTGCTGATCGCGCTGGCGTTCCTGGCCTTCAACATCCTTTCCGGGCTGGGCCTGAACAATGCCCGGCTGGACCTGACCGAGCAGAAGCTCTACACCATTTCCGACGGCACCCGGCGGATTCTCGAAGGGCTGGATGAGCCCATCGAGCTGAAGTTCTTCTATTCCGACGAGGCCGCCAAGGAACTGGTGACGCTGCGCAACTATGCACGCCGCGTCGAAGAGATGCTCAAGGCCTACGGGCGGGCCGCCGGTGGCAAGCTCAAGCTCGAGGTGATCGATCCCGAGCCGTTCTCCGAGGCCGAGGACCAGGCCGCCGAGTTCGGCCTGCAGGGCGTGCCGCTGGACCAGGGCGGCGACAAGGTCTACTTCGGCCTGGCCGGGACCAACGCCGAAGGCGCCAGCCAGACCATCCCGTTCTTCCCGCTGGACCAGGAGGAATTCCTCGAGTACGAGATCAGCCGCCTAGTGCAGAGCCTGGCCAGCGCCAGGATGCCGGTGGTCGGCGTGCTGTCGGGGCTGCAGCTCAACGGCGGCTTCGACATGCGCAGCCAGCAGCCGACGCCACCGTGGATGGTGCTCGAGGAGATTCGCCAGCTGTTCCACATCGAGAGCCTGCGCCGTGACATCGATGCCATCCCCGAGGACGTCTCGGTGCTGATGCTGGTGCACCCCAAGCAGCTGCCGGAGCAGACACTCTACGCGGTCGACCAGTTCGTCATGCGCGGCGGCAAGCTGCTGGTGTTCGTCGACCCCTACAGCGAGGCCGACCCCGGCATGGGCATCGGCCCGGGCGAACAGCTGGCCGAGGAGCGGGGTTCCGAGCTCGAGCCGCTGTTCAAGGCCTGGGGGGTGCGGCTGGTGCCGCAAAAGGTGGTGGCCGACGCTGGCTTCGCCATGTCGGTAGGCATGGGCGTCGAGCGCCGGCCGGTGCGCCACCCGGGCTGGCTGGACCTGACGCGCCAGGCGATCGATGCCGACGACGTCACCACCGCGCCGCTGGAAAGCCTGACCCTGGCCACCGCCGGCATCCTCGAGCCGCTGGACGGGGCGAGCACGCGCTTCACGCCGCTGCTGAGGAGCTCCAACCTGGCCGCGCCGCTGGATGCCGAGCGCTTCGCCATGCTCGACAACCCCGAGACGCTGCTCGGCGAGCTGCAGCCGAGCGGCGAGCGCTACGTGCTGGCGGCGCGCATCCAGGGCCCGGCCGGGTCGGCCTATCCGAACGGCATCGAGGGGCGCAAGGACGGCCTCAAGCAAAGCGAGGGGATCAACGTCATCGCGGTGGCCGACACCGACCTGCTCAGCGATCGCATGTGGGTGCAGGTGCAGGACTTCTTCGGCCAGCGCGTCCCGCAGCCCTGGGCCGACAACGGCGCCTTCGTGGTCAACGCGCTGGACAACCTCGCCGGCAGCGATGCGCTGATCAGCGTGCGCTCGCGCGGCCGCTTCACCCGGCCGTTCGTCGTCGTCGAGCAGTTGCAGCGCCAGGCCGAGGCGCGGTTCCGCGAGAAGGAGGAAGTGCTGCAGCAGCGCCTGGCCGCCACCGAGCAGAAACTCGCCGAGCTGCAGAGCCCCGAGCCGGAGCAGGCGCTGGAGCTGAGCGCCGAGCAGCAGGTGGCGCTGCAGCAGTTCCTGCAGGAGAAGCTGGCGATCCGCAAGGAGCTGCGCGAGGTGCGCTACCAGCTCAACGCCGACATCGAGGCGCTGGGCCGCACGCTGAAGCTGCTCAACATCGCGCTGCTGCCGGCACTGCTGACGCTGGCCGCGCTGGCGCTCTGGCTGTGGCGCCGCCGCCGGGCCTGAAGCCCCGCCGGGCGGGCTGCTGCGCGCTGCGTCGGTCCGCTCGGGTTGCAGGCTTTCAACCGGCAGACCTTGTTCCTATACTCGAACGCGGTCGTATTCGCGGGCAGGCGGTTCCACAAGAATGGCCAGGCCCGCGGCGACCGATCCCACCCCTTCGGGGAATAATAAAAAGCGAGTTGGAGAAGTGTCAGATGGCTGAGCGCGAAGTCGGAACCGTCAAGTGGTTCAACGATGCCAAGGGCTATGGGTTCATTCAGCGCGGTAACGGGGCGGACGTGTTCGTCCACTACCGCGCGATCCGTGGCGAAGGCCACCGTTCGCTGGCCGAAGGCCAGCAGGTGGAGTTCTCGGTGATCCAGGGCCAGAAGGGCCTGCAGGCCGAGGATGTCGCCGGCGTCTGACTCCGGCTGCTGTAGGACAAAGCCCGCCGTGATGGCGGGCTTTGTCGTTTTCGGGAGGGTTGCGCGGTGGGCTGAAGCCACCCTACGCGCGGAGTGCGATCGGGGGAGGGTTCAGATACCGGGCCTTGCGACCCTGGTGCGATCAACCCGTGCGCCAGACGATCTCCTGCTCGCCCTCGGCATCGACGCGGATCCAGCGGTCGGCGTCGTCCTCGCCTTCGTCTTCGCTCCAGCCGCCCGGGGCGCAGCGGATCTGCACGCCGAGCGCCTGGTGCGCCGCGCGGGCGCAGGCGATGTCGTCGGCCCAGGGCGTGGCGGCGCTTTCCAGCAACAGGCAGTGCCACTTGCCGACCGCGTTGGGCAGCCAGGTCACCGGGATGCCGGCGGCGCTGCACTTGAAGGTCTGGCCTTTCTGCTGCCAGGGCGTGCAGGGGCCGATGGCCTCGGCCAGCCATGCGCCTACGGCCTCCTGGCTGGCGTCCTTCAGGTAGATCTCGATGTCCGGTTGCCGCATCTGGGCTGCCTCGTGTGGGTCGGTGTCAGTCGCGCTCGATCCAGTCGTAGCGTATCGCAACGCGCACGCTGAGCGGCGCGTCGATCACCGCGGCGCGGCGCTCGGCGCTCGCGCGCCAGCCGTGCGGGGTCATCGCCAGCAGGTCGGCGCGGGCCTGGGCATCGTCGAGCTGCAGGCGGTAGGTCAGCGTCTCGCTGTGCGCCAGGTGCATGCCGTCTGGAATCAGCGCCAGGTGCTTCTCGTCGTCGTAGTCGCGCACCTCGTCATAGAGCCGCTCGCGCAGCTCCCACAGGTGCTCGCGGGTCGGCCCCATGCGCAGCAGGCCGCCGCCGGGGGCGAGCAGACGATGTGCCTCGCTCCAGTCCAGCGGGCTGAACACGCTGGCCAGCAGGTCGCAGCTGGCATCGGCCAGCGGCACGCGGGCCATGCTCGCCACCAGCCATTCGAGCTGAGGCGCGCGCTTGCAGGCACGCTTGATCGCCTCGCGGGAGATGTCCAGCGCGTAGCCCTGGGCCGTTGGCAGCGCCTCGGCGAGCTGGGCGGTGTAGTAACCCTCGCCGCAGCCGATGTCCAGCCAGGCGCGCGGCGCGCGTGCGGCAGCCAGTTCGGCCAGGCGCCGGGCCAGCGGCGCGTAGTGGCCGCCGTCGAGGAAGCGCCGGCGCGCCTCGACCATGGCCTGGTTGTCACCCGGATCGCGGCTGTTCTTGTGCTGCACGGGAAGCAGGTTCAGGTAGCCCTGGCGCGCACGGTCGAAGCGGTGGTTGGCCGGGCAGGCGACGCCATTGTCGACCGCGGCCAGCGGCGCCCGGCAGATCGGACAGGTCAGCATGCGAGCAGGCGCACCAGGGTCTGGTAGTAGATCTCGGCGAGCAGGTCGAGGTCGCTGGCCAGCACGTGCTCGTCGACCTGGTGGATGGTCGCGTTCACCGGGCCGAGCTCGACCACCTGGGTGCCGAGCGTGGCGATGAAGCGGCCATCGGAGGTGCCGCCGCTGGTCGACGGCGTGGTGTTGCGGCCGGTGACCGCGCGGATGCTCGCCGACACCGCATCGAGCAGCTCGCCCGGCTCGGTGAGGAACGGCAGGCCGGACAGCGCCCAGTCGACGTGCCAGTCCAGGCCGTGCTTGTCGAGGATCGCCGCGGTGCGCCGCTGCAGGTCCTCGACCGTGGATTCGGTGGAGAAGCGGAAGTTGAACACCGCGCTCAGCGTGCCGGGAATGACGTTGGTCGCGCCGGTGCCGGCGTTGAGGTTGGAGATCTGGAAGCTGGTCGGCGGGAAGAAGGCGTTGCCGTCGTCCCAGTGCTCGGCGGCCAGTTCGGCCAGCGCCGGCGCGGCGAGGTGGATCGGGTTCTTCGCCAGGTGCGGGTAGGCGACGTGGCCCTGCTGGCCGCGTACGGTGAGGGTGCCGCCGAGCGAGCCGCGGCGGCCATTCTTCACCACGTCGCCGACCAGCGCGGTGCTCGAGGGTTCGCCGACGATGCACCAGTCCAGCCGCTGGCCGCGCTCGCGCAGGCGCTCGACCACCGCCTTGGTGCCGTGGTGCGCCGGGCCTTCCTCGTCGCTGGTGATGAGGAAGGCGATCTGCCCCTTGTGATTCGGGTGATCGGCAGCGAAACGCTCCACTGCCACGACCATGGCCGCCAGGCTGCCCTTCATGTCTGCCGCGCCGCGGCCGTGCAGCATGCCCTGCTCGTCGATGCGCGCGGCGAACGGCGGGTTGTGCCAGGCCTCGACCGGGCCGGTCGGCACCACGTCGGTGTGCCCGGCGAAGCACAGCACCGGGCCTTCGCTGCCGCGCAGAGCCCAGAAGTTGTCCACGTCCTCGATGCGCATCGGTTCGACGGCGAAGCCGCAGGCCGCCAGGCGCTGGCCCATCAGCTGCTGGCAGCCTTCGTCCAGCGGCGTCACCGAGGCGCGGTTGATCAGCTCGCAGGCCAGTTGCAGGGTCGGGGAGAGGGCAGGGGCGGTCATCGGGGCTCCGGTCAGCAGGGCGGAAAAGGCGGCATATTAAAGCAGAACGCCCGGCGACTGGGCCGGGCGTTGCGGGTGTTGCAGCGGGCTCAGGCCGGCTTGGCCTGGACGTGCTGCTGCGGCTTGGGCAATGACGAGAGCAGCGCCATCACCAGCGCGGCAACGTAGGGCAGCGACTGGATCAGCAGCACGGCGACCCAGAACATCACGTCCAGCCCCGGTTGCGGCTGGGTGACGCTGATGCCGAGCGCGGCGCTCCACAGCAGCAGCATGACGAAGGCTTCCTCGCGCGCTTCGGCCAGCGCCACCAGCAGGCCGTGGCTGCTGCGCATCTTCGGCGTGCGGAAGAACGGGATGCTGCGCGTGACCACGCCGAACAGCACGGCCTTGGCGATGGTGTGCGACAGCGCCAGGCCGGCCACCGCGGCGAACACCGCATCGCGCATGTTCACGCCTACCGCGCGGCGGTAGAGGAACAGGATCTTGCCCAGCTTGAAGAAGAACAGCGCCAGTGGCGGCAGGGCGAAGATCAACAGCGGCGGGTCGACCCGGTTGGGCACGATGATCATCGCCGCCGACCAGAGCAGCGCGCCGGCGGTGAAGAAGATGTTCAGCCCGTCGGCCACCCACGGCAGCCAGCCGGCGACGAAGTGGTAGCGCTGGCCGCGGGTCAGCTCGCTGCCCCGGCCGAAGAACAGGCTGGCCAGGTGGCGCTTCATGATCTGCATTGCGCCATAGGCCCAGCGGAAGCGCTGCTTCTTGAAGTCGATGAAGGTGTCGGGCATCAGGCCCTTGCCGTAGCTCTGCTCGGAGTAGGCCGCCGACAGGCCCTTCTCGAACACCCGCAGGCCCAGCTCGGCGTCCTCGGTGATGCACCAGTCGGCCCACTTCAGCTCGTCGAGCACGCTGCGCCGGGTCATGGTCATGGTGCCGTGCTGGATGATCGCGTCGCGGTCGTTGCGGGTGACCATGCCGATGTGGAAGAAGCCCTTGTACTCGGCGTAGCAGAGCTTCTTGAACAGCGATTCATCCTCGTCGCGGTAGTCCTGCGGCGACTGCACCACGGCGATCTTCGGGTCGGCGAAGTGCGGCACCATGTGGCGCAGCCAGTCGGGGCCGACGCAGTAGTCCGAGTCGATCACCGCGACCACCTCGGCATCCGGGTGGGTGTGTCCGAGCGCGTAGTTCAGCGCGCCGCCCTTGAAGCCGGCCAGCGGCGCGACGTGGAAGAAGCGGAAGCGCTCGCCGAGCCGCTCGCAGTGCGCCTGCACCGGCTCCCACACGGCCGGGTCGCGGGTGTTGTTGTCGATCACCAGCACTTCGAAGTTCGGGTAGTCGAGCCGGGCCAGGGCGTTGAGCGTCTGCTTCACCATTTCCGGCGGCTCGTTGTAGCAGGGCACGTGGATCGACACCATCGGCCGGTAGCCGCTCTCGTCGGTCACCGGCAGGAACGGCCGCACGCGCTTGCGCTTCCACACCGTCTCGGCCAGCTCGTGGGCCTCGGTGAGCAGCACCACCATCACGCCCAGCGCACCGAGCGCCAGCAGCACGCCAACGGTCAGGCTGAACCAGGTGCTGTACTGCTGGCTGAAGTCGTAGGCGATCCACACCAGCATGGTCGCGGCAAGGAAGGCGACGATGGTGAGGAAGGTGCGCCCGCGCTGGCGCAGCGCGCTGCCGTCGATCAGCAGCAGGGCCAGGGCGAGCAGCGCGAGGATGCCCGAGGCGCTGGCCAGCAGGCGCCACTGCGGGATCTCGACCACCGGCCCGGTGAGCGGGAACTTCGGCTGGCGCTCGGCGTTGTAGACGCCCCAGTAGGCGCCGACCGCGCCTTCCTCGCCGGCCTTCCACGGCTGGTCGAAGGCCTCGATGACGAAATAGTTGTAGCCCTTGGCGTTGAGCTCGTTGACCAGCGTGCGCAGGTAGATCGCCTGCTCGGCCTGGTCGGCCTCGGCGCCGCCGCGGGTCCGGCCGTTGCTCGGCCAGCCGACTTCGGCCAGCAGCAGCGGCTTCTTGGGGAACAGCTTCTTCAGCTCGCGCGCGCGCTCGAGCACGAAGTCCACCGAATCCTCGCGCGGCACGAACTCCCAGTAGGGCAGCACGTGGGCGGCGACCAGGTCCACGTGGCGGGCCAGCTCCGGGTACTTCTGCCAGATGTGCCACTGCTCGGCGGTGGTCACCGGGACCTTCAGCGCGCTGCGCACGCGGTCGAGGTAGGCGGTCATCTGCTCGAGGGTCACCTCCTCGCGAAACAGCGCTTCGTTGCCGACCACCACGCGCACCACGCTGCGCTCCTGGCGGGCGATCTCGATGCCGCGGGCGATCTGCCGCTCGTTGGCCTCCAGGTCGTTGCTCAGCCAGATGCCCAGCGTCACGCGCATGCCGACTTCCTCGGCCAGGCGCGGGATGTCGGCCAGGCTGCCGTCCACCGAATAGGTGCGGATGTTGTCGGTCTGATGACTGAGCAGTTCGAGGTCGGCGCGGATCTCGTCCTCGGTCGGATAGAGGTTGTCCTGCGGGGCCTGGTGCAGGCGGAACGGCGAGAAGGAATAGCCGGCGATCTGGTCGGGCCAGTCCGGCGCAGCCACCGGTTGGTTGAACCAGGCCCACAGGCCAGTGAACAGCGAGGCCACGGCCACGACCATGACCAGGTTGAGACCCAATTTGCGAGCAGACATCGGTGCGAAGTTCCAGGAGAAGGAACGAAGGGAAGGACCGGCGGACGCCGGCTGGCGCGCATCCTACTCCCGGCCTTGGTGACTGTATAGAGGGCCGCGAGGCGCTCGTCCAATTGCCGTGGCGAGGGCCCGAGCACCTATAATCGCGGCTGGTTTTCGAGGGGTGAAAGATGACGATCGATGAGCAGCGTTTCGGCGGCATTGCCAGGCTTTACGGGCGCCAGGGGCTCGAGCGGCTGGCCGCTGCGCACGTCGCGGTGGTCGGGCTCGGCGGGGTCGGCTCCTGGGTCGCCGAGGCGCTGGCGCGCAGCGGTGTCGGCGAGATCAGCCTGTTCGACCTGGACGACGTCTGCATCACCAACACCAACCGGCAGATCCAGGCCATCGACGGCGCTGTGGGCAAGCCGAAGGTCGACGAGATGGCCGCGCGCATCCGCGCGATCAACCCGGCCTGCCGGGTGCATGCGGTGGCCGACTTCGTCACCCGCGAGACCATGGCCGAGTACATCACCGAGGGCTTCGACTGCGTCATCGACTGCATCGACAGCGTGCCGGCCAAGGCCGCGCTGATCGCCTGGTGCAAGCGTCGCAAGATCCAGATCGTCGCCACCGGCGGCGCCGGCGGGCAGGTCGACCCGACGCAGATCCAGGTCGCCGACCTGAACAAGACCTTCAACGATCCGCTGGCAGCCAAGGTGCGCTCGCTGCTGCGCCGCGAATACGGCTTCTCGCGCACACCCGGGCGCACCTACAGCGTGCCCTGCGTGTTCTCCACCGAGCAGCTGCGCTATCCCAAGCCGGACGGCGGGGTGTGCCAGAGCAAGAGCTTCGTCGGCGAGGGCGTCAAGCTCGACTGCGCCGGCGGCTTCGGCGCCGCGATGATGGTCACCGCGAGCTTCGGCATGGTTGCCGCGGCGAAGGCGGTGGACAAGCTGGTGGCCGGCGCACGACGGCCGAGCGAGCGCGCCGGACGCAGCTGATTCAGGCTTCTTCGCGCGACACCGCTCGTCGTGTTTGCCTCGCCAGCCGCTCTGCAATGGGCCTCGGAAAAAGTTCCCCTGTCACAAAACCTTTACGCAACAGCCACTTGGCTGCAATAAGCGCTCGCCAACATTCCCCCGCAACACAAAGAGCCCAACTCGTGTGTTTCCGACGCTAAACATAAAGGGGAATTTTGGATGATCCGCAAGCACTTCGCCGGTTTCGCTGCCAGCGCCCTGGCTCTGGCCGTTTCCGCCCAGGCTTTCGCCGGCACCGTCACCACCGATGGCGCCGATCTCGTTATCAAGACCAAGGGCGGACTGGAAGTCGCCACGACGGATAAAGAATTCAGCTTCAAGCTCGGTGGCCGCCTGCAGGCTGACTACAGCCAGTTCGACGGTTTCTACACCGCGGACGGCGGTAGCCAGGATGCAGCCTATTTCCGCCGCGCCTTCCTCGAACTGTCGGGTACCGCCTACAAGGATTGGAAGTACCTGATGAGCTACGACTTCGCGCATAACGCCGGTAGCAGCGATGACGGCTATTTTGACGAGGCGTCGATTACCTACACTGGCTTCAAGCCGGTCGAGATCCGCTTCGGTCGCTTCGACCCGATCTTCGGCCTGGAAAAGGCCACCAGCTCCAAGTGGGTTACCGCGCCGGAGCGCAACGCCGTTTATGACCTGATGGACTGGACCAACAGCCACCAGAACGGCATGGGCATCGAAGTGGCCGGCACCTATGCTGATTCCCTGCTTGGTGCTGTCACCCTGAGCTCCAAGGACAACAGCGACGATAACGGCCAGAGCACCAAGCAGCTCAACCTGCGCGGTGTTTTCGCCCCGATGCATGAGGCTGGCAACGTCCTGCATGTGGGCCTGAACTACGCCCAGCGCAACGCCGACGACGAAGGCTATGACGGCCGTTTCCGCAGCCGCATGGGCATGCGTGGCGTTGCTACCGAGGGTGGTACCGAAGCCAACAGCGGCAACCGTGCTGCCTTTGGTGGCTTCAACAATGCTGCTGCCGGCGACTTCGACAAGGACATCGCGTGGGGCGTGGAAGCGGCTTGGGCAACCGGCCCGTTCTCCCTGCAGGGTGAGTACATGCAGCGTACTCTGGAAGCCGGTGACAATGCCGGTGTTACCGAGGACATCGATGCCGATGGTTTCTATGTCCAGGCTGCTTATACCCTCACTGGCGAAGCGCGTGGCTACAAACTCGGCAAGTTCGACGCCATCAAGCCCCAGAACAAGCAGACCGGCGCCTGGGAAGTGTTCTATCGCTACGATGACTTCACGGTCGAAGACGAAAACACCAAAGGTAGCCTGACTCAGGGCGTCGCCATCCGTGAACTGGGTGAAGTCGACGGCAAGACCCACAACCTGGGCGTCAACTGGTACGTCAACGAAGCGGTCAAGCTGAGTGCCACCTACGTCAAGGTCAAGACCGATGGCATCACCAACGATGCTGGCGACGACGACGGCGACGGCTTCGTGGTTCGCGGCCAGTATGTGTTCTAAACATCACCTTCATCCGTGATGCTCCCTTGAGCCCCGCCCCAGGCGGGGCTTTTTTTCGTCTGCGCAACGGGCCAGACTGCCCGACATGCCTATCCGTACCCTTTCCCGTCTTGCCGAAGTGCCCGCCGCGCAATGGGATGCCTTGCTCGCGTGTCGGCAGCCGTTCCTGCGCCACGGCTTCTTGAGTGCTCTCGAAGACAGCGGCAGCGTCGGCGGCCGCACCGGCTGGCAGCCCGCGCATCGCCTGCTGC
The DNA here is from genome assembly GCF_021726475.1 of Pseudomonas oligotrophica. Classification (GTDB taxonomy): domain Bacteria; phylum Pseudomonadota; class Gammaproteobacteria; order Pseudomonadales; family Pseudomonadaceae; genus Stutzerimonas; species Stutzerimonas oligotrophica. The sequence continues at coordinate 329,985 of NZ_JAKJRU010000003.1, forward strand.
TCGACGCCGACGCCGACGGCGCGCCGCGCGCGGCGCTGCCGCTGTATCGCAAGGCGCATTCCTACGGCGAGTACGTGTTCGACTGGGCCTGGGCCGAGGCCTGCCAGCGGGCCGGCATCGGCTACTACCCCAAGCTGCTCTGCGCGGTGCCGTTCTCGCCGGTGGCCGGGCAACGGTTGCTCGGCGACGTTCAGGCGGCGGGCGGGCTGCTCGACGCGCTGACCGACTCGCTGGAGGCCGACGGTTGTTCCGGCCTGCACCTGAACTTCACCGAGCCGATGGCCGATACGCTGCTGGCCGGCCGCGACGGTTGGCTGGAGCGCATCGGCTGCCAGTTCCACTGGCACAACCGCGGCTACCGCGACTTTCAGGACTTCCTCGATGCGCTCGCCTCGCGCAAGCGCAAGCAGTTGCGCAAGGAGCGCGAGCAGGTGGCGGGGCAGGGCCTGGACTTCGAGTGGCGTGCCGGTGCGCAGATGGGCGAGGCCGACTGGGACTTCGTCTACGCCTGCTACGCCAATACCTACCGGGTCCGTGGGCAGGCACCGTACCTGACGCGCCGCTTCTTCAGCCTGCTGGCCGAGCGGATGCCCGAGGCGATCCGCGTGATGCTTGTGCAGCAGGCCGCGCGCCCGGTGGCCATGGCCTTCTGCCTGGTCGATGGCCAGACGCTGTACGGGCGCTACTGGGGCTGCCTGGCCGAGTTCGACCGGCTGCATTTCGAGACCTGCTTCTACCAGGGCATCGAGCTGGCGATCGCCGACGGGCTGCAGCGTTTCGACGCCGGTGCCCAGGGCGAGCACAAGCTGGTCCGCGGCTTCGAGCCGGTGCTGACGCGCTCCTGGCATTACCTGGCGCACCCGGGCCTGCGCACGGCGGTCGCCGACTTCCTCGTTCAGGAGCGGGCCGGGATCCAGGCCTACATGCAGGCGGCGCGCGAGGCGCTGCCCTATCGCCAGGCCTAGCCAGGCGCCAGCCCTGCCCGGGGCTGACGCCGGCGGGGTTCAGCGGCCGAAGGTGTCTTCGAGGAAGCGCTGCATGTCGTGCCAGGAGCGCTCGTCGGCGGTCTTGCTGTAGGCCAGGTCCAGGCCCTTTTGCTGATGCGCATCGGCGCCCGGGTTGCTGAAGCCGTGCTTGGCGCCCGGCAGGCTGACGAACTGGTAGTCCGCACCGGCCTTGACCATCTCCACGTTGAGCGCGGCGATGTCGTCGGTGCTGATCATGCTGTCCTCGGCGCCGTGCTCGACCAGCACCCGCGCCTTGACGCTGCCGGGCACGGCGCGGGTCTCGGTGGCCAGTGCGCCGTGGAAGCTCACCACCCCGGCCAGCGGCACGCCCTGGCGCGCCATGTCCAGCACCACCTTGCCGCCGAAGCAGTAGCCCACCGCGGCGAGCTTGGCGGCGTCGGTCTGCTCCTGCTGGCGCAACAGATCGAGGCCGGCGTTGAAGCGCGCCTTGGCGGCGTCGGCATCGGCCAGCGCGGCCTTCATGAAGCCCATGGCGTCCTTCGGGTGCTCGGTGTTCTTGCCTTCGCCGTACATGTCGATGGCCAGCGCGCTGTAGCCGAGCCCGGCCAGGTCGCGGGCGCGGCGTTTGGCGTAGTCGTTGAGGCCCCACCATTCGTGCACCACCACCACACCGGGGCGCGGGCCCTCGACGGCATCGTCGTAGGCGTAGTAGCCGATCATCTCTGTGCCATCGGCGGCCTGGTAGGGGATTTCCTGGGTCTGGATTTCGGCATGGGCAGCGACGCTGGCAGCCATGAGCAGGCCGAACAGGCAGTGGCGCATCGGGGGCTCCTTGATGGGCAATACGGCAGGCGAATGAGGGTTGGGTCACAGAAGGATAGCGGCTGTTCGACTCGTTGGCAGGGCGAAGGGTTCTGCAATCGATCGCCGTAATGCCGGGAGGGCTGTTGCCCATGGGGTTGCCGGACGCACCGCAAGCCTGGTGGAAAACGCTGCGCGGTTTTCCACCCTACGGTGGCAACCTGGATGAGGGTGGGCTGGTGGTGCGTAGGGTGGATGACGGCGCAGCCTCATCCACGCGTGGGCGGCCGCGGTCCATAGTCACCGGCTGGAGCGCCATGCGCACCGGAGCCTGGTGGAAAACGCTGCGCGGTTTTCCACCCTACGGTTGGTCACCTGGATGAGGGGGGCTTGGTGGTGCGTAGGGTGGATGACGGCGCAGCCTCATCCACGCGTGGGCGGCCGCGGTCCATAGTCGCCGGCTGGAGCGCCATGCGCACCGCAAGCCTGGTGGAAAACGCTGCGCGGTTTTCCACCCTACGGTTGGCGGCGTGAGCGAGGGTGGGCTGGTGTGCGTAGGGTGGATGACGGCGCAGCCTCATCCACGCGTGGGCTCCGGCCGCGGCCCATAGTCACCGGCTGGAGCGCCGTGCGCACCGCAAGCCTGGTGGAAAACGCTGCGCGGTTTTCCACCCTACGGTTGGTCACCTGGATGAGGGTGGGCTGGTGTGCGTAGGGTGGATGACGGCGCAGCCTCATCCACGCGTGGGGTCCGGCCGCGGCCCATCGTCTCGGCTGGAGCGCCATGCGCACCGGAGCCTGGTGGAAAACGTTGTGCGGTTTTCCACCCTGCGGTTGGCATGCCCGAGGGGCCCGGTCGCGCGGCCTACCAACCGGGCACGCCCTGCATGTCCGGCAGGCGGTGGGCGATGCCCTTGTGGCAGTCGATGCAGGTCGCCTCGCCCTTGGCCAGCGCCGTGGAGTGGAACTGCGCGGCGCGCGGGCTCTGGCGGGTGAAGTCCATGAAGTCGAAGTCGTGGCAGTTGCGGCACTCCAGCGAATCGTTGGCCTTGAGCCGCGCCCACTCGTGCTCGGCCAGCTCGCGGCGCTTCTCGAGGAATTTCTCGCGGGTGTTGATGGTGCCGAAGATCTTGCCCCAGACCTCCTTGGAGGCCTGCATCTTGCGCGCGATCTTGTCGGTCCACTCATGCGGCACGTGGCAGTCCGGGCAGGTGGCGCGCACGCCGGAGCGGTTGGTGTAGTGGATGGTGTCCTTGATCTCGACGTAGACGTTGCTCTCCATCTCGTGGCAGGAGATGCAGAAGGCTTCGGTATTGGTCGCCTCCAGCGCGGTGTTGAAGCCGCCCCAGAAGATGATCCCGGCGATGAAGCCGCCGAGGGTGAGCACGCCGAGGCTGTAGTGCACGCTGGGACGGCGCAGCACGCCCCAGTAGCGCTTGAGCATGGCCATTAGCGACTTCATTCAGGCCTCCTCAGTTCTGCTTCCCGGTGGCGGGGTTTTCCCGGTACAGCAGGTCGTCGATGTTCTTGAACTGGTTTTCCACCAGCGGCTTGGCATCGTGCTGCGGGACGTGGCACTGGGTGCAGAAGTAGCGCCGCGGCGCCACCGCGGCGAGCACCTGGCCGTCGCGGTCGCCGAAGTGGGTGATGCTGATCATCGGCGCCTGGGTCCGCGCACTGGCCTCGCGGCTGTGGCAGGACAGGCACTTGTTGGCGTTCTTGTCCACCGCGTAACCGCGGATGGCATGCGGGATGGTCGGCGGCTGCTCGGGATAGTTGCGTTCGCGGCGCAGGTCCTTGTTCTCCTCGTCGCGCAACGGCGGCGGGGTGAACTCCTGGGTGATGGTGCCGCCAGGGCGGCGACCGTCCGGAGCCGGGGCATCGAGCGGGTAGTTGACGTCCGCGGCGACGGCCAGGCCGAACACCGCGAGCAGAGACAACGGCAGGAAACGGAATGTCATGTCGGCTCTCCTCAGGCGATGCTGACGACTTCGATCTTCACCGCGCACTTCTTGTAGTCGGTCTGCTTGGAGATCGGGTCGGTGGCGTCGAGGGTGACCTTGTTGATCAGCTTGTTGGCGTCGAAGAAGGGCACGAACACCAGCCCCTGCGGTGGCTTGTTGCGCCCGCGCGTCTCGATGCGCGCCTGCATCTCGCCGCGCCGGCTGATCACCTTAACCACGCTGCCGCGCCGGGCGTTGAGCTTGCGCGCGTCCTCGGGGTGCATGTAGACCAGCGCATCGGGCACGGCCTGGTAGAGCTCGTCGACCCGCTGGGTCATGCTGCCGGTGTGCCAGTGCTCGAGCACCCGGCCGGTGCTGAGCCAGAACGGGTAGTCGTCGTCCGGCACCTCGGCCGGCACCTCGTAGGGCAGGGCGAAGATGATCGCCTTCTTGTCGGCATTGCCGTAGAACTGCACGCCGCTGCCCTTCTCGACGTAGGGGTCGTGGCCCTCGCGGTAGCGCCAGCGGGTCTCCTTGCCATCGACCACCGGCCAGCGCAGGCCGCGTTCCTGGTGGTAGGTGTCGAAGGGCGCCAGGTCGTGGCCGTGGCCACGACCGAATTCGGCGTATTCCTCGAACAGCCCCTTCTGGATGTAGAAACCGAACGCCTCGGCCTCGCGGTTGCGATAGCCCTCGGCGATCTCGCTGCTGGGGAAGCGGTCGACCTGGCCGTTGGTGAACAGCACCTGGTAGAGCGTCTTGCCCTTGAGCTCCGGCGCCTTGGCCAGCAGATCGGCGGGCCAGACCTCGTCGACGGTGAAGCGCTTGGAGAATTCCACCAGCTGCCAGAGGTCCGAGCGCGCCTCGCCGGGTGCATCGACCAGCTGGTGCCAGAACTGCGTGCGCCGCTCGGCGTTGCCGTAGGCGCCTTCCTTCTCCACCCACATGGCGCTCGGCAGGATCAGGTCGGCCGCCTGCGCGGAAACCGTCGGGTAGACGTCCGAGACGATGACGAAGGTGTCCGGGTTGCGCCAGCCGGGCAGCACCTCCTGCATGATGTTCGGCCCGGCCTGCATGTTGTTGGTCACCTGCGTCCAGTAGACCTTGAGCACGCCGTCCTTGAGCATGCGGCTCTGGTCGACGGCATGGAAGCCGGGCTTTTCTTGGATGGTGCCGGCCGGCAGCTTCCAGATCTTCTCGGTGGTCGCGCGGTGCTTGGGGTTGGTCACCGCCATGTCCGCCGGCAGCCGGTGGGAGAAGGTGCCGACCTCGCGCGCGGTGCCGCAGGCCGAGGGCTGGCCGGTGAGCGAGAAGGGGCTGTTGCCCGGCTCGCTGATCTTCCCGGTCAGCAGGTGGATGTTGTAGATCATGTTGTTCGCCCAGACGCCGCGGGTGTGCTGGTTGAAGCCCATGGTCCAGAACGACATGACGCGGGTCTTCGGGTCGGCGTAGAGCCTGGCCAGCGCCTCCAGCCGCTCGGCCGGCACGCCGCTTTCCTGGGCGGCATGCTCCAGGGTGTAGGGCTCGAGGAACTCGGCGAAGTCGTCGAAGCTGATGTCGGTCCAGGTGTTGGCCACCCCGCGGTTCTCGGCCTTGAGCTCCAGCGGGTCGGTCGGGCGCAGGCCGTAGCCGATGTTGGTCGCGCCCTTGGCGAAGCGGGTGTGCTTGTCGACGAACTCGCGGTTCACCGCGCCGCTCTGGATGATGTGGTTGGCGATGTAGTTGAGGATCACCAGGTCGGTCTGCGGCTTGAACACCATGGGGATGTCGGCCAGCTCGAAGCTGCGGTGCTCGAAGGTCGACATCACCGCAACCTTCACGTGCGGCGCGCTGAGGCGGCGGTCGGTGACGCGCGTCCACAGCACCGGGTGCATCTCGGCCATGTTCGAGCCCCAGAGCACGAAGGCATCGGCGGCCTCGATGTCGTCGTAGCAGCCCATGGGTTCGTCCATGCCGAAGGTGCGCATGAAGCCGAACGCCGCCGAGGCCATGCAGTGCCGCGCGTTGGGGTCGAGGTTGTTGGAGCGGAACCCCGCCTTCATCAGCTTGTTGGCGGCGTAGCCTTCCCAGATCGTCCACTGCCCGGAACCGAACATGCCGATGGCCTCGGGGCCGCCGGCCTTGAGCGCGGCCTTGTACTTCTCGGCCATGATGTCGAAGGCCTGGTCCCAGCTGACTGGCTGGAACGCGCCCTGCTTGTCGAACTGGCCGTCCTTCATGCGCAGCAATGGCTGGGTCAGGCGGTCGGCGCCGTACATGATCTTCGACAGGAAGTAGCCCTTGACGCAGTTGATGCCGCGGTTGACCTCCGCCTTGATGTCGCCGTGGGTCGCCACCACGCGGTTCTCGCGGGTCGCCACCATCACGCTGCAACCGGTGCCGCAGAAGCGGCAGGGCGCCTTGTCCCAGTGCAGGTTGGTGGCGTCGGCCTCGGTGATCAGGTTGCTGGCGCTGCTGGCGATCGGCAGGCCGGCCACCGTCGCGGCGATGGCGGCTGCGTTCGCCTTGGCGAATTCACGGCGGGTCAGGCTCATGGGGCTTCTCCTTCGAGGCTGAGGAGTTCTTCGTGATAGATCAGCGCGGCGTTGAGCACGCCGGGCAGCTGCTGGATCTGCTCCAGCGTGGCGAGGATGTGGCGCTCGTGCTCGGCTTCGAGCACCACCACCAGCTTGCCGGCCGGGCTGTGCTGGTGCAGTTCGACGCCGGGCAGCCGGCCGAGGTTGGTCTTCACGGCGTCGAGCCATTCGGGGCGGCAATGGACCAGCAGGCTGGCGATATGCAGGGCGGTTTCCATGAAAGGGCATCCAACCGGGTCGATGGAAAAAGCGGTGCTACGAGCGTTCGGCAGGGGAGGCTTTGCGCTCAGCTCGCCGGGCCCGGCGGGCCGAACAACATCTGCGTGATCCAGACGATGAAGCCGTAGCCGGACACGATCAGTACGCTGAGCAGGGGAAACAGGAACACGATGAGGAAAACGAAGAGACGGGTTTCTTCGCGCTTGCGGGAGGGCTGGTCAGGCGTTTGTGTCGTTGTCATTGCCTCACTCCGAACCGACGTTACAGGGAGTCTAGTAAGGGACTCGGCGTTGGCCAGTAGGTTCGCTGGCTGGCCGACCGGTGGAGCGTCTGCGGCGCCCGTTCGGCGATTTCGGCGCAGCCTGGAGCCGGGCTCGGCGACTGGCGCTTGCCGGGTTGGCGTGGAAGGCATCTGCCGTGGCGCTTATGCCGCTTCGCTGTGCTAGGCTCCGCAGCTTTTTCAGCCTGACGCGCTAGCCTGACGTAATGACCACCGACCCCATCCATAGCCATCTGCGGCAGGGCACACCTGCCTATCGCCGGGCGACCCTGGCGCTGTTCTGCGCCGGTTTCGCCACCTTCGCCATGCTCTATTGCGTGCAGCCGCTGCTGCCGCTGCTGGCGACGCATTTCGGCGTCTCGGCGGCGACCAGCAGCCTGGCGCTGTCGCTGACCACGCTGTGCCTGGCGCTCTGCCTGCTGGTATCCGGCGCGCTGGCCGAGAGCTGGGGGCGCAAGCCGGTGATGGCCGCCGCGCTCGGCCTGGCCAGCCTGCTGGGGCTGGCCTGCGTGCTGGTGGAGTCCTGGAACCTGCTGCTGGTGCTGCGCGCCCTGCTGGGCCTGGCGCTGAGCGGCCTGCCGGCGCTGGCGATGGCCTATGTCGGCGAGGAATTCGACCCGCCGTCGCTGCCGGCGGCGATGGGGCTGTATATCGGCGGCACCGCGCTGGGCGGGCTGCTCGGGCGCCTGCTGTCGGGCCTGCTGAGCGATATCGGCGGCTGGGAGCTGGCCCTGGGCGGTATCGCCGGGCTCGGCCTGCTGGCGCTGGCCCTGTTCGTCTGGCTGCTGCCGGCCTCGCGCCACTTCCGCGCGCAGCCGCTGTCGCTGCGCGTGCTGCTCGGCAACTTCCGCCTGCACCTGGGCAACCCGGTGCTGCGCGGGCTGTTCCTGCAGGGCTTCTTGCTGATGGGCGGCTTCGTCGCGCTGTTCAACTACATCGGCTTCCGCCTGGCCGGGGCGCCGTTCGGGTTGTCCACGACGGTGATCGGCCTGCTCTTCGTGGTCTACCTGGCCGGAATCTTCAGCGCCGGCTGGGCCGGGCGGCTGGTGCCGCGCTTCGGTGCGCGCCAGGTGCTGCGCGGCGGCGTGGGGTTGATGCTGGCCGGCGTCGCGCTGTGCAGCACCGCCTGGCTGGCGGCCATCGTGCTCGGCCTGGGGCTGTTCACCCTGGGCTTCTTCGCCGCCCATGCGGTGGCCAGCGGGCAGGTCGGCGCCCACGCCCAGGGTGCAAAGGCCCAGGCCTCGGCGCTGTACCTGTGCGCCTACTACCTGGGCTCGAGCGTGGTGGGCTATGTCGCCGGCTATGTCTGGGAACACGCCGGCTGGCTACCGTTGATGGCGGTGCTGGCCGGGCTATTCGTCATCGCCGCCTGGCGTGCCCGCAGCCTGTAGGGTGGATAACGGCGCCGCCTATCCACGCACCGGGATCGGCCGGCATCCGTGTTTCGCGAATCGGAACGCGTGGAAAACGCGTTGCGGTTTTCCACCCTACGCACCCTGGTTCGCCAGGGCGCATCACTCGACGCGCTGCTGGCCGCTGTAGGTCAGCGTGGCCCGGCAGCTGCGGCACAGGTAGCGGCGGCCCTTGCGTACCAGCGCGTGGCGTTGCGCGGTGAAGGCGAACTCCTGCTCGGGGCAGCGGCAACGGTACAGGTAGCGGGTGCGCGGGCGGTGCTGGATCTCGTAGGTGTGGCAGCGCTCCGGCGGTAGCTCGTAGACACCGCGCATGATCAGTTGCCATTCCTCGCCATGCGGCTGGATACGCGGCCCGAACATCTGGTGGGCGACCAGGTGGGCGACTTCATGGGCCACCGTCTGGCGCAGGAAATGCTCAGTGTTCTCGCGGTACAGCTGGGCGTTGAAGCGCAGCAGGTTCTGCTGCAGATGGGCGACGCCGGCCTTCTGCCCGCGCAGCCTGAAGCTCACCTGCGGTCGCTCGAAGCGGCGCGCGAAGAACTGTTCGGCAAGCTGGTAGCAGGCCTCGACGCGCGCATGAAGTCGTTCGGGCATAGGGCACTCCTGGGGAGCGCCGCATTATGCCAAACGACTCGCCGTGCGCCAGCGGTGGCGGACAGGCGTCACTCGCCGGGCCGCTCGTTGAAACGCCGCTCGTTGTCCAGGCCGCCGGGCGCTTGCTGCGGACGGTTCTGCTCGACGCCATAGCTCTGGTCCTGCGGTGCGTCGCGCTCGTAGGTCGGGTCCAGCGCCAGCGACCAGAACAGGATCATCGGCACCTTGAGATTGACCAGCACCAGCAGGCCGACGGCCCAGGTGCTGGCGCCGTAGAGGAAGGTGTTGCGGTCGTCGATGCGCATGAACTTCGGCAGGCCGACGAACAGCAGGTAGGTCGAGTACAGGCCGGCCGCCACCAGCACCAGGATGGCGATCCAGCGGGTGGGGTAGAGCGCGCCGAGCCCGGCGATGAAGAACGGGGTGATCACGTAGGCGATGAAGCCGACGCACTGGTTGAAGGTCGGGCGCGCGTCGAAGGTGCGCGACATCCAGCGCAGGAAGAAGCCCATGATGAAGGTGCCGAGGATGATCGTCAGGTAGATCAGCCCGCTCAGCTGCAGTGCGCTGCGGGTGTCCAGCCAGATGCGCTCGTTCTCCACCAGGCTCCAGCCGACCAAGCGTGTGCCGATGAACATGCACACGGCGGGCAGCAGCGCCCATAGCAGCAGGTGCAGCAGGTAGTTCGAGCTGTTCTTCTCCTCGTCGCGGCGGATTTCAGTCCAGGCCTGGTCGGGTCGGGTCATCAAGGTGAAAAAGTGGGGAATCATGGGGAGTCTCCATCTGCCTTGGATGGGCTTGCCACGGCAGCTCGGCCCTGGCCGGCGTTATCGATGTAGAACGGCGGATGGGCCAAGGGTTTCCGCCGTGCGGCGGAACCTGGAAACGCGAAGGGCCGCTCTATGGCGGCCCTTCGACATGGCGCGCGGGAGTCAGCGGACGTAGACCGGGCCCATGCCCATCCCCCAGAGGATCACCGAGATGGCGATGATCGCCACCAGCACCACCAGGCCGACCGCCAGCACCGAGCTGGAGAACATGAAGCCTTCGTCGTCCGGGATGTTCATGAACTTCGGCAGGCCGACGTACAGCAGGTAGGCCGTGTAGCAGACCGCCGCGGTGCCGACGATCATCGCCAGCCACAGGTGCGGGTAGAGCCCGGCCAGGCCACCGATGAACAGCGGCGTGGCGGTGTAGGCGGCGAAGACGATGCACTGGGTCAGCGAGGGGTTGGCGTCGTAGGTGCGCGCCATCCAGTGGATGAAGCCGCCCATGACCGCGACGCCCGCGAGCATCGCCAGGTAGGACATGATCGCCAGTTGCATGCAGCTCGCCTGCGTCAGCTTCACCGGCTCGCCGCCGTTGATGCTCCAGCCGACCTGGGTGGCGCCGATGAAGCCGGCGACCGCGGGGATGGCGGCAAGCAGCAGCACATGGGTCAGGTACATGTGGCTGACGGTCTCTTCCTCACCGCGGATCGTTTGCCACTCCTGGCCGGGGTGGGCGAACAGGCCCCAAACGTGATTGATCATGTCGGCGTCTCCTCAATGGTGGGAGGTCGCTTTGCCATGTTGATACAGTGGTCCCTGGTACGGCTGCTGCGACCTTATGCCGCAGTATAGGAGCGCACCCCGGCGGTGCCGATGGCTCGGTTAGAGCGAATGGAAGCTATGGGGTCAGTGGTAATAGCGCTGCAGTATTTCCAGCGCCAGGTTGATCGACTGCAGCCGCTCGGTGCTGCCGCCGCGGTCGGGATGATGCAAGCCGACCAGTTGCCGGTAGCGCTGCTTGACCAGCACGGCGGTGACCGGCTCGCTGCTGCGGTCCAGCTCGAACAGCTCCAGCGCCGCCTGCTTCTCGTCGCCGCCCTGCATGCGCGTCCAGAAGCTGGCCAGCAGCCGCTCCACGTCCGCCTCGTCGGTATCGCGCAGGTTGTCCAGGTCCAGATAGTAGTCACGCAGCGGGTCGCGTTCGGCCAGTGCGGCCTCGCCGGCGCCGTAGGGCAGCAGGCGGATCGCCATGGGGCTGATCGCCAGGTGCGCGCTGGCCGCTTCGCGCAGGCGGTCGCGCAGCCGGTAGAGGGCGTTGAACACCAGGAAATGGCTGCGGAACAGCACCAGCTTGTCGGTCAATGGCAGGTTGGGAATGTGCGTGCTGTGGCGCCGCTTGAGCGCCTGGATCAGCTCGTACTCGCTCAGGCCCTCGGGGCGTTCGCGCAGCAGCACCAGCAACTGCTCGCAAAGGTCCAGGGCGGGGGAGAGGTCTTCTGTCATCGGCCGACCCTAGCACGCGGCAGTAGCGGCCGGGTGGCGCGGCGTCACAGGCTGGTGACGGTCGGGCTGGGGCGGCGCGCGCTTTGCGCGTAAAATGCGCGGCTTTGCATTCCTCCGGACATCCACCATGGGCACCCTTTCGGTCAACCAGAACAAGCTGCAGAAGCGCATTCGCCGCCTGGCCGGCGAAGCCATCACCGATTTCAACATGATCGAGGACGGCGACAAGGTCATGGTCTGCCTGTCCGGCGGCAAGGACAGCTACACCATGCTCGACGTGCTGCTCTACCTGCAGAAGGTCGCGCCGATCAAGTTCGAGATCGTCGCGGTGAACATGGACCAGAAGCAACCGGGCTTTCCCGAGCACGTGCTGCCCGAGTACCTCAAGGGCCTGGGCATCGAGTACCACATCATCGAGAAGGACACCTACTCGGTGGTCAAGGAGAAGATCCCGGAGGGCAAGACCACCTGCTCGCTGTGTTCGCGCCTGCGTCGCGGCACGCTGTACACCTTCGCCGACGAGATCGGCGCGACCAAGATGGCGCTCGGGCACCACCGCGACGACATCCTCGAGACCTTCTTCCTCAACATGTTCTATGGCGGCACGCTCAAGGCCATGCCACCCAAGCTGCTCTCCGACGACGGCCGCAACGTGGTGATCCGCCCGCTGGCCTACTGCAGCGAGGCCGATATCGAGGCCTATTCGAAGATCAGGGAATTCCCGATCATCCCGTGCAACCTCTGCGGCTCGCAGGAGAACCTGCAGCGCCAGGTGGTCAAGGAGATGCTGCAGGAATGGGAGCGCAAGTCGCCGGGGCGCACCGAGATCATGTTCCGCGCGCTGCAGAACGTGGTGCCCTCGCAATTGGCCGATCGCAACCTGTTCGACTTCCAGAGCCTGCGCATCGACGACAGCGCCACGCCGCGCTTCGTCGAGGTGATGAGCCTGTAATCGGGCGCTTGCCGCTTCCGCAGGGCGGGCTTCAGCCCGCCATTGGCATCCACCCGCTGTTGCGCTGGGCCAAGCCCACCCTGCGGGCTTCTTCTTCGCCATGCGGGTTGAAAGCCGCACGCCGGGCGGAGTATGGTTCGGCCATCGTCTGGAGATCAGCATGTCCCTGAACCCCGTAGCCCTCCCCGTTGTCGATGCCGGTGCCATGTGCGCTGCGCTCGTTCGTGGGCAGGTTGCGGCGGCTGCCTATTACTTTTTCGGGTATTGGTTTAGCCACAGGCGCGCCTGATACCCCACAGGCGCCCTAGCAAGCAGGGTCGCCACCAGAGCAGTTTTCGAACCCCCGGTCGGCCACCCGACCGGGGGTTTTGTTTTTCCGACCGTCCACGATCCAACGCACCGAGGAACACGCCATGACCGCTTACCGCACCGACCGTTACTACCGCTACGACTGGCGATTTAGCCGCTTCACCGCCGCTGTCCTGAAACCGCACGACCGAACACTCGACTAGCGCCGCCGCGGGAACACCCGCGCCGGCAGAAGGAATCGCCAGATCATGACTACCACCGCAACCGTCCAGACCCTCATCGAGCCCAGCACCGCCTGCCGCAGTGCCCAGCCTTTGCCCAGCCCCGCCGTCCTGCGCCAGCGCCTGCCGCTCTCCGCTGAGCTGGCCGCCCGCGTCCACGCCGATCGCAATGCCATCCGTGCCGTCCTCGACGGCCGTGACCCGCGGCTGCTGGTCGTCGTCGGGCCCTGTTCGCTGCACGACCCGGTCGCCGCGCTGGAGTACGCCGAGCGCCTCGCGGCCCTTGCGCCGCAGCTGAGCGACCAGCTTCTGCTGGTCATGCGCGCCTACGTGGAAAAGCCGCGCACCACGGTCGGCTGGAAGGGCCTGCTCTACGATCCGCATCTCGATGGCAGCGGCGACATGGCCGAAGGGCTGCGCCTGTCGCGGCGGCTGATGCTGGATATTCTCGAGACCGGCCTGCCGATTGCCAGCGAGCTGCTGCAGCCGATGGCCGCGGGCTACTTCGACGACCTGCTCGGCTGGGCGGCGATCGGTGCGCGCACCAGCGAATCGCAGATCCATCGGGAGATGGTCAGCGGCCTGGACCTGCCGGTGGGCTTCAAGAACGGCACCGACGGCAGCCTGGGCATCGCCTGCGACGCCATGCGCTCGGCCGCGCATCCGCACCGGCACTTCGGCATCGACGCCCTGGGCCACCCGGCGCTGCTGGAAACCCGCGGCAACCCGGACACCCACCTGGTGCTGCGCGGCGGCCACGGCGCGCCGAACTACGATGCCGCCAGCATCGCCGCCGCACGCGCGGCGCTGCAAAAGCAGGGCATCGCGCCAGGCATCATGGTCGATTGCAGCCACGCCAACAGCGGCAAGGACCCGCTGCGCCAGCCCGCGGTGCTGCAGGCGGTGATCGCCCAGCGCCTGGCGGGCGACGCGAGCCTGCGTGGCGTGATGCTCGAGAGTCACCTGTTCGACGGTTGCCAGCCGCTGTCCGGCGAGCTGCGCTACGGCGTGTCGATCACCGATGGCTGCCTGGGCTGGACCGGCACCGAGCAACTGCTGCGCCAGGCCGCCGAGGCGCTGCGCGGCTGAGTTGACGACCAGCGCCGCGGTGGAAAATCGCCGCGCGGGTTTTCCATCCCTACGGATACCGGAGCCATGGCCGCAGCTGGGCCGCGGATGCCGTAGGGTGGATGGCCGAAGCCATCCACGCGGCTTGGTGGTCGGCCACGCTTCCACGTTCGGCTATGTACAGCGTGGAAAATCGCCGCGCGAGTTTTCCACGCTACGGCTTGACGCTTGCGGCGTACGGTCATCCCCGGCACCCTTTGCCGTCGCTTGCCCACCGAAAGGCCCTGCCATGCACGACTACAAATGGCTGCACGAATACTGCCTCAACCGCTTCGGTTCGGCCGCCGCGCTGGAGGCGCGCCTGCTGCAGCCGCGCAGCGCCGAGGAACTGCGGGCGCTGCCGGATGACCGCTACCTGTCGCAGATCAGCCTGCGCATCTTCCGTGCCGGGCTCAAGCACAGCCTGGTCGACGCCAAGTGGCCTGCCTTCGAGAAGGCTTTCTTCGGCTTCGACCCGGAGAAGGTCGTGCTCATGGGCGGCGAGCACATCGAGCGGCTGATGCAGAACGCCGAGCTGATCCGCCATCTCGGCAAGCTCAAGAGCGTGCCGCGCAACGCCCAGTTCGTGCTCGACGTGGCCCGGGAGCAAGGCAGCTTCGGCAAGCTGATCGCCGACTGGCCGGGCAGCAACATCGTCGGCTTGTGGCGCCACCTGGCCAGGCACGGCAGCCAGCTGGGCGGGCTGTCGGCGCCGCGTCTGCTGCGCATGGTCGGTAAGGACACCTTCATTCCCAGCAACGACGTGGTCGCCGCGCTCAAGGCGCAGGAAGTCATCGACAAGGCGCCCACCAGCCAGCGTGACCTGAGTGCCGTGCAGGCCGCGTTCAACACCTGGCAGCAGCAAAGCGGCCGGCCGCTGTGCCAGCTCTCGGCGATGCTCGCCTTCACCGTCAATCACTGACTTTCCGGGCTTCGCCGAGCCCGGTCGCTGCGCTGCGACGCTTTGTCCCGTTCCGCCGCTTCGGTGGCGGGCCTAGAGTGCAAACATGACCAGCGTCAAGATTTCCCGCAGCCCGCTCGCCTGGATGTTGCTCGCCATCATCCTGGCGAACCTCTATGCCTGCACGCTGGAGCACGGCCGCCACGTCGGCTTCCGCCTGGCGCTCGGCGATCCGGCGCTGTGCCTGTCGACTGCCGATCCGGGCGCTGACGTCGGCCAACCGCCCCTGGCCGGCGGACCTTTGTCCCACCAGATGCCCTACGACTGTCCGCTGTGCAGTGCCGGCCTGCTGGTCGTCGCGCTGCTGCTGTGCCTCGGCTGGCTAGGGCGCGCCGTACGGCGTCGACCACAGCCAGCCGGTGTGCTACCGCGCTCGCCTCGCGCCCACTGGCCTTCGCTGAACCCACGCGCTCCCTGAACCGAACCCGATCGTCGGGCCCCGGCTACCTTGGCCGCCGGGGTGTCTCGCCGCGCCTGCGGCACTCCTGGAGCGCTTCACATGACCGCGATGGAAAGATTTGCCCGCGCCGACGGCCGCGCTGCGTGCCGCCTGCCGTTTCCCGATTACCCGAGCAATGCGCGCAGCTTCGTCCACCTGGATGCCAAGCTGCTGCCGTACTGGCACGCGCTGTTCGACATCTGCCCCGGCCTGCTCAAGCTGGACCCGCCTGACGGCCTGGACTTGTTCCGCCAGTTCATGACCTGGGCCTACGGCCGGCAACTGGCGCTCAACTGGACCTTTCACCTGAACGTCTGCCGCTGGCTGCTCGGCTCGCCCTACGGCCCGCAACTGGACGAGGAACTGGTCGAGACCATGCTGGTGGCCGCGGCGGCGCGCTGGGTCAGCCGCGACGACAGTGCGGCCCTCGGCGTGGTGCTCGGCTGGCAGGGCGGGGTGCGGGTGTTCGACTGGAAAGCCCGGGCGCGCCTGGTCGGCCGTAGCCCGGCGGCGGAGCAGGAGGAACTGCCACCGCTGCCCTGGGACTTTGCCTGGTGCCCGTTGTCCAGCAGCAACGCGAGCGCCTTTCGCCGTTGGCTGAGGGTGTCCTGATGCGACAGTCTGCCGCAGCGAAGGCCGCGCCCGGGCGTTGCCGACCACTCGCTCGCTGCCGTTGGCCGGCCGGCTTGCGTCAGCAATCCGGTGCCGGGTTGATCTGGCGCAGGGTCGCGGCTGATTGCCGGGCGGCAAGCAGGCTGCGGGCGTCTAACCTGGCCAGGCGAAGCGAACCGACCGAGCCCCGGCCTGCGGCGGGCTGTCGCAATTGCCGCGGCAAAGTGCCGGCCGGAGACTACATCTGTCTTCGGCCCGGGCAATCCACGGCAGGGCTTGGGACAACGCGATTGAGCCGGGCAACCACTGCCGGTCCAGGCCCCCGCCCCATCGGGGGCCGTCAATCGCAGACTGCGCGTCGGCTCGCCGGGCGCACCGGCGGCAGGCTGCGTTGAAGGAGCAGACGCAATGTTCAAGTCATCCCTGCGGCGCGATGTCGTCATCATCCTGCTGGTCAAGCTCGCCATTCTCACAAGCATAAAAACCATCTGGTTCGATGCTCCCAGCATTCCCGAAAACGGTTCGGCGAGGGTCGCCGAGCATTTGCTTGATAAGCGGGATGCCAATCCCGAGGGAGGGCCGAGATGATCTCGGAAAGCGTTGTCGATCTGTCACGCCTGCAATTCGCCATGACGGCGATGTACCACTTTCTCTTCGTGCCGCTGACCCTGGGGCTCGCGTTCCTGCTGGCCATCATGGAGTCGGTCTACGTGATGACCGGCAAGCAGGTCTACAAGGACATGACCCAGTTCTGGGGCAAGCTGTTCGGCATCAACTTCGCCCTGGGCGTCACCACCGGGCTGACCATGGAGTTCCAGTTCGGCACCAACTGGGCCTATTACAGCCACTACGTCGGGGACATCTTCGGCGCGCCGCTGGCCATCGAGGGGCTGATGGCGTTCTTCCTCGAATCGACCTTCATCGGCCTGTTCTTCTTCGGCTGGGATCGCCTCTCCAGGGTGCAGCACCTGGCCGTGACCTGGCTGGTGGCGCTGGGCTCGAACCTCTCGGCACTGTGGATTCTCATCGCCAACGGCTGGATGCAGAACCCGGTGGGTTCGGAGTTCAACTTCGAGACCATGCGCATGGAACTGGTGGATTTCGGCGCGCTGCTGTTCAATCCGGTGGCGCAGGTCAAGTTCGTGCACACGGTGTCGGCCGGCTACGTCACCGGCGCGATCTTCGTGCTGGCGATCTCGTCCTTCTACCTGTTGAAGAAGCGTGACCTGGGCTTTGCCCGCCGTTCGTTCGCCATCGCCGCGGTGTTCGGCCTGGCCTCGACGATCTCGGTGATCATCCTCGGTGACGAATCCGGCTATGAGATCGGTGACGTGCAGAAGGTCAAGCTGGCAGCCATCGAGGCCGAGTGGGAGACCCATCCTGCGCCGGCCGGCTTCACCCTGTTCGGCCTGCCGGACCAGGACGCGCAGCGCACCGACTACGCGGTGAAGATCCCCTACGTGCTGGGGCTGATCGCCACCCGCTCGCTGGACGAGGAGGTCAGAGGCATCAAGGACCTGATCGCCGAGCACGAACTGCGCATCCGCAACGGCATGCTTGCCTACGAGCGGCTGCAGGTGCTGCGTAGCGGCGACAAGTCCGCCGAAGCCATCGCCGCCTTCAACGAGGTCAAGCAGGACCTGGGCTACGGCCTGCTGCTGAAGAAGTACACCGCCGATGTGGTGGATGCCAGCGACGAGCAGATCAAGCAGGCCGCGCTGGACACCATTCCCGACGTGTTCAGCCTGTTCTGGACCTTCCGCGCCATGGTTTTCTCGGGCTTCCTGATGCTCGTGCTGTTCGCCCTGGCCAGCTGGGCATCGATCAAGCGCAATGCCGAACGCAAGCCCTGGTTGTTGAAGTTCGCGCTGCTCAGCCTGCCGCTGCCGTGGATCGCGGCGCAGACCGGCTGGTACGTCGCCGAGCATGGCCGCCAGCCGTGGTCGATCGCCGAGGTGCTGCCCACCCATCTGTCCACCTCATCGCTGGCGGCCGGCGACATCTGGGGTTCGCTGATCGCCCTGGTGGCCTTCTACAGCCTGCTGCTGGTGGTGGAGATGTTCCTGATGATCCGCTTCGCGCGTCTCGGCCCGAGCAGCCTGCACACCGGTCGTTATCACTTCGAGCAGGGCGCGACCACGGCGGCCCATACCCCGTCCCACGCCTGAGGAAATCACCATGTTCGATTACGAGATTCTCAAGCTCATCTGGTGGGTGCTGATCGGCGTGCTGCTGATCGGCTTCGCCCTCACCGACGGCTTCGACATGGGCGCCATGGCGCTGATGCCCTTCGTCGGCAAGACCGACAACGAGCGGCGCGTGGCGATCAACACCATCGCGCCGCACTGGGATGGCAACCAGGTGTGGTTCATCACCGCCGGTGGCGCGCTGTTCGCCGCCTGGCCGATGGTCTACGCGGTGGCCTTCTCCGGGCTGTACTGGGCGATGCTGCTGGTGCTGTTCGCGCTGTTCTGCCGGCCGGTGGGCTTCGACTACCGTAGCAAGGTCGAGGACCCGCGCTGGCGCAACGCCTGGGACTGGGCGCTGTTCGTTGGCGGCGCGGTGCCGGCGCTGGTGTTCGGCGTGGCCTTCGGCAACCTGTTCCTCGGCCTGCCGTTCCAGCTCGACGAACTGATGCGCTCGACCTATCACGGCTCGTTCTTCGCCCTGCTCAACCCGTTCGCGCTGCTCTGCGGCGTCGTCAGTCTGAGCATGCTCGGCGCGCATGGCGGCGCCTGGCTGATGCTGCGCACCGACGGCGCGCTGGCCGAGCGCTCGCGCCGGGCGACACGGCTGTGCGTGCTGGTGTTCCTGATCGGCTTCATCGCCGCCGGGGTGTGGCTGGCGCTGGGCATCCAGGGCTTCAGCCAGCTGTCGGTCAGCGATCCGGGCGCGGCGCTCAACCCGCTGCTGGACAAGCAGGTGGCGCAGGACAACGCCGGCTGGCTGGCCAACTACAGCCGCTATCCGGTCACCCTGATTGCGCCGGCGGCGGGCATCCTCGGGGCGTTGCTGGCGCTGCTCGGCTCCAGCCGCAACAGCGGCGGGGTGAGCTTTCTCGGCAGCAGCCTGATGATCGTCGGCGCCATCTGCACGGCGGGCTTCGCGCTGTTTCCCTTCGTCTTCCCGTCGAGCCTCGACCCGGCCTCGAGCCTGACCATCTGGGATGCGGTCTCGAGCCACAAGACGCTGGGCATCATGTTCGTCGTGGCCTGCCTCTTCGTGCCGCTGATCCTCTGCTACACGCTGTGGAGCTACGTGCGCATGTGGGGGCGATTGACCGACAAGAACATCGAAGCCAACCCCCACGGCTTGTACTGAACGCGCGGGCGGGCCGCCGTGCCCGCCCGCCAAGGAGAGACGACTATGTGGTACTTCACCTGGATACTCGGCGTACTGCTGGCCTGCAGCTTCGGCATCATCAACGCGCTGTGGCTGGAAGCGACCCAGAACTTCGACGCGGAGCCGGCCGATGAGCGCGCCGAGCGCTGAGCGGCTGGCCTACCGGCCGGCGGCGCGTGCGCTGTCGCTGCTGCTGGCCGCACCGCTGGCGTTGCTGTTGCTGATCCATCCGGCGGCCATGCTCGACGGGCAGGGCGGCTACAGCCATCCGCAGCTGATGCTGGTGATGTGGGGAATCTCGGCCGGCTTCGTCCACGGGGTCGGTTTCGTGCCGCTGTTCCGGCCCTGGCGCTGGTTGCTCGGGCCGCTGCCGGCCTGGGCACTCTGCGCGCTGGGCTATGCCATCCTGGCCGGGGGTTGAAACGGCGCAGACGTTTTGTCGCACGCCGTGCGTCACATTGGCGTCAATAAAATTTGATTATGAAATCGATAGTGGGCATAGTCGCGCGATCCTGAATTCCAGACACGGTCGTGCCCATGCGCCTACGCTTCGCACCCCTCGTGCCCTATGCACTCATCGCCCTGCTGACGGCCTGTGCCGGCCAGCCGGTGCAGAACCCACCGTCCGAGACCCGCGCGCCGGCCCATGAACAGGCCAGGGCGCAGCAGGATTTCGAGCAGTTCCTGGCGACACTGCAGATCGAAGACGAGCCACTGGCCGAGTTCGACGGCGAGTCCGACTACGCCCTGCCACAGCTGGCCGACAGCGTGATCGAGCGCGGTTTTGCGCTGATGGGCACGCCCTACCGCTACGGCGGCACCTCGGTGAAGACCGGTTTCGATTGCAGCGGCTTCGTCAACTTCGTGTTCCGCAAGGAAGCCGGCCTCGAGCTGCCGCGCTCCACCCGTGAACTGATCAATCTCGACGCCCCGCTGGTCAAGCGTGACGAGCTGGAGCCCGGCGACCTGGTGTTCTTCAACAACCGCGGCCGCGGGCGTGTCAGCCACGCCGGTATCTACATCGGCGACGACCGCTTCATCCATTCCTCCAGCAGCCGCAGCGGCGGCGTGCGGGTCGACAGCCTGCACGACAGGTACTGGCGCGCCAGCTACCTGGAAGCCAAGCGCGTACTCGCCCTGGCCCCGGAACTGCCGCACGCCACGGCGCATCGCTGATCCGCGCGTTCGGCCTGCGCGGGGTTGCGTCGTTCCCCGCGCACCGGCAGAGTGAGGGCTCCCTTGCCAGGATCGCTCTGCCATGCCCCTTCCGGCTCGACTCTCGCTCATCCTGCTGACCCTCCTGCTGACCGCCTGTGCCGGCCGCACGCCGCTACCGGAACCGACCGGCGCGCCGTTCGAGCCGGCCGATGCCGCCTATGCCAACGATGTGCTGTTCCGCGCCCTGGGCCTGGTCGGCACGCCCTATCGCTACGGCGGCAACACGCCGGACAGCGGCTTCGACTGCAGCGGGCTGATCGGCTACGTCTACCGCGATGCCGCCGGGCTGGCGCTGCCGCGCACCACTACACAGATGAGCCAGCTGCGTGCCGCCACCATCGGCCGCGAGGCGCTGCAGGCCGGCGACCTAGTGTTCTTCGCCACCGCCGGTGGGCGCCGGGTCAGCCATGCGGGGATCTACGTCGGCGACGACCGCTTCGTGCATGCCCCGTCGAGCGGTGGCACCGTGCGCCTCGACAGCCTGAACAGCCGCTACTGGACCCGCGCCTACCTGGGCGCCAAGCGCGTGCTCGAGGGCGCGGCGCTGGCGCGCAACCCGTGACCGGCGCTACCAGCCGAGGTTGAAGTGCGAGCCCAGGACGAAGCAGTCGTCGAGCATGTCCCAGCGCTCGACGCAGACCTTCTTCGGCGAGCCGGGGTGCAGCTTCAGGCGGTTGAACGAATTGGGCGAGGTGCCGCGCAGGCGTGACGACAGCGCGGTGCCGGCCTGCACCATCCAGATTTCCCGCGACAGCCTGGGGTACTGCTTCGACAGCGGCAGCACGTAGGGCAGGTGGATGTGCCCGCCCATCACCAGGTCCAGCCCTTGTTCGGCCCAGCGTTCCAGCGCAACGGCGGCGCCGCGCTGCAGGTTGCTGAGGTCGCTCGGCAGCATGGCACCGAACGGCTGGTGCGCCACCACGATGCGGATCTTGCCCGGGTCGCTGGCGGCCAGGCGCCGTGCCACCTCGTCCACCTGTCGCGCGGTCACCACGCCGTCTTTGTGCCGGCGCGGGTGGGTGGTGTTGAGGCCGATCACCAGGGCCTCGTCGTCCTCGTAGACCGGCTGCAGGTCGTCGCCGAAATGCCGGCGATAGTTGGCGTAGGGCGCGAAGACGCGGGCCAGCAGGTTGTACAGCGGGATGTCGTGGTTGCCGGGGATCACCAGCGTGCGGCGCACGCCATGTCGCTCCAGGCGCTGCACGAAGGCCTGGGCGGCGGCGAACTGGCCGCGCCGGGCGCGCTGGGTGATGTCGCCGGAGAACACCAGCAGGTCGACCGCGTGCTCATGGACGTGCCGCGCCAGCGCCTCGACGACGTGGGGCTGTTCGGTGCCGAAATGGGTATCCGAGATCTGCAGGAGCGTAGTCATGGGTCGGCGCGGTCTCGTGGTTCTGGCGAGCAGGGGCATTGTTGCATTCGAAGCCTGCCGGCGTCCGCCGTTCCGCAGCGCAGCCCCGAACCGGGTCGCGGCAAGCGCGCGGTTGCGCCATGCCCGGCCTTGGACTAACCTCCGCGTCGCCTCAGGTGCCCCCTGGCTTTGTGCCAGATGGGTGAAACAGGGAAGCCGGTCCATTCTCACGAAGATTCCGGCGCTGCCCCCGCAACGGTAGGCGAGTCGAGAAACCGCAACGGCCACTGTGCTCAACGCATGGGAAGGCGCGGTTTCGGGTGCCGCACGGCATACGCTCGCAAGCCCGGAGACCGGCCTGTCGCATTTCACTGACAGTGCGGCGGGCGCTGGGCGGGTGCGTATCCCTCGCGGTATTCACTTTCCTTTTGCGGTTCCTCCGTCTGTCTTCGTCGACTTTCAGTCGTGCGGGTGGGCACGACGGAGACCTGAACCTTGACTGGCAAGCCCCGTTTCAAGCCCGCGGCCTATGTGCTGCTCGGCAGTTTTCCCGTTTCCATTGGCCAACTGGCCGCAGCCCCGCTGGATCTCCAGCAACAGGTGGTGACCGCCACCCGTACCGCCCAGACCGCCCAGCAGAGCCTGGCAGCGGTAACCGTGATCGACCGCGAGCGGATCGAGCGCAGCCAGGCGAGTTCGCTGCCGGAGCTGCTCAAGCAGGTGCCTGGCGTTTCGCTGGCCAACAACGGCGGGCTCGGCAAGTCCACCTCGCTGTTCATGCGCGGCACCGAGTCCGACCACGTGCTGGTGATGATCGACGGCATCAAGATCGGCTCGGTGTCCGCCGGCGGCGCGGCCCTGCAGGATCTGCCGCTGGAGCTGATCGAGCGCATCGAGGTGGTACGCGGCCCGCGGTCCAGCCTGTACGGCTCGGAGGCCATCGGCGGGGTGATCCAGATCTTCACCCGCAAGGGCCAGGGGCAGGGCGTCAAGCCGTTCTTCTCGGCCGGCTACGGCACCCACGACAGCTATACCGGCAGCGCCGGCGTGTCCGGCGGCGCCGGCCGTGGCTGGTACAGCCTGGGCGTCAGCGGCTCGGAGAGCGACGGCATCAACGTCAAGTCGCCGGACACCAGCGGCTACGAAAGCGATGCCGATGGCTATCGCAACCTGTCCGCGACGCTGAGCGCTGGCTACCGCTTCGATAACGGCCTGGAGCTGGACGCCAACCTGCTGCAGGCCAAATCCCATAACGACTACGACAGCGTGAACCGGGCCCGCACCTCCGGTTTCGGCGCCAATGCCGATGGTGAGTCGAGGGTCTTCGGAACCCGTGCGCGCTTCAGTCCGCTGGAACCCTGGCGGGTGACGCTGCAGGCCGGGCGCAGCGAAGACAAATCCGATGCCTATCAGGACGGGCAGTTCTATTCACGCTTCGACAGCCGTCGCGACACGCTCAGCTGGCAGAACGATATCGAGCTGACTGCGGGGCATACGCTGACGCTGGGCGCCGACCGCCAGCGCGACGAGGTCAACGGCACCACAGTCTATGCCGAGGACTCCCGGGATAACGACGGCTACTTCGCTCAGTACCTGGGCGAGGTCGGCCGCCATGACTGGCAGCTGTCGCTGCGCCGGGACGACAACGAGCAGTTCGGCCAGCACGACACCGGCAACATCGGCTACGGCTATGCGCTGACCGACTGGCTGCGCGGCACCATCAGCTACGGCACTGCATTCAAGGCACCGACCTTCAACGAGCTGTATTTCCCCAACTACGGCAATCCCGAGCTGGATGCGGAAACCTCCGAGAGCCTTGAGGTTGGTCTTGCCGGGCAGCATGGCTGGGGCCACTGGGCGGTGAATGCCTATCGCACCGTAGTGGATGACCTGATCGCCTATGACGCCAGCATCTCCGCTCCGGCCAACGTGCAGGAAGCGCGCATCCGCGGCGTCGAGCTGGTGCTCGGCAGCCAGCTGCTGGGCTGGGACTGGAACGCCAACTACAGCCTGCTGGAGCCAGAGAACCGCTCCGCCGGCGCCAACCGCGGCAACGAACTGGCGCGCCGCGCCAAGCAGCTGTTCAACCTCGACCTCGATCGCCGTCTCGGCGCCTTCAGCGTCGGCGCCAGCCTGCATGCCGAGGGGCAGCGCTACGACGATCTGGTCAACACCCGCGAGCTGTCCGGCTACGCCACCCTCGACCTGCGCGGCGAGTACCGCATCACCCCCGAGTGGCGCCTGCAGGCGCGCGTCGCCAACCTGCTGGACGCCGACTTTGAGACCGCCGAGGGCTACAACCAGCCCGGCCAGGCCGCTTACCTGAGCGTGCGCTACCAGGCGCTGTAAGACCGCGACGCGGGCATGTCGCCCGCGCCCAGAGAAGGAGACTGCAATGATCAAGCTTGCCCCGAGATACCAGCTGCTGGTCGGCCTCGCGCTTGCCGCGCTGCTGGCCATGACCCGCGGACAGCACTTCGCCAGCGTCAACCTGCCGAGCGCGTCCTGGGCGGTGTTCTTTCTCGCCGGTGTGCTGGTGCGGCCCAGGTGGATGTTTCCGGCGCTGTTTCTCGAGGCTTCGCTGCTCGATTTCGCCGCCATCCAGTGGGCCGGCGTGAGCGACTGGTGCATGTCGCCGGCCTACTGGATGCTGGTGCCGGCCTACGGTTCGCTGTGGTTGGGCGGGCGCCTGTATGCCCGCTGGCATCGCGACCAGTTCAGCAGCCTGGCAACCCTGGCGCTGTGCGTGATGGCGAGCGCCTTCGTCTGCTACCTGTTCTCCGGCGGCGGCTTCCTCTATTTCTCCGGGCGCTACCCCGAGCCGAGCCTGATGCTGCTGGTCGACCGAATCGCCACCTACTACCCGCGTTACCTGTCATCCCTGGCGCTGTATGTCGGCGTCGCCGCGCTGCTGTTCGTCGGTCTGCGCGCCTGGTCCGGGCAGCGCGGCGAGGCGCGGGCATGAGCGAGTCGAGCGAACGCGACGAACGCCACAAGGCGCGCATGCAGCGCAAGAAGGCGCTGATGGACGAGAAGATCGCCGAGGCGCAGGACGAGTACGGCCTGCTGCTGGTGCACACCGGTAACGGCAAGGGCAAGAGCAGCTCGGCTTTCGGCATGGTGGCGCGTGCGCTGGGCCATGGCATCAAGGTCGGCGTGGTGCAGTTCATCAAGGGCGCGGCCAGTACCGGCGAGGAGGCGTTCTTCCGGCGCTTTCCGGACGAGGTGCGCTACCACGTCATGGGTGAAGGCTTCACCTGGGAAACCCAGGATCGCCAGCGCGACATCGCCAAGGCCCGCGAAGCCTGGGCGGTCGCGGCCGAGCTGCTGGCCGATCCCGAGATCGGCCTGCTGGTGCTCGACGAACTGAACATCGCCCTGAAGTACGGCTACCTGGAGCTCGCGCCAGTGCTTGCCGACATCGAGTCGCGACCGCTGCTGCAGCACGTGGTGGTTACCGGCCGCGGCGCGCCCGCCGGACTGATCGAGGCGGCGGACACCGTCACCGAAATGGGCCTGATCAAGCACGCGTTCAAGGCGGGGGTTAAGGCGCAGAAGGGGGTGGAATTCTGATGTCAGCGCCGCAGTTCACGGACCGGCTCCGACCTTGTGGGAGCGGTCTCGACCGCGAACCGGCGATCGGCGCAACGCCGAAACCCCAGCCGTTCCGGATGGAACACGAATCTTTCGAGGGCGCGCGATGACCCGTAGAACCTGCCCGGCGCTGCTGATCGCCGCACCGGCCTCCGGTCAGGGCAAGACCACCGTCACTGCGGCGCTGGCGCGGCTGCATGCGCGGCAGGGCAAGCGCGTGCGGGTGTTCAAGTGCGGGCCGGACTTTCTCGACCCGATGATCCTTGCGCGTGCCAGCGGCAAGCCGGTCTATCAGCTCGACCTGTGGATGGTCGGCGAGGAGGAGTCGCGACGCCTGCTCTGGGAAGCGGCGGGCGAGGCCGACCTGATCCTGATCGAAGGGGTGATGGGCCTGTTCGACGGTGCGCCTTCGGCTGCGGACCTGGCGCGGCGCTTCGGCGTGCCGGTGCTGGCGGTGATCGACGGCTCGGCCATGGCGCAGACCTTCGGCGCGCTGGCTCACGGCCTGAAGAGCTTCCAGCCGGACCTGCCGTTCGCCGGCGTGCTGGCCAACCGGGTCGGCAGCGCGCGGCATGGCGAGATCCTGCGTGACAGTCTTTCGGAGTCGATCCGCTGGTACGGCGCCTTGCCGCGCAGTGCCGAGGTGGAGCTGCCGAGCCGCCACCTCGGGCTGGTGCAGGCCGAGGAACTGGCCGATCTCGATGCGCGCCTGGATGCCGCGGCCGACGCCTTGGCGCAGAGCGCGGAAACCGAACTGCCCCCGGCTGTCAGCTTTGCGGCGCCGACTCGCGTTTCGCTGGAGCCGCTGCTGGCCGGCGTGCGCATCGGTGTGGCGCGCGATGCCGCCTTCGCCTTTCTCTACCAGGCCAACCTCGACCTGTTGCAGGCGCTGGGTGCCGAACTGCTGTTCTTCTCGCCGCTGCGCTTTGCCCGCCTGCCGGCGGTGGACAGCCTGTACCTGCCGGGCGGCTACCCCGAGCTGTATCTGCGCGCGCTGTCGCGCAATGGGCCGATGATGGAGGCGATCCGCGTGCATCATGCCGCCGGCAAGCCGATCCTCGCCGAATGCGGCGGCATGCTCTATCTGCTCGACGGGCTGGCGGATGTCGACGGCAAGCGGGCGGCCATGCTCGGCCTGCTGCCTGGCGAAGCACGCATGCAGCCGCGCCTGAGCGCCCTGGCGCTGCAGGAAGTGGAACTGCCGGAAGGGCGATTGCGCGGCCACACCTTTCACCACTCGACGCTGGAATCGCCGCTGCAGCCGCTGGCCCGCGGCGAGTGTCCGAACTACAGGCGCACCGCCGAGGCGGTCTATCGAAGCGGGCGGCTGACCGCGTCCTACATCCATTTCTACCTGCCGTCCGCTCCGCTGGCGGCCGCGGCGCTGTTCAGGCCATGAGCGCGCACGCCTTCAGCGCCGAGGAGCGCGCCGCGGTCTATCGCGCCATCGGCGAGCGTCGCGACATGCGCCATTTCGCCGGCGGCGAGGTGGCACCGGAACTGCTGTCGAGGCTGCTCAGCGCGGCGCACCAGGCACCCAGCGTCGGCCTGATGCAGCCGTGGCGCTTTATCCGCATCACCCGCCCCGAGTTGCGCACGGCCATCGCCGATCTGGTGGGCGAAGAGCGCCAGCGCACGGCCGCGGCGCTCGGCGAACGCTCCGCCGAGTTCCTGCGGCTCAAGGTCGAGGGCATCGAAGACTGTGCCGAACTGCTGGTCGCCGCGTTGATGGATGGCCGCGAGGGGCACCTGTTCGGCCGCCGCACCCTGCCGGAAATGGATCTCGCCTCGCTGGCCTGCGCGATCCAGAACCTGTGGCTGGCCGCCCGTGCGGAAGGCCTGGGGATGGGCTGGGTGTCGCTGTTCGATCCCTTGGCGCTGGCTGCGCTGCTCGGCATGCCGGAAGGCGCCAAGCCGGTGGCGATCCTCTGCCTCGGCCCGGTGCACGAATTCTACCCGGCGCCGATGCTGGCGCTGGAGGGCTGGACCACGCCGAGGCCGCTGCACGAACTGGTTTTCGAGAACGGATGGGAGGTGACATGAGCAAGGGGCCGCAGCGGATCGTCTGCCTGTCCACCGAGACCTGCGAGACGCTCTACCTGCTGGGCGAGCAGGCACGAATCGTCGGCATTTCCGGTTTTACGGTGCGCCCGCCGCAGGCGCGCAAGGAAAAGCCCAAGGTCAGCGGCTTCACCAGCGTCAAGCACGAGCAGATCCTGGCCCTGAAACCGGACCTGGTACTGGGCTACTGCGATCTGCAGGCCGACATGCTCGCCGAGCTGGCCCGCGAGGGGCTGGAGGTGCATCTGTTCAACCAGCGCGACATTGCCGGCATCCTGCGCATGATCGAGACGCTCGGCGCACTGGTGCACGCCAGCGAGCGTGCGCGGGCGCTGATCGCCGAGCTGCAGGCGGGGCTGGATGTCATCCGCGCCAGTGCCGCTGCCTTGCCGCGCCGGCCGCGGGTGTATTTCGAGGAATGGAACGAGCCGCTGATCTCGGGCATCGGCTGGGTCAGCGAACTGATCGAACTGGCCGGCGGCGAGGACTGCTTCGCCGAGCTGGCGCCGTTCAAGCGCGCCAAGCAACGCATCATCGAGGATCCGCAGGACGTGGTGCGGCGCGCGCCGGAGCTGATCGTCGGCTCCTGGTGCGGGCGCCGTTTCCGCCCGGAGCAGGTGGCGGCCCGGCCGGGCTGGCAGGCGATTCCGGCGGTACGCGATGGCCAGCTCTTCGAGATCAAGTCGCCGGACATCCTCAACCCCGGCCCGGCGGTGCTGACCGATGGCGTGCGGCAGCTGCACGCGCTGATTCGCGCCTGCGCGGAGCGCCCGGCGTGAGCCTGTTCCTCGGCGTCGTGGCGGCGCTGCTGCTGGATGCGCTGCTGGGCGAGCCGAAGCGGGCGCATCCACTGGTGGCCTTCGGGCGCCTGGCCGATCGTCTCGAGCAACGCTTCAACGGTGCCGCAGGTCGTGGCTGGCGCAGCCATGGGGTCAGCGCCTGGTGCCTGGCCGTGCTGCCGCTGACGCTGCTGGCCTGGCTGCTCGCCCGGTTGCCCTATGTCGGCTGGCTGGTGGAAATCGTCCTGCTCTACCTGGCCCTCGGCCTGCGCAGCCTCGGCGAGCATGCGCTGCCGGTGGCCCAGGCGCTGTGGCGGCGTGACCTGCCCGAGGCACGCCGCCGCGTCGGCTGGATCGTCAGCCGCGACACCACGCAGCTGGACGAGGAGGGCGTGGCCCGCGCGGCGACCGAGTCGGTGCTGGAGAACGGCAGCGATGCGGTGTTCGCCGCGCTGTTCTGGTTTGCCGTCGCGGGCGCGCCGGGTGTGGTGCTGTACCGACTGAGCAATACGCTGGACGCCATGTGGGGCTATCGCAACGCGCGCTTCGAGCGCTTCGGCTGGGCCGCCGCACGCATCGACGACGTGCTCAATTACGTGCCGGCACGGCTGGTCGCGCTGACCTACGCACTGCTCGGGCGCACCCGTGGCGCCTTGCATTGCTGGCGTACCCAGGCGCCGCTGTGGGACAGCCCCAACGCCGGGCCGGTGATGGCGGCGGGTGCCGGCGCGCTGGATGTGGCCCTCGGTGGCCCGGCGATCTACCACGGCGAGCATCACGAGCGCCCGCGGCTGGGCAGTGGAGCGGCGCCGCGCGCCAGTCATATCGAATATGCCGTGGATCTGGTCTGGGCCGGGGTACTGGTCTGGCTGCTGGTGCTGCTGTTCGGAGGCTGGCTCTATGCTTGAGCACGGCGGTCGGCTGCGGCTGGCTGCGCAGCGCCATGGCATCCCGTTGTCGGACTTGCTCGACCTGTCCACCGGTGTCGCCCCCTATCACCCGCCGTTGCCGAGCATCGCCGACAGCGCCTGGGCGCGCCTGCCAGAACCCGACGATGGCCTGCAAGCCGCGGCGCGGCGCTACTACGGTGCCCAGGCACTGCTGCCGGTGGCCGGTTCGCAGGCGGCCATCCAGGCGTTGCCGCGCCTGCGCCGGGCGGCTCGGGTCGGTGTCGTCTCGCCCTGCTACGCCGAGCACGCCGCCGCCTGGCGGCGCGCTGGCCATCGCTTGCTGGAGCTGAGCGAGGCGGGCGTGCCAAGGGCGCTGGAGCAGCTCGATGTGCTGCTGGTGGTCAATCCGAACAACCCCACCGGCCAACTCATTGCGCCGCAGCGCCTGCTCGACTGGCATGACGAACTGGCCGCCCGCGGCGGCTGGCTGGTGGTCGACGAAGCCTTCATGGACTGCACGCCCGAGCACAGCCTGGCGGCATACAGCCACCTGCCGGGGCTGCTGGTGCTGCGCTCGTTCGGCAAGTTCTTCGGCCTGGCCGGGGCGCGGTTGGGCTTCGTCCTCGCCGAGTCGGCACTGCTGCAGGCGCTCGCCGAACTGCTCGGCCCCTGGACGGTGAATGGCCCGACGCGCCAGCTCGGCAGCGTGCTGCTGGCCGACTCGGCAGGCCAGCAGCTGCAGCACCAGCGCCTGGTGGCTGACGGCCAGCGCCTGGCCGAGCTGCTGCGTCGCCACGACCTGGCACCACTGGGCGGCTGCGCGCTGTTCCAGTGGTGGGTCGCTGCCGAAGCCGCGCAGTTGCACGAATTTCTCGCCCGCCGCGGCATCCTCACCCGGCTGTTCGCGCAGCCATCCAGCCTGCGCTTCGGGCTGCCGACCGACGCCGGTTGGCAACGCCTGGACCACGCACTGCAGGCCTATCGGGAGCAACATCCATGACCACGCTGATGGTGCAGGGCACCACGTCCGACGCCGGCAAGAGCACGCTGGTGACCGCGTTGTGCCGCTGGCTGGCGCGCCAGGGTATCGCGGTGGTGCCGTTCAAGCCGCAGAACATGGCGCTCAACAGCGCGGTGACCGCCGACGGCGGCGAAATCGGCCGTGCCCAGGCGGTACAGGCGCAGGCCGCCAACCTTGCGCCGCACACCGACATGAACCCGGTGCTCCTGAAGCCCAACAGCGACATCGGTGCCCAGGTGATCATCCACGGCCGCGCGGTGACCAGCATGGATGCCGCTGCCTACCACGACTACAAGCGCGTGGCGTTGCAGGCCGTGCTCGACTCGCATCGCCGGTTGTCCGCGGCGTATCGCGTGGTGATGGTCGAGGGCGCCGGTTCGCCCGCGGAGATCAATCTGCGCGCCGGCGATATCGCCAACATGGGCTTCGCCGAGGCGGTGGACTGCCTGGTGATCCTGATCGCTGATATCGACAAGGGTGGGGTGTTCGCACACCTGGTCGGGACCCTGGCGTTGCTCTCGGAAAGCGAGCAGGCGCGCGTGCAGGGCTTCGTCATCAACCGTTTTCGCGGCGATATCGCGCTGCTGCAACCGGGGCTGGACTGGCTGGAGCAGCGCACCGGCAAGCCGGTACTGGGCGTGCTGCCGTACCTGATGGATCTGCACCTGGAGGCCGAAGATGCCATCGATGTGCGCCAGGCCGGCAAGTCCGCCGAAGTCCTGAAGGTGGTGGTGCCGGTGTTGCCGCGGATCAGCAACCATACCGACTTCGATCCGCTGCGCCTGCATCCGCAGGTCGATCTGCAATTCGTCGGACCCGGCCAGCCCGTTCCCTCCGCGGACCTGATCATCCTGCCCGGTTCGAAAAGCGTGCGTGCCGACCTCGCCTGGCTGCGTGCCAACGGCTGGGAGGCGGCGATCCAGAAGCACCTGCGCTACGGCGGCAAGCTGCTTGGCATCTGCGGTGGCCTGCAGATGCTCGGCACGCGCATCGACGATCCGCTCGGGCTGGAAGGCCCAGCGGGAGAAAGCGCCGGACTTGGTCTGCTGGACTTCGCCACCGTGCTCGAAGCCGACAAGCAGCTGCGTAACGTGCAGGGCCGGCTGCTGCCGGAAGCTGTGCCAGTCACCGGCTACGAGATCCATGCCGGCGTCAGCACTGGGTCGGCCCTCGCCTGGCCCGCGGTGCAGCTGGATGACGGGCGCGGCGATGGCGCCATCAGCGCCGATGGGCAGATCCTCGGCACCTACCTGCACGGCCTGTTCGAAAGTCCCGATGCCTGCGCGGCGCTGTTGCGCTGGGCTGGGCTCGAAGCAGTGCAGCGGGTCGACTACCACGCGCTGCGTGAGCGCGACATCGAGCGGCTGGCCGATCTGGTCGAGACGCATCTGGACACCGCGAAGCTGCGCCGACTCTGCGGGCTGGGAGGCTGACGATGCTGGAACTGATCCTAGGTGGTGCCCGCTCGGGCAAAAGCCGCTTTGCCGAACGTCTGGCTGCCGAAAGCGGCCTGGCGGTCACCTATATCGCCACCAGCCAGGCGCTGGATGGGGAGATGAGCGCGCGCATCGCCCATCATCGGCAACGGCGCCCGGTGCACTGGTCGCTGGTGGAGGAACCGCTGCAGCTGGCGCGGGTGCTGCGCGAGCAGGCCGCGCCGCAGCGCTGCCTGCTGGTCGACTGCCTGACTCTCTGGCTGACCAACCTGCTGATGCTGGACGACGCGGCGCGCCTCGCGGAGGAACGCGATGCGCTGCTCGAATGCCTAGACGGGTTGCCGGGGCGAGTCCTGCTGGTCAGCAACGAGACGGGCCTCGGCGTGGTGCCGCTGGGCGAGCTGACCCGCCGCTATGTGGACGAGGCCGGCTGGCTGCACCAGGCGGTGGCGGATCGGGCGCAGCGGGTGACCTTCATGGTCGCCGGGCTGCCCATGACCCTGAAGGGAGCACAGTGATGCAAGAATGGTGGAACGAACCCTGCCGGCAGCCGGACGAAGCCGCGCGTATCCGTGCCATGGCGCGCCAGGATCAGCTGACCAAACCGCGCGGCGCGCTGGGCCAGCTCGAGGCGCTGGCGGTGAACCTGGCGGCGCTGCAGGCATGCGACCGGCCCGCCGTCGAGCGGCTGCACCTGTGCGTCTTCGCCGGTGACCACGGCGTGGTCGAGGAGGGCGTTTCCGCCTATCCGCAGGCGGTCACCGGGCAGATGTTGCACAACTTCGTCGCCGGTGGCGCGGCACTCTCCGTGCTGGCGCGCCGGCTCGGCGCCGTGCTGGAGGTGATAGACCTCGGCACCGTGGAGCCGCTGCAGCTGGCCGGTGTCACTCATCTGCGATTGGGGCCGGGCACGGCTAACTTCACCCGCGAGCCGGCCATGAGCGAGGTGCAGCTGGATCAGGCGCTGGCGGCGGGGCGGAGCAGCGTCCAGCGCGCAGCGGCGAATGGCGTGCAGCTGTTCATCGGCGGCGAGATGGGCATCGGCAACACCAGCAGCGCCAGCGCCCTGGCCGCGGTGCTGTTGCCGCGCCCACCGCTGACCCTGGTCGGGCCGGGGACGGGCTTGGATGTACCCGGCGTTCGACACAAGGAACAGGTCATCCAGGGCGCCGTGCGCCTGCATGCCGAACATTGCGGCGTGCCGCTGGAAGCCCTGCGCCGGCTTGGCGGATTCGAAGTGGCGGCGCTGGCCGGCGCCTATCTCGCCTGTGCTCAGCAGGGTATTCCGGCGCTCGTGGACGGCTTCATCTGCAGCGTCGCGGCGCTTTGCGCGGTGCGCCTGAACCCGGTGTGTCGGGCCTGGCTGCTGTTCGCCCATCGCTCCGCCGAGCCGGGGCACCTGGCTGTGCTGGAGGCGCTCGAAGCGGCGCCGCTGCTCGATCTGGGCCTGCGTCTGGGCGAGGGCAGCGGTGCGGCGCTGGCGGTACCTCTGCTTCAGCAGGCGTGCGCGCTGCACAACGAGATGGCCACCTTCGCCGAGGCGGCGGTGGCGGACCGGCCGGCATGAGCACACGCATCGACCTGCTGCGCCATGGCGAGACCGAGCGGGGCGGCGGCTTTCGCGGCAGCCTTGACGACGCCCTGACCGCTCACGGTTGGCAACAGATGCGCGATGCGGTGGCGCTTGCCGGCCCCTGGGACGTGCTGGTCAGCTCGCCGCTGCAACGCTGCGCAGCTTTCGCCCGCGAACTGGCCGCCGAGCGCCGGCTGCCGCTCCACATCGAGCCTGAGTTGCGCGAGCTGCATTTCGGCGCCTGGGAAGGGCGCAGCGCCGCCGAGCTGATGACCAGCGATGCCGAGGCGCTGGGCCGCTTCTGGGCCGATCCCTACGGCTTCACTCCGCCGGGCGGCGAGCCGCTGGCGGAATTCCAGGCCCGGGTGCAGGCAGCCATGGCCGGGCTGCAGCAGCGTTTTGCCGGGCAGCGCCTGCTGATCGTCGGCCATGCCGGGGTGATGCGCCTGCTGCTGGCCCGCGCCCGCGGCTTGCCGTGCGAACGCCTGCTGGAGGTGGTGATCGGCCATGGCGAGTTGCTGCCACTGGAGCGG
Source organism: Pseudomonas oligotrophica (assembly GCF_021726475.1). Classification (GTDB taxonomy): domain Bacteria; phylum Pseudomonadota; class Gammaproteobacteria; order Pseudomonadales; family Pseudomonadaceae; genus Stutzerimonas; species Stutzerimonas oligotrophica. Next base: position 363,453 of record NZ_JAKJRU010000003.1, read on the forward strand.
CCGGGGGGGGAGGCCGATGGCTGAACGCGCCCGAGAAACCATGCTGCCGCTGCTGATCGCCCTGCAATTTCTCACCAGCCTGCCAATCCGCCTGCCTGCCATGCCTACGCCGGCGCAGCAGGGCCGTTCGCTGCTGCACTACCCGACGGTGGGTCTGCTGCTCGGCGCGCTGCTCTGGCTGGCGGCGCTGCTGCTCGAGGGTGCCGCGCCACTGCTGCAGGCGGCATTGCTGCTGGCGCTGTGGGTGGCGCTGACCGGCGCGCTGCACCTCGATGGCCTGGCTGACAGCGCCGATGCCTGGCTCGGCGGTTTCGGCGATCGCGCGCGCACCCTGGAAATCATGAAGGACCCGCGCAGCGGCCCGGTGGCCGTGGTGGTGCTGGTGCTGCTGCTGTTGCTCAAGTTCAGCGCCCTGCTGGTGGTGCTGCAGGCGCAGCAGCCCGCCCTGCTGGTCCTGGCGCCCCTGCTCGGGCGCGCGGCGCTGCTGGCGCTGTTTCTCTGCACCCCTTATGTGCGCCCGAATGGCCTCGGCCAGGCATTGGCGGCGAACCTGCCGCGCAGCCGGGCCTTGATGGTGCTGGCATTGGTCGTTATCGGGTGCCTGCTGCTCGGCGCCACCGGCTTGCTGGCCCTGGCGCTGGCCGGCGTGACCTTCCTGCTGGCGCGTCGCGCCATGTGCCGGCGCCTCGGCGGCACCACGGGCGATACCGCCGGTGCGCTGCTGGAGCTGGTGGAATGCGCCGTGCTGGTCGGGCTGGCGCTAGCCGGCTGAGCGAAGGTCAGCCGAGCAGCGCCACCGTCTTGATCTGCGCCCACAGCTGCTGGCCGGGGGCGATCGCCAGCTGATCCGCCGAGCGCCGGGTGATGCGCGCCAGCAGCGGCGTGCCGCCGGCATCCAGGCGGACCAGCACGTGCGCCGGCGTATCGGCTGCGACCATGGCCTCGACACGGGCCGGCAGCAGGTTGGTGATGCTGCTGCCGTCGGCGCGCTGCAGCGCCAGGCTGACGTCGCGCGCATGCACGCGAAAGCGCAGGCGCTGCCCCGGCGCTTCCGGGCGCTGCGAAACCAGCACTTCGCCACCGGGGAAAGTCAGTCGGGTCAGATGGTAGTGGGCGTCGTGCCCGGCGACTTCGGCCTCGACCACCACGCCGGCGTCCTCGCTGAAGGCGGTGGGCAGGTCCAGCCGCGCCAGGGTCTCGCGCAATTCGCCCTGGGCGATGGCCCGGCCCTGCTCCAGCAGCACCACGTGGTCGGCCAGCCGCGCCACTTCGTCCGGCGAGTGGCTGACGTAGAGCACGGGGATATCCAGCTCGTCGTGCAGGCGCTCCAGGTAGGGCAGGATTTCGTTCTTGCGCTTGAGGTCCAGCGCGGCCAGCGGCTCGTCCATCAGCAGCAGGCGCGGGCTGGTCAGCAGTGCGCGGGCGATGCCGACACGCTGGCGCTCGCCGCCGGACAGGCGATCCGGCATGCGCTCGAGCAGGTGGTCGATGCCCAGCAACTCGACCGCCTGGCCGAGCGCCACCCGCCGCTCGCTGGCGGCGACGCGCTTCATGCCGAACTCCAGGTTGCGCCGTACCGAGAGGTGGGCGAACAGGTTGGCGTCCTGGAACACATAGCCGATGGGCCGTCGGTGCGCTGCCACGAACAGGCTGCGCCCGCTGTCCTGCCAGCACTCGCCATTGACCGCCAGCAGCCCCTGGCCGGCGCGCTCCAGCCCGGCGACGCAGCGCAACAGGGTGGTCTTGCCGGAGCCTGAATGGCCGAACAGCGCGGTCACCCCGCGCCCGGGCAAGGCGAGGTCGACCTCCAGGCGGAACCCGGGGTAGTCCAGCGTGAAACGGGCACGAATGCCATGGGCTGCGTTCATCCCTGCCACCCCTGTCTGAAGCGGCTGCCGTAGAGCATCAGCAGCACAAGAAAGGAGAACAGCAGCATGCCGCCGGCCAGCCAGTGGGCCTGGGCGTACTCCATGGCCTCGACGTGATCGTAGATCTGCACCGAGACGACCCGGGTCTTCTCCGGGATGTTGCCGCCGATCATCAGCACCACGCCGAACTCGCCGACGGTATGGGCGAAGCCGAGGATGCTGGCAGTGACGAAACCCGGGCGGGCCAGCGGCAGGGCGACGTGGAAGAAGCTGTCCCACGGCCCGGCGCGCAGGGTGGCGGCGGCCTCCAGCGGGCGTTCGCCGATGGCGGCGAAGGCGTTCTGCAGAGGTTGCACCACGAACGGCATCGAGTAGAGCAGCGAGCCGACCACCAGCCCGGCGAAGCTGAACGGCAGGGTGCCGAGGCCGAGGGCCTGGGTCAGCTGGCCGATGAAGCCGTTGGGCCCCATCGCTACCAGCAGGTAGAAGCCCAGCACCGTCGGCGGCAGCACCAGCGGCAGCGCCACCACCGCGCCGATGGGGCCGCGCCACGTCGAGCGGGTACGCGCCAGCCACCAGGCCAGCGGCGTGCCGAGCAGCAACAGCAGCACGGTGGTGACGCTGGCGAGCTTGACCGTCAACCAGATCGCCGCGAGATCGGCGCTGTCGAAAATCATCGCTTCACTCCACCTGGTAGCCGTAGGTGCGGATCAGCGCACGGGCGTTGTCGCCCTGTAGGTAATCGAGCAGCGCCTGCGCCGCCGGGTTGTGCTCGCCACGGCGCAGCAACAGGGCGTCCTGGCGGATCGGCCGGTGCTGCCCGGCCGGCACGATCCAGGCCGAACCATGGGTGACCCGGCCCTGCTCGAACACCTGCGACAGCGCGACGAAGCCCAGTTCGGCATTGCCGCTGGCGACGAACTGGTGCGCCTGCGCGATGTTCTCGCCCTGCACGAAGCGCGACTGCAGGCGCGCGCGCAGGCCCAGGTGCTCGAGGGCCTGCAGCGCCGCGGCGCCGTAGGGTGCGGTCTTCGGATTGGCCAGCGCCAGGTGGCGGAAGTCGCCGTCGGCGAGAACCCGGCCCTCGGGGTCGATGTAGCCCGCACGTGGCGACCACAGCGCCAGGCGGCCCACCGCATAGGTGAAGCGCCGCCCGGGGACGCCGAGGCCTTCCTCCTGGAGCCGCGCCGGGGTCTGCTCGTCGGCGGCCAGCAACACCTCGAACGGCGCGCCGTTACGGATCTGCGCGTAGAACTTGCCGGTGGCGCCGAAGGCCAGAACGGCGCGGTGGCCGGTGTCGCGGGCGAAGTCTGCGGCGATCTTCTGCATCGGCGCGGTGAAGTTGGCCGCCACCGCCACCTGTACCTCGTCGGCCGTGGCGGCCAGCGGCAGGCAGAGCAGCAGGGCGGTGCAGAATCGGCGGACGCGGCGCATGGCTAATCCTTATCAGTCGATGGCAATGATGACGTGGGAGGCCTTGATCAGCGCGGTACACGGCTGGCCGACCACCAGGCCGAGCGCTTCGATGCTTTCGTTGGTGACCACCGCGCCGAGGGTGCGACCGCCCGGCAGCGCCAGCTTGACCTCGCAGTTCACCGCGCCCGGGCGCAGCGCGCTGATGATGCCGGTGAGGCGGTTGCGCGCGCTGATCTTGACCGCCGGATCGGGCGAGAGCAGCACGAAGCTGGCCTTGATCAGCGCCATGGCGGTCTTGCCCGGCGCCAGCTGCAGCTCGTCGATGCTGTCGTTGGTCAGGGTCGCGGTGATGCTCTGGTCGGCGCCGATGTCCAGGCTCAGGCTGCCGTTGACCGCGCCCCTGGCAACTGAGGTGATGCGGCCGCGGAACTGGTTGCGTGCGCTGGTTTTCATGGCGATGGCCCTCAGCAGCCGGTCGATGTCGTCGAAGCCTTCGATGCCCTCGGCGACCCGGGCGAGGAAGCGCTCGTATTCGGCCTGCATGCGCCGCCATACATGCAGCATCTCGCGGCCGAAGTCGGTGAGCCGGGTGCCGCCGCCACCGGCGCCGCCGGCCGAGCGCAGCACCAGCGGGCGCTCGGCGAGGTTGTTCATGGCGTCCACCGCATCCCATGCCGCCTTGTAGCTGATGCCGGCCGCCTTGGCCGCGCGGCTGATCGAGCCGGTGGCCTCGATCTGCTCCAGCAGGTCGATACGCTTGCCGCTGAGGTAGCCCTTGTCGCCGCGGTTGAAGCGCAGCTCGCCGTCGATGCGCAGGGGCTCTGGAGTCGGGCGATGGTTCATCGTGGCGTGCTCGGTCGGAGAGGGGGCCATTCTGGCGGCGTTATATCTTCATGTATATAGCGCGGGCGAGGTACCTCGTTGCGGCCTGGCGCATTCGCGGCTAGCGTGCTGGAGCACGGTTGGAGGGTTTGATCATGTTGCGATCCTGGCTGCTGGGTTCCCTGTTGTTGACGGTGTCCGCGTTGGCCAGCGCGGGCGACTGTCCGGCGTTGCTGCAGCACGAGCTCCCGGGGCTGCGCTCGAAGGCGTCCATCGATTTCTGCGAGCGCTTCGCCGGCAAGGCGCTGGTGGTGGTCAACACGGCCAGCCATTGCGGCTTCACCCCGCAGTTCAAGGGGCTCGAAGCCCTGTACCAGCGTTATCGCGGACAGGGCCTGGAAGTGATCGGCGTGCCGTCGGACGACTTCTTCCAGGAATCGGACGACGCCGCCGAGACGGCCAAGGTCTGCTACGTCAATTACGGTGTGACCTTCACCATGACCGGCACGCAGCCGGTGCGGGGCAGCGATGCGACGCCGCTGTTCCGTGCGCTGGCCGAACAGGCCGGGCGGGCGCCGCGCTGGAATTTCTACAAGTACGTGGTCGACCGCAACGGTCAGGTGGTGGCGGCTTTCTCCAGCAAGGTCAAGCCGGATGACCCGGAGCTGATCGCGGCGGTCGAGAAGGCGCTCGCGCAGTAGGACGTGGAGAGCGTAGGGCGGGTAGAAAAAAGCAGCCCCGGCATGGCCGGGGCTGTGATGCATCAGAAGCGATAGCTCAGTGCGGCGCCGAAACCGTGGGCGCTGTTTTCGTAGCTGGCTTCGTAGCTGGCGTTCAGCAGGCCGCCCTGGTAGCTGCGGCTGCGGCTGATGTCGACCTCCTCTTCCCAGAGATAGCTGTAGGCCAGGTCGACGGTGATGTCCTCGGTCGGGTTCCAGCCCAGGCCGAAGCTGACCGCGGTGCGATCGCCGGTGGGGATGCGCGGCGAGCGGTGGACGTTGTTGGTCGGGCTCTGGTCGAAGGCCAGGCCGGTGCGCAGGGTCCATTGCGGGCTGAGCTGGTAGGCCGCGCCGATGGCATACGACCAGGTGTCGTGCCAGTCCTGTTCCTCGACGATCGGCGCCAGGCTGCCCTGCAGCGGCACGGGCACGCCCTCGTTCTCGATGATCAGCGACTCGAACTGGCTCCAGCGGGTCAGCATGGCGCCGGCGTACAGGGTCCAGCGGTCGTTCAACTGGTGGGTGAGCGAGACGTCGATCGACTCCGGCGTGGTCAGGTCCAGCTGTGCATCGTACTGGCTGCCGTTGGCCGCACCGAAGCCGGTACCGGAGATGCGGGTGTCGCCCTCGAGGGTGTACTCGACCTTCGAGTGGTAGGTCACGCCGAGGCGGGTGTGTGGGGTGAATTCGTAGAGCAGGCCAGCGTTGAAGCCGATCGCCGTGTCGTCGCCTTCGATCTTCACGCGGCCATCGTTGGCGCCCAGGCTGAGGGCATTCGGCGAGGCGCTCTGCAGCTCGCCGTCGATGCGGTTGAGGGTCGGGCCGAAGCCGATGGACAGCTTGTCGTTGAAGCGATAGCTGACGGTCGGCTGTACGGTGATGACGCGCACCTCGCTGTAGTCGCCAAAGTAGCGCCCCTGAAAGCCGCTCTCGTAGTCGGTGCTCAGGCCGAACGGCACGTAGACGCCGACGCCCAGCGCCCACTTGTCGTCGATCGGCTTGACGTAGTAACCCATCGGAACCGCGGCGAACGGCACCATGTCGCCGTCGTTGCTGCCGCCATAGGGCAGGCTTGCGCCGCCCAGCGCGGGGCCGGAGAACGCGCCGGCGGCGTCGTCGATCTCGGTATTGGCATGGATCGCGGCCATGCCGAAGCTCACTTCCTCGCGCTTGAGGCGGGACATGCCGGCCGGGTTGCCGAACAGGGTGGTGGCGTCGTCGGCGGAGGAAGAGCGGCCGGCGAAGGAGGTGCCCATGCCGCTGATGCTCTGCTCGTTCAAGGCATAGCCGGCGGCCAGCAGCTGCGTGGACATCGCGCTCACGGCCATGGCGAGAGCGGTTTTCAACCATCTTGTTTTCATTGTGTACCCCTCAGGAAAAAGCGGCTCGGAACCTAGCAACTTTGTCTGAGCGACAGCAAATGAAAGAGTGCAATTTTTCGTAATTATGACGACGATCGGTGGCTATCTGAGTCGATTGTCAAGAGAAATGAAAACTCGCCGGTTTCCTTCGTGACCCGTCGGCCACGCAGGCGGCGTGCTCACTGGCCGCGGGCGACCGGCCGGGCCGGATCGGTGATCCATTCGCTCCAGGAGCCGGCATACAGGCGCGGCGGCTCGAGGCCGGCCAGTGCCATGGCGAAGATGGTGTGGCAGGCGGTGACGCCCGAGCCGCAGTAGGCCACCGCCGCGCGCCCGCCCTGTCCGTCGGCGAGTGCCTGGAAGCGCTGGCGCAGCTGCGCGGCATCGAGGAAGCGTCCGTCGGCACCGAGGTTGTCACCGAACGGCGCGCAGAGGGCGCCGGGGATGTGCCCGGCGACCGGGTCGATCGGCTCGACCTCGCCGCGAAAGCGCGGCAGTGCGCGGGCGTCGAGCAGGTGGAAGCGCGCCGGCTCGGCGGCCAGCTCGGCGGCCTCGACCAGCATGCGCGGATCCGGCGTGCCGTCCAGCGTGCCCCGGTCCGGGGTCGCCACGGCAGTTTCCAGCGGCAAGCCGGCGGCGCGCCAGGCGGCGAGCCCGCCATCGAGCAGGTACAGGCCGTCGCGCTTGCCAAGCCAGGCCAGCAGCCACCAGGCGCGCGCGGCGAAGGCGCCGGGGCCGTCGTCGTAGAAGACGATCCGGCTGTCGTTGTCGGCGCCCAGTTCGCGCAGTTGCTCGAGCAGTTGTTGCGGGTCGGGCAGTGGGTGGCGGCCGGTGCGGCCGGGTATGACCGGGCCGGAGAGGTCCTGCTCCAGGTCGAGGAAGCGCGCGCCGGGGATATGCCCGGCGGCATAGCTGCGTTGACCGTAGGCCGGATCCTCGAGGGCGAAGCGGCAGTCGAAGAGGATCGGCTGTGCCGGGCTTTCGGCCAGTTGTTGCGCGGTGGTCAGGCGGGCGAGCGGCATGGCGGTTCCTCGGGCGGGCTGTAGTGCGGTGTGGCTGCAGACCCTAGCAGAGCCGGGCCGTGGCAGAAACGCCTCATCCGCCGGCGCTGGCGATATACTGCCGGCCTCGTTCGGCCGTACGGCGGTCGTCAGCCGAAGCAAAGGAGGCCTCGTGGCCATCGAAACCCAATGGGTGCTGGATGATGAGCACCTGGCGCGCCTGTGCGGCGCCTGGCGGCAACTGCCGTTCGTGGCGCTGGACACCGAATTCATGCGCGTCGACACCTTCTATCCGATCGCCGGCCTGCTGCAGGTTGGCGACGGTCGCTGCGCCTATCTCGTCGACCCGCTGCGCATCTCCGATTGGTCCGCCTTTGCCGGGCTGCTCGAGGACCGGCGGGTGACCAAGGTCCTGCACGCCTGCAGCGAAGACCTCGAAGTACTGCTGCGCCTGGTGGGCAGCCTGCCGCTGCCGTTGTTCGACACACAGCTGGCGGCCGCCTACCTGGATATCGGTTTTTCCATGGGCTATTCGCGGCTGGTGCAGGCCGTACTCGGCATCGAGTTGCCCAAGGGCGAGACGCGCTCGGACTGGCTGCAGCGGCCGCTCAGCGAAATGCAGGTGCGCTACGCCGCCGAGGATGCACAGCACTTGGCCGAGCTCTACGAGGCGCTGCTGCCCAGGCTGGATGACGACAAGCGCGCCTGGCTGCTCGAGGATGGCGAGGAACTGGTGACCAACCTGCAGCGCCAGAGCGATCCGCAGGAGGCCTACCGCGAGGTCAAGCAGGCCTGGCGACTGCGGCCGCAGCAGCTCTGCGTGCTGCGCGCGCTGGCGGCCTGGCGCGAGCACGAGGCGCGGGCGCGCAACCTGCCGCGCAACCGCATCCTGCGCGAGGCGAGCCTTTGGCCGCTGGCGCGCACGCAGCCGAAGGATCTGGTCAGCCTGGCGCGTATCGAGGACATGCATCCGCGCACGGTGCGCCAGGATGGCGAGACGATCCTCGAACTGATCCGCGAGGCGGCGGCCTGTGCGCCGGAATCCTGGCCGGCACCACTGGCCGAACCGCTGCCGCTGGAGGCCAGCGCGCTGCTGAAGAAGCTGCGTGCGGTCGGCCAGCGCGAGGCTACCCGGCTGGGCATTGCGCCGGAGCTGATGCTGCGCAAGAAAACCCTCGAAGCGCTGCTCAAGAGTGGCTATCCGCAGGGGCCCTACCGGTTGCCCGATTCGCTCAAGGGCTGGCGCCGCGACCTGATGGGCCAGGCCCTGCTCGACGTTCTGGAAGTGAACTCATGAAACTGATCTGTTCGGTCTACAAGAGCCCGCGCAAGCGGGAGATGTATCTCTACGTGGAAAAGAAGGACGCACTCAAGCGCGTTCCAGAAGGCCTGCTGGCCGCCTTCGGCCCGCCGCAGCTGGCCTTCGACCTGGTGCTGACGCCCGAGCGCCAACTCGCGCGCGAGGATATCCACAAGGTGCTGGCCAATATCCGCGAGCAGGGCTACCACCTGCAGATGCCGCCGCCCGAGGAGGAGTACATCGAGCATCTGCCCGAGGAGCTGCTGCGGATGAACGACCCGGTGTGACCTCGGGTCGCAATACCCCTGTTTGGTCAAGGGCAGCATCGCGCGCGGGTCTATGCTCTCCATGGGTTGGAAAACGCCAAGGAGATGCGCAATGAAAATGCAATCGATGCTGTTGAGCGCCGTCCTGCTCGGGGCGGCCGTGAACGTGCAGGCCCAGGATGCCGCCACCGATGAGTCGGCCTGGCAGAAACACTGGCAGCAGATGCAGGAATACCGCCAGGCCTGGCAAAACGCGAAGACCCCCGAGGAACGCAGCAAGCTGCGCGAGCAGCACTGGCAGAGCATGCAGTCGGGTGTCGGCTGGATGGGCGGCTGCCCCATGACCGGCGCGGACGGCATGCCGATGGGTGGCAAGGGCATGGGAATGGGCATGCAGGGCGGCAAGGGCATGGGCCCGGGCGCCATGGCCGGCGCGCCGACCAAGGAAATGCTCGACATGCGCATCGAGCGCATGGAACAGGTGCTGGAGCAGATGCGCGAGCACCGCAAGATGCTCGACAAACAGCAGTGATGGCCGCCGGCCTGCGCGGTCGGTAGGGCGGTTCCGCTTCGGCGAATCTTTTCGCGGCCTGACCATCCGGGCCTCCGCCGGTCGCCGGCTTGTCGCCTCGACGAGTGGCGTCGTGGCGGCGGCTTGGCCGGCGTCCGGCCAGCGACTAGACTTGCGCCCTTTGTTTCAGCGGTGGCGGAGCATGGCGGCAAGAGTCGAACCCTTCTGGAAGCGCAAGACGCTTGCCGAACTCGATGGCGACGAGTGGGAATCGCTGTGCGATGGCTGCGGGCTCTGCTGCCTGCAGAAGCTCGAGGACGACGAAGACGGTGCCATCTACTACACCCGCATTGCCTGCCGGCTGCTCGATCTGCAGAGCTGCCGCTGCAGCGACTATCCCAATCGGCGCGCCAGCGTGCCGGACTGCATCCAGCTCAGCCCTAAGGATGCCGTCCAGTTCAAATGGCTGCCGCCCACCTGTGCCTACCGCCTGGTCGCCGAGGGCAAGGACCTGCCGCTGTGGCATCACCTGGTGTGCGGCGACCGCGAGCGAGTCCATGCCGAGCGCATCTCCCAGGCCGGCCGGATGCTCGCCGAGGGCAGCGTGCCCGAGGACGATTGGGAAGAGCATCTGATTTTCCGTGCCGGTTGAATCCAACCAGCGCCGGCGACGTCTTAGCTGAACCACCCTGCGGAGTCCATCCACATGCGCGTCCGTTTGCCGTTGCTGTTCTCCCTGCTGCTGTGCGCAGTTCATGCCCAGGCCGCCCAGCGCGTCGATCTCGATTATCACGTGCGGCTTGTCCCTCAGGCTGACCAGGCCGAGGTCCGCCTGACCCTGGAGAAAGGCGAGGTGATTCGCAGCCTCGATTTCAACCTTGGCGAGGAGGGTACGTATAGCGACTTCCAGGCCGATGGCCAGTGGAGCCAGGAGCAGCCAGGCCGCGGCGTGTGGAAACCGGCCGCCGGCAAGGCACAACTCAGCTACCGGGTGCGCATCAGCCATGCGCGTGGCGATGGGCGCTTCGATGCCCGGATGACCGAAGACTGGGCGCTGTTCCGCGGCGATGACCTGGTGCCGCCGGTGCACCTGGACGAGGTCGATGGCACCGTGCTGGTGGCCCGGCTGCAGTTCGAGTTGCCGGAAGGCTGGAAGAGTATCGAGACCGGCTGGAAACGCATCGGCAAGAACCGCTTCCGCATCGACAACCCCGAGCGCCTGTTCGACCGGCCGACCGGCTGGATGCTGGCCGGCAAGCTCGGCACCCGCCGCGCCCGGCTGGGCGAGACCGACGTGACCGTCGCCGCACCGATCGGCGAGGGCGTGCGGCGGATGGATATCCTCACCCTGCTCACCTTCGTCTGGCCGGAACTGCAGAACGTCTTTCCGCGCGACCCGGGCAAGCTGCTGATCGTCGGCGCCGGCGAGCCGATGTGGCGCGGCGGCCTGTCCGGGCCGAACTCGCTGTACATGCACGCCGACCGTCCGCTGGTCAGCGAGAACGGCACCAGTTCGCTGGTCCACGAGCTGGTCCACGTGTTCAGCCGCATCAGCGACGCCGATCGCAGCGACTGGATCAGCGAAGGCCTTGCCGAGTACTACGCCATCGAACTGATGCGCCGCGCCGGCGGCCTCAGCGAGGATCGCTACCAGGTCGTGCGCGAGCACCTGGGCAAGTGGAGCCGCGACGTCAGCAGCCTGCGTACCGAGCGTTCCTCCGGGCCGGTGACCGCGCGGGCGGTGCTGATGCTGCAGGAGCTCGATCGCGAGATCCGCCAGCGCAGCAAGGGGCGTCATTCGCTCGACGACGTCGCCCGCGGCCTGATGCGCCTGGACAAGGTCACCACCGACGATTTCATCGATATCACCGAGACCCTGCTCGGCGGTGGCTCCAAGGCCCTCGACATGCGCCTGCTGCGCTGAGGGCTGCCGCGCAGGCGGCGGCCTTGCCCGGCGCCTGCGGGCCATGCGCACCCATGGCGTGCCGGCAGGCCAGGCGCGGCGCGTCGAATGGCTTGATTCTATTGCAGCGATCCCCTATACCCGGCGCGCAGGCCCGATATAATGCGGCCCTTTGCCGACTACCTTTGCGGTAGTTGTGAAGCGCCCGGCGGTGCCGCCACGCCGTGACGTTTTGCAGCCGCTCGGCCGCAGTCTTCTGGAAGAAATCAATGAAAAGCGCAGAAATCCGCGAAGCCTTCCTCCGCTTCTTCGAAGAGAAGGGCCACACCCGCGTCGCCTCCAGTTCGCTGATCCCGGCGAACGATCCGACCCTGCTGTTCACCAACGCCGGCATGAACCAGTTCAAGGACTGCTTCCTCGGCCTGGAGAAGCGCGCCTACACCCGCGCGACCACCAGCCAGAAGTGCGTGCGTGCCGGTGGCAAGCACAACGACTTGGAGAACGTCGGCTATACCGCGCGCCATCACACCTTCTTCGAGATGCTCGGCAACTTCAGCTTCGGCGACTATTTCAAGCGCGATGCCATCCACTACGCCTGGGAATTCCTCACCAGCGACAAGTGGCTGAACCTGCCCAAGGAAAAGCTCTGGGTCACCGTCTACGCCACCGACGACGAGGCCTACGACATCTGGACCCGCGAAGTCGGCGTGCCGGCCGAGCGCATGGTGCGCATCGGCGACAACAAGGGCGCGCCCTACGCCTCCGACAATTTCTGGGCGATGGGCGACACCGGCCCGTGCGGCCCCTGCACCGAGATCTTCTTCGACCACGGCGAGCACATCTGGGGCGGCCCGCCCGGCTCGCCCGAGGAAGATGGCGACCGCTACATCGAGATCTGGAACAACGTGTTCATGCAGTTCAACCGCACCGCCGATGGCGTGCTGCACCCGCTGCCGGCGCCCAGCGTGGACACCGGCATGGGCCTGGAGCGCATCAGCGCCGTGCTGCAGCACGTCAACTCCAACTACGAGATCGACCTGTTCCAGAGCCTGCTCGATGCCTCTGCCGCGGCCATCGGCTGCGCCAACGAGGGCCAGGCGTCGCTCAAGGTCGTCGCCGACCACATCCGTTCCTGCGGCTTCCTGATCGCCGACGGCGTGACGCCGTCCAATGAAGGGCGCGGCTATGTGCTGCGTCGCATCATTCGTCGCGCCTGCCGCCACGGCAACAAGCTGGGCGCCAAGGGGGCGTTCTTCCACCGCATCGTCGCTGCACTGGTGGCGGAGATGGGCGAGGCCTTCGTGGAACTCAGGCAGCAGCAGGCGCATATCGAGCGCGTGCTGAAGAACGAGGAGGAGCAGTTCGCCAAGACTCTCGAGCAGGGCCTGCGGATCCTCGAGCAGGACCTGGCCGGGCTCGAGGGCAGCGTGATCCCGGGGGCGTTGGTGTTCAAGCTGTACGACACCTATGGCTTCCCGGTCGACCTGACCAACGACATCGCCCGCGAGCGCAACCTGACCCTCGATGAGGAGGGCTTCGAGCGCGAGATGGACGTCCAGCGCGAACGTGCTCGCTCGGCCAGCGCCTTCGGCATGGACTACAACAGCCTGGTGAAGATCGAGGGCCAGACCCAGTTCACCGGCTACCAGGGTACCCGTGACAGCGGCAGGGTGCTGGCGCTGTTCAAGGAAGGCATGGCCGTGCAGGCGCTTTCCGCCGGCGAGGAGGGCGTCGTGGTGCTCGACCGCACCCCGTTCTACGCCGAGTCCGGTGGGCAGGTCGGCGACTGTGGCTACCTGTCGGCCGAGGGGCTGCGCTTCGACGTGCGCGATACCACCAAGGCAGGCGCGGCCTTCCTTCATCACGGCATCCTCGACCGCGGCGTGCTGGAGGTCGGCGCGCAGGTCGAGGCCATCGTGGACGATTCGGTGCGCCAGGCCACGGCGCTGAACCACTCGGCTACCCACCTGTTGCACGCCGCGCTGCGCCAGCTGCTTGGCGAACATGTCACGCAGAAGGGCTCGCTGGTCGACAGCCAGCGGCTGCGTTTCGACTTCAGCCACTTCGAGGCGATCCGGCCCGAGCAGATCAAGGCGCTGGAAGACCTGGTCAACGCCGAGATTCGGCGCAATACCCCCGTCGAGATCGAGGAAACCGACATCGACTCGGCCAAGGCCAAGGGCGCGATGGCACTGTTCGGCGAGAAGTACGGCGAGACGGTGCGCGTGCTGAGCATGGGCGGCGGCTTCTCGGTGGAGCTCTGCGGCGGCACCCATGTCTCGCGTACCGGCGACATCGGCCTGCTGAAGATCGTCAGCGAAGGTGGCGTCGCGGCTGGCGTGCGTCGTATCGAGGCGGTGACCGGTGCCGCGGCCCTGGGCTACCTGAACCAGGCCGAGGAGCAGCTCCGCGAGGCGGCCAGCCTGGTCAAGGGCAGCCGGGAAAACCTGCTCGACAAGCTAGGCGCTATGCTTGAGCGCAATCGCCAGCTGGAAAAGGAACTGGAGCAGCTCAAGGCCAAGGCGGCCAGCGCCGCAGGTGACGACCTGGCGGGCTCGGCGGTCCGGGTCGGGGATGTCAATGTCCTGGCTGCCCGGCTCGACGGCCTCGATGGCAAGGCGTTGCTGGCACTGGTCGATCAGCTGAAGAACAAGCTGGGCAGTGGCGTGATCCTGTTGGGTGGCGTGCAGGACGACAAGGTCGTGCTGGTAGCTGGCGTGACCCAGGATCTGACCGGCCGCTTCAAGGCCGGCGAGCTGATGAAGCAGGCCGCTGCGGCGGTCGGCGGCAAGGGCGGCGGACGGCCGGACATGGCCCAGGGCGGCGGTACCGATGCGACCCGGCTCGACGAGGCCCTGGCGCTGGCTGCGCGCTTCGTCGAGGGGCTGTGAGCCCGGCGCGCATGCCGAGTAGACGACTTGTAATCAACGGATGCCCTTCAGGGGCTTAGGCGGCATGAAATGGCTTTGATCGTACAGAAGTTTGGTGGCACTTCGGTCGGCACCGTCGAGCGCATCGAGCAGGTGGCAGAGAAGGTCAAGAAGTTCCGCGACGCCGGGGACGATATCGTGGTCGTGGTGTCGGCCATGAGTGGCGAGACGAACCGACTGATCGAGCTGGCCAGGCAGATCAGCGAGCAGCCCGTGCCGCGGGAACTCGACGTCATGGTCTCCACCGGCGAGCAAGTGACGATCGCCTTGCTGGCCATGGCGCTGATCAAGCGCGGCGTGCCCGCGGTGTCCTATACCGGCAATCAGGTGCGCATTCTCACCGACAGCGCCTTCACCAAGGCGCGTATCCTGCAAATCGACTCGCAGCGTATCCAGCGCGACCTCAAGGCGGGGCGCGTCGTGGTGGTCGCCGGCTTCCAGGGTGTGGACGAGAAGGGCAATATCACCACGCTCGGCCGCGGCGGTTCCGACACCACCGGCGTTGCCCTGGCCGCGGCGCTGAAGGCGGACGAATGCCAGATCTATACCGATGTGGATGGCGTCTACACCACCGATCCGCGGGTGGTGGCCAAGGCGCAGCGACTGGACAAGATCACCTTCGAGGAAATGCTGGAAATGGCCAGCCTGGGCTCGAAGGTGCTGCAGATCCGTGCAGTCGAGTTCGCTGGCAAGTACAGCGTGCCCCTGCGGGTGCTGCACAGTTTTCAGGAGGGTCCGGGTACCCTCATTACCCTTGATGAAGAGGAATCCATGGAACAGCCCATCATTTCCGGCATCGCTTTCAATCGCGACGAGGCCAAGCTGACCATCCGTGGGGTGCCGGATACACCGGGCGTGGCGTTCAAGATCCTCGGCCCGATCAGTGCGGCCAACGTCGAGGTCGACATGATCGTGCAGAACGTCGCGCACGATAACACCACCGACTTCACCTTCACGGTCCACCGCAACGACTACAACAACGCCCTGAAGGTGCTGAACGGCATCGCCCAGGAGATGGGTGCGCGCGAAGTGATCGGCGATACCGACATTGCCAAGGTGTCGATCGTTGGGGTCGGAATGCGCTCACATGCCGGCGTCGCCAGCCGTATGTTCGAGGCGCTGGCGAAGGAAAACATCAATATCCAGATGATCTCGACCTCCGAGATCAAGGTGTCGGTGGTGATCGAGGAGAAGTATCTCGAGCTGGCCGTGCGTGCCTTGCACACGGCCTTCGAACTGGACGCACCGGCTGGCGCAGGCGAGTAATGGCCTGAATACGGGGCCCCGCGCGCCTTCTGTCGTGTTTTTGGCGGCGCGCGAGGAACTTTAGCGTCCCGCGCGCTGGTCAATAGCTGGTGCAAGCTTTGGCTATATGTGCAACGGAACATATCCGTTTTTATTCTTTGCAGACTGCTTACTGACTGAATCCGTTGAAGGAGAAAGGAATGCTGATTCTGACTCGCCGGGTCGGAGAGACCCTGATGGTGGGTGACGATGTTACGGTCACCGTGTTGGGCGTAAAGGGGAACCAGGTACGTATCGGCGTGAACGCACCGAAGGAAGTCGCGGTGCATCGCGAGGAGATTTACCAGCGGATCCAGAAAGAAAAGGATCAGGAACCAAGCCACTAATTTTTATGTAATTTTTGGCTTTGCAAACGGGGTAAAGATCGGTATCATGCGCCCCGTGTTGCGGAGAGGTGGCCGAGTGGCCGAAGGCGCTCCCCTGCTAAGGGAGTACACCTCAAAAGGGTGTCGGGGGTTCGAATCCCCCCTTCTCCGCCATATTGCATTGTCGGTTGGTGTGTCGCTCCAGGTGGTTTTGTCAGTGCTGAATTGAAGCTTGACGATCGGAGATACCTACCTATAATGCGCACGCTCAGCGCACTCATAGCTCAGCTGGATAGAGTACTCGGCTACGAACCGAGCGGTCGGAGGTTCGAATCCTCCTGAGTGCGCCACTTTTAGAATCCATTGCTTAGGTGGTGGATGCTGGAAAACCAGGGCGATCTGGTCTAACAAAGTCGCATCACGCACTCATAGCTCAGCTGGATAGAGTACTCGGCTACGAACCGAGCGGTCGGAGGTTCGAATCCTCCTGAGTGCGCCAAACGAAGGGCCTGCAGAAATGCAGGCCCTTTTTCGTTCTAGCGATTGCCGACGACGCAGCCTTGCGGGTCGAGGTTGACCACCTGGGTTCGGCCCTGGCTGTTCCTGTAGCGCAGGCGAGCCTTGCCGTTGCTGGTCGTGACGTCGTCGGGCTTGCCCAGTGCGCTTTCGACGTCGGCCCGTGTCATGCCAGGCTGGATATGCTTCTCGATGATGGCCCGGCGGCGTTGCTGGCCGGTCAGTGTCGCGCCGCAGGGGTTGTCCTGTACGCCGACGACCACCAGCTCGGCGTCCGCCCGCGACTTGTGCTTGTGCGGGGTTGCCATGGGGCGGACCTTGCCTGAGCTGGGGCCGGCGCTATCGATCTCCTGCACCGAGCCGTTGTCCTTCTCGGGGCAGCCTTGCTGCCGAAAGCTGATCCGGCCGGCCTCGTCCACGCAGCGGTATACGGTGGCTGCTGCGGCATGGCTGCTGCAGAGCAGCAGGCAGCATATCGAAGTGGTGAGTTTGAGCATTCTGTCGTCCTCCATGACGGTTGGTCTCGCTTGCCTAGCCTAGCGGGTTGTGGCGGTGTCGGGACTGGTGTCTTTTCTGCGCGTGACGGCGTCGACAGGGAGTGTCGCGACAGCGCGTTGGCGCTCCACGCAAACGGTTGTATTGGCAGTGAAAGTCGCGTCAGCCAAGCGTTGCGATGGTATGATTGCGCGGTTCGCCCTCAGGGCTCGTGGACCCATCCCCCCATGGACTTACCCAGTAGTCGTTCAACGTTCCTGTCTGCCAGCCTGATTGTCTGATTCCCCCGGCGTGCCCCGCAGTCGGGGGTGGAGTGCGCCATGACCGAAGTAGAAGCCAAAAAGCCGCAAGAAACCTTGCAGGATCGCCTGGCGCAGGTGATCGAGCTGCTGCATCGTAACGACCTGGCCGAGCATCTTGCCGGCCTGCGTGGTGATCGTCCCTCGCAGGGGCTCGCCGATCCGCTGCTGATCGAGGATCTGGCCCAGCTGCAGCTCAAGCTGGATGAGTTGCACCCTGCCGACGTCGCTCACATCCTCGAGGCCCTGCCGCTCGACGAGCGTCTTGCCGTCTGGCAGCTGGTCAAGACCGAGCGCGACGGTGACATCCTGCTCGAAGTGTCCGATGCGGTCCGCGAGACGCTGATTGCGGACATGGACGACCAGGAGCTCCTGGCTGCGGCGAAAGAGATGGACGCCGACGAGCTGGCCGACCTGGCGCCCGAATTGCCGCGCGACGTGGTGCACGAGCTGATGGAAAGCCTCGATGCACAGCAGCGCGAGCGAGTCCGTTCGGCGCTCTCCTACGACGAGGACCAGGTCGGCGCGCTGATGGACTTCGAGATGGTCACCATTCGCGAAGATGTCAGCCTGGAAGTGGTGCTGCGCTATCTGCGGCGCTTGAAGGAACTGCCTGGGCACACCGACAAGTTGTTCGTCGTCGATTACGACGGCGTGCTCAAGGGTGTCCTGCCGATCAAGCGCCTGTTGGTCAACGACCCGGAGAAGCAGGTCGCCGAAGTCATGGCTACCGATCCGGTCACCTTCCACCCCGACGAGGACGCCTACGAGGCGGCGCAGGCGTTCGAGCGTTATGACCTGGTGTCGACGCCGGTCGTGGACAAGGGAGGCAAGCTCATCGGTCGCCTGACCATCGACGAGATGGTCGACCTGATTCGTGAGGAGAGCGAAAGCGAAGTCCTCAGCATGGCCGGTCTGCGCGAGGAGGAGGATATCTTCGCCTCGGTTTGGAAGTCGGTACGCAACCGTTGGGCCTGGCTGGCGATCAATCTGATCACCGCATTCATCGCCTCGCGGGTCATTGGCCTGTTCGACGGTGCCATCGAGAAGCTGGTGGCCCTGGCGGCGCTGATGCCGATCGTGGCCGGTATTGGTGGTAACTCCGGCAACCAGACCATCACCATGATCGTGCGGGCCATGGCGCTGGACCAGGTCGGCACTGGTAACACGCTCAGGTTGTTGCGCAAGGAGGCAGGGGTCGGATTGGTCAATGGCGTGCTCTGGGGTGGCGTGATCGGTTTCGTTGCCTACTGGCTGTACGGCAACTGGGCGCTGGGTGCGGTGATGACGGCGGCCATGACCCTGAACCTCCTGCTGGCTGCGCTGATGGGCGTGCTCATCCCGATGACGCTGGCCCGGCTTGGTCGCGATCCGGCAATGGGTGCGAGCGTGATGATAACCGCGATGACCGACAGTGGCGGTTTCTTCATCTTCCTGGGCTTGGCGAGCCTGTTCCTGCTGTAGCGAAGGCGACACATCGCCCAATAAAAAGCCGGCTAAGCCGGCTTTTTATTGGGTTCGCAAAGGCGATTCAGCTGTCTTCCCTGGCCAGTTCCGTGTCCTGGGCGATCAGGGCGATCAATGCATTCTGCTGGCGATGAGTGAGTTGGCGGAACCGCTGCAGCAGTTCGCGCTCGTGAAGGGTCAGCTCCGGGCTGTCCAGGCGCATGCTCAGGTCTTCGTCCAGAGCGCCTTCCTGAAGCAGGCTCTGCTCGAGGCGAGCGATGATTTCTGAGTTCATGCTTCGATGATGGTTGCGCGCAACATCGGCGATACGCTCGCGCATGCCGTCGGGTAGTCGAACCACAAATTTGTCAGCGGTACGGCTGGAATAAACTGCCTGTTTCATAGGGCGCATAGGAAAACCGGTTAGTCAAGTTGACGTGGTAGCGTATTGCCGTGGAAGTCATCGGTCTGACAACCGCCCACACTTGCTGTTCCGTTAGCCAGTAAAACTTTCTTCCATGGTCGGCTTGCTGACGTCAATTGTACGTCTTCGGTTCTATTAGTAAAGGCGTTTTGCTATCAGTGCGTCCGGATGTGACGGGCGCCCCAGTCCGTCTTGCGTGCACGCCCCGGGGTAGAGCGGTTTCAGCGTAACACCGGATCGAACTTCACACGCCGACCGAGGACCAATCCTGTCAGGAGGGAGAGGGCGAACAGCCCCGTTCCGTAAGTGCCGGCTTTCTGCAGTATATCGCTCGGCGCCCATAACATCGCGAATAGGCAGGTCGTGAGGAGGATCAGGCTGGACAGGGCAAGTTTGGACATCGACGTTCTCCTTGGCGGAATCCTGGTATGGCCGAACTAGAAAACCCAGCGCTGCTGGGCTGGCGTGGGCGCGCTGACGGACTCGCCGCTCAGCTTGAAGAGCTTGGCGGCAGGGGGCGCGGGCTGATGCAAAGAGCTGGGCATGTAGGACGGCGCGTGGCTGCCGGGCTCGATGGCGGAAAACTGCAGGGCGAAAACGGCGACGAGGAGTGATGCGGCTGTCGTGCTGATGAGATAGAGCGGCCTGGGCATGTCTGCGTTTCCTTCGCTGGGGCAGTTCGATGGCCAGTTAGGAAAGCAGCTGTCATGCCAAGCTTCTTTTTTAAATAAAATCCTTATAAATCAAGGTGTTGTAAGTATTTTGTGGGGTGATTGATCTCGCGTTTTGCACAGTCGCGCTCTAACGTTCTTGCAATTTGCAATGTGGTTCGTAGCCCATGCCTGGCATGACAAACCGCTCACGTGCCGCTAACATGCGGCCCGCACGTCCCAGTAGCTCAATTGGATAGAGCATCCCCCTCCTAAGGGGAAGGTTGTGAGTTCGAACCTCGCCTGGGACGCCATTCTCGTGCCACCATGCAGCCATGGGCCCGTGCGATCGTGCAGGGCTTCACTCCTGGCGTCTTGCCTCACGTTGCAGCTGATAGACGAAGCGCTCAATCTGCCGTTGCAGCAGGCCGCTGATCTGGTGGAAGCGAATGCCGCAATAGGTCACGTCCTGGCGCTCGTCGTGGGCAGCATGGCGCAACTCCACGGCGCAGTTGATCGACCCGCCCGGCAGTTGCGCACAGAAGTCGCTGTAGACCTCGCCCGGATGCAGTCGGGCCTGGACGTTGCCCTTGATGCTTACCTTGCAGCCAGTGGCCGAGATATCCAGCAGTCGTCCCTCCAATGCCCCGCTCAGCGGCGCGCCGCCCAGGCTGATGCCGATCGGCATGGCGTCCAGGCGTGCGCGATAGGCATTGCGGCGCTGGTGGTAGGTCAGTTCGCTGGGAATGGGGCTCCAGAAGCAGCGTGCGCCGTCGTATTCGGCCGGATGGACTGGCCCCCCGCAGGTCCACAGCAGGCGGGCGCCTTCGTGGAAGGCTTCGACTTCGAAGGCTTCGCCGGCGAGCATCAGGCGCTCGCCGTCATTGGGGATCAGCTCGTCGAGGGCCAGCCAGCCCTTGTCGCGATGAAGTTCGATCAGGTAGCTCTGGTAGTGCTGGTTGCGCTCGAGAAAGCGGATGCTGAGCGGAACGTTGTTGTCCAGCAGCTGCTTGAGGTTGGCCTGTATTTCCAGCGGGGTCGTCAGCACTTTAGGCGGCTGCGGGCCGGCTTCTTCAAAGAACGGATTCGACACGTCCGTTGTTCTCCAGCAGCCGCTGCTGCATGACGGGCGCGTGCCCGAACTTCCTGGGTGGCGCCGCGCGCCTCAGGCCTGGCTCAGCGGGCGTTGCTGGCTGGACCTGGCGGTGTTGCCGCGACGGTTGTAAAGGTCTGGCGTCTCGTTGCTGCCGTTCAGGATCGCCAGCATGCTGCCGACCGCGCTCTGGTTCGCCTTGATCAGCCGCCCGTTGCGCGCATTCGCCTCCTGGCAGGCCTGCAGCGCCTGCTCGAGCTCAGTCGAGCGCTCGAGGATCGACTCGCCGAGGGCGCTGTTGCGGGCAAAGGCTTGAAGCCCACTCCGATCGGCGCTCAGCTGGCGCTCGCTGAGCAGCTTGCTGCGCTCGGCACCATGCTGGCCGAGCAGTGCAAGCAGCGGCTGCTTGCGCGACAGGAGGCCTTCGAGCTCGCCCAGATTCCTTTCGCTGAGCGCGACCAGTTCCTGCTCGATCAGCTCGAGCAGCTGGCGGGCGATGTCGAGATCATCGGTCAGTTGCTGCAGAAAGGCTTCGTCGCGCATCGGTTACCTGGGTCTGGGCGTGGTTGGGCGTCAGTGCTGGGACTCGAAGGCCGTCAGCTTGGCGGCCAGCCGCTTCGGGTCGATCTCGTAGCTGCCATCGGCGATCGCCTGCCTGATGCGCTCCACGCGGGCCTGGTCGACGGTCGGTTGCAGTTCGAGCTTTTCGGTGGCCTGCTGCAGGCGCTGCGCTTCCGGGCTCAGCTGCACGGATTCGCCAGTGCCGGCGTTCGACTCCGGGGCTGCGGCGGCAGTTTCCGCAGGCTGTGCGGCACCCGGCCGCTCGCTGCCTTGAACCTGGTTGCCGCGGGCGGCACCCGGGCCGGCGGCGCCATTGGGTCTGTTGAAGTCGATAACCATGATGAAAAACCTCGGGAATCAGTACGCTTGCCTTGCTTTCGGCCACGCGCACGGAAACTTTAGTACTTTTTCTGGCGCTGGCAGCCGCAGGCGACGAGTCGGTGGCGCCGCTGCCTCACATGGCGACTTCGACCTGGCCGGGGCCGGCAACGCGGGCCCTGACTATACGCCCGGAGCGAAGGTTCTTCACGCGAATCTGCTGGCCCGGTGCGCCATCGTCCAGGGCTTCGCCCGGCATGCGCACGCTGACCGAGCCGTTGCCGCTGCTGATGACCACCTGGTCGCCTTTGCGCACGACTTCGGCCAGCTCGAGCATGCTCGGCGTCAGCGGCTGGCCGGCCTGGGCCAAGCGGGTGAGCTTGTTGCCCAGCACTTCTGCGGTATCGGTCAGGTAGCCTTGGGCGAGCAGCGAGACGTCGTGCTCGGCCAGGCCCAGGTCGCCGGGGCCGAGCGCGCTGCCGCGCTGCAATGCGCGGCTGGTGACGATCACCTGGCGATAGAGCCTGACCTGCGCCGGGACGAAGACCGACCAGGGGGCGCTGCCGGTGCAGCTGACACGCAGGGTCACGCGGCCGATCGGTTGCTTGTTGCCTTCCAGCTGGACGTCCAGCGGTATGTCGCATCGGGCCAGGCGCAGGCGCGGATCGAGGCGGTTGACCTGTATCTCGTGGCGGCCCTGCAGTTCGCCGCGCTGCAAATAATTGTCGACGGCCTGCTCAAGAAACCCGCGGGCCGCGTCGATAAGCTCGTCAGGATGCATCGTGGTAGCCGCCTGCGAGGCGGTTGCCACCAGCAACAAGGCCAGGCCGGCCAGCTGCGCATGGCGCCGGCGGGCTGGATGTCGGGAAAACGTCGTTCGCCTGTTCATGCATCGCCAAGTGCAAAGTACATGCCTGCAGCGCGGGCGTCTTCCTTCATTCAGAGAGGTCACTGGCATGGCCGGTGTTTTGGATTCGGTTAACCAGCGCACTCAACTCGTCGGGCAGAACCGGCTGGAACTGCTGCTGTTCCGCCTCGATGGCGCGCAGCTCTATGGCATCAACGTGTTCAAGGTGAAGGAGGTGCTGCCCTGTCCGAGGCTGACGCACATGCCGCAATCGGCGCGCGTCATCCGCGGGGTGGCTTCGATTCGCGGCAATACGCTGCCGATTCTCGATCTCGCGTTGGCCACCGGCCGGCCGGGGCTCGACGACCTGCAGCACAGCTTCGCCATCATCACCGAATACAACAACCGGACGCTGGGCTTCCTGGTGCGCTCGGTCGAGCGCATCGTCAACATGAACTGGGAGAAGATCCTGCCGCCGCCCAAGGGGGCGGGGCGCGATCACTACTTGACGGCGGTCACCCACATCGATGGCAGCCTGGTCGAGATCATCGACGTGGAGAAGGTGCTGGCCGAGGCGACCCCGGGCGCCGATGCGGTGCCGATGACGCCGGTGGACACCGAGGTGCAGTCCCGGGCAGTTTCCTGCCGGGTGCTGATCGTCGATGACTCGTCCGTGGCGCGCAAGCAGGTCAGTCGCTGCCTGCAGAACATCGGGGTCGAGGTGGTCGCCCTGAACGATGGTCGCGAGGCGCTGACTTACCTAAAGCAGATGGCCGATAACGGACAGGCCCCGGCGCACGAGTTCCTCATGCTGATCTCGGACATCGAGATGCCGGAGATGGATGGTTATACGCTGACTACCGAGATCCGCCGCGATCTGCGCATGCAGGGCATGCACATCCTGCTGCATACTTCGCTTTCCGGCGTGTTCAACCAGAACATGGTCAAGCGCGTGGGGGCCGACGACTTCCTGGCGAAGTTCCAACCGGACGACCTGGCCGGTCGTGTGGTTGAGCGGATCAGGCAGGCAGATGCGAACTGAGGCTGGGTCCTCGCATTCGACAGTGAGGCAAATGGGTGTCAGTTGATCAGGATTTCGACCTGTTCCGCGCGTTCCTGGAAAAGGCCTGCGGGATATTGCTCGGCAGCAACAAGCAGTATCTGGTCTCCAGCCGGCTGAACAAGCTGATGGAGCAGCAGGGCATCAAGAGCCTGGGCGAGCTGGTGCGCCGGCTGCAGGCCATGCCGCGCTCGGGCCTCAAGGAGCAGGTCGTCGATGCCATGACGACCAACGAGACCCTGTGGTTTCGCGATACCTATCCGTTCGAGGTGCTCAAGGCGCGGCTCTTTCCAGAGCTGGTCAAGGCCGGCAGCGGCCAGCGCCTGCGCATCTGGTCGGCGGCCTGCTCGTCCGGGCAGGAGCCCTATTCGATCTCCATGTCCATCGACGAATACGAGCGCAGCCTGCCCAGCCAGCCGAAGCTGGGCGTGCAGATCGTCGCCACCGAGCTGTCCGGCGCCATGCTGGCGGCGAGCAAGGCGGCCGAGTACGACACCCTGGCGATTGCCCGCGGCCTTTCGAGCGAGCGCCTGCAGCGCTATTTCGATCCCAAGGGGCCGGGGCGCTGGGTCGTCAAGCCGGCCATTCGCAGCCGCGTCGAGTTCCGCGTGCAGAACCTGCTCGACAGCTATGCGGCGCTCGGCAAGTTCGACATCGTGTTCTGCCGCAACGTGTTGATCTACTTCTCGGCCGATGTGAAGAAGGACATCCTCAAGCGCATCCACGCCACGCTCAAGCCGGGTGGCTACCTCTTGCTCGGCGCCTCGGAGGCGCTCAACGGCCTGCCGGAGCTGTACCAGATGGTCCAGTGCAGCCCGGGCATCATCTACAAGGCCAAGTAGCCGGCCGGCGGCAAAAAACCGTCATCCAAGGCTGCCAGGGCGGCAATCGGTGCGGTAAAGCCTTGCCGCTTTTGACGCCGTGCCGCCGCCCTTTCTTCCTAGCCCCTTGAAATACCGGGCCTTTCCCGTTGTGGCATGGGCCTTGCTTTTTGCTCGCCACCATCAATAGGAGGGCGGGCCGATGAGCATCAGCTTCGACAAGGCTCTGGGTATTCACGAAAAGGCGCTGGACTTTCGCGCGCAGCGGGCCGAGGTGCTGGCCAACAATATCGCCAACGCCGATACGCCGAACTACAAGGCCCGCGACCTGGATTTCAAGACCGTGCTGGCGCAACAGGCGGCCAAGGGGCAGGGTGGCTTCGCGACCGAGCGGACCCATGCGCGCCATATCGCCAGCGAAGGCCTGGAGCTGGCCGACCCGGCGTTGCGTTTTCGCACCCCGGCGCAACCTTCCCTCGACCAGAACACCGTGGATCTGCAGATCGAGCAATCGAGCTACGCGCAGAACGCCATCGACTTCCAGGCCAGCTTCACCCTGCTCAACAGCAAGTTCCGCGGGCTGATGACCGCCCTGCGCGGCGAATAACGGAGTACGAGCATGTCCCTCAGCAGTGTTTTCAACATCGCCGGCACCGGCATGAGCGCACAGAGCACGCGCCTGAACACCATTTCCAGCAACATCGCCAACGCCGAGACGGTGTCTTCCAGCGTCGACCAGACCTACCGGGCCCGGCATCCGGTGTTCGCCACCATGCTCCAGCAGGCCAGTGGTGGCGCCGGTGATTCGTTGTTCGCCGACGAGCAGCAGGCTGGTGTCGGCGTGCAGGTGCTCGGCGTGGTCGAGGACCAGGGCGAGCTGCAGGCGCGCTACGAGCCGAATCACCCGGCTGCCGACGAAAGCGGCTACGTGTATTACCCCAACGTCAACGTGGTCGAGGAGATGGCGGACATGATCTCGGCCAGCCGTGCGTTCCAGACCAACGCCGAGTTGATGAATACCGCCAAGACGATGCTGCAGAAAGTTCTGACGCTCGGCCAGTAACCGCAGGAGTACGAGATGACAACTACCAGCGGCGTCAGCGCCGGCAGCTCGGTGCTCGATCAGTACCAGATCGGCAACGATCGTGAGGCCAAGGGCAACGACCTGGGCAAGAACGAATTCCTCGAGCTGCTGGTCGCCCAGCTGAACAACCAGAATCCGCTCGAGCCGCAGGAGAACGGCGAGTTCATCGGCCAGCTGGCGCAGTTCAGCACGGTCGAGGGCGTCGAGAAGCTCAACTCGAGCATGGAAACCATCCTTTCCGGCTACCAGTCCTCGCAGGCACTGCAGGCTTCGTCGCTGGTCGGGCGCAAGGTGATCGTGCCGACCGAGCGGGCAGTGGTCGACACCAGCGAGACGTTCAAGGCCAGCCTGGTGCTGCCCACCAGCAGCAGCAACGTCTTCGTCAACGTCTATGACAGCGCCGGGACCATGGTCAACCGGGTCAACCTCGGCCAGCAGCAGGCCGGCAACGTCTCCTTCATGTGGGACGGCAAGAACTCCAGCGGCGACGTGGTGCCGCCGGGTACCTACAGGTTCGAGGCGCAGGCCACCTACGACGGCGAGACCAAGGGGCTCTACACCTTGCTGCCGGCCAACGTGGACAGCGTCACCCTCGGGCAGAACGGTGGCGAGCTCATGCTCAACCTGGCCGGCGTCGGCAGCATCGGTCTTTCCCAGGTCCAGATCATCGGTCAATAAGCGCCGCCAGGTTCGGCACAGGAGCGATTCATGTCTTTCAACATCGGCCTCAGCGGCATGCGCGCCGCCAGCAAGGATCTCAACGTCACCGGCAACAACATCGCCAACGCCGGTACCGTAGGCTTCAAGCAGTCCCGCGCGGAATTCGCCGACGTGTACGCGGCCTCCGTGCTGGGTACCGGCAAGAACCCGCAGGGCAGCGGCGTGCTGCTGGCGAACGTGTCGCAGCAGTTCAACCAGGGCAACATCAACTACACGCAGAACGCGCTGGATCTGGCGATCAACGGCAACGGCTTCTTCCAGGTCAGCAACAACGGTGCGGTGAGCTACACGCGCGCCGGCTACTTCGGCACCGACCGCGAAGGCTTTGTCGTCGACAACTTCGGCTACAAGCTGCAGGGCTATGCGGTCGACGGCAACGGCAACCTGCAGAACGGCGTGGTCAGCGACCTCCAGGTGCAGACCACCAACCAGGCGCCGAAGGCCAGCTCGAAGATCGACACGGTCTTCAACCTGAACTCGACCAATGGCTCGCCGAGTGCCTGGACGAGTGCCTACGAGGGTTGGCTGACCACCAATCCCGGCGACACCGCCGGCGCCCTGACGGCCGCCAACGGCACCTTCGACCCGGCCGACCCGACCACCTACAACAGCTCGACCTCGCTGAACATCTATGACTCGCAGGGCAACGCCCACGTCATGACGCAATACTTCGTCAAGACGAGCGCCAATACCTGGGACATGCGCGTGCTGGTCGACGGCCGCAACCCGGCAAACCCGAGCTCAACCGATGCCTTCGATACGACCCTGACCTTCGATTCGTCCGGCAGCCTGCAAGGGACCACCGCTGGCGATTTCGCGCTCAATGCCGATGGGACCCTGCGTCTCACCAACTGGGTGCCGGCCATTTCCAATGGCGCCACCCCGGCGGTCTGGAGCGCCAACGGCGCACAGGCCGCGACCGGCGGCATCACCATCGACCTGACCAAGTCGACCCAGTTCGCCAGCTCCTTCGCGGTCAACAGCGTCGCCCAGGACGGCTACACCACCGGCGAGCTGGCCGGGCTGGAGATCGACGACACCGGCGTGATCTTCGCGCGCTACACCAACGGCCAGTCGAAGGTGCAGGGGCAGATCGTGCTGGCCAACTTCGCCAACGTGCAGGGCCTGACCCCAGTGGGCAAGAGCCAGTGGGTGCAGTCGTTCGAATCCGGCGAGCCGGTGGTGGGGACGCCACGCTCCGGCACGCTCGGTGCGTTGCAGGCCGGCGCGCTGGAGGATTCCAACGTCGAACTGTCCGACCAGCTGGTCAACCTGATCGTCGCCCAGCGCAACTACCAGGCCAACGCCAAGACCATCGAGACCGAGAGCGCGGTCACCCAGACCATCATCAACCTGCGTTGATGGCTGGAGGCGGCAGGCGACCGCTTGCCGCCGCCGGCAGTATTCCGCCGCCTCGTTCGGCAAGGCCCGCAAGGGCCTTTGTTTTTTCTGCTTAACCATTTGAATAAAAAGCAGAAATTCTGTGCCGTGGTGGGTGGCACGCGGCTTGCTATCTCCCTTGGGACTTCAACTTGGCGCGTCAAAACTCGTGCCTGGAGAACTCGATGGACAAGATGCTCTACGTGGCCATGACCGGCGCCAGCCAGAACGCGCGGGCACAGCAGGCCCATGCGAACAACCTGGCGAACATCTCCACCACCGGCTTTCGGCGCGACTTCGAACAGGCGCGCTCGATGCAGGTGTTCGGCGACAGTTTTCCGGCACGGGTCTATGCCATGGCCGAGCGCCCGGGCACCGACTTCACTCCCGGCGCGCTGCAGGAGACCGGGCGCGACCTGGACGTGGCGGTCGAGGGCGAGGGCTGGATCGCGGTGCAGGCCGCCGACGGCAGCGAGGCCTACGTGCGCACCGGCAGCCTGAACGTCGATGTGCTGGGCATGCTGCGCACCGCCGAAGGCATGCCGGTCATGGGCAATGCCGGGCCGATCGCCATCCCGCCGGAGGAAAAGGTCGAGATCGGCCATGACGGCACCATCAGCATCCGCGCCCTGGGCGAGGACCCGAACGTGGTGGTGACGGTCGACCGGCTCAAGCTGGTCAAGCCGGACCCGGCCCAGCTGGAGAAGGGCACCGATGGCCTGATCCGCATGAAGGGCGGCCAGCCGCTCGAGGCCGATGCCGGGGTGCGGGTCACTTCCGGCTTCCTCGAGGCGAGCAACGTCAATGCGGTCGCCGAGATGACTTCGATGCTGGCGCTGTCCCGCCAGTTCGAACTGCACGTGAAGATGATGCGAACCGCCGAGGAAGATTCGGCGGCCATGGCTCGCGTCCTGCAAATCAGCTAACAGCGCGTTGCGCCGCGGCGCACGAGGAGAAAAAGCACATGCTTCCAGCTCTCTGGGTCAGCAAGACCGGTCTGTCCGCGCAGGACATGAACCTGACCACCATTTCCAACAACCTGGCCAACGTCTCGACCACCGGCTTCAAGAAGGACCGCGCCGAGTTCCAGGACCTGCTGTACCAGATCCGCCGCCAGCCGGGCGGCCAGTCGACCCAGGACAGCGAGCTGCCCTCGGGCCTGCAGCTGGGTACCGGCGTGCGCATCACCGGCACGCAGAAGATCTTCACCACCGGCAGCCTGCAGACCACCGAACAGCCGCTGGACATGGCGATCAACGGCCGCGGCTTCTTCCAGGTGCTGCTGCCCGACGGCACGGTGTCCTACACCCGCGACGGCAGCTTCCACCTGAATGCCGACGGCCAGCTGGTCACCGCCAACGGCTATGCGCTGGAGCCGGCCATCGTGGTGCCGCCGGAGACCCAGAGCTTCACCGTCGGCGAGGACGGCACCGTGTCGGTGACCACCCTCGGCAACGCGCAGCCGCAGATCATCGGCAACCTGCAGACCGCCGACTTCATCAACCCGGCCGGCCTGCAGGCCATGGGCAGCAACCTGTTCCTGGAGACCGCCGCCAGCGGCGCGCCGCAGGTCAGCACGCCGGGCCTCAACGGCCTGGGCACGGTGCTGCAGAACACCCTGGAGAACTCCAACGTCAGCGTGGTGGAGGAGTTGGTCAACATGATCACCACCCAGCGCGCCTACGAGATGAACTCCAAGGTCATTTCCACCGCCGACCAGATGCTGTCCTTCGTCACCCAGCAGCTCTGACCGGCGTGACCGTTGCAGGCGGGCGCCGTGCTGCCCGCCGTGTTTCCCTGAAGGCTTGAGGTATCCCATGAGCCGCGTACTGCTTGCATTCTCGATGGCCGCCGTGGCCCTTTCCGGTTGCGTCGCCCCGGCGCCGAAACCGAACGACCCGTACTACGCGCCGGTGCTGCCGCGCACGCCGCTGCCGGCGGCGCAGACCAATGGCGCCATCTACCAGGCCGGTTTCGAGAACAACCTCTACGGCGACCGCAAGGCGTTCCGGGTCGGTGACATCATCACCATCACCCTGAACGAGCGGACCCAGGCCAGCAAGAACGCCAGCTCGCAGATATCCAAGGACAGCAGCGCGAACATCGGCCTCGGCTCGCTGTTCGGCGGCGCCGTGTCGATGGCCAACCCGCTGACCGGCAACACCATGTCGCTGGGCGCCGAGTACGACGCCTCGCGCGACACCTCCGGCTCCGGCCAGGCCGGGCAGAGCAACAGCCTGTCCGGCTCGATCACCGTCACCGTTTCGGAAGTGTTGCCCAACGGCATCCTCGCGGTGCGCGGCGAGAAGTGGATGACGCTCAACACCGGCGACGAGCTGGTGCGCATCGCCGGCCTGGTGCGCGCCGACGACATCACCACCGACAACACCGTGCCCTCGACACGCATCGCCGACGCACGCATCACCTATTCGGGCACCGGCGCCTTCGCCGATGCCAGCCAGCCGGGTTGGCTGGACCGCTTCTTCATCAGCCCGCTGTGGCCGTTCTGAGGTCTGCCGCCATGCTTGCAAGACTACTCGTGCTTCTCGGCCTGCTGGTCGCCGGCGCGCCGGCCCACGCCGAGCGCCTGAAGGACATCGCCACCATCAGCGGCGTGCGGACCAACCAGCTGATCGGCTACGGCCTGGTGGTCGGCCTCAATGGCAGCGGCGACCAGACCACGCAGACGCCGTTCACCGTGCAGACGTTCAACAACATGATGGCGCAGTTCGGCATCAAGGTGCCCAACGGCGGCAACGTGCAGCTCAAGAACGTCGCCGCGGTCTCGGTGCATGCCGACCTGCCGGCCTTCGCCAAGCCCGGGCAGACCATCGACATCACCGTGTCCTCGATCGGCAACGCCAAGAGCCTGCGCGGCG
The DNA here is from genome assembly GCF_021726475.1 of Pseudomonas oligotrophica. Taxonomy (GTDB): domain Bacteria; phylum Pseudomonadota; class Gammaproteobacteria; order Pseudomonadales; family Pseudomonadaceae; genus Stutzerimonas; species Stutzerimonas oligotrophica. Next base: position 393,753 of record NZ_JAKJRU010000003.1, read on the forward strand.
GCAGCCTGCTGATGACGCCGCTCAAGGGCATCGACGGCAACGTCTACGCCGTGGCCCAGGGCAACCTGGTGGTCGGCGGCTTCGATGCGGGCGGCGCGGACGGCTCGCGGATCACCGTCAACGTGCCGTCGGCTGGGCGTATCCCGGCTGGCGCGACCGTCGAGCGGCCGGTGCCGAGCGGTTTCAACCAGGGCAATACGCTGACCCTCAACCTCAATCGCCCGGACTTCACCACCGCCAAGAACATCGTCGACCAGATCAACGAACTGCTCGGCCCGGGCGTGGCGCGGGCGCTGGACGGCGGCTCGGTCAGTGTCACTGCGCCGCTGGATCCGGGCCAGCGCGTCGACTACCTGTCGATCCTGGAGAACCTCGATATCGAGGTCGGCCAGGCCGTGGCCAAGGTCATCATCAACTCGCGCACCGGCACCATCGTCATCGGCCAGAACGTGCGTGTGCAGCCGGCCGCGGTCACCCATGGAAGCCTCACCGTGACCATCACCGAGGACCCGCAGGTCAGCCAGCCGGAACCGCTGTCCGGCGGGCAGACGGTGGTAGTGCCCAATTCGCGGGTCAAGGCCGAGGAAGAAGCCAAGCCGATGTTCAAGTTCGGCCCCGGTACCACCCTCGACGAGATCGTCCGCGCGGTGAACCAGGTCGGCGCAGCGCCCAGCGACCTGATGGCCATTCTCGAGGCGCTCAAGCAGGCCGGCGCGCTGCAGGCCGACCTGATCGTGATCTGAGGGCATCGCATGGATACTCGACTCGGCGCCGGCCGGCGCGCCCCCGACAGTGGCAGCTACAACGACCTCAACCGCCTGAGCCAGCTCAAGGTGGGCAAGGAGCGCGACAGCGAAGAGAACGTGCGCCAGGTCGCCCAGGAATTCGAGTCGCTGTTCATGAACGAAATGCTCAAGTCCATGCGGGCGGCGACCGATGTAATGGCCAAGGACAACCCCTTCAACAGCCCGGCGGCCAAGCAGTACCAGGAAATGTACGATCAGCAGCTCTCGGTCAGCCTGTCCAAGGACGGTGGCGGCATCGGCCTGGCCGACGTACTGGTGCGCCAGTTGAGCAAGCAGACGGCCTCGGCCAGCCGCAGCAATCCCTTCGCCCAGGTCGAGCGCACCGAAGGCGCGGCCTGGCCGCAGCAACCGGCGCAGGCCGCCGAGCCCGTGCGCGACGACTCCAGGCTGCTCAACCAGCGGCGCCTGGCGCTGCCCGGGCGACTCGCCGCGCCCCAGCTGGCCGAGCTGCCGGCGACCGCACCCGCGGCGCCGGTCGAGGGCGGCCCGCAGCCGCTGGTCGACCTGGATTGGAAGCCGGCTACCGCCTTTGCCGCACCGCGCGAGCGCGCGCTGGTGGTCAATGGCGTCGAGGCGGGCCAGGCCGGTGCGGTCAGCCGCAAGCGCTTCGCTTCACCGCAGGAATTCATCGACACCATGCTGCCGATGGCCGAGAAGGCCGCCGAGCGCCTGGGCGTCGAGCCGCGCTTCCTGGTCGCCCAGGCGGCGCTGGAGACCGGCTGGGGCAAGTCGATGATCCGCCATCGCGACGGCAGCAACAGCCACAACCTGTTCGGCATCAAGGCCACCGGCTGGCAGGGTGAGTCGGCCTCGGCCACCACCACCGAATACGTCAACGGCAAGGCGCGCCGCGAAGTGGCCGGTTTCCGTGCCTACGATTCCTTCGAGCAGAGCTTCAACGACTTCGTCAACCTGCTGCAGAACAACGATCGCTACCGCTCCGCCATCCAGGTGGCCAGCCGTACCGGCGATTCCGAGCGCTTCGTGCACGAACTGCAGAAGGCCGGCTACGCCACCGACCCGCAATATGCACGCAAGATCAGCCAGATCGCGCGCAAGATGCAGACCTATCAGACCGTCGCCGACGCAGGTTCGGCGCCCGCCATGCGGACCAGAGGCTAATTCATGGCTGACCTTCTCAACATTGGCCTTTCCGGCCTCTCCGCCAGCAAGACCCAGCTGTCGATCACCGGCCACAACATCAGCAACGTCAACACGCCAGGCTACACGCGTCAGGATGCGACCCAGGCGACACGGCTGGCACAGTTCAGCGGCGCCGGCTATATCGGCTCGGGTACCACGCTGGTCGAGGTACGTCGCAGCTACAGCGAATTCCTCACCGCGCAGCTGCGCAGCAGCACGGCGCTGAGCAAGGATGTCGAGGCCTACAAGAGCCAGATCGACCAGCTCGACTCGCTGCTGGCCGGCAGCACCACGGGCATCACCCCGGCGCTCAACAGCTTCTTTTCGGCCCTGCAGACCGCCGCCGAGGACCCCGCCAACATTCCGGCGCGGCAGCTGGTACTGGCCGAATCCGAGGGCCTGGCACGACGTTTCAATACCGTCTACGACCGGCTCAACCAGCAGAACGAGTCGCTCAACAAGCAGATGCAGACGGTTACCGACCAGGTCAACCGCCTGGCCGGCAGCATCGCCAGCCTCAACGATGCGATCGCCGTGGCCGCCGCCAACGGCAAGCAGCCCAACGACCTGCTCGACCAGCGCGACGAGGCGGTGCGGCAGCTGTCGCAGTATGTCGGCGTGACGGTGGTTCCGCAGGACGACAGCTCGTTCAACATCTTCGTCGGCACCGGTCAGCCGCTGGTGGTCGGCGCGACGGCCAACCGCCTGGAGGCAGGCCCCGGCAGCAACGACCCGACGCGCTTCCAGGTCGCCTTCGTCAGCGGCAACTCGCGGCAGACGGTGACCTCCATGCTCACCGGTGGCGAGCTGGGCGGCCTGATCCGCTACCGTGACGAGGTGCTCGACCCCACGCTCAATTCGCTGGGGCGCCTGGCGCTGGGCATCACCGACCAGATCAACACCCAGCTCGGCCAGGGCCTGGACCTCAAGGGCAACGTCGGCGTCGATCTGTTCAAGGACATCAACGCGCCGGATTTGATCGACAAGCGCAGCTATCCGACCGGGGTCGATGTCACGATCACCGATACCAGCCAGCTGGGCACCAAGGATTACGAGATCGAGATCGTCGATCTGGCGGCGGGTACCTATCGCATTCGCGAGGCGGGCGGCAACTGGAGCGCCGGAGCCTTCGGCGACGACCGCTTCGGCTTCTCGCTCAGCCTGGCCGCGCAGCAGACGCTGAAGGACGGCGACCGGGTGCAGATCATGCCGACCCGCCGCGGTGCGGCCGGCATCAGCGTCGAGCTGGATCAGGCCGATCAACTGGCCTTTGCCTCGCCGGCACGCGCCGAAGCGAGCCTGCAGAACGTCGGTACCGGTGCCATTGGCCAGCCCGGCCTCGTCGCGGCGCCATCGCCGATCGATGTGGCGGGTCTGAAAAGCGCCTTCGACTCGCTGCCGTCGCTGCAGGCGAACGTTGCGGCTGATGGCAGCTATTCCCTGAGCGCCCTGCCGGCCGGCTGGAGTTATGTCGATGCGTCCGGCAACCCGGCCACTCCCAGCCTCCAGTCGGGAAGCAGCAACACGGTGCGCCTGGCCTATACCGATGCGAGCGGGAGCTACGAGTTCGAGTTCGCCCTGAGCGGCCGTCCGCAGACCGGCGACAGCTTCACCCTGGCGTTCAACCAGAGCGGTGTCTCCGACAACCGCAACGCGCTGGCGCTGGCCGGCCTGCAGAACAAGCAGACCCTCGGCGTGACGGCCGGTGTCGCTGGCAGCGGCGCCAGCTTCACCGACGGCTACGGCGAGCTGGTCGAGCGGGTCGGCACCCTGACTGCCCAGGCCCGCCTGGACAGCGAGGCGACCGGCGCCATCCTCAAGCAGGCCACCGGCAACCGCGACTCGCTGTCGGCAGTCAACCTCGACGAAGAGGCGGCCAACCTGATCAAGTTCGAGCAGTACTACAACGCCTCGGCACAGATCATTCAAGTTGCGCGCTCGTTGTTCGATACCCTGATCAGTACCTTCCGCTAACAGGCACCGTCATGCGTATTTCCACCTTGCAAGCGTTCAACAATGGCGTGGCCGGCCTGCAGCGCAACTATGCCAGCGTGACCCGCACCCAGGAGCAGATCAGCACCGGCAACCGCATCCTGACGCCGGCGGACGATCCGGTCGCCTCGGTGCGCCTGCTGCAGCTCGACCAGCAGCAGAGCGTGCTTGGCCAGTACAACTCGAACCTGACCGCGGCGAAGAACAGCCTGACCCAGGAGGAGGTCACGCTCAATTCGGTGAATACCGTCCTGCAGCGGGTACGCGAGCTTGCCGTGCAGGCGGGCAACGGCGCGCTCGATCCGCAGGACCGCAAGTCCATCGCCGCCGAGCTCGGCGAGCGCGAGGACGAGCTGCTGTCGCTGATGAACACCCGCAACGCGCGGGGCGAGTACCTGTTCTCCGGCTTCCAGGGCAAGACCCAGCCGTTCGTGCGCACTGCCGATGGCGAGTACCGCTACGACGGTGATGAAGGCCAGCGCAAGCTGCAGATCGCCAGCTCGCTGAGCATCCCCATCAGTGACAACGGCAAGTCGATCTTCCAGGGGGTAACGAACGCGGGGCGCCTCTCGGCCGCCGCGACGACCGGCGACGGTTCGGCCTCGACGCTGGCCATCTCCGCCCCGCTGATCACTGACGAAGTCGCATTCGCCGGGCTGGGCGATATCCGCATCGAGTTCGCCGCCAGTCCGAACGAACGCAACTACACCGTCACCGATGCGCAGGGCAACACATTGGGCACGGGCAGTCTGGACGATGATCCGCAGGCAGAAAACAAGCTGGTGTTCGGCGGCGTCACCCTTTTTATCGACGGCAACCCTTCGGCATCGGGCGAAACCATCGTCCTGAGCCAGACCGGCGACCAGAAGCAGGGCATCCTCGATACCATCGGCAACCTGCGCAAGGCCTTGGAGAATCCGGCCTCGAGCAATACCGATATCCGCGATGCCGTGGCTGTCGGGCTGACCAACCTCGACCACGGCATGGTCAGCGTCGATGCCGCACGCGGCAATATTGGCGCCCGCCTGAACGTCATCGAGACGACCACCACCGACAACGAGGACGTGGCGCTGGTGAACAAGGCCGTGCAGGCCGAGCTGCGCGAACTCGACTATCCCGAGGCGCTGTCGCGGCTGTCGATGCAGAGCGTGGTGCTGCAGGCGGCGCAGCAGAGCTATGTGAAGATCAGCGGCCTCAGCCTGTTCAACGTGATGCGCTGAGGATGTGGCCTCGTTCGCAAAATCGCCTGGGCCGCTTTGACAGGGCCCAGGTGCAGGCCGAAGCTTCGACGGCTGCGGAGCAGGAAGTCCCGCAACCCTCCGGTATTCATCATAAGGACATGATCATGAAGCAGTCGTTTTTCCGTTCCTTCCTTTTCGCTGCCCTGTGCGCCGTTTCGGTCGCAGGCCACGCCGCCAAGCAGGCCGACAGCGCGCAACAGCCCGCTGCCCCGGCTGTGGTAGCCCAGGCAACCGTCAACCTGAACAGCGCCGACGCCGAGACGCTCGGGCGTGAGCTGGTCGGTATCGGCCCGGCCAAGGCCAGGGCCATCGTTGCCTATCGTGAAAACCACGGTCCGTTCCAGTCCGTCGACGAGCTGCTCGAGGTCAAGGGCATCGGCGCGGCGACCCTCGAGAAGAATCGCAGCAAACTGCAGCTCTGACTGCCGGCGGGCCGCAAAGGCCCGCTTCCCCAGCCGAACCCGTCTCGCCTGATCCGGTCCGAATCCTTGTCGTTTCGACAATGGCAGCGGCCGGTTATGCACATTTGCCCCTGATCCGCCGCTTGTTGATACCTTGTCCGAGGCGCGTGCTTCGCCTAATGGCTAAGTTCTTGTTTTTCAAGCCTTTGCCTTGGTGATCAAAAATGCGGCGTTCTGTTGCCAGGCCTCGTCCGCCCTGGCCTGCGCGCATCGATCCAATCGCTTTCCACAAAGTTGTCCACAGCTTTGGTGGATAACCGCAACCTACGGAGCCTGGATCCATGAAGATGCCCTGGAAGATGCTTCCCTACCTGCCGATGGCGCGCCGGCTGCTGGCCGCCGGTAGGCTACCGGCACTGTTGCTGGCCGTGACACGCAAGAAGGGCTCGCGCCGCCTGGTCGGCGAGCTGGGCGAGCAGCTGACATTGCTCAGGCAGCTCTGCGTGGCCTGGTGGAAAGGCGAGTACCGCGCCGTCAGCGCCCAGGCGATGGTCTCGGTAGTCGCGGCGCTGCTGTACTTCCTCTCGCCGCTGGATGCCATTCCCGACTGGATTCCCGGGCTGGGCTTCGTCGATGACCTGGCGGTGCTGAGCTGGGTGGTGCGCAACTGGTCCGCCGAGCTTGCGGCATTCCGCGCCTGGCGCGATGCCGGCCCTGCGAGCCGCCGGGCTTCGCTGGACGTGCTGCCCGACAGCAAGGCCAAGCGCGAGGCCTGAACGAGCACCGTTCAACCGATTCATCGGAGCGCGGCCGGACGCTCAGGAGCCCGCAAGGGCTGTTAAGATTCCGGCTATCGGTTTCGCTAAGGATTGGATGATGAATGTTCAGGTGATCATGCGCGACGGTGCGCCCGATTACGCCGTGCTGCCGTGGGCGGAGTACCAGGCCTTGCTGGTGGCTGCCGGCCAACGTGAAGCGGTGCCCGCCCAGCCGGTCGCCCAGCCCCAGCCCCAGCGGCCGTCGTTCGGCGAGCTTGGCCGCCTGCGTCAGGCCGGCCATCTTTCCATCGAGGAGCTGGCGCGCTCGGTGGGCATCAGCCCGCCATACCTGGCACTGATCGAGAGCGGCGAGCGCGCGCCGGACGCGGCCATTCGCCGGGCGCTGGCCCGTGCGCTGGGTGTCGAGGGCTGGGAGGAAGACGCTTGAGCGATCGATCCGTGCGCATCAGCCGCGCGCACTGGGACGCACTGCTGGCCGAGCTGGCCGACGCCCAGCGCCAGCGCCACCTGGTGACCTATCGGGCCCTGGTCGAGCGCCTGCAGTTGCCTGCGCCGGCGATGCAGACGCTGACCGCCGCGCTGGAACACCTGGCGGCGCTGGATGCCCGCGCCGAACGTCCGTTGCGCAGCGCCCTGGTGATCAGCCAGGGGGCCAGCCGATTGCCCCGTCCGGGGTTCTTCGAATGCGTGGCGCGCCTGGGACGCTTCGTCGGGGCGGCCGACGGCACCGCGGCGGCCAGCTGGCATGCCGGCGAGGTGGCGCGCGTGTTCGAATACGACTACACGAGCCTGCATTGATGCTTTGGAAACTCCGCGCCCGCTTGGGCTACCTTGTCGCCCGGCGCCTGATGTCCTGGCGCGCTGCCGTCGGGCATCCGCGCCTGTGGCGCTGGATGGAAGGACAGTTCGCCCGCCGGGCGGCGCTGGGCGATCGCGGCGCCCAGAGCTTCTACGGCCACATGCTGTATTTCCGCGGCCAGGGCCTGGGTGCGAAGCAGGAAGGCATCCGCCTGTTGCGCCTGGCCGCCCAGGCCGGCGATGCCAAGGCCGCCTACCAGCTGGGCGCAATCAGCCTCGGTGAGCACGCCAGCCACGGCCCGGACGGTGTCGAGGCGGCACGCTGGTGGTCGCTGGCGGCCGAAGCCGGGCATCCGCTCGCTGCGATCCGCCTGGAGCAGCTCTATCGGGCAGGTGGCCACGGGCTGGCGGCCGATCCCGTGCAGGCCGAGCGCTACAAGGCGCTGGCACGCACGCTGGGCGCCTGAACTGCATCTCGCGCCTCGATCAGTTGCAGGCTGAAGCCGGCCTGCTGCTTGGCCAGGCGCTTGGCCTCCGATGCCAGGGACGCCAGCGTCGCGGCATCCGTGTGCGCGGCATGTGCGGCATGCAGGTGCACGGCACCGACTGACAGCGAGAGCAGGGCGAAGCACTCCGCCTCGCCGTTGCGGTTCTCGGCAATGAAGCAGCCACGGGCCAGGTGCTCGCTGCGGTAGAAGCGCCGGCAGCGGCTCTCGAAGCGCTCGAACAGGCGCTGGATGCGTATCTGCCAGTCGCCCGGGCCGAGTACCAGCATGAAATCGTCGCCTCCGATATGCCCGAGGAAGTCCCGCTGCGGGTCGATGCCTTCGGCCAGGCATTCGGCCAGGCACAGCAGCAATTCGTCGCCACTGGCGTACCCGTAGAGGTCGTTGAAGGGCTTGAAGTTGTCGATGTCGACGTAGCAGATCACCGCTTCCTGGCGCTGCTGGAGCAGCCGTGCCAGCGCCTGGCGAATGGGCACGTTGCCCGGCAGCAGGGTGAGCGGGTTGGCATGCCGGGCCTGCCGGATCTTCATCTCGGTGATCAGCTTGAGCACGTCGATGACGCGCCCAAGGCCCAGGTAGGCGCCATCGGCAGTGATCACGAAGTCCTCGTCGACGCGCTGGCGTGCACGGCTGGTCAGCAACCGGCTGACCTGGTGCAGCGAGCGGTTGATATCGACGACCAGCAGGTCGTTGCACATCAGCCGGCTGACCGGCTTGCGCGCCAGCAGGTCGGTCGCGAACGGCTTGAGCAGCGCGTCGGAGATCAGGCTGCGGTGAACGATACCCACCGGTCGCCGGGCATCGTCGAGTACCGCGATGCTGTTCAGGCTGGCCTGTTGGCGGAAGAAGTCGAGCAGCTCGCTGATCGGTCGCCCGGCCTCGATCGCCGGCTGGCGGATCAGCAGCGCGGCAAGGGCAGGGCCGTCCTCGTCGAAAGTTTCGGTGTGAGTGGCGGGCAGACGGATCGTTTCATCGCCCGGCGGCTTTTCCTGCGGACGGCCCAGCAGGTAACCCTGGACCAGGTCCACGCCCATGGCGGCCAGGGTCTGCAGCTCCTCGTTCAGCTCGATGCCCTCGGCGATGACCTTGGCATTGGAGGCTGCGGCGATCTTCAGGATTGAGTTGACGAACTCGCGCTTGACGCTGTCCTGGTGGATGCCATCGATGAAGTAGCGGTCGATCTTCACGTAGTCCGGCCGCAGTTGCGACCACATGCGCAGGCTGGAGTAGCCGGCGCCTAGGTCGTCCAGCGCGATGGAAAAGCCCATGGCGCGGTAATGGCGCAGCGCCGCATCCAGCAGTTCGAAGTCCTCGGTGGGCGTCTGCTCGGTGAGCTCGATGACCACGCGCTCGGGCGCGATGCCATGCTGGCGCAGCAGTTCGAGGGTGCGCCCGGGCTTGTGGTGCGGGTCGAGCAGCGTTTCGGGAGAGACGTTGAGAAACAGCTTGCCGCCCAGCTGTTGGTCGGTGAAGCGACGGCAGGCGCTCTGGCGGCAGGCTATCTCCAGCTCGTCCAGCCGCCCGGCATGGCGTGCCGTTGCCAGCAGGTTGATCGGTGAGTGCAGGGAGCTGTCGGATGGCCCGCGGCTCAGGGCCTCGTAGCCGAGAATGCGCTGGCTGGAAAGCGAGACGATGGGCTGGAACAGCGAGGTGATGGCACCTTGGGCGAGGATGCGTTGCAACGTGCCCAACTGCTCGGTGACGGTCATGGAAATCTCGAAGGCTACGAAAAAGGGCCACACTTGGTGGCCCTGCTATTTCAAGCTTCGCTCATTGCAGTTTCATGACCATGCTGGCGATATGCCTTTAGTGCGCTGCGGCTCAGTGCCGCGCCATGGCCGAAGCCAGGCCCAGGTAGTCCATGAGGATGCGGCCGCTCTCGGTCAGGTAGGCGTCCTTCTCCGGGTTCGGTTTCTGTGCCTCGGCGTGCGCCGCGGTCTGCTCGTCGTCGGTCTGCAGCTTCGCCAGCGGCTCCTCGCCCTTGGCAGCGCGCAGGGTGTTTTCCAGCGCCAGTTGCCGGCGTTCGACGTCGGCCTGCTGGGCGCGGCGCTTCTGCTCGTTGAGGCTGACGCTCGTCTCGTTCATCAGCTCCTGGGCCAGGGCCAGTCGATCACGGGTGAAGACGAAGTCCGGATTGCCCTCGGTACGCGCGTCGTGGCGTGCCTTGAGTTCGCTGAGGAACGGCTTGAACGGATTCATCTCCGGGTTGATCGCGGCGCGGATGCTGTCCCACGGCAGGGCCTCGGGCAAGGCGCTCTCGCCGATCTCCTTGGTGTCGACATCGGCCGGGTAGCTGATGTCCGGGATGACGCCCTGGTGCTGGGTGCTTTGCCCGGAGACACGGTAGAACTTGGCCAGGGTCAGCTTGAGCTCGCCATGGTTGAGCGGCTGGATGGTCTGTACGGTGCCCTTGCCGAAGGTCTGGCCACCAAGGATCAGCGCGCGGTGGTAGTCCTGCATGGCGCCGGCGAAAATCTCCGAGGCCGAGGCCGACAGGCGGTTGACCAGCACGGCCATCGGGCCCTTGTAGAGCGCCCCGGCGCTGTCGTCGGCGAGCACGTCGACGCGCCCGTCGGCGTTGCGCACCAGCACCGTGGGGCCCTGGTCGATGAACAGGCCGGTCAGCTCGGTGGCTTCCTGCAGCGAGCCGCCACCGTTGTTGCGCAGGTCGATGATGACGCCGTCGACTTTCTCCTGCTCCAGTTCGGTGAGCAGCTTCTTCACGTCGCGGGTGGTGCTCTTGTAGTTCTGGTCGCCGGCGCGCAGTGCCTTGAAGTCCAGGTAGAAGGCCGGAACCTCGATGACGCCGAGCTTGAACGACTGGCCCTCGTGCGAGAGCTTGAGCACCGACTTCTTCGCCGCCTGCTCCTCGAGCTTCACCGCCTCGCGGGTGATGGCCACGGTCCGGCTGGTCTGGTCGCTGGGAGCGTTGCTCGCCGGGATCACCTCCAGGCGCACGACCGAGCCCTTGGGCCCGCGGATCAGCTTGACCACTTCGTCCAGCCGCCAGCCGATCACGTCGACCATTTCCTCGTCGCCCTGGGCGACGCCGACGATGCGGTCGGCCGGCGCCAGCTGCTTGCTCTTCTCGGCCGGGCCGGCGGGCACCAGGCGCACGATCTTCACGTACTCGCTGTCGCTCTGCAGCACCGCGCCGATGCCTTCGAGCGACAGGCTCATGTTGATGTCGAAGTTCTCGGCGTTGTCCGGCGACAGGTACTGGGTGTGCGGGTCGTAGGACTGCGCGAAGGCGTTGATGTAGGTCTGGAACACGTCCTCGCTGCGCGTCTGGTTCAGCCGCGAGAGCTGGTTGCGATAGCGCTTGGTCAGCAGTTCCTGGATGTCCTTGGGCTCCTTGCCGGCGATCTTCAGGCGCAGGACCTCGTCCTTGACGCGCTTGCGCCAGAGCTCGTCGAGCTCCTTGGCATCCTTCGCCCAGGCAGCCTTTTCGCGATCGACCAGCAGGGTTTCGTCGACGCCGAAGTCGAAGCCGTCCACACCTTTTTCCAGCAGCCCCAGCGCATATTCCAGGCGCCCCTGGAGCCGCTCCAGATGGCGCTTGTAGATGACGAAGCCCGGTTCGAGGTTGCCGCTCTTGAGCAGGTCGTCGAAACGGTCGCGCCACTGGCGGAACTCGGCCAGGTCGGATTCGAGGAAATAGCTGCGCGACGGATCGAGCATCTCGATGTAGCTGTCGAAGATCTTCTCGGAACGGGCGTCGTTCAGCGGCGGCTTGTTGTAGTGATGGCGCTTGAGCAGCTCGACGATGTTCAGGCTGGCGATCACCTGGTCGCGGTCGGGCTGCAGGTAGTCCCACTGCTGGCCGCTCTCGCCCGGCTTGGCCAGCGCGACGGTGGCCTGCAGGCTCAGCAGCAGGGCGGAAAGGGTGCAGAGCAGCGTGCGTTTCATGGTTTGGGGGCGACGTGAGGCTGAGGAATAACGCATATTAGGCCATCTGGTAGTAAGCGCCGCGGCATGTCCGTCCGGCGGTAGAAGACCCGGGCCCGATGGTTACAGGTGGTGTTCGAGCAGCCAGCGAGTAGCGTTGGGACGGGGCGTAGCAAGGCTCACTATGGAGGCAGCATGAAGGCATTGCAAGGTATCGAGGGTGAACTGGAGTGGGCCGAGCGGCCGGCGCCAGCCTGTGGCGAAGGGCAGATCCGCATCCGCGTGGCGGCCGCCGGGCTGAATCGCGCGGACCTGCTGCAGCGCGCCGGACACTATCCGCCACCGCCCGGTGTCACCGATATCCTCGGCCTGGAATGCGCCGGCGTGGTCAGCGAAGTGGGGGCCGGTTCCCACTGGCGCGTCGGTGATCGCGTCTGCACGCTGCTGGCCGGCGGCGGCATGGCCGAGGAGGTGGTGGTCGACGCGCGGCATGCGCTACCGGTCCCCGACGGATTGTCGCTGCAGGAAGCCGCCGCGGTTCCGGAGGTCTATGCCACCGCCTGGCTGAACCTGTTCCGCCTCGGTGCGCTGCAGCCCGGCGAGAAGGTCTTGCTGCACGCCGGCGCCAGTGGCGTCGGCTCGGCGGCGATCCAGCTGTGCAAGGCGCTGGGCAACCCCTGCTGGGTGAGCGTCGGTTCGGCCGAGCGGCTGGCCTATTGCGAATCGCTGGGGGCCGAGGGCGGCGTGCTGCGTGGCGAGGCGCTGGAGGCGCTGCGCGATTTCGCGCCTTTCGACATGATTCTCGACCCGGTGGGGGCCAAGTACGCGCCGCTGAACCTGCAGTTGCTGGGCATGGATGGCCGCTGGGTGATCATCGGCCTGATGGGCGGGCGCAAGGCCGAGCTGGACCTCGCCGGCCTGCTGAGCAAGCGCATCCAGCTGATCGGTTCGACCCTGCGCAGCCGCGATGCGGACTACAAGGCCGGTCTGCTCGCCGAGATGCATGAGCGGATCTGGCCGCTGTTCGCCAGCGGCCAGCTGTCGCCGCGTCTGGAGCGCTCGTTCGCCGTGACCGATGCCGAGGCGGCATTCGCCGAGCTGGCCGGCAACCAGGTGTCCGGCAAGCTCGCCCTGGTGATCGATCCGAGCCTTCGCTGAGCGCATGGCTGGGTGCCTGCCGCACCCGGCCATGGCCGTTCAGGGCAGTTCGCTGCTGCGATAGAAGGCGGTCAGGACCTTCACCAGGTGGGCGAGGTCCTGGCTGCCGGCCAGCTCGCGGATCGAGTGCATGGCGAAGGTCGGCAGGCCGATGTCCACCGTGCGCACGCCCAGCTGGCTGGCGGTGATCGGGCCGATGGTCGAGCCACAGCCCATGTCGCTGCGGGTGACGAAGCTCTGCACCGGCACCTCGCTTTCCAGGCAGAGATGGCGGAAGAAGCCGGCCGTCTCGCTGTTGGTCGCGTAGCGCTGGTTGTTGTTGACCTTGATCACCGGCCCGGCGTTGATCTTCGGCCCGTGGTTGCCGTCGTGCTTGTCGGCGTAGTTGGGGTGCACCGCATGGGCGTTGTCGGCCGAGATCAGCAGCGAGCGGTTGATGCAGCGGCTGAAGGCGTCCGGCTCGGGCAGGATGCGGCGCAGCACCTGCTCGAGGAAGGGACCGTCGGCGCCGCAGTGCGAACTCGAACCGACTTCCTCGTGGTCGGTGCAGACCAGCACACAGGTCTGCTCGGGGCCGCTGGCCAGCAGCGCCTGCAGGCCGGCGAAGCAGGACAGCAGGTTGTCCAGGCGGGCGCCGCTGATGAAGTCGCGGTTGAGGCCGATCAGCGCCGCCGGCTGGGTATCGTAGAAACTCAGCTCGTAGTCCAGCACCACGTCGGCGACCAGGTCGTGCTCGCGGCCCAGTTGCTCGGCCAGCAGGGCGCGAAAGTCCGGCGTCTCCTGGCTGTAGACCTGCGCCAGGATCGGCGGCAGCTCGTTCTGCGGGTTGATCGCCCAACCCTGGTTGGCTTCGCGGTTGAGGTGGATGGCCAGGTTGGGGATCACCGCGATCGGCGCCTGGAAGTCGATCAGCTGGCTCTCGATGCGACCGTCGCGGCTGTAGGTGACGCGCCCGGCCAGCGACAGGTCGCGGTCGAACCAGGGCGCCAGCAGCGCGCCGCCATAGACCTCCACGCCCAGCTGCCAGAAGCCGTTGCGCTGCAGGTCCGGCTGCGGCTTGACCCGCAGGCACGGGCTGTCGGTATGGGCGCCGACCAGGCGCATGCCGGTTTCGCTGAGCGGGCGGCTGCCGATCTGGAAGGCGATGATCGCGGAGTCGTTGCGGGTGACGAAGTAGCGCCCGCCGGCGGCGAGCTGCCAGGCTTCGCGTTCGTCCAGGGGGACGTAGCCGGCCGCCTGCAGGCGCTTGGCCAGGCTGGAGGTGGCGTGGAAGGGCGTCGGCGAGGCCTTGAGGTAGTCGATCAGGCCCTGGTTGAGGTTGTCGTGCATGGTGGACTCCGGACTGCGATGCGCCGGAGTCTACCGTATCGGCCTGGGCGATGGCCTGTGGCGCGGCCGATCAGAACGGGGCGGGACACTCGAAGCGCATCCGCTCGCCGCTCTGCGGATGGCTCAGGCACAGCAGGCTGGCGTGCAGGCACAGGCGGTCATGGGCCGCGAGGGCTTCGGCGTGGGCATAGAGACGGTCGCCCAGCAGCGGATGACCGATCGACAGCATGTGCACGCGCAGCTGATGCGAGCGCCCGGTGATCGGCGTCAGCTCGACGCGACTGTAGTGCCCGCAGCGCTCCAGCACGCGCCAGAAGGTCAGCGCATGCTTGCCCAGCTCGTGGTCGACCACGTGCCGCGGCTTGGTCGGTGGGTCGTAGCGCAGCGGCAGGTCGATGCTGCCGCTGTCGGCCGCAGGCTCGCCCCAGCACAGCGCGGTGTAGGCCTTCTCCGTCTCGCGGTCGTGGAACTGGCGGGACAGCTCGCGATGGCTGTCGGCATCGCGCGCCAGGACGATCAGCCCCGAGGTTTCCCAGTCCAGCCGGTGCACGATGCGCGCCTCGGGATAGCCGTTTTCCTGCAGGCGGGTCACCAGGCAGTCGCGGTTGTCCTCGGCGCGGCCGGGCACCGAGAGCAGCAGGGTGGGCTTGTTGATCACCAGCAGCGCGGCGTCCTGGTGGATGATCCGGATATTGCTCAACGGCATGGTTTTTCCACAAACGAAGACGGCGGCTCGAAGGCCGCCGTTTCTGCAAACACCGGTCGCTCAGCGATCCGGCAGGGTGATGTTCAGCTCGAGGATCGAGCAGCTGCCCTGGTCTTCCAGCGCGACCTGGACCTGGTCCTGGTCGATGTTGACGTACTTGCGGATCACCTCGACCAGCTCCTTCTGCAGGGCCGGCAGGTAGTCGGGCTGGGTGCGCTGGCCGCGCTCATGGGCGACGATGATCTGCAGGCGCTCCTTGGCGATCGCCGCAGGCGTTTCCTTCTTCTTGCGTTCGCGAAAGAAGTCGAAAAGGTTCATTCACGGCCTCCGAAAAGTCGTTGCAGGAAGCCCGGCTTCTTCACGTCGAGGAAGCGGTGTGCGACTTCCTTGCCGAGCAGGCGGTCGACGGCATCGCTGTACGCCTGGCCGGCATCGCTCTGGTCGTCGAGGATCACCGGGATGCCCTGGTTGGAAGCCTTGAGCACGGCCTGGGATTCGGGAATCACGCCCAGCAGGCGGATCGAGAGGATCTCCTCGACATCCTCGACGCCGAGCATCTCGCCCTTGTTGACGCGCTCGGGGTTGTAGCGGGTCAGCAGCAGGTGTTCCTTGATCGGTTCCTGGCCGTTCTCGGCGCGGCGGGACTTGCTGGCCAGCAGGCCCAGCATACGGTCGGAGTCGCGTACCGAGGAGACCTCGGGGTTGGTCACCACGATGGCCTCGTCGGCGAAGTACATGGCCAGGTGCGCACCTTTCTCGATGCCGGCCGGCGAGTCGCAGATCACGTACTCGAAGTTCTGGCTCAGCTCGTCGATCACCTTGCCGACGCCTTCCTGGGTCAGGGCGTCCTTGTCGCGGGTCTGGCTGGCGGCTAGCACGTAGAGGTTCTCCAGGCGCTTGTCCTTGATCAGCGCCTGGCCGAGGGTGGCATCGCCGTTGATGACGTTGACGAAGTCGTACACCACGCGGCGCTCGCAGCCCATGATCAGGTCCAGGTTGCGCAGGCCGACGTCGAAATCGACCACGACGGTCTTGTGGCCACGCAGAGCGAGGCCGGTACCGATGGCGGCGCTGGTAGTGGTCTTACCAACGCCACCCTTGCCGGAAGTGACTACGAGGATCTTGGCCAAGGTGGTTCACCCTAAATATGAAGAGCGGGCCCGGCAGCCGATCGGCGCGGGATAGCCCGGTTTTGGTGCGGAAAATTCGCGGCAGTATCCGTTAAAGGCGGGTGATGTTCAACACGTCGCCAGTGAGCCCGATCTTCACGGCTTCGGCCCACAATGGCTCGCGTCTGAGGTCTTCGGCGACCTTGTAGTGACCGGCGATGGAGACCATTTCGGCAGCCAGTTGTTGGCAGAAGATCCGGGCGTTGGTGTCGCCCTTGATGCCGGCCAGGGCGCGGCCGCGAAGCGGACCGTAGACATGGATGTTGCCATCGGCGAGAAGTTCCGCACCGGGGCTGACCGGAGCGATGACGATGAGGTCGCCGCCCTGGGCATAGATCTGCTGGCCACCGCGGATTGGCGTGGTGATCACTCGGCTGGGCCGGTACTGCGGCTCGGCCGGCTTGGCCGGGGCCTTGCCGCCGAGGTCGAGCTTGCGCTCGCGGGCGCCGGAGGGCGGCAGCACGGGGATGTCCAGGTGCCCGGCCGCCTGTATGTAGGCGGCCTGGCCGGTGCGCACGGCGAGGGTCAGCAGGCCGTGCTTGCGGCACAGCTCGACCAGCGCCTGCAGGTCGACCTCCAGGCCGCCCTCGGGCAGCTTGTCCAGGCCGAGCACCAGTGGCGTGTTGTTGAAGAAGTCCGGCGCCTGCTCGACCTTGGCCGCGAGCTGCCGGTCGAGGCTGTCGAGGTCGTTGCGGACCAGTTCGAGCACGGTGATGGCGAGCATGCTGCCCTTGAGCTGGAAGGCGGGGGCTTGGGTGTCGGGTTCGGCTTGGCTCATGGTCTGCCTGCTGCGGTAAATGGCGAGGACTTATAACGGGGTGTGCCGTCTCCTGCAAGGGCGACCCGGGCTGCGATGCACGGCCGGCACGCGGGTCGGCCTGGCGGCGGTTTGCCGTTAGAATGCGCGGTTTCCGTGTTCGAGAGTGGTTATGGACCGTCCTCGCTTTCGCCCGCTGTTCCTTCATCCGCGCTTCTGGCCGCTGTGGCTTGGCCTCGGCGTGCTGTGGCTGCTGGTGCAATTGCCTTATGCGCTGCTGCTGCGCCTCGGTCGCCTGCTGGGCGCGCTGATGTACCGTTTCGCCGGCTCGCGGCGGCGCATCGCCCGGCGCAACCTCGAGCTGTGTTTCCCGGAGCTGGGCCGGGCCGAGCGCGAGCGGCTGCTGAAGGACAACTTCGCCTCCACCGGCATTGCCTTCTTCGAGATGGCAATGAGCTGGTGGTGGCCGCGCGCGCGGCTGCAGCGCCTGGCCCACATCGAGGGCCTGGAGCATCTGCAGAAGGCCCAGGCCGAGGGGCGCGGGGTGATCCTCATGGCGCTGCACTTCACCACCCTGGAAATCGGTGCGGCGCTGCTCGGCCAGCGGCACACCATCGACGGCATGTACCGCGAGCACAAGAACCCGCTGTTCGACTACATCCAGCGGCGCGGCCGCGAACGGCACAACCTGGATGCCAGCGCCATCGAGCGCGAGGACGTGCGCGGCATGCTCAAGGTGCTGCGCGCCGGGCGGGCGATCTGGTACGCGCCGGACCAGGACTACGGCCGCAAGCAGAGCCTGTTCGTGCCGCTGTTCGGCATCCCGGCGGCCACCGTCACCGCCACAACCAAGTTCGCCAAGCTCGGCCGTGCGCTGGTGGTGCCCTTCACCCAGGAACGCCTGGCCGACGGCTCCGGCTACCGCCTGGTGATCCATCCGCCGCTGGCGGACTTCCCCGCCGAGAGCGAGGAGGCCGACTGCCTGCGCATCAACCACTGGGTCGAGCAGGCCGTGGGCGCGCTGCCCGAGCAGTACCTGTGGGCGCACCGGCGCTTCAAGACCCGGCCCGAGGGCGAGCCGAGCCTGTATCGCCGGGGCTGAGGGCTACTCGTCCACCTGCAGGTCGCGCGCACGGCTGTAGACGTAGCGCACCTGCTCGTACTCGAACGGCGAGTTCAGCTGGCCGTAGCGGAAATCTGTCGTGTAGCGGGTGTCCACCAGGCGCAGCGCGGTGATGCCGGGCTCGCCGCCGCTGGCCTGGGCGTAGTCCAGGTAGTCGACCTGCCGCTCGATGCCGAAGTCCACCGCCAGGCCCGTCGCGTCGCGCAGGTTCGACGGCCCCAGCGCCGGCAGGACCAGGTACGGGCCGCGCGGCACGCCCCAGCGACCGAGGGTCTGGCCGAAGTCCTCCGACTGGCGGACCAGGCCCATGCGGGTCGCCGGATCCCAGACCCCGCCGACGCCGATGATGGTGTTGAACAGCAGCCGCGCGGTGGCGTTCATCGCCCGCTTGCCCTTGAGCTGCAGCACGCTGTTGGCCAGCGTCGGAATCTCGCCGAGATTGCTGAAGAAATTGCTCACGCCGGTGCGCACGAAGCGCGGCGTGACGTACTGGTAGCCGCGCACCGCCGGCAGCATGACCCACTGGTCCAGCCGGTAGTTGAAGTGGTACATGCGCCGATTGAACGACTCGAAGGGGTCTTGCACCGCCAGCGCATGGAAGGTGGCGCGCTCGAACTCGCGCTGATCGAGCCCCGGGTTGAAGCGCAGCGTGTCGAGCGGACGGGTGAAGCCGTCCTCGTCGGCCGGCCGCGCATGCGCATCGAGCGTGCCGGCCGCCAGCAGCAGCGGCAGCAGGGATAGGAACCTAGCCACGGAAGAACTCCAGCATGTGTCGTGCGTTGACGCGGTAGTCGAGGTTGCCGCAGTGGCCGCCGCGCGGATAGAGCGTCAGGCGCTCGCCGAAGGTACGGCGCAGGAAGCCGATGTCGCCGGGGCCGAGGATCAGGTCGTCGGCGTTGTGCATCACCGCGATCTTGCTGCTGCGGCGCAGGTAGTCCTCCAGGGCGTAGAGGCTGACCTGGTCGATCAGCTGGGTCAGGCTGCCGCCGTCGTACTGGGCGCGCCACATGGGAATCAGCTGCTCGGTGATGTAGCAGTCGAAATTGCACTGCATCGCGCGGCGGAAAAACGGCTCCAGGCTGGTGCCCTCGTTGATCGGGTAGTCCGGCGGGGTGATCAGCCCGCGCCGGTTGATCAGGTCCGAGGTGAAGGTGATGTCCGCCGCCGAGAGGCGGAACACCGAGCCGATCAGCATCGCCATCTGCTCGTCGGACAGGCGCTGCGGCGATTGCTGGAAGTCGTAGAGCAGGGCGTCGCTGAGGTCGATGAAGCCCTTGCGGTGGTAATAGCGGGTCAGCTTCTCGAAGATCATCTCGTAGAAGGTGGTGTTGTCGTCGACGCCCTTGACCTGCGTCTGCACCAGGCGGTCCAGGTTGCTGATCGAGGTATAGAGGTTGACCGGCGGGTTGATCAGCAGCACGCGCTTGAAGTTGAAGCTCTGGCGCGCCTCGTCCAGCTCGCTGACGAAGGCCGCGTTGAGCGCGCCCAGGCTGTAGCCGACCAGGTAGAAGTCGGTCACTGGCAGCTTGTGCTGCTGCGCGCGCACGGCCTGCATCACGCGGTAGAGATCCTGGGCGTCGTCGCGGCTGTAGCCCGGGGTGGCATAGCGCGAGGCGGCCGCCATGAAGTCGTAGCTGGTCGGCGAGGACAGCTGCACCACGTGGTAGCCGGCGCTGTAGAACAACCGCTTGAGCGACTCGGTCTTGGCCGCCGAATAGTGCGCGCCGGTGCCGGATATCACGAACACCAGCGGTGCCGGGCCGTCCTGCCTGGCCAGGCGGTAGCCGAGGCGCTTCACCGGCCAGAAGTTGTCCGGCAGGCTGAACTCGCGGTCCGGGCGCAGACGCAGGCTGTAGTCGCGCTGGTCGATGTCGTCGTCCAGCGGCACCGAGGCGCGCAGCTCCAGCGGCGTGCTGGCGATGGTCGCCTCGAAGGGGTTGTCCAGCGGGAACCCGTAGTCCTCGGGACTGATGTCCGCCGCCTGCGCCGGCAGCGCCAGGGCGGCCAGCAGGGGGATCAGGCGCAGCAACTGCAACATGGTGAGCCTCCGATACAGCTTCGTCAGGGCGGCGTGCAGCCCTGGTGTCACCGGCTGTAATGCCGATCTGCCTGCACTATGACCAGCGCAGCGGCGGTTTGTTAGCGTTGCGCCATCAGCATGCAGCAGGGACGCCGGCGCGGCCAGCGTGGCGCGGCTTGCGTCGGGCGCGGCGGCAGCTATGCTGTGCCGCCTCGCCGAGCCGGAGTCGTCCCTGATGTCGCGTGTGCCTGCCTTGCTGCCCGTTTCCCTGCTGCTGTGCCTGTGGCTGGCGCTGCTCTACTGGCTGCGCTTCGCGCTGATGGAGGATGCCCGCTGGCTGGAGAGTTGCCTCGCCCAGCCGGAACAACTGGCCTGCCAGCTGCGTGCCGCCCTCGGGCTGGTCATCCACTGGCGCCTGCTGGCCTGGCTGGCGCTGGGCGGCGCGCTGCTCGCGCTGTGCCTGCCACGCCGCGCCGGCTGGTGGCTGGCGGCCGTGGCGCTGCACCTCGGCGCGGCCGCGCTGGTGCTCTACAGCGCCAGCCTCGCGGTGTTCGCCGTGGTGCTCGCGGCGCTGCGCCTGGTCCGCGCTCAGCCGCGCGACTGACGCGCGCTGGCGCGAATGCCGCGCCACAGGGCGAGCACCAGCAACACGGCGGTGACCGCCCAGAGCAGCGCCTGGCGATTGTCCAGCCCCTCCTGCAGCAACTGCGGCGCGATGCCGGCGGCGATCAGCGCGGCCAGCAGGCTCAGCTCGCGGCGCGGACCGGGCGCCGGGCGAAGCAGGTAGACCAGCGCCGGCAACAGCAGCGCGGCGCTGGGGAATTCGCGATAGCGCGCATCGAACACCAGCCCCAGCATGCTCACCGCACCGGCGAAACCGGCGCCCAGCAGCAGCCAGCCGGCGCGCGCCTCGAGCCGGGCGAGCAGGGCGCCGCGCCAGCCAGCGCCGCTGCCCTGGGCCAGGCCCGCCTGCAGCAGCACCAGCAGGTTCAGGCCGAGCAGGGCCACGGCCCAGGCCCATTCGCCGAAGGTGCGGCTGCTGACCAGCGCCAGTTCGGCGAAGGCGGCCATGCAGCAGGCGCCGAACGCGGCGGTCAGCGGCAGTCCGAGGGCTTCCAGGTGCTCCTGTGGCCGGCCGGCCAGCAGCAGGACCAGGAGCCAGAGCGCGCCGGCCGCGGCCAGCCAGCGCGGCCAGTGCGGCAGGTCGCTGACCGGCCCGGCGAGGATCTGCTTGTCCTGCCGGTCGGCGTCGTAGAGCCCCCAGTAGCCGCCGACGGCACCCTCGCTGATGCGCTTCCAGGGCTGGTCGAAGGCCTCGATCAGGTTGTAGCGCCAGCCGTTGGCCTCGGCCATCTCGACGAATCCGCGGGTGAACAGCGCCTGGTTGATGCGGCTGGGCAGGGCGGTCTCACGCTGGCGGCCCTCGCTCGGCCAGCCGGTCTCGCCGATGAGGATGTCCTTCGGCGCGAAGCTGTTGCCGAACAGCCGGCGCACCTGGGCAACCTGCTCGAGCGCGCCCTCGATGCCGGTCGGCTCATCCTCCCAGTACGGCAGCAGGTGGATGGTGAGGAAGTCCACCGCGGGCGCGACCTCCGGGTGGCGCAGCCAGAACTCCCAGACGTCGGCATAGGTCACCGGCACCGGCACCGCGGCCTTGACCTCGTCGATCAGCGCGACCAGCTGCCCGGCGGTGACTTCCTTGCGCAGCAGCGCCTCGTTGCCGACGATCACCGCGTCGACCAGGTCGGCATTGGCCCTGGCTGCGTCGATCAGGCGGTCGATCTCGCGGCGGGTCGCCTGCGGGTCGCTGCTGACCCAGGCGCCGAGCAGCAGGCGCAGGCCGTGCTTGCGCGCCAGCGCCGGCACCGCCTCGAGACCCTCCATCGAATAGGTGCGCACGCAGGCAAAGCGCTCGGCGAGCAGCGCGAGGTCGGCGTCGATGCGTGCCTGGCGCAGCTGCAGCGGCTTGTCGAACGGCGACTGGTCCTTGTCGAACGGGCTGTAGGAGGCGCATTGCAGCTTGCCGGCCCGGCCCAGGTCAGGCAGTCGCAGCGCCTGGCCCTGCTGCTGCCAGAACAGCGCCATGGCCGATAGCGCCAGCACGCTGGCGAAGAGAAACAGCAGAAGCGGCGAACGGCGAGCGGATGAGTGCATGGCGGCGGCGTGCTGGGCGGGGGGCGCGCATCTTAGCCGAGCGCGGCAGGCGCAGACAGGGGGGCGGGCAGGGCGGTGGATGTGGCCACCGAGCCGCTGTGCGGGTCCGCCGGTTGGATGAGATCGTCTCTCGTTTCGTCGCTTTCCATGCGCAAGATTCATGTTGCCGAACGCCGACAAAAGCTGTGCCGGAAACCGCCGAGGCCGCGTGGCGCCTGGCCTGAAAGATATTTCAGAATGTTCGCGTCGCTCTATTCCGGATGTTTGGCCGGCGCGCAGCCAGACTAAAGTCGCCTAGAAAAGCGCCCGCCCGACCGTAAATTAGCCGCCTGGTCGCCAGCGGGCGGCCTGTGATCGTGTGGAGACAATCCAATGAACAATGAAAATGTTTACCGGCAGATCAATGCCGACCCGCGCTTCCAGGAGCTGGTAGCCAAGCGTGGTCGTTTCGCCTGGGGACTGGCCATCATCATGCTGGCGTCCTACTTCGCCTTCATTCTGGTGATTGCCTTCGATCCGCAGCTGCTGGGTGCACCGCTGGGTGCCGGGTCCGTGACCACCTGGGGCATCCCCGCAGGCCTGGGCCTGATCTTCCTGTCCTTCGCCCTGACCGGCGTCTACGTGCAACGCGCCAACGGCGAGTTCGATCGCATCACTCAGGAAATCCTGAAAGAGGCCCAGAAATAATGCTTGCCCGTCTCCTGACCGCTGCCGCCCTGCTGGCAGCCTCCCCGGCGTTCGCCGATGCCCTGACTGGCGACGTCCAGAAGCAGGCGACCAACTGGACCGCGATCGGCATGTTCGTGGTGTTCATCATCTTCACGATGGGCATCACCAAGTGGGCGGCCAAGCGCAACACCTCCACCTCCGACTACTACACCGCTGGCGGCAGCATCACCGGCTTCCAGAACGGCCTGGCGATCGCCGGCGACTTCATGTCCGCGGCGTCCTTCCTCGGCATCTCCGCGCTGGTGTTCACCAGCGGCTACGACGGCCTGATCTACTCGATCGGCTTCCTCGTCGGCTGGCCGGTGATCCTGTTCCTGATGGCCGAGCGCCTGCGCAACCTCGGCAAGTTCACCTTCTCCGACGTCGCTTCCTACCGCCTCGGCCAGACGCCCATCCGCGTGCTCTCGGCCTTCGGTTCGCTGATCGTCGTGGCCTTCTACCTGATCGCCCAGATGGTCGGCGCCGGCAAGCTGATCCAGCTGCTGTTCGGCCTGGACTACCTGGTCGCGGTGGTCATGGTCGGTGTGCTGATGGTCATGTACGTGATGTTCGGCGGCATGCTGGCCACCACCTGGGTACAGATCATCAAGGCGGTGCTGCTGCTCTCCGGCGCGACCTTCATGGCCGTGATGGTGATGTACAACGTCGGCTTCGACTTCAGCCGCCTGTTCTCCGAGGCCGTGGCACTGCATCCCAAGCACGAGGCGATCATGAGCCCCGGCGGCCTGGTGTCCGACCCGATCTCGGCGATCTCCCTGGGCCTGGCGCTGATGTTCGGCACCGCCGGCCTGCCGCACATCCTGATGCGCTTCTTCACCGTGGGTGACGCCAAGGAAGCGCGCAAGAGCGTGTTCTACGCGACCGGCTTCATCGGCTATTTCTACATCCTGACCTTCATCATCGGCTTCGGCGCGATCCTGCTGGTGATGACCAATCCGGAGTTCAAGGACGCCAGCGGCGCCATCGTCGGCGGCACCAACATGGTGGCCATCCACCTGGCTTCGGCGGTCGGCGGCAACCTGTTCCTGGGCTTCATCTCAGCCGTGGCCTTCGCCACCATCCTGGCGGTGGTCGCTGGCCTGGCGCTGGCCGGTGCCTCGGCGGTCGCGCACGACCTCTATGCCTGCGTGATCAAGCAGGGCAAGGCCAAGGAAGAGGACGAGATGAAGGTGACCAAGCGCACCACCCTGGCGCTGGGCGTGGTCGCGATCCTCCTCGGCATCGCCTTCGAGAACCAGAACATCGCCTTCATGGTGGGCCTGGCCTTCTCCGTGGCAGCCAGCTGCAACTTCCCGATCCTGTTCCTCTCCATGTACTGGAAGAACCTGACCACCCGCGGCGCGCTGATCGGCGGTGCCATGGGCCTGGTCACCGCGCTGGCGCTGACCATCCTCAGCCCGACCGTCTGGGTCGATGTCCTGCACTTCGAGCAGGCGATCTTCCCCTACAAGTACCCGGCGCTGTTCGCGATGCTCGCTTCGTTCTTCGGCCTGTGGTTCTTCTCCATCACCGACAAGTCCAAGGCGGCGGACGAGGAGCGTGCGCGCTTCTTCCCGCAGTTCATCCGCTCGCAGACCGGCCTGGGCGCCAGCGGTGCAGTCGCGCACTGATCACGCCTGGCGGTACACGAAAAGGGCAGCCCTCGGGCTGCCCTTTTTCGTTTCGGCGTGCCGCTGCCGGCACGTTTTGCCAGGGGCATTCAGCGGCCTGATGGTCGGCGGCCGCGCGGGGCGCTTTCGCTAGACTCCGGCGCAACGCGAGCAAACCACAAGGCGGCGAAACCATGCACAAGCGGATGATGATTACCGGAGCCGGTTCGGGACTGGGGCGCGAGATCGCCCTGCGCTGGGCGCGCGAGGGCTGGCGCCTGGCGCTTGCGGATGTCAACGAGGCGGGCCTGGCCGAAACCCTGGCGCTGGTCCGCGCGGCCGGTGGCGACGGTTTCACCCAGCGCTGCGACGTACGTGACTACAGCCAGCTGATCGCCCTGGCCCAGGCCTGCGAGGAAAAGCTCGGTGGCATCGATGTGCTGGTCAACAATGCCGGGGTCGCCTCCGGCGGCTTCTTCGAGGAGCTGTCGCTGGAAGACTGGGACTGGCAGATCGCGATCAACCTGATGGGCGTGGTCAAGGGCTGCAAGGCCTTCCTGCCGCTGCTGCAGCGCAGCAAGGGGCGGATCATCAACATCGCCTCGATGGCCGCGCTGATGCAGGCGCCGGCGATGAGCAACTACAACGTCGCCAAGGCCGGGGTGGTCGCATTGTCGGAAAGCCTGCTGGTGGAGCTGCGCCAGCAGGAGGTGGCGGTACACGTGGTCTGCCCGTCGTTCTTCCAGACCAACCTGCTCGATTCGTTCCGCGGGCCGACCCCGGCAATGAAGGAACAGGTCGCCAAGCTGCTGGCCGGTTCGCCGATCAGCGCAGCGGACATCGCCGACTACATCCACCAGGAGGTCGCCCGCGGCACCTTCATGATCCTGCCGCACGAGGAGGGCCGCCTGGCCTGGCAACTCAAGCAGCACAACCCGCAGGCGATCTACGACGAGATGGCCCTGCTCGCCGAGAAGAAGCGCAGCAAGGGCAAAAGCTGATCGTCCGGTCCACAATGCTTGCCGCTCGAGGGAGGCGGGGGTAGGGTTGCCTGCCCCGCCCATCGAGCCGAAGCCTGGTGAAAACGCCCTCCCGAACGCTCCTGATGCTGGCCCTGGTCCTGGCGGCCATCAACCTGCGCCCCGGCATCACCTCCTTCGCCCCGCTGATCGAACGCATTGCCGAGGCCCTTGGCCTGGGCCGCGGCGTGGTCAGCCTGACCACCGCGCTGCCGGTACTGCTGATGGGCCTGCTGGCCCCGCTGGCGCCGCGCCTGGCGGTGCGCTGGGGGCTGGAGCGCACCCTCGTGCTGTGCCTGGCGCTGATTGCTGTGGCGCTGACGCTGCGCCTGTTCGGCCAGCAGCCGCTGCTGCTGATTGCCACCGCGGCGCTGGTCGGAGCCGGCATCGCCGTGGCCGGCCCGCTGCTGTCGGGCTACATCAAGCGCTATTTCCTCGAGCGGATCGGCCAGACGGCGGCCTGGTATTCGCTGAGCATGGCCATCGGCGGCACCCTCGGCGTGGTGCTCACCGCGCCGGTGACCGCGCTGCTCGGCGATCGCTGGACCCTGGGCCTGGCGTTCTGGGCCTTGCCGGCCCTGCTGGCCCTGGCGTTCTGGCTGCGCCTGCCCAACCGTGCCGAGGCCCCCGGCGAGCAGCGCGCCGGGTTGCCCTGGCGAGAGCCGCGGGCCTGGCTGGTCAGCCTCTATTTCGCCCTGCAGGCCGGGCTGTTCTACGCCCTGGCCACCTGGCTGGTGGCGCGCTACCACGAGGTCGGCTTCAGCCTGCTGCAGAGCAATGCCTTCTTCAGCGGCTTCATGCTGATCGGCCTGCCGAGCGCCTTCGCCATGCCCTGGCTGGCCCAGCGTTTCGGCCGGCGGCATCTGCTGATGGCCGGCTGTGGCGTGCTGGCGACCACCTGCCTGGGGCTGATCGCCCTGCAGCCGCAGTGGCAGCCGTTGCTGGTCTGCATGCTGCTGGGCGTGGCGCTCAACGGCACCTTCTCGCTGGCGCTGGTGCTGCCAATGTACGAAGCCGGCTCGCCGCTGGCGGTCAGCCGGTTGACCGCGATGATGCTCTGCACCGGCTACAGCCTGGCCTGCCTGTCGCCGGTGCTGACCGGCCTGGGCCGCGACCTGGCCGGCAGCTATCGCCTGCCGTTCCTGGTGCTGGCCGGCATGAGCGCGTGCATGACCCTGCTGGCGCTGCGCCTGGCGCCGCGGCGCTGAGCGTGCCCGTGTGGCATGCGTCAAATCCCGCCGTGCTGCGGGTGACCGCCGGGTCGGGGCTGTGCTAGAAAGCCTGCCCGTCCATGCCTGGCCCCGGAGTTATCGCTTGGAGTCCGAATCCATCGTTTACGGCTGCATCCGCGACTGGCCGGCCCTCGATCCGGAGGAATGCCGCCGGCGCCGGGCCAGCAACCTGGCCGCGCTGGATGCGTTGCCGAGCGGCGAGGGCTGGCCGTTCCTCGGCCGCGAGATGTTCTCCTTCTGCGGCGAGCCGGAGCAGGGGCTCTACCACACCCAGATCATCCACTTCGGCGCCAGCTACGCGGCGGTCGAGTACGAGTGGTCGCTGTGGGTACAGCATTTCGAGGCACTGCTGCGGCGCTTGTACTGGAGCAGCGCAGTGGTGCACCTGGAGACCGAGCTGAACGGCGCACACACCTTTCGCTGGGAAACCGACTCGGGCTGCCACAGCCCGGAGCAGAGCGACATGCGCCTGCGCTGCGCCTGGGAGCGCGAGAGCGCGCTGCTCGGTTAATCCTCCAACCACTCCTTCGGCACGTCGCGCCGTAGCGCCAGCTGGCACTGCTGGCTGTCGGGGTCGAAGAGGATCACCGCCTGGCCCTTTTCCAGCGCCCGGCGCACGCGCTCGACCCGCGTCGCCAGCGGGGTTTCGTCGCCGTTGTCGGTGCCGTCGCGGGTGACGAAATCCTCGATCAGGCGGGTCAGGGTGTCGGCTTCGAGCAGGTGGTGGGGTATCAGCATCGTTCTCTCGTGGGCGCGTCGTTCGTCGGCAGCGGCTGCAGGTGGCGGTCCAGGCAGGCGTAGAGGTCGTCGGCCACCAGCGGTTTGGCGACGAAGCCATCCATGCCGGCGGCACTTCCGCGGCGCTGCTGTTCATCGCGCGGGTGGGCGGTCACCGCGAGGATCGGCACGCGCGGCAGGCCGCGCTCGATCTCCAGTGCGCGAATCTGGCTGCTGGCCTCGTAGCCGTCCAGCTCGGGCATCTCGCAATCCATCAGGATCAGCTGGATGGCGCCGGGGTCGCGCCGATAGAGGCGCACCGCCGCCGCGCCATCCTCCACCAGCCTGACATCATAGCCGCGCTTGTGCAGCAGCCCGCGCAGCACCATCTGGTTGACCGGGTTGTCCTCGGCCACCAGGATGCTCGGCGCCGCATCGGCTGGCGCCAGGGCAGTGCCGGGTGCGGCATCGCGGGGTGCGCCTTCGTACAGCCCGTGCAGCGCCTCGCGCAGCGGTGCGCTCTGCAGCGGCAGCGACACGCAGGCCAGGCGCAGGTGCTGCGAGGTCGGCGGCTGGCGGTGCAGCGGTGAGGACAGCAGCAGCACGCGCTGCTGCGGCGCGTGCTTCGCCTCCAGCTGGCGGACCCATTCCTGCGGCGAGCCCGGCCAGGGTTCGAGCAGCACCAGCAACGGCGGCGCGCTGTAGTCGTCCAGGTAGTCGAGCAGGCGCCCTGGCTCGTGGCAACGCTCGGTGCGCATGCCCCAGCGGCGCAACAGGTGGCCGAGCGAATCCAGCCCCTGGAGGTCCAGCGAGGCGAGCAGCGCCGGCTGGCCGCCGAGCAGCGCCGGCAGCGGGTCGTGGTCCTCCTCGACGGCGTGCAGCGGGATGTCGAAGCTGAAGCGGCTGCCGGCGCCGGGTGCGCTCTGCACCTCGATCTGGCCCTGCATCATTTCCACCAGCTCCTTGCTGATCGCCAGGCCCAGGCCGCTGCCGCCGTAGCGCCGGGTGGTGCTCGAATCGCCCTGGGAGAAGGACTGGAACAGCTTGGCCATGACCTGCGGGCGCATACCGATGCCGCTGTCGGTGACGGAAAAATGCAGGCGCGGCTGGCCCTCGAGCGGCTGGCTGCAAACCACGTCGAGGCGCACGTAGCCCTTGTCGGTGAACTTCAGGGCGTTGCTCAGCAGGTTCATCAGCACCTGCTTCAGGCGCGTCGGGTCGCCACGCACGCGGCGCGGCACCTGGGCATGCAGGCCGACGTGCAGGCTCAGCTGCTTTTCCAGCGCCTGGGCGGCGAACAGGCTGATGGTCTCGGAGACCAGCGCCTCGAGGTCGAACTCGATGTCTTCCAGGCTGAGCTTGCCCGAGCCGATGCGGGCATAGTCGAGGATGTCGTTGATCACCTTCATCAGCGAATTGCCGGAACTGGTGATGGTGTCCAGGTAGAAGCGCTGGCTGCGGTCGAGCTGGGTCTCGCGCAGCAGCTGCAGCATGCCCAGCACGCCGTTGAGCGGGGTGCGGATCTCGTGGCTCATCTTGGCCAGGAAGCGGCTCTTGGCCTCGCTCTCGCTGTGCGCCTGCTCGGCGGCGCGGCGCGAGCGGAAGCCTTCCTCCTTGAGCCGGTTGATGCGGTCGGCCAGGCCCAGCGAGAGGGTGATCAGCTCGAAGGCGACGCTGGCCTTGACCACCGCCGGGCCGTACAGGCCGAACAGCTCCAGGCCCAGCGAGCCGGCGGTGACGATGATGAACGAGGCCAGCAGTACGCCCCAGGCCAGGGTGTAGTAGAGCCCGTAGCGCACACCATGGCGCCAGACGAAGGCGCCGGTGGCCAGCAGGCCGATGGAGGTGATGATGACGGTGATGCTCGACAGCACGCTCCAGGCCTGCAGCGGCAGCAGCGGGCCGGACAGCAGCGCGCCGAGGGCCAGCAGCAGGGCGATGCGCAGACCCTTGTCCAGGCGCGGGAAGTGCTGACGGGTATGCAGGAAGTGGCGGCTGAACTGGATGGCGATCAGGCAGTGACTGAACATCAGCAGGTAGATGCCGATGGTCGACATCGCGCTGTTGTCCGGCAGCCATTTGTTCAGCTCGCCGTCGAAGGCCAGGGCGAACAGGCCGACGTTGAGGTTGTAGATCAGGTACCAGAAGTAGGCCGGTTCGCGCAGCGAGACGAACAGGAACAGGTTGTAGCAGAACATCGCGAACAGCACGCCGTAGAAGGCGCCGCCGATGTTGGCGCTGAACTCCTGGGCCGCGGCGCTGGCGGCGACGCTGGAGAAGTACAGCGGCACGTAGAGCGTGCTGCTGGTCTTGATGCGCAGCACCAGGGTGGTGGTGCCCGGTGCCAGGTCGAGGGGAAACCAGAAGGTGCTGACCTTCACCGGGCGTTCGGCGAAGGGCAGCGCATCGCCCGACAGCTGGCGGCTCAGCTGGCCGTCAGCGGTCTGGGCGAACAGCTCGATGCGGTCGAGCAGCCCGTAGTTGATTTCGACGAAGCCTTCCAGCGGCCGCGCCAGGCGGTTGTCCAGGCGCACGCGCAGCCACCAGGTCGAGGTGTTCTTGCCCTGGTTGAGGTGCTTGCCGCGAATCGGCTGCAGCTCGGCATCCGACAACGCCAGGACCTGCTCCAGGCTGAGCGAGCCGTCGGGATCTTCGAGGTAGAGGACCGAGGGGCCGAGGTTCTGGCGAAAATCGCTCGAGTCGACGATCACGGCCGGCAACGCCCAGGCCCGGACGGACAGGAACATAACCAACAGGGCCAGGCAGAGACGCAGCAATATGTCGATTTCCGTATGACAGGGCGAACCGGGGCTCGCGTGCACAACACCGTGCGGGAAACAATGCAGCCCACCGGCGCGACGCAGACCAGCGGTCGCGCAGGGGGAGCGCTACTGTGCCGGCCTCGGCCGCGTCGGGCAACCCTTGGCGTGACGAAGCCGGCAACCCGTCACGCCTGCGCTCAGCCCTGGTCCGGCTGGCGCCCCAGCAGGGAGTCGACCGGCGGCACCCGGGTATCGCTCTCCATCTGCGCGTCGTGCTCGAGCTGGTGGCTGAAGCGGTCCAGCGAGTCCTGGCTGTGCTGCGCGTCGCTGGCGAACACCGGCTGGCTCAGCATGTAGGCCGAGAGCAGGCGCGCCATGGCCGCCAGGCTGTCGATGTGGGTGCGCTCGTAGCCGTGGGTCGCGTCGCAACCGAAGGCCAGCAGGGCGGTGCGGATGTCGTGCCCGGCCTCGATCGCCGACTGCGCGTCGCTGTGGTAGTAGCGGAACAGGTCGCGGCGCACCGGGATCTCGTGCTCGCCGGCGAGCTTTAGCAGGTGGCGCGAGAGATGGTAGTCGTAGGGCCCGCCCGAATCCTGCATGGCCACGGTGACCGCATGCTCGCTGGACGCCTGGCCCTTGGCCGCCGGGGCGATGTCGATACCGACGAACTCGCTGACGTCCCAGGGCAGGGCGCCGGCGGCGCCCGAGCCGGTCTCCTCGGTGATGGTGAACAGCGGGTGGATGTCGATCGGCGGCTCGCGGCCGCTGTCCACCACCGCTTTCAACGCGGCGAGCAGGGCGGCGACGCCGGCCTTGTCGTCCAGATGGCGGGCGCTGATGTAGCCGTTCTCGGCAAACTCTGGCAGCGGGTCGAAGGCGACGAAATCGCCGACGTTGACCCCCAGTGCCAGGGTCTCGGCACGGCTGTAGGTGTAGGCGTCCAGGCGCAGCTCGACGTGGTCCCAGCTGATCGGCGCCTCGTCCACCGCGGTGTTGAAGGCGTGCCCGGAGGCCAGCAGCGGCAGCACGCTGCCGCGGATCACCCCGCTGTCGGTGAACACGCTGACCCGGCTGCCCTCGGCGAAGCGGCTCGACCAGCAGCCCACCGGGGCCAGGGCGACGCGGCCGGTCTCGTGGATCTCGCGGACGATGGCGCCGATGGTGTCGACGTGGGCGGCGACCGCACGGTCCGGGCTGTAGCGGCGGCCCTTGAGCGTTGCGCGGATGGTGCCGCGGCGGGTCAGCTCGAAGGGGATGTCGAGTTCCTTCAGGCGCTCGGCGACGTAGCGCACGATGGTGTCGGTGAAGCCGGTCGGGCTGGGAATGGCGAGCATCTCCAGCAAGACGCGTTGCAGGTAGTTCAGGTCCGGTTCGGGAAGCGTTGCATGCATGGGGCAGACTCCGTCGCGGCGCCGCGGCCGCGTGCTTGCAAGGGAAACGCCAGCGCAGCCGGCGCCAGGGGCGGCCGGTGCGCGGTGCAGCGTCGCTCAGTGGGGGTTCTGGCTGAGCGGAAAGAGCAGGTCGATGAAGCGCTCGGCGGTCGGCTGCGGCTGGTGGTTGGCCAGGCCGACCCGCTCGTTGGCCTCGATGAACACGTACTCCGGCCGGTCGGCGGCCTCGACCAGCAGGTCCAGGCCGACCACCGGGATGTCCAGCGCGCGCGCGGCCTGGACCGCCGCCTCGGCCAGCTGTGGGTGCAACTGGGCGGTGACGTCCTCGAGGGTGCCGCCGGTGTGCAGGTTGGCCGTGCGGCGCACCGCCAGGCGCCGGCCCTGTTCGAGCACGCTGTCGTAGGTCAGGCCGGCCTCCTGCAGGCAGCGTTCGGTTTCCTCGTCCAGGGGGATGCGGCTCTCGCCACCGGTGGCCGCCTGGCGGCGCCGGCTCTGCGCCTCGATCAGCGCGCCGATGCTGTTGCGACCGTCGCCGATCACCTCGGCCGGACGGCGGATCGCCGCGGCGACCACCTCGTAGCCGATCACCACGATGCGCAGGTCCAGCCCCGGGTGGAAGCTCTCCAGCAGCACCCGGCTGTCGTACTGGCGGGCGCGCTGCACGGCCTGCTCGACGGCCTCGGCGTCACGCAGGTCGACGGCGACGCCATGGCCCTGTTCGCCGTTCACCGGCTTGACCACCAGGCTGCCGTGCTCGGCGAGGAACGCGGCGTTGTCCTCGGCGCCGCCGGCCAGGCGCTGTGCCGGCAGGCGGATGCCGACGCGGGCGAGGGTGCGGTGAGTCAGCTGCTTGTCCTGGCAGAGCGTCATGCTCACCGCCGAGGTCAGGTCCGACAGCGACTCGCGGCAGCGCACCCGCCGGCCGCCCTGAGCCAGGGTGAACAGCCCGGCCTCGGCATCGTCGATGCTGATGTCGATGCCACGCCGGCGCGCCTCGTCGACGATGATGCGCGCGTAGGGGTTGAGTTCGGCCTCCGGCCCGGGGCCGAGGAACAGCGGCTGGTTGAAGCTGTTCTTGCGCTTGACGGTGAAGGTCGGCAGGTCGCGAAAGCCGAGCTTGGCGTAGAGCGCCTTGGCCTGGCGGTTGTCGTGCAGCACCGAGAGGTCGAGGTAGGCCAGCCCGCGGCCCATGTAGTGCTCGATCAGGTGGCGCACCAGCGCCTCGCCGACGCCGGGCCGTGCGCAACTGGGCGAGACCGCCAGGCACCAGAGGCTGGAGCCGTGTTCCGGGTCGTTGAAGGCCTTGAGGTGGTTGAGGCCCATGACGCTGCCGATGATCTGCCCGGAGCTTTCGTCCTCGGCCAGCCAGTACACCGGCCCGCCTTCGTCCCAGGGCGTGCAGCGCCCGGGCTCGACCGGCATCATCCCGCGCGACTGGTAGAGCGCGTTGACCGCCTGCCAGTCGGCATCGCTCTGCACGCGGCGCACGCAGAAGCCGCGCACGCCCTTCTGCGCCGGGCGGTAGTCGGTGAACCAGATGCGCAGCGTGTCCGAGGGGTCGAGGAACAGTTGCTGCGGGGCATGCGCCAGCACCTGGTGCGGTGCGGCGACGTAGAGGGCGATGTCGCGCTCGCCGGGCTGCTCGTTGAGCAGGTCGGCCGCCAGGGCCGCCGGGTCGGCGAAGGTATGGCCGATCAGGATGCGCCCCCAGCCGCAGTGCACGCTGACCGGGCCGGCCGGCTCATCCAGGCCGTCGCCGGCCAGGCGCTGCTGCAATCGCTGGTAGGACGGCGTCTGTCCGCGCAGCAGGCGCTGTCCGTAGGCTTGAGACTTCTGCATGGTGCGTTTCCTTGAGATGGCCCGCGCCCCGCATGCCGCTCGGCAACGCGGGGCCTGCGGCGGTTCTTAGAGGCCTTGTTCGCTCAACCATAGGTTGACCGCCGCCAGCTGCCAGAGTTTGGAGCCGCGCAGCGGGGTCAGCTGGCCCTCCGGGTCGGCGAGCAGGCGCTCGATCGCCTCGGGCTTGTAGAGGCCGCGGTCCTGGCTGGGGTCGAGCAGCAGCTGGCGGACCCAGTCCAGGGTCGCGCCCTGCAGGTGCTTGAGCCCCGGCACCGGGAAGTAGCCCTTGGGCCGGTCGATGACCGCGGCGGGGATCACCCGGCGCGCGGCTTCCTTGAGCACGTACTTGCCGCCCTCGGGCAGCTTGTAGCGCGCCGGGATGCGTGCCGACAGCTCGGCCACGCGGTAGTCGAGGAACGGCGTGCGCGCCTCCAGCCCCCAGGCCATGGTCATGTTGTCGACGCGCTTGACCGGGTCGTCGACCAGCATCACGGTACTGTCGATGCGCAGCGCCTTGTCCACCGCGGCCTCGGCACCGGGCGCGGCGAAGTGCCGGCGCACGAAGTCGCCGGAGAAGTCGCCGCGGTGCCATTGGTCCTGCATCAGCGCGCGGTACTCGTCGTAGTCGCGGTCGCGGAAGGCGCGCAGGTAGGCCGCCAGCGGGTCGCTGGCGCCGTCCACCTGCGGGTACCAGTGGTAGCCGGCGAACAGCTCGTCGGCGCCCTGGCCGCTCTGCACCACCTTGCAGTGCCGCGAGACCTCGCGCGAGAGCAGGTAGAAGGCGATGCAGTCATGGCTGACCATCGGTTCGCTCATGGCGCGGAAGGCCGCTGGCAGCTGCTCGAGGATTTCCCGCTCGCGGATGCGCAACTGATGGTGGCGCGTCTGGAAGTGCTCGGCGATGAGGTCCGAATACTTGAACTCGTCGCCGCGCTCGCCCCCGGCATCCTCGAAGCCGATGGAGAAGGTCAGCAGATTCTCGCCGACCCCGGCCTCGCGCAGCAGGCCGACCAGCAGGCTCGAATCGACGCCGCCGGAAAGCAGTACGCCGACGTCCACCGCCGCGCGCTGGCGGATCGCCACGGCCTCGCGCAGGGTGTCCAGGGTGGCCTGCTGCCAGTCCTCGAAGCTGTAGTCCTGTTCCTCGGCGCGGGCGCCGAAGGTCAGCTCCCACCAGCGCTGGGTGGTCACCGTGCCGGCCGCGTCGACGCGCATCCAGCTGGCCGGTGGCAGCTTCTCGATGCCGGCGACCAGGGTGTCGGGTGCCGGCACCACGGCGTGGAAACTCATGTAGTGGTTCAGCGCCACCGGGTTCAGCTCACCGCCGATGTCGCCGCCTTGCAGCAGCGCCGGCAGGCTGGAGGCGAAGCGCAGGCGCTTGTCGCTGCGCGACAGGTAGAGCGGCTTGACGCCCAGGCGATCGCGGGCGATGAACAGCTGGCGGCTGTCGCGCTCCCAGATGGCGAAGGCAAACATGCCGTTGAGCCGCGGCAGGAGCGCCTCGCGCCAGGCGTGATAGCCCTTGAGCAGGACCTCGGTGTCGCCGTCGGAGAAGAAGCGGTAGCCCAGGCCTTCGAGCTCGGCGCGCAGCTTGGGGTAGTTGTAGATGGCGCCGTTGAAGACCATGGCCAGGCCCAGGGCCGGGTCGAGCATCGGCTGGCCCGAGGCCTCGCACAGATCCATGATCTTCAGCCGCCGGTGGCCGAAGGCGAGCGGGCCCTGGCTGTGGAACCCGCAGGCGTCGGGGCCGCGGGCGGTGAGGTGTTGGGTGATGCGTTCAATCGCGGCCAGGTCGGCCGGTTGATTATCGAAGCGAAGTTCTCCAGCTATGCCACACATAGGATCCTTACCGGTTGTGCCGTTGGGGAGTGTGACCGGTGCGTCGCGCGGTGGTTCAGGCGCGCTGGAAGCCTTCCGCGGGCCGAAGCCGCCGTCGTCGCCAGGCGGTCACGTTTTTACACCAAAGCAAATAAGTGCTTTCATGTCAAAGTTATTGGTCGTGTGGTTTCGGCAATATGAATGATGAAAAAGTTTCAGTCGAAACGAATCTGTCGGTCGATGGGCTGGACCTGCCGCTGTTCCAGGCGCTGCGCCGGCTGCAGCAGGATGCCGAGGTCCACGCCAAGCGCCTGGCGCGCTTCGGCGGCCTCACCCCGATGCAGCGGATGATCCTGCAGGTGCTGGCCAGCGAGGGGCAGCAGACGGCCAGCGCGCTCAGCCGGCGGGTCAGCCTGACCGCGGCGACGCTCTCCGGCCAGCTCGACCGGCTGGAGGAGCGCGGCCTGTTGCTGCGTCGCCGTGACGAGGCGGATCGGCGCCGCCAGTGGCTGCTGATCACCGCGGCCGGCCTTGCCCTGCTGCAGGAGGCGCCGCCGCTGCTGCCGCCGGAATTCCGCATGCGCTTCGCCGCACTGCCGGAATGGGAGCGCCACGCCATCACCGCCGCGCTGCTGCGCGCGGCGAGCCTGTGTGGCGAGGTGGACTGAGCACTACTGGCGGAAGCCCTCGACGATGTATTCGGCCAGCGCCTCGCTGACCGGGGAGCGGGTCTGCGCGTTGCGCAGCAGCACGATGCTGGAGAGCGGCAGGCGCGGCAGCCCTTCGTTGTCTCCGAGGATGCGCAGCTCGGCCGGAACCAGGCTCTGCAGCTGCGCGGTAACCGCCAGGCCGGCACCGACCAGCGCCATGATCGCCGCCAGGCTCGGGCTGGTGTAGGCGATGCGGTAGTCGATCTCGGCGGCATCCAGCGCATTGCAGACCCAGGCGCGGCAGAAGCAGCCATTGTTGAACATCGCCAGCGGGATCGGCCGCTGCCGGTGCAGGTCGAAGCCGGCGGCCTCGGCCCAGACGAAATGCTCCTGGCGCAGCAGCTGGCCGATCTCGGTGCCCGGTTCGCGGGTGACGATGGACAGGTCCAGGTCCTGGCGCTGCAGCAGCTGGCCGGAGGGTTCGCAATGCACCTCGACCTGCACCAGCGGGTAGGCCTGGGCGAAGCGCGCCAGGATGCCTGGCAAAAAGCGCATCACGTAGTCGTCCGGCGTGCCGATGCGCACCGCGCCGACCATGTGCGGCTGGCGCAGGGTGGTGATGACCTCGCCATGCAGCTTGAGGATGCGCCGCGCATAGCCGAGCAGCACCTGGCCCTCGGCGGTCAGGCGCACCTGGCGGCCGCTGCGCTCGAACAGCGGGCGCTGCAGCACGTCCTCCTCGAGGCGCTTCATCTGCATGCTCACCGCCGACTGGGTGCGGTTGACCGCTTCGGCGGCACGGGTGAAGCCGCCGTGGTCGGCGATGGCGACGAAGCTGCGCAGCAGCTCGGTGTCGATGCTCGGGAAGTGCGCCATGGATCAATCTCCGAGATGGCAGGCATCAGAAGTATTCGTTGGATTGATCCTAAGCCTGTCGCGACACTGGCGCCAACCCCACCGAGGAGCGCGCCATGAACCGTCAACGCCTGCATCCCCTCGTTCCGCTGCGCCAGCTCGCGGCGCTCGATCTTCCCCGGCTCTCCGTACGGCCGCTGCTGGCGCGCCTGCGGCACTGGCGCACGCTTGCCCGGCAGCGCCGGCAGCTGGCGGCGCTGGACCTGCATGCGCTGAAGGACATCGGCCTGAGCCGCGCCGATGTCGAGCGGGAAATCAGCCGGCCGTTCTGGGACGACCGCGCGTAACCTGTCTGATCAATGGCCGAGCAGCAGTTTCTGCACGCCCAGCGACAGGCTGACCACGACCAGCATCAGCGCGAACAGCCGCTGCAGCAGGCTGCCGCTGAGGTACTGTGCCAGCCGGTTGCCGGTCAGCACGCCACAGGCGCCGCCGGTGGCCAGGCCGGCCAGCAGCGCCAGCGGCGGCTGCGCATCGGTCAGGTAGAGCAGGAAACCGCCGCCGCTGACCAGCGCGATCACCGCCATCGAGGTGCCCATGGCGGCCAGCAGCGGCAGCGGGCTGAACCAGAGCAGCGCCGGCACGATGAGAAAGCCGCCGCCCACGCCCATCAGCCCGGACAGCAGGCCGACGCCGACGCCGATGCCGGCGAGCGCCGGGTAGCGCATCGTGCGGCCCTCGGGGACCGGCAGGTCGGCGCCGCGCCACATGCGCCGTGCCGACCAGAGCACCAGCAGGCAGAAGGCGACGATCAGCCATTGCTCCGGCACGTAGCGGCCCAGCCACTGGCCCGCGGCGTTGCCAGGCAGGCCGCACAGCGCCAGCAGCAGCGCCGGGCGCCAGGCGACCTGGCCAAGCCTGGCCCGTGGCACCGCGCCGACCAGCGCCGACATCGCCACCGCGCCAAGGCTGACGCCGATGGCATCGCGCAGCGGCAGGTGCAGGCTGAGCAGCAGCGGCAGCGCCACCAGCGAGCCACCGGCGCCGGTCAGGCCGAGCAGCAGGCCGAGCACCAGGCCGATACCCAGGGCCTCGAGCAACAGGATGTCCATCAGCGCGTTGGCCGCAAGGGCAGCGGGGAAGGGCGGGGTGTGCTCGGCATGCGCTCTCCATTGGCCGGGAAGTTTGGGGTCAGTGTGGCAGAGCCTTGCGCAACGTGAATGCGCCGCGCAGCTCGCCCTGGCTGAAGCCGCGGGCCTGGTCGTCCGGATAGAGGCTCGACAGCAGGCCGGTCAGCTCCGGCTTGATCGCCTTGCCGTGGCAGGCCAGGCAGGGCTCGCCGGTGGCGATGGCCTGCATGTAGCGGTACTCGTTACCGATGACCTCGCCATGGCTGAGGCGTTCCAGCGGTTCGCCCGCCGCGGCGCGCTGCTGGAACTGCTCGAGCACCTGGCGTTCCCAGGCGTCCGGGGCGTTGTCCGGGTTGCGCAGTTTCAGCGAGGTGCGGCCGACCGTCCAGGGCGCACGGCTGTGCTCCTCGGCGATCGCCGGTGCCAGCAGGTTGCAGCTCTCGATGGCCGCGCGCGGCCCGCCTTCGGCCACGGCCTTCTTCACCGTGCCGAGCAGTTGCTGCTGGAACGGCGGGATCAGGCCGGCGGCTTCCTCGCGCAGCTGTGCGGCGTCCGGCTGGGCGACGGCCTGGCTTGCGAGCAGGCCGAGGATGAACAGGTAGGCGGGTTTCATCGGGTATCTCCTTGAGGGACCAAAGCTCGCCATTATACGGGTGGGGGTATATGAAGGCATGATCCCCGGCAAGCCAAGGCCCCTTCGCCGCGCGGCCGGCTATTCGCCGCGCACCAGCCGGCGGACCAGGAAACGGTTCGGGTGGCAGGCCTCGGCGACTTCCCGCGGCAGTGGCAGCGGCTCGTCCTCCAGCCAGGCGGCGAGCAGCTCGCCGGATAGCAGCGTGCTGATCATCCCGCGCGAGCCGTGGGCGGTGTTGACGTAGAGGCCGTCCTGCCAGGGGCAGGCGACATCCGGCACCTGCCGGGCGTTGCGCGACAGCGCGGCGTAGGCCTCGAGGAAGCGGCCGGCATCGGCGAGCGGGCCGATCACCGGCAGGTAGTCCGGGCTGGTACAGCGGAAGGCGGCGCGGCCGTCGAGCTGCTCGGGTTGCTGCGCCGAGGCCTGCAGGCGCTCCTCGAGGTCGGCGGAAATACCGGCCAGCAGTTCCAGGTTCGAGCGGTGTTCCTCGGCGCTGAGCTGGGTGTCGGCGCGCTTGAAGTTGAAGCTGGCGCCGAGGGTGTGCTGGCCGTCGCGTACCGGCGCCACGTAGCCCTTGGCGCAGAGCACCGTGCGCAGGGCCTGGCTGGCATCGCTGGCCGGCAGCGCGGTGATCTGCCCGCGGATGCGCTTGAGCGGCAGCCAGGCGCTCTGCTCGAAGCCGGCGCTGTCCGCCGCGCCGGCAATCACCACCACCGGCGCGGTGGCGATGACCTCGCCCTCGGCCAGCGCCTGCCACTGCCCGCCCTCGTGCACCAGCGAGAGCACCGCCTGGTGGCGGCGCAGCTCGATGTTCGGCTGCGCCAGCAGGTACCGGCATACCGCCGGTGGATGCGCCCAGCCGGCGTCGGGGTAGAACAGCCCGCCGTCGGCCAGGCCGATGCCGGCCAGTTGCTCGGCCTCAGCGCGGCCGACCGGGCGGACCAGCTCCGCGGGGAAGGCACCGGCGAGCTCGGCCTGGCGCTCGCGTTCCTTGTCGTCGTAGGCCAGTTGCAGCACGCCGCAGGCATCCCAGTCGCGGCCGCGCTGCAGGCGTTCGAGCAGGCGTCGCGTATAGCCGAAGCCGCCGACCACCAGCCGCGACAGCGCCGTGCCGTGGGCCGAGAGCTTGAGGTAGAGCACGCCCTGGGGGTTGCCCGAACCCTCCTGCGCCGCCTCGGCATGCCGCTCCAGCAGCGTGACCTGCCAGCCGCGGGCCGCCAGGCTGGCCGCGCTGGCGCAGCCGGCCAGGCCGGCGCCGATGACCAGCGCGCGCCGTTCGCGGGACGCCTGGCCCGGGCGCGCGAACCACGGCTTGGGCGCGATGCCGCCCTGGCCGAGGAAACGGCCGCGCAGGATCTCGCGCTTGTGGCCGAAGCCCGGCGCGCGCTGCATGTCGAAGCCGGCCTCGGCCAGCCCGCGGCGCACGAACCCGGCGCTGGTGAAGGTGCCCAGGGTGGCGCCGGGCGCCGACAGCCGGGCCAGCTCGGCGAACAGCGCCGGCTGCCACATATCCGGGTTCTTCGCCGGGGCGAAGCCGTCGAGGAACCAGGCATCGACCCGCGCATCCAGCGCCGGCAGCCCGTCCAGCACGTCGCCCACCAGCAGGGTCAGGCTGACCCGGCCGGCGGCGAAGGTGAGGCGCTGGAAGCCTGGGTGGATCGCCAGGTACTGGCTGCGCAGCTCGCTGGCCAGCGGTTCGAGTTCAGGCCACAGGGCCAGCGCGCGTTGCAGGTCCGCGGCGCTCAGCGGGTGCTTCTCGACGCTGACGAAATGCAGGCGGGCACTGGCCGGGGCCTGGCGCTCGAACAGCTGCCAGGCGCAGAGGAAGTTGAGCCCGGTGCCGAAGCCGGTCTCGCCGATGGTGAAGGCCTGGCCGGGGGCGAGGGCGGCGAAGCGCTCGGCCAGCGCGTTCTGCGCGAGGAACACGTGCTCGGTCTCGGCCAGGCCGCTGGCACGCGAGAAATACACATCGCCGTACTGGCGCGATTGCGGCTGGCCGCTGGCGTCCCAGTCGAGTTCGGCCGGCTGGAAGCGGGGCGGGGTGGGCTGGTCCTGCATGAATCGTCCTGTGGCGGCGCCTGCCGCGCGGTCAGGAGGCGCGGTGCGCCTCGCGTTGAAGTCGTTCGATGGCCGCATCGAGGGCATCCAGTGCGGCCTCGGCGGTCGGGTCCTGCTGCTTGAGCAGCGTCTCGGCCTGCATGCAGGCCTGGCGTAGCTGCGGCACGCCGCAATAGCGCGTGGCCCCGTGCAGGCGGTGCACGCGGTCGACCTGCGCGCGCCGGTCGCCGGCCTGGCGCGCCTCGCGGATGGCGAAGCGCTCGCTGTCCAGCGAACCGAGCAGCATGCTCAGCATCTCGGCGGCCAGGTCCGCCTTGCCGGCGGCCAGGCGCAGGCCCTCGTGCTCATCGATCACCGCCAGCTCGCGCGGCGCGGCCAGGCTGCCGGCGCCTTCCGCCGCTTCCACCTGCGGCGGCGCCTGGCGCAGGCCGAGCCCGGTCCACTTGAGGATGACCTGGGCCAGCTGGCGTTCGCTGATCGGCTTGGTCAGGTAGTCGTCGAGGCCGGACTGCAGCAGCGCGCGCTTCTCGTTGGCCAGGGCGTGGGCGGTCAGCGCGATCACCGGCAGCGGCGTGCGGCCGACCTGGCTTTCCCACTGGCGCAGCGCTTCGGTGGTCTGGCGGCCATCCATGCCGGGCATCTGCACGTCCATCAGCACCAGGTCGAAGTCCTGCTCCTTCACCGCGGCCAGGGCATCGGGGCCATTGTCCACCGCCACCACGGCGGCGCCCATGTCGCTGAGCAAGGTCTCGACCAAGAGCAGGTTGGCCGGGTTGTCGTCGACGCAGAGCAGCCGTGGCTGGCGATGCACCGGCGCGGGTAGCGGCACGCTCGGCGGCTGCTGCGGGCGCAGCAGCTCGACCAGCACCCGTTGCAGCTTGCGCATGCGCGCCGGCTTGGCCTGCAGGCGGGTGTGGCTGAAGACATCCGGCAGCGCGTCCTGGTAGGCCGCCTGGTCGACCGTCGGGCAGAGCACGACCGGGTGGCAGCCGAGCGCCTCGAAGGCCTCGATGCGCTCGGCCAGCGCCGCCGGACCGAGATCGTGGGCGCTGACCCCCAGCACCGCCAGCTCTATCGGCCGGCCGGCGGCCTGGTCGGCGGCGACCCCGGCGAGCATGCGCTGCAGGCTGTCGAACGGCTGCACCTGCAGGCCGCAGCCCTCGAGCTGGTGCTGCAGCGCCTGGCGCGCCAGCGAATGCTCCTCGAACAGCCCGACGCGGATGTCGCGCAGCGCCGCTGGCGGCTGGTCCTCGATGTCCTCGCGGGCCTTGGGCAGGCTCAGGCTGATCCAGAATTCCGAGCCCTCGTCGGGGATGCTGTCGACGCCGATCTCGCCGCCCATCTGCTCGATCAGGCGCTTGGAGATGACCAGCCCGAGGCCGGTGCCGCCGGGCTGGCGCGACAGCGAGTTGTCGGCCTGGCTGAAGGCCTGGAACAGTGCGCGCAGATCCTGCTCGGTGAGGCCGATTCCGGTGTCCTGCACGCTGATGCGCAGCTGCGCGCGCTCGGCGGTCTCGTCCTCGACCATGGCGCGCACCACGATGGTGCCTTCGTTGGTGAACTTGATGGCGTTGCTGACCAGGTTGGTCAGCACCTGCTTGAGCCGCTGCGGGTCGCCGATCAGCGACAGCGGCGTGTCCTGGTAGACCAGGCTGATCAGCTCCAGCTGCTTGGTGTGCGCCGAGGGCGCGAGGATGGTCAGGGTGTCCTCGATCAGGTCGCGCAGGTTGAACGGCACGCTGTCGAGCACCAGCTTGCCGGCCTCGATCTTCGAGAAGTCGAGGATCTCGTTGATGATGCCGAGCAGGTTGTCGGCGGATTTCTCGATGGTCGCCAGGTAGTCCTGCTGGCGCGGCGTCAGCTCGCTTTTCTGCAGCAGGTGGGTGAAGCCGAGGATGCCGTTGAGCGGAGTGCGGATCTCGTGGCTCATGTTGGCGAGGAACTCGGACTTGATGCGGCTCGCCTCCAGGGCCTCCTTGCGCGCCAGGTCCAGCTCGATGTTCTGGATCTCGATGGTCTCCAGGTTCTGCTGCACGTCGGCGGTGGCCTGGTCGATGCTCTGCTGCAGTTCCTCCTGGGCGCTCTGCAGGGCCTCGGCCATGCGGTTGATGCCCGAGGCCAGCTCGTCCATCTCGTGGCTACCGAGCGGCGGCAGGCGCGTTTCCAGGTGGCCTTCCTTGAGCTGGGCGACCGCCAGCTTGACGCGTTCGAGGGGCTTGCTGATGGTGCGGCTCATGCGCAGGGCGAGCAGCGCGGTGATCAGCAGCCCGGCGCCGATCAGCACCAGGCTGGTGAGCAGGCTGCGGTAGCCGCGGATCAGCGTGCCCTGGTGCGAGACTTCCAGCTCCAGCCAGCCGATCAGCGCCGGGTCGCCGGTGCGGCTGTCGTCGGCCAGGTTCAGGTGGTGTGCCAGCACCGGCATGAGGATGCGCGTGGTCTCCAGCCCGCTGACCCGGGTCAGGCCCTCGGGGTCGGCCGGCGGCGGCGGGGTGACCATGCGCGGCCCGGCATAGGCGCGCGGCTTGCGTTCGGTGTCGAGCACCGACACCGCGCGCACGTCGGTCTGGTCCAGCACCTGGTTGATGATGCGCTGCAGGCGCTTGTCGTAGCCGAGGTTCATCGCCGGGGCGGTCAGCGGTGCCAGCTGCTGGGCGATCAGCTCGCCGCGCTCGTCGAGCTGGTGGCGCAGCTCGGCCAGCTGCATCCAGGTGAAGTAGATGCCGAGCACCACGGCGAGCAGGGTGCTCGGCAGCAGCGTCAGTATCAGTACACGACCACGTATTCCCAGGTCTTTCAGCACGGTCCGTCCCCTCTGGCAAGCGCGCTAGTGTAGCCCGTTGCCGGTCGGGAATCTGCCCGCCGCGCCGCTAGTCCAGGCCGCGGATGTCCTTGCCGTTGAAGTCCGGCAGCTTCCAGCGCAGGGTCATCGCCAGCACCCGGAACAGGAAGCCGGCGGCCAGCGCCACCAGCGACGCCAGGCCGTTGCCGACGCCGAGCCAGAGCAGGCCGACATAGAGCACGCCGGCGGCCAGCGCCACGGTGGCGTAGAGCTCGCGCTGCAGCACCATCGGCACCTGGGTGCAGAGCACGTCGCGCAGGAGGCCGCCGAAGATGCCGGTGATCAGCCCGGCGAGCACGACGATCGCCGGGTGCGCCTGCATGCTCATGGCCACGTCGCAGCCGATGATGGTGAAGGCCACCAGGCCCAGGCCGTCGACCAGCAGGAAGACCCGGCGCAGGTGATGCAGGTGGCGGGCGATCATCGCCGTGACGATGGCCGCGCCGATGGTGAAGCCCAGGTACTCGGGGTTGGCGATCCAGCCGATCGGGTAGTGGCCCAGCAGCACGTCGCGCGCGGTGCCGCCGCCCAGCGCGGTGACGGTGCCGAGCAGGCAGATGCCGAACAGGTCCATGCCGCGGCGCATGCCCATGATGGCGCCGGACATGGCTTCGGCGGTGATGGCGACCAGATAGATGGTGTGCAGCAGATCCACGCGGGGTTCTCCACGGACGCAGCCGGAGGGCTGCGGCAAAAAAAGGTGCGCGATTATGGGGCAACGCTGGTAACAGTTGAGATCGCTAAGTATTTTTTGTCCATCCAAAATTTTTCTTAAGCGAGGCGCTCGCGTGAACCTCGACCCGAAACAGACCGAAGCCTTCCGCGCGGTGATCAAGACCGGCAGCTTCGAGCAGGCCGCGCAGCGCCTGCACCTCACCCCGCCGGCCATCTCGCAGCGCGTGCGGGCACTGGAAAGCACCCTGGGCAGCGCGCTGATCGTGCGCAGCCGGCCCTGCCGGCCGACCGAGACCGGCCAGCGCCTGCTGCAGTACCTCAAGCGCGCGACGCTGCTGGAGGCCGACCTGCTCGCCGACCTCGCCGAGCGCAGCGACGCGCCGCTGGTGGTGGTCGCCGCGCTGAACGCCGACAGCCTGGGTACCTGGTTCTTCCCGGCGCTGGCCGAGGTGCTGATCCGCGAGCGCGTGCTGCTCGACCTGACGGTGGAAGACCAGGACCACACCTACAGCCTGCTGGAGACCGGGCTGGCGATCGGCTGCATCAGCACCGAGCCCAAGCCGATGCGCGGCTGCACGGCCAGCGCGCTGGGGCGCATGCGCTACCGGCTGGTGGCCTCGGCCGGCTTCCGCGACCAGCATTTCCCGGCCGGCATGACCCGCAGTGCGGCGCGCCGCGCGCCGGTGGTGGCCTATACCCGCAAGGACACCCTGCAGTCGTCGTTCCTGCTGCGTCGCTTCGGCCTGCCGGAAGGCGCCTACCCCTGCCACTACGTACCGGGCGCCGAGCCGCATTTCAGCGCGATCCGCTACGGGCTGGGCTACGGCATGGTCCCCGAGCTGCTGCTGCGCGCGGCGCTGGAGAGTGGCGAGCTGGTCGACCTGGCGCCGGACGAGCCGCTTGACCTGGCGCTCTACTGGCACACCTGGAAGGTGCAGTCGCCGCGCATGGAGCACCTGTCGCGGCAGATCGT
Source organism: Pseudomonas oligotrophica (assembly GCF_021726475.1). Classification (GTDB taxonomy): domain Bacteria; phylum Pseudomonadota; class Gammaproteobacteria; order Pseudomonadales; family Pseudomonadaceae; genus Stutzerimonas; species Stutzerimonas oligotrophica. Next base: position 438,633 of record NZ_JAKJRU010000003.1, read on the forward strand.
CGAGGCGGCGCCGAAGATCCTCGGCCGCGCCTGAGGGGGCGCCGCGACGCGGCTCGCGGCGAAACGTTGTGCCTCGCTTCGACTACCCGCTATGCCCGTCGCCCGGCGATGCCGTTATCATGTGCGCCTTTTCCAGATGCCCGCGGTGCGCAGACGCCATGACCATGCATTACCCGACCATCGCCGACTGCATCGGCAACACCCCGCTGGTGCGCCTGCAGCGCATGCCCGGCTCGACCAGCAACACCATCCTGGTCAAGCTCGAGGGCAACAACCCGGCCGGTTCGGTGAAGGATCGCCCGGCGCTGTCGATGATCAATCGCGCCGAGCAGCGCGGCGACATCCAGCCCGGCGACACCCTGATCGAAGCGACCAGCGGCAACACCGGCATCGCCCTGGCCATGGCGGCGGCGATCAAGGGCTACCGGATGATCCTGATCATGCCGGACAACTCCAGCGCCGAGCGCAAGGCAGCGATGACCGCCTACGGCGCCGAGCTGATCCTGGTGAGCAAGGAAGAAGGCATGGAAGGCGCCCGCGACCTGGCGCTGAAGATGCAGGCCGAAGGCCACGGCAAGGTGCTCGACCAGTTCGCCAACGGCGACAACCCGGTCGCCCACTACAGCAGCACCGGCCCGGAAATCTGGCAGCAGACCGGCGGGCGCATCACCCACTTCGTCAGCTCCATGGGCACCACCGGCACCATCATGGGCGTGTCGCGCTACCTCAAGGAGCAGAACCCCGGCGTGCAGATCGTCGGCCTGCAGCCGATGGAGGGCTCGGCGATTCCCGGCATCCGCCGCTGGCCGGCCGAGTACCTGCCGAAGATCTTCGAGGCCGAGCGGGTCGACCGGGTGATCGACATGTCCCAGGCCGAGGCCGAGCAGACCATGCGCCGCCTGGCGCGCGAGGAAGGCATCTTCTGCGGCGTCTCCTCCGGCGGCGCGGTGGCCGCGGCGCTGCGCCTGTCGCAGGAAGTCGAGAACGCGGTGATCGTGGCGATCATCTGCGATCGCGGCGACCGCTACCTGTCCACCGGCGTGTATGACGCCGACCACTGATCGCCGCCCCGGCCGCCGCCAGCGCGGCGCGGCCGGGCGTTATTCGCATTTCGGCAGGTTCCCCTGATGGCAAGACGCAGTGGCGGTTTGCGCTTCCAGCCGGTGGGCGGCGAGCGCAAGGCGCAGCTTCCGCCGGGCAAGAAGCAGGTCCTCGAGATCGAGCGCCTGGCCCACGATGGCCGTGGCATCGGCTTCTGCGACGGGCGCACCTGGTTCGTCGAAGGTGCGCTGGCTGGCGAGCGGGTCGAGGCGCGCGTGCTCGGCGCCCGCAGCCAGGTGGTCGAGGCTCGCTGCGAGCGGGTGCTGACCGCCAGTGCGCAGCGCCGCCCGGCGCCCTGTCCGCATGCCGCGGTGTGCGGTGGCTGCAACCTGCAGCACCTGGGCGAGGCCGACCAGCTCATGCTCAAGCAGCGCACCCTCGCCGAGCAGCTGCAGCGCCTGGCCAACCTCGAACCCGAACAGTGGGCCGCGCCGCTCAGCGGGCCGGCGTTCGGCTACCGCCGCCGCGCGCGCCTGGCGGTGCGCTGGGACGAGCGCGCCGGGCGCCTGGAGGTCGGTTTCCGCGCCGGCAGCAGCCAGCGCATCGTGCCGGTGGAGGTCTGCCCGGTGCTGGTGCCGGCCCTCGAGCGGCTGCTGCCGCCGCTGCGAGAGGCCCTGCAGGCGCTGCACAAGCCACAGCTGATCGGCCATGTCGAGCTGTTCAGCGGCACTGCCGAGGCGCTCCTGGTGCGGCACACCGCGGCGCTGGCCGAGGCCGATCGCGCCCGTCTCGTCGCCTTCGCCGAGGCGCACGGCGTGCAGCTCTGGCTGCAGGGTGCCGGCGAGCCGCAGCCGGTGTCGCCGGGCTGGCTCGGCTATCGGCTGGAACGCTGGAATGTCGACCTGGCCTGGCAGCCGGGCGACTTCGTCCAGGTCAACGCGCAGGTCAACGAGGCGATGATCGCCCAGGCCCTCGACTGGCTGGCGGCTCCACCCGGCGAGCCGGTGCTCGACCTGTTCTGCGGGCTGGGCAACTTCTCCCTGCCGCTGGCGCGCAGCGGCGCGCAGGTGGTCGGCGTCGAGGGCGTCGAGGCGATGGTCCGCCGCGCCGGCGAGAACGCCGAGCGCAACGGCCTGGCCGGCGTGCACTTTTATCGTGCGGACCTGTCGAAGCCGCTGGCCGACGCACCCTGGGCGGGCAGCGGTTTTGCCCGCGTGCTGCTCGACCCGCCGCGCGACGGCGCGCTGGAAGTGGTACGCCAGATGGGCAGGCTGCAGGCCCGGCGGCTGGTCTATGTTTCCTGTAACCCCGCGACGCTGGCGCGCGATGCCGCCGAGCTGGCCGCCCAGGGGTTCCGTCTGACCCGCGCCGGGGTGCTGGACATGTTTCCGCAGACTGCTCACGTCGAGGCCATGGCCCTGTTCGAGAAGGGGCCTGGCGCGAGCGAATGATTTCTTGGCAGGCACCTGCCTGTGGTTCAACCGACCGGCACATAGAATGCAGGCGTAAACGACGCAGAGTCGCTGCGTAGAGGGAAGGTTTCAGATGGTACAGGTGAGAGCGCTTCAGCCGATCAACACCGACGGCAGCATCAATCTGGAAAGCTGGCTCGATCATGTGCTGGGCATGGACCCGGCACTGGACCGCGCCGCGCTTCAGGAGGCCTGCGAGTTCGCCCGCGATGCGGAGCAGCAGGCCAACGCGGCACAGAATCTCTGGAGCGAGGGCGCCTCCAGCTACCAGATCGGCCTTGAGATCGCCGAGATCCTCGCCGACCTCAAGCTCGATCAGGACAGCCTGGTCGCCGCCGTGCTCTACCGCGGCGTGCGCGAGGGCAAGATCCAGCTCGCCGAGGTGCACTCGCGCTTCGGTCCGGTGGTGGCCAAGCTGATCGAGGGCGTGCTGCGCATGGCCGCGATCAGCGCCAGCCTCAACCCGCGCGAGTCGCTGGTGCTGCCGCCGCAGACCCAGGTCGAGAACCTGCGCAAGATGCTGGTGGCGATGGTCGATGACGTGCGCGTCGCGCTGATCAAGCTTGCCGAGCGCACCTGCGCCATCCGCGCGGTGAAGAACGCCAGCGACGACAAACGCCATCGGGTCGCGCGCGAGGTGTTCGACATCTACGCGCCGCTGGCCCATCGCCTGGGCATCGGCCATATCAAGTGGGAGCTGGAGGACCTGTCCTTCCGCTACCTGGAGCCCGAGCAGTACAAGCAGATCGCGACCCTGCTGCACGAGCGCCGGCTCGACCGCGAGCAGTACATCACCAACGTGGTGCAGCAGCTCAAGGACGAACTCTCGGCCGCCGGCATCCAGCCCGAGATCGACGGCCGCGCCAAGCACATCTACTCGATCTGGCGGAAGATGCAGAAGAAGGGCCTGCAGTTCAGCCAGATCTACGACGTGCGCGCGGTGCGCGTGCTGGTGCCGGAGATCCGCGACTGCTACACCGCGCTCGGCATCGTGCACACCCTCTGGCGGCACATTCCCAAGGAGTTCGACGACTACATCGCCAACCCCAAGGAGAACGGCTACCGCTCGCTGCACACCGCGGTGCTCGGCCCGGAGGGCAAGGTGCTGGAGGTGCAGATCCGCACCCACGCGATGCACGAGGAGGCCGAGCTGGGCGTCTGCGCGCACTGGCGCTACAAGGGCACCGACGTCAATTCCGGCTCCGACCACTACGAGGAAAAGATCGCCTGGCTGCGCCAGGTGCTCGAATGGCACGAGGAGCTCGGCGACATCGGCGGCCTGGCCGAGCAGCTGCGCGTGGACATCGAGCCGGACCGCGTCTACGTGTTCACCCCCGACGGCCATGCGATCGACCTGCCCAAGGGCGCCACGCCACTGGACTTCGCCTACCGTGTGCACACCGAGATCGGCCACAACTGCCGCGGCGCCAAGGTCAACGGGCGCATCGTGCCGCTCAACTACAGTCTGCAGACCGGCGAGCAGGTGGAGATCATCACCAGCAAGCAGGGTTCGCCGAGCCGTGACTGGTTGAACCCGAACCTGGGCTACATCACCACCTCGCGCTCGCGGGCCAAGATCGTCCACTGGTTCAAGCTGCAGGCGCGCGACCAGAACGTCGCCGCCGGCAAGGCGCTGCTCGAACGCGAGCTGAGCCGCCTCGACCTGCCGCCGGTGGACTACGATCGCCTGGCCGAAAAGACCAACCTGAAGACGGCCGAGGACATGTTCGCCGCGCTCGGCGCCGGCGACCTGCGCCTGGCGCACCTGGTCAACATGGCCCAGCAGCTGGTCGAGCCCGAGCGCGACGAGGACCAGCTCGAGCTGATCCCGCGGCGCGCGCCGCACAAGCCGGGCAAGCGTGGCGACGTGCAGATCCAGGGCGTCGGCAACCTCTTGACGCAGATGGCCGGCTGCTGCCAGCCGCTGCCGGGCGACCCGATCGTCGGCTACATCACCCAGGGCCGCGGGGTGAGCATCCACCGCCAGGACTGCGCCTCGGTGCTGCAGCTGGCCGGGCGCGAGCCGGAGCGGATCATCCAGGTCAGCTGGGGCCCGGTGCCGGAGAAAACCTACCCGGTGGACATCGTCATCAAGGCCTACGATCGCTCGGGCCTGCTGCGCGACGTGTCGCAGGTGCTGCTCAACGAGCGCATCAACGTGCTGGCGATGAATACCCGTTCGAACAAGGAGGACAGCACCGCGCAGATGTCGCTGACCATCGAGATCCCCGGGCTCAATGCCCTGGGTCGCCTGCTTAGCCGGCTCTCGCAGCTGCCCAATATCATCGAGGCCAAGCGCCAGCGGGCAACGTAAGGCGCAAGGTCGGCGCCGGCCGCGTCACGGTGGATGGCTGAAGCGTCAGCTACGCGCCCCGATCCACCCTACAATCGGCCTGATATTGGGTGGATGTCGCTTTTTACATCCACCCAAACGCCGCCGCGATAGCCTGGCTTGAGGAATTCTATGTACCAACTCGCCGATCTGCTGCACCTGATGGCCCGCCTGCGCGACCCGCGGCATGGCTGCCCGTGGGACCTGCAGCAGGACTACGCCAGCATCGTCCCGCACACCCTGGAGGAAGCCTACGAGGTCGCCGACGCCATCGAGCGGCGCGATTTCGCGCACCTGCCCGGCGAACTCGGCGACCTGCTGTTCCAGGTGGTCTACTACAGCCAGCTGGCGCGGGAGGAGGGACGTTTTGACTTCGCCACGGTGGTCGATGCCATCACCCGCAAGCTGCTGCGCCGGCACCCGCACGTGTTCCCCGATGGCGACCTGTACGGCTCGCCCGAGCTGCCGCGGCTCGACGAGGCGGCGATCAAGCGCCGCTGGGAAGAGATCAAGGCCGAGGAACGCGCCGAACAGGCCGCCGCACCGGAGCAGCTGTCCCTGCTCGACGACGTGCCCCATGCGCTGCCGGCGCTCAGCCGCGCCGCCAAGCTGCAGAAGCGTGCCGCCGGCGTCGGCTTCGACTGGCCGGAGGCCCTGCCGGTGGTGGACAAGCTGCACGAGGAGCTGAACGAGGTGCTCGAGGCCATGAGCGCGAACGACCCGCAGGCGATCACCGAGGAGATCGGCGACCTCTTGTTCGTGGTGGTCAACCTCGCACGCCACCTCAAGGTCGACCCGGAAAACGCCCTGCGTGCGGCCAACGGCAAGTTCGAGCGGCGCTTTCGCTTCATCGAGCAAGCCTTGCGCGAAGCGGGGCGCGCGCCCGAGGATTGCGACCTGCAGGAGCTGGATGCGCTCTGGGACGCAGCGAAGAAGGCCGAACGGCCGCTTTCCTGCGGCTGACGGCTGCCCGGGGTGGATGTCGCCCGGCACATCCACCACAATCGCGCGCTGGATCGACGAAGCACGGTCCCGCGTTCACATTCGAATTCACGACAGACGAGCCGAACCATGAGTCTTTCCCTTCGCGACCAGCTGCTCAAAGCCGGGCTGGTCAATGAAAAGCAGGCCAAGCAGGCGAGCAAGCAACAGCAGAAGCAGCAGCGCCTGGAGAAGAAGGGCCAGGTCGAGAAAGACAACAGCCAGCGCGAGGCTGCGCTCAAGGCCCAGGCCGAGAAGCAGGCCCGCGACCAGGAGCTCAACCGCCAACAGCAGGAAAAGGCCGAGCAGAAGGCCCGCGCCGCGCAGGTCAAGCAGCTGATCGAGACCAGCCGGCTGCCCAAGCTGACCACCGACGACTACTACAACTTCGTCGACGACAAGAAGGTCAAGCGCATCTCGGTGAACAACCTGATGCGCGACAAGCTGTCCAGCGGCTCGCTGGCCATCGTCCGGCATGGTGGCGGCTACGAGATCATCCCGCGCGATGCCGCGCTGAAGATCCAGGAGCGCGATCCGCGCCGGGTGGTGCTGCTCAACACGCGGACCGAGGAGGTCGACGAGGACGATCCGTACGCCGCCTACAAGGTGCCCGACGACCTGATGTGGTAAGCCCGGCGCAAGCGCCGACGGAAGGTCGGATAGAAAGCCGTCGCATCAGCCTCTACTGATGGACCGCCCGCACCGGGCGGCAGCAGTGGAGGGAAAGCTCATGTCGCAAGATCAGACGATGACCGCCCGGGAGCTTGGCTGGCGTGCCGCCGGCGTACCCGGCGACCCGGAAGAGCCCGGCGTGCCGGACCTGCCGCACGAACCCGGCGAGCCCACGGTGCCCGACCAACCGCCGCCGGCACCGGTGGCCTGAGGCGCAAGGCGCCACGCGCTGGCGTGGCGTGCGCTGCCGGCCCGTCGTCCGCGGCGCTCATTCGGCTGACGGATAGGTGTCCGGTACCGCCTGCAGGTCGGCTTGCTGCGGGCCGATCGGGGTGACCGGCGAGGTGTTTTCGAACCACACCAGCGCATCGAACTGCTCGGCCAGGATCGCGCGGAAGTAGTGACTCTGGCGCTCGGTCTGCGGCCGGTAGATCACGCCGATCGCGCGCTCCAGGCGCGGTTGTGCCAGCAGGCTGCGCAGCGAACGGCCGTCCGCGTCGCGCCAGCTGGTCAGCGAGGCCGGCACGCCGGCACGCAGGAACAGCTGCTCCCAGCTGTCCGGGCGCGAGGGCAGCACCTCCTTGATGCGCATCGGCTCGTCCCAGTTGTCCGCCGCGGCCACCCGGCCGCGATCGGTGGCCATGCCGATCAGCACCGCGTCGCGGCCGAAGGCGGTGCGGCACAGCTCGCCGATGTTGAACTCGCCGCCCCAGCCCATCGAGGTCGCCGCCGCGTTGCCGATGTGCGAGTTGTGCGCCCAGACTACCGCGCGTGCCTGCGGCCCGCGGTGCTCGAGCAGGGCACGCAGGGTGTCGAACATGTGCCGGTCGCGCAGGTTCCAGGATTCGCTGGAACGCCGATACATGGCGCGGTAGTACTGCTCGGCCGCCAGCACCACGCGGGCGTTGCGCTCGGCCTCGAAGAAGCGCTCGCCATCGGCGGCGCCGTAGTTCAGGCGTTGCTCCAGCAGGCGGCCGAGCTGCTCGACCACCGCGTCCTCGCAGGACGGTTGCCCGAGCATCACGTTGTGGCCGTAGGCCGCCGGCTCCTCCTGCCAGGGGCTCAGGCAACCGTAGCGCCGGCGCGCTTCGCGCGCGGCCGCCGGGTCGACCTGATCCAGGTAACGCAGCACCTCGCCGATCGAACTGCCCAGGCTGTAGACGTCCAGCCCACGGAATTCCACGCGCTCGGGCGCGACCAGGCCATCGTTGTGCTGGCGCAGCCAGGCGGCGAACTCGGCCACCTCGCGGTTGCGCCACATCCAGGTCGGGAAGCGCTTGAAGGCGTCCTCGATCCAGTCCGGCGGTTGCTGCCGGCGCAGGTACTGGTCGATGCGCGCGGCGTCCGGCCAGTCGGCTTCGGCGGCGACGATGGTGAAACCATGCCGCTCGATCAGCCGCCGGGTGATGGCGGCGCGCGCCCGGTAGAACTCGGAAGTCCCGTGGCTGGCCTCGCCGATTAGCACCACGCGCGCGTCGGCGAAGCGCTCGAAGGCGTCGGCGAAGCTATCCTCTTGCAGGGGAGCAAGCGCAATGGCGTGGCCGCGAAGGGCCTCGACCAGTTGCTCCTCGCTCGGTTGGGACGGTTCTCGGGCGCTGGCGGCGGTCATGGCGGTGGCTCCTGGCGCGGCACGTACTCTGCTGACAGGGTAGTTCGCGGCGCTGTTCGTGCCATGCGACAGAAGGCAGTCGTCGCCGGCGCACAGAACTGAAAGACTCGAGGCCGTCTCTAACGGTGCATAACGGCGCGCCAGAGCGGTTCCGGCAGCGCGTATAACGACGAGGGGCAGACATGACGACCTGGATCATCACCTACAGCAAAGACGGCAACACGGCGGTTCTGCGTACCGAATCCACGCATCAGCCCGACATCGACGAGGCCGTCGAACTGGTTACCCGCAAGGCGGAACAGGAATACGAGGCGGACCTGGAGCACGAGCACGATGCCGACCTCGACGACACCCCGGCCACCCGCCTGGCCGAGCGCTACGGCATCACCATCACCGGCATCGCCCAGGCCTAGTCGCCTGTGCGGTTGCATGATCGCCCCGCACTGAGCAGGCGAATCGACCCGACCGACCGCTAGAGCGGCCAGATTTCCCCATCCCCGACCAGGAACAGACGCCGGCCCGGCCCGGCGTCGACCTCGGCCGTGCCGGTGAAATCGCCGAAGGCCGGCAGCAGGCTGACCCGCTCGCCGATGCAGAAGCACGGCAGGCGCAGGCTCTGCCGGCCGCGGCCGCGCAGGCGGTGGGCCGGGTGCAGGTGGCCGGCCAGCACGTGGTGGGTCGGGTGCGGCGCGGGTTCGTGCTGCAGGGCGAAGGGGCCGAGCAGCAGCGGTTCGCTGTGCACCTCGATGCCGAGCCCGGCCGGCGGATCGCCGGCGCGGCGGTCGTGATTGCCGCGGATCAGTGTCAGCCGCAGCCCGGCGTGCCGGCTGCGCCAGGCGGCGAGCCGGGCCAGGGTCGATGGCGCGTGGGATTCGGGCGCGTGGAGGAAGTCGCCGAGAAAGATCAGCCGCCGCGCCGGGTAGCGTGCCAGCAGCGCGTCCAGCCGCGCGAGATTGGTCTCGGTGGTCCCGCTCGGAACCGGCTGGCCGAGGCGGCGATAGGCCGCGGCCTTGCCGAAATGGATGTCGGCGACCAGCAGCGCCTGCTGCTGCGGCCAATAGAGCGCCTTGTCGGCAAGCAGCCAGAGTTCGGTGGTGCAGAGGTCGATGGCGAGGTGGGCGGTCACGGGCGTGGGGTGGGTCCTGGGGCCTTTTTCTTCTGCCGCGGGCGGCCGTCCTTGCGCGCGCGCGGCCGGCGCGCGCGCGGCGCTTCGCGCTCGACGGCCGGCACCGCGGCGGGCTCGGGCTGGTAGCCGCCCGGGCCGGCCGCCTGGTCCAGCTCGGCGACCATGCGACGGATGCGGTCAGCGAGTTTCTCCGAACTCAGGCTCTCGCGAAAGCGCTCGACCAGCAACGGGAAGGCCAGCGGCGTCGGTCGCCTGACCTGGCGCAGGTCGAGCCGGCGTTGCTGCAGGCGCTCGAGCGTCTGGCGCAGGCGGTCCAGTTCCAGCTCCTGGCGCAGCACTTCCTCCTCGGCCTGGTTGAGCAGCAGGTTGCCAGGGTCGTACTGGCGGAACACATCGAAGAACAGCCCGCTGGAGGCCTGCAGCTGGCGTGCGCTCTTCTGCGCGCCGGGGTAGCCGGAGAACACCAGCCCGGCGATGCGCGCGATCTCGCGAAAGCGCCGCCGTGCCAGCTCGCCGGCGTGGAGGCTGGCGAGCACGTCGTGCAGTAAGTCGTCGGTGCTGAACAGGCCCTCGCCGAGCGCACCCGGCCAGTCCACTTCGGTGGGCGCGAGCAGTTCCAGGCCGTAGTCGTTGACGGCGATGGAGAAGCTCACCGGCTGGCGCCGGCCCATGCGCCAGGCGAGCAGGCTGGCGAGGCCCAGGTGCACGTGGCGGCCGGCGAAGGGATAGAGGAACAGGTGCCAGCCCTCGCGCGACTTCAGCACCTCGGCCAGCAGCGTCGTTTCGTTCGGCAGCGCCGACCAGTCGCGCTGCACCTCGAGCAACGGCTGCACCAGGCGCATCTCGGCGCCGGCGAAGCAGCCGCGACCGGCAGCGCCGAGCTGCTCGACCACCGCGTCGGCCAGCTCGCTGGAGAGCGGCATGCGCCCGCCGTTCCAGCGCGGCACCGCGGCCTTGCGGCCACTGGCGCGGTTGACGTAGATGGTCATGTTTTCGACCCGTACCAGCTCCAGCAGGCGCCCGGCGAAGAGGAAGCAGTCGCCGGGGCGCAGGCGGGCGATGAAGCCTTCCTCGACCGAGCCCAGCGAGCGGCCGCTGCCACTCTTGGCCCAGAACTTCACCGTCAGGCTGGCATCGCTGACGATGGTGCCGATGCTCATGCGATGGCGCAGCGCCACGCGCCGGCTGGGCACCTTCCACAGCCCCGATGCATCCGGCTCGACGCGCTGGTAGTCGGGGTAGGCGGTCAGCGATTCGCCACCGTGGCGCACGAAGGCCAGGGCCCATTGCCAGTGGCCTTCCGGCAGCTGGCGGTAGGACCAGGCCTGGCGCACCTCGCCGAGCAGGTCAGCCGGGCGGAAGCCGCCAGCCAGCGCCATGCTCACCAGGTGCTGAACCAGCACGTCGAGCGGCTGCTGCGGTGCCTCGCGCGCCTCGATGCGCCGCTCGGCGACGGCCTGTTGCGCGGCGGCGGCCTCGATCACTTCCAGGCTGTGGGTGGGCACCAGGGTCACCCGCGAGGTGCGCCCCGGCGCATGCCCGGAGCGGCCGGCGCGCTGCAGCAGCCGCGCCACGCCCTTGGGCGAGCCGATCTGCAGCACCCGCTCGACCGGCAGGAAATCCACCCCGAGGTCGAGGCTCGAGGTGCAGACCACCGCCTTGAGCCGGCCTTCCTTGAGCCCGAGCTCGACCCAGTCACGCACCTCGCGCGCCAGCGAGCCGTGGTGCAGGGCGATCAGCCCGGCCCAGTCCGGCCGCGCGTCGAGCAGCGCCTGGTACCAGAGTTCGGCCTGCGAACGGGTGTTGGTAAAGACCAGCGAGGTGGCCGCGCCATCCAGTTCGGCGACCACCTGCGGCAGCATGCGCAGGCCCAGGTGCCCGGCCCAGGGGAAGCGCTCGATGCGCTCGGGCAGCAGCGAGTCGATCACCAGTGGCTTGTCCACGCGCCCCTCGACCAGCCGGCCGCGACCGGGGTGCAGCAGGACTTCCAGCGCGTGCGGCAGGTTGCCGAGGGTGGCCGACAGGCCCCAGACGATCAGCGCCGGCTGCCATTGGCGCAGGCGGGCCAGCGCCAGCTGCAGCTGGACGCCGCGCTTGTTGCCGAGCAGCTCGTGCCATTCGTCGACGATCAGCATGCGCAGCCCGGCGAACGCCTGGCGCGCGTCGGCGCGGGTCAGCAGCAGGGTCAGGCTTTCCGGCGTGGTGACCAGCACGCTGGGCAGGCGCCGACCCTGGCGTGCACGCTCGGCGCTGTCGGTGTCGCCGGTGCGCAGGCCGACGCTCCAGTTCAGCCCCAGCTCGCCGAGCGGCGCCTGCAGCGCGCGCGCGGTGTCGGCGGCCAGCGCGCGCATCGGGGTGATCCACAGCGCGGCGAGCGGTGCCGGCTGGCCGGGCGCTGCGTCAGTGGCGAACCGTTGCAGCGCACCGAGCCATACTGCATAGGTCTTGCCCGAACCGGTGCTGGCATGCAGCAGCCCGGACTCGCCGGCAGCCACCGCCTGCCAGACCTCGCGCTGGAAGGCGAACGGCTGCCAGCCGCGACGGGCGAACCACCGCTCGCTCAACAGCCCGGTCGCCTCACTCATGGCGCGCGCCGTGCCGGTTCGCGGTCGGGACCGCTCCCACGTATGCGCGGGCCAGCCCTGTAGGAGCGGCCTGGGCCGCGAAGCGGGCGGCGCCGGGGTCAGGCGGGGCAGCGAAGCACCGGGCTCGTCGTTCGCGGTCGAGACCGCTCCCACGGGTGCGCGGGGCCAGCCCTGTAGGAGCGGCCTTGGCCGCGAAGCGGGCGGCGTCGGGGTCAGGCGGGGCAGCGAAGCGGGCCGGGTTGAGGTGGCAGGGCTGGTCGATCATTCAAGCAGCTCCTTGAGCGTCGCCAGCGTATCGGCTTCTTCCACCGGCTTGTCGTGGCGCCAGCGCAGCATGCGCGGGAAGCGCACGGCGATGCCGCTCTTGTGCCGGCTGCTGGCGGCGATGCCCTCGAAGCCGAGTTCGAAGACCAGGGTCGGCGTGACGCTGCGCACCGGGCCGAACTTCTCCACGGTGGTCTTGCGCACGATGGCATCGACCTGGCGCATCTCCGCATCGGTGAGCCCGGAGTAGGCCTTGGCGAAGGGCACCAGCTTGCGCTCCGGGTCGCCCGGCGCGCCGTCCCAGACGGCGAAGGTGAAATCGGTGTAGAGGCTGGCGCGCCGGCCGTGGCCGCGCTGGGCGTAGATCAGCACCGCGTCGATCGAATAGGGGTCGATCTTCCACTTCCACCAGAGGCCGACGTCGCGGGTGCGGCCGACGCCATACTGGCCGGTGCGGGCCTTGAGCATCATGCCTTCCACACCCAGCGCGCGAGAGGCTTCGCGCTGGCGGGCCAGATCGGCCCAGTCATCGCCGGTAACCAGTGGCGAGAGCATCAGCCGCGGGTTGGGGCACTGCTCGACCACTGCTTCGAGCTGCTCGCGGCGCTCACGGTGTTCGCGCTGCCGCCAATCGTCGCCCTGCCATTCCAACAGGTCGTAGGCGAGCACGCCGACCGGGGCGTCCTGCAAGACCTTGGCGCTCAGGTTCTTGCGGCCGATACGCTGCTGCAGCAGGGCGAAGGGCTGCACGCCGAATTCGCCAGCAGCCGGCGGCACGGCGCCGGCGGAGGCGTCGAACAGCTCGCCCGCCAGGGCCGCCGGTGCGTGCTTCCAGACTACGATCTCGCCGTCGATCACCGTGCCGTCGGGCAGGCAGCCGGCCAGCTCGCACAGTTCGGGGAAGCGCTCGCTGACCAGTTCCTCGCCGCGCGACCAGATCCAGATCAGCCCGTCGCGCTTGACCAACTGGGCGCGGATGCCGTCCCACTTCCATTCCACCAGCCAGTCCCCCGGCGGGCCGAGCAGCTCGTCGAAGCGCTCCGGCGCGGCTTGCAGCGGGTGGGCGAGGAAGAACGGGTAGGGCTGGCCGCCGCGCTGGGCATGCTCGTCGGCCGACTCGGCGGCGATCAGCGCGCGATAGCCCTCGGCAGTGGGGCGGTGGGCGAGGTCGGTGTAGCCGACCAGGCGCTGCGCCACGCGCTTAGGGTCCAGATCGGCCAGCGCGGCGAGGGCGCGGGTGACCAGCAGGCGCGACACGCCGACCCGGAACGCGCCGGTGATCAGCTTCAGGCTGACCATCAGGCTGCGCCGGTCGAGCTGCGCCCAGAGCGCGGGCAGGCGCTCGGCCGTTTCCTCCGGCGGCAGGCCGCGCAGCGGCAGCAGGCGCTCCTGCATCCACACGGCCAGCCCTTCGTCACTGGCCTGGGTCGCCTCGGGCACCAGCAGCGAGATGGTTTCGGCCAGGTCGCCGACCGCCTGGTAGCTTTCCTCGAACAGCCATTCCGGCAGCCCGGCGACGGCCATCGCGGTTTCCCGCAGCAGACGCGCCGGCACCAGCTGGCGCGGACGGCCGCCGGCGAGAAAGTACACCGCCCACGCCGCGTCCTCGGCCGGGGCGTCGCGCAGGTAGTCGCGCATCGCGGCGAGCTTGGCGTTGCTCGAGGTGGTCGCGTCCAGGCGCGCGTAGAGGTCGGCGAAGGCCTTCATGACGAGGCCTCGCCCTGTTGCGCCGGCACGTCGTCTTCCTCGCCGTACTCGGTGTCGAAGGCCTGCGCATCGAGCCCGCGGATCTCGCGCAGGTAGCGCACCAGCACCGCCACCGAGCCATGGGTCACCATCACCCGTTGCGCGCCGGTCGCCTCGATCGCCCCCAGCAGCCCGGGCCAGTCGGCATGGTCGGAGAGCACGAAGCCACGGTCCACGCCGCGTCGCCGGCGGGTGCCGCGCAGCATCATCCAGCCACTGGCGAAGGCGTCGGCGTAGTCGCCGAAGCGGCGCATCCAGCTGCTGCCGCCGGCCGACGGCGGTGCAATGACGATGGCCTGCCTCAGGCGTGGGTCATTCTTCGCCAGGTCCCCGGCGTAGAGGGTTTCCGGCAGGGCGACGCCGGCTTGCCGGTAGACCCGGTTCAGCGGCTCGACGGCGCCGTGCACGACGATCGGGCCGATGCCGGCCTCCAGGCCGTGGAGGATGCGCTGCGCCTTGCCGAAGGCGTAGCTGAACAGCACGCTGGTGCGCCCGACCGCGGCGTTGGCGCGCCACCAGTCGTTGATCTCGCGAAAAACCTCGGCCTGCGCCGGCCAGCGGTAGATCGGCAGGCCGAAGGTGGACTCGGTGATGAAGGTATGGCAGCGCACCGGCTCGAACGCCGCGCAGGTGGCATCGGGCTCGACCTTGTAGTCGCCGGAGGCGACCCAGACCTCGCCGTGGTATTCGAGGCGCACCTGTGCCGAGCCGAGCACGTGGCCGGCCGGGTGCAGGCTCAGGCGGACGCCGTGATGCTCGAGAGTCTCGCCGTAGGCCAGCGTCTGCAGCGGCATGTCGGCGCCGATGCGCGTGCGCAGGATGCCTTCGCTGTCCTGGCTGGCCAGGTAGTGGCCCATGCCCCAGCGCGCATGGTCGCCGTGGGCATGGGTAATGACGGCGCGTGCCACCGGCCGCCAGGGGTCGATGTAGAAATCACCGGGCGGGCAGTACAGGCCTTCGGGGCGGGCGACGACAAGATCCATGGCAGGCGCGTGCGTGGCGGGCTTGCTGGTTTGGAACCCGGCGCGGCGCGTCGAGTTCGCTCATCGGCCGGGCGGGGCGTACGCCGCCTGGCCGGCGGCGGCTCAGTCCAGCAGCTTCAGGTGCGAGATGTCCGGCGCCGGGCCGTCGGCATCGCGCGGCAGCTCGCCCATGTCGCTGCCGACCGGAGCCAGGCTCAGGCGCGAGAGGTCCAGCGCGGGTGCCGCCGGCTCGGGGCGGCTGTCCTGCAGGTCGACGCCGACCGGGGCGATGCCGAAGTCCGGCGCCTGGACCTCGGCGAACGCCGCCATGTACTCGTCGCGTGGCGCGACCTGTAGACGGCCGACCGGTGCGGCCGGGGCGGGCGCGGCATCGGCCGGCGGCGGTGGGGCCAGCTCGATCTCCTCGACCTCGACATCCAGCGCGCAGACCTCCACCTGGGCCCCGGCGCGCTCCATGGCCTGGCGATACTTGTCGGCCGCGGCGGCATCGAGGTTCTGCTTGATCACCATGCGCCGCCCGGAGAACAGCAGGGCGATGCGCTGGGCGTCGGCCTGGAACAGCCGGGCGAGGTTGGCGCGAACCTGCTCCGGCTCGGCACCGGGCAGCGTCTGCCCGGAAAAGGCGATTTCGTAGCGGACGTCGGTCATGGCTGAATCTCCGAACCTGGGGGGCGAGGCCGAACGTTAATCGATGCCGGCGGCGCGGCAAAGCGTGGCGGCATCCGTCAGCGAAGCGGTGCGAACAGTGCCTCGATATCGCCCGGCTCGAGTTCCAGCGCTTCGCTTCCAGCACCGGCCAGCAGCCCGGCGGCGAGCTCGGCCTTGCGGTGCTGCAGTTCGCCGATGCGCTCCTCGACGGTGCCGCGGCTGATCAGCCGGTAGACGAACACCGGCTTGTCCTGGCCGATGCGGTAGGCGCGGTCGGTGGCCTGGGCCTCGGCGGCGGGGTTCCACCAGGGGTCGTAGTGGATCACGGTGTCGGCCGCCGTCAGGTTCAGCCCGGTGCCACCGGCCTTGAGGCTGATCAGGAAGACCGGCACCTCGCCGCGCTGGAAGCGCGCCACCGGCGTGCGGCGGTCGCGGGTCGCACCGGTCAGGCTGAGGTAGGCGATGCCCTGCTGCTGCAGCGCCTGTTCGATCAGTGCCAGCATCGAGGTGAACTGCGAGAACACCAGCACGCGGCGGCCCTCGGCGATCAGCTCGCGGAGCATCTCGACCAGGCTGTCGAGCTTGGCCGAGCTGCTGCCGCGGCGCGATGCCTCCGGATGGCTCTTGACCAGGCGCAGGTCGCAGCAGACCTGGCGCAGCTTGAGCAGCGCCTCGAGGATGATCATCTGGCTGCTGGCCAGCCCGCGCCGGGCGATCTCCTCGCGCACCTTGCGGTCCATCGCCAGGCGCAGGTGCTCGTAGGTCTCGCGCTGCGCCTCGCTGAGTTCGACCCAGTGGGTCATCTCGGTCTTGGCCGGCAGCTCGCTGGCGACGTCCTCCTTGCGCCGGCGCAGCAGGAAGGGGGCGATGCGCGCGCGCAGGTGGGCCAGGCGTTCCTGGTCGCCGTGCTTCTCGATCGGTGTGCGGTAGTCGCGGCTGAACGCGCGGGCGTCGCCGAGCCAGCCGGGCATGAGGAAATGGAACAGCGACCAGAGCTCGCCCAGGTGGTTTTCCACCGGCGTGCCGGTCAGGCACAGGCGCTGGCGGGTGTCGAGCTGGCCGGCGGCCTGGGCGGCCTTGCTCGAGGCGTTCTTGATGTTCTGCGCCTCGTCGAGGATCAGCAGGTGCAGCGGTTGCTCGCGCAGTCGCTCGATGTCGCGCGGCAGCAGGGCGTAGCTGGTCAGCAGCAGGTCATAGTCGGCGAGCTGGTCGAAGTACCGGCGCCGGCCGCTGCCCTGCAGCACCAGCACCTTCAGCGCCGGGGCGAAGCGCGCCGCCTCGTCCTGCCAGTTGGGCAGCAGGCTGGTCGGCATCACCACCAGCGCCGGGCGGTCCAGGCGCCCGGCCTCCTTCTCGATGAGCAGGTGGGCGAGGCTCTGCAGCGTCTTGCCCAGGCCCATGTCATCGCCGAGGATGCCGCCGCAGCGCGCCTCGCGCAGGGCCTGCAGCCAGGCTACGCCCTGCAGCTGGTAGGGCCGCAGGCGCGCCGCCAGCCCGCGTGGTGCTGCGAGCCGGCTGTCGCGCAGCGCTTGCAGGCGGCTGGCCAGCTCGCGCAGCTCGTCGCCGCCCTGCCAGTCGAGCCGGGCGTCCTTCAGCCCGGCCAGGCGGGCGCCGTCGATCCGGCTCAGGTGCAGGCGGCCGCCTTGGATAGCGTCCTCGAAATACAGCTCGCCGAGGGTGGCGAGGATCGGCCGCAGGCGCGCGATGGGCAGCAGGACCTGCAGCGGTTGTCCGTCGCTGCGACGGGTCTGGTCGAGCTGCACGCGCAGCTGCTCGTCGTCGCTGCGTTGCTGCAGCTGGCGCGGGCGCAGCAGCTCGCCATGCTGGCGGATCAGTTTGAGCAGCACCGGCAGCAGGCCGATGCGCTGGTCGTCGACGATGATGCCGATGTCGAGGTCGAAACCGTCCCGCACGCCGTCCTGGATCTCGGCGTACCAGCCATCCACCGGGGTCAGGTCGTAGAGGAAGCCGGGGCGCAGGTCGATCTGCCAGCCCTGGCGGTACAACTCCGGCAGCTGCTCGCGGACGAAGCGCAGCCAGGCCTCCTCGTTGGGCAGCTGGTACATCTCCGCCGAGTCACGCGGCAGCGCCTGGCTCTGGCGCAGGGCAACCCGAAAGCCGAGCGCCTCGAGCTGGCGGCGCAGCTGTTGTTCGGCCTGCGGCTGGCGGGCGATCAACAGCATCTCGTCGCCCTGCGGCTGGCGGATGCGCTCGCCGTCGCGCTTGCCGTGCGCCACGGCGGCGCCGTAGACGAAGCTGAGCCCGGCGCGGTGCTGGTACTCGCGGACCATGCGCTGGCTGCCCGGCTGGTAGTTGATCGCCAGGTGGCTGCCCAGGCTGAGCCTGGGTGTCGGCAACAGGTCGTCGACCTGGCGTTGCGCGCGCGGCTCAGGCATCGCGCGCACCGCATGCGGCGCAGCGGCTGCCGGTCACAGTGGCATGACCCGGATCAGCAGGCCGAGGCCCTGGTTGTCGAGGAAGTTCAGCCGGTTCGGTTCCAGGCGCCGGCGGCTGGCGAAGCGCTCGCTGCCGAGCAGTTCGCCGTAGGCGCCGAAGCGATTGATCCAGAACTCGGCCTCGATGACCTGATAGCGCCCCGGATGCAGGCGCAGAGTGCCCTGCACCGGGTAGTGCTCGTAGTGACGCGGGCCGGCGACCAGCGCCAGCGGGCGTGCCGGTTCGCTGATCGGCTGCCGCCAGGCGCGATGCAGCAGCACCTGGTAGCCGGCGTCGGGGGTCAACCGCGCAGCCAGCGCCAGCAGCGCCGGCTCGCGCCAGTCGCGCTTGCCCAGCAGGCGCGCGCCATTGGCCCAGCCGGCCGGCGCCGGCTGGCTGGCCGCCAACGCCGGGCCCTGGCGGAACAGGATGAGTTCCACCCGGTAGTGCTGCTCGGCGGCCGGCGCCTGCGAGCAAACCAGCACCGCCAGCAGGGCGATGCAGTACGACAAGCGCATGGCGCGTCCTTATTGATCAGCAGGCGCGAGGCGCTCCAGCAGCGCTTCGAGGGTGTTGAAGCGTTCCTCGGGTCGCTCCATCGGGACGAGGAACCGGAACAGGGTGGCGCCTTCGAACTTGTAGCGGTTGGGCTGGCCCTGGATCAGCTTGATCAGCACCAGCGGGTCCACCGGGGTGCTGGCAGAGAACTCGAGGCGTCCGCCCTGCGGGCCGGCGTCGATCTTGCTGATGCCCAGCTTCTCGGCCTGCAGCTTGAGCAGGGTCAGGCGCACCAGGTTCTTGGTCGGCTCGGGCAGCAGGCCGAAGCGGTCGATCATCTCCACCTGCAGCTCCTTCAGGCCGTCCTCGTCGGCGGCGTTGGCGATGCGCTTGTAGAGGATCAGCCGCGCATGCACATCCGGCAGGTAGTCTTCGGGGATCAGCGCCGGCAGGCGCAAGTTGATCTCAGGGCCGCCACCGAGCGGCTGCTCCAGGTTTGGCTGTTCGCCCTTCTGGATGGACTTGACCGCGCGCTCGAGCATTTCCATGTAGAGGGTGAAGCCGACCGCCTGGATCTGCCCGCTCTGGCCTTCGCCGAGCAGCTCGCCGGCGCCGCGGATCTCCAGGTCGTGGGTGGCCAGGACGAAGCCGGCACCGAGGTCCTGGGCGTTGGCGATGGCTTCCAGGCGCTTCTGCGCATCGTCGGTCATCTGCTTGCGTGGCGGCGTCAGCAGGTAGGCATAGGCCTGGTGGTGGCTGCGGCCGACGCGGCCGCGCAGCTGGTGCAGCTGGGCCAGGCCGAACTTGTCGGCGCGCTCGATGATGATGGTGTTGGCGCTCGGCACGTCGATGCCGGTCTCGATGATGGTCGAGGCCACCAGCACGTTGAAGCGCTTGTGGTAGAAGTCGCTCATCACCTGTTCCAGCTCGCGCTCGCGCATCTGCCCGTGGCCGATGGCGATGCGTGCCTCGGGCACCAGGGCGGCGAGGTCGGCGGCGCACTTCTCGATGGTCTTCACGTCGTTGTGCAGGTAGTAGACCTGGCCGCCGCGCAACAGCTCGCGCAGCAGCGCTTCCTTGATCGTCGGGTTGTTGGCCTCCATGACGAAGGTGCGCACCGACAACCGGCGCGCCGGCGGCGTGGCGATGATCGACAGGTCGCGCATGCCGGCGATCGACATGTTCAGCGTGCGCGGAATCGGCGTGGCGGTGAGGGTGAGGATGTCCACCTCGCTGCGCAGCGCCTTGAGCTGCTCCTTCTGGCGCACGCCGAAGCGATGTTCCTCGTCGATGATGACCAGCCCCAGGTTGCTGAACCTGACGTCGTCCTGCAGCAGCTTGTGGGTGCCGATGAGGATGTCGATCTTGCCTTCGGCCAGCTCGGCGATGGCGTTCTGCACGTCCTTGGCCGATTTGAAGCGGCTCATTACCTCGACCCGCACCGGCCAGTCGGCGAAGCGGTCGCGGAAGCTGTTGTAGTGCTGCTGGGCGAGCAGGGTGGTGGGCACCAGCACCGCCACCTGCTTGCCGCCGTGCACGGCGATGAAGGCGGCGCGCATGGCCACCTCGGTCTTGCCGAAGCCGACGTCGCCGCAAACCAGGCGGTCCATCGGCTTGGCCGAGAGCAGGTCCTCGCGCACCGCGTCGATGGCGGCCTGCTGGTCCGGCGTCTCCTCGAAGGGGAAACCGGCACTGAAGGTCTCGTAGTCGACCTGCGGGTCCTTGAAGGCATAGCCCTGGCGTGCGGCGCGGCGGGCGTAGATGTCGAGCAGTTCTGCAGCCACGTCGCGCACCTGCTCGGCGGCCTTGCGCTTGGCCTTCTGCCAGGTTTCCGAACCGAGCCGGTGCAGCGGCGCCAGGGCGTCGTCGCTGCCGGTGTAGCGGGCGATCAGGTGCAGGCTGGCGACCGGCACGTAGAGCTTGGCCTCCTCGGCGTACTGCAGCAGGAGGAATTCCTGCGCCTGGCCTTCGATCTCCAGGGTGACCAGGCCGTGATAGCGGCCGACGCCATGGTCGATGTGCACCACCGGCGCACCTTCACGCAGCTCGGTGAGGTTGCGGATGACGTTGTCGCCGGCGTCGCGGCCCTTCTCGCGGCGCCGGCGCTGCATGACGCGCTGGCCGAACAGCGGGCTCTCGGCCACCAGCGCCAGTTCATCGAGCAGCAGGCCCTCGTCCAGCGGCGCGATGGCGATCGCCAGGCGCTCCGGGCTCTGCAGGAAACCGGCCCAGCCGTCGACTTCCTGCGGGCGCAGCTTCAGCCGGGCCAGCAGTTCGAGCAGCACCTCGCGGCGGCCGGCGGACTCGGCGGTGAACAGCACGCGCCCGGGATACTGGTCGAGGAAGCGGCGCAGCTTGCCCAGCGGCTCGCCGGCCTTGGCCTCGATGGCGAGGTCCGGCAGCGGCTCGACGGCGAAGCGCTCGCGGCCGACGCCGGGCTCGACGTCCTGCTGGCTGACCACCACGCGCGGCCAGTGCTTGAGGCGGGCGAAACAGTCCTCCACCGGGACGAACAGGTCGGCCGGCGGCAGCAGCGGACGCTCCGGATCGATGCGGCGTTCCTCGTAGCGGTTGCGCACGTCGCTCCAGAACTGCTCGGCGGCCTGTTCGATGCCGGGCAGGGAGAACACCTGGCTGTCCTCGGGCAAGTAGTCGAAGAGGGTGGCCGTCTCGTCGTAGAACAGCGGCAGGTAGTACTCGATGCCGGCCGGGGTGATGCCGGTGGACAGGTCCTGGTAGATCGGGCAACGGCGGAAGTCGACGTCGAAGCGCTCGCGAAAGCGCGCGCGAAAGCCGGTCACCGCTTCCTTCTTCAGCGGGAACTCGCGGGCCGGCAGCAGGCGGATCGATTCGACCTTGTCGATGGAACGCTGGGTTTCCGGATCGAAGGTGCGCAGGGTCTCGATTTCGTCATCGAAAAGATCGATGCGATAGGGCAGCTCGCTACCCATCGGGAACAGGTCGATCAGCGCGCCGCGCACGGCGAACTCGCCGTGCTCGTAGACGGTATCGACGCAGCGGTAGCCGGCCGCTTCCAGGCGCGTGCGCATCTCCTCGACATCGAGTCGCTGGCCGACGTCGAGCACCAGGCTGGAGCCGAGCAGGAAGCGCTTGGGCGCGAGCCTGTGTAGGGCCGTGGTGATGGGCACTACCAATACGCCGTGGCCGAGCGAAGGCAGCCGGTAGAGCGTGTCGATGCGCTGGGAAATGATGTCCTGGTGCGGCGAGAACAGGTCGTAGGGCAGGGTTTCCCAGTCTGGGAAGTGCAGCACCGCGAGATCCGGCGCGAAGAAGGCGAGCTCCTCCTGCAGGCGTTCGGCGCTCTGGCTGTCGGCGGTCAGCAGCAGGGTGAAGCGTTTGGCTTGGCTGGCGGCCTCGGCGATGGCCAGGCTCAGCGCAGCTCCGGAAAGGTTGCCCCAGTGTTGCTTGCCACCAGCGGCAGGCAGGGGCGCAAGGCGCAGGACGGACACGAGTGGGCGTGGCTCCGATCGAAAAATTTGGCCGGCGGGATTGTAACTATCGACACCCGCGGCTGTCAGTGTTTCGTCCGCTGCACGATGGCGGGCGCAAGGAGCGGCATTGTTCTTCCGGACAGGGGGAGGCTGATGACACGCACCTGGCGCGCCGTCATAATGTAGCCCCTTTTTTCAGCCCCTACATGTGGAAGGAACTGTCCCGTGACTCAGAAGCCCGACCAGTGTCTTGGTGAATGGATTGACCGCGAAGCCCTCGCCGAAGCGATGATTCCGCTGATTGGTCAGCTGTACCGTAACAACAACGTGGTGACTTCGATCTACGGGCGCGGCCTGATCAATCGCTCGGTCATCGAGATCCTCAAGGCCCACCGCTTCGCCCGTCACCGCCTGGCCGACGAGACCGAGCTGTCGGTGCACGACGCCTTCCAGGTACTCAAGACCATGAGCGAGATGAACCTGGGCGCCGCGTCGGTCGACCTGGGCAAGATGATCGCCAAGTACAAGGAAAAGGGCGAGGGTCGCGGCCTCGAGCAGTTCGTCCGCGAAGAGCTGGCGGCAGTTGCCGACAAGCGTCATGCCGCCGGTGCGCACAAGGGTACCGATGTGGTGCTCTACGGTTTCGGCCGCATCGGTCGCCTGCTGGCGCGCATTCTGATCGAGAAGACCGGTGGTGGCGACGGCCTGCGCCTGCGTGCCATCGTCGTGCGCAAGGGTGCCGACAACGACCTGATGAAGCGCGCCAGCCTGCTGCGCCGCGACTCGGTGCATGGTCCGTTCAACGGCACCATCACCATCGACGAGGCCAACAACACCATCACTGCCAACGGCAACCTGATCCAGGTGATCTATTCCAACGATCCGGCTTCGGTGGACTACACCCAGTACGGTATCGAGAACGCGCTGCTGGTGGACAACACCGGCAAGTGGCGTGACGCCGAGGGCCTCGGCCAGCACCTCAAGTGCCCGGGCGTATCCCGCGTGGTGCTGACCGCGCCGGGCAAGGGCGAGCTGAAGAACATCGTGCATGGCATCAACCATGGCGACATCACCGCCGATGACAAGATCATCTCCGCGGCCTCCTGCACCACCAACGCCATCGTGCCGGTGCTCAAGGCGGTGAACGACCAGTACGGCATCGTCAACGGCCACGTCGAAACCGTTCACTCGTACACCAACGACCAGAACCTGATCGACAACTTCCACAAGGGCAGCCGTCGTGGCCGCAGCGCCGCGCTGAACATGGTGATCACCGAGACCGGTGCCGCCACCGCCGCCGCCAAGGCCCTGCCGGTGCTCAAGGGCAAACTGACCGGCAACGCCATTCGCGTGCCGACGCCCAACGTATCGATGGCCATCCTCAACCTGAACCTGGAGAAGGCCACCAGCCGCGACGAGATCAACGAGTACCTGCGTCAGATGGCGATGCACTCGGACCTGCAGAAGCAGATCGACTTCGTCAACTCCCAGGAAGTTGTTTCAACAGATTTCGTCGGCTCCCGTCATGCCGGTGTCGTCGATGCCGAAGCGACCATCTGCAGCGACAACCGGGTCGTCCTCTATGTCTGGTACGACAATGAGTTCGGCTACAGCTGCCAGGTGGTGCGGGTGATGGAAGACATGGCTGGGGTCAACCCGCCGGCCTTCCCACGCTGATAGCGACTGCCGCGTCAAAGGAAACGGGAGCCTCTGGCTCCCGTTTTCGTTTCCGGAAGGCAGGTTTTCTGGTCAGACCTTATTACCAAGAGGTCGAATTCTAATCCGGGCTTATTCGCGGTTCGCTTGTCTGCAGTCAAAAAAGCCGTACGCGTCGGGTGGCCAGGCGGCAAGACTGGCCTCTATAATCGGGCGGATTTTTTACCTGGATCTGCGGCATAGCGCCGCGCCGACTCAGCTTGGCGCGGCTCAGCAGCTATTCGGTTGCCGAATGCCGCGCCGATCTGGAAAAGCTTTTATAAATTAATTGGTTAGGCAAACCGATGATCAACATAAAACGAGGGCTGGATCTGCCTGTCGCTGGGGAGCCCGCACAGCGGGTCGAGGCCGGCAGGACCGTCAGAAGCGTCGCGGTCATAGGCTTTGATTACCCGACCATGAAACCCACCATGGCGGTGCAGGTGGGTGATCGGGTCAAGCTGGGGCAAGTGCTGTTTTCGGACAAGAAATCTCCTGGCGTCAATTTCACCTCGCCCGGTGCTGGCGTCGTCAGCGCCATCAATCGCGGCGAGAAGCGCGTCCTGCAGTCGGTGGTGATCGACCTGGAAGGCACCGAAGAGGAAAGCTTCGCTTCCTATCCGGCCGGCCAGCTCGACGGCCTGAGCGACGCCCAGGTCCGCGAGAACCTGCAGCAGTCGGGCCTGTGGACTGCGCTGCGCACCCGACCCTACAGCAAGGTTCCGGCTGTCGACGCGCAGCCGAGCTCGATCTTCGTCACGGCGATCGATACCCACCCGCTGGCGGCCGACCCGGCCGTCATCATCGCCGAGCAGGCCCAGGCCTTCGAAGACGGTCTTAAGGTCCTCGGCAACATCGCACCGATCTTCCTCTGCAAGGCCAACGGCGCAGCGCTGCCGGGCGAAGGCCTGGCCAAGGTCCGCACCGAGGCCTTTTCCGGCCCGCACCCGGCGGGCCTGGCGGGCACCCACATTCATTTCCTCGATCCGGTCAGCGCGAGCAAGAGCGTCTGGACCATCGGCTATCAGGATGTCATCGCGGTCGGCAAGCTGTTCGTCAGCGGCCGGCTGTCGGTCGAACGCGTGGTCGCGCTGGCCGGTCCGGTGGTGGAAAAGCCTCGCCTGGTGCGTACCCGCCTGGGTGCCAACCTCGACGAGCTCACCGCTGGCGAGCTGCAGCCCGGTGCCAATCGCGTGGTGTCCGGCTCGCTGCTCGGCGGTCGCACCGCCCATGGCGCCTTCGCCTACCTCGGTCGCTACCACCAGCAGGTGTCCTGCCTGCGCGAGGGCAAGGAGCGCGAGATGCTCCATTACATGCGCGCCGGTGTGGACAAGCACTCGGTGCTGAACATCTTCATCTCCAAGCTGCTGGGCGCGAAGAAGTTCGCCCTGACCACCACCACCAACGGCAGCCCGCGGGCCATGGTGCCGGTCGGCAACTACGAGCAAGTGATGCCGCTGGACATCCTGCCGACCCAGTTGCTGCGCTCGCTCATCGTCGGCGATACCCAGATGGCGCAGAAGCTCGGCTGCCTGGAGCTGGACGAAGAAGACCTGGCGCTGTGCACCTACGTGTGTGCCGGCAAGTACGAATACGGCCCGATCTTGCGGGACAACCTGACCCGCATCGAGAAGGAGGGATAAGGCAATGGGCATTCGCGCATTCCTCGACAAGATCGAGCACCATTTCGAAAAGGGCGGCAAGCTCGAGAAGTGGTATGCGCTGTACGAAGCGGCGGATACCTTCCTCTACCGCCCCGGCAGCGTGACCAAGACCACCGCACACGTGCGTGACGGTCTGGACCTCAAGCGCATGATGATTACCGTCTGGCTGTGCACCTTCCCGGCGATGTTCTTCGGCATGTGGAACGCCGGCTACCAGGCCAACCTCATCTATGCAGCCAACCCCGACCTGCTGCAGGCCCAGGGCGACTGGCAGTTCGCGCTCACCGCGATGCTCGCCGGCTTCGATCCGAACAGCCTGTGGGACAACTTTGTCCAGGGCGCGGCCTACTTCCTGCCGATCTACGCGGTGACCTTCATCGTCGGCGGTTTCTGGGAAGTGCTGTTCGCCTCGATCCGCAAGCACGAGGTGAACGAGGGCTTCTTCGTCACGTCGGTGCTGTTCGCGCTGATCCTGCCGCCGTCGATCCCGCTGTGGCAGGTGGCGCTGGGCATCAGCTTCGGCGTGGTGATCGGCAAGGAAGTCTTCGGCGGTACCGGCAAGAACTTCCTCAACCCGGCACTGACCGGCCGTGCCTTCCTGTTCTTCGCCTACCCGGCGCAGATGTCGGGCGATGCGGTGTGGACGGCGGTCGACGGCTTCGCCGGCGCCACCACCCTGAGCCTCGGCTATGCCGGCGGCATCGACAACGTGGTGCAGAACGGCATCAGCTGGATGGACGCCTTCGTCGGCACCATCCACGGTTCGGTCGGCGAGACCAGCACGCTGGCCATCTTCATCGGCGGCGCCGTGCTGCTGATGACCAAGATCGCCTCCTGGCGCATCGTCAGCGGCGTGATGATCGGCATGATCGCGCTGAGCTACCTGTTCAACCTGATCGGCTCGGACACCAACCCGCTGTTCGCCATGCCCTGGTACTGGCACATGGTCGCCGGCGGCTTCGCCTTCGGCATGATCTTCATGGCCACCGATCCGGTATCGGCGTCGATGACCAACACCGGCAAGTGGGTCTTCGGCATCCTCATCGGCGTCATGGTGGTGCTCATCCGCGTGGTCAACCCGGCGTTCCCGGAAGGCATGATGCTGGCGATCCTGTTCGCCAATCTCTGTGCCCCCTTGATTGACCACTTCGTCGTTCAGGCCAACGTCAAGCGGAGGCTGGCCCGTAATGTCTAGTCAGAAAGAATCCACCGTCCGTACGCTGACGGTTGCCCTGCTGGTCTGCCTGGTGTGCTCGGTGTTCGTCGCCGGGGCCGCGGTGGCCCTGCGTCCGACCCAACAGCAGAATGCCCTGCTGGACAAGCAGCGCAGCATCCTGGCGATCGCCGGCCTCGGTGAGGCCGGCATGTCCGGCAAGCAGGTCCGCGCGCTGTTCGACGAGCGCATCGTCGCCCGCCTGGTCGACCTGGAAACCGGCAAGTTCAGCGACGCGTTCGAGGCCAAGAGCTTCGATCCGCTGGTCGCGGCGAAGGACCCGAAGCTGTCGCAGGTACTCTCCGGTGAGCAGGACATCGCCTCGATCAAGCGTCGCGAGCGCTACAGCATCGTCTACATCGTCGAAGGCAAGGGCGAGGGCGCGATCGACACGCTGATCCTGCCGATCCGCGGCTACGGCCTGTGGTCGACCCTCTACGGCTTCATGGCGCTCGAGGGCGACCTCAACACCGTCGGCGGCCTGGGCTTCTACCAGCACGGGGAAACCCCCGGCCTGGGCGGCGAAGTCGACAATCCGAAGTGGCGCGGCCTGTGGCCGGGCAAGGAGCTGTTCGGCGACAACGGCCAGTTGGCGATCCAGATCGTCAAGGGCGGTGTCGATCCGAAGAGCCCGAAGGCCGACCACCAGGTGGATGCCCTGGCCGGCGCGACCCTGACCAGCAACGGGGTGAACAACCTGTTGCATTTCTGGCTGGGCGAGAACGGCTTCGGTCCTTTTATCGCTAACCTGCGTGCCGGGGAGGCTTGATCATGTCGCAACCCAAAGTCAAAGAAGTACTGCTCAACCCGATCGTCGCCAACAACCCGATCGGCCTGCAGATCCTCGGTATCTGCTCGGCGCTGGCAGTCACCTCGAACCTGAAGACCGCGCTGGTGATGTCCATCGCGCTGACGCTGGTCACTGCGTTCTCGAACCTGTTCATCTCGATGATCCGCAGCCAGATTCCCAGTTCGATCCGCATGATCGTGCAGATGGTGATCATCGCCTCGCTGGTGATCCTGGTCGACCAGGTGCTCAAGGCCTATGCCTTCAGCCTGTCCAAGCAGTTGTCGGTGTTCGTCGGCCTGATCATCACCAACTGCATCGTGATGGGCCGTGCCGAGGCGTTCGCCATGCAGAACCCGCCGCTGCTGTCGTTCTTCGACGGCATCGGCAACGGCCTGGGCTACAGCGCCATGCTGATCGTGCTGGGCATCGTCCGCGAGCTGTTCGGTGCCGGCAAGCTGCTGGGCTACACCGTGCTGCCGGTGGTCAACGACGGTGGCTGGTACCTGCCCAACGGCCTGCTGTTGCTGCCGCCGTCGGCGTTCTTCCTCATCGGTCTGATCATCTGGGGCATCCGTAGCTGGAAGAAGGAACAGGTCGAGAAGCCTGCCTTCAAGATGGCGCCGCAAGTCTCGAACAAGGAGGCTTATTAATGGAGCATTACATCAGCCTGTTCGTCCGTGCCGTGTTCATCGAGAACATGGCGCTGGCGTTCTTCCTCGGCATGTGTACCTTCATCGCGATCTCGAAGAAGGTCGAGACGGCCATTGGCCTGGGTATCGCGGTCATCGTGGTGCAGGCCATCACCGTGCCGGCCAACAACCTGATCTACACCTACCTGCTGAAAAGCGGTGCGCTGGCCTGGGCCGGCCTGCCGGACGTCGACCTGTCGTTCCTCGGCCTGCTCAGCTACATCGGCGTGATCGCGGCCATCGTGCAGATCCTCGAGATGCTGCTCGATAAGTACGTGCCCAGCCTGTACAACGCGCTGGGCGTGTTCCTGCCGCTGATCACCGTCAACTGCGCCATCATGGGTGGCACGCTGTTCATGGTCGAGCGCGACTACAACCTCGGCGAGAGCGTGGTCTACGGCTTCGGTTCCGGCGCCTCCTGGGCGCTGGCCATCGCCTTGCTGGCCGGTATCCGCGAGAAGCTCAAGTACAGCGATGTGCCGGAGGGCCTGCAGGGGCTCGGCATCACCTTCATCACCATCGGACTGATGTCGCTGGGCTTCATGTCTTTCTCTGGCGTACAGCTGTAAGGACGGGATGAACTGATGAGTTACGAAATTTTCCTCGCCATCGGGATGTTCACCGCCATCGTGCTCGCGCTGGTGGTCATCATCCTGGCCGCACGCGCCAAGCTGGTCTCCAGCGGCGACGTGACCATCGAGATCAACGGCGAACGCACCATCACCGTGCCCGCCGGCGGCAAGCTGCTGCAGACCCTGGCGGCCAACAACATCTTCCTCTCGTCCGCCTGTGGCGGCGGCGGTACCTGCGCCCAGTGCAAGTGCGTCGTCGAGAGCGGCGGCGGCGAGATGCTGCCGACCGAGGAGTCGCACTTCACCCGCCGCGAGGCTGGCGAAGGCTGGCGCCTGTCCTGCCAGACCCCGGTCAAGGCGGACATGAAGATCGAGGTACCGGAAGAAGTCTTCGGCGTGAAGAAGTGGGAATGCACGGTGGCTTCGAACCCCAACGTGGCCACCTTCATCAAGGAACTGACGCTCAAGCTGCCCGAGGGCGAGAACGTCGACTTCCGCGCCGGTGGCTACGTGCAGCTGGAATGCCCACCGCACACCGTGCACTACAAGGATTTCGACATCCAGCCGGAATTCCGCGGCGACTGGGACAAGTTCAACCTGTGGAAGTACGTGTCCAAGGTCGACGAGACGACCATCCGCGCCTACTCCATGGCGAACTACCCGGAAGAGAAGGGCCTGGTCAAGTTCAACATCCGGATCGCGTCGCCGCCGCCGGGTCGCGACGACGTGCCGCCAGGCAAGATGTCGTCGTGGGTGTTCGGCCTGAAGCCGGGCGACAAGGTCACCGTGTACGGTCCGTTCGGTGAATTCTTCGCCAAGGACACCGATGCCGAGATGGTCTTCATCGGCGGTGGTGCCGGCATGGCGCCAATGCGCTCGCACATCTTCGACCAGCTCAAGCGCCTGAAGTCGACGCGCAAGATGAGCTTCTGGTACGGCGCGCGCTCGCTGCGCGAGGCCTTCTACGTCGAAGAGTACGACCAGCTGCAGGCGGAGAATCCCAACTTCAAGTGGCACCTGGCGCTGTCCGACCCGCAGCCGGAGGACAACTGGCAGGGGCCGACCGGCTTCATCCATAACGTGCTGTTCGAGAACTACCTCAAGGGCCATCCGGCTCCGGAGGACTGCGAGTTCTACATGTGCGGCCCGCCGATGATGAACGCCTCGGTGATCAAGATGCTGACCGACCTGGGGGTCGAACCGGAGAACATCCTGCTCGACGACTTCGGCGGCTAGCATGGTCAAAGCGTTCCTGCAGCCCGTCATGACTGCCGCACTCGCGGCAGCCCTGGCGGGCTGTCTGTTTCAGGAGCAGGTCGAGAGCTTCGACGGCCCCACCATGGGCAGCACCTACTCGGTCAAGTACGTGCGCAGCAAAGGCGTCGCGCCCCGCGAGGCGTTGCAGGCTGAGACCGAGGCGATCCTCGCCGAGCTTGACCGGCAGTTGTCCACCTATCGCGACGATTCCGACATCGCCCGCTTCAACCGACTGCCGGGCGGCGAATGCCAGCCGGTAGCCGAGGACCTGCGCACCCTGGTGGCCGCCGGCGAGCGCCTGTCGCGCCAGACCGGTGGTTCGCTCGACCTGACGCTGGAACCGCTGCTGGATCTCTGGGGCTTCGGGCCCCGGGGTCGGGTGGAGAACGTGCCCAGTGCGAGCGAGATCGCCGAGGCGCGGCGCAAGGTCGGCCACCAGCACCTGCATCTCGACGGCGAACGCCTGTGCAAGGATGCGCCCGTGCAGGTGGATTTCAACAGCATCGCCGCGGGCTACGCGGTCGATCGAGTCGCGGCGCGACTCAAGGATCTCGGCGTCAGCAGCTACCTGGTGGAGATCACCGGAGAGCTCAAGGCCGAGGGGCGCAAGCCCGGCGGCGAGCCCTGGCGCATCGCCATCGAGGCGCCGCGCGACGACGAGCGCGTCGCGCAGCAGGTCATCGCCCTCGACGGCCTGGCGGTCTCGACCTCGGGCGACTACCGCAACTATTACGAACGCGATGGTCGGCGCTATTCCCATACACTTGACCCTGTCACCGGCGCCCCCATCGAGCATCGGCTGGCAGCGGTGACGGTGCTGCATGCCTCGGCACTGGAGGCCGATGGTCTGTCCACCGCGCTGATGGTGATGGGGCCGGACAAGGGGCTGGAATACGCCAATCGCGAACAGCTCTCCGCACTCTTCGTGGTGCGGCAGGGGCAGGAATTCACAAGCATGGCCACCGCCGCCTTCGACAGGCAGTTCGGTGGAGGAGAACGCAAATGACCTTTTTGCTGGTTTTTCTGGTGATGCTGCTGGTCGTCTTCGGCATGGCCATCGGCGTGATCATGGGGCGCAAGCCCATCGCCGGGTCCTGTGGCGGCATCGCCGCGCTGGGCATCGAGAAGGAATGCTCGATCTGCGGCGGTAGCCGCGAGAAGTGCGAGGAAGTGAATCAGGAGCGGGCCCAGGCGCAGAGCGACCTGGCCTACGACGCAACGCGCAAGTGACGGGGTTCGGCTCGCGTCGAGCGCCTTGCGCTCCGCGAGCACCGAAGGATTGTTTGGTGCGGCGCTAGCGTAGCGGCCGCGTTTGGGGAGTACATATGGCTGTCTATAACTACGATGTGGTGGTGCTGGGCTCGGGCCCGGCCGGTGAAGGCGCGGCGATGAACGCCGTGAAGGCCGGGCGCAAGGTCGCCGTGGTGGACAATCGACCGCTGGTGGGCGGCAACTGCACTCACCTGGGGACCATTCCCTCCAAGGCCCTGCGTCACTCCGTCCGCCAGATCATGCAGTACAACACCAATCCGCTGTTCCGCCAGATCGGCGAGCCGCGCTGGTTCTCCTTCCCGGACGTGCTCAAGAGTGCTGAGAAGATCATCAGCAAGCAGGTAACCTCGCGCACCGGCTATTACGCGCGCAACCGCATCGACACCTTCTTCGGCACGGCGAGCTTCTCCGACGAGCAGAGCGTCGAGGTGGTCTGCCTCAACGGCATGGTGGAAAAGCTGGTCGCCAAGCAGATCGTCATCGCCACCGGCTCGCGCCCGTACCGGCCGGCGGACATCGACTTCAGCCACCCACGCATCTACGACAGCGATACCATCCTGACGCTCAGCCACACGCCGCGGCGGATGATCATCTACGGAGCCGGGGTGATCGGCTGCGAGTACGCCTCGATCTTCAGCGGCCTCGGCGTGCTGGTCGACCTGATCGACAACCGCGACCAGTTGCTGTCGTTCCTCGACGACGAGATCTCCGATGCGCTGTCCTACCACCTGCGCAACAACAACGTGCTGATCCGCCACAACGAGGAGTACGACCGCGTCGAAGGCCTGGACAACGGGGTGATCCTGCACCTGAAGTCGGGCAAGAAGATCAAGGCCGATGCGTTTCTCTGGAGCAACGGGCGGACCGGCAACACCGACAAGCTGGGCCTGGAGAACATCGGCCTGAAGGCCAACAGCCGCGGGCAGATCCAGGTCGACGAGCACTATCGCACCGACGTGGGCAACGTCTATGCCGCGGGCGATGTGATCGGTTGGCCGTCGCTGGCCAGTGCCGCCTACGACCAGGGGCGCTCGGCCGCCGGCAGCATCGTCGAGAACGACACCTGGCGCTTCGTCGACGACGTGCCCACCGGCATCTACACCATTCCGGAGATCAGTTCGATCGGCAAGAACGAGCGCGAGCTGACCCAGGCCAAGGTGCCCTACGAGGTAGGCAAGGCCTTCTTCAAGAGCATGGCGCGGGCGCAGATTTCCTACGAGCCGGTCGGCATGCTGAAGATCCTCTTCCATCGCGAGACGCTGGAAGTGCTCGGCGTGCACTGCTTCGGCTACCAGGCCTCGGAGATCGTGCACATCGGCCAGGCGATCATGAACCAGAAGGGCGAGGCGAATTCGATCAAGTACTTCGTCAACACCACCTTCAACTACCCGACCATGGCCGAAGCCTATCGGGTGGCGGCGTTCGATGGCCTGAACCGGCTTTTTTGAAAGGCTCCGACCGGTGGCCTGAGCCGGTCGGAGGCACCGGCGATTCCCGGGACTGGCACTGGCCAAACCGGGAAAGCCTGTAGATCAGGCGCGGTGGCACTGGTCATCGCAGCTTCGCAGGGCCTGTCCGCGGACGCGTGACAGGCCCTGTTCGTTTCAGTCGCGTGCTGCCAGGGTGGTGACTGCAAGCCGTGGGAAGTCGGTAATCAGGCTGTCGACGCCCATGTCCGCCAGGCGCAGCATCAACTCCGGCTCGTTGACCGTCCAAACCGACACATGCATACCCTGCTGGCGCGCCTTGCGGATGCGTTCGGGCGTGCATAGCGTCCATTTCAGTGCCAGCAGGTCGCAGCCATGCGCCCTGGCGACCTTGAGCGGATCGAGCCAGCCATATTCGGCGACCAGCCCGCGCGAGATTCCCGGCGCGAACTCGCGCATCGCGCGCAGCACCACGCGCGAGCTCGAGGTGACGGTGATGCGCTCGCTCAGCGCATGTCGCTCGGCCAGGGCCTTGATCGCCAGGACCGTGCGCCTTGCGCGCTCGTGCGATGCGCTCTTGACCTCCAACTGCCAGTGCTCGAAGGCGCAGCTGGCAAAGAGCTCGTCCAGCCGCGGAATCGGGCAGGGCTGGTGCCAGCCGGGCCCGCCAAGGCGCGCGTCATAACCGACGAGTTCCTCCGCGCTGTGCTCGGACACCTTGCCGCGGCGGCCGGTGGTGCGCTTGAGGGTCGGATCGTGGATTACCATGAGTTCGCCGTCGCGCGACAGGTGCAGGTCCAGCTCGCAGCGACGCACGCCGTCGTCCAGGCATTGGCGGAAGCTGGCCAGGGTGTTTTCCGGCGCCTGGCCCTTGGCGCCGCGGTGGCCGTAGATCAGGGTCACGATCAGTGCTGTTCCTCTGCCGGTTGCCGAGGGCGATGATCGAGCACGCTGTTGATGACGCGCTCGCCCTCGAAGTAGACGGAAAATTCGCGATAGTCCCAGCGCGTGATCGGCGGCTTGCCGACGGCTGGATGTTCCTGGTCGGGCAGGCCGAAGCGTTCGAGAACCTGGCCCTTGGCATCGCCGCGCGCAGGCAGCGCGATGTCGCCGCCGCCCTGCTGGCCGAGCGGAATGAGGATCTGCTCGGCCGCGAGCGGGGCGCTCAGCGACAGCAGCAGGGCGAGAAGGGCAGTGCGGGGCATTCGGGTCAGTCTCCTTGCAGATGTTCACGGGCCAGGCGCCGCTCCAGCGCCTGTTTCTGCAGGATATGCCGCGCCAGCAGTTGCCGCTGTGCTTCAGTCAGCGCTTCGAATTCGGTGGCCACTTCATAGCCGCCGCCGGCCTGCGGGTCGCAGCGGCCGATGCGCGCCGGCAGCAACAGGCCCAGCCCCTGCGGCAGCAGGACCATCTTGAGCAGCACTTGTGTGCCTTCGGCCAGCGCGCGGTCATGGACGAAACTGACGCCGCCTTCGGACAGCGTCACGCTGCGTTCGGGCCCCATGCCGGCGAGCAGCCCCTGCACCAGCGCCTGGCCGAGCAGGTCCATGCGCTTGTTCTGTACCTTGAGGTAGCTGGCCAGGGTGCGATTGTGCTCGGCGATCTGGCGCAGCAGGTGCTGTGACTCGAAGTCCAGCAGGTGCAGGTCGGCCAGCAGCGAGAACTGCCGGGGCAGGGCAGGCGGCTCATTGTTACCGTGCGCTTCGGCGGGCAGTATTTCCAGTGCGACGCGATCCTCGATACGGTAGTATTCGCGGCGTTCTTCAGTGTCTTGTGTCGGCATGGCACGTCCCGCTAGCTGTAGTGGCCAGAGTCTATCAGGCCTGTGGGTGTCAGCTGTCACGCTCGTTTCTCTCCCGCCAGCGATTAAGTCGACCCTATGTTCAGACCGCTGTCCGTGTACATCGGGGCGCGCTATACACGCGCCAGGCGCCGCAGCCTCTTCGTCTCCTTCATCTCCTTCACCTCCATGATCGGCCTGGCCCTCGGCGTGCTGGTGATGATCCTGGTGTTGTCGGTGATGAACGGCTTCGATCACGAAATGCGCACCCGGGTGCTCGGCATGGTGCCGCACGCCACCATCGAGAGCCCGCTGCCGCTGGATGACTGGCAGGCGCTGGGCGAGCGCATCCAGGTCAATCCGCAGGTCGATGCGGTGGCACCCTTCATCCAGATGCAGGGGCTGCTGACCAATCGCGGGCAGGTCAGCAAGATCCTCATCAACGCCATCGACCCCGTCGCCGAGCGCCAGGTCTCGATCATCGACCGCTTCTTCACCGAGGGCCGGCTCGATGACCTGGCGCCGGGTGAGTTCGGCATCGTCATCGGCGACAAGGCGGCAGAGAAACTCGGCCTGGCGGTAGGCGACAAGGTCACCTTCGTCGCGCCGGAAGTGACGGTTACTCCAGCCGGCATGTTCCCGCGCATGAAGCGCTTCACCGTGACCGGCATCTTCCACGTCGGTGCGGGGGAACTCGACGGCTACCTGGCGCTGGCCAATATCGCCGACCTGGCCCGCCTGCAGCGCTGGAAACCTGGCCAAGTGCAGGGGCTGCGGCTGCATTTCGAGGACCTGTTCCAGGCGCCGCGCATCGCCTGGCAGCTCGCCGGGCAACTCGGCGAGGACTACTACTCGCGGGATTGGACCCGCACCCACGGCAACCTTTACCAGGCCATCCGCATGGAGAAGGCCATGATCGGCCTGCTGCTGCTGCTGATCGTCGCGGTGGCGGCGTTCAACATCATCTCCACCCTGGTGATGGTGGTCACCGACAAGCGCGGCGATATCGCCATCCTGCGCACGCTGGGGGCGACGCCACGGCAGATCATGGCGATCTTCATGGTCCAGGGCACGGTCATCGGTGTGGTCGGCACCCTGGTCGGCGCCGGCCTCGGCATTCTCGCGGCGCTCAATATCAGCGCCTGGATCGCCGCGCTGGAGCGGCTGATCGGCCACAAGTTCCTAAGCGCCGACGTCTATTTCATCGACTATCTGCCGTCCCGCCTGCTGGCTGCCGACGTGATCCAGGTCTGCGTGGCGGCATTGCTCCTGAGTTTCCTTGCCACCCTTTACCCGGCCTGGCGTGCCGCCCGCACTCAGCCGGCCGAGGCGCTACGTTATGAGTGAGCCGGCCATGAATGCTTCAACCCAAGAATCCGCGGTGCTCAGCTGCCGCAACCTCGGCAAGCGCTACGAGCAGGGGCCCGAGTCGGTCGACGTGCTGAGCGGCCTGGAAATGGAGCTGTTCCCGGGTGAGCGGGTCGCCATCGTCGGCAGCTCCGGTTCCGGCAAGAGCACCCTGCTCAACCTGCTTGGCGGCCTGGATACGCCGAGCGAGGGCAGCGTCTGGCTGGCCGGCGAGCAGCTCTCGGCCCTCAGCGAGAAGGCCCGCGGGCTGCTGCGCAACCGGGCGCTGGGCTTCGTCTACCAGTTCCACCACCTGCTGCCCGAGTTCACCGCACTGGAGAACGTCTGCATGCCGCTGCTGATCGGTACGACGCCGATCGACGAGGCGCGCCGTCGTGCCAGCGAGCTGCTCGAACGCGTAGGGCTCGGCCATCGCCTGGAGCACAAGCCGTCCGAGCTTTCCGGTGGTGAACGCCAGCGCGTGGCCATTGCTCGCGCGCTGGTCAACCGGCCGGCGCTGGTACTGCTGGACGAACCGACCGGCAACCTCGATCACCACACCGCCCAGGGCATCCAGGAGCTGATGCTCGAGCTCAGCCGTTCGCTGCGTACCGCCTTCCTGGTGGTGACCCACGATCCCCAGCTTGCGGCGCAGATGGACAAGATCCTGCGCCTGCAGGACGGTCGCCTGGTGGCTGCATGATGTTCCGCCCGCTGAGCCTGTACGTCGGCAGCCGCTATACGCGGGCCAAGCGCCGCAACCACTACATCTCGTTCATTTCGCTGACCTCGCTGATCGGCCTGGCGCTTGGCGTGCTGGCGATGATCCTGGTGCTCTCGGTGATGAACGGCTTCCAGCGCGAGATGAGCTCGCGCATCCTCGGCATGGTTCCGCATGCCGTCCTGTCCGGCGAGGCACCGCTGGAGGACTGGCAGGCGCTGGCGCAGCGTCTCGCGGCGCAGCCGGAGGTGCTCGGTGCCGCGCCGCTCACCCAGCTGGAGGGGATGCTGTCATACAAGGGCGCGATGCAGCCGGTGCAGATCAGCGGCATCGAGCCGGCAGCGGAGGCGCAGGTCTCCATCGCGGCGTCGCGGATGATCGCCGGTCGGCTGGACGACCTGCGCCCGGGCGACTATGGCGTGGTACTCGGCGCCATCACCGCGCGGCGCTTCGGCCTGTCGCTCGGTGACAAGCTGACGTTGATCGTGCCGGAGGTCAGCGATTCGCCAGGTGGCGTCACGCCGCGCATGCAGCGCCTGACCGTGGCCGGGATCTTCAAGGTGGGCGCCGACCTGGACGGCAGCCTGGTGATGATCCATCGTGCCGACGCAGCGGCGATCCAGCGCTGGCAGCCCGAGCAGGTACAGGGCGTGCGCGTGCGCCTGGCCGACCTTTATCGGGCGCCGCAGATCGCCGCGCAGCTGGCTGCAGGGCTGGGCGAGGGCTATCACGCCGAGGACTGGTCCAAGACCCAGGGCAGCCTGTTCAGCGCGATGAAGATGGAGAAGACCATGATCGGTCTGTTGCTGATGCTGATCGTCGCGGTCGCCGCGTTCAACATCATCGCGACCCTGATCATGGTGGTGGCGGACAAGCGCGCCGACATCGCGATCCTGCGCACGCTCGGCGCGACGCCGCGGCAGATCATGGCGATCTTCATGGTTCAGGGCAGCATCATCGGCCTGAGCGGCACGCTCATCGGCGTCGTGCTCGGCGTGCTCGGGGCGCTGAATGTCAGCGCGCTGGTGGCCTGGCTGGAACGCGTGTCCGGCCAGCACATCTTCAGTTCGGACGTCTATTTCATCAGCAGCCTGCCGTCCGAACTGCAGGTGGTCGACGTCGTGCTGGTTGCCGCGGTGGCGCTGCTGCTGAGCTTCCTGGCAACCCTGTATCCCGCCTGGCGCGCGGCACAGACCCAGCCTGCCGAGGCGCTGCGCTACGAGTGATGGCTCAGCGGCGGTCCTGCTGCCGTTGACGCCAGTTGCGTCCGACCCACCAGCGCCAGTAAGCCTGGGTGCCGAAATAGCCGAGGAGGCTGAGAACCACGGCCACCACCAGCGAGCCGAGGTACAGCGGCTGCCAGTTGTCCTGCAGCAGGCGGCTGATCCAGCCCAGGCTCAGATGGTCCGGCATGCCGATCGCCGGCGTGTCCATCAGCCAGGCCCCGACCTTGTAGTTGCAATAGAACACCGGCGGCATCGTCAGCGGGTTGGTCAGCCAGACCAGGCCGACGGCGATCGGCAGGTTGGCCCGCGCCGGCAGGGCACAGGCGGCCGCGGCGAGCATCTGCAGCGGCATCGGGATCATCGCCCAGAACAGTCCGATGGCCATGGCGCGGGAGACCGAGTGGCGGTTGAGGTGCCAGAGGTTCGGATCGTGAATCAGACCGCCAAGAAAACGCAGCGACTTGTTACCCTTGATGCGGTCGGGGTGGGGCATGTAGCGCTTGAAGATACGACGCGGCATGTGGGGACTCGGCTTGCGTGAGCGCGTGATTATGCCGTGGTCTCCGCCCCGCGCCGATAGGTCTTTTGTCACAGACTTGTGCGTCGCAACGGATCGCGGCGCCGAGGCCCGGAGCAGAGCCGGGCCGTCAGGAGCGATGGATGCGCACATGGATGGCTGCGCTGGCGGTGGGCCTGATCCTGCCGCGTTTTCTACCCGGACTGCCGGCGCCTGCCGTGCTGGTGATGCTCGGTTGCGCAGCCTTGCCGGCGCTGTGCTGGCGCCGCCTGCGTGCGCCAGCCTTGCTGCTGCTGGGCTTTGCCTGGGCCTGCTGGCAGGCGCACCTGGCGCTGGCCGACCGCCTACCGGCCCGGCTCGATGGTCGCGCCCTGTGGCTGGAGGGCACGGTGACGGGGCTGCCGGCGGTAGCCGACGGCGTCACCCGTTTCGAACTGACCGAAATCCGCTCGCGGCACGCCGGGCTGCCGTCGCGTATCCGGCTGGGCTGGTACGCCGGGCCCGCCCTCCAGGCCGGCGAGCGCTGGCGCGTCGCGGCCCGCCTCAAGCGCCCGCACGGGCTGGTCAATCCGCAAGCGTTCGACTACGAGGCTTGGCTGCTTGCCCAGGGCATTGGCGCCAGCGGCACGGTCAAGACCGGTGAACGGCTGACGGCCGGCGTGTCGCCGAGCACCTGGCGGGACACGTTGCGCAGCCGGCTTGCAACGGACGGTGCCTGGCAGCGCGGTGGCGCGATCGCCGCGCTGGTGGTCGGGGACGACGCGGGGTTGAGCCATACCGACTGGCAGCTGCTGCAGGACACCGGCACCGTTCACCTGCTGGTGATCTCCGGCCAGCACGTAGCCATGCTGGCCGGCCTGCTCTACGGACTGGTCGCGCTGCTGTACCGCCTGGGGCTGTGGCCGGCGCGCATGCCCTGGGTGCCGGCGGCGGTGCTGCTGGCCATCGCCGGCGCCCTGGGTTACGCCTGGCTGGCGGGCTTCGAGGTGCCGGTGCAGCGCGCCTGCGTGATGGTCGCGCTGGTGCTGCTGTGGCGCCTGCGCTATCGCCATCTTGGCGTCTGGTTCCCCTTGCTGCTGGCGCTGGACCTGGTATTGCTGGCCAACCCGCTGGCGACGCTGCAGCCGGGTTTCTGGCTGTCGTTCGCCGCGGTTGCGCTGCTGGCGCTGGTGTTCGCCGGGCGATTGGGCAGCTGGCGATGGTGGCAGACGCTGCCGCGGGCCCAGCTGGCCATGACCATCGGGCTGCTGCCGCCGATGCTTCTGCTCGGCCTGCCGGTCAGCCTCAGCGGGCCGTTGGCCAACCTGGTCGCCGTGCCCTGGGTCAGCCTGACCGTGCCCTTCGCCTTGCTCGGTAGCGCCTTGCTCACGTTGTCCGGGGCGCTGGGCGAGCCGCTGCTGGTCGGCGTCGGGTTCTCGCTGCAGGGGCTGTTCCGCTTCCTGGCCTGGGTCGCGGCCTGGCAGCCGGCCTGGGTTTTCGCGCAGACATCGATCTGGGTCGTGCTGGCAGCCGCTGCCGGCGCGCTGCTGATGCTGCTACCCGCCGGCGTCCCGCTGCGCCTGCTCGGCGTGGTCCTGCTGCTGCCGCTGGGGTTCGCCGCCGCGCCTCGGCCGGAGGTCGGCGAGGCGCAGGTGCGGGTGCTGGATGTCGGTCAGGGGCTCTCGGTGCTGGTGCTGACCCGCCATCATGCGTTGCTGTACGACGCCGGCCCGCGACATGGCACCTTCGACCTCGGCGAGCGAGTGGTCGCACCGTCACTGCGCAGGCTCGGTGCCGCTCGCCTGGACATGTTGTTGCTGAGCCATGCCGACAGTGACCACGCCGGCGGCGCCGCCGCGGTG
The DNA here is from genome assembly GCF_021726475.1 of Pseudomonas oligotrophica. Taxonomy (GTDB): domain Bacteria; phylum Pseudomonadota; class Gammaproteobacteria; order Pseudomonadales; family Pseudomonadaceae; genus Stutzerimonas; species Stutzerimonas oligotrophica. The sequence goes on from NZ_JAKJRU010000003.1 coordinate 478,489, forward strand.
CTGCGTGCGATACCGACCCGGCGTGTGGTCAGCGGGGAGCCGGGCAGGCTGGCGCTTCCGGCAGTCGAGGCCTGTGCGGCCGGTGAGCATTGGCAGTGGGATGGCGTCGACTTCCGCCTGTGGCAGTGGAGCCAGGCGGACGATGGCAACGCCGCCTCCTGCGTGCTGGCGGTCGAGGCTGGTGGCGAGCGCCTGCTGCTTTCCGGCGATCTCGACAGCCGGGGCGAGCAGGCGCTGCTGGACTCCGGCCTGCCGGTCGCCAGCCAGTGGCTGCTGCTCGGCCACCACGGCAGTCGGACCTCGAGCTCGCCAGCCTTCCTGGCCGCGGTCGCGCCACATGCTGCCGTGGTCTCGCGCAGCCGGCACAACCCGTTCGGCCATCCCCACGAGACGGTGCTGCGGCGGCTCGACGAGGCGGGCATCGTGCTCTACGACACTGCGCTGGACGGGGCCCTGCGGATCGACCTCGGGCGTTTCGCGCCCGCCGAAGGGTTGCGCTGGCAACGCCGTTTCTGGCGGCAAAATGAGAACGACGGCCGTCGGCTGCCCAGGAGCCCTGTGCTAGAGTGACGCCCACTTTTTCGAGGGGGATTCGACTCGTGTGGGAGCTGGTCAAAGCCGGTGGCTGGATAATGCTGCCGATCATTCTGTGTTCGATCGTTGCCGTCGCCATCATCGCCGAGCGCTTGTGGACGCTCCGGCCTCGCCGGGTGACGCCGCCGCATCTGCTGGGGCAGGTGTGGAAGTGGATCAAGGACAAGCAGCTCAGCAACCAGAAGCTCAAGGAGCTGCGCGCCGATTCGCCGCTGGGCGAGATCCTCGCCGCGGGCCTGGCCAATTCCAAGCGTGGCCGCGAGATCATGAAGGAGTGCATCGAGGAGGCCGCGGCCCGGGTGATCCACGATCTGGAGCGCTACCTGAATGCCCTCGGCACCATCGCCGGCATCGCGCCGTTGCTCGGCCTGCTGGGCACGGTGCTCGGCATGATCGAGATCTTCAGTTCCTTCATGGGTGCGGGCATGGCCAACGCGCCGCAGCTCGCCGGTGGCATCGCCAAGGCGCTGATCACCACGGCAGCCGGATTGATGGTCGGGATTCCTGCGCTGTTCTTCCATCGCTTCCTCAGCCGTCGCGTCGATGAGCTGGTGGTCGGCATGGAACAGGAGGCCATCAAGCTGGTCGAGGTGGTGCAGGGCGACCGCGACGTCGACCTCAGCGAGGGTCGGCCGTGAAATTCCGCCGCAAGCCGCGGGAGAACGTCGATATCGGGCTCGCGCCGCTGATCGACGTGGTGTTCATCCTCCTGCTCTTCTTCGTCGTGACCACTACCTTCACACGCGAGACCCAGTTGAAGGTCGACCTGCCGGAGGCGGCCAGCGGAACGCCGCCGCAGCAGACCGAGATCAAGCAGCTGGAGGTGGTCATCGATACCGCCGGCAACTACTCGCTGAACGGCAAGGCGCTGCTGCAGAGCGACCTCAAGTCGCTGATGGCGGCGCTCGGCAAGGAATCGGAGGGTGACCACAGCCTGCCGCTGGTCATCAGCGCCGATGGCAAGACCCCGCACCAGGCGGTGATCACCGCGATGGACGCGGCCGGCAAGCTCGGCTTCGCCCACCTGCGCATCACCACGGTCGAGGCCCAGGCGACGCCTTGATGAAACTGGCGCAGCGCCTGCAGCAAGCCTGGTACCACGGGCACCCGGCCCTCGCGCTGCTGGGGCCGCTCGAGGGACTCTATCGCCTGGTCGCCAAGCGCAGGCGGCAACGCTTTCTCGATGGCTCGGCGCCGAGCTACCGGGCGCCGGTGCCGGTCGTCGTGGTCGGCAACATTACCGTCGGCGGCACCGGCAAGACCCCGCTGATCCTCTGGCTGGTGGAACACTGCCGCGCCCGCGGGCTCAAGGTCGGGGTCGTCAGCCGTGGCTATGGCGCGCAACCGCCGTCGCTGCCCTGGCGGGTCACGGCCGAGCAGCCGGCAGGGCAGGTCGGTGACGAGCCGTTGCTGATCGTGCAGCGCACGGCGGTGCCGCTGATGATCGATCCGGATCGCCCGCGCGCGGTCCGCGCACTGTTGGCGGCCGAGCCACTGGACCTGATCCTCTGCGATGACGGCCTGCAGCACTACCGCCTGGCACGCGACCTGGAATTGGTGCTGATCGATGCGGCGCGCGGCTTGGGCAACGGGCGCTGCCTGCCGGCCGGCCCCCTGCGTGAGCCGGCCAGCCGCCTGCAGGACGTGGATGCGGTGCTGTTCAATGGCGGCGCCCCCGACGATGCGCCGGCGGCCTTCGGCTTTCGCCTGGAGCCGAGTGCGCTGATCGAAATCGCCACGGGCCGATCGCTGCCGCTGGACCGGTTCCGGCCTGGCGAGCAGATCCATGCGGTGGCCGGCATCGGCAATCCAGAGCGTTTCTTCGCCACGCTCGAGGCGCTAAACTGGCGCCCGATTCCGCACCCGTTCGCCGACCACGCTGCATTCAGTCCCGAGCAGCTCCACTTCGCTCCCGACCTGCCGCTGGTCATGACCGAGAAGGATGCGGTCAAGTGCCGGGCGTTCGCGCGTCCCGGCTGGTACTACCTGCAGGTGCAGGCCCGGCCATGCGACGCTTTCGTCGCCTGGTTCGACGAGCGTCTGGCCCGCCTGTTTCCCGAACCCACCTAGCTGCTCGACCTGCTGCTGCAGTCGACCGCTCCCAGAGGACTGCGCATTGGATACCAAACTGCTCGATATTCTGGCTTGCCCGCTGTGCAAGGGGCCGCTGAAGCTCACCGACGACAAGTCCGAGCTGATCTGCAAGGCCGACGGCCTCGCCTATCCGGTGCGCGACGGTATCCCGGTGATGCTGGAAGGCGAGGCGCGCACCCTGGATGTCGACGAGCGCCTGGACAAATGAGCCTCGACTTCAGTGTCGTGATTCCTGCCCGCTTCGCGTCCACGCGGCTGCCGGGCAAGCCGCTGCAGGACATCGCCGGCCTGCCGATGATCCAGCACGTGTGGAACCAGGCTCGCCGCAGCTCGGCCCGGCAGGTGGTGGTCGCCACCGACGATGCCCGTATCCTCGAGGCCTGCCGGCGCTTCGGTGCCGACGCGCTGCTGACTGCCGCCGAGCACAATTCCGGTACCGATCGCCTGGCCGAGGTCGCCGCGCAGCTGGGGCTCGCCGCCGATGCGATCGTGGTCAACGTCCAGGGTGACGAACCGCTGATTCCGCCGGCCGTGATCGACCAGGTGGCTGCCAACCTGGCGGCCCATCCGGAGGCGGCCATTGCTACCCTGGCCGAGCCGCTGAGCGAGGCCGAGCAGTTGTTCAATCCCAACGTGGTCAAGGTGCTCAGCGACATCGACGGCCTGGCCCTGACGTTCAGCCGCGCGCCCCTGCCGTGGGCGCGAGAGGCATTCGCCGCTGGCCGCCAGGCACTGCCGGCCGGGGTGCCGTTCCGTCGGCACATCGGCATCTACGCCTATCGGGCCGGCTTCCTTGCCGATTTCGTCGGCTGGGGGCCGTGCTGGCTCGAGGAGGTCGAATGCCTCGAGCAGCTGCGTGCGCTCTGGCACGGCCAGCGCATCCATGTTGCCGACGCGCTCGAGGCTCCGCCCGCGGGGGTCGATACGCCGGAAGACCTCGAGCGGGTGCGTCGCCTGCTGGGGCAGGCGCAGTGAAGGTCCTGTTCGTCTGCCTGGGTAACATCTGTCGCTCGCCGACTGCCGAAGGGGTGTTCCGCCGGCGTCTGCGTGATGCCGGGCTGCAGGCGCGCGTCGAGGTTGATTCCGCTGGCACCGCCGATTGGCATGCAGGCAAGGCGCCGGATGCACGGTCCTGCCGGGCTGCCGCGACGCGCGGCTATACCCTGGACGCACTACGTGCGCGCCAGGTCAGCGCTGAGGATTTCCAGCGCTTCGACCTGATCCTGGCCATGGATCATGACAACCTGGCGCGCCTCGAGGCGCTGCGGCCTCAGGGGTCGCGCGCCGAAGTGGATCTGCTCCTGCGCCGTTACGGCCTGGGCTGCGATGCCGTTCCCGACCCTTACCATGGTGGCGCGGACGGCTTCGACGAGGTGCTCGACCTGATCGAGCAGGCGGCCGATCGCCTCCTCGATGAAGTGCGGGCCCGGCTGTGACGCTGCACGTCGAGACGCAGCGCTCGCTTCGTACGCTCAATACCTTCGGCCTGGAGCAGCGGGCGCGCCTGTTTGCCGAGGCACGCTGCGACGCCGAGGTGCTCGAAGCCGTTGCGCGGGCTGAGCAGGAAGGCCTGCCGTTGCTGCCGCTCGGCGGCGGCAGCAACCTCCTGCTGACCGGCGACGTCGAGGCGCTGGTGCTGCATATGGCCAGCCGAGGGCGGCGGCTGCTGCGCGAGACGGGCGACGCGGTCATCGTCGAAGCCGAGGCCGGTGAGCCCTGGCATGATTTCGTGCTGTGGACGCTGGCCCAGGGTCTCTCCGGCCTGGAGAACCTCAGCCTCATTCCCGGCACCGTCGGCGCGGCGCCGATCCAGAATGTCGGCGCCTATGGCGTGGAGATCCGCGATGTCTTCGCCGGCCTCACGGCGCTTGATCTTCATGGCAGGGAGATTTGCGAGCTGTCTCTCGAGGACTGCGCGTTCGGATATCGCGAAAGCCTTTTCAAGCGCGAACCTGGGCGCTATCTGATTCTCCGGGTGCGCTTTTGCCTCAGCCGTACGGCCAGGCTGCAGCTGGAATATGGGCCGATCAGGCAAAAGCTGGCCGAGTTCGGCGTCGTTGCGCCCACGCCTGCGGATGTCAGCCGGGCGGTATGCGCGATACGCAGTGAGAAGCTGCCCGATCCGGCGCAGCTTGGCAACGCCGGCAGCTTTTTCAAGAACCCGCTTGTCGAGGCCGAGCACGCCGAGCGCCTACGCCAGGCTTACCCGAAGCTGGTCGGCTATCCGCAGGTCGATGGACGGGTCAAGCTGGCAGCCGGCTGGCTCATCGAGCAGGCCGGCTGGAAGGGTTTTCGCGAGGGCGATGCCGGGGTGCACCAGGCGCAGGCGCTGGTGCTGGTCAACTACGGTGGCGCCACGGGCCGGCAGTTGTTCGAGCTGGCCCGCCGTATCCAGGCGGATATCCGCGAACGCTTCGCCGTGGAACTGGAAATCGAGCCGAACGTCCTCTGACAGCGCTTGCCCGACGGCGACGGCGACGGCGACGGCGACGGCATGGCCGTGGCGGGGAGTAGCGTGCCCAACCCTCTCCCTGATGAGATGTTCGTCGAAACGCTGAAACGAAAAAGCCCCGGCATCGACCGGGGCTTTTTCTGTCCGAAGGGCGCGTCAGCCGCGCCCCGGTTCAATCACCGCTCGGTGCTGGACTTACGCTCGTCCTCGGGCTGCGGTTCAGCTTCCTGCTCGGCTTCGGCCTCGGTTGGGGCCAGGTCCTGACGAGGGGTTTCCTCGACCGGCTGCTCCTCGGCAGGGGCTTCGGCTGCAGCCGGCTCGTCAGCAGCGCCACGCTCCTCGGCCGCGACCGGCGCCTCGGGCTGGACGATCGTCGCCTCGCTCGCTTCGGCCTGCTTGGTTGCAGCGAACTCGGCTGCAACCTCGGCCGGCGGCGTTACGACGATCTCCGGGCTGGCGGCGAGCTCGGGCTCCGGCTGGACGGCTTCGACTACCGGTGCTTCGGCTTGCGCCTTGGCTGCTTCCTGGGCCTGGCGTTCGGCTTCGCGCTGGCGGCGGCGCACTTCGCGTGGATCATTCGGTGCGCGGCCGGTCGCGCGGCTCGGCTGCGCAGTTTCGGCGCTGGGGGCCTCGGCAACGGCCGGCTCGGCAATGGCAGGCTCGCTCGGAGCCGGAGCCGGAGCCGGAGCCGGCTCGGCGGCCACTTCGGCAGCCGCTTCGGCTTCAGGGGCAACTTCCTCGGCGAGCGGTTGCGGCTCGGCCTGCGGTGCCGGTTCGGCGCCCAGGCTCACGGCTTCGGCCATGACTTGTGCTTGCTCGATCTCCGGGCTGTCGGTCGGGGCTGCCGCTTCGGTGTCCGCGGTGTTGGCCGCCAACGCCGCAGCGGTCGCCGCGACTGCAATTTCCTCGCTCTTCACCGGGGCGTTGCTTTCGTCGACGTCGTCGATCTCGTTGCCGTTGGCGTCGCGCTGGCGCTCGCGCCGGTTGCTGCGGCGACGCTGTCCACGGGAGCGGCGACGCGGGCGCTCGCCCTCGCTGCCTTCCTGGGCTTCGTCAGCGGCTTCTTCCGGCTCGTTCTGCAGCAGCACTTCTTCTTCGCTCGCAGCCGCTACCGGCTCGTTTCGCGGGCGGCGCTCTTCACGCGGCTGGCGCGGCTTGCGCTCGCCGATTTCCTCGCTGGCAGGCGTGGTTGCCTCCTCGAGCGGGGCGCGCAGTTCGCGCTTGCGTTCTTCGCGCGGCTGGCGCTCTTCACGCGGCGTGCGCTCGCGACGGGGTTGCTGGCCATCGCTACCTTCGACCTGCTCGCGGGGCTTGCGCTCCTCGCGCGGCGGGCGCGGCTGGCGCTCTTCACGGTTCGGGCGCTCCTCGCGCGGCTGGCGCTCTTCACGAGGCTGGCGCTCTTCGCGGGCCTGGCGTTCCTCGCGCGGCTTGCGCTCGTCGTCGCGTCCACGGGTGTCGCGGCGGCGATTCTGCTGGCGACCGGAGCGGCGTTCGTCGTTGCGCGGCTGGCGGCTGGTTGCCGGCTTCTGCTCGGCTGCAGCGGCCGGCTGGGCCTCCGGTTTGCCGGCGAACAGGCCCACCAGGGACTTGATCAGTCCCTTGAACAGGCTCGGCTCGGGCGCCGGAGCGGCTGCCGGTGCCGATGCCGGTGCGGCAGGCGCCGCCTCCTCGGTTGCGGTCGGAGCAGGCGCGGTGCGCTGCGGGGCGGTCTTGACCGCGGCTTCCTGGCGTACCAGGGTGCGCGTCGAGCTGATCGGCTGGACCTCCTCGGCGACGCTCTGGCTCATTTCATAGCTGGCCTTGCCGGCGGTGATGTCCGGGCTGTCGTCACGCAGGCGCTGCACCTCGAAGTGCGGCGTTTCCAGATGGTCGTCCGGCAGGATGAAGATGCGCGCGCGGGTGCGCAGCTCGATCTTGGTAATGGCGTTGCGCTTTTCGTTGAGCAGGAAGGCGGCAACCTGGAACGGCACGCGGGCACGAACTTCGGCGGTGCGGTCCTTCAGCGCCTCTTCCTCGATCAGGCGCAGGATTGCCAGCGAGAGGGATTCGACGTCGCGGATGATGCCCTGGCCGTTGCAGCGCGGGCAGACGATGCCGCTGGTCTCGCCGAGCGAAGGGCGCAGGCGCTGACGCGACATCTCCAGCAAGCCGAAGCGGGAGATGCGGCCGACCTGGATGCGTGCGCGGTCGGCTTCGAGGGCCTCGCGGACCTTCTCCTCGACGGCGCGCTGGTTCTTCGCCGGGGTCATGTCGATGAAGTCGATGACGATCAGGCCACCGATGTCGCGCAGGCGCAGCTGGCGGGCGATTTCCTCGGCTGCCTCCAGGTTGGTCTGCAGTGCGGTTTCCTCGATGTCGCCACCCTTGGTTGCGCGGGCCGAGTTGATGTCGATGGACACCAGAGCCTCGGTCGGGTCGATGACGATGGAGCCACCGGAGGGCAGCTTCACTTCGCGCTGGAAGGCGGTCTCGATCTGGCTTTCGATCTGGAAGCGATTGAACAGCGGCACGCTGTCTTCGTACAGCTTGATCTTGCTCGCATACTGCGGCATGACCTGCTGGATGAAGGAGAGGGCCTCGTTCTGTGCTTCGACGCTATCGATCAGCACCTCGCCGATGTCCTGGCGCAGGTAGTCGCGGATGGCGCGGATGATGACGTTGGATTCCTGGTAGATCAGGAAGGGCGCGGCGCGGTCCTGGGACGCTTCCTTGATGGCGCTCCACAGTTGCAGCAGGTAGTCGAGGTCCCACTGCAGTTCTTCGCTGGAGCGACCGAGGCCGGCGGTGCGGACGATCAGGCCCATGTCGGCCGGAACGTTCAGGCCGTTGAGGGCCTCGCGCAGTTCGTTGCGCTCCTCACCCTCGATGCGGCGGGAGATGCCGCCAGCGCGCGGGTTGTTCGGCATCAGCACCAGGTAACGACCGGCGAGGCTGATGAAGGTGGTCAGTGCTGCGCCCTTGTTGCCGCGCTCCTCCTTCTCGACCTGGACGATGACTTCCTGGCCTTCCTTGAGCACGTCCTTGATATTGACGCGACCGCCTTCCGGCGCCTTGACGAAGTATTCGCGGGAGATTTCCTTGAGCGGCAGAAAGCCGTGGCGCTCGGCGCCGAAGTCGACGAAGGCCGCTTCCAGGCTGGGCTCCACGCGGGTGATGCGACCCTTGTAGATGTTGGCCTTTTTCTGCTCGCGCGCGCCGGACTCGATATCGAGATCGAACAGGCGCTGGCCGTCGACCAGTGCGACACGCAACTCTTCGGGCTGAGTTGCGTTAATTAGCATTCTTTTCATGTTGTACCGTCGGTTTCCGTGACGTCCGGAAACCACGTTCGGCACACACGACTCTCGCGGTCGGTGTCAGGTGCGTCAGGAATGGTTGTAAGGCACTCCAGTGTCTAGCGATGTGAGGCCCGAAAGGGCCGGCGTCGCGACGACGTCTCCTGCTTGCTGTCTGAACAGAAGCAATGCGGGGAGGAGGAATCGGCTGCCGTAGCGGACGGAACGAAGCGTCTGTGAAGCCTTTGCTACGCCATCGGCGGCTGTGCATCTCCACCCAACACGCATACTTTGAAAATCGGGTGCCGCTCGCAGAATCCAGAGCGGTTGTCGATTCGCGATTCCCCGTCGGGGGCACGCGTCAATGTCTTCAAGGCTTGTTTCGACCTCTGCCTGCAACCAGGGAGCGATCGTCGGACGGCCTCACGTCCTCGAACTTTTCTCAGCAGGTCGGGATGGCGTATCGCATATATCCCGAACTGGCCACTTTTGGCGGCGTTCGCGACTATAACAGCAATGTCGGAGTGCTTCAAATAGACGAAATTGGTATCATGCCGCGATGACCAATACCCCATCCCAGACCTCCGGCGTTCAGCTGCTCGAGGTGTCGCCGGAACTTGCCGGCCAGCGTATCGACAACTTCCTTCGTGCCCAGCTTCGTGGCGTGCCCAAGACGCTGATCTATCGCATCCTGCGCAAGGGCGAAGTGCGCGTGAACAAGGGGCGCATCAAGCCGGAGTACAAGCTCCAGGCCGGTGATGTCGTCCGGGTTCCGCCGCTTCGCCTTGCCGAGCGCGACGAGCCCGAGCCGCTGGCCCAGGGTCTGCTGGCGCGCCTGGAGGCGAGCATCGTCTACGAAGACAAGGCCCTGATCGTGATCAATAAGCCGGCTGGCATCGCCGTGCACGGCGGTAGCGGGCTCAGCTATGGCGTGATCGAGGCGCTGCGGCAATTGCGCCCGGAGGCCAAGGAACTCGAGCTTGTCCATCGGCTGGACCGGGACACCTCCGGCCTGCTGATGATCGCCAAGAAGCGCAGCATGCTGCGTCATCTGCACCAGGCCCTGCGTGGCGATGGCGTCGACAAGCGCTACCTGGCGCTGGTGCGGGGGCGCTGGGAAGCCTCGAAGAAGCAGGTCAGCGCTGCGTTGCAGAAGAACACGCTGCGCTCGGGCGAGCGCATGGTCGAGGTGTCGGAAGAGGGCAAGGAGGCGCTGACGTTGTTCCGCGTGCTGCGCCGCTTCGGCGATTTCGCGACCTTGGTGGAGGCCAAGCCGGTGACCGGGCGTACCCATCAGATCCGGGTACATGCGCGGCATGCCGGGCACGGTATAGCCGGAGACAGCAAGTACGGTGACGAGGAATTCTCGCGCGTCGTTCGCGAGCTTGGCGGCAAGCGGCTGTTCCTGCATGCCTATGCGCTTCGCGTGCCGCTTCCCGAGGGCGGCGAGCTGGCGCTCGAGGCGCCGGTGGACGAGATGTGGGCCCGAACCCTGGAGCGCCTGGGTGAGTAAGCGTTATCCGGTACTGATCTTCGACTGGGATGGGACGCTGGTCGACTCGATCGGCAGGATCGTTGCCTCGATGCATGTCGCTGCCGGCGCCTGTGGCCTCGAGCGCCAGTCGGACGATGCGGTGCGCGGCATCATCGGCTTGTCGCTGGGCGAGGCGTTCCAGGTGCTGCATCCGGAGGCGGGTGATGATGCCGCGCTGCAGGAGCGCTTCCGCGAGCGCTACAGCGATCATTACCTGGCGCTCGAGGCCGAGCCTTCGGCGCTCTATCCGGGAGTTGCCGAGACGCTGCTCCGGTTGCGCGAGCGTGGCTACCTGCTTGCCGTCGCCACTGGCAAGGGGCGGCGCGGACTCGATCGCGTTCTGGCAGGGCAGCGCTGGCAGGATTTCTTCGATGTGACGCGCTGTGCGGACGAAACGGCCGGCAAGCCCGATCCTCTCATGGTCAACGAGATCCTCGCGTTCACCGGGCGGCAGCCTGGGCAGGCCCTGATGGTCGGGGATTCGGTGTTTGATATGCAGATGGCGCAGCGGGCCGGCGTGGATGGCGTGGCCGTGAGCTACGGTGCCCAGGCTGCGGATGTGCTGCAGGCGTGGCGCCCGCGTTTGGTCATAGATGAGTTTTCCGAGCTGGACGACTGGCTGGCTCGACAGGAGTAGAAAGGCATGGCTGACGAATGGAAGGCTCCTTCGGAGGGTGACAAGGAGGAGCGCAATAGCTGGAAACTGCTGGAAAAGACCCTGCTGGCCGGGGTGCAGGAGCAGCGCCGTGCCCGACGCTGGGGTATTTTCTTCAAGCTGCTGACCTTCGCCTACCTGTTCGGCGCCTTGCTGGTGTTCTCGCCGCTCATGCAGTTCGGTGAGAACAAGGCGCGCAGCTCGAGCCATACGGCCGTCATCGATGTGCGCGGCACCATTGCCGACCAGGAGTCCGCCAGTGCGGACAACGTGGTCGGGGCGCTGCGCGCGGCATTCAAGGATCCGAACACCAAGGGCGTGATCCTGCGCATCAACAGTCCGGGTGGCAGTCCCGTGCAGTCGGGTTATATCTATGACGAAATCCGCCGCCTGCGTGGCGAGTATCCGCAGATCAGGCTCTATGCGGTGATTTCCGATCTGGGGGCGTCCGGTGCCTACTACATCGCCAGTGCGGCGGACGAAATCTACGCCGACAAATCGAGCCTGGTCGGCTCCATTGGCGTGACGGCGGCCACCTTCGGCTTTGTCGATGCGATGCAGCGGCTCGGGGTCGAGCGGCGCGTCTATACCTCGGGCGAGCACAAGGCCTTCCTCGATCCGTTCCAGCCGCAGAAGCGCGAAGAGACGGAGTTCTGGCAGGGCGTGCTGGCCACCACCCATCGTCAGTTCATCGATAGCGTCAAGAAGGGGCGTGGTGATCGACTGCACGACGGCGAGCATCCGGAGCTGTTTTCCGGTCTTGTCTGGTCTGGCGAGCAGGCGCTCGAGTTGGGCCTGATCGATGGTCTGGGCAGTACGTCCTACGTTGCGCGCGAGGTGGTCGGCGAGCCCGAGCTGGCCGACTTCACGGTGAAGGAGTCCCCGCTGGATCGCTTCAGCAAGAAGCTGGGGGCGGGGGTGGCGGAAAGGCTGGCGATGCTGACCGGGCTTTCTGCGCCAGCCCTGCGCTGAGCTCTCTCAGGGGAGTTCGATGCCTGCTGCGATGAGCATGTCCGTCAGGCGGATCAGTGGCAGTCCGATCAGGCTGGTGGCATCGCTGCCCTCGGTCGCGCGGAATAGCGTGACGCCCAGGCCTTCGGCCTTGAAGCTGCCGGCGCAGTCGTAGGGTTTGTCGCGCTGCAGGTAGCGTTCGATCTGTTGTGTGCTCAGCTCGCGGAAGTGGACGATAAAGGGGATGCAATCGACCTGCAGTTGTCCGCTGGCGCTGTCGAGCAGGGCAAGGCCGGTCAGGAAGCGGACCGAGCGGCCGCTGGCGGCAAGCAGTTGCCGAGTGGCCTGTTGGTGGCTGCCGGGCTTGCCGAGCACGGTATCGCCGAGAGTGGCGACCTGGTCGGAGCCGATGATGAGGCGGTTCGGATGAAGGTGCGCGAGTGCGCAAGCCTTCTCCGCTGCCAGTCGGCGGACAAGTCGTTCGGCCGGCTCGTCCGGTTGCCGGGTTTCGTCAATATCCGGTGAGCTGCATTCGAAAGGCAGGCCCAGTCGTTCCAGTAGTTCGCGGCGGTAGGGCGAGCTCGAGGCGAGAAGCAGGGGGTGCATGGTGGCTCCGGCAGTTTTTCTTCCTTATATAGGACTCTCGCCGCTGCTGCATGCCTCTCGGTCGGCGCGGTTGGAATTCCTTTGACAGTCGCAAGGCGCGACCCTAGAATGCCGCGCTTATGTTGAAAGGACCGATACCTCCGTACGTTGACCCGCGCAAGCTGGCCGATCGAGACGTTGTTCTCGAGGGCGACTTGAAGCTGCAGCAGCTGAAGCGGCTCACCGATGCGCTGGAGGATGACCAAGGCCTCGTTCATGCCCGTTTTTCCTTCGGGCGTGATGAGCAGCGTGCCCTGGTTATTCGCAGCGAGCTGGACGTTGAGGTCAAGATGATATGCCAGCGTTGTCTGGGGGCGGTTGTGCTGCCTGTACACAGCGAATGCAGCTACGCAGTCGTGAACGAAGGCGCGAGCAGTGACCATCTTCCCCGGGAATATGACGTACTGGAAGTGGGAGAGGATCCGTTGGATCTTCAGGCGTTGATCGAGGACGAGCTCTTGCTTGCTCTGCCGATTGTTCCACTCCATGACCCTGAAATTTGCCAGCCGCCGGCTGGGCTCGAAGAGCCCGAGTCGAGTGAGGACGAGGTGACGCGGTCCAACCCGTTCAGCGTTCTGGCGCAGTTAAAGCGTGACCCAAACGTTTAGGAGTTGATCCAAAATGGCTGTTCAGCAGAACAAAAAATCCCGTTCCGCCCGTGACATGCGCCGTTCCCACGACGCGCTCGAGGCGAACGCCCTGTCCGTGGAAAAGAGCACCGGTGAAGTTCACCTGCGCCACCACGTCTCCCCGGACGGTTTCTACCGTGGTCGCAAGGTGATCGACAAGGGCGCTGACGAGTAACTTGTCCGCTCCGGTCATCGCGATCGACGCAATGGGCGGGGACTTCGGTCCCCGTTGCATTGTTCCAGCCAGCCTTGCCTGTCTGGCTGAAGACCCCTCGTTGCATCTGGCTCTCGTCGGCCAACTCTCCGTCATAGAAGAACTCATCGCTCGCTCCCCACGGGTCGATCGTGCGCGCCTGCGTCTCGTCGAAGCCGACGAGGTAATCGGCATGGACGAGCGGCCAGCCCAGGCGCTGCGTGGCAAGCCGCGTTCGTCCATGCGCGTGGCGCTCGAGCTGCTGCGCGATGGCCAGGCGGATGCGTTCGTCAGCGCCGGCAACACCGGAGCGCTGATGGCGCTCGCCCGACAGGTGCTCAAGACCCTGCCCGGGATCGATCGCCCGGCGATGGCGACCTCGCTGCCAACCCTGCGCGGCTCCTGCCTGCTGCTGGACCTGGGGGCCAATGTCGACAGCGAGCCCGAGCAGCTCTACCAGTTCGCCATCATGGGTGCCGCCGCGGCGCAGTCGCTGGGGATCGCCGATCCGCGCGTCGCGCTGCTCAATGTCGGTGTCGAGGACGTCAAGGGCAACCAGCAGGTGAAAGCCGCTGCCCTGTTGCTGCAGCAGGCGCCCGGCCTGAACTACCAGGGCTTCATCGAGGGCGATGGCCTCTACCGGGGCGAGACTGATGTGGCCGTGTGCGACGGATTCGTCGGCAACCTGGTGCTGAAGTCCAGCGAGGGGCTGGCTGAAATGGTCATGGCCCGTGTGCAGGCGTTGTTCACCTCCTCCTGGCGCGGCCGCCTGGTCGGTGCCCTGGCGCTGCCGCTGCTGCGCCGATTGCGGGATGACTTCCGGCCGGCGCGCTACAACGGCGCCAGCTTCCTCGGCTTGCAGGGCATCGTCGTGAAAAGCCATGGCGCGGCTGGCGAGGAGGGCTTCAAGGCTGCGATCCGCAGGGCTGCCCTTGATATCGAGCATGACCTGCCGGGTCTGCTGCGCGGACATCTCGATCCGCTGCTGGGTGCGCCTCGGCCGGGGGTGGATGTGACCGCTCCCGGTGGGCCACCATCCAACTGAAATCGCTGTGTCTGCCAGCAGGCGCATTCATTCAGAACCACAAGAGAGTCGCACATGTCTGCATCACTCGCTTTCGTCTTCCCCGGGCAGGGCTCCCAGTCTCTGGGCATGCTGTCGGAACTCGGCAGCCAGCAAGCCGTTGTCCGCGATACCTTCGCCGAAGCCTCCGCGGCGCTCGGCTACGATCTCTGGGCGCTGACGCAACAGGGTCCGGAAGAGCAGCTCAACCAGACCGACAAGACCCAGCCCGCCATCCTGACGGCTTCGGTCGCCCTGTGGCGCCTGTGGCTGGCCGAAGGTGGGGCGCGTCCGGCATTCGTCGCCGGGCACAGCCTCGGCGAGTACTCGGCGCTGGTCGCCGCCGGCAGCCTGTCCTTCGTCGATGCGGTCAAGCTCGTCGAGCTTCGCGGGCAGCTGATGCAGCAGGCGGTACCGGCCGGGCAGGGCGGCATGGCGGCGATCCTCGGCCTGGAAGATGCCGATGTGCTGGCTGCCTGTGCCGAGGCTGCGCAGGGCGAGGTGGTCAGCGCGGTGAACTTCAATGCGCCGGGCCAGGTGGTGATCGCCGGTAGCGCGGCCGCCGTGGAGCGGGCGATCGATGCGTGCAAGGCGCGCGGCGCGAAGCGGGCCATGGCGCTGCCGGTCAGCGTGCCGTCGCATTGCGCGCTGATGCGCCCTGCTGCCGAGCGCTTTGCCGAGTCGGTGGCCGCCGTCGCCTGGCAGGCGCCGCAGATTCCGCTGGTACAGAACGTCAGTGCCGCGGTCGTCGCCGACCTGGATACACTCAAGACCGATCTGCTGGCGCAGCTCTACAGCCCGGTTCGCTGGGTCGAGTCGATGGTCGCCCTCGGTGAACGCGGGGTGACCGATGTCGTCGAGTGCGGGCCGGGCAAGGTGCTTTCCGGTCTCAACAAGCGCTGCGTCAAGGGCCTCAACACCTACAATCTGGATACCCCCGAATCTTTCGCTGCGGCCCGTCAGGCGCTGGCGTGAACAAGGAGAACACAATGAGTCTGCAAGGCAAGGTCGCGCTGGTCACCGGTGCAACGCGTGGGATCGGCCAGGCCATCGCGCTGGAGCTGGGTCGCCAGGGTGCGATCGTCATCGGCACCGCCACCTCTCCTGCCGGTGCCGAGCGCATCGCCGAGACCCTCAAGAACAACGGCATCGAAGGTGCCGGGCTGGTGCTCGACGTCGGCAACGACGAGTCGGTGCGCACCACGCTGGAGCACATCCAGCAGCACCTCGGCCAGCCGGCCATCCTGGTCAACAATGCCGGTATCACTCGCGACAACCTGATGCTGCGCATGAAGGACGACGAGTGGCACGACGTCATCAATACCAACCTCAACAGCCTGTACCGCCTGACCAAGGCGGTCCTCAAGGGCATGACCAAGGCGCGCTGGGGGCGGATCATCAATATCGGTTCGGTGGTTGGTGCCATGGGCAACGCCGGCCAGGTAAACTACGCCGCCGCCAAGGCAGGGCTCGAAGGATTCGGCCGGGCGCTGGCACGTGAGGTCGGTTCGCGTGGCATCACCGTGAACTCGGTGGCGCCGGGCTTCATCGACACCGACATGACTCGCGAGCTTCCCGAAGCGCAGCGCGATGCACTGCTCGGCCAGATTCCGCTGGGACGCCTCGGCCAGGCCGAGGAAATCGCCAAGGTCGTGGCCTTCCTGGCTTCGGACGGCGCGGCGTACGTGACCGGCGCGACCGTGCCGGTCAACGGCGGGATGTACATGAGCTGAGTGTGACGCCGCGCCTGGGGCGACAGTCATAGGGCTGTCTTTGTTTCGCCCGCCAGCGTGGCAAAGAGATGGACAGATGGCTGGAGGTGGGTCCATGCTTGCCTGCTTCCAGCTTGAAAAGCGGAAAACGCTTTCTATACACTACCGAGCAGACCAGCTGCCTGATTTTTCCATAGGAGTGAAAACAAGGTATGAGCACCATCGAAGAACGCGTCAAGAAAATCGTTGCCGAGCAACTTGGCGTTAAAGAAGAGGAAGTCACCAACAGCGCTTCCTTCGTCGAAGACCTGGGTGCCGATTCTCTTGACACCGTCGAGCTGGTAATGGCTCTGGAAGAGGAATTCGAGACCGAAATTCCGGACGAGCAAGCAGAAAAGATCACTACCGTTCAAGAAGCCATCGATTACATCAACGCCCACGCGCAGTAAGTTGTAATCCCGCTTCGAGCGAAGGAAAGCCGCACTGCCTTGTACGAGGTAGTGCGGCTTTTCTTTGATGAGCTATCCAAGACAGGCTGCCCGAACGGGCCGGGATAGCGGCCATGGGGACGCGCTCGCCATGGCTCCTAGTAACGCAAGGTATAGGAGAGTTTGCTGTGTCGCGTAGACGCGTCGTGGTTACCGGTATGGGCATGGTTTCGCCGCTGGGTAACGATGTGCCGAGCAGCTGGCAGGGCATTCTGGCCGGTCGCAGCGGTATCGGCCTGATCGAGCATACGGATCTGTCCGCCTATTCGACCCGTTTCGGCGGCTCGATCAAGGGGTTCGAGGTGGAGCAGTACCTGCCCGCCAAGGAGGCGCGCAAGCTCGACCTGTTCATCCAGTACGGCCTGGCGGCGAGCTTCCAGGCGGTGCGTGATTCCGGGCTGGAGATCACCGATGCCAATCGTGAGCGCATCGGTGTGGCCATGGGCTCTGGCATCGGTGGCCTGACCAACATCGAGAACAGTTGCCGGGCCCTCATCGACCAGGGGCCGCGGCGTATCTCGCCGTTCTTCGTCCCCGGCTCGATCATCAACATGATCTCCGGCTTCCTGTCCATTCACCTGGGCCTGCAGGGGCCGAACTACGCCATTGCCACGGCCTGTACCACCGGCACCCACTGCATCGGCATGGCTGCGCGCAACATCGCCTATGGCGAGGCCGACGTGATGGTCGCCGGCGGTTCGGAGATGGCAGCCTGCGGCCTGGGCATCGGCGGCTTCGCGGCGGCGCGCGCGCTCTCGACGCGCAACGACGACCCGACTGCCGCCAGCCGGCCCTGGGATCGTGATCGCGATGGCTTCGTGCTCTCCGACGGCGCCGGCGCGCTGGTTCTCGAGGAGCTGGAGTACGCCAAGGCGCGCGGCGCGACCATCTATGCCGAGGTCATCGGTTTCGGCATGAGCGCCGACGCCTTCCACATGACCTCGCCGCCGGACGATGGCGCCGGTGCGGCGCGCTGCATGAAGAGCGCGCTGAAGGACGCCGGCATCAATGCCGACCAGGTGCAGTACATCAACGCCCACGGGACCTCGACGCCGGCCGGCGACATGGCCGAGGCGGCGGCGATCCGCAATGTCTTCGGCGAGCATGCCTATCGCCTGTCGGTCAGTTCGACCAAGTCGATGGTCGGACACCTGCTCGGTGCCGCCGGCGCGGTCGAGGCGATCTTCAGCATCCTAGCGATCCGCGACCAGGTGGCGCCGCCGACGATCAACCTGGACAACCCGGACGAAGGCTGCGACCTGGACTTCGTGCCGCATCAGGCCAAGCCGCTGCCGATCGAGGTGGCCGTGTCCAACTCGTTCGGCTTCGGCGGCACCAACGGTTCGCTGGTGTTCCGCCGGTTCGGCGAGTGAACCTGTGCCGGGTGAACGGGCAGCCCGTCGAGGTGCTGTCCGTTCAGGATAGAGGCCTGGCCTATGGCGACGGCCTGTTCGAGACCATCCGGATCGCGGCCGGTCAGCCGCAACTCTTCGAACGCCACCTGCAGCGGCTTGGCCAGGGCTGCAGCCGGCTGCGCATTCCCTGCGACCTGGATGCCCTTGCCGGCGAGGTCCGCCAGTTCGCTGCCGAGCTCGGCACCGGCGTTGCCAAGCTGATCGTCACCCGGGGCGCTGGTCAGCGTGGCTATGCACCCAGCGCGACGGCCGCGCCGACCCGGATCCTGCTGGGTTCGGCGGCGCCGGACTACCCGGCCAGCCATGCCCGCGACGGCATCCAGCTGTTTCCCTGCGCCACCCGGCTGGCCGAACAGCCGCTGTTGGCCGGACTGAAGCATCTGAACCGCCTGGAACAGGTCTTGGCCCGGGCCGAATGGAGCGATCCGGCGTTCGCCGAAGGGCTGATGCGCGACCATGGCGGTCGGGTGGTCGAGGGGGTCTTCAGCAATCTGTTCCTGGTTCGCGGCGGCCGCCTGCTCACCGCCGAGCTGTCACGCTGCGGGGTCGCCGGGGTGATGCGCGCGCAGATCATCGAATCCGTGGCACCGGCGCTCGGCCTGCCGGTCGAGGTCCGCGACATCGACTACCAGGAGCTGCTGGTGACCGAGGAAGTCTTCACCTGCAACAGCCTCTACGGCATCTGGCCGGTCCGTGCGCTTGCCGGGCATCACTGGCCGGTCGGGCCGGTGACCCGTAAACTGCAGGCCGTTCTCGCCGAACCATCGAGTGATCCGTGATACGCAAGATTTCCCTCGCCCTGCTGGGCCTGGCACTGCTGGGCTGCCTCGTGCTGGGTTTCGCCCTGTGGAAGCAGCATGCTGCGCTTGGCCAGCCGCTGGCGCTCGATGCGCCCCGGCTGCTCGAGGTCGAGCCGGGCGATACCCCGAGCGGCCTGTTCCTGCGCCTGCAGAACGAAGCGCTGCTCGAGGATGCCTTCTGGCTGCGCCTGTACTGGCGGCTCAATCTCTCACGCCAGACGCTGCACAGCGGTGAGTACCAGCTGACGCCGGGCATGACCGTGCGCGAGCTGATCGAGCTCTGGCGCCGCGGCGAAGTGGTGCAGTACAGCTTCACCCTGGTCGAGGGCTGGAACTTCCGCCAACTGCGCGCGGCGCTGCGTGGGCAGCCGAAGCTGGAGCAGGCGCTGGACGGTGTTCCGGACGCCGAACTGATGGTCCGGCTCGGCAAGCCCGAGCGCCATCCCGAGGGGCAGTTCTTTCCCGATACCTACCACTACACCCGCGGCACCAGCGACCTGGACCTGCTCAAGCGCGCATCGGCTCGCCTGGATGGCGTCCTTCAGGAGGAATGGGACAGGCGTGCCGAAGGCCTGCCGTACCAGGACGCCTACCAGGCGCTGGTGATGGCGTCGATCATCGAGAAGGAGACCGGTGTCCCGCACGAGCGAGGCGAGATCGCCGGCGTGTTCGTGCGTCGCCTGGAGCGCGGCATGCTGCTGCAGACCGATCCGACGGTGATCTACGGCATGGGCGAGCGCTATCGCGGGCGCATCACCCGCAACGACCTGCGTACGCCGACGCCGTACAACACCTACACCACCGCCGGCCTGCCGCCCACGCCCATCGCGATGGTCGGCCGCGAAGCCATCCATGCTGCGCTCAACCCCGTGCCTGGCAAGAGCCTGTACTTCGTGGCCCGCGGCGACGGCAGCCATGTCTTCAGCGAGACGCTGGAAGCGCACAACCGCGCCGTGCGGCAGTACCAGCTGAAGCGTCGGGCCGACTACCGTTCCAGCCCGGCACCGAAACCGGCGCCGGCGGCCAGCGAGGAAACCCAGTGAGCGGTCTTTTCATTACCCTCGAAGGCCCCGAAGGGGCCGGCAAGAGCACCAATCGAGACTACCTGGCCGAACTGCTGCGCGGGGCCGGCGTCGAGGTGGTGCTGACCCGTGAACCCGGCGGTACGCCGCTGGCCGAGCGTATTCGCGAGCTGCTGCTGACTCCGGCCGAGGAAGTCATGGCCAGCGATACCGAGTTGCTGCTGGTGTTCGCCGCTCGGGCGCAGCACCTGCAGGCGGTCATCCGCCCGGCGCTGGCGCGCGGCGCGGTGGTGCTCTGCGATCGCTTCACCGATGCCACCTATGCCTACCAGGGTGGCGGCCGCGGCCTGCCGAACGAGCGCATCGCGCTGCTCGAGACCTTCGTCCAGGGGGCGTTGCGCCCGGACCTGGTCCTGGTGTTCGACCTGCCGGTAGCGGTCGGGCTGGCCCGCGCGGCGGCACGCGGCCGGCTGGATCGCTTCGAGCAGGAAGACCTGGCGTTCTTCGAGGCGGTGCGCCACGCCTACCTGCAGCGGGCCGAACAGGCACCGGAGCGTTATCGCGTGCTGGACGCGGCGCAGCCACTCGAGCAGGTCCAGCGGGACATCGCTGCGCTGCTGCCACAACTGCTGGAGCGCACCCATGGCTGACGCGCTGCCCTGGCAGCAGCAAGTCTGGCGACAGCTGGCCGGGCGCAGCCAGCATGCCCATGCCTACCTGCTGCACGGGCCGGCGGGGATCGGCAAGCGGCTGTTCGCCGAACGCCTGATGGCGCTGCTGCTGTGCCAGGCACCGACCGGAATGCAGGCCTGCGGCCAGTGCAAGAGCTGCCACCTGCTTGCCGCCCAGACCCACCCGGACCACTTCGTGCTCGAGCCGGAGGAGGCGGACAAGGCCATCCGGGTCGATCAGGTGCGCGAACTGGTCGGCTTCGTGACCCAGACCGCACAGCTCGGCGGGCGCAAGGTGGTGCTGCTCGAGCCGGCCGAGGCGATGAACCTGAACGCCGCCAACGCCCTGCTCAAGAGCCTGGAAGAGCCTTCCGGCGATACCGTGCTGCTGCTGATCAGCCACCAGCCAAGCCGCCTGCTGCCGACCATCAAGAGCCGCTGCGTGCAGCAGGCCTGCCCGTTGCCGAGCCTTGCGCAGAGCCTCGAGTGGCTGGCGGCGCGTCTTCCGCAAATACCGGAGGAGGCGCGGCGCGAGCTGCTCGCCTTGGCCGGCAACTCGCCACTGCGCGCCGCGCACCTACACGAACAAGGCGCGCTCGAGCAGCGTGCCCAGGTGGTCGAAGGGGTGAAGAAGCTGCTCAAGCAGCAGGCAGGGCCGAGCCAGCTGGCCGAAAGCTGGAACGCCGTGCCGCTGCCGCTGCTGTTCGACTGGTTCTGCGAGTGGGCGCTGCTGTTGCTGCGCTACCAGATGACCGGTGATGAAGAAGCGCTGGGCGCGGCCGATATGCAGAAGGTACTGCCGTACCTGGCCGGCAAGGCATCGCGCGGCGCGGTGCTGGATATCCAGGCCTGGCTGCTGGAACAGCGCCAGAAAGTGCTGGGCAAGGCTAACCTCAATCGTGTCTTGCTTCTCGAAGCGCTGCTGGTGCGGTGGGCAAGTCTGCCAGGCAGCAGATAGAATCGACCGTCTACGTAGCAAGGAATACCGCATGAGCCTCCCTGCGAATCTCGGCCCGCGAAATGGAATCCTCTCGCTGACGATCAAGGACAAGTCGGTGCTGTACGCCGCCTACATGCCCTTCATCAAGCACGGCGGCCTGTTCATTCCGACCAACAAGAGCTACAAGCTCGGCGACGAGGTCTTCATGCTGCTCAACCTGATGGACGAGCCGGAGAAGATCCCGGTGGCTGGCAAGGTGGTGTGGATCACGCCCAAGGGCGCGCAGGGCAATCGGGCTGCCGGCATCGGCGTGCAGTTCAACGATGGCGATGCGACGGCGCGCAACAAGATCGAGACCTACCTGGCCGGCGCGCTGAAATCCGACCGTCCGACCCACACCATGTAAACCCCCCGCGGCGGGCCCGGCCTGCCGTACAATCGCCGCTTTTGACGTACAAAGCGGTCTGTCCATGCTCGTAGATTCCCACTGCCACCTCGACCGGCTCGACCTGGCCCAGCACGACGGCTCCCTGGATGCCGCGCTGCACGCGGCCCGCGCCTGCGGGGTTGGCCATTTCCTCTGCATCGGCGTCAGCGCCGAGAATGCCGCGGCGGTCAAGGCGATCGCCGAGCGCTATGCCGATGTCGATTGCTCCGTCGGCATCCACCCGCTGGACCTGCAACCCGGCGAGCAGCTGGCCCTGGACTGGCTGCTCGCCGAGCTCGAACACCCGCGCGTGGTGGCCATCGGCGAGACCGGCCTGGACTACCACTACGAGCCGCAGGCGGCAGCGCTGCAGCAGGCCTCCTTCGGCCTGCATCTCGAGGCGGCGCGGCAGACCGGCAAACCGGTGATCGTGCATACCCGCGAGGCGCGTGCCGACACCCTGGCGCTGCTGCGCGAGGCGGCGCTGCCCCAGGCCGGCGTGCTGCATTGCTTCACCGAGGACTGGGACATGGCGCGTGCGGCGCTGGACCTGGGCTTCTACATCTCGCTGTCGGGCATCGTCACCTTCCGCAATGCCGAGGCGCTGCGCGACGTGGCGCGCCGGGTACCGGCCGACCGCCTGCTGGTCGAGACCGACTCGCCGTACCTCGCGCCGGTACCGCACCGTGGCAAGGCCAACCTGCCGCAGTACGTCGCCGAGGTCGCGCGCTTTCTCGCCGAGCTGCGCGGCGAGGACTTCGAGGCCTTCGCCAGGCAGACCACCGCCAACTTCAAGCGCCTGTTTCCCCTGGCCCGCGTGGCGGAGCAGCCGAGCTAGCTGTGATCTCTCAGTAGGTTGTTCATCCGGGGCATACCCGGAATTCTGGAAGTGCGACCAACCATGCCTTCC